>CBDDOY010000002.1:0-1286384 GCA_965232165.1 Spirochaetaceae bacterium | reverse complement strand
GTGTTAAATCCCTGATACTCGTCTATGAGGGGAAGAACTGCATCAATGAAATCCGCAAAGTACTTGGGCCGACCGATCCAAGTAGTGCCCCAGGCGGAACTATAAGACGGGATTTCGGCAGTAATATCATGGTGAATGCCGTTCATGCCTCCGATTCCCTTGAAAGCGTCGAGCAAGAATTCAAAATCGTCAAGATACACGAGAATGATTTATCAAATCTTGTCGCGCAGTATTACTCCGCCAAGCGTTGAATCTTGCCCAGGAGGATATCTTCAGCCTTCAGACGGGAACATCCGAGAGCGATTTTCAGAGATGCCCTTAAGCTTCAGGAGCAAGCAAGACCGAAGAGGGTACAGGCATTATACCAAAGTGTTTCGACAATGACTTCTTCGTCTTCTCCTTTGGTTTCTGCGACAAAGGAGGCAATTGACGGTAAGTATACAGGCTTATTCCGTTTTCCTCTATAAGCAGCCGGGACCATAAAAGGACTTTCGCTTTCAATGACGATGCGCTCAATTGGGAGATTGCGGACTGTTTCGTGGAGATTATGTGCATTTCTATACGTGAGATTGCCGGCAAATGAGAAGAAAATGTTGTCATGGCGATCAAGCATCTTGGCAGCAAAATCCGAGTCCTCAGAGTAGCAGTGAAGGACACCGCCTTTGGTGGGCATCTTCGATTTGAGAATTTCCTTGATGTCCTGCCCTGCGTTCCTATTATGTATGATGACGGGCAAATTGCAGCTTTCGGCCAATTCAAGCTGGGCGATGAATAGTTCTATCTGGGCGCTCTTGTTTCCGAATTTACGGTAATAATCCAATCCGGTTTCCCCTATAGCGACAATTCTTTCCATTTTGACACTATCAATGATCTTCTGCTGCCAATCGGAACCTGGATGCTGAACTTCTGAGGGTGAAACACCGATACTGAATACAACATTGGAAGCAGATATTAAATTATGGTAGACTTTGAAGAAGTCCTGCAAATTGTTGGTGATGCTCATAATTTTCTGAATATTTGCCTGTTTCGCTTCCTGGGCGATGATGAGTTGCTCAATAGGGTCTTCGTTTATTAAACCAATATGGGCATGTGTGTCAAAATATAGCATGAGTAAACCTACTTTCAAGGGATTTCTTACCAAGAATAACTGGATCCGATGGTATATTGAGGTGTGCATTTAGTCAATGTCGAATAGTATATTTTAGAACTTGATTAATTGGTGAAGGTGCAGTAGACTGGTTCAGTCTTCTTGGTTGACATAATTTATAAGGAGATTGCGAACTCGGTATGAAATTTAACAAAATGAGTATTCCACGGCGGAAAAGTTCAAAACGCAGAGGCCTGCTAGGTGCTTTTTGGCACTTTGGCTGCCAGAAATTTACCATAATGCTTGTTCCCCATTCGGAGAAGAAGACCATACATTGTGATATCAGTCTATTCATGATGCTCTTCATGGCCGTTCTGTATTTGGGATTATTGGGAGGGTTTTTTTGGTTCTCACTGGATTCTTCCGGAAAAGAGGCCATAATAGCCACTCGCTCCCGCGACCTTGCGGTTACTGAAGCCAGTTTGGACATCATTCGTGAAGAGGTTGGGCAATTGGTTGTGTCGGCGGGAAGGTTTCGATCAACTTTGAGCAAAACAATGGACATTCTGGGAATTGATGCCTCTGTGGTTGAGCCGTCCTCTACCGGTGGAGGAGACCTTGCATCGTTGTTTACAGTGGATCAGGCTGATGGCAGCAGCATTGCGGAAGTGAGCGAACTCTCGACTCTGCGTGTCTCTCTGGATAACTCGGTGGATGGGCTGGAGGATATAGGCTTGGTGCTGTCTAATCAGAAAGAGCTTCTGGCCGATATCCCCACAATCTGGCCGCTACAGGATGTCAAGGGATGGGTGACACAGGTTTTCGGGCCTTCAATTCATCCCTTTGGACAGTATTGGTACCTCCATCGGGGGCTTGATTTGGCCTTTGGTTACGGTGTGCCCATCATGGCTACAGCTAATGGAAAAGTCGTCAAGAAGGATTTTGATAAAAACGGCTTTGGGTACTATATCGACATTCAGCACAAATACGGGTTCAAGACAAGATATGCGCACCTGCAGCGTCAGCTGGTAGAAGTCGGCCAGCGGATCGCTCAGGGTGAGGTGATAGGTACTATGGGAAATTCCGGTATGTCGACAGGGCCCCATCTTCATTATGAAGTCATGATAGGAACTCAGTTGGCTGATCCATTTAAGTTCCTCAATATGACGAATTCGGATAACAGTTTAGGCAATTTTACGTCGAATCTGAAGCGCTACAAATAAGGCATCATTTCTGTTGTATGAATGAAGTGACAAAAAATTCGATGCTTATCAATTCCATCATTGGTGAAAATACGCATTTTCGGGGTGATATCCGTATCAAGGGTCTGCTGCGAATTGATGGTGATTTCGAAGGAAGCATTAAGGCCGACAGCAGAGTTCTTATCGGAAAGAGTGGAAGAGTGAGTTGTCAGATAGAAGCGGATACGGTCGTAGTTGGAGGAATAGTCAGGGGTGATCTCAGAGTTCATTCCAAGGTTGTCTTGCTGTCGACCTGCATTGTTATGGGGAGCATTCGCACACCGCGCATCATCATTGAAGAAGGCGTGTTGTTCCATGGGCATTGTATCGTCTCTGACGACAAAAGCGTTTTAACATCTGCACCGATAGACGATAGCCAACTGTTCTCCATCGACTGGGGAAATATATCTGCTCAGCCATCGGCGACTCTTCCATAAGCTAGAGCCGCAGATATGGAGATCGAGAATCTTAGTCAAATTGGACAGCCCCCAAAAGCATGGACTGGGAAAAAAGATCGCAAAAACACCAAGACGAAGAAGGGAAGTGCCAGCGGTTTTTTGAATGCTTTCAATAAAACGGCGGAAGAGACTTCTCAGGCTGCGGGCGCTGTCATCCCGAGTCTTCCGGTTTTGGATGGAACCGAGACTTTTGAAGACCTTCTTGATGAGGTACATGAAAAAGGCGAGTCGCTCAAGAAGGATGCCTTATTCGGTCCACTTAAGGAGTATAAACATGCTGTCAAGCGCTTTCTTCGCTATATAATTGACAACTGTTATGAAGCGGCTGAAAAAATTGGGACAAGGAATCCACGGACCATGATGCAGAAAAAATACTTAGTGATCCAGGTCGTCGATGAAAAACTGGAGAGCCTTGCGACTCATGTGCTAAAGAATCAGGCCGACCAGCTTGATATACTGCAGAGAGTGGATGAAATCAACGGACTCCTAGTCGATCTGTCGATGTAAAGGATGCTTATGCGTTCATCAAAACACACACACCGCAAGTCAAAGCGGCATCTTAGCAGGCCGAGAGCTGAATTCCAGATCATTCCCGCAGATCTTTGGCGTATGCGAATTTCTTCCCGCAATGAATTTGAATACTGTTCCCCGCCGAAAGGCATGGCAATTTCCCGCGGTGATTTTGTTGTCGCTTCTACTCAATTTGGTGCAGATATAGCCCGTATTCTGGGACCTGTCAGTGTTTGTGATGGTATTGAAGCCGAGCAGGTTCGGAGAATTATAAGAATTGCGACGGATGCGGATTTTGAAGCTAGGGAGCATTTAGCGGAACAGGAGAAAATCGCATATAACAGATGCCGGGAGAAGATAGAGAAGTTTGCCTTGTCTATGAAACTTATTGAAGCTCATTTTTCTCTTGACGGACACAGATTAGTTTTTTTCTTCACAGCGGAGGGACGCGTTGATTTTCGGGTGCTGGTACAGGAACTCTCGGTCTACTTTGTGCCCCGCATCGAATTGAGACAGATAGGCATTCGGGACAGTGCCCGCATGATAGGAGGAATGGCCGTTTGTGGCCGTCCTTATTGCTGTCATGGGATGACAGACCGACTCTCGCCTGTTTCTATAACAATGGCCAAGATTCAGAATCTATCTCTTAACTCCCTCAAAATATCAGGCGCTTGTGGCCGTTTGTTTTGCTGTTTAGCCTATGAGCATGACCATTATGTTGCCGAAAGCAAACGACTTCCCGCACGGGGCTGTGCCATTAACTACAAAGGAATGAATTATGTCGTGTCGGAGGTAAATATTTGCAGCCGTATCGTTGTCTTAGTGGATTCGGATTCTCGGCAAATGACCATTCCGGCATCTCGTTTTGTTCGAAGCAGAGGTCAATGGCAGCTATTGCCTGAAGATGATGTAATACCGTAGAGGACAGTCTTTGGGCGTTTATTGACATTTGTCTGCGGGATTTGCTAGTATCAGTCTGTTATATGACAGCAAAGGAGAGAATTGATGGCACTATCAAGTAAGAATGCACGCGGTCTTTCGGGAACTCAGAAATTTTCCTGTTCTTGCGGAGGTGAGGTTAAAATGCGATCGGTATTCATTAATGGCCGAATGAAGCACTCGGCTTCCTGTGAGAAATGTAAGCGGGAAGAACGGCGGCCCCGTGATTTTTTTTAATGGATTTCCGCATGGTATGCCCCATGGCCTTGACATGCACAGTATCGGCTGATATGCTTATCTGAAATTTACAATATGGAGTAGACATTGCCCAATACTAATGATGCGGCCAAAAGGCATAGACAAAATCTCAGAAGGCGGGTTCATAATCGATCTATTCGAAGCCGTGTCAGGACGAGTGTCAAGGCATTTGAAGAAGCCGTGGCTAATAAGGATAAAGCCGTCGCCGAATCCAGGTATCATTATTTTGTGAAATTGATTGATACCGCTTCTGGTAAAGGATTGTATCACAGCAACACCTCTTCGCGTAAGAAATCACGTATGCACAAGAAGCTGATGTCACTGGATTAATACAGGGGGATTCCAATGACCGAAAACCATACCCAGTTGAAGATGACCAAGGCCGAAATTATTGGAAATATTTCCGATAAATACGGGATCCAGCATAAAGATATACACAATGTTATTGATGCATTTTGTGAAGAAGTGAAGCATGCGCTTTCCGAAGACCGTGTCATTGAGTTACGTGGATTTGGAACATTTAGGATACGGACGAAAAAAGGACGCGAAAAAGCCAGGAATCCGAAAACTGGAGAGATAGTTCCAGTCGCAACACATGGTGTAGCTGTTTTTCGGCCAGGAAGGGAACTCAAAGAATTAGCTTGGAACATCAGGGGCAGTATTTAGAAAGGCCTTTCAATATGTGATTCCTGATGCTGTTAGCTGATCTCTCAGTATTCCTGCTAGGGAGAAGGTTTAGTCTATGGAGAAAAAAACGATACTCATCATCGATGATGAACAAATAAATCTTGATTTTTTTGAAGTAATGCTTTCGCGGCTGGGATTTCGTATCCTGCAAACAACGAGTGGCGAAGAGGGTCTTGAGTTAATAAAAGAACACACTCCGGATTTGATAATTCTCGATAATATCATGCCTAGACTGACAGGTTGGGAATTGACTAAGATGCTTAAGCGGGATGAAGCCTATAAAAAGTATCGGGATATTCCTGTCATTATGTTTTCCGCAATGGATGCCGTTAAGGACAAGATTGAAGGTTTTGACCTGGGAATAGACGATTATATAACAAAACCATTTAATTTTCTAGAAGTCTTGGCCCGAATCAAAACGGTGCTTCGAAACCACGAGTTGTCTAAGCAGGTCGCTCTTCGGGAAAAACGTTTAATGCAGGCAGATTCTTTGAATATATCCTTAATGCAGTACATCGATCATTTGCAAACACCCCTGAATAAATTGTATGCATCCGCAAAGTATTTGAGAGTATCGGACCGGCAGGTTGTTGAAACCTTTAAGAATCAGGTACTTGATGAAACCAGACATTTATTGGCCACTTTGGACAGTTTGGAGGGTGAAATAAAAACTCTTCAAGAATCCGAAGGCAGTGTGCGAGAGGCTGAATTAGCCTTGAATGAGCTGGAGGATCGCTTCCGTGAGCATTTCAAGTCTTTGCATAATGAAGAAATACGTACGTATGATCAGTGATGCAAAGCGCCAAGCGGTACAGCTTTTTTCGGAGGGAAGGGCTCATTATAAGAACTATGATTTTGTCAAAGCCCTTGAGAAATTTATGATGGCGCTCAATATCGATCCAACTGACGGGCCATCCCGGATTTTCTGTACTCGTTGCGAACTCTATATCAAGAATCCGCCGCCGGAGAACTGGGATGGCGTCTTTGAGATGACAACCAAGTAATCAGGTGAAGCATTTGGAGCGCAAATCATACAAGGTTAGAACGGTACTCGGACTTGAGACTAAATTCACAGGTACACTCTGTTACAATGATTCATTGAAGATTGATGGACGGTTTGAAGGGAGTATTGAAACACCGGGTTTTCTTATGGTGGAAACCACTGCCGTTGTTGTTGCAGATATCAAGTCAGGAACGCTCGTTGTCAGCGGTTCCATAAAAGGGGATGTGCACGTAGAGAAACGCCTGGAACTTCTTCGAGGAGGCAAGATAATCGGCAATGTCCGTTGCCCTTGTTTGATTATGGAAGATGATACCAGTATTCAAGGACGGTGTGAAATGCTGGCTGATTCATTCGAGATCGATATTTTTTCTATGTCTCGGGAGCGGCTGAAGAAGACGGCTGCTCGTGTATAAGGGTTTTATTTCTCGAATTTTCAGCTTTCTTGAGGACAAAAGGCAACAGAAGTCTCAGCGATGCGGATTGGACAATTGCGGTAACAGGGATAGCTGGACCTGATGACGGGAGGCGGTAGACCTGTTGGTACAGTATGGAGCCTGGTCCGATCCATACGGAAGAACACATGTTCAGCATTATTTGTTTGATGGCGATAGAAGAGAAATAAGAGAGAATACAATGACAGAGGCAAAGGATTGCTTCAATACCTTGACAGATAATGATTCAAGTGCTATATTAGTGGCATATACTGATTTGCTGAGTATGATGCGTGCGTTTTTCATTCGAATTTCCCGTTTAGTCCCGATTGGAGACAGAGAATCAATATGCCACTAGCTGGGAGAGTTCCCAGATACAATGAATTCGTATCTATGAAAGAATTATATGAATAAGACTTGAGAATCTCTTGCAATCATAGGTCCGGAGAAGAGATTTTTCTTGATCCTACGTAGAGAAATCCTAGTTTGATTCAAGCTAAGCGCTATTTCGAGGACGTAAAAGCAAAGATGAAGAATCAAGCTGGAACAGGTTGTTAAAGGTTAAGAATATCAATAAAAGGATTGACTAGTGCTTAGAAGCCGATCACAGCAGAACGAACTTGATTTCGATGATGTTAAGGCAGAACAGGAAAGCAAGGAACCCGCAAAGAAAAAAAAGAAGGCTATCATAGTAAGAGTTAATGGTGATTCATCAGAGGCTCAACAGGTTGATATGCCTGCTGCCTCTCTGATGCATAAACCAGAATTTCTCACTGCGGATCAATCGGCAGAACCGAATTCCGCAGCATTGGGAATCGAAGAGCCAGGCTCAGATTCGCCGGCAGGTATATCATCACAGAACCCCCGGCAGGATGAAGCCTGGAAAAGTGAGGTTTCGGATGAAGATGGCAGCAAGAATGGGTACGAAAATGATTCAGCCGTAGAGGGGAAATCGTTCCAGGGCCGGAAGAATGTTAAGAAAGGAAACGGCGGCCGAAGTATAAAAAAACCGCAGCATGATCCTGAGGCCCCTAAATTACTTATCAATGATCTTTCAATCATGCCCATGCCGGAGCTGCGTAAACTAGCCGAAGATATGGGCTTGAAAAAAGAGAATATGATACCTTTGAAGAAGCAAGAGATCATATTTCAGGTGTTAAAGGCTCACATCAATAACGGCGGGGTTATTTATGCCTATGGGTCACTGGAAATCCTGCCCGACGGATATGGTTTTTTGAGGTCCCCGCAGAATTCTTATTTGCCGGGTCCCGATGATGTATATGTATCTCCCAGTCAAATACGGCTCTTTAATCTTAAAACAGGCGATACGGTGTATGGCCAGATTCGATCACCCAAGACAGGCGAGAGATTCTTCGCGATGCTTAGGGTGGTGAATGTCAATTTCGATGATCCGGAAATGGCGCAAATCCGTGTTTCATTTGAGAATCTCACCCCCCTGTACCCCGCGGAACGATTGAACATGGAAATGGCTGTTGGAGATCCCTCGACTCGGATAATCAATCTTTTCTGTCCCATCGGCAAGGGGCAGAGAGGGCTCGTCGTCTCACCGCCAAAATCAGGGAAAACCATTATTCTTCAGAAAATCGCCAATGCAATTATCGAGAACCATCCGGAAGTTTATCTTATCGTATTGCTTATAGATGAAAGACCGGAAGAAGTCACCGATATGCGGCGCAGTGTCAAGGGAGAAGTCATTGCTTCTACCTTTGATGAACAGGCGACAAGACATGTTCAGGTAGCGGAAATGGTCCTCGAAAAAGCCAGGAGGCTGGTGGAACATAAGAAGGATGTTGTGATCCTTCTCGACTCCATCACAAGACTGGCTAGAGCATACAATCAGACCGTGCCGACCAGTGGAAAGATTCTTTCAGGGGGAGTCGATTCCAATGCCCTGCACAAACCAAAACGATTCTTCGGCGCGGCAAGAAATATTGAGCACGGAGGCAGTCTCACCATTGTTGCGACGGCGCTCATCGAAACAGGAAGCCGGATGGATGAAGTGATTTTCGAAGAGTTTAAGGGGACTGGAAATATGGAGTTGTCTTTGGATCGCCGTTTAGCCGACAAACGTGTGTATCCGGCGTTCAATGTCAAGAAATCCAGTACCCGCAAGGAGGACCTGCTGCTTACTGTGGAAGAACTAAATAAGATGTGGGTGCTGAGAAAGGTCATGAGTCCTATGGATGATCTTGAATCCACCGAGATGATAGTTGACAAAATGCGTAAGACCAAGAACAATGAAGCATTCCTTAAGGGAATGAATACATCAGGCACACGGGATATGTAGTTCCATGTATGTAATCTGAATAGGAGTGATGTGAATGAAGAGCGGAATACATCCGGATTATAAACCGTCAAATGTAAGTTGCGCATGCGGCAATTCCTTTGAAACATATTCCACTGTAGGCGATATACAAATTGAGATATGTTCAAGTTGTCACCCTTTTTTTACCGGGAAACAGAAGTTAGTCGATATGACGGGCCGAGTGGAACGGTTTAACAAGAGATATGGAATCAAAGACGGATGAGCAGGAGTCCGTCACGCTATATTTTGTGCTTTGAGGCAGCAGATTTACCACCGGGCGGCAGTGTGTCCTGATGAATTGAAGCTAGACTGAACCCCTGGCTGCTGCTGGCCTGCCTGTATGTGCTCTGCACGCAGGCAAAGCCCGCCCCTTCGGACGGGCCGAGGGGGTGTGCCCCAGACACTGACAATGATAAGTGTGCCGGGTTAGCAGCGCCAATTCCAGCAGTTCCACGGATTGAAAGATATCCTTCTGCCTTGCCGTCCTAAGAGCTGTTTCTGGAGAATGAATTTGCCCGAATTTGCCAATAAGGCAGGGGCGCCGAGTGGCGAGCACTTGGGTGCCAGGTGTCCGGCATGCGAAGCCAGGGCCGTTTATGGGGCAGATCCTAGGGTACCTCTTATAGAGACGGCTTTCATACCCTGCTAACCCTTGGTTTCTATGCGGGGACGGTATATTAAGGTGATGGATTCTTTGATTGATCAGATTGCCGCTCAGCACAGGCAAGAATACGCTGCAGAGCCTACGGTGATTTGCAGTGCTCCCGGCAAGATTGAATTGCTCGGTGAGCATGGCGAATCCTGCCAAGGGTATGTATTGGCTCTTGCGATTGATAGGCGGTTCTATGTGGCCATGTCTCAACGCTGGGATAGCTTTCTTTGTTTCTATTCGGATAATCTGAAAGAAAAGAAAAAATTCTCTATCAATAGCTTGAGGCATAAGAAAGAAGACCGCTGGGCGAATTACATCAAAAGAGTATTCAAAGAGTTAGTATATAGAGGCTATAAACTCCACGGAGTAAGCGTAACCGTTTCCAGTGAGATTCCTATGGGTATTGGCTTAGGCTCATCGGCAGCCTTGACGATAACCGCCGCCTATGCCCTGAAAGAACTGTTCAGACTGGATATGACTCATGAGCAGATTATCGAAGTGGCTATGCTGGTAGAGAGCGAATCAATGAAGCTGCAGGAATCAATTAGCTCTCTCATGGTGACCTGTCATGCTAAGGAAGGCCATCTATGCCTCATCGATGCCTATTCCAGCGAGGTGGAGCATCTCCCCTTCCCATCCTCATCGGTTTCCATGATCGTAACGGACTCACGGGTTCCTGAAACCATCGGCGATGAGGAGAAGACCAGAATCGATGAGGCCTGCCGTGAGTGTATGACGACTGTAGGCGTATCCCAAAACGGAGGAATGGTTCGGAATCTGACTTGCAATGATCTTGTCGGCTCGGTGAAAGGTCTCAGTGAACGATCTCGGAGGATATGTCTGCACCTCATCACAGAAAACGAGCGGATACAGGAATTTCGTACTGCTCTTGATGACGGCATGTACGATGTTGCCGGACGTATGCTGTTCAGTTCTCATAGAAGCCTGAGAGATAATTTGGAGGTATCATGCCCTGAACTCGATTGGCTTGCAAAAAGGGGGAGTGAAACCGAGGGGGTATACGGATCTCGAATGATAGGCTTTGGTTATGGCGGCAGTATGATTACCCTCTTGAGTAGCGGGAAGCAGCGCCATTACGAAGAATGCCTGGAGGAATATGACCGGATATTCGGGTTCAAGGCGAGTATCTTCCCCATGACGGCAGGAAAGGGAGCCATCGTTCATCGCACCAGATTTAATTGATGACTATTCTTATGAAATCCTGCGTATGATATGAGGTCTTGAAGGAGGGGAAGAATGGGTGTCCGGGATGACGGCCTGTTGTTATACCGGGAGGGGCATTATTCAGAAGCATTGACAATATTTATGGGTGAAGAAATTGATCCGGCTGAAGATACAGATTTGGCCTACTTCATGGGCCTGTGTCATGTCAGACTGCAGGAAGACACGGAGGCTATCAGGCTGTTCAAACAGGTGCTCAATCATGAAGACAAGTTGATCAGGCTTTATCAGGTGCGCATGCTTCTGGCCTGGCTGCTGGCCTGCAAAGATGATACAGATGCAGCGGTTAAGTATCTTCAAGCCATTATTGACGATGGTGTTCTGTCTCCTCAGACATGGGCGATTCTCGGATACTGCCAGTGGTGTCAAGGGCATGTGGATTATGCTATAGAGAGCTATACAAAGGCGGTTGGCCTGGATGTGCAAAATGCGAACGCGATCAACGGTCTTGGATATATATTGGCAGATACCGGAAAGGATTCAAGAACCGCCGTAAGTCTATGCAGACGGGCGGTGGAAGAGAATCCTAAGAGTTTCGCATATAAGGATTCCTTGGGGTGGGCGCTATTCCATGCCGGTGATATCTCTGCGGCGGAGAAGTATCTCGCAGAGGCGCTGACAGCTTGTCCCCATGACAAAGTCATTGCAGGTCATCTTAAAAGGGTCAGATTACATGAGCAGCGTGCCCCTAATGAATAAATTCGGGAAACCGGCCTTCATTTCAAGAAGGGAAAAGCGGAGTCTGGCCTGGCTGAATGATCATTTTGGGAACACTGAAGCGGGAGACGGGTTTAAGCAGGGGGCCAGAACTTGTCTATTAAACGTACCCGGCAATACTACCTCCGTCATGAAGTTTCTTTCGCTCTTCCTTTTTTTGACCGCTCCACTATGGGCTCAGGAGATCAGCTTCGAATCTATGCAGTCCTTGATAGAGTGGCGATGGGGAGTTGTCGCCTACAATGACGGCTTGCCGGGCAAGTCGTTATTGGCAATGGAGCGGGCTAATTCCCTGAATCCCGCTGATCCGAAAATCAAGGAATGGCTGGGCTGGGCCTATTGGAAATCTGGGGAGGAAGTATCCGCACTTGCAATTTGGGATGAACTTATTGAAAAGAATGAGGCTTCTTTAGCCCTTAAGGATCGTGCCGACTGGCTTCGCCGCCGCATTGCCGGAGAAGACGGCTTGCGGGCGAATGATGAGTGGATTCCAATGGCTACCTTCCAGGGGGGAGGAGGCCTAGTGCAGGATTTTCAACAGCCGGTCACGGCACGCAGTCTGCGTGACAACTCAGGTGCACTGATAGTTACCTCTTATTCTGGAGGAGAACTCGTTCAGATTGATGCAAATGGAGCTTTTGTTGAGTACTATGAGGGGGGGATTGAAGGGTTGTTGCGCCCCTTTGATGTCCTGCCTCTCGGCGATGACAGGCTTCTGGTCAGCGAGTTCCAGGCCAATCGATTAGCCGTCATCACCTTGAAGGGTTTGACAAAGGGGTACAGGGCGGAGACCTGGGGTGATACCGGAAAAGGAATGAACCAATTCCTCGGACCACAGTTCATGGCGCTCTCACCCGATGGGCAGTTCTTCTATGTCAGTGACTGGGGCAATCGGCGTGTTGCCAAATGGGGCATAGATGGCACGCATATCTTGAGTTTTACGGGTTTTCAAGGACCTTCTGGTATCGCTTGCCTGGATGATATGGTCTATGTCGCCGATTCGTTGAGGGCTCGGGTCGATGTCTTTGACTCATCCGGCAATTATCTTGGACCTTTGCTGACCGACGGGCTGGATAAACCGGAGGGGCTTGCCATATACGAGGACTTCCTCTTGATTGCCGATGGAGCGAATATCATGCAGGTTGATCTGGATTCTGGAGAACTGTCCTTAAAGGCATCCCTGGGAGATGGCATACACCGGATAACCTCGGTATTTCCCGATGACAACGGGAATCTTGCGGTATGTGATTTTAACGGCAATCGGGTTCACCTGCTTATTCCCCTCTCTAGTCTGTATAATGGGTTGGAAGTAAGCTTGGAAAGGGTAAGAGCCGATGCCTTTCCGGATATTTTTGTCGATCTTACAGTAAAGGATAGACGTGGAAATCCCCTCACCGGTCTTGATGAGACGAACTTCAGGGTTTTTGATGGCGAAATTCCGATAGGCAAGCCTCGAATCGATTGGCAGTCTTTTGAGGATTTCTCAGTTTCGATTGCGGCCGTGGTCGATACTTCCGGCGATGCCGAGGAATCGCGAAAGCTCCTGAGCGGTGTTGAGGATATGAACAACGCCCTGGCAACAGGCGATAAGCTTGCCTTTGTCAAGGCATCAGAAAAACCCCTTCTCTATGAGAGTCAAGAAGGGGAGGGATTCGAAGGTTTTTTTCGTGCCGTTATCGCAGAAGCCGGCCCCAAACAAATTCGATGGGACGAAGCATTGCGGCTGGCGGCAAATCGAATCGCACCGGATCGGGTCCACAAGGCCGTAATCGCGTTCGTTCGTACTCCACCGGCGGCCGCCGCCTTTGAAACTTTCGGATTGGCGGAAACAGCACGGCTGATGGCCAATAACGGCATTGTATTCTATCCCCTTTATGCGGATTCGGATGTTGTGAGCCGAGAGCTTGATTATATAGCCGAAGAAACACAGGGCCATTCTTCCTTTCTTTTTCAGCCGGAAGGGAGCGGAGTCATCATAGATAGGTTGAGACAGCAGAAGACCGGCCGGTACACGATAAGCTGGAAAAGCCCGCATTCGGGCGGTTTTGGCCGGGACTATCTGCCTGTATCCGTTGAGGCCATCTACTACAGCAAGAGCGGGCGTGCCGAATCGGGAACCTTTACGCCGCTACAATAAGTGAAATCAGGCGAAGAAACCATTGATTTCAACCTCCGGAAGTCGTAAATTCAATATGGTATGACAGACGATCCTATTACAAGACTGACTTTTCATGCATTGCTGGCGGAAGAACTTGCAGTTTTCAAGGACAGTGCGAATTCGGGGCTTCACCATCGCCTTGCCAGGAGCATGCGCCCTGACGGTTCTGAGAAGTGTTCCAATAAGACAGATTTTCAAAACGATGGCGATCTATTGGAAGATGTCCGTGAGGAAATCAAGGAACCGGCCATGTGGCGGGTCGTTATTCATAACGACGACTACACGCCGCGGGACTTCGTCGTGGAAGTTCTGGTGTCCATCTTTCACAAGCCTCCGGTCGAAGCGACTAGAATAATGCTGGAAATTCACAATCGAGGGAGCGGGGTAGTGGGCATCTATCCCTACGACATCGGCTCGACAAAGGCGGCACAAGTCGAAAGAATTGCCAAGGCGCGAGAATTTCCGCTCCGGGCCAGTTTAGAGAAGGCTTAAAATCATGAATTTGACCGCAGAAGTCCAATCGATTATCAATGAAGCCTATGCAGAGGCAAAAATCAATGAACACGAATTAATCACACCAGAGCACCTGCTTTATGTTTCTCTAAAATTTGATCGGCCACGTTTTGTTGTTCGCGAGTGTGAAGCGGATCCCGATGATATCAGGAAGTCCATTGAGGGTTATTTCGACAGGCATTTAGTGAAAGTGCAAAACGTCGAGCCGGTTTACACCCAGGGTGTGCAGTCTACGATAGCCCGTGTGATTGGTCATACAGCTTTCGCCGAGAAGGGGGAAATAACCTCGGACGACCTGCTGGTCGCTATTTACGATCTTGAAGACCTCCATGCGTCTTATTACATGAGGGAAGCGGGAATAAGACGCATAAGACTGCTGGAGGTGGTGTCCCATTCAAGTGTTGAACAGGATGAGGATGAAAGTTGCGATGAGGACGGTTTTAGGGAATCTCCCCAAGAAGGAAGCTCTAGAAAACAGGTGTCCAGCGTCCTGAAGTCGTATGCCGTCGATCTTACCGCCAGGGCCGAATCGGGCGAGTTGGAGCAGCTTATAGGCCGTGAAGACATCATGGAGAGGACATTGCAGGTATTGAGCCGCCGGTTGAAGAATAATCCTGTTCATGTCGGGGATCCAGGTGTGGGTAAGACGGCGATTACAGAGGGGCTGGCCCGCCGCATCGTCGATGGGGATGCCCCCCGCTTTCTTCAGGAATTCAGAATATGGTCGCTGGACATGGGATCTCTGCTGGCGGGAACCCGCTACCGAGGTGATTTTGAAGAGCGGATCAAAAAAGTCCTTCAGGAAGTCGAGAAGAGAGGAAACATAATACTCTTCATCGATGAGATACACACGGTGATCGGAGCCGGAGCCACGTCCGGCGGCAGTATGGATGCGTCCAATCTTCTCAAACCCGCTCTGATGTCGGGGAAGCTGCGGTGCATCGGATCAACGACTCATAGCGAATTTAAGAAATTCTTCGAGAAGGACCATGCCTTAGCCCGCCGCTTCCAGCGCATAGAAGTACCAGAAACCACGAGGGAAGAAACATATCGCATACTTCTTGGCCTTCGCGGGGTTTATGAGATCCATCATGGGGTGTCCTATGATGATGAAGCATTGAGGGCCGCCGTCGATCTATCAGATCAGTTTCTAAACGAGAAACATCTTCCAGATAAGGCGATTGATCTCATGGATGAGGCAGGCGCATGGAAGCGTCTTCAGATGGAATCTCTATCCCGTTCCGATTCAACCGGCACAAAGTCAATACCTCGTTCACGGGCGGCACAGGAAATCCAAGAAGACAGGCCAATTGATGAGGGCCGCATTGAGACTGCGGATGAAAATCCATTCATCGGGCCGAAAGGTGATGTTTCCACAGTGCAGCCGGCCATCCCCTCGATTGAAACCAAGGACATCGAGAAGGTATTGGCAAGAATGGCCCGAATACCGGAGAAATCCATCAGCACCGGCGAAACGGACAGACTGCGTCATCTATCTGAAACACTCAGAGCCAAGATTTTTGGGCAGGACGAAGCGGTTGAAGCCGTGGCTGAGGCCATCAAACGCTCACGTGCCGGCTTTCGTAAGCCGGATAAGCCGGTGGCATCCTTCCTCTTCGTAGGCCCCACCGGGGTGGGCAAAACAGAGTTGGCGCGGAACCTTGCCGATGAGCTGGGAATCTCCCTGCACAGGTTTGACATGAGTGAATACCAGGAGAAGCACACCGTCAGCAGACTTATCGGCTCACCGCCGGGGTATGTCGGATATGACGATGGGGGCATATTGACTGACTCCATACGCAAGACTCCTCATGCCGTCTTGCTCCTTGATGAGATTGAAAAAGCCCATCCTGAGATTTTCAACGTACTGCTGCAGATGATGGATTACTCGACATTGACCGACAATATGGGAAGGAAGGCGGATTTTCGGAATGTGATTATTATCATGACCTCCAATGCGGGTGCGCGGGAAATCGGCAGGACGAAGTTAGGATTCGGTGTGGGCGAGGTGAGTTTTGATGCGCTAGATGATTCGGTTCAGCGAGTCTTTTCCCCTGAATTCCGTAACCGTCTGGACAAGGTGGTCAAATTCGGTCATTTAGGGCTTGAAATTGTGGAAGAAATCGTCCGCAAGGAACTCAATCTGTTTAAGGCGATGTTGAAGCCCAAGGGTGTGTCTTTGAGTGTTACCGATGCAGCCATTCGCTGGATTGCCAAAAATGGGCATTCATCTGAATTTGGCGCTCGCAATATTGCACGACTCATTGAGGATAAAATCAAAGGTTTCTTCGTGGATGAGGTGCTGTTCGGTTCCCTTGTATCGGGAGGGGAAGCCATAGCCGATGTCGAAAACAATGATATACATATACGCACAGTTTAAGAATGCATAACAGTATAGACTTTCCCAGTCCGTGTGAGATTGAAGGGGATCTCATCATGGCAGGAGGCGATCTTTCCCCTGAAACCCTCCTGGCGGCTTATCGAAAAGGCATATTCCCATGGTTTTCGCAGGGTGAACCCATACTTTGGTGGAGCTTGGATCCGCGATTCGTGTTATTTCCGACCGATTTACATGTTTCAAAGAGCCTAATGCGCCGAATTCAGAAGAGGGATTTAGAACTCACCGTGGATCATGCCTTTAGCCAGGTCATTCAGGGCTGTAATAAAATGGACAGGGCAGGCCAGGATGGAACCTGGATTACCAGAGATATGGCGGCGGCATACTGCAGGCTCCATGATCTTGGCTATGCACATTCTGTGGAGGCATGGAAGGATGGAAGACTCGTCGGCGGTTTATACGGTGTTGCTCTCGGAGGCTGTTTCTATGGTGAGTCTATGTTCTTCGTGGAGCGGGATGCGTCAAAAATTACCTTCACGGCCCTCGTCGGAACTCTGATCGATGCCGATTTCGGATTGATCGACTGTCAACAGAAAACGCGGCATCTTGCATCCTTTGGCGCCGTGAGTATTGCTAGGGAGACCTTTCTGGACATGCTTCAACGGGAATTGAAAAAAGAGACAAAGGCCGGCACATGGGCCGAGATTTTCCCGGCTTTCCCCTGTTCGACACTGTGGAATAGACTGCTTGGCAGGGATGGCCCTTGAGAAAACTGTTATCCCCGCTCATTCTCTGTTTCACATTCCTGAGCGTGTTTTCGTTCGGAATCCATGCGCAGGAATCGATGGAAAACACAACAAATCCTGAACTGGAGCGACTGCTCGTTCTCTCCCTGAACCTGGCCGCCAAAGGTGAGTGGGAAAAGGCCCTGCAAACCTTGGATGATGCAAAAACCATCGATTCTGATGATCCGCGTATCGAATCCTACAGAGCGTCTATAATCGATCTGATGGCCCTGGATAAGGCTCAGAACGCCTGGAGCAAAGGCCAGCCTGGTACAATAGAGAATGAAACACAGAATTCGGGAGATGGAATCATCGATGATAATACGCCGAAGTTCGTTATCGAACGGGACGAATCCACTGCGCAAGACGATAACAGTCAATATAGAGATCAGTTCAGAGGAGAATTGAGTTTCAAGCTGGCTGCCCATGACAGTTCCGTTGACAAATTGGTGAATACATGGACATCGTTGGAATCATTCGTTTATTCATCCTTTGGCGCAGAAGTTCGCTACTGGTTTCCATTCCTTGGCCGTAGTTTCGGGGTAAATTTCCGTAGTTCAGGATATTCATGGAGGCCCAGTGATCCAGCCATCCTATTCAACTCCCTGGACTTAGGGATCAACCTGAGGGGTTTCCTAATGGAGGAAGACCAGTCACGCCTTGAACTTGGACTTGATTTCGGCGGCTCTCTCCACTCTCTTAAAACATTGAGCACACAACAGGTAGGATATACTGGCGTGCTTTATTTCGGATTATGGGTTTCCGATCCAATTTTTTACCATCTTCTTAAGGTGGAAAGCTTGGAGAATCTCGTATTTGGCGGCGGGATTCGAGTCTATAGCTCAATCGGCGAGGAATTGCTTGAGACCGTATACTACAGGGTGGATGGAACTTGGAGATTTGAGTTTTTCCACATCGGTGCGCGGTTTGAATGGTGGGGCTTTACCGACTCAGGCAGACAATACAATCCGCTCTCCTTCACTCTTTACTCCGGCATTTATTTTTGAGCAGTCCGTCATCAATAGATTTGTATCGATAATTCCTCGTGTGCGGGCTCAAAAATCCTAGCTGCATCGGGCGTGATAAAAATATCACCCTCTGTTGTGATGAACACCGCCTCTATATGATCAAATGTCATGACCAGTTCAATCCCCATTTCCAATCCCATGGCGAGAAGCGTTGTTGAAAGCGCATCGCCGTCTACGGAGCGGGGGCTGATAACCGTGACGGCAGCAAGGCCATTATCCGCAGGATAACCGGTTTCTGTATCCAATATGTGATGATAACGTATGCCGTCTGCCTCAAAGAAGCGTTCATATACGCCCGATGAGACCACTGAGCCCTCCGACAGGGAGAATACTCCTAAATAGTTTCCCCGCTCGCCGAAGGGGTCCTGCATTCCTATTCGAAACGGTTTTCCGTCCGGCTTTCCCCCCATTACACGAACATTGCCGCCGAGGTTTATCAGGATATGTCCTGCCCCATTCTCGTGGAGGTAGTTTGCGATCTCATCGGCTATCCAGCCTTTTGCAATTCCGCCAATATCGAGCCGCAGCCCTTCCCGCATTAGCATTACCGCTTTGCGTTCGGAATTGAGTTGAACAGCCTTATAGTCGATGAGGGGGAGAATCCGTGCAATCTCGATATTGCTGGGAATTTGAGGGTTTTCACCTCCGATTCCCCATATATCAACCAAGGGTCCTATAGTAGGGTCAAATACCCCCTTGGATATCTCGGCATAGACAAAAGCTGTTTCGAGCACTTGGAATGTATTCTCGGATACTTCCATCCAGGACTGCGCTTGAGCGTTGTTGATCCTGGATATCTCACTATGAGGCCGATAGCGGCTTAGCTCTCCTTCCATTTTTGCGATGTAGTCAAATGCGGACTGCAGCAATGCCTTATCCCTGTTTTGATAGAGTTTAATGGAGACCACCGTATCCAGCAGGAATTGATTATCTTCTATATCCTCCGTCCTCTGATTCAAGAGCAGCATGTATATTCCCGTTACTGTCAAAACGAGAATAAGGGTGAATAGCCATGAAGGAATGCGCCTAGGCATCATTCACCCCTCCCCCTCCCCCCCGTTTACTCAACACGGATTGGAACAGGTTACCTGCATGATAACTGGAACGGACAAGGGGGCCGGCCAGCACCTGGATGAATCCCATCGCCATGGCCTTCTCGCGCAAAGCATCAAATTCATCAGGATGCCAGTATTTCTTTACGGGAAGACTCTTCTTCGTCGGCTGCAGGTACTGCCCTATGTTTACAAGACGGCAGCCTGTCTCATATATGTCGTTCAGGGTTTGTAAAACCTCATCGACTTCCTCGCCTAGTCCCAGCATGACGCTGCTTTTAGTTATTAACTGCTTATCCATGTCGTACACTGTCCGCAGGAACTTCAACGTTCTGTCATAGTCGCTTCGAGATCGCACGATGGGAGTGAGGCGCCGAACTGTTTCTACATTGTGCCCGAGTATTTCCGGCTGGGATTCGACGAGTGCGGCAATGGCCCTTGGGCTGCCCATCAAGTCCGATGAAAGGTACTCCACCGTTGTCTCCGGCAAGCGGGTATGAACCGCCCGGCCCACAGCGGCAAGATGCCCGGCTCCGCCATCGGGAAGATCATCCCGTGTTACCATGGTAATCACAGCATGGGAAATGCCGAGACTCTCCACAGACTCTGCGATTCTTGCTGGTTCTGATCGATCCGCCGGACTTGGGGCGCCGGTCTTAACGGCACAGAAACGGCAGGCACGGGTACAGATGTTCCCGAGGATCAAAAATGCGGCCGTTCGATGCTGGCTCCAGCATTCGTGGAGATTGGGGCAGCGGGCCTCTTCGCACACCGTGTGCAATTCCTTGTTTTTTAGGTCGTCACGGACGGCGTATGTGTTATGAGTGGTGGCAAGTTTGATTTTCAGCCAATCGGGCTTGTTCATATAGGACGGCATACAGACAGGTTAGCTTCTTTCAAGCAGCCGGACAATTCTTTGGGGCTTCTTTAGCAGGGATTTCGAGTGTTACATAGGGCTTGTCCCCTCCAGAGCGGCGATACTGTCCTTACCCTGCTGGACTTCATCACCGATGCCGCCCCCCCTTCCACGCTGACCGCAAGCGATACGGGCGGAAAACCTTACTACAACATGCTGGATCCCAGCACTGTTTTTACCGTGAAAAAAGATGAACCTTTTTTGATGGTTTTTGGGGAGCTTGAAGCAAGATCGTCTATAAATTTAAATATCAACAGCATTACTCATGCTAACGTTGAGAATACAGTAGATAATGGACTATTTCCCCGGGTCTCCGCTCATACTTCTGATCTTCACTTTTCGTCAATAAGAACGCGCGAGAACAAATCCAAGCTTATTGCAGTTGCCAGCAAAAACTATTTCAGTAGCAATGCTGCTACAAGCGGTTCAACCCATGTGTACCACATTGATGATACTGGCGATGGTGTCGCCGCCGCCCTTTCTACCATTTTTGAATAGGGTCCCTGCGGATTTAACCACAGAACACACGGAAGGATTTCAACCGCGAAAGACGTGAAAAGCACGAAAGTTCAATGCTCATAAATTTCTATGAAGACATTGTGCAAAACAATCGGCATCCATCTGTGTTCATCTGTGGTCCAAACAGCAATCTGCGTCCATCGGTGTCATCTGCGGATAAACAGCAATTCGTGTGTCCATTCGTGGTTCAGACATTCTTTGCACTGCGCAATCTGCGGATTTAACCGGCTTCATCGGCATCTTCTTCTTTGTGTGCTAATTCTGTGAATACCTGTATCGACTCATCACACCATTCCAATTCGACATGGTATAATCGCAGACCGAAGGAAATGGTTTGAAGCCAATAGGTTACACTGGCTTGCCGCTGTTTCCCCTGTTCATCAAGGGGCCGCCCATATTTATCAAGCAGATAATCCTTGAGTTCATTGAGTTCTCTGATAAGAATTTTGCAAAGCTTCTTGCGCTCCTTGATTTTCTCTACCAGTAACATCGGGCTGCACATGTCGCCAAAGAATACTTGGAGAAGGAGTTCCTCCCTAAGCTTCCTGATATCCGGAGGGTGTTTTAGCCATTTCCTGAGCTGATCGCAACCCTCATCGGTAATTGAGTACACCTTCTTGTCAGGAGAGTCCTCCTGATAGTGCCTCTCCATCGAGACGAGTTTCTCTTCTTCCATTTTTTTAAGCACAGGATAAATGTTGCCGAGGTTCTCATTCCAGAAGTATTTAATGGATTTGTCACACATCTTCTTGATGTCATAACCACTCATGGGCGAGAGGGAGAGGAATCCTAGCAGGGCATATCGTGTTTTGTTGTCTCTTGGCATATCAAATATAATTTTTAATAGTATATCATTAATACATATTCAGAAAAATGTCAAGTCATTTAGGGATGTGATCTTCTGGCGGTGAATTGTAACATTAACTGTCCGCGATAAAGAGGGCAAAAGAAGCCCCATGAAACTCATGTATACTGCTTATATGAAAAGACAGGAGTTAACATGGGACAAGAACACAATAGCACAAGCTATAGAAGGGGAAAACACTTCAATTGGGAGGAACGGCTAATTCTGGAAAGAATGATCCGCAAAAAAGGGAAGGACATGCTGACAATCAAACAGATGGCAATCATCCTGGATCGCCATGAAAGAAGTATACGGAGAGAACTCAAACGAGGATCAGTTACACTTCAGAATAGTGATTTATCTGCATATATGACCTATAGCGCGGACATTGGCCAGAGAAAAGCCCGTAGGGAGCTTGAAGCAAAGGGACCAGCATTGAAGCTTGGTGCCGATTACAAATTTGTCAAGGAGACCCAAAAGCTCCTTAAAAAGAAATACAGCCCTGACTCAGTCATAATGCATTATAAGAAGTACTCATGGCCAACGGGTACAAGAATCAGTACGAAAACCCTCTACCGGTATATCTATGAAGGCCTGCTGGGGAATGCCGAGAATTATCTGCTTCGGGGTAAAAGGAGGTGCAAGAATGGCTCAAATGGCCATAAGAGGCATAACAGAGCGAAATCAGCAATGAAAAGTATTTCGACCAGACCGGCGTATATTGAGGATCGAGAAGAATTTGGTCATTGGGAAATAGACAGCGTTGTGGGTGCTGAAGGCAAGGGCAAGCAAACTCTCATGACACTTGTAGAACGCTCAGGACGGGTGGTCATCATGGAAAAGTTGCCCGATGGAACATCGGGCAGCCTTGTAAAAACTCTGGATAAATTGGAGAGAAAACTGGGCAGTCGGCAGTTTTGGAGGGTGTTTAAGTCAATCACATGCGACAACGGCGGTGAATTTATGGATAGCGAGAATATGGAACGCTCCTGCTTAACCCAGCGCAAGAGAACGACTATTTACTACGCGCACCCATACTCATCGTGGGAACGGGGAAGTAATGAAAATGCCAATGGCTTAATACGGCGATTCATACCTAAAAGTTGTGATATTGGCCGTTACAGCAAGAAGGATATAAAAATGATACAGGATTGGGTGAACAACTACCCACGGCGGATACTGGGTGGTAAGTCGGCCAATGAGGCTATCGGAATTCATCTGATAGCTTGAGGTATAAGAGAGCATGAGTTTCATGAAAAAGTGGACAGTTAACTTGACAAGTTACTATGTGATCTTCTGGCGCCCCAAGGAAAACAGACTATTACCGTCAGTGTAGGAATCTTGCAGCAACAGGCACTGTGAGCGTTTAGAAAAAACACAATTTTTGAGGCGTTTGGTAGTTATTGCTATATTTGCTTGACATATATCAAACAGTTGTATATACTATAGTAGTTGTGGGAGGTATGGAGCTGCTTAAGGGCGGAGTGCACACAACGAATTGCCAAATGACAATAGGCGCAAGGGATTGCAGCGGAAATGCCGCCGGCAGCCCCGGCGATTGGCAATGAGCCGGTCAACAGGCTGCCGGAATAAGGCATTGGAGCGGAAAGCCCGACCCGAAGGGTTGCGCCCAGAAACTGTTGAATTTATGGAACGCTAGCGGGCCAATAGAGGAAATTCTGTTTATTCTTAGCCGGTCTGCTAAAAGCAGGGCTGATAGGATAGTCGGGTGTTATGGTTTACATTGACTTCTACGATATGGCCGCATCAGAGGAGGAAGCCCGGGCTGCACCGCTGGATTCTCAAGATGCGCAGGCCCTCAAGAAATCAGGAGTGTATTATTTCGCTCTTGTTAACGGTGTGAACTCCGTGAAGATTGATAAGAAAAACCTGGAAACAAACGCAAAAATGGCGATTGATTATTTTGAGGCGGCTTATAAGCTAAATAGCCAGGACCCTATAATCTTGACGTGGAGAGCTGCGGCGAATTTAGCCTATGCCGGTGTCAGCAAGGAACTGAAGGATAAGATTAAACATGCCAATCTGGGCATCAATTACTTCAATCAGATACCTAAGAATCAGAGGGATAGCCTCGACTATCTTTACATGCGCATCGTTTCTTTCATACAGGTTCCGAAAGACTTCAAGGACCTCACCAGGAGTGTGAAGAAGGACTCCCAGACGTACATGCGGATATATTCTTCAGCAGGAGACGTTGGCTTTCATGTCTTCCTGAAAGAATCCGTGAAGGTGATGCATGCCTATGCGTGTTTCATCACTAGCAAGAAGAACGAGGCCCGGGAAATCATGCTCACGATTGATGAGGCATTGATGCTTAAGGGAAGGGGTACTGACACCTCGACGGCAGAATATTATTGTAACATGAAGAAAGAAATCAAGTATTAATAGGAAGGAAGCATGAATGAAAAAACTGTAGTAAGAGTCGAAGCCCTGAAAAAAAATTACAGCATGGGCAAGGTGCAGGTTCCTGCTCTAAGGGGCTTGACCTATGATTTTAAGGAGGGCTTCACCGTTGTGGCCGGGCCTTCCGGCAGCGGCAAGAGTACGCTCCTGAATATAGTGGGCTGTCTGGATTCTCCTACAGAGGGGAAAGTGGTGCTCAACGAGATGGATATTACAAAGATGGACGAGGCTTCGCGAAGCCGATTGAGGCGTAAACACATAGGATTTATCTTCCAGAGTTTCAGTCTCATTCCAGTGTTGACCGTGTTTGATAACGTTGAGTATCCCATCCTCCGTTCGGAGATGACGAAGCAGGAGCGAAAGGATAGGGTATCCTTATTATTGCGTGATGTGGGTCTCGAGGATTATATGACCAGGTTTCCGCGGGAATTGTCCGGCGGGCAAATGCAGCGGGTAGCCATTGCACGGGCGCTGGTAGCCCACCCCAAACTCATCATCGCTGATGAACCGACTGCTAATCTGGATTCAAGAACCGGACAGAAAATTCTTGAGCTGCTTGGACGAATACAGGAGCAGCAAGGATCATCGGTCATCATCGCTTCTCATGACGGCAGTGTGCTGGAGCGGATTACAACCAAGCTATTCATAAAAGACGGGGAGGTGGATGATGGGAATAATTGAACTCAAGATTGCCATACGCAATCTGTTAGGCAATGCGAGGAGATCCCTCTTGACGCTGTTGATTATTATCA
Organism: Spirochaetaceae bacterium; assembly: GCA_965232165.1. Lineage (GTDB taxonomy): Bacteria > Spirochaetota > Spirochaetia > DSM-2461 > DSM-2461 > UBA2779. The sequence continues at coordinate 1,261,504 of CBDDOY010000002.1, read as the reverse complement.
TCGGCTTGACGGCGGTTATGTTTATCGCTGGATATATCAATATGGTGCGAGTCGGATTTGGAGAAACGCTGATTGGCGAGAAGTACAGTCATTTTCAGATTTACAAGAAGGGTTATCTGGAGGCTGATGACCAGTTCACCATGAAATACACCTTTACCCCTGATGAGGTTTCTCAAATTCAATCGATTCTTCAAAGCAGGGAAGAGGTGAACTTTGTGCTTCCCCGGATCAATTTACAGGGTCTTATTGGAGATTATAAGAATTCCAAACTCTTCAGGGGATATGGCGCCGATGCCGGCAATGAGGCACTCATGAACTATGGGATACTCCAGGAAGGGATGAAGCTTTCCATCGACAATCCTGCTCTCTGTGTTCTGGGCACAGGTTTGGCGGAGAAGTTGGATGTCTCGCTGAATGACAGTCTGCTCATCACTGTCCCAAATGAGGGCGGCGGCATGGAGGGGGCCAATGTCACGGTTGGAGGCATTGCCAATTTTGGGCCGCAGGATCTCAATGATACGGTGGTTCTTACTTCATTAGAGGTCGCCAAGGTTCTGAATTACACTGATGCTTCGCAATATCTGCTTGTGATGCTGCATGAAAGTGAATATCTTGAAGATATCTATGCCGATTTCAAAGAAGAGGCGCAGAAAATCGGATTAGATATTGAGACTAAAACATGGGATGAGATGGATCCCTTTTATCTTTCGGTGATGCGCGATTACACCTTCCAGTTGAACCTGATTGCCTCGATACTGCTCTTTGTGATCCTCCTGGCGGTAAGCAACACCATCTACATGTCCATTATCGAGAGAACCTCAGAGATTGGAACTTTGAGGGCCATAGGTATATCCCGGCTGGAAATTGTCCGAACTATCCTTCTTGAGGGGATTATTCTGGGCATCTTAGGTTCACTCATAGGTATAGGCATGGGGTATTTTATACAGTATTTTCTTGACGTGGTTTATATCGAGCTGCCCCCGCCGCCTAGTTTAACCGATCCCATTCGATTATCTATTGCCTTACGCATACAAGATGTATTGATTTACGGCGGGCTGCTTGCCCTATGTTCATCTCTTGCAACAGTGTTTCCGGCATTGAAGGCGGCTCATACCAATATTATTTCTGCCCTGCGGCATGCATAGGAGATTGAAATGAGAAATTTATCATTACTGTCTATTCTGTTGTTGATAGGACGGTTCGGCATTTTCGCCCAGACTGCATCAGATCGGGAATTCCTGAGCACCTTGGAAGATGGCGCAAGTTACGCAGCCATCTTTAAGGCACGGATGAGCTTCGAGACTCACAATTCATCAGGGGCGGTTAGCAATGCGCATCTCTTGCTTTGGGAGAATGAGGGCAAGGCCATTGTGCAGTTTCAAAGCCCATCCAGGGATAAGGGGAAGGCCCTGCTGCATATCGGAAGCAAGTATTGGATGTACTTTCCGAGGGCTAAGCGGTCAACGGTTCTTTCCCCCATGGCGAACATGGTGGGAAATGCGTCCAATGGTGATATACTCAGGCCGCCTCAAGGTGAACTCTATGACATCACGCTGCTCAATGATACGCCAAGAGCGGGAAACAGGGTTGTCCAGTTCATTGCCTCATCTCGCCAGGCTCCGTACGGTAAGATAATCTCCCACTATCAGGATTACAAGGTTCTTGAATCTGAGATGTACAGCCGTAGCGGGGTTCTGCTGAAGAGGGCCTACTTCGACAATCATGTGAGGAGTGTAGACGGGAATGCCTGGATTGCGACCACTACACGGATAGTTGATGGAACCAACCCCAATGTCTATACCATCATCATACTCTCAGATTTGGAGCAGCTAACCCGCATCAATGAAAGCTGGTTCAATCCCAACAACCTGGGCAGAGTGAGATAAGATGATACGGTCGAGGAAAACGAACTCCATAATCAGGTTCAGCCTTCTTGCGGGAGGGCTGATACTCCTGAGCAATGGAGCCTTGTCCGCTCAGGCGGTAAGCGCCGACGGGGCAGGGGAGATCAGTTGGCATCCCTATGCCCTCTCGCATAACGAGAAATCTCGCTTGAATCCGGATAATCATCTAGAACTTCAGAATTTGATTAATGCTGCCACGGCCAGATACTGGTTTGATGCTTATTTTGGAGATTTCTTGCAGCTCAGCGGCAGCTTCAAAATTACGGCCGACAATGCGCGCGGGAAACGGTTGATGTCCACATCATCCAGTGAGGATTATTCTGACTTGGGGGATGTGTCCCTGGGGTTTGAGCAGCTCTATTTTGAATGGACGACCCCTAATTACTGGAACATTGGTTATGGAAAATATCCCCTGCGATACGGTTATTCCAGGGTGTACTCCCCTCTGAATTACACAGCCAGAACCCTTGACTACAGGGATACTCTCGGTCAATGGAACGGGTGGTTCAAGGGAAATGTTGGTATGGTCAATTTCGCCCTCAACTATCTGCCGTCCATACGCTTCAGAGATAAGCCCAATGACAAGACGGAGGCGGAGAGATTCTTCAAGGACATGGAGACACTTCTCGACAGGCAAGCTCTCATCTTTTCCCTGTCGGGATTTTTTTTCGACAGTCTGGATACGAGTCTGTATTTGAACCTTCAGGATAAAGGGGATTATGCCTTTAAGAAATTCTATATCGCTGCTGGGGGAGGATTCTCTTGGTCTATACTCGATAAACTCATCTGGCGCACCGAGTTTCTCTACGGCAACGGGTATGATGACCTCAAAACTGTCCAATCTGCCGATGGACTTCCGCCGGCGCTGCCTCAGAAGAAGTATAGCAGCCGAGACCTTGATGCTTATTACGCAAAGGTTCTCACAGGCCTTACGGTTAACCTCCCCGGCGACATAGAATTATCCGTCGAGTACTTCTACAACGGCGCCGGGCTGCCGGAAAACGAGAAGAATGATTTCATTGACGCCTTGAAGGTATCAGGGGAGGCGTTGGGAAGCAGTACGACCGCAGATATTGCGTCTGCCCATAAAGGATTTCTGGCCGGAGGCGTCGATAACTGGAAGATTTATGAACTCGGACGGCATTATGCCTTTTTGCAGTTGAGAAAGCTCAATATCTTTCAGAAACTGGACTTCATTAATTCTTCCATCCTTTTGGCTGACGATCTGTCCTTTGTCAATATTACTTCGCTTGATTACACGTTTAGTGACAGTTTTACTCTCGGTGCGGAGTTGCGCTTCTTTGTCTTTCGGGAAGATGGCGCCTACAGCCTTTCGCCCGAGGCGGTCAGATTCGATATGGAAGCCACGTATAGCTTCTAATGCCTCCTATTCTATTCCAAGGTACCTCTGAAGAGCCGCTTATTCTTGGGAGACACCACAATGGCTATCAATCTTTAGGCGGCAACAAATGCAGTACTAGAAAGAAACCCGCGAGATCGTTAGCATGGAGAGTATGGGTGCAGATGAATAGCCACAGATTGATCATGAGTTTATGCGTCATCATATTATGCCATCCGGCAGGGGTGTTCGGACAGGAGGCGGATAGGCCTTATGAGATAGTGGACACGGGTCAAAACAAATTCTTTGACAACACGAAGGAAGTGGCAAAGCCACGGCCTGGGCAGCCATTTTACGGACAGGATGCCCATTTTACCCGCAATGAGCCTCAATATACCGACAACGGGGACGGGAGCGTTACCGACCATGTGACGGGTCTTGTTTGGCAGGCCTCGTATTCTGTTCTAACCTATGCTGAAGCCATACGCAAATTGAAAACCTTTTCCTTGTCCGGAAAATCTGATTGGCGCCTGCCGAGCATACAAGAAGTCTATTCATTGGCACTGTTTAGCGGCATAGATGCAAGCAGTCGAAACATGAGCAGGGTCTCTCCCGATGCCAGGCCGTTTATAAGCGATGTATTCGATTTCAAGTATGGCGCTAATGGCGACCGGCCCATTGATACACAGATGCTCTCATCCACAATCTATCAGGGTAAAACGATGGGAGGACAGAAGACGGTATTCGGTTTCAATGCCGCCGATGGGCGCATCAAGGGTTATCCCATACAAGACCCGAGACGGCAGACTGATAAAAAATTTACCGTACGGTATGTTCGCGGCAATATGCGATATGGGATCAATGATTTCAACGACAACGCTGACGGCACAATTAGTGATAATGCCACTGGCCTGATGTGGTCGCGAGCCGACAGCGGCGTGGGCATGAACTGGCAGGACGCTCTAGCCTGGGTGGAAAAACAAAATCGCCTAACCTATCTGGGGTATAGCGATTGGCGTCTTCCCAATGCCAAGGAGATGCATAGCATCGTCGATTATACCCGCTCCCCGCAGAGTACAGATTCACCGGCCATTGCCCCATTGTTTCAGGTAACTGTCATAACCGATGAAACAAGTAGAAAGAACTATCCCTTCTTTTGGACATCCACTACCCATCAGGGGACAAGGGGAGGCTTCGACGCGATTTACATCTGTTTTGGCGATGCATACGGATACTTTGCACCGCCGAATGCTGCTTCTCCTGCACGGGTACAGGATGTTCATGGGGCCGGCGCCCAGCGCTCGGATCCCAAACAGGGAACTGCTGATCAATTCCCCCAAGGACGAGGCCCTCAAGGGGATGTGATTCGTATCTTAAATTATGTCAGGCTGGTAAGAAATTTGTAGCCTCATATTGCTTGGGCTGAGGAGCATTATTGCAGTAGACATCCTGCCAAGGCATGCTTTCCACTTCCAAGGTGTTACCATGCTCGGCTAAAAGTGTTACCTAAGTCCTGAGCCTCGAGTGTTAGGAGAACATACCGGTTGTCAGGGAGTCCGCATTGTGATTACGTGGAGGTCAATATTGTGAGAATTGACATCAATATCTTCTCCTAGGTTCGCTAGAAGCAGTTTTTTCAGAGGTGCTCTTAGGCTGTCCGAATTTCCTATTCCCTATCTGGATATTTTTAAGGTTTTTGAGTATAATATATCTGTTGATGGATGAAACAGGCTGAACACCATACTAGGCACTAGGATGATGAGATGCTATTTTAGGGGGTCCATGATTATAGAAGGGCACCTCGAAAAAACAGCTTTAGGAAATTGACGAAGAAATTTTTTGTCGATACAAGGCTGCAAAAGCTAAGGGCGCAGCTTAAGCTTAGTTGAGTATTTTGACAACGCAGTAGCGGCGGAAAAGATCGAGTCAAGAACTAAACGGGTTTTTTAGAGGTGCCCAGAAGTATAGGAATGATTTTTTTAATTGGAGTGGTAGAAATGAACATGACTAGGAAAATGTCAATCCATACGAAGAGCAAGGGGCGCGACATCTGGAATCTGCTGAGGTTCTCCAGTCTGTATTTAGCGGCGATGACCTTATTGGCCGTCTCAGCTTGTCAGCCAGTCAATAATAATGATTTATCCGCATATACCACAAACGAATTATGGAATTATGCTTTCAACACCACAACATGGGATGTCATGAAGAATAAGTATTATTGGTATGATGGACTCCCTGCAACCCTCAGCATAACTAGCGAGGACCCCAATTCGTTTCTAAGCGCATTGCTTCAAGGGGAGGATAAGGCCAAGAATTTCTCCGGGTTCAGGAGTACATATTCCTATTTAACGGGGATATATGGTGTTGCATCCGCTGTGCATGGCTTTGGTCTCATAGAATATGATGGCAAAGTCTATATAGGCAATGTGTATCAGGGGTCTGAAGCCGCCAAAGAGGGTATCCGGAGAGGCTACCGATTTGTGAGCATAGGAGGAGCAAACTCCTCTGCCCCGGCCAGTGCCGCGGAGGCTTCTGCTCAGCTTCAGAAGGGGAGCACCAATAGCATCATGTTTGAAAAACCAGACGGCAGTCAAGTACAATACAGCATCGGGAAATCTGAGATTACGCTCCCATTCGTGTTGCCAATTGTAGATGCTGATGGGAATTCTGAAATATGCACGGTAATCCGGCATGCCAATAAAAAAGTCGGATATATGCATTACCTATCCTTTCTTAGTAATACCGATGAGGAATTGATAAATGCGATCAAGTATTTCAATGCCTACGATGGCGGTGCCGGCATTGATGAATTGATTCTTGATCTTCGCTACAATGGGGGAGGTTATATCACCCATCTGCGCACCTTGGTCAGTGCCATTCTCACGGCGGACTACCAGGACGAAGGCGTGTTCTATTTCAAATACAACCCTCAGTATAGGCCGCAGACGGAAATAGCTAATACTCTCAGCAGCGATGAATTGTCTGAAAAAGGAATAAAAAATCTCGGTTTGGGGAGGGTGTTTGTATTGACGACTGAAAGCTCCGCATCCGCAAGCGAAGCGCTCATTTCGGCACTCAGCCCCATCATAGACATCGAACACATCGGTCAAAAAACCTATGGAAAGCCTGTGGGTCAGGAGGTTTACTGGAATCATGAATCATACGGATATGTCTTCTTCCTTGTGACATTTGCCCTTTTTAACAGGGATGCCTATGATGCTAATAATTTCGATAATTCCCTGTTGTATTTTGATGGAATAGCCCCCGATTACGAGGTTTCCGAATTCAAAGAGGAAACCATTATGAAAGATGGCGTTCCTCACACGCTATATGTCCTCAAGGAATTCGGATCGGCAGAAGATCCTCTCGTCAATGCGGCGCTTCATTTCATCGAACATGGCACGTACCCGAATGCCCAGGCAGGAGCTAATGAGAACACTGTTTCCACTATGGATAAACAGGATGTGTTCTATCATACCGAATATCCCACCAGCATAAGCCTTTTCCTGTCTCCAGATGATTTGATCATGTTAGACTAATATGGGCTATGTCTTGTCTCTTCCATTCAGACATGCTGTATTTGGTGCTTTGGATACAGCAAATACAGCCAATGGGCGGCAGCACGTCTAAGGATTGAAGCTATACGAACCTTCTGCCTGCCTGTAGAGCAGGCCCCCCCTCAAGGACCGTAAGGGCCGAGGGAGAATGACCCGTGAAGCGAATTCATGGGCAGCGTGAATATGGAATGCTCCTGTTTGACCAGGTGCAAGAGAACGACTATTTACTATGCGCATCCATTCTCTTCGCGGGGAAGCAATGAAAACGTTAACGGTATCATACGGCGATTCATTCCCAAAGGGTGCGATTAGGACGCTGCAGCAAAAAGGAAATCAAGAAAATACAGGGCTGGGTGAACTGCTGCCCGCAAAGAATACTGGGCGGGAATTCGTCAAAGAGGCTATAGGAATACATTTGGCGGCCTAGGTATAAAGGGGCATGAGTTTCACGAGCGGAAGTGGACAGTGAATTTGACAGTTTGCATGATAAGGCTGATTTATGCATTATAATGTAAGCATGAAAAGAGACCATTCAATCCAGTCCGGGGTTGCGGATTATTATGACATAAATACCCTTCATTTCCTGAAGTCAAAAAAGAGCAGGCTTGTCGGCGCCATCCACCGGCGGCTCTATCCGCCTGGGATAAAAAAAAAGGCTGAGGCGGCAATTTACAGCAATCATCTGATATTGGAAATAATAAAGGAAAGAAGGGCTGAAAGAATTCTTGATCTGGGCTGCGGGGTCGGCGGAACTATGCGCTATCTCAAAGACAGATATCCAGCAGATTACCGCGGAACAACGATAAGTCAGGTGCAGCGCAATCTGGCTATAGCCTTAGAAACAGAAATTGAAGTGGCGGATTTTCAGGACAGCGAATGGTTTGAGAAACAGAATCCATTTGATGTGGTTTTTGCGCTGGAGAGTCTTCAGCATAATCCGGATCATCAAAACTTGGCCAGGAACATATTGAAGCTGTGTAAACCCGGAACAATTTTCATTGTAGTCGATGATTTTTTGTTTCATGCAGAATCTAGTCTGCCGAGGAAGATGAAACTTATCAAAAGATTCAAAAAACACTGGTACGCACATGGATATACAGGCACGAATGAGTTCATATCAGTATATGAAAATGAAGGCTTTATTCTGAAAGAAAGGCAGGACCTGAGCGGCTATATGAAAAAAAATCCTGTGACAACATTCTTAGTAGGTCTTTTTTCGAGATTCATATTGTTTTCTTCATTAAAATCACCCGCACTTGATAATATTATCGGTGGGAATGCCCTGAAACAGCTTCAGCAGATGCGCTGTTCAGGATACTTCAAAATTGTCTTTGAATATAAGAAGAAAACAGTAAATGATTCATTTCAAAACAGAGCCGAATATATATCTATCTGAAATGTGTGTTTCCGAGGTAAAATCCCACCATTATTTTGAAGGGCACCTCTAAAAAACCCATTTAGTTCTTGACTCGATCTTTTCCGCCGCTACTGCGTTGTCAAAATACTCAACTAAGCTTAAGCTACGCCCTTAGCTTTTGCCGCCTTGTATCGACAAAAATTTCTTCGTCAATTTCCTAAAGCTGTTTTTTAGAGGTGCCCTAAATAATAATGAGCCATCGTTGACTATGATAACTTGATGGAAAAACTGACGGAGTATCAGCATTCAGAAGTTTTAGATATTTAGGGCTTGCTGAAAAAGTCATAATCTATAGATTTTCAAGGTTAAAGCCAGTTACAAATGCTTCAGAGCAGCCTTGCTATCTGTTCTTGAAAAAACAGGTGCAAGGTAAATGCGGAAAATGGCTCAAAACCCTTGCACCTGGGTATAATAGCAGAAATCAAAATTCCCCCGAAGTTTCTCAAATCATTGCATTCCGGCTCACTTATAATCCAGTTTTGATTCATTATACTGGTATTCAGAGTCAAAAATACTTTTTCAGCAATCCCTATGTAAATTGCGAACTTGATTGTACGTTATCGCAAAGGTTCTGATTGGAATCTGCTCCCTCAGTGCCGTTGCTCCCTTTGTATAGCTATATGGGTAACCGCCATCTATTTCCTTACCGGACGGATGATTTTGTCAATCGCGGCAGTGCTGATTCCCCTGCACAGGAACCGGCAGGGATACCAATGTGGCGTAGTTTTCAAAAACCAATATTTGGGCGCAACCCTTCGGGTCAGGCTTTCCGCTCCAATGCCTTGCTCTGGCAGCCTGCCCTCCGGCTCATGACCAATCGCCGGGGCACAGCCAGCGGCATTTCCACTGCAATCCCTTGCGCCTAAAGTCGATTGGAAATTTATTGTGTAAAGCAGCACCGCCCTCAAGCAGAATGGGATAACACCGGACTCAGAAATCAGAAATCAGAAATCAGAAATCAGAAATCATATCCAATGCCTTGCTCTGGCAGCCCCCTCCCCCTGCCCAATCGCCGGGAGAAGGGAGAGGGGTCAAGACCGCGATCCTGTCCACGAGTCGGGCGACACTCCCGAAGGCGCCGCTTGAAATGCGAAGGGCCGATGAATCCGTCTAGGGCAGCCCGTACTCCTTCGCCTTGCGAGTGAGAAACGCGATTCCGTCCCGTACAAGCGCTTCCGGATCCTTCACGATATCGCGCCACATGCAAGTAGCCCGGGCGATGTCGGGATTGAGCTTGACGAACGACTCCATGACGAGTGCTCCGGTGAACCCAATATCGGACAACCCGCCAAAGACATCGTCCCAGTCGACTGTTCCGTGACCGGGCGTGCCCCGATGGCTTTCAGAGAGGTGAATATAGCCGAGACGAACGCCGACACGGCGGATGGCATCCCCGAAGGAGTCCTCCTCGATGTTGACGTGGTAGGTGTCGAGGTGAACAAACACGTTGTCAGACCCAATCCTGTCCAGGAGTGCGATTGCCTGTTCCGCCGTGTTCACGAGAAAGGTTTCGTACCGGTTCACCGGCTCGATTCCCAGTTTGATGCCGCGGTCCATTCCATAGTCCGCAATCGATCTTAGCACCGGTGCGATCACCTCGTAGTCCCTTTCGTTGGGCGGACGCCCCGGAAGTTCTCCGAGTGTTCCATATAGGACACCGGTCAGCGTGTTGCCGCCGGCGGATTCGACTGCGTCTACAGCACTTCGAAGGAACGGTTCAGCGAGATCCGGTCGTTCAGGGAGGCTCTTGTCACTTGGGAGACCCAGCGAATAGGTCGCGTCAACGCCGTGGTCGTCGAGAAGCGCTCTCGTGGCTGCGCCGTCAAAAGTCTCGGGGTGCAGCAACGGGATTTCTACAAAATCCAGCCCCATTCGCGCGGCCTCCGAGATAACGCGCCGGCTTGTCGTATCGTTCCATTCCGGCTCCCATACAAATGCATGTGCTCCAAATTTCATTGCTGCATCCTCGCTCTTTGAAGTTGTTTCCGCTTGCGCTCCCATTTCTGGCGCTGATAGTAACGGTATGCGACAACCCCCACAAGCATCGCACCCCAGAGCGCCACTGTTGCAAACGAGCGTACACCCAGAAGATTCAACCCGCTCGTCACCGCCTGAAGGATCACCATGGACATCACAAGCCCCAATACCTTGCCAAATCCCCCGAAGGGATCGGTACCCCCAAGCATACAGATGAGAACGGTCGAAAGCAACAGGGACGAACCTTGCCGCGCATTAGCCGAATTGAAGCGCGCAAGCATAACCGCCGCGGCGATTCCCGCAAGAATACTGGAGATAACGTACGTCTTCGCAAGCACGCGCCGCACGTTCACGCCCGAATACGCCGTCGCGGTCGGGTTGGACCCCACGAAGAAGAGGTGTCTGCCGTAGGGACGCCGGTGGAAGATGATCGCCATGACCAATACCACAACGATGAAGAAGATCATCTGAATCGGGATGCCAAGGATTCGGGCGTTCCCTATGAGCAGATACGGCATCGGCATTGAAGAGATAACGAAACCCCTGGTAATCGCCAGGGTGATCCCTTCGTAGAGAATCATCGTGCCCAGGGTCGTCAGAACGGCCGGGACCTCGACGTAGCCGATCAGAAAGCCGTTGATCAGACCGAGAACGACAGAAACGGCCATTCCAAGGGCAATCGCCGCCACGATGAGCAAGAATGCCGTACCGCCGCCGGCGGATTCCGGAAACACCCCCTTCAGGAAGAGCGCCATGATAACGGCCGTCAGGTTCGCCGAACTGATGATAGACAGGTTTATACCTGCCGTTACCATCGGAACCATCATCGCGAGCGAAAGCAGCCCGAGTTCGGGCATCTGGGCAAGGAGGTTTATGATGTTGTGCGCTCTCAGGAACCTGCCGCCGGTCGCCGCCGTCATGACCGCTAAAACGATGAAGAGAAGCCACGGCAGAACCGCTATGTCGTGATTATTGTCGTGCCACGAATGGCAGCGCTTCACTAATTCAGCGAACATCGATCATTCGCTCCTTTTTCCGGGCGAGCAGCGCTCGAAGGGAGGTAACACTGATGCTGGCAAGCACAACTGCGCCGATGAATACCTGGTGCCAATACGCGGGAACTCTCAGCAGCGTGAGAGCGTTGGTAATAACGGCGATCAGAAGAACGCCTAGGAGCGTTCCCCCTACCGACCCGGCACCCCCGAATATATTCGCTCCCCCAAGAACGACTGCGGCAACAACGTCGAACTCCCGTCCGATCAATGCGTTGGGCGCCACCGTCTGCGTATCGAGTGCCTGAACAATGCCAGCAAGTCCGGCCAGCAGCCCCAGGAACGAGTAGGCGAAGAGACGCAGCCGGAAGAGGCTGAGTCCTGATCGGCGCGCCGCCTCGATATTCCCTCCCAGAGCAAACAGGCGCCTTCCCAGTCTTGTGTATCGCAACATGACAGCCGCAGCGATTGCTACCGCTATCCATATCAACGTCAGGTACGACAATCCGAAGGTGGCCCCGTTCTCATCGACAAATGCAAAAACGAACCCCCTCCCGACGCGATCGAACCAGTCCGGGAAGTCGTAGATCCACGTTCCCCCTGATATGATCTGGAGCACGCCGTAGTAGATGTTCAAGTTTGCAATGGCAACAATGATCGAAGGCGCGTTCAACATGTGTATGAGCATGGCGTTGATCGAGCCGAGAAATGCGCCGACAGCGATCGGTATAAGTATCACGACAACGATTGGGACATCCCCCTTCGAGACCAGGACGAGCGCCATGAGGTACTGCGCGACGGTGGCCGTTGCCGTAAAGGAAATATCCAGTCCGCCCTGAATGAGCACGAAGAGAAAACCAATCGAGAGTATCCCGGTGAAAGCCGAAGTACGGAGGATCTGAAATGCGTTGCGCGCGGTGAGAAACCGGGGGCTGATTATTGATACAACGGCAACAAGGACAACGAGGATCATGAAGAGATACGTCTCATTCCGGGTGAGAGATATGGAGACCATGTTTCGACGCAGGTTATTCCTGTTATGCAAGGTTGAATTTCTCCAGCAGCACGGCCTCGGCACCGGGTCCGGGGAAAACCTCGTCCAGAATCCGGCCGCTGTCCATTACGAGAATCCTGTGGCAGTTGGCAAGGACTTCGTGCACTTCGTCCGAAATGAGAACAATCGCGATATCGCCCCGTTCGGCGAGTTCTTTGACGAACCGGTGGACGCTGTCTTTTGCGAACACGTCGATTCCCACGGTCGGTTCATCAAGAATCAGTATCCGCGGATTGGTCGCCAGCCACTTGGAAAGCACAACTTTTTGCTGGTTGCCTCCGGAAAGCGTCTGCACAGCGGCATCGAGGGACGGTATCTTGATCGAAAGGCGTTCAATCCATTCCCTGGAAAGTGATTCGCTTCGTGAATGGTCCAGCAGCCCGAACGCCCCGATCATCTTTTTCAGGACGGTGATCGTGATGTTCGCAAGGATTGACTGGGGCATGACAAGCCCCTGGCTCAACCGGTTTTCAGGTACATACGCAATCCCGGCGCGGGTGGCCGCAGCGTTGTTGTTGAGCTTGATCCGCTTCCCGAAAATGAATATCGCCCCCGACTCTGGAGGATTCATCCCGAAAAGGCTCAGTGCCAACTCGGTCCGCCCCGATCCGAGGCGGCCGGTGATTCCAAGAATTTCCCCGGCCCGCACCGAAAAGGAGACATCCCTGTAGTTGCCGTCCCGTGAAAGCTCCTCGACACGGAGGAGTTCCGGCGCGTCGCTTCTCACGGGTTTCGGCTGTTCGCTGAAAACCTCCTGACCGGTCATCAGGTATACAAGTTCTTTCTGGTCGAGTTCTTTCGGCTCAAATACGCCTATCTTGGCACCGTCGCGAAACACGGTAACGCGTTCCGCTATTTCAAAGATTTCGTTGAGTTTGTGGCTTACGAAAAGCGTAACAATTCCCCGTTCCTTGAGCGTGCGGATCGTTGAGAAAAGCCGGTCGACTTCGACACGCGTCAGGGATGCGGTCGGTTCGTCGAGAATCAGAAGCTTAATGTCGCCGATGATCGAGCCGGCGATCTCGACCAGTTGCTGTTGGGCGATGGAAAGCGAAGATACGAGGCGATTGAGATCGAGTTCCAACGAGATCGAACGCATGGCCGATACTGCACGGTCTTCGACCGCCCTCCAGTCGACAAACGCGCCCTTCGTGTCGCCGTAGAGATCGAACGCAATGTTTTCTTTGACGGTCAGATTTGGAAAAAGCGAAAGGTCCTGGTATATGACACGCACCCCGCGAGCGATTGCGTCTTTGGCGTGCATGGCGGTGATCTCCGTTCCGTCGATCACCATGGCGGCCCCGGGTTCCGGTTGAATGACTCCGGAGATGATCTTGATCATGGTCGATTTGCCGGAGCCGTTCTCCCCGACGAGACAATGGATTTCGCCCTTCTCAAGGGCGAAATCCACGTTGTTGAGTGCTCGAACGCCCGGGTAAAACTTGCTCACGCTGCGGAAATCTATGAAGCTTTCCGTCCGACTCTCGTGATCCCGGGCATCGCACATGGTTCGTTCTTCCTTCTGTTCGATTAGAATCCGAACGAGTCCGCGTTTTCGGCGGTAACTTCGGAAGGCGCATGGAAAGTTACCACCGTTCCGTCGATAGCCGGAGTCCCATATTCGGGCAGATCTCCAGCATTGGCAATCGTTCCGCCGGTGAGTAGATGGCGCACCAGGTATGCAGAGTCTCGGCCGATTCGGTACGGATTGCTGATGTAGTTGGCATCGATCGATCCCTCTTTGAGATACGACTTCGCCTGGCTTGGCACGGAACCGCCGACGATTGCAATGTCGTCGCGGTTGAGCGACTTCGCCGCTTGCGAACCGCCGATGGCGCCCAAGCTGCCGATGTAGATCATTCCCACGAGATCGTCGTAGGCCGCGGCCAGTTCAAGGGTCCGGTTCTGGGCATCCTCGACACTCTCCGAACCTTCGAGGCGACTCGTCACCTGATAAAGCCCCGGATAGTTCTCTTCCTGATACTTGACCGCCATATCGGCCCGTTGGTTGTGCGATGTTACGGTAAGACCGCCAACCATTATCGCATAGCCGCCTTCGGTTCCCGCTTCGCGAACGAACAGTTCCATCATGTCGGCGCCGTAGCGTTCCGCAATCAGAAATTCGATGTCCAGATCAGCATTTTGGATACCTGGCGCCTCCTGCGAGACCATGAGGATGCCGGCTTCCCTGCCGCGAGCCATGATTGGCTCAAGTACTGCTGTGTCGTTGGGCACGACAACGATCGCGTCCGGTTCTTGCGAAAGCGCGTCTTCGAGGATGCGCGCCTGCGCGGCTGGGTCAGTATCGGGGGCGCCAAGCACGCTGATCTTGAAAGCGCGTCTTGACATCGCCGACCTCCTCAGCGTAATCCTTGAAGCCGTTTTCCATGGCGGTAAACCACGGGATTCCTACAAGTTTCGGGATGAATACGATCTCATAGGTATCATCGCTTCTGCCGGCGCCCCCTGCGAACGCCGACATGCTGAATACGATCAACAGAACCACTGCAATTGATAACGTCTTTCTCATTAACACACCTCCTGTGAGTTTGACTTTTGTTTGAGCATACAATAGACTACTTATTTGTCAAGTCCAATTAGTGCAGTGTCTTCACCTTTAGAGGACTATTCTGCAAGCATGCCCTCTGATCTGTTTCCCAGTTTCTTTGTTCTTATGGACATATCACGGATAGAAAAAACAAGTGGCTCAGACACTGCAGGGCACCTCTAAAATGTTCCAAAGATCATGGAGATGTCAGTTTGGACAATCATTCATACCCGGCTAAGACATAAGGTGTATAATAAATGCCGTCTAAGAGGAGATGAAGCACTGGTCAAAGCAGTATTTAGCGTATGATCCAAGATAGGAAGGAGCGTCCCAGTTTGACACTCCAAAAATGGCAGACCCATGAATGGCTGACACTGGCCGCATTGGTTGAGGAAGATGAATTGATAATTCGGCCAAGCCCACAACTGCCAGCCGCTTATTCTGTGGGCCATCCATACACGGCACGAGAATCCAGATGGCATAAATCCTTATAGAGATATGAACACGAATCACAGAGAAGTGGCTCCAATCTTGCGCCCCCCCTGAACCATCGAATGAAGAAAGAGGACTGACATAAGGTGCGGGTAGATTCTGGTCATGAGGCAGCGGCCTTGGGGCAAGCAGGTTGATTATGATGCCATGTGCGATCTTGACCCTGGATATTCGATTTCTCTATATTGGTACTTCGGGTATGAAAATTGGAGAATGATGATGAGAATTGCAATCAACGGATTTGGACGAATAGGGCGCAGCGTCTTCAAAATTGCATTTGAAAGACCGGGAATTGACATAGTCGCGGTTAACGATGTGACAGATGCGGCCACCTTGGTCCATTTGTTGCAGTATGATTCAACATACGGAATTTATAACCGGCCTGTTCGGGCCGAAGATGATGTTCTTACCGTTGGGGACGAGAGTATTGCGATACTGACTGAACGCAAGCCCGAACAATTGCCCTGGA
The DNA here is from genome assembly GCA_965232165.1 of Spirochaetaceae bacterium. Classification (GTDB taxonomy): domain Bacteria; phylum Spirochaetota; class Spirochaetia; order DSM-2461; family DSM-2461; genus UBA2779. The sequence continues at coordinate 1,245,755 of CBDDOY010000002.1, read as the reverse complement.
AGAATATGGGAATCGATGTGGTGATCGAGTCCACCGGACTCTTCCGTGCTGCCGAAGAAGATGGCGGCGGTTATATGGATCATATCCGCTCCGGCGCCAAGAGGGTTATTCTTACTGCACCGGCCAAGGATGAAATCGATAAAACCATCGTCTTGGGTGTGAACGATGAGATAATCGATAATGATGCACGGGCCTATTCAAATGCCAGTTGCACCACAAACTGCCTGGCCCCCGTGGTCAGGGTTCTTCATGATTCCTTCGGACTTGAACAGGGTTTTATGACGGCGATTCATGCCTATACAGGCGATCAGGTATTGATGGATGGCCTTCATAATGATCCAAGGCGTGCACGGGCCGCGGCCTTGAATATTATTCCGACAAGTACAGGAGCCGCCCTGTCTATGGGTAAGGTGATTCCGCCTCTGGCCGGCCGGCTGGACGGCATGGCCATGCGAACGCCGATTTCCACCGGATCGGCCGTTGATCTGACGGCGCTGCTTTCTACGGATGTCACCTCGAAGGATATCAATGAGGCAATGAGAAATGCCGCTGAAGGCGATTTGAAGGGCATACTCGAATACTCGGAGGCCCCGCTGGTTTCTTCAGATATCCGGGGCAATAGCCATTCGGCCATCTTTGATGCGGGTTCCACCATGGTGCTGGGCCATAGGTTTGTCAAGGTTATCGCATGGTATGATAATGAGTTTGGATATGCGACGAGAGTTGTTGACCTTGCGCAGAAACTGATATAGTTTCAGCCATTAAAGGAGAATCAAGTGGCGATCAGAACGATAGAAAACATTGATATTTCAGGGAAGAAAGTGCTGATAAGAGTCGATTTCAACGTTCCCTTAGCAAATGGCCTCATTGCCGATGATACCCGTATGCGAAGTGCATTACCCACCCTGAGGTATCTACTAGACAGAGGGGCTGCCCTGGTCATCATGAGTCACATGGGGCGGCCCAAGGGTCAAAAAAACATGCAATACAGCATGAAGCAGCTTCAGGGCCACCTTGCCGCTCTTACTAGGGCCGAAGTTATCATGGCTCCCGATGTCATCGGGCCTGAGGTGGAGGAGTTGGCGCTTATGCTAAGAAGCGGACAGATACTGCTATTGGAGAATACCCGCTTCTACAGCCAGGAAACCGACAATGAACCGAATTTTTGCCGCAGCCTTGCACGGCTGGGTGATGTATATGTGAACGATGCGTTCGGGGCCGCCCACCGTGCCCACGCGTCCACAGAAGGGGTAACGAAGTTTCTCCCCTCGTATGCCGGTCTTCTCATGAAGAAGGAATGTTCCTTTTTCGACAAGGTGTTAAAAAATCCTGTTAAGCCCTTTGTCGCCGTCATCGGCGGAGCCAAGGTTTCATCGAAGATTGCCGTACTCGAATCTCTTCTTGATAAGGCCGATGCCTTCATCATAGGCGGCGGTATGGCTTATACCTTCTTGAAGGAACAGGGTAAGACGGTGGGGAAATCCCTAGTGGAAAACGAATATGCCGATACTGCACACTCTTTTCTGGACAATGCGGCACGTAGAGGAGTGAGCATACTGCTTCCCCGCGACCATATTGTGGCCGATGAATTCATCGAATCGGCTAAACCGGAATTGATAGATGATGAAAACATTCCTGATGGGAAGATAGCTATGGATATTGGACCCAAGACCATTTCTGAGATGAAAAAACTCATTGCAAACGCAGGAACAGTGGTCTGGAACGGACCCATGGGGGTGTTCGAATTTGATGCCTTTAGCCAAGGTACCCTTGAACTCGCTAAGACAGTCGCCGATTGCCATGGGATGACAGTGCTAGGCGGCGGCGATTCGGTGGCGGCTGTGAATAAATTCAATCTAAGTGAGAGAATCGATCACGTATCAACCGGAGGCGGCGCTTCCTTGGAATACCTAGAAGGCAGGGTGCTGCCCGGCATAGCGGCCCTAAATGAGGAGTAATCAGCATACCGGCTTATAGGACATCTCTAAAAAACCGCTTTTGGAATTCGTGGTTTATGCATTCTCAATTCTGCGCAATCTGCGGATTAATCACAGAACACACGGAACACACAGAAGGTTTTTAACCGCGAAAGACGCGAAAAACACGAAATGTGGATGCTCATAGGTTATTTATGAAGGTAAAGTATGAAAACATCTGTATTCATCTGTGGTCAAAATAACAATTCGTGTCCATTCGTGGTTTATGCATTCATTCGTGCCCATTCGTGGTTAAAACAATTCTCAATTCCCTGTCGGGTCAACATGAATACTCACCGGCTTGTCTATGGCAATGATATAACTGTCCTGATCGTTAATGGGAATCGTCATGCGCCGCTTGAAGCCGTAATCACCAGGAATCGGCTTGTCCATGCGACACATTCGCCTTTGAGCAGGTCCCCGATGGATGCAGCCGTAGTCTGCCACTTCCTCTGCCCAAGCGCATTGGCCATGCGATGTCCATAGCCGCCTTCACGATCCGGACGCAGCCATCGATCCAGCATTATGCCGCTAAGCCGACGCTGTTCCTGCACTTCATGGGTTTCAACCTTGATTTCCTGCCAACCTGATTCGGTGAACAGTTTGCTCAGAAGGCTCTCTGTCATCCCGGAGGCGAGTTCCGCAAGAATGGAGACCTCGGCCGCACGAAATTCCTCTTCAGAGGAGTTCAATGCACCAACTGGGACGAGGTCGCTCAGACAGGTTCCGGCTCCCGGAATACTTTCGGATAGATAGAGACGGCCGGGTGCCGCCATGAGCCCCCGAACTGAAGTGAGAATCGCTTTGGCATCATGGCCTGCAAGCCGGTCCACGCAATTGGCAGCCAGTAGAACATCGAAACGAACATCGCTTTCGTGAAGGCACTTCAATATAGCGGTCTCGTCGAGACTCCCAAGGAGAAGCCGCGGCCTTTCGCTCAAAGGCAGTCCTCCGGCTAGCCAACTCAGGGCGTCGTAGGAGGATGTCGAGGAGCACAGTGCGGTGACACCGCCCTCGGGCACTCTTCGATGGGCCTCCCACAGCAGCAATCCCCCGGCATCGACGGGAATCAGAACTCGTTGGTGCCGTTGGGCTTTCCATTTAGAGAATAGGATTTCTCTTTTTCGAAGGACTATCGAATCTTGGTTATTTTCAGTCCGTCTTACCCAGCGTTCCCGTTCGGCATCGCCTGGAGAATAGGTGAGGGTTTCTTCATGGAACCATTCGCTCTCATCCAGCATCGCCGCAATTTGTGTTTCTCGACGATTCATTACACTGTCTCTGATTTGCCCTTCATAGCCGAGTCTTCCGGGACGGTAAAACACCCGGCCTACGAGGCCGTCCGGTAGATACTGCTGAGCGACCCAGTGATTCTGCCAGGCATGAGGATACTTATACCCCTCACCATGCCCGAATGCCTGTTGATCTCGACTCGCATCTTTGAGGGGGTTAGGCACGTCCCGCCCGGTCTCTTCCTCCACCGCTTTCACTGCATCGAAATACCCAAGGGAGGAATTGGATTTTCTGGCAGTTGCCAGGTAGAGGCAGGCATGGGCGAGATGAAATTGCCCCTCCGGAAGGCCCACCCTGTCAAAGGCATCGGCACAGGACTGCACCACGCCTATGGCCTCGGGAGCGGCCAGGCCGATGTCCTCGCAGGCACTGATGAGCATGCGTCTAAAAATGAACCTGGGGTCTTCACCGGCGCGTATCATCATCGCCATCCAGTAGAGGGCTGCATCTGGGTCCGATCCCCTGATGGACTTAATGAAGGCACTAATGCTGTCGAAATGGTAGTCGCCCTCCTTGTCATACAGCAGAACCTTTCGCTGAATGCTTTCCTCGGCGGCCTCCGTGGTGATGTAGATGGAACGGCCTTCCGGCAACGGGAAGACAGCCGGTGTGGTTTCTACGGCGAGTTGCAGGGCATTGAGCAGACTCCGGGCGTCTCCATCACTCACCTGTACCAGATGTTCCAGCGCACCGGATTCGAATTCCACCGACCAGCGCCCGTATCCCCGCTGCCTATCCTTGAGGGCTGCATCGGCGATGGTGAAAAGATGATGCTCTTCGAGTCTGGTCAATTGGAATACCCGGCTGCGGCTCACCAATGCCCTATTCACCTCGAAGTAGGGATTCTCGGTGGTCGCACCGATGAGAATGACAGTTCCGTTTTCCACCCAGGGAAGCAGGGCATCCTGCTGGGACTTGTTCCAACGGTGCACTTCATCGACGAACAGGATGCTTCTTTGGTTTTGGAATTTCCAGGCATCTTTTGCGGCGGCAATTTCCCGTCTTATATCGGCCACGCCGGTCAAGACGGCATTCAGCGTTATGAAACGGCTCTTTGTGCTTCCGGCGATCACCCTGGCGAGGGTGGTTTTCCCCGTTCCAGGCGGTCCGTAGAAAATGAGACTCGATATCTGATCGGCGGCGATGGCCCTGCGCAGCAGCCGCCCAGGGCCGACGATGTGCTCCTGTCCGACAAACTCATCAATGACACGGGGCCTCATTCTCGCCGCCAATGGCTCTGCTATGCTGGAATGCTCGAAGAGGTCATCCATACACAGGCTTCAGATATATCGCCGTATTTCCATCCTCCCTTTGCGGATCACCTCATTATATTGGGCATCCAGTTCGGCGAGATGTTCCGACAGGGACTTGGCGAATTCAGGATCTTGATCAGGGCTCAATTTGAACGACTGACCAGTTTGCTGCCTCAGTAATTCTTCCTTTTGTCTCATGCGCGGCTCCCATTGAAGCCGAAGGCTTTCCTCCAGTTGCTCAACATTCTCCATGTATTGCTTAAAAAGGTTCTGACATTGATCCATTACATCGCCGATATTTTTCTTGGCGCTCCCTTTTCCAGCAAGTGCCTGTAATCCTTTACTGATGGTTCGCAAACGAAGCATATCGGTCTCATAGCGAGGCAGGGTGAAATTTGAAAGGAGTATATCCAGCATTCCCTCGCGCAGCCAGGCGGCCTCTTTCTTCTCTATCTCCTGCCACTGTTTCTCCAGGTCAATGTCTTCGGGATCATTTAAGAATTGCCCGACAAGGATTTTTCCCTTATTGACCACTTCATCCCGCCGAACTGCTTCTTTGTCAATTTCTACATCGGCGGTTCTCTCTAAGGCGAGTTCTAAGGCAGATTTTATCTTACTCATCGTGACTCTCCAAGGGGCACCTCTAAAAAACCCATTCCGTTTTTGGATTGCTCTTTTCCGTCTGCCTGTGCGGTGTACGCAGACAGACCGCTGCTGCGTTGCCAAAGAACTCACGCAACCCAGTTGCGCTTGAATTCTTGGCGCCTTGCATCGAAGAAAAATAGCTGCGCCAAATTCCAAAAACGGTTTTTTAGAGGCACCCCAAGTGAAAAGGATACGACTACCGGCCCAAATATGCAACCTTAACTTGAGGGTGTGTCCCAGTTTTCATTACAATGTCCCGATGTCGATGCTAGAAATGCAGAACTCGGTAATTGATGCCGATTGTATATTGTTAGCGGCAGGGGAATCACGGCGGATGGGCAGATCTAAGCAGTTGATAGAAGTCAGGGGAAAAACGATTTTCCGCCATAGCTTGGAATTGGCGCTGCAATGCTGTAAACGAGTGATTGCCGTTCAAGGGGCGGTTGACCTAAGACCCGAAATTCCAAGTGAAGGCAATGTCGAACTCATTAACAATGCTGATTACAAGGCGGGGCAGCTCGGATCGCTGCAGCACGGCATCAGAGCCCTCAGAACAGATGCCTTCTTTGTCCTATTGTCCGATCTCATTTCGATCAAGCCGGGAACATTCTTTCACCTCGCCGCATCCATGAACGGCCGTCATGCCGTATATCCTATATGCAAGGGCAGAATGGGGCATCCGGTACTCCTAGACCGCCATGCGGCCCGGCTCATCTTAGCGGCGAATCCCGCAAATAAGGCCATGAAAGTCATCCAGCCCCTAAACCCTATTCCGATAGATGTTGATGATCGGGGGATATACATGGATATCGACACCGAGGAAGACCTCGTACGCCAGCAGGCTTGTCATTGAGGTATGAGTTGTGAGTTGTGAATGATCTGCCTGTGCGGTGTACGCAGAGAGGTGAATTGTGATTCCATCTCTGATCGCCGGTCGAGTGGTGTGAAGCATGGCTTTTGATTTTTGAGTTCTGAGGCTCTGCTTTACACAATAAATTTCCAATTGACTTTAGGCGCAAGGGATTGAAACGGAAATGCCGCTGGCTGCCCCTCCGGCGATTGGCAATGAGCCGGGCGGCAGGCTGCCAGAGCAAGGCATTGGAGTGAAAAGCCCGACCCGAAGGGTTGCGCCCAAGTATTGATTAAAAGTTGCAGCATGCCAGTTTCTCTTGGCGGGCGGTGATTCACTCTGTCACCGGCAATGCCAGCCGAAAACCGATGTAATTTCCCAAATCGACAGGCTTGTCCCAACTCCGGTTGGTAATCCGCAAAACCATCACATTGTTATTACACCAGGATCCCCCCCTAAGTACCCTGTACCGTCCGGATTTCGGTCCGATCGGATCACTTTGGTCTACAGCCGAGTATCGGCCATGCCAGTCCCAGCACCATTCCCAGAGATTGCCGCTCATATCATATAGGCCGAGTTCATTGGGCTGTTTGGTTCCAACTGGATGAGTTATACCGCCGCTGTTTCTACCGTACCAAGCAACTTCTTTGGGATTGTTGCTTCCGGGAAAGAGTGTTTCCAGGGTGAGATTTCCTCCTCGGGCGGCGAATTCCCATTCCGCTTCTGTTGGCAGCCGGTATCCATCGGCTTCCCTGTTCCATTTCACTGATTTTCCTCTGATTGTATAGGGCTGTGTCAGTCCTTCCTTTCGACTTAGCCAGTTACAGTATCGCACGGCGTCAAACCAATTTACGTTGATAACAGGAAGATTCCCTCTCCCCCAGCTCGTATCATAGGGGCGGGGGATTCCGGCATCGTTACAATAGGCATCGTATTGATCAAAAGTCACCATATATTTTGCCATGTGAAAATCTCTCACCGTCACCCGATGCGCCGGGCTTTCGTCTCTGTCCCCATCTTCGGCTCCCATCAGGAAGGTGCCTCCCTGTATATAAACAAAGTCATCGGGTACGAAATCACAGAATGCCGATATAGGAAGTGCGAAAACGGCAGCAAATACAAGGGAACCTCTAACCCAAGTTCACCACTAAAAAACGTAATTCCTTATAATAAATGGAGTTACTATTTTTTATTTACACTACGGATTTGGTGAGTCGTCATCCGACGGTTCAACGCCTTTCCCGACAACCCAAGCATCGCATAAATCTTCTGATGTTCTAGTTCCTGTCGGGAGTCGAGTCATCAGCACTCCCTCTTCAGTCTTGGAAATGTACTCTATGGTTATCCTCTGGCGGGTAGAAAGAACTTCTTTTATGGTCTTCCAACTCCGTGTATCTCCCCCTTTTCGTAATTTACATTCAGTCTGCATCAGGTGATACGCAAGGACTGATATAAACATATGCGACTGCACTCTCTCCTCCAGTTGATGAAAGTTAGGCCGAAAGCCAAGATGAGACTTCATGTCTCTAAATGAGTTTTCAATACGGCCAAGGAGCTCGTCATCCAAATCTTTTCGATTGGTTCTAAGGGTATAAGTTCCTTCACTGTTTCCTGTCTGAGTTTTCTTCTCCCATTTAATGTCAATCGCATTCAACTTTCCTGTCCGCTTGGCAGGCTCCCCAGGAATAACTGATATTTCATAAAGTTTTGCAGCCTTTGGATATTTTTCCTTAAGCCTGCCAATGCTCTGAAGAACCGAAGAATACAGTTTCATGCGGTTTTTCTTGTTTAATCCGTCACGAAGATATTGAAGTCATTTCAAGGAGGACGGTTTCGGTACGCATAGCCATGGCCAAGACGTTTGTGCTCGCTCTTTACCAGAACACTCATCCGAGATTGTCAATACTTCAATCTTGGCACCTGTTTTCTTGTCCTCCAACCAGATTCATCTCTTGCGATTAAGCTCCAAAGGACTTTTCCCTCTGTGAACCACAAGGTAGGTACATTTTCGCTTTTTAAGCCATTCGATATTCTCTTTTGTGGCAATCCCGGCATCCATTACGACAGTTGCCCCGACTTTTAGGCCCGCGTTGGCTTCCAAATCTAAAATCGTGGCCTGAAAAGTCTTGGATTCGCACTGGTTCCCCGGATGGAACTTGCTATACTTGGGAAATCCATCCGCATCGACAACCAACCCCAGGGTAGCCAATTTGCAGTCACTGCGCTTTTCTTTCGAGCGACCATAAGATGCCTTTGGGTTCTTTTTGCACTGACCCTCAAAGTAGGTGTTCGTTAAATCGTAAAGTACAATGCTTTCGTCGAGGGAGAATAAATCTTGTTCTTTACAAGCCAAATGCTTCTCCAGCTCGTCCTTACAGCGGTAGAGAACATCGGCAGCCCTGTAGTACGCATTCAGGGAGGACGAATGGGGTAAGCCGCACAGCTCTGTTTTTCCGCCCACTGCCTGGTAAATCGCTCGCTGGCTGGTTTGATCATTCTACCGACGATTAGAGCTTCAAGTAAGGGGATCCCCTTAGGCACACCGCATGAACTCTGTCCATTTCCAACTCTTTCCATTGCTGATGACAGACGTACTCAGGGCCTAGGCTTCTGACTTTCTTTGTTTCAAGGCTGTTAACATCGACCGCTACAAAATTGGCTTGCGCTTGAGCTTTTAGTTGTGCGTCTTTTGCCCGCTTGGTGAAAATGCGGTCTGATACCTGCTGTGCGATTTTCTCAATGTCTTCATCCAAGTCGAATAATTCTCTGTTTCCTGAAAGAATATTTTCAATTCTTCTTGCCAGAGCTTTGTATTGAGAAGAATCAATATCCAGTTTCCCAAGGTTGAGAATAATCCGCTGTCGGGGGCCTTTATCGTGCGGATATTTTCTACAAGATTGAGGTAGGTGTACTGTTTTTTCGTTTTACCGTTGGCAACTTTTATTGATCTTATATACATACCACTAAGATACACCACAGCCACAAAAGAGGCAAGCGAAAAATAAAGTGTTAGGCACTACATTTTGATTTGAGGTGATTTGAGGTCCCCAAAAAGCGGAATCCCTAAATATTCTATGGTATTTATGAGGTTTTGGGAAATATTTAAGCCTTTTTTTGAAGTAATTCGTTTTCTTGGTCGTTAAAAAAATATTTAGCAGGTGTATTTTGGTGAACTTGGGCTAAGAAACCATTTAAGTCTCCGTTTCGATTTTTTCGCCTGCCTGCTGCAGGCAGGTCGCTGTAGTGCTGATGAAATGCTCACGCGGGTCAACTCTCTTCCCTAATGGATTTGCTGGCCGTCCTAGCCTGGGGTTCCGTATCATAGACATTTACATCCAAATCCATCACCCACCCTGTCAATAGCGAAGTGGTTAACCGGATTTCAAGCCAATAGCCGCTCCCATCTGTTTTCCCCGCCTTGGAGAGTATCGTTACAACATCTCCACGGCGCAGTATCCCTCTGACATCCGCATATGAATCCTGTTCGTCGAGTATCTTGACGTAGGGTTTGTTTACAACGCCCCATATCACCTTGGACGTGAGAACCGGCGTCGGCGGAGGCTCGATATCGGCGGGAGGTCGCTCAGGGACGCATGCTATGGAGAAGCCAATTATACCGAAAACGGCGAAAAATCTCATCCGGCCGACTCCCGCAGATGCTGAATCTCATCCCGAAGCACGGCGGCTTCTTCATATTCCATGTTTTTAGCCCGTTCCAACATCTCCTTTTCCAGGGCCTTCAACAGCCTCTGCTTCTGTTTCGCATCGAAGAGGTTTGTCGATTTCTTCATCACTTCGATGCTCATTTCTGCGGCCTGACGCTTCTCGGCACTCTTGCGGATGAGAATATCCTGCACCTCTTTACGAATAGTCTTCGGGGTGATGCTGTGGGCCTCATTGTAAGCTATCTGCATTCTGCGGCGCCTCTCGGTTTCGGTCATTGCAGTCTTCATGGCCTCGCTGATGGAATCGGCGTACATGATAACTAGGCCGTTGATGTTGCGTGCTGTTCTGCCGATGGTTTGGATCAGGCTTGTCTCGCTGCGTAAGAAGCCAATCTTATCTGCGTCCATGATGATGGTCAGCGACACTTCGGGGATATCCAGTCCCTCCCTTAGCAGGTTTATTCCCACCAGCACATCAAAAACCCCTTTTCGAAGGTCTCTGATGATTTCCACCCGTTCAATCGTCTCAATCTCGCTGTGGAGATAGCGGCAGCTTATACCCAGCCCATTCATGTAATTGGTAAGTTCTTCGGCCATCTTTTTCGTGAGCGTGGTGATCAATATCCGTTCATCCATCTTGATTCGTGTCTGAATCTCCCCGTAGATATCTTCGATCTGCCCTTCACAGGGTCTTATCTCAATGGGGGGATCCAACAGTCCGGTGGGGCGAATCAACTGCTCTACAGGCTTCGGGGTCTTCCCCCTTTCTTCCTTGCCCGGAGTTGCGGACACGTATACCACCCTGTCGAGCTGTGCTTCGAATTCTTCGTACACCAGGGGTCTGTTATCCAGTGCCGAAGGCAGCCTGAATCCATGTTCCACGAGGTTCAGCTTGCGGGACCTGTCGCCGGCATACATGGCCCTGATCTGAGATAGGCTGATATGGGATTCGTCGATGAAAGTGATGAATTCACCGGGATAGTAATCCAGCAGCACTTCAGGACGTTCACCAGCCAGCCGCCCGGTAAGATGCCGGCTGTAATTCTCGATACCCGGGCAATAACCCATCTCCGTGAGCATCTCAATATCATACTCGGTCCGGGTTTTCAGCCGCTGGGCTTCAAGCTGCTTCCCCTCGGATGTCAGGCTTTCGACTCGTTCTTCCAACTCTTCCCGTATTGCCGGCACCGCCGTTAATAGACGCTCCTCGGGCATAACAAAATGCTTGGCTGCGTAGATCGTCGTCATCTCCAGCGATTCAAGTATCTCACCGGTCAGGACATGAATGCGGTGGATGCTTTCCACTACATCGTAATTGAGGCTAACCCTATAGGCCACTTCGGTGAGATAGGCGGGATAGATTTCTATCACATCCCCCCTGATGCGAAATTTCCCCCGTTCAAGAACGGCATCGTTTCGCTGATACTGCATGGCGATGAGTTCCATGCGTAGTTGACGCACATTGATTTCCTCGCCTAACCGTATGCCGACATTCATATCTCTATAGGTTTCTGTGCTTCCAAGTCCATAGATGCAGGACACCGTCGCCACGATAACGACATCCCGGCGCTCCATGAGGCTCATGGTGGCCGAGAGACGCATGCGCTCTATCTCTTCATTGATGCTTGAATCCTTTTCTATATATAAGTCCCTGGAAGGCAGGTAGGCTTCGGGCTGATAGTAATCGAAATACGAGACAAAGTATTCCACTGCGTTCTCGGGGAAGAAATCCTTGAACTCCCGGTAGAGCTGGGCGGCCAGTGTTTTGTTATGGCTGATCACCAAGGCCGGAAGCTGAACCCTCTCAATGGTTTTTGCCATCGTATAGGTTTTTCCTGACCCGGTGACTCCAAGGAGGGTTTGATACTTTTCCCCCTGCGATATGCTGTCCGAGAGGGTGTCAATGGCCGCGGGCTGATCTCCTGCAGGCTCGAAGGGCGCCGAAACCCTGAATTTTCTTACCATCATTAGTTCCCTGAGCGGCTGGATAAGGTCAGTTCGACATCCAGCTCTCTTCTTCCACGCCGCAGCGTAACGGTCGCGATATCGCCCGGCCGGGTGTTTTCCAAGGCCGCATACAGGTCTCCTAACGAGGTGATTTCCTGCTCATTTATGCCGATGATTATGTCCCCTCCCAGGTATATCAGTGTAGAGCCGCTTCGGACCGCCTTATTGGCATCTCCTCCCAATACTCCCGCAGACTCGGCGTTTCCGCCGGCTTTCACACGGGATACCAGTATGCCCTGGTTCGTACTGAGATTTGCATATCGAATCAGGGCGGGGAATAACTGAACCGGCTCAATATCGATCCATCCCCGCTTCACATAACCGTAGCGAATGAGGTCAGGGACGACACGGTGAGCCGTATCCACCGGAACGGCAAAACCTATGCCGACGGATCCCCCCGAAGGGGTGTAGATCATCGTATTCACGCCGATGAGTGCACCCCGAGTATTGAGTAACGGACCGCCTGAATTGCCGGGATTGATGGATGCATCAGTTTGGATGAGGTTGCGGATGACGATTCCCTTGTCGTTCTTGAGCGGCCTTCCAAGGCCGGATATGATGCCTGTCGTGAGGGTTCGTTCAAATGCGAAAGGATTGCCTATGGCCAATACTTTCTGCCCGACACGCAGCCCCTTGGAAGTGCCGAAGGGGATGGTCTCCACAGAATGGCTTCCCAAATCAATCTTCACGACGGCCAAATCGTTCTCCGGGTCGGAGCCAATTATCTCGCCTTCGAAAGTGGCTCCATCGGCCAGGGTGACATTCACCTTGTAGGCATTTTCCACCACATGATTGTTTGTAAGAATGTAGCCTTCTGAATCAATGATGGAGCCGGACCCCGATGAACCCTTCCGTGGAACAGCTTCTAGGAACCAATTGTAGCTCATCACCTCCGTGGTGATATTCACCACCCCGCTATTCAATCGATCATAGACCGAGATGTTTTCAAGCTCATCAGGGGAAAACTCCATTGATGACGGCGGCGACTCAATGGATTCTAACCCGCCAATATCATATTCAAAGGATTCGGCATCCTGTGCCCCGGCGATGGGAACATTCCCCTCAGAGATTCTTCCCCTGCCGAAATGGATTGTCCCCTCAGAGATTCTTCCCCTGCCGAAATGGATTGTGATGATGCCCAATTCCATGAGGACGATGATCGACAGGAGTACCGGAATGCACAGAATAGTCCATGAATGCTTTCTAATCCAATTCATACTATCAAAGTATATTGGGACATCTTCAAAAAATCTATTGGAGTTTCTGGTTCGATTTTTCCGTTTAAGGATAGGAACGTGAAATAAGCTGTGTAACGGCATAATTCTGAATAGCCCATAACGGGCATTGGACAAAATGAGTCAAGAACAAACTCTTTTCCCTTCGTGAGGCTTTGCGGCGCCGCATAGCTTCATCCCCAGTCAATTCCCGCCTGGCACTCATAGACAGCCTCATAACCTGGCCTATGACGAGGATCATTCGAGTAGGTTTTATATGAGGCAGCCGCCGGTCTTCGGGTGGATTAATTATGAGGCGATGCGGCTCCTTCTGCTGTTCATCTTCATCTTATAGAAATTTCCAATTTAGGATATGTAAAGCTTCTTGAGAGCAATATAATGTTGTTTGAACAGCTTCGCTTAACGGCCTCTGTTGAAATCATAGCACAATGCAATAGTCCCCAAGAGGAGGATGAGACATGGCAGAAACAAATGATCGCCGGCTGTCAGCGGATGAAATATGTAGACACCTCGGTGTCAGCAAAGATACCGTTTACAAGTGGATCGATAAGCACGGAATGCCCGCTCATCGCATGGGACGCCTGTGGAAGTCTAAAAAAGAACAGGTCGATGCATGGGTTGAAGTCGGCGGCGCAGCGTCTGTTATTACTGATGAAAAACCGGATAAATAGAAGCGACCGCAGATAGGAGCAATGAATGGCAGAGCCAATTGAAAACAAAGTGGCAAGAGCACTCAAAGCATCAGAAGTGAATCTGGACGCTCTGCGTGAATTTGTCATGGATCACAGCCCGGCAGCAAGCTGGCTAACCACGGCTCAAACCGCTGTTAGCCAAGGTTCTGAGTTTGGAGTTCAGAGTTCAGATTTGAAACCGCAGGGGATGCAGGCTTGGGTGATTAAAGCTAAAGAAACTCGTGAAGAAGTCATTACTCAAATAAACCAAGAACTAGGAACTCAGAACCCAGAATTCGCGCAATTATCTGCTGAAATCAGTGAAAAGCCAAAGAAACTGAAACGCGACTATATCAACCAATATACAACGATCCACGCACGCTCCCGGCTGGGTGTTGACGACGACAAATGCAAGGCCGCCCTGATGGGAGACTATCGACTGAAGACGCTCCTGAAACTGGCAGGCATCGACCTGATGCCGAGGCCGCAGCTCACTGACTGCCAGAACCGGCGGGCCGGACTGAAAAGCTGCTTCGCCCTGACCGAGCAGAATCTTGAGGCCGCACCGGCCTGTCCGCATTGCCAATTTCATCCTGCGGCTGAAATAGGCGTTCAGGATTCAGGGTTCGGGGTTTCTGGTTCGGATAAGCTGCAACAGTTGGAAGATGAGCTGGATAAGATGCTTGAACAATGGACGGCTGCTTCATTGAACAACCTTGATAACCCGGTTATTCAGGAAAATATCGATGAGCTTCTACAGGATGACGATAAGAAACTGATGCAGGAATTCATTGATTCCAGAGAATTGCCGACTGTAGTGGATAGCAACTTTGCGCAGACGCTGAAAACCATTCTTGCCGGTCTGCAAAAGGTGATCATCAAAAAAGGTGATTTGTTGGCCAAGGTCTCTGATTTAGGTCCGGCAGCACCGGATGGATTAAAGAAAGTGCTTAGTACCTATGTCGATGAACGGATAAAAGGGAAAGCTCCGCAAGAAGTACGAATTGTAATGGCAGGTTCGTTATTATGAAACGGTATACGGATGAAGAACTCTTGGCTTTGCTTGATGATATTGAATCAGAGCGCGCTGAACGAAAACATTCGTTCAAGGGTGATACGCCTAAAAAGGCCAGGCAGGCTATCTGTGCATTTGCCAATGATCTCCCCAATTACAAGGAGCCTGGGGTGCTGTTTATTGGAGTATGCGATGACGGAAGTCCATCGAATGAACCGATTACGGATCAAATGCTTCGCTCTCTCGCAGATATAAAAACCGACGGCAATATTTTGCCGTTACCTGCATTGTCAGTAGAAAAACGAAATCTTAATGGATCAGAGATGGCTGTCGTGACAGTCATGCCGTCCGACATGCCTCCAGTAAAATATGACGGTCGAATATGGATTCGGACTGGACCCCGCCGAGCAGTCGCCAATGCGCAGGAAGAACGAATTCTGAATGAGAAACGGCGATATAAGAATCTGCCATTTGATATTTATTCGATTCCCACTGCAAAAATACCCGATCTTTCGCGCATGATCTTTGAAGGAGAATACCTTCCCGCTGCATTTGCTGCAGATGTATTGGATGCAAATGACCGCTCCTATGAAGAACGGCTGGCTTCATGTAAAATGATAGCATCTATAGATAATCCTACGCCAACCGTTTTGGGGCTGCTGGCCCTTGGCAAAAACCCTCAGGATTTTCTTCCTGGCGCTTATATCCAGTTTTTGCGTATAGATGGGACTGAATTGGCGGATCCTGTTGTTGATGAAGAAGGTATCCGTGGCACTGTAGTTGAAATCCTTCGGCGTACCGAAGAAAAACTCAAAGCACATAGCAGAACGGGTGTTGATATTACTTCTTCGGCGACACATGAACTGGCTCAACCCTATCCGCTATCTGCTGTTTATCAGATTCTTTACAATGCTGTGCTGCACCGGACTTATGAAGGTACCAATGCTCCGATTCGAGTGTACTGGTTCAATGACCGAATCGAAATAAGCAGTCCGGGCGGCCCTTATGGCAATGTGACTCCTGAAAACTTCGGTCTTCCCGGAATAACGGATTATCGCAACCCGAATATTGCAGATGTCCTAAAAACGTTTGGCTACATTCAGGCTTTCGGCCGGGGTATTGCAACCGCACGACGCGAGTTGCAAAAGAACGGCAATCCAGAGATAGAGTTTATCGTAAATCCAAGCACAGTACTTAGCATATTGAGGAGAAAAGCATGAAAATACCTGTCTTGACATTCTTTAACAATAAAGGCGGCGTTGGAAAAACTTCGCTCATCTACCATTTGGCATGGATGTATTCGATGCTGGGTAAGAAAGTTATTATTACAGATCTTGACCCACAGGCCAATTTGACCGCTGCTTTCTTAACTGAAGATAAAATCGAAGAACTGTGGAATGACCAAGAGCGTGGCTCCACCATCTACCACTGCGTAAAACCTCTTACTGGAGTGGGTGATATGGATAAACCGGAGTTACAAAAAGTGAACACGAACCTTTTTCTTATTCCTGGTGATGTTGAACTGTCCAGCTTCGAAGATGCCCTTTCCAGCGAGTGGCCCGACAGCATGGGTGACAACAACCTTTATCGCCCCATGCGAATGCTCTCCTCGTTCTGGCAAGTCATGCAAATGGCCGCGGAAAAAATCGATGCCGATATTATTCTAGTCGATATTGGCCCCAATCTGGGAGCCATTAACCGTTCTGTGTTAATCGCAACGGACTTTGTTGTAATTCCGCTTGGATCGGACCTTTTTTCTCTTCAAGGCTTAAAAAACCTCGGACCGACACTGAAAAACTGGAAAAAATCATGGAAAAAAAGGGTAGATAATTGGGAGGAGAGTCGAGAGAATAACACGTATCCGAAGTTTCAGTTGCCCAGAGGGAAGATGCAGTCTATCGGCTACGTTTGTCAACAGCATGGTGTTCGACTCGACCGACCGGTCAAGGCTTACGAAAAGTGGGTAAACCGTATTCCAGGGGTATATCGGGATGCGGTGTTAAATGAAGAGAATCCTGAAGCTGTAAAACAATCAGACGATCCATACTGCTTGGCCACAATTAAACACTACCGGAGTCTGGTTCCAATGGGGCAGGAACATCGAAAGCCGATTTTTCAGCTTACAGCAGCAGATGGTGCAATCGGTTCCCACGCTCATGCTGTTCAAGATGCTAAGAATGACTTTGAGGTTTTAGCAAATAGAATTGCCAATGAGATGATGATGGAAATCTGATTATCCGAATAGGCTCTTTCAATCATGAGTACAATATAACGATTTGAAGGCATAGAAGCATGGCAAGAAGCCAGAGAATTGACGAAGCAGATTTACGCTTTGTCGAATGACGGCCAGTTTGCCCGTGACTTTGGACTCAGTGACCAGATTTACCGGACTTCTGTCTCTATCATGTCCAGCATCGCCGAAGATAACGTACAATCAAGTTCGCAATTTACATAATTGAAAGAAGCCATCGAATTCTCCAGAATGGTATCAAACCATCAAAACCACAAGGAGGAAGACGATGGCTAAGAAAAATGATAATGGGAATCTGGAAAACATGCTGCTCCAATTCATTACGGAACCGGTTCCCCTTTTCAGTTTATTGAAATGGCTGCCGGAGAAGCTTATGGAAATCGAAGCGGCGAACAAAGTCCGTGCAAAAAAGGGTTCTCATTCAACAGGAAGGACCACACATTTCTTAAGGATATAGACCTCGCCGTTTCGATACCCGGTTAGGAACGTTGTATTTACTGGTCCCTAAGCTGAGAAAAGGCGGGTATATTCCTTTCTTTGTCACTGAAAAGAAGAGATCCGGACAGGCTCTGATTCAGGCAGTTCAAGAAGCGTTCATCAACGGGGTTTCGACCAGGAAGATTGAAAAGCTCGCCATGAGTCCGGGGATCGAAAATATATCAGCCAGTCAGGTATCCGAAATTAACAGAGGGCCTGATGAACAGGCGGATGAATTCCGCTGCCGTACACTCGATTCCGAATACCCTGTCATCTGGGTAGACGCACTGTATGAAAAGATACGCGAAACCGGGAGAGTTCGGAATATGGCAGTCATGGTCGTTTCCGGTGTTAATTCACAAGGACATAAAGATATCCTTGCAGTAGAACCTATGCCGGAAGAAGCTGAATCTACTTATGCCGGGCTGTTCAGGTCTCTAAAGGCGAGAGGATTCAGGAAAGCCTGGTTATGCGTCTCTGATGCTCATCCTGGTCTTCAGGAAGCTATTCGTAAAGAACTCATCGGATGTTCCCGGCAGCGGTGCAAGATCCATTTCATGAGGAATATCCTCTCCCATGTACCGGCTCGTGATAAGAAGTATCTGGCAGGCCGCATTAAACAGATATGGAATCAGCCGGATTCACATTCAGCCCGTGAATATGCCAATAGAATTATAGACGAATTCGAGGAGCAGTTTCCCAAATCGATGAACTGCCTGGAGGAGGGACTTGAAGACTCTGTCCAATTCTTTGAATTCTCGGAAATAGACAGTAGAAAGACATCATCAGCCAATCAATTAGAGCGGCTGAATCGAGAAATCCGCCGGAGGTCCCGGGTCGTTGGAATATTTCCCAGTATTGAATCATATCTCAGATTAATCTGTTGCTATTTGATAGAATACTCTGAAGACTGGGCTTCTGGGAAACGGTATATTAGTGAAAAAGCGATAGATGAACAAAGACTTAAATTGGAACAGGCTGCCTGATGGAAGAATTCGATGGCTTCTTGAAAGAAAATTGCGAACTATACTGGACACTATCGCCATAACACGACAACGTGTTATATCTTGAGTCGTAAAGCCTGCCCATCCCCATTGGTTCTTCATTTCATCAAAAGTGTTCTCTGCATCTGCACGATCACGATAGTGTGCCGCTATTGTCAGTAATTCATCATCCAAATCTGTCACCAATACAGCATACTCATAGCCCAAGTTCACCAAAATACACCTGCTAAATATTTTTTTAACGACCAAGAAAACGAATTACTTCAAAAAAAGGCTTAAATATTTCCCAAAACCTCATAAATACCATAGAATATTTAGGGATTCCGCTTTTTGGGGACCTCAAATCACCTCAAATCAAAATGTAGTGCCTAACACTTTATTTTTCGCTTGCCTCTTTTGTGGCTGTGGTGTATCTTAGTGGTATGTATATAAGATCAATAAAAGTTGCCAACGGTAAAACGAAAAAACAGTACACCTACCTCAATCTTGTAGAAAATATCCGCACTGATAAAGGCCCCCGACAGCGGATTATTCTCAACCTTGGGAAACTGGATATTGATTCTTCTCAATACAAAGCTCTGGCAAGAAGAATTGAAAATATTCTTTCAGGAAACAGAGAATTATTCGACTTGGATGAAGACATTGAGAAAATCGCACAGCAGGTATCAGACCGCATTTTCACCAAGCGGGCAAAAGACGCACAACTAAAAGCTCAAGCGCAAGCCAATTTTGTAGCGGTCGATGTTAACAGCCTTGAAACAAAGAAAGTCAGAAGCCTAGGCCCTGAGTACGTCTGTCATCAGCAATGGAAAGAGTTGGAAATGGACAGAGTTCTAAGGAAATGCGGTGTGCCTAAGGGAACGATCCCCTTACTTGAAGCTCTAATCGTCGGTAGAATGATCAAACCAGCCAGCGAGCGATTTACCAGGCAGTGGGCGGAAAAACATTCTGCTCTTTTTGAGCTGTGCGGCTTACCCCATTCGTCCTCCCTGAATGCGTACTACAGGGCTGCCGATGTTCTCTACCGCTGTAAGGACGAGCTGGAGAAGCATTTGGCTTGTAAAGAACAAGATTTATTCTCCCTCGACGAAAGCATTGTACTTTACGATTTAACGAACACCTACTTTGAGGGTCAGTGCAAAAAGAACCCAAAGGCATCTTATGGTCGCTCGAAAGAAAAGCGCAGTGACTGCAAATTGGCTACCCTGGGGTTGGTTGTCGATGCGGATGGATTTCCCAAGTATAGCAAGTTCCATCCGGGGAACCAGTGCGAATCCAAGACTTTTCAGGCCACGATTTTAGATTTGGAAGCCAACGCGGGCCTAAAAGTCGGGGCAACTGTCGTAATGGATGCCGGGATTGCCACAAAAGAGAATATCGAATGGCTTAAAAAGCGAAAATGTACCTACCTTGTGGTTCACAGAGGGAAAAGTCCTTTGGAGCTTGAGCCATCGCAAGAGATGAATCTGGTCATGGAGGACAAGAAAACAGGTGCCAAGATTGAAGTATTCGGAAAAACAATCTCGGATGAGCATTGGGTTCTGGTAAAGAGCGAGCACAAACGTCTTAAAGAAGAGGCCATGGCTATGCGTACCGAAACCGTCCTCCTTGAAAGACTTCAATATCTTCGTGACGGATTAAACAAGAAAAACCGCATGAAACTGTATTCTTCGGTTCTTCAGAGCATTGGCAGGCTTAAGGAAAAATATCCAAAGGCTGCAAAACTTTATGAAATATCAGTTATTCCTGGGGAGCCTGCCAAGCGGACAGGAAAGTTGAATGCGATTGACATTAAATGGGAGAAGAAAACTCAGACAGGAAACAGTGAAGGAACTTATTCCCTTAGAACCAATCGAAAAGATTTGGATGACAAAAATATTTGGGAGCTCTATATAATGCTTGGCCGTATTGAAAACTCATTTAGAGACATGAAGTCTCATCTTGGCTTTCGGCCTAACTTTCATCAACTGGAGGAGAGAGTGCAGTCGCATATGTTTATATCAGTCCTTGCGTATCACCTGATGCATGCGACTGAATGTAAATTACGAAAAGGGGGAGATACACGGAGTTGGAAGACCATAAAAGAAGTTCTTTCTACCCACCAGAGGATAACCATAGAGTACATTTCCAAGACTGAAGAGGGAGTGCTGATGAATAATGAAGTGAGACTCGACTCCCGACAGGAACTAGAACATCAGAAGATTTATGCGATGCTTGGGTTGTCGGGAAAGGCGTTGAACCGTCGGATGACGACTCACCAAATCCGTAGTGTAAATAAAAAATAGTAACTCCATTTATTATAAGGAATTACGTTTTTTAGTGGTGAACTTGGGATAGACTTCTTTTTTACTCTCACCAATATCGAAAAGATAGTCTTCCTTCGCAAATGACGGTGTAGACTTTGTCGTTCTAATATGCCTCCTTAAGACGATAACCCGACGACTTCGACTCCAGCCTGAAAGGCAAAGTCGGCTTCCTGCACCCTCCCAGCCTTGGCCCACACAGGACCAGTCATCCCTAGTGAGTAATTGATTGATTGAAACCTTGACATACCGGCTTTTACGTAGCTTAAACAAATATTTTACACCTCGAGATTCACAGCCGCGAGATATAATCAAAAGTTGTGGATGGGGTAAAAAAAGAGCAAATCCTTCTGTAAAATAATTGGTAATAAAGCCAAACAGAAAGGAGATGCTCTATGGAAGAGTTTACAACAAACGGAAATGATTCGGAAGTGCTGAAAAGCGAAACAGAATCGGTTTTGGATCAGGTTTTGCGAGAGGGAGCCAGAAAGATGCTTATTCATGCCCTGGAGTTAGAAGTGGAAGACTACATCAATGCCCATAAACATGAGCGTGATCAGAATAATCAGCGCAAGGTTGTACGCAATGGTTACCACGCCCAACGAAAAATTGTGACAGGGGCTGGTCAAATGCAAATCAAGGTTCCAAGAGTGGATGACAGGAAATTAAAGAGCAAGCGAGAGGATCGCTTCACCAGTGCCATACTGCCAACCTATATGCGCAGAACTCCCAGTATCGACAACCTTGTTCCGGCGCTGTACCTCAGCGGTGTGTCCACATCTGCTTTCCAGACAGCTCTTGCCTCGATTCTGGGTGAAGGTATTGCCGGACTGTCGGCGACGAACATAGTCCGCTTGAAAAGGTTCTGGGAAGATGAGTTTCTTCAGTGGGAGAAACGTGATTTGAAAGCTAAGGAATACGCCTGCATCTGGGTGGACGGCATCTACTTCAATGTAAGGCTTGATGATCAAAGGAGCTGCATTCTTGTAATCATGGGAGCTGACAGGGATGGGAAGAAGGAACTTCTAGCCGTCAGTGACGGATACAGGGAAAGCTCACAAAGCTGGAGGGAGATACTGCTCCAACTGAAAGCCCGGGGTCTCACCACCGCCCCCAGGCTGGCCATTGGGGATGGTGCGCTGGGTTTCTGGAATGCCCTGGATGAAATCTTTCCCGAAACAAAAAAACAGCGTTGCTGGGTGCACAAGACAGCGAATGTGTTAAACAAAATGCCCAGGAATATCCAGGGCAAGGCCAAGTCAATGATTCATGAAATGTATATGGCAGATACCGAGCAGAATGCTCTTAAAGCCTATGACTTATTCATTGATTCCTTTCAGGCTAAATACCCCAGGGCCACCCAGTGTCTGGAAAAGGACAGGGAGAAGCTGTTCACGTTCTACAAATTTCCGGCGATGCACTGGACTCACATCAGGACGACCAACCCGATTGAGTCAACCTTTGCTACTGTCCGCCTTAGAACGAAGAGAACCAGGGGCTGTGGTTCAAGGGTGGCAACATTAAGTATGGTTTGGAAGCTCTGCCTGGAGGCTGAAAAGAACTGGCGAAAGCTACGTGGATACAAGCTAATCCCCAGGGTTATTGAGGGTGTGTTTTGTAAAGATGGAGTCTTCAAGGAAGAGGCCGCGTGAAAAAAATGAAGGATTTGAAATTTTCTCATCCACAACTATTGACAATAACTCGTGCCTAAGGGAACGATCCCCTTACTTGAAGCTCTAATCGTCGGTAGAATGATCAAACCAGCCAGCGAGCGATTTACCAGGCAGTGGGCGGAAAAACATTCTGCTCTTTTTGAGCTGTGCGGCTTACCCCATTCGTCCTCCCTGAATGCGTACTACAGGGCTGCCGATGTTCTCTACCGCTGTAAGGACGAGCTGGAGAAGCATTTGGCTTGTAAAGAACAAGATTTATTCTCCCTCGACGAAAGCATTGTACTTTACGATTTAACGAACACCTACTTTGAGGGTCAGTGCAAAAAGAACCCAAAGGCATCTTATGGTCGCTCGAAAGAAAAGCGCAGTGACTGCAAATTGGCTACCCTGGGGTTGGTTGTCGATGCGGATGGATTTCCCAAGTATAGCAAGTTCCATCCGGGGAACCAGTGCGAATCCAAGACTTTTCAGGCCACGATTTTAGATTTGGAAGCCAACGCGGGCCTAAAAGTCGGGGCAACTGTCGTAATGGATGCCGGGATTGCCACAAAAGAGAATATCGAATGGCTTAAAAAGCGAAAATGTACCTACCTTGTGGTTCACAGAGGGAAAAGTCCTTTGGAGCTTGAGCCATCGCAAGAGATGAATCTGGTCATGGAGGACAAGAAAACAGGTGCCAAGATTGAAGTATTCGGAAAAACAATCTCGGATGAGCATTGGGTTCTGGTAAAGAGCGAGCACAAACGTCTTAAAGAAGAGGCCATGGCTATGCGTACCGAAACCGTCCTCCTTGAAAGACTTCAATATCTTCGTGACGGATTAAACAAGAAAAACCGCATGAAACTGTATTCTTCGGTTCTTCAGAGCATTGGCAGGCTTAAGGAAAAATATCCAAAGGCTGCAAAACTTTATGAAATATCAGTTATTCCTGGGGAGCCTGCCAAGCGGACAGGAAAGTTGAATGCGATTGACATTAAATGGGAGAAGAAAACTCAGACAGGAAACAGTGAAGGAACTTATACCCTTAGAACCAATCGAAAAGATTTGGATGACAAAAATATGAGATATAATCAAAAGTTGTGGATGGGGTAAAAAAAGAGCAAATCCTTCTGTAAAATAATTGGTAATAAAGCCAAACAGAAAGGAGATGCTCTATGGAAGAGTTTACAACAAACGGAAATGATTCGGAAGTGCTGAAAAGCGAAACAGAATCGGTTTTGGATCAGGTTTTGCGAGAGGGAGCCAGAAAGATGCTTATTCATGCCCTGGAGTTAGAAGTGGAAGACTACATCAATGCCCATAAACATGAGCGTGATCAGAATAATCAGCGCAAGGCTGTACGCAATGGTTACCACGCCCAACGAAAAATTGTGACAGGGGCTGGTCAAATGCAAATCAAGGTTCCAAGAGTGGATGACAGGAAATTAAAGAGCAAGCGAGAGGATCGCTTCACCAGTGCCATACTGCCAACCTATATGCGCAGAACTCCCAGTATCGACAACCTTGTTCCGGCGCTGTACCTCAGTGGTGTGTCCACATCTGCTTTCCAGACAGCTCTTGCCTCGATTCTGGGTGAAGGTATTGCCGGACTGTCGGCGACGAACATAGTCCGCTTGAAAAGGTTCTGGGAAGATGAGTTTCTTCAGTGGGAGAAACGTGATTTGAAAGCTAAGGAATACGCCTACATCTGGGTGGACGGCATCTACTTCAATGTAAGGCTTGATGATCAAAGGAGCTGCATTCTTGTAATCATGGGAGCTGACAGGGATGGGAAGAAGGAACTTCTAGCCGTCAGTGACGGATACAGGGAAAGCTCACAAAGCTGGAGGGAGATACTGCTCCAACTGAAAGCCCGGGGTCTCACCACCGCCCCCAGGCTGGCCATTGGGGATGGTGCGCTGGGTTTCTGGAATGCCCTGGATGAAATCTTTCCCGAAACAAAAAAACAGCGTTGCTGGGTGCACAAGACAGCGAATGTGTTAAACAAAATGCCCAGGAATATCCAGGGCAAGGCCAAGTCAATGATTCATGAAATGTATATGGCAGATACCGAGCAGAATGCTCTTAAAGCCTATGACTTATTCATTGATTCCTTTCAGGCTAAATACCCCAGGGCCACCCAGTGTCTGGAAAAGGACAGGGAGAAGCTGTTCACGTTCTACAAATTTCCGGCGATGCACTGGACTCACATCAGGACGACCAACCCGATTGAGTCAACCTTTGCTACTGTCCGCCTTAGAACGAAGAGAACCAGGGGCTGTGGTTCAAGGGTGGCAACATTAAGTATGGTTTGGAAGCTCTGCCTGGAGGCTGAAAAGAACTGGCGAAAGCTACGTGGATACAAGCTAATCCCCAGGGTTATTGAGGGTGTGTTTTGTAAAGATGGAGTCTTCAAGGAAGAGGCCGCGTGAAAAAAATGAAGGATTTGAAATTTTCTCATCCACAACTATTGACAATAACTCCAAAAATATTTGGGAGCTCTATATAATGCTTGGCCGTATTGAAAACTCATTTAGAGACATGAAGTCTCATCTTGGCTTTCGGCCTAACTTTCATCAACTGGAGGAGAGAGTGCAGTCGCATATGTTTATATCAGTCCTTGCGTATCACCTGATGCATGCGACTGAATGTAAATTACGAAAAGGGGGAGATACACGGAGTTGGAAGACCATAAAAGAAGTTCTTTCTACCCACCAGAGGATAACCATAGAGTACATTTCCAAGACTGAAGAGGGAGTGCTGATGAATAATGAAGTGAGACTCGACTCCCGACAGGAACTAGAACATCAGAAGATTTATGCGATGCTTGGGTTGTCGGGAAAGGCGTTGAACCGTCGGATGACGACTCACCAAATCCGTAGTGTAAATAAAAAATAGTAACTCCATTTATTATAAGGAATTACGTTTTTTAGTGGTGAACTTGGGCTAAGGAAATGAATGCAGCCCCCGTTGAGAAGCTGATTGATCTGCCCCCCTCTATGCGCCGATCTATTACTTTTGATAACGGTCAGGAAAATCGCCGTCATCATCCTCTTCGGGATAAGCTGGGGATCAATACTTATTTCTGTAATCCCTACAGATCCTGGGAAAAGGGCAGTGTTGAGAATGCCGTCGGTCTGACTCGCCGGGTTTGGCCTAAAAAGACCAACTACGCCTTGATCTCCGATGAAGATGTGGCTATGCTCGAATACAGGTTAAACACACGTCCCAGGAAGCGCCTTGGCTTTCTGCCTCCTTATGAATATGTCGCCGGTGTTGCTTTGACTCATTGAACGCGGGGACAAAAAATAGTATGTTCTTTTATTATAAAGAGTTATAATTTTTTTTGGTGAACTTGGGTTAGTATTTATGAGACTATTTCTCTAAATATTCTGGGGGGGGGGGAGGTAGAAATCATGGACGATTCAGATGTATTCTGGCATCATTTTGAAGAAGTTGAAGATCCACGAATTGATCGCACAAAAAAGCATAATCTGCTGGTTGATATTTTGTTTATTGCATCTGCGGCAGTCGAAGCAGACCAGCTGCAGAAGTGTTTTTTTGAATGGATCAAGACAATAGCCCAAAAAATCAGCGGCGAAGTTATCGCAATAGACGGCAAAACTGTTCGACGCTCCTTTGATAGAGCGAATGAAAAATCGGCCATACACGCAGTCAGTGCCTGGGCGAATGAAAACCGGATTGTCCTGGGCCAGGAGAAAGTCGATGAGAAATCGAATGAAATCACGGCTATTCCCAAACTCCTTAATGAACTGGAGATTCAAAATTGCATAATCACTATTGATGCGATGGGGTGTCAGAGATCCATAGCGAAAGCGATACGAGACAAAGAAGCTGACTATATACTTTCTCTGAAAGGAAATCAGAGTACTTTGAAAGATGATGCGGAGCAATTTTTCCGCCATGCATAATCATGCTTTTCTGATGGAATTGATTTTGATTATCAGAAAACTTCTGACAAGGATCACGGTCGGTTGGAAATGCGGGAATGCTGGTGTGTCTCGGATTTGGAATGGTTGGATAAGAGGCAAAACTGGGCGGGACTGAACATAATCGGGATGGTGAAATCTCATAGGACAATCAATGGAAAGACATCTGTCGATGTTCGATATTATATCAGTAGCCTGGAGATGAACGCAAAGCTGTTTGGGAGCGCTGTTCGTCAGCATTGGGGGATTGAAAATTCATTTCACTGGGTACTGGATATTGTTTTTCGTGAAGACGAGTGCAGAATCCGCAAAGGCAACGCTGCAGAAAATATCGGGATACTCCGACACATGGCTCTGAACCTGTTGAAGAAGGACAAAGGCACGAAGGCTGGAATCGCCGCCAAACGTAAAAAAGCTGGATGAGATAATGACTATCTGCTTGAAGTTCTTAGTGGATTTTAGATGCGATTGCCCTGAGTTTTCACACTGTGACTATTGCATTATTTAATGACTGTGTATAGTGTATTACTTGATGGTTCTGTCTAGTTAACTGCTTTAGATGCAGGAAAAGGATAATGAGATGCTAAGCATAGTGAATCACAAAGGTGCAAATCTAGGTTTTATTCGAGGTCTTATCGGAGGAATAACAATTGCTTTTGCTATAGCCTCTGCCTTTCTGATGGAACCTGAAAATATGTTGAGATGGGTTATTCATCCAGAATCAACTGCGGTGAAAGTAGAAAGGGCATTTAAAGATCCCGAGAAATTAGTCGCTGATTTGAAAAAACAATTACAAAATCTGAACCAGGAACTCCTTGAATCAAAATCACAACAAATTTCCATAATAGACAGTCTAAAACGCCAGATTTCTGAGAAAAACAAAGACTATGAAATTTTACAAAATAACCTCAGTGATCTTAATCGACAAGTTGTATATCTGAAAACAGAATTGGATAAGAAACAATCGATTATTGAAAAGAAAGATGAATTAATGGATACTCTTAGGACAAACGATCTTAAACCAGAAAAGATAAAAAATGAGTTACTACTTAAAAAGTTAAGACTTGAATCAAATACGCCTGCTGTTTTTTTTGATGGTAAGTTATCTTTATTAGTTCAGTTAGTAGATTCAGCATTTTATGATTGTGATCTGAAGGTGCGCTCTTCCTTTAACCCTGATGAAAGAATAGATGCTCGTCTCAAGATTGGTGAGCCAATTGAGTTCAAAATAGATGGCCGCGAACACACTATATATTTACTCGATACCGAACACAATATTTCGAGTCCAGATTATGTAATTATTGACATATATCCAGTTGAGACTGATTAAATCTAACCTTGCATATTCAATCGGCACCAGAAACCGTGCGGCTGATTTGCGGCGTTAGCCTAAAAAAGGAGGTGTTAGGGGTTGCTTGAAAAGATTTTTTGTGGCTGGACATCAAATAATAGCGATAGCTCAAACCCACAAACACAAGGTGGTGCTCAAGAAGCACATTTACTACACTAGTGGGCTAGGGAGAATAGTGAAAATAAATAGGGCTTGCTGAAAAAGTCATGATCTATAGATTTTCAAGGTAAAAGCCAGTTGCAAATGCTTTAGAGCAACCTTGCTATCTATTCTTGAAAAAACAGGTGCAAGGTAAATGCGGAAAATGGCTCAAAACCCTTGCACCTGGGTAATAGCAGAAATCAAAATTCCCCCGAAGTTTCTCAAATCATTGCATTCTAGCTCACTTATAATGCAGTTTTGATTCATTATACTGGTATTCAGGATAACGTACAATCAAGTTCGCAATTTACATAATTGAAAGAAGCCATCGAATTCTCCAGAATGGTATCAAACCATCAAAACCACAAGGAGGAAGACGATGGCTAAGAAAAATGATAATGGGAATCTGGAAAACATGCTGCTCCAATTCATTACGGAACCGGATCCCCTTTTCAGTTTATTGAAATGGCTGCCGGAGAAGCTTATGGAAATCGAAGCGGCGAACAAAGTCCGTGCAAAAAAGGGTTCTCATTCAACAGGAAGGACCACACATTTCTTAAGGATTAGACCTCGCCGTTTCGATACCCGGTTAGGAACGTTGTATTTACTGGTCCCTAAGCTGAGAAAAGGCGGGTATATTCCTTTCTTTGTCACTGAAAAGAAGAGATCCGGACAGGCTCTGATTCAGGCAGTTCAAGAAGCGTTCATCAACGGGGTTTCGACCAGGAAGATTGAAAAGCTCGCCATGAGTCCGGGGATCGAAAATATATCAGCCAGTCAGGTATCCGAAATTAACAGAGGGCCTGATGAACAGGCGGATGAATTCCGCTGCCGTACACTCGATTCCGAATACCCTGTCATCTGGGTAGACGCACTGTATGAAAAGATACGCGAAACCGGGAGAGTTCGGAATATGGCAGTCATGGTCGTTTCCGGTGTTAATTCACAAGGACATAAAGAGATCCTTGCAGTAGAACCTATGCCGGAAGAAGCTGAATCTACTTATGTCGGGCTGTTCAGGTCTCTAAAGGCGAGAGGATTCAGGAAAGCCTGGTTATGCGTCTCTGATGCTCATCCTGGTCCTCAGGAAGCTATTCGTAAAGAACTCATCGGATGTTCCCGGCAGCGGTGCAATATCCATTTCATGAGGAATATCCTCTCCCATGTACCGGCTCGTGATAAGAAGTATCTGGCAGGCCGCATTAAACAGATATGGAATCAGCCGGATTCACATTCAGCCCGTGAATATGCCAATAGAATTATAGACGAATTCGAGGAGCAGTTTCCCAAATCGATGAACTGCCTGGAGGAGGGACTTGAAGACTCTGTCCAATTCTTTGAATTCTCGGAAATAGACAGTAGAAAGACATCATCAGCCAATCAATTAGAGCGGCTGAATCGAGAAATCCGCCGGAGGTCCCGGGTCGTTGGAATATTTCCCAGTATTGAATCATATCTCAGATTAATCTGTTGCTATTTGATAGAATACTCTGAAGACTGGGCTTCCGGGAAACGGTATATTAGTGAAAAAGCGATAGATGAACAAAGCCTTAAATTGGAACAGGCTGCCTGATGGAAGAATTCGATGGCTTCTTGAAAGAAAATTGCGAACTATACTGGACACTATCATGCAGATTGAGATAATATACAAAAATTGGAGGAACAGATGCGATTTATTGGAAATATTATATGGCTTATTTTTGGAGGATTGACAAGCTCTTTGTTATGGCTTGTCGCTGGTCTCCTGCTGTGCATCACCATAGTGGGAATTCCATTGGGAATACAGGCGTTCAAACTGGCGGGTTTCGTGCTCTGGCCTTTCGGAAAGGAGATAACTGTCGGCAGCTTCGGTGTGGGCGGGATATTGGGAAATATTATATGGCTGCTTCTATGCGGTTGGGAATTGGCGATAGTCCATCTTGTGACGGGGCTGGTGTATTTCATAACTATCATAGGCATTCCCTTTGGATGGCAGCATTTCAAAATCGCTAAACTCGCCTTACTGCCCTTTGGCGCCGAGATTCATCATACCAACTGAGACCGTCCCGCCGATGCGGCGGAGACAACAGCGGCCTGGAAACTGGCCATTGAGAACAGGACGTCCCCCACGGCGCTCATAATGAGCCGTCAAAACATAGCCGACCTTCCTGCGGCCTCGGGGAATCGCTGCCGGGAAGCCCTGCAGGCCGCACGGGGCGCCTACATCGTAGAGGATTGTGAAGGCAGGCCGGACATCCTCTTCGTAGCCTCTGGTTCGGAAGTGAGCACCATGGTAGGCGGTGCAGCGCTTCTCAGAAAGAAAGGGCATAAGGTGCGGACAGTGTCTGTGCCCTCGGAGGGACTGTTCCGCTCCCAGGATGAAAGCTATCAGAAATCCATACTCCCCGATGGCATACCCAGACTTGGTTTTACGGCAGGTCTGCCGGTCTCATTGGCCGGGCTGCTGGAACAGCCTATAGATGCCATCTTCGGCCTCGACAGTTTCGGCTATTCGGCCCCTGCCGGGGTGCTGGATGAGAAACTAGGATTCACCGCTGAAAATGTTTTACAACAGGCGGAGAGCCTATTGGCTTCTCTCTCAAATCCACCGGCCTGCAGTTAGAGTTTCCTTGCCCCGTAATTAAAGAAATCAATGTTTGGGCGCAACCCTTCGGGTCGGGCTTTCCGCTCCAATGCCTCAATCTGGCAGCCTGTTGACCGGCTCATTGCCAATCGCCGGGGGCAGCCAGCGGCATTTCCGCTGCATTGCGTAATCTGCTGAGGACAAACATCTAGGATGCCCGTCATACGAGCTTGTACATTGCCTTAACCAGGGAAGATTTATGCCTGTCGATATAGTGTTTTAAGCGTTCGTGTGAATCACGCGGCTGTGAATCCGCACCGGCCAGCTCAATTGCGCCGGCGATGCGTCTGTACCAGAGGTAATGGGTATATCCGTTTTCCGGGAGAGGATGCCGTCTTATCTGCTGTTCGAGTTCCTGGCCGAGTTCTATGTGGTTGGCCGAACCTACAACGTACCGGATCACTCCGCTATCTCCTGCCATCAGAACCATGCGGCGAAAACCCAAGGCCAGCGCATCATCGCTGCGAAAACCCTTGAGATGAATATCAAGTGAACCCAGGCGCAATTCCCATCCCTCGCTGCGCCGGGCACGGCGAAAAGATACGATTTCATTTCTAATATGCTGAATCCTCTCAGGATTCTTGCGGTTCTCCTGGATGGCCCTACGCCATTCTCTAAGTGTTCTATCATAATGCTTCGTAAGACCCGAACGGGACACAAAATTATCGGTATCCGAGAGAAGCACCCATATACTGGAAAACCTCTCAGTTAATCCCGATTGAATTCTTTTCAACAAGTCATACCCCTTTTCGATGCCCCGGGTTCCCTATACTCACGGTTATGAAACAATACCCCTTTACCATTGATGCAGATGATAACGTACAATCAAGTTCGCAATTTACATAATTGAAAGAAGCCATCGAATTCTCCAGAATGGTATCAAACCATCAAAACCACAAGGAGGAAGACGATGGCTAAGAAAAATGATAATGGGAATCTGGAAAACATGCTGCTCCAATTCATTACGGAACCGGATCCCCTTTTCAGTTTATTGAAATGGCTGCCGGAGAAGCTTATGGAAATCGAAGCGGCGAACAAAGTCCGTGCAAAAAAGGGTTCTCATTCAACAGGAAGGACCACACATTTCTTAAGGATTAGACCTCGCCGTTTCGATACCCGGTTAGGAACGTTGTATTTACTGGTCCCTAAGCTGAGAAAAGGCGGGTATATTCCTTTCTTTGTCACTGAAAAGAAGAGATCCGGACAGGCTCTGATTCAGGCAGTTCAAGAAGCGTTCATCAACCCGTCTGGAGGGGGGCATTCAGGAAAAACAAAACGGGGCTCTGATTCAGGCAGTTCAAGAAGCGTTCATCAACGGGGTTTCGACCAGGAAGATTGAAAAGCTCGCCATGAGTCCGGGGATCGAAAATATATCAGCCAGTCAGGTATCCGAAATTAACAGAGGGCCTGATGAACAGGCGGATGAATTCCGCTGCCGTACACTCGATTCCGAATACCCTGTCATCTGGGTAGACGCACTGTATGAAAAGATACGCGAAACCGGGAGAGTTCGGAATATGGCAGTCATGGTCGTTTCCGGTGTTAATTCACAAGGACATAAAGATATCCTTGCAGTAGAACCTATGCCGGAAGAAGCTGAATCTACTTATGCCGGGCTGTTCAGGTCTCTAAAGGCGAGAGGATTCAGGAAAGCCTGGTTATGCGTCTCTGATGCTCATCCTGGTCTTCAGGAAGCTATTCGTAAAGAACTCATCGGATGTTCCCGGCAGCGGTGCAAGATCCATTTCATGAGGAATATCCTCTCCCATGTACCGGCTCGTGATAAGAAGTATCTGGCAGGCCGCATTAAACAGATATGGAATCAGCCGGATTCACATTCAGCCCGTGAATATGCCAATAGAATTATAGACGAATTCGAGGAGCAGTTTCCCAAATCGATGAACTGCCTGGAGGAGGGACTTGAAGACTCTGTCCAATTCTTTGAATTCTCGGAAATAGACAGTAGAAAGACATCATCAGCCAATCAATTAGAGCGGCTGAATCGAGAAATCCGCCGGAGGTCCCGGGTCGTTGGAATATTTCCCAGTATTGAATCATATCTCAGATTAATCTGTTGCTATTTGATAGAATACTCTGAAGACTGGGCTTCTGGGAAACGGTATATTAGTGAAAAAGCGATAGATGAACAAAGACTTAAATTGGAACAGGCTGCCTGATGGAAGAATTCGATGGCTTCTTGAAAGAAAATTGCGAACTATACTGGACACTATCTCGCCGAAGGCTCTAAGCGGGGCGGTGATGTTGAGTTTCGACGTTTTTTGATCATCGCCAAATGTGCATCAGGTGATGTGGCGCTTGATGCAGGACTGAGCGCCAAAACCCTTTTCGATTCCCTTTACAAGATGACGACCGAGATCGGAAACCTCGTAAAGGGTTTATCAGGTACCTGAGTCTCCAGTCAGGTATCTTTGGTCAGGGAGTTAAAAACAAAGGATAATGACGGAGATTTGTATAAATGAAAAAGAACAGCCAAATTTATTTGCTGACGAAGGACTTGAAACCAGCGATTCCTGGCCCGTGACCAGAGTGAGACAAACAGATGACGACATTGACCAACTGACCGAAGGCAAGGACCCTGCAAAAGCTCGCATCGTAATGAAAGGTTAACCACGAATGGACACGAATGAACACGAAATAAATGCATTGATCAGACGAGGCGAAAGCCTGACGATGGAGTTCAAGAGCGATTTAAATGTCTGCCAGATCGGGATTTGGTAGTTGCAGTGGTTTCCTTGGCCAACACAGATGGCGGGGACCTGCTGCTTGGCGTCGAGGATGACGGAAGGATAACAGGACTTCATAAGGATCATAACAATGTTTCCGGCATTCCTTCACTTATTGCCAATAAAACAAAACCTCCTGTCTCGACCCAAGTGGAACGATATGAGTTGCCGGGTAAATCTGTTGCCCGGATTACCGTTCCCAAATCCAGAAATTTGGTATCGGCCTCCGATGGCTTGTTGGTCCGGTGAAGAATGAAGATCGACGGCAAGCCGGAAACTGCGCCGTTTTACCCGCATGAATTTCTTTCGCGTCTGTCATCTTCAGGACATGTCGACCCATCGGCCATGATTGTTGAAAGTGTTCTAGTGACACAATTAGATCCCCTTCAACGGCAGCGTATTCGAAACGCGATCAAGAAATACGGTGGAGAACAGTCACTACTCCCTTTGGCTGATGAAGAGCTGGACGGCGCATTGGGGCTGTGCCGTGAGGTTAATGGTGTCAAAAAACCAACCACTGCCGGTCTTCTGTTACTCGGAACGGAATATCTTCTGCGGCAGCATCTTCCCACTTATGAAGTCGCA
This sequence comes from Spirochaetaceae bacterium, assembly GCA_965232165.1. Classification (GTDB taxonomy): domain Bacteria; phylum Spirochaetota; class Spirochaetia; order DSM-2461; family DSM-2461; genus UBA2779. The sequence continues at coordinate 1,212,064 of CBDDOY010000002.1, read as the reverse complement.
TTTCAGGTTCTTCAAGGCACTGACGTCAAAGTGAATGAGTTTTATCATAAGCCCCTTCTTGAGACCTTTGATGAAATTGAAGTTCTTTTTAAAGCGAGGGTGGAAGAAGAGGAGATTCAGATCGGGCTTTTCCGTGTGCCAGTCCCGAATTATGATCGGCGTTCTTTTCGAGAGGCCTTTGTCAACGCCCTGGTTCATCGTGATTTCGGCCAATTAGGAGCCGTACATTTACAAATCAGAGATGATGGTCTTAGCATATCCAACCCCGGCGGCTTTGTCGAGGGGATTACATTGGACAACTTGTTGGTTGCATATCCCCGTTCTCGAAATCCGCTTCTAGCTGACATTATCAAACGCATTGAGCTGGCCGAACGTACCGGCCCGCGGAATCGACCGCATTTTTGAGGATATGCTGCGTTACGGTAGACCTGCTCCCGATTATTCCATGTCGAACGGGTCCGCCGTTTCGGTCCAAATGGCAAATACGGCTGCTGACCTTGATTTTTTCAAGATGGTGGTTGAGCAAGAGGACAAACAGGGGAACATGCCCATTGACTCCCTCATCATCCTTTCCCGCTTGCGTGAACAACATCGCTTGACGACCGCAGACCTTGCCCCATCGGTACAAAAAACGGAGGCCAATGTCCGGGCAATGCTGGAGAAGCTGGTCGAAACCGGCTTTTTGGAGCCGCACAGTACCGGTCGCGGGCGAACGTACACACTGAGTGTCCGCATGTATCAGAAGGTCGGCCAACAAGCCGAGTATGTCCGCCAGACAGGCTTCGCACCCATCCAGCAGGAACAAATGGTACTGAAATACATTGCCACCCATGGCGATATTAAGAGAGCGGATGCCGCTGATTTATGCCGCATCAGCCTTTATCAGGCCACGCGTTTGCTTAAACGGATGGAAAAGAACAACCTGATAATGTCTGCTGGGCAGGGAAGGAGAACGCGTTATGAGCAAAAATAGCGAAAATACGAGCGGCACACGCAATCGCTTGTGTTTTACGAGCGGCGCACGCAACCGCTCGTATTTTACTCGAATAGTCCACAGATTGCGCAGATGAAAAAATACAAAAAAGCAATCTGCGGGAATCAGCCTGGAGTGAATCGATCCGGGCAGGCCGTCTCAGAATGGAGGACACGAAAGAATGCACCGGGATATCGAAGCCGATATCCAGAAGCAAATTAAATCAGACGCTTTGGAAATTCAGAAAGCGCCTGATTTATGGCGGCATGAGTTCAACACGGTCAGACCTCATGAGAAGCTGGGTATGAAATGTCCGGGAGATGTATACCAGAAGTCAGAAAGAGTGTATACATCTGAAAAAACTTAAAATCGGGTATCCGTTATTTTACAGGGTACGGAAACTCTCGCGTTCGGGCTATCTGAAACTGGATCGCAGCAGTATTTATATCAGTACGGCTCTTGCGGGGGAAACAATTGGAATCACAGATCTTGATGAATCGTTCTTCCCGATCTATTTTGATTATACTGAGCTGGGATTGATCGACAGAGAAACCTATGGTTTCAAGCCTTTCAATCAGAAAAACTTACCTCCACAAAAAGTGGGGAGTGATGCCTCTTCTGAACCTTGAAATCTGTTACCTATGTCCTGAACCCGTACCGCTTCGAGTGAAATCTTATGCCATTTATATTGCGCAGAGAAGTTGCTCCTTGAACCTATCATTGAAAAGGAATAACCGATATCCCCTATCACTGAAAACATTGAGTTTATTGGGAACTCCGAGACAAACGAGGCTTCTGCTGCCGGAAAAATTCCGACCGGGCTATTTGGGGTGTCTAAGAGAATGAATGTCCAAAGGTTCGTGGTTTTAAGAAGATGATAACGGTAAGCGGCATCTGGCTCTGGGACTGGAGCAGTCCAGTTCTGATCTGGCTATTCCGTTTGAGATATCGCAGTACTTGGAATTAGAGGAAGTATTAACGTGGCAATGATACTCACCTTAGCTGCTATCCCTATTTTTGATATTTACGTTGTTATAAATTTATCGTCTTCTAGATTAACTTCGCCTTCCGCTGGAGCTTGCCAAGATTCGCCGACAACTTCTCTTATCCGTGAGATCAACAACCCTGCGCGATCTTTCAAAAAATTGTCGAAGCGTTCCTTCGATAATTTCTCCTTGAAGTCCTTATCCGTCGACGAGTACGGAATAATACAGTTTCCAAAACGACGATCCAAATCGCCGGTGCTGCCTTGTTCTAGAAATACTTTCGCCAAATCTACGAGGTACTTATCTGGATTGGTATTTCCAATTTCTCTATTCGTAGACTTTGAAACTGTCACTTTATTGACTATAGAATTCAGCTTAGAATTCGTTATTCCGCTCTTATTCAACGAAAAGGGGAAGATATGATTACACATCACGAACAAGCTCACCGGCAATTCGGGGCGCAGCGGAAAAATTGTCCGTGTGCAGCACCTCGTTTCGTTTAATCTGCAAAACTGGAGACTCTAAGAGAATCATACCTTCGTAACTGGGTATGCTTGTGAATGAATTACTATTAAGATGAGTTTGAATCAAGAATGACTTTTTTGATTTTTTTATCTTCATAGCTTTAGCAAGCAAGAAAGCTGCTTCCTCAATTGATTCGAGTTATTGTCAATAGTTGTGGATGAGAAAATTTCAAATCCTTCATTTTTTTCACGCGGCCTCTTCCTTGAAGACTCCATCTTTACAAAACACACCCTCAATAACCCTGGGGATTAGCTTGTATCCACGTAGCTTTCGCCAGTTCTTTTCAGCCTCCAGGCAGAGCTTCCAAACCATACTTAATGTTGCCGCCCTTGAACCACAGCCCCTGGTTCTCTTCGTTCTAAGGCGGACAGTAGCAAAGGTTGACTCAATCGGGTTGGTCGTCCTGATGTGAGTCCAGTGCATCGCCGGAAATTTGTAGAACGTGAACAGCTTCTCCCTGTCCTTTTCCAGACACTGGGTGGCCCTGGGGTATTTAGCCTGAAAGGAATCAATGAATAAGTCATAGGCTTTAAGAGCATTCTGCTCGGTATCTGCCATATACATTTCATGAATCATTGACTTGGCCTTGCCCTGGATATTCCTGGGCATTTTGTTTAACACATTCGCTGTCTTGTGCACCCAGCAACGCTGTTTTTTTGTTTCGGGAAAGATTTCATCCAGGGCATTCCAGAAACCCAGCGCACCATCCCCAATGGCCAGCCTGGGGGCGGTGGTGAGACCCCGGGCTTTCAGTTGGAGCAGTATCTCCCTCCAGCTTTGTGAGCTTTCCCTGTATCCGTCACTGACGGCTAGAAGTTCCTTCTTCCCATCCTTGTCAGCTCCCATGATTACAAGAATGCAGCTCCTTTGATCATCAAGCCTTACATTGAAGTAGATGCCGTCCACCCAGATGTAGGCGTATTCCTTAGCTTTCAAATCACGTTTCTCCCACTGAAGAAACTCATCTTCCCAGAACCTTTTCAAGCGGACTATGTTCGTCGCCGACAGTCCGGCAATACCTTCACCCAGAATCGAGGCAAGAGCTGTCTGGAAAGCAGATGTGGACACACCGCTGAGGTACAGCGCCGGAACAAGGTTGTCGATACTGGGAGTTCTGCGCATATAGGTTGGCAGTATGGCACTGGTGAAGCGATCCTCTCGCTTGCTCTTTAATTTCCTGTCATCCACTCTTGGAACCTTGATTTGCATTTGACCAGCCCCTGTCACAATTTTTCGTTGGGCGTGGTAACCATTGCGTACAACCTTGCGCTGATTATTCTGATCACGCTCATGTTTATGGGCATTGATGTAGTCTTCCACTTCTAACTCCAGGGCATGAATAAGCATCTTTCTGGCTCCCTCTCGCAAAACCTGATCCAAAACCGATTCTGTTTCGCTTTTCAGCACTTCCGAATCATTTCCGTTTGTTGTAAACTCTTCCATAGAGCATCTCCTTTCTGTTTGGCTTTATTACCAATTATTTTACAGAAGGATTTGCTCTTTTTTTACCCCATCCACAACTTTTGATTATATCTCAATTGATTCATGTTCTTTCTGGACTCTCACTAAGACAGGAGTGTTCTCAAATTGCTCAACTAAAATAGCATCAATTCCCTTGTTGCGCTGCACAGGATTATGCTCAACACCGTTTAACAAACTCAATGCTGATAAATCAGCATTGAGGTAGGAGTCGCGGTCCTTTTTGAGAAGACTTGATTCCGTTTTAACAGGCATTTTTATTCTGCTTGCGGATAATTCAACAGCTTCTTTGGATTTGTCAATACCAATATATTGCCGCCCGAGAAGTTTAGCGGCCACACAGGTTGTAGCACTGCCGCAAAATGGGTCTAAGACCAAATCGCCTTCATTTGTGACTAACTTAATAATTTGTTCTATAAGAAGCAACGGTTTCTGTGTGGGGTAACCTACACGTTCTTTTGCCTTAGGGTTTAACCCAAGTTCACCACTAAAAAACGTAATTCCTTATAATAAATGGAGTTACTATTTTTTATTTACACTACGGATTTGGTGAGTCGTCATCCGACGGTTCAACGCCTTTCCCGACAACCCAAGCATCGCATAAATCTTCTGATGTTCTAGTTCCTGTCGGGAGTCGAGTCTCACTTCATTATTCATCAGCACTCCCTCTTCAGTCTTGGAAATGTACTCTATGGTTATCCTCTGGTGGGTAGAAAGAACTTCTTTTATGGTCTTCCAACTCCGTGTATCTCCCCCTTTTCGTAATTTACATTCAGTCGCATGCATCAGGTGATACGCAAGGACTGATATAAACATATGCGACTGCACTCTCTCCTCCAGTTGATGAAAGTTAGGCCGAAAGCCAAGATGAGACTTCATGTCTCTAAATGAGTTTTCAATACGGCCAAGCATTATATAGAGCTCCCAAATATTTTTGTCATCCAAATCTTTTCGATTGGTTCTAAGGGTATAAGTTCCTTCACTGTTTCCTGTCTGAGTTTTCTTCTCCCATTTAATGTCAATCGCATTCAACTTTCCTGTCCGCTTGGCAGGCTCCCCAGGAATAACTGATATTTCATAAAGTTTTGCAGCCTTTGGATATTTTTCCTTAAGCCTGCCAATGCTCTGAAGAACCGAAGAATACAGTTTCATGCGGTTTTTCTTGTTTAATCCGTCACGAAGATATTGAAGTCTTTCAAGGAGGACGGTTTCGGTACGCATAGCCATGGCCTCTTCTTTAAGACGTTTGTGCTCGCTCTTTACCAGAACCCAATGCTCATCCGAGATTGTTTTTCCGAATACTTCAATCTTGGCACCTGTTTTCTTGTCCTCCATGACCAGATTCATCTCTTGCGATGGCTCAAGCTCCAAAGGACTTTTCCCTCTGTGAACCACAAGGTAGGTACATTTTCGCTTTTTAAGCCATTCGATATTCTCTTTTGTGGCAATCCCGGCATCCATTACGACAGTTGCCCCGACTTTTAGGCCCGCGTTGGCTTCCAAATCTAAAATCGTGGCCTGAAAAGTCTTGGATTCGCACTGGTTCCCCGGATGGAACTTGCTATACTTGGGAAATCCATCCGCATCGACAACCAACCCCAGGGTAGCCAATTTGCAGTCACTGCGCTTTTCTTTCGAGCGACCATAAGATGCCTTTGGGTTCTTTTTGCACTGACCCTCAAAGTAGGTGTTCGTTAAATCGTAAAGTACAATGCTTTCGTCGAGGGAGAATAAATCTTGTTCTTTACAAGCCAAATGCTTCTCCAGCTCGTCCTTACAGCGGTAGAGAACATCGGCAGCCCTGTAGTACGCATTCAGGGAGGACGAATGGGGTAAGCCGCACAGCTCAAAAAGAGCAGAATGTTTTTCCGCCCACTGCCTGGTAAATCGCTCGCTGGCTGGTTTGATCATTCTACCGACGATTAGAGCTTCAAGTAAGGGGATCGTTCCCTTAGGCACACCGCATTTCCTTAGAACTCTGTCCATTTCCAACTCTTTCCATTGCTGATGACAGACGTACTCAGGGCCTAGGCTTCTGACTTTCTTTGTTTCAAGGCTGTTAACATCGACCGCTACAAAATTGGCTTGCGCTTGAGCTTTTAGTTGTGCGTCTTTTGCCCGCTTGGTGAAAATGCGGTCTGATACCTGCTGTGCGATTTTCTCAATGTCTTCATCCAAGTCGAATAATTCTCTGTTTCCTGAAAGAATATTTTCAATTCTTCTTGCCAGAGCTTTGTATTGAGAAGAATCAATATCCAGTTTCCCAAGGTTGAGAATAATCCGCTGTCGGGGGCCTTTATCAGTGCGGATATTTTCTACAAGATTGAGGTAGGTGTACTGTTTTTTCGTTTTACCGTTGGCAACTTTTATTGATCTTATATACATACCACTAAGATACACCACAGCCACAAAAGAGGCAAGCGAAAAATAAAGTGTTAGGCACTACATTTTGATTTGAGGTGATTTGAGGTCCCCAAAAAGCGGAATCCCTAAATATTCTATGGTATTTATGAGGTTTTGGGAAATATTTAAGCCTTTTTTTGAAGTAATTCGTTTTCTTGGTCGTTAAAAAAATATTTAGCAGGTGTATTTTGGTGAACTTGGGTTAAGTAAGGAATATCCCACACATCACTAAGTGGGATGCCTTTCTTTTTATCTGATATTTTGAAACTTCCATCTGACTCTTTATCATATACAGATTTATTGTGCTTATCTCTGGTTCTACACTGTAATATCTGGTCAATGTTGGTTGTTTCAGAATATGATGTATAGATGGCATTGAGCTTAAAGCTTGTGCTCTTTGAGTAGAAATACATGTTTTGGTGGATTGGCAGTAAGCCTTTTTTAGAATTAGACCTTCGTTTATAGCTCCAAATTATTTCAGACTGAAAATTATCAGGGTCAAACACACTATCTAAAATAGCTCGAACAATATGTTCACCACTTTTATCGCAATGAACAAAAATTGAACCCTCTTTCTTAAGAAGAGACTTCATTGCTTCAATTCTTTCTTTTAAGAATTGCGCGCAACCTTTGTCGCTCCCCCACGTGTCATCAAAGCTAAACTCTTTTGTTCTTTCCCTGTTTTTGAGTTTGTGTTTTCGCTCTGTAAAAAATGGCGGATCAAGGTATATGAGATCAATGGAAACTGCATCAATATTTTTCAATTGATCTAAACAGTCTCCTTGGATAATGCTATTTATCACTTTTATTTTCTCTATCTCTTCTTTCGGCTATATCAGTAAGTATTTGTTTTGAATCATAACTACTTATTTTTTGCAAATAATCCCATGTTTCATTTCCTGCATGGTATTTGCCATTAATTCCAGCATAGATCGTTTTTAGGGCTTCCTGTATTTTTATGGCTTACTCCCGTTGCGGGTAATAAAACATCACCCTGAATTGCTTTGACCCTAGTATGCTCTTTAGTTATATGGTCACCATCGGTAGTGGCATTCCTCCATTTTAATACAACGGCATCATTTCCATTCAAAAAGTCGATTTCAAATGTTCTTGGCTTTTTTCCTTGCGTATTCTCGACAAGAACCTTTCCACCCCTGCTATTGGCAAAGAACATGCATATTGAAGCCGCTATTCTTTGTTCACGAAAAGCATGAAAGCTGGAAATCTGTCAGACTTTGGGGTGGCAGTTTTGATGGTTTCTTCTGATACAAGGTGTCGCGGGTAAACCCAATTGACCGCCTCCCAGTAATTGATGAGATATGTATTAGGGCACCTCTAAAAAACCCGTTTAGTTCTTGACTCGATCTTTTCCGCCGCTACTGCGTTGTCAAAATACTCACGTAGCTTAAGCTACGCTTGAGCTTTTGCCGCCTTGTATCGACAAAAAATTTCTTCGTCAATTTCCTAAAGCTGTTTTTTAGAGGCGCCCATTAGATAAAGCATTCCCGCAGAACCGGATTGAAATTTCATGGCTCAGGTCTAATCCGTAATATGCGGCATGCTGATATCGGACAGCACCGCATACACCGAGTTGCGCTGTGAGTACTCCAATGCACTTCCCCCGCCCCCGTTGCCAAGTGCGCCGTGTTGACGCCGTTTTCACACCACCATAGCACACAGGAGGGGCTATTCCCTCGTGAACTATGGCCGTGTCATCGACGAATATGATGGTGACGGCGGTAAAATCGGCCTGGCCTATGAAAATTTTCTTGGGGGTGATGAGGAATTCCGGGTTTGCCGCAGATTACCACCCATCAGCGTTCTCCCCGCACATAGGGCTCGCCTAGGGTCGCGGGGGCGTTCATGCGCCGCTTGCCGGATTTAGAAAGACCGAAGGCAAACAGCACCAGCAGGGTGGATATGTAGGGCAGCATGGACAGAATATTTGGGGAGATGCCCAGCGGCTGGAGCATGTATTGGAGTACAAAGATACCGCCGAAGAGATAGGCCCCTATAAAAGCGCCTCCGGGCTGCCATAGGGCGAATATGGTGAGGGCAATGACAATCCAGCCTCTGCCGGCTACCATCCCTTCATTCCATGAGCCGCTGTAGGCAGTCGATAAATAGGCCCCCGCCATACCGGCCAGTCCGCCGCCGACGATTACGGCGAGATACTTCACCCGGTTAACGGCGATGCCTTGAGACTCGGATGCCCGGGGGTTTTCTCCCACCGATCTGAGGGTTATCCCCATACGGGTGTTTTTAAGCAGGAACCACGCGATGACTGTGATGATCACCGACAAGTAGACATACCAGTCGTGACCGAATAAGACAGGCCCCAGGATGGGGATTTCTGAAAGGGCCGGAATGTCGAGATAAGGCATGCGGTCGGGAAGAGGGCGTCCGATATAGGGCTTTCCCCAAAGGCCGCTGATGCCAAGGCCGAGCATCGTGAGAGCCAAACCGCTCACCACCTGATTGGAGCGCAGGCTTATACATATGAAGCCGTGAATAGCGGAGAGCATCATACCGACGAGAATCGCCGCAAGCAGGCCTAGCCATGGATTGCCGGTACTGAAGGTAACGATGAATCCGGTAACGGCGCCCGCCGACATCAATCCCTCCATGCCGAGGTTAATGATGCCGGACCTCTCGGTGATTATTTCTCCCAATGTTGCCAGGAGCAGCGGCGTACCGGCGGCAATAGTCCGAGTCAGGACGGATAGTATGAGATCAGGCATGGCGGAGCCTCCCCAGTCGTATGCGTATTCTATGGCTGACAAAGAAATCCGCCATGATAAGGAAAACCAATATGATGCTGTTGAACACACTCACCGCAGCGACAGGCATGCCCATAGACACCTGAATTGCATCTCCGCCGACGATGATACCGGCGAAGAATAGGCCGGAGATGATGGTATAGGAGGGGTGGAGACGGGCCAGCCATGCGACGATGATGGCGGTGAATCCATATCCTGCGCTCAGGGATTCGGGGTAACTCAAATAGTGATGGATGGACATCAGTTCGCCCGCACCGGCCAGTCCGGCCATGCCTCCGGAAATAGCCATGAGCAGCAGGGAAACCCTGAAGAAGTTGATGCCCGAATAATGCGCAGCATGGGAGTTCTCCCCGATGACACGTATTTCATAACCAAATCGACTTCTATAGACCAGCCATCCCAGTATCAGGGCTCCGGCAATGGTGGCAATGAGCAGCACCGGCGATATGCGGCTGTTGCTTAAGTGCCCCAAAACCGCGGATGCGGGGAGATCGTCGGTATAGGGATAACCGCCCTTGGTGGCACCCTTCCATGGACCTACCACGAGGAATTTAACAAATTCGGACGCGATATAGTTGAGCATCAGCGTGGAGATTACCTCGTTGATTCCGAAGCGTATCTTCAGAATAGCCGGTACCATGCCCCAAAGTGCGCCGCCGATGAAAGCCGCCATGAACATCAGGGGAACCATTACAATAGCCGGTAGATGGGGTCCCCAGTTCAGTCCCGCCCAGGTCGCAAAAATTGCGCCGGCGAGGAGCTGACTCTCGGCGCCGATGTTCCAGAATTTAGCCTTGTAGGCCAGGGCCAGTCCGCTTCCGATGAGAATGAGAGGGATGGCCTTTGTTACGGTTTCTTTTATGCCGTACCAACTGCCGAAAGACCCCTTGAATATCGAGATGATGGCCATTATCGGGTTGACGCCGTTCAAGGCGAATACCATGCTCACCGCGAGGAGACCGGCGAATAGCGATCCGGCAAGGATAAGGATATTCTGGCCAGGTTTGATACGCTCTCTTGGAAACAGTTCAATCCGCATAGCCGGCCATCATCAATCCAATTTTCTCCAATGTCCAGGTGTCCGGGGTCAGCTCTCCCATGAACCGGCCGTTGTACATCACGGCAATGCGGTCGCAAACCATGAATAGCTCATCCAAATCCTCGGATACCAGCAACACCGCGCCGCCCTTGTCTCTCAGGGCGATAATCTGCTTACGCACATACTCGGTGGCGCCCACATCCAGTCCATAGGTGGGATGAGCGGCGATGAGCAGCTCAGGATCGCCTGAAATCTCCCTCCCCAGGATGAGTTTCTGGATATTCCCGCCGGAGAGATTCTTTATCCTGACATTGATCGACGGAGTATCCACCTGAAAACTCCCCACTAATTCTCCCGCATGATCCTTGATAACTCCATAGTCCATCTGCAGCCAATTGCTGAACGGTTTGTCTCGGTGCTGCTTGAGTACGGAATTCTCATACAGCGGGAGGTCGGGGACAATGCCGTATTTGATGCGCTCTTCGGGGACATGGGAGATTCCCGACAGATGAGCACTTCGAGCATCGGAACGGCGCAGAGCACGGCCATTTATTTCCACCATTCCTTGCCTGGATTTACGCAGTCCGGTGATAGTTTCCACCAATTCCTGCTGTCCATTTCCTGAAACACCGGCGATACCGAATATCTCTGACGAGTGTACCTTCATGGACAGGCCGTGTATTGCGGGAAGCCCCCTGTCCGAGTTCACAGCAAGGTTGCGGGTTTCGAGGACAACCCTGCCTCGATGCCCATCGCTCTTAGGGTAGGCGGCTGCAATCTGCCGGCCTATCATCATTTGGGCGAGTTTGCCCTTGTCTACTTCTGTGATGTTCGCCTCCCCTGTTACACATCCCTTACGCAGAACCATCACCCGGCTGCAGATGCTGAGTATCTCCTCCAGCTTGTGGGTGATCAATATGACCGAATGCCCTTCCGATGTCATCTTCCTCAAAGTCTCGAAGAGTTCATCGGCTTCCTGGGGGGTGAGTACGGATGTCGGTTCATCCATGATGAGGAGATCGGCATCGCGGGAAAGCGCCTTGATGATTTCAACCCGCTGCTGCTCTCCTGCCGAAAGATCCCAAATTGGCTTGTCGGGATTAATCTCCAAGCCATATTGATCGGATAACTGCTTTATTCGAGTGCGCATGGCCCGGTGCGGGAAGAAAAAGGGAGCGTCCTCATGCCCAAGAGCTATATTCTCCAGGACCGAGTGTTTTTCCACCAACATAAAATGCTGGTGGATCATTCCAATACCCGCACGCATTGAATCCTTAGGATTCCTCAGCCGAATGGGTGCGTTATTGATCAGGATTTCTCCCTCGTCAGGGAGGTAGAGGCCGTAGAGGATGTTCATCAACGTCGTCTTACCGGCGCCGTTTTCCCCGAGAAGTCCGAGAATCTCGCCGGAGTCTATGCGCAGATTAACATCCTGGTTGGCCTTGACACTGAGAAAGGATTTGCTAATTCCCTTCATATCGAGGGACCTAATCCTGTTCAATCGACTACACCATTACTCTATTGAGGAAGGGGCGAGTCAAAGTTGTCCAACTGATAGCTCATCTCGGCAAACAAATGGCCTATAGTCGCCATTTCTCCATCAGCAACCGTTTTGTTCCCTGCCTGATCGAAGATTGGACCGACGAACGGGTCGAAGGTATCCCGGCCCATGGACATCTGTTCATGGCGTTTCATGACTAGGTCGTAGATGCTGATGGAGCCGAATTCAGAGCTGTCGGTTTTGAGCTGCTTAAACTGGTCCACATAGGCCGCATTGATCTTCTCATCCCAGGAGGCGCCCAGTTCCACGACATTGTCCTCCATCAGCCACAAAAGGTCGTAATCGGTCATGTCTCCGGTCTTGCCGTCTTTGGTATCCTGGAGCATGCGGACATACAACGGACCCCAGTCGGTGAGCTGTCCGGTGATGGAGGCATCGGGGCCGTATGACTGCATTGGGCTGTAGTGGGACAGGGCATAGATGCTCCGGCCCTTGTCCTGATATTCCTGGGCCACCTCAATGACAGTGGGGGTGTCTTCGGTGAAACCTAGGACATCTGCTCCTTCGGCCACGAGAGCCTGAGCGGCTTCACGGGCCTTGTCTGGGCCGTACCAGGCGTATATCCATTTGACGCTGATGGATGCCTCGGGATTGACCTCTTTGATACCCAGGGCGAAGGCATTCATGTGCCGAAAGAGTTCGGGTATGGGGAATGCTGCGACATAACCGATTTTATTCGATTCCGTGATGGAACCGGCCATCAAGCCGTTCAAGTAATAAATCTGATACATATCGGCCATGTATGTTCCGAGATTGGGCGTGCGCTTAAACCCTGAGCAATGAAAGAACTTCACCTCGGGGTATTTCTGGGCGGCTTTGATGGTGTCTTCCATGTAGCCGAAGCTCGTGGTGAACACGACATCCGCCTTTTGTTCCTGAACCAGCCGGTCGATGAAACGTACGGCATCGCCTTCGGGAACACTCTCGACAACCACAGTCTCCAGCCAGGGAAGCTGCTCTTCGGCGAATAACCGGCCCTGATCGTGGGCGTAGGTCCAGCCGAAGTCCCCGGCGGGGCCGATGTAGATGAATCCCGCCTTGAGTTTAGCGGGCTGTGAATCCTCTGAAGCCGCTGAAGCGTCTTTCTCTCCATTCGCAGACAGGTAGCCGCTTATCAGCATCGCTGCGATTATGAACGATAATGCCTTCTTCATAATTAATCTCTCCTTTTTTTTTGAAGCATGAAGTTTAGCCATGCTAGCATTCTTCCTCGGTTTTCGTCAAGAGAGAGTGCGGATGCGGGTAATTTGGGTGAAATGCCGTATCAATCACCCCTTCAAGGAGGTGCCCCCCCTCCCATTCATATATTCTTGCTGGGTCCAACTATATCCATGAGGGCTAATACATGTCCCGTATTTTTCAGAAATCAGTATCTGGGCGCACCCCTTCGGGTCGGGCTTTCCACTCCAATGCCTTATTCTGGCAGCCTGCCTCCCTGCTCATTGCCAATCGCCGGGGGCAGCCGGCGGCATTTCCGCTGCAATCCCTTGCGCTGCTGGGAAATTCTCCCGAATTAGACAAAACCTTCGGATTAGGCGATGGGAATCTCGATGAAACGGCATCCTGAGATAGAATGGAAGCATCATGCGGTGTGCGGTTAGGGGTCATGCAATGAAATACTTTGTAGTGCCCCGAAGACTGTGGCCGTTTCCCTATGATCAATCCGTAGCGGTCCGGGACTTCTCAAATCCCGCTAATTTACAGTCAAAAAAAGAATTAAGAAACTGATTTCACAGAGTCTCATCGAAAACCGCCGTGGATGGAATTCATACAGTTGTCGGTTTTTCACCCCGATTGAGCAGAATTGGAGCAATGCCGGAGGCTCCCGCTAGACAGAGGAAATGCAAGTAATCCTAGTAATTCGTTTTTACACTGAACTATACATACTGGCAAAGTGGTTGTTTCCCTGCCACTAAGCTTCAGGACGCTAGGAATACCTCTTCTGTTCTAGGAAATTTGACTAAGAAGGGCTGAAATGAGATGATAAGGGCGTGCCTTGTTCTTTCGTTTCATAAAACAGATTTTGCCCGGCTTGGGATTTTCTCCGGCTCCATCCCCAGCCGCCTACTCTCATTTAGTATCTGAATGAGATCATGTATTAGAACGGACCCAAGATAATTGATTCACCCAGGAGGGAAGGTGTTCCTTAAGCGAATTGAGATATTTGGATTTAAGTCATTTGCCGATAAGACAGTTATCGAATTTCAGGATGGTGTAACCGCTATTCTTGGGCCCAACGGCTGTGGGAAGAGCAACATCGTCGATGCTGTTAAATGGGTTCTTGGGGAGCAGTCGACGCGAAACATGCGGACCGAACGCATGGAAAATGTTATATTTAGCGGAACAGAAAACCGCAAAGCCTTGGGACTCGCCGAGGTCGCCCTGGTTATCAGTGATGAGGCGGGCGCTCTGGATTTCAGCCATCCGGAAATCACCGTTAAACGCCGGATATTCCGCGAGGGAGATAGCGAGTATTTCCTGAATGGGGCGGCTGTCCGGCTCAAAGAAATCAGGGAGTTGTTTTTTGATACAGGGGTAGGGAAGTCATCTTATTCCATTATGGAACAGGGACGAATCGATCAGATTCTGTCTAACCGTCCAGAGGAACGCCGCTTCCTGTTTGAAGAAGCGGCAGGGATTACAAAATTCATTACGCGGGGCAATGAAGCCGAACGTAAATTGCAGCGCACAAAAGAAAACATAGTCCAGGCGGAAAACATACTCAAAGAAGTCGGGCGCAGCTATGAGTCGCTTAAAAGACAAACCGAGAAAACCTTGGAATACCGGCGTTTAAGGGACATAGTTTTCAAGTTGGACAGGGATTATAAACTCCTTCAATGGCGTTCCATGGAAGACAGGATGAAGAGAAAACAGAACAAACTGGGGCTTTCAGTGAAGGAATGCAATGAAGTTGCTGAGAAAATAAACGATATTGAATCGACTCTTGCCAATGACTTCAATACAGTACGCAAATTGGAATCACGTCTTATCGAAATCCAGAGACAGCAGTATGGGATAGAACTTGAAAAAGAGAATTTGATCGTACTGGAAAAAGGATTTTTCGAGAGGCGGGATGAGACAGCCGGGCTGCTTCAGGCTACCGCCGTACAGGAGAGCAATGCGTCCGGATCACTTAGGAAAATTGAAGAGCTGAGAATTGGCAAGAATGCTGAATTGGCCTCTCATCAGGATAAGCTGAAAGAGATTGAAACTCACATCGCCACATGCCAGAAATCGGTCAAAGCGGCCCAAGGCCGAATTCTCGATATGGCAAACGAAAGCCGGGCCGTGGCCGGTGATTTGAACAATGAAGATAAGAGCAGAGAAGGCCTGCAGCTTGATTTGAGAACAGCGACAGACAATATCATTCATGAATTAGATGCACACCTGCGTGAATCGGGCTATGATAATAACATACACCGTCAACTTGAGCGGCAGATACAAGGAGATATTGAGGGATTGCAGGGCCGGGTTGAAGAATGTGTGAAACTTTTTAGCGGCGGCGGGAATTCCAATGAGTTCAAAATGAACATGGAGACACAGGCTGCTATTTCAGAAAAACTGAATAGCCTCATATCCGAGCTGACGAAGCTTCACGGTCTCTTCGACGATTACCGGCATTCAGGCGGCTTTCTTGATGAGTTCCTGGCGCCTGAGGGAATAGTCACAAAAAAACGTGAATTAGATGAAAGAATCAACGTATCGCGAGAACAGTCACGCACATACAAGATGCGGATCAAAGAATTGGATGAAGAGAGAAATCATCTGTCGGGTGAAATTCAAGAATCACGTGAACAACTTGAGGGTCATCGGATTGCCCAAGCTCAGACCTTAACGAAAGCCGCGGCGATTGAAGACGCGATAATCTCCCTTGAGAGGGAAGCCTTGTCGGAGAAAAAGAGGCTCAATGAAATTCGGAAACAACTCATCGACGGAAATGAAAGGATCAAGAACCTCAATATCCAGGCCGAACAGCTTGAGATAAAACGCCAGGAATTCGACAAGAAGCAGATTGAACTCCGCCTGGAAATGAATGAACTCGAAAGTGGAATTGCCCTTGAGAAGAAGAAGATGGCTGGTTGGGAAGAATCCCTCAAGTCGCTCTCAGAACAAAAATCTTCGTTGGTTTTTGTTGTGGAGAGACTCCGTATCGAAATTGAACAGATAGGCAAAGAAATTGAACAATTACTTGAGGATTTCAGAGATCGGCATTCCCGCGAGCTTGCTGATTATGAAGAGCTTAAGAAATCCATCAACAGCAGGCCCAAAGATATTCGTGAAGAACTCTTGACGGCTAAAGCAGCACTGAAATCACTAGGGCAGGTAAACCTCATGGCTCCTGAGGAGTTTGCTCAGGCGGCTGAGCGCTATAATTTCCTTCGCAGCCAATTAGAGGACCTTGAAAATGCCCAAAAAGACCTCATAAGGGTAACCGATGAAATATGGAGCGAGTCTAGGGCGAGATTTCTTGATACCTATCAGAAGATTCGGGATAGTTTTCACAAGATGTTTCGACGTCTTTTCGGTGGGGGGAAGGCGGAACTTCGTCTAATTGATCAAGATGACCCCTTGAAATCAGGAGTGGAGATACTCGCTCAGCCGCCCGGGAAAAAACTGGAAAGCATCTCATTGCTTTCAGGCGGTGAGAGGGCTTTGTGCGGTGTTGCCATGATGTTTGCCACATTTATGGCAAAGCCTTCGCCATTTTGCCTTCTCGATGAGATCGATGCCGCATTAGACGAAGCCAATATACAGAGATTCATCAGTGTTCTGGCCGATTTCGCGAAGACAAGCCAGTTCGTTGTAATAACTCACAATAAGAAAACAATCGTCGGAGCGCAAAATCTTCTAGGGGTTTCCATGCAGGAATCGGGTGTTTCAAGTCTTCTTTCATTGAAATTGGACGGCCATGAGAAAAAGGAACATGTTAAAAAATCCACTCAAAGCATTGAATAAGCAGGAATTCTACACGATAATTGGTGTAATAGTGATTATCACCCTATTATCTGTTCTAATCATCATATTATCGATGCAGAGGCGTAATATCAAAGATTCAACAAACAGGGCGCAAAGCGTGGATACTGATCGCATATATCTTCAAAGGAGTATGGGATTTGGTATTGAGGATTATTATAGGGATAGCCGTGATACTGAACTCCAATCTGTCTATCCCATCTATCAGCGGCATAAAACATGGCTTAAAGATGAGATAGATGCATTCTGGATAGACCCATTAGAGACTGGAATGGCGACCTTAAGTGAGGATAATGATAACCGCATTAGCGATTCCCTGGGGATTGATAACCGATAAGGACATGAAGAGCACCGGAGCGTCAGCATTATTACTGATAAGTTCAATTCTTGCGGCTGTATCCTGTGCGAGTGATGCCGCCAAGAAATCGGCCGTGACGGCGAATTCTGCAGTGATTCAAACTTCTAACGAGGCGACGACTGGGGGGACTGCTCCTGAAACGGCGATTCCTTCGACAGAAGAATCACCCGATTCCCAGGATTCCCGTAATGAAGACGCCCCCCCAGACAGTCATCAGAAGGATGGCTCAAACGCCGAAGATACGGAAATCTTGCAAGACAATGAATATACTCAAAATCAGAATGCTTCAGAAGGGCAGGGAAATAGCCCTAACAGCTTGGACGGCCAGGCTGGAGAACAGATGCCGGGAGACAAAGAGACACCGGGAGATTCAGAAGGCCAAGATGCCCCGAAGAATCCTTCCGAAACAGATGATCAGGGAATGCCGCCCGAAACGGCGTTAGCACTGAAGCAAAATCCCCCAGGGAGCCAGGGCGATGCAGATAGCTCTAACAGCTTGGACGGCCAGGCCGGAGAACAGATGCCGGGAGACAAAGAGACACCGGGAGATTCAGAAGGCCAAGATGCCCCGAAGAATCCTTCCGAAACAGATGATCAGGGAATGCCGCCCGAAACGGCGTTAGCGCTGAAGCAGAAGCCCCCAGGTAGCCAGGGCGATGCAGAAGTTTCCAATGATTCGCAGGAGCAAGAAGAGAATCACATAGAACCGGAAGATCGAGGAGACTTGGATTCGTCTTCGATGGTTAAAGATCAAAGAGACAGACAGGAAGAGCAGGCAGAATCCAGTGCACTTCCCGATTCGTTGATGCCGGAAGAGAACTCCAAGATCGAATCCCGTGGTGATCGGGGGGGTGAGAAAGGTGTGATTGTCTCTCAGCAGAGCCCCCAAACATCCGATGCAGCCGGACCCTCTCCAGGCAAACAGCCTCCGCTCAATGAATCGGATAACAATGATGGCCTCAATGTTGCCAAGATTCCTGAAGGAGCGATATATGAGTCAGAAAACGTCCCGCCGAAAAAAGGACTTGAACTAGATAGCGAAGAGGAAAACCCGGGCGGCTTCAGTGCCGATTTGCAGGGGAAGGGCTGGGTTTTTCGCTCTGACCTTTCAACTTCCGGAGACTGGCGGTTTGTCAATCGTGAACAAGTGGGGGATGCTACGCGATTCAACTTCCAGTTTGGAGATTCAGGGAGTTGGAACCTCGTTTTCGACAGGCGCAGCCTTACTTCTGAGGGAGTAGAGCGTGTGGTGAAAAAGGTGAGTAAAGGGATTGTCAATGATGTATCTTCTGAGCCTTTACAGGATGACACTGGAGATCCAATCTTGGGAAATGACAAGAAATTGAGACAATTGGAAGCCGAAGCCGAACAGCAAACAGAATCCGGTGAAATGGCTCGAGAAGCTATGATTCGTGAAGCGATTCAGTCAGGCGCTATTTCTCTGCTGCTGAAATGGCTGCCTCTCTACCTGACCGACAAGCCGGATTTAGGGGTGTTAATATCAATCCTCGATGCTTTGGATAACACTGGGGAATATGATGAAGAAGAAATGGCTGTTCTGGAAAAATTGTTGCAGTTTCAGACAGATGAAAGAAGTGCGGAATGGCTTTATCGCCTAGCCGCTAAACTGGAGAAACCGGGAGAGAGAAGAGATATCTCCCGTGCGATGGAATTATATCAGATGGTTGTGGACTCATGGCCGTATTCAGAATGGAGAAATTTAGCCGGAAGAAGACTGATATGGCTCAGCCGTCATTTTTTTAGGCTGCAATAGTCCTTAATAGCCAAGAACCTGTTTCACCTCGGCTTCACCTTGTTGACGAGGTGGCCTTGAATGAGGTATGAGTAATAGAATGCTTGAAAAAATTACTGAAACATTTTCAAACATCGCGCGGCGTTTTTCCGGCAATGCGAGAATCAGCGAAAAAAATATCCGCGAGGCTGTTGAAGAGATCAAAATAGCCCTGCTGGAAGCGGATGTTAACCTCCGGGTCGTTAGGCGGCTTGTCAACAGTACCATTGAGGAAGCCCTTGGAGCGGCGGTTTTGAAGTCGCTAAACCCGGGACAGTTATTCGTTAAGCTCATCCATGACAAGATTGCAGCATTACTTGGGGATGATACGGCGGAGTTGCAAATCCACGGGCCGGATGTTGTATCTGTCATACTCATGGCAGGACTTCAGGGCTCCGGTAAGACGACTACAACTGCGAAGTTGGCGAATAAGCTGAAGTCCATGGGGCGTCGAGTCTTGATGGCCGCCGCCGATTTGTCCCGGCCTGCAGCCGTGGAACAGCTGTTAATTCTTGGCAGACAGATCGGGGTAGATGTTTATTGTGAAAATGGATCAAAACCTGAAAAAGTTGCGAAGAATGCCTTAAGAAAGGCTAAGAAAGAACAATATGATGTTCTGATCGTCGATACAGCCGGACGGATGAATGCGGATGCAGAAGTCATGGAAGAAATCGCAGGTATCAAACACTCTGTCGGTTGCGATGAAATACTTCTTGTTGCCGATGCCATGACAGGGCAAAACGCCGTTGAGATTGCAAAGGCTTTCAATGAATATCTCAGTTTGACAGGAATAATCCTCAGTAAGTTTGATTCTGATGCACGAGGCGGGGCGGCTCTCTCTTTCAAGAGCGTTATAGGGAAACCGGTCAAATTCATCGGTGTCGGTGAAAAGATAGAAAACCTGGAAACCTTTCATCCCAAACGTATCGCATCGCGAATTCTGGGCATGGGCGATGTGGTGTCATTGGTTGAAAAGGCTCAGGAGACCATTGAAGACGAAGAGGCCGAGAGACTTCAGGCAAAAATACTCAAGGCCAATTTCACCTTGGAGGATTATCTTGAACAGATTTCCAGAATGCGGAAAATGGGCAGCATGAAGTCTATAATGGAGATGATTCCAGGAATGGGGGGGCAGATTGATGAATCGAAGCTGGATGATTCCCAATGGAAACAGGATGAAGCCATAATTCGTTCAATGACCTTGGCAGAACGCAGAAATCATCATATAATCGGGCCTCCGCGGAAGAAGCGTATAGCTAAAGGCAGCGGATCAAGTGTTTTAGCCGTGAATAAACTGTTGAAGACGTTTGATAAATCACGGACTATGATGAGGAAATTGTCGAAGAATAAAAAATTGCAGCAGCAGTTCCTTGGCGGCATGACTGCTCCAAGAATGTGAATACAAGAGGAGTTGAATGGTGAGTGTTAAGATAAGACTAAAAAGGATGGGTACGAAGAAACGCCCTTTCTATCGCATTGTTGTCTCGGATTCTCGAAAACCCCGAGATGGCCGAACCATTGAAGAAATAGGAATCTATCATCCAATTGAAGGAGAAACGAAGCAGTTTCGTGTCAAAGAAGATAAGGTGAGGGATTGGCTGGATAAAGGGGCTCGGCCGACACATACAGTGAAGCGGCTTTTGAACCAAGCTAATATATATGTCAGGACAATCGGTTCATGAATACGAATTTGATTGAGTATATAGCATTGGCCTTAGTTGATAACCCTGAACAGGTGGAGGTCTCGAAGATTGATGGCGAGAAGTCGACGATTTGGGAGTTAAAAGTCGCTAATGAAGACCTTGGTAAGATCATTGGAAAGCACGGACGTATTGCCAGGGCCATGCGTATCCTCTTAAACGCTTCAGCAAGGGACGCAAACAAGCGGTTTGCTCTCGAAATTCTCGACTAAGGCCAAGGCGCTCACTCTTCTGTCAAGAAATGTCCTCGCTTGTCTCAATCGGCATCATACGAACCTCATTTGGCGTGAAGGGATGGCTGAAGACCTTTAGTCATTCAGGCGAATGGTCCCATTTCAAGAACTTGAAATCTGTTGTCATAGAGGACAGGCTGCATAAACGGCGAAAAACCTATGATATTGAGGGGTTCAAAATGCAGCAGGGCGGCGGTCTGCTGAAACTGGCTGGCATAGACAGTCCTGAATCGGCGAAAGTGTTAATTGGATATTCGCTGCTTGTTCCTAAGAGATTCGCCGCACAACTGAAGGAAGATGAATGGTATATAGATGATCTTACGGGACTTGTGATGGTCGATGAGGAAAACAAGAAAATTGGGGAAGTCGTGGCGGTCATTGAATCCTCAGATGATTTATTAGAAATTGTCCGGTCCGATGGCAGCCGGTTTATGGTGCCTTTCCGCAGGCAGTTCGTCAGTGAGCCCAACTTCGAATCCCAATCCATTGTGCTATTAGCAAGCTGGCTAAGTGTCAAAGAATGAAATTTACCATTCTGTGCTTATTCCCTGGAATACTGAAGGGCTTTTTTGATGAATCTATCATGGCCAAGGCCGTAAGCAAAAACCTCCTTCAATATGAGCTTGTCAACATACGTGATTATGCTTATGATAGGCATCATGTCTGTGACGATGCTCCTTACGGAGGCGGAGCGGGCATGGTCTTGAAGCCCGAACCCATATCTTCGGCGCTTGATGCTGTCGGTGTCGAGGGGAAGAGGGTTATCTATCCTTCTCCGTCAGGACGGTCGTTTACGCAGAAGGTGGCTGGTGAGTTGGCGGCTGAGGATGAGTTAGTCTTTGTTTGTGGACGATATGAAGGGATTGACCAGCGGATTATCGATTTATATGTCGATGACGAACTATGTATTGGAGATTATGTTATCTCTTCGGGAGAAATCGCTTCACTAGTTATGGTTGATGCGATATATCGTTTACTGGATGGTGTAATCACGCCGGAGTCGCTTGTGGAAGAGAGCTTTGCGCAGCCCCTATTGGAATATCCCCATTATACTAGACCTGTGGAATTTAGAGGATTCAGGGTACCGGATATTCTCCAGAGTGGACACCATTCCGCAATTGAAGCATGGAGACTCCATAAAAGGGTTGAAAAAACTCTGAAGAATCGTCCCGAACTCTTAGATGGAAATGGGTTGAAAGAAAAAATACAAGACATCCGCGATTCACTCAAGGATTGAAGAAAGGATAAGAAATGGATTTAATCAAAGCTATAGAAAACGAGCAGATCAAGGATGGAATTGAGTGCTTTAGAGTCGGTGATACCATCAAAGTTCATTACCGCATTGTTGAAGGAAAGAATGAACGCACACAGGTATATGAAGGATTGGTGATTGCCATCGGCAATTCAGGGATCAGCCGCACCGTTACCGTTCGCAAAATCTCTTCTGGAGTAGGGGTAGAGCGAATTTTCCCGATTCATTCGCCGCGAGTTGAACGGTTTGAAGTAATACGCCAAGGCAAAGTCCGCCGTGCAAAGCTTTATTATCTGCGCAGCCGGATAGGTAAGAAAGCCACTAAGGTTAGGGAACGCATTAAGAGCAAATACTAGCAAGTTGAACGTTGAATAACAGGATAATGTGAGTTCATATCAGAAAGGCAAATCAGGAGAAAGTGAAGTTGCCAACTACTTTGTCACGAATGGGTATGAAATTTTAGAAAGACGATTTAGATCGGAACCGGGAGAGGTCGATATTATAACAAAGAAGGGTGATGTCGTGGTATTCGTCGAGGTGAAAACATGGGATGCTCTTGGTATGGAGAGTCTAGGGCATTCGATTGATTCATCGAAGAAAAAACGAATCAAAGAGACGGCATCAATCTACCTGTATCGTCATCCTGAACTTGGCGGCTGTCGTATCCGCTTCGATTTAGTATTCCTGTCACGGAGGATGGGAATTCTGAATCATTGGGATAATGCGTTTTAAGAAGAAGGAACTCCGGTGGTACGCATCGCCAAACAAACAGACCCGGTGAAACTTGAGGCGTTGAAAGTTCAAATCAATGACCAGCAATACCTTCAGGTTGCGATAGAGAGAATAGCCAGACGGTTGACTGAAGAGATCGTCAATCGAACCGGGGAGAGAAAAAATTATAAACTCTGACAGAAGAAATAGAAGGAGAGGCCGAAATAATCGTCCGTTGAGTTCTAGGTCTTCTCAATCATCCGGACGATGTGTGCAGTTGTCCTGCCGTGTTTGTCAGAAATCAATCCAAGATGTGTTCTCCGCTATGGTTCATCCATCCGATGGTATGCCTGTTCATTTCGAGTGTGCAGTTAAAGTTGTGGCAGAATTGCTGAAACCTCAAGAAGGCGAAAAGATCATTTATCACGGGAATGGATGCTTTGCCATAATAAGCAGTCAAAATCAAAAACAACGGAAATTGAAATTCGTACGGAGTATTGAGTGGGAAAAGCGCAATGAAATAGCCGAATGGAGAAAGAAGCTGCAAGAAAGCATTTCATGAAAGATACCAGGCTGAGCCTGCCTTGAAATTCCGGAGTAGCAGTTAAGACCTATTTGATTAAATGAGGTATTAACTATAAGGCACCTTTCCTATTCGAAAGGCAATAAAAAATTGCTGGATATTTCCTAATGGCACTGTGCTGTCTTCAAAGTTATACTTGGCGATACCGTAGGCTTCTGAAAAACTGACGAGCAGCTAAGGGCATGGAAACCAGCAATGAATCAATTCCAGCTAGAGGTGCCTTAGAATATGGAGATCGATTTTCAGATGAGTAGAGAAGCCTGTTACACGGAAAACTTTGCAGGCTCGGCTAAGGCCGCCATTTGAGGTGAACTCTTAAAATCTCCTCTTTGCTTTTTTAGGAGAGAATTATGGACGGCGGCGGCAGTGTTTTAGAATTCCTTGAGATCTTTAAGGAGTTTGAATGCTCTCTGTCTCACTTGTTTAATATACCCTTGCCGAGCATCAGCAAGCTTCGCTACTTCTTCAATAATCATAATATTGCCTATTTTTCCTTCTCTGCCAATGATGTTCTCGACAGCTTCAAGGTATGCAATGGCAAAATTATTATCTTTGTTGACGGCCGACTGCCGATAAATGATTTCTGCAAGTACTCGATCTCGCATAGCAATGTCTTGGACATCAATCTTAGACATTGCTATGACAGCTTCGCTCATCACCATGGGCTCTGTATCTGTGAGGAGTATGGTTTTGAGGCTGTCGGCGGCTTCCTGGGTACCTAGCTCTCCAAGCAATCTAGCGGCTTCGCGTCGAATTTCAGGGAAATCATTGATAACAATCCCCTCTTCTCTTATTATCGATGTCACACCTTCACCAGATAATTCACGAAGAATGGTTGCGATTTCTGGATTAGTTTCATTCTCGTTAATCATTTTCTCTATACTTTCAAGAGCTACCATTTTGATGTCGCGGTCTAATGACGCTGCCTCGGTCTTTATTATTTGAGTTTTGATAGCATTTTGAAGATACAACTGTTCAATCGTTTGTTCAGATTCTTGCGCTGATAACGGAAACCCGCTTATAACAACCAGTACAATGAGGCAAATTGTGATATTTCTCATATTGGAACTCCCTTGTCTCTAAGTTAAATTCTTGGATTACATTGATGGCAGAAGTCTCTTATCATAGAGTTATCTTCCATACACCATCAATGCTTTCAAATTCATACAGCTTAGCCCTTTGCCCCTCAAGAGAAGTATAGGCAACAACCCTATCTTCCTCGAAGAAAACAATTTCACTCAGCACAACCTGGGTGCGGCTTGGAACAACAACCCAGAGAAAATAATCCTTTAACGACGACAGCCGTATGTTTTTTCCCTTGAGTTGATCGTATTGATTGATTTTGTTCATAGTCTCGGCAGAAGTGTAGTGTGAAATGTATTTATCGGAAAGGAAGGTAATCCATCGGCTATATTGTTTCTTTGCTATTATTTTGTTCAGTTCAGTAATCAATTCTTCAATTTCACTAAATGTCTGTACATAAAGCTCTTCTGATACCTCATAAGTCTCTTCGGATTCAACCGGCTGCTCCTCTTCTGACGGGGGAGGCAACACCGCTGGCTCCGGGTTGACCGCTTCTGTGGGAGGGGGTGCTTCTGCCGCAGCTTCCGCCACAGGCGGTTGTTTTGCAGTGGTGCAAGCCGCCAGCATACAGAAAGCAATGACTGTAAACAATGAAATTTTTTCCATTCCTATTAATAGTATAGCGTAGCAATCGTCTTGTCAAAGAAAAAATTCCGGAATCAGAAAAAAAACGATTAATGGGCATCGCTGAAAGCATTATTTGGAGTTTCCGGCGTGATTTTTCCCTGCAGGAGTGTCAGTCGCGAGGTTTGTGCAGGTCGCGCCCTCATACTCCTTGCGGCGTTCCCGGCCAGTGGTCTGTCTTTACATAAGGGCACCTCTAAAAAACAGCTTTAGGAAATTGACGAAGAAATTTTTGTCGATACAAGGCGGCAGAAGCGGAGTGTCGTTTAAGCTATGTGAACATTTCGACACCGAAATAGCAGGTGCCCAGGGCGAAAACTGGCCAGAAGGATGAAGTCTGACAGGCTCTGAAACATTTCACACAGATGCGGGTGTCTCAGGCTCGTCATTATCGTAAGCATATCTGCGGAAATTGTACCCATAAGAGGCCAGTAGTCTCGAACTTGGATAATTGAAAGTCCAATAAAAAATTTTGGAGATTAGAACCGGCCCGTATGCCATAAGACCCTGTATAATTTCCTTATAGCGTGTTCTCAAAGAATGTCCGCAGCATATCCATGCCGTGGATGTCGCTGTCCCGTAAGGGCAGGAAGATGCGTCCTATCCGGGTATCAAAGGTTTTCTCGATTTCGTTGAGATAACGGGCTTCCACCTCACGGCGGCGGTCAATAAAACTGTACTCTGCTGTACTGCTGTTTCTGGTTTCTTCGCTGGGCATGATGCGGTTGATGACCAGCATGCGGGTCTGAATGTTTAATTCACTCAGGCTTTCCAGAGCGCGGCGGCTTTCCCTCACGGGCAGGGCTTCGGGGATCATGACCAGGCAGAAAGAACTTCGCGTCGGATCGGTAAGAATGCTCTGCATGAGGTGAAGCTGCTCATGCCGCTGACGGAGAATGCCGTTCACCAGGGCATCACGCTTCTCATTGCCCGGCATCGTTACCCTGCCGGTCCCCCCCAGGCTTTCAGCCGCTTCCCCAAGATGCCGGGCCCGTTTCTGCGCTGACATCAGCCCCTCCACCCAACTGGAAAATACTTCCGGCATGGATAACAGACGCAGGGTATGGCCTGTGGGAGCTGTGTCAAAGATCACCCGGTCGTAATCTGCTGAATCTAAATGGAGGGCTATGTGCTGACTTAAGGCGGCTTCCATCGTTCCAGGCGCTTTAAGAGCCAGGTTCATCTGTTTTTCCATGCGGCTGAAGAGCCGGGGGGAGAGGAACTGAAGCAGGTTGTTCTTGACTTGCTTCATGTAATCTTTCGCTGCACGTTCCTCGTCAATTTCTAACGCAGTGAGCCGGTCCGTGAGTCTCTTCGGTCTTGAGCCGATGGGCTGCTCGAATATGTCGGCCAGGGAATGGGCTGGATCGGTGGAAATCAGCAGGCAGCGACTGCCCTGAGCCGCAAAACCGGCCCCTAATGCCGCGGCAACGGTAGTCTTCCCTACTCCGCCCTTACCGCAGCAGAAGATGTTCCTGGCACTCCCAAGTTGGCTTACCGCCTGTGCAAATGACATGTCAGCAGCAGCTTATGTTGGTAAACGGCGATTTTTCCATGCCCACGCTGCGGTGCCAGTTGTGGAAATCCTCCAGCATCACGGCCTGCAGTTCCCATGTATAGTAGGTCAGAGGATTTTCCACTCCCAGTAATTCCATGAAGCAGTAAAGCTGGATCAGATATTCCTCATCCCGTTTCTCCTGGAGCAGCCGCCCCCTGTAGGGAGCGGCATAGTACTCAGTCAGGAACTTGGAAAGTTCACTGAACCAGCGGGACAGCTTAAGCCTCAGCGGGCTGAGTCTTGCCATTCCGAAAGGCCGATATGGCGGCAATCACTATCCACAGAGCAGCCCCGAAGATGATCAGCGCCATAACAAACAGGAAGTATTTTCCCTGACTAAAGAAGCTCCCTATCTGAATCAGCAGGGCTATAGAGGTCATAATGTAAAGGAAGACCATGGGAACCATGGTGTAGATGGTTTTGTACTTCAGCCTCGCCAGGAAGATGGAAACGGTTAATAAGGTGAGGGATGCCAGCAACTGGTTAGAAGCTCCGAAAAGGGGCCATATCGCCATTCCGCCTTTGCCTGATGATCCGCCGGCACCGAATGCTAAAAGAACACATGTACCGACAGCGACGAGTGTGGCATTGATGTTCTTCTTCAGGAAGGGGAGATTAAACCTCTTGCCCCACTCCTGGATGATGTAGCGCTGTAAACGAACCCCTGTATCCATGGTGGTTCCGGCAAACAGGATGCCCATCACTGCCAGAAGATTGACAGAAAACCCCCGATCCAGCTTCAATCCATTGCTGATGACAGTGGCGCCGGCCTGAATGAAGCCATTCAAGCCACCCTTGCCAAAAGCCGAATATGTTTCCCGCCATTCGCCCAATGAGGCGAACCCTGCTGATACCGCCAGCAATGCAGCAAGTGAAAGCATACCCTCGCCAAGGGAACCTCCGTAACCGACCAGCCGGATGTGGGATTCCTTGTCAATTTGCTTTGAGGTGGTTCCGGAGCCAACCAGGCCATGAAAACCGGAAATGGCACCGCAGGCGATGGTCACAAAAAGCAGCGGGATCATCGGCGGGCTGCCGGCCGGAAGACTGCTGTTAAATATCGGCGCAGCCACTTTCGGGGCGCCGATGATGAAGGCCAGATAGAGGATGATGAGGCCGATAAAAAGCTGTATGCCATTGATGTAATCACGAGGCTGGAGCAGCGACCAAACCGGAAGCGATGAGGCTATAGCGGCATAGATAAAAAGGATGATGATCCACAAAGCGCCTGGAGAGAGGCCCAGAAACCCTTCCGGCAGGCTGAAGGGAAGCGAGGTCCCGGCGAAAATGAGCAGATAAAGCACAATGACTCCGGCTATGGTGACCAGGGGAAGCTTCCACTTAAACCGGTAAATCAACTGGCCAATAATGGCCGCCACGACGATGGCCCCCCAGGAGGGGACAATGCTGGTGGGATTGGCGACAAAGCTGTTGGAAATAGCCACGGCAAATACACTGTTCACCATCAACAGAACAAGAAAGACGATGAGGGTAAACAGCAAGCTTACAGAGCGCCCCATGAATTTCTCCGCAATCGTACCGATGGACTCGGCGCTGTTGCGCACGCTGATCCAAATAGAGCCCATGTCGTGAATACCGGCAAAGAATATCGTACCAAACACAATCCACAGCATAGCAGGCGCCCATCCCCAGATTACAGCGATGGCCGGTCCGATGATGGGAGCAGCCCCAGCAACGGATGTAAAATGGTGCCCCCAAAGAATATAGGGATTTGTGGGCACATAATCCACTCCATCCTTCATCTTGTTGGAAGGAGTAACAAAAGTTGTGCTCAGCTTGTAAATTCCTTTACTGATGAAGCGTGAGTACAAGACTGTTCCGAGAACATAGGCTACAAGACCTATGATGACTAACCAAATGGCGTTCATCCATTTACCTCCTGAAATTTTTCCATTGCAACAATGGTGTTAACTTATTTTAGCATATTAGACGCATAAGCGCCAATACACGTCCGAAAAATAAATCCCGGATGAGGGCATCGGATTAAATCAATGCGGGTATGGAGGTCTTCTGGTGAAATCGGGGCAATACTCTTTAGCCCAAGTTCACCACTAAAAAACGTAATTCCTTATAATAAATGGAGTTACTATTTTTTATTTACACTACGGATTTGGTGAGTCGTCATCCGACGGTTCAACGCCTTTCCCGACAACCCAAGCATCGCATAAATCTTCTGATGTTCTAGTTCCTGTCGGGAGTCGAGTCTCACTTCATTATTCATCAGCACTCCCTCTTCAGTCTTGGAAATGTACTCTATGGTTATCCTCTGGTGGGTAGAAAGAACTTCTTTTATGGTCTTCCAACTCCGTGTATCTCCTCCTTTTCGTAATTTATATTCAGTCGCATGCATCAGGTGATACGCAAGGACCGATATAAACATATGCGACTGCACTCTCTTCTCCAGTTGGTGAAAGTTAGGCCGAAAGCCAAGATGAGACTTCATGTCTCTAAATGAGTTCTCAATACGACCAAGCATTTTGTAGAGCTCCCAAATATTTTTGTCATCCAAATCTTTTCGATTGGTTCTAAGAGTATAAGTTCCTTCACTATTTCCTGTCTGAGTTTTCTTCTCCCATTTAATGTCAATCGCATTCATCTTTCCTGTCCGCTTAATAGGCTCCCCAGGAATAACTGATATTTCATAAAGTTTTGCAGCCTTTGGATATTTTTCCTTAAGCCTGCCAATGCTCTGAAGAACCGAAGAATACAGTTTCATGCGGTTTTTCTTGTTTAATCCGTCACGAAGATATTGAAGTCTTTCAAGGAGGACGGTTTCGGTACGCATAGCCATGGCCTCTTCTTTAAGACGTTTGTGCTCGCTCTTTACCAGAACCCAATGCTCATCCGAGATTGTTTTTCCGAATACTTCAATCTTGGCACCTGTTTTCTTGTCCTCCATGACCAGATTCATCTCTTGCGATGGCTCAAGCTCCAAAGGACTTTTCCCTCTGTGAACCACAAGGTAGGTACATTTTCGCTTTTTAAGCCATTCGATATTCTCTTTTGTGGCAATCCCGGCATCCATTACGACAGTTGCCCCGACTTTTAGGCCCGCGTTGGCTTCCAAATCTAAAATCGTGGCCTGAAAAGTCTTGGATTCGCACTGGTTCCCCGGATGGAACTTGCTATACTTGGGAAATCCATCCGCATCGACAACCAACCCCAGGGTAGCCAATTTGCAGTCACTGCGCTTTTCTTTCGAGCGACCATAAGATGCCTTTGGGTTCTTTTTGCACTGACCCTCAAAGTAGGTGTTCGTTAAATCGTAAAGTACAATGCTTTCGTCGAGGGAGAATAAATCTTGTTCTTTACAAGCCAAATGCTTCTCCAGCTCGTCCTTACAGCGGTAGAGAACATCGGCAGCCCTGTAGTACGCATTCAGGGAGGACGAATGGGGTAAGCCGCACAGCTCAAAAAGAGCAGAATGTTTTTCCGCCCACTGCCTGGTAAATCGCTCGCTGGCTGGTTTGATCATTCTACCGACGATTAGAGCTTCAAGTAAGGGGAGCGTTCCCTTAGGCACGCCGCATTTGCGGAGAACTCTGTCCATTTCCAACTCTTTCCATTGCTGATGACAGACGTACTCAGGGCCTAGGCTTCTGACTTTCTTTGTTTCAAGGCTGTTAACATCGACCGCTACAAAATTGGCTTGCGCTTGAGCTTTTAGTTGTGCGTCTTTTGCCCGCTTGGTGAAAATGCGGTCTGATACCTGCTGTGCGATTTTCTCAATGTCTTCATCCAAGTCGAATAATTCTCTGTTTCCTGAAAGAATATTTTCAATTCTTCTTGCCAGAGCTTTGTATTGAGAAGAATCAATATCCAGTTTCCCAAGGTTGAGAATAATCCGCTGTCGGGGGCCTTTATCAGTGCGGATATTTTCTACAAGATTGAGGTAGGTGTACTGTTTTTTCGTTTTACCGTTGGCAACTTTTATTGATCTTATATACATACCACTAAGATACACCACAGCCACAAAAGAGGCAAGCGAAAAATAAAGTGTTAGGCACTACATTTTGATTTGAGGTGATTTGAGGTCCCCAAAAAGCGGAATCCCTAAATATTCTATGGTATTTATGAGGTTTTGGGAAATATTTAAGCCTTTTTTTGAAGTAATTCGTTTTCTTGGTCGTTAAAAAAATATTTAGCAGGTGTATTTTGGTGAACTTGGGTTAGGAGCCCTTCATTCATACTCCTCTCATTCAGGAAATTTGAACTCAGGCTGAAATTCGCGGACTTTGTCCT
Organism: Spirochaetaceae bacterium; assembly: GCA_965232165.1. Taxonomy (GTDB): domain Bacteria; phylum Spirochaetota; class Spirochaetia; order DSM-2461; family DSM-2461; genus UBA2779. The sequence continues at coordinate 1,181,187 of CBDDOY010000002.1, read as the reverse complement.
TTCCCGCGGTAAAGGCGGACATGCTGCCTCCCTGAAGCCGTACAGATATCAATCCGGCTTCAGTTTTCTTAAGGATGCCGGCGATGGTTTTTTGCAGTCCATTGAGATCGTGAAAGCCGATTTTTCTTGTGTGGCTTCGGGTTATCATCTGAAAATCACCGTTCATAATACCAGGACCCGCCTGCCGAATTCATCTATAAACAGCCAAAGATGCCATTCTTGAAAAACCCATTTGACAGAAAATATAAATTTCCTATCATTAGTAAGTTATGACGATACAGAAATACCAGACTATGGGCCAGCAATCGGGCCGCCGTTCGTGGGCGGAACCGTGGAAGATCAAGATGGTCGAACCGATCAAAATGACCAGTGCGGCCAACCGCAAACAGGCCATGAAGGAAGCCGGGTACAATACCTTCCTGCTTCCTTCAAAGGATGTGTATATCGACTTGCTGACCGATAGCGGGACCAGTGCAATGAGCGACCGGCAGTGGGCCGGGATGATGCTGGGCGATGAGGCATACGCCGGCAGCCGGAACTTTTATAACCTGGTCGATGCCGTCCAGGAGTATTACGGATATAGGCATATCGTACCCACCCATCAGGGCCGGGGTGCAGAGCATCTTATCAGCCAGACTATAATCAAAGAGGGACAGATCGTACCTGGCAATATGTATTTTACGACCACTCGCCTGCATCAGGAACTGGCAGGAGGCAAGTTTGTGGATGTGATTATTCGCGAAGCGCACGACTCTGCCGACATGCATCCATTCAAAGGCAACATCGATCTGGACATGCTGGAAGAATTGATCAGGAAAGAAGGGGCCGAGAAAATCGCTTACGTGAGCCTGGCGGGAACCGTAAACATGGCAGGCGGCCAGCCGGTCAGTATGACCAACGTCCGGGAACTGAAGCAGCTTTGCAGCAAATACGGCATCCGTGTTTTCCTGGATGCAACCCGCATGGTCGAGAATGCATTCTTTCTCCAGGAACGCGAAGAGGGATATGCCGATAAAAGCATCGCCGAGATCCTCAAGGAATTCTGCAGCTATACTGACGGGGCGTGGATGAGTGCCAAGAAAGACAACCTGGTCAACATCGGCGGATGGCTGGCGGTGAATGATGCCGAACTGTTCGATCAACTGCGGAATCTGGTAGTGGTTTACGAAGGCTTACATACCTACGGCGGTATGGCAGGCCGTGACATGGAAGCCCTGGCACAGGGTATCGTCGAATGCGTGCAGGATGATCATGTGCGAACCAGAATCGACCAGGTGCGATACCTAGGCGGCTTGCTGGAAAACTGGGACATCCCAATCGTCCGGCCAATAGGCGGTCATGCCGTCTTCCTCGATGCTCGCAAGTTCTATTCACACCTGGAACAGGATAAATTCCCATCCCAGACCCTGGCAGCGGAACTGTATCTGGACTCAGGTGTCCGCGGGATGGAACGCGGTATCGTCAGTGCCGGCAGAGACCCCCAAACTGGCGGCCATCGCCGCCCTGCCCTGGAACTGACCCGCTTAGCGATCCCCCGACGGGTCTATACTCAGGCCCATATGGACGTTGTCGCCGAAGCCGTCAAAACAGTCTTCGACAAACGTGAATCAACTAAAGGCCTGAGGATGGTTTACGAACCCAAACTCCTGCGATTCTTCCAGGCACGGTTCGAACCGATTGAATAGCAACGACTGAGCATATCAGCATGACTTCACAAAAAACGGCGGATTCAGCCCAAAAGATCAAACGAATCGAATCTGCCGTTAATTTTATCAGCACAAATACTTCTATCGGTTATACAGCAACCCTGCAATTTCAAACCAAATCCCATGCAAACTCTATTCAGGCTAATGCCAGCCAAGTTCCCGGCAGATCATGTGGTGATTATTGCTTACCTTATTGATTTTCCCTCAACCATTCTTGAGCAGTTATTGAAAAATCTGTTAAAAACACTGCACCATTATGCTCGGTTATTAGCCGGAAGAAATGGCAAACCGGAGACCGATGCCATTTCAATAACAGCAATTTCTCCGGTAATATTCCTACTCTGCAGCTACGGGATCACCAGGGCCTCCGGGACTCTCTTTACAATACACTCCCCATTCATACTTCAGGTGCCCTTTAGGAAGAAGCTTCAACTGTCCAGCCATCAGCAACAGGGCTCTGAATAAGCTCAGCATCCGGGAAGACCATAGGGCACCTCTAAGAAACCCATTTAGTTCCTGACTCGATCTTTTCCGCCGCTACTGCGTTGTCAAAATACTCACGCAGCTTAAGCTACGCTTGAGCTTTTGCCGCCTTGTATCGACAAAAATTTCTTCGTCAATTTCCTAAAGCTGTTTTTTAGAGGTGCCCCATATTCCTCCCTGCCAATTGCTTTTGCGGCTTCAAGGCTTGCAGCAGAACCTTCAAAAAGAATTTGGCACCATCAGAATTTTCATAATAATTCCATTAAAAAATAAAACCGGACAGAATACTCTGTCCGGTCATAATTATGCAATATTTCTCAACTAATGCACAGGCCCAATTAGCTTTTCTGGCAGCCATGTTATAATTTCCGGAAATATCATGCAAAGAATGAGGGTAAACATGATTATGACAATAAAAGGGATTACACCCCTTATTATATCACTCATTTTAAGTCCTAATGCAGGATCTGCAGTCCCTTTTAGTACAAAAATAGACATTGCCATGGGCGGAGTTTGAAAAGCCATCTGCAGATTTATGCATATCATAAGCCCTGCCCATAGCGGATTAAATCCGAGAGTCGCGAGTATAGGAGAGAAAATAGGTACAATAATAAAAACGATACCAATCCACTCGATAAACATCCCTAGAAGGAATACGATAAGCATAATTACCGAGAATGATGCCCATCGTCCTCCGGGAACAGAAAGAATAAGATTAGTTACCACCTCCCCGGAACCTGCACTCATAAAAACCCCTACGAAAGCGTAACAAAAGGCAGCTATCATTACTACAAAAGCACTTACCTTAAGGGTTTCTATTGCAGCATGTTTAATCAGGTTCCAATTGAACTTTTTGTAAGCAACAGCAAGTAAAATAGCTGCAAGACTACCTACTGCGGCAGCTTCTGTCGGAGGAGCGATACCCGAAAAGATGGTTCCCAAAACAGCAACAATGAGCAATACCGGCGGAACCATGGCCTTCAATAGTTTCATCAGTTTCTGAATCGAAAATTCAGTCATTTCGCTTTTTGGTATTGAAGGGCCAAGCTCTGGATTTATTCGGCAGCGTATTATTATATATGCAATATACAGTGCAGAAAGGATCAATCCTGGAAAAATTGCACCCATGAACATCTGACCTATTGAAAGACCAGCCTGGGGCGCATATACAACAAGCATGATACTGGGTGGAATCAGAATACCCAGTGTACCAGAGGCTACAATCGTACCTGCTGCAAGGGGCTTATTATACCTCCTGCTAATCATGGGGCCCAGAGCAATCAGGGTAAGAATTGTTACAGATGCCGCTATGACACCAAGACATGCAGCCAGAATTGTACCAAACACAACGGTGACAACTGCAAGACCGCCTTTTAAGCTTCCAAGAGATTCATAGAGACTCTCATATAGATCCTTGGTTATTCCGGAGTGCTGTAAGATTACTCCCATAAAGGTAAAAAGGGGTACCGCAAGATAGGGATAGTTTAATGAAAGACCATAGAACCTGCTGTACATAATATGAAAAGCCACATCAGGTCCAAATACCAGTATTCCAACGATGAAGGCAACACTGCCTATCACAAATGCAATTGGGAAGCCTGTAAGAACAAGACCAAAAACTCCCCCTAGCATAAGAAAGGTGACTAATTCTGCACTTATATCAATCAATTTCAACACCTCTCATTATAAAATATAAATCCTTTACTAACCTCGATAACCCCTGCATTATTAGTAGAAAAAAACCAATGGTAAATATGGTCCGATAAGGTGCGGCAGGGGGATACCAGAAACTGGTAAACATTACTTCATTAATTTTCCATGCTTTTACTGTCCATTTAATGGCCTGCAAAAACATTACTATCATTAATGGATAAAATAAAAACAAAGAACTAATGGTATCTATCCATGCCTGTTTCCTGCGTGAGAGGGAACCATAAATGATATCCACTCTTGTATGAGAATCATGAAGATAATTATATGATGCCCCTAAAAGGTACATTATGCCCCCTGACATTGTAAGAACATCATAAGCCCAGATTGTGGGGGCATTAAAAAAGTGCCTTGATATGGCATCATACGAGCCTGTAAGGACAAGGAGAAAAGCAAACCATTTCCCCACAGATCCAGCACGTTCACTCATTGAATCTATTGTCTTTAGAATCTTAGTTAAAACGGCCATGCTTCAAACTCCCTAGAAACATGTACTAGTTGGATAAAGCGTAAACTTCGCCATAGTTTTTCATGGAATTATAGATCTCGGCAAAAATTGGATCTTCACTCTTTAATTTTGCCTCATAAAAATCTGCTGCTGCTTCTGTCAGTCCCCTTTCTATTTCTGATGGGACTTTGAGAACTTCAACACCGGCTTTTTTAAACTCATCTATAGCTTTAGCTGATTCAAATACCAGGTATTCATGCTGTGCCTGACTCCACTTCGCAATTTCAGCTTTAACAATTTCCTGCAGATCTGCCGGAAGAGCATTGAAAGCCTCTTTGTTTACAAAGAAAACCTGGGGATCACTGGGAGCCCTTGCAGGGGAGAGATACATATAGGGAGCAACTTCATTGAAATGCATCTTCCAGTTAGTTGCAATTGTTGAATACTCAAATGCATCGATGGTACCACGCTGCATAGCTTCATACACTTCTCCGCCGGGGATAATGACTGTAGCAGCTCCCATATTTTTAAGGATTTCACCGCCATCACCCATGCATCTTGCCTTCAGTCCTTTTAGATCATCCAGTGTTTCAAGCTTAATTTTTGAGTGGAAAAAGACTTCTGCCGGGAGAGGTGAAAGAGCGCCGGGGAATGTCATTACATTGATGTCGCCCATCATCTTATTCATCAAATCTGCACCGCCGCCATAGTTGAACCAGGTTCTGAGTGCTTCTCCTGCCAATCCTCCAGGTCTTGAACTAATAAGACCGGCTGCAGGCCATTTATCCAGGTTGTACATTGGGGCCGTATAGCACATCTGCAGTACACCCTCATCTACAGCATCGAGTTCTTTATAGGCCGGTACAACTGATCCGCCTACAAACGCCTTTACTTCCAAACGTCCGCCTGAAGCTTCAGTAATGGCAGCACAGCATTCATCATGAAAAATCTGTGATGGATCAGTTGCAGGACCATGGCCGGATGATTTCCATACAATTTTCTCAACTTCTGCTGCTGGTTCTGCTTCAGATGCAGGACTTGCACTCTTTGTACAGGACAGGAATGCCATTACCGCAATTACCATCACCAGCACTACAGACATCTTTTTACGAGTAAACATCTTTTAACCTCCTAATTGGTTAATGCTTCTCAAGAACTGCGTTAAAAAATTTCGCAGCTCTGCTATTCAAAAAGCTACCCTACTATGAGAGAGCTTCCTGTTCTGTTGTGAAAGTATCTATCATTCGAGATACTTAGTGCCGACATCGCTTTATCTCCCGTACAGTGAGAAACCCCGACAACTTTAATTTCATCGTTATTCAGATAATCCAGAGAAATTCCCATACTTTGATCATCTGACTCAACAAGATGGGTTCCGCCAAGAACTGCATAAATAGGTCTTTCAAGCAGTGTTCCTGCTGCATCCAGCATATTTTTCATACCAGGGTGGGAGCAGCCTAGAATGACAACAATGCCTTCAGAAGTATCAATAGCTGCCAGCACTTCATCACTGAAGGAATCCGGTACCATCTCACCGTTCTTCATGATCTTAAATCTTGGATTTATAACTTCGTCCGAATGGATTCTCGGAAAATTTGCAATCACATGAATTCCAGGAATAATTTCAGTTAGACAATCTTCTACAAATCTATATGATATTCCACTGTCAACAAGAAATTTTTCATCGAAGTTGTTCCCAAGATATTCATACGAATTATTTTTATATCCATATTTTTCTTTGAAAAATCCCTTGCCGATTATCAGTTCAAATTTATTTGTTAAATTAATCAAAGAACGCAATCCTCCGGAATGATCATAATGACCATGGCTGATGATCACATATTCCAGCAGAGAAAGATCGATATTCATCTGTTCAGCATTTTCTATAAAAGTTCCTGACTGACCTGTATCAAACAGCAGTTTGTGTCCATCTTTTTCAATGAATAAGGATATTCCGTGCTCACTCTTCAGGGCTAGATGTTCACCCATTGTGTTTTCAATCAAAGTTGTAATCTTTAGAGCCATTTTCCCATCATTTTTTATTCTCCCAGGGAATTTTGTATAGATTCTCTTATATCGTTTAAGGCATTTTCTATATGCAGAAACATAGATTTCTCAGCAGTTTCAGAATCCCCGGATTTGATAGCCTGAATGACATTTCTATGCTCAACTATCGTTTTATTTATACGTCCGGGAATATGAAGACTGGTAATCCATCCTTCCGAAAGTGATTCTGTCATCGTTTTCATCAAGAGATAGAGGGTTCGGTTTTTTGTTGATTTTGCCAGGATTTTATGAAATAGCGCATCTGCTTTGATCATTCCCTCTTTATTTTTATCTTTGTTATATCTTATAAAATCTGCACAGGCATCTTCCATCTTTCGAATATCATCTTCTTCAGCGTTCCTGACCGCATAAGCTGCTGCCTTAGGATCAATGATTGATCTGACCTCAAAGTGTTCGATTATGGATGGTTCATGGTTTTTTATCCAATTAGTAAATGCGCCATACCCATCTTCAATCGTATTGGAAATATATATTCCTTTCCCCTGTTTTACATTGACAAAACCTGTTACTTCGAGGATACGAACAGCCTCACGAACTGAAGAACGGCTTCCCTGAAGTATTGTTGCAAGTTCATTTTCGGAGTAAAATTTATCTCCAGGCTTAAACCCATCTTCAGCGATCTTTTGTTTTATGACTTCTACAATCTGCTCAGACAGCCTGACTTTCCTCAGCGGTTCCATAATTTTTTCTCACTTGTCTGTTGTCTGCTCATCAGACAAGTGGCATTGTATACCTTCCACACAGGACCGTCAAGATTTTTCTGCAAAAAAACATATACGAAGTCCAAAATGTGTATATACTGAATATCTTAGACTGAAGTTTTCACTGAATAAATAATCTAATTTATTACTATATAAGAAATTAACTCAAATACCATGCTTCACGGTACTGGGGACATGACAGTTTGACTCCTAAGATCTCAGCCATCGTCTGCCGGTGGATTGTCAGTTCGGTTACTTCCGGCCGCGCCCCCTGACAGTTCGGCTCAATCGTGTTGCAACAACAACGTGGGCAATCCCGCTTATCATCCGAAGGCAATGTTGAAGCTGTTGCTCTACGGCTATTCTTATGGAATCCGCAGCAGCCGCAAGCTGGAGCGGGCCTGTTGCCACAACCTCTCTTTTATATGGCTGGCGGGAGGTTTGAAGCCTGATTTCAAAACGATAGCGGAGTTTCGCCGCAGCAACAGGAAAGTGCTGAAGAAGGCGTTGAAACAGTGCGCCCGGCTGTGCATGAAGCTGGGTTTGGTTGAAGGCAGTGTTTTGTTCGTGGACGGCAGCAAATTCAGGGCGGATGCCAACATCAAGAACAGTTGGGACATGAAGAAATGCGAAGACTGTCTGACAGGGCTGGACAAGCGTATAGAGGATTTGCTTTCAGAGTGCGGGGGAGTGGAGGAAGAGGAGAAGGATGGCTCCTCGTTGATGAGCGGCACGGCGGCGGGCTATAATGTACAGAGTGCGGCGGACAGGAAGCACGGCCTGACAGTCAATTTGGAAACAGCCAATGAAAACAATGACAAGAACCAGCTTGCCAGGCAGACAGAGAAGGCTGACGAGGCGGTGCGGGGACACTGCCTTGCGGTTTGAGCGGATGAAGGATACAGCACAGCCGGCGAGCTTGAGGCTTGCAGTGATGGCGCCGGCGGTTCCTCCCCGGACGGAGAGGGGGAGCAGGCACGGTTTCACCTGCGATGAGATGAGAGACGTTTATATCTGTCCCGAAGGTCATGAGTTGACCAAAAGGGGGTTGTCATCGGACAAGACGCTAAAGATATACAAAATGCAGGGCGTTTCGACATGCGTGAATTGTCAGCGTTTCGGCAAGTGTACAAAGGACAGGAAAGGGCGCTCGACAGGTCGTTTGGTGAACGAGGAGTCCCGCCGCCGATTTGAGGCTGCTTACAAAAGAGCGGCGGGAAAGCGGATATACAATCTTCGCAAGCAGAAGGTTGAGCTGCCGTTTGGACACATAAAGCGCAATCTGGGAGCGGATTATTTTGTGTTGCGGGGCAAGGAGAAGGCTCTGGGGGAGATTTCGCTGTTGGGGATGGCGTTCCATGGGAGGCGGATGATAACCGTCCTGGAGGGAGATGGCCCATTAATGAAGGCTTTGGGAGGGATGGCATAAAAAAGGGGGGGATGGCGTTGTTTTTTGCTGAAATTGACCGATTATCCCCCCGTTTTACCGGTCATCCGATGGATTTATCTCTTTTTGACAACATGAAAAATCCGTGAGGCTGTTTTGGCGGCGGATCGGAAAATCTTGTTGTTTCAGGGGCATGGGGCAGATTAGTTGCGACACCGCCTGGCAGAAGAATACTTAGAGCGGTAAAAAGGCGAAATCTTCCCATGGCGGAGTCAGGCACCTATATATGTACTAATGGTCCCCGATTTGAAACATCCGCGGAGATAAAGATGTATAAAATACGGGGCGGCGATCATGCTGGTATGACAGGAGCCACTGAAACCGCCCTTGCAAGGGATGCCGGTCTCCATTATGCAGCAGTTGCATATTCCATAAACTGGGCAGCAGGAATACAGAAATATCTTGCCTTTATCACTAACGAACAAATGGTGGAAACAAAAAATATACTTACGGAGATAGCCCTGGAAGTGCTCTTCTCTGATGCAGACTCCTGCAACTGCAAAGGAGATTGAGGAATAATTATGCAGAATGAAACAGATATACAGAGTGCAAATGCGGTAGAGGTTAAAGAACTTACCTTCTCCTACAGGGCAGAGCCTGATAACAAGGCCATAGATGACATTAGTTTTTCTGTTTCAAGAGGACAGTTTATTGTTATTGCGGGATCCAGCGGCGCAGGTAAATCCACTCTGGCAAATAGCCTCAACGGACTTATTCCCGGATTATTAAAGGGGCAATACCTGGGGAAAATTCTGATAAATGGACGTGCCGTAAAAGGATGTCAGGTAAGTGAAATGGCTAGGGGAATGGGTCTGGTTTTTTAGGATTTTGAAGCCCAGTTTTTTTCTACAAATGCAAATCTTGAAATTGCATTCGGACCGGAAAATTTTCAGGTAGAGAGGGAGAATATAAGAGATCGGATTAGGAGTGTTTTAAAGACTGTTAAACTTGAAGGATTCGAAAGCTGTCAACCGGCAACTTTTTCCGGGGGGCAGAAACAACGTCTAGCCATTGGCTCTGTACTTGCCTCGTATCCCGATATCATCTGCATGGATGAACCTACAACAGATATCGATCCCATAGGGAAATTGGGAAAGTTTACAATTGCGAAAAAAATTCATGAAAGCAGTCAGTTTACTTTGCTTATAGTAGAGGTGCCCCAGAGTCGTGTTTGCCGAAGAAGAGAGACTGAAGGATTCTTACTTAAAACCGCCGAATATTGTAAGTTTGAGTAATGCGGTTTCCAAAAATGTATTATCACTGGATGAAATGATTCTATGCACTGAAGGCGCAAAATAATTATGGATATTGATTCAGTTTTTCATAGGATGGATCCCTGTACCAAACTGATCATCATGCTGATGAGTTTTTCAGTAGCAGTTATGTATAAAAATATCATTGTTCCGGGAGCTGTGATGATGTTTATAATACTTTGCGGTTCAAGAGGACGGGTACTTTCGAATTTAACACGGATCAGGGGTGTCCTGATTATGATTACGGTGTTCTCACTGACTATCTGGGCCATTGCACGGGATGCTAGATGATAAGTGGTTCATTTTTTTCCCTTGAAGGTTTATTTTATGGTATTATGGCTGCATTGAAAACATGTTCAGTGATAGTTGCAGGTATGATATTCCTGAGCACAGCCAAGATTGAGGAGATCGCGGAAGGTCTGGTAAAACTTTTGAAAGATATTTCTGAGCTTAACGAAAGTAAGATTTGGGATGGATTTTTCCTAATTCCCCAAATTAATGGCTATAATAAAAATCATTGGGAGCAATCTGCAAAAGGAATTGTTCTCTTTGTCATTCATAAGGCAAACCAATTTGAAGGAGGAAGGAATGGTGAATAATCATACCAAAGAAGAGTGGATAAAAATCGGCCAGAAAATGGTCGAAAAAAGAATGGAAAAAATTTCAAGAGCTAAAGATAAAAAATTTGATACTGCTGCGACTCATGGCATATATGACCTTGAAGAAGCATTATCATTAAATAATGGCTCGATTATGGAGCCTACATATCTTTCGTCTGCTCAGGCATATAACAATAGTGCAGAGATGGCTGTCGGGCTGGCTTATGAAATGCCGACCTGGTGTTATTCAAGAATAGCAAATCCAACAACTTTTTTTCTTGAGGAGACAGCGGCCTTACTTGAAACATACGGAACAGGTATTATAGCTTCCTGTCTGGCAACATCAAGTGGAATGAGTGCAATCAGGACGGCAACGGATCCTTTTCTAATTGCAGACGATTCTCTACCGCCAATGAACATCGTCTCGAGTTCCAAAATTTATGGTGGAACATTCCAGCAGTTTTCGGTCAGAAGATTTAAAGAGCAGGGTATCGAAGTCAGATGGATAATAAATTCTTCCGACTTAAATGAATGGGAAGAAAAAATAGATGAGGGTACAAGATTTGTTTACGGAGAATTCCCTTCTAATCCACAGTGCGATATTTTTGATGTTGAGAAAGTCGCTGAATTAGCTCATAAATTTAACTGTCCGCTGATTGTTGATTCAACGTGTGCTTCCCCTGCATTGTTAAGACCTATTACCTATGGAGCGGATATAGTAGTTCATTCTGCTTCGAAAGTCATGGGAGCAAGCGGAACTTCTATCGCCGGACTTCTTATTGCAAGAAAAAATATTGTCAGCAAAGTTGGCAGTGATGAAATGAAGGATGATTTTGCAGTCTGGGCAAAACTCTGGCCATTCAGAGATAACGGACCCAATATACATCCTATGGCTGCAACCCTGATTCTTAATGATCTAAGAACCCTCAGGATGAAAGTCGGTCAGATGAGTACAAGTGCTCTGGCAGTCGCCAGGTGGCTAGAGACTCAGCCAAAAATTGAAAAGGTAATTTATCCGGGACTTGCAAGTTATCCTGAACATAAGTTGGCAAAAAAATACATGAAACTGGTCGATAGTGATGAACAGATGTATGGCTATCTTTTAGCCGTTGTTATAAAAGAAAAATGTTTTGAAGATACCGCAAACTGCACAAAATTCTATGATAATCTCGATATGATTTTCAGAGCTACTGATCTTGGAAGAGTAAAAACTGTTGCAACATTGAATACTATATCGACTCATCAGCAGCAGGGTGAAGAGGGCAGAAAGCTTGCCAGCATTCCGCCGTCAATGGTAAGGATATCAATTGGAGTTGAAAATCCTGTCGATATTATTGCTGATCTTGAGAAGGGACTGAAAGCAATATAGTGAAAACAGTAATAACTAAAGGTATGATTATTGCAATGGACAGCAGCCTTCCAGAAGTACTAAAAAGAGATATTGCTGTCGACGGCAGGAAAACAATTTCGGTTGGCTCAGTTCCTCCTGATTTTGAAGAGGACTGGGTTGTTGATGCAAGTCATTGTCCCGTATTGCCAGGTTTCGTCAATGCTCATTGTCATTTGAGTATGGCTCTCCTTCGTAACTATGCCGATGATCTTGATTTATTTACATGGCTGCATAAGGAAATCTGGCCTATTGAAGCAAAATTCAGCAGGGAGCATGTATATATTTCATCACTTCTTGGAGCTGCTGAACTTATTAGAGCCGGAGTTACCTCTTTTGCCGATATGTATTTTTTTTCCTGAAGAGACATGCAGAGCCGTTGAAGAAGCGGGAATCCGTGCCAGTATAGGTGCCGATTTTATGGGAAATGAAAAAAAAATTGAAGAAAGACTCCCTGAATTTCAGAAACTCTATGATGACTGGCATGGAAGGGATGGATGCTGAATCAGTATAGATACAGCACCCCACTCTTATACTCTTACCCCGAAAGCTCTGCAATTGGCAATAGATTTTGCAGGAAGAAATAATACAAGAATTCACATTCATATATCTGAAAGCAGTAAAGAAACAGAAGATAATTATGAAAAACATGGGGTATCACCTGTTGAGTATCTGGAGAAAGCAGGACTTTTTGAAAGACCGGTCTATGCCGCCCACTGTGTTCATGTCAGTGAAAAAGATCTTGAAATTATCAGAAATCAAAATATAGTTCCAGTCCATAATCCCACGAGCAATCTTAAACTGGGGAACGGATTTGCTCCTGTTCCGGAGTTGCTCAGGAAAGGGATTAGACCGGCACTTGGGACAGACGGGGCATCCAGCAACAACAATCTTAACATGTTTGAAGAAATTCATCTGGCGGTTATTATACACAAAGGCAATACAGGTGATCCTACAGCCGTTGGGACAGACGGGGCATCCAGCAACAACAATCTTAACATGTTTGAAGAAATTCATCTGGCGGTTATTATACACAAAGGCAATACAGGTGATCCTACAGCCGTACCAGTTTATGAGGCTCTACAAATGGCCACTATCAATGGAGCCATGGCTTTTGGTATTGATGATGTCTTCGGTAGTTTAACACCGGGTAAGGATGCGGATATTATCATTCTTGATACTAATAAAACGCATCTGCAGCCTCTCCATGATCCCGTAGCTGCTCTAGTCTATGGCGCTCAGGCATCAGATGTTCATTTAACGATATGTGCCGGAAAGATTCTTATAAAAAGCGGAGAAATCCAGATATTTAATGAATATGAAACAATTAGAAAATCCTGTAATGATGCCAGGGTCCTTATGGGTGATCAGTAACTCCACAGTTTTAATTTTGATATTTTTCTTCGGTAAGACTCTGCCGTGATGCCGAATTAAGATTGTAGGAACCTATGCCTGAAGTCCACAAAGGGAGCACTTAGGAAGAAAAACCCGAAAATATCAGAGTTTACCTGTTTCCTTTGTTCACGGCCTATAAAGCAGACGGCTTAATTATGTTCTTCATTAATCATGGCGAATACTATCTTGACAGGTTCCAGGGTGAGCTATGCACGGAGAAAGGATGAAAACATAAAGAATGATCGGTTTTATATCAAGTGCAATATTTTTTAATTGTCCTATGCCTGATTAATCCCTGGAATGCATATAGAAGTTAACAGAAAAAATTTTCCGCAAACAGCCCTTTTTGAAAAATCCATTTGACAGAAAACATGACTTTGCCTATTATTAAGGGGCTAACAGCAGCAAGAAAACTTCCCGGCGGTCGATGTTGCGGAGGCGATGATCGTCAGGGGAATTCTCTGAAACACCGAGGAAACCATTATGTCTGATAAGGCCGTACTCACCATCGGCGACAAAACCCTGGAACTCCCTCTCGTCGTCGGAAGCGAGGGGGAAACCGCCATTGACATCTCGCAATTGCGCGCACAGACGGGAATGACCACGTACGATCCGGCCCTAGGCAATACGGCCGTCTGCAAGAGCGGCATCACGTTCATTGACGGAGAAAAGGGAATCCTCCGCTATCGCGGCATCCCCATCGAACAGTTCACCGAGCACGCCAACTTCGTGGAAGTCGCCTGGCTGCTGATCTTCGGACACCTGCCGACGCGGGAGGAACGGACTGACTTCAGTGCTCAGTTGACGGAAAACGAGTTGCTGCACGAGGGTCTCAAGAACCAGTATGCGCATATCCCGGCAGACGCCCCTCCCATGGCCATCCTGTCGGCCACGTTGAGCAACCTGGCCTGTTACCACCAGGAGTTCCTCGCGTTCGAGGATGAAAAATCGTTCACGGAAGTCGCCGCGCGGCTGATCAGCAAGGTGCGGACGATTGCTGCCTTCTCTTACCGCCGAGCCCATGGCCTGCCCTTCATCTACCCCGACCCGAACCTGCGGTACTGCGCAAACTTCCTGCACATGATGTTTTCCCTGCCGTACCAGCAGTACGAAGTCACTCCCGAGGTGGAAAACGCACTCAACCTGGTCTTGATCCTGCACGCCGACCACGAACAGAATTGCAGCACGTCCACCGTTCGCACTGTCGGTTCGTCTCGGGCCAACCTGTTCGCTTCGTGCGCCGCCGGCGTGAGCGCCCTGTGGGGACCGCTGCACGGCGGGGCGAATGTGGAAGTGATCCGGATGCTTGAACGGATTTACGAGGGCGGCGTTTCGCCCGAACAGTGCATCCGCGACGCCAAAGACAAGGAATCGGGGTTCCGCCTGTTCGGGTTCGGGCACCGTGTCTACCGCAACTACGATCCTCGGGCCAAGATTCTCCGCAAGGCGTGCGACAAAGTGTTGGCCACGATGAGCATCGACGATCCGCTTCTGGACATCGCCCGCAAGCTGGAAGAGCTGGCCCTGAAGGATTCGTATTTCGTCGACCGCAAGCTGTACCCCAACGTCGATTTCTACAGCGGGATTATCCTGCGAGCCATGGGGATACCCACCGACACGTTCACAGTCTGTTTTGCCATGGGCCGACTGCCGGGCTGGATCGCTCAATGGAAAGAACAGCATGACGACCCCGCTAACCGCATCCTGCGTCCGCGGCAGGTCTACACCGGCCCGACGAAAACGGATTACATCCCTGAGGAACAGAGGTAGCTTGATAAAATCGGGCAGTTCCCCAAAGATGGCCTAGCGAGTTATTCGTCACCGGCATCGGCGGCGGTGCCGTCCAACCCTCGTTGTCCCTTTAGGAAATCCAAGATCAGCGACAACCGTCACCGTCCCGGAACCGGACGACTGGACTAATGAGAATCATCCTCATCGCAGCCTGCACCTGCAACGCACGCCGGGCATGTCCGTGATCGTCTTCTCTTTCTGGTTGATGAAGAGCACGTTGTTTAACGTGATCGCCCGCCGCCCGTTGCCGGGCAGCAGGCTCAGGCGGTCCGAACCAGCCGCAGGTGTTCGAACATATCATTGTTTTCGATTTCCTTGTCGGCACGCAGGCTCGGTGCGGAATTTCAGATCACTTAACGTTCGGTTTAACACTTGATTTGTTAGATGCTAAAATGTTGAGCTTCAGAACAAAATCGCCATATTCTTTTTTCGTTTCGTTTATAAGGCTTATGTTCTCTCTCAGGGGCAAGGCCGGGAGCAGTTCGGAATGAATGGCCAGGCAGCATCGTGCCAGCCGGTTGAATCGGTTCTGAACGGTCTCGGCCCTGACGCTGAAGGTACGGCTCATGTCGATCAATAATGCCTGAAGCTATGACAATATACTCGAAGACCTTGGAATAATCGACAATTTTTTTGGCATAATAACATAATAATCTATGGAGAAGGTCTGAACAAAAAAAGTCCTGCGGCAATTCTTACAGCGGCGGCGCTGAATCGAGCCGAAGGCCATAGTAGGATGAAGCCCATAGCGGATATACCAGTTTTCCCCGGCGGGAGCGTCAAAATCGGAGCAACAGGGATTGGGTCAGTGTAAAGAAGTCATAAACACCTCCTTCTGTATGTGCGTGTTCTGCACGCAGACAGGCGAAAAAGCTCTTCGTCAATTTCCTAAAGTGGTTTCTTAGAGGTTCCCAACAGACAGTCGCCAAGTCATCAAGAGTCGTACAGAAACTATGAATCGGCTCACCTTGGGCTGTACGTTTTATTATCTTGATTCAAAGCAACAGGCCCATTCTCACAGTCATCATTCCCCAAAGGACATTAGTTCATTTCTGTAGAAAACTTATGTATTATTTCTTTCATTGACTTAATCCCGATTGCAGGTGTTTTGAAAAGCTTCCAGATGCCTAATTCCATCGGAATCTATCCTTGTAGGGCCAAAGCCATTGGATTGGCCGACGGTAAGCCTCGATGAAATAGCCGCCTGTTTTCATTCGATTTTTTACTCGGTATGAGTATCCTTTTAAACTGACCATATAGAATTGGTGTAGAAGACGATCCAGAGTTGCTGTTACTACCGCATCATCTCCATATCATCTGGAAGAAGCGGCTGTCTGCAAGATTATCCGGTTGAAGAAAGATCGTCCTAGGCGGGGACCGAAGAAAATTCATGCCCTGTATTTGAACAGAGCCAAT
The DNA here is from genome assembly GCA_965232165.1 of Spirochaetaceae bacterium. Lineage (GTDB taxonomy): Bacteria > Spirochaetota > Spirochaetia > DSM-2461 > DSM-2461 > UBA2779. Next base: position 1,164,784 of record CBDDOY010000002.1, on the reverse strand, counting down.
GATGCCATTTCGTTGAGCAGTGTCAAAAGAGTCTTGAGGGCACCTCTAAAAAACCCATTTAGTTCTTGACTTGATCTTTTCTGCCGCTACTGCGCTGTCAAAATATTCACGTAGCTTAAGCTACGCTTGAGCTTTTGCCGCCTTGTATCGACAAAAAATTTCTTCGTCAATTTCCTAAAGCTGTTTTTTAGAGGTGCCCATTATATTGAGCTGGGATTGATCGACAGAGAAACCTATGGTTTCAAGCCTTTCAATCAGAAACACTTACCTCCGCAAAAAGTGGGGTGTGATGCCTCTTCTGAACCTTGAAAAGTGTTACCTATGTCCTGAATCCGTACCATCGGCGGCAACACCGGCTTTCTTCATCCCTTTGGCGGCTTGGCATAAGCCTTCCTGTCGGCCTTTCTGAATGCCCAACTGTTGTCCGGCAAGCTCTCCCTCTTTCCATGCCTGCTCAAGTTTCGGTCTGACGAGTTCTGTCACATCGGCAACGGCCCCCATGTTATCTCACTCCTTTTCCTCAAAGAGTCCCATTCTCATTTCATACCCTGACAGCAATTTGTCAATTATCTCCCGGGGATAATTGGCTCTCTGTATCTTGGTCTCCCCTGAAATCCTGTCAATTTCTCGGCAGAATTCGGATAAGAATATCCCGTCAGGATCAGAAATATCAATTCTTTCGATGTTGATGATATGAATCTGGTACATCGCATAACTGCCGACAAAATGCCCGCGCTGCACCTCTGTGAATAAGTCTATGCTGATAAACTTCTTTGGCGTGCGGGAGCAGACAAGGGTTATGGCGGTATTTCCGTAAGCCGCATCGGACTGCTCTTGCAGGTATAAATGGTGGTAATATAAGGATAGGGCATAGATATCCCGCATGCGCAGACTGTCATTAAAGGATTTAGAGGTGCCTATAGCTGAACAGATTGTAGAAGCATCCGAAAATCTTGAAATCACTGGCGGCTGCTGAGCCTCCCCCGATGACAATGGCATCCAGTTTTCTAGGAAAATGCAGCATCTCGTGTTCTGATTCAACACGGTAGCTGCAGACACCCAGGAACTCACACAACTGGAACTTAAAGAAATGATCAAGGGTGATCTTGATATTAGTAAGCGAAGGAGATTTTTCCACAGAACGAAGTATAACAGGTTTATCTTACAAAGTACTATAACGGCTATGATGATTACTGAAAATGTATTAATGGTTCCTCTAAAAAAGAACTTCTGCTGCTCCGGCAGGGCGGCTCAGGGGAAATACAGTGTCTCCAAGCTTATCTCGATTTGAAACAATCCCTTCCCGCAGTCATCGTTCCTGAAGGGTCATTAATTCATTTCTGTAGAAAAATCTATGCTCAATTTACCCATGGCCCTAACCCCGATGAGGGAATACTGTATACTGGCTGGATTTAACAGTCGTCTTCGTAAGTGTCTGCATAAGTTTTCATCCAGCCAATGTACCGTAACTTAAAAGACTAATATTTGGCGCAACCCTTCGGGTCGGGCTTTCCACTGCAATGCCTTTACGTGAGCTTCTTGGCAACACAGCAGCGGCCTGTCTGCGTGCAGAACACGCACAGGCAGAGGGAAAAGAGCAGCCAAGGAACTCCGCAAAAGACTGTTTCCAGATAAATCGTACCAGAATACCGCTGTGTTCAGTTTCAAAAGAAAGTATTTCATAAAAGTGCCAAGAACAATTCAGTTTGATGAATAAGGGAAGATAGAAGCGCAAGAAAAAAGCAAGGTCATGAAATCAATGAACTTGCCTTATTAGATATCATCTAACAGCAGTAGCCAAAGCTAATAGATCTTCTGAAATTTCTTCTTTCAAAACAATTACAAGACCTTTTTCTTTCTGCAACAGCGCAGTGTTTTCAGAAAGTTCGACATCTATTTTCTCAGGTTCTAAGACCCACATTGCTCCTGATATTGGATCGACTATTAGCCAGCCAATTAATCCGCCGAAAAAAATATTGCCTAAACTATACCATCCAACATCAAACGAACCTTCAATTTGAAATTCAAATTTTTCGTAACCCGCTTTCTCAACAACAACTTGATAACTTGCTTTTTGAAAATAGCCGTTTCCACTTTTTAATTCCACCACAGCAGGTGTTTCAGAGGTGAATACTTCTGTCCCTTCGGTATCAAAAATTGTCACATTCGCAGAATCTGATGATGATTCGATGCTAATCTTTTGAATTCCGTCCCTCATGATGGAAGCACAATTACTTAGTGCAAGAATCATGAGAAAAACTAAAAACAAACTGATTCCTCTTTTCATATATAGTACTCCTTGTTTTTTGAAAATCACTATTGATTTTCTTAATTGATTATTGCGCACAATTTTAACTTTTAGTCAACAATAAAATTATTATGGCATTAATTTTATGCGCAGGTCTCTAAATCTTTCTCTAGCGACAAAACGTACTGCATCCCCCGTGATCTCTCGTCAACCCACGACATCAGGTTTCTCAGGCAATCGTCTGGCTTGCCCAGCAGCCGTCATTTCAATGCCCAACAACGACGGTGTATATTATTCTTTTATCATTTTTACTCCTTTTAGCCAAAAAATTCATCAATTGGGTTTTTGATCATATCAATAGCATAGATTTTTTGGAAACATGAGTATATCTCTGTCGTTTTAGAGCTTTCATGTCCCAATAATCTCTGAATACATCTTAAATCAGCACCTTGATTAAGCAATGATCTGCCAGACTGTGGCACAAAATATGTGGAGTAATATTTTTACGAATCCCGGCCTTTAATGATGGCTTCTTCAAGATATCAGACATACTGGTCTCCGAGCACAGGAACATGCCAATAGCCAAACATAGTTCATGCGCATGTTAAATTTTCATAGCTTTTCAATATAACGGTTTAACTGAATCATTGGTTTTAGTAAAATTCCACATGTATTCTGCTACATCTGCAGGTGCAGTCATATCTAAAGAAACATCCATTTTGCTAACACCGTCGTCTGTAAATGAATATTTAGCATATATTGTTTCTGCTCCAGGAGTAGGATCAGGTGCCCCAGGCTCCCAGCTATCATTAGATCCATTGTAGTAATGAGTTTGAGTCAATGTTATCCAAGTATTCTCCGTGGGGAAGCCCATTGTTCCTCTCGCTGAATAAGTTAACAATTTATCATTACTATTTTCGTCGACATCGATATAATATAACTCAAATCCATCCATATACCAAATTCCAATAATATCTTTTTGATCTCCTGGATATGCTGGTGTGTCTTCATCGGAAGCCCTCTATGTTCCCAGAAATGGCAGTTGCTTGACAATGAAATCAGAGGAAAGAGTTGTTGTACTATCGTCTGCCGTTACTATAGCTTGAAGAGAATAATTAGTTGTTATATCTGGTCTTAGTTTAAATCTGAATTCTCCATTTAATTGAGACATCAGCTATATTAAAATTGTCGACTGATATTGTTCCAATGATAACTTCATCATAGTTAAAGGAACTTTTTTCCAAGGTAAGCGTGCCGGTAATGACATTTTCATTGGTATTCAAACAATTCTGGAAACTTAGAACAACTACGGGCAGAGCCGCTAATAAAAATAAATTTTCATACATTCTCCTTGAAACTTAAATATTTACTGATATATTATTTAAGATTTACAAGTTGTAAAAATCAATTGATTCATTGTGCTTGAAATAAATACTGCTAAGTGTAGGGTATTTGCTGCCGAAAATCTAACGGGCACCTCTAAAAAACCCATTTAGTTCTTGACTTGATCTTTTCTGCCGCTACTGCGCTGTCAAAATATTCACGTAGCTTAAGCTAGCTCCGCTTTTGCCGCCTTGTATCGACAAAAAATTTCTTCGTCAATTTCCTAAAGCTGTTTTTTAGAGGTGCCCTGACATTATTTATTATCTTGGCACTATTTTTTCATTCACTGCCTTCAAATCTTAATGAATTTTAAATTATCCAGATAATCATATTCAATAAAACAATGAATGTCAAGAGAATCTTCAAGAATATTTTTGAAAGGTGAATTGTAACATTAACTGTCCGCGATAAAGAGGGCAAAAGAAGCCCCATGAAACTCATGTATACTGCTTATATGAAAAGACAGGAGTTAACATGGGACAAGAACACAATAGCACAAGCTATAGAAGGGGAAAACACTTCAATTGGGAGGAACGGCTAATTCTGGAAAGAATGATCCGCAAAAAAGGGAAGGACATGCTGACAATCAAACAGATGGCAATCATCCTGGATCGCCATGAAAGAAGTATACGGAGAGAACTCAAACGAGGATCAGTTACACTTCAGAATAGTGATTTATCTGCATATATGACCTATAGCGCGGACATTGGCCAGAGAAAAGCCCGTAGGGAGCTTGAAGCAAAGGGACCAGCATTGAAGCTTGGTGCCGATTACAAATTTGTCAAGGAGACCCAAAAGCTCCTTAAAAAGAAATACAGCCCTGACTCAGTCATAATGCATTATAAGAAGTACTCATGGCCAACGGGTACAAGAATCAGTACGAAAACCCTCTACCGGTATATCTATGAAGGCCTGCTGGGGAATGCCGAGAATTATCTGCTTCGGGGTAAAAGGAGGTGCAAGAATGGCTCAAATGGCCATAAGAGGCATAACAGAGCGAAATCAGCAATGAAAAGTATTTCGACCAGACCGGCGTATATTGAGGATCGAGAAGAATTTGGTCATTGGGAAATAGACAGCGTTGTGGGTGCTGAAGGCAAGGGCAAGCAAACTCTCATGACACTTGTAGAACGCTCAGGACGGGTGGTCATCATGGAAAAGTTGCCCGATGGAACATCGGGCAGCCTTGTAAAAACTCTGGATAAATTGGAGAGAAAACTGGGCAGTCGGCAGTTTTGGAGGGTGTTTAAGTCAATCACATGCGACAACGGCGGTGAATTTATGGATAGCGAGAATATGGAACGCTCCTGCTTAACCCAGCGCAAGAGAACGACTATTTACTACGCGCACCCATACTCATCGTGGGAACGGGGAAGTAATGAAAATGCCAATGGCTTAATACGGCGATTCATACCTAAAAGTTGTGATATTGGCCGTTACAGCAAGAAGGATATAAAAATGATACAGGATTGGGTGAACAACTACCCACGGCGGATACTGGGTGGTAAGTCGGCCAATGAGGCTATCGGAATTCATCTGATAGCTTGAGGTATAAGAGAGCATGAGTTTCATGAAAAAGTGGACAGTTAACTTGACAAGTTACCAGAATATTTTTGAAAAGCAGTAATTCATGCTTCATAGTATAGTTATACAGCATGAAGATGTCGATACAAGGAGAGCAAAGTGCCAGAACACCAGGAATCTGCCGGACTTAACCTTTCTGGCCGGTGTGCGCCCTTTTATCCTGCTGCTTTGCTGTCAAAATGCTCAACTTGACTTAACGGCACTGTTGCCGCCATATATCAGAAAACAATCCTCAAGACGGCCGCCCCAAAATCCACTGGATCCCAGCTTTGCTTGTTTCCATCGGTTGGCATTCTACAGCAGCATTGACAAGTTGCCGAAAGAGTCAACATAAGGAATGCCCATGTTCATATTGTATGAAATTGCCCTGATATTTCAGTTCTCGTTTGCCTTCATCGTGTTTATATTCCTCTTCTTCGTGAATGCCCCCTATGGGAAATTCTCACGGGAAGGATGGGGTCTAAGGATCGATTCTCATCTTGCATGGATGATAATGGAACTTCCGGCGTTACTCATCATTGCCCTATGTGCTTGGTATTTCCGCAGCGGAATTGGCGCATCATGGGTGTTCCTCATTATCTGGGAATTTCACTATGTATATAGAACCATTGTATTTCCCGCCGGCATAAGGAGGGGCCGGAAAACCTTTCCTATAACCATGCTACTGTCGGCGGTGTTTTTTAATATCATCAATGGATTTATCAATGGATACCGCCTCTTCCGTCTTCATCCTGTCGATCCGGCATGGTTCAGCCGGACTCAGTTCATGGCCGGAATCATATTATTTGCAGCAGGTTTTGCCATTCATCTGGATGCCGACCGGCGAATTCAGTCCCAGAAACCCTGTCCTGGAGAATACATCATTCCGAAAGGGGGACTCTTCCGCTGGGTCTCCTGTCCCAATTATCTAGGCGAGATAATGCAGTGGTTCGGATGGGCCCTCTTAACCTGGTCTTTGGCGGGGCTGGCATTTGCCGTTTTCACCTTTGCGAACACCTTTCCCCGCAGTATTGCCTGCCACCGGTGGTATAGGCAGAATTTCCCCGATTATCCGCCGAAACGCAAGGCTGTCATTCCGGGAATAGTATGAGCCTGCTCAGGCGAGTGGATTGGCCCTCAGACAAAGAAGCTAGGGACTGGCGAACCGGTAGAGTTCTACGCTGTGGGAGAGGAAATTGGTGAAGGCCAGGTACTCTCCACTGGGACTGATGGCCAATCCGGTGGGCTGGTCATGTCCCCATATCCAAGTGGCCGTCTGTCCGGCCTCTAAATCGATGAAGAACACCTTGCCGAATTCGTAACCCTTAGTGAGATACCCCGTGCTGGGATTATTGCGCCCCCGGCAGGATACGGCAAGCCATCGGCCGTCCGGCGATATATCACAGGTGTTCGGATTGCTCCCCACCTGCCAGTATCCGCGCCATTGTCCGCTGTCTGAAAGTCTGTAGACACGGCTGACGCCCATGGCCGTTATGTAATATTCTCCCCGCCGTGAATCGTAAACGATGTGACGCATCGCAAAGGGTTTGGCCGGCCCGCTATCGTGAACAGCCATCATCTCACCTGTTTCGAGATTCACCCTATCCACAGCCGAACTGGCGAACAGGGCGATAAGCAGACTTGATTCATCCGGACTCAGTGCCAAACCCCGGGGAGTGCGGCCGGTATCAAAAGACCGTATTTCCTGGCGCAGATTAGTGTCAACAACAGATACAGTATTGCTTATCCAGCAAGACACATAGATGAGTTTTTCATCAGACGAGGCGGCAAGAACCTTCGGCCACCTTCCGCTCAACTTGACATGCCCCAGATACGATCCGCTTACCATGTTGAAGATGTGGATCATATCCGTATTCATCTGAGAAACCCAGAGTTCACTTCTTGACTCAAGGATGCAAGATTCGACAAAACCCTTCTGCCGGGCGAACTCTTCAGGTACAGTGAAATGCTGTATCAATTTCAAGGGATGCGTTCTATATTGGCTGACCGGCGATTCATCGTCAAGATGGATGGTGAACAGATACTCACCATCAGGACTGAAGCGGACACTCTTGGGTTGGCGGCCCGTCGGTACTTCTCCGATTCGATGGACCACCGGGTTTATCCGTTCGATCTTTGCATCAGTAATTTCATCTTCGACAAGAGGGACAACCTGGCTATGATAACCCTCGGCGCGGATACCGATAGCCGCTGCGTCAGTGTAGAACCAGGCCGTGTCATTCATCCTATTCACCGGTTCGAGCACCGTTAGTTCATTGTCCCTCAATGTGAGAATCACGGCATCTTGAGGGAATACACGCAGACCAACCTCACGCTCAGTTTCCCTCCGGGAAAACGCCGCCAGCCTTTCTTCAAGGCTAGGTGCACTGTCAAATCGGGGGATTGGGGACGGCTGAGGCAATCCGCTTTCTGAGGGAGGAATGACTGCTGAATCAGGGATGACTCGGGCAATCGGCTGTGTCTCTGAGGCCGATGACTGGGGGGCGGGAGTGTCAATCTTCGACAGACCGGCACAGGAAGTCATCAGAAACAGTAACGCCGTTAACAGGACCAAATGAGCAAATTTCATCTCGAATCTATCATGACATCCTCAATCATGCACAACAAGATGAAAAGAAGGGTTGAATAATGAAGCTTATGGAAATACTATACTGAAGGGCACCTTAAAAGAAATGAGTTTCCGACTTTCATTCTCGGATGCACTGATTTGTTTTTTAGTCCCTAAAGGAATCAAAGTCTTGTTCAGAATACAAACTGGTACGCCGTCCTTATTGCTGGTACTCGGGGCGTTCCCCTAAAGGTCTTTGCGGCCCGGGGGAGGGCTTTGCCTGCTGTAGGCGGGCTGCCTTCGGCGCCCCTGCAATCATCAGGCGCGCCGCCGTCCATTGGTGAATTTGTTGCATCCAGGCAAAAAATAGCGTAACGGGTGACAGGAGCCTGCCGGGCTTGAGATTCTTGAGGCAGTCAATGATGATTTTTTCTGATACAAGGCATAAGAAGTGGAGCATAGCTAGAATTTGCCGAGCATTTTATAATATAGTAGCAGGAAAAAAGGGCACAAGCTGCAAGAAGAGTTAAGTGCAACAGATTCCTAGAACGATACTGAGGAATTCGGTATCACGGTATCGACAGGATCTTGATCAAGCATACTGAGAGGTTCACATGATAATAGCCGTACCAAAAGAAGCCAAGGACAGCCGAGCGGCGCTCATCCCTGAGGCAGTGAAGAAACTTCTTGCCATAGAAGGGGTGCAAGTTCTCGTGGAATCCGGCTTGTCTGAGCATTGGACAGATGAGGAATACAGTGCCGTAGGGGCGAAGGTGGAAAAGAGCCAGAGTGCGCTTTTCAAGACCGCCGACATCGTGATTCGGATAAACCCTTCATCGGCCAAGGAAGTCGACAGGATGAAGAAGGGGGCCCTCCACGTCAGCCTCCTCGACCCGTACAACAATAGAACCCTTGTTGAGGGCTATGCTTCGGCGGGCATAAGCGCCATCAGTCTTGAGATGATTCCTCGCACCACCCTGGCCCAGAAAATGGATGTGCTTAGCTCACAGGCCTCCCTCGCCGGATATGTGGCGGTAATAAAAGCCGCCGAACGGCTGGACAAGATTCTGCCCATGATGATGACTCCGGCAGGCACGCTTTCACCCGCCAAGGTGTTCATCATCGGCGCCGGCGTTGCAGGGCTTCAGGCCATCGCCACCGCAAAACGGATGGGAGCACGTGTGGAAGCCTTCGATACTAGGCCCGTTGTCGAGGAGCAAGTGCAGTCATTGGGTGCGAAGTTCTTGAAAGTCGATCTCGGAGAAACCGGCCAAACAAAAGATGGATATGCCAAGGCCCTCACCGAGGAACAGTTGGCCAAACAGCGTGAGGCCATGGCAAAAGCCGTCGCCCAGGCCGACATCACCATCAGCACCGCCAAACTCTTTGGCCGTAAGGCGCCCATCATCATCACCGCCGAGATGCTTAGAGCCGTGAAAAAGGGATCGGTTGTTGTCGATCTAGCCGCCGGAAGCGGCGGGAATGTCGAAGGGGTGCAGGTGGACAAAGAAATTGTCAAGGAAGGGGTGCGCATTATCGGGATAGATAACATGCCTGCGGAAGTGTCCGTTCATGCCAGTCAGATGTTTGCCGCCAACCTAGTGAACCTAATCATGCACCTCCGCGACGATGAAACCGGCATTCTCAACCTCGGCGAGGGAGAGGACCCCGATGTAATCGCCGCCGGATGTGTCATAGTCCGAGACGGCGGGATTGTCCATCAGGGCATCCTTGATCATTATAATAAATAGAATCTGTCCAAATGAGCGGGTTTGGTCCGAAGGTGAGGCATGTGAAGTGCTGAAGCTCATTGTCCTGGTTGCACATAGGGCTTTTAGGTTTTTGCGCTTCCCCCTTCATATGGAGAATACGCCATTTGGCAAAGGTGTTAAATAAGGAGAATTACCATGGGAATAATGCTAGTTTTTGTATTGGTGCTCGCCACTTTTTTAGGATTTGAACTCATTTCAAAAGTGCCCAGCCAGTTGCACACACCACTGATGTCGGGTTCCAACGCCATAAGCGGCATCACCATAGTCGGTGCGCTGATCAGCCTGCTGGGAACCTGGAGTGTGCAGGGTGACATACTGCGCACCCTTCTTGGTGTTTCGGCGGTGACGTTTGCGACTATCAATGTCGTCGGCGGATATCTTGTAACAGACAGGATGCTGGAAATGTTTGCCGGAGGGAAGAAATAATGCCCGAATCCATTGTGAATTTGCTTTATATCGTCTCGGCAATGCTTTTTGTGTTCGGCCTTAAGATGCTCAGCAAAGCCTCCACGGCACGCAAGGGAAACCTCATTTCCGCCATCGGCATGCTCCTCGCCATCGTTACCGCCCTGGTATCGGACAGTATTATTCACTGGCCTTGGATAGCCGTTGGTCTAGTGCTGGGATCCGTAATCGGCGCCCTGGCCGCCCGGCTGGTCGCCATGACATCCATGCCGGAGATGGTGGCCTTGTTCAACGGTTTTGGCGGTATCGCCAGCCTGCTGGTCGGATGGGTGGAATTCCAGCGGCTGCACACGGCTGGGCTCATCGGCTCGTCGCCGTGGAGTTCCCTTGTCATCATAGGAGTAACCATATTGATCGGCGGTGTAACATTCACCGGTTCGTTGATTGCCTGGGCGAAATTATCAGAAAAAATATCAACCAAACCCATACTATATAAGGGTCAGCAGGCAGTGAACTTCCTGGTTGTCCTGCTCATACTAGCGGCCATCCTTTTGATTTCTCTCGGGCGGCCCCTGATGGGAAGTGGTGAGTTGCTGTCCTTCTTAACGCCGTACACCGTGTTGCTCGTTTTTGGGGCCTTGAGCTTTCTATTGGGAATAATGGTTGTTATTCCAATTGGGGGGGGAGATATGCCGGTGGTCATTTCCCTATTGAATTCTTATAGCGGCATGGCAGCCTGTGCAGCAGGGTTCGTCATAACAAATAATGTCCTCATCGTATCCGGGGCTCTGGTGGGCTCCAGCGGTATCATCCTTACCAGCATCATGTGCAAGGCGATGAACCGTTCGCTGGCCAACGTGTTATTCAGCGGCTTCGGCTCAGGCGGCGGCGCGAAGAAAGGCGGAGGATTTACTGGAGAGGCCAAACCCATTTCAGTGCAGGATGCCTATCCCATACTGGAGGCCTCCCAAAACGTGCTCATCGTCCCAGGCTACGGCATGGCGGTGGCCCAAGCACAGCATGCCGTTCACGAACTAGCTGCCCTGATGGAGGAAAATGGCGCCGAAGTGAACTTCGGTATTCACCCCGTGGCCGGCCGTATGCCTGGACATATGAATGTGCTGCTCGCCGAGGCGAATGTCCCTTATGATCGGCTCAGGGAGATGGATGATGTGAACCCCACAATCGAAACAGTTGATGTCGCGTTGGTGATTGGCGCCAACGATGTCGTAAATCCCGCCGCACGAAACAATGAGGATTCCCCGCTTTACGGGATGCCTGTCATCAATGTCGATCAGGCGCAGACGGTCATTGTCTTCAAACGATCACTGAATCCCGGGTTCGCCGGTGTGGACAATCCGCTATTCTTCGGCAGCAACACGAGGATGCTGTTCGGGGATGCCAAGTCTTCTATCCAGGGATTGGTCGCGGAGTTTAAGGGGTGATAGGCAGAAGGTTCATCTGGGGCTTAAGTCAGAACTCGTCTTTGGCCCGCATACGGCGTTGAAAAACCCGCTTAAAATGCTCATGGGCACCTCTAAAAAACAGCTTCAGGAAATTGACGAAGAAATATTTTGTCGATACAAGGCGGCAAAAGCGGAGCGTAGCTTAAGCTACGTGAGCATTTTGACAACGCAGTAGCAACGGAAAAGATCGAGTCAAGAACTAAATGGGTTTTTTAGAGGTGCCCTCATGTATACGCATACACTGCGCTTTTAAGCGGATTGTCCGCCTTGTCTGCGAACCAAATCCTTCGTCCTGACTTAAGCCCCGATAATTTTACACAGCCCCCGAGTCCTCCGAATAGCGCATCTCCAAGCTCATAACAAATTAGAGGTGCCCTAGAAGTGTTCCCCGCATTGTCCCAATATCTCATTGCAAAAACCTCGATCCCGTACCGCAAGAAGCATCCTTACTGCCGAGGATGCTAATTCATCGAGATTCTCCAATGATCAATCCGAAGGTTTTGACCCAATAAGGGAAGTATGCCGGCAGCAACTGGTATCCCGGAGCTTCTTGAAATACCTGCAATCGGGGTTGGGGCAATCAAAGAGGATTATAGGTCGGTCTACAGAAATGAATGGCTGCCCCTTCAGGCGTGATGACCGTGGGAAGGGGCTATTGATTCAGATAGGGACAGGTTTGGGGACTCTTAATGACAAATTGGAGTATTCGGCCATTGTTCGTAGCCGCTGCTTCTTCTGAACAAGTCTAAAGGGCACCTCTAAGAAACAGCTTTAGGAAATTGACGAAGAAATTTTTGTCGATACAAGGCGGCAAAAGCGGAGCTAGCTTAAGCTACGTGAGCATTTTGACAACGCAGTAGCGGCGGAAAAGTTCGAGTCAAGAACTAAATGGGGTTTTTTAGAGGTGCCCTGAAGAAGCCGCACCCTTATGAAACTGATTTTGGGGGAGGGGAGGGTTGCGGCCGCCCTAACGCTTTGCTAGAACAGATTGCGAATTGACGATAGCCGCAAGGGATTGAAACGGAAATGCCGCTGGCGGCCCCGGCGATTGGCAATGAGCCGGGAGGGGGCAGCCAGAGTAAGGCATTGGAGAGAAAAGCCCGACCCGAGGGGGAGCGGCCAGATATTGATTTTGAATTTACGGCTCGTTAGAATATGCATTGAAAATGAGGTATAGGAAGCGGTTTGTTGTCGGACTCTCCTTGAATACTTCATGATTGCTGCTTTCACTCATTGATTTGGGGCAGAAAGGAAGTTGCGGGGCGGTTCAGTTTGAGGCGATTTGGGGAGCATTTTGGATGGCATGAAGTCTGATTACTATGGGTTGCATTCCTTTCAATGGCTATTGATCAACAAAGCCGTTAAAGAATATCCTATATGATTCGGGGGATTAGCTCAGTTGGCTAGAGCGGTTGGTTCGCAATCAACAGGTCGTCGGTTCAAATCCGATATCCTCCATTCCGGAATGTAGCCCAGTGGCTAGGGCACCTGCTTTGGGAGCAGGAGATCGGAGGTTCGAGTCCTCTCATTCCGAGTTGTTCATACCGTATTCGTAAGTGCGGCAACGGCGGCTCCGATGAGGGGCGCATCCTCCACACGGAATGATTCATAATACCTATCCTTTCCGGAAAGATAGGGACGCAGGTAGCTTTCCACACGATGCTGAAATCGATGATATCGATAGTAGGTGGTTCCGTCGATGGTGAGGCAGGTTGGCTTCAATGGGCCTTCTTCGCTTGCCCCCTTGAGTACCGAAGCGGCCAGGCTGGCCGCCGAGAGCTTCGCGGCACGTTCAAGCAAGGCATCTATGATGTACCACAGTCTTCTACGGTCGGAATTTGTCGTTTCGGTCATCATTATCCTGGCCACGGCATTGTCGGCAGTGTCATAAGGATTGTGACAGTAATTATCCGCATCCTTAGTGGGAAAATCTCCTTCTTCAGCCAATGCCTGTATGGCTCCAGATGACAGTAAGGTTTTCATGCCGGCCAACCTGACGGCTTGAGTGGATAATTGGCCGAAATATGCCCCGGAGAGCATTTTCTCTAGCCAATATATCTCCGGTTTAGCCGTGATTTCACCAAGCATGAAATCGGCCTCGCCCCTTGACGGGCAGGCGTAATTCCCTGATTCGCAGTTAATGACCTGTTTTTTTATTGGATCGAGACTGGGCACCTTGCCGATCTCTGAGTTGGATTCCACGTAACAGGTGTTCGTTCCTGTACCGAGGATGAAACCAACATATCCACCCCAGGGGCGGGAAGCATTGGAAGCCTTGCCGGTGAGCAATGTGGCCGCCGCATCGTTGAGAATAACTATGTTCGGAGTGTTTTTTATCCCCCGATTAAACAGGGCATCTCGGAGGTCGGAGCCAATCATACGTCCTTCGACTTCCGGGGCCTTGATTTCCTTGGACCAATGGATCAGCCGCCCATCTCGATTGGAGAGCATTTCTGTGGGATATGAGAAACAGAATCCGATGGTTTCACTGCGGTAAATGAGGGTTTCCACCAGCGATGCGAGGACATCGAAGAACTCCTCTCTGCCTACGGTGTGCCCGCGGGTTCCTGGCATGGGATGCTTGCGATAGTCTGCAATAGAAGGCTCTCCTTCTGCTGTGAATGTTACCAGTGCTGTCCGCAAATTCGTTCCGCCTGCATCCAGTACCACGGCCGGTTTCTTGGCAGGGATTTTCACATCAACATCTATATATGTAGGGAGCATCTTAAGTGAGGATGCTTCACCCATCAGCCCTTGCCGCATTTCATCCATTATGTGGCTGACGGTTCTATCCATATCTACTATATCCGGATGCATATTCGTTTCATGCAGAAATTTTTCGACAACAGTTTTGTCAGTATTCATACCTCAGTATACCCTGCAATCACAGGTTTGAAAACAGATAGTAAATGGCTGTTAAATTCGGCTGAAATCCCTAATGAGCAATTTTCCAGTTCTGAGCATATTTACCCGTGATTACTCTCTTGAGCGCAAGCGGCATTGCTGCTTCTTCGAGGCTGTTCACCATGAACCCTGTCGGGTTTCGGTTCTGAGAGTTTCTTAAGGGCGCCTCTAAGAAACAGCTTTAGGAAATTAACGAAGAGATTTTTTGTCGATACAAGGCGGCAAAAGCGGAGCGTAGCTGGGCTACGTGAGCATTTTGACAACGCAGTAGCGGCGGAAAAGTTCGAGTCAAGAACTAAATGGGGTTTTTTAGAGGTGTCCTTAAGATACCTGTAACCTATTTGCAATGCCCAAAATCTTGGTGTTTGAAAGAAACAGCCTCTGCCCCCAGTCATTCCTTAGTAGGGAAACGACTTGACAAGGAGGTGTTTATGACTTTTCCGCACTGCCCCAATCCCGACTGCTCCAATTTTGACGCTCCTTTAGGGGAAAACTGGTATATTCGCTGTGGTTTTCATCCTACTATGGCTTTCGGCCCAATTCAGCTCTACCGCTGTAAGAATTGCCGCAGGACTTTTTCGGCTCAGACTTTCTCCATAGATTACTATGCCAAAAAAACTATCGATTATTCCAGAATCTTCGAGCATCTTGTCACGGCTTCAGGGCTGATCGACATAGGCCGGGCCCTCGGCATCAGGACCGAGACCGTTCAGAACCGCTTTGAACGGCTGGCACGGTGCTGCCTGGCCATTCATTCCGAACTGCTTCCGGCCCTGCCCATGCAGGAAAATATGGCCGCCGACGGGCTGGAATCGTTCTCTTTTTCCCAGTACTTCCCCCATCATATCAACCTCTTTGCCGGCTCTGCATCCGAGTTCATCTACAGCATGGGATTTGCCAATCTTAGGCGTAAAGGAAGAATGACCCCTGCACAGAAACAGAGGCGGTTAGAACTGGAATCCGTCGAAAAATCCGATCCGAAAGCCGTCGAAAAATCGTTTAGAAGTATAACTGAAGGACTTATTCAACTGCTTGAAGATAAGAAGGTTACCGGAAAAATATTGACGACAGACCTTCACAAATCGTATACACGGGCCTTCGCCAAGATTGAGAATTTCAGGAAATACTTTCTTCACGAATGTATATCCTCAAGTGAGTTCAGGAATAAAGACAATCCACTATTCCCTGTGAATTACCTTGACCGTCAGATTCGCAAAGATGCCTGCAATCATGTGCGGCAGACGGTACAGTTTGCCCGGTGTCCCAGTGCGATGATGACGCACATGGCCGTCTACCGTCACTACCATAACTGCGTGATTGCCCGGCGGGTTCAGGAAGCCCGAAAAAAAGACATGACAACACACGTGGAAGAGGCCGGATTTAAGCGTACAGACTTGGACAAAATAATCGGCAAGTATTGGCTGAAGCGTCCATTCCTGAGCAAGCTCAGACTGGGTGCGGAAGAGGGCAAGACCTGGTTCAGTCAGTGGCGCAATCCAGGGGTGAATTTTAATCGCTACAGCCCCCTGTACATCCAGGTTTAGAGGTGAACACAAGGTTCGGGGCACTCAACAATTTATTATGGATATCGTACAATCACTTAGAGTCTCTTTGGCCGCTCTGAGTTCATTTATCACCGATGCTATATGATCATGTGTCGGCGGTATGTAGCTTATTGATTCCGAAAGACCCTTATCTTGGAACAGGATATCCCATTCTTCTCTCTTCAGCTTCATGTCTCTGTCGAGGGAAACACTTCTCATCATATCAATAACATCTTTTCGTATTCGGTTTGTCCAGGATTCCAGAGAAGGGGGGTCAGGCCAAGGGTCTAATGGGATTTGCTCAGGCCATTGCAGGATGAGGCTAACGGAATAGAGGAAATGTGAGATGTCCATTTCCTCTAAAAGACGCCGCCACTCCATTTCCAACCCGAAGGTGCCAGCCAGAATGCGATCTGTTTTTTCAAGAGTGTTGAGCAGTTTGTTGATTGCAGGGAAGATGGAATACTGCTCCCTGAATGGCGTATTGAACTGAAATCGCACCTGATATCTAATCTTTTGTTTCATGGTATAGGTGATTAGGCTCCTAGATTCTGTCTGGCTTTCAATGCCCGGGTGATGCTGAGTTTATCGGCATATTCCATGTCTCCGCCCACCGGCAATCCGGAGGCAATGCGAGTGACAATTACATCGTCCTGTAGAAGCATTTTTACAATATATAGGGCCGTTGAATCTCCTTCCAGGGTTGGATTGGTGGCAACAATGACTTCCTTGACACCATGAGTGCGAATGCGGGAACACATCCGGCCAAAGCCCAGTTCTTCAGGTCCCACCCCATCCAGAGGAGAGAGAACGCCGTGTAGGACATGATAGAGTCCGTGAAATTCTCCGGTTAATTCTATGGTCGCGACATCCTTAGGGTGCTCAACGACACACATCGTATTGTGGTTCCGCTTGAGGGATGCACAGATATGACATAGTGCCGACTCGGCGTAATTACCACATTCCTTGCACCGAATGATATGCTCACGTGTGTCGAGCAGGATTTCGGAAAAGGACTGAATAAACCCCTTGTCGGCCTCCAGCAGCCAGTAGGCGATGCGTGATGCACTCTTGCGGCCTATGCCGGGAAGCCGGGAGAAATGCGTGATGAGACGCTCAATTCGTTCCATGGTCTAAACCCATGCCTCCTGCCATCTGTGTCATTTCCTGCTGCATAATTTGCCGCATCTTTCTTGCAGCGCTGGTGAATGCGGCGACGACCAATTCTTCCAGCATCTGGATATCTCTCGGATCAACGGCTATGGGATCAATGGTGACAGACACGGCTTCCATGGTTCCGTCAACGACAACCTTCACCATATCACCGCCGGCACTGCCTTCGGCCCTGAGGTTCTTCAATTTTTCCTGGGTGGCGCCGAGTTTAGATTGAAGCTCCTGGAAATTCTTAAATAAGTCTATTGGATTCATCGGTCTATCCTTCCATTATTTCACCGCGAAAAATCTGTCTCACAACTACGGCGCGGCTATTTCCACTGTCGTGATTTTCCTCAATTTCAGAGGTTTTTTCTGCATGGGTTTCTATGACGAACTTCGGCAAGCCCAGCTCCATGCCCACCTGACACAGAATTTTTTCATCCTTCTTCACCATGTCTGCCTCGAAGCTTGAATGGAAAAACATTGTGAGATGGTTGTCCTCCCAGGTCCACCGTGCAGTCTTGCCCAGCAGTGCACCGAGGGATTGGTTTATACGTTTGATTTGCCCTACGAGTTGATGAAACAGCTCTTCATCCATAACCGCCGATGACTCCATTGGAGCGGTTTTCGGAGGGGCAGCAGTCTTCTCCTGCGGCATGTCCCAGTTTCCGCTGATGAGTTCATGGCGCAGGGTGTTTATCCGGTTCAATACCTCATCGGCACTAAGCCTGGAGGTAAGCCTGCAAAGCCGGACAATGAAGAGTTCTAACTCATAACGGGGATTCAGGGAGTACCGTATATCTCTGTACATAGTAAGTGATTCTTCTGCGGCCGACTCCAAACGCGACTGATTCCACGCCATTCTTGGGCCTTCAGGGAAACGGTCAATACTCATCCCCAGTAGAGATTCTTTTTCGATTCCGTGAGATAAGAGCACAAGGTTGCGCAGAAAATCGGCCAGTTCAATGAGAACTTGCTCCACCGCTGTACCCGATGCGAGAATCTCATCTAATAGATTGAGTGCTTCTTTTCTATCTCCCGCCGCTGCGGTTTCCATTAGCTGTGAGATGCCTTCCAACCCCACAAGGCCCATCTTGTCCTGAATATCAGGGAGGGTGATTTTTGAGTCCGAGAAGGAGATAATCTGGTCAAACAGGGTATATGCATCTCGCATGGAGCCGCCGGCTTCCCGTGCAATCCAGAGCAGGGCATCCAAATCGAATTCCCTATCCATCTCATTGGCGGCCTCCACCAGCTTTGCCCGGATCAATTCAGGCGGAAACAAGCGGAAACGAAATTGTTGGCAACGGGACCGAATTGTCGCCGGTACTTTATGAATCTCGGTTGTAGCGAACATGAATACAACATATGGCGGGGGCTCTTCTATGGTTTTCAGCAAGGCATTGAATGCGCTATTAGAGAGCATGTGGACTTCATCAATGATATAAACCTTATAAGGCCCCCCCTGCGGTGCGTAAAGAATTTCACTCTTTATATCACGGACATCATTGACACTGGTATTTGAGGCGCCATCTATTTCGATGACGTCGATGGATGTGCCCTTGGCGACTTCCAGGCAGGAGGAGCATTTCCCGCATGGCTGAGTGGTAGGCCCTTTCTCGCAATTCAATGATCGTGCCAGAATCCGGGCGGTTGATGTTTTGCCCGTACCGCGTGGACCGGAAAAGAGATAGGCATGAGCCGTTTTTTCGGTTTCTAAGGCATTGGACAGTGTAGCCGCCACGAAGTCTTGGCCTATCAGTTCCGCCAGAGTTTGCGGCCGTTTTCGTATCGCAGTAACCTCGAATTCCATCAGAAGCTCAGTCTAACTTGAATATGCTGTGATCACAAGTAAAAAACCCGCAGCCGACGAGCCGGCCGTGTACAGTGATTAACCGCTTACCGCTGCTTCTTCCCAGACCTGACGGGGTTGGGCGGCAATCTCTAACACGGAGCCCGTTGACTGCGGGGATCGGAGCGGGAGGGATTTGAACCCTCGGTACCCGGTTAGGGTACATACGCTTTCCAAGCGCACACCTTCGGCCTCTCGGTCACCACTCCTTAATCTGATTGCGATGGCTGACACCGCACTGGGTTGATTATCCATGAGATTGCTCAGTACTGCAATATGGAAATACTTGTTTTTTGCAGTGCCCAAGCCTTAGCGGCTGAATCAGTCATCTGTTATATCGTGCAAACCTGCCGAGTTTTACGGTCTGATATCAAGGAGCATGTAATGCCTCCTGGTGCCCGCCTTTCCGATGATTTGGAATCCTGCCTTCTCGAGAAGCGGTATGCGGCCCATGAATCCATAGCTCGGGGAATCTGAGTCGGCCGGGGTGGCTTCCACATAATTCGCTCCCTGCTTTTTTGCATACTCTATTGCGGCATTCAGCAATGTTTCGGTTATACCTTTTCCTCTATATGGTCTTTTTACGAAGAAACAGGCAACTGTCCATACTTTCTCCAATTTTGTCTCTCCCCAAAGAGCTTTGCATGTCTCTCTTGGAGCGATGGAACACCAACTTATGGGGATTCCTTCTTCATAGCCTATGATGCCTATAGGGACATCTCTATCGACATAGTGTTTAAGGGCCTGTTTCTTTTGGGCCTTGTTCATTATTCTATGACTCAATGGATTTGGCCTCCATTTCATACACCAGCAGTAGTGAGGACTGCCCTTGCTCTCGAATAATGCTTCCAAATCATGCCAGTTGGCCTTCGTTACTTCACTGACAGTGATTTTCATGGCGAGTAATTGTACACCATATTGGCGCCTTGGTCTGGATAGAGTGTTCACAGGCATAAATTGAGGCTCCAGGCCGCTTCTCTCAGCCACAGCCCTGGTTCCTAGTAACCTGTCCACAGCATAATTCTAATGGCAATGGCGCAAGGGATTGAAACGGAAATGCCGCCGGCTGCCCGGCGATTGGCAATGAGCCGGAGGGGGGCAGCCGGAATAAGGCATTGGAGTGGAAAGCCCGACCCGAAGGGATGCGCCCAAATACTGCTTCTTGAAGATTGGGCACACAGGATTTCTTCGGGTGTCATCGCGGGATGCCTGAGCCCCCTCCCTAATTGATACCCTGGGTTTCTTCAATGGCACGAAGGATTTCAGGGAGGAGCTGCTTCTTGCGCGAAAGAATGCCGGGAAGATTCAGCGCGCCATCAAACAAGCTTTCGTAGGGAAGGGCTTTTACAGGGGTTTCCAATCCCCGAAAGATGAGAATGCTGTCGCCTTTTATCATATCGGTGATGAGTAGCATGGTTCCATCTAAACCCTGAATATGCTGTATCCGTTCCAAGACGTACAACAGTTTCGGTACTGTTTCGTTGAGATATGTAAGGGACTGAACTTCTACTTGGCCTATGCCGAATCGAATGCCTTTGGTTTCATAGGATTTGAAATCGGCGTTTACTGCTTCATCGGGGTCGAGGTCTTCAAGTTTTGCGCCTGATTCAAACAGAGCCAATCCCATCTCTTTCCAATCGACTCCGGCATGGCGAGCGAGACCTGCCACGGTCTGTCTGTCTTCTTCGGTGCTGGTTGGCGATTGGAGTATAATGGTATCCGAGAGTATCGCCAGCATCATAAGAAGCGCGATCTCTGTTGGTATGGCGATGCCGTGCTGGCGATAGAGTTGACGAATAATTGTACAGGTGCACCCCACTGGTTTTGCATATATGGTAAATGGCTCCTTGGACATCACTGCGCCGAATCGATGATGGTCAATTATCTCTAGAATGTCTGATTCCCGGGCTCCGGGGATGCTCTGATCGAGTTCATTATGATCAACCAGGATGATCTTGTTGCGAGGGCGGTAGAGAAATGACTTGCGGGTTACAACACCGGCAAAATGTTCGCCATCAAATACAGGAAGGCCGGGGAGTCCGGAATCGGTGAGTATTGATTTGGCGGTATCGAAATTCTCGCCGATGGCCAGACGGGGCACATCGGTTTCGATGATTCCCTCTAAAGGCGTGCTGAACCGCAGCAATCGGACTGTTTCGGCGGTGTCCACATCTGATAGATATATTGCGCCCTTGTAATGTGAGAAATCCAGTTTGGACACCTCTGCATCTGTCATTCCGGTGAGTATGAGCGCCGGGAATTCATGGGTGACGGCATGCTCTACTAGCTCATGCCTCAAGCCGACGATGAGAAGGGGAAGGTTTGACCCTAATTCAGCAATCCGTTTGATGCTCTGTTCAAACGGCATGGCGCCGATCATAATGGGGGCGGTAAATTCTTCCCGATCACCATGAATAAAAATGCTGCCGGGTATTACCCTGGTGAAGTTATCGACTCTGAATTGATAAGCAGGGCGTGCCCCCAGGTTTTCCCGCATCAAGAAATGGCTGATTCCTACAGTGCTGACAATCCCTTTGTAAAGATCGTCTTCATCAAACGCCGGCAACAGACTCAGTTGTGTTTCGTCCAATGCGCTTATTGCTGTCTGTATGGGATCTTTGACGCGAAGTCTTGGAGTATCGCGATTGACGACATCATTGACGGCGGCGTGTATATCTTTCATATGTCGGGGAGGGGTAATGCCGAGCTTTGTAAGCATTGAGCGGGTTTGCAGGTTGAGATTCCCGCAGCGCACCGGCACGTATTTATTGCCCGGATCAACTCGACTCTTGAGATGGGAGTAGGCAAGAGCCGCAGCTATGGAGTCGAAGTCAGGGTTGCGGTGACCGCAAATATATACAGTATTCATCACATCATAACTCTAATGGAGAGATTGAAGAGAGGGAACCTGTCAGGCGGGAAGCTTAAGATTATTCATCGGAAGCAATTCTATGAAACATGCAATAGCGGGCGCCTTCTCCTCTGACCGTATAGGCCAAGGGGTAACGCCCCGAAATACTAACTGAAATAAGCATGCCGGCGCACTCGATTACTGGACGGCTTAGCCTGAACTCTCCATACAGGAGAACCTTTCGCCGGTCTGTATGCAACGTGCAGGCAGGTGCTTTGCGAAGTTGGAAATTTTCGTGCTTGAAATAAAAAACGGCCGACCCGAAGGCCGGCCACCCTTTGAAAGGGGCCGGTTTCCAGAATAGCGAACTGGGAGGGGTGCTATCCCGAAGCACCGACACTTAAGCTTCGACTTATTCTTCCATGAACTTGAGGACATCTCAAAAAAACTGTACCATGCGTTTCTATAGTGAAGTCATGGGTGCAAAACTCCAATCAATTATCGGTCTCCCGCTCCATAAGGATTTCCAATTCCATGCTCGGTAATCTTGATATCGAAGAGGAGTTCTATGCTGACCCGGCCTCCCGGGTGTATAGAGAAGTTTCTGGAAGTTTCATACTCCCCAAGCATACCAGTAATTTTGTGCTCTCCCGGTTCAATTTCCAATGTCGTAATTCCGCTTTCTAACCCAATTTCTTCATCGTCGAGGATGACACGCGCACCCTCTAAGGCACTGACGGTTACCATCGGAGGGCTGTAATCAAGTGTAACAGGTATGCTGATATGCGTACCCCGTTCAATGGCTATTGTCTGCTCGACGGGGGGAGCATGGGTACTGTTTACGATGACTCTGTGAACACCTGTACTCAAAACGAGCATTTCATCCAATGCGACATCATGGCCATCAACGGTTGCCGCAATTATCTCATCAGATGCGCCGGAAGAATTGCTTACCGATATTGTCACCGAACCCTCATCCTTCCAAATAGCCGATGAACGTATGGTGAATTCTTGCTCATAGACTATTTCAGGGACACCTTTCGCAACAGGGAGGATGGTAATGAGAAGAGGGAATTCGTCTTGCGCTACTGCTGCTGGGAGGAGATGGGTCAGGGCATCACCGCTAATCGTGTGATTTCTTATAAATGGAATCCGTAAGTACATTGAATCGGTATTGGAAATCAAGTGCATGAAGATTCGTGTTCCATTGTAGCTCTGTATGCCGGTATCAGGAGCCGGCGAGATATTCTTATAGACCATCACCGCGAAGCTATTCGAATAATTCTGCAAACCCTCTGACAAGTCGATTTGCAGTTCAATACCCTCCTGATAGTTCGGGTAATCTTGGGCTTTGATGACGACTATTCCTTCAAGAGGGAACGGCAAAGGGCCGCTCTCATCATCGACGAATCCCGTAACGGTGCCATGAATGCTTTCGGCTTGGAGGAATTGAGCAGCTCCAAGGATTATCAGGGCAATCGCAATTTTGACTTGCCAATTCATATCTTACCCGTCATTCATTCCTCAATGCTGTAATACGCAGCGGATCAATGGGTCTCTTTTCACGGCGTATCTCAAAGTGCAGATGCGGACCTGTTGATTTTCCTGAATTACCCGACAATGCCACTAGTTCTCCTGCTTCTACTATCTGGCCTTCATCGACCAGTGCTTCTTTGAGATGGGCATACATCGTCTGATAGTTTCCTCGGTGATCAATTATGATATAGTTTCCATATAAGCTCAGTACTCCAACCTCTAAAACTTGGCCATCACGTGCAGCGTATACGGGGGTGCCAATTTCCGCTTTGATATCGATGCCGGGATGATAGCTGGTTCGCCCTGTGAACGGGCTTGATCTATAACCAAACCCCGATGTCAATACACCTCCATTTATCGGGGATGAAAAAATGCTGCCAAGAAACTGAACACGCTCCTCAGGAGTAAATTTGTCTCCCGGATGGAATATAAGATTTCTCTTATGCTCTCCCCCATGGGATACGACAAGGTGAATGCCCTCTTGGTTTTTCCTTGTTTCAGCCATGGCTTTTTCCCTCCTGCTGGTCGGATTTTCCGGAAGGAACAGGCCCTGTAGATTTGGTACAATGACCCAATCAGCCGTCTCAAAGAGTATGGGAGAATCCCAACCGTTGAGGGTGGCCAATGTTTCGTAGGGCAAATTGAATGCCGCCGCAATCGAAAAAAGGTCTTCAGATAAATGCGGTACATATTTGAAGAGGATCAGCGGCAGAGATTCATGCTCCCCCGAATACCAGGATTTCACATCCTGCTGCTGTTGTGAATAAATGGGATCTTGAGATTTGTTAGTATACTTAATAAGAGGATAATCGGCACACAGATTTCCTGCGAGAAGAATTATGAGTATTTTCGCTATGACTCTACTGCTCATCGGTAAATGGTGCGAGCAGACTCTCGCTCAATTTCATGCCAAATGGACCATAACCCAAGAATCTATCCGGCCGGCTGGTTCCGTGAAAATCAGACCCTCCGGTTGCAATGAGTTTGTGCTTAAGGGTCAGTTCTGTCAACCGCCTCACACTGTTACGGGTTGCCCCCGAATGGAAAACCTCAATCCCGTCAAGCCCCAGTGCTTTCCACTCGATGAGGCACTGCTCGAATCGTCTCCATGAAATCCTCAAAGTTTGGGGATGGGCGAGGACGGACTTGCCTCCAGCTCTGTGAACCGCTTTAATGGTTTCCTTAAGGGCTGGAAGGTCTTTTTTAACATGGAAGGGGCAGCCAGGGCCCAGCCATTTCTTAAACGCCTGGGGAATATCATTGACCAATCCGGCATCAATCATCCATTGAGCAAAATGCGGTCTCCCAATAACCTCGCCTCCGGCGATAGATTCCAACATGGACATTGAAACATCCAGCCCCGCATCTTGCATGATGCGGATCATTTTCCGATTTCTCTCGACTCGACGCCTCCTTATACTTATGCAGAAGCTATCAATCAGACTGAGTCTATCTAGGTTTAGATCAAGGCTGAGCAAATGGAACTCTCCTGGTTCGAAATCCACATCAAACTCCACTCCGGGTATAAACCGTATGCCTTTTTGCTTCGCTTGAGTCTTGGCCTGTCCTATTCCCGCCACCGTATCATGATCGGTCAAGGCGATAGCCTTCAGTCCAATCGCGGCGGCATGGTTTATCAATTCAGAGGGCGTCAACTCTCCATCGCTTTCATTAGAATGTGTGTGCAGATCGACCATGTGCCGCTAGTATACCCTGATCTGGCACAGACAGGACAATGACCCAGGAATAGTTTGAGAAAATTCATGGAACTGGCACCGATGAATCCAAAATTTTTTAAGCCATGCGCCCGATTATTTATTTCTGTTGATGTCCCGAAGTTCCAGTTTCTATGTTGACAGCGGCCACTTAGCGGTATATCATTATATAGAAACATGAGAGGAGAACAATTCTTGCCGAAAACTGTAGCTTATCGAACAGGTGCAATTATTTATTTCATTGCAGACAAAGCCTCAAGCATATTTATATTGAAGCAGGGAAGAATTGAGTTGACTTACCAGGATATTCTAACGGGCTCGGAGGTCAGAGAATCTATCAAAACTGGAGAGTTCTTTGGGGTGCAGGCTGCAATTGCAGGAAGTTCCCATAGTGAAACAGCGATGGCCGCTATCGACAGTCAGGTTGTCCAATTCACTGTTCCGGAATTCGAGGCATTGATATCGGGGAACCCCAGATTAATGATGAAGATGCTCCAGGTTTTCTCTAACCAGCTTAGGCGCATACATAAGCAGGTTCAAAGCCATCTTTCTCATGAAGATGTTAACATAAGCCAAGAAGCCGGATTGTTTGCTGTTGGCGAATACTACATAAATGACTCTCAGTATGCTCAGGCCGCTCATGCGTTTTGCCAATACCTCAAGTATTGGCCGACCGGCACTTATGCTCCCCAGGCTAAGTTGAAGGCCGAGGCTGCCAAGTCGGCCTTGGAACAGTCCGCTAACAGTCAGGAGCCAGCCGCTAAGAAATACGCATCCTACTCCGGGCTGTCCCTCAAGGACATTGAAACTCAATATAATCTCAGACAATACAAGGATGCCATGAAGGGATACTTGTCGCTGCTGGAAAGCGGGCGGGACCAGGAGCATATACCATACGTCAAATTTCGAGTCGGCTGCTGTTTGTATCACCTGGAACGCTACGATGAAGCCATCAAGCATCTCTCGACAGTCTTGCGCCAGTATCCTCAACACAGTCATCTTGGTGAAGCCGTAAGCTACATTGGACTTAGCTATGGAGCAATGGGGCAAGAAACCAAGGCGCAAGGCTTCTACCGCAAAGCTTGCCAAATACTTCCCGAAGGAAGCAACTTACACCGCCAGATGATGGTTAAGGCAAGAAGCTTTGGGGATGAGTGATAATGGGGCTTGATCTTTCTCTATTCGAACGTTTCGCCAAGGATTACAGAGCAGATGAAATTATTTTCTGTGAGTTTGAACCGGGTGATTCGTTTTATCTAATCAATTCGGGCAAGGTTAAAATTGTCAAGATCATTGGGAATATAGAAAAGACTATTGACGTGCTCCTTCCGGGTGAATTCTTCGGCGAGATGGCACTATTGGAAAATGCTCCACGAAGTGCTTCGATTATTGCACTTGAAGACTGCAGGATTCTTGAGTTTAACAGGGATAATTTCGTTGTATTGATGTCTAACAACCCTCAGTTGGCCCTCAAGCTCCTTCATCTGTTTGCCAAACGCATCAACGACCAGAAGCGGCGTTTTGCGATACTTACCCTGGAGGATGATTTCGCAAAGGTTGCCGATGTTTTCGTTATGCTCAATGAACAGTCAAAAGAGGAATCCTTATCCGATACTTCCGCACGGGAATTCCATAACTCAGTTGCGGACATCGCCCATTGGGCCGGAATAATGCCGACACGCTGCCGAGAGATTGTTAATCACTTCCAGGAGAAGAACAAAATCAGTGTCACACAATCCAAAATTATAGTTACAAACATCCATGATTTTGAACGCCTCGTGAAAACTCAAAAGAGTCATCAGAACTCGGGAGATTGATCTCTAGGAGCGGACTTAACAGGTCAGTTTCAGCCCTCTATTCCTGCATCTACGCTGTGGAATCCTTGTGCAATGCCCAAAAGCTTGGTGTTTGAAAGAAACAGCCTCTGCCCCCAGTCATTCCTTAGTAGGGAAACGACTTGACAAGGAGGTGTTTATGACTTTTCCGCACTGCCCCAATCCCGATTGCTCCAATTTTGACGCTCCTTTAGGGGAGAACTGGTATATCCGCTATGGTTTTCATCCTACCATGGCCTTCGGCCCAATTCAGCGCTACCGCTGTAAGAATTGCCGCAGGACTTTTTCTAATCAGACTTTTTCCATAGATTACTATGCCAAAAAAACTATCGATTATTCCAGAATCTTCGAGCATCTTGTCACCGCTTCAGGGCTGATCGACATAGGCCGGGCCCTCGGCATCAGGGCCGAGACCGTTCAGAACCGCTTTGAACGGCTGGCACGGTGCTGTCTGGCCATTCATTCCGAACTGCTTCCGGCCCTGCCCATGCAGGAAAATATGGCCGCCGACGGACTGGAATCGTTCTCTTTTTCCCAGTACTTCCCCCATCACATCAACCTCTTCGCCGGCTCTGCATCCGAGTTCATCTACAGCATGGGCTTTGCCAATCTTAGGCGCAAAGGAAGAATGACCCCTGCACAGAAGAAGCAGAGGTTAGAACTGGAAGCCGTTGAAAAGGCCGATCCGAAAGCCGTCGAAAAATCGTTTAGAAGTATAACAGAAGGTCTTATTCAACTGCTTGAAGATAAGAAGGTTACCGGAAAGATATTGACGACAGACCTTCACAAATCGTATACACGGGCCTTCGCCAAGATTGAGGATTTCAGGAAATACTTTCTTCATGAATGTATATCTTCAAATGAGTTCAGGAATAAAGACAATCCCCTATTCCCTGTGAATTACCTTGACCGTCAGATTCGCAAAGATGCCTGCAATCATGTGCGGCAGACGGTACAGTTTGCCCGGTGTCCCAGTGCGATGATGACGCGCATGGCCGTCTATCGTCACTACCATAACTGCGTGATTGCCCGGCGGGTTCAGGAAGCCCGAAAAAAAGACATGACAACACACGTGGAAGAGGCCGGAATTGAGCGTACAGACCTGGACAAAATAATCGGCAGGTATTGGCTGAAGCGTCCATTCCTGAGCAAGCTCAGACTGGGCACTGAAGAACGCAAGACCTGGTCCAGTCAGTGGCGTAATCCCGGGGTGAAGGTTAATCGCTACAGCCCCCTGTACAGCCAGGTTTAGAGGTGAACACAAGGTTCGGGGCATTTGATAAGAGTGACATCGAAGCGGCAGGGTGAAGACTGAACCTGACCAGACGAGTTAAGTCCGGCAGAATGGCAAGGGTTCTGTCCACAACAGATCGCGAAATGGCAATAGCCGCGCAAGGGATTGAAACGGAAATGCCGCCGGCAGCCCCGGCGATTGGCAATGAGCCGGGGGGAAGGCTGCCAGAATAAGGCATTGGAGTGAAAAGCCCGACCCGAAGGGTTGCGCCCCAATAATAATTTTGCAGGTTCCGGCACACTGGCTATTCTGTAGTGCCGATTCCCGTATATTGACCCCACTGAGAGTTTGTCTATAATAGATAGAGTTGCCAAAGTAGCTCAGCAGGTAGAGCAACGCACTCGTAATGCGTAGGTCTGGGGTTCGAATCCCCACTTTGGCTTTTCCCCTCTCTCGGATTCAAATGGAGTGAATCGCTTTGAGGTTCCTTTGAAACACATTCTTAGTATTGATTTGGGTACAACGAGTATGAAGGCGGCCCTCTTTGGCGAAGAATTGAACCTCATCGTTCAGGCAGCCAAGAGCTATGAAACCGAGTATCCGCTACCCGGCTGGGCCGAACAGAACCCTAAGCAGTGGTGGAAAGCCATGAAGGAACTCATAGAACGTCTATACTCCTTCCCCGCATCCCCTTCGCGGAAGAACTTGGACATCATCGCCATTGATGCTATGGCGCCTACGGTGCTGCCTGTGGATGTCAAAGGAAAACCCCTGCGCAATGCCATCATCTGGATGGACCGCCGCGCCATGGCTGAACATCGGGCTATTAACGAGTCATTAAACGATTTGGTATTTGAGATAGGCGGAAACCGCAGCGATGCCTCAAACTTTGCCCCTAAGGCTCGCTGGATCAAAGATAAGGAGCCGGAAACCTATCTCAAAACCGCAAAATTTCTCTCCGCAAATGGATACTTTGTACGCAGGCTATGCGGAACCGACTGTTTGGATATATCTCAATGCGGACTGAGCCAATTGTGCGAAACCCCTAGAGGGATATGGAGTGAAACCCTGATCGACAGATGCGGCCTCGACAGGGAGAAACTGCCGGAAATATCCGAGTGCACAGATATTGTCGGCACTGTTTCAGGTATCGTTGCCGCTGAAATCGGAATTGAGCCCGGTGTTAAGGTGATTGCCGGTGCCATGGACAATGCCGCGGCAGTGCTGGGGACGGGGACTATAGCGGATGGCAGCCTGAATATCTCTGCCGGTACCGCATCGAATGTTAATCTCTGTACCAGGGTTCCCCATTTTACTCATTCATTCCTGGCCTACCGTCACATCGCCCCCGGCTGTTGGATTCACGCCGGCAGTGTCGATTATGGCGGTGCCGGTTATAAGTGGTTTGCCGGGTTGCTCAATGAGGGCGACTATGGTTCGCTGGATGCCCGTGCACAGGCGATTAGACCGGGGGAAAGACCGGTGGTGTTTCTGCCTTACATGGTGGGCCAGCGGGCGCCGCTGTTCAACAGCCGTACCAGGGGGGTGCTCTTCGGCATGGACCCGGCTATGAGTGACGGGGAACTGGCCCGGGCTTTCATGGAGGGCAATGCCATGGGCATGCGCAAAGTGTTAGCCCTGATGGGCGAGTTTGGCGTTGAGCCAAGGGCTTGCCGGCTCACCGGCGGTTGTGCCCGAAGCAGCGTCTATTCGCAGATCATCGCCGATGTCCTGAACTTGGAAATTCATCGCGTGGGCCGGAGTGACAGTGCTGCACTTGGCGCCGCCATGGCCGGTGCCAAGGCTGCAGGTTACTTCGACAGCTATGAGGAGATGATTCAAGCGGCTGCCGTAAGCGAAAGGCATCATCCTAACCCGATGCTTCGCATGTATTACGATGAGCTTTATCATCTCTTCGAAAGGCTGTACCATATACTCGAACCTGAGTTTGAGGCGCTCAGTTCGCTAACACAGAATAAGGAATTGAAGTGAAAGCCATACTAAGGGCATCTCCAGGGAAAATCATCATCGTTGATAAACAAGACCCCATCCCTGCCGCCGGGGAAGTCATCGTGAGGGTGACCCATGCAGGCATTTGCGGATCGGATAGTCACCGCTTTGCCGATAGCAATCCGAAATGGAATACATTGATTCTCGGTCACGAATTCTCCGGCACCATTGCGGCCATCGCCGAGAATGTCATGGGTTATAACATAGGAGACAGGGTGTGTGCTGCGCCTTTGCTTCCCTGCCATGTATGCGGGCACTGTGCAAGGGGGAATTTTTCGCTCTGTGAACGCTACAGCTTCATCGGCTCGCGCATTGACGGCTGCTTCGCCGAATATGTCAAGGTTCCCGCCGTTAACATCATCCCATTAGGCCATGATTTTCCCCTGGAAAGAGGGGCTTTTATCGAACCTCTCACCGTCTGCCTGCATCCTATTATGCGCCTGGGCAGCCTGCTTGGGAAAACCATCGCAGTCACCGGCCTTGGGACCATCGGATTGCTGGCTGTGCAAGTATTCCGTGCCATGGGAGCGAGGCTCATCATCGCCGTCGACATCATCCCGGAGAAGCTTGAACTGGCCCTTAGAATCGGCGCCACCCATGCGGTGGACGGTTCAAACGAGTCACTGGAAGATATAGTACGGAGCAAGGGCGGCGCCCACATCGTTTTCGAGTCATCGGGGAATAATGCGGCCAAATTAAACGCCCTGCGAATGACAAGGGGCAAAGGGAAGATCATCCAGGTGGGGACATCCCCTCAAGACATCACCTATGACGCGGCCCTCTTTGAGCGCATCACCCGTAAAGAGATATGTATCATAGGTTCGTGGATGAATTATTCCGCCCCCTGGCCTGGGGATGAATGGGCAACTGCTGTATGGATGTTGAGAAGCGGGCTCATCGAAACAGAATGCCTGATTACTCATAGATTTCGGCTGACAGATTTCCAAGAAGCATTGAACACCGTTCTTGGCAGTGAGGGTTCCCCCATCAAGGTTATGATCACAGGCGAGGAGGACAGTGTATGAATGAAGCGGTGGATCGGTACACGAAGATTATTGCGGATAACAAGGCGGGTATGCACCAGGGAATCTACTCGGTGTGCTCGGCTCATCGCAATGTCATACGCGCCTCAATGAAACAGGCTATGAACGATGATTCTATTCTTCTTGTGGAATCCACCTCGAACCAGGTCAACCAATACGGCGGCTACATGGGGATGAAGCCGGCCGAATTTGTATACTACGTTAAACGCATTGCCAAGGAAGTGAACTTTCCATCTGAATGTCTTCTTTTAGGAGGTGACCATCTGGGACCCAATGTGTGGCGGCAGGAAGATGCCGGAGCCGCCATGGACAAGGCTCATGAACTCATTCGGCAGTACATCGCTGCCGGATACAGGAAGATTCACCTCGACTGTTCCATGCATCTTAGCGGCGACCGTGGTAATCCACACAAGCCCTTGGCCGATCACATTGTCGCCGCCCGCGCCGCATCGCTCTGTGCCACGGCGGAGAAAGCCCGGCAGAGCAGTCATAGAGGAGCCATGGAGCCGATCTATGTGATAGGCACCGAAGTGCCTACACCCGGCGGATCAAGAGACTGCGAAGAGGCGTCTTTGCGCTTAACTCCCGCAGCGGAGGTCCGACAAACCATCACGGCTGCTTATGAGGCTTTTCTCGAACAGGGTATGGAAGCGGCATGGGAACGCGTTAATGCTCTCGTTGTACAGCCCGGAGTCGAATTCGGTGATGACCAAGTTTTCGACTTTGATCCTGAAAAGGCACAAGAACTCACCCATGCTCTCGACGACATTCCCAACCTGGTGTTTGAGGCCCATTCCACCGACTTCCAATCCGCCGCATCCCTCAAGGCCCTGGTAAGGGGGCATTTCTGCATCCTCAAAGTCGGTCCATTGTTAACCTATGCCTGGAGAGAGGCGTTGTTTGCCCTGGCGGATATAGAGTCCGAGTTACTAGATGACCGCAAGGCATCGAGACTCAAGCAGATACTGGAAGAAGAGATGCTCGCCAATCCGGCTTACTGGGAGGAATACTATACTGGCGATGAGAGAGAACAGCTCTTCAAGAGGATGTATAGCTACTCGGATCGCAGCCGTTATTACTGGCCGGTCGCCCGGCTCCAAGAAGCGGTTCAGCGGCTCTTCAAGAATCTCAGGCGAATAAACCCGCCGCCATCGATTTACAGTCAATATCTGCCCTTGGAGTACCGGGCATGGCGTAGCGGAGCACTGAGCCTCGACCCTGAAGACTTGGCGGAATACCATGTTATGGAAGTATTGAAAACCTATGCGGCGGCCTGCGGGATGAACAAGGAATAGAAGCATCAAGACCATAGTGCTCCTAAGAAGTTATACAGCTCTTGAATTAGAAATTGCTGCATAATGGAACGGCAGAAGGAGCACAGCAGGTGAGAGAAAACGGAGTGATTCAGAACAATCCGGATAGTGCTCATGCCAATTCGGGAAGAGAAGCCAATCAGTGAGATTGCTCAGGAGACAGGGGCTCATCCTGATACTGCATCAAAGCGGAAAAAAGGGTTTCTTGATAATGTCGATATGGCCTTATCATAACAGTCAGTCAGAGCAGGAAAAATATCTGGAAAAGGAGCGTGATGAACTATTTAGACCGCTTGGAAAACTGTATGCGGAGAACGAATTTCTAAACAAACTTATGGGCACCTCTAAAAAACCCGTTTAGTTCTTGACTCGATCTTTTCCGCCGCTACTGCGTTGTCAAAATACTCACGTAGCTTAAGCTACGCTTGAGCTTTTGCCGCCTTGTATCGACAAAAAATTTCTTCGTCAATTTCCTAAAGCTGTTTTTTAGAGGTGCCCTTATGTAATGCTTAAAAGCTTGGTGTTTGAAATAAACAGCCTCTGCCCCCAGTCATCCTCTAGTAGGGAAACGACTTGACAAGGAGGTGTTTATGACTTTTCCGCACTGCCCCAATCCCGACTGCTCCAATTTTGACGATCCTGCCGGGAAAATTGGTATATCCGCCATGGTTTTCATCCTACCATGGGCCTTCGGCTCAATTCAGCGCTGCCGCTGTAAGAATTGCCGCAGGACTTCTTCGGCTCAGACTTTTTCCATAGATTATTATGGGCACCTCTAAAGAAACTATTCCGTTTTTGGCTTGCACTTTTCCGCCTGCCTGTGCGTGTTCTGCACGCAGACAGGCCGCTACTGCGTTGCCAAAGAACTCGCATAACCCATTTGCGCCTGAATTCCTGGCACCTTGTACCGAAGAAAAATAGCTGCGCCAAATTCCAGAAGCGGTTTTTTAGAGATGCCCTTGAGAAGAAGTAAATCAGGAAACTATGGGAGCATGCCTTTTTTTGATACCGCCGGTTGTCCTATTCCCAAGGCGGCAACAGCACGGGAGGTCATTCCCTAAGTATATTGAAGTGTTCTACAATCGAACGAGAAGGCATTCCAGCAATGACGATAAAGCCATTGGAAATACAGGAGTTGAACAGTTCTTGGTTCCTAGGACAGCCTGAATCAACTATCCGCTCAACTGGTCATAGTGCCCTCATTATTATCAGATATACTATGAAGATAAAATTCGAATACATTGAACTCCGCTTCTTCGTCATTGCCGTTGTTATTCTGATCTCTGCCTGTCGTTTGCCTGAATCAAATACAGGACTTGAAACGGACAATATTCCTGAATTAGAAAAGCAAATAGATTATCGGTATCTAAGCCATTCTGAGATTGAAACAGGTTTAGACCAGCTTCAAAGGGATTATCCTGATTTAATAAAGCTAGAGGTATTAAGCCCCGACACAGAGGAGGGGCGCAGTATAACAGCAGTAAAACTGAGTGACAATGCGGTAGAGGATGAAGACGAACCGGTTGGGGTATTCATTTCCGGGCAACATGCCAGGGAGTGGCTGGCGATAGCCGCTCTATACTATATGTTACATAATCTGACATACGAGTACAGATCAAATGCGGATGTCCGGCTGATGGTAGACGAGACTGAACTCTGGTTTGTACCGGTTGTCAATCCAGATGGTTATGTTTACACCCATGCCAACAATGCCGACCGCTTATGGCGGAAAAACAGACACAAGAACAGCGATGGTTCGTTTGGAGTGGATCTGAACCGGAATTGGGATTACAAGTGGGCCTATAATGATACAGGCAGCTCACCTGATACAAGATCAAATATTTACAGAGGGTTAAAACCGTTCTCCGAACCGGAGACCATGGCATTGAAATCCCTCTTGGAAAGAGTCGTTCCGAATGTTTTTATTGATTTTCATACCTATTCACAGTTGGTCCTATACCCATATGGCTATGATGCTGTAGATACAAAGAATCCAGAGTTGCACCAATTAGCTGAAAATTATGCCCAAGCTGTCTACACGGTGCATGGAAATCGCTACACAGTAATGGAAGGACATGTTTTATATCCCCACAATGGCAATGCAATGGACTATGTTTACGAAAGATTCAAAATACCCAGCCTGACTTTGGAATTACGCCCTGCTTCATCCGATGAAGCAGGCTTTTCACCGCCCGAAAGTGAGATTCAGCCCACGGTGGAAGAAAACTTGGCAGGATTAACAACAGCAATCGCATATATTAGGAACAGGTATTTTAGAGGTGCGCCAAAGTAATTACATGTATGGGTTCTGAAAGAGCTAGCCCCTTACCTTATCCGTAAAGGTTGGTAACTTGTCAAGTTAACTGTCCACTTTTTCATGAAACTCATGCTCTCTTATACCTCAAGCTATCAGATGAATTCCGATAGCCTCATTGGCCGACTTACCACCCAGTATCCGCCGTGGGTAGTTGTTCACCCAATCCTGTATCATTTTTATATCCTTCTTGCTGTAACGGCCAATATCACAACTTTTAGGTATGAATCGCCGTATTAAGCCATTGGCATTTTCATTACTTCCCCGTTCCCACGATGAGTATGGGTGCGCGTAGTAAATAGTCGTTCTCTTGCGCTGGGTTAAGCAGGAGCGTTCCATATTCTCGCTATCCATAAATTCACCGCCGTTGTCGCATGTGATTGACTTAAACACCCTCCAAAACTGCCGACTGCCCAGTTTTCTCTCCAATTTGTCCAGAGTTTTTACAAGGCTGCCCGATGTTCCATCGGGCAACTTTTCCATGATGACCACCCGTCCTGAGCGTTCTACAAGTGTCATGAGAGTTTGCTTGCCCTTGCCTTCAGCACCCACAACGCTGTCTATTTCCCAATGACCAAATTCTTCTCGATCCTCAATATACGCCGGTCTGGTCGAAATACTTTTCATTGCTGATTTCGCTCTGTTATGCCTCTTATGGCCATTTGAGCCATTCTTGCACCTCCTTTTACCCCGAAGCAGATAATTCTCGGCATTCCCCAGCAGGCCTTCATAGATATACCGGTAGAGGGTTTTCGTACTGATTCTTGTACCCGTTGGCCATGAGTACTTCTTATAATGCATTATGACTGAGTCAGGGCTGTATTTCTTTTTAAGGAGCTTTTGGGTCTCCTTGACAAATTTGTAATCGGCACCAAGCTTCAATGCTGGTCCCTTTGCTTCAAGCTCCCTACGGGCTTTTCTCTGGCCAATGTCCGCGCTATAGGTCATATATGCAGATAAATCACTATTCTGAAGTGTAACTGATCCTCGTTTGAGTTCTCTCCGTATACTTCTTTCATGGCGATCCAGGATGATTGCCATCTGTTTGATTGTCAGCATGTCCTTCCCTTTTTTGCGGATCATTCTTTCCAGAATTAGCCGTTCCTCCCAATTGAAGTGTTTTCCCCTTCTATAGCTTGTGCTATTGTGTTCTTGTCCCATGTTAACTCCTGTCTTTTCATATAAGCAGTATACATGAGTTTCATGGGGCTTCTTTTGCCCTCTTTATCGCGGACAGTTAATGTTACAATTCACCTTATCCGTAAAGGTTAATTTTACCTGTTTCAAGTTTTTCTAGAATGTTGTACAATCAGGATAGATGCAAGTCGCAAAATAGAGAGCATTCAATGTGGTCGGGTAAACTATCCTGATATATTACCTGATTTGTGTGCGTATTCCAAAATCATATTTGTGTATTAAGGAAGGAAACTAATGGAGAATTTTGAAGAGAATTTAGGAATTGTCAAGCAGCTCAAATCTGATATGAAGACTGTCATTTTCGGTCAGGATGAACTTATTGACGCAATCATCATAGCGAGCATAACAAACAACCATGTTCTAATTGAAGGATTGCCTGGACTAGCTAAAACAAAATCTGTAAAAACTTTGGCCGATTTAATCTACGGAAATCCCAATTTAGACAAGAACTACAATCCCAAACTTAAAGATAAATTCAAGCGGAATAGTCCAATAGAGCATGTTCAATTTGTACCAGACATGCAACCTTCGGACATCATTGGTGGAATGCGCATAGGTGAAAATATTATCAAAAAAAATGATCGCTCCGAAGAACAAAAAGAAACAATCGAACCGAAGAAGTACTACGGCCCAGTTTTTACACATCTATTTATAGCAGATGAAATAAACAGAGCACCAAGCAAAGTTCAGTCGGCTTTGTTGCAAGTCATGCAAACCAAGCAGGTTAGTATAGTCGAATTCGGTGGAAGCGAAGATTATGTCAATATCGATGGCCAAGAAGATACTACTTTGTTTTCAGTTTTCGCTACCCAGAATCCCATTGAGGAAGAGGGTACTTATCCGCTTTCCGCTGCCTTTCTTGACCGCTTTCTATTCAAGATAAATGTCATGCTACCTTCCCCGAAATCCCTTAAGAAAATTGCCCAAAGTGTGTCTGACGAGGGCATCAACAAGGGATCTGCATATTCATATAAGTATCACCAACAATGCCAGGTGGATGGAAAAAAAATTCCACCATACTTTGGCGACGACAAAGGTCTGAATAGATTCCGTGATTTAGTTTCCCAAGTTAAAAATATCAGTATAGCGCCGCATATTCAGAGTTATGCCGAGGACATTGTCACCGCTACGAATGGCAAGCCCTCGCCGCCCCCATCTGGAAAACTGAATGTGTTTTCAAATCTGGCAAAATCAGATGTTTACGACTATTTGGCAGATGGGGTCTCTCCAAGAGCATTGGAGTCTTTGCTTCGTGCGTCGCGGGGATACGCTGTAATGCACGGGCGAACCTATGTTCTACCAGCAGACATTAGAGCTGTGGCATTTCTCGTATTGAATCACAGGTTGCGATTAACCTTTGAAGCCATGAGTCTTAAAGACAATTCTCTGTCACTTGAGCATTATATAGTTGATGAAATTCTCGACAATATAAAATTGAGGGGATGCGACGAAAATGAGCAAAGTTGAAGCCGGAGCAGATCATAAATGAACAATAAACTGCATGTCTTGAGCCGAAAATTGAAGCTTAACGACATAACACTTCGGATCAAGCAAAGGCTGCATCTAGAAACCAGTGAGAAAGTCCATGGCATTTTCACATCGGTATTTCATCACAAGGGTATAGAAGCCGATGCTTCAAGACCCTATGGATCTGGAGATGATTTTGGAGATATTGATATTATGACATCGTCGCGACATGGAGCAACCTTTGATAGAGACAAATTATCAATGGAAATCGCTTCTAGAATGTTTTATATCCGTCAAAGTCGTAGAGAGCGTCGTAGCTGTCTCTTTTTGGTGCTGGATTTGTCGAAGTCCATGTTCTATGGCTTCTCGAGAGATGCCAGCAAAGAGAGCCTGTACACGACAAAACTATATTTGTTTTACAAGCTATTCTATATATTATATGAATATGGATTACGAAACAGCTTCAATGTGGGTGTTTATATTTGCGGACAAGACAAAATCATCATTCCTCCATCCCCATCCTATGTAATGCGAAGTGTCAATGTGGAAAAAATCAACAGTGCTGTTACCCGGGCATTGAGTGCAAAAAAATCAGTCAATCATACCAGCAGGGAATCGCTTTCGTCGGCTTTGAGAGATGTAACTAAAATGCTTAAAACTCGCAACTTGGTAATAGTGCTTTCCGATTTCAATGCGCCTTGGAAAGAATTTGCTCACCAGGTACAAGTTATGTCTGGTATTAGCCGGAGATCCTATATTGTGCCATGCCATATTTCGGACCCCAAAGAATTTAATTCCTCCGTCTTTGGAGATGATATAAACAAGACAGTTAGCATACGCATTCCCATTGACGTGGAGAATGGCGAATTCATCGAATACACCGAACAAGGAATTTCACTTGCTAAGAGGCAAGAAGAAATAAAATACCTGCGTAATCAGCACATGAAAAAAGCCCGGCTTCTACCATTTGAGATTGATGCAGGATGCAATATAGACAAAATCATCAAAAGAAAGATGACAGAATATTTTTCATACTATATGAACATCAGCCAATATATAAAGCCAAGTTAGGAGCATAAAATATGAGAATCGATAGATTGACTAGATTTTGCAATGAAAATGGACTCGAAGATTTCCCCCGTAGCTTGAAACGAGCGGTGCAGTTATATGTAGATAGCTGTAGAAAGATTGATGACAGCACTTCCTTGTATTACGTATTATCTCCATACACTTCAGTTGCAGGAGTTACCAAATTAATGGATCGTGAGAATAATGGAATGTGCCGCAGTATTGATAAATCCAACGAGATCGACATATCGGGACTCTCTCCATTAGACTTGGAGGGACTTTTTATTCTGTCCAGAAATGGAAAGGAAATAGAGAAGGATGATCGTCTCCGTCAAAATTTAATTGTTAAATACGAGAACTACAGACACGATCTGGCTAAAAGAATTGAAAAGCAGTACAGAGAATGCCTCTTTAAATTCCTGAAATACAGAGGCTCCCTTCTTTTTGAAGAGAAATTACTGTTTTTTAGGAGAATAATTGTACCCAAGGACCCATATAGAAATTATTCTCCCAGCCAAAAGAATTTCGTCATCATTAAAAGTGAGATTGTCGATTACTTCAATTTGGGTAAAAACTCGATGCTGGAACGCAGGCTTGACATTGAAAAATTCGAGTTGGACAACTTCATAGCTTTCAAAGGCGATAATGACTTCAATCCGAGAAGACAGGGCCGACGAATAAATCCCGTCCGGTTTCTTTCCGACTATAAGAAATATCAAGATGAAAATCCTGAATTTCGGAAAAATGTAAACACTACCCACATGCGCTATTTTATCGACAGGATAGTACTTATCGAATTTCTGTTCCAAGAATTTTTCCTAGGCATTTTAAGTGCACGCTATTGCCCCCATGGCATGGATACTTCCCTAGTGAATATTAGCGGAAGTGCACTCCAGAAACGTTTTAAACAATACAAATCGAAATGTGGCAAAAAATTGACAATAAATTTTCTTGGCCGAAAACGAATAACGACCAAGAACCACTTTGACGAGTTTCTGGACGACTTAATTGAGGATGTGGGAAATAGTAAGTACAAAAGCTAAGATTTACTTGCTATTTAGGATTGAAACTAGAATGAAAAAACTTCAGTATGTTAAAAAATCAAAAAATGAAAAACATTTAATTTTCATATATCGCAATGGCAGTCAGAAGCGATTTAAAATAAAAAATGGAAGCATAGAAATGCACCCAACCGACAGGAAAGACAAAAGACCTGTTCTGTGCAAAGTCATTGAAGGACATGTCGACATAAAGGATTCAAATTTCGAGAACTGCATTATTTTATGCAAATTCCATATACTCAATGTACAGTGCGAATGCGAATTGAATTTTAGAAATGCAATTTTCTGCAATGATGTCCTCATTTCTAAATGTCTATTCAAAAAAACTGTCGATTTTCAAAATTCCAAATTTCTTCGCTACGCAGATGTGCATACATCAGGATTTGAAAAAAGTGCCAATTTTTCTAATGTAGTCTATTCATATAAAAGCACTTTTACTAATGTAATATTTTACGAACATGCCTGTATGTCTCGGTCGCATTTTGGAGGCAACGCTTGTTTGTCGGAAACACAGTTTGGCAGTGTCGATTTTTCGGATTCCGTATTTTATTCTCAGGTGAATTTTTCCTGTTCTAGGTTTTGCAAAGAGTCGAATTTTGATCATGTGTGCTTCAAAAATGGGGTCAATTTCACTCTTTCAAAATTTGAACATGATATTGATTTTAGTCAAATTGAAATCAAGGGTGCCACTAAAAAAAATCATTTAGTTCTTGACGCGATTTTTTCTGCCGTTATGGCGTTGTCAAAATGCTCACATAGTCGAGTTGCGCTTCGCTTTTTCCGCCTTGTGTCGACGACAAATCTTTTTGTCAATTTCCTAAAGCTGTTTTTTAGAGGCTCCCTTAAGCAGGGGAAAATCAATTTCAAGCGTGCGATTTTTCGCGGAAATTCCAGCTTTGCCCACATGAAACTACCGAATGACACCAATTTTCAAAATACTGAATTCTCTGGCGATGCAATTTTCCACAAGACGGTGTTTGGAAATCAAGCAACATTTCGTGAAGCAATATTCTATAAACGGGCTGATTTTGAGGACGCAATGTTTTGTGGCAGAGTGGATTTCGTTGAAGTGGTATTTTGTCAGCATGCAAAGTTTTACAATGGCAAATTTTTGGGAGCGGTAGTTTTTACTAATGCTTCATTTATGTCTGAAGTTGATTTCAATCTTGTAATTTTTTTTGAAAATGTGTTGTTTGGTACAGAAGAAGTAGAATCCTCCTCTAACGAATTCTCCGGCGATGCAATTTTCCACAAGACGGTGTTTGGAAATCAAGCAACATTTCGTAAAGCAATATTCTATAAACAGGCAGATTTTAATGGTGTAGTATTCCATGGCAATGCAAGTTTCCTTCAATCCGCATTCCACCAAACAGCAATATTTATGGAAGTGCATTTCGAAAGAGATGTCTTTTTTAATGATGTTCATTTTCATAACCAGGCAGATTTTAATGGCGCAATATTCCATGGCGATGCAAGTTTCCTTCAATCCGCATTCCACCAAACAGCAATATTTATAGAAGTGCATTTCGAAAGAGATGTCTTTTTTAATGATGTTCATTTTCATAACCAGGCAGATTTTAATGGCACAATATTCCATGCCGATGCATTCTTCGTTTATGCTAAATTCAGAGAGACACTTCGATTGTCGCCCAATTATTCACTAAATGAGAAATGGGTACATAGCAAATTTGACAATTCCTATCGATGGAATTGCTTTTCTGGCAATGTTGATTTTTCAAATGCCAATTTCCACCAGGCAGCAGATTTTTCACGAATATTATTTTCCAGAGAGGCCAAGTATAATTCTACGGTATTCAATGAATCTTCATATTTTATTAATACTTGCTTTTCTGGAGAAACCGATTTTAAGTATGCAAATTTCCGTAAATCTTCGTGTTTTAACAGATCGGTTTTTCACGGTACGTCTAAATTTACAGGAACTAACTTTTATGGTGATTCATTCTTTTCCAATGCCCGTTTCATAGGTGCTAGTTTCAATGCAGATGGAGCATTTTTTTTAGCCAGAACAGATTTTAGTCATACCGTTTTCAATAAGGATGCTAGTTTCAAGTTTGCTGTTTTCTCTAAGCTGTCCAAACCATGTTTAATACGTTTTAAGGCAATGCTAGTTGAAAAAATCTTCTTTTATAAAAGATTTTCCACTGCTGTCGATCCCATTGATGAAGTGGTAAAACAAAGTAGATATTGGAGTAAATACAACTTGCGCTCTAGTTCTGTGCGCTTTCCAAAGGACGTATCTTTCTTTTCAACCAAATTCACAGAGTTGGATTTCTCCGATGTGTATATTGATGTAGAGCTAGACATCCGACAGGCATTGTTTTCAAAAGCTTCATTTGATCGATCCTTGTTTATTAAATCTGCCTATTTTACTATGGACACTCAAAATGCAGTTAGAGCAGTGTCATTTGATCATTGCATAATGCTTGGCCATATCTTCATTGGCTGTTTTGCTAAGATCTGCCCAAGGATATTCCGCAACAAGATCGTTTTCTTTTAGGCTGCATTTTATTCCGGCGCAAGATGATGGAATTCCTCCGATTCCTATCTTTCATACGGCACAACCTTGACATGGTTTTTGCTGATTTTCTTGGGTTTTACCCAACAATATAAGATATTTTCGCTTCCCGTTTCTTTTTTAAGTAGAAAGCAAAACTAACAACCAAATACAGGGATTGAATAGCAATGAATCCGTATTTGCGTGACAATACAAGCGAAAAGCCTTGTCCAGAAAGCATCTCTCCTCCTGGTGATACATAGAGGACAAGCATGGACAAATATAGGGTTGCAAGGACAACAGTCGTGAAAGAACTCAGCAGCACAAGGAATCTCTGCAAAGTCATAATTTTTCTTGGCGCATAGTAATTTTCCAGTAATGCTCTTCTTTGATTGCTGTTCAGTCGTTTCAGACGAATTGCAAGGAATAGAAAACCAAATAATACGATGGCAGGCATGAGAACAGTTATTATACTTCTTCCCAAAGGATTTGTTGTAAAGGGGCTACCTTGGAATAAAGCTGGTCTTATGAAAATAATAGCAATACAGATAGCCGCAATGATATCAATGACAATATTTGACCAATTCAATTCCGGATTTCCAGAAATATCGTAGCAACCCATTCTAATAAACAGTACAGCAAGCAACATAAGCAGATATACCAAAGGTGTTAATTTCCTTATGGAAAACTTGTCATCATCGCCAAAATCTCTTTTTGATTGAAAAAGTTCCTTGATATAACCGCTCAATACTTCTTGCAGCTTCTCGTTACTATCAGTATTACCATCGGAGCTTTCAGTCAATTTGGCCTTGTGCCGCGAATCCACATTGTTCAAAGTGTGTTTATAGTCAGCAAGAACAGACTTGTCATGCACTGCAAATGCGATGGGTTTTGCATGAGCTGTTATTAAAAGGAAAAAGAATAATCCCCAACCAAGGGATATCAGTACTTTCCGCCAAGCTTTAGCTCGGCGAACAACACCCGCTTTTGTCCGAAATCTCTCCCATAGATATGCGCTCCCGCCAATAAGAAAGAGTGACGCAATAAAAAAAATCAGATTGCCCACAATATATTGATTTAGATAATGATTTATTTCATTAATTGTAGATTGATTGGCATCCTTGGAATATACTTTTCTATTCTCTTCGTCGATTATTCTTTCATGTAGATTTTCAATATAACGATCTCCAAATTTATCTATGTTTTCATTCAGATTATTGCTTTCAACATCCTGAAACGTCTTATATACACTGCTAGGTTTAGTTTCCATGGCCTTTTCATAAGATCTCTTATAGGATGCCCATGTTTCCACCGTATGAAACTCCATCGTTCCATCATTTTCATAGGAACGCGCAAGAAATATTTCGCCAGGTTTGTACTCGGAACTT
This sequence comes from Spirochaetaceae bacterium, assembly GCA_965232165.1. Classification (GTDB taxonomy): domain Bacteria; phylum Spirochaetota; class Spirochaetia; order DSM-2461; family DSM-2461; genus UBA2779. The sequence continues at coordinate 1,121,376 of CBDDOY010000002.1, read as the reverse complement.
ACATTTCCTCCGAGAAATTCTTTCAATCCCATCCAGACAGCGGGAGAAATCAAGTTTTTATAGTTTCTTCTCTCATTGCCATTGTTGTCGATCAATTGCCTGTATAGATTAGAGCACCACAGGGGGGAAGAGAGGATGGGTGCCTTGAGGGAATATATAATTTTGTTGAACTGAATTGTGTTCTGAATATCCTTTTTGACATGACTAATCCCTTTTTTAAATTCTTCTCCAACTTCACTAATTTTGGTGCCGAAGTGTTTAATTATAACATTCTGCGCATCCATATAGTCCAGATCATCATTATAATCCCAATCGACAAAATCATATATTGCATTGAGAAAACGAGGATCTTTGTATATTTTGTACATTTCATCTTTCCAGTTGGACGGACTAGCTATGCGCAGGGTTGAGGAAGCGAGAAAATTGTATGGTGCATCACTTTGCAAATAAAGCGAAAGCAGACTGGATTCATCATGCAAGATGAATATCTCCGGAATGGAAAAAACAAGACTATGCAGTACACCTGATAAATTGTTCTGTATAATGTCCCGGGCACCCCCTGCCACATTTTTCTTTAGCTCTTCATAGCTCTCCATCGTCATGTCGACGACATAGGGTCTTGTTATATTAATCTTGGTTTTTTTAACATCCTTCATTTTGTTGAGTTTTTCTAAAGAATTGTTAAGCTGATTTTTTATACTCTCGTTTTTTACTTCACTGCTTATCACCCATCGTTTATTCTCTTCATCTTTCTTGACATTGAAACTAAGATTTATGTCTTCACTTAAGCGTCTATTTTCAAAGCTGTCGACATCCAGCATCATTATGGCTAAAAGAACACCTTGCCAGTTTCGGCGAGATAGGGCATCTTTATTGTCTGAAGGTATTAGCATCATATACGCTGAATTGGAGTCAAGGAGATCCTTAAAACTATCGTATGCTTCTGAGTTGGATGATTGAACATCCAAAATCATAATGCTTATTCCGACATTGTTCTCTTGCAAGATGGATACAATGGGTGCAGCTGAGCGAAAATCGACGTTCAACCCGTATTTCCCATCGCTGATCAAGAGTAATTCTTTTCGAGCCGTCTTCTTTCCATCTCTTTTCGAAGAAAAGAGATGGTGCATGAACCCTTCTCCTCCGGATAGCTTGGCCGTATAGGTATCTGTCCATTTCGACACTAAATTGGTCCTCCGTCCCGTGCCTTCTAAGTTTGTGGATGATACTTGCAATTCGGAGGGGAGGGGGGATTTTTTGGGAAAGAAAACAGTACTAGTGTATTTCGAAAGAATGTTTTCAGTGTATCCCGAATTTTCCAAATTATTATTGCTGGCATTGGGATTGAACTCAAACATATGTAAACCAGAAACCAGTAAATAAAACAAGCCTTCAGGCGGTTTGACCTTCATCTTATCTGCAAAACTATTAACTTGTTCGATAAATTTGGGTTTGTGGGCAGTATTAAGCTGATTTAGAAAATCCTCGTGATTTTCTGTCTCATCTCCCTCAAATTCCGTAATTATCATGTCCCTCTTAATATAATCCCGCCTGGCCAAGGACAGAATGAATTCTCTTTCATCAAAATTTTCTGTTCTTGAAACTGACACTTGATTTTCATGCTCGCCAACTTCTGCGGAACCCCATATAATAGTAAGTGGAGAGAAAAATGCTAGTGCTCCCGCATTGCGGACGGTTCTACCGCCTTCTTCTGCGGCATCAATAGCATTATTATAGGATTCAATAAAAACCTTGTTTGCAACGCTGGCATCCATGCCAACTGACAATAGTATCGATTCTCCCTCATCTTCGGTTACGGCCCACTGCGCGACAATGGCATAAGCCAAGGCACAAGATAAAACGGTCAATACAACAAGGAGTGAAAACTTGGCGTTCTTACTTTTCATATTCTGACGAATACCAGCATTAATGAAATAATCACAGATAGCGTGTTAAATGTCAAGGGCTCTGCCCCTGCTGTATACTCGCCAGCAGTTTCCAGCTACGGAAATACACATGAATATCATGAAAACCTTGCCGTATGGGAATTATGTATTCTTTTTATATGTGCAATTAAATTTTATAATCACCGAAGTCGGGAAAATGTTTGAAATAAGCATTGCTAAATATGCAGACAACTACAACCTCTCCAATATAGTTTGACCTGAACGGGTTAAAACAATGACGATTTTACTTTCCTTCGGTGTAATAACGATATCTTGGGTTATGTCCAGTCTTGATACTGCGTGAATGAAAACTGCATGTTTTCCAGAGGCTATTTTAATTCCATCTGTTACCGTCCATTTCGGAACCCCGCCAAAAAACAACTTTCCCAATTCGACTACAATATTTCCAAAATAATTATTGTGGATTTTGTTGTATATATTCTCAATTAAATCCTCACATAGCGCAGGGAGTAAGAAGGGCAAGCAATACAGGATTGTGAGAAATTTTTTTATTCATTCGTTTCACGGTACCACGCTATGTCTTTATAAAAAATATCCAACTCGCCGATTCTATTCGGCAAATGCCAGTTCATGCCTGATGTTTTTCCAAGTTCAAAATTTTATAAAACCATTAAGTCGCATTAAAACACCAGTACTTTTGCTTCATACGCCTGCATCGTCTGCTCATATTCGTCAGTGCCCACCAATTCCGTTGCTTTGGCTACATCAAAAGTATCCCTGAAGTCATAAAGAATCCCTTGGGAAGTCCGGTCCACCTTCTGTATCAACGAAACCTCAAGGGCCAGTCGCCAGTCGGGACTGTTTTTATTGACATCCTTCACAGTCTCAGCCAAACGGCTCAACTCCTCCGCATCAACCAGACTTCTCGATCCCGAACGGTAAATATCGGAATTTGATGAATCATTATAGTGGCTGTAATAACGTAAAGCGGCTTTACTCAGTCCTTCTTCTGTTCTCTGTTGCAATAGGGGGGCATCGCTTCATAGGGGAAGCCGTCCGGTAGTACCTCTGTTGGGGAAAAGAGGAAATACAGCACATTGTAGCGAAGTGCGTAGGCTACCTCCACGGAAGCCATGAAACAGGCATCAAAAGCTATAGAGAAGAATCTCTCGGGCAGGGACTCGGCGAGATCGTTGAGGGAAAGCTCGCTTTCTCCATCCTGCCCGAACGACTTGTATTCCAATTCACCCTTATTCGAAAGAAAACTACTTTTTTTCGGTGGCAGCCATGCGGAGCCGTGAGACCAAAGTGCCAAGCTGTACCGCTTGGCTTCGGTTAATGACATCATGTATGTCAAAACCGATTTCATCACCTCTTGGTCCACGGAATTCCGTTCCGGATACACCTTGATGATTCGGGACCGCCTCTATCCATTGCCACCGGGGGCTTTGATCTCCCAAACTATGGGGTGCGGAGGCGTGGCAGTTTGGGCACTGTCAAAATAAAGATAGATTTTTATCAGTCCCGGATCGTATCCTTTCTCTTCTCCTCCAAGTCGTTCCATGCGTAATAGCTGAGATTGTTGTCAGCGACTATGTAATAAATGGAAACATTTTCCACCATTCCGGCCCTTGGAGAAGGCGATTGCATTTCACATGAGAGCACAAGAAACACGATGAAAACCGCAAAGCGTATGGCGGGATACGCTCCAACAATGCGCCGTACGGATTCATGCCGACTGCATACCATCACGTTTCCAGTTCATCATCCCTCCTTGGGAGCAAGTGTAATCGGATAGGAGAGTTGGGTGAGAGGACTTCCCTTATCGCTGGTGGCAAAAAGAAAAATTACGGAGTGTCCGGAGTGCTCTTTGACCAGAATACTGTTGTGCCAATAGTAGTTGCAATAATAGGTGCCACGGAACGTAACAGCGTCGGGAAAGGTTTTTTCCCAATTTTCCAGGGTATATCGATATTTCCGTAATCGCCATTCGATTTAGGCGGCAAGTAGACATCGACATAAATACTTTGATAACCATAATGCATAGTCCCAGGTACAACTGTGTTTCCAGAATGGACCCATGTCTCCGCAAAATTTATTCCATTTCCATTATTCGTGTAGCCGGGGAATAGCCTCTTTACAGTGAGTTCAAGGGGCTTGACAGTTTCCGCATGGCTGTCAGGATGCGGTCTCTGATAAGCAATGGACCTAAAAAAAGCAGTTAACCCTCAAATCTTACTGAAAAACAAACTCCTGTGGAACTTTGAGCGGACGATTTTCAAGAAAACACTGAAAGGCTATACTCAAAATCATCCGGTACAATCCAAACTCTTTCAACTGCTCCGCATTCTTTCTTATCCATTGGAGAATACGGTTTGCTTCAGTCATTAAATACCGGATTTTTGTAATGACCATGAATGCCCGTTAGCTTAAGAAACAAATTCCTTCCATGACGAATCAGGCGGCCTGGACCCTTAATAGTGATCGGCTGGTTCTGGCTTCATAATGTTTGTGCGGCATCACAAGGCGGATGAAGATACTCCGCCAGTTATAACAAAGGGCTATTATACGAGCCATAACACGACAACGTGTTATATCTTGAGTCGTAAAGCCTGCCCATCCCCATTGGTTCTTCATTTCATCAGAAGTGTTCTCTGCATCTGCACGATCACGATAGTGTGCCGCCATTGGCAGTAATTCGGAATCCATACCATGTACATAATATGGGATATGTTATATTGTTTTATCTCTCTGGATTGTGAAGATATGTTGACAAGGAGTTTGGAATGAAGAAGCAAGTGACGGGATTCTTTTTCTTGATGTTCAGTATTGCCTCAATTGGAGGACAGGAGACCGTACCTGACTCGGTAATGAACGAATTGCGCATCGGAACGAAAAGTACGGCTTTTCAATTCAACCCGGAAGGCTTGGAAAGCGTCCACCTTGTTGTTGGTGATGATTACAGTGAAGCGGAAAATCAACTGGCTATTCTATCTGAACGTTATGTCATGGTATTGCCCCAGTTGCAGGATGGTCGAATTTTCTGGGACAGTGAATTGCCGGAGAACTGGACAGTTACTCCAATGATATTCGACAGGGACAACGGGGATTATCTTACATCGGAGGAAGTGGAAACTTCCGTGTCTTTCAACAGTAATCAGAATTCCTTTCAGGGGCAAAAGGGACTTGTGAAAATTGAAGCGACGGCAAGTTTTTCCGCCAATGGGGGCGAGCAGGACAAGGTTGTTTTTAGAATGCTTGATTATGTGTATATTCGAAATGACAATCGAGAAACTCTTACTGTGGCAGATGTTTATGAAACAATTCCTGAGATTAGGGATATTCCTTTGGAAATTATTCGCGTAACCGTTGTGATGAAGGTAAACTACCTGAAAAAAATGGAATACCGCCGGTTTCTGGGAGAATTCTGGGAGAAACTGGGAAGAGCACAGATAAGGACTCAAAAGGCCATTTTCATCTCTCTTTGGAGCTTAAACGACGATGGATCGGAAGGTTATGTTATTAAGGGTTTGAAGGAGATTACCGCTTTCAATCGGGACTACAATGATGCCACGTTGGAATTCTGGTCTGAAATTGATAAACAGTTTTTCGATGAAGAGTATTCACCCCCCCTAGATATGAACATATTTGACTCCATCCGAAAGATGTACGGCTATGTCGACAACAAGACGGGAAATAGCGATAACAAGATAGCAAGGAATGCCAACTATGTTATGGTTTTCAATGATTTCGCCGAGTATGAAGCTAGCAGTGATGATCTGGCGAAAAAACTGGATGGCTATGCCGATCTGAATATAGGTGTTATGCGTATTGATGTCGTTCCCCATATGAGTGACTATTATATAAACGAAGAAATTGGCGATCTGGACAAGGATTTCTACATGATGGACTTATGGTATGGCAATCAAGACTTTGTGGATATGCTTGTCTACCGCACGCTTTGCAATGTCGCATACAAAAAACGCATCACAAAAGAAGAAAAAATTGTTCTTCCAACAAGAATTTCCGCTGCTTTCTGGCACGGTCGTACGGATGGATTGGAGTAAATCATGATTTCGAATGCAAATCAGCGGTGGTATGTCATATGCCTATTTGCATTATTTCTACTGACTTCTTGTGGCAATTCGTTTTATGAGGCATTGATTATTCCAGAAAAAAAATTTCATACAAAGGGAGACTATCCTTCGTCCCGGGAACCGTTGCTTCAAATGACGAACTCCTCCATAGAACTTTCCCCGGAGCAGTTGGTATTTGAATACGATGGTCCACCAATTATAAACGAAATTTTTGCGGTAGGCTATTATGTCTTGGGCAATGAAGGAAAAACCATAATCCGTCTCTCTTTTGGAGAGGCCGAAGATGTTCAACGCAATGCATCGCTTACCCTATCTGTTTCCGAAGCCTCCATGAAAGAGGCGGGTCTGGGCATACCCTTTGGCCAGACATTGATTATTCCATCTCCTCCCGGCAGAAATGTTGCACTGGATATTGCGGGACTGACAAGGATTGAGCCGGATATGTTTGCTAGAACATCCGACGGATTGCCTAGTATCCAAATTCAACAAAATGGCAAATGGAGAAAATCTGCTGATCGAGAAACCGACGAGGGCATTGAGAATTCGGAATCGGATTCTTTGTTTAGGGACGGAGCATTTTTCGGCAAGGGACGTCTGGCCTATTTCGAGAATCTGAAAAACGGCAACTATTCCAATGAAGAGCGGATAGAAGAAATAGCTAGGACACTGGCATTGACAATGCCAGGACGAGGAGAGGTGTTTCATGATTCGATAGCGTTCTTGACGCAATGGCAGCCAGACGAGAAGTCTCCAATTAGTTTTTTGCATCTTCTTCTTTTGTCACGATCCGACGGTTTGTCAGATTTGCAGGATGCCGAAGAGACAGTAAGCATCCCCTATGTTCCATGGGGAGCGAAAACGGCTACGCCATGGATGCGAAAATTGGCAACCCTGGAAGTATTGCGCTACTGTGGAACAGATGCGCGGTTGGTACGGGGATTTTTGGACAGAAATGGCGATGGAAGACTGACTGTGTCAGAATACGGTTGGTGGCTTCAGTTCAGGGAAGGAAACAAATGGCAACTATTCCAGAATAATGAACTGTTTGCTTCGCGACTGGCTGCCGGCGATGCATCTCACTCATCCTTTGTAATGGGAGAAACTCTTCCACTACCACTGGAATACTCCGGCTTGCGAATTGTCGGCTTGCAGCAAAGCGAATCGCCGGAACTTCCGTCCAAGATGTTCTTCAAAATGGGGCAGTACGAAAGGTTTCAGGATGGGATATGGCATCCTTCCATAGAGCAGAGGTTCTCTACTTCAGCCGATAGCAGTGTTGGTGATGAAACTATGGAGATTTCACTTCTTTTCCAACCAATGCGCAGACTGGCCATTCCGGCTCCTAATGGCTGGTTGCCGGATGGTTTCGAAATTTATGACGGACGAACAATTTTATCGGGGGAAGGATTTAAACACTCAGGATACCATAATTTGACTTTCAGAAAACTATCCGTCGCCGAAGGCGTTCCCGACAATGTTTCCATAACCAACCAGGCGTCTGAAGGAGTACGTATTCAAATATCGGATAATGCTCAGCATTTTCCCCATCTGGCAATTATACAGAATGATAGCGAAGGCATTGTCGTTATTCTGTATAGTAAGGATGAAAACGGGAATGACAGAGATATTTTGGCTGGCAATATTATAAACCGAGAAAAGAACGAGGAAATTGTTACCGAAATAGCTTGGACGCTTTTGCATTTCTTGCAGAGAAAGACTGTTCATCAAGAGCAAAATAGAACAAGCTGGAAGAAATTCCAAGACAATAACCTGTTTTACCCTTTGCTGAAAGGAAGCCTGTCTGAAAGTGGCGAAGAATATTTTTATTCCGCACTTGCAGTCATAGTCCAAAAAATTGGCATCCCTACGCGTTTTTGCGTTGGTGGTATTCCCACGCATCCGACAAAGCACTACTGGATTGAATTTTCGCGCTTAAACACGGAAGGGGATTTGGAATGGCGACCGTTCATTCTTTTACGGAATAGCAGGGAAGTAATGCTTTTCAGCAAAGAAGCGGGAGATACGGAGGAATTGTATTTACGAAGCGACATGAATGCCGATATCCCTCCTGTACCTCTTAGCATACCCGAAAAAACACCTACAGCAAGTGCCAGTCTGACAGTTTTAATTCCCAATGACCAAGTTCAGAACTGGCGGGATTTTCGCTATGCGACCTTTGGTGTCTACGAATGGCTCGACGGGAAAGACTGGAGTTGGCGAAAACTGGGTGCCTTGACGGCTCCTTCTCCGTTACAGTATTCGCTGAACGAAATAAAAGGCATTATGGAATTCCCCTACATAGCCGAATCCATGGATGCTGTTTTCCCTAAATTCGCCGGTTACTCCACTGCGCTGGAGAATGTTGATGGCATAATTGATTCCAATCTCAATTTAAAGACTTCCGATATCAACCAAGGAGCAAGATTATATCCGGATCAATTTATTGCATCGACCACGAATGGCCCCCGCATTCGCTTCAATCTGACGTTTTCCCCACTGTACAATGAAGATAGAGGTTTTGAAATCAAAGATAACCAGCATCATCTGTCGAAGAAAAATCTGGAGGAACTTCTCAGCGACAATCATCAATATGAAGAATACAATTGGACAACACCTCCAAAGCTAGCCGATCAAGCGGCGGAGGGCGAAAGTAGACATAAAAGCTTCAAGATGTTCTATGAGCAATGGCATGAGCGATTAACTGGCAGGAAATACAATGAACCGGATTCAGGGAAAAAGGATAAAACAGACACCCAGCCTATCGAGGCTATGGATCGCTTGCAGATTTACCGTGAAATTGCGGAATGGCTTCGCTTTAACTTTGACGCAGCACGCAGGGAGGTTGGATATGCCAATAAAAGGGACAATCTGAAGGATGGAATTTATAGCTATGGTGTGATTGAAAGGAATCCGACATTTGAAATCCTTGGAGGCTTGCCAAACAACAGGGTAGGAGAGGGATATTACGCCAATACGGTTTTAATCGACCTAATAAGGAGCTTTTCGCTTTCAGGACACATTGCACAAGACCCTATGCGCTTGGCCGTGGGGGTTCAAGGAAAACGCGATGCCCAAAATTCTAGCGAGATGAGCACAGCGGTAGTCTACGATCTATCGAGACGAGACAATTGGGTACAGATTTATATCAATGGCCTTTGGCACAATCTTGATGCCCACCCATACTCTTACGAGAATCGGGCAGAAATTATTCCACCCGATTTCAGGGGCAAATGGTACAGGGAATTTCTTAATGCCTATTATGAAGGATTGCTACTTTCAAGTATCCAAGATTTGTTTGAAGAGAACGATGCATGGCAACGTTTTGGCGTTGCAGAACGGGAAGGAAGATATGAGGATGCTCTTGCCGAAGCCTTTTTCTTAGGATACTTGGATATTCTTTGGAAGGGCTTTAGCCGGGAGGTTAGAAATAATTCCCATGTGGTTTCCAGCATTGAGAGGATGAATTCCATCCTGCAAAAATATGTAGACGCATTTCTCCTAAGAATGTTTTGGGATTTTTCCTCATACAGTCAGAATCCGGATGCAGGAGAAATTAAGATGCGTATAAACCTAGCTTCCAAAGCCTTTGATCCTGAATCCTCCGAGCACGCAATTCTGGAGATAGATTTACTTGTTTCGCTGTACAAGATTATCAATGCCGAAAAGGACAGGAAGAGCGATACTATTGCCAATATAAAAAATTTCATGGAAAATGAATATACAGCTCAATATAAAAATTTTACTTTTTTCAGCGCATCTATTGAAGAATTCCTGACTAATAATGAAGCAATCGATCAAGACGAATCAATACGGAACTGGATCGATAATATTTCCGAATTATATAATGCAAAAAAACACATGCTGAATAGGAAATCCACGGAAAAGGCCATTGGTTTTTTCCTGTATCTTTACAATCTGTCGCAGGGCAATCTACTACAGGAAAATAATCCCGATGTTTATTCCATGCAAGAAGAGGATTTTGAATCAATAAAAGAATGGGGGAGGGCGAATAAAAATTATCGGTCGTTGATTCAAGATGCCGAAATATTATTCGATAATTCCAAGAAGCTGTTTGACAAGACATATGCCTATGAACTTGAATTTATGGAAATTATGTATGTGCGATTGAATGTTCTGAAAAGCATTAATGGCATGGGAAAAAACGCAGGAAAGAATAGAGCTGCGTCAAATAATGCGCAATTGAAGCGATGGGGGCGGCATTGGGAGCAGAAATTGTCCGATCTTTCTACCTTCGACAACATCTCTGATTTCAAGAATTATCTTATAGGTAAATATGAAATTCTATCAGGGGAACAAGATGGGAAGCAGGAAGATCAGACTAGATATACAGTTAGCTGGAATGCATTGCCAGAAAAGCTCAAATCCCTTATAACTCATTCGTTTTTTGAGGTTTTTATGCATGGACGGAATCCCGGTAAGTCGTTAATCGACCTAGCCATGGAGTTTGAAACTTGGGCTGACGAGCAAGAAATCCCAACCGATATCAAGGAAGCCGTGCTAGATGACATATTGCTAATAGAGTTGTATCCCGGCAAGAATTTCGGAGAGAAGATCGATGCCCAGAATATTCCCTACAAATTTTTCGAAGTTAGCGTTGGCGACGGAACATTTACAGGAGAGAAAATAGCATTAAATGAGGAACAAAATTGGCTTGCATCAATGCCCTATAGCCACAGGGACGGAGACCATGGGATAGAAATGGAAAATCATGGTTACATGCCATTACAATTCAGGAAAATGCGCATGATCGGCAACAATGCAGAACGAGAAAGCAGAATTTCAGGATATGTAGATAGAATATTCAAAATCATTCAGCATCGGGGTAAATTTGGAAATCTAAATAAGGAAGAACAGAGGAATTTTCTAATCGGTATTTTCAGCATGGGTCCAGAAAGACTATTCAAGTGGTTAGAAGAAAACAGAATCGGCATCCTTGAGTGGCCCGACGATCCTTCCTTTTTATTAAGCATGTATGATTATTTGTCTTCTAGTGAAGGAATTATTACAAAATCAGGAACAGAAATGATTAGTAATATTCTCGATTTGAATGACGCAATTCTGTCGAGCAACATTTTTTATGGTAAAAATAATTTTTTTTCCTATTTTACCCTCACTCACCAGAATGAATCTTATCAAATTACGGAGATAAAAATTGAAAAGTTCCGCTATCTAGAATTCAATCCAGCCAATCTCTATGGAACGCTGGAAGGGATTGCCGAGGCGGGAAAACGCCTCATTAAAAGGGATGGCAAAGTAGACGCATTCTATTTCTCCAAACTATTCATGGAGGATAAACGACTGGACGAAAATCCTGGATTAGCGTATGAGATGGGCAAAATCGTTGCTAGAATTCTGGGGTCAACACCAGTCGAAAACAGCTATTATGCCTCTTATGCGTTTTCTTACCTCGCAGCGCATGGAGAAATTCTTGAAGGATTCCTCTCATCCAGTGAATGGCAAGCAAAAGAAGACAATAATCTGGGGGATTTGGCTGGCACTCTTTTCCAAGACCCCCAGTATTTCAACGGCAACCACGAGGCATTGTTTGCATTCAACGATTTCTTATATTCAAAAATTGAGGATGGAACGAGCGAATACAATATCTATAGTGTTGAAAGAAGTTTTGAGAATAGAGATTTTGATTTTGTTTTTGTCGAAACAGTTCCCACATTGCCCATGCGTGACTGGGTATTACCGATAGAAGTGAACAGAAGCAAGCACCTTGGTGTTAGCCATGCTTTGTTTCTTTCCGCTGAACCCGCCAATGTCAAATTACTGGCGAACAAGCTATCTGAAAGCATAAGGAAAAACAATTCCCAACTATGGTCTTCCTATTTTTATCATTTATTTTTACGCGAGAAGTCCCCTGAAACTCTGTTCAATGTGATTAAATACTATTTATCTAAGGATGATGGTGCAACCATCTGGAGTGAGTTGCTCGCAGACGGAAATATTGCCACTGATTCAGATCGTCGAAATTCGAACTGGCAAAAAAAGTGGGACACCGTGTTGCTCCTCAAGGAAGTATTCGGGACAAAATTTAACACCGTTGATTATAAGCAACAATGGAATAGTTGGATTGCTTACAACACTGGAGATTTTTCCAGCTATGTCGAGATTGCATTGTATTCTGTGAAATTCGATGTATTTCAGGGTGATTTCTATAGTACTTTGACTTACTATAGCAAGCAATTCACCATGGCATTATTGGAACAGAGTGATAGAAAAATCAGCGACAACCCTGTAACCAGATATTTTAAGAGGTTGGATACAAGACTTTTAACATTCATATCAATTCAAGACGATTCAATCAGAAACGGCACATGGACTGGGCGTGTGGCTACCTATATGACCAAGGAAGATGATATTATTGACATAAGCAACAATAGCGTTTTAAAGGATGTGATTGTTGCTTTATACTCATCCCTGCTTAAGGAAGAATGGTCCGAGAAGATTCCGACAAAACGTGTCTATGAACAATACGTTGCATTTCTACTCAAGTTGACAGACAGATATCTAAAAAATGACTCGATAATAGCTATGAATTATTTCGTCGATGATTTGCCGAAGATTATTGCCCAGTCTATTTTTCAGTACAATTATTTTCTTTTTCAAAGCAAGGACAAGAAGTATTCTTATGTCGATTTCAAGCAGAGTATTAATCAATTACCTCTAGAATCAATGAACAACAAGGACATTGATGCACACCGAAAATCCATGGTAGCTGTAGCAACGCTTGGCTTTGTCTATCCGGGGAAACAGGAAATGAATGCTTCCGTTGACTACCCCAATATAGGGGAGGATGTTGAAATTGCACAAATACTTGTCAATGACTGGTTCGATATGACGGAGGAAGCACAGTCAATAGATGAAAGAATTATTCTTGTGCGGAGCTTTCTGCGGCTAGACCACATACTCGATTATAGAGGCAGCCAATATCTCAATTCCTTGATTACCATTAATAACGCACCGGATTCTTCTGCGGATGTATGGTTGTCATGCCTAATTCGAATATGGGACTCCACAGGGAAAAAACTTGTAAAAGAATCTTTCAATATTATGGATTTGACATTTAGGAAACTGGATGGCATCAGCCCTGAGAAGGAGATGCGGTATTATACAATGACTGCTGATAATAAAAATGCCGACCTCACGGAAGTTAGATTAGAAATGTCCGCATTTATAGACAAGTATGAAACGCAGGTGTTTACAACACTGGATGCAGGCATTTTTATGCTGAATTCTTTGCGCAGGAATCCTCATTCCTTCACGAATTCGAGGGGAGGAGAACACCCCAAACATGGCAACATGATTATTTCCGATCTGTATTTTTATTTTGTGTTTATCAACCCCGAATCGCCATTGTACAAGAATTTGGAAGAATACAGCACCCCAATGCTTGCCTCCCTTAACACTATTACAAGAAAATCTGCTGGTCTTATAGGCAATAAAAAAACCTACATAGAAGAACTCCTTAAATATCTAAGAAGCGGCGGCGGCAGGGACACTATTGCTAACATTGGATATAAATACCATTATGACAATAAAATATCATCTGATGAAATATGGGAGTACAACTTGCAACTACTTCATTATTACGATACTCACCAAGATGCCCCACATGCCATTGCAAAGGAAAGAAACAAAGATATTTCATATCCTCCTTTCTGGCACACAGGTAAATTCAAACGCTACACTCCTCCACATGAAGAAGAATTCGATTTCTGTCAGTTTTCAACTCATTACATAGAAGACGGTTCTGGCTATATAAGACGCAAAAAAACTATCCTTTTACGTCCTACCGCAGACATGGTATCGGCAATGTTGGAAGGGGGCAAAAGGCAAGAGGAGTTCTTCTTCTATTATCTGGTAGAAAAAATTGCAGTCAATATAAATAATGATAAGATCGATAAAGTGGGAAATTTCCCTCTATTTGACTATCTGATAAAAAGGTCTAAGTCTGTATCAAGCAAACATAAAAAGGCCAGGCTCTTGCTTCTGGCATCACTTTGTAGAATAACTTCCGCATCCAACTGGAATATGATTTCAGAAAGCATTTCAAATCTATATAATTCAAGTACAAATCTCGAATTTGTTAGGGAATCTATGACAAGTGCAGCATTGCTAATGCACAAATACAGACGAGGAAATGCAGGCGTTGACAATGACAGCCACAACAATAATATCGTCAAAAAAATTCTTGTAGCCAACAAAGCCGACATAGTAAATTTGTTTGACAGTGATCGCGGATTCGATCTTATCCCCTATAGTGTGGATGTTATTCCAGACAATATCTATCGCATTATCAGAAAGAATCTAGCGGTTAAGGAATACTGGTAGAAACTGCTGAGATGCAAGAAATATCGACAATGAGTTTTTTCAGAATTTGTAACGATCATGAATTTCATCTGAGCGAACAGGATAGTGTCCAGTATAGTTCGCAATTTTCTTTCAAAAAGCCATCGAATTCTTCCATCAGGCAGCCTGTTCCAATTTAAGTCTTTGTTCATCTATCGCTTTTTCACTAATATACCGTTTCCCAGAAGCCCAGTCTTCAGAGTATTCTATCAAATAGCAACAGATTAATCTGAGATATGATTCAATACTGGGAAATATTCCAACGACCCGGGACCTCCGGCGGATTTCTCGATTCAGCCGCTCTAGGGCACCTCTAAAAAACGGCTTTAGGAAATTGACGAAGAAATATTTTTGTCGATACAAGGCGGCAAAAACGGAGCGTAGCTGGGCTTAGTTGAGTATTTTGACAACGCAGTAGCGGCGGAAAAGTTCGAGTCAAGAACTAAATGGGGTTTTTTAGAGGCGCCCTCTAATTGATTGGCTGATGATGTCTTTCTACTGTCTATTTCCGAGAATTCAAAGAATTGGACAGAGTTTTCAAGTCCCTCCTCCAGGCAGTTCATCGATTTGGGAAACTGCTCCTCAAATTCGTCTATAATTCTATTGGCATATTCACGGGCTGAATGTGAATCCGGCTGATTCCATATCTGTTTAATGCGGCCTGCCAGATACTTCTTATCACGAGCCGGTACATGGGAGAGGATATTCCTCATGAAATGGATCTTGCACCGCTGCCGGGAACATCCGATGAGTTCTTTACGAATAGCTTCCTGAAGACCAGGATGAGCATCAGAGACGCATAACCAGGCTTTCCTGAATCCTCTCGCCTTTAGAGACCTGAACAGCCCGACATAAGTAGGGCTTGCTTAAAAAGTAGTAACTATAGATTTACAAAAGAATTAACTTCTAGTAGAATAGTCTCAGGTGCAAGCATAATCTTTAGATTGTACTGAAACCCTTGCACTTGGGAGAGAACAATGTATAAGTATATGGAGTCAAATCAACAGAAACTGTTCGATTTCTATCTTCCGTTTGGAGGACACCTTAACGCCGATAATCGATGGGCGGTGTTAAGTAACAAAATCCCCTGGCATGAGCTTGAATCAGAATACGGCAAGCATTTTTCTCCGGATGAGGGAGCCCCGCGAAAAATATAAGGGAAGCTTCAGGAGCCCTTCTGATAAAAGAAAAACTTCAAGTTTCTGACAGGGAATTAGTTGAGCAGGTAAGGGAGAATCCTTACCTGCAGTATTTTCTCGGTTACGAAAGATACTCTGATGAGGCGCCTTTTTCCGCTTCTCTGCTTCCTTCCTTTCGTGCTCGCTGCAGCGGTGTTCTTCTTGGTAAACTAAATGAAATTCTCTTTCGGGAATATCAGGATGATCTTAAAAAAAACGCCGCAAGACAGCAAGAAAACAGAAGAAAATGAAGTAGAGAACAGAGGGAAGCTCATTATTGACGCCACATGCTGTCCCGCAGATATTCGTTATCCGACTGATGTCTCACTGCTCAATGAAGGCCGAGAAAAATGCGGGAAGATCATTGACAAACTGTATATAGCCGTAAAAGCACAAGGGATTAAGAAACCTCGGGACTGCCGCCGGAATGGTCATCGGGATTTTCTTGAATATGTCAAGAAACGGAAACCGGGGATGAAGGCAGGACGAAGTGCCGTCAGGAAGCAGCTGCAGTACCTTAAGCGAGATCTGAAGTACATCAAATGTCTTCTGGGTTATGCCGAACACGATAAAATCAGTCCCGACGTATGGCGTCAGCTCCATGTTATTGAAGAACTCTACAACCGACAGCACGAAATGTGGAACAACCATCTTCAAAGGTGTGATAATCGTATAGTCAGCATAAATCAGCCTCATGTGAGGCCAATTGTAAGAGGCAAAGCGGGAACTCCCGTAGAATTCGGCGCTAAGATTTCTGTAAGTCTGATTGATGGATTCTGCTTCATAGATCGACTCTCATGGGACAATTACAATGAATCGTCGGAACTTAAGACTCAGATAGAATTGTATAAGAAAAGATATGGCTGTTATCCCGAGTCGGTTCATGCGGACAAGATTTATCTTATAAGGGATAACCGGAACTTATGTCGTGATACATACCATTGCCGGTTATCGGGAAAACCACTTGGACGCCCCAAAAAGGAAACCGACAAAAATCGTAAGGAGCTGTTGCGGGAAAAGAAAATAAGAAATCAGGATTATGTTGATCGAATTGCAATAGAAGGACGATTCGGTGTTGGTAAAAGACGATATGGGATGGGTAAGATAAAAGCGAAGTTGGCAGTTACCAGTGAATGTGAGATACAAATCACGGCCATCGTTATGAACTTGGATAAAATGGCAGAAGATGAGATAAGCGCGATTAAGGAAACCTATAAAATCCGTAGGAAGAAGGTGGCGTGATGACTTTTTAAGCAAGCCCTAAGTAGGGCTTGCTTAAAAAGTCATAATCTATGGATTTTCAAGGTAAAAGCCAGTTACAAATGCTTTAGAGCTGAGATATAATCAAAAGTTGTGGATGGGGTAAAAAAAGAGCAAATCCTTCTGTAAAATAATTGGTAACAAAGCCAAACAGAAAGGAGATGCTCTATGGAAGAGTTTACAACAAACGGAAATGATTCGGAAGTGCTGAAAAGCGAAACAGAATCGGTTTTGGATCAGGTTTTGCGGGAGGGAGCCAGAAAGATGCTTATTCATGCCCTGGAGTTAGAAATGGAAGACTACATCAATGCCCATGAACATGAGCGTGATCAGAATAATCAGCGCAAGGCTGTACGCAATGGCTACCACGCCCAGCGAAAAATTGTGACAGGGGCTGGTCAAATGCAAATCAAGGTTCCAGGAGTGGATGACAGGAAATTAAAGAGCAGGCGAGAGGATCGCTTCACCAGTGCCATACTGCCAGCCTATATGCGCAGAACTCCCAGTATCGACAACCTTGTTCCGGCGCTGTACCTCAGCGGTGTGTCCACATCCGCTTTCCAGACGGCTCTTGCCTCGATTCTGGGTGAAGGTATTGCCGGACTGTCGGCGACGAACATAGTCCGCTTGAAAAGGTTCTGGGAAGATGAGTTTCTTCAGTGGGAGAAACGTGATTTGAAAGCTAAGGAATACGCCTGCATCTGGGTGGACGGCATCTGCTTCAATGTGAGGCTTGATGATCAAAGGAGCTGCATTCTTGTAATCATGGGAGCTGACAGGGATGGGAAGAAGGAACTTCTAGCGGTCAGTGACGGATACAGGGAAAGCTCACAAAGCTGGAGGGAGATACTGCTCCAACTGAAAGCCCGGGGTCTCACCGCCGCCCCCAGGCTGGCCATTGGGGATGGTGCACTGGGTTTCTGGAATGCCCTGGATGAAATCTTTCCAGAAACAAAAAAACAGCGTTGCTGGGTGCACAAAACAGCGAATGTGTTAAACAAAATGCCCAGGAATCTCCAGGGCAAGGCCAAGTCAATGATTCATGAAATGTATATGGCAGATACCGGGCAGAATGCTCTTAAAGCCTATGACTTATTCATTGATTCTTTTCAGGCTAAGTACCCCAGGGCCGCCCAGTGTCTGGAAAAGGACAGGGAGAAGCTGTTCACGTTCTACAAATTTCCGGCGATGCACTGGACTCACATCAGGACGACCAACCCGATTGAGTCAACCTTTGCTACTGTCCGCCTTAGAACGAAGAGAACCAGGGGCTGTGGTTCAAGGGCGGCAACATTAAGTATGGTTTGGAAGCTCTGCCTGGAGGCTGAAAAGAACTGGCGAAAGCTACGTGGATACAAGCTGATCCCCAGGGTTATTGAGGGTGTGTTTTGTAAAGATGGAGTCTTCAAGGAAGAGGCCGCGTGAAAAAAATGAAGGATTTGAAATTTTCTCATCCACAACTATTGACAATAACTCATTATACTGGTATTCAGAGTCAAAAATACTTTTTAAGCAAGCCCTAAGTAGATTCAGCTTCTTCCGGCATAGGTTCTACTGCAAGGATATCTTTATGTCCTTGTGAATTAACACCGGAAACGACCATGACTGCCATATTCCGAACTCTCCCGGTTTCGCGTATCTTTTCATACAGTGCGTCTACCCAGATGACAGGATATTCGGAATCGAGTGTACGGCAGCGGAATTCATCTGCCTGTTCATCAAGCCTTTTGTTAATCTCGGATACCTGACTGGCTGATATATTTTCGATCCCCGGACTCATGGCGAGCTTTTCAATCTTCCTGGTCGAAACCCCGTTGATGAACGCTTCTTGAACTGCCTGAATCAGAGCCTGTCCGGATCTCTTCTTTTCAGTGACAAAGAAAGGAATATACCCGCCTTTTCTCAGCTTAGGGACCAGTAAATACAACGTTCCTAACCGGGTATCGAAACGGCGAGGTCTAATCCTTAACCCAAGTTCACCAAAATACACCTGCTAAATATTTTTTTAACGACCAAGAAAACGAATTACTTCAAAAAAAGGCTTAAATATTTCCCAAAACCTCATAAATACCATAGAATATTTAGGGATTCCGCTTTTTGGGGACCTCAAATCACCTCAAATCAAAATGTAGTGCCTAACACTTTATTTTTCGCTTGCCTCTTTTGTGGCTGTGGTGTATCTTAGTGGTATGTATATAAGATCAATAAAAGTTGCCAACGGTAAAACGAAAAAACAGTACACCTACCTCAATCTTGTAGAAAATATCCGCACTGATAAAGGCCCCCGACAGCGGATTATTCTCAACCTTGGGAAACTGGATATTGATTCTTCTCAATACAAGGCTCTGGCAAGAAGAATTGAAAATATTCTTTCAGGAAACAGAGAATTATTCGACTTGGATGAAGACATTGAGAAAATCGCACAGCAGGTATCAGACCGCATTTTCACCAAGCGGGCAAAAGACGCACAACTAAAAGCTCAAGCGCAAGCCAATTTTGTAGCGGTCGATGTTAACAGCCTTGAAACAAAGAAAGTCAGAAGCCTAGGCCCTGAGTACGTCTGTCATCAGCAATGGAAAGAGTTGGAAATGGACAGAGTTCTAAGGAAATGCGGTGTGCCTAAGGGAACGATCCCCTTACTTGAAGCTCTAATCGTCGGTAGAATGATCAAACCAGCCAGCGAGCGATTTACCAGGCAGTGGGCGGAAAAACATTCTGCTCTTTTTGAGCTGTGCGGCTTACCCCATTCGTCCTCCCTGAATGCGTACTACAGGGCTGCCGATGTTCTCTACCGCTGTAAGGACGAGCTGGAGAAGCATTTGGCTTGTAAAGAACAAGATTTATTCTCCCTCGACGAAAGCATTGTACTTTACGATTTAACGAACACCTACTTTGAGGGTCAGTGCAAAAAGAACCCAAAGGCATCTTATGGTCGCTCGAAAGAAAAGCGCAGTGACTGCAAATTGGCTACCCTGGGGTTGGTTGTCGATGCGGATGGATTTCCCAAGTATAGCAAGTTCCATCCGGGGAACCAGTGCGAATCCAAGACTTTTCAGGCCACGATTTTAGATTTGGAAGCCAACGCGGGCCTAAAAGTCGGGGCAACTGTCGTAATGGATGCCGGGATTGCCACAAAAGAGAATATCGAATGGCTTAAAAAGCGAAAATGTACCTACCTTGTGGTTCACAGAGGGAAAAGTCCTTTGGAGCTTGAGCCATCGCAAGAGATGAATCTGGTCATGGAGGACAAGAAAACAGGTGCCAAGATTGAAGTATTCGGAAAAACAATCTCGGATGAGCATTGGGTTCTGGTAAAGAGCGAGCACAAACGTCTTAAAGAAGAGGCCATGGCTATGCGTACCGAAACCGTCCTCCTTGAAAGACTTCAATATCTTCGTGACGGATTAAACAAGAAAAACCGCATGAAACTGTATTCTTCGGTTCTTCAGAGCATTGGCAGGCTTAAGGAAAAATATCCAAAGGCTGCAAAACTTTATGAAATATCAGTTATTCCTGGGGAGCCTGCCAAGCGGACAGGAAAGTTGAATGCGATTGACATTAAATGGGAGAAGAAAACTCAGACAGGAAACAGTGAAGGAACTTATACCCTTAGAACCAATCGAAAAGATTTGGATGACAAAAATATTTGGGAGCTCTATATAATGCTTGGCCGTATTGAAAACTCATTTAGAGACATGAAGTCTCATCTTGGCTTTCGGCCTAACTTTCATCAACTGGAGGAGAGAGTGCAGTCGCATATGTTTATATCAGTCCTTGCGTATCACCTGATGCATGCGACTGAATGTAAATTACGAAAAGGGGGAGATACACGGAGTTGGAAGACCATAAAAGAAGTTCTTTCTACCCACCAGAGGATAACCATAGAGTACATTTCCAAGACTGAAGAGGGAGTGCTGATGAATAATGAAGTGAGACTCGACTCCCGACAGGAACTAGAACATCAGAAGATTTATGCGATGCTTGGGTTGTCGGGAAAGGCGTTGAACCGTCGGATGACGACTCACCAAATCCGTAGTGTAAATAAAAAATAGTAACTCCATTTATTATAAGGAATTACGTTTTTTAGTGGTGAACTTGGGTTAAGAAATGTGTGGTCCTTCCTGTTGAATGAGAACCCTTTTTTGCACGGACTTTGTTCGCAGCTTCGATTTCCATAAGCTTCTCCGGCAGCCATTTCAACAAACTGAAAAGGGGATCCGGTTCCGTAATGAATTGGAGCAGCATGTTTTCCAGATTCCCATTATCATTTTTCTTAGCCGTCGTCTTCCTCCTTGTGGTTTTGATGGTTTGATACCATTCTGGAGAATTCGATGGCTTCTTTCAATTATGTAAATTGCGAACTTGATTGTACGTTATCGAATGCGGAGTCAGGCAATTTCAAGAAAATTGTATTTTTTCGAGGATGGGAGGTACCCTCTAGCCATTTTTCCTGTTTGGTGCCATACCGCAGATACTATGGATTCACCACAATATCGAAATCATCAGTAATAACTCTTCCTCCGTCATCGGTAACCGTCACTCTCAAATTTGCCGTTCCCGCTCCAGTCGCTTCAAACGTTGCTGTTTGCGTATCCTCGCCCGATTTAATGGTCAACCCCGTCGAATCGGTATTGACAACCTGCCAAGAATAGCTGGTTATGCTTCTATAGTTACTTCCAGTCAATGGATTAGCTGTTATGTCAAGAATTGTACTTGAACTCAAGTTAATAACTTGGTCTGCAATAGTCACTGAAGGTGGTTCATAGGCTTGGAGCATCCGGCTGCCAGTTGCCTTGTGTTCATCATTGCCGGAGCCCTGGGCGGCCTCTGCCGTTATGACCGCCGCTCCGGCCGAAGTCAGGCTGACTGTACCAGTGGACATGTTGCCAGCGGCGCCGTCGCCGGACACGCTGGCCTGCCCTACGGCATCGGAACTCCATGTCCATGTCAGTGTTCCCATGGCATTGCCCTGATTTCCGGCAGCCGTTGCCGTCAGATCAAATGTATCGCCGATGTATTTGCTTATGGTTCCGATTCCCTCTCCAGTAACAGAAACCGTGTCAATTTGGTCGTAGGTGTCGAATGCGGGGTAGCTGTCGCTGATGGCCGGCTGGCCGTTGTTTCCATAGGTCAGCGTGGCCGTAACAGTTACATTTCCGGCACCGGTTATGCCTACCGTGGTCGTATCGCCGGCGGTCGGATTGACCGTGGCGGGTCCGGCAACGGACCACTTCACGGACGTAGCATCGTCTGCGTGCTGGCCGCTTCTACCCGATGCAAGAATGAAGCTCTCACCGGAGTGGGTCAGTTTATTCTCACCTTGGTCCAGGGCCACGGCCAGGGTGGGCGGATTGTGGATTTCCACTCTTCGTGTGTCGCTTAACTTGTGTTCATCATTGCCGGAGCCCTGGGCGGCCTCTGCCGTTATGACCGCCGCTCCGGCCGAAGTCAGGCTGACTGTACCAGTGGACATGTTGCCAGCGGCGCCGTCGCCGGACACGCTGGCCTGCCCTACGGCATCGGAACTCCATGTCCATGTCAGTGTTCCCATGGCATTGCCCTGATTTCCGGCAGCCGTTGCCGTCAGATCAAATGTATCGCCGTTGTATTTGCTTATGGTTCCGATCCCTCTCCAGTAACAGAAACCGTGTCAATCGGTCGTATGTCGTAGCTGTTGATGGCCGGCTGGCCGTTGTTCCCAGCGTGGCCAGTAACAGTTACCGTGTCACCGGTTATGCCTACCGTGGTCGTATCGTCGGCGGTCGGATTGACCGTGGCGGGTCCGGCAACGTCGACTGACTGGCCGGCTGGCATTTCCATAGGTCCCGTAACAGTTACATTTCCGGCACCGGTTATGCCTACCGTGGGTCAGTTTATGTATCGCCGGCGGTGGATTGACCGTGGCCCTCCGGCCAGCGGACCACCGCTTCAAGTCAGGCTGACGGACGAGCATCGCCGTCTGCCGTGCTGGCCTGCCCTACGGCATCGGAACTGATGTCCATGTCAGTGTTCCCATGGCATTGCCCTGATTGGTCCAGGCCACGGCCAGTGGGCGGATCAGATCAAATGTCCACTCGCCGATGTATTTGCTTATGGTTCATTCCCTCTGCCGGTAACAGGGCGGTCCTCTGCCGTGGTCGTACCGCCGCTCGGCCGGGGTAGCTGTCGGCTGATGTACCGGCTGGCCGTTGTTTCCAGCGGTCAGCCGTCGGCCGTACACGTTGGCATTTCCTACGGCACCGGTTACTGCCTACCGTGGTCGTATCGCCGGCGGTCGGATTGACCGTGGCGGGTCCGGCAACGGACCACTTGCCGGACGTAGCATCGTCCGTGCTGGCCGTTTCTACCCGATGCAAGAATGAAGCTCCGGAGTGGATTTCTCACCTTGGTCCAGGGCCACGGCCAGGGTGGGCGGATTGTGGATTTCCACTCTTCGTGTGTCGCTTAACTTGTGTCGAATTGCCGGAGCCCTGGGCGGCTGATGGCCGTTATGGCCGCCGTTCCGGCCATAAGTCAGCGTGGACTGTACCAGTGGACATGTTGCCAGCGGCGCCGGTTATGGACCTACCGTGGTCCTGCCGCTACGGCGGTCGGAACTCCATGTCCATGTGGCGGTTCCCATGTTGCCCGGCAACGGCAGCCGTTGCTTCAGATCGGACGTGCATCGCTGCGTGTATTGGCCGCTTCTACCCCCTCTCAGCGACATGAAACCGTCTCAATTTGGTCGTAGGTGTCGAATCAGTTAGCTGTTCTCCGGCTGGCCAGTTGTTTCCATAGGTCAGCCGTAACAGTGGATTTCCGGCACCTTGCCTACCGTGGTCGTTATCGCCGTGGTCATTGACCGTGGCGGGTCGCCGACCACTTCACGGACTCTGCATCGTTATGACTGGCCGCTTCTACCCGATGTCAAGAATGAAGCTCTCACCAGTGGACAGTTGCCAGCGGCTCACGTTGGTCCAGGGCACACTGGCCAGGGTGGGCGGCATTGTGGACTTGTCCATGTCTTCGTGTGTCGCATGGCACTTGTGTTCATCATTGCCGGAGCCCTGGGCGGCCTCTGCCGTTATGACCGCCGCTCCGGCCGAAGTCAGGCTGACTGTACCAGTGGATATGTTGCCAGCGGCGCTGACACGCTGGCCTGCCCTACGGCATCGGAACTCCATGTCCATGTCAGTGTTCCCATGGCATTGCCCGGATTTCCGGCAGCCGTTGCCGTCAGATCAAACAATGCATCGCCGATGTATTTGTTTATGGTTCCGATCCCCTCTCCAGCGACAGAAACCGTGTCAATTTGGTCGTAGGTGTCGAATGCGGGGTAGCTGTCGCTGATGGCCGGCTGGCCGTTGTTTCCATAGGTCAGCGTGGCCGTAACAGTTACATTTCCGGCACCGGTTATGCCTACCGTGGTCGTATCGCCGGCGGTCGGATTGACCGTGGCGGGTCCGGCAACGGACCACTTCACGGACGTAGCATCGTCTGCGTGCTGGCCGCTTCTACCCGATGCAAGAATGAAGCTCTCACCGGAGTGGATCAGTTTATTCTCACCTTGGTCCAGGGCCACGGCCAGGGTGGGCGGATTGTGGATTTCCACTCTTCGTGTGTCGCTTAACTTGTGTTCATCATTGCCGGAGCCCTGGGCGGCCTCTGCCGTTATGACCGCCGCTCCGGCCGAAGTCAGGCTGACTGTACCAGTGGATATGTTGCCAGCGGCGCTGTCGCCGGACACGCTGGCCTGCCCTACGGCATCGGAACTCCATGTCCATGTCAGTGTTCCCATGGCATTGCCCGGATTTCCGGCAGCCGTTGCCGTCAGATCAAACAATGCATCGCCGATGTATTTGTTTATGGTTCCGATCCCCTCTCCAGCGACAGAAACCGTGTCAATTTGGTCGTAGGTGTCGAATGCGGGGTAGCTGTCGCTGATGGCCGGCTGGCCGTTGTTTCCATAGGTCAGCGTGGCCGTAACAGTTACATTTCCGGCACCGGTTATGCCTACCGTGGTCGTATCGCCGGCGGTCGGATTGACCGTGGCGGGTCCGGCAACGGACCACTTCACGGACGTAGCATCGTCTGCGTGCTGGCCGCTTCTACCCGATGCAAGAATGAAGCTCTCACCGGAGTGGATCAGTTTATTCTCACCTTGGTCCAGGGCCACGGCCAGGGTGGGCGGATTGTGGATTTCCACTCTTCGTGTGTCGCTTAACTTGTGTTCATCATTGCCGGAGCCCTGGGCGGCCTCTGCCGTTATGACCGCCGCTCCGGCCGAAGTCAGGCTGACTGTACCAGTGGATATGTTGCCAGCGGCGCTGTCGCCGGACACGCTGGCCTGCCCTACGGCATCGGAACTCCATGTCCATGTCAGTGTTCCCATGGCATTGCCCGGATTTCCGGCAGCCGTTGCCGTCAGATCAAACAATGCATCGCCGATGTATTTGTTTATGGTTCCGATCCCCTCTCCAGCGACAGAAACCGTGTCAATTTGGTCGTAGGTGTCGAATGCGGGGTAGCTGTCGCTGATGGCCGGCTGGCCGTTGTTTCCATAGGTCAGCGTGGCCGTAACAGTTACATTTCCGGCACCGGTTATGCCTACCGTGGTCGTATCGCCGGCGGTCGGATTGACCGTGGCGGGTCCGGCAACGGACCACTTCACGGACGTAGCATCGTCTGCGTGCTGGCCGCTTCTACCCGATGCAAGAATGAAGCTCTCACCGGAGTGGATCAGTTTATTCTCACCTTGGTCCAGGGCCACGGCCAGGGTGGGCGGATTGTGGATTTCCACTCTTCGTGTGTCGCTTAACTTGTGTTCATCATTGCCGGAGCCCTGGGCGGCCTCTGCCGTTATGACCGCCGCTCCGGCCGAAGTCAGGCTGACTGTACCAGTGGACATGTTGCCAGCGGCGCCGTCGCCGGACACGCTGGCCTTCCCTTCGGCATCGGAACTCCATGTCCATGCCAGTGTTCCCATGGCATTGCCCGGATTTCCGGCAGCCGTTGCTGTCAGATCAAACGATGCATCGCCGATGTATTTGTTTATGGTTCCGATCCCCTCTCCAGCGACAGAAACCGTGTTGATCCGGTCGTAGGTGTTGAATTGATAGGTTTTTTCTTTGGTTCTTATTATGCTATTCATGCCATACTGAAGTTTCACTGTTATTGTTGCCGGGCTTTCGCTGCTGTTAATCGTTACCTCTCGTATTTTCTCGTCTATTTTGTCCAAAGAAATTCCATCGCTGGCAGACCAATTCCAAACTTCACCTGCCGCATAGTATTGCATCGATCCTGGTTCAACACTCAAACGAAATGTATCTCCGGTGTGAATTTGGATGTCTGTGGGTGTGAAGTCCAAAACATCAACAGGATCATATGCATAAACCTTGATGGTATTTTGTTGAGATACAGTTTCAATGCGGGTCCCTTCCTGCCAGTCATAACTTGCGGTGGCTGTTATTGTTATAGGATTGGCAGAATAGCCTCCTTCCACAATGACTTTGGCTGTGCTAATTTCCTTGGAATTCGATGGGTTCTCTACTTTTACAATCATATTGTCGTTATTCCAAGTCCATTGCAATTCGGGATTCATGCCTTTGTCTGGAACGGATGATGCGGTCAGATCATAGCTGTCACCCGTATGGAGATGCAAGTCGCTTGACAGATTGTTTCCGTCGTCAATCACAACATCTTCAATGTGTCTCCAAATTGTGATTATAGATGAATCTGAACTTGAAAAAGGAACAGGCTGTTCGGCTTGCGTACCGGTTGTTCCTGAATACGACAAGGTGGCTGTTACAGTGGCATCGCCGAAAACTCCATCTTTAACTGTTATGTTTGCTGTGGTGTCTGTCGGGGTGGTTGTCGGCGCAATGTCCACTATGTCATCACCCGATTTGGTCCAGTCTATTGTTTTATTGTTCGGAATAGACAAGTCTGGGGTCTCTCCGCTGTTCTCATAATAAGGCGTTACAGTAAGGTCAAATCGGTCCCCTCCAGCGGATCCCGAATAGCGGACAACCTCTTCCTTGTCAATGTTAATATATACATGAGGATAGACCTTAAATGATTGCGAAGTCGGCTGGGGTGACTTCCCCTGGTCAACAGCAGTGGCCGTTATGACGACATCGCTTCCGGTGGCTTGTGGCTCGCCAATAGTTACAGCAAGGCTCCAGTCTGCATTGTCGGGAGCCAGAATAGCTACATTGGTTGAATCATTCTTTGACCAGGCAATGTTGGGATATGCAGTAGTGGGGACAACCGAGCTTTGCAGTTTGATGCTATTCCCATCATAGAAGTAATATTTCCCATCGTTGTCAGGCTGCAGGGGAGCATCTGTGGCAGAGGAGAGGAGAGCAAGAGATACCTTATCTACATGATCCCAAACATCCAATATAAAGGTATCAGAGAATTGCCCGTCAGTTGATGCTATTTTTACTTCCACCTTGCCGTGGGATTTTCCAGTAAGCAAACCAGTTGCCGAGTCAACAAAAACTATTTCCTCGGACTCGACTGGTATAATATAGTTAATACTTTTATCTTCAGCATTAACAGGCGTAAATTTCAAGCCAAGAGTAGAAATATCTAGCGTGTTGTCGGGGGATGAAGTGAAAATATAGGTATCGCTAGTTGAAACTTCCACACCTTGAACAATTACTACTCCTTCCTTTTTCTTTTCGATATCTTCTTTATCCGGTCCGAAAAATGTTTCATTGTCTGCCAACGGGCAGCCCAACAAGAAGAAAACCGGTAAAAATGTAAGAATTGTCAAACGTTTCATCAGCCCTATTCCCCATCTATTAATCAAAATATATCGTGTATGCAATTTGCACGGAATGTCTTGTCTGCATAAATTCATCCATTGGCGGTAGCTCCTTAGTAAAAGGCTCCATGGGCAATGTTGTGGAAATTCGATACAGTATCTCCAGTTTATTTAAATCATCCATGAATAACCCCCATCCTAGGGCCCCAAAAACCCTAACGGACTTGAGCGATTCAATACTGTCGGGTTTCCACTCGTTCAATTTTTCATGAAATACTTCAAAATCGCTGGCAAATGAATTGTTATATTCCATGCCGCTGCGGAATATAATTGAATTGTTGAGAATTCTGGGTTCAATGCTTAATGCTAGTCCTATGGATATTCCTGCAATG
The DNA here is from genome assembly GCA_965232165.1 of Spirochaetaceae bacterium. Taxonomy (GTDB): domain Bacteria; phylum Spirochaetota; class Spirochaetia; order DSM-2461; family DSM-2461; genus UBA2779. The sequence continues at coordinate 1,093,413 of CBDDOY010000002.1, read as the reverse complement.
GCAGGCTCCGAATAGCGTGCCTTGTTCAGTGCCCTTAATCTGGCTCCCGTGTTGTCGACAAGATTGGGATTGTCATAGTAAATATCCATCTTGCCGTTTGAAAGGATGCCTAGCTGTGTTTCCCCGTAAAGGGAGAGCCCAAAGATGAAAGATCCCAACCGCAAATCAAATCGCAGGGAAAGCATTGCCTCTAATGACGAGTTGTATAGCCGCATGAAATTGTCATCAGCCAAAGACCCGAAATTCCATGGATAGGCATTGGACAAGCCAAAACCTATACCCATGCGAAAACGCTTCATCTTGCTTTTGCTTTCGTTAAAAGTCTCGGTCAGAAAATGGTTTTCATATAGTGCAAGATGGCCATATCGTTTTCTGAATTTCCAGGTTCTGGTTTCCGAATCAATACGAAATCCCTTGGAGATGGCAATAAATGCCTTGTTGTAGTCTTCAATGCGCTGTTTTCGATCTTGGGATGCCTCTTCCAGTTTCAAGTACATGGCTTTGCTTGCCTTTTGCATGGCTGTCGAAAGATTTGCTCTTGTTTCCGGTTGTCGACTGTACCGTGTCAAATTGAAATACGATTGTGCCGTTTCGTATTCCCCTTTCATTAGTGCCTGCTCGGACATTGTCAGCCACAGGCTGTCCCGGATTTCCATCTGCTCTTGACGCAACAGCCTGGTCCATGGTTTGTCATCAGTCTCGGGAGAAATGTCGAGACTCTCCAGTTGCATGATTATTTCTTCCAATTTAGGCGAACCTTCTTCTGGAGCGATGTCTTTGCTTTCGAACATTCTTTGACGGGCCGCCAGTATTCCTCGTCGGAGGACGACAATTCGAATGGCTTGCCGAATGAAATGACTCCGTGCGGTCACATTGTTTTCGGGTGGAATAAATTCCATCTTTGACGGTTCAATTGAAATGTGCTCGGGGAGCCCGATATCAAAAAAAACCCCACCCTCAGTTTCAATAAATCTTGAAGCATCAATGCTTACAGGCTGATTCGATGAGGAAGATATTCTATACGATATGCCATTGGTTATTTCCAGCGAAAAGACAATCCCGGAAAGATATCCCTCCGGGGCATTTATGGCTATTTTGCCGCCTGGTTCTATCGATTGAAGTTGTGGTTTTTTATTCAGACTAAAGACTAGAGGAAGCGGGGATATGTTTCTAATGTAGTATTCAAGAGGATCATTTATTGGTGTAGCTTCGACATAATGCCCATGAATAAAAATAAGCAATATCGCAATCCGGCAAAATCTGCAAATATTCATTTTCCTCTATAACCATTACGTGCCAATCTGAAACCTGTAAAAGCATTTTTATCTTGGATATTTTTTTTATTGACCGCATTGTCTAACGCCAAATGCGGGTCCTTTTTTTGGGACGTGCCGCCCAAAGCCAAACGGCTCTCACCTTTTTTGTCATCTGTCCATTCCTCAACATTCCCGCTCATCTGCCAAAAGCCAAAAGCATTAGGAAGAATTCCCTCAAAAAGGACAGGAGAGGTTTCCCCGCCATGAACAGTAACATCCTGAATGTTGTTACTTCCACTGTATTGAAATTCGCTCCCGGCCTGTGCCGCCACAAGCCATTCCTTAGAAGTCGGCAGGCGATATCCGTTGGCTTCTTTATCGCGAACAATACCGTTCGGTTTTGACACTGGTTGCCCTCCTATGGAATTATTCACCACCTTTCCCTTGTAAGTGTACACCGGTGTCAAAGCATTTTTTTCGCTTGCAGCATTACACCATGTTATGGCATCCAGCCAGTTCATCATAGTTACAGGTTGGTCGTCAGTACCGTTTCCCTTAGAGCCAATTTGTCCTTTAGCTATGGTATATCCTCGATCATATGCCCACTTGCGAACTTCTTCCCATTCTTTCCATGAAAGTTCCGTTGGAGCCAGATAGAATGAACCACCGCCATGCTTCACTATAACAAGAGAATCTATCCATGATCTGGCAGGACGGAAACCAATCGCTGGGGAAACTGAATTTAGTCTTTTCACAACCGAAGGTGCGTATATCCGGCATTCTATCGGTGGCGACTGGAAGCTCCCTCCTCTAACAGGATACTTTTCGCTTTCGGTGTTAAGGCACATCTCAGCAACATTCCCCGACATGTCGGATATTCCCGTGTCTCGGTTGACGGATTCGCCAACTTCACGGGCCTCTGACGGCGCTCGTCCCTGAATCCTTGAGTTTGCGTTCCAAGAACGTTTTCCCGGGATTGGATCGGAGTCTCCCCTCTCATTTCCACCTGCTGCAAGCACCCATTCTGCTTGAGAAGGCAGCCGAAAGCCATCGGATACGTAATCGATTTCTATAGTTGCATTGACTTTTTGGGAATTGCGCGCAATCCTGCCATACTCGTAGAAAACGGGAAGGAATCCGTATTTTTCACTGGCCGCATTGCACCAGACTACAGCATCAAGCCAGGAGATATTGACTACAGGGTAATTGTCGCCACTGCCATACCCCCGGTTGGCAAACACGTACCCATTGCCAACAGCCCATTCGTACACATCATCCCATTCCCTCCAAGTCAACTCATTGCGGGAAATTCTAAAACTTCGTTCTACAGACATATACTTCTGTCCGCCTACAGGCATTCTTGGCTTGTATCTGTTGCCATTTTCATCGACTTGCAAGGCAAACGGTCGGTAATTGGCATAGCCATCCTCTTTGTAAGACCATTCATGCTCGTAGAGACGAACTTTGATTCCGTCCTCAGGGAGTGTGCCATTTAGAGGGAGAATTTTGATCAGGTATTTAATCCCGGGGAACAAACCGTCCAGTTCAATTTTGGTACCAGAAGTCCTTTTTCGTACCGGAGCCTCCTTCCAGTCGTTACTCCCTTCTTCTTGAGCGAACGCCACAAGGACCTGAGTTGATTTCTGCCAAGAAAGGGTTGCACTATTGGCATTATTGGGAACAATGTCAATCTCTCCTATGTCTGTTTGTGGATTTTCAAGCAAACCTGGTCTATACTGCAATTTCACTGGATTTCCTGCACCATCTAAAAGACTTTTCCCCAAGAAGCCGCTCGTTAAAACGAGATAGCCGAAATCGTTCGCAGGCCGTCCACCGCCCCGTGTCGTTGCATTCGCAAGGTGCATTGGAAAAGGTGTTAGACTTATGTCGTCACCATAATGAACATGGAATAATTTCAGTTTGCCGCTATGATTAACACCATGGATATAATAGGAAACTCCCTTTCTATAGGGGCTTTCGTTGCCATCCACAAAGACTGTGTTTTCATCCAGTTTTATATTTTCCAATGAAGAATCGCCATCTCTAAATGTTGCCATGAAACCTGCTTCATTTCCATTGGGCTGCAATTTTGTTCCAAGGACAAGAAGTGTGTCCGAATGGGAATGAAGGATTGCCCGCTTGGGAATGTAAGCTCCCATACTCTGTTCTTCAATAATTGCCCCATTCTCTTCAAATAGAAGAAATCCGCTATTATCTTTCCTTACCAGAATAGCAAACTTTTCTTTTTGCACGTTGACGATATCCAGTAATTCGCTATATTTATTATTTAGATTTGAAATTTTTTCATCGACGACTTCATAAATTCGAACTTGATTATTTTTGCTTACTCCACCAGCAAGTATTCTGTAAAGCGATGCATTCACACTTGAAAGCTCTTTGAAGTCATCCAAAGTGACAGATTCGCCGTCAGCCGTTAAGTTTTCATCGTCCAGAAAATGCTGTATCCAGCCAGCAGAATCATAAGTTTGAGTATCAAGATTCCACACCTTTCTACACCCCACCGCAACAAGACCGTTACCAGTTAACGCGATATCGTTTATCCGCACTTGAGAGGGAATGTCATCTTGCATTTCAACATAGATTTTTTCTCGACTCACTGCTCCATTGTTGTCAACGAAAAGTAGCAGGGGCCGTTCAAAGTTGTGATCGCTCACCGAACCGGCAAGAAAATAGCCAGTTCTTTGGGCATTCCGGGATACGGCATTTATTGTTACTCTTGTTTTATCCCATTGCAGAATCCATGTGCCACTGCCGACATTTACAAGCGGACGAGCATCGGTTAATAGCACTTTGCGTCCATCAAATACGAATCGATAAAGCATTCTTTCTGCAATTTTGATTTCTGGAAAGGGGAAATCGCGTATAGGGCCAAAATCGCCCCTAAGAAGTGCAACAGACCAATCCTTGTCGCTATCATATTCGAAGGCTCCAGTATAATCCGTAGCAATGTGCTTGGGGTCGTTTGACTCAGGTGCTAGGCGGAACGGATGATAAGTTCCACGACCTGAAGCAATCTTTATGCTCTGTCTATCTTTGTTTAATACTGAAAAATAAGAACTATTTGTGAGTAACAAAACCGGTTGTATTATTTTGAAATGTTTCTGATCTTTTGATATTAGCACATTGTCACCTGTTACAGGAACAGACCATGTCGACAATATGGGAATTTCGTATTCGACTTCAGAGTTTGGATATAATTCACGGTCAAGATTTTTAATTGTGATTGTTTCTGTTTCTCCTGGCTTCAGAAACTTCCTTTCCATGTCATTCGTAAGTTTAACCCTTGCTTCAAACTGACTGGTGTTTTCGATTACTATAGTTTGACTTGCATCCGGCTTACCACCGGCATAGACATGGGTTGCCGCAAGACACAGCAAGAAAAGGCAAGCGGAACTATTCTGTAATAAGAATACTCTCCTGATGCATAAATCTACGATGCGGAGCATAGCATCCTCCTATATTGAAGACATTGCATACATATAATTAGTTGTTGCAATCGGAAGCAGGAAAAAGTAAAACCATATTCGGTTTTACTTTTTCCTGTCACTTTTTCAAAAATCTATAAGATTACTACATCGAAAGCCCATGCCGACCCCCAGAGATAAAAGACATTCGCTAATAAAGAATACCTCTGTACATTACGCCTCTGTCAGTTTTGATGCTCCGAAGCACGATTCTGATTCGATGCCGTATTCTATTCAAGGAATAAGTTAATACGGGAATTCTCAGCGATACTTTTCTGCCCAATTTCTTTGATATCGTATTCAAAATTACCGTTAAGTACTGTTATCGTCAGGTTGTAAATATACCCTGGTTTGAACGTCTGTTCGTTCAATTTCGTTACAGTACCTCTGTCATGGTCGATTTTCAAATTGGTGTAGAGTTCCTCATTCTCAGCCGCCAACTCATAAGTGTCCAGTCTTCCCGACGGTGTAAACCGGATGCCTTTTTGGTTGGCGATCAAGGTAGCACCATCCATGAACACCAAACCTTCGTCGGTATCGTTTTTCATCATTATATACGCCACTTTGTATCCAATGTCATTGATGTCTTGTGGACCTTCAAAAACCAAAGGCGTAATTGGCGAACCTTTCATCTCGGGTATAGCTCGCAGTGAGGCACTCTTTCCTCGGGGCACTATACTACTTATTTCGTTTGTTTCTGGGCTAACAAATATGTATGTTGGGAAAAAGCGATATGGCATACCATCAGGTCTTGGAGAAAGCCATATCTTCTTGTTTTCAAGCATTGGGGGCAGTGTTGCGATTTTATCGCCGGTGGGATGATCAAGGCGCAGTTCCAATACATAATAAGGTGACGTATTTGTGGCGTAAATAAAGCTTGACTGCTGTCGATCAATCCCCTCAAATACGTCGATGGAAATCTTATCGCTAGGATCATCAAGATTATACACGACTAATGCTGTGTAGATAACATCTTCCTCGGTCAGTCGATTTTTCATTTTCTTCGTCTCCATGGATGCAACGCGCAATAGCAAAGATCCTCGGGACGGTATGCCCTCTACCGCCGCAAGATTGAAACTCCGAAAACCTCCTCCGTCAAGTTTCCCCAAGTACTTGCCCCGCTCTATTCGACCTGCATATACAGCAATGGGAAAAGATGTCAGGTTATTGACTGTCAGCGAGCCGGGCCCTGTAATGATTGGTTCAGGGGTTGTCCTGCATGTAGCAAATAGAGTAAAGATGACAATTGAAATAGTCATACACTGGAATAATTTCATAGTATTCCTCCTTTAAATTAAGATAGGTCAAAATCCATTGGATTTTGACCTATCTTATAATATTCTTGAGATACTGTCAATCGTTGTGGATGAAAAAAGAACAAAATTCTTCATTTTAAGCCTCTTCCTCTACAAAATCTCCGTCTTTACAGAAAACTCCCTGAATAACCTTGGGGATCAACCTATAGCCTCCATATTGCAGGCTGTTGTGATCGTAATAGCTGCCCCCCCCCCCCCCCCCCCCCCCGCTCAGGCGGGGGGCCCGCCAAAAGCTGAATCGTTCTTGACGGAAATCCCAGAAGGCCGCATAATGGATCCATCCGCGGGAATAAAGGATAAAGCCTTGCCGCATGCGGCATATAGGAAACAATAAAGAGATTAGCAATTTGTTACCCCAGTGTCTTTTTCAGCAGACTGGAAAACCGCAGCAATCCTTTGAGTGGCAGCAAATTGCATCTGCAGTATATGGGTAATCAGCCAAGCGTCCATAGCTCAGATGGATAGAGCATCGGCCTTCTAAGCCGAGGGTCGTAGGTTCGAGTCCTACTGGACGTAATACAGCCTCGAAAGGCTACATCATCTTCATTGTCCCTTTCCAGAAGCCTATGTCGATGGTCATCAGCATTGCGCCCTGTTTCTTATCGAGATCACCGGTAATCAATTCAATGCCCCTGATGATTTCCTCCTCCCTGTCCACTGGTATGGTTGCGAGTATGGTGCTGCTGTGGTTCTTCTGTGTGTTCAGGAAACCAATGAAGGTAGCGAACAGAGGAATATTGGACACATAGCGGCCCATACCGGTGGAATCGAGTATCGTAGCGCCTTCAATGCCTTCCTCCAGAAAATACTCCATAACATGGTAGAGGAATTCATCCAGATACAGGATGAGAATGAGGAGCTTCATCTTAACCTTTGCATGAGACACCTCCTCATGAATATCACCGGTGTGCCGCAGGAAAGACTCGGCCATCAATTCCGATGTACTGACAGTCATAAGCTCTTTCTTCAGAGAACTCCCGGCCAAGGCTCTCGATATGGACGCGAGAATCTGCATATGCTCCGCCGGCCGGTCTTCAGGACCGAGGATGACAAAAAAGAGTTTGGTCTTCTTCTTGTCCAGGCTGTCGAACTCGACCCCCTTCGGCGCATAAGCGATGAAGACAATGAAGTCGTTCATCCCTGCGACATGGGCATGGGGTATGGCGATTTCGTCTCCGAACCCCGTCGATCCCTGCTTCTCACGTTCAAGAAGAGCATGAGCCATGCTGTCGGCATCAATGCTTCCGGTTTTGCCGCTTTTCAAGGACAGGGCCGCCAATGCCTCTATGGCCGACTTCTTGTCCTTAGCCCGAAGATTTACCGAGCAGGATTTCGATTGCAATATCGTAGAAATGTCCATTTCAACCTTCCTTCTCCAATGCCCGTACAATGGCCGCCTTCGAAATAGGTGGTCCGGTCAATTCATTGAAGAAAACCGACAGCAGTATGATGTTTACCATCATCGTAATCATGTCTCTTTCAACCGGTCCCAGTTCCGGAATGAGGGGTGATGCCTGGATCATAAGAACCAAACCAATTGCCACGCCGGCCTGGGGGAGCATACAAAAACCGAGATACTTCCGGATACTCTCCCTGGATTTCATTATGAGAGCGCCTCCCCAAATCCCGACCACCTTGCCGAAGGCGCGGGTCAGGATAAAAACAAATCCCAACCGCAATATCATGATATCGCCGAATATAGCCGGTTTCAACTCCGTTCCGGCGATGGCAAAAAACAGCGCATAGATGGGCGGAGTAAGCGGTTCAAGATTGTGGAAGAGCCTTAAGTTTCTAGGAGATAGATTGACCAGCATCATACCAGCCGCCATGTTGGCCAACAGCGGTGATAAATGTGTAACATGGACTATCGCCGTAAGTACAAATATCCATCCCAAGGTTATAATCATCAGTTCGCCGGTGTGCTTCTTCTTAACGCAAAGGACGTGAATCACCACACCGACACAGCCGCCGATGATGACAGAAAGGAAAATTTCTTTGAAGGCGGCAAATATCAACATCCCGCCCGAGGCTGCTCCGGCGCCCAGCAGGCTTGCAACAACAGCAAACACGATACCGAAAATCATCACCGCTCCCGCATCGTCTAGGGCGACAATGCCGTAAAGTCTGTCAATAAAGGGTCCATGGGCCCTGAGTGATTGGACAATCGCCACCGTCGCGGCCGGCGCAGTGGCCGTGGCAATCGCGCCAAGGAGCAATGCAAAGGGCAGCGGCAGCCTGAATACCCACAGCCCCAAACTCACGGCGGCAAAGGTAAGCAGTATCTGGGACAGCGTGAGTATCAGCACTTCAGCGCCCATGCGCTTGAATTTCGAGATAGAAAACTCCCCGCCAATAGTGAGTGCGATAAGCCCCAATGCCACATCAGTGACAATTTGCAGAGACTCGCTCATCTCATGGTGTACGATGCCTAGGATGGTATCACCAAGGAGTATTCCGGCCACGATATAGCCTGTGATTTCAGGGAGTTTAACCTTGTGGGCGAGATTTCCAAGGAAGTAACCGAGTATGAGAAGTGTCCCTGTGGAAAACAACCCATGATGGGACAGGTAATCACGGAGATGAGCCAGTTCAGCCAGTATATGAGTCATGATAAGGCCGGCCTAATCCACACTATCCCCGCTCCTCGGAGTCATCTTCATAAAGCTGGGAAGATGTCCTGTACGGCACCCTGCCCGATGGCACGTGCTCGGATGCCGATCGGGCATGTATGTCTTGGTCATCAAAGAATATGTGGGCATTGAAAGACTTGAGCACAAGTTCCTTGGGCATCCCGCCCATGAAATAGGCCTCATCGACGGCAACACCCCAGCTTCTCAGGGTAAGAATGACACGTTCTATAGCCGGACCATCCCTGGCAGTCACCAGGGCTATGCGGACCAGCGGCTCGCTAGAGAGCTGTTTGATACGCGAAAGAGTCTTGAGTATGCGGCCGAATGGTCCTTCGGGAAGGGGGATATCGGCATTCATCGTTTCATTTTCACGAAAAGCCTCCAAACCCTGCTGTCGAAAAATAAGCTCCGAATCCTCGCTGAAAATCACCGCGTCTCCATCGAAGGCAATACGGATTTCATCGGTATCGGGGTTGAATGCCGCAGGAAAATCATAGAGGAGGGCCGCCGAAACTCCATACTCCGCAGCGTCTTGGACATCTTTTGCACTCTTTGAGAGATAGAGATCGACATTGAAGGATTTCAGCTTGGAGCCCAGTGCTGCGCCACCCGAAAAAGCGGCACGGGTGATGTCCAGATTATAGAAATCGACTGAATGCATGACACGCAGGCCGGTCTGCGGATTGTTTTGACTCATGATAACCACTTCCACAAGGTGTTCATCGATTTTCTCATTGAGCTTGAGCAGGGCACAAACCAAAGGGAATCCCGCACCGGGCTCCAGTATAACCTTCTCGTTATCTCTTTGATACGCCGAGTAAGCCTGCAATCCTTTTTCCTCGAAGATACGGTTTTCCTTTTCTAAATCGAATAAGGCCCTAGAGGAAATGCCAACGACAAGAGAATTCATAGCATCATGGGACATCATCATTCCTTATTCCCTTATTATGGCATGAATGAAAGGGTGTTTATAGTATTCCGCCGCTTTCAATATCAATACCTGGGCGCAACCCTTCGGGTCGGGCTTTCCGCTCCAATGCCTTAATCTGGCTGCCTGCCCCCCGGCTCATTGCCAATCGCCGGGGCAGCCAGCGGCATTTCCGCTGCAATCCCTTGCGCCTGCCATTCGGTAAATTACTGTGTACAGTTGAATAACATAACATCCGCCGTACATCGACGGGGAATCCTTTCGCCAGATTCGCAGAAGCGATTTTAGACGTTTTCTTCAGAATTTCCCATCAATTTGTATGATTTCGTCGATTGAAATCGTGATATATTGATCAAAATATAAAAAATCGAAGCATAAATTGATAAGTAATCATTGATCAATAATCGAAATCATCCGATAATGGCTGCCAGGCGAAAAGTATTGTAAGGAGTGCGAAATGGCAATGACGAGACCGGCGAAACATGATGACCCCCAGGTGTTCCCAAAATGGGAAGCCCTCAAAGACATGGCAGATCAATTATTGGATATCATGCTCAATGTCCGGCAAAGCGGACATCCCGGAGGATCAAGATCGAAAATGCACATGTTTATCACCCTGTTCCTCAGCGGATCAATGCACTGGGACTTGCGAAACCCGCTAAAACGATACGGCGATAAATTCATTCTTTCAGCCGGACATGTCGTACCGGGCATATATTCGCTGCTTGCCGTTTTCAACGAATCGCTAAGGAGGAAATACGCATCCACTAAAGACCCGCGCTACCGGCTAGGTGCCGATGATCGTGTGCTTTATTGGGAAGACCTCCTCAAACTGCGCTATCAAGGGGGGCTGCCGGGGCATCCTGAGATGGAAGGTAAGACGAACATTTTCAAGGCTAATACCGGCCCATCCGGTCACGGTATGCCCGTTGCCCTCGGCGAGGCCATGGCATTGAAATATGCCGGAGCTGGAGATACCAAAGTGTTTGTGATAGAGGGAGAAGGAGGCCTGAGCACCGGAGTAACACATGAATCCTTGAATTCAGCCTACGGGTTAGGGCTTGGAAATCTCTGTTTCCTAGTCGACTGGAACGATTACGGCATTGATGACAGGCCGTTTTCTTCGGTTATCCACGGTACGCCTCGGGATTGGTTCGCACCTCATGGCTGGAAGGTATATGACGGCGGCGACGGCTCAGATTGGTCATGTACCTATCAGGCCATTACCGCTATGTCCAGGGAAGATGCCGATGACACACCGGCAATGGCCTGGTTCAAGACACGCAAAGGCAGAGGCTACGGCATCTACGATAATAAGTCCCATGGGGCCGCACACAAGTTCAATGATGAAAAATTCTGGGCCACAAAAAAGGAATTCATGGATAAATACGGAATCACCTTTGAAGGATATAACGAAGCGGGGCCCAAAGAGGGGTCCGCACGAAGGCAGCAGGCCAAAACCAACATGGAACGAGTGTTCCAGGTATTCGATCAAGAACCTTCGCTTCTCGACTATCTCGCCGATCGCCTAGTGGAGCTGGGAGAAATGGCGCCCGACGATAACGAAAAGGTTCGTATAGGAATCGGAAAAAACCCTATGAAAGACCCCAAACTCACAGACATCGAGGGCCTTCCCGAAAGTCTCTTCGTCAAACCCGGGCAAATAGCCCCTAATCGAGCCGGGTTTTTCAAGTATGCCTCCTGGCTCAATGCCTACATGGATGAAAACTATAACCGTCCTCTCTTCCTCGCCATGTCGGCAGATCTTGCGGACTCCACCAATATTTCCGGATTCGGAAAACCCTGCGGCGATTTCAAGGGATATGGATACTATGACCGCAAGAGTAATCTCAAAGGCTGTATTTTGCCCCAGGCGATAACGGAATTTGCTAATGCAGGCATCTGTACCGGCATAGCATCCACTAACTTCGCCGCTGAGCCGGAGGCGGAATTTAATGGTTTTTTTGCCGCTTGTTCCACCTACGGATCATTTTCCTACCTGAAGTACGGTTCCTTCCGAATCTTCAGCCAGACGGCCCAGGATGCCCAGGTAAAACTGGGAAAGGTGCTCTGGGTGGCTGGACACTCCGGCCCTGAAACGGCCGAAGACTCCAGGACTCATTTCGGCGTATACTCCCCTGCCGTCACCCAGTTGTTCCCAAGGGGAAAGGTGATCAATCTCTATCCATGGGAACATAATGAGGTGGCTCCGATGCTGTGTGCCGCTCTATCAGGGGAAGCGCCTGTCATCGCCTTGCACCTCACTCGTCCCGGCGTTGAAATTCCTAACCGCGAGGCATTGGGCATGGCCTCACACCTCGATGCCGCCAAGGGGGCCTACCTTATTCGGGATTACAAGGCTCAAATTCCAAAGATGGGAACCATCTTTGTTCAGGGCACTTCTAGCACCGCAGGCATCATAAAAATCCTGGGCGAACTTGATGCCCGCCGACTCAATGTCAAACTCGTGGCGGCAGTAAGCCCCGAACTCTTCCGGCTTCAGCCTGAAGCCTATAGACAGTCCATTGTCGACGATGCTGACTGGATGAATTCCACCTATGTCAGCAACGCCGCGGCCATAGCCATGCGGGACTGGTCTGGAAACAGAATCGCCGATGAATATGCCATGACGGCCGACTGGGATGATAACTGGCGCTCCGGCGGATCGTTGGAAGAAGTCATAGAGGAAGCGCATCTCTCACCTGAATGGCTGCTTAAGGGGATTGAACGATTTGTCAAAGATTTCGATTATCGGATGAAACGATTGGAAACAGCATAAGGAGAACACTATGAAAACATTATCAAAACGTTATAGCCGGCTCGGTACGGAAACCGCTTTTGCGGTAGGCGCAGATGCGGCGGCCTGGGCCGCCAAAGGCAACACGGTGTATTCATTCCACCTTGGGGATATGAACATTGCGACTCCGCAATACATCATCGAATCGGCATTGAAGGCCGCCGGCGAAGGCAAGACCGGATATACCCCAGGGCCGGGTATCGCACCGCTCAGGGAGGCTCTCGCCGAGGATATCGGTAAAGCCAGGAATTTGAGACTGTCGGCAGAGAACATCTCTGTACAGCCGGGGGGTAAACCTGTGATAGGGAAATTCCTGGCCGTAGTGCTAGAGGAAGGCGCCGAGGCGCTCTATCCCAACCCCGGCTATCCTATCTATGAATCTCAAATCGAGTACTTAGGTGCGAAAGCTCTTCCATACGGCTATACGGCCGCCGCCGCCGGCTTCAATATAAACCGCGGGGAAATCGAAGCTCAGATCACCGACAAGACCGCCGTCCTGCTCTACAACAACTATCAGAATCCCATTGGTGCAGAATCAAGCCAAGAAGAAATGCAGTGGATTGCCAACCTCGCTCAGAAGCATGATTTATGGGTTCTCTCCGACGAAGCCTATTACGACGTGCGCTACAGCGGAAAAAGCAGAAGCATTGCATCCCTGCCGGGCATGGCCGAGCGAACGGTCATTCTCTACACATTTTCCAAGAAATTCGCCATGACAGGCTGGCGGCTTGGCTGTGCGGCAGGCCCTCAAGAGATAATGAATGCTATCTCGAAATTTAACACAAATGTGGAGTCCTGCACCAATCACTTCGTTCAGGCCGCCGGCATCGCCTGTCTCAATGGGCCAGGCGAGCCTCAAGATGCCATACTCCGAACCCTGAAATCCCGCAGAGATGCCCTGGTAGAAGCACTGCAAGCCATTGACGGAGTACAAGTGTCACGGCCAGAGACCACCTTTTATCTGTTTCCAGACGTAACAGAGGTCTTCAAGCGCAAGGGCTACACCGATTCCACAAAATTCAGGATGGATGCACTCCATGAGACCGGCGTTTCATTCTGTTCCAGAGAACATTTTGGACGCCCCCTGCCAGGCGAGGACAGGGTGTTCATCCGATTCGCCTACAGTGGAATCGACGTAGACCGCATTCAGGAGGGGCTGGCTAAGCTGAAGAGGTATTGGGAATAGACACAGCTACGGCAAGCCTAAGCCGTCAACTGTTGTCCCCCATTATAATATTACCCAGCCCTCCCAGGAGTGAGCCTTCACCTTTGTGCTTCGTTCCTGTTTGGGGGGCGGCCTTAATGATGCGGCTTGCCAGTCTGCTAAACGGAAGGCTCTGCAAGTAGAGAGTGCCGTGCCCCCGCACATCGGCGAGGAATAAACCTTCCCCCCCGAAGAGCATGGATTTTAAGTTTCCAGATTTCGTGATGTCGTAGCTGATCCCCGTGGTCATGGCGGCAATGCAGCCGGTGTCCACCAATAAGCGGTCGCCAGACATTTTTTTGCTTATCACCATGCCCCCCACATGTATAAAAGCCATCCCGTCTCCTCTCAGCCGCTGGAGGATGAAGCCTTCTCCGCCGAAGAATCCGGCTCCTATTCGACGATGAAAGGCAATCTCCACCGAAGTTCCCAATGCGGCACAAAGAAAGGCATCTTTCTGACAGATCAGTTCCCCGCCCAAAGAAGATAAATCGAGGGCGAGTATCTTCCCTGGGTAGGGGGAGGCGAAGGCCACCTTCTTCTTGCCTCTGCCCCGGTTAGAGAAATGGGTCATGAAAATGGATTCACCGGTGAGCGCCCTCTTGCCCGCACCGGCCAGTTTTTCCCACATTCCCGCTTGAGGGGAAGAGCCATCTCCCATCTTAGTTTCAAATTCAATGCCCTCATCCATATAGTTCATCGCACCCGCCTCGGCGATAACCGTTTCACCAGGATCGAGTTCAATTTCCACTATCTGCATTTCATTGCCGAGTATCTCAAAATCGATTTCATGGCTAACTTGCAGCCTCCTTATGTATTAATGTCAAAAACACACTGTATAACCAAACCACAGCCAAGACAATATATGCTTGCCTGATATATGTGAATTACATGTAAGAACCATGAAGATTGAACGATGGAATGCTATTACCTCCTTCTTTTTCTTGCAATTCAATCAATATTGTGTATATTTACATGATAGCAAACTATAGGAGGTACGAAATGAAAACAATTAAGCTGCACATAGCTTTGGTTATTTGCTGTGTCTTTAGCCTTTCCTGTGATGGCAGTTTCTTCATGTCGAGTCTATTCGGCGGATTAGATCCCTATAAGGAACCTTCATCCGGTGAATTGGGCAATGGCAGCTCCATACTGGACCTGGCAGAGGATGACCAATTCTATGATTATCTCAAGGACAACCCCGAAGAAGCCGAGAAAGCAATTCAGACACTGGAAAAAGAGGCTGCAAAAGTCAAAGCTAAGCAAGACAAGCAGAATGCTGGAACCGCAACAGAAGAAGATGCGATTACCCCTGATGATGCATCCTCTCTTCTCACTCTTGCCAATGTCGAATACACGACGAGCGGGGCTGATGAAATTCTCGAAAATGTGAATGATGTTGCTTCTGATTTTGTTTCATCGGATCCACCCAAATTTGAGACCATGGATGATGTCATTGACACATGGCTCCCTGTTGATAAAACTAAATCAAAGGAGCAGCAAAACGCCGATCTCATCAAAAAAATTGATGGTTTACTGGCCGCCGCAGATGATTATGCCCTCTATGAGGATATTTTAACAGATGAAAACGGAGATTTTACCCCTGTTGATGATGATGCAAATTCCAAAGAAGATGTTGCGACAAAGGCTTTATATGCAGGACTTGTCAGCTATGTCGTCGACAACTTAAACACTGTCCCTCAAGAAATCAAAGATGCAAATCCTGAATTAGACGAGAATGACGAGGATGACTTGAAAGAGTTAAAGAAGCTGACAGCGGTTGACGCTATTGTCAATGAGAAGGGATTTCCGGATTACACCCTGCCTGACGTTGGTGATTCATCTTCTGATGAAGAAGAAATCCAGGCGATGCTGGAAGAAGCAGGATTGTCTGAAGTTGTCAATTCCGGTTTAGACCTGGATGCTTTTCTATCCCAAGTAAGTGGAGGATAAGATGAGAAAAAAATCTGCCTGTGTTATATTATTTATAGGTATCGGGTTTTCAATTTTTGGATCAGAATTTAAATACGACAAGCCCTTTGGCTGGGTTAGTCCTGAAATAATGGCCCAAGGAGGCTCTTATACAGCGGTTGCGCAAGGCTTCCAGAGCTTGATGACCAACCCTGCCGGTTTCGCTTATAACATCAATACTAAGAGGATTGCAACGAAAAATCATTTAAGCGATTCAGTGGTTACTATCCAGGGAACTGATATGGTAACCCTCCAGGAAGAAGGCGAAGTCGTAGAAAAAGTACAATATAAAGAAAAGGGTGAGGTTACAATACTGGGAATCAACCCTTGGTTTGTGGGCAATATTTTTGAAATGATGAACAAGCTTCCCAGTTTTTCCAAAGACCAGTCAAGCATTCTTTCTTTTGTTATTGAACAAATACAGAAACAAGACTTAGGATTTGGTGCGCAATTCGGCGGCGGATATGTCGGCCATGGATTTGGTTTTGGACTTATCGGGACGGTGGATGGAATGGCGCCTAAAACGAGAACTATTACGAGTATCCAAGGTTCGGCGACAGCCACTCTTGCTTTCGTGGGGGGCTATTCATACAAGTTTGACCTGGGACCTGTGAACCTTGCGGTTGGGGCCAATATTAGACCGATGTGGCGAGTGAAACTGACCGATCTCAACATCAATAGCCTACTCGGCGCGATGAAGGCATCCTCGGCATTAGATCAGTTTACTTGGCTTTCAGGATGGGGTATTGGATTTGATTTAGGTGCGATTGCGAAATGGAATATCCTCACTTTCGGTCTCTCATTGAGAGACATAGCCCATACTCGATACCAATACAAGGCTGCCAACATCTCCAGCGGCGATATCTCCCCATTTTCCGGTACGGATTACTCAGGGTTGCCATACATCTCGCCAATGACGCTGAGGCTTGGCGTGGGAGTGAAGCCTGATTTCGGAAAAGCAAACAGGATTATAGCCTTCAAGGCCCATACTGAAGTGGTCATACCCCTGATTGATGCTTCCACAATTGATGATTTCGAAGCCAAGAGTTTTTGGGCAAGCCTGCATTTGGGTGCTGAAGCCAAACTCATTGACATCTTTTCATTTCGTGTCGGGTTCTCTGGAGGCTATCCGACAGTAGGTTTAGGATTTGATTTGTTCATTGCGGAACTCAATTTTGCATTCTACGGAGAGGAATCAGGCAGGCGATCTGGAGACCAGCCACAGATGGGCGCTTCATTTGAATTGGTATTCAGGTTTTAGGATTATAAAGGAATGCCGCTTGACTTTTACCCGATTTTTGCGATATAGTCATCTCCATGGAATGGAGAGCCAGCCACATACTCGTCAAGGATCGGGATTTAGCCCAGCGGTTACTTAAACAGATCAAAAAAGGCCCCGGCAGGTTTGAATCTCTTGCAAAGGAGCATTCAACCTGCCCCAGTGCCTCCAAAGGCGGCGATTTGGGATGGTTCGGACAGGGCAAGATGGTGACTCCATTTGAAGCGGCCTGTCAGAACCTTTCACCGGGCTCCTTTTCCAATGTTATACAGACTCAGTTTGGTTATCACATCATCAAGTTGACCGGGCGAAGATAGCAATGGACGGGCCGCTTTTAAAATTTCTTGTATCCCCATGATGCCGTTGGAAAACCTGAAATCCCCATACAAAGAAAACGAGTAGTGTATTCTGAGCGACATATAAACCATCGGCAGGGAAGCGTATGAAAACCGTATTGGAATTTAAGCAGATGAAGATGAAGGGCGAGAAGATTGCCATGATGACGGTTTATGACTACACTATGGCACGCATCTTCAATGAAACTGCGGTTGATTGTCTGTTAGTAGGGGACAGTTTGGCCATGGTGATGCATGGTTTTGACTCGACAGTTCATGCCACGAACCAATTCATGATCAATCATACCGCTGCGGTCAGCCGTGGGGCTCCTCATAAGTTTATCACCGCCGACATGCCCTTTTTAAGCTGCAGAAAGGGCTGCAGGGCGGCGATGAAAACGGTTGATGCGCTCATGAAAGCCGGTGCTTCCGCCGTGAAAATAGAAGGCGTGAGGGGAAATCAGGAAATCATTTCTTATATCGTCGAATCGGGAGTGCCGGTGATGGGGCATCTTGGTCTCATGCCCCAATTTGTTCATGCATTAGGCGGGCACAGGGTGCAAGGCAATGATGAGGCCAAGGCCAAAGCAATCTTTGAACAGGCATTGGAAATCGAGCGCCTCGGATGTTTCGCCCTGGTGCTGGAGTGCATTCCGCATGAATTGTCCACTCAAATATCCAAGAAGCTCACCATTCCCGCCATCGGCATAGGGGCAGGCAGCGGTGTAGACGGCCAGGTGCTTGTAGCACATGATATGCTCGGTCTCACAGACATGAGACCGAAATTCTTGAAGCATTACCTGAACGGGAAGGAGTTATTCAGAAACGCTCTCAATAACTACTGCGACGAGGTGAAGAAGGGAAGTTTTCCCCAGGCCGGGCACAGCTATTACTAGGAGCCTGGACTTGAGATTCTTGAGACAATTTCAGATGATTTTTTCTTATACAAGGCGGCAGAAGTGGGGCGCAGCATAGCTTCGTGAGCATTTTGCAACGTTGCAGCAGGAACACAGGGCGAAAACGACTGAAAAGGTTAAGTCCGGCAGACTCATCGTGTGCTGTACACGGCAGATTATGCAATGATAATAATATAGCGCAAGGGATTGCAGCGGAAATGCCGCTGGCTGCCCCGGCGATTGGCAATGAGCCGGGGGGCTGGCAGCCAGAGCAAGGCATTGGAGTGGAAAGCCCGACCCGAAGGGTTGCGCCCAAATATTGATTATTGAAAGCTGCGGAGCATGGGGGTGTGTTGTGGAAGTAGTAGAGAGCATCGGTGAATGGAGAGCGATTCAGGATAGCCTAGGATCAAGAACCCTCGGGATGGTTCCAACCATGGGAGCACTGCATCCCGGTCATCTCGCCCTAGTGCATGAATCGATTAGACAGAACGAAAGCACCGTGGCTAGCATTTTCGTCAATCCGATGCAATTCAATAACCCCGATGATCTGAAGGCATATCCCAGAGACCTAGAAAGAGATAGGAAATTGCTGGCCCGGGAAGACGTAGATTATCTTTTTGTTCCCCGCTACAAGGAAATTTATGCAGATAATTACCGCTACAAGGTGAGTGAATCAGAGTTTTCCACACGGCTTTGCGGCAAGAGTCGTCCCGGTCACTTCGATGGCGTTCTCACGGTCGTGCTGAAACTGTTCAATATCATCGCTCCAACACGGGCATACTTCGGTGAAAAGGACTACCAGCAGCTATTGCTGATTGAAGGCATGGTTCAACACCTGTTCCTTCCTATAAAAATCGTCAGAGTCCCCATCGTCAGGGAAGAAGACGGCTTGGCTGTGAGTTCCCGAAACACACTCCTCAATGAAAATGAACGCGCCTTAGCCGGAAAACTCCCTCAAATACTCCGTGAAGCGGCTAACTGCCGAGAAGCGATTGATGAACTGCTTCATTTCGGAATAGAAGTGGATTATATTGAAGAAATGTCTGGCCGCCGCTTCGGGGCGGTGACCATCGGCGGTGTGAGACTGATCGACAATGTCCAGATATAAAGTACTCTTCTGCCTCACCGGTTCCATTGCCGGCTATAAGAGCTGCTATCTCATCTCTAAACTGGTGCAAGCCGATGTGGAGGTTCAGACGGCTTGTACAGCTTCGGCTCATCGATTCATCGGCGATGCCGCCCTGGAAGGGCTTACACGGAGGAAGAATTACTCGAACGTCTTTGATACAGCCTATGGCATCGAGCATGTGCAGTTAAGTGATTGGTACGACCTTGCGATCACCTGCCCCGCTACAGGTAACACAATAAACAAGTTTGCTGCCGGGATGGCTGACGATCCGGTTTCCTGCCTCTTCCTGGCGCATGATTTCAAGAAGCCTTATCTCATCGCCCCGGCGATGAACGCGAAGATGTACAGTCATCCCCGAACCCAGGAATCCCTGCGCATACTCGGTACCTGGGGCGTCAAAATTCTGGATGCCGATGACGGGTACCAGGCCTGCGGCACCGAAGGCCCGGGCCGTCTGGCGGAGCCTGAGATAATTTTCCCGATAATCATGAAAGAACTGGAACTTCACCGATGAAAATTCTTATCAGCGCCGGCGCCACCCAGGAGCCTATCGACGAAGTACGACACATCACAAATTTCAGCAGCGGAAAAACCGGCGCTGCGCTGGCCGAATTTCTAGCCCCGAGTCATTTTGTGACCTTCCTGCATGGTATATCCAGCGCCCAGCCCGTCACCTCGGCTATCAACATCAAATTCCAATCATTCTTTGACCTTGATGCCCTGTTTCAAAGGCATCTGGCCGAGAACACCTATGATCTCATCATTCACACCGCCGCCGTCAGTGACTACTCGGTTTCTTGTATCGAGTTGAACGGAAAGCGCTATAAGCCCGCTGAAATTCCTAAGATATCCTCTCATGAGAACCTTGTTATTAGGACCAGGCGTAATTTCAAGATAATCGACCGTCTGAAAGAATACGCCCTCTCAAACCCCGCCGCCGGGCAGCCGCCCATCTTGGCCGGATTTAAGCTCACTAACACTCCCGATAGGAAGCAGCAGAAACGAGAGGTGATGGAGTTGTTGAAGCATTCACCGGCCGATCTGGTGATTCATAACGACCTCTATGAAATGCGGTACAGAGGGGAACACCGTTTCACGGTCTACAAGGATCATCAAATGCTCCATCAGGATATAACTTTGGATGATCTAGCCGGAGAGATACTCCATCATTGTTCCTCCGGATTGAAGGCATAGATATATGATACTGGCCCTTGACGTTGGCAATAGCCACATATTCGGCGGCATCGTTCAGGACGGGAGTATTCTGCTCCAATTCAGAAAATCCTCCAAATTGGGAGTGACTTCCGACGAACTCGGCGTGTTTCTCCGTGGTGTCTTGAATGAAAACAATGTCTCCTCCGGCGGGATAGAGCATATCTCTATCTGCTCGGTCGTGCCCGCCCTTATTCACACTCTCACCAACACATGCTTAAAGTATTTCCAACTCCCTCCATTCATCCTCACTTCCGATTCAAAGACAGGGATCAGTTTCATGTACAGAAATCCCCAGGAACTCGGGGCAGACCGTATCGCAAACGCCATCGCCGCCGTTAACCACTTCCCGTATCAGAATATCATTATCGTGGACTTCGGTACGGCCACCACCATCTGCGCTGTCAGCAGGGAGAGAACCTACCTTGGCGGCATCATCCTTCCGGGTCTGGGCATTTCCATGAAGGCTCTCGCCTCGGAGACAGCCAAACTGCCCACAGTCGAAATCAAGCCGCCCGGCAATCTCATCGGTCTTTCTACGGTCGAGAGCATACAGTCCGGACTCTACTACGGCAATCTGGCCATCATCCAGAAAGTCTGTGCCGCCATCAAGTCAGACTATTTCACTCGCGAAGAAACGGTGATCATTGGAACCGGCGGATTCGTGCGGCTGTTTGAGAAGGAAAACCTCTTTGATGCCGTCATACCCGATTTGGTCTTGACAGGCTTGTCCATCGCCGTTGGCATGAACCAGCAAGACAGCCATCTTCCCTATCAATCAATTCATCCACTTTAGCCTACAAAGAGTTCCCCGCCTTCGGAACGCCCTATCCCAAGTTCACCAAACTAGACAGCCTTGGCAGTTTTTTACGGCCGCTGAAGCCGCCACAACTCAAATTTAGGCTTACATATCTCGAAATACCTCAATTTTACCCATGGATATGTATGAATACAGCAATTTGGAGCACTATAGGGCACCTCTAAAAAACAGCTTTAGGAAATTGACGAAGAAATTTTTGTCGATACAAGGCGGCAAAAGCTCAAGCGCAGCTTAAGCTACGTGAGTATTTTGACAACGCAGTAGCGGCAGAAAAGATCGAGGCAAGAACTAAATGGGTTTTTTAGAGGTGCCCTATATTCATTCCATTTCAATTTGTAGCGCCTAACATCCGGTTTTTGCATTTTCCTCTTCTGCGGCTATGCATATAAGACCGGTAAAAGTTACCAGCGGTACGACGAAAAAGAAGTACACATACTTCACTCCTGTAATCTCCTTAAAATATTGAAATTGTGATCTCTACGAGATTAAGGTTAGGTGATAGGTTATCGGCGAATTGTTGTCAAGAGGGAATTCTTAGCGCCGGTTTTATAGAAAACCCATGAACATCCACTTTTCGTGCTTTTAGCGGTTGAAAAACTCCCAGGCTTAATCCATCCGGACCGGAATCTCCATGCCGGACAGTTCTTTCTTGATTTTCTCAACCGTATAATCGCCAGAATGAACCATGCCGGCTATCAAGGCCGCATCGGCCATTCCAGTGGTAAGAACATCGGCCAGATGGCGGGGAACACCGCCGCCGCCGGAAGCTACGACAGGAATGCTGACAGTCTTGCTGACCATTTGAGTGGCGTTAATTTCATAGCCTTTACGGGTGCCGTCGGCATCAATTGAATTCAATACGATCTCTCCGGCGCCCCTGTCCGCAGCCTCGTACGCCCATTCAAGCATATCCCGTCCGGTCTTCGTGCGTCCGCCATCGATAACCACCCCGTATCCTGAGGGCATGGCCGTATCGGCCTCAACATCCATGCCCAACACGATGCACTGGGAACCGTAATGTCTGACTCCGTCGGTGATGACTTCCGCCCGACGCACGGCAGCGGAGTTGACACTGACCTTCTCGGCCCCGGCAAGAATTACTTTGTTCATATCTTTGAGGGAGCGAATGCCGCCGCCGACACAGAAGGGAATAAATATGCTTTCGGCCACGGCCCTCACGACATCAATCATGATGTCCCGCCGTTCGGCAGAGGCGGTTATGTCATAGAACACCAGCTCATCCGCCCCCTGCCTATAGTATTCAGCGGCCATTTCCACTGGATCGCCTATATCGATATTGTCCTTAAATTTCACGCCCTTGGTTGTTTTGCCGTCACGCACATCAAGACAGACAACAATTCTCTTCAGCAGCATGGCTTCCCTAACCTTTGATGAAATTTTCAAGCAGAAGCAGCCCCTTGGGGCCGCTCTTCTCCGGGTGAAACTGGGTGCCCCAGATATTCTCCCGGCGAATGGCCGCGGCGAATTCGATACCATGATCCGCTGAGGCGCAAACCCAGGGCGACGGACTGCCATCCGATAGCGTAAGCGAAACGTAATAGGAATGCACGAAGTAAAAGGAGCTTTGCTGCTCGATGCCATTGAAAAGCGAAGACCCATCATGATGAATCGCATTCCAGCCAATCTGAGGCACCTTGACTTCTCCGCCGGGAAAAAGCCTCACAGAGCCTGGAATCAAGCCCAAGAGGCCTGTTTCACCTTCTTCTGAGAATTCCATGAGAATCTGGCATCCCAGACAGATGCCCAGCAAGGGCTTCCCCGCAGCCGCAAAAGCCCTAAGCGCCTCATCCAAACCGCCTGTGCTTAACACACCCATAGCCTGGCGGGCCTCCCCTACGCCCGGGAAGATTACCCTGTCTGCACTCATTACAAACTGGGGATCGGAGGTGACCCGATAAGAGGCGTTCAAGTAGCGAAGAGCCGTTTCCACGCTGGTGAGATTGCCGGCATTGTAGTCGATAACGGCAATCATAGGTCTATTTCGGCCAGCAAAGAATGAATAACGGCCAGACTGACTGACTCGATATTCAAGGTGACCACTCCGCCATCCGTTTCCACTTTCATCTTGGGAATCAAATCTCTCTCCTCAGGGATGGACGATGTGCCAAACCTTGAGGAAACAGCTAAGCGAATGGCAAGGCCGAGTGAAGGCGCAAGGACCTCTTCTGCGGCATAAATACGCAGCTCCGCCCCATAACTCGATAGCCCCTTTTTCCTGAGCACGGCCGTTAAACCGACGACCCGGCCGTCGGCAAGAGGCATCAAGCGATTCACAAGTTCGGCGCCATCGACAAGCAATGCCAAGTCCGCATTACGAGGCAGCCTGTACCGCCTGCCGGGAAGCCCCGCAGTGCTTCTCCTATTTCGAAGCAGCTTACTCAGCCGAGTGCGGGAGATGATGATTTCCTCGTTTGACGGTGCTGCCAATTCCATATCATTCGGACCGCTCCACACAAACTGCTCACTGCGTTTTCGCACCCATTCACTTCCCAGGACGCCGCCAAGCAGGCCGCGCGGCCAGAGACCGATGGCCGCAGCATGAATCGGTGCATAAAGGAGATTCTCCTCATCTCCGGTTATTTCCGCGCCGAAGGCCAGCAAGGCCGTCCGCTTTATAACAGGCTGGAACTCTTCGGGATTCATCCCCGCCAAAGAGATGAGGCTTTCGGCCAGAGTCTCATTGCCGTCAACCTCTATACGGAGAACCAAATTCGATTCTTCAGGGAGCCAGTCTACGACTTCAGGGAAGGGCGCCACCGGCATACTGCGGCAGGAGACGATGAGTATCACGGCCGCAAAGGCCAGCCCGATGCGGCTCATGGGCGATTGTCGGTGCAACATGTTCATTGCCGCTGTTTCTTCAGGCTGACCTCAATGTCATGGCCTCCCACGGACAGCTTTCGTGCCCCGGTGCCCGCATCATCGACGAACACCAGCGGCTCTGAGAGAATCTCTCCTGTGATGTACTCCTCATGGACACGGCAGGCATCTCGAATATCGGGGGGACAGGTCAGTTCCACCATGATGCGGTCGGTCACCTCGAAACAGGCCTCCTTGCGGAGGTTCTGTATGCCGCGCACAAGGTCTCGGGATAATCCCTCCGACAGGAGTTCAGGGGTGATTTCCGTATCCAGGGCCAGGGTGAGAGAGCCTTCGTTGATGACCTTGAGGCCGGTTTTCTCGCTGCGCCGCACCTCCACCGACTCCGCAGTGAGATCAAGAACGGTGCTGTCTATGCCGCTAAAATTCACCGAGAGTTCGGCGCCTTCAATCAGACAGATTATCTCTTTAGGCGTAAGCAAGGCGATGCGGTCGGCGGCGGCCTTCATATCCCGGCCCAGTTTCCTGCCGAGAACTTTGAAATTCGCCTTCGCAGAATATTCCACCAGGTCTTCCTCGTTGTCCTTGAATTGCACGCTCTTGACATTGAGTTCCTCTTCCAGGAGTTCCCTCATCTCTTTAAGTATGGCCTTTTCCGCAGAGTCTCTTGTAACGATGTGCAGGCTGAGCAGCGGCTGGCGAATTTTGAACTCATGAGCGTTCCGCAAGGCCCGGCCCAGGCTCACCGTACGCCTTGTAACCGCCATTTTCCTTTCCAGCGGCTCATCCCGCAAGAATTCGGCGGCATCCGGCCAGTCACAGAGATGAACAGATTCCGGATCCCCGGGATTTCGGAGATTGAGATACATCTCGTCGGTTATAAAAGGGATGAAAGGCGCCGACACCTTGGCGAGGGTTATGAGAGCGGCCCTGAGAGTGGCATAGGCATGGAGTTTATCCCCATCCTGTTCGCTTCGCCAAAAGCGCCGACGGGAACGGCGAATATACCAGTTATTGAGGGCATCAATGAAATTCAGGATGGGCTCAATGGCTTTTTGAATGTCATAGGCGTCCAGCATCTTCCCGACAGCATCGACGAGGAAGCCAGTTTCAGAGAGAATCCACCTATCGAGAGGATTTACCGCATCCTCGGGAATATGGTTTGGATGTATGCCGTCTATGTTGGCATAGGTGACGAAGAAACTGTAGGCGTTCCACAGCGGCAGGATGACGCCCTTGAGAACATCCCGGACACCGTCGTCGGAGTATCGCAGGTTCTCGGCCTTGACCACCGCCGAATTCATGAGAAACAGCCTGAGCGCATCGGCGCCGAATTGATTCATCACCAATGCCGGATCGGTGTAGTTGCGCAGGCTCTTGGCCATTTTCTTCCCATCTTCGGCCAGCACCAGTCCATTGACAACCACATGCCGGAAAGCAGGAGAGCCAAATAATGCCGCCCCCAAGATGGTGAGGGTATAGAACCACCCTCTCGTCTGATCCAGTCCTTCGGATATGAAATCCGCCGGGAAATGCTCCTCAAACCACTCTTTGTTCTCAAAAGGGTAATGAACCTGGGCATAGGGCATGGCCCCCGATTCAAACCAACAGTCCAACACCTCGGGGATGCGTCCCATGGAACCGCCGCAGACACAGGGCCAGCGAAGCCCGTCGACATGATGCTTGTGGAGATCGCCTCCATTAGCCTTATGCTTCTGTGCGGCCTTCTCGCCGATCTTATCGTAAAGCTCCTCCCGGCCGCCAAGACATTCCAGAGCGCCGCAGGAATCGCATTCCCAGAAGGGAATTGGATTACCCCAGTAGCGGTTTCTGCTGATGGCCCAGTCCCTGGCATTCGCCAGCCATTTCCCGAAACGGCCATTCTTCAAATGCTGCGGCATCCAGTCCACCTCTTCGTTTGCCGTCAGCATGGTCTTTTTGATCTTCTGAATATCGACGAACCATGAGCCGACGGCTCTGTATAAAAGCGGACTGTCACAACGCCAGCAATGAGGATAGGAGTGCAATATCTGATCACGCTTGAACAGCGCCCCGTTCTCCTTCAGCCTGGCGATGATGTCGCGGTCGCAGTCCTTTACGAAGCGCCCGGCGTAATCGGGGACTTCGCCCGTATAGCGGCCTTCTTCGTCTACGGGACAGGCCACAGGCACGCCTGTTTCCTTCATCAGCTCATAATCGTCTTCGCCAAAACCTGGTGCCGTATGGACGATGCCGGTTCCCTCCTCGGTGGAGACATGGTTTCCAGCGAGTGTTTGGAAGGCCCCCATGCCGGCATAGTCTGCGAAGTAGGGGAACAGCGGATCGTAGCCTATCCCGCTGAGTTCCCGGCCTTTTTTTCTCCACAATACCCTGTACTCCATATCCGATGGGAAATACTCCCCGAGCCTGGACTCGGCCAGGATGTAACAGGAATCTCCATATTCGATCTTGACATAGTCAATCTGTGCACCGAGTGCAAGACCAAGATTGCTGATCAGTGTCCAAGGTGTCGTCGTCCATGCAAGGAAGGCGGTGTTCTTCTCGTCCGTTAAGCGGAAACGGACGGTGATGGCCGGGTCGTGAACATCTTTATAACCGCCGAGATTGAGTTCGTGATTGGAAAGCGGCGTAGAGCAGCGGGGACAGCTTGGGAGTATGTAATGACCCTTGTACACAAGGTTTTTCTCCCACAGGGCCTTGACGACCCACCAGATCGACTCCATGTAGTCTGGGTCCATGGTCTTATAGTCATTATCGAAGTCCACCCAGCGGCCGGAACGGATCATGATTTTCCGCCAATGCTCCGTGTACCGCAGCACAATGGACCGGCAGGCTTCGTTGAATCGGGGAATTCCGTATTTCTCAATTTCACTCTTCCCGGAAATGCCCAATTCCTTTTCCATCTCGTATTCCACCGGCAATCCATGGCAGTCCCACCCGAACCGGCGCTCAACGCGCCTTCCTTTCATCGTCGCATAACGGGGTATGATATCTTTGATAGCGCCAGGCACGAAATGACCGAAATGAGGCAGGCCGGTAGCAAACGGCGGACCATCGTAAAAAACGAATTCATCTTCTGCCGGGCGGTTTTCAAAGGATTTCTCGAAGATCCGGTTTTTCGCCCAGTACTTGAGAATTCCTTCTTCCATCCTGGGAAAATCAACTTTGGGATCTACACTCTTGTACACTGGACTCTCCAAATAGCTTATTCCAGATATTGCCCAATAAAAGAATCGGCCCTTAGCCAGGGGGAGGAGAGGGGAGGGGAGGGGAGGGGGGGTTAATGAAGAGACTCAGAAACCTTCATATTCGCAGGTATTCCAGGCCCTCCGTTTCCTTCCGCACGCAGGCCAATGATGCCTTTTTTGGACAGGCTCTGAAATTAATTGTACAGTGCTATAATCAATCCGTCCATCGTTTTACCCAGGCTATAAGCGCGCAGATGAAAAACATGATGGTAAGGGTCAACACAATAGCCGGACCGGATGCCGCATCGATGTAGTAGGAAGTATAGAAGCCTATCAAGGTGGCCAGCAAAGCGAGAAGAACCGACAAGGACATAATGCCGGTGAAACGGCGGGATATAAGAGAAGCCGCCGCCCCGGGAGTAACGAGCATGGCCAGCACAAGAACCACTCCCACGGTCTGTATCGCCGCAACCGTGGCCAGGGCCAGGAGCACAAGGATGAGATAACGCACCAGCACGGGGGAGAGGCCGATGGACATCGCATGTGCCGGATCGAAGGATGCGGTGATGATTTCCTTGGAGCACAGGATGAGCACGGAGACTACGATGACTGCGGCACTGGCCATGAGTATGATGTCATGACCGGATACGCCGAGAATGTTCCCGAACAGGATATGGCTGAGATCGCTAAAAGTAGCGATTCTTCCCAGAAGCAGCAGCCCGAGGGCGAAGAATCCGGCAAAGAGTACACCGATGGCCGCATCCTCCTTAAGCCGCCCACGGCTGGAAATGAAGCCGACCCCCATCACTGCCAGCAATGCCGCGCCCAATGCGCCCCAGAACAAACTGATGCCCAGAACATAGGCGGCCACAATTCCCGGCAAAACAGAATGCGCCAGGGCATCGCCCATAAACGACAGGCCCCGCCAAACGACGATGGCGCTTAAGGATGCACATACGACGGCAACCAGAAAACCTCCGGTCAAACCTCTGAGGAGGAATGCCCGGCTCAGGGGTTCAATCAGGAATTCCATGGGCGGTAATCCTTATGAAATTCTATGCCGTAGGCATTGGCGATTGTTTCAGGGGTGAGAACCTGCTTCGGATAACCATCGGCAATGATGCGTTTATCCAGAAAAACGGCACGGGTGAAGTGAACTGTCAACACGCCCAAGTCATGGGTGGAAACAATGACGGCCTTGCCCTGGGCCGTGAGACTTTCGAGCTTGTGAAAGATGAGTTCCTGGGTGGAAATATCCACATGATTCAGCGGTTCATCAAGGAGGAGAAGGTCGGCATCATGAGCCAGCGTGCGGGCAAGCATCACCCGCTGTTGTTCGCCGCCCGAAAGCTCGCCGACCTGCCTGTCCGCCAAGTCGGCGATTTCCATGGCCGCAAGTGCTGCATCCACGGCTTCATTGTCTTTAGAACCGGGCTTCTTAAACCAGCCGAGATGAACATAGCGTCCCATCATCACAACCTGCCGGACATTGACCGGAAAACGCCAGTCCACCTTGCTGCGCTGGGGGACAACCGCCACCCTATGCAGACAATCCGCCGCCGCATATCCATAGACATCAATCTGCCCCTGTGTCAGCTTCTCTATGCCCAGAATGAGATTGAACAAAGTCGATTTTCCGGCGCCGTTCGGGCCTACCAGCGCAACCATTTCGCCGGAGTGCACAACGAGATTCACATTTTCCAGGACACTTCCTTCACCTGAGGGGTAATGGAAATTCAATCCGGCACAGTTCAATGCCGGACTATCGGGAATTGCAGCGAGATCACACTGCCCGCCATAACGCAGTCTGGAGGCTATATCTCTCAAGGCATCGTACCTATCCTACTGCGGCCTGAAGACCCGCTTTCAGATTGGGCCCCAGACAATGCCTGAGTTATAAGCTCTGCATTATAGAGGATGAAGTCCAGATAATCATCGCCTCTCTCCCCTTGAGGAGCCAGCGATGCTGTGCGCAGAGAAACAACGGGCAATGTCCTAGCGCCTATTCTCGAGACCGAATCAGCGAGATTCCTCACAGCCTGAGAACTTGCTTCACCGAGAAAAATAGCCCGTATCCCCTCTTCCTCAATGGTTTCCTGGAGCGTAATCAGGTGTTTCGCCGAAGGTTCGGCCTGATCACTGATTGAGGGGATGAGACTGCCGATGACAAAGAAGCCATAATCTTCTGCGAAATAAGCCAGGACATTGTGATCCGTGATCAGCTTTCTATGCTCCGCCGGAATACGGGAGGTAAGATTTCCAATCGTATCGTCGAGGCTACGGAGCCGTTCCGCATACCTCCCCGCCGCCTGGGTATAAGACAGGGCATTTTCTGGGTCAATCGCACTGAAGGCATCGGCGATAGTTTGAGTCCAGATAATCACATTGCGGAGCGAGAACCAAAGATGGGGATCGGCATGATCCTCATGATCATGGTTCTCCTCTGAAAAATGGGGATCGGCATGATCCTCATGATCATGGTTCTCCTCTGAAAAATGGGGATCGGCATGATCCTCATGATCATGGTTCTCCTCTGAAAAATGGGGATCGGCATGATCCTCATGATCATGGTTCTCCTCTGAAAAATGGGGATCGGCATGATCCTCATGATCATGGTTCTCCTCTGAGAAATGGGGATCGGCATGATCCTCATGATCATGATTCTCCTCTGAGAAATGGGGATCGGCATGACCCTCATGATCATGGTTCTCCTCTGAGAAATGGGGATCGGCATGATCCTCATGATCATGGTTCCCCATTAACGGAACTATTCCCTGGGAGAGTTCCACGACAACAGGGGCATGGAGGCTGTCGAGAATGGAGAGCAGTTGAGCCTCCAGCCCGAGTCCGTTGACAAAGATGATATCCGCATCTTCCAGCGCGGCCAATTCGCGGGGGTTAGGCGCCCAGGCATGAGGGCTAATCCCCGGCGGTATCACCGTCTTTATTTCCGCATCCTTTCCGGCAATCTGTGAAACGATGTCGCCGATGATGCTGGTCGATGCAAGGATATGAAGAGGACTTCCGGCTTCTTCGGCAGCGGATTCCGAAGCCCTATTCTTCCTGCAGCCCGCTGTCAGGATGAGAATCAGCGCCATGAAAAGCATGATGCCATATCGGATATTGCTCATTCCCGTCCTCCCTCATGCTCACAGATGATATGAGATTCCCGGCATCTGCCGCAGGTGTGCAGCTGATGATGCGCAGTA
This sequence comes from Spirochaetaceae bacterium, assembly GCA_965232165.1. Taxonomy (GTDB): domain Bacteria; phylum Spirochaetota; class Spirochaetia; order DSM-2461; family DSM-2461; genus UBA2779. The sequence goes on along the minus strand of CBDDOY010000002.1, from coordinate 1,062,914 downwards.
AACATCTCCCAATGCATGCGCTGTGATGCGCTTAAGACGCCGGTTCCTTTGCATAAGGGACAAGTATTCCCCAATGCCGACAGAATCGCCGTCCTGATGAAACCCGATCTGTTAGAAATTCCCGACATGGCCTCGGCCAAGGCTTCATCCACCTTGAAGGCGATTGTTTCCCTCTTCATTTTACTACAATTCATGAACAGATGGTAATACTTTATAATACCACAGTCAAGTCCAAAAACCAGAAAATCAGAATTCGCAATCAATTCATCACTCTTTACTCTTCAGAAAAAGGGCCGCTAACAGTGCGTTTAGAGAGTGTTTCTCCGAAGGAGATTTTCTGTAACTTATGTGTTCCTATTGAAAATTAACAAAAGATAGATATTGTATTTTATAGCCTGAAGCTGCTACGCGGAATAACAGATGTTTTCATCGAATTCAGGCGAATGAAAGCCGATGGGGTGTGACGGCTTCATGAATACAGGCTGAACACTGGATTATTCTGCAAATCATCTGAAAGGAGTGAAGTATGTTTTTCAAAGCATTCAAATTTTTCGTTCTATTAGCGATGGGGGCTGTGTTAGCCTCGTGTCCTGGTTTGGGGATAAAGGTTGCATTCGACACAGAAGGCCCTAAACTTCTTCCGGCCCAGGACCAAATGCTTCCGGGCGTACTCGGGTACGGCCTTCGCTTTGATGAGCCGATCAAGTTAAGCGATTTGACGAAAACGGTGCTGATCACTATGCCGCCAAGCTCCAGCGGGACAAATGGCTCCTCCGACCAAAGTGTCAATAGTGATGTTATGGTGGACTCTGACGATTCCTCTCGATTAATCATCATTTTTTCAAGCCATGATCCCCAAGTTGGGGAGACTTTCGTCTTCAAAATTCCGGCCGCTTATCTTACAGACGAGGCGGACAACCCGAACGGCGAAGTAAGCCACACTGTAACTGTCGGCAAGGAAGCTGCGCCTTACTCCGATTTTGCGACGATGATGGCAAATAAAAGCATTCCCAATCCCTATGCCCTTGGCCTGTCTACGTACAGTTCCTTCACTCGGAGTGTACTAGGAGGCTACGCCGGCTATGATGTGGGTGAAGTTGTGTATGTCACTGAACAGGGAACGGGGACCGAAGACGGCTCTTCCTGGGATAACGCCGCCGCAGGGAGTGTTCTCAAAGACAAACTGGATGGATTGGCTGCTCCTGGAACGAATGAGGTTTCCTTCCTGCTGGTGGGCCAAGGCACCTATGACACCGCAGCCTTGAAGATGCAGAATAGGGTGGCCATCGTCGGCGGCTGGAATGACGGATGGAATCGACCCGACACAGCCACGGCCACGGCCACGGCCACGAACACCACCATTTTCAACGGGAGCGATACACATAGAGTGTTTGACAACTCTTATACCGATGCTGTTCCCTTGACAGGCACCGCCCTGCTCCACAGCGTGACGGTGCAAGGGGGGAATGCTGGTACTATGAATGGCGGCGGGATGTATAACGCTTACTCCTCTCCAACTCTGATCGATGTGACCTTCTCGGGCAATAAGGTAGACGGCAGCGATGGACGGGGCGGCGGGATGTATAACGCTTACTCCTCTCCACATCTGATAAATGTGACTTTCTCGGGCAATAAGGCAGACGGCAGCAATGGACGGGGCGGCGGGATGTTCAACGACAACTCCTCTCCACATCTGATAAATGTGACTTTCTCTGGGAATACGACAGGTTACAGAGGCGGCGGGATGTTCAACGACAACTCCTCTCCACTCCTGCGCAATGTGACTTTCTCAAGTAATACGGTGACGGGAGGCGGCGGTGGAATGCTTAACAGCTACTCTTTTCCGATTCTGGCCAGTGTGACCTTCTTTCAGAATGAAGCACAACACGGCGGCGGGATGTACAACGACAACTCCTCTCCACATCTGAGAGATGTGACCTTCTTGGGCAATAAGGCAGACGGCAGCGATGGACGGGGCGGCGGGATGTTCAACGACAACTCCTCTCCACTCCTGCGCAATGTGACTTTCTCAAGTAATACGGTGACGGGAGGCGGCGGTGGAATGCTTAACAGCTACTCTTTTCCGATTCTGGCCAGTGTGACCTTCTTTCAGAATGAAGCACAACACGGCGGCGGGATGTATAACCAATTCTCCGCTCCGACCCTGATCAATGTGACTTTCTCAAGTAATACGGCAGACAAAGGCGGCGGGATGTATAACAATAACAACGGAGATGTCGGCCCTACCGTCATCAATTCGCTATTCTGGGGAAACAAGAAAAAGGCAGGCTCATCGACTCTGGATCAGCAGATCTATATGAAGAATGATAGCAACGGGGGTGATGAAAACATCATCCTCTATAACTGCATTGTGCAGCACGGTCTGGCCTATGATGGCACTGGCGGCATTGGCCGTTTCGCCGATCCTGCTAATATAACGGATGCTATTAGAATCGAGAGCGGCAGTATAAGCATCACGGATCCTTTACTGGCTACTGCTCTGTCCTACGACGACGGTTATGTACAGACACATGCCCTTTTGAACGGAAGTCCGGCCATTGATGCAGGGCTCTTTGTCATGATAAATCTTGAAGGCGATGGTACATTGTATTATAGTACTGATCGTACCGACTGGGTCACTAATCCGGCTGACCCCTCCACTACAATTTCCCTGCCAAATGGGGCAGTGGAGTTAACCGACATGGATGCCCGCGGCCGCTCCCGTGACACCGTGCCCGACATCGGTGCCTATGAGAGGGAATAAGCGGTCTCGCTCTTGGAATTAGCTCGGCGCTTATGCGGCATCGGCACACAGGATTTAAGCCTGTGTGCCGATTTTTTTACTTTCGCAGTTGCTGCGAAGCTAATTGCCTGTATTGAGAAAAGCTACGCGGGCACCTCTAACAGCCCCGTTTCACTGGAAGGCTTCTGCCTGTTTCCCATGACGGCGGCATGGAGGTTATGACATTTCTATGATGAGCGCCTGTGCGACCGCATTCAGCACGGATGCAATGCGAATAGCAGATTGCACACCCTGTTTGGATATGCCGCCTTTAACAATCTCATGCACATGAGCATTGATGCACATTCCACAGCCATTAATTGCAGAAACGGCCAGGGAATACAGTTCAAAATCAACCTTTTCAATTCCAGATTTTCCAATCACATTCATGCGAAGTCCCGCAGGCATCTTTGCATAGTCCTTGTCACTCGCAAGATGCACAAAGCGATAATAAACATTGTTCATTCCCATGATTGTGGCGGCTGCTTTGGCGGCATTTATCTCTGCCTCCGACAAAATATCAGCCACTTGCCCCGAAACAGCGGCAATCACCTCCGCATGTTTGGTGCCATAAGCAGAAGCTAATGCAATGCCATAGGCCTGATTCGGCGTAAGGCCGTCCACCTCATCACCGCTGACGAGTCTGCCAATATTCAATTTGATATCTTTGGCATACTCTGGAAGCCGATCCCGTATGGTTTGTATAGACATGGTTTTTCCTTTGGGTATTTCTTTGTGTTTTGAGGACATGACTTCTCAGCCATGCCCGTTTTCTATTTCAACTCAGGAGGCCGTTGCTTCCCGTAAGTCAATGGTCTTATCACCCTTGCTCCAGTTGCATGGGCACAGCTCAGCGGTTTGCAGCGCATCAAGGACGCGCAGCACCTCTTTCGGGTTGCGCCCTACATTGAGGTCTGTAACCATGCTGAAGCGGACAATGCCGTTCGGATCGATGATGAAGACTGCTCGTTGTGCAACGCCTTCATTTTTATCCAGAATGCCCAACGCCTCTGACAACTCGCGCTTCACATCCGCCAGCATCGGAATTGGAAGGTCTCGCAACTCTTCTTGATGCTTCCTCCATGCCCAGTGAGTGAATTCCGAGTCCGTAGATGCGGTTAAAAGTACCGTATCCCTATCGGCAAATTCTTCATTCATCTCACCAAAAGCGGCAATTTCAGTAGGACATACAAAGGTGAAATCCTTTGGATAAAAGAAAATCGTCAGCCATTTACTCCGGCTTTTGTAGATACTTTCGTCGATATCCACGAAAACATTGTCAATCGTGATATCACTGAACTTCCTGCCATCGACGGCTTTGAGATTGAATTGCGGGAATTGATCCCCAACAGAAATAGTCATGCGTGTACTCCTTTCATTACATGAGCGGTTATCGGAATTAGCTGCGCTGCAGAGAACATCACCCGCTTTGCTGATGACTGCTCGGGCAATGCGCCATTTCCTTTAGAAACGGGTTCAACCGCTGCTTCTCCTGATTGTTGAAAACAACATAGATCGTATTGATCGTTCATTTTACCTCCTGTTGATTCCAATATAATAATAATATACTGTTTATAGAAATTGTTTGTTCCTATTGGATTGATAGGAAATTCCTATGGAAAACAGCAAGGTGCATGAATATTAGAGATTTGCGATATTTTCTAGCCGTAGCGGAACTGGAACATTTTGGCCAGGCAGCGGATCAATGCTGTGTAAGCCAGCCCACACTCAGTGGGCAGATTAAGAAACTCGAAGAACAACTGGGTGTGACTTTGTTTGAACGGACGAATCGACGTGTCATGCTCACTGAATGCGGGCAGCATATCGCCCGCTCTGCACGGCGCATTCTGTGCGAAGTGGATACGATTCATGAGACGGCAAGAAGCCGCCATGATCCACTTTCTGGAAAGTTTCGGCTGGGCGCTTTTCCCACGCTTTCCACTTATATCTTTCCTGAGCTGGTGCAAAAAGTGAAACAGGCGATGCCTGATTTGCGGCTCATCCTCATTGAGGAAAAAACGGCGGTGCTGATCGACAGGCTTCGCCATGGTAAAATTGATGCCGCGTTACTTGCTCTTCCTGTTCGTGATGATTTCTTAGTAAGCCGCAAACTGTTCGATGATGAATTCTATCTTGCCGTACCGCCGGGACATCCGCTGACAAAATATGAGAAGATCGATCAAAAGGCTCTCAAGAAATACCGCCTGCTTTTATTGGAAGAGGGGCACTGCCTGCGTGATCAGGCATTGGAAGTATGCCGATTACATGATATTGCTGAAGAACAGGATTTCAAAGCCACTGGTATGGAGACCTTAAGACAAATGGTAAAAGCCGGTACGGGCATCACGTTCATTCCAGAAATCGCCATACAGGAAAATGAGACTGGCATCCGTTACATCCCTTTTCATTCTCCGGCTCCAACGCGTGCCGTTGGCCTGGTATGGCGCAAAACCACAGCAAGACAAGAAGTCATGGACAAGCTGATAAGCGAAATGAAGGATAGAAAAGGCAATGGCTTCAGATAATGCTTCAGCCGAATCATTCTTCCGTGCTCACCGAATTATAGGTTTCAGAACGTGGTTGTTTCCCCGCCACTGAGCTTTGGGCATGATTTAACTTCAGGGCGCCTCTAAAAAACAGCTTTAGGAAATTGACGAAGAAATTTTTTGTCGATACAAGGCGGCCTGTCTGCGTGCGGACACGCACAGGCAGGCAAAAGCTAAGGGCGTAGCTGGGCTTAGTTGAGTATTTTGACAACGCAGCAGCGGCGGAAAAGATCGAGTCAAGAACTAAATGGGTTTTTTAGAGGTGCCCTTCATGATTCCCAACGGCATGGGCGCAAGGGATGCCATGACCGGCGAGAGAAAAGCCCGGCCTGAAGGGATAAGATGGAGTCTGTACGCTCTCTTTGCAGCGAAGCTGCCATTAGGCGCCAGCGCATTAGGGATTGAAGGGGCGCCGAAGGCGGCGGGGCTGTGTCGGAACTCGTCTTTGGCCCTCATACGGCGTTGAAAAACCCGCTTAAAATGCTCATGTATACGCATACACTGCGCTTTCAAGCGGATTTTCCGCCTTGTCTGCGAACCAAATCCCTCGTCCTGACACAGCCCCGCGGAACCCCCGAAAAGCCCGACCCCTAGGCTCGTAAGAGCCGAGGGGGAATGCCAAAACACCAGAGCAATAACCATGTCGGCATACGAGGAGACTGTCGGACTTCAGATGCATAAGGGCGGTTCTTATGCCATTTTTCTTATACAGGGCGATAAAATCTTGAGCGAAACTTCAGTGTTCCCCACCTTGTCACAAAATATCCCTTTGGAAAATCCCTTATCTCGCAGCACAGGGATGGTTTACTGGCATTGAGTACGCTATTTCATAAGGGCATTGGCCAATACGGGGCAATTCCGGCAGCGCCCGGCATCTCTGAGCCTGCTGTGAGAAGGTGCCCCGTGATTCCAAGCATAACAATCTTGGGAACACTTAAAAGCAATTCTACGGCTCGCCATTCGTCCAATTGCATGAAAAACAGGAAAAGGGCATCATGTGACAAAGGAGATGAAGAATATGAAATGCAAGAAGAAAATGATACTATTGACAATGCTTCTCCTGGGAGGAATGACGGTCATGAATGCAGAAGGCTTCTATGATTTGAGGGCTCGGAAAATTGACGGCTCCATGCTTGATTTCATCACCTTGCGGGGGCGCAAAGTGATGATTGTCAACACCGCCTCGAGATGCGGATTCACGCCGCAGTATGCCGGTCTCCAGGAGCTGCACGAAAAATACGGCGATACGGGATTTGCCATCATTGGATTCCCCTCCAATGATTTTCTGGGCCAGGAGCCGGGCAGCAATGAGGGTATTCAGGCTTTTTGTTCACAGAACTACGGCGTTACCTTTACTATGATGGAAAAAATAACTGTGAAAAAATCGGCGAAACAACACCCTGTCTACCAATGGCTTACTCGGAAGGTCAATAACGGGTTTTCTGATAACAAGGTGAAATGGAATTTTCAGAAATACCTAATCGATGAATCCGGTCAGCTTGTGCGAGTGTTGCCGCCTCGGACAGAACCCGCCGATGCATCCACTGTGAAATGGATAACCGGAGATGCGGATTGATCTGAAATTTACAGTTCAAGGGCACCTCTAGAAAACAGCTTCAGAATTGACGAAGAAATTTTTTGTCGATACAAGGCGGCCTGTCTGCGTGTGGACACGCACAGGCAGGCGGAAAAGATCGAGTCAAGAACTCAATGGGTTTTTTTGAGGTGCCCGTAAGTTTAGGCTGTGTAAGAAATGCGGCATTCAGCGTTGGCTTAACCAACGCTGAATGCAATAGTTAAATGGGCAAATAGCTAAAAAGCCCTCACCGCACGGACAGAGAGACCGCTGACCTTGTTGGAGAAGTCGTCCTGGGCGCCATTGGAGAAGTATTGTACCCACGCTTTGGTGGAATCGACCTCTGAAGAAGACCAGTAGTTGTTACCCTTACCAGCAGTTACTGTAACAGTCTGCTTATACAACTCATTCAATTCATCTTTGGATGGCAGAAACCAGTCAGCATATTCAACACCGTTATGGGTTACTGTATAATCGCTACAGATTTTCGCCGCGTAAGCCGTTTCTCCGTTAGCACCAAGTTCGGCCACTATCGCCTCTGTGTTAGTCTTGCCCGATCCTATGGCTGTGCCCGTGGTGCTAATCGCTGTTCCAGCACCACCCCATTGAACAGCAGCACTCTGATCCTGCAAGGCCGCCTCCAGGTAAGTCCAGTCAACGATGGCGGGATCAGTATTCACATAGAAGATTTTCCCTCCGGCAGGGCCGGTGTCGCCTATGCTGTACTCTACCGTCAGGTCGAATACGGCTGTTTTTACTCCAATGTAGTTGTTTTTACCGGTAGCCTTCACGTTGTATGTTCCGCCATCGTCTGCATCGATCGTGGCTGTTATAGAGACTAGACCGCTGTTATCTATGGTGACGCCATTTACGGCGGCCCCATCTTTCTCTATGCTCAGGTCGTAATCAGTTCCTGCGGTCAGACGGGTATTGTTGATCGTTACGGTGAAAGTTGATGCTTGCAAGGGGGGGACATTTTGGTCATCAACGGAAATAGAGAAGCCCGTCACTGTTGCAATATCTTTGGCCGTTACTGTTACCGTCAGGGAAGCGGAGTATTCTTTTGTTCCGCCGACTGCTGCCTTCACGGTAATTTGAGCAGTGTCCCTGACATCCGCGGCCGGTCCAACCGTTACAATACCGGTTGCATCATCAACACTTACGCCCTGCGGGCTGCCCCCCAGGCTATAGACGACAGCAGCACCTGCGGGCAGGTTTGTCCAAACAGGCGCTAGACTCTGTCCCTCTGTTCCGTGGGCTGTTTCAATACCGCTTGCGTAGCTGAAAGGACTATCCTCATCGGCAGATGGACAGCCGGCGAGCAGAATGAGGGCGGTCAGAATACTAATTGTTATGGTCTTAAACTTCATGAACAACTCCTTGTGTTCACCGCATCTATGCGGCTTGTCCTAAATACTGACGTACTAATCAACTCAAAAAAATTCTTCTGCATTATGCTCCTCCTTATATATGCAAACGCCTTCCCCCTCTCTCCAGATGGAAATGGGGGGCTCCGGCAATCTTTTCTCCCGGCTAAATTCATAGACACAGAAGCTCGACAGATACCGTTTGTCCAGTGCCCGCAGAAAATTTGTGCGGGGGAGTTTTGAGTTCTGAGTTCCGGGATAAGCCGGAATCCTGTCTGTGCTGTTCGCGCCGGTATGGCGGTCTGAAGTAATGCTTCTGCTAGTAAAGGAAAGGGTTGAACGGCCAGACTTGTGCGGGGGGGGGGGGGGGGGGGGGGGGGTAGAGAGTAAGAGCGGGAATAAATGCACTTAGGGTCATGATGCCCCTCCTTGAAAAATGCGATCTCCAGGAGATCGAGTTCAGATGATGGAGCATCGGGGAATTTTTGTCAAGCGGAATTTGACTTATGCCTCAAATTTCCGGTTCATCCGCAGATTGAGCGGTGCAGAGAAAGAATGAACCACGAATGGACACGAATTGTTGTTTTGACCACAGATGAACACGAATGGATGCAGATGCTTTCATACTTTGCCTCCATAAACCTAAAAAAAGCTGTTAAAAGCCTAGAAGCATAGAAATTTCCGACTGAAATATTCTGACATAAATATATGGAATCCAGAAGCCCGGCAGTCGGCACGCCCCAATGGGTGAACTTTAGAAAAACAGAGAATCTGGAGACCCTGGTAAGAACGGCAGAACTTCACAGGGATGAAAGTCGAAGTCATTCAGACTGCGGCCAGGCGGTATATTCTGCCCGTTTCCTGCGATTGACCGGTTTGTATGAATCCTGGCGCAAAGAAATGCCGTTATCCTTTAAAGCAGCAATGCTCCGCGAAAAGAAGACGCAGCGGGCACGGCTTTTCTGGCCGCACTTACCCCCGCACCATAATCGTTACGCCCGCATAGCATCAATACGCGGGAATGCGGTGTTAAGGGAATGTTTTGGAATCAAGAAGATTGTAAGCGGGGATTCATTAAGACGCAATCTATTGAAATTAGACCCTGAAGCCGCCCACTGCTGGATGAGTAAACATCTTGAACACAGTTATGAGCCTTATATTTTAGAGGTGCCCTTGATATAGATGTAACGGTTAGAACGCTCTATGGTCATCAGGAAAAAGCTGAAGCTGGGTATAATCCGCACAGGCCGGGTCGTCCTTCTCATACATATCATACATGCCTTGCGGGAAATCTTCGCCTGGTGTTAAACGTGGATGTATGACCAGGTAATCAGACCGATGGAAAGTACAGTGCCTCAGGACTGCAGGAGTATTTAGACAGTTTAGAGGAAGATAAGAAGCCCGCTTCTGTTCGTGGAGACAGTGGTTACGGGAATGAAGGTTTGATGGATGGCTGGAGAAAGGGAGAAGGGGAGAGGAGGGGAACCACTGTGCCCAGGTGAAGTTTCAATAAGTGTCTGGGTCCATGCGTTCGAATTCCTCTCTAACTCTGTATAAACGCTTCAGGTGGGCCTGGATGATATCTTCGTAGTCAAGGTCTTCTGTCTCAATGCGGTAGGCTTCATCCTCCCATTGCTGGATTTCTTCAAGGTGTATCCAACGATATTGACTGCCCCTGGCGGCGTAGCCGTGCTGTTCTGCCAGAAGCCAGGTTTCCATGGCCATTTCGTAGTACTTCTCGGCGGTTCTGAGGCTGTCGAGATTTGCGCTCTTCCACGGGTAGTTGTAGAAATAGGCGTTGAATTTATCATATTTTGCCGCCATCGCCAGGTATTCATCTGTGATTTTGAGGTAGGCATGCATGGTGAAGAGCCGACGATATTTTTCCCATTCGGTTTCATTTTCTATGTTTGCCAGCGCATTGAGCGGATTCGCAAAGGGTGAGCGCAATGCCATGGAGAGGTACCAGATATTCTCCGCACTGTCTTCGGGGTAGCGGTATAGGCTCTGGTGGTAGAGCTTATAAAACTGCTCGGCGTATTGAATTTTCATAGCCGAAATCCAGTAGACCGGTGCGGTAAACAGGAGTAAGATAATAAGAAGTTTATGCTTATTCGCCATGATCAATGAGATTATCGGCATTTTCACATTGTGTAATCAGCCTCGAATCAGTATATTGGCTTTGTTTGGAGTCTGAGGAGTTCCGATGAATAATGATGCTGATCTCTACAAGGTTATTCGCAAAGTACATGATTACCCCAAAGAGGGAATACTTTTTTTCGATATTACCAGTATATTGACGAATCCTGATGCCTTTCGCTACTGCATCAACCGTATGGTCCATCTCTATGAGGGGAGCGCCATTGAAGCGGTTGCCGGGATCGAATCGCGTGGCTTCATCTTTGCTGCTCCATTGGCCGGTCAACTGGGCATTCCTCTGATACTTGTGAGGAAGGCCGGGAAGCTTCCGGGTGATGTCTACCATCAGGACTATAAGTTGGAATACGGTGATGCGGCCGTGGAAATTCACAAATCCGATGTTCCTGAAGGCAAGAATGTATTGCTGATAGATGACCTGATCGCCACCGGAGGAACTCTTCGGGCATCCAAAATCCTGCTTGAACAGGGCGGCGCCAGGGTGGATAAGGTCTTCGGTGTCATCGGCCTGCCCTTCCTGAACTACCAGGAGAAATTGCCGGGAGTAGAAATTTTCACCCTGATACAGTACCATGATGAGAATATGGCATAGTATCTCTTCCTTGAAATTCCTCTTATTGCGGCCGGCCGGATGACAAGGCGGCCAAGTCCGCGGTTCCGGAAGGCTTCTCGGGCGAATCGGAGTTGACATGAAGCATGGTTCCGATTATTTTGAAGACATAATATCGATTCCCGGTAGTGTAATTGGTAACACTGCAGATTCTGGTTCTGCCTTTGGGGGTTCAAGTCCTCCCCGGGAAGCTCGGTCCCTTCGTCTAACGGTTAGGACAGGAGATTCTCATTCTTCAAATAGGGGTTCGATTCCCCTAGGGACTATTTCTCTATTTCATGGGAATCCCGAAAGCTAACAAGAATCTGTGAGAACCTGCCGATGGATCGAATATTTCAAAGAGAAGCTTAAGGGCACCTCTAAAAAACCCATTCCGTTTTTGGCTTGCTCTTTTCCCCCGCTACTGCGTTACCAAAATGCTCACGTAACCAAGTTACGCCTGCGCTTTTGGAGCCTTGTATCGAAGAAAAATAGCTGCGTCAAATTCCAAAAGCGGTTTTTTAGAGGTGCCCTTAAGGTGTCCTTGAAATCCTTCTATCCCGGGATCAATAGAAATCATTTGCTGACCTGAAAACAAAAGGCAGAGCTTGTCCTGCCTCCGCTCGTGATCTGTACACGGCAAATCACCACAATAGCGCAAGGGATTGCAGCGGAAATGCCGCTGGCTGCCCCGGCGATTGGCAATGAGCCGGGAACAGGCAGCCAGATTAAGGCATTGAAGCGAAAAGCCCGACCCGAAGGGTTGCGCCCAAATATTGATTTTCAAAATTGACTCCTGGATTGCCCTTTCGATATGGGCAGAGGTGTATTGGCATCTGATTTTCTTATCTTCAATCGTGTGCTGTGGAGGGGCGAGGGGCTCCACAATCGTTCGTGCGTTGTTTATACTGGGTTCGTGATAAAAGAATTCATCGATAAATGGGTTATTCGTATTCTTGATATCTTGGTGCATATAGCCGGGGAAGCGGGAATAGACAGTTCAGGATTTGCCGATATGCTCATTCCGGGGAAGCCGCCCCGCAGCGGGATGGGGGATGTGTCCTTCCCCATGTTTCCCTTTGCCAGACATTTCGGGGTATCTCCTGCGGCACTGGCCAAGCAGGTGTTCGATCATCTCGGTGATGCCGATGCCGGAGTAATGGCGGTTGGCCCTTACTTGAATGTCCGGCTCGATCGCGTAGCCTGCATCGGTGATGTGCTTAAACGGGTGAAAACTGGCGGAGATTCCTGGGGGGGCGGGGAAGAATTGTCCGGTCGGAGGGTTATGATAGAGTTTTCCAGTCCCAATACTAATAAGCCGCTCCACCTTGGGCATCTGCGAAACGATGTGCTCGGGGTGAGCTGTGCCAGAATCCTGGCCTTTAAGGGAGCCGAGGTGCGGAAAGTGAATCTCTTGAATGATCGCGGTATCCACATTTGTAAATCCATGCTGGCCTACAGGAAATTCGGCAATGGGGAAACGCCGGAAGACCGTGCCGTCAAGAGTGATTACTTTGTAGGGGATTACTATGTCCGTTATACACAATGGGCTTCAGAATATGAGGGTGCCGAAAAAGAGGCCCAAGAAATGCTTCAGGCATGGGAGGCCGGAGAGCCGAATGTGCGTAAGCTATGGAGCAGGATGAATAAATGGGTTCTTGATGGAATCAACATCACTTATAGAAGAACGGGGGTGAGTTTTGACCAGTTGTACAGGGAAAGCGAAACCTACCTGCTCGGAAAGGATGTGGTAGAAAAGGGGTTAAGGAAGGGCGTGTTTTTCAGGCATGAAGATGGCTCGGTGCGTTTGGATATGGGGGAAATCGGCCTGGAAACCAAGGTGTTATTGCGTTCGGATGGCACTTCCGTTTATATCACTCAGGATTTGGGTACGGCGGTGAGTCGGCATGAAGAATGGCCATTCGATCAATTAATCTACGTCGTTGGCAATGAACAGGAGTATCACTTCAAGGTGCTGTTTTTTGCGCTCCGGAAGATGGGCTGCCCCTGGGCCTCACAGCTTCGCCACCTCTCTTACGGTATGGTGAACCTGCCTGATGGAAAGATGAAATCGCGTGAAGGCACCGTAGTCGATGCCGATGTGCTTCTTGACGGCCTTGCCGCTCTCGCCCTGAAGGAAATTCAGGCGAAAGGACGGGAGAGCCAAGTGGAAGATGTCAAGTCCACGGCCGAAAAAATAGCCATCGCCGCGCTTCATTACTTTCTTCTGCAAGTCAGCCCAGCCAAGGACATGATGTTCGATCCAAAGGACTCGCTTTCCTTTACAGGGAATACCGGCCCATACCTTCTGTATGTCATGGCGCGTGTGGCCGGGCTGATCGCAAAATCCACCCAGGAGATTGATTCGCAGGACATCAAGCCTTCCTTGCTCACTCGGGAGGACGAGTGGGAACTGGTGCGGCGTATCGGGGAGTTCCCCGATTTGCTAACCCGTGCGGCTCATAATCTGGATCCCTCTCTAATAGCGGCCGGCTTATATGAGATTGCCAGAGATTTCAGCCGGTACTACCATGAGGTTCCCATCGTCAGGGCTGAGGACAAGGAACTGTCTGCCACACGGCTGGCCCTGGCGAAGACCGTCCTGACCACGCTGAAAAACGGCCTCTGGCTGCTCAACATTCCCTATGTTGATGCGATGTAGAAGCCTCTCTTATGAGCGTATGCGGCAAAAGGTGCAAGAACCTGGAATTCTCACGGAATGGAAGAACTCATGCTGTTTTTACCGGCTATGCGCCTTGTGGCCACAATTTATTCATCTGGGGCAGGCCGTGGGATAATCACTTGACCGTTCCAGTTCTGTATAGTAATGTACTGTAAAAAGGAATCAAAGTGATGTATGCTCTCGTCGAAATCAATGGCAAGCAATATAAGGCTGAAAAGGGCGGTGTTCTCAAAGTAGACTGGCTCAAAGATGAAGCCGGTTCAATACTCGAATTCGATAAGGTCCTGTTTCTTTCGAAGGATACGGACAAGAAGATTGGAAACCCCTATGTTGACGGCGCCAAGGTGTCGGCGACGGTTGGCGTATCGTTGAAGAGTAAGAAGATTCAAGTTATTAAGTTCAAACGGCGCAAAGGATACCATAGAACTCAGGGGCATCGGCAGCGGTATACTGTGCTCCAAGTGGACGAAATCAGCGGTTAGGCAGAATCGGCTTGGTGGAAATCGCCATCATCTTGGATAGTGCCGGAGCGATGAGCCGGTTCCACCTTAAGGGGCATGCGCCCGGCGGCCTAAAAGGAGAAAACTTGGCCTGTGCGGCAGTAAGCCTGATGACCCGATCTGTATCACGTTTGGTGGCATCCCAGCCGGGATGGATGGTCGATGGGGACGCGGCGAAACCGGGAAATCTTTCCTTGGTGATTAGGCGGCGTCCCGAAGATATGACGAAGTGGCTGAAGGGTGTCACAGACACCTTTCTAAGAGCCCTGAGCGACATCGACGAGGAGTTCCCTTCGGCGTTGTCGGTGAGCATAGAGGAGACGAACAATGGCGCATAAAAAAGGTGGCGGTTCTTCTAAGAACGGCCGAGACTCTAATGCCCAAAGAATGGGAGTTAAGCGGTTCGGAGGTGAATCGGTTAAGGCGGGTACCATCCTGGTCAGGCAGCGTGGCACGAAAATTCATCCTGGAATGAATGTGGGCTGCGGGAAGGATTACACACTGTTTGCCAAGCTTTCAGGCACCGTGCTGTATTACTTTGGAAAAGGAAAGAAGCGGGTTTCTATCGTCTCTGAGAATTAGTGTTTCATGCCTTCCTTCGTCGATGAGATACAAGTCACGGTGTTCTCCGGGGATGGAGGGGCGGGAAGCGCTTCGTTCCGTCGTGAAAAATATATTCCACGAGGCGGCCCCGATGGCGGTGATGGCGGAATGGGCGGCTCTGTCATCTTTGAAACACGGCTCAATCTCTTCACTCTCTCCCATCTCAGCGGTAAGACCATCTTCAAAGCCGGGCGGGGCGAAAATGGCCGTGGGCGGCGAATGCATGGCAGAAACGGGGAAGATATTCTCATTCATGTCCCCCCTGGAACGCACATTAGCGACGGCGACAGCGGCGAGCTGCTGCATGATTTCAAGCACAAGACTGAAGGTGATCGGTGGATTTGCCTCTTTGGCGGCAAGGGCGGGCTTGGTAACTGGCATTTCAGGAGTTCCCGCAATCAGAGCCCCCAATACGCCCAAAAAGGCTTGCCGGGTTCTTCACGTTTCCTGACTCTGGACTTGTCGCTCATCGCCAATATTGGGCTCATCGGCCTGCCGAGTGCGGGGAAATCCTCGCTGATCAATGCGATTACCGCCGCTAAATCCAAGATTGGCGCATATCCCTTTACCACTAAGGCGCCCCAGCTTGGCGTACTTATTCGCAGGAACAGGGAAGTGATTATAGCCGATTTGCCCGGTCTCATCCTGGGAGCCTCTAAAGGGCTGGGGATGGGGCATCGGTTTCTTCGCCACATCGCCAGAACCGAATCCTTAGCTATACTGACCGACTTGGGTGAAGACGACCCTGCGGCGGCTGTTCACATTCTCGATACCGAGTTACGAACCTATGATGAGTCTATGAGTTCGAAGCGGCGTATCATCATCGGTACGAAAACGGATTTAGATCCCGATGGACATAGTTTTAAGAAACTGAAAGCTGCATTTCCCGATGATGAGGTATATGGCATCTCAGTCTATTCAAGGGACGGTTTCGATGATTTTCTGGATGCGTTGATACGATGAGAACGGCTATTTTTGGAGGAACATTCAATCCTGTGCACCTCGGGCACTTGGCTCTAGCCGAGGAAGTGGTGAATATCGGTTATCAGAGAATCATTTTTATTCCGGCGAAGTGGTCTTCCCATGGAGCCAAGGACGGTTACATTGCGGCGATGGACCGGCGGGAGATGCTTAGCCTTGCCTTGGCATCAATCCCCTGGGCCGTCCTCTGGGATGGCGAGTTAGCCCGGACCGGGCCCTCGTACAGCATTGATTCAGTCGATGAACTTAGAAAAAATGGAATGATAACGGAAAAACCAGGGTTCATTATCGGCGATGATCTAATGGAAGATTTCCCATCATGGAAAGAAGCGGACCGCTTGGCCGAATCAACGACGATTATCATCGGGCAGCGGAATAAGAGGAAGAATGTCCCGTTTCGTTATCCCTGCATACCGCTTGGGAATCCCATACAGCCATATTCCTCGACTCAGGTGAGAGCGTTCATCGCCAAGCGATATTCTCTGGAAACGATACTGCCTCAGTCTGTCATCACCTATATTCAAGATAAGAAGCTCTATGGCTATCAGTGAGAATTATGTCGCCAACCGGCCTCAGAATTCTCTTTGGTATGTGGCTTTCATCATCATACTCGCCGCGGCTCTGGCGGTTTGGGCGGGGATAAGTCTCAGGGCCGATATCTTCACTGAAGCGCTTAAGCAGAATGATACGGTAGCCTTGCTCATTATCATTGATGATGGGGACAAGCCCTTGCTCACCGAGGTTCTGCTGCTCAATCAACACAATCACCGAGGAGCTTTGATTTCATTGCCGAAGGAAACGGGCATGCTCCTTTCGGCTATCGACAAGGTGGATAGATTGGAAGCCCTATACGATGTAAACGACAACTCCGTCTATGCCATGGCCGTGGGCGAATTACTCGATTATCCCATAAATTTCACGATTCGTTTTCAGCTTGATGATTTTGAACGGTTTGTCGATCATCTAGGAGGATTGGATATCTTGATATCCAAGGCTATTGATGATGTTCTCGAAGGTAAGCGGTATCTGTTTCCGCCTGGCGGCGTGAGGCTTGACGGCGCAAAAGTGCGTTCATATGTCGAGTATCGGCCGCCCGATGAGCACTTGGACGAACGCTCAGAGCGTGAACACCGTATAGTTCAGGCCCTGCTGCAGGGAATTGGTGAGAATATACAGCAGCTCCTTGATGAATCGGTATTTCCGCATGTTGCGAAATTGATAGGAGTCGATTTCGATCAGAGAGGGCTTAAATCCTGCTTAACAGCCTTTTCGGAGATCCATATTGACCGGCTTGTTTTTCAAGGTATTCGCGGCAGCCGCAGAACTTTGGATGGGAAATATGTTCTATTCCCCTATTATGATGGTAAACTCTTCAAGGAGACCATTCATCGCGTGTTGGAAACTCTCAGCAGGAATGATGATTTCGGGGAAGGTCTATTTACCATTCGGGTAGAGATTCAAAATGGTACGACCACCAATGGTCTGGCGTCTCGGACAGCACAGTTTTTTGAGAGTTATGGGTTCAGAGTCGTTTCAATTACCAATGCCGACAGGAATGACTATGAACGTACCATCGTTATTGACAGGAGGGGAAACCCGGAGGCAGCCAGGAGGGCGGCGGAGTTGATAAGATGTGAGCAAGTTCACTCCAGAATTGATGAGTACAGGGATGAAACAGTAGATGTCACGGTCATTCTTGGGCAGGATTTTGGCGGGCGATATGTTAAGGGCACCTCTAAAAAACAGCTTTAGGAAATTGACGAAGAAATTTTTTGTCGATACAAGGCGGCAAAATCTCAAGCGTAGCTTAAGCTTAGTTGAGTATTTTGACAACGCAGTAGCGGCAGAAAAGATCGAGTCAAGAACTAAATGGGTTTTTTAGAGGTGCCCTTAAGTAATAACCTCAAAGATATCTACCGCGCGCTCTATCAGAAACTAACTGCTGATCTCGTCGTACTGGACCCCTGGAGCCGCTGTTCATGGACCATGAGACCATGGATCGTTCCTGTCTCATCCAAGGCAATAGATTCGCTCTCTATTATACCCATTCCTGCTCATCGGGGACTTTGAGCAGGCGGCATGAGAAGTCCATTATTTGAGTTTTCTGAGATAGAATGATCTTGATGATTCACTGTTTTCTGTATCGTGAATGAGGTTCTGAGAATTTCTTCTCAAATCTGCGTTTAGTTCTTGATCCTTCCGCATATAGCGTGATAGTATATTCTTTGACATATAAAACCCTATATGCAGGGTTTCTTGGAGAATTGTGATTAGTGAAGTGCCCCCTCTGCGGCAAGACTGACGACAAGGTGATAGAATCGAGACAGAATCAGAGTGCTACGATGATTCGTCGCCGTCGTGAATGCAATGAATGCGGTTACCGGTTCACTTCTTATGAACACATTGAAGAAATCCCCATCATGGTAATTAAGAGGTCCGGTCATCGGGAGAGATTTGATCTCAGAAAAATTGAGTATGGTGTTAAGCGGGCGTTGGAGAAACGCCCCATCCCCCATAAAACCATTGAGGAAATGATTCATGCCATTGAAGATGATGCGGCGATGGTGAGCCGGTTCTCCAGTGAGATTCGTAGTGAAACCATCGGGCGGCTCGTGTTGAAAAGACTGTTTGGCCTGGATAAGATGGCCTATGTGAGATTCGCCTTGGTATACAGAAATTTTGAAAACATTGATGCATTTATCGGGGTTGTCGGGAACCCTGAGGATAACGGCAGAGACACCAAGGTTATGGCGAACGACGACAATCGGCTGTTTTGAGGTGTCTGCGGTGAATAAGAATATAAATGGCGTACTGGGAGGTCTTATTCGCCGTTGGATGAAGGAAGCGGAAGGATAATGAAGGGCACCTCTAAAAAAAACCATTTAGTTCTTGACTCGATCTTTTCCGCCGCTACTGCGTTGTCAAAATACTCACGTAGCCCAGCTACGCTCCGCTTTTGCCGCCTTGTATCGACAAAAAATTTCTTCGTCAATTTCCTAAAGCTGTTTTTTAGAGGTGCCCTGAAGAAATTCCCCGCCTGTTCCGGCGAACTCGGAACACGGCTTCCTGAGAGGCAGGAGACAGCCGAAATCCGAGATTGGAAATTGAGAGGGCGATAATCATGACCGTCAATTTCTTCCGTTGGTCTGAGCTTGATGAGAAGACCCGTGCAAGGCTCCTGTCTCGGTCTGAATCCGATATTCAGGACGTTTTACCCGCAGCGGCAGTCATCATCGAAGACATCAGAACCCGTGGAGACCGGGCCCTGATCGAATTGAACCAACGCTTCGACAAGGCCCCTGCCGGAATGAAATTGCGTGTTCCCGATTCTCATTTCGACGAAGCCGAAGCGGCCCTGTCTGCCGAGGTGAAGTCGGCCTTAGCCTATTCAATAGAAAATGTTCGCCGCTATCACCAGGATCAATGTCCAAGCGGCATCTGCTGGAAGGAGATACGGCCCGGCATCATGGCGGGAGAGCGCAGCACTCCCATCGATTCAGCGGCATTCTATGTGCCCCGTGCCAGAGGGAGTTTTCCCTCCATGCTATATATGATGGCTGTTCCGGCACAAATTGCAGGGGTTCGGCGGACCGTCATGGCCAGTCCCCCTGACAGCAAGGGCCGTGTCGATGCCGCCTGCCTGTACACGGCCCGGCTTTGCGGCGTGCAGGAAGTCTATGCGGCGGGGGGCGCCCAGGCATGGGCAGCCTTGGCCTACGGCACAGAATCGATCCGAAAGGTGGATAAATGTCTTGGGCCCGGCAGCAAATACGTGGCGGCTGCGAAAAAAATACTCTTTGAGACCATTGACTGCGGCCTGCCTGCGGGTCCGTCTGAATCAGTTATCCTCGCCGATTCGACTCCGAACCCCGAAGATATTGCCCGCAATCTCCTCGTCGAGGCCGAACATGGGTCGGATTCAGCGGCTCTTCTAATCACCGATTCACCCGAACTGGCCGCCGAGGCGATGCCATTGCTCAGCCAATTCGGGGAAGCCCTGCCGGAGCCCCGCCGCAGTTTCGTAACAGACGTGTTTTCAGGATATGGCGGAATCATCGTCGTCGATTCGATGAGCGAAGGAATAGACCTGGTAAACCAATACGCCGCCGAGCATCTTCAGATACGATGTGCCGATCCTTTCGCCATCCTGGGAAAGATACGCAATGCCGGTGAAATTATCCTTGGTGACAACTGTCCGTTCTCGGCGGCAAATTATTCGGTGGGCGCCAATGCCGTACTCCCGACAGGAGGATGGGCCAGAACATGGTCCGGGGTGTCGGCGGCCGATTTCAAGAAGCGTTCGAGTGTCATATATCTCAGCAAGGAGGGCCTGGCCGACCTTAAGCATCAGGCCCGTGCATTGGCCGAATACGAGGAATTCCCTGCACATCGTGATGTCTTGCTGCACCGCAGGGAATGACAGTGCTGGATAAGGCGTTCTCCCTCTTTGAACGCCGTACCAATCTTGAAAGCAGCATGACAAATGGGCGGCTGGTGAAGAGAGAATACCGGCTCAATCGAATGATAGCCCTATGTGAGGCATTCGGGAATCCGCAGCAGGGGTATGAGATAATTCACGTCGCCGGCTCCAAGGGCAAGGGTTCCACGGCGGCCTATATCGCCGCCCTGATGAATATAGCCGGGCACCGTGTCGGGGTCTACACCTCCCCTCACCTGACAGATTACAGGGAGCGATTCCGTCTGGAGGGTGCAGAATTCCCTGAAGAGGAGGCCCTCGAATGCGTCGATGCGCTGATGGGCCGGCTCAAACAGGCGGAATCAGACCTGACGGGCGGGAGCCCGGCAACAACCTTTGAACTGCTTACCCTGCTGGGCTTCCTTTTGTTCAAGAAAATCGGCTGCGATACCGTGGTATTGGAATGCGGCCTCGGCGGACGGCTGGATGCCACCAATGTTATCCCGGCTCCCAGGGCCATAGCTGTCACGTCCATTGAGTTGGAGCATGCCGATATACTGGGTCCGCAGATCACTGATATTGCCGAAGAAAAGGCCGGCATATTCAAAACTGGCTCAGTGGCCTGGACGGCGAATCAGCCGCCTGAGGTTTTGACAGTGCTGCGGCGGAAGGCCGCCGAGCAGTCCATGCCTCTTCACGAATTGGGAGCCCTGCTATCGGCGTGCCGCATGAGGCCGCCCGAAGAATTCTGCTGGGAATTGGAGTGGCACAACGGAAGGCATGAGATGCTTGAACTGAGCATGGGAGGTCCAGGACAGGCTGAAAATGCCGCTTTGGCCCTGGAACTGGTTCGGTCACTCGAACCGGCGCTTTCCTATGACGCCCCAAAGAGGTTGAAAGATGTCAGGCTTCCGGGGTGTTTTCAAATACTGTGCCGCAGGCCGCCGATAGTTCTGGACGGCGCCCATACGCCTAAATCGATTAAAAATTTGCTCAAGGCGTTTTATTCACTGATTAAGAAGTCTTCAGGCGAAGCTCCGCTGCTGCTGTTCGGCTGCTTTGCAGGGAAAGACCATGCCGCCATGGCCCGAATACTCTGCGGGGATGCTCATCGGCCGTTCGGCGCCGTCATCGTCAGCAAGCCCGGTGATTTCAGGCCCAGTGATCTTCCCGCAGCGGCCAAGTCGTTCCGTGAATTCTGTTCGGATGTCATCCTTCTCCCCTCTCCGGCAGCGGCCTGGAGATATGCCTTGGAGTATGCCGGAGAGGATAGGGGAATACTCGTTACCGGATCGTTCTACATGGCCGGTGAAATAGCGAAAATCGCCGCCAAATCTATGTCGGCGACTCGGGGTCATCGGCCATAACAGCCTTCAAACAGGGGTGTTGCACGGATTTGGTTCATAGGCCAGCTTTCTTTGCCGCTGGTGTGAATTGCGCCGGGAGCCTGTCGGACCTGAGATTCGCAGTTTTTGATGATTTTTTTCTGATGCAATGCGGCAGGAGTGGAGCGCAACTGGATTGAGTGAGCATTATAACAACGCAGCAGTGGGATGAACGGGTAAAAAACTGATCGGAAGAGCCATGTCCGGCAGGCTGGGCTGTGCGCAGCAAATGACTGACAGGCGCAGGGGATTGAAACGGAAATGCCGTTGGCATTGCCGGGAAAACGGCGTTTTCCATTGTGGCGGACAAACACACCGTCCGCCTCCTGCTGAAGCTGAAACGCTTCCTTGGTAAGGAGAAGGGAATAGCGTTCCATGAAGAAGACTCAAATCTTCGAAACAAAAAAGGCCGTCCCCAGAGGAACGGTCAGGTTAGCTTGCCGGCGAAGAGATTTGAACTCTTGCCACATGGCCCAAGTTCACCAAAATACACCTGCTAAATATTTTTTTAACGACCAAGAAAACGAATTACTTCAAAAAAAGGCTTAAATATTTCCCAAAACCTCATAAATACCATAGAATATTTAGGGATTCCGCTTTTTGGGGACCTCAAATCACCTCAAATCAAAATGTAGTGCCTAACACTTTATTTTTCGCTTGCCTCTTTTGTGGCTGTGGTGTATCTTAGTGGTATGTATATAAGATCAATAAAAGTTGCCAACGGTAAAACGAAAAAACAGTACACCTACCTCAATCTTGTGGAAAATATCCGCACTGATAAAGGCCCCCGACAGCGGATTATTCTCAACCTTGGAAAACTGGATATTGATTCTTCTCAATACAAAGCTCTGGCAAAAAGAATTGAAAATATTCTTTCAGGAACCAGAGAATTATTCGACTTGGATGAAGACATTGAGAAAATCGCACAGCAGGTATCAGACCGCATTTTCACCAAGCGGGCAAAAGACGCACAACTAAAAGCTCAAGCGCAAGCCAATTTTGTAGCGGTCGATGTTAACAGCCTTGAAACAAAGAAAGTCAGAAGCCTAGGCCCTGAGTACGTCTGTCATCAGCAATGGAAAGAGTTGGAAATGGACAGAGTTCTAAGGAAATGCGGTGTGCCTAAGGGAACGATCCCCTTACTTGAAGCTCTAATCGTCGGTAGAATGATCAAACCAGCCAGCGAGCGATTTACCAGGCAGTGGGCGGAAAAACATTCTGCTCTTTTTGAGCTGTGCGGCTTACCCCATTCGTCCTCCCTGAATGCGTACTACAGGGCTGCCGATGTTCTCTACCGCTGTAAGGACGAGCTGGAGAAGCATTTGGCTTGTAAAGAACAAGATTTATTCTCCCTCGACGAAAGCATTGTACTTTACGATTTAACGAACACCTACTTTGAGGGTCAGTGCAAAAAGAACCCAAAGGCATCTTATGGTCGCTCGAAAGAAAAGCGCAGTGACTGCAAATTGGCTACCCTGGGGTTGGTTGTCGATGCGGATGGATTTCCCAAGTATAGCAAGTTCCATCCGGGGAACCAGTGCGAATCCAAGACTTTTCAGGCCACGATTTTAGATTTGGAAGCCAACGCGGGCCTAAAAGTCGGGGCAACTGTCGTAATGGATGCCGGGATTGCCACAAAAGAGAATATCGAATGGCTTAAAAAGCGAAAATGGTTGCACCTGACCAGGCAGGTGTGGTTCACAGTCTTAAAGAAGAGGCCATGGGAAAAGTACCTTTGGAGCTTGAGCCATCGCAAGAGATGAATCTGGTCATGGAGGACAAGAAAACAGGTGCCAAGATTGAAGTATTCGGAAAAACAATCTCGGATGAGCATTGGGTTCTGGTAAAGAGCGAGCACAAACGTCTTAAAGAAGAGGCCATGGCTATGCGTACCGAAACCGTCCTCCTTGAAAGACTTCAATATCTTCGTGACGGATTAAACAAGAAAAACCGCATGAAACTGTATTCTTCGGTTCTTCAGAGCATTGGCAGGCTTAAGGAAAAATATCCAAAGGCTGCAAAACTTTATGAAATATCAGTTATTCCTGGGGAGCCTGCCAAGCGGACAGGAAAGTTGAATGCGATTGACATTAAATGGGAGAAGAAAACTCAGACAGGAAACAGTGAAGGAACTTATACCCTTAGAACCAATCGAAAAGATTTGGATGACAAAAATATTTGGGAGCTCTATATAATGCTTGGCCGTATTGAAAACTCATTTAGAGACATGAAGTCTCATCTTGGCTTTCGGCCTAACTTTCATCAACTGGAGGAGAGAGTGCAGTCGCATATGTTTATATCAGTCCTTGCGTATCACCTGATGCATGCGACTGAATGTAAATTACGAAAAGGGGGAGATACACGGAGTTGGAAGACCATAAAAGAAGTTCTTTCTACCCACCAGAGGATAACCATAGAGTACATTTCCAAGACTGAAGAGGGAGTGCTGATGAATAATGAAGTGAGACTCGACTCCCGACAGGAACTAGAACATCAGAAGATTTATGCGATGCTTGGGTTGTCGGGAAAGGCGTTGAACCGTCGGATGACGACTCACCAAATCCGTAGTGTAAATAAAAAATAGTAACTCCATTTATTATAAGGAATTACGTTTTTTAGTGGTGAACTTGGGATGGGCTCTAACTTGACAATCAGGGCGCATTGAGTTATAATTATAGGTAATTAGATTGAGTTATAATTCTGTTCGTCGGGCTGAAGTTTTGAAAAAGGCGAGAAATATGAAAAACAGGAAAACAATGGAAGCATTGCTGCTTGGCGCTCTGTTGGTTTTGGCGGGCTGTATCGAACCCACGGGAGGGAAAAGTACTGTTCAGCCGACAGCCGGGCTTGTTGCTGCCGAGAAAGATGTTGTTCTCAAGGAAGCGGCATTGGTGCAGCCTGAAACCAGGCAGGTGCTGGGTTTTGACAGCAGCACCGGCGAAATCACCGTGGCCGGTGATGTTGCCGTCAAGGCAGGGCAGGTGTTTCACTCCGGTGTAACGGACGTGTTCCCCTCCGGAGCCCTGAAGAAAGTGCTGGCCGTGGAGACTTTACAGGAGAGTAAGAAGGTGCTCATCACCGAGGATGCAGTGCTGACGGACGGGATAGAGAATGGCGAGTACAGTGCTGAAGGCAGACTGTTCCTGGATGGGATGCGGGTGGAATCCCCCGACGGCAGTCTGACAATGGTGGACAGTCCCGAAACCGCTGCTCTCCTGGGCAACGGTGAGAATTCGTCCCTCACCAGGCGTTTTGACGTCAAGTACAGCATAGGGAACAATGTATCGGTGACCGGCAGTTTTCAGTTGACCTTGCCCATCAGCTTCATGCTGGATATCAAATCTTCCGAATTGAAGGCGTTTGATATTTCTATTGAGCCTAAGTTGGACCTTGACCTGGACATCAGGGGTTCCCTGAACGACAGACACACGCACCGTCTGGGCACTCTCTATCTGCAGCCCGTCACCATCGGGGTTGTCGTCATCAGTCCTGTCCTGGAAGTGAGTCTTTCCACAGCGATAGACGGAGTAACTGAGTTCGGGTTTCAGGCCAAGTCCGAATTTCTTGCAGGGGCAAGATACTCCGGCACAACCGGCCGATGGATTCCTTACAGCGACAATAACATAGATGTTGAAATTGAGCCGCCGAGTTTGGCCGGCGCGGTTGAGGCATCCTTGGGACTCAAAAAGGAGCTGAGGCTTTACGGTGTCGCCGGTCCGTATTTCACTCCGGAAATTTATGCGGGGCTGAGAGGGAAATCCGACGGCAGTAAGGTGTCGTTCAGTGCCTACCGGGGGCTTCGGGCCAGGGCTGAGGGGGAAGTGAAGAGACTCGGCAAGAATTTGCCTGATTTGAATTTCACCCTGTTTGATGTCCGAGACGACCTGGAGCTTTCCAATAAAACCAATATGCTGCCAATAGCGGGTTTTTCCTATACCAAGGAAGAAACCAGTCCCGGTGTCTATCGGGTGAATTTCAGCGACGGATCCACCGATGAAGACGGCTCGATTGTGAGCCGTGAATGGGACTTCGACGGTGACGGGAATACAGACAGCACCGACAGAAATCCTTCCCGCACCTTCAGCAATGTGGACACGGCGGTCGTGAAACTCACCGTCCGGGACAACCGCATGGGGAGTAAATCCATAAGCAGGCGCCTGATACCCTTAGCCGCCTACACCGTAAGCTTCGATGCGAACGGCGGCAGCTCCGTATCGGGCCAGTCGGTGCCCGAAGGCGGCCGTGCCGCCGAACCGGATGCACCGACGCGGAGTGGCTATGTGTTCCGTGGCTGGTACTCCGACAGCGACTTAACCCGGCCTTGGGATTTCGGCGGAGACACGGTGAATAGCTCCCTGACGCTGTACGCCAAGTGGGAAGAACAGGAGGAGATAGAGACCCTGGATGAATCCTTTGAGGGCGGCAGCCTTTCCCCTTTCTGGATCGGCTCCTGGATAATAGACAGCAAGGCGTACTCAGGCAGCGGTTCTCTGAAATCGAATGATATCGATAACAGTCAGAGTGCGGCGGCAGAGGTGAGGGTGAGGGTGTCTTTGGCGAGCGAGATCAGCTTCTACCGGAAGGTCTCCTCGGAAGACGGCTACGACAAACTGAGTTTTTACATCAACGGGGAGCAGCCCCCGGGGGCATCCTGGTCCGGCAGTAAGGACTGGGCGGAGATGTCGTATCCCATAGCACCGGGCGCCCACACGCTAAAATGGGTATACGAAAAGGACGACTCCTATTCCGACGATAGCGACTGTGCCTGGATAGATGATGTTTCGATGAAAAGGGGAGCCATAAACGGTCTTAGTCCCGCCAACGGCGAGAGCACCGCCGATACCACGCCGACCTTCAGTTGGAATACCGTAACTGGAGCCGACAGATATGAAATACAGATTGCCGACAGCCCTGAAGGGCTGAACAATGCGGCGGCTGATTCTGTAACTGGAACAAATTACACGCCTGAAACGGCGCTGACCAACAATACGACCCACTACTGGCGTGTGCGGGCTGTGGACGGGAAGAATCAGGAGGGTGATTGGAGTACAGCACATTCCCTGAATGTGGCCATTGGAGCCGTAAGCGGGCTCAGTCCCGCCGACGGCGAGAGCACCGCCGATACCACGCCGACCTTCAGTTGGAATACCGTAACTGGAGCCGACAGATATGAAATACAGATTGCCGACAGCCCTGAAGGGCTGACCAATGCGGCGGCTGATTCTGTAACTGGAACAAATTACACGCCTGAAACGGCGCTGACCAACAATACGACCCACTACTGGCGTGTGCGAGCCCTGGACAGCGGCGGCCAGGCGGGCAGTTGGAATGATGCATATTCCTTGATGTTGCCGGATGGCTTCGTCTACGTAGAGGGGGGCAGCTTCCAAATGGGCTCCACGGGCGGAAATCCCGATGAGAAACCCGTACACCAGGTGACGGTGAGTACGTTTTATATGAGCAAGTACGAGGTGACGCAAGGAGAGTGGCATGAAGTGATGAGGAGCAGTCCGTCTCACTTCAGCGGGGATAATCTTCCTGTGGAGCAAGTGAGCTGGTATGATGCGGTGAAGTACTGTAATGCGCTAAGCGTGCAGAATGGCTTGACCCCTGTCTACACGATAAACGGAACCAGTGTGACGGCAGACTGGAGCGCAAACGGGTACAGGCTGCCCACGGAGGCCGAATGGGAGTATGCGGCCCGTGGAGGCAATGCCTCTGAAGGGTATATTTATGCAGGAGGCAATAATGCCGGAGAAGTGGCCTGGTATTTGGATAACAGCGGGAATGAAACCCATCCTGTGGGCCAGAAGAATTCCAATGAGCTGGGGCTGTATGACATGAGCGGGAACGTACGGGAGTGGTGCTGGGACTGGTATGGCGGGGATTATTATGAAAGTTCCCCTTCCAGCGATCCCAGGGGGCCCGCTTCGGGCTCGTACCGTGTTAATCGCGGCGGCAGGTGGGGCAATGGCGCCGGGTACCTGCGTTCGGCCTTCCGCTACAGCGATAGCCCGGGCATTAGCAACGCCCTCCTGGGTTTCCGGCTTGTTCGGCGTGGGTTTTGAAAGCATCCGGCAGCACGACAGTCGGAGAAGGAGGAGGCCGTTCCAGCCGAAACAGCCGAAGGATGAGGATGGAGAGGCTGGAACGGCAGGGAATGTGTGAATATTTTGACCGTTTATGCGGTCAAAATATTCAGTTTTATCGGCGATGCAGAATTGGCCGGGGTTTCAGTTAGAGGACCGCTTGAAAATCAATATCTGGGCGCACCCTTCGGGCCGGGCTTTCCGCTGCAATGCCTTGCGCCTCATTTAGTGATCTAGGGCACCTCTAAAAAACCCCATTTAGTTCTTGACTCGAACTTTTCCGCCTGCCTGTGCGTGTTCTGCACGCAGACAGGCCGCTACTGCGGTGCCAAAATGCTCACGGGGCTGTGTCAGGACGAGGGATTTGGTTCGCAGACAAGGCGGAAAATCCGCTTGAAAGCGCAGTGTATGCGATACATGAGCATTTTAAGCGGGTTTTTCAACGCCGTATGAGGGCCAAAGACGAGTTCCGACACAGCCCCGCCCTTAGCTTTTGCCTGCCTGTGCGTGTCCGCACGCAGACAGGCCGCCTTGTATCGACAAAAATTTCTTCGTCAATTTCCTAAAGCTGTTTTTTAGAGGTGCCCATAATCCATTCCCCTATAAGAATTCAACTCAAATTCCATGCTTCAGATACAGGGGCATTACAGTTTAACTCCTAAGATTTCAACCATCTTCTGCTGATGGACTGTCAGTTCGGTTACCTTCGGCCGCTCCCCCTGAGATAGTGTCTCAATTCCCTCTCTGCCGCAAGAAGCAGTTCATGAGGTCTCCAGTTTTCTTACCTTCACGGCCTCGGAGATCGCTGTCAATGCGGGCCTCGGTGAGCATTCCCCAGTCCCCGATAATCATGATTCGCTCCAGATTGAAGCGGTGACGGAGTTTCTTAATCTACTGGATACCGCTGCAGAGGCAGCCCTGTTTCCCTCAAAGACCTCCACGGCAATCGGGTGTCCGTCGATATCACAAAGCAGACCTATCTCAATCTGGAGTCTGCCCCGCCTGCTGTCCCTGGAGTATCCCCGTTTGGCTTATGGGCAATGTCGTCCTTCATACCAGAGAGATATCCCTCTGACTTAAATTCTCGCCCGGGCCGGTGATCAGAGCTGTCATGATATCTCGCCTGGGATCACAGTTCACAAATCGTAAATCATTGTTATGGATGCAATTAGCGATGAAATATGCACGAATAGCGTGAAAACTTCAGTTCAGTGAAAATTTCAGCCTAAATGAGGCGCAAGGGATTGAAACGGAATTGCCGCCGGCAGCCCCGGCGATTGGCAATGAGCCGGGAACAGGCTGCCGGAAGAAGGCATTGGAGTGGAAAGCCCGACCCGAAGGGTTGCGCCCAGATATTGATATCTGAAAACTGCGGTACACTGACTAAGCTTAGAGACTCTATAGATGGCTTAGTAAATTCCGTATTTCTGCGGGAGTTCCGAGTCCGGATATGTGCTGCGCATCGATTGCTGCTTTGTTGGCGTTCATCTTGGCGATTTGTTTTTGCAGGCCCGGTTTCTTCCCCGGCGCCATGGTGAAATCTGTGATGCCAAGGCCAATCATGTAATAAACCGCTTTCGGATTAGAGGCCATGTTTCCACAAATGGATAGCGGGCAGCTTGTTTCTCGGGCTGCATCGGAGACGATTTTAATGGCCCTAAGAACGGCAGGATGGCAACTGTCAAACAGATCGGCTACCTTCTCATTGGTTCTGTCGACGCCTAGCATATACTGAATGAGATCGTTAGTGCCTATGGACAGAAAGTCTGCCTCATCAGCGAGTTCCCCCGCCAATAGCACCGATGACGGTAATTCTATCATCGCACCAAGATGAGGCATGGGGTATGTGCCCAAACCCTCCTGTTCCAACTCCCCCAGACAAGTTTTCACGATGTCCCGGGCATTTCTGAAATCATCGAGAGACGAGATGAGCGGGAAGAGAATCCGCATATTCCCTCTGAATCCTCCGGCCCGAATCATCGCCTTGGCCTGCGCCTTGAATACTGGTATGTTCTTCAGGAGGAAGCGAATGCCGCGCAGACCGAGAAATGGGTTGGATTCTTCTGCGTCTTGGAGGTAGCTCAGTGTTTTATCTCCGCCCACATCGAGGGTGCGCAAGGTAACAGGCGAAGAACCGGTTGCGCCGACTACTTGACTGTATATATGAAGCTGCTCCTCTTCGGTGGGAAAGTCGTTCCTGATAAGGAATGGAAATTCACTTCGGTACAGTCCAATTCCCTCGCAGTGAAGCTGTTGTGCGAGTCTTATATCTGAAAGCAGATTGACTGCCGCCCGCAAGTAAACGCGTACGCCGTCGGCTGTATAGGAATCTTCTTTTACAGCGGCCTCACCTTCATCTAGCTGGTCGGCGCTTTGCTTGAGCAGCATGATGCGCCGAAGAATTCTCTCCTCCGGATTCACGAAGAGCGTTCCCCGGATGGCATCGAGGGCCAAATTCATGCGGGGTGTGATGCGGGCTGCTGTTTTGTCTTCGGTGTAAAGCAGCGGCACCTGCAGGGATGCCGCCAAAACGGTGATATGGGCCGTCAGCCCGCCGCCATACAGAACTATGGCCTCGACATTCTGTGCCGCGAGTTTGAGGAGTTCAGAAGGAAGTATTTCACCGCTGATGACTATTTGACCGGAGTAGTCTCCGTCAATGTCATTGCTTTGAATGAGATTTTTTAGAATGCGGTGCCCGAGATCCTTGGTGTCGAGAACCTTCTCGCGCATACGTGGATTGTCACTGTAGCTGAAAATGGCGCTGTACTCATTGACAACCTGTACAACGGCATTGCTAGGCCGTTTGCCGGTCTCTACAAGATTCTTCATGGAGCCAGAGAAATTATCGTCTCGGAGCATCAGGAGATGGGCGCTGAAGATGAGGGATGCGACATCGGAGAGATCTTCTTCCAGTTGCTTCTGAAGGGTTTCAATCTGTTCCTCTGTCTTGGTTATTGCGAGTTCTAAACCGGCCATTGTTTCGCAATATCCATCATCACCGGCTATAAGCAGATGGCTTGCCGTACCCGGGCTTTCAATCGGATATGCTCTGCCCCAAGCCACACCCTCTACGACTGGCGTGCCGCGAATCAGGTGAATGGGAGGTCCGTCTCTGGATTCACTTAATAAGTCTTTTCCGGGTTTTTCGATGATAAGCTGAACATTTTCGAGTGTGGATGCCAGTTGAGAGGCGATGGCCTTGAGTGCAGATGTGTCCTTCTCTTTGAACCGGGATTCTTTCTCGTCCTGGAGGACTAGGACGCCTACACGCTGAGTTCCATGCGTAATCGGTACAGCTAAAAAGGAGGAGAAGCGCTCTTCATCGCTGCTGTGAATGAACTTGAAACTGGGGTTTTCCTGACCCCGATCTTCCCTTATCGGCTGCAATTCCCTCAGTGCCAGTCCAACCAGCCCTTCCTCAGGGGACAGCATGAGTTTCCCGATTAATTGGGGGTTCAATCCAGCGGTGGCCTGCAGGATGAGGCGGTTTTTTTCTTCATTGAAAAGGTATATGGAACATGCGTCGGCATCCATGTGCTTAATCACGATATTGACGACCTGATTGAGAAATCCGCGTATGTCCTGCCCTTGCTTGAACAAGTTGGCCAATTCTTCTACTGAGCAGATCATCTCGACGCGGGGTTCCTGCTTCTTCATATTGAGCCCAATTC
This sequence comes from Spirochaetaceae bacterium, assembly GCA_965232165.1. GTDB lineage: Bacteria > Spirochaetota > Spirochaetia > DSM-2461 > DSM-2461 > UBA2779. The sequence continues at coordinate 1,031,565 of CBDDOY010000002.1, read as the reverse complement.
CCTGCCCTTGAGAATACAGGCCTTCATGGCTTTGAGCACTGAGGAGCGGAAGCCGTTTTCTTCCAGGGCGGCAAGCCCCGCGATGGTGGTGCCGCCCGGAGAACAGACTTTGTCCTTTAATTCGGCAGGGTGAAGGCCGCTGTCCAAGAAGAGCTTAGCGGCCCCTAGAACGGCCTGCCCGGCTGCCATATAGGCCGATTCATGGGGGATGCCTTCCAGTACGGCTCCGTCTGCAAGTGATTCGATGAGCATAAACACCCATGCGGGGGATGATCCGGCGAGGGCGGTGTAGGCGTCCATCAGGTCTTCAGGCATCATTACCGTGCGGCCAGCCGCATCAAACACCCTTCGGACGGCGGCCATGTCCTGATCCGTTATGCCGGGGCCAGGGCACAGGGCCGTCATGCCGGCTGAAACCAAGGCGGGGGTGTTGGGCATGGTCCTAATGATTTTCCTGTCCTTGCCTAACCATGCGGCGGCCTTCGCGAGGGGAATACCCGCCGCTATGGTCACAACCACCGTCCTCTTTGGGAGGTATGGTGCGATGTCGGCGATGACATCCTCATAGACTTGGGGTTTGACCGCCAGTATCAGAATGTCCACATCAATGACATCTCTGTTAGACCGGCTCGTGAATATGCCGGGGTGGCGGTCCTTGAGTTCTTCCAGTATGCTTTCACGTTTATCCGAGATTCTGACAGCCGAGGCGGAGATCTCTCCGGCTGCAAGCATGCCTTTGATTATGGCGCTGCCCATGTTGCCGATGCCGATAATTCCAATGGTGCCGCTCATCTCAAGCTCTCTTCGGGATAACTGAGAGAATTTTTCATGTCGCTATTATACCAGATAATTCGGATTGTTCGTAGCCGGACTTGCAGAATTATGGTGAATTGTCAAGATAACTGTCTATTCTGTAGCGATTCCCCATTGTTTTCACTGGATATTTTTGACGTATAGCAAGAAGTGTCATTCAAGGAGCATGTCGAACTTGAGTTTCGCAGTTCTTGATGATTTTTTCTGATACAAGACGGCGGAAGTAGAGCATAGCTTAAGCTACGCTTGAGCTTTTGCCGCCTTGTATCGACAAGAAATTTCTTCGTCAATTTCCTAAAGCTGTTTTTTAGAGGTGCCCTGAAGTGATTCCCGTCATAACAATCTTGGGAACACTCAAAGAACAATTCAAGAGGCTGTTCTACTTTCTGGGGCTGATCTCTGCCGGGGAGTTCAGCCCCCCCTCCCCCTGTGCTCGTTGAGCCCGTAACTCTGCGGATGAACCGAAAAAATGCCCATCTGCGTAATCTGCGGATAAAACAACAATTCGTATCCATTCGTGGTTCATGAATTCTCTGCACTGCACAATCCGCGGATTTAACAGCGAAAGGCACGAAAAACACAGGTAGACCAATATCATGAGACTTCTATGGAGCAGCCTCAAGTATTCCATCTGCGGTTTCAACAGCGAAAGGCACGAAAAACACAGGTAGGCCGATGCTATGAGTCTTCTATGAAACCGATGCTTTTCTCTGCCTGGGTGAATTGTCAAGTTAACTGTCCACTTTTTCATGAAACTCATGCTCTCTTATACCTCAAGCTATCAGATGAATTCCGATAGCCTCATTGGCCGACTTACCACCCAGTATCCGCCGTGGGTAGTTGTTCACCCAATCCTGTATCATTTTTATATCCTTCTTGCTGTAACGGCCAATATCACAACTTTTAGGTATGAATCGCCGTATTAAGCCATTGGCATTTTCATTACTTCCCCGTTCCCACGATGAGTATGGGTGCGCGTAGTAAATAGTCGTTCTCTTGCGCTGGGTTAAGCAGGAGCGTTCCATATTCTCGCTATCCATAAATTCACCGCCGTTGTCGCATGTGATTGACTTAAACACCCTCCAAAACTGCCGACTGCCCAGTTTTCTCTCCAATTTGTCCAGAGTTTTTACAAGGCTGCCCGATGTTCCATCGGGCAACTTTTCCATGATGACCACCCGTCCTGAGCGTTCTACAAGTGTCATGAGAGTTTGCTTGCCCTTGCCTTCAGCACCCACAACGCTGTCTATTTCCCAATGACCAAATTCTTCTCGATCCTCAATATACGCCGGTCTGGTCGAAATACTTTTCATTGCTGATTTCGCTCTGTTATGCCTCTTATGGCCATTTGAGCCATTCTTGCACCTCCTTTTACCCCGAAGCAGATAATTCTCGGCATTCCCCAGCAGGCCTTCATAGATATACCGGTAGAGGGTTTTCGTACTGATTCTTGTACCCGTTGGCCATGAGTACTTCTTATAATGCATTATGACTGAGTCAGGGCTGTATTTCTTTTTAAGGAGCTTTTGGGTCTCCTTGACAAATTTGTAATCGGCACCAAGCTTCAATGCTGGTCCCTTTGCTTCAAGCTCCCTACGGGCTTTTCTCTGGCCAATGTCCGCGCTATAGGTCATATATGCAGATAAATCACTATTCTGAAGTGTAACTGATCCTCGTTTGAGTTCTCTCCGTATACTTCTTTCATGGCGATCCAGGATGATTGCCATCTGTTTGATTGTCAGCATGTCCTTCCCTTTTTTGCGGATCATTCTTTCCAGAATTAGCCGTTCCTCCCAATTGAAGTGTTTTCCCCTTCTATAGCTTGTGCTATTGTGTTCTTGTCCCATGTTAACTCCTGTCTTTTCATATAAGCAGTATACATGAGTTTCATGGGGCTTCTTTTGCCCTCTTTATCGCGGACAGTTAATGTTACAATTCACCGCTTTTCTCTGCCTGTACTTTTCTTCTTGACTGTTATAGTTTTATGTGGATAATCAATCGGAAGCATCTCGAAAATCGCTTTTGCAAATCTGACGAAGGAGTTTCTGTCGGCGCAATGCGGTAAAAGATTGAGCTATGCGAGCATTTCGTAAATGCTACTATAGCGGCGGAAGAAATTGAGCCAGCAGATTGAGGGTACCTCTAAGAAACCACTTTAGGAAATTGACGAAGAGATTTTTCACAGATACAAGGCGGCAGAAACTCAAGCACAGCTTAAGCTGCGTGAGTATTTTGCAACGCCGTAGCGGTCTGCAGCAGGCGAAAAAGATCGAGTCAAGAAGGAAATGGAGTTTTTTAGAGGTGCCCTTAAGCAGATGGTTCTAGAGATGCCTTTGAGTAATGATAATTTCAGAGCCTGTCCAAATGAGTAGTTTAACCCACAAAGGCGGCGGCAAGGTTTTGGGAACCGAGATGTATATGGAATTTCAGGTTCCTCCGTCAATGTGTACATGTCTAAAATATCATTTTTATTGGCTCTGCTTAGGGGGAATAACATGGATGGTACTTTTTTAATCATCTTTTCCCTCGGCGGCTTAACTTTGGGCGTAGCTCTCGGATGGCTAATCCGGTGGCTCTACGCCAGAAACCAGCTCTCTTCATTGGAACAACGGGTCATTAAACAAAAAGAATCGTGGCTTGGTGATGCAAAGAGCGCGAAGAAAAAACTGCTGTTGGATGCCCAGGCCGAAATCCTGGAAAATAGAGAGCGGTTTGAGAAAGAAATTCGGGAACAGCGTTCTGAGATTCAGCGATATGAGAAACGGATACAACAGAAAGAAGACAAATTCGAGAGAAGAATTTCTGATTTAGAAAGGCGTCAAAACAGTCTTAACATTAGGGAAGAACAGTTTGTATCCAGAGAGAAAAAACTAGGCGATGCCGAGAAGCGTTTGTCAGCCGAGTTGGAAAGCGTTGCCGATTTAACTGCCGAGGAAGCAAAAGAAATAATCATTCAGTCGCTGCAAGATGAGGCTGCGCATGATGCCCAGGCTCTCATCAATAAGATTGAGAATGAGGCCCAGGCTGTTGCCGAACAAAAGGCGAAGGATATTCTGATCACATCTATGCAGCGGTTGGCAACTGAAGTGGCCACGGAGATTGCCATTACGTCGGTAACTCTCCCCACTGATGAGATGAAGGGTAAGATCATCGGCAGGGAGGGCAGAAACATCAGGACCTTGGAAACACTGACCGGGGTGGATATCATTATTGACGATACCCCAGAAGCCGTGGTGATTTCCTGCTTCGATCCTATCAGGAAGCACATAGCTAAAACGGCTCTGGAACGCCTTATTCAAGATGGACGTATCCATCCGGCACGGATTGAAGAAGTTGTGCACAGGGTGGGGAAGGAAGTGAGTCAGGTTATCTATGAGGAAGGCGAGAAGGTTTTGTTTGACCTTGGCATTCATGGTATGCGTCCGGATGGAATTCGGGCTTTGGGCCGTCTTCACTTCCGTACGAGTTATGGGCAGAATGTCTTGGCGCACTCAAAAGAAGTGGCGATACTTGCCGGAATGATAGCCAGTGAGGTAGGAGCCGATGTCTCAATTGCGAAACGGGGTGCCCTGTTGCATGACATCGGGAAGGGGCAAGAAACCGATGGCGAAGGTGGTCATGCCGAGATTGGAGGTGAATTAACCCGTCGATTAGGGGAAGACCCCAGGGTGGTGAATGCCGTTGTTGCTCACCATAACGACGAGGACATCATTTCGCCGGAAGGAATCATTGTGCAAATGGCGGACGCTATTTCTGCATCGAGGCCTGGAGCCAGACGTGAATCCTTAGATAATTATATCAAACGACTCGAAAACTTGGAAAAAATCGCCCTTTCATTCAAGGGTGTTGATAAGGTATTTGCCATTCAAGCTGGGCGGGAGATAAGAATTATGGTTAATCATGCGCTTGTGAATGACCAGAAGGCCCGTCATCTTGCCAAGGACATCGCACGAGATGTTGAGAACCAACTGAAATATCCCGGGCGTATCCGAGTTACCATCATCCGGGAAACTCGAGTCGTGGAGTACGCTAGATAAGAATTGTGGAAAAGGATTGTGCTCGTCCTGTAGTTGGCATACGCCGATACGGCCGCAGAGTCCGGCTATTGGGGTATCTCACCGAAATTTGGCCGAAGATGACGAGAGCCGATATTTATGCGGCTATCATGTGCGGTGAGGTTAAGGTTGATGGCGCAGTTGAGCGGGATCCCAAGGTTCAGGTGTCTGTGCTTTCCCAGTTTCAGCATGAACCGGCGCGATTTGTCGGGAGGGGAGGCCTGAAGCTTGATGCTGTGCTGGATGAAATGAATCTGCAGCCGGAGGATAAGGTGTGTCTGGATGCGGGGTCTTCTACCGGGGGATTCACGGATTGCATGCTCCGGCGGGGCGCCCGGCATGTTCATGCCGTCGATGTCGGCTTCAATCAGCTTGCATGGAAACTGAGAACCGATAGCAGGGTTTCCGTTCATGAGAAAAAAAACATCATGGATGTGTTTCCAGAAAATCTTGTTCCTCCTGCGGAAATTGCGGCGGCCGATTTGTCCTTTCGTTCACTCAGAAAAGCAGCGTCCCGGCTTCTTCTGCTCACCGGGGGCGGTCCGGTTTTGGCATTGGTTAAGCCACAGTTCGAGAGGCCGGCAGAAGCGGGCTTCAACGGGATAGTGAAGACCTCTCAAGCACGCCGTGATGCCATCTGGGCTCTGAAGCAGGATCTGTTGAGTGAGAATGTGCATGTACTTGACGGCATTGTATCGCCCATTACCGGGCGGAAGGGGAATCCGGAAGTATTTCTGCTATTATCGAAATCAAATCCCGCTGATGAGAATTATGTCAATAGCCGCATAGCCATGGCTCTCGATGAGGCCGACAGCCTGGGAAGCGGCCGGACTTAACACTTCTATCCAGTTTTTGCCTTTATCCTGCTGCTGAAGCTGCCGAATTGCTCAGGCAAAGCCGGCTATGCTTGAAATTGTTACAACGCCGCAACGGAAAAAATCGTTTAGAGGCGGCCTGGAAACCATCTTTGAATCCCAGAGTCCGGCAGGCCTCTTTGTGCTGTACACGGCGTATTGCGATAGACAGCCAGCGCAAGGGATTGCAGCGGAAATGCCGCTGGCTGCCCCGGCGATTGGCAATGAGCCGGGAACAGGCAGTCAGATTAAGGCATTGAAGCGAAAAGCCCGACCCGAAGGGTTGCGCCCAAATACTGATGGGCGCCTCTAAAAAACCCATTTAGTTCTTGACTCGATCTTTTCTGCCGCTACTGCGTTGTCAAAATACTCAACTAAGCTTAAGCTACGCCCTTAGCTTTTGCCGCCTTGTATCGACAAAAAATTTCTTCGTCAATTTCCTAAAGCTGTTTTTTAGAGGCGCCCTGATTTTTCAAAATAACAGGACATAAGGTTTTCATTTGAAATCTTCTCTTCCCAGGGGTTCTCCAATCCAGAACCCTTCTCCGCCCAGAAAGGCTACACGCTGTCCCCCCACAAGAAACTGAACCTTGTCGACAGTGGGAAATTCGGTGGCAGTATACACGATCTGTTCGACTTGTGCCCTGTATCCGTCAATTCCTAGAGGGTTGAAGCGGAACTCTTCATTGAAATCAAGGTAGGCAATACGCCCCTCCACTCTTGCGCCGATGAGTCTGGAATCCTTGGGAATAAGGGTAAATATGTCATTATTGAGTTCACCGGCCTTGGGTCCTTCTAATAATGTATTAATAGCCACCGTCATCGGTGATTTTGAGGCCGGCACATTCCGTAATACACTCTTTGAAATGATATTTTTCTCGTCTATAACCTTGATGAAGAACAGTCTGGCCTGGTGCTGTTCTCTAGTGGTTTCGGCGGGTGTTTCGTCATCTTCTTCAATGATGTCCTCAGTTTCTTGCGGTGAACCTAATTCTATGACGGGATCGATGGGAACATCCGGCGAAACAGGGTCCAAGATTCGTTCGATGATGGGTTTCTGAGGGTTGTCCATGTCATTGAAATCAAGGATTCTTCCTTTCACTAAAAGAAAAGTGATGAGAACGGCAAGTAATATGGCAGTAAAAATCAGCAGTATTGTGCCATAGTCAATACGGCGGGGTTTTTGCGGATGTTGAAGAGCCATGCTTCTGAATGTCTTCTTCCCCTTCTTCTTCATGCCGTATTCTACCTTTATTCTCGTATAATTGTCATTTGGTTTCCAGTTCAATTTGACAGCTTCTAATCATTATCCGTATCATGTAAGTGAATGAAGATATTCAATGGCATCCCAGCATCTCCAGGAATTGCCATACACAGGGTGGTGACTTATTATCCGGATATCGTTTTTATCCCCAGCTATGCTGTGGATAAGGCTGATACTGAAGATGAGTGGAACAGGTATGAAGAGGCGGTCAAGCAGGTAGCTCACGAGATTCGAGGAATCTATGACAAACTCGAATCCTCTGCCATCGAACAACGGTATATACTGGAGGCTCAGTTGCTCATGCTTCATGATCCGGAGATGAATAAGCATGTATACACACAACTCAAAGAGACTCAAACAAACGTTGAATCCATCCTCTCGAAGTACATCGAATCCATCGTAAACTTATTGGAAACCTCTGGGGATGAATATCTGGCCGAAAGATCCATAGACATTCTGGACATTTCAAGGCGCATCACGAATAAGCTTCTTTATAAGGAAAGAAATGCACTCGCATTGATCGATGAGGACAGCATACTCGTTGCGCCGAATCTTCTTCCCACTGAAACCATACAGCTCAATACGGACAGAGTTCTTGGCATCGCCCTTGACGCCGGAGGCCGGATGTCTCATACGGCTATTTTCGCGCGGTCCTTGGGTATTCCGGCCGTATTTGGCTGTATGGGGCTGTGCCGGACCACAACCCCGCATGACCTCATCATCGTTGATGGAGATGAAGGACGTGTCGTTGTTAATCCCGATGAAAAAACTCTTCTTCACTATCGGGAAAAACTTGTCGATTCGGAAAAACGGGAATCCAGTCTCGACAATCTTCGAGAATTCCAAGCTAAAACACTGGATGGTCAGTCGATTTTCTTGATGGCAAATATAGAGACCCCGGGAGAGATTGAATTCGTACAATCAGCCAATGCAGACGGCATAGGCTTACTGCGAACTGAATTCCTGTTCATAAAACAAGATGAGCATCCTGGCGAGGATGTCCAGATGCAGGAGTATCGCTATGTTCTTGAAGCCATGGGCGTGAAGCCGACAACGATAAGAACCTTGGACATTGGCGGAGATAAGCTTTTATCCTCCATGAACTCGGCCGATGAGAGGAACCCCCTGCTGGGGTGTCGAGCTATCCGCTACTGTATTCGGGAGGAAGAATTGTTCCGCACACAGCTTCGTGCCCTATTGCGGGCCTCTGCCCACGGCAATCTGCGTATCATGTTTCCCCTAATCTCCAATGTAGAGGAATTAGATATGGCGAAAAAGATACTAGAGGAAGAACGGAATAAGCTCATGGCCGCCGGTATTTTGATGGCCGCAAAAATTCCCGTCGGGATAATGATAGAGGTTCCTTCGGCAGCCTGTATCTCGGATATCCTGGCCCGACATGCAGATTTTTTTTCCATCGGAACAAATGATCTCATTCAATACACAATGGCCGTCGATAGAGGGAATGAGAAGGTTGCCGATCTCTATCAGCCCTGGCATCCGGCCCTGTGGCGCCTGATCAAACTCACCGTGGACAATGCTATGGGAGCCGGAATTCCTGTCTCTGTGTGCGGAGAGGTGGCGAACGATCCAGCAGCGGCCGTTCTGCTCATGGCTCTTGGGCTCAAAGAACTCTCAATGAGCAGTTTTTATATTCCCAAGGTTAAAAGCGCTATCCGATCTATAAATATCAGAGAGGCTGAAGATGTTTTGGATGAGGTAATGGAAGCCGATTGCGCTGCCTCGGCGGAAGCCATTATTTCGAGAAGTTTTGGAACCAGTTTTGCCAGTTAGAAAACCGCGTGTGGTGATAGCCGGGCGTCCCAATGTCGGTAAATCAACCCTGTTTAATCGGCTCTGCCGCCGTCGCCGATCCATTACCGATCCCGCTCCCGGGGTTACCAGGGATGTCATAGAAGAAGACTGTATACTCGCCGGCATGGCCGTGACCCTCGTTGATACCGGAGGGATCAAGGCGGATTATATCGATGAAATTGATCACCTTGTCGCCAATAAAACTCATCATGCCTTGAACTCTTCCGATGCTATACTGTTCCTCTTAGAGGTTGGGATGGTGACGGCCGAGGATCATCTTCTCGCCGGTGAACTTCGGAGGCATAGGGACAAAGTAATCCTTGTTATCAATAAGGCTGATAATATGGAAAAGGATTACATGGCGGCAGAGTTTCATGCCTTGGGTTTTGGGACCCCCATCCCGCTGTCGGCGGAGCATGGCCGGAATATCGATTTCTTGGGGGAGGCGTTAAAAAACTGTTTAGAGAATGCGGCGGGCGGATTGAACGGCGAGGGTGCATCAATGGAGCAGGAAACACCGTTGGTGATCACTCTTGCAGGGAAGCCCAATACCGGTAAATCCACCTTGTCGAATCGCCTTGCCGGGATAGATGCGTCCCTTGTTTCGGCTATTCCCGGCACGACACGCGATGCCGTCACACAAGAGATACGCTACAAAGATAGGCTGATCAGGCTTCACGATACAGCCGGCATGAGGCGCAAGTCAAAGGTGTCTGAGAACATTGAGTATTATTCCGTTAACCGCGCCCTTCGGGCCATGCTGGAATCCGATGTCACGATTCTCATTATTGACAAAGAGGAAGGGCTTTCAGAGCAGGACAAGAAGATATCAGCCCAAGCGGTGAAGAAGGGAAGAGCCATCGTTATGGCACTCAATAAATGGGACGAAGAGAAACCCCGCCCCAGTCATTACAGGCAGGCGGAGGAACGAATTCGATTCCAGTTCCCCATCCTAGAGTGGGCTCCCTTGGTTCCGATCTCGGCGCTTAAGGGCTACGGTATTTCTAATCTGATGGATACGGCGCTCAAGGTTGACCGGCAGCAGAACAGGCGAGTTGAAACGGCGGTACTCAATCAGTCCATGGCCGAATGGCAGGCATTGACGCCTGCGCCGACGAAGAAAGGCAGACCGTTCAAGGTTAAGTATATTACACAGGTGAGTACGAAACCTGTTCGGTTTCTTGCCTTTGTGAATAGGACAGCAGGATTTCCAGACTCATACCGGCGTTTTCTCATCAACCAAATTCGTCAGACATTCGGATTCAATCTGATTCCTGTCGAAATAGAACTAAAGGAGGGAAGACGGTGAAGCCTGTTATCGTATTCATCATCCTTACGGCAACTTCGATGTCATATTTGTGGGCGGATGAGGGCAGGCTGACGACAGTCCGTGAAATGCTCGATGTCTCTGCCTTCCCTGAAAACCAGGAGAGCCGGCGTCTCTTCAGCGATTTGATACATGCGACGGCATTTCCGGACACCGAACCGCCATTCCGCATGTTTCGGCAACGCACGGACGACCGCCTGGTTCAGTTCGAACTGAGGAAGGGAATGCGTGAGTGGTATCTTATATTCCGCAGCCAGCGCGGGAAGGAACCATGGGAGAGATACCCTCTTTGGGGGCGTGGTACATGGATTATAAAGAAAGACCTGTTCTCCGGTAAATTCATTCAGGCAAAAGTCTTTCTTCAGGATGGCGAGGAGAGCTTTATACGGATATTCCCGCACGGGAATCATCGAAGCCGACTCGATATTCATCTCTTTGGAAGACAACTTGGTGATGATGTTGTTCTGCCCGCTCCCTTCGAAAAGTTGATATTGAAATCTTTCGCTTACATTGTATCCCTTACTGAACAGTCCTTCGACTGGAGTTTGATTTTTCCTGACCCCCTGCAAATCGGCTATAGGAAAATTGAGACTTTTGTCCGCAAGATGCAGCCCTTCGGAGAGCGAATCATCGAGATTGACGATGCGGGTATTGACGGCGGAGGCCGAAATGTCTTCATTGAGAGTGAAAGGGAACTGCCCTCCGGACTGGTGCCATCGGGTTCGGCGGGATTGAATTGTTCCGGGTATGTGAAATGGATCGCCGATGGCGTGCATTCGGCTTGGAAAGGAACCCCTGGCAGAAGCTATTTGGATATGAAGCCGTTAATTGAACCGACCGAGAGGCTGACATGGAATGACTGGTCTGAGTCCCGTTTCGCCGTCAACCCGGAAATTCGGAGTCAATCCGACAGCATGAGGGATCCGTATTTCGGCCTTGACTGGAACAGAAATTTAGCCTACCTCGTTGAATCGGCACGAATCAGAAGGAATCTTACAGCAGAGGAGAAACGGGCATTGGATTCCGGTAAGCTCTACGGCATACCCTATACACAGGATGCCGGTTATCGGCTCGAAGACTTGAGTTCGGCCCTCTATCAGTTAGCCATTCTCTATCCAGGAACAATTTATTTAGCGGCTGTCAATTCCCGCTTTGTTTCCGAAGAATCCGATTCGCCGCCTCTGCCGCTCCATCAATACTGGCATGTCTTGGCACTCGCCCCATGGTTTGATGACGGAGAGGGCGGGGAAATCGGCAGTCTTCGTGTTGCTGTACTTGATACGGGCGATGTGTCGGAAACCCTGCTTAGGAAACCGGGAATGCGATATGAACCCTCATTCTTGAGTAAAATCACAGCCTTGGCCGCAAAGTATGCGAAACTGGGCAAGGATGAAGAGGAGAATCCCCTCGTCCCTGAAGTCATGGTTCATCTGGTGCGGATGGAACTTCCTGAGAATTTTCAGCCGCCGCCGCTTCCTTCTGCTAATTAAATGGCGGTACCCATATAGTTCGAGGTGTTGTATAGTCAGCCCTAAGAGGTAATTCTTATGCTGGATGTTTTGGTTAAGGGCGGAATGGTCCTATGGGCAATCATGATTCTCTCCCTGCTCGCCGCCGTCATCGTGATAGAGCGGTTAATCTACTTTCGTAGAATCAGAACGGATGAAGAGAAGCTCTTTCAACGGGTAAAATCGGCCATCTCCAAGGGACATTTCGACGAGGCCCTGGCCATCTGTGATTCAAGTCCCTCTCCTTTCAGTTCATTGCTCAGAACCGGCATTGGCCATCGGGAACGCAGTCCCTATGAGCGCAAGGAAGTGCTCAAGGACGCGGCCGCCCAGGAGGTTCCCCGATTGGAGAGGAATATCGGCGCATTGGGCACCATCGCCCATATCTCTCCCTTGCTGGGATTGCTGGGAACGGTAACAGGCAACATCAAGGCATTTGGAATTCTTGGGCGATTCGGATCGGTGGGCGATCCTTCTGTTCTTGCGCGAGGTATATCCGAGGCCCTGATAACGACGGCTGCGGGGCTCATCGTCGCCATACCGGCAACAATACTGTATAATATGCTTTCTTCACGGGTTAATACGCTCATCGTCAGGATGGAGAACCAAGTTAATGAAATGACCCTTCTTCTGGAAGGAGATTCTTCATCGTGATCCTCAAGCGAGGTCTGAAACCCCGTGTGCTTCTGGATCTCACGCCCCTCATCGATGTCGTCTTTCAGCTAGTCGTGTTCTTCATGATCTCCAGTGTCTTTAATACTGCTCCCGGAATTGAGCTTAACCTGCCCGATTCATCCACCAGTGAGGCTGTGGAAGTTGCCGAGATTCGGATCACCGTCGTCGGGGAGAATGAGGTTTATCTCAATCGCGAATTGATACATCTACTCTCTCTGGGGGAGACCCTGGCGGAGTGGGAAGCCGCCGGACGTTTCACCGAGGAGACATCATTGCTGATCGAGGGGGATAGCGATGTTCCTTATGAGACCATCATCACGGTTCTTGATGAGGTTCGGGAGGGGGGAATTGACGAGGTCAGCCTGGTGACGGCCCCGATACCGGCGGAACAATGAGTCATCTCCCTATCGACGGAATCATGAGCCATCCAGCAGAAATAAACCGCTCAAGAGAACGGCTCAGGAGGCATCAAGACAGACAGAACACCTTATTGGCTATTTTCTGCACGCTGCTGCTTTATCTATTGGTCGTCTGCTGCATTCTGCTCTTGGATCTTTGGAGAGTCATGGATGTCGGGCAGTGGCGGGGACCGGTTCAGGTGAAGATCGGCACACCCTCTGCTCCGCCGTCTCCTCTACAGCCCGATGTAGAGGAGACGGCGGCGGCATCGCTCCCGACTGCCCCGCCTCCTATCACCGAGCCGCTGCTTGAGGAACAAAATCCCGCGCCTGCAGCACGGCCTTCGGCCGACAAACCTCAAATCCAGGAATCTCAAGCCGCAGACTTCCAATCCACTGAAACTCCGGAAGCGGAGGTCCGTGATGTTCAGGAAAGACCTGCACGAGTCCAGGGCGTGGAAACAGGTAATAGCTATGTCATAGACTTCGACGGCGTGGAAGGTGAAGTGGGCCGGGCCGGAGCTTACGAATTCATCAGCAGCTACATGCCTCTTCCCGAAGCCATTGATGCGATATTATTCGACAATGCAAGCGAGTATCTCAATTTGAGCCTGAATGATATTCGGCGGGAATTAGAGAAGTACTGGGAACCTTTCCGCAGTGATTATATCAAGAAACCAGGAATCCAAGGCGTGGTCCCCTTAGCCGATAGACCCTATTACTGGAGTCTTCTGCGCAATGCCTTGCACTTCGATGCTGCCGATGCAGATTGGAGAAATATGGATATGCGGCCGGTGATCATCGAATTCAAAGTACTCCCCTCCGATGACATCCGCGGGGCCGAATTGACCGATTTGAAAATGATCACACGGACGAGTAATCCCATGATTGATGAGGCCATACTTTATGGCATCTCCCGCTGGGTGTATTACAACGATTCTGATCATGCGATTCGAGGACGAATCACTTATCGTTTCAAAGAGACCCTTTAGAACTCAGTTCTCGGTTTTATTTCACCACTCCGGCAGCCTCCCTGCTCATTAGGACTGTCGGCGGCATTTCCGCTGCAATCCCTTGCGCCTATTGTCATTGAGAGATTTGTTGTGCGCAGCACACTGGAATCAGGCCGGAACCGTAAGAAGTGTTCCCCGCCTTGTCAAAATACCTCATTGCAAAAATCTTAATCCCGTACTTGCAGGATGCATCCCTATTGCCGAGGATGTTAATTCATCGAGGTTTTCTAACGATCAATCCGAAGGTGTCGGCCCAATAAGGGGAGTATGCCGGTAGCGGCGGGCATCGCTGAAATTTCTAAAACATCGGCAATCGGGGTTGGTATAATCAAAGAGAATAAACATAATTCTTTCTACAGAAATAAATTACTGGTACTTTAGGAGTGATGACGGCAGGAAGGGGTCTATTGATTTAAATAGTACAGGCTTTGGGCCGCTTAAAGAACCTCATACAGCATCCTGAAACTTAGTGGCAGGGAACAAACACTGAGCTGACATATATAATTCAGGGAGGGGGGTATACTTTTTCGCCCCCGTCTCAATCCCCATTGCTTCAATTTCGGCTCATTTAGTGCTAGAAAACGGCTAAGCCCATTATTCTGGTTCATAACGGCCTTTGCCGGGTCCCAACGGGGCAGCTATATATTCTATTCCTGACAGTGCCGGTTTTCGAACGGTTTAGGACCGCCGCTAATTCAACCTGTTGAGCCGCCCACAATCTTGGAGGCTCTATAAGAACCTTAAATGGTTTTTTAGATATGTCCATATTTAACTTGTCGACACCCCCCTTCACCGGTTAAGGTTGAACATGGCCTTGAAAGCTGTTGGTTTTGACATTGATGGTACGCTTTATCCGGATTACCGTATAAAACTCCGATCGATATGCTTCATACTTACTCATTTTCACATTGTTCATTCATTCTATCGAACTCGGCATATCATGCGGGCGACAAAAAGGGATACTGAAGATTGGGAGCTGGATATCTTCGCACAAATTCTCCAGACGGACATTGATTCGGCGAGGGCCATCCGGGACAGGCTTATCTACAAGGGGTGGGAATACTGTTTTCGGAATATCATGACATATTCAGGAGTACGTGAAGCATTATTGCGCCTTAAAGAAGCAGGTTTGAAACTGGCTGTACTGTCGGATTTCCCGGTGGGGAGGAAGCTTGAGTATTTGGGGCTGACTGGTATTTTTGATGTCAGTTTGGGTTTCCCTGAGTCTAAGCGATTAAAACCTCACTCACAGCCATTTGCTTTGATGGCGGAAAGGCTCAATCTCGCTCCGAGACACATCATATACATTGGAAATAGGCTTGACTATGATGTGCGGGGAGCCGAAAATTCAGGAATGCGCGGGGCACTTATTGGGAGGCAATGGAATAAGCCTCCCTCAAATGTCACCGTTTATCCTAGCTATCGAAGATTGGTTAATAACTTGCTCGCCGAGGTGGAGACATGACATTTGGCTTTGATGGCGGGGATATACTGGTCCTTCTATTGGCCGGTATTGCCCTGCTTGTTTTTCGGCGTTTTGACAAAGCAAACAGGTCTCTTGAAAAGGTGAAGATACTGGCCGATCAGCAGAGGAGTGTGATTTCAGACTTCATAACCGAAAGAGAAGTGCATCTCAAAGACTTGATTCGAGATATTGATATTAAGGAGAAAACAAATAGGCAGATTCTGGCCCGGGCTGAGGATGTCCGTGCAGAAATAATCAAGTTAACCGAGGGGCTGGAAGAGCAGATGACTCGAATAAAGGATCAAGATTCCGCTCTTAAAGGGCTTGATGATTTTGCAGGCAGGGTCGATGAGAACCTGAAACGGCTGAAGGAGGAATCACAGTATATTGACAAAGTGGGGTCTCGTCTTCGTGAAGTGCGCAATAAACTTTCTGAATTTGAGGAACGAGATAAGACTCAATTTGAAGAACTTCGAAGAAGTGTTCACGAGGAGTTCAATACAGATCTCATCAATATCCAGTCCAGCATCGGTGAGACTGACCGACAAGTGGCGCTATATAAAGACACGATGGAGAATCTTAACGTCAAGCAGGATGAGGTGGTGAGGGATAAGCTTTCGAAGTTTCGTGATGAACTTGAACTGATTGAAGAGAAGTTTCAGCAGCGGCTTGAGGAAGCTGCCGAAGAAGGGGAGCGGCTGGAAAACGATGCGTTCTTAGTGCTTAAAGAGAAGATTGAATCCAGAACCACGAGACTTGAGGGTGATTGGCTGGGCGAGTTGAACACACTCAAAGATGAGGTATCAGCCTCTGTCTCCGGTATGCAGAATGAACTGCAGGACACCCGGCATGAAATGGATGAGCTGGGAGAGCAGGTGCAAAATGCGATGGACGGTATAACTGCCGATTTGAGCGGGATAAAGGAGCGGGTGCTTCAAAGCAGTCAGGAACTCGATGGACAAATCAAGGAGCATCTGCATTCCGCCTCGGCCAGAATCACAACCGAAGTGACCGAACTTGACAGTCGCGTGCAGACTGATTTGAGCGTGATAAAGGAACGGGTGCTTCAAAGCAGTCAAGAAATCGATGGACAAATCAAGGAGCATCTGCATTCTGCCTCGGCCAGAATCACAACCGAGGTGACCGAACTTGACAGCCGCGTGCAGACTGATTTGAGTGCGATAAAGGAGCGGGTGCTTCAAAGCAGTCAGGAACTCGATGGACAAATCAAGGAGCATCTGCATTCTGCCTCGGCCAGAATCACAACCGAGGTGACCGAACTTGACAGCCGCGTGCAGACTGATTTGAGTGCGATGAAGGAGCGGGTATTTCAAAACAGCCAAGAACTTGATGGACAAATCAAGGACCATCTGCATTCCACCTCAGCCAGAATCACAACCGAGGTGACCGAACTTGACAGCCGCGTGCACTCCAATATAGATCGGATTGAAAACACGCTAGCCCAATGCGGCGGGCAAGTGCAATCTATGTCCGAGAGGCTCAAGGCCGACTTAAAGGAACAGGAAAGGCTTCATCAATCCCGTGTCGAAAAACTCAATAATAGCATGGCAGAACTTAAGGGAAGAGTCATGAACTTTGTGGACAGCCGAGAGAATGAAATTTCTGAAACAATTGAAGTTCGTCAAAATGCATATAGGAAGGAGGCCGATAGGCGTTTCGAGAAACTGGAGGGTGTCATAGCAGAAGTGGATACCCTCGATCAGAGTTTGCGTGCGTCTCAGCAAAAACTGCTGGATGATGTAAAGAGAGACTTTCAAACGTTCCAACTCGAAATGCAGGAACGGTGGAGTCTCGACAAGGATGCCTTGGATATGGATATCACCCATATCCGACAGGAGATGAATGACCTCGAACATGGGCTGGAAGAGATCAAGGAGAATGCCTACGAGAATATGTCCGTGAAGATTCGGGGCGTTGAGGATGAATTCTTTACAAATCTCAAGGATAGGGGCAATCAGATGCAGTTTGCCTTGGACGAGTGGGAAAAAGACACAGAGCTTAAAATCAATGAGCTTGGCCTAAAGGCTTCGAATGAACGTGATATTGTCGAGAGACGCTATTCCACAGAGCTTAAGCAGAAGTATTCACAATTCCAGGCACAAGTATTGAGTCAGTTTGACAGTGTCCAGGATCAAATCGATGGTTTTAAGAATACTCTTAGCCAACGTATGCATAACTCGGAAGAGGGAATTGCGTTATTCCGTCAAGAGCTTTCCTCCCAGATTACAGTAGAGAAGGAAGCCGCACTTGTCGAATTCAATAAGGCATTTGATGGATTCGGCGATGCGACCGAAGGGAAATTCTCCAAGGCTAATAAAACAATCTCGCAGAAACTCTCAAGCTTCGCTCAGCAGATTGATGAGAATAAAAAAGTGCTCATAGGCGAATTCCATTCTATACAGAGGAAGACGTCAAAATGGATTGAGCAGCTTAGCTCTCAGATGACCGAGGTCGAACGAGACTCGGCAGACAGAATTGAATCCATGAAATTCGATTTTGCCACGAAGATGTCCGAACTGCGGGATGAATATACTGGACAGACCAGCCAATTGATCTCTGAATCGAATGAAGAGCGGGGCCTGTTGAGACGGGATATGGAAGAGATTGGAGAAACTATCGACCAGCTTGGCAATGAGCTTATAGCGAGAAGCAAAGAGACGGAGGATCGTCTAAAGGATCAAAGCGAGGCCCTCCTCATGGAGTTTAAGAAGAATTCTCGGGAGTCCCGTGAAGAAGTCGAACGCAAGGTGAAGGAGCTTCGTCAATCGGTGCAAGACTCTCGCAATCGGGCCGATGCCCATCGAAAAGAAATAATGACCCACATGGATTCCGAGCACAATAGACTTATGCAGGAACTGGCTGAAATTGAGAACCGTCAGAATGAGTTAATCGAAGGGATGCGGGTGTTCGAGAAGGCTGAAGAATTGAAGAACAGTATTGAAACAGATATCGAGGGCCTGGATCGGCGGCTGGAAACTGTCAGTACAGTCAAAGATGAGATGCAGGGAGTCAATAGCCAATATGAACGGGTCATGTCTCTCTATGAAAAGGCCCACGAGAAAATTGCCCGCTTTCTTGAGGAACAGCAGAAGGTGGATAGCCTTGATGCGAAAATTTTTCGTATCAGCAGTTTATCTGAGGCGGTTGATCTGAAATTGGATAGGATGAATGACACCAATGATTCGCTTCAGGAACTCCAGGCTCGATTGAAGAAACTGGAGAGTCTTCACGAAGATCTCGGGAAGCAGTATGATCGCTTGTCCAATAAGGCCGTGGTGTTAGATACGACAACCGACGTCGTCGATAAGAATTTTCAGCAGATGATGAAAATTGAGGAACAGGTAAAAGAGTTAGGTGAGCAGATCGCGCCGCTAAGAGAAGGAATAGAGAAGGCGGAGGAACTTCAAAACCGCTTATTGGTTAATAATGAGAAGATAGGCTCCGTTATCAATCAGGTTGACTCACTGGAAACAACGATAGAGAGTTTGGATGCCCGGATGGAAAAGATGGGGAAGGTGAGGGAATGGCTTGCTCAATCCGAGACTCGTTTGCAGAAAATCAACGAAGAGATACGCCATCATCTTAATCTTTACGATTCCCTTTCCACCCGGATTAAACAACGAAAACAAGGTTCACCTGATATGGACACCCGTGAAATTGTCGTGAAGCTGGCGCGGCAGGGATGGAAAACAGAGGAAATCGCCCGAACGGCGAAACTCAGTCTGGGAGAGGTTGAATTGATTCTGGAACTCCTTCCTTCAGAAAAGTGAGAATTCTCCAAAGCTGTATCTACACTCTGAGGCATTGGGAAGCGGAAGAATTTCCAATGGGAGCAGCGTGATTATGCAGCCTCGTTACCGTCTCGTCTGAGGCTCAAATGGCGGGGCGGATGGCGGGGAGGGAAGAGATTTCCGATGCTCAGGATTCTTCGGGCAGATTATTATCCAGGAGGTTGTCTTCGATTTTTTCCAGGGATTGCAGGCTGCGGACAATGAGTTCGCCGGTTTGCACAGTTATTTCCACGAGGTGAATGAGAATCTCTTCTTGTTTGATGAGTTCGCGATTTTGAGATTCAAGGTTCTCTATGCGTTCGGCCTGTTCTTTGAGGGTTTCGATGATGGGATTGAAGCCGGGCTCGATGTGATGGTCTTCAAAAACCAAGAATGTGTTCACCTGTCCGTTCATGTATACCTTACGAATCATTTACTATAGTTTACAGGTGAATTCCGTATCAGGCAATGGATTTTGGAGAATAGAATTATTTTCTTGACCTTAATTCAAGCCTTTGAGTATTTTTATTCTTAGAAATCACTATAAGTCATTAATGTGCGGAATGATATGAGTACCAAAAACGATGTTGAAGAGGATTTGCCAAGAAGCGTAGATGAAGAGGCAGAATCCGAAGAGGTAAATACCGAAGTCTCTCAAGATGCCGATGAAGTGCATGTTTTGAGGGAAAAGATTGCCGAGCTTGAGGATGCCAAGCTTCGTATGGCTGCGGAGATGCAGAACACCCGCAAACGCCTCGTGAAGCAGCGGGAGGAAGACTATAAATACCGGCATCAGGACCTCTTTCGCGATTTGGTTGAGGTCATCGACAATTTCGAACGCGCCATTCTCATTTCGGTAGAATCGGGAGATTTCCATGCTTTTCATGAGGGTATCACAATGATAGAAAAGCAGTTTACCGGAATGCTGACTGAAAAATACAGTCTTGAACGTTTTGGAGAGGCCGGTGAAGCATTCGATCCCGCAGCCCATGAGGCTATGATGATGGAAGAGTCGCCGGATGTAGATGGCGAAGTGATAAAGCAGGTATATCAAGCCGGATATCGTTTACACGGCAGAGTTCTTCGCCCCGCCAAGGTAGTGGTTGTGAAACCCGTCCAGGAAGGGAATGACTCAGGTGTTGAGAGTGAAAAGCAGAATAATGAGGTAGGAGTGGAATAATGGGTAAAATAATAGGCATAGACCTTGGAACGACCAATTCATGTGTCGCCATAATGGAGGGTGGAGAATCAATCGTAATTCAAAATGAAGAGGGTGCGAGGACGACTCCGTCTATGGTGGCCTATACCGACAAGGGAGAGCGTTTGGTGGGGCAATCCGCCAAGAATCAGATGGTTACCAATCCGATGAGCACGGTGTATTCCGTCAAGAGATTCATGGGGAGACGCTATGCAGAGGTTGCCGATGAGATATCAATGGTGCCATACCAGATCGAAAAAGGTGCGAATGATGTCGTAGGGGTAAAAATCAAGGAAAGCCATTACACGCCGCCGGAGATTTCAGCGGCTATCTTGCAGAAGATGAAGAAAACAGCCGAATCCTATCTGGGAGAGGAGATTAAAGAAGCCATCATTACGGTGCCGGCCTACTTTAACGATGCCCAGCGGCAGGCAACCAAGGATGCCGGCAGAATTGCCGGGCTTGAGGTTAAACGAATCATCAACGAACCTACTGCCGCGGCCCTAGCCTATGGCATAGGAAAGAAAGGAAAGGATGAGAAAATCGCCGTATACGATCTTGGCGGCGGCACCTTCGATATTTCCATTCTCGATCTTGGTGACGGGGTGTTTGAGGTGAGGTCCACCAATGGCGACACTCATCTTGGCGGTGATGACTTTGATCAGAAAATCATCGATTGGCTGGTCGGCGAATTCAAGAAAGACCACGGTGTAGATCTTTCAAAAGACAGCATGGCTCTTCAGCGTCTGAAAGAGGCGGCAGAAAAGGCCAAGAAGGAACTTTCGGGAACCCAGAGTTCGGATATCAATCTTCCGTTTATCACGGCCGATGCCTCGGGGCCCAAACACCTTCAGTATAATCTAAGCCGAGCGAAATTCGACCAAATGACGGCCGGCCTGGTAGAGCGAACCAAGCAGCCATGTCTACAGGCCCTCAAGGATGCCGGATATGCGGCATCGGACATTGATGAGGTGATTTTGGTTGGCGGCTCTACGCGCATACTTGCCGTTCAGGAAATGGTAAAAAAGCTTTTCGGAAAGGACACACACCGAGGGGTGAACCCAGACGAAGTCGTCGCCATGGGTGCGGCCATACAAGGCGGGGTTCTCGGAGGCGATGTCAACGATGTGCTGCTCCTTGATGTCACTCCCTTGTCGCTTGGCATTGAAACTCTTGGCGGGGTATTCACCAAGCTCATCGAAAAGAATACGACGATACCAACCAAGAAGAGTCAGGTGTTTTCCACCGCTGCCGACAATCAGCCGGCTGTTTCCATCCATGTTCTCCAGGGTGAGAGAGATATGGCGTCCCATAACCGGACACTCGGCAGGTTTGAATTAACCGGAATCCCTCCGGCGCCTCGCGGCGTTCCTCAGATTGAGGTGGCCTTCGACATAGATGCGAATGGCATAGTGCATGTTTCGGCCAAGGATACAGGAACCGGCAAAGAGCAGAAGATTCGTATTGAGTCCTCCAGCGGATTGTCCGAGGAAGAAATCAACCGGATGGTGAAGGAAGCCGAGGCCAATGCCGAAGAGGACAAGGCTGCCAAGGAATCTGCCGAAGCACGAAATACGGCAGACGCTCTGCTTTACCAAACTGAAAAATCTCTCGAATCCTTTGGAGACAAGGTGAGCGCCGAGGAAAAGGCCTCCATTGAAAAAGCGGTATCCGAACTAAAAAGCGCCATGGATTCAGGGGATGTTGAGTCCATAAAAGAGAAGACTCAGTCACTCTCCATGGCGGCTCAGAAACTCGCCGAAGAGATGTACAAGTCACAGGCCGGCGCGTCCGAGAGCCCTGATGAAGGCTTTGCAAAAGAGGAAGAGACTCCTCCAGCCGATAAGAAGGCCGATGATGTGGAAGACGCAGATTACGAAGTCGTCGATGAGGATAAGTAGGATTGCGTGTCCAGAAGAGACTACTACGAAGTGCTCGGAGTCGGCAGAAGTGCCGGCCCTGAGGAGATAAAGAAAGCCTACCGCAAGTTGGCGGTGAAGTATCATCCGGACCGGAATCAAAACAACGCTGAAGCCGAAAAAAAGTTTAAGGAAGCCACCGAGGCATACGAAGTTCTCTCCGATGAGAAGAAGCGTCAGGCTTATGATAATTATGGCTTCGCCGGTGTGGAAAACATGGGAGGACCTTCCTTTAATGCCTCGGCTTTCCGAGGTTTCGAGGACCTCTTCGGGGATAATTTCGGCGGTTTCCAAGACATCTTCGATTCCTTCTTAGGCGGCGGCCGACGGCGTAAATCCGGCGGCCGGCCCAGGGGGGATGACCTTAGGTATGACATTCGGGTTGACTTTGAACAGGCCGTATTCGGCACCGAGATGGAAGTTGAGTATGACCGGCTCAAATCCTGTGATGCCTGTCAAGGGGCCGGCGGTGAAGGTGCGCGAACCTGCGGCCATTGTGGCGGGACGGGACAGGTGAGGCGCAATTCCGGCTTTTTCTCCATTGCGTCCCCATGTTCAGCCTGTGCCGGCGAGGGAACGGTGATCGATAATCCCTGCCGCCATTGCAGGGGGAATGGTACTTTGCAGATGCACCAGAAGGTCAAGGTCAGTATCCCCCCCGGTATGGATCCTGACAGACGCATACGCTTGGGCGGGCAGGGTAATTATGGCTCTAAAGGGGCTCCCCCTGGCGACCTCTACATATACGTCCATGTCCGTGAGCATAGGTACTTTGAGCGGAACCATCATGATCTGTACTGCGCCCTCCCCGTCTCCATGACACAGGCGGCCCTCGGCGCCGATATATGGGTTCGGAGCCTGGATAAGAAGCGCATTCGTCTGAAAGTACCCAGTGGAACTCAGGATGGCAAGATGCTGCGGATTCGTGGAGAAGGCGTGCCTTATCTAGGAGATAGCCACCGGCGCGGCGATCTTTATGTCAAACTCAAGGTGCAGATACCCTTACGATTGTCTACTAAGGAAAAAGAACTGTTGAAACAGTTCGTCAATAGTCATGGCGAGATAGAAGAACCCACTCCAATAAAACTGGAGAACCTATAGGGCTTCCCGTGTCCTGTCAAGGGTACCTCTAAAAAACAGCTTTAGGAAATTGACGAAGAAAATTTTTGTCGATACAAGGCGGCAGAAGCGGAGCTAGCTTAAGCTATGTGAGCATTTTGACAACGCAGTAGCGACGGAAAAGATCGAGTCAAGAACTAAATGGGGTTTTTTAGAGGTGCCCTCAATACAAAAATCATTATCTGGGAGCGCCCCCTCGGGTCGGGCTTTTCACTCCAATGCCTTATTCTACTGCCCCCTCCCGGCTTATTGCCAATCGCCGGGGCAGCCGGCGGCATTTCCGTTTCAATCCCTTGCGCAATTAGCATTCCGCAATCTGCTGTGTATAGCACATTGGAGATATCATGTAATATCAATTCATGGACGACCTCGACATAAAAGAGACATGCGATAAACTGAGAATCGGAGATGATGCCTTTCATGAACTCATGCGATGGCGGATTCGCCGAGTGCTTCTCGTCCTGCCCCATTATGACGCGTGGATACTCGAACATGACGCAAAGCTCTCCGATCAGATTGTCGGTGAATACCATCAGCTCAACCTGACGACCGTCCCCCGCCTCTTAACGGTTGCCGATGGCATGGAAGGCCTGCATCTTCTTCAAGTGGAATCTTTTGATTTAATGATTATCGGCACGAGAACAGGCGATCTTTCCCCAGAAGAATTAGCCGAAAAGGCCAAGCATCTGCACCCAAACCTGCCCATTCTAATGCTTTTTTCCTCCAGAAGTGAGTTGATCTCCTATCCTTCCAAACTCAAGGGGGAAAACCTCATTGACGCCAATTTTATATGGACCGGCGATTCTCGTCTGTTATTGGGTATGATCAAGTATATTGAGGACAAGAAGAATGCACCCAGTGATGCCGGCGATGGAAAGGTGGGTGTACTGCTCGTCGTGGAGGATTCAGTTCTCTTCTATTCGGCCTACCTTCCCCTGCTCTATGGAGAAGTGATGACGCATACACAGCGCCTCATCGCCGAAGAGATGAACGATACCGATAAGTATTGGCGCATGCGGTCAAGACCCAAGGTGCTCCTGGCAAGAGACTGGGATGAGGCATTGGAACTGGGAAAAATTTACAAGGACTCTATAATTGGCATTGTATCGGATATCGCCTTTATACGGGATGGGAAAACAGACTTCCGAGCAGGATTTGCCCTCATCGAGCTTTTTCAACAGATGGGTATCAACGTGCCTGTTCTCTTTCAATCCTCTAATACGGACCTTGCCGTCGATGCCATGAAGTATGGCGCATCGTTTCAGGGTAAACTCACCGGCAATCTCCACAGGGGGATTCGCCGTTTCATCCTTAAGAAACTGGGTTTCGGCGATTTCATCTTCAGAAATTCGGCGGGCGAAGAGATTCACCGAGTGAGAACACTGAGGGAGTTCGAGTTGGCGATGAATTCACTGTCGGCGGAAACTCTGCTCTTCAATGCCGAACACAATGATTTCTTGCTCTGGATGGCGGCACGAGGTGAATATGGTATAACGAGGCGCTTGAGGCCCGCCCGTATGTCCAGCTTCCATAGTGCCGAGGACCTCAGAATCTTCCTGGCCCAGGCCCTGAAGGAGGAAAGGGAGAACCGCCATCGCGGGCGATTGATTGATTTCAGTTTTACCAATCCCGGGGCGCCGGGGGCGGTGATTCGCTATGGCAGTGGATCCCTCGGGGGAAAGGGGAGGGGCTTGGCTTTTTTCAACACCTTGCTCCATGCCGCATCTCCAGAAGAGAGGTTTTCTCCCCTCCGCATAGAAATCCCCAGGACTCTCATCATTGCAACGGGTGAATTTGACAAGTTTTTGGAAGGCGGTGATTTGCCAATCGAGTCGGCCGCCCAAGACGAAGAATTACGGCGGATATTCATCAGCAAACCCCTGCACGAAGACTTGAGATTGGTGCTGAAGACCTTCATCTCCAGAGAAACTGGTCCGCTTGCTGTCCGCTCATCAACCCTGTTGGAAGACTCTCAATCTGTACCTTTTGCCGGTGTTTACGATACATATATGATTCCCGGCGGCGGTGATGCCGACATTCGGTTCAAACTGATATGCGATGCCGTTAGGCAGGTTTGGGCCAGCACTTTTTCGACCGAGGCGGCAAAATACCGTGATGCTCTCGGCATCGGTCAGGATGAAGAGAAAATGGCGGTTGTAATTCAGCGAGTTGCCGGAAGGCAATATGGCGATTACTGGTTCCCTCGTCTTTCAGGGACGGCTCAGTCTCTTAACTACTATCCCATTGGCCCGATGCACAGGGAAGACGGCGCTTCCCGAATCGCCGTGGGCCTTGGCCGCTCCATTGTCGAAGGTGATAGAGGGTTCTTGTTCTGCCCCAAATACCCAATGGTTCCCTGGGGTACGGAAGAAGACCGGTGGCGAGAGGGGCAGACGTATTTTTGGGCTCTCCAATGTGATCCGGACAAGTTTGCCGATATTGACTTGTCTAGGGGGCAGGGCAGTACGATGCGGCGTCTGAGTATTCGAGATGCCGAGAAGCTTCAGGTGCTTGGACACATGGTTTCAACATGGGATCCCATTGGCCATCGATTGGTGGATGGTACAGAATTCTTCGGCCCGCGGGTGGTGGATTACCGGGACATATTGGCTTATGAGTGGCTTCCCCTCGCATCGCTTCTGGACTATCTCCTGAGGATTGCCAGAGGGGCCATGGGAATTCCGGTGGAGTTGGAATTTTCGTTGGATTGGAGGGGAGACCTCCCTGAAGAAACAACTTTTTCCCTCCTTCAGGTTCGCCCCCTCATATCTCAGGCAGGGCCCACGGCCTCACTGCCCACTTGCCCCGAAGATTCACAGCTTATACTGCGTTCAAGAAGAACCCTTGGTCATGGAATAATCGAGAATATCCATGACATAGTGTGGGTGGAGCCGTCGCTCTACAATCCAGCGGAAACAGAAGCGCTCCAGCAGCAAATCGGCGAAATCATGGAGCGCCTGGCAGCCGAGAACAGGCATTCCATTCTCATCGGACCCGGGCGATGGGGGAGCCGCGACAGATTCCTTGGAATTCCTGTTTCCTGGGCGCAAGTCCGTCAGGCAAAACTCATCATCGAAGTAATTCGAGACCATACAGATCCCGAGCCCTCCCAGGGGTCGCACTTTTTTCATAACCTTGTTGCCCTAGGGGTTGGCTATGCTCATATTTCCCTGAATAGCAAGAATGGTTTTATCAACTGGGAATCCATAAACAAAACCTCGGAATGCAAGGGTGCGGTCAGACACGGTGTTTTTGATCATCCTATGAGAATCATCATGGATGGGAAAACCGGCTCTTCCTGGGTTGAGATGATGCCCAGAAACCATGTTTAGGCGCCCTTTGGATTGATTCTTTGCCGGTTGCCGTATAGGATGCAGTATCATAATTATAGGGGTGGACTATGGGTGGTTATGCGAAAAATGTGTATGAAAAATTGGAAGGGAAGTATCCCTGGGAAAAAGAATTCCTTCAGGCTGCGCGCGAGGTTTTAGAATCTCTCAATACACTGATGGACAGGGAGCCGAGATACAGGAAGCATCGTATCTTGGAGCGCCTGGTTGAACCCGAGAGGATCATTCTGTTCCGTGTCCCCTGGATGGATGACAGAGGCGATGTTCATGTCAATAACGGATTTCGGGTGGAGTTCAGCAGCACATTGGGGCCTTACAAGGGAGGTCTTCGTTTCCATCCATCAGTTACCCTTGGAACATTGAAATTTCTTGGATTTGAACAGGTTTTCAAGAACAGCCTCACCGGTTTACCGCTTGGCGGAGCCAAGGGCGGCAGTGATTTCGACCCCAAGGGCAGGAGTGAAGTTGAGGTCATGCGCTTCTGTCATGCCTTCATGGATGAACTGTACCGGCATATAGGACCCAATACGGATGTGCCGGCAGGGGATATTGGAGTCGGCGGTCGGGAAATCGGATACCTGTTTGGGCGTTATAAGAAGCTCCGAAATGCGTTTGAGGGAGTGCTCACCGGAAAGGGTTTGAAATGGGGCGGCAGTTTGATCAGGCCTGAAGCCACCGGATATGGGGCCGTGTATTTTGCCCAGGCCATGCTCAAGACACGTATGGAAACCCTTGAGGGCAAGAAAGTCCTCATCTCAGGCTCAGGGAATGTGGCTCAGTTCGCGGCTGAGAAGGTATTGGATATGGGGGGTGTTCCTATATCTTTTTCCGATTCGTCGGGATCTGTTATTGATCTCAGCGGCATCACCAGAGAAAAGGTGGAATGGGTTAAGGAATTGAAGAATCAGCGCCGAGGCCGCATAAAGGAATATGCCGATGAATTCGGCGCAGATTACTACGAGGGGAAAAGGCCCTGGGGTATTTCTGCTGCCGAAGTGGCCTTGCCTTGTGCCACCCAGAACGAGATTAGCCGGGCCGAGGCGCAGGCCCTTGTCAATGAAGGCTGTATATGTGTGTCCGAAGGTGCCAATATGCCTACCGCATCAGATGCCATTCCCCTCTTTCAAGCCTCCGATGTGCTCTTTGGCCCGGGCAAAGCCGCCAATGCGGGGGGTGTCGCGGTTTCCGGCCTCGAGATGTCTCAGAACAGCATGCGTTTAGCATGGACCCGTGAGGAAGTGGATGGCCGGCTGCGTGCAATTATGGATACCATACATGGAAGCTGCCTCGCCGCCGCAAGGGACATTGGGGCCGAGAATGACTATGTTGCAGGTGCCAATGTCGCTGGATTTCGCAAAGTTGCCGATGCCATGATAGATCAGGGAGTGGTGTAAGAGGGCCTAATTCTCGAAATTACCGTATACTGATCTCATGCCGAAACTGCCTGAAGCGATAGGAAAATACAGAGTCATTGAACGCCTTGGCCGCGGCGGCATGGGGCTGGTATACAAGGCCGAGCATCCCAGTCTCGGCACTCCCGTCGTAATCAAAAAACTCATGCTTCGGGGCGACGGGGCACACCGTGAGCGCTTTCGCCGTGAGGCCATACTCATGATGGGCATACGGCATGACAATATTGTGGGTGTGTACGACCATTTCAAGACCGGCGGTGCAGGCTATTTGGTGATGGAATATGTCGATGGTCCTTCCCTGGCGGAATTGATAGCTGCCGACGGGGCCTTAACCCCGAATGAGGCGGCATGGATCATCGGCAAAGTCGCACTCGCCTTGGCCCATATTCATGAACATGGAATCATCCATCGGGATCTGAAGCCCTCCAATATCCTCCTGTCCAGGGAGGGGAAAGTGAAGCTAGGCGACTTCGGCATCGCCTTCTCTCCCGCCGACAGCAAGGCGCTTACAGCGGATGGAACGGCTCTTGGAACTCCTTCCTACATGGCTCCTGAGCAGATGAGGGATGCCCGCAGGGCCGATGAACGCTCCGATACCTGGTCATTAGGGGTGTGTTTCTTCGAGTTGATCACGGCCCGGCAATTTGCAGATGGTCCCACTCCGGCGGCCATATTGGAGGCGTTGCCGGCGGCCATCAGAAGTATGCAGGCGAAACTGCCGCCATGCCTGCCGAATGGCCATCGGCGTTTCTTGAAAAAATGCCTCCGCCTGCGTCCGCAGGCCCGCCCAACCGCTGAAGTATCCGCTGCAAAATTGATGGCCTATAAGTTCCCGGAGGTGCCGTCAGAACTTAAATCCCGTATGGCCAAATTCTTCACGGCCCAGAATCCTTCATCTTCTTCTGATGCACAGCCGGCATCCGTGGCTATGAATTCCCGGCCGGAGCGGAAAACCTCATCACTGGCCGCCCTTTTTTTATCGGTGGTAAGAAGACCCTTGGAGCATCATGATAGGCAGGAGGGCGGACTTTCGGCAAAGGGGCGGTCTTTTCGGTTTTCGAGGCTCGGGCTTCTTTCCGCTGTCATGCTGGTTCTCTTCTTGGCCGGCCTATTAGCTGCCAATCTCATGGACAGGCGGGCCGACCGTTTCGGGCGCCTGCGTCTCCTGCTGGTGCTTCCAGAGCAGGCTCCAGTCTCCTGGCAAGACGGGGTAATGGCTAGGATATATCGAGGGAGCGATGATGACTTAGAGATCGCGGCTGATCCGGCGCTCAGGTTGTCGAAGGATGGTTCTCGGCTGATGAGCGGGACTGTTTCCTTGCCGGCCGGTTCTTACCGGCTGAACTGGAGCCTAGGAGACCGCATCGTATGGAAATCTTTCCGTCTCGGTTCCATACGGGAAAACAAGAACCATAATCGGCATCCCTTCATCCTGGAGGAGTCCCTGGAGACCCCTCCGGTCTTTTCCTTGGAAGTCCATAAGGAAGTTGTCGATGCGATGACCCTGAATGACCTCGATGCGCAGATAGTCTGGGAACGGCTGGACAAATTGGGCGGAGGCTTAGAATCGGGCGGAAGCTTCAGGTTTACCATAAAGGCCGAAGGCTATCGTGACGAGGTTTTCACCATAGCGGCCAGCCCATGGCGGCGGGAACTCTCTCTTGAGGCGGCCCTATGGCCTCTGCCGGGCATCGTGTACATCCGGAACCGGACTTCGCGCCGCGTTCAGCCCCTTCTGAATGGAACCAGAAATTATCTTAACCTTGCGGAGGTGCCGGAGATGGACACCCTTCAACGCCTGGCGCCGGGAGAGGAGTCGATTCTGATGCTTCCGCCGGGTCTCTACAGCCTCACTCCTGTCGGAGCGGAGGTGCGAATCCATTCCAATGAAGAAGTCCATATAATCATCAATAGCGAGGGAGAGTTCCAGCCCTTCTCACGTGTTTTGGAGCATTAAACCCGATTTCTGCTATCGAGGATGATGGTGACGGGTCCTTCGTTGACTATCTCCACCCTCATAGAGGCCCCAAATTCTCCGGTGGGCACGGTCTTGCCGAGGATTTGGGTCAATTCCTGGACAAATGCCTCATAAAGAGAGATGGCCTCATCAGGCGCTGCCGAATGATCGAACGATGGTCTGGTTCCTTTTTTTGTGCTCGCAAGAAGTGTGAATTGGCTCACCACAAGGGCCTCCCCGGCTATCGCAAGTAGGGATAGATTCATCTTGCCGTTTTCATCTTCGAAAATTCGCATCGATGTGATTTTCTTGGCCATCCACCGAGCATCCTCCGGCGCATCATCCTCGGCCACTCCCAACAGTATCATCAGACCGTTTCCGATGGATCGCTTAGCGGTGTTCCGGATGATTACGGATGCCCGGCTAACTCTTTGAATAACGGCTTTCATTACCTCCTCCTTTCAATAAGAGCACCGTCCGCAGCCTGATTTTCTAGCCGGACATCCTTCTTCAGGCTGGTTTGCGCCTGTTCCCGCAATGGTTTCACCAGAATGCAGCCCATTCTACGCCTAGGGCGCCTCTTGAGTATTGGCCGATTTTCAGCAGCAGGAAATATCTTCTTTGGATTTGCTGAAGCGAATTTAACAAGGTGCCAAAATAGTATACCAAAGAAGCGGCAGGGAGTAATATACAGGCCATGAACGACTGCCTGACCGGAGGAAACGGGATAGCCGAAGCGATAAAGAAACAGAAAGGCATCTTCTATCATTCAAAAATGAGCCATCGGGTTAAAGAATTGATTGCGTTGGCAAAGAGCCATGGCGTATCCTGCCGCAGCGTTTCAGAGCGGGATATCGATGTCAAAGTGGGCCATTTGGATCACAGAGGCTATCTGCTGGAAATCCGCCATGATGAAAAAAACAGCCCCGTCCATACTTTGGCCGAGTTGTTTGCATCCGCGAAGAACGACAGCAGTTTGGTCATCGTTCTCGACGGTATCACGGATCCCGGCAACCTTGGGGCCGTGATAAGATCGGCTGAGAATTTTTCTGTTGATGCGGTAATCGTGCCTAAGCGGCGAGCCGCTGGAAGAGACGCCGATACCTTGAGCCGATCCTCGGCTGGTGCGATTGAATGGGTTTCTCTCATTGAGGTGACAAATATCAGCCGGACCATCAAGGAATTAAAGGATAACGGATACTGGGTTTGGGGGGCAGATAAGAACGGGGAGCCGATCCATCGGCTTAAGTTCAAAGGGCGCAGCGCATTTGTCATAGGACGGGAAGGGAGAGGGCTGCACCGGCTGGTAGGCGAGTGCTGCGATGGGCTTGTCGGCATACCGACCTCGGGCAACATCGACTCCCTGAATGCGGCAACAGCCGCAGGCATACTGATGTACGAGGTCAGACGGCAGCAAGGGCGGCATCCCCTGAACTAATGGAAATCTCTAAGCATCCATTAAATGGGACGACGGGCATAGGAAGATTTTCAACCACGAGAAGCACGAAATATACGAAAGGCTGTATTGGCCGTTCAAGTAGTTTCTGCCGCAAGAACTCTGCCGCCCGTGTTTATCTGTGATTGAAAACGAAGAGTTCCCTCGTGGCGGCCATCGGCTTAGCGATGATGACAATGCTCACCGGCCGCGGGGATTCCGGCCGATCCCGACAATCAGAAAAAAGACATTGACGATACCGTGGATATAGACCAAGACCTACTAAGCCCGGCATTTCCATATCCTTTATGCCAACAAGACCGGCACGGAAGATATGCAGGTAACGGACGCCTTCCCCACCTGTCAACATCGATGAATTCAGGCTTGTCTGGGCCTAAGTGCGGTCCGGCAAAGCTGTATCCATACCATGGGGACGATCTCGAAGTTGCGGAGAAGTTACACGGGGGTTCGTTCGCCGTATCCCCCTCATGGGGATGAGCGGCTCTTTAGAGGCGCCCTTTACTTTTCCTGTGTATAATGCAGTGAGGCTTGATGCTATGAGCCTCATTCCTTTCCGATGGCGAACGAATTTTCTAAATGGAACTACAGGTGAATCGACAACTTGGGAAGGCTTACTCCGTCTTGGTCTTTTTCCCTGAAATCAGCCAGCCTCCTCCCGCTATATTGACATCAGGGGAGAATTTCCTGGAGCAGGGATGCCGATCTTCCCTGGCGCGCAGACAGGGCCACATTCCTTCACTGTCTCGTATTAATGACCCCCAGGCCAATAACTTCACTGTTTCTCGATGAAGAAGCCTCAAACCAGTATGCCGATATGCCTGTTCGTGTTTTGGGCGTTCCCCTTTGGCCGCGGGGGCCGAGGGGATGGCGGGTGGATAGCAGGAGCAGTGATATGGTATAATAAAAGACAATGCTGTGGAGGATGCTTGTAGAGCTGAAAACCCGAAAGCAAAACCATTTCCAAGGGAGAAGAATTGATGACTGCAACAGGTGCCGATCCTCTCTACAAAATGACTATGAAGAAATTCAAGGATTTCATAGAGGAGAATAAGGAGCCGAAATATGGGCTCTTTGTCCATTTGCTGATTATGAATTCACAGATTGAAAAAGATAAAAACTGCATTACAGATTACCTGATAAAAGCCAGGAATTACTTCTCCCATTATGAACATACCGAAGAAAGACTCGATAAAAGCTTCGAGGCATGCAAAGATTATTATAAGAAAAATCTCAAAGAGACATTGCCAGATGACAATAAGAATCCATTTATTCTAGCTATGAGGGATTATTTTTTCAGAAACTATGAAGGAAGAAATCCAACCGTACACTTCACAGCCATTCTACTGGCCACACGGCTTGCCACGGTGTGGATAAACTATCTATGCGACATTATCGGCATCACAAAAAATGAATCGAAACTTAAAAAAAATCTTCTTAGAATAGCTCGGCCCAATTCCCACAAACCGGAGTTTGATCTGAGATATCTTAACTGGATTTACAGCGAAGCGGAGGATGCACCCGAGCATAGTGTTAAGAATTGGGCGCGCTGTTACATGGATGCGGCCTGGGATGGAATCTTTGGCGAGAAGACAGAAATCAAGATTGACGGTATAGACTGCGAAATCTTACCGGAAAGCAGGCAGATTCATCCCAGACTGGCGGCAGTACGCTTTGAGTGCAGGAGAAAAGACGATAATACAATGAAGCGGATTCAGATGAGCCGGAATCTGTTGCAGCAGATATACTACTACAGTTTTGTTGAAAATGAATACAAAGCCGATTTTCCTTTGGAGAAGTTTGATTTTTCCACTCGGAAATCACGGAAAGAAGAAGGAAAAAATACCTCTAAAAATAACAAATCTAGCATTAAGAAACTCTACGATTATTATCGCAGTTGGGAAGATAAAAAGGCATGGGTGAAATGTGAAGGGGGAGATGCCCTGGACGATTTCCCGCATAGGCATGAAGCAACCAAAAGCTGTGCCCGATATCTGATTCGAGAAATGGAGTCTGGTGTCTTTCAGGGTGTTAAAGGGGAAAATAAGGAGAAATCCATCAGTCGTAGAAATCTTTATCTGGAACTCTTTACCGCAATACAAACCCGTCTTGATATTTGTTGGAAAGAAACCAAAGAAATCGATCTGAAGAACCTGAAAGTACCGCAAGAGTTTGAAGGTGATAGATGGCTGAAAGAATACCCCAAAAATACTTTCCCTAAATTCTACGAGAGAATATGCGATAAGCAATTGAAGAAGTTGGATAAATGGCTAGAAAAATTCAAGAAATTTGAAGAATTAAGAAACAGCGAAAAATCAGGAGTGCGCTTTGAGGGATATTGGAAATCAAGAGATACGGGAAAAGTCGAGAATCCCATTGGAAAGTCGTCACCCAAGGACATTTTGGACGAAATCAAGAAATCCAAGCCGAAGATGGCCGGAGTCAAACATGATGATGATAAAAAATATCAGATATTGAACCTTCTTTCGACAGGCCAAGACGGGAAGCGATGGCCATATAGAGAAGAAGAGGTGCTTGACAAGATATTGAAATTGATTGAAAAGCATAAATTGGTAATCCATCGAGATCGTATTAAAGCCGATTTGAAGGATTTTAAGGATGATTTTAAGGATGATTTTAAGGATGATTTTAAGGATGATAAGGAGTCTAAGAAAAATGGCTACAAGGCGATGGAGCTTGCCTTGCTTATCTTGAATATATCGAAAGATAATTTGGAACGGCTCACAGTTTATACAGATAAGATATACCGGAAGCTCTCTGATGGTTTTTACTGTTTGCCTGGATCGATTTGGGAGGAGATTATACGGAAGGGCCGCGAAGATAAATTGCTATGTTTGAAGGAATTTAAGAAATTTTGTGATTCCTCTGAAAACCGAAAGAGATCTCTTAACAGAGCATTTTACGATAAATATACGAAATCCCAAGAGAAGATAGCTGATAAGGATATCGTTATTTTAGATAATGCCCTATTCAAGGCTTGGTTTGATCTATATGTTGATTATGGGAGGAAAATCCTTGATTGGGAGAAAGCAGCTATTGCTTCTTCGGAGAATACGAATCATTCTGATGGAAAAGGGTATAGTGTTTTTGAGCATTTGTTGAAGGAACGCTTTCAAGAAGGCGATACCTATACCATCAAGGAGGTTCGTAACAGCATTTATCATTTTGATCTATACTCTTTTGAGAGGATAAATCATGTCATGAAGTTATTGCGCGAAGATCGTGATAAGATGAGAATCCAGAAAAAAACAGGGGAATAAGGATGGTTTTCATGGATACAAAGCCGTTTTTTAGAGCATATATCCCATATAAGTATTTTCTATATAATGAATTAATGGACATCGGATGGAGTAACCCTTGAAATAGAGGGTGTCTCTAGCCTTTTTAGAGGTCGAGTATGGCAATCAAAGATGGAGTAACCCTTGAAATAGAGGGTGTCTCTAGCGCATCCGGCAGGCTGCCTCTACACACTGCTGATGGAGTAACCCTTGAAATAGAGGGTGTCTCTAGCGTAGGGACCGCCCGACCGAGGAAGCCGGTAGATGGAGTAACCCTTGAAATAGAGGGTGTCTCTAGCACTATTTCATGGGTCTGTACAGCAGCCTGTGATGGAGTAACCCTTGAAATAGAGGGTGTCTCTAGCCTGTAGATAAGCTAGAGTCGATAATATTTGATGGAGTAACCCTTGAAATAGAGGGTGTCTCTAGCCTCATTCTCTCAATTTCTATTTCTTTTGGTGATGGAGTAACCCTTGAAATAGAGGGTGTCTCTAGCATTTGATCCTGATACCTCCTTCAAGATTTTTCAGTTTGATGGAGTAACCCTTGAAATAGAGGGTGTCTCTAGCACGTATAGTTCCTTGTCTGCAAAAAACTTGGTGAAGTGAACTCCGAATTGAAGGCTTCTCTAGCCCGTTCTGCCAGCATAGGAGTCCACTGAGAGGCGGTGAAAGTCATATAGTGAAGGGTTTCGAGACTCAGTCTTGAGAATGGTGTTTTCCCCGAGCAGTCAGAGTGCGAGGCCGTGGCGAAGGAATTCGGAGTGATCCCTATCTCAATCCGCAGTCGGATTTGTATCTCCGGGCGAGTATCTGGGACATTTTTTTAGAGGTGTCCTTGAGTTTATGCTGGGGAAGTTTTA
This sequence comes from Spirochaetaceae bacterium, assembly GCA_965232165.1. Taxonomy (GTDB): domain Bacteria; phylum Spirochaetota; class Spirochaetia; order DSM-2461; family DSM-2461; genus UBA2779. The sequence continues at coordinate 996,018 of CBDDOY010000002.1, read as the reverse complement.
GCTGAATTCCGACAGAGTTGTCAGAGAGATTCTATGTGCCTGGTGAAGATGTATGCCAGATAGCACAACAATGCCCCTCCTTCAAAGAATGAGGGGGGGCATCCTGGTTGGTGATATCCCTGCTGTCGGGGGGGTGCACAGCTCGGGCCACACTGCAAGGCGTATTTCATGGGCTATATCAGCCCGGTGGATTTGTCTCTAACCCGGAACCGACAAACATATCAGTCATTTCTGTAACTCGGGATGTATCCCAGTTTGATTACCGCCGTTAAATGCACCGGCGGTTTAAGCGATGTAGTTTTTTATTGGCAGAGAATTAACATAGTGAAAAGGCATTATGGATTCTCGCCATCCACACAGTATAGCAGTACCCCTGAACTTCGGGGCACTCTAGGGCACCTCTGAAAACCCCTTTTAGTTCTTGACTCGAACTTTTCCGCCGCTACTGCGTTGTCAAAATGCTCACGTAGCTTAAGCTACGCCCTTAGCTTTTGCCGCCTTGTATCGACAAAAAATTTCTTCGTCAATTTCCTGAAGCTGTTTCTTAGAGGTGCCCTCTATTCTGTTTTCCGCATTTGCATGCATTGATAAGCCGTTTCCAATGGTATTTTAAGGCGCCGAGCGGACTCGAACCGCTGAATCATGGATTTGCAATCCACTCCCTTAGCCGCTTGGGTACGGCGCCAAGTTTGAATCAATATAAGAAATTTTCTGCCCAGCGTCTACCATTGACGTATGTGCCGATGATTTCGGCAGCTTCTGCAGCCCCCAACTGGCGAGACAGGGCAGGGCCTATGATTCTCGTGTAGGCATCGAAGAAACTCAAGAGGCGCGGAGCGGGGGGAATGGGCCTTGCCTGAGCATCCCCTGTTGGCCGATAAAGATTGACGGCTTCATTGAGTATCAATTTGGCAATTTCAATATCCTCACCGGCAAGGCCCTTGGGTATGGCCGCATAACTCCTTCTCAATATGTTGACACCGCCTTCGGGGGGAGGAATAGGACGGAATGCTTTCATAACGCTGTCTTCATTGGCCTTAACCGAGGCTGCAGATAGGGCGGCAGACATGGCTCTTCCCGAATTGAGTGCCTGCAATGGGTGTGGCGTATCAATGACTGCATCGGGATAGTTATCGGGAATTGTCAGCACATTGATAAGAGTTGAGGAGAATCGTCCATTCGTGTCAAGAAAAAAGGGATTATGCATCGGGAGCCAGTATAAACTCGTTACAGGATCACGGAGATTTATTGCCAATAGCTGGGGATAGTCCGGCTGATGACCGGATTCAGAGTCTGTCCACGCGGGTAATGAGGTGAGCCAGAGTGAGGAATTGGCGGCTATGGGCCTGTAGGTGAATAGCTTCGGCAAAGAACGGATCAGTGAGATATCTTCCATGAGTATCAGATGGGGGATGGTTCCCTGCGGCGGATCGTTCAGCAAGAAGCCTGGTCTGTGAATCGTACGCCATTCCGCCTCTACGCCACGGATATCGAGTCTGATGGCCAATTCCTCCCGGATATCATCCGCGGAAGACCATATTCTCAGAACCGGTGTGTCTATTTCTGTCCCTAAAACGGCAATACGCATCGGGTCCTTGAATATATCCTGGCCAATGCTGAGTTCCCATCCGTCCGAGTTGTGAACGAGTTTTATATCGTTCCAGATGTCTGTTATCTGCCGAGGAGAATCCCAGCGGGTCAGATTCGCTGCTGATTTCACTTCGAGGGCTTCTATTTCTTTCATCCAGGGGAAGAGGCCCGATAGGGGCAGGTATATGCCCCCGGTTTCAGGCTCGGAATATGTATGAGCGAGAAGCCGTTCATCGGGGTAAACCCCTATTTGCCGCTGGTTGAGTATGAGTTCAATGGCTCCGAGGGGAAGCGTGTAAATGGCGATGAAGAGTGTGAGAATCAGGGATGCTCTGCGATGGGACATAGTTTTTATATCGGCGGGGGGGACGTATTTCTCAAACCCGGCATTAGGGGACCTCTAAAAACCCCATTCCGTTTTTGGCTTGCTCTTTTCCGCCTGCCTGTGCGTGTTCTGCTGGCGCAAGCTATCGGTTTTCAGAGGGGGCTCTAGTGGTATTGTGCAAAAGATAATCCGATGGCAGGCGCAAGGGATTGAAACGGAAATGCCGCCGGCAGCCCCGGCGATTGGCAATGAGCCGGGGACAGGCTGCCGGATTAAGGCATTGGAGTGAAAAGCCCGACCCGAAGGGTTGCGCCCAAGTGCTGATTTTTTAGAAGCTACGGCGCATAGAAACTTCTATTATCTGCCTGCGGCAGAATTCTGTTGAAGTCTTAGGAGTGAAACTGCAGGGTCTCCGGTATCGTGAAGCATGGCTTCTGATTTGGGGTTTTAATAAAATGCCCAGAAGAATGTGGTTGTTTTCATATAGTCGGCCCGGGTCTTCTTGAATCCTCATAAAGCACGGTTAGGAAAAGAATTAACAAACTGATCACATAGGGCCTCATCGAAGATTTCCGTGGGTGGAATTTATGCTGTTGTCAGTTATTCAGCCCTATAGGGCTGGAATTGGAGCAATACGGGGCAGAGAAAGTGCAGGTGTATTCTGATAATTCGTTTCTGCACTAAACTATATGTACTAGCCAGCGGTTATTTTTCTGCCACTAAGCTTCGGGGCATTGAGTAATGATTTCTGCAGTTGCGGCATACGGGAAAGTCACTGTGCCAATAGATTTTTCAATTCAGACAGTCCGGTATGCCCGGGGTTTCGCTTCTCATAATCGGCGGCAACTTTTTTGGCCTCTTCGATATTTCCGCCTGTATATAGGATTCTCGCCAGTTGATCGTAGGCATTGGCATTTGAAGGCTCTAAGGCGATAACCCGCCTGAGCATTGCTATGGCTTTCTCTTTGGCTCCTGTCTCTGTTAATGCGAGGGCATAGTTCATTTGCAATTCCGGGTCATCTGGAGAGGCTGCGGCGGCTTTTTGGAAATATGTTAGGCTCTTGGAAAAGTCTTCCTTGTGAAGATACACTTTGCCGAGGTTGTTCCACACGGTTACCGATTGCGGGTCAATGCGGAAGGCTTGAAGAAGATAATCGAGGGCTGCATCGTATTCACCCCTGTTGTCGAAAACTACGCCGAGGTTAATAAGGGGTTTGATGTACCGGGCATCAATGGATACGGCCTTCTTATAGCTTTCAATGGCCTCCTCTATAAGGTCGATTTCTTCGGCTGTCTGACCCAGTGTGTAGAGGTAAACAGGATTGGCTCTGTCCGTTTTGATGGCTTCGGTGATGTATTTGAATGCCTCGTAGGGATCTCCGAGTTTCGTGGCGATGAGTGCTAGATTGTATAGGGTGTCGCCATGATTTGGTGTCAATGTCAATGCGGTCTTGTAGGCATCCTGGGCGGCTGAAAAGTCTTCTTTGCCAAAATAGGCGGCTCCAAGTCCGCGCCAGTATGAGGCTTTTTGCGGCGCGAGGTCTACTGCCGTTGTGAAGGATGCAGCCGCTTCTGCCAAGTTTTCCGAAGCAAGATGTATTCTTCCGAGTTCGTAATAACTGGCGGCGTGGTCGCCTCTCGCTTTTATACTCTCTTCAAACGCAATGGCGGCATCGGAAGTCCGAGATGTTTTGAAATAGCTGAGTCCCAGATTGAACCAGGTGCTTTTATAATTGGGATTCGATTTTGAGATTTTCTCGAATGTCTTAACGGCCTCGGGATAGCGTTGTGCCCGGAACTGAACCTTGCCGAGATCGTACTGAATATCGATGCTGGATGGATTCAAACTGGCTGCTTTCTCGAAGTTTTGGAGGGCGCCGGAGAGGTTGTCGTCGAGAAGGTCGAGTTGTCCGAGCCGGTGAAGGGAATTCCAATCTTCGGGGTTTGTTTTCAGGGCAGAATCATACGCATTGCGGGCCTTTCGTCTGTTTTCCCGGCTCTCTTTGTTTTCTAAAAACCAGGAATCACCTTCAATTGACCATGCCTCACTTGAATTGGGATTGATCGTTCTCACTTCGGCAGCGGCCTTACGCGTTTCAGGGTAGCGCTTTGATTCAAGGTGGTTCCGGGCTTCATTGAGCAATGAGGCGATCTTCTTTTCTCTCTCTTCGCGCGCAAGGCGCTCGGCGGTGTTTTCGGCATCTCTCTTTGCCTGGCTGGCATCATCTTTGAGTCTTTTCGCTTCGGCTGAACCGGGGATGATGCGCAGGGCGTCGTTGGCATTGCTGATGGCTGCATCGAAGTGGCCCTGATTCAGGGATTGCCGGCCATTTTGTATCAGTTTTTCGACTTCCTGACGCCGCTCTTCCTGCTCCCTGTGCCGCCTCTCTTCGGCAGCCAAACGGGCCGCCCGCTCTTCTTTGGATTCATCGTTCAATGTCTGGCCCAAGCGTTCTAGGTTTTCTATCAGCTTATCGTTCTGCGCCTTGAGCGCCTCAAGCTCCGATTGATTTGCCGCCTCATCCCTGCTCTTTCTAGCGGTTAGTATTTCATCCCGTAAGCTCTTTGCCGCCGCATCTTCGGAATTCTCAATAAGCAGATCATTGATGAGTTCAAGAGCCAATTCATATTCACCTTGATTGATATACTCCTGTGCCAGGGTGAGTGCATTCTTCCGCTTTGCTTCACTCTTCATGATGTTCTCATGCCCTTGCGCTCTGGGGGTTCTTTTAATTATCAATCCTGTGCCGATGATTGCCGTCACCGCCAGTACGATTCCTGCCAAGATGTATGGGGTTTTCTTATTGCTCATGTGTCACTCCTCCAGTGTGGATTCCTCAAGCTGTTTACGGATGCCTTCGGGACCGGCTCCTATGCTCTTCGTATCTTCACCGCTGTCTTCTAAGGATTCGAGAATATCCGCCATGAGGGCCTTGCGGCGTGCCTCTTCAGCGGCTCGTTTCGCTTCTGCTGCTGCCCGCTTGATTTCGGCGAGTTGGGCTGCTTTGATATCCGCGCCGAGAAGGGCGATTAAGCGCCGGATATTTTGCGCATCCGGCGCATCAGGCTCTTTGAGAAGATATGCCTCATAATCCTTGAGGGCCATGCCGTACTTACCCTGATTAAGCTCAAGGTTGGCCTTATTCAGAAGAGCCGCCGAAACAGACTCGCCATTCCCCTCTATGACCTGTGTGTAGTCTTCAAGCGCTCCTTGTGTGTTCCCGCTTGCCCACCGAAGATTTCCCCGGTGAAACAGGATGAGGTCGGGGCTTCCTCCGAGGGCTAAACTGTTTTCATAAGCCATTTCTGCATCATTGAACCGGCCTGTTTGATGGTAACACAGGCCGATATAAAAAGGGTGATCAGGGGAATAAGGATCGAGTTCCATGGCTTTGATGAAGTATGCGGCCGCTTCATTAACTCTCTGCCCTCTGAAGGCGTCGATGCCTAGGTTGACCCACTCAATCGCGGTTTGCGCCTTCAAAGGGATTACCGCATTCGTGAAGAATAGGGCAATTGATATTATCTTAGCAATCTGTTTGACACAGACTTCCTTATATAATAATTTGACCGCAAGCATTTATTCTCCTAGGATAATTGATGAAATTAGAACTGATACTACTTCTTCTCATTTTCGCCTCCGTCATTGTTGTATTCCTCATTCGTCTTCTCGTTGTCCGCACGAAACCTAGGAGAGTCGAAATGGTGAAGGAGTTTCTTGAGCAAGGAAAGGTCAATAAGGCTATTCAGGGCGCCAAGAGAATTCTCGCGAAAAATTCTAGAAATGGTGATGCTCATTATCTCCTCGCCAAGGCGTATATCATGGATGCCAAGAAAGAATTGGCTTTCCTAGAATACAAGACTGCAGCACAAATTTCTATATTCTCTGATATCTGCCCTGAAGTCCAATTCCGGAAAGAAATCGCCTCCCTCTACCTAGAATTCGGCGAACAAGAGGAAGCACTCAAGGAATTCATACTGCTGATTGCGCTAGAACCTAATGACGGTTATAACTACTACCAGGCGGGGTTGCTGTTCGAACAGAGAAACAATTCAAACAAAGCCGTTAGTTATTATAAGAAAGCCCTTGAATTAAAACCAGAATTCTCCGAGGCATTGAATGCGTACGGCAAATCAATGTATAGGGCGCACTTTTTAGTAGAAGCAAAGGCTTCTTTTCTCAAAGCAATTCGGTATAAGCCGGATTTCCCTCAGGCCTATTTATATCTCGGGCGTATCTACAAGGATAGCAAAGATTATACTAAGGCCTTAGTTTCTCTTGAAAGAGCGTTAAATGATCCCGAACTGAAAGTATCGGCTCTGATTGAACGCGGCATCTGCTTCCGATTAATGAAGAATTATAATCAAGCCATAATTGAATTCGGACGGGCGATTCGACTTGCTGACAATGCAATGGAGGCGAACGAGATTCTGCTTGCACGTTATCATCTATCGATATGCTATGAGAAGTTTAGACAAATTGACAAGGCCCTTGAACAGTGGAACATAATTGATAGAATACATAAGAATTATAAAGATATACCCAAGAAACTGAATAAATACAATGCCTATGGACTAAATGACTTAATGAAAGACTTCCTTACTATGGATTCGGATCATTTCGAGCAAATCTGCCGCCAGATCACGGAAGTCCTGAAGTGCAGTATTATAAGTTATGAATCAATCAGCGATGGCGCCCTGATCAAGGCCGAGAAGAAGGTTAGAGAAAAATCAAATCAGTTTAATTCGAGGATATTGATAAAATTCCTCAGAGTTCCGGACGATATCAGCTTGTCGGGTATCCGTAAATTTAATGAACAGTTGAGAGAAATGAAAATGAAGTTCGGGTATTTCATTACTTGTTCGGAATTCACATATTCGGCAAGCGAATTTGCTTCTGTCCGCCGAATAGAACTCATCGGAAGAGGGAAGCTGTTGCCTCTTCTTAAAAAAATAGAGAAGAATAAAATGGTTAAACCTTGACCATTCTTGCTATATCCGACCATGTTGACCCTCGAGTTTACTCTTTAAACATTAAGCCGAGGTTCAATCAGGTTGATCTTGTCATTAGTGCCGGAGATCTTGATCTTGCATACTGTGAGTATGTTGTTTCCTGCCTCAATAAACCACTGTATTTTGTTTTCGGGAATCACAACCTCAATACCCTGCCGTTTTTTCGCCCGAAGGCTGTTGATCGCCCTTCTCCGGGCGCCGGAGAAGGGATGGTAACCGGTTTTGGTTCCCGCTGTGTTGACGGATCAGTCGTGAGAGACAGGGATAACAATCTTATCATTGCCGGTCTTGGCGGCTGTCGCCGATACAACAATGGTGAAAACCAGTACACCGAAATCCAGATGCTAATCCGCATCTTGAAACTCATTCCGCGCATGGCTTTTTTCAGGTTATTTTATGGCCGCTGGGTCGATATCCTTGTTGCTCATGCTTCTCCGGCTGGAATACATGACAGAGATGATCCCTGTCACCGTGGATTTCAATGTTTCCTTTGGTTCATAAGACGATTCAAACCGCGTTATCTTATTCATGGACATGTTCATCTCTATGACATCAATGCCAGTAGACAAAGTCAATTCTATCATACGACTATACTGAACGCATACGATCATATTCTCGTTGACTGGGAGCGTGGAATGAAAGAAAGCAGTTATGTGGAGAGTCAGGCCGAACAGGATTTCAACAAGGCAAAGCTTCATGCCTGGATAGACTCGCTGCGCGGCATTGTGCATTCGCAGGCAGGACAACTGCTAGCGTTTCATGATATCAAAAATCTAGTGAAGCCGGGCGGCGAGAGGTATCTGGGGATGAAGGCTGTTCCGATTGCTTCTATAGTTGGAAGTGAGGATAGGTATCGCGATTTCAGTCATCATTTCTTTCCGAAGAGAGAGCATTTGAGGAACAGGTGGAAGAGTATAGATCGGGCATATCTCTCCGATGTGATATTGCCTCCAATCAAGCTGTTGAAGATTGGGGATCTGTATTTTGTCAGGGATGGAAACCACAGGGTATCTGTAGCGCTCTCCCAGGGGATGTACTCAATTGACGCCGAGGTGATTGAACTCACGACAGAACTCCATATCAAATTGAATGCCACCAGGGATGATATTCTCAAGGCCGTGCTGGAATGGGAACGTCGGCGGATACTGAATCAGACAGGGCTTGAAAGCATCATCCCTGTCGAAACGATAGAATTCACTGCTCCGGGGCGGTGGCATGAATTGCTGAATCATATTGAGGGGCATAAATACTACTTGAGTCTTGAGCAGAACAAAGAAGTCACATTCCAGGATGCCGCACGCTCCTGGTATGACAGTCTTTACATCTCGATATTGAAGATAGTGCGTAATGAAAACATTCTGCCGCGATTTCCCGGCAGGACTGAGGCAGATTTGTATATTTGGATTATCAAGCACTGGCACAGCCTTAAGGAGCAATATGGTTCAGCCTATCCGCTCGATAAGGCCGCCTCGGAGTATGCCGCTTCTCATGGGAAGGATATGCCATACCGCTGGATCCGGTGGATGAAAAGACTATTTGGCAGGTAAAGCGTAGGGTCCCACGCGTATACCGCTGCTGAGGTTTTCCGTGTTTATCCATATCTCCCACCAGGCGGCATCGGTATTTGACAAATTGTAGCCGTTGGCGGCAGTCGTTTTCGTTATTACCTTGTAGTCGGCGGTGCGCAATATCAATAATGGATTGGCGACTTTCCCTGAGTATTGCAGGATGTTTTTCCTCACCTCCACAGTCGGCCAATCAATGTTGATGGGACGAGTTCGGTTTGGGTCGGGCCGTATGCTCATTTCAGCGGACTGTCCGCCCAAGTCGGTAAGCCGTACCAGGTAAACCGCATCAGGAAGCCTATCGCCCTCATAGGGTGTGATGGCCGGCATTCCCCACCAGTCTATGTTTTCATGTTTCGCCGGTATCCATTGGTTTCTTGAGAATTGCCATTGGAACCCTGTTCCCTGAGCGATGACGGCGACTTCATGGGGATCCGTTTCATCATCGGGATCGGAGACATGAAGGAATATAACCAATTCCTCCCGCTTGAATCCCTGGTCTCTATAGATAATGCGCCAATCCATTTGTTTTATCTCAGGCGGGGCTTCACTGCATCCAAGAAGGATCAGGAATAAAAGACCCCAAAGCGGTCTACGCTTTTTCATTTGACTATCCTCGTCACTCTATCAGGCTGCAACAGTAATCTACCCTGTGATTCAAGAATTTCCAACAGTTCCAGTGCGAGGTTGCGGCTGCCTCCGATTTTCGCCCTCACATCGGCAATGAGAATGGTATCGCCTGAACAGGTGCCGGAGAGAAGACTCAACGCCATCGCTTCGACAGTTTCGACGGAAAGCCAAAGAGTTTTCCCGCCGCAGATGAGTCCCGAGCGGCCCAGAACCTTCAATGCGTCCATGTCGGCGGCAGAGCCTGTGCTTCTTACCCGAATCCCTTCCTTGCCGCTTCGCCGAATCTGTTCCAGCCATGCGCGGTGAAAGGGAGAGAGGGGAGCTTCGCCGGGGGGGAAGTACCATCCATTCCGCAAAATGAGTTCTCCGTGAAGACAAAGCCGGTCGGCCGCCTGTGCCAGCAGCTCCTGGGGGAAGTCATTGCGGGTCAGTTTTTCTACTCTCATTCCTCCCGGTATTGAACTCATTTTCAACAGGTACTTATTGACGGCCTGAAGTTTTTCCTTAAGGACAGCCCATGTCCCCAGCTTAACACCTTGATGAAATGCGTCCAGCTCCGGCGGAATTTGCAGATAACCAATGAAGTGGAGGAGGTTCTCATAAATCTCATTCAGATTGGAATGAGTGCCGCTTTGACCCCTAGCCCATTGGTTGATCCGTTTCAGTGCCGCAGGATGGGCTGATCCCGGCAGGATTAAGGTTAACGGTTCTTTCCTGCCGTCAAACGCGTGCAGGATAAGATTCATTCCTGGAAGCATGGGATATGGCTTTGGGAATTGAATACGCAAACATGTCCCTATATCCAATATCTTCGCCGCGCCTATCAAGCCTTCTTCATTGAAATCCGGGGTAATGCCGCCGGTGATAAGCAGCGGCTCTGTCAATTTCTGTAATCCATCGTGAAGGCATATTCCTTCCCTGTGTTCGGAGACCGGCCAGTTCCCATCGAGTAATACGGCTCCGGGCAGCAGGGAATCCTTAGACGCCCCCTTCAGGGTCAGGGCGGTCTTGTCTTCATTGAGCGGTGTAATCTCTTTCATCCGAATGCGGCGGCTGCCCGGGAAGAGCACTGCTTCGGCGGCATTAATTGGCCCGGCTGGAAGCTGGCGGCCTACTATCCGAATGTATTTACCGGCATTCTGCCTGTCTATTCCAAGAATTTTGTAGCCCGGTACCATATGGTACCATATCCCACTTTCGGCCTGCAATACAGTGCTTTGACTGAACCGGATAACAGGTTGAGCTTGCCGCGAAGAGCATCGTGGATCGGGATAACCGTCAATACCTTTCTCGCCGCCGTAAAATTACAGCCGGCTATCTTTCCGGTTTCGTGGCGGTTATTGGAGACGGGGTGGATAGCTTCGGATATGTGATAGCATCCATTGTCATTCTCTATGCCGCCGCTATAAGCGCAAAGCCGCCCCATTCTGAGCATCCCTGGGGGCACGGGAGAGTGGAAACCATTGCCGCGAAAACCCTGTCTCTCGTGATAATCGTCGCGGGATTGCAGATATTCATCATGACATTGAGCCGGATTTTTGATATCAATACAGCCGATGCCCCCAATCCCGTCGCCATGGCTGCCGCTGGGTCGTCCATTGTTGGCAAGGGCCTCCCGGCAATATACAAACATAGGGTGAGCAGAATTGCCGATAGCCAGATGATGGCTGCAGATGCAAAGAACATGCACAATGATATCTTTCTATCCGTTTTCGTTCTTAGCGGGGTATTCTTCACACGGACTTTCCAACTGACTATCATTGACCTCATGGCCGGTATCGGGGTCAGTATATGGGTAGTCATATCGGGATACAAACTCTTTCTTCACACCAATTCAGAATTGATGGACAGCTAGAGGATGTAAAGGTTTATCGGGATGTATTTATCGCGGCAAACAGTCATTAAAAGACTTAGAGGTGCCTATAGCTGAGCAGATTGGAGAAGCAGTCGAAAATCTTGAAATCACTGGCGGCTGCTGAGCCTTCCCCGATGACGAGGGCATACAGTTTTTTAGGAAGATGCAGCATCTCGTGTTCTGACTCAACACGGTAGCCGCAGATGCCTAGGAAATCACGCAACTGGAACTTAAAGAAGTGATCAGGGGTGATCTTGGGTTCGTAAGCGCAGGCGACTTTTCCGCAGAACAAAGTATTGCCACGGCTATGATGGTTTCTGAAACAATGGTTCCTCTAAAGAAGAACTTCTGCTGTTCCGGCAGGGCGGCTCAGGGAAAATACAGTGTCCCCAAGCTTGTCACGATTTGAATCAGCAAGCCCTTCCCGCAGTCATCGCTCCGAAGAGCCTCCTTTCTGTAGAAAAATCTATGTTCAATTTACCCATGGCCCTAAACCCGATAAGGAATCACTGTATACTGGCAGGGGGTAACAGTCATCTTCGTAAGTGTCTGCATAAATTTCCACCCAGCCAATGTCCCGTAACTTAAGAAACCAATACTTGGGCGCAACCCTTCGGGTCGGGCTTTCCGCTCCAATGCCTTAATCCGGCTGCCTGCCTTCCGGCTCATTGCCAATCGCCGGGGCAGCCGGCGGCATTTCCGCTGCAATCCCTTGCGCCTCCATTAGTATTATATTGTGTACGGCAGAGCGCAGAAATCAAAAATCATATCCGGGCTTTCCGCAGCATTCTTCCAAAGAGGCTCTTAAAAAGATGTAAAACATTGTATAGACATGTTCACAGGCGAAAATTTTTTTTATACAATAACCTCATAACGCCATGGAATACTGGACTCTTTTACCATGCTGAATTAAGAATAGGAGAAACAAAGTGAAAGTTGAGATTCGCCCTGACCCCCTTCCCTTGACGGCAGCCCTCGCAGCGATGCTGTTCGTGCTTGCCCCGGCCTTATTTGCGCAGACCTCTGACGGCTCCCGTGTCGCCCTGGTAATCGGCAACAGCGCGTATGAGCATACGCCGCAATTGAAAAACCCGCTGAACGATGCCCAGGACATCGGTGCAACCCTGGAGAACCTGGGATTCACCGTGAATCGGGTGCTGGACGCCAGCAAGGGCGATATCCAGCGGGCGGTGGATGAGTTTCAGAACCAGGTGTCCCGACGGGGGACCGAACTGGCCCTCTTCTACTACGCCGGGCACGGGGTGGAATATGAGGGAACCAATTACATCATTCCGGTGACGGCGGAAATAAGGGACGAGTATCAGCTCATAGACCGGGCCGTGAGTGTGGACCGAATAGTGGCAGCCATGGACAGGGGCCAGGCGGCCTTCAACATGGTGGTGCTGGATGCCTGCCGGGACAATCCTTTCTTCACGGGCCGAAGCGCCGGCGGACGGGGCCTGGCGGCGATGAGCGGCGGCGGCAAGGGCAGCATGATTGTGTTTGCCACCAGTCCGGGGGATGTGGCCCAGGACGGGCGGGACCGCAACAGCCCCTTCACACGGGCCTTCATTGAGCATGCGGCGACGCCGGGACTGGAAGTCAGCGCCCTGATGCGGCGCATCAACGGCACGGTGCGGAACATTACCGGCGGGAAGCAGACGCCGTGGTTCAATGCCTCCTACACAGGGGAAGTGTATCTGGGCGCAGTGGAGGAACTGGCCAACGCCAGCCTCCGCACCGATGCGGTCAATAAAGAATTAACCGAACTCAAGCAGGCGATAGCCCTGAGACAGGAGGCCATTGCCGCCGCCCGTTCTCAGAACGAGAAGCAGCGTCTGGAGGCCGAACAGCGCCGGGCCAGGGCCGAAGAGGCCGCCAAGCGCCTGCAGGCCGAACAACTCGCCGACATAGCGGAGCAGGCCCGCCGGGTATTGGAACAGCGGCAGTCCGAAGATGCGCTCCGAGCCCAGATGGATGCACAGCTTGTCGCACAGCGGGCGGATTTGGAGAAGCAGGCCGGGGAGAGACGGGCCGAACTCGACCGCCTGCGCCTGGATGCCGACGCCGAACTGGACGTGTGGGCACAGCTTGAAACCATAGTCGGAATCAACCGCAATATTTCGGAGATTGAATCCCGGTTTGATGAAGCCGCTGCCCAGATGGAGAAGGAAGTAAAGGCCCTCTACGATCAGCGTGCCGATGCCGTGATGGTCAATAACCCCAAGGAGCCCTTTGAAACCCAGGCCGAATACGACAAACTCATCGCCGGAATGACGGCGGAAATCAGGGCGGAGCAGAGAGCGGAACTGGGACGCAGGCGTGCCGAACTGAAGAATGCCAGGAGGGAACAGTTGTCGGGCATCGAGGGACAGCTTCGCCGAAGCAAGGCGGAACTGAGCGGCAGCCGCTTCACCCTGGGGGCCGCCGCGGCCAGGGTGAGCGTGGCCAATTTCAACGCCGAGGAGAAGCGTTTCCCCATGGAGGTGAGGGCAGAGATTCAGCAGGCGGCCTTCACCGTGCCGGTGTCCTACACCCTCAAGAGCCGTGGACGGGATGCGCTGCGTGATGAGTATTACCGGGTCTACAGCGCCGATCAATCCGGAGGGCTGGCCGGGGAGATCACCTATACTGTCTTCGAATTCTACCCCGATGTCTGGGTGTTCCAGCCGGTGGAGACCCGTGTGTTAAACCTGCTGGAAAATGATTTGGAACTGACCCGCAGCGGCAGCGGCAGCGGTGCGATAGCGGTGAGTACAGCCGGAGAGGTGAAGCCCATAGCGGCCGTTCTGCGGCTGGAATCGGGTACGGGCAGCGAGGCCGAGGTGAGCCTGAACGGCAAGGCGGCCGGACAGACCGGCCTTACCTATATTGCGGAGGATGAGAAGGAACTGGGAACGGTGCGGGCGGAGTACATTTGGCCCGACGGCAGACGCCGGGTATACGCGATCAATCTTCATGCCGGAATCAATGCCGCTGCCGTCGCCACCCCTGACAAGATGCACAGGCAGGGGATAGCGGTGTTCACCGGACTGCCCGTGGAAACACGTATTACCCTGGCCGGAATAGAGAAAGAGGTTCGGACAGAAGGAGCGGAATTGATTTTCGCGACGGCCGATGGAGGGCATGACTACCGCGTTGAAGGCCGGTGGCTGGACAGGAGCGCTTCTGGGCGTCTGGACATGAACGGACGGCAGGCCGTGCTGCGGCATGTGGGCTTCAGGGAAATGGGCGTTCAGGTGGCGGGAGAAGTGAATATCACCCTGCCTGACAATATCAGCGCCGAAGGGAAATTCTATGACATGGAGGGCCATGTGAAGGAGGTGAGTCTTAAGCAAAGTGGACGGTCCTTACAGGTTCGGGCGGCGCCTGGCGAGTACAGTCTGGCGCTCAGCCGCAGGGAAGACCCCTACAACGCCGTGATTCAGCCGCTGAGCGTAAGGGGTCGACAAACCCTGGAATTGTCATTGAACGAACTGCCTCTTTCGGCGCGGTACCAAATGGAGAGTGCGCAGGCCAAGTTAAAGCAGATTGAGAAAAGACTGACCCGCAGCAAACCCCGAAGCATAGCCGGGGGCACACTTCTGGGCCTCGGTATTCTGGGATTGGGGGTGATGGGATTCAGCGCCCTCCAGGCCGCAGAAGCGGAAAATGCCTATAATAGCTCCGGCAGCAGCATAGATATGCAATCGGCCCGCAATGACTTAGAAGCCTACAACCTTCTCTTCATCCTGGGAGCGATTACCGGCGGTATAGGCTCGGCTGCCGGTACGGGACTTCTCGTGTTTGGCCCAAGCCGGGCCAGGCTCATCGAAGAGCGTAACACGCTGAATGACAGGGTGATTCTGTACGGCGCCGAACAGGCGCGGCTTCAGGCCGAACATCCGCTCCATGGGAGGCCAAGATGAAGTGTCCTTCTCTTCGGGTTATGGCCGGCATGGCTATTATCACCGTGATGGGCAGTTGTCCGGGGGATATTCTGAACAGACTGAACAGCCCCCTGGACCCGCATGCCCCGGCCTATCAGGGCTACTTCACGGTGGAGAATGCAGACGAAATACAAACCCATACATCCGGGACAATATTCTCTCAGCGATTTGAAGCAAGCGAAGTCATCGGAGCAGAAGCCTACCGGCTGGAAATATCCGCAGGCCGGGACTTCTCCACAGAAGCTATATACAGCGGGGATACCTTCAAGAGCAATATAATGGCACCCAAGGCCAATCTGGAAACCGGAACCTACTACTACTGGCGGGCAGCGGCGAAGAAGGACGGCGGATGGGGCCCGTGGACGGGCTGGGAGGCATTCACCATAGTATCCGATGACTTCATCTACGTAGAAGGGGGCCGCTTTCAAATGGGCTCCACGACAGGAGACAGCGATGAGGAGCCCGTACACCAGGTGACGGTGAGTACGTTTTATATGAGCAAGTACGAGGTGACGCAGAAGGAATGGCGTGAAGTGATGGGGAGCAGTCCGTCACGGTTCAGCGGGGATAATCTTCCTGTGGAGCAAGTGAGCTGGTATGATGCGGTGGAGTACTGTAATGTGCTAAGCGTTCAAAAGGGCCTGACCCCTGTCTACACGATAAACGGAACCAGCGTAACGGCAAACTGGAGCGCAAACGGGTACAGGCTGCCCACGGAGGCCGAATGGGAGTATGCGGCCCGTGGGGGGAATTCCTCCAATGGCTATAAATATGCGGGAGGGCACAGTCCCGGAGAAGTGGCCTGGTATGGTGGTAACAGCGGGGGTGAAACCCAGCCTGTGGGAAGGAAGGCCCCCAACGAGATGGGCCTCTATGACATGAGCGGGAACGTGTGGGAGTGGTGCTGGGACTGGTATGGGTCTTATTCTTCGGGGAGTCAGAGCAATCCCAGGGGACCCGCTTCGGGCTCGGACCGTGTTAATCGCGGCGGCAGTTGGCTCAGTGGCGCCGGGGTCCTGCGTTCGGCCTACCGCGGCGGCAATGGCCCGGGGAGTAGCGGCTACAACCTGGGTTTCCGGCTTGTTCGGCGTGAGTTTTGAAAGCATCCGGCAGCACGACAGCCGGAGAAGGAGGAGGCCGTTCCAGCCGAAACAGCCGAAAAGGCCGAAGGATGAGGCCGAAACGGCTGGAGGGGCTGGAACGGCGGGAGGGTGCGAATATTTTGGCGGTGTGATGGCTTTCGGGTAAATAGAGTATAATGCCCCGAAGAATGTGGTTGTTTCCATACCCAAAATTCGCTGCGGTCCGGGACTTCTTGAATCCGCTTAATACACTGTCAGGAAAAGAATTAACAGACTGATCACGCCGGACTTCATCGACGGCTGCCGGGGAAAAGGGCTGCCCATTGGCAATTTGACAAGTCAGGTTTTTGCGAATTTCTATCTGAATCCCCTAGATCACTTTGTTAAGGATACCTCTAAAAAACAGCTTCAGGAAATTGACGAAGTGGCGGTGTGTTCCTCGGGCTACGCCCTGCGGTACACACCTGATTAAATTTTTTGTCGATACAAGGCGGCAAAATCTAAAGGCGTAGCTTAAGCTGCGTGAGCATTTTGACAACGCAGTAGCGGCGGAAAAGATCGAGTCAAGAACTAAATGGGTTTTTTGGAGGTGCCCTTAAGCATAATCTGGTTTTCCGATCTTACGGGCGATATGTAGATAAAAAAGAAATATGAGACGGGCAGGGAATTTGTATCATCTTATCCATATTTGGGATAATTTGCTGCCGGCTTTCTATAATGCGCAAAAAAACAAATCCGCAAAATCGGATGTGCGTTTATTTGCGATTAACCTTGAAGCTAACCTGAAGGCATTGCAGGTGTCATTAATGCGGGAATGTGTTGAAGTCGGCGGCTATCATTACTTCAAGGTTCATGATCCCAAGGAACGAATGGTTTGCGCCGCCTCATTTCCCCAACGTGTTTTACATCATGCAATAACCAGAATCACGGAGCCGTATTTCGAGAAACAGATGATTTTCGACAATTATGCATGTCTTAAAGGGAAATGAACTGACAGGCCGCTGATAAGATTCTTTTCAATAGCCTGCGAAAAGTGCTTGAGGAGGGCAGCCATATTAGCCAATGTCTTCCCTGCCGGAATACATTGGAACAGTTCAATGCCCAGCGAGTGATGATACAGAGCAGTATTGGGAGCGTTCCGCCCATCGCTCAAAGCCGCTCCAATTTTTGGCAGTATGCCAAACAGGCCAACTTCTTCAAACTTCAATTATCAGGTTTCAGGGGACGAATGGTCCTGCCATCCCCGCGGCTGTCATTGTGCTGGCAATACTCTTCACATCCATGTTTCTCAACATACTTCCCCTGTTAAAGAGGACACAGCCGCCAATTGTGGTTCTGGATCAGCGTTCGCAACCATCCACCGTTGTCTCGATATCCTTCAGCACCGGGGAATTGGAAGATTTTTCATCGATGCTTGAAGGCTCTCAGGGCATAGACGTTGAGAATTCCCATATACTGCCCTTCAAACTGCCCATTACAACATCCGGGAGGCGCCTGGTTATTCGACAGCCCGGCATTGTGAGTTTCCGTTGATTGCCGTAGCATTCTTATTCCTCGTACTGTCCGGTATGACCGCCCAACTGGATGCCCAGAGTGCCGGCTCACAGCAGGATACAGCAATTTTTCAGAAAATTCTCGACGCCTCCCTGCTGTTCATTGTCGATGTGACCGTCAGTTCAGTCGAAAACAGCACCGTGTTATGGTCTACCACGGTCAGCAGGATAACCATTCCCGGCCGGGAGATTGGTGTATCCCTGGAAGGCCCTGAAGGGAAATTGCGGACGGTGTTCACCATATACCCCTCCGAAATTGGTCATCTGCTACTTGCGGTTCAACCGAAAATGGAAAATCAGCCGGTGGAAATCGCTATGGAAATTCAAGCGGCACCCTTTCTGGAACCCCTAGACGACAATTCTCGCAGTTCCCTAGAAAGAATACTGGATACCTCGTCAAAGTTCCATTTCAATGGAAAAAACCAATAAACCAGTGATTGAACTCAAATCCGTAATTAGCGTGGCGCCAATACTGCTGCTGGGCATTGTGCTTCTCGCTCTGATGCTCTTTCTCTTCCTTCGCCAACGCCAGCCTCGCATTACCCGTATTGACACAATCTCAGCGACCTTTGGCGACACAGTCATTATTGAAGGGAGTAATTTCGGACTGTCCAATGCAGAATCCAAACTCATTGTGGGTTCACGTGAGATCGTAGCCAACAGCATTGTCGAAAGTATTAAGGAGGATTCTATATGGTTGAAAAGCCACAAACAACCTGATAACAGGCGAAAAAGAGCGGAGGGAACTAAAATCTTCAGAACAATATGAAAAAAATGTGGTTTTCCCAGTATTTTTGATCAATACTTGGGTAGACAACTTGTTTTTTTGAGATATACTTATACAGTTGGAATGCCAAAAGGCGGTGACTTTTGGCATTCCAACTTAAACGAAGGAGGAGTTCTTTGACAACTCTTTAAGTTACAACGTTACATAAAGAGTTGTCAAAACGCTTAAAAAACTCTTTCGCAAGCCGATTTTTGAAAGAGCCTCTGAGTATTACGAATTTAATTGTATTTCATAGGGAGTAAGTAGATGAAAACAGATATGGCAAAACAAACCAATAATGACATTGTTATAGGGGCACTGCGTAATTGCAGCCAAGAAGCAGAGGTGATTGATGTCTTTGAGAAGTTTGACATCGGCAATGCCGAGGTAAAACGTGCCCTCATCCACAAGGCGATGGGAGATGCTGAGACTTTTTACTACGGCCAAAATCTAACGGAAGATATGAAGTTGATAGGAGACATTGCTATGTTCATTGACGGGGAGTGGAGAGCTGATGAACTCTACGAACTCCCGAAAGGCTAAACTGCTCAATGACGGCCTGATTAAATTCATAAGAGAGAAATTCCCGGACCTTGACAAAAATGTCATCGAAACGGTTGAAAATTTTTTTCGAGGTAACTTCTTTGAAGATGGCGAACATTCCTTTAAGGTGCATTATTTAGCCCATTTTATCCGTGCTATTGAAAGTTATATAAGACACAAAGTAAAAAACAAACTTTTTCGTATCGTTGTAAAACGCTTGAAAACCAATGATCCGCTCCCTGTGCCTGGCTGTGCCCTGCATATAAAGGGTAAAAGCTTTCTTGTGTATGTGCATCCCAATTTGGAAGCTAAAAAACAGCGAGTGATTCTTGCCCATGAGTTGGGTCACCTTCTGTTATGTGAATTGCGTAATCGCCGGTATCTCGGTAAACAGGAAAGTACGGCATCTCTGTTTGGCATTATAGCCATTTTGGATAAAAACAATTTCTATAGAAATGAAGCTAAAAATTTTATCTTTGATGATTTTGATATCGTTAGCGAATTTTCTCAAACTAAGAATCGCACCAAGGGGAAATACGGAATCTCATAAAAGCCGAATCAGAAATGGATGAACCGCGGATGTTTGATGTTGTGGCCAAACCAAAAGGAACTTTTAGATGGCCGCAAAAGCACTTGGAAGGATATCATATCTGTGTTTGAGAAAAAAGAGCTTTCCTCTCTCATTTTCATTTGATTGGTGTGGGCATTAGCGAAGAAGATGCCGAAGTCGATTTGAACCCCTACCATAGAATGAACCGAATCCACTTGGAATCCCGTAACCGGCTGCACCAAGATCAGTACCGGTTGTAAGTACTGCTATGCCAAGCGCATGGCGGAGCGGCTCCAGGCCATGGGCCAGGCCAACTACATCAACGGCTTCAACTTAACCCTGCAACCGCGGATGCTCGAAATTCCGTTGAGTTGGAAGAAGCCCCAGACGATATTCGTCAACTCCATGAGCGACCTATTTCACAAGAACGTTCCCGCTTCGTACATCAAGAAGGTCTTTGACGTGATGCGCCGGGCCCACTGGCATCGTTTTCAGGTACTGACAAAGCGGGCTGGCCGACTTGCGCAGCTCATCTCCAGCCTGGGGTGGGCGCCAAATATCTTGATGGGTGTCAGCGTTGAAACAGAAGACTGTAAATCATGGATCGATGCCCTTCGAAAAACGCAGGCCCACTTGAAGTTCCTCTCGGTTGAGCCTCTTCTTGGTCCGCTGGGGAACCTTGATCTTGATGGTATTGCCTAGGTGATCGTTGGCGGTGAGTCTGGACCGAAGGCACGGCCCATGAACGGGGACTGGGTGATAGACATCCGCGACCAATGCCGCCGGGCAGGGCCGCCGGTTTTCTTCAAGCAATGGGGCGGAGCGAACAGGAAGAAGACCGGGCGCCTCCTTGATGGCAGGTCGTGGGATGAAATGCCGGGGGAATCTGTTTCGGGGTTGTAAGAGGGGAGTAAGTCTGCTTTTAGGGGATAGGAGCCTGCCGGAATTTGAGACTTGAGGGCAATTTCTGATGAGTTCTTTTGATTTTTGGGGCCCTGCTGTGTGCAAAGTATAGGTGGTTGCTCAAAACGAACTAAGATTTGTAGAGATTATTATACGATCTTGGGGTAAAATTTCGTAGGATTGGTGGATTCTATATATAGGGCTTGCTTAAAAAGTCATCACGTCACCTTCTTCCTACGGATTTTATAGGTTTTCTTAATCGCTCTTATCTCATCTTCTGCCATTTTATCCAAATTCATAACGATGGCCGTGATTTGTATCTCACATTCACTGGTAATTGCCAACTTCGCTTTTATCTTATCCATGGAAGGGATTGACCCCTGTCTACACGATAAACGGAACCAGTGTGACAGCGGACTGGAACGCAGATGGGTACAGGCTGTCGGCAGAGGCCGAATGGGAGTATGCGGCCCGGGGGGCAATGCCTCTGAAGGATACCTTTACGCAGGAGGCGATGATGCGGATGAAGTGGCCTGGTATATTGGTAACAGCGGGGGGATTTTTTGGCGGTGTGATGTCTTTCGGGTAAGCAGAGGAAGTGAATGGCTCTCAGGGACTTCTTTAATGTGCCGATGCAGACGGTGGAGTTCTCAACCGCCTGCCTGCAGCTCACAGGCAGATAATACCGCCGGAATTATCAATCCTCTTACAACACCGAAACTAGAGTTTATCGATCTCCGCCAGGGTTAATCCGGTTGTCTTGCATATTATAGCGGCGGCAACACCGGCTTCCTTCAACCTTTTGGCGGTTTGATTGACACCTTTCTGAATGCCTTCCTGAATGCCTTCCTGTCGCCCTTTCTGAATGCCTTCCTGTCGGCCTTTCTGAATGCCTTTCTGAATGCCTTCCTGTCGGCCTTTCTGAATGCCTTTCTGAATGCCTTTCTGTATGCCTTTCTGTATGCCTTTCTGTATGCCCAACTGTTGCCCTGCAAGCTCTCCCTCTTTCCATGCCTGCTTAAGTTTCGGTCTGACGAGTTCTGTCACATCGGCGACGGCTCCCATGTTATCTCCCTCCTTTCCCTCAAAGAGTCCCATTCTCATTTTATACCCTGACAGCAATTTGTCAATTATTTCCCGGGGATAATTGGCACTCTGTATCTCGGCCTCCCCGGAAATCCTGCCAATTTCTCGGCAGAATTCGGATAAGAATATCCCGTCAGGGCCGGAAATATCAATTCTTTCGATGTTGATGATATGAATCTGGTACATCGCATAACTGCCGACAAAATGCCCGCGCTGCACCTCTGTGAACAGGTCTTTATATGTGCTGATAAACTTCTTTGGCGTGCGGGAGCAGATAAGGGTTATGGTGGTATTTCCGTAATCCGCATCGGCCTGCTCTTGCAGGTATAAATGGTAATATAAAGATAGAGCATAGATATCCTGCATGCGCAGACTGTCATTGAAGGATTTATAACTGATCAGATTGTAGCGTCTGAAGTAGTTAAAAATCTTGAAATCACTGGCGGCTGCCGAGCCTTCCCCGATAACGAGGGCATCCAGTTTTTTGGGAAAATGCAGCATTTCGTGTTCTGACTCAACACGGTAGCCGCAGACGCCCAGGAACTCACGCAACTGGAACTTGAAGAAGTGATCAAGGGTGATCTTGATATTAGTAAGCGCAGGCGACTTTCCCACAGAATGAAGTATAGCAGGTTCACTTTATGAAGTACCATAGCGGCTATGGTGGTTTCTGAGATAATGGTTCCTCAACGGCTGGAGAAACAGGAACGGCGGGGAGGGTGTGAATATTTTGACAGCGAATGCGGTCAAAATATTCGATTTTATTGGCAATGCGATGTCTTTCGGGTAAATGGAGAAGGAGAAGTGAATGGTCCTCAATGTTTTCTTCAATGTGCCGGAGGCGAAACAGGGGCATCGGCAGCCGTCAAAGGAGGGGTGAGGAACGAACCCCGAAGGGCGGATTCGGATGCACGGCTTCCGACGCGGGAAATTTCAACCGCCTGCCTGCAGCTCACAGGCAGATAATACCGCCGGAATTATCAATCCTCTTACAACACCGAAACTAGAGTTTATCAATCTCCGCCTGGGTTAATCCGGTTGTCTTGCATATTATAGCGGCGGCAACACCGGCTTCCTTCAATCTTTTGGCGGTTTGATTGACACCTTTCTGAATGCCTTCCTGAATGCCTTCCTGTCGGCCTTTCTGAATGCCTTTCTGAATGCCTTTCTGAATGCCTTTCTGTATGCCCAACTGTTGCCCTGCAAGCTCTCCCTCTTTCCATGCCTGCTTAAGTTTCGGTCTGACGAGTTCTGTCACATCGGCGACGGCTCCCATGTTATCTCCCTCCTTTCCCTCAAAGAGTCCCATTCTCATTTTATACCCTGACAGCAATTTGTCAATTATCTCCCGGGGATAATTGGCACTCTGTATCTCGGCCTCCCCGGAAATCCTGCCAATTTCTCGGCAGAATTCGGATAAGAATATCCCGTCAGGGCCGGAAATATCAATTCTTTCGATGTTGATGATATGAATCTGGTACATCGCATAACTGCCGACAAAATGCCCGCGCTGCACCTCTGTGAACAGGTCTTTATATGTGCTGATAAACTTCTTTGGCGTGCGGGAGCAGATAAGGGTTATGGTGGTATTTCCGTAATCCGCATCGGCCTGCTCTTGCAGGTATAAATGGTAATATAAAGATAGAGCATAGATATCCTGCATGCGCAGACTGTCATTGAAGGATTTATAACTGATCAGATTGTAGCGTCTGAAGTAGTTAAAAATCTTGAAATCACTGGCGGCTGCCGAGCCTTCCCCGATAACGAGGGCATCCAGTTTTTTGGGAAAATGCAGCATCTCGTGTTCTGACTCAACACGGTAGCCGCAGACGCCCAGGAACTCACGCAACTGGAACTTGAAGAAGTGATCAAGGGTGATCTTGATATTAGTAAGCGCAGGCGACTTCCCCACAGAATAAAGTATAGCAGGTTCACTTTATGAAGTACCATAGCGGCTATGGTGGTTTCTGAAATAATGGTTCCTCAACGGCTGGAGAAACAGGAACGGCGGGGAGGGTGTGAATATTTTGACAGCGAATGCGGTCAAAATATTCGATTTTATTGGCAATGCGATGTCTTTCGGGTAAATGGAGAAGGAGAAGTGAATGGTCCTCAATGTTTTCTTCAATGTGCCGGAGGCGAAACAGGGGCATCGGCAGCCGTCAAAGGAGGGGTGAGGAACGAACCCCGAAGGGCGGATTCGGATGCACGGCTTCCGACGCGGGAAATTTCAACCGCCTGCCTGCAGCTCACAGGCAGATAATACCGCCGGAATTATCAATCCTCTTACAACACCGAAACTAGAGTTTATCAATCTCCGCCTGGGTTAATCCGGTTGTCTTGCATATTATAGCGGCGGCAACACCGGCTTCCTTCAACCTTTTGGCGGTTTGATTGACACCTTTCTGAATGCCTTCCTGAATGCCTTCCTGAATGCCTTCCTGTCGGCCTTCCTGTCGGCCTTTCTGAATGCCTTTCTGAATGCCTTTCTGTATGCCTTTCTGTATGCCCAACTGTTGCCCTGCAAGCTCTCCCTCTTTCCATGCCTGCTTAAGTTTCGGTCTGACGAGTTCTGTCACATCGGCGACGGCTCCCATGTTATCTCCCTCCTTTCCCTCAAAGAGTCCCATTCTCATTTTATACCCTGACAGCAATTTGTCAATTATTTCCCGGGGATAATTGGCACTCTGTATCTCGGCCTCCCCGGAAATCCTGCCAATTTCTCGGCAGAATTCGGATAAGAATATCCCGTCAGGGCCGGAAATATCAATTCTTTCGATGTTGATGATATGAATCTGGTACATCGCATAACTGCCGACAAAATGCCCGCGCTGCACCTCTGTGAACAGGTCTTTATATGTGCTGATAAACTTCTTTGGCGTGCGGGAGCAGATAAGGGTTATGGTGGTATTTCCGTAATCCGCATCGGCCTGCTCTTGCAGGTATAAATGGTAATATAAAGATAGAGCATAGATATCCTGCATGCACAGACTGTCATTGAAGGACTTATAGCTGATCAGATTGTAGCGTCTGAAGTAGTTAAAAAACTTGAAATCACTGGCGGCTGCGCAAGGTTGTACGCCCACGCCCAACGAAAAATTGTGACAGGGGTTGGTCAAATGCAAATCAAGGTTCCAAGAGTGGATGACAGGTTAAAGAGCAAGCGAGAGGATCGCTTCACCAGTGCCATACTGCCAACCTATATGCGCAGAACTCCCAGTATCGACAACCTTGTTCCGGCGGTGTGTCCACATCTGCTTTCCAGACAGCTCTTGCCTCGATTCTGGGTGAAGGTATTGCCGGACTGTCGGCGACGAACATAGTCCGCTTGAGCGCAGGTTCTGGGAAGATGAGTTTCTTCAGTGGGAGAAACGTGATTTGAAAGCTAAGGAATACGCCTACATCTGGGTGGACACTACTTCAATAAGGCTTGATGATCAAAGGAGCTGCATTCTTGTAATCATGGGAGCTGACAAGGATGGGAAGAAGGAACTTCTAGCCGTCAGTGACGGATACTCACGGCTGGAACTGAAAGCCCGAACTCACCACCGCCCCCAGGCTGGCCATTGGGGAGGGTGCGCTGAATGCCCTGGATGAAATCTTTCCCGAAACAAAAAAACAGCGTTGCTGGGTGCACAAGACAGCGAATGTGTTAAACAAAATGGGAATATCCAGGGCAAGGCCAAGTCAATGATTCATGAAATGTATATGGCAGATACCGAGCAGAATGCTCTTAAAGCCTATGACTTATTCATTGATTCCTTTCAGGCTAAATACCCCAGGGCCGCCCAGTGTCTGGAAAAGGACAGGGAGAAGCTGTTCACGTTCTACAAATTTCCGGCGATGCACTGGACTCACATCAGGACGACCAACCCGATGAGTTTTTGCTACTGTCCGCCTTAGAACGAAGAGAACCAGGGGCTGTGGTTCAAGGGTGGCAACATTAAGTATGGTTTGGAAGCTCTGCCTGGAGGCTGAAAAGAACTGGCGAAAGCTACGTGGATACAAGCTAATCCCCAGGGTTATTGAGGGTGTGTTTTGTAAAGATGGAGTCTTCAAGGGAGGATTCGCGTGAAAAAAATGAAGGATTTGAAATTTTCTCATCCACAACTATTGACAATAACTCGTCATTGAAGGACTTATAGCTGATCAGATTGTAGCGTCTGAAGTAGTTAAAAAACTTGAATGGCGGCTGCCGAGCCTTCTCCGATGACAATGGCATCCAGTTTTTTGGGAAAATGCAGCATCTCGTGTTCTGACTCAACACGGTAGCCGCAGACGCCCAGGAACTCACGCAACTGGAACTTGAAGAAGTGATCAAGGGTGATCTTGATATTAGTAAGCGCAGGCGACTTTCCCACAGAATAAAGTATAGCAGGTTCACTTATGAAGCACCATAGCGGCTATGGTGGTTTCTGAAATAATGGTTCCTCAACGGCTGGAGAAACAGGAACGGCGGGGAGGGTGTGAATATTTTGACAGCGAATGCGGTCAAAATATTCGATTTTATTGGCAATGCGATGTCTTTCGGGTAAATGGAGAAGGAGAAGTGAATGGTCCTCAATGTTTTCTTCAATGTGCCGGAGGCGAAACAGGGGCATCGGCAGCCGTCAAAGGAGGGGTGAGGAACGAACCCCGAAGGGCGGATTCGGATGCACGGCTTCCGACGCGGGAAATTTCAACCGCCTGCCTGCAGCTCACAGGCAGATAATACCGCCGGAATTATCAATCCTCTTACAACACCGAAACTAGAGTTTATCAATCTCCGCCTGGGTTAATCCGGTTGTCTTGCATATTATAGCGGCGGCAACACCGGCTTCCTTCAACCTTTTGGCGGTTTGATTGACACCTTTCTGAATGCCTTCCTGAATGCCTTCCTGTCGCCCTTTCTGAATGCCTTCCTGTCGGCCTTCCTGAATGCCTTCCTGTCTGAATGCCTTTCTGAATGCCTTCCTGTCGGCCTTTCTGAATGCCTTTCTGAATGCCTTTCTGTATGCCTTTCTGTATGCCTTTCTGTATGCCCAACTGTTGCCCTGCAAGCTCTCCCTCTTTCCATGCCTGCTTAAGTTTCGGTCTGACGAGTTCTGTCACATCGGCGACGGCTCCCATGTTATCTCCCTCCTTTCCCTCAAAGAGTCCCATTCTCATTTTATACCCTGACAGCAATTTGTCAATTATTTCCCGGGGATAATTGGCACTCTGTATCTCGGCCTCCCCGGAAATCCTGCCAATTTCTCGGCAGAATTCGGATAAGAATATCCCGTCAGGGCCGGAAATATCAATTCTTTCGATGTTGATGATATGAATCTGGTACATCGCATAACTGCCGACAAAATGCCCGCGCTGCACCTCTGTGAACAGGTCTTTATATGTGCTGATAAACTTCTTTGGCGTGCGGGAGCAGATAAGGGTTATGGTGGTATTTCCGTAATCCGCATCGGCCTGCTCTTGCAGGTATAAATGGTAATATAAAGATAGAGCATAGATATCCTGCATGCACAGACTGTCATTGAAGGACTTATAGCTGATCAGATTGTAGCGTCTGAAGTAGTTAAAAAACTTGAAATCACTGGCGGCTGCCGAGCCTTCCCCGATAACGAGGGCATCCAGTTTTTTGGGAAAATGCAGCATCTCGTGTTCTGACTCAACACGGTAGCCGCAGACGCCCAGGAACTCACGCAACTGGAACTTGAAGAAGTGATCAAGGGTGATCTTGATATTAGTAAGCGCAGGCGACTTTCCCACAGAATGAAGTATAGCAGGTTCACCTTATGAAGTACCATAGCGGCTATGGTGGTTTCTGAAATAATGGTTCCTCAACGGCTGGAGAAACAGGAACGGCGGGGAGGGTGTGAATATTTTGACAGCGAATGCGGTCAAAATATTCGATTTTATTGGCAATGCGATGTCTTTCGGGTAAATGGAGAAGGAGAAGTGAATGGTCCTCAATGTTTTCTTCAATGTGCCGGAGGCGAAACAGGGGCATCGGCAGCCGTCAAAGGAGGGGTGAGGAACGAACCCCGAAGGGCGGATTCGGATGCACGGCTTCCGACGCGGGAAATTTCAACCGCCTGCCTGCAGCTCACAGGCAGATAATACCGCCGGAATTATCAATCCTCTTACAACACCGAAACTAGAGTTTATCAATCTCCGCCTGGGTTAATCCGGTTGTCTTGCATATTATAGCGGCGGCAACACCGGCTTCCTTCAACCTTTTGGCGGTTTGATTGACACCTTTCTGAATGCCTTCCTGAATGCCTTCCTGTCGGCCTTTCTGAATGCCTTTCTGAATTGTCCGGCTATCTCTGTATGCCCAACTGTTGCCCTGCTATCTCTCCCTCTTTCCATGCCTGCTTAAGTTTCGGTCTGACGAGTTCTGTCACATCGGCGACGGCTCCCATGTTATCTCCCTCCTTTCCCTCAAAGAGTCCCATTCTCATTTTATACCCTGACAGCAATTTGTCAATTATCTCCCGGGGATAATTGGCACTCTGTATCTCGGCCTCCCCGGAAATCCTGCCAATTTCTCGGCAGAATTCGGATAAGAATATCCCGTCAGGGCCGGAAATATCAATTCTTTCGATGTTGATGATATGAATCTGGTACATCGCATAACTGCCGACAAAATGCCCGCGCTGCACCTCTGTGAACAGGTCTTTATATGTGCTGATAAACTTCTTTGGCGTGCGGGAGCAGATAAGGGTTATGGTGGTATTTCCGTAATCCGCATCGGCCTGCTCTTGCAGGTATAAATGGTAATATAAAGATAGAGCATAGATATCCTGCATGCACAGACTGTCATTGAAGGACTTATAGCTGATCAGATTGTAGCGTCTGAAGTAGTTAAAAAACTTGAAATCACTGGCGGCTGCCGAGCCTTCCCCTATGACGAGGGCATCCAGTTTTTTGGGAAAATGCAGCATCTCGTGTTCTGACTCAACACGGTAGCCGCAGACGCCCAGGAACTCACGCAACTGGAACTTGAAGAAGTGATCAAGGGTGATCTTGATATTAGTAAGCGCAGGCGACTTCCCCACAGAATAAAGTATAGCAGGTTCACTTTATGAAGTACCATAGCGGCTATGGTGGTTTCTGAAATAATGGTTCCTCAACGGCTGGAGAAACAGGAACGGCGGGGAGGGTGTGAATATTTTGACAGCGAATGCGGTCAAAATATTCGATTTTATTGGCAATGCGATGTCTTCCGGGTAAATGGAGAAGGAGAAGTGAATGGTCCTCAATGTTTTCTTCAATGTGCCGGAGGCGAAACAGGGGCATCGGCAGCCGTCAAAGGAGGGGTGAGGAACGAACCCCGAAGGGCGGATTCGGATGCACGGCTTCCGACGCGGGAAATTTCAACCGCCTGCCTGCAGCTCACAGGCAGATAATACCGCCGGAATTATCAATCCTCTTACAACACCGAAACTAGAGTTTATCAATCTCCGCCTGGGTTAATCCGGTTGTCTTGCATATTATAGCGGCGGCAACACCGGCTTCCTTCAACCTTTTGGCGGTTTGATTGACACCTTTCTGAATGCCTTCCTGAATGCCTTCCTGTCGCCCTTTCTGAATGCCTTTCTGAATGCCTTTCTGTATGCCTTTCTGTATGCCTTTCTGTATGCCCAACTGTTGCCCTGCAAGCTCTCCCTCTTTCCATGCCTGCTTAAGTTTCGGTCTGACGAGTTCTGTCACATCGGCGACGGCTCCCATGTTATCTCCCTCCTTTCCCTCAAAGAGTCCCATTCTCATTTTATACCCTGACAGCAATTTGTCAATTATCTCCCGGGGATAATTGGCACTCTGTATCTCGGCCTCCCCGGAAATCCTGCCAATTTCTCGGCAGAATTCGGATAAGAATATCCCGTCAGGGCCGGAAATATCAATTCTTTCGATGTTGATGATATGAATCTGGTACATCGCATAACTGCCGACAAAATGCCCGCGCTGCACCTCTGTGAACAGGTCTTTATATGTGCTGATAAACTTCTTTGGCGTGCGGGAGCAGATAAGGGTTATGGTGGTATTTCCGTAATCCGCATCGGCCTGCTCTTGCAGGTATAAATGGTAATATAAAGATAGAGCATAGATATCCTGCATGCGCAGACTGTCATTGAAGGATTTATAACTGATCAGATTGTAGCGTCTGAAGTAGTTAAAAATCTTGAAATCACTGGCGGCTGCCGAGCCTTCCCCGATAACGAGGGCATCCAGTTTTTTGGGAAAA
Source organism: Spirochaetaceae bacterium (assembly GCA_965232165.1). Taxonomy (GTDB): domain Bacteria; phylum Spirochaetota; class Spirochaetia; order DSM-2461; family DSM-2461; genus UBA2779. The sequence goes on along the minus strand of CBDDOY010000002.1, from coordinate 966,404 downwards.
TGCAGCATTTCGTGTTCTGACTCAACACGGTAGCCGCAGACGCCCAGGAACTCACGCAACTGGAACTTGAAGAAGTGATCAAGGGTGATCTTGATATTAGTAAGCGCAGGCGACTTTCCCACAGAATGAAGTATAGCAGGTTCACTTTATGAAGTACCATAGCGGCTATGGTGGTTTCTGAGATAATGGTTCCTCAACGGCTGGAGAAACAGGAACGGCGGGGAGGGTGTGAATATTTTGACAGCGAATGCGGTCAAAATATTCGATTTTATTGGCAATGCGATGTCTTTCGGGTAAATGGAGAAGGAGAAGTGAATGGTCCTCAATGTTTTCTTCAATGTGCCGGAGGCGAAACAGGGGCATCGGCAGCCGTCAAAGGAGGGGTGAGGAACGAACCCCGAAGGGCGGATTCGGATGCACGGCTTCCGACGCGGGAAATTTCAACCGCCTGCCTGCAGCTCACAGGCAGATAATACCGCCGGAATTATCAATCCTCTTACAACACCGAAACTAGAGTTTATCAATCTCCGCCTGGGTTAATCCGGTTGTCTTGCATATTATAGCGGCGGCAACACCGGCTTCCTTCAATCTTTTGGCGGTTTGATTGACACCTTTCTGAATGCCTTCCTGAATGCCTTCCTGTCGGCCTTTCTGAATGCCTTTCTGAATGCCTTTCTGAATGCCTTTCTGAATGCCTTTCTGAATGCCTTTCTGTATGCCCAACTGTTGCCCTGCAAGCTCTCCCTCTTTCCATGCCTGCTTAAGTTTCGGTCTGACGAGTTCTGTCACATCGGCGACGGCTCCCATGTTATCTCCCTCCTTTCCCTCAAAGAGTCCCATTCTCATTTTATACCCTGACAGCAATTTGTCAATTATCTCCCGGGGATAATTGGCACTCTGTATCTCGGCCTCCCCGGAAATCCTGCCAATTTCTCGGCAGAATTCGGATAAGAATATCCCGTCAGGGCCGGAAATATCAATTCTTTCGATGTTGATGATATGAATCTGGTACATCGCATAACTGCCGACAAAATGCCCGCGCTGCACCTCTGTGAACAGGTCTTTATATGTGCTGATAAACTTCTTTGGCGTGCGGGAGCAGATAAGGGTTATGGTGGTATTTCCGTAATCCGCATCGGCCTGCTCTTGCAGGTATAAATGGTAATATAAAGATAGAGCATAGATATCCTGCATGCGCAGACTGTCATTGAAGGATTTATAACTGATCAGATTGTAGCGTCTGAAGTAGTTAAAAATCTTGAAATCACTGGCGGCTGCCGAGCCTTCCCCGATAACGAGGGCATCCAGTTTTTTGGGAAAATGCAGCATCTCGTGTTCTGACTCAACACGGTAGCCGCAGACGCCCAGGAACTCACGCAACTGGAACTTGAAGAAGTGATCAAGGGTGATCTTGATATTAGTAAGCGCAGGCGACTTCCCCACAGAATAAAGTATAGCAGGTTCACTTTATGAAGTACCATAGCGGCTATGGTGGTTTCTGAAATAATGGTTCCTCAACGGCTGGAGAAACAGGAACGGCGGGGAGGGTGTGAATATTTTGACAGCGAATGCGGTCAAAATATTCGATTTTATTGGCAATGCGATGTCTTTCGGGTAAATGGAGAAGGAGAAGTGAATGGTCCTCAATGTTTTCTTCAATGTGCCGGAGGCGAAACAGGGGCATCGGCAGCCGTCAAAGGAGGGGTGAGGAACGAACCCCGAAGGGCGGATTCGGATGCACGGCTTCCGACGCGGGAAATTTCAACCGCCTGCCTGCAGCTCACAGGCAGATAATACCGCCGGAATTATCAATCCTCTTACAACACCGAAACTAGAGTTTATCAATCTCCGCCTGGGTTAATCCGGTTGTCTTGCATATTATAGCGGCGGCAACACCGGCTTCCTTCAACCTTTTGGCGGTTTGATTGACACCTTTCTGAATGCCTTCCTGAATGCCTTCCTGTCGGCCTTCCTGTCGGCCTTCCTGTCGGCCTTTCTGAATGCCTTTCTGAATGCCTTTCTGTATGCCCAACTGTTGCCCTGCAAGCTCTCCCTCTTTCCATGCCTGCTTAAGTTTCGGTCTGACGAGTTCTGTCACATCGGCGACGGCTCCCATGTTATCTCCCTCCTTTCCCTCAAAGAGTCCCATTCTCATTTTATACCCTGACAGCAATTTGTCAATTATTTCCCGGGGATAATTGGCACTCTGTATCTCGGCCTCCCCGGAAATCCTGCCAATTTCTCGGCAGAATTCGGATAAGAATATCCCGTCAGGGCCGGAAATATCAATTCTTTCGATGTTGATGATATGAATCTGGTACATCGCATAACTGCCGACAAAATGCCCGCGCTGCACCTCTGTGAACAGGTCTTTATATGTGCTGATAAACTTCTTTGGCGTGCGGGAGCAGATAAGGGTTATGGTGGTATTTCCGTAATCCGCATCGGCCTGCTCTTGCAGGTATAAATGGTAATATAAAGATAGAGCATAGATATCCTGCATGCGCAGACTGTCATTGAAGGATTTATAACTGATCAGATTGTAGCGTCTGAAGTAGTTAAAAATCTTGAAATCACTGGCGGCTGCCGAGCCTTCCCCGATAACGAGGGCATCCAGTTTTTTGGGAAAATGCAGCATTTCGTGTTCTGACTCAACACGGTAGCCGCAGACGCCCAGGAACTCACGCAACTGGAACTTGAAGAAGTGATCAAGGGTGATCTTGATATTAGTAAGCGCAGGCGACTTTCCCACAGAATGAAGTATAGCAGGTTCACTTTATGAAGTACCATAGCGGCTATGGTGGTTTCTGAGATAATGGTTCCTCAACGGCTGGAGAAACAGGAACGGCGGGGAGGGTGTGAATATTTTGACAGCGAATGCGGTCAAAATATTCGATTTTATTGGCAATGCGATGTCTTTCGGGTAAATGGAGAAGGAGAAGTGAATGGTCCTCAATGTTTTCTTCAATGTGCCGGAGGCGAAACAGGGGCATCGGCAGCCGTCAAAGGAGGGGTGAGGAACGAACCCCGAAGGGCGGATTCGGATGCACGGCTTCCGACGCGGGAAATTTCAACCGCCTGCCTGCAGCTCACAGGCAGATAATACCGCCGGAATTATCAATCCTCTTACAACACCGAAACTAGAGTTTATCAATCTCCGCCTGGGTTAATCCGGTTGTCTTGCATATTATAGCGGCGGCAACACCGGCTTCCTTCAATCTTTTGGCGGTTTGATTGACACCTTTCTGAATGCCTTCCTGAATGCCTTCCTGTCGGCCTTTCTGAATGCCTTTCTGAATGCCTTTCTGTATGCCTTTCTGTATGCCCAACTGTTGCCCTGCAAGCTCTCCCTCTTTCCATGCCTGCTTAAGTTTCGGTCTGACGAGTTCTGTCACATCGGCGACGGCTCCCATGTTATCTCCCTCCTTTCCCTCAAAGAGTCCCATTCTCATTTTATACCCTGACAGCAATTTGTCAATTATCTCCCGGGGATAATTGGCACTCTGTATCTCGGCCTCCCCGGAAATCCTGCCAATTTCTCGGCAGAATTCGGATAAGAATATCCCGTCAGGGCCGGAAATATCAATTCTTTCGATGTTGATGATATGAATCTGGTACATCGCATAACTGCCGACAAAATGCCCGCGCTGCACCTCTGTGAACAGGTCTTTATATGTGCTGATAAACTTCTTTGGCGTGCGGGAGCAGATAAGGGTTATGGTGGTATTTCCGTAATCCGCATCGGCCTGCTCTTGCAGGTATAAATGGTAATATAAAGATAGAGCATAGATATCCTGCATGCGCAGACTGTCATTGAAGGATTTATAACTGATCAGATTGTAGCGTCTGAAGTAGTTAAAAATCTTGAAATCACTGGCGGCTGCCGAGCCTTCCCCGATAACGAGGGCATCCAGTTTTTTGGGAAAATGCAGCATCTCGTGTTCTGACTCAACACGGTAGCCGCAGACGCCCAGGAACTCACGCAACTGGAACTTGAAGAAGTGATCAAGGGTGATCTTGATATTAGTAAGCGCAGGCGACTTCCCCACAGAATAAAGTATAGCAGGTTCACTTTATGAAGTACCATAGCGGCTATGGTGGTTTCTGAAATAATGGTTCCTCAACGGCTGGAGAAACAGGAACGGCGGGGAGGGTGTGAATATTTTGACAGCGAATGCGGTCAAAATATTCGATTTTATTGGCAATGCGATGTCTTTCGGGTAAATGGAGAAGGAGAAGTGAATGGTCCTCAATGTTTTCTTCAATGTGCCGGAGGCGAAACAGGGGCATCGGCAGCCGTCAAAGGAGGGGTGAGGAACGAACCCCGAAGGGCGGATTCGGATGCACGGCTTCCGACGCGGGAAATTTCAACCGCCTGCCTGCAGCTCACAGGCAGATAATACCGCCGGAATTATCAATCCTCTTACAACACCGAAACTAGAGTTTATCAATCTCCGCCTGGGTTAATCCGGTTGTCTTGCATATTATAGCGGCGGCAACACCGGCTTCCTTCAACCTTTTGGCGGTTTGATTGACACCTTTCTGAATGCCTTCCTGAATGCCTTCCTGAATGCCTTCCTGTCGGCCTTCCTGTCGGCCTTTCTGAATGCCTTTCTGAATGCCTTTCTGAATGCCTTTCTGAATGCCTTTCTGTATGCCCAACTGTTGCCCTGCTATCTCTCCCTCTTTCCATGCCTGCTTAAGTTTCGGTCTGACGAGTTCTGTCACATCGGCGACGGCTCCCATGTTATCTCCCTCCTTTCCCTCAAAGAGTCCCATTCTCATTTTATACCCTGACAGCAATTTGTCAATTATCTCCCGGGGATAATTGGCACTCTGTATCTCGGCCTCCCCGGAAATCCTGCCAATTTCTCGGCAGAATTCGGATAACCCAAGTTCACCACTAAAAAACGTAATTCCTTATAATAAATGGAGTTACTATTTTTTATTTACACTACGGATTTGGTGAGTCGTCATCCGACGGTTCAACGCCTTTCCCGACAACCCAAGCATCGCATAAATCTTCTGATGTTCTAGTTCCTGTCGGGAGTCGAGTCTCACTTCATTATTCATCAGCACTCCCTCTTCAGTCTTGGAAATGTACTCTATGGTTATCCTCTGGTGGGTAGAAAGAACTTCTTTTATGGTCTTCCAACTCCGTGTATCTCCCCCTTTTCGTAATTTACATTCAGTCGCATGCATCAGGTGATACGCAAGGACTGATATAAACATATGCGACTGCACTCTCTCCTCCAGTTGATGAAAGTTAGGCCGAAAACCAAGATGAGACTTCATGTCTCTAAATGAGTTTTCAATACGGCCAAGCATTATATAGAGCTCCCAAATATTTTTGTCATCCAAATCTTTTCGATTGGTTCTAAGGGTATAAGTTCCTTCACTGTTTCCTGTCTGAGTTTTCTTCTCCCATTTAATGTCAATCGCATTCAACTTTCCTGTCCGCTTGGCAGGCTCCCCAGGAATAACTGATATTTCATAAAGTTTTGCAGCCTTTGGATATTTTTCCTTAAGCCTGCCAATGCTCTGAAGAACCGAAGAATACAGTTTCATGCGGTTTTTCTTGTTTAATCCGTCACGAAGATATTGAAGTCTTTCAAGGAGGACGGTTTCGGTACGCATAGCCATGGCCTCTTCTTTAAGACGTTTGTGCTCGCTCTTTACCAGAACCCAATGCTCATCCGAGATTGTTTTTCCGAATACTTCAATCCTGGCACCTGTTTTCTTGTCCTCCATGACCAGATTCATCTCTTGCGATGGCTCAAGCTCCAAAGGACTTTTCCCTCTGTGAACCACAAGGTAGGTACATTTTCGCTTTTTAAGCCATTCGATATTCTCTTTTGTGGCAATCCCGGCATCCATTACGACAGTTGCCCCGACTTTTAGGCCCGCGTTGGCTTCCAAATCTAAAATCGTGGCCTGAAAAGTCTTGGATTCGCACTGGTTCCCCGGATGGAACTTGCTATACTTGGGAAATCCATCCGCATCGACAACCAACCCCAGGGTAGCCAATTTGCAGTCACTGCGCTTTTCTTTCGAGCGACCATAAGATGCCTTTGGGTTCTTTTTGCACTGACCCTCAAAGTAGGTGTTCGTTAAATCGTAAAGTACAATGCTTTCGTCGAGGGAGAGAGATATAATCAAAAGTTGTGGATGGGGTAAAAAAAGAGCAAATCCTTCTGTAAAATAATTGGTAATAAAGCCAAACAGAAAGGAGATGCTCTATGGAAGAGTTTACAACAAACGGAAATGATTCGGAAGTGCTGAAAAGCGAAACAGAATCGGTTTTGGATCAGGTTTTGCGAGAGGGAGCCAGAAAGATGCTTATTCATGCCCTGGAGTTAGAAGTGGAAGACTACATCAATGCCCATAAACATGAGCGTGATCAGAATAATCAGCGCAAGGTTGTACGCAATGGTTACCACGCCCAACGAAAAATTGTGACAGGGGCTGGTCAAATGCAAATCAAGGTTCCAAGAGTGGATGACAGGAAATTAAAGAGCAAGCGAGAGGATCGCTTCACCAGTGCCATACTGCCAACCTATATGCGCAGAACTCCCAGTATCGACAACCTTGTTCCGGCGCTGTACCTCAGCGGTGTGTCCACATCTGCTTTCCAGACAGCTCTTGCCTCGATTCTGGGTGAAGGTATTGCCGGACTGTCGGCGACGAACATAGTCCGCTTGAAAAGGTTCTGGGAAGATGAGTTTCTTCAGTGGGAGAAACGTGATTTGAAAGCTAAGGAATACGCCTACATCTGGGTGGACGGCATCTACTTCAATGTAAGGCTTGATGATCAAAGGAGCTGCATTCTTGTAATCATGGGAGCTGACAGGGATGGGAAGAAGGAACTTCTAGCCGTCAGTGACGGATACAGGGAAAGCTCACAAAGCTGGAGGGAGATACTGCTCCAACTGAAAGCCCGGGGTCTCACCACCGCCCCCAGGCTGGCCATTGGGGATGGTGCGCTGGGTTTCTGGAATGCCCTGGATGAAATCTTTCCCGAAACAAAAAAACAGCGTTGCTGGGTGCACAAGACAGCGAATGTGTTAAACAAAATGCCCAGGAATATCCAGGGCAAGGCCAAGTCAATGATTCATGAAATGTATATGGCAGATACCGAGCAGAATGCTCTTAAAGCCTATGACTTATTCATTGATTCCTTTCAGGCTAAATACCCCAGGGCCACCCAGTGTCTGGAAAAGGACAGGGAGAAGCTGTTCACGTTCTACAAATTTCCGGCGATGCACTGGACTCACATCAGGACGACCAACCCGATTGAGTCAACCTTTGCTACTGTCCGCCTTAGAACGAAGAGAACCAGGGGCTGTGGTTCAAGGGCGGCAACATTAAGTATGGTTTGGAAGCTCTGCCTGGAGGCTGAAAAGAACTGGCGAAAGCTACGTGGATACAAGCTAATCCCCAGGGTTATTGAGGGTGTGTTTTGTAAAGATGGAGTCTTCAAGGAAGAGGCCGCGTGAAAAAAATGAAGGATTTGAAATTTTCTCATCCACAACTATTGACAATAACTCCGAGGGAGAATAAATCTTGTTCTTTACAAGCCAAATGCTTCTCCAGCTCGTCCTTACAGCGGTAGAGAACATCGGCAGCCCTGTAGTACGCATTCAGGGAGGACGAATGGGGTAAGCCGCACAGCTCAAAAAGAGCAGAATGTTTTTCCGCCCACTGCCTGGTAAATCGCTCGCTGGCTGGTTTGATCATTCTACCGACGATTAGAGCTTCAAGTAAGGGGATCGTTCCCTTAGGCACACCGCATTTCCTTAGAACTCTGTCCATTTCCAACTCTTTCCATTGCTGATGACAGACGTACTCAGGGCCTAGGCTTCTGACTTTCTTTGTTTCAAGGCTGTTAGCATCGACCGCTACAAAATTGGCTTGCGCTTGAGCTTTTAGTTGTGCGTCTTTTGCCCGCTTGGTGAAAATGCGGTCTGATACCTGCTGTGCGATTTTCTCAATGTCTTCATCCAAGTCGAATAATTCTCTGTTTCCTGAAAGAATATTTTCAATTCTTCTTGCCAGAGCTTTGTATTGAGAAGAATCAATATCCAGTTTCCCAAGGTTGAGAATAATCCGCTGTCGGGGGCCTTTATCAGTGCGGATATTTTCTACAAGATTGAGGTAGGTGTACTGTTTTTTCGTTTTACCGTTGGCAACTTTTATTGATCTTATATACATACCACTAAGATACACCACAGCCACAAAAGAGGCAAGCGAAAAATAAAGTGTTAGGCACTACATTTTGATTTGAGGTGATTTGAGGTCCCCAAAAAGCGGAATCCCTAAATATTCTATGGTATTTATGAGGTTTTGGGAAATATTTAAGCCTTTTTTTGAAGTAATTCGTTTTCTTGGTCGTTAAAAAAATATTTAGCAGGTGTATTTTGGTGAACTTGGGATAAGAATATCCCGTCAGGGCCGGAAATATCAATTCTTTCGATGTTGATGATATGAATCTGGTACATCGCATAACTGCCGACAAAATGCCCGCGCTGCACCTCTGTGAACAGGTCTTTATATGTGCTGATAAACTTCTTTGGCGTGCGGGAGCAGATAAGGGTTATGGTGGTATTTCCGTAATCCGCATCGGCCTGCTCTTGCAGGTATAAATGGTAATATAAAGGGCACCTCTAAAAAACCCATTTAGTTCTTGACTCGATCTTTTCCGCTGCTACTGCGTTGTCAAAATACTCACGTAGCTTAAGCTACGCTTTAGCTTTTGCCGCCTTGTATCGACAAAAAATTTCTTCGTCAATTTCCTAAAGCTATTTTTTAGAGGTGCCCTAAAGATAGAGCATAGATATCCTGCATGCGCAGACTGTCATTGAAGGATTTATAACTGATCAGATTGTAGCGTCTGAAGTAGTTAAAAAACTTGAAATCACTGGCGGCTGCCGAGCCTTCCCCGATGACAATGGCATCCAGTTTTTTGGGAAAATGCAGCATCTCGTGTTCTGACTCAACACGGTAGCCGCAGACGCCCAGGAACTCACGCAACTGGAACTTGAAGAAGTGATCAAGGGTGATCTTGATATTAGTAAGCGCAGGCGACTTTCCCACAGAATAAAGTATAGCAGGTTCACCTTATGAAGCACCATAGCGGCTATGGTGGTTTCTGAAATAATGGTTCCTCAACGGCTGGAGAAACAGGAACGGCGGGGAGGGTGTGAATATTTTGACAGCGAATGCGGTCAAAATATTCGATTTTATTGGCAATGCGATGTCTTTCGGGTAAATGGAGAAGGAGAAGTGAATGGTCCTCAATGTTTTCTTCAATGTGCCGGAGGCGAAACAGGGGCATCGGCAGCCGTCAAAGGAGGGGTGAGGAACGAACCCCGAAGGGCGGATTCGGATGCACGGCTTCCGACGCGGGAAATTTCAACCGCCTGCCTGCAGCTCACAGGCAGATAATACCGCCGGAATTATCAATCCTCTTACAACACCGAAACTAGAGTTTATCAATCTCCGCCTGGGTTAATCCGGTTGTCTTGCATATTATAGCGGCGGCAACACCGGCTTCCTTCAACCTTTTGGCGGTTTGATTGACACCTTTCTGAATGCCTTCCTGAATGCCTTCCTGTCGCCCTTTCTGAATGCCTTCCTGTCGGCCTTCCTGAATGCCTTCCTGTCGGCCTTTCTGAATGCCTTTCTGAATGCCTTTCTGTATGCCTTTCTGTATGCCTTTCTGTATGCCCAACTGTTGCCCTGCAAGCTCTCCCTCTTTCCATGCCTGCTTAAGTTTCGGTCTGACGAGTTCTGTCACATCGGCGACGGCTCCCATGTTATCTCCCTCCTTTCCCTCAAAGAGTCCCATTCTCATTTTATACCCTGACAGCAATTTGTCAATTATTTCCCGGGGATAATTGGCACTCTGTATCTCGGCCTCCCCGGAAATCCTGCCAATTTCTCGGCAGAATTCGGATAAGAATATCCCGTCAGGGCCGGAAATATCAATTCTTTCGATGTTGATGATATGAATCTGGTACATCGCATAACTGCCGACAAAATGCCCGCGCTGCACCTCTGTGAACAGGTCTTTATATGTGCTGATAAACTTCTTTGGCGTGCGGGAGCAGATAAGGGTTATGGTGGTATTTCCGTAATCCGCATCGGCCTGCTCTTGCAGGTATAAATGGTAATATAAAGATAGAGCATAGATATCCTGCATGCACAGACTGTCATTGAAGGACTTATAGCTGATCAGATTGTAGCGTCTGAAGTAGTTAAAAAACTTGAAATCACTGGCGGCTGCCGAGCCTTCCCCGATGACAATGGCATCCAGTTTTTTGGGAAAATGCAGCATCTCGTGTTCTGACTCAACACGGTAGCCGCAGACGCCCAGGAACTCACGCAACTGGAACTTGAAGAAGTGATCAAGGGTGATCTTGATATTAGTAAGCGCAGGCGACTTTCCCACAGAATAAAGTATAGCAGGTTCACCTTATGAAGCACCATAGCGGCTATGGTGGTTTCTGAAATAATGGTTCCTCAACGGCTGGAGAAACAGGAACGGCGGGGAGGGTGTGAATATTTTGACAGCGAATGCGGTCAAAATATTCGATTTTATTGGCAATGCGATGTCTTTCGGGTAAATGGAGAAGGAGAAGTGAATGGTCCTCAATGTTTTCTTCAATGTGCCGGAGGCGAAACAGGGGCATCGGCAGCCGTCAAAGGAGGGGTGAGGAACGAACCCCGAAGGGCGGATTCGGATGCACGGCTTCCGACGCGGGAAATTTCAACCGCCTGCCTGCAGCTCACAGGCAGATAATACCGCCGGAATTATCAATCCTCTTACAACACCGAAACTAGAGTTTATCAATCTCCGCCTGGGTTAATCCGGTTGTCTTGCATATTATAGCGGCGGCAACACCGGCTTCCTTCAACCTTTTGGCGGTTTGATTGACACCTTTCTGAATGCCTTCCTGAATGCCTTCCTGTCGCCCTTTCTGAATGCCTTCCTGTCGGCCTTCCTGAATGCCTTCCTGTCGGCCTTTCTGAATGCCTTTCTGAATGCCTTTCTGTATGCCTTTCTGTATGCCTTTCTGTATGCCCAACTGTTGCCCTGCAAGCTCTCCCTCTTTCCATGCCTGCTTAAGTTTCGGTCTGACGAGTTCTGTCACATCGGCGACGGCTCCCATGTTATCTCCCTCCTTTCCCTCAAAGAGTCCCATTCTCATTTTATACCCTGACAGCAATTTGTCAATTATTTCCCGGGGATAATTGGCACTCTGTATCTCGGCCTCCCCGGAAATCCTGCCAATTTCTCGGCAGAATTCGGATAAGAATATCCCGTCAGGGCCGGAAATATCAATTCTTTCGATGTTGATGATATGAATCTGGTACATCGCATAACTGCCGACAAAATGCCCGCGCTGCACCTCTGTGAACAGGTCTTTATATGTGCTGATAAACTTCTTTGGCGTGCGGGAGCAGATAAGGGTTATGGTGGTATTTCCGTAATCCGCATCGGCCTGCTCTTGCAGGTATAAATGGTAATATAAAGATAGAGCATAGATATCCTGCATGCGCAGACTGTCATTGAAGGATTTATAACTGATCAGATTGTAGCGTCTGAAGTAGTTAAAAAACTTGAAATCACTGGCGGCTGCCGAGCCTTCCCCGATAACGAGGGCATCCAGTTTTTTGGGAAAATGCAGCATCTCGTGTTCTGACTCAACACGGTAGCCGCAGACGCCCAGGAACTCACGCAACTGGAACTTGAAGAAGTGATCAAGGGTGATCTTGATATTAGTAAGCGCAGGCGACTTCCCCACAGAATAAAGTATAGCAGGTTCACTTTATGAAGTACCATAGCGGCTATGGTGGTTTCTGAAATAATGGTTCCTCAACGGCTGGAGAAACAGGAACGGCGGGGAGGGTGTGAATATTTTGACAGCGAATGCGGTCAAAATATTCGATTTTATTGGCAATGCGATGTCTTTCGGGTAAATGGAGAAGGAGAAGTGAATGGTCCTCAATGTTTTCTTCAATGTGCCGGAGGCGAAACAGGGGCATCGGCAGCCGTCAAAGGAGGGGTGAGGAACGAACCCCGAAGGGCGGATTCGGATGCACGGCTTCCGACGCGGGAAATTTCAACCGCCTGCCTGCAGCTCACAGGCAGATAATACCGCCGGAATTATCAATCCTCTTACAACACCGAAACTAGAGTTTATCAATCTCCGCCTGGGTTAATCCGGTTGTCTTGCATATTATAGCGGCGGCAACACCGGCTTCCTTCAACCTTTTGGCGGTTTGATTGACACCTTTCTGAATGCCTTCCTGAATGCCTTCCTGTCGCCCTTTCTGAATGCCTTCCTGTCGCCCTTTCTGAATGCCTTCCTGTCGGCCTTTCTGAATGCCTTTCTGAATGCCTTTCTGAATGCCTTTCTGAATGCCTTTCTGTATGCCCAACTGTTGCCCTGCAAGCTCTCCCTCTTTCCATGCCTGCTTAAGTTTCGGTCTGACGAGTTCTGTCACATCGGCGACGGCTCCCATATTATCTCCCTCCTTTCCCTCAAAGAGTCCCATTCTCATTTTATACCCTGACAGCAATTTGTCAATTATTTCCCGGGGATAATTGGCACTCTGTATCTCGGCCTCCCCGGAAATCCTGCCAATTTCTCGGCAGAATTCGGATAAGAATATCCCGTCAGGGCCGGAAATATCAATTCTTTCGATGTTGATGATATGAATCTGGTACATCGCATAACTGCCGACAAAATGCCCGCGCTGCACCTCTGTGAACAGGTCTTTATATGTGCTGATAAACTTCTTTGGCGTGCGGGAGCAGATAAGGGTTATGGTGGTATTTCCGTAATCCGCATCGGCCTGCTCTTGCAGGTATAAATGGTAATATAAAGATAGAGCATAGATATCCTGCATACGCAGACTGTCATTGAAGGACTTATAGCTGATCAGATTGTAGCGTCTGAAGTAGTTAAAAAACTTGAAATCACTGGCGGCTGCCGAGCCTTCCCCTATGACGAGGGCATCCAGTTTTTTGGGAAAATGCAGCATCTCGTGTTCTGACTCAACACGGTAGCCGCAGACGCCCAGGAACTCACGCAACTGGAACTTGAAGAAGTGATCAAGGGTGATCTTGATATTAGTAAGCGCAGGCGACTTTCCCACAGAATAAAGTATAGCAGGTTCGCCTTATGAAGCACCATAGCGGCTATGGTGCTTTCTGAAATAATGGTTCCGCTAAAAAAGAACTCCTGCTGCCCCGGCAGGGCGGCTCAGGGAAAATACAGTTAGGGCATCCATAAGAGCCATGCCTTCGGACTATTTGCTCCACCGCCCGCTTAGCAAGTTAAATACGGGTATGAATGCGGCGATGAGCAGAATGGAAAAAGCAATCCAGAACATGCTATGGCCGGTGCTGAGCTGGAAAAACAGGGTCGCCGTACACCAGGCGAGGATGGTAAGATAGGCCATGGCCAGCCAGCCGCAGCCATAACCAATCTCATGGATGATCGCGCTGAATGCCGAAACACAAGGGAAATAAGTCAAGACAAAAAGCAGGAACGCAAAGGCCCTGCGCCAATCGTTGTCGAAGTATATTTTCATCCGATTGAGGGTGTTTATTTCCTCATCAATCCCCATCTGATCATAGAGGCTGCTCATGGAGCCGATAATAGCTTCCTTAGCGAATAAGCCGGAAATCAAACCGGCAATAGCCGGCCAGTTGTCTTTTTCTATGCCCATAGGCTTGAATACAGGCGTCATCGCCTCTCCCGCAACGGCAAGAGCGGATTTGGAATCATCTTTGCCCAGAGAATTGAGTATCGACAGCAGGAACACGGCGATGACAATGACCTTACCGGCATGAAACAGAAACACCTTCAGCCGGTTCCAGGTCCGAAGCATAATCATGCCCATCTGTGGTAAGTGATAGGGGGGAAGCTCCATGATGAAATAGGAGGATGTGCCTCGAAACAGCGTTCGTTTCAGCAATAATCCGGTCAATATCGCCATCAGGATTCCTATCAGGTAGATAGAAAAGACCATCAAGCCGGATTGATTGCCGAAAAACGCCACTCCAAACAGCGTGTAAACAGGTAATCGGGCCCCGCAGGACATAAATGGCACCATGAAGATGGTCATATACCTATCTTTTTTGTCTTCCAGAGTGCGTACCGCCATAACGGCGGGCACAGTGCAGCCAAAACCGATGAGCATGGGCACGAATGCCTTCCCCGGAAGCCCGATAATCCGCATGAAACGGTCCACAACAAATGCTGCTCTGGCCATATACCCGGATTCCTCCAGGATGGACAGCATCAGGAACATGAAGAACATGACAGGAATGAAAGTGGCGACAGTCTTGATACCGGAGCCGATACCGCCCACGAGAATCATCTTCAGCCATTGCGGCGATGAGACCGCCTCCAGCAGCAGTCTAAGCCCGTCCACGAAGACCGCACCGAATAACCTGTCAAAGGATTCAATCAATGAACCGCCTATCTGTATCGTCGCCTGAAACAGCAGAAACATCGCAGCCAGAAAAATGGGTATCCCCGACCATTTGCCGAGAATAATCCTGTCGATTTTCTCCGTGACGACGGGCAATCCCTTCACCTGCTTCCTCCCCTGGCAGAGGATGCTTCTGATATAGGCAAATCTGGCCTCGGCAATTAAAACATCCGGAGGGTCGCCGTTAGCTTGTGTGATATTCGCTATCTCCGACTGGATTTCATCGGCGCCTATGGCCCCGGCCTCGATAACGGCCTCCATCGTCTTCTCATCCTCTTCCAGCAGCATTATTGCAGTCTGCCGAAGATGCTTCCCCGGCAGCCTTGCCGCCCATCTGGTGACAATGGCCTCGATCTGATCAGGATACGTCATTCCGGCAGCAGCAGGCTTCGGGGATTTCAGACATTCGCCTATCAAACGGCGGACATCCCGAATATCCTTGCCGGAGAGCACATTGATGGCAATGACAGGGATGCCCAATGTCACGGAGAGGGCCTCAGCACTGACAGAGCTTCCTTGCTTCTCCAATAAATCCTTCATGCTGAGCACTAGAATCATGGGTTTCTGCATTTCAAGAAGGGCAATAGTAAGATATAGATTGCGTTCCAGATTCGATGAGTCCGCAATGTTAACCACTAAATCTGTGCCTTCGGCGAGAATATGGTTCCTGGCGATGGCTTGAGCCTCGCTATCGGCACTGAGGGAGTAGATGCCCGGAAGGTCAACTACCTCAACATCGTCTGCACCGAGGAGTTCCCCTGTTTTCTTCTCGACAGTAACCCCAGGCCAGTTGCCGACATATTGTCTGCTGCCTGTCAGTCCGTTAAAGAGAGTGGTTTTACCGCAGTTGGGATTTCCTGCGATGGCGATGGAATGACGATTCATTCTATCGTCTTCTTAGGGCGGCAAATCAGTGCGGCCTGTTCAGCCGAAGTCCATAGCTTCCTGATTTTCAGTACATTGGCTTCATCTTTTCGCATGGAGAGCCTATATCCCCGAACCTCAATTTCCACCGGATCGCCGAGGGGAGCCGCCTTCGTGAGAGTGAACACCGTTCCCCTGGTAAGCCCCATGGCTAGAAGCTCGCGCCTATAGGATTTCTCTGAATCGTTGTATCCGGTTATCTCGGCCTGATCTCCAATCATCAGGTTTTTGAAACTATCCATAGCTGTACTGCCAACTATGCTGTGCTAATGAGAATTATGTCAAGCTAACTTAGTGAACAGCATCTCGTGTGCCGCAATTTCCTAAAAATCAATACTTGGGCGCAACCCTTCGGGTCGGGCTTTCCGCTCCAATGCCTTATCCTGGCAGCCTGCCACCGGCTCATTGCCAATCGCCGGGGCAGCCAGCGGCATTTCCGCTGCAATCCCTTGCGCAGTTCATCAGGGGCATCTCTAAAAAACCGCTTTTGGAATTTGGCGCAGCTATTTAAGAATTCAAGCGTAACGGGGTTACGTGAGTTCTTTGGCAGCGCAGCAGCGGCCTGTCTGCGTGCAGAACACGCGCAGGCAGGCAGAGAAGAGCAAGCCAGAAACGGGCGCCTCTCAAGCGGGCCTTTTCAAGTGTTCCTACGAAGAGATAATGGATATTCTATACTTATGGGCCATTAAATCCGGCCGATAGGATAACTTCGTTTTTCTCAAACCTTCATGACCCATGTCCTGTTCCTGATTCATGTAGAGATAGCCGGGGCAGTACTTATTGGCGGCATGGCTGAAGAGAAACTGATAGGCGCCTTTGAACGAGATATCGGCCTTGGCGAAATGAATGGTGAAGGTTTCCTCATTGAGGGGTTCGCCCAGAAGAAAACCAGTCGGCCTGTTATCGGCAAAGACAATGAAATCAATGAGATTGAGTTCTTCTCTAAGTTCAAGCGCTTCCATACACTGGTGATAATCACTCGTGGATAATTCCTGAGGGGAGGTTTTCTGCCATAGCTCAAGTATACCTTTCGCATCATCGAGAACCGCATCGCTTATGGGTGTTATCTGAATATCATTGTGCTTGAGAAATTGATTCAGCAGGTTTTTCTTCTTATGCATTTTCTTTCCGGGATAGGTTTTGAATTTCTCGGTATAATAGAGATAATCCGAATCACTCAGCTTGTAACTGCTCTGGTACAGGCGTTCGTCAAAGCAGTTGAGCCACTCTTCCGGTATGGGGAATATGAAATCCCATTCACCGGTGGCCAGGAGTCCTTTCAACTCTTCCAGGCAGGGCATACCGGGTTTTCCCGGGTTAGTCATAGGCATGATGTACTTCTTCTTGTCATAGGTTAAACCGGATATATAAAATTTGTCGGCATCGGTTCTGATCACCTCATATTGATGGGTGTTTCTAAACAGGTAGAGGTTGGGAAACGAGTACTCCGAAAGATGCATGCCCATGGCGTCGAGCTGATCGCCGATTTCCTTAGCATGACTGAAATTGAGAGGGGTGCGAATCATTGACAAGAGGATAGCGGTTTTTTGACAATGAGGCAAATTCATTCTGATGTGCAGATATTCATAAGGGCACCTCTAAGAAACAGCTTTAGGAAATTGACGAAGAAATTTTTTGTCGATACAAGGCGGCCTGTCTGTGTGCGGACACGCACAGGCAGGCAGAAGCGGAGCTAGCTTAAGCTGCGTGAGCATTTTGACAACGCAGTAGCGGCGGAAAAGTTCGAGTCAAGAACTAAATGGGGTTTTTTAGACTGAAGTTTTTATCGCAAGACCACCATATTTCCATACAGGGAAAGCAATTAGCCAATTTCCCAATGTTACGTTACTGGGGATATATAGCGACTACATACTGACCCCCAAAAGATTCAGGATTACTCTTTGATGTTTTACTGGTTCTGTAACCCGCGTGAAGGATGCGGATTCTTTACAATCAAATTCAATTGTGTTTTGGCAAATAGTCGCAAGACAATTTAACGCCGTTCGGAAACTATGGACGAGTTCTCCATCGTCTGTTTGTTTTGTTGATGCTTTCGCCAGGGCTTTACCAGATTTTTCCGCAGGAGAAACGATGGATTTCTTTTTCTTCTCCCTTTCAATGGCAGAAGCTTCATCTTTAAAGAGAATGGGAGCCATCCGTTTCCGCATTTCCCATTCAACATAGTAGGCAAGCATACAAACCAATACATGCGCCCGAACCCTGTCCTCCAGGCGGTGATAAACGGGCCGTAGCTTCAAGTCCACCAACTTTATGTAGCGAAATGCCTGTTCAACGTTGGAGAGCCGTTTGTACGCAAATACAACCTTTTCGTCAGAGAGTTCTTCCGTTTTTACGCTTGTCCGTATAATGTAAAATCCATCAAGACGGGCCTCTTCCTCAATCTTTTTTTGCCGGCGGCTGTACGAGAAAGAATCATCTCCCATCGTCAATTCAAAATGCTTGCCAACCTTGAATTTATTGATGATTTTTCCTGTGCGCAAAGCTATCGTTTCTCTACCGCGCAAAGGCCGATTTGTTCGGTTGACCGCCAAACGGATACGCTCCAATTCCTTTTCCGTTGCCTCAAGAAGTTTTTCTCTTTTGCAGGCCCTCTCGTGGGTTATAAGAGGATTTCGACAGACAATCAGCCGTTCTCCCGGGTAGTCGGGACTTTTGATTACCGCCATGTCCTGGGTATCGAACAACGAGGGGTTAAATGCTTCCTGCTCAACAAGTTTTCTGATCGCAGGACCCCTAAGCGCACTTATCCAATCCCAACCCTCTTCTTTCCGGATTTCCCTGTCAATGCTCGCTTCAGTTAGCATTCCTCGGTCACCGACCACAGTGATCCGTTCAAGACCGAAGCGATTTCGGAGTTTTTCAATCTGGCTGGAAACCGTCATCGGATCGGCTGTGTTGCCTTCAAAGACTTCAACCCCCACAGGACGTCCTTCTGAGTCACAAAGAAGACCCACTTCAATTTGTAGCTTGCCCCTCTTACCGTCTCGAGAGTATCCCCGTTTAGCGAGGGGACAGTGTTTTCCCTCATACCATGCAGATGTTAGGTCGTAAAAAACTAACGAACCGTTTTTGAGGTGTCTGTCAGCTAGCTTCGTTTCAATCGTATGCTGACGTTTTAAGAGCCAATCAAGCGATTTGTAAATATCATATTCTCCAATGGTTTCATCCAAACCGATCTGTTCTGATAAAGTCGTGGTCTTTGATGGTCCGATAAGTTCCCTAAAAGTGGCCAGTTTCGATTGTGGATTAAGAATACGTTGGGCGATAAGGGCGATAATCAAATTACGTTCGGGAGTTCGGCGGGAGGAAATTAACCGAGGGATATCAAGATCTTTCATAACCTTGAGGATGGCAACGGCATGACCATGTGGCAGAGTTCGAGTGATTTTGAAATCATTTCCAGATAGGGCTTCTGGTCCTTCTTTAAGCAACCGTCGAAGGCCTTCAACGGCATGACCTGGCAGTTTGGTTAAATTAGCCAGAGTCTTTTTGACAACGCGGCCATTCTCTCGGTGGTCTTCCCGCAGCAGAATGCAGGGAGGCGAATTTCTGTTTGGTACTATTTGAATATACATGGGTATATTATGAAATATATCTACATAATTGTCAATACATAAATATAATAAAATTGTAATATTACATGGGGACGTTTTGAAGGCAAAACTAGCTCAACTTTTTTCTATATAAGTATTTAGCCCGAAATTCCCTTAAAACTTCAGTTTAGAGGTGCCCATAATACACTCGTCAAGACTCAGTCTGAGATGGTATATTCCCAGGGAGAGACAATGAGGTGCTTCCCGTGATAAGCTGTTGAATCAGGAAAAGCGGATATCGCGAAGTTGAAATCATCAAAGAACCGCAGCAGCGATTCCTAAGAAATACCCTAAGAGTCTTTCGGACTTGAAATTCTTGTGGTAGTTTTTATGATTAATCCTGATACAAGGCGGCAATTCCGGTGTGCAGTTTAAGCAGCGTGAGCATCTTGACAACGCCGTAACGAAGGATAGACATGAATAGGATATACTTAGACAGCAATGCGACAACCATAGTCGATCCACGGGTGAAACAGGTAATGGAGCCTTATTGGCTGCAGCTCTATGGGAATCCCAATTCCATCCATGAGTTCGGAACGGAAACCCATCTAGGGATGAGCCAGGCACTGGATCGAATTTATAACGGCATAGGCGCCGATGAAGAAGACGATGTCATCATCAACGGATGCGCCACCGAAGGAAACAACACCGTCCTAAAGGGGGTGTGGATAGATGAAGTGCTCAACGGAAACAAATCATGCATCGTCACAACCCTCCTGGAGCATCCCTGTATTGCCCATACCGCCGATTGGCTGGAAACTCAAGGGGTGGAGATCGTGCGCTTAGCCCCGAATGCCGATGGACTCATCACCCCGGAGATACTGGCCGAGGGATTCGATCCCGATAAAACCGCCCTGGTGAGTATCATGTGGGCGAATAACGAGACCGGCCTAATAAATCCTGTGCGGGAACTCGCCGAATTCTGCCAGAAGAGCGGTGTCCTGTTTCATACAGATGCCGTTCAGGCCATCGGCAAAATTCCTGTAAGTCTTCGAGAAGTCCCTGTCGATTTTCTCACCTTTTCAGCCCATAAATTTCACGGTCCCAAGGGTGCCGGGGGATTGTTTATCAGGAAGAACCGAAGACTTTGCCCGCTGCTTCACGGCGGTGAGCAGATGAATGGACGCAGGGCCGGTACGGTCAATGTCCCATTCCTCATCGGGATGGGACAGGCGATGGAATTAGCCGTCGAAGCTTTGGAATACGAAGATACAGGGGTGCGCAAGATGCGGGACAGGCTGGAGGACGGGATACTGGCCCTGCCCGATACCGTCGTGATTGGAAGAAGAGAGCTGCGAACTCCCAACACCTTGCTTGTCAGCTTCAAAGGCATTGAGGGCGAGGCCTTTATCTGGGACCTGGATAAGCACGGCATCGCCGCGAGTACCGGCAGTGCGTGCTCATCGGAGTCCCTGGAGCCCGATGCCGCACTCAAGGCCATTGAACTGGATGAGGATCTCACACACACGGCGGTGCGGTTCAGCCTGTCCCGGTTCACCACGGATGAGGAAATCGACACGGCATTGGAGGCCGTCAGCGCAGCCGTGAAACGGCTCAGGTCAATTTCAAGCAGTTTCTAGGAGGAAGCATGGCAAAGAGCAGCCTAATAGGCGGGACACTGTGGCAGAACTATTCCGACAAAGTAGCCGACCGGATGAACAATCCCCGCCACATGGGAACAATCACGGAGGAAGAGGCCGCCGCGGCGGGCGGCGAACTCGTCGTCGCAGAACACGGATCAGAGTCCTGCGGTGATGCCGTCCGGCTCTACTGGGCCGTAGACAGAGATAGTGAAGAAATCCTTTCGGCAAGGTTTAAGAGTTTTGGCTGCGGTACGGCCATCGCCTCCAGCGACATGATGGCCGAACTCTGCCTAGGCAAAACCGTGGATGAGGCGGTGAAGATCACAAACATCGAAGTGGAGAAGGCTCTTCGAGACAGCCCAGACACCCCCGCGGTGCCGCCGCAGAAGATGCACTGCTCAGTCATGGCCTATGACGTAATCAAGAAAGCGGCCGCAGCCTGGCACGGAGTTCCGGCCGCTTTCTTTGATGAAGCGGGCATGGTATGCGAATGCGCCAGAGTTACCTTGCCGACTATCAAGGAATTAATTATCGCAAATGATCTGAAAACCATAGAAGAGATCACAAACTACAGCAAGGCCGGTGCCTTTTGCAAATCCTGTGTTCGCCCCGGAGGGCATGAAAAACGCAAGTGGTATCTGGAGGACATCCTCGCCGAGACACGGGAGGAAATGGAAAAACGGCCGGCGGCCGAGGATGATGTGCCATTTTTGGAGCTGAACATATTCAAGCAATTCAAGGTCATCGAGCGGGTACTCGATGCCGAGGTAAGGCCAACCTTACACCAGGACGGAGGCGATGTGGACATAGAGAATTTCATGGTGGAAGGGGATAAGCCCGTGGTCACCATAGCCTATATGGGGGCCTGCCGGGGCTGTATGAGCGCTTCCTATGGAACACTGGGCTTCATTGAGGAAATATTGAAGGCGCATCTCCACCCGAATTTTCAGGTATTGATAGGATGAGGCGCATTGAGATAATTTGCAGCCGGGGGCAGCTTCTTTGCAAATGACCAAACATCCCTTAGAAATATCCTTGACTTGGACCATTCTCACCGATGTTTTTTAGATATGCCCTTGAGGATATGATTCTCTCGGCCTCCGGTTGGCGCAAGATATTTGCTCCCGATGGTGAACACGGCACCGCGGCGGTCCCTGACCGGCGGAACAGGCTCCTGGCCCTGGGCATGGGCGCAGCATGGGGGCAGTGGCTGTTAGACCATGGCAAGGGCAACACGGTGCTGGCGGCCACGGATACCAGGCCGACCGGACCCGTGTTAGCCGAAATGGTGATGCGGGGACTGGAAAATACAGGTTGCAGAGTTTTATACATCGGGGCAGCTCCGGCACCGGAAGTCATGGCCCGGAGCCATCTGGATGAAGGCATCGACGCATTCGCCTATGTTTCGGCCAGTCATAACCCCGTGGGGCACAATGGCGTCAAGTTCGGTATGGGCGGCGGGCTCATCGGGGGTGATGACGCCGCGGAACTCATCAGGCGTTATCGTCGGCTGATTGAGGATGAGGGCGCCGAAAGGCGGCTAGGAGCGATTGCCGGCACCTCCCCCCTCGATACCCTTGACTCGGCCGGGCAAAGAACCATCAGTCCCAGGGCTGCCGATCCGTCCGAGAAGGGCCGCTCCCTCGCGCTTTATAGGGAATTCCTCGAAGAGATTGCCGGCGGACCCTGGGGAAAGGCCGAGAGTCAGAGAACGATGGAAATTCTCCGCAAGGAAATCCAGGACAGGCCCCTTGGCATTGTCGCTGATTTGAACGGCAGCGCCCGCACCGTCTCGGCGGACAGGGAATTCCTGGAGTCTCTTGGTGTGGACTTCCGGGGGATTAACACCGTTCCCGGGCAGATTGCCCATGCCATTCTTCCGGAGGGGGATGCTATGGAAACCTGCCGCAAGACACTCGATGAGATACATTCCGAGGATGCCGCAGTTTCAATGGGCTATGTGACTGACAACGACGGCGACAGGGGGAATCTGGTGTTTTGGGACGAAAACCAGGGAGCCGCCCGCTGTCTTGAGGCCCAGGAGGTTTTCGCGCTTGCCGCACTGGCGGAACTGGCCGTGGAGAACTGGCAGGCTGAAGGATTGGCCGGGCTTGATAAAGGTTCTCTGAAAAATATGGCCCGTGCCCTCGTCGTGAACGGCCCCACCAGTCACCGCATACGGGATATTGCCGGGGCTTACGGCGTCGAGGTTCATGAGGTTGAGGTGGGGGAGGCCAATATCGTGAACCGGGCCCGAGAACTGAGGGCCCAAGGCTGCCGGGTGAGGTTCATGGGAGAAGGATCCAACGGCGGATGCATCACCCATCCATCGGCGGTCCGAGACCCCATGAACATGGTAACGGCGCTGCTGAAGCTGTTGCGGCTGCCGTCGATTGGAACCAGCCTGAGTCCCTTTGAGGACTGGTGCACCCGCATCGGCAGGCCGCTTCCGAAGCGGAATGATTTCGGCCTCACCGATGTCATCGGCACTCTGCCCTGCTATTCCACCACCCCTGTATCCGCACCCCGTGCGGTGATCAAACTTCACACCCCTCATCCTGCGGCGTTGAAGGCGGAGTGGAAGGCGGTCTTCCGGCGGCAATGGGCGCAAAGAGCGAAGGCCCTGAGGGAGAGATACGGCTTTGCCGGATGGGCTGAAATCAATAACGAGGGAACATTGAGCCGTGAGGGAGTAGAAGAAGCCGTCATGCAAGGCGGGGGGCTGAAAATCGTCTTCCGGGATGCGTCCGGTCAGTACGCAGGATTCCTGTGGATGAGGGCCAGCGGCACCGAAGCCGTTCTTCGGGCGGCCGCCGAAATCCGCGGAGGCGATGAAGCAGCCGAAAGGGAACTGATCGCCTGGCATCGCGGCATGGCAGCCGAAGCCGGGGAATGCCTTAGAGTCGCCCTCGGACAATCTGAGTCTGAAGTGATATTATAAGGGCACCGCTAAAAAACAGCTTTAGGAAATTGACGAAGAAATTTTTTGTCGATACAAGGCGGCAAAAGCTAAGGGCGTAGCTTAAGCTTAGTTGAGTATTTTGACAACGCAGTAGCGGCGGAAAAGATCGAGTCAAGAACTAAATGGGTTTTTTAGAGGTGCCCATAAGTAGGAAACATTATGGGACACAGCAGAGTTGATGCCGCCGAAAAGATGCTCGATAAGGAATATGCCGTGCTCAATCATGGCTTTGTTCGGCTCGTAGACTATATGGGAAGCGATGAACGCATTGTCCAGGCGGCTCGGGTGTCCTATGGCGGCGGCACCAGGACGGTGAGGGAAGATGCCGCACTCATCGATTACCTGCTCAGGAACGCCCACACCTCTCCTTTTGAACAGGTTGTTTTCACCTTTCACGCTAAGATGCCCATTTTTGTTGCCAGGCAATGGGTGCGGCACCGCATGGCCAGATTGAACGAGGTATCAGGGCGGTACAGCCAGATGCCAGACGAATTCTACCTTCCGGATACGGGCGATATTTCCAGGCAGAGCGCCGTTAATAAGCAGGGCCGTGAGAACCAGCCCATGGAGACCGAAATAGCCGCTGCTGTGAGAGACCGTATGAGAAGCGCACATCGCGCCGCCTACGAATGCTATGAAGGTTTGCTCCAGGAAGAAACGGCCAGGGAGTTAGCGCGCATCGTCCTGCCTCTCAGCCTCTACACAGAGTGGTATTGGCAGATTGACCTTCATAACCTGTTCCACTTTCTCAGGCTTCGCTTAGATCCTCATGCCCAAATGGAAATTCGGGCTTATGCGGCAGTGATAAAAAATATTGCAGCTCAGGTTTGTCCGATAGCCTTCGATGCGTTTGAACGGCATCAGCTAGGCGGGGTTCGTTTCTCCAAGGAGGAAATGCGGGCATTGAACCATCTGCTCTCCGGAGAACATCATGGGCTGACAGGGAAAGATGCCGACAGATTTGAGACAAAACTAAAAGAAGGGCGGCAGCTTTAGTCTATGGATTCCGGGTGTTTGGATATTTATCTGGAGTTTTGGAAATCCAGTCTGGGCCGGGAGATGAATTATTCCAAAGTATCACGGAGGATATCGGCGCTTTCCGGCCATTCCCGCGTTGAGATTGACCGCCCGGAGGCGAAGAAGCCCAGGCTGCTTCATCCCGATGGCTGGCATTTCAGCCTTTCACACAGCTTTGAACTCGTATGCTGTGCCTATTCAACCATGGAGATAGGACTGGATTTGGAGTGCCACAGGCGCCGTGATTATTCCGGTGTAGCCGACTATTGGTTCAGGCCGGAGGAACGGCGCCTGGTTCAAAACGGCATGAGTCCGCAGGGCTTCTTCACCCTATGGACCCAAAAAGAAGCCTGGCTGAAATTGAAAGGCCGGAGTGTTTGGGAAATAGGCGAATGTCCGGGGCAGGATGAACTGGCAAAATCAGGAAGGAGTTTCACTTTCCTCTGGAATAACAGCACCTACAGTGTCTCTTACTGCCTGAACATGGAGGATTAGAATGGCCGAATACACGAAGAGCATACGCAACATATTGATGGTGCTGTTGATCATGACCATATTCTTCGTTTTGAAGACCCTCGCACACCTGCTTATCCCGCTAACCTTAGCCGGTTTGCTGACAATGCTCAGCCTGCCCTTCATCGATCTCCTGAGGAAATGGAAAATTCCTCGTTTTCTCATCACGGTCACCGTTGCCTTTATCACCATCGCCATCCTGCGGATCGTTATTGGAATGATAGGCGGTATCATCGATCAGATCATACAAGACAGGGAACTGCTGGCAAGGCAGCTTTACCTCCGTATTGATTCGGTCGTTTCATGGATTGATAAAAACCTGCCCGTCCTTGATGTCAACAGCCTTCTTGATGATTTCTATCAGATGCTCTCACCGGGAAAAATTGCCTCGCTGATAGGCGCCTTGCTGGGTGATTTGGTGAGCGGTTTCGGCTCCTCAATCCTTCTATTTCTTCTCTATTACCTGTTTCTGCTGGCTGGAGCCACGGGATATTCCGCATACATCAAATATGTCATGGGCTCCGATGATTCGGGGACTAAGAAAGAACTCCATGAGCAGACACAGAAGAGCATAGCAGATTACATGGCCGTCAAAACTCTGGTAAGCCTTGCAACCGGCATCATGGTGGGGGTGATTTGTGCATTATTCGGTCTCAGGTTCGCATTCTTCTGGGGATTTATCGCCTTCATCATGAACTACATCCCCTCAATCGGCTCCTTCGCCGCGACCATTTTCCCGTTTCTCATGGCCGTCATACAGTTTGACTCCTTCGGAACCACCCTGGCCTTAGTCACTGCCCTGGTATCTACCCAGCTTATCGTGGGCAATATAATCGACCCGATGCTGATGGGGGATAGACTGCGGTTCAATCCAGTGAGCATCCTATTCGGCCTGCTGTTCTGGGGGTATATCTGGGGGATCCCCGGCATGCTGCTGTCCGTTCCCTTCATGGTCATTATCCGGCTATTGCTGGAACGGCATGATGACTTTGCCATACTGGCCCGGGTGATGGGCTATCCGGACAAACCCCGCCGCAATCCCCGGTTCTCTCTTTCCAAGTTCATAATTCAATTGTCAAAGAGGCGGTGATCTCAGTCACCTGCCTCCCCGCGAAAGTTTATAATGACAAATGCGATGACAGCCAACAGGCCGCCAAGCAAGGTGAGAAGTCTTGGCGTCTCGCCCAATATAATCCAGGTGAAGATTATCGCCGATGCCGGAACAAGGTAGGTGAATGCACTTCCTCTGTTTGCACCGAGTTTCTTGGAGGCATAGAAATACATCCCTGTGCCGTAGGCGCCGACCGCCACGCTGATAATCAGCATGTCCAGCCAGAAAGCCATACCATGTCCCGTGAAATTCAGCCTGCCGGATTCTGTCAGTGCGAAAGGAAGAACCAGAATCGAGGCAAGCATATATAGGATTACCATGAAGCTTGTAAAGCCCATATAGCCCTGTGCCTTGCGGGCGGCAATTGTCATCACAGACCAGAGCAGTGCCGCCCCCATGAATATAAGATTTCCCGGATCGGCAAGCTCCCCTTTCGTGTAATTCCAGGGTTCTGCGAGCAGGATTCCGGCGGCCAAGCCTAAGACGGCGCCGACAATGGATAAGCAGCGCAGGGGACGCTTGGCGGCAGCCGACATGATGAGCAGGGTGAACAAGGGATTCATCGTCGTGACGATGAGCCCGCCTTTTCCTGCGAGACTAGTGCGCAGAGCGAGAAAAAACATCAGATTATAGACGGCGAGACAAGAAGCCGCCATCAGAACCCAGGGCAGTCCATCCTTCAGCTTCTTATGGGGATGCCTTTTTCGAAATATTGTAAGAGGCAGGCAGGCTAGAGCCGTGCATAAAAAACGGATAAATGCCAGATTCGCCGGCCCCATGGCCGCCGATAGCCTTTTTCCTGACACCCAACTGAAGCCAAACGCCGCCATCGCGAATATCATCAGAGCGTATAAACCCCATTGCTTCGATGCCTTGATGCGTGTTGAGCTGTAGCGCCGTCTGCGCCATGGCTGCAGGACAATAATCTGCGGGCGGTGTTCCTGAAGCCGTGTATCATTCAGATGCGATTTGATATCTTCGTATAGGGCCTGCTGATCATGACCGAGGCAGATGATATCCGGTTTAATCTTTCTCAATACCTCATAGGTGCGAATCCGCTCATCGGCCAACAGAACCTGGTCTGCCAACCCTGAATTCCTCAATGCGCTCATCCTGGCTTGCTCGGTGAATACAGGATATTGGCCTTTCCATGATTTTACGAAGCAGTCTCGGGCTACAACGGCGGTCAGCCTGCCGCCCAATGCTGCGGCATGGCGGAGAAACCACCGGTGTCCTGGATGGAGAGCATCGAATGTTCCAAATACGAGTATACTTTTCATTAGGCTAAATCTTGATGAGGGATTATATTGTAAAGAGGGGAAACTGCCATCTTATTTTGTCATTTATGGAAACAAACTGCTGCCTTCATGGAGAAATCAAGATGCAGAGAGGCGTTTTTTTCCGAATTTGTGAATTCTTTTTGAGAAATGCTTGACAGGTTTTACCGGTTGCGGTATATTGGGTTCGTAGTTCAAGGCAGATTGCAGGCGGCATCTTCATGCTGTCGAGGAAAGAATGCCGAAAACACAAGCCTTTCCAGTTGTGAAAGGTAAATTTTTATTTATTAAGGAGAATAGTTATGATAAGAAAGGTAATAACTACTCTTGGTTTTGTTCTATTAGCAGTTGGAATGCTTGCGTGTGAGTCCAGTTCTAGCAATCCGGTGTTTGCCGGTACACAGGTTCCGCTGGAAGCCGGGGCTGCGGCAGCTTACACACTTACTCTGAGTGAAGAAGTGTCAGTGGTTGACGGGGTTGATCTGAAAGCCAAGATTAGCATAGTTACGACTGTCAGTGGTACTGCATCAGCCGCAGCACCACCCGTGACTGCTGCACTGGGAGCAGATAATAGAACAATTGACATAACGTTTACGTCAGTGACCTTTGCTGCCGGTGATTCACTCAAAGCTACGATTGACAAGGACGCTGTCCAAGATACGGACGGAAACAAGAACGCAGAGATTGCAGTTACGGTAACCGTACCCGCAGCGGAGTAACCGCAAAGCGGATATAGTAAAAGAAATTTCTAGTTGCGAAAGGGATCCATGCGGATCCCTTTTTTTTGTGTATTGAGAGATGGATTTTTGTTCTAAAGGACATTTTTGGGGCCTGTCTTGCTTAAGGGCACCTCTAAGAAACAGCTTTAGGAAATTGACGAAGAAATTTTTGTCGATACAAGGCGGCAAAAGCTAAGGGCGCAGCTTAAGCTACGTGAGCATTTTGATACGCAGTAGCGGAGGAAAAGTTCGAGTCAAGAACTAAATGGGGGTTTTTAGAGGTGCCCTTAAAGCAAAGCATCGCCTAGGAATGGTGAGTGCCCTCCCTCCGTGAAAATTGCCCCTTCCCCATTCTCAAGAAGCTATGACACACGGGGATAGTTCTCTGTATAGCCATATCATACAGCAGTCATGCAAATAACGGGCTTGAATTCCGTCAATTTATTGAGTATCATTACTCTAGTCGGTATTGTCAATCATACTTGCATCCTGAGGGAGAAAATGTGCTCAAGAAAGAATTTCCACTGATACATTACTATGATCAAGACTTTGTCGATATCTATGAGCGGACATGGGCATGGATGAATGATTTCTGGTATAGGGCAGAACCCTCCACAGGCATCAAGAATCCATCCTATGTTTATCAGGGCGACAAAGAATTGAGCCTATTTGAATGCTGTCTTTCTTCCTTCTTCCTCGTTTATTTCAATAAGAGATATCCTGTTGGCCCCATGTTGGACAATTTCTATTCTCTACAGGAGGAATCCGGTGCGATTCGCGGGCACTACAGCCTGATTGAGGGGAAACCGATTCTTACCGAAACTAATCCGGAAGGCCTGTCTCCGCCAATGCTGGCATGGGTTGAATATAACTTATATCACAAGGCTGGGCTGAAATTGCGGTTAAAAACCATCATGCCGAATTTGATAGCCTATCACAACTGGTTAGGAACGAACTTCAAGGAAGAAAATGGGCTTTATGCGCCTCCTCACGCGGTAAGCATGATGCCTAATGCGCCGCGTGGAGACGTGAAGTATCCCATTGATTTCAATGCCCAGGTGGCCATCAACGCGTTATATATGGCGGCATTGGCGGATATAATGAACGATAAGGAATTGGGTTTCCGGTTTAAGCGGCAATACTTCTCTCTTAAAACCCGTATTAACTCATTGATGTGGGATCCTAATGACAGGATATATTACGATCTTGATGCCGATGAGAAGCGCATTAAGGTGAAGACGATTGCCGCCTTCTGGACGCTTCTTGCCGAAATTCCCAATGATGACAGGGCAGAGGGGCTGTTTGCTCATCTGAGAAACACCGATACCTTCGGTACGGAGAATCCCTTTCCCACCTTGGCAGTTGATGAGGAAGGCTTTGACGAAAACGGCGGCGGAGCATGTGGCTCCGTGTTCCCTGCCTTGACTTATATGGTGATCAAGGGTCTTGAAAGATATGGCCAATACGCTCTGGCCCGTGAGGCGGCCATCCGGCATATGTACTTCATATTTGACACCTTTCATCTGGATGGAGGGAAGAGAGGAACATTGTGGAATGCCTACAAGCCGCTCAAGGAAGGTCCGGCTGTTTGGCCGGGGAATGATGAGTGGAACAGGCCGTTAAGCCTCGCCTATGCCGGCCTTTCCACCATCGCATTGATGATTGAGAACATCGTCGGCCTCTATGTCAGTCTTCCAAGAAAAACCGTTGATTGGTATGTCCCGACCCTGGAACTGATGGGAATCGAAAATCTCCCGCTCAGACGCAACAGGGTTACAATTATTAGCAGCAAATCCAACTGGGGATGGGAGATACAACTGGAATCCGAGAAGCTCTACTATTTCTCGATTCATCTGCTGGATGAGGATAAGAACAAAACTCTGCCCATACCTTCAGGAAAATGTTCCATGCTTATTTCCAAGCTTTAGAGATGGCTTTATAGGGCTGCTATGAGCAGGGTTTTCGGATCGAGTCTGAGTGGCAAATCTGCGCCTACAGTCCTGTCGTGGTCTTTGACAAGGTAGAGATGAAGGGCATCTTTCTCGGCTCTTAGAGTGATAATGACGTCAATCAATTCCAGATAGGGCACCAAATTCATGGGTATTCCTTTTTCATTGAGAATGGCCCCGTCTATATCGTCCCGATGATAATCATCTGAGAACCAGAGTTCCACCTTCCGGTCTGCCGCGAAATTTCTGAATTCAATCACATCTTGTTCTGCCGCCGCGGTGAAATCGAAGCCGTCAATGACGACAACATCTGTTTCCAACTGACCATGCAGTATCATTGCGGTCAAACTGGCGATGACCTGTTTCACGACTGTGCCCTTCTGACTGAAATTCATGATAACCCTGTTATGGATTATCTCATCGTGAACCGTCATGGCGTTCTCTAGGCTGCGCTTGGAGCTGATTTCCTTGAATATATCCTCATACCACCTGATGATGTGATCGGTGTTTTTCGCATAGGATACATGGATGACATGCTTCCCGGCCATGAGCTTATCGGTGGCGATGTGAACGAGACAGGCCGTTTTTCCTATTCCGCGGCGGGATGCGATAATTCCGATTCGCCCGGCGCCCAAACCGCCATGGATGGAGTTGTCGAGCTTTCTTAGCGGACTCTTTTTGAGCAATTCCTGTTTAACCATTTTTGTTCCTTATGAGTTCCTCACTGATGGACTGAGGAACTCTGGCATATTTGGCGAATTCCATTGTGAATTCGGCTTTTCCCTGGGTGGATGATCTGAGGGTCGTCGAGTATCCGAACATCTCACTCAAAGGAACTTCTGCTTCAACGGTACAACTATGACCTTCTTCCTGGGATGAGACTATCATGCCCCTGCGCTGATTGATGCTTCCGAAGATGCTGCCCTGAAACTCGGTCGGACCCTCGATTGAAACCTTCATGACGGGTTCCAGAATGATGGGGCGGGCTTTTTTGTAGGCGTCTCGGAACCCCATGAGGGCCGCGGTCTGAAAAGCCATATCCGAGGAGTCCACCGAATGGGAGGCGCCGTCGACAACTGTCATCTTCACGTTTATGATTGGAAAACCGAGGAGGGCGCCCTTGGCCATGGCGGTTTGAAACCCCTTGCTGCATGAGGGAATGAATTCCGTGGGGATGTTGCCGCCTTTGACCAGGCTCGTAAATGAATAGGTTTCATCCCCGTCAAAGGGTTCCATTATGCCATTGATTTTCGCGTATTGCCCGGAACCGCCGGTTTGCTTCTTGTGGACGTATTCCCATTCAACCCGTCTGGTGATGGCCTCCCTATAGGCCACCTGCGGCGCTCCGGTCTGAACATCGGCCTTATACTCACGGCGCATTCGCTCAATGTACACATCAAGATGAAGTTCGCCCATGCCCTGAATGATGGTGTCGTTTGTTTCATGGTCGACATAGGTGCGGAAGGTGGGGTCTTCCTTGGTGAAGCGGCCCAGCGCTTTGGCCATCTTATCGGAGGCGGATTTGTCCTTTGGTTGAACCGATAGAGAAATCACCGGCTCTGGAATATACATCGAGGTCATCGTGAGGTTGAGATCAACACCGCAGAAGGTGTCGCCGGAGGCGCAGTCAATGCCGAATAAGGCGACGATGTCGCCGGCGCCCGCCTCGCTGATGTCTTCCATGGAGTCGGCGTGCATTCTTACCAGACGGCCCACCTTGAATTTGCGTTTAGTGCGGACATTGAATAAATCCGCCCCCTTCCTGATGGTCCCCTGGTATATCCTGATGTAGGTAAGCTGACCATACTGCCCGTCTTCGAGCTTGAAGGCCAGGGCTACGGTGGATTTGGCAGGATCGGGGCGGATTTCCACCATGGCCTCATTCTTATCCAAGTCCATGGCCTCGTTTTTTACATCCGATGGACATGGAAGATAGTTTTTTACGGCATCGAGAAGCGGCTGAACTCCCTTGTTCTTGTAGGCGCTGCCGATATAGACAGGGACAAGCTCATTCCTAAGCGTACCGATGCGTATGGCCTTATGGATAAGAGCATCGGGGATGGATTCGTCTTCCATGACCTTCTCCATCAGCGCATCATCAAACATCGAAACCGCTTCAAGCATGATTTCTCGCTTCTCTTGGGCCTCTGAAAGGAGTTCAGAAGGAATTTCGGCCTCGCGGACAGAATGATTCTCATCGCCGTCGAAGTAGAGGGCCTTCATGGAGACGAGGTCAATGACACCCTGATGACTGTCTTCCAAACCGATGGGCGCCTGCATCATTACGGCATTGAGCCCCAGTTTCTTCTCAAGCTGGCTGCGCACCTTGTCCGGATTCGCTCCGGTCCGGTCTGTCTTGTTGATGAAGGCGATTCGAGGCACTCTATAGCGCTTTAACTGTCTATCGACAGTGATGGACTGGCTCTGAACACCGCCGACCGAACAAAGCACGAGGATTGCCCCGTCGAGAACTCTCAGAGCGCGTTCTACCTCGATGGTGAAATCGACATGCCCCGGCGTGTCGATGATATTGACCTGATAATCTTTCCATTCGACGTTGGTAGCGGCCGACGAGATGGTGATGCCGCGCTCTCGTTCGAGTTCCATGGAATCCATGGTGGCCCCGATACCGTCCTTGCCGCGCACCTCATGAATGGCATGTATCTTCTGACAGAAGAATAAAATGCGTTCGGTCAACGTGGTTTTCCCTGAATCAATATGGGCGCTGATCCCGATATTCCGCATTTTCTCTATGTCAAAACTCATATTGTACTGCTCCAATACTCTTTATGCTGATGAAATTCGCCGTAGTATAACGGTCTGTTGAAAATTGGTCTATCCCTTTAATATGTATCGGGTGATTCATTTGGGCACCTCAAGAAACATTTTTTTTGAATCTGGCAGAAAGGTTCTTAGATGCGAGGCGGTAGAAGCTCAAGCCGGCGTTCCGAACCTTAGATAATCCAATATTTGGGCGCACCCCTTCGGGTCGGGCTTTCCGCTCCAATGCCTTGCTCTGGCAGCCTGACCCCCCGGCTCATTGCCAATCGCCGGGGCTGCCAGCGGCATTTCCGCTGCAATCCCTTGCGCCTGTCATTCGGGTTATTCTGTTAGCTAAGCTATGTGAGCATTTTACGGCACAACAGCGGTCTGTGTGCAGAACACGCACAGGCCGGCGGAAAAAATCGAGCCGGAGACTTAGTGGATTTTTTAGAAATACCCGTTATATAATACCAGTGGAGAAAGTAAATGGAAGTTATCTGCCTCGACCTCGAAGGGGTTCTTGTTCCGGAAATCTGGATTGCCGTGGCCCGGGACACCCGTATTGACGAATTGAAACTCACAACCAGGGATATAAGCGACTATGATGAGCTGATGAATCACCGGCTCGAAATACTGAATAGGGAAGGAATAACGCTCAGGCACATACAAGAGGTTATTGCCGCTCTCGACCCATTTGATGATGCCTTAGAATTCATCGATCAGGTTCGTTCGGAAACCCAGTTGGTCATCCTTTCCGATACCTTTGAGCAGTTTGCCTCCCCGCTTATGTGCAAATTGCACTGGCCCACTTTGTTTTGCAATACCTTGATAACAGATTCATCTGAACGCATCCTCGGCTACAGGCTGCGGCAGAAGGACGGCAAACGCAAGGCTGTCGAATCCTTCAAGGCGATGGGACTCCGTGTATTCGCCGCCGGAGACTCCTTTAACGATGTCTCCATGCTTCTGTCCGCTCATTCTGGTATGCTCTTTCGTGCGCCGCAGGCCATCAGGGAGCAGTATCCTCAGCTTCCGGCGGCACAGTTTTACGGGGAACTCATTGCGGAAATCCGTAGATTCGTAAGAGAGGAGCCGCTCATCGGTGATCCGGCATGAAGATTGGGGGCTGGGAGTCTGCGGGCGCCCTATGGACTTTTTTAGCGGCACCGTCCGTTTTGATAGTTTTTTCTGATACAAGGCGGCAGAAGCGGAGCGAAATTTGAGCGGTGTGAGAATTTTGCAGCGAAGCAGCAGGAACACAGGGAAAGAACGGACCAGGAGAATGAAGTCCGGCAGGCTCGGTTTGCTTTGGTGAGCCCGTGTTTGTGAATGGTTCAATCTGAGGTCAAAGTATCTTGGATGTCTTATGCCAATTTCACAGACTCCCATGTATGAGCATGTTCAATGCGGCATGGCGGTAAGCCTAATGCGGCCGATAGTCTACGGGAAGAGGTGAGATAAATGCTTGATAATCATGATTGGATTGAGATTAACGGAATCGGAAATGCGGAAGATTTCACCTTGCTCAGCCTCTCGAAATGTGGTTTGTGCGGCATCGCTAGAGATTACTTGGATTTCAGGGGTGTCTCTTATCGTTATCTTGACCTTGATACCATTCCCAAGGAGGAGAAGATTTCAATAAAAACCGAATTTAATGAGAAATTTGCAAGACGACT
The DNA here is from genome assembly GCA_965232165.1 of Spirochaetaceae bacterium. GTDB lineage: Bacteria > Spirochaetota > Spirochaetia > DSM-2461 > DSM-2461 > UBA2779. The sequence continues at coordinate 931,788 of CBDDOY010000002.1, read as the reverse complement.
TTCTTATCCGTCTTTAGTGATGTACGGCGAAAGAGTGCTCGTTGGGTTCATTCGAAGCCAATGGGACAAGGCCATCCCCTACTAGAGGTTTATATGGACACAAGCTTGTTTGTACAAAAAACTGCCGTTGAACGTGGGTGGAAGGTTCAGGGCAATGAATGCTTCCTCGATACAGTCATTACGGGTCTCGATCAAAACTTTGAAGCTTATGGCTACCGGCTGTGCCCCTGCCGTGATGGGACAGGCAATAAGAATCAAGATAAGGATATCATCTGTCCTTGTGACTATGCCGCCGAGGATATCGCAGAATATGGCCACTGCTATTGCGGCCTGTTTCTTTCCGGCCAAATGGCGGCTTCAGGAGAGGAGGTCAATAGTATCCCGGAAAGGCGGCCGGAGAATCAATTTCCCTGATACCGTGCTTATTGGGCAGAAAGATCAATTTCCGCAAGATCGGCCAGTTGTCTGATGGCCGCATCTTTCTGTTCAACCTTGGTTTTCTTCACGGCCTTACGAATGACATTGGCCCAATGCTTCTCTGCGAGTTCTTCTTTCATTTCTTCGAGAAGCATCAGGATGTCCTCACTCATTTCGATGTTGTATATTTTCTTAGCATCGAAAAAAAACGCTTCTTCGAAAAGATTGATATAGTCGCCGGGTGTCCGGGCATCTCGTTGACCCTTGCGTTTAAGAATCAACTGCCTCTTCTTTGCCCTCTTTATCTCGCGGTCTCTACGCTCTAAATCGGTGCTTTTCATGGTAACCCTCCCAATATCAGAAGCACTGTTTATACGATAATACTGCCGACAAGAAGAAAGGACAAGTTACAGCATTGTCAGAATTGCCGGCCGACCGCGGCAATGAAATCCCGAAACAGGGGACCGGGGCTTATCGGTTTAGAGGTGAACTCCGGGTGAAACTGTACGCCCACCGACCATATATGTTCCGGCCATTCTGCGGATTCCACCAGACAGCCATCAGGGGTGAACGCTGAGAAGATCAGGCCGGACTTGCTCAATTCATAGCGATAGGCATTGTTTACCTCATAGCGATGGCGGTGACGTTCTCTGATAATGGGTTGACCATAGGCCGAGTGGATATGTGTATTGGCCATGGTCTTCGATTCTCCCACACCCAGCCGCATCGTTCCGCCATACTGGGTTATATCGATCTGTTCCTCCAGGAGCGCAATCACATTGGTTTCTCCATCGGGGATGAATTCTGCGCTGTTGGCATTCTGCATGCCCAAAACACTGCGCGCCCATTCGATGACTTGGATCTGCATTCCCAGGCATATTCCTAAATAAGGTATGTTCCCTTCCCGTGCCATTTTTGCGGCCTCAATCATGCCTTGAATGCCTCTGCTGCCGAATCCCCCCGGTATCAGAATCCCCTGGACCCCGTCCAGAGTTCTTTGTGCGGACTCGGGTGTCGGGATGGATTCAGAATCAATCTTACGGATTTTCAGACGCACCTTGTTCGCGAGGGATCCATGCACCAGGGCTTCATCGATGGACTTATAGGAATCATCAAGATCGATGTATTTCCCTACCATGGCGATCTCCAGCGTCCTTTCGGCGCCATGCCAGATATTTTTCAAATCCAGCCAGTCCTGAAAACGATCCTCCCCATAGGGCAGACCCATGCGTTCGCACACAATTCTGTCCATTCCCTGTTTGCGGTATACGATGGGTATTTCGTAAATCGTGGAATGGACATCGCAGGCCGATAGGACACATTCATAATCGATGTTGGTGAAATTCGATATCTTCTGTTTCATCTCCGCATCCATTTCATTGGAGATGCGGCACAGAAGTATGTCGGGCTGGATTCCGATTTCCCTGAGGGTTTTCACGGAGTGCTGTGTCGGTTTGGTCTTGAACTCACCGGATGAAACCTTGGGAATTAGCGAGATATGAACGCTCAAGGCGTTCTTATGGGATTTTTCGTGGATGATTTGCCTCACCGCTTCCAGGAAGGGGATGGACTCGATGTCCCCGACCGTGCCGCCAATCTCTACTATGGTGACATCGATTCCCTCTTTCTCCCCGAGTGAGAAGATACGCCGTTTAATCTCATCGGTGAGATGCGGAACAACCTGCACACATTTGCCCAGATAGTCGCCCTTGCGCTCCTTGCGGATAACTTCCTGATAGACCTGCCCCGTGGTGATGGAATTCTTTGCGCTCAGCGGAGAATTGGTAAACCGGGCGTAGTTTCCAAGGTCAAGATCGGTCTCGGCCCCGTCATCGGTTACGAAAACCTCGCCATGCTGAAATGGACTCATTGTTCCGGCATCGACGTTGAGATAGGGGTCTATTTTGATCATACACACCGACAGGCCGCGGCTTTCGAGAAGACACCCAAGAGAAGAGGCGGCGATGCCCTTGCCCAGGCTGGAGCATACCCCGCCAGTAACGAATATGTACTTCCTCATGGGATTTCATTATTTCTCAAGTGATGTTAGAAGGTCAAGCTGGCGGTTCTCTTTCTTTGTAAGAGGCGGCTGCTCGGGCCGCTGGCACGGGGGATCATACAAGAAACGGGTATTAAATGGCTTGGATGATGTCGGGCAGGGGGACCGTGCCGGAGATTCATTGTTCATCCCGGCGCCCTTTGCAGCAGGGGCCATACTGGAACCTCCCTGTAATTCATTAAATGTTTACAGTGTAAGAAAATGAATTGTAATAGAACCTGCCAATCAAACATTATTCATGCAATGAAGAGGCAGTAATGGGAATAAAAGAGGGTATCCAGTAACCCAACGGGCTGGGTTAGCTATGTATTAGGTTCTTCTGGCGAAAGTGCAGATTCTAAGCGTGAAAACCCCGGAGTGCAAATTCTCCCGGCTTTTTGGCTTCCCCTAAAATAGAGTTAAAAACACCCGTCCTAAGCGTCCTGTTTAGGACGGCTAGGACGGGTAAAACTAACTCTATTTTGCTGGGAGTTGGAAAAGTGTCAGGATAGGGTTACCTTTGCAAAGCCCCTAACGCTTTTGCCGTCCCGCTTGGTGCAATGGTTCTTAGCTGTTCGGTGAATCTCCAGCATAAGCCCTAAAGACTTTCTTAAGAGTTTTTTTTACCCGTCCTAGCCGTCCTCGATGGCCTTAAGAGCACTTAGAACCCGATCTGGCCGTCCTCGATACCCTTAAGGGCACTTAGAACCGTCCCCGGATGGCCGGAGCTAACATTTTGTTAACATTTTGTTAACGTTGTTAAGTTGTTAAGCTGATAATGTCGGTATTCAAATCATTTGAAAGCCACGCCTGCAAAGCCTCTAACGTTCTTTCCGTCCCTGATTGTACAGTGGTTTCTAGGCCGCCGGTGAATCTCCAGCATAAACCCTTCCAGCTTACTTCTAATCTCTGTCAGGCTATTGGCCTTCCAGCCTTTTTCACTGCAATATTCAGCATAAGCGGCTTCTATCTCTGCGACGGCAAGGTCTCCACCGTCAGTATCCGGTTGTATACATTCCTCTAAGAAGATTTTCAAGCTTTCGCTTTCCGCCAATAGCGAGTTGATACGCTCGTTCTGTTCCCGTGGCGTGTCTATAGTGTTGTATTGCTTCATATCTTCCCTCACCATCAACAATCCCTCGACAGCAAAGTTGACAATACCGCTCCCCTCCTCTTCCATTAGCCGCCGGCTGATGTCATATATTTTGTGTTCAGCTTCTGGCTTGTTATATTCAACAATCAACAGCCGCCGCCGCCATGCGCCTATGTCTCCCTCCAGCCTGATTCTTAGCCGGGTGTTGGCTGTTATTATGAGAGGGAAGTTTCCTGTAATTTCCCAGCTTTTGCTACTGCCCTTCTTTTCAGGTGTAAGCGTGTCGCCGCCTGTTAGGGCTTTTATAACATTTGCTCCTTTAGATGATAAAAAATTCTCCGGGACGTCCACGCCAATTAAAAGAGTTTTCCCTACAAAGCGGTATAGTTCAAAGCGTCCTGCCAGATGTTCGGTTCTTAATTGACAGCAGTTGTCTTTGCCTATCAGCATCTGAAATATATTGGAAAGCTGGGACTTTCCTTTTCCCGCCCCGCCGGTCAGGATTAGGAACCTTTGCGGCAGGTTCACGCCCAGCAGGCATACGCCCATATATTTTTGCACAATCAGCGCATCATCTGGACTCATGGCAGAATTGATAAACTCGTTAAATTTCGGGCATTGCGCCCCGGGTTCGTACTTGAAAGGGCATTGATTGCGTGAATAGTAGTCAGGGCTAAACGGCTTTAGCTTCATGGTCTCAAGCTCCAGCATTTCATTTTCAAAGTGCAGGTATTCTTTTTCCCTGCCGGTCTCAAATATTCCCGGACGGCTGGTAAGGCCTTTTACCTGTTTTAGGCAGTTGTTAAGTTTTTCATGGGATCGGTTTGTAAGTGCCGCTATTTTTTCTTTGCGGCTTATTATCAACATGTACTCTGCGATTTCCTGTTGAAGAGCTTCGTCATAAACTGGAGAATAGAGGCCTCTCTCCGTGTCGTATCTGTAAATGACCCGCTCGTTTGGCTCGTAGACCTGTATCTTGTCGTACATGGCCGCCATCCCCCAGTAATGCTGATTAAAGTTTTTAATCCTGCCCTCACCTAAGCGCATGGGTTCGCCGTACTTCTCCACGATTTCAGGGATAGGGAAAGCAGTGTTTTTTGTCTCCTGCTTTTCTTCTGCTATAAGCTCCATATCCGATATTCCCCGGAAAGTCTCTACATATTTCTCCAGGTCTTCCCCCTCCTCCCTGCCGTCTGCAACGTCCCAGCCTTTTGGCTTGGCCGGGTTTATGTCCATCAGTTTTTCAATCTTCACGCCTAAATCTCTTAATATTCCGGCTATTTTTTTCATGGCTTTTAATCCGGGTTCGTCATTATCCGGCCAGAGGATTATGCGGCTATTTCCGTCTTGAAAATTTCCGTCTTGAAACAGTGTCCAGTCTGATTTGTCCGCCGCATTGCATCCGCCCGCCCAGGTGACAGCTACAGCCCCGGACATACTGGCGATTGCGTCAGCGCATTTTTCACCTTCTACAATAAAGACTTTCCCCGCCCAGAGGCTTCCAGAGCCGCCCCGCCTGTACAGCGGTCGCCCGCCGTCTCCGTACTGTGGGGGGTATCCAGACTTCCAGCCTTCTTTTGTTTTTGTAAGATAGTAGGGCATAATCAGCTTTCCCCCGTCTCTGGCAAACCTTGCCACAACAAACGGCCATGGAGGTATATCCAGCGGGTAGGTGTACAGTGCCTGCAGTGTTCCCAGATTATCCCGGTACCCTGGCTTGGACAGCCAGGCCTGCAAGAAGGGCAAGTCGGCTTTACATGCATCGATTCCATTAGGACGCTTAGGACGGGTAAAACTAACTCTATTTTGCGGAGAGGGTGGTTCGCCGGCTATCAGCTTTGCGGCTTCCAGCGGCTCCAGCCCCTTAATCCTTGCCACAAGGTCTGTGAAGCTTCCCCCGTCTCCTGTTGCATGGTCGAACCATGCCCCGGTTCCGGTATTTATAGAAAATGACGGGTGTTTATCGTCTCTGCAGGGTGCGCATCCTGTCAGCTCCCTGCCGTCCCCGGACAGCGTAAGGCCAGGAATATAGGACTGTATCAGCCCCGGTGTTATCGCTTCCCGGGCTAGCTTAAAAATATCCTTGTCATTATTCTGGCGGTTTGATATAATACTGCCCATATTAGGTACAGCCTATAGTTTTTAATGTGCCCCGCCCGCCCGGCGGGGTTTTTTTTGCCTTCACCGCTTAGCCCCGGCCCGTGCCAGCCTGGCCGCCTGTCCCTCGGTCTCCTGTGCCGTGGGGACTCTTGTCTGTTCGACAAAGGCCTGAAGGTCATCAAGCTTAATTAACAGCTTGCGCCGCGCAGGTTTGAAGTGGGGCAGTTTTTTATGACACGTTAGTTTGTAAATATAATTCACCGTGCATTTAAGAATTGCCGCGGCCTCGCCTGCATCTACGTATGTATTGGTATCCATATTCAGCCCCTCCATTGGACTGGATGGAATGATACGGGCTGTTTTTAGTAACGTAAATGTTCTTAAATGCTTTGCGCATAAGGTTGCATGAAGTTGTATAAGGTTGTATGAAAATATGTATAAAGTTGTATGGGCCTTAAGTTATTTACTGCTGGATATTAGCTGTTTTTGTCATGAATTAATTGGGAACTATATACATAGCTAGCCCATTTATGAAGAATTCACGGAACAGTTCACCAATTCCTTGAAGAAAAAAAGGCCTATCCCATTTCCATTATGCCTTACTGAATGGTAATTTATTTTTGTCCCGTTTTTTGTAAACTGTTCAATGAAACGCTTTTTGCTCATGCCCGTATATCTTTCCAGTACGAGAAAGCTATACAGTCTGCTCAAGTCTGCATTTGCGTGTCGCCATTCCAGAGGGGGGGATAATTCTCCTTTTAGCATCTGTGCAGCTTCATTACAATGAAGCCCCATGTGTTTTAACCGCTGTAAAAGTTCGCTGTCAAATTCGGGCTGCGGTTCTGGCTGGTCAGGGCTTGCGGTATCATTGCCGGGTTCCATACTTGCCTTCAGCTCTTCTATTTCCGCCTCCAGCCGATCCATTTTATGTATGTAGGCCGGCAGTCTGTCACGCTGATTTTCCCGTAGAGCCGTTTCCCAGGCTTCATTTAACTTTCTTAAGTCATGCAGCTTCATTAAAAGAGTCCTGTACTGATCCTTGACAGCAATATCGGCAAGGGCTTCGGTCACTTCTCCCATGTCCGAAAATGGACCGTATGTCGTAAGGTCGCCGTCTTTGATATAGATTGCCCCGTCCGGAACATCTGCGCCCACAGAAAGCCTGTTGTCCAGCCGGCGTCTGGCTGTAAGGTATGTTCCGGGTTTTATTTTTGCGACGCCCTCCAGCCCGTCCTGTAATGATACAAGGCCTTCGGCCTCTAGCTGTTTTCGTACTTCGTCCTGTGTCACTTGCTGTCCCCTTGGGCCTTGTGCTCAAGCGCCGGCAAGCCGTCAATGGCTTTTTTCAGCATTCCATCGGTGGCCTTTGCATATACCGCCGTGGTTCCAGGCTTGGAGTGCCCCATCAGCTTGCTTACCGTGTAGAAGTCCGCCCCGCCTTCCAGCGTCAGTACTGCGAACGTATGCCTTGCAGTATGCCAACCAATCGGCTTGTCGATTCCAGCCGCTACTGCCCACTTATTGATATAGCCGTTAGTGTTTGCCTTAGTAGTTAACAGTGGAAAGACTGCCTCTATTCTATTGTGTAGCTGGCCGGTATCCAGCAGCTCCCATGCAGACGGATGTAGCGGGATGTTGACGATCCGCCCGGTTTTCTCCTGCCTCCTGGCTATTGCTTTTTTTTCCCGGTCAATATCCGCCCACTTTAAGCCGCGCAGGTCGGATACTCTAAGCCCGGTGAACGCTCCAAAGAGGAATGCCCGTTTAACTTCCGCCCCCAGCTTCCCCCCGATGGGAGCCGCCGCAAGCCGTCCAAGTTCATCGGCGGTTAGGAACACCTTATGCGGCTCCGGGGTCTTCATCCCTTTGACAGCATCCGCCGGGTTCCTTGGAATTAGTCGGTCTCTCACAGCGGTATGAAGTATCTGGACAATAGCCGCATAGTATTTAGCCTGTGTGGCCGCCGCCAGTGCGGGCTGTTTCTGCAAGTACTTCTGGTAGCCTTCCAGCCATCTTTCATTGATTGCCTGTAGGTGTATTCCCCCTGCGTATCCGTCAAGGTATCGCAAGGACTTCGGGACTGTATTCTTTGGGGGCATGTCCGCCGCAAGCTCCCGGGCATACTCCATTAGCGGTATATGCCTGGCGGTCGGGTCTGGCAGATTGTGCGCCTGCGCTATGAGTTGATACTCCCTCTGTATTTTAATCTGTTCTGCCAGTTCCCAGCGGCCTTTGGCCCCCGGCCCGTCCGCCGCCATCCCCAGATATTCACTCCATCGCCTGCCCTGCTGGTAAACATCTAAATACAAACGGCCACGGCAAGCCCTAACCTTTATTCCCATTGGAACCTCCTGATCAGTCAATCCGAGAATAGAAAGTTCCGGCGGAACCTGCTATTTCATCATACAACAATCATACAGGAACGGGGTATTTATGGCAATAGCTAGCCAGTGATAGATTTTAACGTTTTGGCTAAATCTTTATCAGGAAACAAAAAACCCGCCCTCTCGGACTGCCGGAAAAGCACTGGCAGGGGCCATACTGTCCCCTGCTGAGTTGGGCCCACAGTCTTCTTTGTGCTGTACACGATATAAGGGCACCTCTAAAAAACCCCATTTAGTTCTTGACTCGAACTTTTCCGCCGCTACTGCGTTGTCAAAATACTCAACTAAGCTTAAGCTGCGCCCTTAGCTTTTGCCGCCTTGTATCGACAAAAAATTTCTTCGTCAATTTCCTGAAGCTGTTTCTTAGAGGTGCCCATAATTCAGTATGACGATAGTCGCGCAAGGGATTGCAGCGGAAATGCCGCTGGCAGCCCCGGCGATTGGCAATGAGCCGGGGGGTCAGGCTGCCAGGATAAGGCATTGGAGCGGAAAGCCCGACCCGAAGGGGTGCGCCCAGATACTGATTCTAGGAATTTACGGAACACCAGGGTATCGGCGATAGGACGAGGAGTTTTTTGCATTTCCTTTTTTTCGCTGAATTATTCAGGATATATTAATTCTTGGAAGAGGCGCTCCGTTCCATGAAGACGCGGAATTTTTCATAGAAAGTAATGGCGGATGGAATGAATACAACAGTGCCTATCATAGCCGAGAACAATGTTCCGGCAATAAGGAATCCAAAGAATATGACAGGTCTGAAGCTGGCAAAGCAGAGGACAAGAAGTCCTGAAACCAGGGACAATGTGGTAAGAACTATGGGCCTCCCTGTAAAGCTCAGAGTGGATAAAAGGGCCTGTTCATACGGCTCTTGAGCACGCTGCTTTCGGTACTGGAGAAGGAAATGAACGGCATCATCTAGCCCGACGCCGACAGTAACATTTGTGACAAGTATTGTTGTCATATCCAAGGGAATCTTAAATATATAGAGAGTGATGAAATAAAAGAAAATACCGCTCAATAGGGGGATAAGGGCCATGAAACTGTAAATGAATGAATGAAAGAACAGCCATATAATTATCAGCCCAAGAATAATGGAAATCAAGGTTGACCGGAGCTGATCTTCTTTGATTAATCGGGAAGAATCCAGAACCAGCAGTGTATTCCCCCATAGCACGGTTTCCACCGATTCACCGAAGGAATCTTGTATTTCTTTATTGACAAAATCCAGGAATTCTCTCATCCCGTCCTCATTGATCATGCTGAAAGTTTCGGTGTCCGCCAGCTTCAGATAGATGGTTATGCGGGAAGCGTCCTTGTTGATAATGACCGATTCCTGACCAAATGCAACCTTGTCTTCAGGAATTATTCTGAAATAGCGATAGAGCAGTAGGATTAATCCACGTGATTTGGGAATGGCTTCTGTTCCATTAACGGATTTGTTCATGGCCCTAAGAATACCATTGAATGACAGTTTGTTGGTTATTGAGGGATGTGTATCGAGAACTGTTTCAAACTGGTCTACCTTCAGCAGAATCTCCGGGCTCAAGAAATAGTCTTTTTGTTTGTTTTTTGCCGTCAATGTGATGTTGAAAGTCTGTGATCCGCCACTGTGCCGGTTAACAAATCGGCTTCCAATTATTATAGGATCGTCTGATGGAAAATAGGAGAAGTAATCTGATTGGTGAAGGATATAGGGGTGGATTAGGATGAAAGAAATCATTAAAGAAATAAATATGATAAAAACTGTATAATGCTTTCGCCGCGCCCATTCGCCCAGTTTGCCTACTGTTATGGTCAGCCAACCTGTTTTAACCCTGTTGCGCTGATGAATGGAGGGGTCTTTGAGATGGTATAGGATGGCCGGAAGAAAGAAAAGCGAGAGTACGGCACAGAAGAAAATTCCAAGACTGATGGCTAAGCCGAATTCCTGCAGTGGCTTCAGTCTTGTGATTAATAAACTCAAGAAACAAATCATCGTTGTAAGTGCAGCGACGATGATAGTCCGGATGACATGTTCAACGGCGCCGGCCAGCCATTCTATTCTCTCTTTGCTGGCGCTATGCCCTAATCGATTATATTCATTGAGTATGTGAATGGTATATGAGCTGCCAATGGTAAGCACCAAGGAAGGGACGATAACGGTTAGGACTGTTATTTTGTACCCTATGACAGCCATGAAGCCCAAAGACCATATCGCCCCGATAACAACAACCATTAGCGGTAATAAGACGGCTCTCATAGAACGGAAGCTGAGCCAGAAAATTGTCGAAATGGCAATGATGGCCAGTACTAATAATATGGAGAAATCTCTTATCAGGTAGTATGAAATACGCTCCTGGAACAACGCTTCTCCGGTATAATTCACCGTCACCACTTCCTGCAATGGTTTAACGGCGGCGTTAAATGCCGAAACGAATGTGTTGCGGTCCTCTACGAATGAATTCAGGAATACTGCCGTAAGAATTCTTCCATGGTCGGCGGCGACAAAATTTTCTGTTAACGAACTCTCCTTGATCTTCTCTTCGAATATTTTCAGCTCTTCTGCTGTGCCGGGAGCCCTGCCTGTAGGGGAAATCATTGCGGGAAGAATTTGTCTGTTTCTGACCTGAAATGAAATGAAATTGAAGGGTGTCAATGCCGCCTCTAATTCGGGGATTTTGAGTATGTCATCGATGGTATTCTGAAAGGTCTGAAGGATGGTTAAATCATAAAGATCATATCCGTAAATGCTTAAAAAGAGGTAGTTTTTCGTTTCCTCTACGACGCCCAGTTGTTTCTGCAGTTCTTCTATTCGGGCATTCTGCTTTGGCATGAGGGTGTTGTTGATATCGGTATCGATCCCGATTTTCGTTGACCGCCAGGCCATGAATGCCGTCATCAGGATTGTGAGTATTATGATGAGTTTAGAGTGTTTCAGGGTGGATTGAATAAAAGTATTGATGCTCAAACACACCTCTTTTATCGAAATCGCAAGGAGTATTCCAATGGTTCTCTCAACATTAAGAAGGGGAGCATGGGAATGGTGTATCGAACGGTGTTCTCATTGAGCATCTTGCCGGATTTTTGATCAATGATTTGGCCTTCCACCTGTATGGTCAGTTCGAGAAATGACTCGCTTATGCCTTGGCGGCTTTCGCTTCCCAGGGCGAACTCCATCATCGTAAGATAATCCTCATCGCTAAGCCCTTCTGTCGTCATCGGACCAAAACTCTCGACAAGAGGGTTGTTGAAGGAAGGATTGGCCTCCAGCAGTGTTTGCACCGTTTCCCGATCAATTCTGACAATAAGCTCAGATATGTCCCCACGCCTGTTGAGCCTGAGCGGATAGCTTCCGGAGAAGTCAACTTCAACGTCTCTAAGAAGGGAATTTATGTCCTGAAAGGCGATATCGGCCACGAGATGGTTTTTTGTTGGAGTATCAAGGCTTATGAGTTCTACTCCTTCCTTCTGTTGGAAATCCTTTCTTATTTCCATCAAGTCAAAAAACGATTTCTCTTCGTGGAGTTTCTGCTTCTCCGGTTCGAATAACATAGTGATTTGGTCGAGGATAACGGTGAGATAATCCGCGAGTTCGATTTCAAAATGGCTGTACCCGCCGCCGGATTTGTCGATGTAGACATTTTGCTTCATGGTGCAAGAACTGAATATGACGAGAAGGCATAGGGAGGAAAGGAGGTTTATCTTCACAGGTTTGTACATATTCAAAACATATCCCCATTTACAGTTTTTGTCATTCCTTCTCGTTTCAATAAATGCCGGGGTCGGTATTTATAGCCCTGCTTAGCTTATCCAAAAGTTCGGCGAGGGACAAGCCATCCTTCGAATTGGGCGGAATTCTGCCTGCAGGATGCTTTCCTGAGCCAAGTCTTGAAACAGTTTCAGACCTTGATCCTGTCCGATGAAACTCAAGCGCAGCTTAAGCGGCATGAGCTTTTGCCGCCTTGCATCGGCCTGCCTGCTGTCAGGCGAAAAACCTCTTCGTCAATGTCCTGAAGCTGTTTTTTACTCTGTTATGGGCCGCCCTGATATTTTCTATTGAGCGGATTGCGGGTTGTTCCTGTCTGATAATCTGCCCGGGTTTGGTGAGCCGATGCTGATGATGCCTCGAATCAATGGGCCGTGCCAGGCGGTCCATCGTCCACGGGCTGCCCATTGGCCAAGATGGGACTTCAGGGCACCTGAAGGAGGTGATAACGATTCACGAGAAGGATTTATAGTGCCCAGAAGCTTAGTGGCGAGGTATAGCCTGGTGAAAAAACGAGTTACTGGAATGCTCTAAAACCTTCTCTGCCCGGGATTGCGTCAACTTTGGATTAATCGGGCTGAATAACTGGAAACTGTATAAATTCCATCCCCGATGGTCTTCGATGAGGTCCGGTGCGATCATTCAGTTAATTCTTTTCCTGACTGTGTATTAGGTGGATTCAAGAAGTCCCGGGCCGCAGCGAATTTATCATATGGAAACAACCACATTCTTCGGGGCACTGCAAAAAGGATTGTAGGCTGAAGGCCGGGGCGCGATAGTCGGATGATTCAGGAACATCTCGGTCCCAAAGACCTATGCACGGCTTTGATTTACGCCGATGTGCTGCAACCGGAACCGGAGATTGGCGAATCATCCGTAAGTTCTGTTATGATAAAGGGCACCTCTAAAAAACCCATTTAGTTCTTGACTCGATCTTTTCCGCCGCTACTGCGTTGTCAAAATACTCAACTAAGCTTAAGCTGCGCTTGAGCTTTTGCCGCCTTGTATCGACAAAAAATTTCTTCGTCAATTTCCTAAAGCTGTTTTTTAGAGGTGCCCTAAAGATTAAGATGCAATTCAAGAAGTCATGGCAATTTTTATACAGGAAGAGATAGCCGGTGTTGAATAATTATACAGGATGTGTAAGAATTGTCAGATGCCAATAAGAAGTATCTTTCTTTATAAAAAAATATGAGATATTCCTGTTAGTCTATATGGATACGGATTATCTGTATTTCAATATGATTATTTGACATGAAAATTTTGGGATGTAAAATGAAAAAGGTTGTTCTAGTTTATTTGTTTTTAACAGTTCTCTTCTCGATAAATTCAGCAGACTTGGAAAAGTATGGAAAGAAAATAGATCAGATTCTTGGTTTAATGGAAGAAATGATTGAAAAAAATAATGTGTCTATTCTTCTGGAAAGGATTCAATTGATTAGAACTAAATTGAATAGCTATGACTTGATGTTTTCTATTGACAGCAAGATTGAGAAAAATATATTCACCGGTATCGGTTTTGCAATTCCAAAGGATAGAAGTAAAAAACCGTACATATATTTTTATGAAGAGATTTTTTATTTATATGATAAACAACCCTCAATTGTAATGTCTGCGCTCATGCATGAAATTTCACATGCGTATGACTTTTTTACAAATGAAGAATTAGTACTGGTTTCATTTGAAAATGAATTAGAACGATTTCTTTTTGAGATGGATGCCTATTATATTGAAGCAGAATTCATTAATGAAGTTCTCAAAAAAGAAAATTATAAACTATCAAAGTTTGAATATTTATTAGGAAATAGTTTAACGGATGATAACCTTGATTATTTTTCAATTGCTTTCAAAGGTGTGGATATGGAGCAAGTATACTATCATACGAAATTTGCAAGCAGTAATGATTTAGAAACTACTATTGAGTTATACAGACAAGTTGGTGAGAACATACTGCAAAATTTCAATCTTTCCGAAGATGATGATGACTGGATTAAATATCAGAAAATAGCACCGGTTTTTACTTACTTTTATTTTATCCCTCAGTTGACTTTTGATGTTTTATCTAACAAGTCTTCAAAAAAGATTGACAATAAGAATTTTAGTTTAGAAAAAGAGTATCCCGATTTATATTCAACATGGATAAAAGTCAGGGAGAAATACTTGGAAGAAGCAGAATTTTTTAATAAATTAAAAATAGACATTAATGAAAGGTTTAAGATGTAATCATTATTAATAATCTGTCTATATGACAGAATGATCGGATATGCGAAAAAATGAAATTGCTGCCGTTGATGATGAACATTGGACTCATTGTATGGATAGGAGCCTTCGGAGATGTAAATGATCCGTCCGCCTTGAAGAAGTCCTGATGGGAGTTGAAAATAATTGCAAAAATTCTTCCCTGCGTTCTAAATGTCTGAGAAAAGAACATCCCAAAGCCAGGCAAGTGATGAAAATCCATACAACGGTATCCTCTCCGTCGATAATGCAGACGAAAATGGATACTCCCTATGGAAGGAGCATTTATTCGAAACGAAGGGGAGCGGCTGAGCCTGTCTTTGACATATCAGAGGAGTGAAGAAACTGGAGCGGTGTTCTCTTAGAGGACAGAAAAAAGCCGCCAACCGGCGGCGGCTCCATTGTTCATTTCATAATACTGGGAGATTGCATCGATATGGAAGTTCATATAGAAGCAGGGGATAGAGGCTCTGGCTGGATCAATAATCCCGAGTATAGATAAAAGGACTGGATTCCATCATTTATACGTGGTTTAATGATTTTGGCGGAACGTACAGGGGGGGGCAGCAGCTTCGTTATGTGTTAATCATTGAATGTTTGAGGTGCATGAAGACTTCTACGCCCGCAAAGCGGAACGAATCTGGAAACAGCCGGTCTCGGCAAAGCTTCTGATTCTGGATGATTTCACCTTTCACAGCGACGATCAGCGAGAGGCTGAAATGCTCTGCGCTCTCTCGGACGGACGGATGGAAGAGTGTTCGGCAATCATTACCTCCAACTGTCCCTGTCGAGGACTGGTTCGGCATTTTTCCCGATCCGGTTATAGGCGGTGCCATCCTGGACCGTTTCGTTTCGGGCTCCATAAATTGATTACAGCCGGTGGAAAATCCGGCCGCAAAGAACGCTTTTTCACCTGTACAGAAGAGCCAAACTTAGAGTATAATACAGTTCTCATTGATTACTAGGGGAGGGAATCGGGTTTACCCTCGACAGATTACTCTAAAATCAAAGAAGACCATTTTTCCAGAAACTCGGTTTTTTGGATTAAGGATGAATACAAAGAATGTCTGATTTGTCCGGGTTGAATATTGCTGAAGAAACATTGAGAGATCTGGAAGATTTCAAGGATTCACTTTTATCTGTCTGGAAAGAGCTTTGGATACAGCTATAAATGGAATCTGAGGCATTTTCTTGGGGACAAGTTGATGGCGGCATAGGAGGCATAATATGGCTGCTGAGGAAGAATATAGCATTTTCAGGAATGGTTCAATCTGGATCAAAGCCGACTTTCACCTCCATACAAGAACTGACAAAGAATTCGTTTACTCAAGTGAAGGCTCGGAATATCCTCCTGAAAATACATTCCCTCAAGTTTACATTTCAAAACTGAAAGAAAAAAATATAAACTTGGGAGTAATAACAAACCATAACAAGTTCAATCATGATGAGTTTAAAACTCTTAGGAAGAAATCAAAGCGAGAAAATATTTACCTATTACCGGGAGTTGAGCTTTCTGTAAATGATGGAGATAATGGTATTCATACTTTGATTGTATTCTCTGATGAGTGGATTACTCAGGATTATATAAACCCTTTCATTGCGGGTATGTTTCCAGGGAAGTCTCCTTCTGAATATCAGAATGAAAACGGCAGAAGCGATAAAAACATTCTTCAAGTCGTTGAAGAGCTGAAGAAAACAGATAGAGACTTTTTTCTAATCTTTGCACATGTGGAACAAAGAAGTGGTTTATGGAAAGAAATGAAGGGAGGCAAGCTAAGTGATTTTGCGGGCAAAAGATATGCTGAAGTTCGACAGCATACCCTTGCTTTTCAAAAAGTCCGAACTCATGACAAAGAGGATGCTGTTTGCAGAACTAAAGTAAAATCATGGCTAAACGGCTGGTATCCGGCAGAAGTGGAAGGCTCTGATTGTAAGTCAATTGATGGAATTGGAGATTGCGGCATTCAAAAAGATGAATCAGGAAATGATGTTATCAAGGAGACCTGGATTAAAATCGGGGACTTCTCCTTTGAAGCTGTCAAATATGTCCTCAAAGATTATCAAAACAGGGTTAAGACCAGCAGGCCGGAAAAATATAAGCATTCTTACATTAAAAGCATAGTTTTTGAAGGTGGAATTCTAAATGGACACTCCATACCCTTTTCTCCTGAGTTAAATACGCTTATTGGTATACGTGGAAGCGGAAAATCATCAATTCTTGAAGCCGTTCGCTACGTTTTGGATATTCCATTGGGTGAACGGGTTGCAGACATTAACTACAAAGATAAATTAATTCAGCATACGTTTGGCAGCGGCGGCCGGGCTATTCTAACAGCCCTCGATCAATATGGACACGAATTTAAGATAAAGCGTATTCTTAATGAATTTCCTGAGGTTTATGTTGATAATGAACTGCAACCGGGAATTTCGATAAGAGAAACTATTATTGGTAATCCGATTTACTTTGGTCAGAAAGATCTTTCAGCAAGCGGCGAGGGTTTTGAAAAAGACTTGGTAGAAAAACTCGTGGGAGATAACTTGTATGATCTTAGAAGTAGAATTGAAGAACAGAAGCAAGCTGTATCTGAAGCTGTTATTAAACTTCAGAAAAACTCCAACATAGATGAGCGAATAAGTGATCACAGGCAGAAGAAAGAAGATGCCAGTTTTAGGCTCAGAAAATTCACAGAATATGGTGTAGAAGCAAAATTCAAACGGCAAACAGATTTCAGTGCCGATGAACGTACTCTGAGACATATCTTGAGTGATGTTGAGCATTTCATTGAGGACATTGATACTCTGCTCGAAGGAAATGAGGATACTATTAGAAATCATATTGCGTATAAGTCAGCCCAAAACAAAGAATTTTTTGTAGGTTTCTTTGAGATTTATTCAGATATAACCTCTGCCGTTGATAATATCCTATCTGTAAAAAAGAGTTCGGTTTCAGTATTAAGTAAATTGAAAGATAAGCATACAGATTTTCAATCTGTCAAGGAAAAATTTACCGAAGAATTTGCTGAAACAAGAAGAAAGATTGAGGAGGAATTGAAAGTAAAAGGAGTAGAATTAATCAATCTTGAAGAATATCCTGAATTGAAGTCAAAAATAGATACTGCAGAAAAAATGTTGGATGTGCTGAAGAAGCAAAAAAAGCATAGAACATCATTGCAAGAAGAATTATTGCAATCATTATCCCGATTAAATGAATTGCGGCATGAGGAATTTCAGGTAATAAAAGGACTTCTTGATGTAATCAATGATAAAAACACTTCATTGAAAATTAAACCTGAATATAAAGGTGATAAATCCGGATTTCTGGATTTTTTTAAGAGCATTTTTAAGGGCAGCAAAATACGTGAGAATACATTTTCAGGTTTGGTAGATTCGTATTCTGATTTTGGCTCACTCTACAAAGATTTTGAAAATGCAAAACAGAAATCTGGTTCTTCTCCTGAAACCTTTGAAAAATTTTTTATGGAGAACCTTGTATTTCTTTTAACCTATCAAGTTCAGAACAAGTTCACCATTTTTTATCGGGACAAGGAGTTGCAGCATCATTCCTTAGGTCAAAGAGCATCTGCTCTGATTCTCTTTATTCTTAGCCAGAAAGATAATGATGTGATAATTATTGATCAGCCCGAAGATGATCTTGATAACCAAACGATTTATGAAGACGTGATTAAATTAATAAGAGATCTCAAAGTAAATATACAATTTATATTTGCGA
Source organism: Spirochaetaceae bacterium (assembly GCA_965232165.1). Lineage (GTDB taxonomy): Bacteria > Spirochaetota > Spirochaetia > DSM-2461 > DSM-2461 > UBA2779. Next base: position 914,043 of record CBDDOY010000002.1, on the reverse strand, counting down.
CTCATAATGCGAATTTCCCGGTACTCGGTGATGCTGAACAGATACTTTCCTGTCGGTATAGTGATGAGAAACTTGATAATAGAATCGGAAGTATAGATTCTTCTCTTCTCCAGAAAGAAATAGTTGATATAATGGAGGGGGGCGAAGATGCCTTTAATCGACGTAAGGAAATATATGAGATATGGAAACCACAGAATTAATTGAAATAATATCCAGAGGCGAAGATAGCCATTATCAGTTTAAAGAAAATCTTTACAATCAGGATTCTCTAGCCCAAGAAATCATCGCTTTCAGTAATTCCGGCGGAGGAAAGATATTAATTGGCATTAATGACAAGACTCTTGAAGTAAAAGGCTTAAGTCCTAAAGACGACATAGGCAGACTGAATAGCATGCTGTCCAATGCAGCATCACAGTCAATTATACCCCCTGTTAATCCATATTCTAGAAATATTTCCCATCCAGACGGTTTGGTAATGGTTATCAGTGTTCCTAATGGAATAAGTAAGCCCTATATGGATAATAAAGGGGTAATTTGGGTAAAATCCGGAAGCGACAAGCGAAAAGCTGCCGGACGTGAAGAAATCCAGCGAATGTTTCAAGCAGCAGGGCTGATTCATGGTGATGAAATACCGGCGAATGGGCTGCCCATATCTGATATTGATCTACCTTTTTTTGAAAGATTTTTCCAGAGTGAATATGGTGAGATCTTGGAAGAACAGGATAATCCAATACAGGTAATATTGGAAAATATGAATCTTTCAAAAGATGGATTTTTTAATGTTGCCGGGGCTTTGCTTTTTGCCAAGAATATGCATTTTCGCTTACCTGCATTTAATGTAAAAGCTGTTTCTTACCCTGGAGGCTCTATTGATGAAGATACATACCTTGATAGTAGAGATATAGATGGAAAAATATCGGATATTTTTCAGGAATTAATATCTTTTATATCAGTGAATATCCGACATAAGCAGGGTTCCAAATCTATTAATTCAACTGGAGATATCGAAATCCCGAGAATTGTACTCGAAGAATTGATTGCAAACGCATTAATTCATCGTGATTATTTCATAACAGCTCCTATAAGGGTATTTATATTTTCAAATAGAGTTGAAATAGTCAGTCCTGGCTGTCTCCCCAATAATCTTACAATTCAGAATATTCTTTCCGGGAATTCAAACATAAGAAACCCGATATTGGCTTCTTTCGCGACAAAGTTATTACCATATAGAGGCTTAGGAAGCGGAATTCGGCGTGCTGTAAAGGCTTATCCAGACATTGAATTCAAAGATGACCGTGATGGGAATATGTTTATGGTTACTATTAATCTGTAAGCAGCCTCCGCACGTCCTGTGCCCTGGCAGGGGTGCGGAATGTATTGGTGAGTCGGAGGGCCGTGTAGCAAGCGCATGAATCAGATTTTCCTATGGCACAAATCCGGCTTTTTCTGCTTCGCAGGCCGGATTCACGCCATGTACAGAAAACAGGTTATGCGGCATCGGGCCTGTAAAAAACCTCAATGACCCTTTGAAAATGGATACTCCCTATGGAAAGAGCATTTATTCGAAACGAAGGGGAGCGGCTGAGCCTGTCTTTGACATATCAGAGGAGTGAAGAAACTGGAGCGGTGTTCTCTTAGAGGACAGAAAAAAGCCGCCAACCGGCGGCGGCTCTATTGTTCAGTTCATAGTATTGGGAGATTGCATCGATATGGAAGTTCATATAGAAGCAGGGGATAGAGGCTCTGGCGGGATCAATAATCCTGAGTATAGATAAAAGGACTGGATTCCATCATTTAGATGTGGTTTGATGATTTTGGCGGGACGTACAGGGGGGGCAGCAGTTTCGGTAGAATACAGTCCCCGCCCATCCGCGGCCTCGGAAGAGGGAAGAAAGAAGGATTGAAAAGTAAATGAGAATGACATCTGAGAAGAGGATAGAAGAATCTTTAATCGGTAAACTTAAGGACCTTAAATACACATACCGCGAAGATATTCGGGATAAGACTTCCCTTGAGACCAATTTCAGAGTGCACTTTCAAAGACTCAATAAAGTAAAGCTGAATGATTCTGAATTTACGCGACTTAGAAATGAAATTATTACTGCTGATGTTTTTACAGCAGCAAAAACATTGCGCGAAATAAACACTTTTCGCCGAGATGATGATACCCCCCTGCAATATACTCTTGTAAATATCAAAGACTGGTGCAAGAACGAGTTTGAGGTTATCAATCAGTTGCGGATCAATACTGAAAATAGTCATCAACGCTATGATGTCATCATACTGATTAATGGCATTCCGGCTGTTCAAATTGAGCTTAAAACACTTCAGGTAACGCCAAAACGAGCAATGGAGCAGATTGTTGAATACAAAAACGAACCCGGAAATGGTTTTACTAATTCACTTCTTTGTTTCATGCAGATTTTTATCGTCAGCAATGAAAGCAATACCTGCTATTTCGCCAACAACCATAAAGACCATTTTGCTTTCAATGCGGATGAAAGATTTTTGCCCATCTATCAGTTCGCCGATGAAGAAAACAAAAAGATTACACATTTACATGAGTTCGCCGAGAGGTTTCTCGCAAAATGCACTCTTGGGAAAATGATCAGCCGGTATATGGTGCTTGTGGTCAGCGAACAGAAGCTGATGATCATGCGGCCCTATCAAATCTATGCGGTGAAGGCTATTGTGGACTGTATTCATCAAAACAGGGGAAACGGCTACATCTGGCACACCACGGGGAGCGGGAAAACCCTTACATCTTTCAAGGCATCGACACTTCTGAAAAACAATCCCGATATCGAGAAATGCTTATTTGTTGTTGACCGTAAAGACCTCGACAAACAGACACGGGAAGAGTTCAATAGGTTTCAGGAAGGGTGTGTTGAAGAAAACACCAATACGGAAGCACTGGTACAGCGGCTGTTATCAGAAGACTATGCGGACAAAGTTATAGTAACCACCATTCAGAAACTCGGTCTTGCCCTCGACGAAAACAGTAAAAGAAACCAAAGCAGCAGGCAAAAAGGCAGACTATCCTTTAAAGAGCGGTTAACGCCGCTTCGTGATAAACGAGTTGTCATTATATTTGATGAATGCCACCGCTCACAGTTTGGCGATAACCATAAAGCCATCAAGGAGTTTTTTCCCAAAGCGCAGCTTTTTGGTTTTACCGGAACGCCTATTTTTGAAGAAAACGCGGCTTATAAACAAGTTGATGGCACAGTAGGCTCTTACAAGACAACCGAAGATATTTTTGAAAAGCAACTGCATGTCTACACCATCACTCACGCCATTGACGACGGCAATGTTCTGCGGTTCCATGTGGATTATTTTAAGCCGGACGGAAAGAAAAAAGAACCGAAATCTGACGGAGACCTTATTAAAACAGCAGCAGTAGACGCGATCCTTGATAAACACGATGCCGCCACTAATGCAAGACGGTTCAATGCCCTGTTGGCAACGGGCTCAATAAATGACGCGATTGAATATTATGAACGCTTCAAAGAAATACAGAAGAAACATGCGCAGGAAAATGAAGATTTTAGTCCGTTAAATGTTGCCTGTGTCTTTTCGCCGCCTGCCGAAGGGAATAAAGATGCCCGGCAGCTCCAGGAAGATTTGCCTCAGGAAAAAGCAGACAACGAACAGGAACCAGATAAGAAGACGAAAGCCTTGAAGGAAATTATTGATGATTATAACAGCCAGTACGGCACAAACCACCGTATAAACGAGTTTGATTTGTACTATCAGGATGTACAGAAAAGAATCAAAGACCACAAATATTCCAATGCCGATTATGCGCATAGAAACAAAATCGATGTGGCCATCGTTGTCGATATGCTGTTGACCGGCTTTGACTCAACATATCTGAACACCCTGTATGTTGATAAGAATTTAAAGCAGCATGGTCTGATACAGGCTTTTTCCAGAACAAACCGTGTACTGAACGACACAAAACCCTATGGAAATATTCTTGATTTCAGGAAGCAGAGCAACGAGGTAGATGAGGCCATCGCTCTCTTTTCGGGACAGGACGGCAATGAAGCTAAAGAAATATGGCTGGTTGATCCGGCCTCTGAAGTGATCAAAAAATACAAAAAAGCAGTAGGCGAATTGGATGATTTTATGCGGGACAATGAATTGGTATGCGAACCGCAGGAAGTATACAACATCAAAGGAGATACAGCCCGCATCAATTTTATAAATCAGTTTAAGGAAGTACAGCGTCTGAAAACCCAATTAGATCAATACACTGATTTAACCGTTGAGGAAAAAACGCAAATGGATGCCATTGTTTCTGAAGATCAATTGCGTTCATTCAGGGGTTCTTATTTGGAGATCGCTCAACGCTTAAAAGAAAAACAGAGAAAAGACGGATACAACGTAGAGCCCGATGCTGCTCAACTTGATTTTGAGTTTGTCCTGTTTTCCTCCGCGATTATCGACTATGACTACATCATGTCGCTGATATCGAAGTTTACCCAAAGCGAGCCGAAAAAGCAGAAGATGAGCCGCGAACAGCTTATAAGCATGCTTTGTTCCAGTGCCAATTTAATGGAAGAACGGGAAGATATTATCGCCTATATCAATACGCTCAAAGCAGACGAGCCCTTAAACGAAAAAGAGATAAACGAAGGCTACCAGAAATTCAAAGCCGCAAAGGCCGCTGAAGAAATGGCAGAAGCAGCCCGCAGGCATGGACTGGAGCCGGAGGTGCTGCAGGTTTTTGCGGATGACATTACAGACCGCATGGTTTTTGACGGTGAAAAGCTCAGCGATTTGATGGCACCGCTGGACTTAGGCTGGAAAGAGAGAACTGAAAAGGAACTGGAATTGATGGCAGACTTGATGCCGCTATTAAGAAAGCTCACCGGCGGACGCGAGATTGCGGGGCTGGGGGCGTATGAGTAAGGAGAAAAGGATTGAACCACAGAATACACGGAAAACACGAAAAAAAGAAAAAGAGGTTGGTTCCTAAGTTGCGGTTTCCTGAGTTTCGTACAACTGGTGAATGGAAAGAATATAGGCTTGATGATATAGCTGAACGAATTACTGAAAAAGTTGGCTCTGAATTACACACTACATTGAGTATTACTGCTGGTGTTGGTTTTGTATCTCAAGCAGAGAAATTCAGTCGTGATATTTCTGGGATGAAATATGAGAACTATATACTCTTAAAGGAAGGTGAGTTTTCATATAATAAAGGTAATTCAAAACGATTTCCACAAGGTTGTATCTACAAGTTGAAAGAGTATAAAAAAGCTGCTGTACCAAATGTTTTTCTTAGCTTTCGCTTTAATAAGAATTATGTTTCAGATTTTTATAAAGGGTACTTTGATAACAATTTTCATGGTATACAACTGATAAAATTTATTACAAGTGGCGCAAGAAGTGATGGCCTCTTAAATATTAATCCTACAGATTTCTTCAGTATAATATTACCAACACCACCAGAAAAACCAGAACAACAAAAAATCGCCGATTGCCTCACCTCTCTCGATGAACTCATCACCGCCGAAGCCGGGAAGCTCGAAGCCTACAAAGCCCATAAAAAAGGGCTGATGCAAAAGCTCTTCCCCGCCGAAGGGAAAACCATTCCGGAATGGCGTTTTCCTGAGTTTCGGGGTGAGGGAGAGTGGGAGGAGGAAACACTAGAAAAAGAAGCGGCAATTGTGATGGGGGCTTCTCCTAAATCCGAATTCTATAATGAAGAGAATAACGGTTTACCCTTGTTACAAGGCAATGCAGATATTAGAAATAGAGTATCCACTCCAAGAGTATTTACATCGCAAATAACCAAAGAATGTCAGAAAGGTGATATTCTTTTGAGTGTTCGTGCTCCTGTTGGTACTATTGCAAAGTCTATACATCATGCTTGTATTGGTCGAGGAATAGCAGCTATTAGGGCGAATAAGGATAATTCACAAGAATTCTTATATCAGTCGTTATTCGCTTTTGAATCTCAATGGCAGAATATATCGCAAGGTGGAACTTTTGATGCTGTTAATAGTGATGACATAAGGCAGTTAGCAACAGGCTTTCCTTCAAAGCCCGAACAACAAAAAATCGCCGATTGCCTCACCTCTCTCGATGAACTCATCACCGCCCAGGCAAAGAAAATCGACACCCTAAAATCCCATAAAAAGGGCTTGATGCAGGGGCTGTTTCCGTGTTCTGATGAGGTGGATTATGAACCACGAAAAACACGAAAAGCACGAAAAAAAGAGAAAGGGGTTGAACCACAGAATACACGGAAGGCACTGGAAAAGAGAAAAGGATTGAACCACGGAATACACGGAAGGCGCTGGAAAGGAGAAAAGGATTGAACCACGAAAAACACGGAAGGTGCTGGAAAGGAGAAAGGGGTTGAACCACGAAAAACACGAAAAGCACGAAAAAAAGAGAAAAGGATTGAACCACGAAAAACACGAAAAGCACGAAAAAAAGAGAAAGGGGTTGAACCACGGAATACACGGAAGGTGCTGGAAAGGAGAAAAGGATTGAACCACGGAATACACGGAAAGCACGAAAAAAAGAGAAAGGGGTTGAACCACAGAATACACGGAAAGTGCTGAGAAGGAGAAAGGGGTTGAACCACGGAATACGCGGAAGGTGCTGGAAAGGAGAAAAGGATTGAACCACGAAAAACACGAAAAGCACGAAAAAAAGAGAAAGGGGTTGAACCACAGAATACACGAAAAGTGCTGAGAAGGAGAAAGGGGTTGAACCACGGAATACACGGAAAGTGCTGAGAAGGAGAAAGGGGTTGAACCACGGAATACACGAAAAGTGCTGAGAAGGAGAAAGGGGTTGAACCACGGAATACACGGAAAGTGCTGAGAAGGAGAAAAGGATTGAACCACGAAAAACACGAAAAGCACGAAAAAAAGAGAAAGGGGTTGAACCACGGAATACACGGAAGGTGCTGGAAAGGAGAAAAGGATTGAACCACGGAATACACGGAAAGCACGAAAAAAAGAGAAAGGGGTTGAACCACAGAATACACGAAAAGTGCTGAGAAGGAGAAAGGGGTTGAACCACGGAATACACGGAAAGTGCTGGAAAGGAGAAAAGGATTGAACCACGGAATACACGGAAAGCACGAAAAAAAGAGAAAGGGGTTGAACCACAGAATACACGAAAAGTGCTGAGAAGGAGAAAGGGGTTGAACCACGAAAAACACGAAAAGCACGAAAAAAAGAGAAAGGGGTTGAACCACAGAATACACGGAAGGCACTGGAAAAGAGAAAAGGATTGAACCACGGAATACACGGAAGGCGCTGGAAAGGAGAAAAGGATTGAACCACGAAAAACACGGAAGGTGCTGGAAAGGAGAAAGGGGTTGAACCACGAAAAACACGAAAAGCACGAAAAAAAGAGAAAAGGATTGAACCACGAAAAACACGAAAAGCACGAAAAAAAGAGAAAGGGGTTGAACCACAGAATACACGAAAAGTGCTGAGAAGGAGAAAGGGGTTGAACCACGGAATACACGGAAAGTGCTGAGAAGGAGAAAGGGGTTGAACCACGGAATACACGGAAGGTGCTGGAAAGGAGAAAAGGATTGAACCACGGAATACACGGAAGGTGCTGGAAAGGAGAAAAGGATTGAACCACGAAAAACACGGAAAGTGCTGAGAAGGAGAAAGGGGTTGAACCACGGAATACACGGAAGGTGCTGGAAAGGAGAAAAGGATTGAACCACGGAATACACGGAAGGCGCTGGAAAGGAGAAAAGGATTGAACCACGAAAAACACGGAAGGTGCTGGAAAGGAGAAAAGGATTGAACCACGAAAAACACGAAAAGCACGAAAAAAAGAGAAAACGGAAGGCACTGGAAAAGAGAAAAGGATTGAACCACGGAATACACGGAAAGTGCTGAGAAGGAGAAAGGGGTTGAACCACGGAATACACGGAAAGTGCTGAGAAGGAGAAAGGGGTTGAACCACAGAATACACGAAAAGTGCTGAGAAGGAGAAAGGGGTTGAACCACGGAATACACGGAAAGTGCTGAGAAGGAGAAAGGGGTTGAACCACGGAATACACGGAAGGCACTGGAAAGGAGAAAAGGATTGAACCACGGAATACACGGAAGGCACTGGAAAAGAGAAAAGGATTGAACCACGGAATACACGGAAGGCGCTGGAAAGGAGAAAGGGGTTGAACCACGGAATACACGGAAAGCACGAAAAAAAGAGAAAGGGGTTGAACCACAGAATACACGAAAAGTGCTGAGAAGGAGAAAAGGATTGAACCACGAAAAACACGGAAAGTGCTGAGAAGGAGAAAGGGGTTGAACCACGGAATACACGGAAGGTGCTGGAAAGGAGAAAAGGATTGAACCACGAAAAACACGAAAAGCACGAAAAAAAGAGAAAGGGGTTGAACCACGGAATACACGGAAGGCACTGGAAAGGAGAAAAGGATTGAACCACGAAAAACACGAAAAGCACGAAAAAAAGAGAAAGGGGTTGAACCACAGAATACACGAAAAGTGCTGAGAAGGAGAAAGGGGTTGAACCACGGAATACACGGAAGGCACTGGAAAAGAGAAAAGGATTGAACCACGGAATACACGAAAAGTGCTGAGAAGGAGAAAGGGGTTGAACCACGGAATACACGGAAAGTGCTGAGAAGGAGAAAGGGGTTGAACCACAGAATACACGAAAAGTGCTGAGAAGGAGAAAGGGGTTGAACCACGGAATACACGGAAGGCACTGGAAAGGAGAAAAGGATTGAACCACGGAATACACGGAAGGCACGAAAAAAAGAGAAAGGGGTTGGTTCCTAAGCTGCGGTTTCCGGAGTTTCGGGGTGAGGGGGAGTGGGAAGAAATTAGACTAACTGACACAGCAAATAAAAAGAAGAAATGGAGCTTTGTTGGTGGACCATTCGGTTCAAATTTAAAATCCACCGATTATACTGATAATGGAGTCAGAATAATTCAACTACAAAATATTGGAGATTCTGAGTTTATTGATGATTATAAAATATTTACATCTGAAGAAAAGGCAAATGAACTGTCAAACTGTAATATATACCCTGGTGAAATAATATTATCAAAAATGGGTGACCCGGTAGGCCGTGCTTGTTTGATTCCAAATTATCATCAACGTTATGTAATGTGTTCTGATGGTATTAGGTTGATTGTAAACGAAAATTTTTATAGCAAATACTTCATATATTCTTTGATCAATTCTGTACAATTCCGTTCAACTATTGAAAATAACTCCACAGGTTCTACTAGGAAAAGAATTGGCCTTGATGTTTTACGAAATCTTCCATTGGCCGTACCGCAAAGACAAGAACAACAAAAAATCGCCGATTGCCTCACCTCTCTCGATGAACTCATCACCGCCGAAGCCGGGAAGCTCGAAGCCTACAAAGCCCATAAAAAAGGGCTGATGCAAAAACTCTTTCCCGCCGAAGGGAAAACCATTCCGGAATGGCGTTTTCCTGAGTTTCGGGATAAGGGGGAGTGGGAAGAAATTAAACTAACTGACACAGCAAATAAAAAGAAGAAATGGAGCTTTGTTGGTGGACCATTCGGTTCAAATTTAAAATCCACCGATTATACTGATAATGGAGTCAGAATAATTCAACTACAAAATATTGGAGATTCTGAGTTTATTGATGATTATAAAATATTTACATCTGAAGAAAAGGCAAATGAACTGTCAAACTGTAATATATACCCTGGTGAAATAATATTATCAAAAATGGGTGACCCGGTAGGCCGTGCTTGTTTGATTCCAAATTATCATCAACGTTATGTAATGTGTTCTGATGGTATTAGGTTGATTGTAAACGAAAATTTTTATAGCAAATACTTCATATATTCTTTGATCAATTCTGTACAATTCCGTTCAACTATTGAAAATAACTCCACAGGTTCTACTAGGAAAAGAATTGGCCTTGATGTTTTACGAAATCTTCCATTGGCCGTACCGCAAAGACAAGAACAACAAAAAATCGCCGATTGCCTCACCTCTCTCGATGAACTCATCACCGCCCAGGCAAAGAAAATCGACACCCTAAAATCCCATAAAAAGGGCTTGATGCAGGGGCTGTTTCCGTGTTCTGATGAGGTGGATTATGAACCACGAAAAACACGAAAAGCACGAAAAAAAGAGAAAGGGGTTGAACCACGGAATACACGGAAAGTGCTGAGAAGGAGAAAGGGGTTGAACCACGGAATACACGAAAAGTGCTGAGAAGGAGAAAGGGGTTGAACCACGGAATACACGGAAGGTGCTGGAAAGGAGAAAAGGATTGAACCACGGAATACACGGAAGGCGCTGGAAAGGAGAAAAGGATTGAACCACGAAAAACACGGAAGGTGCTGGAAAGGAGAAAAGGATTGAACCACGAAAAACACGAAAAGCACGAAAAAAAGAGAAAACGGAAGGCACTGGAAAAGAGAAAAGGATTGAACCACGGAATACACGGAAGGCACTGGAAAAGAGAAAAGGATTGAACCACGGAATACACGAAAAGTGCTGAGAAGGAGAAAGGGGTTGAACCACGGAATACACGGAAAGTGCTGAGAAGGAGAAAGGGGTTGAACCACAGAATACACGAAAAGTGCTGAGAAGGAGAAAGGGGTTGAACCACGGAATACACGGAAGGCACTGGAAAGGAGAAAAGGATTGAACCACGGAATACACGGAAGGCACGAAAAAAAGAGAAAGGGGTTGGTTCCTAAGCTGCGGTTTCCGGAGTTTCGGGGTGAGGGGGAGTGGGAAGAAATTAGACTAACTGACACAGCAAATAAAAAGAAGAAATGGAGCTTTGTTGGTGGACCATTCGGTTCAAATTTAAAATCCACCGATTATACTGATAATGGAGTCAGAATAATTCAACTACAAAATATTGGAGATTCTGAGTTTATTGATGATTATAAAATATTTACATCTGAAGAAAAGGCAAATGAACTGTCAAACTGTAATATATACCCTGGTGAAATAATATTATCAAAAATGGGTGACCCGGTAGGCCGTGCTTGTTTGATTCCAAATTATCATCAACGTTATGTAATGTGTTCTGATGGTATTAGGTTGATTGTAAACGAAAATTTTTATAGCAAATACTTCATATATTCTTTGATCAATTCTGTACAATTCCGTTCAACTATTGAAAATAACTCCACAGGTTCTACTAGGAAAAGAATTGGCCTTGATGTTTTACGAAATCTTCCATTGGCCGTACCGCAAAGACAAGAACAACAAGAAATCGCCGATTGCCTCACCTCTCTCGATGAACTCATCACCGCCGAAGCCGGGAAGCTCGAAGCCTACAAAGCCCATAAAAAAGGGCTGATGCAAAAGCTCTTCCCCGCCGAAGGGAAAACCATTCCGGAATGGCGGTTTCCGGAGTTTCGGGGTGAGGGGGAGTGGTCAATAGATTTACTTGGAAATAAGAGAATATCAAAATTTATAAATGAGCGTGTCCCATTTGATCAACTGCGTTTAGAGTCCTATGTAAGCACAGAAAATATTTTACCTGATTATGATGGAATTATTAATGCTTCTAAACTTCCACCCTCTGGCTCGTTCACGCATTATAGGAAGGGAGATGTTCTAATATCTAATATTCGTCCGTACTTGAAAAAAGTTTGGGCAGCTGATAAAAAAGGAGCCTCTTCAAACGATGTTATTGTCATACGTTCTGGCAAAAATCTCATTAGTAACTTCTTAACCTTTGTTCTCAAAAATGATCAATTTATTTACTATGTCATGCAAAGGGCTAAGGGTGTAAAGATGCCGAGAGGAGATGTTTCTTCCATCAAAGCCTATCCTGTAGCATTTCCAATAGATAAAAAAGAACAACAAGAAATCGCCGATTGCCTCACCTCTCTCGATGAACTCATCACCGCCCAGGCAAAGAAAATCGACACCCTAAAATCCCATAAAAAGGGCTTGATGCAGGGGCTGTTTCCGTGTTCTGATGAGGTGGATTATGAACCACGAAAAACACAAACCACACGAAAAAGGAGAAATCAAAATAACTTTTCGTGATTTTCGTGCCTTTCGCGGTTTAAATATCTTCCGGCTTTTCGTGGTTAAAAAAGGACTTAAGAAATGACTGATACTATGCAAAGACAATTAGGCGCGACCCTTTGGAAGATTGCCGACGAACTCCGCGGCGCCATGAATGCCGATGACTTTCGTGATTATATGCTCTCATTCCTGTTTTTGCGCTACCTTTCCGACAACTATGAAACAGCCGCAGAAAAAGAACTTGGAAAGGATCATCCAAAGCTGGAAAAAGACGACAAGAGGACCCCCCTCTCTGTCTGGTATGAAGCAAACAAGGAAGATACTCCCATATTTGAAAAACAGATGCGGCGTAAAGTCCACTATGTTATCAGACCCGAATATCTCTGGAGCAGTATATACGAACAGGCAAGAACCCAAAGCGATGACCTCCATAAAACCTTGCAGGCCGGATTTAAACATGTTGAAAACGACTCCTTTGAAAGCGCTTTCCAGGGTTTGTTTTCGGAAATCAATCTGGACTCTGAAAAACTTGGGAAAGACTATTCGGCCCGCAACAGAAAACTCTGCGCCATTGTAACCAAAATTGCCGAAGGGCTTTCGGAGTTTTCTACCGAAAGCGATATTTTAGGCGATGCCTATGAATATCTGATTGGTCAATTTGCCTCAGGTTCAGGCAAAAAAGCCGGAGAGTTTTATACACCGCAACAGATTTCAACCATACTGTCCCGAATTGTTGCTCTGGATAGTCAAAATCCGAGTTCCGGTAAAAAGAAAAAGCTTAAAACAGTCCTTGATTTCGCCTGTGGTTCAGGGTCTCTTCTTTTAAATGTAAGAAAACAGCTCGGGTCCAGCAGTATTGGTCAGATATACGGCCAGGAAAAAAACATCACGACTTACAACCTGGCGCGGATGAATATGCTGCTCCATGGATTGAAGGATTCGGAGTTCCAAATCCATCATGGCGACTCACTTCTCAACGACTGGGGCATGCTCAATGAAATGAATCCGGCAAAAAAGCTGGAATGTGATGCAGTGGTGGCCAATCCTCCCTTTAGTTACCGCTGGGAACCAAGCGAAGCGTTGGCCGATGATTTCCGATTTAAAAGTTATGGACTGGCCCCAAAGTCCGCAGCCGACTTTGCTTTTCTGTTGCACGGCTTTCATTTTTTAAGCGATGAAGGCGCCATGGCGGTTATTTTGCCGCACGGTGTTCTTTTCCGCGGCGGAGCCGAAGAACGAATACGGACAAAGTTACTCAAGGATGGAAATATTGATACGGTCATAGGCTTGCCGGCAAATCTTTTCTTCTCAACCGGCATTCCGGTATGTATTCTCGTACTAAAAAAATGCAAGAAGTTCGATGATGTTCTGTTTATCAACGCCAGCGAACACTTTGAAAAAGGCAAACGGCAGAATTTTCTTTCAGGAGAACACATTGATAAAATCATAGACACCTATCAATACCGAAAAGAAGAAGAGCGGTATTCCCGACGCGTCTCGATGGATGAAATCAAAGAGCATGAATACAATCTCAATATATCGCGGTATGTGAGTACGGCAGAGCCGGAACCTATAATTGACATTGAGCAAGTCAATAATGAGTTGGCTGAAATTGAGAAGACAATAACAAAGGCAAAAAATACCCATAATAATTTTCTTAAAGAACTCGGCTTAGCAGAGTTGCCGTGAATTCAGAAGTCCTGTGCATTTTTAGAACAGGTGAACAAAGTCAAAATACGTCGATGTGTTTTGACTTGGAAGAAAAGCCGGGCAAGCCCTGCAACGGCGGTTATTCGATTGCGCTTTGTCTTTCGCGAATTGCTAAGCAAGAATAAATACGAACCACCGCGATCTATTTCCATCGAGGATGGTGCTCGCTCCCATGGACATCTGTTATTGGCGGCTGGTCGGTGTTCCTCGTTGGCCTTTGTTACCAAGGCTTTCTTACTGCTCTGGAGGATGCTATTTCGGGCCGCTGAACGCTGCATTTGGGACCGTTGGCTGGCTGGCATTCTGGCGCTTCCCAATCCAACCAAGCCTGGGGATGGATTACATTGGGCGGTACACCTGTGTATGGCTTCGCTTCCTGGCGACTATACGGCTTGAATATCATCAAGGGGGTTTTCATACACTCATTCTCTTGTAGGCATCATGCTTTTGACTGGCGCATTCTATCTGCTGCTGGACGGCGATACACTTTTTTGTACTTGCAGCCGAGGCCGCGGCGCTGTATTTAACAGCATGCCGGTTGTCGGACAGGCGAGCCGCTATTTCCGCCCATCTCTTGTTTGGAGCACTTGGCCTGTGGCTTATTCAGCGATTATTTAACGGGCAGGCTCCAGGGACCGCCATGTATTCAATCAGTTGACGATACTTCGGCGGCTAGACACGGCACATAACAAACTGCTCCACTGAACCCGAGGGTGCGCAGTTTTTTTCTGGTTTTGGGAGTCCCGATCCAATGAATTGCTCCTGAAAGTCATGCGCGCTCAGGCACCCTGGGCCGGTGAGTCGTAATACGTTAGGATTACAATTTGACGGCAGACGCCAGGACTGGTAAGGGGGGGTGTCATCACGTCTATGAAACGATTATTCAACGGGCCATGAAGGAAGCTGTACACGGAGGGGGCAATCATGCCTTCCTTGTCCAGCTTTTCGTCATTCTTCTGCCGCATATCTGCTTGAGGCTGGGGCTGATTTGAGATATATTCAGGAATTATTGGGACACGAAAGCTTTGAAACGACAGAGAGATATACTCAGGTCACCAAAAAAGCTAGTGATAAGATCAAAAAGACAATTGATGAATTTTTTGACTAAAAGGAGTAAAAATGATAAAATAAAATATAAACAATTATTCTTATTCCTCCAATTTGGTAGTATAAGTACAATGAGTATACACAGACGTTGTGCTTCATGCGAAATAATTACCACCAGCAAAGAAATTATAATAGATGGGATATTTAAATTTTTCACGTTTAACTGAAAAGGACTTCGATGATATTGTCAAAGCTGTCGGTGGTGAAATGTTTACAGATTACCCATCAATTGGTACTAAAACCTGCGATTATAGATATGAAAATATTCTGATTGAACTAAAAATCATTGAGGAAGAGCCAATTGAAAAACAATCAAAACAAAATAGACTGGCAAAGTTGTTTCGGTTGGATATAAAAACTGTAATTTTAAATCCATTAGATCTTGATTTTGAAAACAAAAGAAGATATTACAATGATCTTTCTACACCGATAAAAACTGCGATAAGAAAAGCATCTCAACAACTCAAGATTTCATCAGATAATGGAGAATATAAAATTACTATAATCGTGAATAATGGTTTGTCAATGACAAGTCCTAATGAATTTTTCGATATAGCTGTTCAGAGAGCCAAAAATGACACATCCAATATTGATTTGCTCATTGTTTGTGGAGTTTATCATTTTTCAGATGGCTTTGATACAATTGCAATAGCAAAGTTTGAAGATGTAGAAATACAAAAGGGCACCTCTAAAAAACCCCGTTTAGTTCTTGACTCGATCTTTTCCGCCGCTACTGTGTTGTCAAAATACTCAACTAAGCTTAAGCTAGCTCCGCTTTTGCCGCCTTGTATCGACAAAAAATTTCTTCGTCAATTTCCTAAAGCTATTTTTTAGAGGTGCCCTATAGCAGATAAGGCAGATAGGGCTTGCTTAAAAAGTCATAATCTATAGATTTTCAAGGTAAAAGCCAGTTACAGATGCTTTAGAGCACCCTTGCTATCTATTCTTAAAAAAACAGGTGCAAGGGAAATGCGGAAAATGGCTCAAAACCCTTGCACCTGGGTAATAGCAGAAATCAAAATTCCACCGAAGTTTCTCAAATCATTGCATTTTGGCTCACTTATAATGCAGTTTTGATTTATTATACTTGTATTCAGAGTCAAAGATACTTTTTCAGCAAGCCCCAGATAGTGGTATATTGAACGGCAGTTCTTTGAGCATACCTGCCGAAGCTTACTGGTAATCCAGGCAGAAATCGCAGCCGCAAGAATCTCATCCGTGTCCATCTGTGGCTAATGATGGGGCTGTTGAAACGCCTCTCTTCCATCCTTGTCAGTTTCGTGAAAGGATAGCACAATGAGATATGAGTAAGACCATGAATAGATACGTAAATTTCTACGCCGGTCCTTCTATGATTTCGGTCGAAGTCCTGACGGCACTTGCCCAGGAAATGATTGACTATCAGGGGAAGGGATTGTCCCTCCTCGAGATGAGTCACCGCGATGATGCTTACGCCGAGGTGCATTACCAAGTTATTGCCCTGCTCAGGGAGCTGATGGGAATTCCATTAGATTATTCCGTGCTGCTCCTAGGCGGCGGCGCCACCTTGCAGTTTTCCATGGTGCCGATGAACATGCTGCTCCCCAACGGTATCTGCGACTATGTCAATTCAGGCATGTGGGCCGCTAAGGCCGTCAACGAAGCAGAGAAGTTTGGCCGGGTGAATATTATATGGGACGGCCGAGATGTCGGTTACAGGACACTGCCCCCCGCAAAGAGTGTTCAGGTGACAAAGAAAGCCTCCTATGTGCATATCACCAGCAACGAGACGGTTAATGGGATGCAATGGAAAGAATTTCCCGATACCGGGGACATTCCCCTCTTTGCCGATATGTCAAGCGATATACTGAGCAGGCCTGTGGAGGTTAGGGATTTTGGTCTCATCTATGCCGGCGCCCAGAAGAACCTCGGCACTGCGGGTGTGACGGTTGTGATCATAAGAAACGATCTTTTTACGCGTTGCAGAGCACAGCTCGGCTCCTATCTGAACTATGCGACACATGCCAAGAATGATTCCCTGGTAAACACCCCCCCCGTTTTTGCTATATGGACCATGAAACTGGTGTTGGAGAATATGAAGAAGCGGGGCGGAGTAGAGGAAATCGCTTTGACGAACCGGAAAAAGGCAGCCGCACTCTATCATGTTATAGATGAATCAGACAGCTTCTATCAATGCCCAATCGACCCGTCGGTCCGTTCGGACATGAATGTCGTATGGCAGATGCCCGATGAGGAAATATTAGCGGCCTTCATCAAAGAGGCCGCAGGGATCGGCTTAGTAGGGTTGAAAGGGCATAGGAGTGTGGGCGGATGCCGCGCCTCCCTTTACAACGCCATGGACATGGACGGTGTAAACAGGCTCATAACCTTCATGCAAGAATTCAGGGGGAGCACGTGACACAGCTTGACAGAGTGAACATGAGCATCATTGGCCATCTTCAGGAAGGCCGGAAGCCATTCAAGAAGATAGCGGTTGATCTCGGAATTTCCGAAAACACCGTTAAGAACCGGGTACGGAAACTCGAACGGGACGGCATTCTCAAGATCGCAGGATTCGTCGATCCGGAAGCCATGGAAGGTCATCAGATCATCTACATCGGGGTGAAGCTCAAGGACATGAACTACGTCTCTAAGGGTGAGGAGATCAGTAAACTCAAGCGTGTTGTCTCCGTCGGTGTCGTTACAGGCCGTTACGACCTCATCGTTACCGTCCACCTCGAGTATGGATACAGCTTCCTGCGGTTTCTCAGTGAAGAACTAAGCCACGTGCATAGAATAGAATCTATAGAGTCCTACATGGTTTACAAGGGTTTTGAAATTAAAGTGCCCTTCTTGGCCGATGCGTCGGATCATAAGAAGCCCGCCCAATGACCATAGAGAAACGCCTAAACCGTCTTGGAATCGCGATCCCGCACATCATGATACCCAATTCAGCAATAGAAATGCGGACCTGGTCTGTGATCGCCTGTGATCAATTCACCTCTGAACGTTCTTACTGGGATGAAACGCGGCGCATCGTTGCCGGCAATCCCTCCACTTTGAATCTTATAATCCCTGAATGCTATCTTATGGACGGTGATTGGCAGAAGAGGGTCAGTGCGGTCAATCGGACCATGATAGATATTCTCGAGACAAACATATTGCGCGATCTTCCGCCCGGCTTTGTATTGGTTGAGCGGTCAATGTCCCATGCCTTCAAACGGCGTGGATTGGTTCTTTCCATAGACCTCGAAGCCTATGACTTCCTTGAGGGATCAAAGAGCCTGATTAGGCCCACGGAAGGAACCATCAGGGACAGACTGCCTCCGCGCATCGCTATAAGACAGAATGCGGCCATGGATATTCCACACATTCTCCTCCTTATGGATGACCCCGGCAACAAAGTGATGAAGTCCGCATTATCGGCGGGAAACGAGATTCTCTATGATTTCGATCTCATGCAAGACGGGGGTCATATTACCGGGCGGTTTGTCGAGAATTCGGAACGGCTGGTTGATGCCTTTGAATCCCTACTCTCGGATAATCATCTCATGTTCGCCGTCGGCGATGGCAATCATTCCCTGGCCGCCGCCAAAGAAATATGGCAGGCGAACAAGGCCCGGGGCTTCCCGCCGGATCATCCCTCCCGTTATGCCCTGGCCGAGGTGATAAACATCCATGATGAGGGCCTGCAGTTCCACTCCATCCATCGCGTCCTGTTCAATACGGAGCCAGATGATTTCATCAGGGAATTCAGGGAGGCCATGTCGCGTCTTGCCCCCACTCGGCACACGGGGCATTCAAGAGAGTTTCCCGTCAACCTGATTCACAGGGAAGGCGGGCATAGCTTTTCCATGCCCTCAGCCGAGAACCGGCTTGCAGTCGAATCATTGCAGGAAATCCTGGACGAATATCTCAGCCGTCATCCGGAAGCCGATATTGATTACATACATGGCGAGAAATATGTCAAGAATATGTCTAATGTCAAAAATAGGGTGGGAATGTTATTACCGGCGGTTGACAAAGAATTCTTCTTCGACAGAATTACAAAAAATGGCCCATTTCCTAGGAAAACATTCAGCATTGGGAATGCGGTAGAAAAACGATACTATCTCGAAAGTCGACGATTGTATGCAAACAATGAGGAGTTTAATAGATATGTCAGAGAGTAAAACCCGCTGTATCGAAAGATTATACGGTGAGAACTGCTTCAACGAAGCCCAGATGAGGGAAGTCTTACCCAAGTCGATTTTTGATGAATTCATCAAGGTTCGAGATGGAAAAATGCGTCTTTCAATGAAAATTGCCGAAATTATCGCGAATGCGATGAAAGACTGGGCATTGCAAAGAGGAGCAACTCACTACACCCATTGGTTTCAGCCGCTCACGGGATACACCGCCGAAAAACATGATTCATTTATTTCACCCAATTCCGATGGGACAGTATTGATGGAGTTCTCCGGCAAGGAACTGATTCAAGGAGAGCCGGATGCCTCATCTTTTCCTTCCGGAGGATTAAGGTCCACTTTCGAGGCAAGGGGCTACACGGCCTGGGACACGAGTTCTCCCGCTTTCTTAAAGGCGCAAGGCACACGGGTGACCCTATGCATACCAACCGCCTTTGTGTCCTATACAGGGGAGGCCCTGGATAAAAAGGTTCCGCTGCTTCGTTCTATAGACGCATTAAACGTTCAGGCGCTACGCGTGCTCAAGGCAATCGGAGACACCGAAGTGCGCCGTGTCATCACAAACTCAGGACCGGAGCAGGAATACTTCTTGGTGGATAGACAGTTCTATGATAACAGAGCGGATTTACGCCTCACCGGACGCACGGTGTTTGGAAGCATGAGCGCCAAGGGTCAGGAAATGGATGACCACTACTTCGGCGCTATCGAAGAACGTGTGGCGGATTTCATGGCCGAAGTCAACGACGAACTCTGGAAGCTGGGCATCAGTGCGAAAACACAGCATAATGAGGTCGCCCCTCATCAGTATGAACTGGCGACCGTTTATTCGCCCGCAAGCATCGCGACAGACTGGAATCAACTCGTTATGGAGACTCTGGAGAGAGTCGCCAGACGCAAGGGCATGGCCTGCCTTCTGCACGAGAAACCATTCGCAGGAGTCAATGGATCAGGCAAACATAACAACTGGAACATCGCAACGGATACCGGTGTCAATCTGCTTAAACCCGGCAATAATCCTCATACCGATGCGCGGTTTCTTCTATTCCTAACAGCGGTTATCAAGGCCGTGGACGTCTACTCGCCCATACTCCGGGCTTCTGCTGCTAATTCGGGAAATGATCATAGGCTGGGTGCCAATGAGGCTCCTCCTGCAATCATCTCAATATTTCTTGGTGACCAACTTTTTGAAATACTGGAGAAACTCATCAGTGGTGAGGAAATTGAGGATGACGAGGGCAAACGCCTCGAGATCGGCGTCACCACGCTGCCGGATATCCCTATGGACGTTACCGATAGGAATAGAACCAGCCCGTTCGCCTTCACCGGCAATAAGTTTGAATTCCGCATGGGAGGATCATCTCAATCGATTGCCGGTTCAAACATTGTTCTGACCACTGCCATGGCCGAAATACTCAGAGAAATTGCCGACAGGCTGGAATCGTCGAAGAATGTGGATGGCGAAGTGAAAAACATCATCCTTGAAAACTACAGAAATCATAACCGTGTCGTCTTCAACGGGAACGGATATTCGGATGAATGGGTGGACGAGGCAAAAAAAAGGAAACTGCCCAACATCAAATCCACTGTGGAAGCCCTTCTGCAGTATGACGAACCGTTGTCCATCAATCTCTTTGCCAAACACAAGGTGCTCTCTAAGGATGAGATTGAAAGCCGGATCACCATCTACCTCGAAACCTACAGCAAGCAGATCAACATTGAGGCTGGTGTTATGAAGGACATGGCCGATAGGCAGATTTTTCCGACGGTAGCGAAGTTTGCCGCATCTCTTGCTTCCGCTGTTGCTGGCATGGAATCCATGGACGCGGCTTGCAGGAATCAGAAGGATTATCTGAAACATCTCAACGAGAACATAGAGGGACTTCTTTCCTCTTCTCAGGAACTTGGCAAGGCGATGAAAGATGCTCAGTCTTTTGAGGATGATGTCAAAAAGCAGGCATTGACCTACCACAAGGAGGTGATTCCGGCCATGGCGAAACTCAGAAAATATGGGGATGAGCTTGAGCGTCTCACCGACAAGAGCATCTGGCCCTATCCGAGTTATGAGGATTTACTGTTTAAGATGTAGAGAAAAAGCCTGGTTTGCCTTAAGGGCGGGGCTGTGTCAGAACTCGTCTTTGGCCCGCATACGGCGTTGAAAAACCCGCTTAAAATGCTCATGTATACGCGCATACACTGCGCTTTTAAGCGGATTTTCCGCCTTGTCTGCGAACCAAATCCTTCGCCCTGACACAGCCCCTATTTAGGTTTCTAGATAGATTTCTTACGGCTGCCCCTAATGGCAATATCCAACTAACAGATCATACAGCCGCTGCTCCTTAAATGAGTATCCGGGTTGCCGAAGATGCAAATTGATAGGGTATTGTGCCGGATTATGAGCTGCTTACTTCATCTGCAACAGCGGCATTTTGCATTACTGTTGTCGGGCCGCCGTTCAATTTCCTTCAGGTATAAATTAAAATGCTTCGTGGGAATACTTAGTTCGAGTAGATTTTATATCGATGCAGCGGGCATCAAATTCCCTTTTTTCCGGATTCCAGAAATTCTCAAATGCCATCGAAAGAGAATCTTAGGGGCACCTCTAAGAAACAGCTTTAGGAAATTGACGAAGAAATTTTTTGTCGATACAAGGCGGCAAAAGCTCAAGCGTAGCTTAAGCTGCGTGAGCATTTTGACAACGCAGTAGCGGCGGAAGAGTTCGAGTCAAGAACTAAATGGGGTTTTTTAGAGGTGCCCTTAGACACATCCTATCGGCCTGTTTCCTGGAAGGGTTGAAATCGAGCGAAACGTGGGGCGAAATGGAGTTTTATCACGCCGGTCGGACCATTTCTTTGTTTGGCGACAACCAATTTTGTCTCGAGTAAGCTTTCAGGTATTCGTTCGCTTTCATCTTTATCAGTATCCCGATCCCGATGCAGGAATAAGACCACATCCGCATCCTGCTCAAGGGCCCCTGATTCTCTCAAGTCCGCCAATGTGGGAGTCTTCCCTTCGGATTGCCGTCCTACCTGAGAGAGGGCAATGAGCGGGATATTCAGCTCGCGGGCAAGGGATTTCAGTGAACGGCTAATGGAAGAAATTTGCTCATATCGGGGCAGGGTGATATCTTCCGGGCCGATCAAACCTATGTAATCGATGAATATGATGCGCACATTGTGATTCAATACCATTTTTCGGGCGAGGGATCGTAAATCAAGTATTGGGATATTAGGGGAATCTTGCAGTATCAGCGGCGCTTCATAGATATTTCCAGCGATTTCAGTGAGTCGGGTAAAATCCCGGCCGCTCATCAATCCGGAACGAATTTTCCCTGAATCTATGCTGGTCACAGATGAGATTATACGCATCATCAATGACACAGCCGACATCTCCAATGTGAAGAAACCGCAGGGTATTTTCTGCTTCACCGCGATATTCGTGGCCATGGTAAGGGCCAATGCTGTTTTTCCGATAGATGGCCTCGCTCCAAGTATGGTTACCTCCGAATTCTGAAATCCACTGGTAAGTCTGTCCAAAGCAGAGAAACCCGATGCTACACCTGTATGCTCTTCAGTTGACTGATTGCGTTTGGCGATGATATCAACAGCTTCGGGCACCACGACAATGGCCGGTTTGAGTTCGCCACGGCTTTGATCTTCAATTAAACCAAATAAAGATTTTTCGGCTTTTTCTATAGAGATGCGAACATTTACCGAATCATCATGAGCATGGGCAATCATATCCCTTGAGGCATTGATAAGAGCCCGGCGAAGGCTGGTCTCCTTAACCATTTTCGCATAGTAGGCGACATTGGAAGCTGTCGGTACTCGAGAGGTGAGCGATGCAACATATGCCGCCCCTCCAGATTGGTCAATATTTCCCGAAGCAGAAAGCTCGTCTGTTAAGGTAAGAATGTCAACGCCTTCCCCCTTATCACTGAGATTGATTATGCCCTTGAAGATGAGCTGATGAGCGCCCTTGAAGAAATCATCGACCCGAACATGCTGTATGACTTCATCCAGGAGGTTAGGTGAGAAGTTCAACAACAAGGCGCCCAAAACCGCCATTTCCGCCTCTTCATGATAAGGTGGAATGGAATCCTTCAAGACAGGCTGCGCCAATAGTATTAACCCGATTCAGAAGCAGGCGAAGCCGGCTGAGCCTCAATATCCAGTTTATCTGTATCGCTAACCAATACTTCATCTCGCTGCTCTTTTTCTTTGGCCTGACTAGCCGATACATTGACATTGAGAAGGGCTTTTTCCCCGCCGTAGAGCTTCACGGTCACAGTATGGCTTCCCACAACCTTTATACCGCTTTCGGGAAGTTCAATGCGTTTGCGCTCGACCATTATCCCCTGTGTATGGAGATATTCCATGATGGCGGCTGAGGTGACTGAGCCGAATAGCTTGCCGTTCTCTCCGGCAACGGCTGATAATTCCATTTCAAGTGATTCAATCTTGGTTTTATCACCAGCGGCTGACAATGCCTTTTCGGCTTTGCGGCGGCTAATTGCCTGCTGCTTCTGGGCCAGTTCTGTCTCTGTCGCCTTAGTGTATCGAACGACTAATTTCTGGGGGATCAAGTAATTACGGGCATAACCATCGGCGACTATCTTAATGTCGCCTTCCTCTCCCAAATTGGGAACATCACTGTATAAAATGACTTTCATCGGGCTGCTCCTTATTTAGTCACAAACGGGAGAAGCGCTAATGCTCTTGCCCGCTTAATCTCTCTTGCGATCAGCCGCTGGTGCTTCGCGCAGGTGCCTGTAATTCTTCGAGGGAGGATTTTGCCTCTTTCCGTCGTGAAGCGCTTCAGGGCATCGCTCTCTTTGTAGTCGACCCTCACCCGCCCTGTGCAAATCTTACAAACCTTTTTTCGGTAGTACTTGCGGCGGGGACCGCCGGACATACCGGAGCGATCTCCCTTATCATCGCGATAGCCGCTCGACCGGCCGCCATCTTTCTCTATATCCATATAACCATAATGATCTGACATGAATTATTCGTAAACTCCTTATCTCTAAAATGGGATGTCATCTTCAAACCGAGAGACCGGCTGATTGAAATCATTGCTCTGTGAAGCGGGCGGACTTGGGTTTGTTCCTTCATTCTCTTGATAAGAATTGGAAGCCGAGCCCTCTTTGCGGTTTCCCAGAAGCTGTATATAATTAGCTTCTACATAAACCTTGGATCGTTTGGAGCCATCCTGCGCCTCCCATCTGTCCTGCCTTAACTGCCCTTCAACAGCAATCTGCCGACCTTTCGTCATGAAATTTGCAATCGCTTCACCCTGACGCCCGAAGCTTGTAACGTCAAAAAAATTCGCCTCATCAACCCATCCATCTCCCTGTTTTTTCCTGCGGTTAACCGCCAGAGAAAATTTCACCAGAGCATAGCCGCTTTGGGTATACGACTGCTCTGCATCTCTCGTAAGGCGTCCGACTAATACTATTTTATTGATATCGGCCATTAACTTCCTCTTGCAACAAGCATGTATCGCAGTATCTCATTTCTAAGCTTCAACAAGTCTTCAATTTTCAATAGTGATTTCTGGTCTAGTTCCACTATGAATAAGCGATAACGGGCTCTGGTTTCATTATCTACTTCGTAGGCAAGCTCTCTATCCCCCATATCCTCTTCAGATTGGATGGATGCCTGGGCATCGGCTAGTATTTGCTTAACTGCTTCAATACCCGCCACATCCTGCCCTTCTTTCATTCGAAAGACACAGGTCAATTCATAAGTCTTCACAATATCCCCCTTTTGGACATACTCGCCCCATGTTAAGCATAGGGAAGGAGTCTGTATACTTTATACGCCAGGGGGATACCCGTCAAGAGTATACGGCGACCTGCCGATAAATTTTTTACCTGGCATAGGGATGTAAAATGGCAAAAAAGACTCACTACGAAGACGCTTTATTCTTTCTGACAGTCATGATCCGCAATCTTCACGATGCGGTGAAGCTCAATATTGATGCTGATTATTTTGCCGATAAAATTCTTGAGGACTGTCTTTTCATTGATTCAGTCATTCAGCGGATATACAAAGCTCTGGTGGAGAATAATCACTTGATATATAATTCTACATATTTTCATTCCGTCATGAAGGTGAAAATTGTCTATGGACGATTACTCGACGCCGTTATTCAGGTTGACGGTGATTTAAGAGAAACCTTCGGTCCTCATCACTCCAGGTTGCAGCATATTTCGGCCGATCATCTGGATGATGTTCAAGTCATCAGGCAAGAACTGGGGCAAATGGATGCTCAGAATATCGATACATGCATCATCTCTAATGATGAACTCCATTTTCTCTTGACTCCGATAGAATAAGTGTTGGAATCTCCTCAAAGCCTTACTGAGCCCAATTTCGATGCCCCCGGAGGGCTTATCCCTGTCATCACCCAAGATTATATGACAGGTGAGGTGTTAATGCAGGCCTGGATGAATCGGACAGCATGGAAACTCACCCTGGAACACAAATCGGCCGTCTACTGGTCTAGAAGCCGCGGCTGTTTATGGGAAAAAGGCGAAATATCAGGGAATAAGCAGATTGTTAAAGAAATATATCTTGATTGTGACAGAGACTGCGTACTGCTAAAAGTTGAGCAGATGGGAGATGCCGCCTGTCACACCGGTAGAAGAAGCTGCTTCTTCCAGCAGGTCAATGAAGGAAAGATCAAAATCATATCGGAACCACTGTTTAACCCCGCCGATGTTTATGGGATCGATTCTTAGTTGTCAGTCGACCGTACATAGGGATTCATACGGTCAAACTTCCCCAGCACACCCTGAAACTCGGCATTTTCCCTGTACACCCTCACTTCGAAATGGAGATGGGGGCCAGTTGCCAGGCCTGTATTTCCTATATCACCAAGTTTCTCATTCTGCGCTACCATATCTCCCTCCAGCCATTCGGGAGCACTGGCAAAATGTGAATAGAATGTTGTTAGATGCCTTATGCCAGAGTACCGTTCTTGCCAAGTCGAAGTAATGGGATGACTCACCTCAATGTACCAGCCGTAGACATCGCTGTAACCCTTATCGACGACCTGACCGCCGGCGGAGGACACGACACTCCCTGGTTCTCCGGGGAACCGTATGATGAAGTTGCTCGGTGTAACCGTGAGAATATTTCGCACATTGATGATGTCGACGGCCATGTGGGGGAGGTATCCGCCGGTTCCAATGCCTGAGGCTCTAAGCTCTCCGAATCCACTTGAAATCATGAAATCCTTTCCATCGGCATCCTTCCCGTCTAAGCGGACGGGATAGCTCAAACCGGCGACAGTGGACCGATACGCAGACAGCGGGACGATATTGGCCCTATCTGTCACCATGAGTGTTTCGGCCTGAGCGTTATCTTCCGGCAGCCGCGAAAGCTGCCGGAGGATAAACCCGTAGCTTTCTGCATACTCAATTTGATCGGCTAAGTAGTTATAGGCCCGTTTCCTCGAGAAATCAGAATTGGACAACTCATCAGCCTGTTTCCGAATAGACATAGCGGTATTCTTACGGCTGAATTCAAAGGCCGCCCGCTCCCGCCTCACATCGCCCCTAAGTTCTTCCATCTCATTGTCCAGGGCTGTCAGCCTTACCCCCATGGATTGAAGAGTTTGCATCTGCTTCACAGAGGATAGCCCGATGGAAGAGTTAATGCTCTTAACCAAATTTGATATATTGTGGAATTGGAATGTGCCGACGACCATGAGAATGAAGAACGCAAAGACAAATACAGCCAGCCCTAATCCGGCATGGAACCTCCTTGGCCAGATTCCCATGATGGGCGAAGGAATAACCGGTGCGATCAGTTTCGCCTTGGGAATCTCCAGAATGGACTTGGCTGTTTCTGGGTCTTCCAATCGCCCAATAGTTTCTTCAAGCTCATCATTGATCCATTCGTCCGGCACCGTCTCATGATTTTTCTTAGCAGATTCTAAATGCCATTGCCCGTCTTCCCCTGGGGCCAGAATCCAGGAGCGGACAACCCGTGCATCCCTGCCGGTACTTGTAACGGTTTCAATCAGGGTCATCCGCGATCCCACACGATGGGCGGCGAGAAACCAGTGGACCGGTTTGCCGTCGAGACTTGTTCCTGATTCGATGTCCCCTGACCACGAATCCCTGCCTCTCAGCACTGTTTCGAGCAATGCCGCAATACGTATGTTCAATCGCCTTCGTCGTGTCTCTGCTATTTCCATCGCTCTACTTCCTTAGCAGCCATAGCCAGCAGCTCCTCTGTTTCTTCCCAGTCGATACATGCATCGGTAATAGACTGCCCGTATACGAGTTTGGACAGATTATCTTGGATGGTCTGTTTTCCGGCTTTGAGAAAGCTCTCAAGCATCACCCCTCGAATTGATGTTTTTCTCTGCTTCCTGATGTTCAAGGCTGCTCTGAATACTTGGGCCTGTTTGTCATGCTTTTTGCCTGAATTATCATGAGAACAGTCGATGATTATTGAAGCCCTAACTCCAATATCTGCAAATAAATTTTCCGCTTTTTCGATGTCTTCCTTATAGTAATTGGGGCCGCTGTCTCCTCCTCTGATGATGACATGTCCGGAGTTATTGCCTCGAGTATGGAGCACACAAGTTCTTCCCTCTTGATCGATGCCGATGAAACTATGGCCTCTTTGAGCCGAATATATCGCATTGATCGCCTTCTTGAGGTCTCCATCGGTGCTGTTCTTAAATCCCACAGGCATGGATAGTCCGCTGGCAATTTCCCT
Organism: Spirochaetaceae bacterium; assembly: GCA_965232165.1. Classification (GTDB taxonomy): domain Bacteria; phylum Spirochaetota; class Spirochaetia; order DSM-2461; family DSM-2461; genus UBA2779. The sequence continues at coordinate 886,319 of CBDDOY010000002.1, read as the reverse complement.
GTGGGTTTGAGACTCGGTGGTACGCGCCCCAATGGATGCCCAGGAAATAAGGTCTGCGATGTACTCGGGGACAATGGGACCTAACACCTCGGTACCGGCCGGCATACCCGTTCTAGTGATATTAATCAGAAGTCTGCGAGCCTCCTTAAGACCCTCTTGGATGTTGTATGACCCATCCAGATGCGGATCAATGATGAAGCCCCTCCATCCAAGCATGGTTCTCGGCTTCTCGAAATAGACTCGCATCACGATGTTCAGAAATTCCTGATATCGGCTCCGCAATTCCATCAATCTCTCGGCATACTCCAAGGCCGAATCGGTATCGTGAATGGAACAGGGGCCGACAATGACTAGCAGCCTGTCATCCTCATGGGATATGATGCGTACCAAATCCTCCCGAAAGCTCAAAATTGCATTGCCAAGTTCATCATCCATTGGCAGAGAAGACTTAAGCTCTCCCGGGCTTATCAGAGGTTTTTGAGAGAGAATATTGGTATTGTTGGTAATCCGATGCAATTCCGACTCCTTAGAGACTTATCATAAGAAATATATCCTGCCTCTATAGAAGTGTCAGCACCTTGACAGCTCTTTTGTACAGTATCAAATGCCCCGAACCTTGTGTTCACCTCTAAACCTGGATGTACAGGGGGCTGTAGCGATTAACCTTCACCCCGGGATTACGCCACTGACTGGACCAGGTTTTGACCTCTTCCATGCCCAGTCTGAGCTTGCTCAGGAATGGACGCTTCAGCCAATACCTGCCGATTATTTTGTCCAGGTCTGTACGCTCAATTCCGGCCTCTTCCACGTGTGTTGTCATGTCTTTTTTTCGGGCTTCCTGAACCCGCCGGGCAATCACGCAGTTATGGTAGTGACGATAGACGGCCATGCGCGTCATCATCGCACTGGGACACCGGGCAAACTGTACCGTCTGCCGCACATGATTGCAGGCATCTTTGCGAATCTGACGGTCAAGGTAATTCACAGGGAATAGGGGATTGTCTTTATTCCTGAACTCATTTGAAGATATACATTCATGAAGAAAGTATTTCCTGAAATCCTCAATCTTGGCGAAGGCCCGTGTATACGATTTGTGAAGGTCTGTCGTCAATATCTTTCCGGTAACCTTCTTATCTTCAAGCAGTTGAATAAGACCTTCAGTTATACTTCTAAACGATTTTTCGACGGCTTTCGGATCGGCCTTTTCGACGGCTTCCAGTTCTAACCTCTGCTTCTTCTGTGCAGGGGTCATTCTTCCTTTGCGCCTAAGATTGGCAAAGCCCATGCTGTAGATGAACTCGGATGCAGAGCCGGCGAAGAGGTTGATGTGATGAGGGAAGTACTGGGAAAAAGAGAACGATTCCAGCCCGTCGGCGGCCATATTTTCCTGCATGGGCAGGGCCGGAAGCAGTTCGGAATGAATGGCCAGGCAGCACCGTGCCAGCCGTTCAAAGCGGTTCTGAACGGTCTCGGCCCTGATGCCGAGGGCCCGGCCTATGTCGATAAGCCCTGAAGCGGTGACAAGATGCTCGAAGATCCTGGAATAATCGATAATTTTTTTGGCATAGTAATCTATGGAGAAAGTCTGAGCCGAAAAAGTCCTGCGGCAATTCTTACAGCGGTAGCGTTGAATTGGGCCGAAGGCCATGGTAGGATGAAAACCATAGCGGATATACCAGTTCTCCCCTAAAGGAGCGTCAAAATTGGAGCAGTCGGGATTGGGGCAGTGCGGAAAAGTCATAAACACCTCCTTGTCAAGTCGTTTCCCTACTAAGGAATGACTGGGGGCAGAGGCCGGTTCTTTCAAACACCAAGCTTTTGGGCATTAGAAATGGCAACCAGCGCAAGAGATTGCAACGGAAATGCCGCTGGCTGCCCCCCCTGCGATTGGCAATGAGCCGGTCAACAGGCTGCCAGATTAAGGCATTGGAGTGAAAAGCCCGACCCGAAGGGTTGCGCCCAGATATTCATTCTTGAATGCTGCGGCACACCAGTTGACATTTGGTGCCGGAGCCATCAGACTGTCTAAGGTTTACGTCTGCTTAAAACTTTGACAGGGGAGGGTGAGGCGGCCAACGCTCCAGCGCAGCATTGGTGAGTTGAGTATTTTGACAGCTCATGAGGTTGGAAGATGATTAGGCCGGGAAGCAATGAATGCTTTTGATTCCCTTTATAAAACGGTTTCAGGTGGCTTTTAGGAGAAAATATTATGAAAAAGGTGATGATCTGCTGTGTTCTAGGTTTTTGCATGAACCTCGCATTTTTGATGGCTGCACAGGACCCTCCATGGCTTGCACAACGGCCTTATTCGAGTGAGTATTTCTATGGAAGGGGTAAAGGAACTACCGAGGAAGCGGCTATTTCGTCCGCAAAGAAAGAGCTTCTGCTCCAAATTGCCTCTCAAGTGGAAGAGGTGATTCGGCATAATGGTTCATCTGCCCAAGATATTCAACAGGCTGTTGAAGCGACTGAGGCATACATCAATGCGATTGGCTTGAGGTCGGCCGCAGTCGAGGCGACTGTGAAACGAGGTCAATTTCATTATGCGCTGGTGCGGTATCCGGAAAAAAGCGGCTTGCTCATTGCTGCCAGTTCTATCATGAGGTTCAAGAATAAGCATGGCATTGATCCCCTTCCATTGATTGAGCAGTGGGAAGAAGGCGTTATGATAAGGGCCGCCCGCCTGGAGCGGGTTTTGAAAGACTTGGCGAATGGTGAATATGGGTCCGATATCAGGGTCATGGTTCGGGGAAGTTCCTTGATAGTTCGGGTGCTCAATTTCAATGCCTATGATACCCGGCTCTCCGGGGGGCAGCGACAGGGGCTTGAACTCTTAGGCCAAAGCCTCCTGCAAGAATTGCAGTACATGAATTATGGCGAGATATCGGTTATGGGGCATGCCAATCCTACACATATCAGGGGAGAGCAGAATGCCTTGATGCGATTTTCCCGGGGACGGGCTGAAACGATGGCTGAAGCCTTGCGTGAGGCCGGGATAGCTGTAAGTTCGGTAAAGGGGTTTGGGGGCAGCCGTTTGCTCGGCAGTACGAAAACGGCCCAGGGCAAGGGGCTTAACCGGCGTGTAGAGATTGAAGTGGAGATTTTGAAATGAATTGGAACTGGAGTGTTTATCAGAAAATGGGGTTGGCGCTGATAATGGTCTTTGCTGTTAGTTGCCAGACTGCCGAAGAACCGGAGCAGGAAGAAATTGCCCCTCCGGCACCTATTGAGTCTGAGCAAATCGAGGAGGCTGCGGTTAGCAAAGAGAGTGAAGAGGTTGTAATTGATTACCCGGACTGGGTGCAGAACCCTCCCTTAGAGGAAGGGGTTGTCTATGGAGTAGGTAATGGAACTGATCAGTCCAAGGCCCTTCTTGCCTCTATAATGGATATTTCTTGGCAGCTCCAGGCCCAGATAGGCCAAACAGTCTTGAATGAATCCACAGCCGATGAAGAGTTTGAAAAGACCGTGAGCGCAGAGCTGGATATGCAGATTAGCAATGCATCCCAGTGGGAAGCAAAGGGTGCCGATGAGTTTTATGCTTCAGATGAAGAGGTGTGGATTCTATCGAGTATGCCTATTGGTGATGCCTTAGATATTGCCCAAAGCATTCTGATCAGCTATGCCGACGATCTGTCAATGAATGAAGAGGATATAGTCAAGTTGATTAGCTTAGTCGAGAAGCAAATAGCGATTGAACGTATAGACATAGACTCCTAGGCAGGTTTCCTTCAAAGCTATGCTCCAGAAGTTAGAGAGGAGTTATCATTATTCTCGATTTTCATACTCTGAAGAGGCATTTAGAGGCTTCCGTCTGCCCTGCCAAGAGTGAGAGGGGGTCCTGTATTTTCTTGTTGGTGAGGCAGGAACCGGAGGCAAGGCTTGTTTGAGGCTGTTTACCAGTGAATCCAGTTGGGCAATGTTCCTTGGTAACAAATAAACGATAATTTCTCTTTTTGTTTTCGTTTCAAGGGACATTGCATCAAACCTCCTGCCGCCATAGCGTGTTGATCTTATATCTGATATCTTTGGAATGACAATTTCTTTGAGGAGTTGAATATATATCTCCAAAGCGGATATCCCATGGTGTAGAATCGGGATATCTGTTGATTTTGGTGCATCTAGGGACAATGTAGAACGAATATCATGAAATTGTCCTGGAGACATGGGGAAATCATTCAAGAATAGCGAGAACCAGCTCTGATCAAAGAAGTTAGTGTAAAGTTCTCTGATTTGGTTCAGGATTTCAGTGGTTGAATCTGGAAGTCTCATGGCATAAGTGGGCATAGCATTTTCATCATAAATGACAATGGAGACTGTGTCAATATTTGAACTCTCTCTTCGCACATTTTCAATTATTCTAGCAGCGCCCTGAAGCTTTGTGCCGGGAAACAGCTATGTGTTGATACATATAATTCGACGAAAAAACGATTTACAGGTATGTGCTTCCTCCTCATCCATATCGATCCAATCTCCATTGGGGCACCTCTGAAAAACCCATTTAGTTCTTGACTCGATCTTTTCCGCCGCTACTGCGTTGTCAAAATACTCAACTAAGCCCAGCTACGCTTGAGCTTTTGCCGCCTTGTATCGACAAAAAATTTCTTCGTCAATTTCCTAAAGCTGTTTTTTAGAGGTGCCCATTGATTCAATTTCGGCTCATTCGGGCTAAAAAATTACTAAACCTATATTCCGTAACGGTCTTTGTCGGGCGGGGTAGCTATATAATTTTTTTCTGACAGTGCATAGTAGGTTTTCAAACGGCTGTGGACCGCCATGAATCCCGCCCATTGAGCCGCCCACAATCTTCGAGGCGCCATAAACTGTTGTCAGATAATTGCCTCCGACAGTACGGTGTTCAGAATTTTGAGATGGCTTGGCCATGGCGAGCCGGAATTATCTGGTTCATCTTCTTGGAGATTTCTTAGAAGTATGATTTGTTAAGCTTCGCCTAGTTAAAGGGGATAGGAGCCTTTGCAATGGAACTGCCGGCGGTTTCTTTGTGTTTAGCGGCATTGGAGAACCTCATTGAACCGTGAGGGACGGTGAATCATCCAGTCTTCGTTGAACCTATTCCGAAAGAGGAATGCGCTATGCGCAGCCCATGCTTGTTTGCGCAAGCCCCCAAAGCCGGTCTGCTTGCCTGAACTGCACCTTAGGGCACCTCTAAAAAACCCCATTTAGTTCTTGACTCGAACTTTTCCGCCGCTACTGCGTTGTCAAAATGCTCACGTAGCTTAAGCTACGCTTGAGCTTCTGCCGCCTTGTATCGACAAAAAATTTCTTCGTCAATTTCCTAAAGCTGTTTCTTAGAGGTGCCCCATATTATACTCAATTTATTTCACAGGAAGTCTTCAAGCTGGCAGCACCTCTAAATGAAGAGCAGATATCCCTTGACGGCCAAAGTATTTCTACTCGATAATCTTCAAAGAAACAAGGAGTTGCTATGCCCATCAAAATACAGGATGGACTTCCGGCCATAGATGTTCTTCAGGATGAGAATATCTTCGTGATAACAGAGAGCAGGGCCGTTCACCAGGACATAAGACCCCTGCGAATTCTCATATTGAATTTGATGCCGCTGAAGATAATTACGGAAAATCAACTTCTCCGTATGCTTTCCAATTCCCCCTTGCAATGTGAAGTGGAATTGATGCTTCCGGCCACCCATGATGCCAAAAACACTCCGCAAGAACATCTTGAAGTGTTTTATAAAACTTTTAATGAGGTGAAAGACAAGAAATTTGACGGACTGATAATTACTGGTGCGCCAGTAGAGACCCTGGACTTTGAAGAGGTGGACTATTGGCCGGAGATGGTAAGAATCATGGAGTGGGCCAAGCTGCATGTCTTCTCAACCATGTATATCTGCTGGGCGGCCCAGGCCGGCCTCTATCACCATTACGGGGTGCCTAAGCATCCGGTTGCCGAGAAAGTGTCCGGGGTTTTTTCCCATCGTGTGAATGACAGACATGTGCAGTTGGTCCGAGGATTTGACGACAGATTCTATGCGCCCCATTCCCGGCACACCGAGATTAGACATGAAGACATCAAAGATATTGAAGAATTGATGATTCTTGCCGATTCAGAGGTGGCCGGCATCTTCATCGTTGCAAACCGTGATGGGCGCCATGTCTTCGTAACCGGTCATGCAGAGTACGATCCCCTGACCCTGCATGACGAATACCATCGGGACTTAAAGCGCGGTGAGAATCCCCCCATACCACGTAACTACTACCCCGAGGACGACCCCTCCCGGCAGCCGATCACCCGCTGGCGCAGTCACTCCCATTTGCTTTTTTCCAACTGGCTTAACTACTATGTCTATCAGGCTACGCCCTACAATCTGGAATCGATTCATTAGTGGAAACTGACAGATCCTTCGGTGCGGTCGTCTACCATTATCCAAAGGCGGGCATGGCGAGGCGCTATCTATTGGTTCATCATAGTAGCGGAGGGCACTGGGACCACCCCAAAGGACATCCCGAACCGGGCGAGAGTCCCAAAGATACGGCAAGAAGAGAAATCGGCGAAGAATGCGGCACAATGATAGAATTTGATGAGGGGTTCTTCACAGAGGCTTCCTGGCTGCTGCCTGATGGGCGGCGCAAAGTGGTTGGATTCTACCTTGCGCATAAAACAGGTGATGGGATAGTCCGGCCTGCCTTTGCCGAAAAGGAAATTCTTCAATTCAGATGGCTTCCCTATGAAGAGGCAGAAAAAATCATCACCTATGATACGGGTAGACGGGTGCTGGATGAAGCCGAGCGGTTTATTTCCAAGGCATATTAGCAAAATACTTTGAAGCTTCCTCAGGGCTCAAAGTCTCATCCTCTCTGGAATCCACGGCATCCATGAGTTCCTCTGGAATCTCCCTTAGGAATTGTGAAGGCGTGCAGTCAACAGTCACATTCCTAACGGTTCTGGTACGGCATGATGAGAGATAGAGCTTCCTTCGTGCCCTGGTGATGGCCACATAGAACAGACGGCGTTCCTCTTCCAGCAAACTCTTCACATGAGGGATGAGTCCTTCTTCCAGTCCTGAGAGAAATACCACATCGAATTCAAGACCCTTAGAGGCATGTATAGTCATGAGATTGACTTTGCCGTCATCGCCGTCATCCAACTTGTCTCTGGCATTAAGCGTGATGCGGTTGAGCCACTGCGTGAGTGTCGGGTCAAGGTTGTCCGGGTGTTTTTCCCAACGCTCCAAAAAATTAATGAAATACTGAATATTGTCATATCTCCATTTTGCAATTTTGTTGTTTTGCCGGAATTCCTGCAGCAGATAGCCCCAGTAGCCGATTTCTTCAATGAGTTCTTTGAGAGGAACACTTAGGGGAGACTTGTTTTCCTGCACCAGGCTGAATATCTCCCTATACCGTTCGAAAAGATCAACAAAATCCGCCATGGCTCCCCTTAATCGGCTGTTGACAGCGTTTCCGCCGTCGAATACTAAGTCACATGCGGCACTGTAAAGACCATATTCTTTTTCGCGGGCCTTCTCCACCAGCCTCTCCAGGGAGGATTTACCCATGCCGCGGCGGGGTGTGTTGATAATACGCAGAAAACTGACATCGTCGTCGAGATTGTCGATTACCCGCAGGTAAGCGATGATATCCTTGATTTCCGGCCTGCTGAAGAAGCTCATGCCCCCACTCACGGCGTAGGGTATGTTATACGATAGCAGGGCATCTTCTATGCTTCGGGTAAGGGAGTTAGTTCTCGCCAATACTGCCATCTTCTCATAGGGGATGCCTTCTTCCACCCTGAGGGCAATCATAGTTTCGGCTATGTAACAGCCCTCGTCTCGGTCATTATCCGGCTCGCTATACTGGAGCGTCATCTCATCATCCTGACTGATTGTCCACAGAGTCTTGGATTTTCTATCTTTATTGTGGGCGATTACCGCATTGGCTGCATTGAGGATGGTGCCGGTGGAGCGATAATTCCGCTCAAGTTTAATTTCCTTGAATTCGGGAAAATCGGCCTCGAATTTAAGAATGTTAGTGAAGTCTGCCCCCCTCCAGGAATAAATAGACTGATCATCGTCTCCCACACAGCAAAGGTTGCGGTGTTCCTCTCCGATATGCCTAATCAGCAGGTATTGAATAGTTGAAGTGTCCTGAAACTCATCTACCATGATATAGCGGTAGCGTTGTCTATATCGTTCCAGGGTTTCTTCATGGTCTTCAAAAAGCCTCAAGGGCTTGACGATGAGGTCATCAAAATCAACAGCGTTATAGAGGCGCATGAGCTGGCTGTATTCTGCATACAGGGGTTTTTGGGCGATATTTTCCTCGTTCCACTTTCCACGGCGGGTTTTTATATCCGAGAAGAGGGCCGCGAAATTCGAGACCTCGCTCGGCTCGAAGTCGAATTTCAGTTCTCTCGCCGCTTCCCTGATGGCGCTCAGCTTGTCTGATGAGTCGTAGATAGTGAAATTCGGACGGAGTCCGATCAATTGGCTCTGTTCCCTGAGTATACGAACTCCGAAGGCATGAAAGGTGGAAACAGTGAGTTTTGACAGTTTGAGACCGGTAATCTCCTTTACCCGCTCCTCCATCTCCGAGGCGGCCTTGTTCGTGAAGGTGAGGGCCAGGATGCTGGACTGGGGAATGCCTTCTTGCAGCATTCTGGCTATGCGCGCCGAGATAACACCGGTCTTGCCGCTTCCGGCGCCGGCGACGATGAGAACAGGCCCTGCTATGGTGTTCACGGCGAGCCTCTGCTCCTGATTGAGCCCTGCAAGGACTCTGTCGAGATTAACCATGTTTGATGAAAAAACTCAAGGCTGCAAAGCCGAGAATACTCTGGGACTCATGCCTTTCGCTGGCGCCAGGTGTGCGGGGATGGGCCATCCTCCTCTGAGATCGGCATGGGATAGCAATACAGGCAAGGTATTCCGAATTCTGTCAGACATAATCAAGAAGCCAGCATGTATGTAAACTCACGCAGGGTCAAGTGAAAACGAAATAATTGAGCCCCGAATCTTGGCGGGGCGGATACACACCGAGCCTTGCATCGTCTTGGGCGGCGCAGCTTCCAAGAATGAATATCTGGGCGCAACCCTTCGGGTCGGGCTTTTCTCTCCAATGCCTTAATCTGGCAGCCTGTTGACCGGCTCATTGCCAATCGCCGGGGCCGCCGGCGGCATTTCCGTTGCAATCCCTTGCGCCTATCGCCATTTGGAATTATGTTAAAGACAGAACACTGGGCATCCGATGCCTCCTCAGTCATAAATCGAGAGAGGATTACCCTTGGACAGATATGGACCCGAGTAATGAAAACCTCAGATTAAGTGTCATTGATGAAATAGGAAAAATCGATTCGGCACAGTGGAATAGCATTGCCGTATCCGGGAAATACTCACCCTTCCTGGAATATGAATTCCTTTCTTCTCTGGAAACCTCAGGCTGCATTTCACCTGATACAGGCTGGTACCCTCGGCATTTCGTATTGCATAGCGGGAAGCATCTCATCGGTATAGCACCGGCGTATATCAAGACACATAGTATGGGGGAATTCATATTTGATCAGGGTTTGGCCCAGGCCGCTATGAAGATGAATAAAGCCTACTATCCAAAACTCGTGGCCACTCTGCCGTTTACCCCTTCACCGGGATACAGATTTCTCATTGGCTCCTCATGCAATGAGATGCTTGCTGCACGAACACTCCAGGATGGGATGAGGTTCTACAGGGATAATTCTGGGCTTGCTTCCTATGCACTGTTATTTGTCGATCCCGACTGGGAGTTCTTCCATGGCGACAACGGGGCAGGCATTTATCCTCATTCTTCTGATGAACAGCCATCCCTTCAGTCCTGGGTTCATCATTATTTCCTATGGGAGAATAATGGATACGCCAGTTTTGAAGATTTCCTATGTCAATTCAATAAGAATCAGCGGCGAAACATCCGACGGGAACGGAATTCCGTCAAAGACGGGGGAATTGTGATAAAATCCCTAACAGAAGCACAACTGACCAAACCGATCATGGATAATATGTTCGAGTTTTATCAATCGACTAATGAGCAATTCGGCCCTTGGGCGGCGTTCTATCTCAACCGGGAATGGTTCCATGAAATAGCCCGGATATGGGGACGCCGTATCCTCATTTTTGCGGCATCCCGGGCCGATAGGGATGAGATTATCGCAATGAGCATGATAGTGCAGAAGGAAGACCGTCTCTTTGGACGTTATTGGGGCGCATCCGAATATGTCCGCAATCTTCACTTTGAACTATGCTTCTACACCCCTATAGAGTATGCGATAGAACATGGCATAACCGCCTTTGATCCGGGCATGGGGTCGGCGCATAAAACCAGGCGGGGATTTGGCAGTCACGGGTTTAAGAGCTACCATGCCTTCCTCGATCCGGATATAGCCCGGCTATTCTCCGAGGCGCTTCCCTTGGCAAACATTGATGAGTGGAAACTGATAAGGCAGCTCGATAGCATGATCCCCTGGAAACATCCAAAATGAAGGATTATTATGCCATTCTTGGCCTGTCCCCCACATGCGGAAAAGTCGAAATCCGCAAGGCGTACAGAAAACAAGCCAAGAATTTCCATCCCGACCATATCGGGGATGAGGGTACTAAGAAGTTCCTATCGCTCAAAGAAGCCTATGAAATCCTGATATCATCCACGGCAAGGGCATCTTATGATGCCGCAAGAAAATCCGCTTCCCAACTCGAGAAGGCTTCAGGGTGGAATTACAGGGATAGCCTTCTGCAGAACAGGGGCGATCCTGTCAGCCAGGCCAAGCTCATCTGCTTCGATCTTCTCCACGACAGGGAGGAAGATGCCGTCAATCTCCATGACAGAGTTCGAGCCCATGGGTTTTTCTCCCTACGCTCCCACTTGTCGAAGGAAGACTTCATGGATTACGGTTTCTTACTCGCCGAAGCCTATATTCGGTGCAATGCAGTGGTAAAAGCCTTCAGGCTCCTTTGGGACCTTGCTGAACTGGAAGAAGAAAGCCCGTATTTTAAGCATTTTTATGTCGAGATACTGAACCACTTGGCCGCCATCGTCCGTCATCCCCTACCGGATGATGCCGACAGCAAGTTGAGGATAATTTTTATCAGCAAGCTGCTGAGGCTCTCCTGCCCAGCCAGGGAAGAAGCCTGTCTACGGAAACTCTTGTCGGAGATTCTTAGCACATTGGGGCGTTACGATGAGGCGGCCAGGGAGGTGTTTTGCGCCTATGAACTGGCGCCCAATCTTGCCGGATTGCGTGAAACAGTGAAGGTCCTACAGGACATGGGCTATACCGGCAATGCCTGCAAACATGCCGAGTAGAAGCTACATGAATTTTGCATCCCCTCTCTCATAATGCCGCATGTAATCGTCTTCGGAAAACCAGAGATTGGATTCCAAAGCGGCGTTCTCGGGAGAATCCGATGCATGGATAAGGTTTGGAATAACCCCTAACCGCTCTCTGCTCCGTTCATAACTCATATGGCAATAATCCCCACGAATGCTTCCCGGGACAGCCTTTTGGGGCTCTGTGGCGCCTACGATTTTGCGGACAACATCAATCGCATGGGCTCCGGCCACACTCATTGCCACCGCCGGACCACTGGTCAATAATGCAATTAACGGCTCAAAATATGGTTTATTGCGATGACTCTCATAGTGCTTCTCTGCTAACTCCCGTGAAATATCGCACATTTTCAGGGCCATAATGACGAGTCCGGCCCGCTCGAACCGTGCGATCAGCGTGCCTATCAAAGCCCTCTGGACGGCATCGGGTTTTAACAGGATGAATGTCTTTTCCCAAGTCTTACTCGTATTCATATCACCATTCTAGCTGCTTTTAAATAAACCTGCTAGGAGCCTGTCGGATTTCATTCTTCTGGGCTGCCTCTCCTTCCCTGCCAGGTTCTTGACTCGAGCTTCTCCGCCTGCCTGCCTTTGGCAGGTTTGCCTGCACAGCCTGAGGCAGGCATCTTCTTCGCCAATTTCCTGAAGCTGTTTTTTGATGCCCTGCATTGTAATCTAAAGGAAGGAATTCGGAAGAAGGTCAGACTTAAGAGAACAAGGCATGTAGAAAAAGCGATAATGAGGCACAAGGTGTGCTTCAAGAACCGCCGGAAAAAGTTTCAAATGACTTCAAGGCAGAATGTATCAGACATGCCGCTGAATACATGCTTGACCAATAGTGTGCTGTACACAGCAGATTACGAAATACCAGGCGCAAGGAATTGAAACGGAAATGCCGCTGGCTGCCCCGGCGATTGGCAATGAGCCGGAGGGGGGCAGCCAGAGCGAGGCATTGGAGAGAAAAGCCCGACCCGAAGGGTTGCGCCCAAATATTGAGAAATACGGCATACTGTATAGGGACAGGCTTATGGGCACCTCTAAAAAACCCATTTAGTTCTTGACTCGAACTTTTCCGCCGCTACTGCGTTGTCAAAATGCTCACGTAGCTTAAGCTATGCCCTTAGCTTTTGCCGCCTTGTATCGACAAAGAATTTTCTTCGTCAATTTCCTAAAGCTGTTTTTTAGAGGTGTCCTTATATGAATAGGGTCATATAATTGCGGAACAATTCGCCATTAGAAACCGAAAGCTGTATAATACTGCATAAGGAAGGAATTTTGTGAGAATAGTCATTGCATCAGACTCGTTTAAGGGCAGTAACTCCAGTATGAGGGTGGCTTCGCTTATTGAGGAAGGGGCGGCAAGGGTGTTCCCCGACGCCGAATTTGTGAAGCTTCCCATCGCTGATGGCGGGGAAGGGACGGTTGATTCCCTGGTGGAAGGTCTTGACGGGGCAATCATGGGTGCAGAGGCAGCCGATCCGCTAGGGCGGTCGGTCAGTACCTATTTCGGCGCCATTGGAAATAATGCGGTATTGGAAATGGCCAGTGCCAATGGGCTTACGCTTCTTTCGAATGATGAATTGAATCCCTTGGCGGCCAGCACTTATGGGACAGGGCAGCTAATTGCCGCGGCATTGGATGCCGGTTTCTCCGATATCACCATCGGCATAGGCGGCAGCGCTACGAACGATGGAGGCGCCGGAATGGCCGCCGCCCTAGGCTATCGTCTGCTGGATAACGATGGCAAAGAATTGGCTCTCGGCTGTGCCCCTCTCGCCGCACTGGCGGAAATTGACGACACAAATGTCCACTCATTGCTTAAATCCGCTACTATCCATGTCGCCTGTGATGTGGATAATCCCCTCCTCGGTGAACAGGGTGCATCCCGGGTATATGGCCCTCAGAAGGGCGCGACACCGCAAATGCTTCAGATATTGGATATAGCTTTGGGACACTTCGCCGATGTCACAGAAGGGTGGAAGGGGCGCCGAATGCGTGATATCCCTGGTGCGGGGGCGGCAGGCGGGCTGGGGTTTGGCCTCATGGCGTTCTGTGATGCGAAGATGCGTAGCGGTATTGATACAATACTGGACTTAATTGATTTTGAGGCTGTGCTTAGCGGGACCGATCTCGTAATCACCGGAGAGGGGCGAATCGATGGTCAATCTATTCACGGCAAGGTTCCTATCGGGGTCGCCGCAAGAGCGAAGAAGCGCCGGATACCAGTGCTGGCCATCGTAGGAGATATTGGTCAGGGCGCATCGGCCGTATACGATTACGGGATTGATGCGCTGATGAGTACCGTAGATAAAATTATGCCCTTCGATGAGGCTATGAACCGGTCGCGGGAATGCTTGGTAGATGCCGCCGAGAGAGCCTGCCGAATACTGCGGATGGGCCTCAGTATAGCAGATGTGCAGCCATAGAGTTTCCACTGTGTCTGTTGTGTAAGGTGTTTTAATGGTCAAAGGGTTTAAGGCGTGCCGCATCCTCGTATTGGTGTGCGGGTTGAGTGTTATTTCTGTCTCGCAGGCTCAGGCCGTTCCTTTCGGGAACGGGCCTGCGATGGGGCCATTGGGAGGGCGCAATGTCTACATGCCTCATTTGGCATGGTTCAGCTTCCCGGCCGATCATGCGTCTGCGCTGCCTCATGAAACATTGGTTTCACGGAGTGCCCTGTACTACGTCAATGAATTCGTGGCCTATCCAACGGGCACTAGCAAACACACACACAGACTTGGGGAGGATGGGAAATACTTGCCTGAATCTCAAGTTGAATTGACAGCCATGGATTACGAGAGCACCATTTTGGAACTCGGTGCTGATTGGCAATTTCATAAGATGATCAGGATTTGTGTCGATTGGCGGCTGCATTTCCTTTATGGCGGATTTCTCGATTCGTTCATAGAGGGATTGCATCAGACATTTGATTTCTCAAATGCGGGACGGCACTACTTTGACCGAGATCAAGTACGTTGGAATATAACGAGCAAGTCCGGATTCAATTACTCGGCAGAAGGCAGACAAATAGCGGCGGGTGATCTTGACTTGAGATCGGTCTTCACGCTGATCCAGCGGCAGTCATTCGCGCTGGCAGTCGGCGCCGCATTTAAGATACCTGTTGGCAGCAGGAATCTTGGTTTCGGCTCGGACTATCCTGACCTGGCCTTAGAGTTGCTTTTGGATTGGAGCCCATGGAAAAGATGGCTGTTCTATGGGAATGTAGGATTAGTCATCCCGTTTGGCGGAATGGCCAATACCATTGTTCAGTTCATTCCGGCAGTCGAATTCCGTGTCAGCCGGGTTCTCTCCCTTGTCATGCAGATGCACTTGCAAACGGCCGCAATCACCAATTCCCAAGTCTATAATCATGAAACCTTCGGGGAAGTGGAAGTATTCTCCCTGATGCAAACCGATATCAGATTTGGTATCAAGGGCAGGCATGGAAGATTTGAATGGCAATTCTATTTTGAGGAAGATACCCTCACCTGGGAAGGTCCTGACATCGTGTTCTTTTTCGGTGTCGGCTACAATTTTTCCTTGAGGCCCTAGTGCCCAGAAGCTTAGTGGCATGGAGGGGTCAAGACATAGGTAACATTTCTAACCGAGCATGGTAACACCTTGGAGGTGGGAAGCATGCCTTGGCAGGAGAGAGCTACCATGGATTTGAAAGAGCCTTGGCTGACCTTGATGGAAGGAAGGCCGTACCGAATTTGCACTAAGCCGCACCCGGCGGCTGACGGCATTCCCGTTTCAATCTCCTGGGCAGAATCTGTCATTTGGTGATTTATTGTGCACAGGCTCCCAGAAGCACGGGAAGCTTGAGCCGGACCCCGAGTATTGGACATGCCGGTAATTGGCTCAACGCATGTCAAGGGGGCGCCAAATGACAAAAAAACAGATAATCGCGCCAAGGGCTTCGAATTTCAAGCCGCTCTTGAAGCCGTAAAGGAAGAAAACAGTGAAGGGGTGCCCTCAGATGTCATCGGCAATGCCTGGCTAGGGGATTGTCGGGGTAAATAGCCAATGCCTTATTGCACCAGATCGCCTGCATGTCTTCATCGTCCAGTAACTGATTAACCTGCGCAAGCAAAATTCTTGTACGGAAAAGAGATACCTTTTCAAGCCCCTCTGTTGATTCAATACCTTCCAGACGAGAGCGAATTTGAATGAGCTTCTCATCGGTTCTCTTTGAATTGCGAAGCTCGATTTGAACCTGGATGATCTTGGCGGCGAGATTGCCTGGTTCAAGGAGCAGCGCTTTTCGGCTCCATTCATGAATGTCCTGTTTCATCCCGGTCTTCAGCCGGAACCTCTTTGAATACAGCCAGGCATAACCGGCTTCGGCCTGCATCCGAAAGGCTTCGGAGCTTTCCATATAGCTTATGGAGAGTTCGGCCAGTCTCATCGCTTCCTGAAAATATGGCCTGGCCTTTGAACGGCGTTTGATCTCAAGCACTATGCGCCCCTTATAGAGTTCTACCTCGGCCATGAAGAGATATCGAATCGCCGGATCGGAAATATAGGCGAATGAGCGACTCGTGCGGTTCAGTAAGCCTAGGCTTCCTATCTGCGTGCCGTCAGCCTCCCAGTAACGTTCAATCGCCCTGTTAAGAAGTATATATCCGGTCTCGACGAATTGGCTTTCCATGTTTTCGGATTGAGGCACAGGCCAGGAAAGGGCCGGCAGCATGACCGGATAGATGAAGAAAATGAGCAAACTGCCTATACCTCGATAGACTGATGCCGGACCCTGATGCCGTATCGGTTTGGCAGAAGGATTCATTATATCGCTCTTGTAACAAGAATGGCGATACATGACAGACACAGCGTTAGTACGGCGATGAATCCAACAATCGCCATGAGGGTTATATCCGTCCACCTAAAGACACGGGCCTTCTTCGCACCATCCTTTTTCATAGGATTATGATAATGCCGGAATGGAAAGCCAGCAAGTACTTATCTAATGTTTTGTGCATTTGAAAAAAAATCATCATTTTTCCATCAAAATCTTCTTTGGTGTTGACGCTTCTTGTAACATTGAATAATATTTCTGGATAAATGTGGTTAATCCATAAATTAAGGTGGGAGTAATTCTTGGATCTGCAAGGTGAACACAATGTTGTACTTGATGACAAAGGCCGCATGCTGTTACCGGCGAAAATACGCAAGCAGATTTCCAGCGATGTGCTGATTCTTACGAAGGGAATTGAGAAATGCCTGTGGCTCTTTTTCCCCGAAGAATGGCACCGGATAACCGAGAGAATTGCGGGCAAGGAATCTATTTTCGACCTCGACTCTCAGGCTGTCCGTCGGCGATTTATTGCTCCGGCGGAAGAAGTGGCGATTGATAGAACAGGCCGAGTGAAGCTTTCGCTGTCATTGATGAAGGCCATGGGAATCTCCAAGATATGCCGCTTGATTGGGATGCGCACGCGGCTGGAGATATGGGACGAAACGATCTACCTTGATTATGATGCGAGCAATGCCGACGACGTGAAGAAGGCATGGAAGGGGTTCGGCGGTGTATAGGGTATTTCAATTGATGTCGATGGACTCGGGAGGGGATTGATGAACACGCGGCATACACCCGTGATGCTAAATGAGGCTGTCGAGCATCTGAAGCCCGAGAGCGGGAGTGCCCTCATAATTGACGGAACACTTGGGGAAGGAGGGCACTCCCAATTCTTTCTGGAAAGAAATCCCAATGCCCGCCTTGTTGGGATTGATGCCGATCCGGTCATGGCGGACAGGACCTCTGAACGGCTCCGCCCTCTTTTTGGCGACAGGTTTGAATGCCGTGTCGGTTGGAATGATGAACTTCTCGCTGACTGGCAAGGCAATGCTCCTGAAGTTGTTTTTTTGGATTTAGGAATTTCGGCTTATCATTACAAGGAAGGGGGGAGGGGCTTTTCCTTCGCTTCGTCTGAACCGTTGGACATGCGCATTGATGGAGATGGTGAATTGCTGGCCTCAGATATTGTTAATACATTCCATGAAAACGAGCTGGCCGATTTGATCTACAAATATGGCGAGGAGCGGTATAGCCGGCGAATCGCGAGGCGAATAGCCGAGCAGCGCAGGCGGACCCGTATAGTAGAAGCATCGAAACTGGCGGAAATCGTCTCTTCGGCGGTCCCCAAGCAGGCCAGATATGGCCGGATACACCCTGCAACACGCACTTTCCAGGCTCTTCGGATTGCCGTGAATAAAGAACTTGACCGACTGATCCGTTTGCTTGAATTTGTTCCGGACATGTTGAAGCCGGGGGGGAAATTCGGGGTGATCTGTTTTCATTCCCTTGAAGACAGAGAAGTGAAAAATTCGTTTCGATATCGCCAGCAGCAATCCAATGGGATGTATGAAAATCTCTCCAAGAAGCCTCTTGTTCCTACTAAAAAGGAATGTCGAAAGAATCCTCCGTCGAGGAGCGCTAAATTTAGAATCCTCTGTAGGTGCAGCTCTGGGGAGGTCGTATGAAGAGACTCATAACCGCACTTGTTCTCGCAAGCGTCCCTGTGCTGTTGATGTTGCGGGGTGTCCATGCCTATCGATACTCAATCGCATTGGAAACCATGGAAAACTATAGAAACATGCAGGAAGAAAGCCTTGAAGAAAACAAGCGTCTATTAGCCGGAATCGCCGTCTATAGCGCACCTGAGCGCATATATTCCGTTAGCAATGAATACCTCCGATTGGAATCGGCGGATCAGAATAAGGTGATACAGGTGCAGTTGCCGAAGAACCAGGGAATGGGCGATGAGTAAGCTGTTAGATTCCTTCAATGCTTCTATGCTGGCAGAGTTAACGGGCGGCCTCTTGCAAGGCAGCCCGGAAGCGCCAATCTTGCGAGCCAGGGCGGATTCAAGAATTTGCGGGCAGGGAGACCTCTTCATTGCCTTGCCGGGAGAGAAATTGGATGGAAATCAGTTCGCCGAGGATGCATGGAATCGCGGCGCGGCTGTTGTTCTTGCCAAAAAAGGCAGCAGATTGCCGAAGCCCGCTCCTGGGAAGGCTTTAGTCCTTGTTGAAGATACGCATAATGCCTTGCTCAGAGCTGCCGCGGCACGCAGAAACGCCGCGCCGGATCTCGAAGTCGTTGGAATCACAGGCAGTAATGGAAAAACAACGACAAAAGACATCCTCGCAGCCATCATGACGGCCCGTCATGGCGACAAGGTGCTTGTAACGCCGGGAAACTACAACTCGGATATAGGATTGCCTCTTACGCTGTTTGGCCTTAGGGCAGAACATCGTTATGCCGTTATCGAGATGGGTATGAATTATGTAGGTGAGATGAAACTTCTTACCGAACTCATTCGGCCGAGAGTAGGCGTCATCACCAATATAGGCATGGCCCATGTCGGCAAAGTGGGCTCCCTGGAGGCCATCGCAAGAGAGAAGAGGGCCGTTCTCAAGGTGGCGGATTCGGCGGTTATCTGGGAAAACGAGCCCTGGAAAGATTTCCTTGCGGAAAATTTCCAGGGGCAGATACGGTATTTCGGTAAATGGGGAGAGAAGGGCTGGATTGGGTTCAAAGACCGGGGACTCGATGGTTTTGTCATCAAATACAAGGATTACAATATTCACTTTGCCCTGGCAGGCGAACACAATTTAAGAAACGCGATGGCGGCGGCGGAGGCCGCCATCGTTCTAGGAGCGCCCGATTCGGCTATTAAGGCCGGCTTAGAATCGGTGCGGCCCGCTGCCGGGCGATGTGAGGTTGTCGATGGCAGAGTCACCGTTGTCAACGACTGTTACAATGCGAATCCCGAATCGTTGATGGCATCTTTGGAGTTCTTTGCAAATCTTAACTCAAGCGGCCGGCATGTTGCCGTGCTCGGCGAAATGCTTGAATTGGGACATGAGTGCAGGGCGGCTTTGCAGAAGTCAGGGCGGGCCATCGCCCGATTCAAACCCGATGCATTGTTCCTTCTTGGAGATTCGCTTTCTATCGTAGAGGAGGTGCTCCAATCCGAGCATTATAACGGATATATGATGCGATATTTAAGCATGGAGAAGTTGAGGCACGGGCTTGCCGAGTATGTCCGGCCGGGTGATGCGGTGTTACTCAAAGGGTCCAGGATGAATGCCCTGG
The DNA here is from genome assembly GCA_965232165.1 of Spirochaetaceae bacterium. Classification (GTDB taxonomy): domain Bacteria; phylum Spirochaetota; class Spirochaetia; order DSM-2461; family DSM-2461; genus UBA2779. Next base: position 866,891 of record CBDDOY010000002.1, on the reverse strand, counting down.
AAAGAGTCATGGATGTTTTGATGTAGTTTGTCAGGGCGCCTCTGAAGAACTGAGACAGAAACTGAACAGTTCTCTAGAGATTCCCTTGTATTTTGTTGTTATAGAACAATATAATTGGCCTGTAACAGTGATGGCTTTCTATCCTTGGGAGGGGTGATGATTAAGGCATTATTATACCCGTTAGTTGATGTCGTCAATGCGTTCAACGTTTTTCAATACTTAAGCTTCCGGTCTGCGTATGCCGCAGTAACCGCGTTGCTGCTGGCCTTTCTATTGGGGCCGTGGGTCATTCAAAAACTGACGCAGTTCAGGATTGGCCAAAAAATCCGTCTCGACGGACCACGATCACATCAGGTGAAAGCCGGCACGCCGACGATGGGCGGACTCCTGATAATCATAGCCTTTATCATATCTGTCCTGCTTTGGCAGGATCTATCATCGGGCTATGTCCTGATAATCCTGATTACAACCCTGGGTTTCGGTCTCATTGGATTTCTGGATGATTATCTGAAGATTGCAAGGAGTAATTCCTCCGGCATGCGTGCCGGGGTGAAATTCGTCGGGCAGTTCATTGTTGCGCTGATCGTGATGAGTATCATCTTTGTTACGCGTAATTCGGAAACGACGCTGCTATACTTGCCGTTTCTTAAGAAATCTGTTCTCGATATGGGACTGCTCTATATCCCCTTCGGCATGCTGATGATGGTGGGGGTGTCCAATGCGGTCAACCTCACGGACGGGCTCGATGGTCTGGCGACTGGATTGATCGTCATCGTTCTCATCGCAGTGACGGTGTTGGCCTATCTCTCCGGACATGTTGAATTCGCTAACTATCTCATTATCCCCTATCTGCCCGGTGCTGGAGAGTTGACGATTGCATCCACGGCTCTGCTTGGGGCATGTGTGGGGTTTCTTTGGTTCAATACACATCCGGCGGAGATAATGATGGGTGATACAGGCAGCCTGACATTGGGGGGAGTGCTGGCCGTTTTCTCCCTTCTGCTCAAGAAAGAAATACTCCTGCTCATTATAGGCGGCGTTTTTGTGATGGAGGTGCTGTCGGTGATGATCCAGGTTTTCTATTTCAAGCGAACCGGCAAGAGAGTGTTTCATATGGCTCCTCTTCATCACCATTTTGAACTGTCTGGCTGGGAGGAGAGCAAGGTGGTGGCGCGGTTTTGGATACTTGGCGGGATGTTCGCGATTCTCGGCCTGAGCACCTTGAAAATCCAATAGGGGAGTTCGATGAAACAAGGATTATTCATACCCGAAGAGCGGGAGGGAGAAGAGCCGATGCGAGGTATGTTGGCGCTCCTATGGCTTCTGCTGGGCATTGGCATCGCCTATCTCTTCTCCGCCTCGTGGTATTTCGCCAGGGCCGTTTTTGATGATCCTTTCAGGATATGGCGGCGGCAGCTCATCCTCATAATAATGGGTTCGCTTGCGGGATTCGGCGTGTACCATGTGCCGCGCACATACATCAGGCGTTCAGTGCCCGCACTCGTCTGGATTGCTCTAGCCTTGAACTGTCTCACCTATCTGCCGGGAATAGGATACCAATCGGGAGGGGCCCGCAGGTGGATAGATATCTTTGGGGTAACCTTTCAGCCGTCAGAACTCACCCGCATTGTGCTGGTCTTATACTTGGCGAGGATGCTGGAAAAGAACAGGGAGAAACTCGATGATTTAAGGCATGGTTTTCTCCCGTCTCTTTGCATCGTCGCGGTCTTAATACTTTCTGTGTATTTCCAGAATGATTTTTCGACGGTGGCATATCTGCTGGTTTTGGCGTTGATGCTCTTCTTTGCAGCCGGCGTTTCACGAGCCGCCATTGGTCTTCTGTCTCTCTCGGGGGGCATCATTTCAGCAGCAATGCTGGCGGCTAAGTCTTACCGAATAGAACGTGTGCTGGCATGGCTGCAGCCAGGGGCCGATCCCGCTGGAAAGGGTTATCAGCTTCTGAAAGCCAGGACAGCCTTGGAGCGCGGGGGGCTCTGGGGACAGGGCATGGGGCAGGGAGTCGTGAAAAAAGGCGGGCTTCCATCGGCCCATTCGGATTTTTTGGCTGCCGTTATTGGCGAAGAATCAGGATTGATCGGCATAGCGGCAGTGCTGGGGCTGTATACGGTATTCGCCGTCAAAGGCTGGTCAGCGGCTAGAAATGTCCGAAATAAGTTTTCCCGTTGGGGATTGTTTGGCCTCGTCACGGCTATTTACTGGCAGGTTTTGGTCAATTTCGCCGTAGTGTCCGGGGTGGTGCCGGCCACCGGCATGCCCTTGCCGCTGTTTTCTGCGGGAGGGTCTGCGGCTTTCATGACTCTCGTTTCCCTGGGGCTGATATTCAATTTCGCGGGGGACCGCACATGAAGTCATCAGTTTATCAATCACCGGTTCGGAAAGCGGCATGGGCCATGGTCTTGATGCTTTCATTTGCCCTGGCGATAGTGCTCGCCTGGAATTATTGGTCTGCACATCGCTTTGTGATTCGCCGAATTATACTCGACAGCGATTTGGGTGTTTCGGATGAACAACTGTTAATGATGCTTGGAATCGAAGGTGAGACCTGGAGCAGTTTGGGTGTAGATGAGCTTGAATTGAGATTGGAGGCATATCCTGTCATTCGGAAGGCCCGTGTCTTGAAGGTGTTTCCCGATGCTCTAAGAATTTTTTTGTATCGCCGCAAACCCTTAGCCATCACCTTGTTTGGCGCTGAAGAAGGACTATTGCCCACCGTGTTCGATAACGAAGGCTACATCATCAGAGTGGGTGATTCCTCTGATATCGTGAGTTTGCCCATTTTGTCCGGACCGCAATTCGGCAAACCGAGGCTTGGGGCCAGGTTGCCGGAATCCATGCAGCCTCTCTTACTTGAATTAGCAGAATTGAAGAAGAATGATCCAAGATTATTCGCGTTGCTTTCAGAACTGGAGATCCTTCCTCAGGAGGATGGAAAATATGAGCTGCGGCTGTATATGAATCATATCAATATCCCGGTGAAGATTGGCAGGAGTCTCACTGGTGCAAAAATTCAGCAGAGTATGCTAGTGCTTGATGTCCTCTCATCCGGTGTCGCCGGAGAGGTAGTTGAGGCGGATATCAGAGGTGAAAACGTGGTTTTTCGCCGAGTGGAGTGGATCTGATGATGAATGACGGGCGGGTTGTCGCCGCTTTGAATGTAGGGAATTCTATGGTGCGAGTTTTGATAGGTGAGATGCGTGATGACGGTACAATAAGCTATCCGGGCTGGTTTTCGTGTGCCTCTTCAGGAATTCGCGATGGTGTTGTCGTCAATATTGAGAAGGCTCGAAACTGTATTCAGCTTGCCGTCGATAAAGCTGAAATGAAGGCCTTTAGAACAGTTCAGGAGCTTTGGATATCCATTGGGGGAACTTCGGTGGAGAGTCATTACTCACAGGGAATCGCCACATCTCCTCGAAAGAGAGAGGAGATAAAACAGGCTGATATCGATAGGGCGATAGAGCAGGCAGCGGTCATATCCCTGCCAAGTGACCGAGATACGATCCACATCCTTCCTTTCAATTACACTGTTGATCATCAGCGAGGGATCCGAAATCCTCTGAACATGCTGGGTCAACGACTTGAGGCGGAAGTTCTTCTTGTCACGGCCACAACGGCTATGGTGTGCAATGTGAAGGAGGCGGTTGAACGGGCTGATTACAGAGTTGGGAAAATGACTCATGGTATTCTGGCCTCATCTGCTTCCGTCTTAAAGCAGGAAGAGAAGGAACGAGGGGTGCTGTTGATCGATATCGGAGCCAGTGGAACGGATTTCATGACGGTCTATAAAGGATTCGCGACGGCTATGGGTTCTGTCCCTGTGGGCGGCTATCTCGCAACAGCGGACCTGTCGAAGATTCTTGGCATATCTGTATCCACCGCGGAAAAGTTGAAGCGTGAGTGGGCAGGTTGTTGGCTGAATGGCGAAGAGACGGGCGAGTGTGTGCTTGTTCCCGGCAGCGGCGGGCAGGGGCACGTTTCTGTTCCTATCGATTCTCTTGCAAAATTTCTTGAACCACGAATGGCCGAGATGTTTGATCTTATCAGGAAACAGCTAGGGAGACAGCAATACGGTAATGGCGCGATAGAATTCCTGGTGCTCACGGGCGGAGGTTCTCTCCTCAACGGCGCCGTTGAACTGGCGGGAGAAATTTTTGATTTACCCGCGCGTAGGGGGAAGCCGAAGCCTTCTTTGAATTTACCGTCCGAATGCTGTGAGCCGGACTGGTCTGTGGCTGCCGGAATGATACAGATGGCCGCTGCCGAAGCAAATTGTAATCGGGAAGTAAGCGCATCATTCGGAGATGCCAGAAGAACTTTTTTAAGTCGGCTGAAGAATGGATTTGGTCAGTTTTTTTAGTATGAATTCAATCATTAAGGAGGGGGACTATGGATATGGATATTGTTGATGAAAGTCCTATTGGCAGGACTGTCATCAAAGTTGTTGGCTGCGGAGGCGGAGGAAGCAATGCCGTGGATAGAATGGTGGCTTCCCGCATAGAAGGCATAGATTTTATTGCGGTAAACACAGATGGGCAGGCATTGGGGGAATCTTTGGCGCCGAAAAAAATACTTCTAGGAAGGCAGATAACCAAGGGTCTGGGTGCCGGGGGAGACCCTGAAGTAGGCAGACAGGCGGCCGAAGAAGATGTAGAAGAAATAAGAAAATCTTTGCAGGGTGCGGATATGGTTTTTATCACTGCCGGCATGGGCGGCGGGACAGGAACTGGCGCCGCTCCGGTCATTGCCCGAATAGCTATGGATATCGGCTGCCTTACGGTCGCCATTGTCACCCTCCCCTTTCATTCCGAAAAAAGAGGCAAAATGGAAGCGGCTGCTCAAGGGATTGCCAGATTAAGAGAACATGCCGATGCCTTGATTACGATTCTGAATGAAAACCTGCTCAAGGTCGTTAAGAAGAATACCTCTATGGTAGATGCCTTCTTAAAGGGCGATGAAGTCCTGCAGACGAGCATTCAAGGGATTTCTGACATCATAATGCTCAGGGGGAGGATAAACATTGATTTTGCCGATGTCCGCTCGGTCATGAAGGGCAAGGGTGACGCCCTAATGGGAATGGGCCGGGCAAAAGGTGAAAACAAAGCGATTGAAGCAGCGAAACTGGCCATAGAAAACCCGCTGCTCGAGAATCCGCGGATTGACGGGGCGACGGGGTTGTTGGTGAATGTCATAGGAGGAGAGGATCTCTCCATGGCGGAGTACGATGAAATAGTATCATACATCGGGGGGCAGTCCGCTGAAGGGGCTGCTGTGATCGCCGGGCAGGTTACGGATGAGAGTCTTAATGATGAGGTCCGTGTGACCGTTATTGCGACAGGGTTCCGTCAATCGGGCAGGGATGAGGAGAAAGGCGTATCTGATTTGCGGGATAACGAGGTGGAGAAAGAACAAGAGAATAACCCTCCTGCAGAGAAAGACAAACAGAATGGCAAAGTTAATTATAGACCCAATAATAATAAGGAGGCGACTTTCGAGGAATGGAATGAGCTTAACGACAGAGGGGTGGGGTCAGGAATCCCTGCGAAGAATTGGAAACCCCTCAATCAGGGCGGGAATGATGCGGACACTGTGGATTTGACAGTACCGACCTATTGGCGCAGCCCGGACCGGAAGGATTCCAGATAAAATTGGAAAAACAGTATTTAATTGAAGATTATGAGGGTTATCTTAGGTATGAGCTGCGAGTGGCCGAATCCACTGTGAATACTTATACGGCGGAGATTCGACGATTCATGAAATGGATCGACGAGAACCATCTCGAAATAAATGCTGTCAAGGCCGTGGATATCGAATCGTATGTTGTATCCAGGAGTGTGCGGGCAGGGCTCAGGACCGGTACGGTATCACGAATAGTCAGCTCTCTGCGATCCTTCTGTGGATACCTCAGGACTTCGGGATATAGGGCGGATGACCCATCCCGTGATGTGGAGCGGCCTCATGCTGCACGGGGGCTTCCTGATGTTTTGGAAATTAATGAGGTGGAAGCCTTTCTCGATTCCATTGATTTGGATTCCCCTTTTGGACTTCGGGACAGAGCCCTGTTTGAGCTGATATACTCTTGTGGGCTCAGGGTTAGTGAGGCCGTCGAATTGGAACTCTCTCAACTTCTCATCAAAGAGGGTTTGGTCAGGGTGCTGGGGAAAGGTTCCAAAGAAAGACTCGTCCCCTTGGGGGATGATGCCGAGATTTGGCTCGTCCGTTACCTCTCTCAGGGCCGCCCCAGGCTCAGTAAGAAGACTTCCCTGACAAACAGGGTTTTTCTGAATAACAGAGGGGCCGGTCTGAGCCGCAAGGGAATGTGGAAGAGATTCCGCGGCATCGCCGGCAAGGCTGCTGTGAACGGCAGAATACACACTTTGAGGCATTCGTTTGCCACTCATTTATTGCGTGGCGGCGCTGATTTGCGAAGTGTTCAGGAGCTTCTTGGTCATGCGGACATCAGTACGACTCAAATCTATACGCATCTTAATAACAATGATTTGGCCGATGCCCATAAAATCTATCACCCAAGAGGATGAAGCTGATGATGCGATGTAGAGAGCACAGAATTTCTAAAATGTGTTGTGTAAAAATTTTATGGATTCTCATGGCCGCTTCGATAATCCCGTTTATGTCATGCGCCAGAAAAGAGAATAGGGATGAACTAGTCAGGCGCATGGCGGAATTGGATGGAAATGAGGAGGATGCCGAGTCTGTCAGGAGTCTGAAGAGTGATATGCGGAAAGTGGATTCGGCGGTGGAAAAAACCATTTCATTGGTGAGAGACTTAGGAACTTATTGGCGTCTGCTAGGTCTTAAATATATGGATTATCAGATGTGGGGGAAGGCGATTGAAGCCTTTGACGAAGCTATCGACATTGAACCGAACCGTGCCGTTCTGCTGTACAAACGGGCGCTCTGCTCCGGGCAGATGGCCCTCTCTATTGTTGATTCCGCTGTCCGGAAGGATTTCATTGCTCAGGCCGAAACAGGCTATAGGCGCGTGTTGGCCATCAGTCCGCGCTACTCCCCTGCGATGTACGCACTCGCCGTGCTGCTGGTCTATGAATTCGGCGGGTTTCAAGAAGCGGCGGAATTATTGGAGAACTATCTGAGAATTGAGCGAAGTGATGTGAAGGCGCGCTTCCTGCTTGCCAGGGCCTATACGGAAAATGGGCAGATTGCCGATGCCCTCGATGTCTATGGTGAAATTGACCGCATCGCCGGGGCAGAAGAAGATAGGCAAAAAGCAAAAGACCTGTTCCGGCGTGTTTCGGAGGGAAATTATGGATCATAGCCTCCAATTAGTACTTGCGGTTAACCGCTTTCCCGGGTGCCGAGGCTGGGTGAAATGGCGGCTGCTCAAGGAGTGCAGAGATATAAGGGACCTTGCCCATGCCGCCGGCATATATCAAACCTGGCTGCCTTCGTCAAGAAAAAGGATCGATGTAGATGCCTTGCTTCGCGAGGCAGAGGTGGAAATCCGCCGCTTAAGGCATCTCAATATACAATGCAGCATACTCGGCTATGCCGATTATCCGATGAATCTCTCCATGATCAGCGATCCGCCCCTTGTCCTGTATAGGCGGGGCGTGGTTTCTCCGAATGCTAATTCCTGTATTGCCATCGTTGGAACCAGAAGGCCGACTGCCGCAGGATTGAGGGAATCCTATAAGCTGGGCCTCGAATTCGCTCTGTGCGGCTATCCAGTGGTGTCGGGATTAGCCTTTGGCATCGACCGCGCGGCACATGAGGGCGCCTTGGATGGACGTGGACCCACCTGGGCCGTATTGGCGGGGGGACTGGATAGACCGAGTCCGTATTCGCATCGGACTCTGGCTGCAGCGATTCTCAATAACGGAGGTGCGCTGCTCGGGGAGATGCCTCCTGGCCGTTTCCCTCAGAAGTACGCCTTTCCAAGGAGGAATCGTATTCTAAGCGGACTCTGCCGAGGCGGTGTCATCGTACAGGCTCCGAAGAAATCAGGGGCCTTGATTACGGCGGATTTCGCATTGGATCAGGGACGGGACATTTATGTCGGTTCTTCCGGGATGAAGGGGAGCACTTTTGAGGGAACCCGAAATCTTGAGCAGCAGGGGGCTGCAGTGGTGAGCGGAGCCGCCGATGTGCTTGCGGACTGGGGCATCATCATGGGCGTACGCAGTGTAAAAACCCTGCCGGCCCCCAGGGATGCGGGTGAACTTGCCAGATTGATGAGGACAGAGTTGGCCGGACGCATATTCCGGCATACCGGAGCATGGTTTGAATTACAGAGTGCATGACTGGCTATGCCATCTTAAGAATATTAACCGGCTCTCAGATGCGACATTGCGGGCGTATAAACAGGACTTGGATGCCTGGATAGCCTTCCTTGCGGACAGGAGGCTGGCACCTGACGAGGCGGTGAAGACAGATGCCCGTTCATTTCTGACGCGTATGGCGAAGGAACGGTTTGCGGCCTCTTCGGTTAATCGGAGGCTGGCGGCTCTGAACAGTTATTACGACTGGTGCCGCCGTCATGGCGGCGGGGGAGAAAACCCCTTTCAAGACATCCGTTCTATCAGGCAGGGACGGCGGCTTCCGGTATATCTGAGCTATGAGGAAATCGATGCGCTCATTGGTATTACAGGCGATGACTTCGGCGGGAAAAGAGATAGGGTTCTGATGGAAATGCTCTACTCCACTGGCTGCCGTATTGGAGAACTCTGCTCCCTGAACATTGATGATGTGCAAAAACGGCAGGTAAGGATTCGGGGCAAAGGTAATAGGGAGAGATTCGTGTTCATCGGGACAAAGGCTGCCGAAGCGCTGGATGCCTATTGCCCCATCCGTTTGAAGCAGGTTTCTGACAGTCCCGATAGCCGTCGGGCCCTTCTGTTGAGCGGAAGAGGGAATAGGTTAACCCCTCGAGGAGCAAGGCATCTGCTCCATAAATATACAGGGCAGGCCGGAACGGACAAATCGGTTCACCCCCATGCGTTTAGGCATAGTTTTGCTACACATATTTACGACGAAGGGGCGAATATCAGGACTGTGCAGGAGTTATTGGGCCACTCTAGCCTTTCTACGACACAGATTTATACCCATACGGGTATTGAGCGTATTAAAAGGGTGTATAGGGACTCGCACCCTCACGGGAGACGTAATGATTGAAATAAAAGGAACAACAATAATCGCTGTGAGAAGGAACAGCCTCGTCGCGATGGCCGGAGATGGTCAGGTGACTCTTGGACAGGCCGTTATAGTAAAGGGGCGGGCCGAGAAGGTTAGACCCCTTTATTCAGGAAAGGTTCTGGCGGGTTTCGCCGGTTCCACGGCGGATGCCTTCACACTGGAAGAACGGTTTGAGGGCAAGCTGAAGGAGTTCTCCGGCGATGTAACCAGGGCCGCGGTGGAGTTGGCCAAGGAATGGCGAACCGATCGCATTCTTCGCAGACTGGAGGCCATGCTGCTGGTTGCCGACAAGAAACGGACACTGCTGTTAAGTGGAACCGGCGATGTCATTGAGCCGGACGGCCAGGCCGTTGCCATCGGGAGCGGCGGCAGTTTTGCCTATGCCGCCGCACGCGCCTATTTGGACGGCACGGAACTTGGGGCCGACGAGATTGCCCGCAAGTCCCTGGAAATTGCCGCAGATATCTGTATCTATACCAATAAGAATATCGTATTGGAGGTCTTGAAAAATGAATAAGCTAATCGGCTTAACTCCGCAAGAAATTGTTGATGCCCTGGATCAATACATAATAGGCCAGAGGGCCGCTAAGAAGGCCGTTGCCATCGCCCTGAGAAATCGCCAGCGCAGGGCCGTGCTGCCGGATGATATCAGGGATGAAGTTGCGCCGAAAAACATCCTCATGATAGGCCCCACCGGAGTAGGGAAAACAGAAATAGCCAGACGTCTGGCTAAACTGGACGATGCGCCGTTCATCAAAGTCGAGGCAACGAAATTTACCGAAGTCGGTTATGTCGGCCGTGATGTGGAGTCCATGGTGCGGGACCTGATAGCCAGGGCCATCGACATGGTGAAATCGGAAATGAAGGCCAAGGTCGAAAAAACGGCGAAGGATGAAGCGGAACAGATTCTTTTAGACATACTGGTGCCCGGCTCGAATGCCCCTCCGCCTGAGGGCATGACTTCCAAAACGCCGGTCGAACCAGATAAAGGAGCACACGCCAGAGAAGTGATTCGCAGGAAACTTCACGCCGGTGAGTTAGATGACAAGATGGTAGAAATCACTGCGGGCAGTGGACGAATGCCTCATGTGGAGGTGATCACAGGCGGGGGAGTCGAGCAGATGGGCTTTGATTTCAGCAGTTTCGGCACCATGTTCCAGGGGGCGAAAAAGGCCCGCAAAGTCAAGGTTTCAAAGGCCAGAGAAATTCTTGAGGCCGAGCAGCAGGAGAAGCTCATCGATATGGAGAGCGCGTCTGAATTAGCGAGGCAGAGAGTGCAGAACGGCGGCATTATCTTCATCGACGAGATTGATAAAATCGCCGGCAAAGAAGGCCAGTCCAGCGGGCCAAATGTTTCGCGGGAAGGTGTGCAGCGGGACATATTGCCCATTGTCGAGGGGTCGACGGTGTATACGAAATATGGAATGGTGGATACCAGCCACATCTTATTCATTGCAGCCGGTGCATTCAATCTCTCCAAGCCCTCAGATCTCATACCCGAACTCCAGGGAAGATTTCCGCTCAGGGTTGAACTTGAGCCCCTGAGTGCGGCCGACTTCTGCAAAATCCTTACCTCGCCGCGGAATGCCTTGACAAGGCAGTATGAGGAACTTCTTGCCACCGAAGGCATCAAACTCGTTTTCCAGGACGAAGCCGTGGCGCGGCTTTCGGATATTGCTGCCGAAGTGAATACGCATACCGAAAACATAGGGGCCAGGCGGCTTCATACCGTATTGGAACTCCTGCTGGAAAAGGTTTCGTTCGATGCGCCGAATCTGGATGGCCAGACCATTGTGATTACACGGGATTACGTCGACGAAAGATTGATGAAGATTATGGAGAATAGGGATCTGTCTAGATATATTCTATAGAGATGACCTCTATGGATTTTCTTAATGGAGGATGAACAGCCATCCGAAAATGTACTAGGAGTCTGCCGCATAAAGTCGGACAGACTCCCAGAGGAATGCAGGAGGGGAAATGACAGGAAATTCGAGCTTTAACCGTACAGTCGATTTATTATCACGCAGCATGTCCGTGTCGACATTGCGGCGGCAGGTGATTCTTAACAACTTAACAAATGCCGAGACACCGGGGTTTAAACGTTCCCAGGTAAGCTTTGAGGCTATGCTTGGCCGAACCCTTGCCAAGGGAGAATCAGGAAATTCGATTGGAATCACGACAAATGAACGGCATATTCCATTTGAGCAGCCCGTAGATTATCGCGATGTGCGGCCTCGAGTGACATTGGATTATCTGACAACGGCTAAGAACAACGGCAACAACATCGATGTAGAACGGGAATTGAATGACAGTGTGAAAAATCAGATGATGTATGAATTAATGACCGGCATCATGGGTCATCAGTTCCGCATGGTCAATATCGTTCTCGCTTAGGGGGGGGGTGAGTATGGGACTGTTTACAACGATCAACACGGCCGCCTCCGGCCTCACGGCCCAAAGACTCAGACTCGATGTGATTTCGGACAACATCGCCAATGCGAACACAACCAGAACGGCCGAGGGCGGTCCCTACCGCCGAAGCCGGGTCGTATTCAGGCCACGGACCGAACAGCCTTATTGGCGCAGTCCTTTTCTGCCTGAATTCTTGAAGAACAAGGTGGGTAACGGAGTTCGGGTCGTCGCAATTGAGAAGGATATGGATTCCGAACTCGTGCTTAAATGGGATCCTACGCATCCCGATGCGCTGAAGACGGGAACAAAAGCTGGTTATGTTGAACTCCCCAATGTGAACATCGTAAGCGAGATGGTGGATATGATTTCGGCATCAAGGGCTTATGAGGCTAATGCCGCAATCATAGATGGCTCAAAGAGTATGTTTAGAAGAGCCTTGGAAATCGGGAGGGTATGATGATTTCAAACGGGAATACCGTGCAGATGCTGCTAGCCAATCCAAAGCATATAAACAGTGCGGGACAGATGAAACAGGCTGTTGATGCGGGAAGCAGAAAATTCAGCGATCTAATAACCGATGCCTTAGACAGGGGCTCAGCGAGCCAGTTGAGAGCAAACGAGTTGTTCGAAAAGGTGATGACTCAGCCTGATGAGGTGGAAGTTCATGAAGTAACAACGGCAATGGCACAGGCGGAAATGAGTATTAGACTCGTCAAAGCCGTGGTGGACAGGGCCATAAAGGCCTACAATGATATAACGGCCATGAGGTAGACATATCGGCCGAGGGGAGGGGAGTCCCCTGCGGTTAGAACGGGAGGGGAATATGTTAAAAAGGCTTAGGGAGTTCTTCGGCGGAATTCAGGAATACTGGTCGAAGTGGCCGGTGATGAAGAAACTCATTCTTATAGGTGTGACCATTGTTGTCATCGGGGCATTTGTTCTTTTGGCGCTTCTGTCGTCAAAACCGCCGCAAGTGGCGATTTTCAATGCTGCGATTACCGATGATCAACTGATCATCCGGATTTCGACGGCATTGGACGGCGAGAGTATTGATTATACTCAAAGCGCCGATGGCCGCTTCTATGCCAAGGATGAGGCAACGGCACGGTTAGCGAGAACCCTGCTCGTTCGGGAAGACCTTATTCCAGGCCAGTTGGATCCCTGGAACTTCTTTACCAACATGGATCGTTGGACTCTCACCGACTTCGATAGAAATGTCAATCTTCAGAGGGCGCTCACAACAAATCTTGAGCAGCACATTGCCGCGCTCAGCGATATCGATTCTGCCAAGGTAACTCTTGTCATACCGGAGAGAGAACTCTTCATAGAGGATCAAAAATCCGTTACAGCCTCGGTGATAATCCATCCCAAACCGGGGAGTGACATCGGAGAGAATCACAGCAAAGTAGAAGGGATCGTCAAACTCATTCAGTTTGGAGTAGAGGGTTTGACGGCTGAAAACATCACTATCATGGATTTTCGCGGCTCGGTGCTCAATGACTTCTCTTCGTTGGAGGATGATAATCGGTTGAATCTCACGGCTAAGATGCTAAGGCAGAAACGGGCGTTGGAGGCTCAGTATACGGCAATCATCATGCAGTCTTTGAGCAACGTCTTCACTTCGTCACGGGTGAACATAGTCAATTTTGACATTGACTTGGAATTCGTGAAAAAATCCATTGAGACTCAGGAGCATTTTCCTGTGACGATAAAGGAGGATGATCCCAATACCCCCTATAGCGAATTGGAAGTTGTTCCATCGATAATCCGAAGCCGTGAAAATTCGTCAGAGAATTTCGAGGGAACCGGTTTTAACCCTGAAGGCCCTCCCGGTCAGGAGGGGCAGACTCCTCCCGCCTATCAGGACTTGACAAACCTTGTCGGCCATTATGAGTCGGATCGGAAGATAGAGAATTTCGAGATAAACGAGCGCAAAGTCACCGAAGAGAGAAGCCCCTATGAGATAAAACGCATCAGCTTGGGGTTAATTATTGACGGAACCTGGAGGCTGAAGTTTGACGAGAATAATAAACCGATAATTCTTCCGGATGGCAGCCGAGAACGTGAGTATGCATCTCTGTCATCGGATGTTTTGAAACAGGCCCGGGAGGTTGTTGAGAGTGCGGTTGGATTCTCCCGCTCTCGCGGCGATGTCGTCACAGTTGAGAATATTCCCTTCGATAGAAGCGTTCAGTTTCGACTTGAGGATGATGCGTGGACAAGGCAGCAGCAGATTCAGAAGATCATCCTCTGGAGTGTTGTCGGTCTGGCCGGCCTGATCATCTTGTTCATCAGCGCTCAAGGTATCAGCCGGCACCTTGAGAAGCGCCGTAGAGAACGAGAGGAAGAACTGGCCAGACAGCATCAGGCCATGCGCGAGCAGGCCCTAAGAAGTGCCGAGGAAGAAGGAATTGAAGTTGAAATGTCCGTTGAGGAGAGGGCGAGAATGGAGCTTCAGGATAATGCCAAGAACCTTGCAAGAGAATACCCTGAAGATGTCGCTCAACTCATTCGGTCCTGGTTGTTATCGGAGAAATAAACAATGGCTAAGACAGCGGATCAGCAGAAAAATCGATTTAAAATGGATGAATCAGGTTCTCAGAGCAATCTTACCGGCAAGCAGAAAGCAGCCATTTTCCTGGTTACTATCGGTTCAGAGATATCCTCCGATATTTTCAGGCATCTTCGAGAAGAGGATATTGAGGTATTGACCTGGGAGATTACCCGGCTGGAGAACATCGAATCTGAGGATAGGGACGTGGTTCTTCAAGAATTCCATGCGTTGATGATGGCTCAGGATTTCATTGCCGCCGGCGGTATTGATTATGCCAGGGAACTGCTTGAGAAGTCTTTGGGGGTGCAGAAATCGGTGGAGATCGTTAGCCGTCTTACCAGTTCCATTAAGACTCGTCCATTTGAATTCATCCGGCGTACAGATCCTACTAACCTCTTGAATCTGATTCAGCAGGAACACCCCCAGACTATTGCCCTTATTCTGGCCTATTTGGAACCGGCTAAGGCTTCTCAGATAATAGCGCAGCTTAACGCGGAGAAGCAGTCCGATGTCGCAAAACGCATCGCAACTATGGATAGGACGAGTCCCGAAATTCTGCGGGAGGTAGAGAGAGTTCTGGACAAGAAATTGGCATCGCTTTCCCAGGAAGATTTCACCGTCGCCGGAGGGGTTAAGAACATCGTAGATATTCTCAACCTTGCTGACAGGACGACTGAGAAATCCATTATTGAGTCGCTTGAGGAAGAAGATCCTGAATTAGCCGAAGAAATAAAGAAACGCATGTTTGTTTTCGAAGATATTGTTATGCTCGACGACAGAGCCATTCAACGTGTTCTTCGGGAGGTGGATACCAGTGAATTGTCCAAGGCGCTCAGGGCAGTGGATTCGGAAGTGCAGGACAAAATATTCCGCAACATGTCAAAGCGCGCCGCCGTTCTTCTCAAAGAAGATATGGATTACATGGGGCCGACACGCAGAAAAGATGTAGAAGAATCGCAGCAGAGAATCGTTTCGATAATCCGGAAACTTGAAGAGCAGGGGGATGTCGTTATCGCCCGATCAGGGGAGGAAGACATCCTTGTCTGAAGGCAGGGAATACAATATGGCCAAACATATTTTTCAACCGATGGAAATTGTGGATCTCACTAAGCAGAGGATCAAAGTCGATGCTCCTGTATTCAAAGTTGGAACGCCTGTTTCTGAGATAGCCGCCGAACAGTCTGTTCTGGAGAAGCTAAGAGAAGAGACAGAAGCTCTTAGGAAATCCTGGGAGGCAGAAAAGGAGCAGATAATACAGCAGGCTCGAGATGAAGCCGAGGGCATCATAAGCAATGCCAGGGAGGCGGCGTCCGAATTCGAGATATCCAATACTGAAGAGACTGAACGGCTGAAGAAAACGGCAGAACTTGAGGCCGATGAAATCACGCGTCAGGCAAAGGAACAGGCGCAGCACCTTCTCCATGAGGCCGAGGCGGAAAGGGATAAGGTGTACACCGAGGCTCGCTCGACTGCCGAAAAGGAAGGGCATGAGACTGGCTGGGAAGAGGGTAAGGCCGAGGTTGAGCGTCTGATCGAACGCCTTCACGGTATTATCAATGCTGCGATTGAGAAGCGACGAGAGATATTCGTGGATGTGGAGGCTCAGATAGTTGATTTGGTGCTTCTGATAGCCCGAAAAGTGATCAAGGTAATCAGCGAGAATCAAAAAAATGTGGTAATCCATAACATTGAACAGGCACTTAAGAAGCTTAAGAGCCGGTCAGAGGTGACCATTCGAGTAAATCTGGCAGACCTGGAGATGGCCACTGAGCATGTCAAGGACTTCCTGAATATGATTGAAGAGGTGAAGTCCATCAATGTGCTTGAAGACTCGTCTATTGAAAAGGGCGGAGCAGTTGTCGAGACGGATTTTGGACAGATTGATGCACGGATCCACAGTCAATTGCGTGAAATCGAAGATAAGGTATTGGAACTTGTCCCAATAAAGTCGACCGGAGAGGGCTAACATGGTTTTAGACAAGTATCTTGAGGCCGTGAATCGTGTCGATGCTGTGAAATATGTAGGTCAGGTTAATCGCGTGCAGGGCCTTCTTATCGAGAGTACCGGTCCCAGGGCGGCTGTTGGAGAATCCTGCCGCATTGTACCAAGCCGGGGAAACCCCGCCATGGCAGAAGTGGTGGCGGTCAGGGGTGAAACAGTTCAGCTTATGAGTTTCGATTCCCTTAATGGTCTGGAAACCGGTGATGCCGTGGTGGCGGTTGGTTCGGCAATGTCTATCGGAGTCGGACAAGAAATGCTGGGCAGGGTGATCAATCCCCTTGGGCGCCCCCTAGACAAAAAGGGACCTGTTGTCATCGATGAGTATTATCCCATGCACGCAGCTCCGCCTTCCCCGATGGAAAGGGCTCCTATCACGAGGAGGCTTAATACAGGGATACGGGTTATCGATGCCGTCCTGCCTATCGGGCGAGGACAGCGCATGGGAATCTTCGCCGGATCAGGCATAGGCAAATCTACCCTCCTCGGCATGATTGCCCGCAATACATCGGCCGATGTGAATGTGATTGCTCTTATTGGCGAGCGGGGGCGGGAAGTCAGAGAATTTCTTGAAAACGATCTCGGAGAGGAAGGGCTTAAAAGATCGGTTATCATCGTATCGACATCGGATACACCGGCGCTTGCCCGCGTGAAAGGCGCCTTCACTGCCATGGCCGTTGCGGAATACTTTCGTGATCAGGGAAACGATGTCATGCTCCTATTCGATTCCATCACACGTTTCGCCATGAGCCAGCGGGAAATCGGCCTGGCTATTGGTGAGCCGCCCGCAACACGCAGCTATACCCCTTCAGTCTTTTCACTGATGCCGCGATTACTGGAGCGTACGGGGGTGTCCGCAAAGGGAACCATTACGGGATTCTTCTCGGTTCTCGTCGAAGGTGATGATATGGATGAGCCTGTCGCCGATGCCGTGAGGGGTTATTTGGATGGGCACATCGTGCTCAGCCGCAGCTTAGCCGATATGAATCACTATCCGGCTATTGATATTCTCGCCTCCATAAGCAGGGTAGGGCCCCGGTTAATGGATGACCGAACCGCGCAAGCCGCCGGGATAATCCGAAAACTTGTGGCAACCTATAGAGGCAAAGAAGATCTTATTGATGTCGGCGCCTATGTCAAAGGCAGCGATCCCGAGGTGGATGAGGCTATCGAAAAGCGTCGGGATATTGATGATTTTTTTATTCAAGATGTCGCGGAGTGTGATGCGCCAAAAGATGTTTTCGACAGGATGGCCAAGATAGCGGGTCTTCCTTCTGAAAGCGAGGAGTCGGGCGGTGGAGAGGTTTCGGTTTACGCTTGAACAACTGCTCCGTCTTCGTCTTGAAAGGGAACAGGAATGTGAGATTGCCTTGGCGAAAATAGCGGGAGAACTCAAGTCGGTCGACAGACAAATTGATTCGATGCGGGGAAAAATGGCCGATGCCTTTGACTGGCCGATGCTGACAAAGAACGATTTCTTAATCAGGGACAGGATTGTGTTGAAATCGATGAATGATCTAGAAATGCTTCAGACGGCCAGAAAAGAAATTGAAGCAAGATATCAAGATGCCAACTCCAAATACACCGAAGCTCATATCAAGAGGGAGGCTTTAGACCGTATCAAGATCAAGAAACATGAACGATGGAGGAAGAGCTATAATCGGGAGCAGACTCGGCATCTCGACGAGATCGCGAAGAATATGAAGAGTCAGTTATCCATGACAGGAGGAAAATGGTGAGTTTGCAGAGACTTGGCGGGATAATCGCTAAAATAGTCTTTTTGTCGATTTTGATCCTGGCTCTCATTATCGGCGGATTGGTATGGGTGGATTTTCTCGGACTTATCGATTTTAAGACTCAGCTCTCTCCCCTCACATCGCTTATAGGGTTAAACAGAGAGGCCATAGAAGATAAGCCGTTTTCTCCCACATTGCTTGATGATGAGAGGTTGGCCAAAGAACGTCAGGCCGTTGCTGTCGAACGGAGAGAACTCGAACAGCGGCTTGCAGACTTAGAACTGAAAGAGGCTCAGTTGAGCCAAATGGAGAGTGAAATTGCCGAAAGGGAGAAATCTGTCGAGGAAAGACAGAATTCTCTAAACGAGGCTGTCAGTCAATACGACAATAGAGTAGCAAACCTGGAGCAATCGGCAAGGTATCTGATGGGGATGCCGCCTCAAGATGCCGTGGCCATCATGGATCAATATGAGATCAAGGACCTTGTTGATCTGCTTCGAACCAGCGAACGCCTGTCTCAGGCGGCAGGCGAGGCTTCTTTGGTGGCATATTGGCTGTCCCTCATGTCTGATCGGGGGAGGGCTGCACAGATTCAGCGGCTGCTTGTGATTAAACCAGGTTTGAGTATGGATGAGTAGTCATCATTCGATGAGGAGTATGGATGGCCCAATTGCCGACAGCAGTGTTGAAAAATTCGGGAAAACAGGCGGTTTCCGGGTATTCAAGTTCTCCTGCGAAGAACAAGACTGACGGCAAGGCTGTGAAGCCAAAAGCGGATGTTTCAGCTAAGACCGGCATCAAAAAACCGACTGCCGAGAATTCGCGATTTGGGAAGCTCTTAAAGACCAGATCCGTAGGATTGTTAAAAAAATCTATCGATAAGAACACCATTGTCCCGGGTGAAAAATCGCTGCTGACAACGGATTCTATCAAGAGGGTCAAGCCCCAATTAATAGTAAACATTCAAGACAAAGCTGAAGAAAACACTGAAGAAGCTGAAGAAAACACTGAAGACAGGAAAAAGGCCGCTATGCCGGAACAGTTTCTAGCGAAGGAAGCTGCTGAGTCAATTCCGGCGAAAAAGGCAGGGGCAGCGGGGATTCAGGAGAATAACTCGAAGGATAGACTTGTTTCTGAAAGTCCAGTGCCGAGACAGAATGATGCTGGCCCGCAATCACTTCATGAAATTCAAAATCTCACGAGTAAGGCTGCCAAGGTTGAGATCGTAGACAATCGAATCCCCAGCCCAGTCGCAATTCATGGTGTTCGGCAGCCCCGCAAACAAAGACAGAATGATTCTTCACCCCGTGATGACATACAACAGCCAGTACAAGCCTTAAGGAATGCAAAACCGCCGGCAGTAGAAGCAGACATAGCCATCTCCAAGGAAGATGGCTCTTGGGGCAAGAATGAAAGCGCCGCCGAATCATTGGCCAGGAAGATTGACTCGCAGGCAGGAAATGAGATCGTCCGAGGGGTGAAGGTGGTTCTCAAACAGGCCGAATCCGGTGAAATCCGTATCAATCTGAAGCCGGATAATCTCGGCCGCGTAAGAGTCGATATTCAAATGGATGGCAATCGTCTCTCCGGAAGGATTTTTGTCGAGTCAGCCGTTGCTCGTGAAGCTTTTCAGGCCAGTCTGGAAGGATTGCAGAATAAGCTGATGGAAAGCGGTTTCAATGCCGCTGATCTGGAATTGTATTGGGACCAGCGGGATGCGGAGTCTCATCATGGAGGAAAACACAGCCAATTCGCCGGAAAAGACAATTCTTGGAATCGCAGCAATGCCATGCGGGAGTTCGACAGTAAGTCGGCCTTGTCCATCGAAGAAATCAATGGGCGAGTCAATATGGTTGTATAGGAGTCAGAATGGATATAGTGCAGAAATTAAGCGGTGAGAATCTCGCCAATTTGCATAAACAGGTCGATGCGTTCAATGCGGGGTTGAATTCCCAGAGAACCTATAAGCAAAATCTCGACAAAGATGATTTTCTCAAAATACTGATTACCCAGCTTCAACATCAGGATCCGACCAAACCGATGGAAGACAGGGAATTCATTGCCCAGATGGCACAGTTTTCATCCTTGGAGCAGATAACAAATATGGGGCGGCAATTCAGCGATCTCTCGTCGATATTGAAAAGGTCTCAGGCCATGAATCTCATCGGCAGGGTCGTGGAAGTTCCTCACCAGGATTCCATGATCCAAGGAACTGTCGAGGCCGTTACCGGCGGGAATTTTCCCCAGGTGCAAGTCAATGGTGTGTATTATGACTATGATGAAATCACACGAGTCATGGAATAGAGGAGGATAAGACTATGATGAGATCGTTGTTTTCCGGTGTTTCCGGCTTGCAAAACCATCAGATCAGGATGGATGTCATTGGAAACAATATATCCAACGTGAATACCGTTGGGTTTAAAAAAGGGCGAGTCAATTTTCAGGATCTTATTTCCCAAAATTTAAGCGGTGCCGCAAGGCCTACCGAAGAAGTTGGCGGTGTGAATCCAAAACAGGTTGGCCTCGGCATGACGGTTGCGGCTATTGATACAATTCACGTTCAAGGCCCCCTGGAAACCACCGGTGTGGTAACGGATCTGGCCATTCAGGGCAATGGTTTCTATGTTTTGCGCGCCGGGGATACAGAGCTTTATACTCGCGCCGGCGCCTTCGACCTGGATGAGCAGGGATACTTGGTGAATCCGGCCAATGGCATGAGAGTGCAGGGCTGGCTGCCCGCCAATCTGGGTAACGGGCAATTTGGCCCGATTCAAACTGCGGCCGATTTGCAGAGCCTCATTATACCGGTGGGTTCCAAGGATCCGGCCCGGAGCACAACTCTGGTGGAATTGGCCTGCAACCTGGACAAAAGAACGCCTGTCATTCCACCCGGAGCCACTCCTGCGACAATTAATGACGGCACCTGGAGCCTGAACAAAACCGTGTACGACCCCTTTGGAAATGCCCATACACTGCGAATGAATTTCACCAGGACACCTGGGATCAATAACTCATGGGATGTCGTTGTTCAGGTGGATCCTGATAGACCCGCCGATGCCGATGTGCCCCCCAATGTTACCCTCGGGTTTGATCCGGCAACAGCGGCGGGCAACATCGACGGAGAGGGAGAGTTCACCCTTACCTTTGATAACCTTGGCTCCCTCGCAGCAGTTGCTGATGCGCAGGGCAACATTGTCGATGTCGGCCGGATCCAACTGCCCATCTCCTATGATGTCGAAAATGATGTCAATGGTGAAATTCTCACACAAAACCTGCTCCTTGATGTCGGAGAAGTGGGAAGCTATACAAATTCGACCACCCAGTTTGCTGAATCATCCAGCACTAAGGCCTTTCGGCAGGATGGGTATACCATGGGGTATATGGACTCCTACAGCATAGATTCAAAAGGGGTTATCACCGGCATCTATTCAAACGGCACTAATCGGGAGCTTGGGCAGATTGCCCTGGCGAGTTTCATCAATCCCGGCGGTTTGAGTAAGATGGGGGGAACGGCCTTCAGTCGGACAATCAATTCGGGTGAAGCCCTGATCGGCCCATCTGGCATAGCGGGTAAAGGGTCAATTGTTTCGGGGGCATTGGAGATGAGCAATGTAGATTTAGCGGAACAATTCACCAATATGATCATTACACAACGCGGATTTCAATCAAATAGCAAGACGATCCAGACCTCAGATCAGATGCTGCAGGAAATCTTGACACTGAAGAGGTAAGGTAGAACTTCTGTGATGCATACAATAGACCGCTAGATGGCAATATGCGCAAGGGATTGCAGATCCCCCGGCGATTGGCAATGAGCCGGAGGGGCAGCCGGATTAAGGCATTGGAGAGAAAAGCCCGACCCGTAGGGTTGCGCCCAGATACTGATTTTGAAAGCTGCGGAACACTGCGGCCGATAAAGGGGGCATTGAACTCGGTATGATTAGAGTAAGCCTGCCAGGAAGAACTGTGAGACATGTTCTTCTCAACCCCCATCTCATAGAATATGCCGAAGAGGCCGGCGAGGGTAGAACGATATTGTTGTTGACAACAGGGAAGCGTTTCATCGTAACCGAGTCTGCCGAGGAAGTCCGCACTCTCATCATTTCCTATAGACGCGAGATCGGCTGCAGCACTCAAGAGGAGTAGGTACGTGGATATAGCAACAATAGGAGGAATGGCGATAGGGCTGGTTCTCATCGTCATGGCCTTTCTTATCGGCGGCAACAACATCAGCGGTTTGTTTGACCCGACATCATTCATCGTCGTAGTATTCGGATCTTTTGCGGCGGTAATGGCGGCCAATCCTCTTCAGAGGATGCTTGGTGTAATGAAGTATCTGAACAAAGTTCTCAATGTTCCCATGTTCCAGGACAAAATTGCCCTTATCAATCAGCTTGTCGAATTCTCTAACAAGACCCGCAAAGAAGGGCTGCTGTCTTTGGATGATTCGCTCAATGATGTGGAGGATGATTTTCTTCGCAATGGACTGAGGCTGGTCGTTGACGGGACGGACCCTGATATTATCAAGCGCATTCTTTACACCAATCTTGATCAAGTCGAAAGCAGACATGATGATGGTATAGGTGTATTTGAGCGATGGGCGAAACTCGCTCCGGCATTCGGGATGATCGGTACACTTCTGGGGCTCATTGGCATGATGGCCAACTTGGAGGATACGGCGTCGATTGGCCCGAACATGGCTGTCGCCTTGGTTACGACTCTCTATGGTTCTATCTTCAGCAATCTCATTCTTTCTCCCATACAATTCAAGCTTCAGGACAGGCATAAAGAAGAGATGCAGGTCAAGGAAATAATGGTTCAAGGGATACTCTCAATTCAGAGCGGAGATAACCCGCGAATACTGGAGGACAAGCTCTACACTTTCTTACCTCCTTCTGAGCGCCCAGCTCAGGGTGTCGGAGGGGAGTGATTCCATGTCTGATGAGAACAGCAGACAAAAAAAAGGTTCAAAACGGGGAGGAGGAGCCGACGACTGGCTGACAACCTATGCCGATATGGTAACACTCCTGCTCACCTTTTTTGTTCTGCTGATGAATCCGGAAAATCCAATCGACAGTCAACGGATTGAACTCATTGTTCAGGCATTTAAGGGGCTTGGGCCAATGCAGGGCGGGAATACTCTTTCGGAGGGAATACTCGCCGAACTGGGTAATGATGTCGCGGCTTTTCCTTCCAAAACCGGCGGAACCAAGCTGAACAAGTCGCGTAAGAAGGCTGTAAGTGAATTTCAACCTGAAATACAGAACCGGTTTGTTAAGATCAAGGAAGACGAACGCGGGTTGGTCATCTCTCTCGCTGGTGATTTTTTATTCAATAGAGGCAGTTCCGAAGTGAATCTCGAACAATCCCGCAAGGCATTGAGGAAGCTGGCCCAATATCTCGAATCTGATGAAATTGCCAATCGGAAAATTCGTATTGAAGGGCATTCGGATTCTCTGCCGACAGATCCGCAGGGTCCATGGCCAACCAATTGGGAATTGTCGGCAGCCCGGTCTTCATCGGTACTGCATTACTTGGTTGATTATGGTGCAGGGGAAGACCGTTTTCAAATCGCAGGATTTGCCGACACCGTCAAACTTCGTGATCCTGAACGTACAGAAGCTGACAGGGCAGAGAACCGGCGGGTCGATGTTGTTATTCTGAAAGAGGCGCATGAATGAAATACATTGGATTAGGGGCTGGCATAAAAATTAAAACTATGATATTCTTTAATAGGCATTAAGGGGAGGGAGGTCTTATGTCTGATGAGGATATTGAACTTGATAATGCTTTAGAGTCCGAAGATGACAGTTTTTCTGTAAAACCGGCGAAACTGAAGCTGTTCTCCGATCAGCTTGTTAAAATTCTGGTCTATTTCGCCTTGGGGATTGTTGGTCTGCTGGTTGTCATTACCGCCAGCTTTCTTACCGTTCGTTTCATGGATAGAGGAAATAGAACACGGCAGTTTCCTGTCCTGTCCGAGGAATACCGCACTGAGGTGCCTGAATATGCTATTTGGACATTTCTCGCTGACGACGGGTACGATTTAAGAACTCAAACTAGCGATCAGGAGCGTTACACCATTTCAGCTAAAATCAAATTAGGATATGATGGTCAGAAATACAAAGAACTTCCCAGTGAATTGACCAGCAAGAATGATATTCTGATGGATGCAGTCAGGTTTTATTTCAGTCAGCGTACAAAGGCACAGCTTTCGGATGAGATTGCGGTCAAGGCGGAGTTGCGAAGCAGAGTGAACAGTCTATTAACCCAAGGTGAAATTGAACAGATCTTGTTTTTGCAGTATCAGATAATTGGGTTGTGATCATATTTGGAGTAGAATATGACGGAAGTCTTATCCCAGGATGAAATTGATCAGTTACTCACCGCGATAAGCTCTGGTGATACCGAGACTGAAAGCGCCACAGAAACGACTGAGCGGAAAAATATCCGCATGTGGGATTTTCGCCGGCCTGATAAATTTTCAAAGGAGCAGATCCGTACTGTTTCATTTATGCATGAAACTTTTGCCCGGCTTACAACAACAAGTTTAGCCGCTCAACTGAGGTCTGTAGTGCATGTTCATGTCGCTTCGGTGGACCAGCTTACCTATGAAGAATTCCTAAGGTCTATTCCGTCACCCACTGCGTTGGCAGTCATCAGTATGGACCCCCTTTCTGGTTCGGCTATCCTTGAGGTTGATCCGGCTATAACATTCACTATTATTGACCGTTTGTTCGGCGGCCCCGGTGAAGGTTCAAAGGTGAACCGGGAAATATCAGAGATTGAACGGGCCGTAATGGAGTCGATTGTCGTCAGAGTATTAGGTAATCTCAGGGAGGCATGGAGCCAAGTCGTTGATTTGCGTCCTCGTCTTGGGCAGATCGATACCAATCCTCAATTTGTGCAGATTGTTCCGCCCACGGAAATGGTGCTATTGGTCACCTTGGAAACCAAGATTGAAGATGTTGAAGGTATGATTAATTTCTGCATTCCCTATTTGACAATTGAGCCCATTATTTCCAAGCTATCCGCTCAGTACTGGTACTCATCGGTTCGGCAGGGAAATACTTCGGAGAACCTCGATATCCTTCAGGAGAGATTAGAAAAAATTTCAATACCATTAATAGTGGAGATTGGTAAAATAGATTTGCCGCTAAAAAATATCTTGGCAATGGCGCCGGGAAATGTCATACGGCTTCCTGATGCGCGTGTCGGCAATCCAATAATCTTGAAACTGGGGAATCGGCCGAAGTTCCAATGCAGTCCAGGCATAGCCGGTTCTCGTCTAGCTGTTCAGGTTATTCGGCAGCTTGAAGATATAGATGTTGAAGAACTAAAGGATTTCACAATGGAAGGAGATGTAGAATGAGCGACGGTTCGCTCTCGCAGGAAGAAATTAATGCCTTATTGAGCGGGGATTCTGCGCAGCCGGCTTCAACTAATGCTGGAAGTCAGGGGTTAGACGATGCCGGGAAAAGTGTAATTCAGGAACTGCTGGGTGATGTCGCTATTGAATTCGGTGTGAAAATAACAGGTGTTCTGTCTAAGAATGTAAGCTGTTCGGCACCGGAATTGCAATATGTCGACAAAGCACAGCTTTTGGCTTTGCTGCCCGATGAAGCAGTGGCATATAGCAGTGGTTTTAAGGGGGGGTTAGAGGGGGCGCATCTTCACATTTTCACAAAAGAGGATGCGTTGAAACTGGCCGGACTGATGATTGGGCAGGATGATTTGGATATCGATGCCACCACGATCAATGCGGTTGGGGAGGCGCTGTCTCAGTGCAATGATGCTCTTTCAGAGGTTGTCGGGAATAAGATCGGCGAGACAGTGCTGCTTGAAGACATAGATGGGCAAAGCACCAATAAGTCTGACTTAAGCCTTTCCGGTGAACATTTCCTGCGGGCCGCCTACAATCTCACCGTTGAAGATGACGGCAGCTTCTCTGTCTATGAAATTTTCGAGTCCCGGATGCTGGAAGGCATTGTGGGGAAACTTGGCAAAACCGAAAATCAGCAGGCATCCGAGATGGACGATCTCTCGGCATTGCTTGGCGGAGATCTCTTAGGGGGGGCTTCGCAGGATATATCAGCAGGGGCTGGGGGGGCATCTGGAGTCGGCACCTCGGGAATCAGCGGCGCCGGAGGGCAGCAAGGACCCAGTGTTCATGGTGTTGATCTGCCCAATTTCTCTCCCTTCAATGCCCCCAATGCTCCGGCTGATCAGCGAAATATCGGGCTGCTCATGGATGTGTCCATGGAGCTTACCGTAGAACTGGGACGCACAAAGTGGAAGATCAAGGATATTTTAAGTTTGGGTGAAGGAACCATCATCGAATTGGACAAACTCGCAGGAGAGCCGGTTGATATTTTGGTCAACAACAATCTTCTCGCGAAGGGAGAGGTTGTTGTCATTGATGAAAACTTCGGTGTTCGTGTCACAGAAATCGTTACAACGATAGATAGGATGGCCGAACGATGAAGGTCTAGCCTGATAGAAGATTCGCAGGGATTGCGGATCGTTTTTAAGAACTGGGAGGAAAAACTGAAAACAACGCTCACAATTCTCTGCATAGTTGTAGCCTGTACAAGTGTATCTGCTCAGGAAACGGGTGATGCCTATAAGAACTCGGTATTGGATAGACCGGCCGAGACAGAACTCTTGTTGAACCAGGGCGAAGGGGAATCTCCGATAGAGAATGCCGATGATGCCGTTGATTTACCCGGGCTTGGCTTTGGTGACTTCTTGCGCATGTTTCTCATACTGGGTTTTGTCATTGCGTTGATCTATGGGCTTTTCTGGCTTCTTAAGCGGTTTTCTGCCGTTAAGGTTCAAGGTGAAGAAATCTTAAAGATTATTTCCACCCGCCCGTTGAAGGGGGATGCGGCTCTTTATCTCGTAGAAGCAGGCAATCGACTTCTTCTGATTGGCAGCGCGGGGAACTCGGTGAATCTCCTTGTGGAAATTGACGACAAGGAGACTATTGACGAAATTCGCTTACAGGCTTCAAGTGTCCAAGAAACAAAAGAAGGTTTTTCTCATCTTCTTAAGAAGAAATTGAATGCAGATACGATTAGTCCAGGGAAGACAGCGAATCCGGCCGGCTTCTTTCAGCGACAGAAGGAAAGGCTGAAGAAACTATGATTGGAGTGAGAGGGATCGTCTTTATATCTCTATCAGTCATGCTAGCGATGCCTCTAACGGCGCAAACGGCGACTGAGGGAGATGAAGCTCTTGAAAATAATATCCCCATCCCATTTGTCGGCCTGACGGTGAGAGAACCGGCTTCTAATAGAGAAACATCCCTGTCTATCCAATTGCTCCTGCTGTTAACCGTGATAAGTCTTGCACCTTCTATAGCGGTGCTGATGACGAGTTTCCTGCGGATTGCCATCGTGTTGGACTTCGTGAAGCGAGCCCTTTCCCTCCAGCAGGTTCCGCCGAATTCCGTCCTCATGGGCATCGCCTTGTTCCTGACACTTTTTATCATGTTTCCCACTCTTAATTCAGTGTACCAGGAAGCTTTTCTTCCCTTCTCGAACGGGGATATTCAAACAGGGGAATTGTATACGAGGGCCGTCTCGCCGCTGCGGTATTTCATGTACCGGCAGATGGACGGTGATACGGGAAATATCACATTGTTCATGAATCTCTCAGGCCTGGAAAAACCTGCGACATTTGCCGATGTTCCGACTTATGTCCTCATCCCTGCGTTCGTTTTACATGAACTCATCGTGGCCTTCCGTATAGGAATTTATATTTACATTCCCTTCATCATCATCGACATGCTCGTGGCCTCGGTGCTGATGTCCATGGGAATGATCATGTTGCCGCCCGTGATGATATCAATGCCTTTCAAACTCATATTGTTCGTTTTAGTTGACGGCTGGACTCTGCTGGTTCGACAAATTGTGATTGGCTTCAGGTAGGAGTATATTCTTGGAATTAGGCGGTATTATAGATCTGATGCGCTCTGCTATTGCGACTTTGATTATTGTAGCATCTCCGGTGCTGCTGGTGGCCATGGGAGTCGGCCTGATTGTCTCCATCATTCAGGCCACCACGAGTATTCAGGATCAGACTCTCTCGTTTGTCCCGAAAATTCTTGCGATATTCGGAGTTTTAGCCGCCCTGTTCGGATGGATGGCCATGCGGCTGACCGCCTTCACGACTATCCTCTTCGAAAGGATTGGAGGCCTTGGAGCATGATTGATTGGACCGGCTTAATCGATGAAGCACGGGTATTCTTAATCGTGTTTGTAAGAGTAGCGGCATTGCTCCGCACGGCCCCTCTCTTCTCATCATCTGCCATTCCGATGACGGCAAGAGGATCGCTGGCTTTCTTCGGCTCTCTTATCCTCTATTATCTGCCGGGCGTTGCCTATGAACAGTTACCGGCATCGGGAATCGGCTATGCATATATTCTGATCGCCGAGGCCATGCTCGGCATCATCATGGGCCTCTTCCTTCAAATCATTTTTGCCGTTTTTCAAACTGCTGGCCAATTGTTTTCGTTTCAGATGGGGTTTGGGGCGTCCCAGGTTTACGATCTTATGGCACAAGTCCAAATTCCATTGATAGGGCAGTTTCTCAACCTCATTGGCCTGGCGGTATTCATTTCTATAAGCGGCGCTCAGAGGATATTCTTTCACGGCTTGGCCGCTTCATTCCGGGTTATGAAGGGAACGGACTTCCTTGCGGCGCGGGGGCATTTACAGGAAACCTTCACTCAAGCGATTGGCGGACTCTTTGAGCAGTCGCTCCTACTCGGTATTCCGATATTGGGTACTCTCGTACTGATTTCTGTGACAATGGGCTTACTGGCCAAAGCCGCGCCGCAGATGAATCTCCTGATGGTGGGGTTTCCCATACAGATCGGGGTTGGGTTTATCGTCTTCTTCATGGCCGTTCCGTTCATTGTTGAAAGGATGTCTTCGCTAATCGATCTGGGATTTCAGATGATTACGGGCTATCTTCTGGCGACTAAAGGGGCGCTGCCATGACGGTCAATCATCCCATCCCCCTTAAATGGATGTGCTTCGGAATGCCTCCGGTCAAAGAGGACCATAGATTTGGCATACATCTTCAATGGTTTGCCGCAGAGGACGAAGGCCGTACCGAGGATCCGACAGAGCGTAAGATCCGCAAGGCGCGTGAAGAGGGAAATGTCGCCAAATCGGGGGAAATCACTTCGTTCCTGATAATGCTTTTCGGTCTGATCGCATTGCTGCTGCTTTCCGGGAGGATCATGCAAACCGTCATGGAAATGATAGGCCATTTCATCTCCTTGGCCGGGGCTGAACCGGCTCATTCAGATAACGCGGTCAGGGTGCTCGCCATCTACTTAATCAGGCTGACCCTTCCGATGATGATAGTCTGTTTCATCGCCGCCTTCCTGGGAAATGCCGCTCAGGTCGGATTCTTGTTTTCAACTAAACCCATCACACCTGATTTGAGCCGAATTCAGCCAAATTTCGGAAAGTGGGCCCAGCGGTCATTCTTGTCCTCCGAGGCCATGTTCAACCTCTTTAAGTCCATTGCCAAGGTTGTGATCATAGCCGTGCTGGCCTATGTCAACATAAAGGGTGAACTGCCGAGATTGATGAGCGCCATCAAAATGACTCCTCTTCGGGGACTCGTTCTCATATCCGAAATTGCCATCAGGCTGATGCTGGAAGCGGCGGTGCTGTTATTGGTGTTTGCGATACCCGATTATTTCTTCCAAAGAGCTAAGTATCGGGAG
The DNA here is from genome assembly GCA_965232165.1 of Spirochaetaceae bacterium. GTDB lineage: Bacteria > Spirochaetota > Spirochaetia > DSM-2461 > DSM-2461 > UBA2779. The sequence goes on along the minus strand of CBDDOY010000002.1, from coordinate 837,249 downwards.
TCTTTGAAGATGTCGAAGCATGAAATGAAGGAGGAATATAAGGAATCGGAAGGAGACCCCCTTATTAAAAGTCGGTTAAGACACCGCATGCAGGAATTGCTGGCTTCTTCATCACTAAGGAATGTTCAGGAAGCAGACGTGGTAATTACCAACCCGACTCATTTCGCAGTGGCCATCAAGTGGGATATTGAGATCATGACTGCTCCAAAGGTTACGGCAAAGGGTGCGGACAATATAGCGTTGCAGATGAGGGAATTGGCTAAGAGATCCGAGGTCCCGCTGGTGGAAAATAAGCCCCTGGCCCGTGCGTTATACAACAACGTTGAAATTGGCGATGAGATTCCTGAGGAGTACTGGGACATCGTTTCCCTAGTTTTGGCCGAAGTCTACAGGCTGGCCGGCAAGGCAGGATAGGAAAAAGATTATGTCAGACGCGGCTATCAATACGATTCGGAGTGTGTTCGGACAGAAGCGAGGCGATATTTACATCGCTTTGGGGGTGGTCTTTATCATCATGATGCTCATCATTCCCTTGCCTACAGTCATTCTGGATTTGCTCATGGCAGTCAACCTCATGCTTTCGCTGCTTATCATCCTACTTGTGCTGTATAACAAGGATCCGCTGGAATTCTCCCTGTTTCCAACCATATTACTGATTTCAACCGTCTTTGGATTGGCCCTCAACGTCTCATCGACACGGCTTATCCTCGGGAAGGGCGCTCAATTCGATGGTCAGATTGTCAGAGCATTCGCAACATTTGTCGTGGGTGCTGATGGAAATCAGGGTTTGGTTATCGGTTTTATCATTTTCATCATTCTCGTCGCCGTGCAGTTCATGGTGATCACGAAGGGTGCGACGAGGGTTTCTGAAGTTGCCGCCCGATTTGCTCTGGATGCTCTTCCCGCAAAACAGATGGCCATTGATTCCGAATACAGTTCGGGCGCCATCACCGAAGAAGAGACACGTCGACGGAAGAAGCATTTAGACGCTACGGTGCAGTTTTACGGTTCAATGGATGGTTCGACCAAATTCATCAGCGGCACGGTCAAAGTCAGCATAGTGATAACCTTGGTGAATATCGTCGGCGGCGTCATCGTCGGAATGGCCATCCATAATGAGCCTATTCAACAGGCCCTGATCACCTATGTTTCGCTCACCATCGGAGACGGTTTGGTGTCCCAGGTTCCTATGCTTCTGGTGTCGATTGCAACGGGTCTTATCGTTACACGGTCCATCAGCGAGGGCAGTTTTGGGAGTGATGTCCAGGAACAATTCTCGAGGCAGTCAAGGATTTACTTCATCGCCGCCTTCTTCATGGCCGGAATGGCCATATTGCCTGGATTTCCATGGTATTTGATGATGCCCCTCTCGTTCGTTACGGGTTATTTGGCATTGCGATTGAACAGGAGGCAGAATGCGGCGCAGGTGAGTGAAGATGCACGGAAGAAGTCGAGTCAGGAATCTGCCGAGGTATCTCCAGTGGTTCCTCTGGACCCAATTTCCCTCGAATTAGGCTTCAGTCTCATTCCCTTGGTGGACAAGGATCAAGGTGCGGAATTGTTAGAACGTGTTACTATGATTCGCAAGGAGGCGGCCTTGGACCTTGGCCTGGTGGTACCGAGGATTAGAATCATGGACAATATGCGCCTTGAGCCTTTAGAATATGCCTTTAAGCTTCGAGGGACCGAAGTTGGAAGGGGTGTCATCCAAATGGGGCATTACATGGCCATCAAGAACAAAGAAGATATGGAGCCCCTTCAGGGGGAGAAGACAACAGATCCCGCATTTGGACTTCCTGGAACGTGGATAGTTGAAGCCGATCGTGCAAGCGCCGAACGGGCCGGATACACCGTAGTCGACGGGCCGTCTATCATCGCTACACATCTGACTCAAATTATCAAGCGTCATGCGGGAGAACTTCTAGGACGGCAAGAGATACAATCCATGCTGAATACTTTGAGAAATGACTTTTCAGCCGTCGTGGACGAAGTCACTCAGGCTTTTTCCCTGGGTGAGATTCAAAAGGTTTTACAGGGATTGCTCCGCGAGCAGGTGAGTATTCGCAATCTCGTCGCAATATTTGAAACCATGGGGGATTATTCCTCTATTACAAAGGATATTGGTTATCTGATCGAGAAAGTCAGGCAGGCCATTGGTCGGCAAATCAGTCTTCAATACGCAGATGCGGAAAAAGTGATTCACGTTTTCACCATAGACCCCCAGATCGAAAAAACCATTATAGATTCGAGGACGCAGACTGCGGGCGGAGATGTGGCTGCTCTGGATAAGGCATTTCAGCGTAAATGGGTTAACAGCCTTGTTAACACGATAATGACCGCAAGAGGCACAGGAAAATGGCCTGTCATCATGTGTTCGGAGACGGCAAGACCCCTAGTTCGCACGACGATCATCCAGGAACTGTCCGATCTGCCTGTGTTATCGGTACAGGAAATTGCCGATGGAATAGATATAGAGTCTCTTGGTGAGATAAAGCTGGGAGTGACATAATGCAGCAATACTTCTATGAACGGGGACATGATTTTATGGAAGTCATGGAGAAACTCAACAAGAGATATGGCGGAAATTTTCGCATATTGACCAAGAAAGAGATCCCGGCAGCCGGATTCCGAGGATTGCTAGGAAAAAAACAGATGGAGTGCTTCGGGTATTTCATCGTTAATGAGGGTGTCGGGAAATCCCAAAGAGTCGAGGATGACAGGAATAAACGTGAAATCTTGAATTCTGTCGGTGTGGATGTTCGAAATATACACAGAAAACCGAATCTAGGCGTGGATACAGTATTAGAAGAAATCAGGGAATTAAAGGAGCAATTGTCCATTCGGAAGCCGCCGTCGTCAGAGCCCTTTAAGACGCTCTCGGAGTTGACCGGCATCCTCAAAGATAATGAATTCGAGGAATTCTACATTGAGAAGCTGCTCAATGGAATCAGAGACAAGTTGACGGCTTCGGAATTGGAGAATAGGAAGACTGTCCATTGTACTGCCGCATCGGAAATTGCCAGAACTTTGGACTTCCTCAAGCCGGAGACACTTCCCCGGTCCCGAATTTTTATCCTCGTAGGGCCAACCGGAGTGGGTAAGACCACGACAATCGCGAAACTTGCCGCAATCCACGGTCTTTCGGGGGATTCTTGTGATGTCCGTATGATTACCGTTGATAATTTTCGCATAGGTGCCCGCACCCAGTTAGAGACCTACGGTGAAATCATGGAAATTCCGGTTAAGGCCGTAGATGATTATGAACAGCTAAAGGCCCAGATCGCCTTGTTTGCCGATGCGGATCTGATTTTGATTGATACAATCGGGAAGAGCCCCCGGGAGAGGGCTAAGATTGATAAGATGAAGGAACTTCTGACCGCCTGCGAGGCCGAAGCTTCTGTTCATCTCGCACTGAGTGCAACGACTAAGTCTACGGACCTCAGGCAAATTCTCAAACAATTTCAATCGTTTGATTACTCTTCCATCGTCGTAACGAAGCTAGATGAAACATCGAGTATAGGCAATCTCATAAGCATATTATCTGAACACGATGTCGGTGTCAGTTATTGCACAGACGGTCAAAGTGTTCCGGTCGATATCGCCCTTGCGTCACCGTCCCGTCTGCTCAGGATGGTAAGGGGACTGGATGCTGATTACGATGAAATCGATAGGTGCTATCCTACTTTGGATCTTACGGAATCCTGGAGATAAGTATGTCCGATCAAGCAGCGAAACTGAGGGAAATCGTAAAAAATCAAAATAGTTCCAAGACTCGAATTATAACGGTTACCAGCGGAAAGGGCGGGGTGGGTAAAACCAATATGTCCATTAACTTGGCCATTGCATATGCGAAACTCGGTAAGAATGTGCTGGTGCTGGATGCGGATCTGGGTTTGGCCAATGTCAACGTTATTATGGGCGTGATACCCAATCACAATCTTTACCATGTAATCCGCCGACAAAAAACAATGAAGGATATAATTTTCGAGACAAAGTACGGCATCAGAATTGTAGCCGGAGCATCCGGTTTCAGCCGGATCGCAAATCTCTCGGAAGAGGAACGGCAGCACTTCATTAGCGAATTGACCACCCTCGCCGATGCAGAGATTATCATTATCGATACAAGTGCCGGGGTAAGCTCCAATGTTTTGGCCTTTGTTGAAGCCGCAGATGAAACCATAATTGTGACGACCCCGGAACCCACGGCCATTACCGATGCCTATGGGATTATTAAGATAATAGCGACTGAAATCGACGACTTGGATATGAATTTGAAGCTAGTCGTCAATAGAGCCGCTACCGTCATTGAAGCAAAAAAAGTGGCCCAGCGGGTAATCAATATCACGGGTCAATTCCTGAATATCAAAATTGATTATCTTGGATTTGTATTTGATGACCCAGTTGTTCCAAGCGCGGTGAGAAGGCAGCAGCCGTTCATTGCCAGCAGCCCTCATGGACGAGCTGCGCAGTGCATTCATCATATTGTCGGTCGTTTGGAAAAAGTGGAATACCGTGAGGGTAAGGGGGTGACACACTTTCTTAGAAAGCTCTTTTGGCGTCTGGATAGTTGACGGTGTTCCCAAGGTCGCCTATCCTTGGATATGGGGATTGTTAGCGAGTAATGACTGAAATTCGCTGGAAATTTATTATTGCTGCTGATGTTATGGCGTTAGCGGTTTCCTTAACCAGCGGTTTGCTGGGAGGAGTGGGTTTTGGCATATTGGTGATCAGGGCGCTGTTTGTTCTCGGCATTTTTTCAGTTCTAGCTATTGGCATCAGTATTCTTATCGTCATGATGTTTCCTGAAATATTGTCGATTCCTGCCGCCGAAAATGATGATGACAGCATCAATGGTGACGATATGGTCGGCACACAGATTGATGTTCTGGCTGGCGATGATGATTTGCCTTTGGGAGGGGAAGTCCATGATGGCTCATTTCCTGCTTCTGCCAATAGCGGCGCTTCGGTTTACGGAGTGGGAGATGACCGCAGTGACGGCAGCGATATCGAAATTGACTCCTTCAAGAAACCAGGAGAAAGAAACGCCGCTGGAACCAATGCGCTAGCTGAAACAATCAGCAGTGAATTCGAACCCGCTGAAATGGCTAAGGCTGTATACACAGTTATGAATAAGGATAATGAAGGTTAGGTGATGCTTGACGACGATGCCCAGATTGCTGGGACTGGAATGGCAGAAGATGAGTTGTGGCATGAGTATCGATTGACTGGAGATCAACGCATACGGGATGCCATTGTTAAGCAGTATGCTCCTTTAGTGAAATATGTTGCTGGCAAAATTTCTTTTGGGATGCCTCAAAATGTTGATTTCGACGATTTGGTCGGGTTTGGAGTTTTCGGCCTTTTTGACGCGATTGAAAAATTTGATCCGGACAAGCATATTAAATTTAAGACGTATGCCGTAACAAGGATTCGAGGAGCCATTTTCGATGAGCTTCGTTCTATTGACTGGGTGCCTCGCTCTGTGCGGCAAAAAACCCGGGAAATTGATGAGACAACACAGCACCTAGAGGCGCGGCTTGGACGTTCGGCTACTCATGAGGAAATCGCCGACGAAATGGGTATGAGCATTGAACAGTACAATCAAATGATACTCAAGGTTAGCGGGACATCCTTGATGTCTCTCAACGATATATGGTATGTCGGGGAGGATAGCGACAAAATATCCATTGTTGAAAGCATTGAGTCATTGAGTTCTTTCAGGCCTGATGTTATCGCCGAGAAGAGTGAATTGCGCCGAGTTATTGTCGAAACGATTAACGAATTGCCCGATAAGGAGAAGAAAGTTCTCGTCCTCTACTATTATGAGGATCTGACCCTCAAAGAGATAGGTAAGGTTCTAGATGTCACAGAATCAAGAATCTCACAGCTTCATACTAAGGCTATCAGCCGTCTGCGCAGCAAACTTGCAAATATAAAAAAGGGAATTATTTGATGGCACTGGACCTTGAAACTTTCCGGGCAAGGATGCTGGAGGAGGTCGAGCGAACTAAGAATATCAAAAGTGTGCAGGTTACCGGACGCAGCTTAGAGGATGCCTTGAACCAGGCATCCCTTGAACTCTCCCGTCCTCTGAAATCCCTCGAATACGAAATTCTCGATAAAGGGAAACAAGGACTGGCAGGCATAGGGAAATCACCATGCCGTATCGTCGCTTATGAATCCTTGAAAATCAGTAAGGATGGGAACAAAGAAAGTGCAGAGTCATCTGAAGCATTGGGGAGCAATCCTGATGATGGAGAGAAGGCACCTGTTCATCGGAACGGACGATATGCCATCCGTTTTTCAACTGGAGGAGTGATGCTCAAAGTATTTCCTCCGGAAGGCGATGGATTGGCGGTTGAAATGGGAGAAGTTCTAGGGCAGCTTCAAAGTCGGCAGGTTCTCGATATTGATATGAGAATTCTGACTTCTGCCGTTGGGCAAGCAGACCAAATCTGGGTTAAGGTCGGGGAGTTTGAATACATATCGGGGAATGATGCTATGGTGTCTCTTGATATATCTGAAGACGAGATGAAGGCCCATATCTCCATTCAGAAATCCGGATTGGGCGGGCTGGATGTTTCAGCGGACGATATTAGGGATTTATTATTGGGCAAAGGCATTGCTCACGGTATTCTTGAGGACAAAATACAGGAAATAGAGAACTTCCCTGATTATGACAAGTCGATTCTTGTCGCTCAAGGTACACCGGCGAGGCACGGCAATAATGCAAAGATTCTGTACAATTTCGAGACTTCTCCCGACAAACTCCGCGTGCAGAATGAAGAAGACGGTTCGGTCAATTTCAAGGAACTCCATCGAATACAAAACGTTGTCAACGGCCAAATACTATTGAACAAGATACCTCCATCAAAAGGGGTTGATGGTCAAAATATTTTCGGAGTTATGCGGCCGGCTAAAGATGGCAATGACGTCAGTTTCCCGATTGGAAAAAATGTTTCGGTCATAGATAACATCAAAGCCGTCGCCGATGTCGATGGTCATGTTATTTTGAAATCCGGTAAAGTCTATGTCGAAACCTTGTTGGTTATTCCAGGGAAGGTGGATTTGAAGACCGGAAATATTGATGCATTGGGATCGGTTGAAATCAGAGGAGATATAGAAGACGGTTATACCGTCAAGGCCCAGGGCAACCTTGCTGTAACTGGCTATGTGAGCAAGGCTAATCTTCAAGCAGGCGGCGATATCATTGTATCCAGAGGGATTAATGGGGGAGAAGGTGATGAGTTTGGCCATATCACTGCTGGGAAAAGCATTTGGTCATCGTATATACAGAATGCCAGAGTCACAGCCGGTGAATATGTCATTGTAAGTTCAGGAATCGTGAATTCAAATATATCCGCACAGAAAAAAGTGCTATGTAAAGGGAAAAGAGCGAAAATAGTTGGAGGGCATATATGTGCGTCAGAAGAAATCAATGCTGTTATCTTCGGTTCAACCAGTGGGGTGAAGACAGTTCTTGAAGTCGGCTTTGATCCGGTCGCAAGGGCTGAAATGGATAAACTGCAGTCTATTCGTAATAAATTGGAAGAAAAACGTTCTGCTATTCATATCAGTTTGCAGGGTTTTATAAGACAGGTGCAGATTAGAAGAATCAAGTTGTCGGAGCAAAAAAAGAGGCTATTTAATGATTTGCGCCTACAATTCAAAGATATGAATGACAGAATCAGGAAAATCGACCGGAAGATTGATGATCTACAGGCCTATTTAGACTCATTGCTCATCAATGGGAGGATGTCGGCATCAAACAAGATTTTCTCGGGGGTTGTATTGAGAATGAAAGATGTCGAGTATGTCGTCCGTTCTATATATGAACATGCTGTGTCCTTTGTCCTAGACGGCGAGTATATACGCATGATGAAGTATCAGGATATAGAGGAAGACATTGACAGGAAAGATTGATGAGCATAAAGCCCATTGATTTGCAATCACTTTTTGTCAAGATGAGTGAGGTGAGTAAGGAACAGGCCCTCATCAAGGAATTATCGGTTCGCCAGCAGAACCAAGCCGCCAATGTGCAAATCAATAAGGAATTGGAAGAAGATAGACGGGTAACCCAATCCCCGGAGGATAGAGAATTGGATTCAATTAAGGACGATGAATCGGAGAACAGAAGGGACTCCTCTAAGCATAGTCAGGAAGAGAATGCTCAGGGTGCTGCCGTCGAAAAAAACCGAACCGTAATCAAAGATGAAGATGTTGGACAGAATATCGATCTGACAGGCTAGATGGCATGCCATTTTTTACCTTCCTAATGCCCTTCGTCATCGCAGTGGCGACTTGTTTTATCTTCAGGATTTGGTGGCTTAGCCGAATAAGGAAGGGGGCGGAGATCGAGGTAATCGTCAAACGGCTGCGAACAGAAATTGCAGATCTTATCACCGAACTCAATAGCACAACAGACCGGAATATTGTCTTATTAGAGGATCGAATCAGAGAACTCAATAAACTGCTTGAAAGGGCGGTCAAGATACAGAAGGTGCTCGATAAAGAGAAGGAGAAAGATAACAATGCCAGCCGGATTTATACCGAGCTTGGCAAAGTTGCGGCGATGCCCGTTCAAGAAGTCGAACCCAAACCAGAGCCGGAGCGAATAGCTTTCGCCTCTTTGTCGGCGAGGGACAAGATACTTGTGCTTCACCGCAGGGGAGAATCGCTAGACATTATAGCGGAGAAAACCGGTTCCAGCCGTGGTGAAGTCGAGTTGGTCGTAGCCCTTTATGACAAGGGACCTATCGGCTAGTCCCCCGTCACACTCTGTGGCCCCCCTTCAGTTCTTGGCTCGATTTTTCCGTCGGCCTGTTGAAGATATGCCTGTCTGTGCGTGGTGTTCTGCCCGCGCAGGGGGCAAAGCCAGCCCCCTCGGCCGTAAGAAGGGCCAAGGGGAACGCCCAAAGCATTCACAATAATGAAGCATGGCGGCTAGTCTGTTACAATCACTTCGGCTTGCCGCTTTATGAAGCTGGTAAGTTTGATCACTTCGGTTTCCACCAATCCTCTTGCTTCGGCCGATGCAATGAATTTCTTGAACTGGCTGAAGCCCAAATTTTTCGTGTTTATGCCTTTTTCTTTCAACTTGGAACTCACCACTCCATAGCGATGAAATTCAGCGGATGACCCCTTGTCCATTTCTTCGAGAGTTTCAACCAGTGTCTTAAAGGCAATCTGAAGAGAACCTGTTTCCTGTTTGAATTGACGGCCCGGTCTAATTTCTGATTTTTGATCGTCTGATTCCAGTGTCACATAGCCGGCTTTTGAGGCGCCTGCGATGAAATCACCCCATCGTTTATATCCCAGTGCTTTTTCATCAAAACCCTGATTCAGTTTTTTCATGGTGATCTTGACATTGCCGGGATCCGTAGCTTTTTTGTCCTTGAGGAGGATGGAAGCGGTTTCGGCGAGACGTTCAAACCAGTATTCTTTGGAATAGGTGGCTGAGCCTTCTTTTTTAGCCTGATCATCTTCACCGCCGTCATCGTCTTCAGATGGATACATGTCTCTGAAATCGGTGAAACTATCGGCAAGGCGTAGGAGATCATTGCTGGCATTCTTTATGTCACAGACGATATGTGTTTCCTTGCCCGCTTTTCTAAGGGTCATTACCAGGGGCCGGAAATCACTGTCTCCGGTCAATAACACGTAAACATCGATATGGTCATGGACTCGAAGCAAATCAAGACAGTCATTGGTAAGATGCATATCGGCGCTATTCTTGTCTCGTCTCCTCCCTCGGAAGGGAACATGAACCATATTGAAATGCAATGTGGACAGCTCTGGCCCTAGAGATTTGTACCCAGGGCGGCTCCAATCGGCATAGGCATAGGCCCCGACAACACGGCCGAGTCCTTCGGCATAATCCCACAGACCTTGGATGAACAGGTTCTTGGAGCTTGATGGATTGACATTCTCAACATCCCAAAATAAGGCAACGTTATGATTCATAATCCTAATACTAACCTGTTTGATTATGCTTAGGCGAGTGCGTTAAACTCCTTTCATGTACAGAATTTCATTCTATTCGCCTGCTAATGCGGCAGAAGCCATAAAAGAGGCCATGTTTTCGGCCGGAGCCGGAAGTTTCGGGGCCTACGATAAGTGTTCATGGGAAACAGGAGGTGTGGGGCAGTTCAGACCCTTGCGGGGAAGTCGTCCGGCTATCGGTATTCAGGGCAATCTGGAACTGGTAGACGAAGTGAAAGTCGAGATGTGCTGTGTAGAATCCAAGCTGGCTGATGCGGTTCGGGCTCTTGTGGCCACTCATCCCTATGAGGTGCCGGTCTACGGGTTTGAGAAAGTCGGTATCCTTGAGGATATCATCCATGGCCGTCTTTAAGATTGTGTTTTGGATGTTAGGGAATTCCAGTATCCTATGGCCTGATTTGCTTCCGCTTCAGCACCTGGGGGCTGATTGAACAGCCTCCCGCATTCGGCTGGATTTTGACTCGCTATGCCTCCTCCTCTGGCGGGCGGTTAAGCGGCCGACAGTATCTTAGGGGTGCCCTTAGGCCGGCCGCTTCAGTAGATACTCCATTCCGAGAGAATCAGTCCGACTCCTACGGAACAGGCCGTTTCGGTTCGGAGGATTCTGTCGCCTAAGCATGTGAGTCTGAAGCCCTGTGTTTGCAATATGCTCCTCTCTTTGTCGGACCATCCCCTCTCCGGCCCAATGGCGAGAATGGCGCAATCGGCATGAAGGCCGGTTTTCGGAAGCCGAGAGGATGCCGAACCGTTGTCCAGCGCGATTTTCAAGATTGAATCCTCCTCCGCCAGGTTTTCAAGGGCCTGTGAGAGATGGAAATAGGTGCGGACTGCGGCAAGATGGGTGGAGCCGCCCTGCATACCGCCTTCCATAAGGGCCTTCTTCCATAATCCTTCTCTCCATAGCTTCGAAGAGAGATAGGATTTCTCGTTGAGATCGGTGGAGCAGAACCGAATTTCCTTCACGCCCATCGTCGTTAAGTCCCGGATGAGGCGCCGGGCGACAGGCGGTCTAGGGCATCCGAGTATTATGGTGATGGGGTGGGGCAATGGGGTATCCTCGGCAGGGTGAAATTGAATACTCCATCCATCACCGTACATAGTTTCCAGCACGGCTTTCCCGCGTTTCCCGCCGATGATGCCCGCCGTGAATCCATCGCCTTCCTTCAGCCCGAGCACCTTTGTCATGTGAGCAATGCGCGGGTCGTCGAGAGGGATGTGTTCCTTCAATTCCGAGGCTTCAAAGAGAATTATGTTCATTCGTGGTGATTCAGGAGTATGATTGCACCTCATCATGAACGAATTCCACCTGAATCCCCACTTGGGCAAACAACTCCTCAGATTCGGAGCCGGCATGGTATTTGCGCTGGCAGATGATTCGTGAGATACCGCAGGAAATAATCAGCATCGCACAGGTTCTGCAGGGTGTCATCCTACAGTAAAGAGTTGCTCCATCCAGGGATACTCCACGCTTGGCGGCCTGGCAAATCGCATTCTGCTCGGCATGAACGGTACGAATGCAGTGTTGTGTCTCCCTGCCGTCACGGAGAACGGTGTGATAGAGGTGGCCGGCATCGTCGCAGTGAGGCAAACCCGGCGGCGAACCCACATATCCTGATGCGAGTATCTGCCTGTCTCTGACAATCACGCAGCCGCTTCTTCCCCGGTCGCAGGTGGCACGCTCAGCGATGGCATTGGCTACCTGCATGAAATACTCGTCCCAGGTGGGCCGAGTGTGTGTCTCGTCCACAGCTTTTCCCCTTGAAATACTGATCACAGTAAATAAGTCCTCCCACTTAGCGGAGTTGGTGCGCAGGAAAGGATTTGGGCCGATGCCGTATGCGGACCAAATCCGCTAAGTGGTGCAGACTCTGAATACTATCATATATGCAGGCGGGTGCAAAATAACCGGCGGAGTTAAATCTATAGGGGTGAATGGCAGTGCAGAACAGTGTCCGGGAAACGAACTGCAAAGATTCAAACCAATATAAGGAGTCGTCGTCCCAACCGGTTCCCCAAAAAAATCATGGCAGGACCACGGATACCGATTGCCGGAGTGATTTCTGCTCCATCCAGGAGTTGAGAATCCAGCGGCGCGGCGGGAGCAGCAAGCAATCCGGATTGTCAATGGGAGGTGTTATGGATACTGACCCAGAAACCTATATCGGCGAGTTGATGACCAGGGCCAAAGCCGCCCAGAAATAAATAGAGTTCAAGAGTCAACAAGAAGCGGATGATATCTGTGCTCGGATTGCCCGGGCCGGCAGCACCGATGCCTTTACGAAGCGGATTGCTGAACTGCTGGTGAAGGAATCCCGCGTGGGCAAGGTGGATTCGAAGATTATCAAGATGAAATCCAAGGTAAGAGGAGTATACGCTCAAATCAAAAATGCCCGTACCGTGGGAATCATCGAACAGGAGGACGAGAAGGCTCTGGTGAAGATCGCCAAGCCCGTGGGTGTCATTGGCGCCATTATTCCAGTAACCAATGGTGATGTCACCCCCTTTTGCAAGGCTTTAAGTGCTGTCAAAACACGGAATGCCATCGTCCTGGCACCCCATCCCCGGGGCGCCAGGACTGGTAAGCTTGCCGCCGAGAGAATGCGCCTGGTACTCAAGCGGCATAAATAGCCCATTGATCTCATCCAATGCCTCGATAAAATCTCGGTTGAGATTTCCGGTGAACTCATGGCCCAATGTGACTTGATCCTCGCCGCCGGTGGCGCCCCTATGGTGAAGGCCGCCTATTCCAGCGGCAAACCGTCCTAGGTGTCGGGGCAGGCAATTCCGTCTCCATCATTGACCAGGGAGCCGACACCAATGAGTCAGCCCGCAAGATCATGCTGTCCAATACCTTCGATTATGCCACAAGCTGCTCCGCCGAGAATTCATGCCTGGTTCACGAATCCATGCGGAATGAGATGCGGGCGAGCTTCAAAAAGGTCGGCGCCTGCCTTGTGCAGCCGGAAAAGAAGATGAAGCTTCAGGCTGCGATGTGGCCCGATGGCGTGCATCTCAACAGGGATATCGTCGCTCAGTCCCCCATACGCATTGCCGAAATGGCAGAAATCAATCTTCCCGAGGGATGAACCTTCTTCGTGGTGGAGGAAATGGGGATGGGGAAGGGCTATCCCTTCACCGGCGAGAAATTCTCAAGCTGCCTTGCCATGTATACCTACAAAGACTTTGATGATGCCATAGACATGGTCAACAGAATCGCCGATTACTCAGGTCCCGGACATAGCTGCGGCATTCATACTGCCGACAGAGAAAAGGCCATTGAACTCGGTACGGCGGTGAAGGTTGCCCGTGTGATGGTCAGCCAGCCCCAGCGCCTGGCAAATTCCGGCTCCTGGACCAACGGAATGCCATGTCGCTCACCTTGGGATGTGGAACTTGGGGCGGGGCCATAGCGTGAGTGAAAACGTCACCTGCAAGCATCTGATGAACAGCACCTGGATATCATGGCCGATTCCCGGTACAGAGCCGGCCATGGAAGAATCGTTCAGCAAGGATGTCCTCGCTGAACAATGGGATTAATGAGGCAGGAGGTCTTTTAACGAAAATTCTACTGCTCACAGACCCTTTCAATGTAACGCCGCAGTTCTCTGCATCGTCTTATGGCACGAAAAAGAAAACCGTCATCTGCTTTGGGGAGCGGCGGTTCGTCTGGGAAGTCACAATAAACGTGATCAAGCGCTTCCAGAGCCTGAACAACCATTGATGCGTCTTCATTCCCGTCGCTGTAACTCTCCCAGGCATGGATGCTTCGGCTTAGAAGCATGATTTCGTGTTCTAAGAAACTTGACATGGCCCGCGAATCAACAGCATCTGATTCCGTGCCGGGGGAATCATTTTTTGCCGCCCTGTGTTCCTGTATTATCCGCCTCGCCTCCAGGCTGTCGGTGATCGGTACCCCGATATCTAATCCCCCTGTGAGCAGATACAGGCGGCCCGAAGCACTGAAACGGTCTCGGAACAACTCGGCATAGCCTTTGAGAATCATATCGGTGCTGCACTCTTGCTGTCCGTATCCTTTCGCTTTCAGCCGAGGGCGGCGCATGGTATCCGTCCAGCCCGGCGTGGGGTTCGTCCGTATGATATTGCTCATTTGCCATCTATGGATAGACGATCCACGCGCATGCGTTTTCCCGGGTGAATAGGCAAAATCCAGACCGGCGAGAAAGATGGGCCCTTCGCTTCTATTCAAGGCAAGCTGTACCGTCGACAGCCCCACTGATCCCAAGGCGGGTATCCGCTGAAGCGCTGGACAAGCAATTTCTAACCGTTTTAGAAGACTTAGTTTGGCAAAGGCTGATGAGTAGAAAGAGACGATGCCCCCTGTCATGTTCAGGCTTCCCGGATAAGACGTGATATCCGCCATAATTGCAATGCCTGTGTCATGGGAATCATGAAAATCCAGATGGTTCCAGGACTGTGTTTCAAGTATGGAAACCATATCCGGGGTGATGCCCTTTGAGAGCAGGGTTCCCAATGCGGTGTCGGCGGACCATATTTCCACACTGTCCCGATGTTCTGTGATGAAATTCAGCGAATCTTCCAATGAGGGACCCGCACCCGTAACAATGATGGGTTTCCCGGTGGAGCGGTGCGGCTTTGGGTTTGCAAAGCTAAGGTTTGCAAACAGATGACGCACCCAATGACGTCCCAGCACGTATAAGGAGTGGCGGTTTCTCCAGTAGGCGGCCAGGGCATTTTCGGCGAATCTTTGCAGCCTGTCATAGAGTTCTGGATACAATGCCGCACCGGCATTGAGATCGACACGGCGGACATGGCGAAACCGCCAAAGCCCCAAATCTTCCAGCAAGACTTGCAGGCTTTCTTCATTGGATAGCCGTACCAGAGAAAAATGAGGATTATGGAGCAGTCCTTCCTTTATGAGGGGGGAACAAAGGTGAAAAAGCGCCTGTGATACTTCAATGGCGATGATGTGGGAATCTTCGGGTATATGGTTAAGGATGGTTTCGATGCCATAGCCCAGAAGAGGCGAAGAGATGAAGTAGAGGCATTGGGATTCGATGGGTACAGTTCGGGCCATTAATTCCGGCCGTCTGGCAGGGTTGTGTCTGGAATAGAGGTATCGCTTGAAATAGACGGTGGCCCCGAGGTCGGTTATCTCTAACCGGGGCTTTTCCATGATTTAAGGCTGCCCAAAAACACTGTCATAGGTTTGAGAGAAGTTGTCGGTGAGAAGTTTGGAGTCTTCATCAAGGATTATCGATTGAAATTCCTGCTGTATGGCGGAGCCGAATTCATTATCGACGATCATATCCCAATTCTCCTGCGGCTCCTTGGTTTCTATGGATGCCAGGGCGAAAATTCCAACTGATCCGGATAATACGATTGGCTGGGAGAAATCGCCGACATTCTCCAGCTTTGCAATACCATTCCAAAATT
Organism: Spirochaetaceae bacterium; assembly: GCA_965232165.1. Taxonomy (GTDB): domain Bacteria; phylum Spirochaetota; class Spirochaetia; order DSM-2461; family DSM-2461; genus UBA2779. The sequence goes on along the minus strand of CBDDOY010000002.1, from coordinate 821,832 downwards.
CCACTGAGGATGTCGTCCCGACAAGTGCCGAGTCGTCGGTTTTATCCGGGGTATCGCCGAGAAGGGAATCGCCGCCGTAATTGAATGGAAACGGCGCCGTTGTGCTTACTTCAAGGTCTTCGGCTTCCATCGCGGCTTGAAATGATTCTGCACTGATGGCCTTTTCCCGCAACTGTCTTGCCCTGTCCAGCATACTGTCTTCGATAATGCCAACTTCGTGTTGAAGCATGTAGTCCCTTGTCTCTTCAATGAGTGTCTCTGGGGCGGGGGGGGCTGTGTCATCATCGGCATGGAGTATTATCCATCCGAAATCGGTTTCAAAGGGACCGGCTATTTCCCCCGCAGCCAGGGCAAACACCGTGTCGACATCCTCGGTAGGCAGCGTCTCTTGGAGTACGTGATAGGCGGTTGCTCCCATGCTTCCTTCATCATCTTTGTAACTGTCTGTGGAATACTCTTGAACCAATGCGGCGAAAGCCCCGACATTCTGCCGCCTTTCATCGAATAAACCCGCTACTTCCAAGGCAGTGCTTTCTTCTTCTACGGTGATACGGCTCATTTTCCGGGTTTGGAATAACTGGGAATTCTCCTGCGCATATTCCATAACATTGTTATCTGGATATTCACTGAATGGGAGTGTGATATAGTCGTAGGTTCTTATCGTCGCCTGCATATCCTGAAGGAAATTGATTTCAGCCTCTGATCTGCGTAGGCTGTCGATGGTATCATTGTACCAGGTTTCATAAGTCTGAAACTCGCGGAGACTCTCTCTCAAAGAAGTCTTAATTCTTTGTGAAGCATCATTATATTTGCTCGAATCAAACGCACCATTAGTTTGAAATGCCGCGAGTTTGCTCATCTGACGGTCAATTACACGGGAACTTGGCACATAACCCGATTTCTCGAGGTAATAGGCCATGGCCGCCCTGACGACGGAATTGGAGAATTCCCGCTGCCAAACCACGCGCCTGATGAAGGCCATGAATTCCTGATTATCATTCAGGTTATCGTCATACTCGGCCATACCGGAGGCTACGGCTCGGCCAAAGGAATTATCATAGCGGTAAGAAATCTTCCTATCGCCGTATCGGCCAAAGGTGAGTTCTTCACGGCCTCCTGGTCCGCCGAATCCGGCCATTAACGATGAAAAGACAAGGCCGACGATGGCAAATGCCACAATGGCCATACCAAATCCTTTTAACAGCTTTTTTCCGCTACTGGGCTTGTCATCTCTCTTAAATGGGATGATTTTCGTTGTTGATGTCATGTTACCTTCCATTCAACCGGCTTATAGTTAATAGCTTGGAGAATACTGCAATTACGGGCTATAGTCAACTCTGAATTTCCGTGCTCTTATTGACCTTTACAAGGCTTTTCAGATATTGTAACAGACTTAGGGCGGTCTCTAAAAAACAGCTTTAGGCGCCCTTTCGTAAATTGACGAAGATCGAGTCAAGAACCTGGCGGAGGGGGGAGAGGGCCCTTAGATAGCCTGTCCAGCATGACCCAATGCGGCGTTTGTGGAGGAGTCTGAAAGTCGTCCCTGTACGATGGACCAGTTTCAGAGCTTCACCGTTGCCTTGATTTTGCGGCAAGTTCCTCTCAAGGGGAACGGGTTTCAGTTTAACGGGATGTAGCGCAGGGGAAGCGTGCCTCGTTCGGGACGAGGAGGCCGTGGGTTCAAATCCCACCATCCCGAATATTCGGTCAATCGATTCGGAGAATATTCCGATGATTAATCATATGACTAAGAAATTCAGGAATGTGGTCCTGCTCTGCTTCCACATCTTTGTCTTGGGTGTATTGAATGCCGAAGATATCCATATAATTTCTTCAGGTGAAACACTTTACTCATTAGCAAAGCGATACGGAATCAGGGTGGAAGACCTTCTTTCAGAGAATGGCATCAAGGACCCTTCAGCCCTGTCAGTCGGCATGAGACTGGTTATCCCCAATAACGGGGATAAAGGGGTCTCAGAGAGTGTTGAAAATCAGTATTACCAAGTCGTCAAAGGTGATACCTATTATGGAATTGCCAAACGGCATGGACTGTCCATAGATGAGCTGCTCCGCCTCAACAGGCTCTCAAGGGGTCATGTTCTGAGCATCGGAGAACGATTAAATGTCGGGAAGCCGAACGGATTTATGCGTTCTAATTCCTCGCCGAACGTTGCCGCTGTGAACTCAAGGGAGGTCACCCGGGTCGAGTCGGTTCCTTGGTGGCCGGTCTCAGGCATAAAGAGGCCCATGGAAGGTAAACTGAACGGCGTAACTATCAAGGCTGAACCCATGAGCTATATCCATGTCGTGGCCGAAGGGCGTGTGGTTTGGACCGGACCCTATCGGGGATTTGGGAATGTGGTTCTCATCGATTCCGGTGATTATATTTACCTTTATGGCGGTAATGACGATTTGTTTGTCAACGTCGGCCAATCGGTGAGCATGGGAAGCAGAATCGGCAGGCTGGGAACTTCAGGCCCCACAGGAGGGCTGCAGGATATGTATTTTTCTGTTTTCAGGGAAGGCGTACCGATAGCCCCTGAAGATGCGCCCCGAGGATGAAGCTGACAGGATTCATGAAAATCTTTATCCAGTACTCAGGATAACCATGACCGCTCTGCACTCGGATAATGGGCTGTAGCGATTAAGCAGGGCTTGCTGAAGAAGTCATAATCTATAGGGCACCTCTAAAAAACCCCATTTAGTTCTTGACTCGATCTTTTCCACCGCTACTGCGTTGTCAAAATGCTCACGTAGCTTAAGCTGCGCCCTTAGCTTTTGCCGCCTTGTATCGACAAAAAATTTCTTCGTCGATTTCCTGAAGCTGTTTTTTAGAGGTGCCCTTGAATCAGAAATGGTTTTTTTCTTAATGCCTCCGAGGAGGTGTTTTCCGGCTTTTGACGCATCAAACGCAAAATACAGCGTGACAGATTTTTAGTGTTTTACACACAATAAATTACGAAATGACAACAGCGCAAGGGATTGAAGCGGAAATGCCTCCGGCTGCCCCGGCGATTGGCAATGAGCCGGGAGCAGGCAGCCGGAATAAGGCATTGGAGTGGAAAGCCCGACCCGAAGGGGTGCGCCCAGATAATGAACTTTGAAAATCAGGGCACACTGGATTTCAGGATGGGAATTCTTATTCCTCGCATGGGGGAGGGCTCCTCTAAAAAAACTACAGGCGCCCTACAGCATGTATATCTTATTGGCCTTGTTTATCTGCTCATCTCCGAGAGTGAAACTGTTCTCCAGATCCCTTTGCATGTGCGCAAACACTTCAATCGTCCTGAGCACATCTTCTTCGGAGTGGGCTGCCGTGGGAATCATGCGCAGCATCACAAGTCCGGGGGGTATCACCGGCCAAATCACCCCTGTACAGAACACTCCGTTTTTACGGAGGTACTGAAGAACACGAATGCTCAGGTCTTCCAATTTATCTCCCGCAGGGATGAAGACGGCGCAAATTGGTGATTGTCCGCTTCCGATGTGGAAGCCCAGGTTTCGCAGCCCCTCTTTCAGTCCATGGGAACGCTCCCACATCGTGGCTCGGCGATGGTCTTCGCTGATCACTTTCTTCAGGGTGTGCTGAAGGGATTTCACATAGGGCATTGGCAGGGCCTTGGCGAATACCTGGGTGCGGGCATTGTATGCGATCCAGTCCCGCACTTGTGTGCTGGTCGCGGAGAACCCGCCGATGGATGCGAAGGATTTAGCGAAGGTGCCGAAGTAGATGTCGATTTCTTCCTGTACTCCGAAATGATCTGCCGTGCCTCGGCCATGTTCGCCCATGACGCCGAAGCCGTGGGCATCGTCGACGAAGATACGCCCTCCGTACTTCCTGGCCAAGGCTGTAATCCCTTCAAGATCGGCCAAGTCGCCTGTCATCCCATAGACGCCTTCGGTGAGTATCATGACTCCGCCCTTTCGATTTCTATTGATCCGTTTGAGCAGGGATTCGAGGTCGTTCATGTTGTTGTGACGGAAGAAACGAACCATGGGCTTGCCTCCCTGCCCGCCCTTTGCGCTGAATGCTGCATCTACGATGCAGGCATGTGACAGCTTGTCCACGATGAGGATGTCATCGGGTCCGCAAAGCGCGCTGACCGTACCCAGCACACCCATGTATCCGTAGTTGAAGAGAAAGGCATCTTCTTTTTGGGCATACTCGGCTAGAGACTTCTCCAATGCGAGATGCTCGCTGGTGCTGCCGCTCATCATGCGGGAGCCCATGGGAGCCCCCAAGGACCATTTCTGTGTCGCTTCCAGGGCGGCAGCCTTAATCTGCGGATCGTCAACCAGGCCTAGATAGTTGTTAATCGACCACATAATAGTATCTATGCCGTTAAACTTCATCCCTGGCCCGGGAATGCCGTCGATAACCGGTAAGGTGAAGAACCGGTCGCCGGCGACCCGAAACTGTCCGAAATAGCCTCCGTCGCCGGTGCATTTATCAAAAATATCCTGCATGATTATCTCCATTAGCAGCTAAACAGTGATTCACAGACCCTCGTGATTTCTTCACTTGGGGTGTCCAGTGCCAGTTCCATTGCCGGATTGAGATAGTGAAGGGTTCGTCCCGCCGTAAATTTCTCTTTCCCGCCGCCTGTAATATTGAGCATTATGGCATCATGTTTCTTGATGATACCAGTTTCCACGGCTTTGAACAGTGATGCAAGGGCCACCTGCGCTGCACAGGCAATGTCACAGCCTTCCAATTCGGAAAACTGTTTTCCGGCTGCGGCGGCCTCTTCGTTTGTCACCCTGATGACGGCTCCGTTTGTGGCCTTCAAGGCATCGTAGAGCCCGCCCGGTATGCCCCAGGGCGGCCTTCGGTTGGTAAGCACTTTGGCATTGACTCGGCTGATGAGCCGTCTTGAAGTCTCGTCATCGTTAATAATCAATTCCCGGCTGTCGGCTTCCCAACTTTCGGCCAGGGGTGTGAAGGGGGTATTCTGACTTATGATGAGCCGCATGGTATTGGACCCGAATCGGCCGTCGGCCTTGAGCCTCATGGCAGCCTCCCAGGCGGCGATTGCTCCCGTTCCGCTGCCTACTGCCTGAAAGTAGGCATCGGGAATTCGGCCCATGGCCGTTGCGGCGGACAGAACGGTTGTCCCCATCCCGTCCCGGCGGGCGATGTTCTTGGCCCCGCCTTCTGCTATGAACCTGTCCGAACCGGTGATAACTGCTTCGCTCATGCGGATGGCATCGAAATAATCGCCGCCCGATGCCGGTGAAATCAGTTGAACACAATCGGCTGCCGGTCTGTCAAACCAGAGTGCGTCGAGGTTGTCTTTGGGAACGAAAAGCAGGAGCGGTATGCGGTTATCGGAGCATACACGGGCGAAGGCCCTGGCGGTGTTCCCCGCCGATGCCACAACCAATATTTTTTGGAAACTATCGTCCATACGGGCACAAACGCTGTAGGCTTCGCATTCCTTAAATGTTCCGGTATGCATGGCGGCGGACTTTTCCGTCCACCATCCATTAAATGTTATCCAGAGATTCGCCAGATTGAGTTCTGCCGCAAGGGCCTTGCTCCTGTAGCTGATTGGAGCGGAAGAGCCCTTCAGTATTCGCCGGATGGGCAGCCAATCGGCGAAACGGTAGATGCCCTCTAAATCATGGCGGAGATGCAGTTGCTTCGCCTGATAATCGGCACGAATCAATGAGGGGGCTTCATCGGTGAAGCCGAGTGTCCAGCCCTGTGAGTCGGGGCGTCTTGTGCCGGTTCGCACGGATACCGTTTCATACTGGGTCGGGATGAAATTCATACGCTGATTCCGTTCTCCTTAAGCATTGTCATGACAGGTTTCAGGTGTTCCGAAGCTGTATCTGTATCTTCTATCAGATAATCGGCATCGACGGCGGACCCGGCACTCGATCCTACCCAAATGGTGAGAACCTGAACAGGGGAGACAGAGGTGATAAACGTTTCCTGCTCTTCCAGTGTCAGTTCCGAAACCGTGGCGACGAGGACTATCCCTGCATCGACCAGGATGTTAGACAGCTCGGCAAGGCGGCGTATCATCTCATCTCTGTCAGTGGGATAGATGGCATCGCGTTTTATGGCCATGTCGGCATCGAGACCGGCAAGGACATTTTGGACACCTAGATAATACACTTTTATGCCAGTGCCGAAGAGTTCCTCTTCCATGGTTTTGGCGAAATTGGCCTTGCGGATATCCTCGGGACCACCGACAAGCACTAATGCCGGTTTATGACCGTATCGCTCACTCCGGTTCAATCGGGTGATGTTTCCCACATCCCATTTGAGATTTCTGTTCATGACCCGATCACGGTATTCGGCATTCTTATCACGGAGAACTTGCCGGATTATTCCTCCGCCTGCGATCTCGAAGCCGTCAACAATGACGAATCGGCTGGTTTGAGGGAAATCGTCAACCAGATCGAAGGCGATGGGATGCTGAGTGGCAATAACACAGTCGGCCACATCGTGCCGTTCCACCATTTTCTTCATGCCGTCTGTATTGAGGTTTGATGCGTCGATAACTCTGTTGGTGTCAACAAGTTTCATACGCACTTTGGCCGTACCGATTTTCAGATGGTATTCCTTATCCATGACCAAGGGATCCCGGCCAAGCCAGAACAGGCTTACCTGCAGCAGCTTTCCGGTTTGCGGCTTTTTCTCATCGGCGCGTACGGCTAAATCTCCACGCTTGATGTAAATCTGTTCGGTCACAGTGAATCCTGTGGCCATTCCCGTAGCCGCCGATTGAGGATTCCTGTTCAGTAGGTCTTCGATACTGGCGATGTGGCTCTTCTTGCCTGAAGGATAGAACACCAGTTCATCACCGACCGAGAAGCGGCCAGAACTCACGGTTCCGGCAATGATGCGCTGTTTGCTCCCCTGTGCGGTGAATTTGTAGACATCTTGGACCGGCATGCGAAAAGGAAGATTGACCGATGGGAGTTCCTTCTGAAAAGTATCGAGGAGGGAAAGTACGGTATGTCCCTGCCACCAGGCCATGGCGCTGCTGTTGCCGGTGATGTTATCCCCTTGCTTACCCGATACAGGGATGAATGGTATATCGCGTATGTTGATGCTTTTTAAGAATTTTGAATACTTTCGTTCTACCGATTTAAAAACACGCCAATCGTATCCCACCAGGTCCATCTTATTCACTAATACACATATCTGCTTAACGCCGAGCATGGAAAGCAGATAACCGTGTCTCCTGGAGTTCTCCTGTATGCCTTCTTCGGCATCGATGCAGAGAAAGGCCGCCTCGGCCCTGGCGGCCCCTGTCACCATGTTCTTGAGAAATTCGATGTGCCCCGGCGCATCGATGATGATGTATTGACGTTTCTGAGTCTTGAAGAATACTCGAGCCGAATCGATGGTGATGCCCTGACTCTGCTCATCCTTCAAGGCGTCGAGAAGAAAGGCATACTCAAAAGGCTTGGAATTTCTCGTGCAGGTGGCCATGACCTGAGCCAGTTTCCCCTTGGGAAGACTGTCGGTGTCTGCCATCAGCCTTCCTATAACCGTGCTTTTTCCATGATCGACATGTCCCGTGATCACCACATTCATCTGTTCTGTCATCACATGTAGCCTTCACGGCGAAGGGTTTCCAAACCTCCGCCGTCTTCCTTGTCCTGTGCCCGGCCTGAACGCTCGGCAACATTGGCGAATTTGCCGGACTTCAGTTCAAGGATGATATCTTTCGGGTTTTTGGCCGTGGATTCCACGGGCGAGGTGCAGGGGGCGCAGCCTAGAGACCTATAGCGACGTCCGCTGCCTTGATCGTAGTAAAGCGAAACGGTCGGGATGGATTCACGTTCTATGTACTCCCATATATTGGTTTCGGTCCAATCCAGTAGGGGATGAATGCGGACATGGGTGCCAGGAGCGAAATCGGTTTTGAACTGATTCCAGAATTCCGGAGGCTGATCTCCCACATCCCAGGTGTTTTCACTGTCCCTAGGAGAGAAGTATCGTTCCTTGGAACGCGATCCCTCCTCATCAGATCTCACTCCGACAATCACGCCGGAATATGCCGCGCTGTCTTGGTCAATCTGATACTCATCGGCTTCGTGATTGAATCGGCGGCGCGGCCATGTCCCGTTCAGTGTGTTTCGAAGAGCCTCTGTCTTGAGCAGCCGGCAACAGGTGATACGATCAACATTGCCATCGGGGTAAGTTTGCTTGGTGTCAAGGGCTTTCTTATTCTCTCCGAAGACCATCGGCAGCTTCCACTCTCGGGTCAGCCGGTCTCTGTACTCTATCATCTCCGGTATTTTGTAATGCGTATCAATGTGGACAAGAGGAAAGGGCACATGGCCGTAAAAGGCCTTGCGGGCCAGCCATAGGAGTACGGTTGAGTCTTTCCCGATTGACCACAGCATGCAGAGACTTCTGAAGTTCGCGTATGCCTCGCGCAGGATGGTAATGCCTAAGCTTTCAAGTTGTGATATATGATCCATAGATTTTTATGTAGTGTTTTTGTCAGTTTACAATTAAGTGATGGAACTGGGAACCCCAATAAGTGTATCAATGCTCGATTACTTAGGCTGAAAGGAGAATATCTCTGGCGCTACAAGGGATTGACTCTCCGTGCGATGAATCGAAACAGCCAAGGCAGATAACTGTGAATGGCTAACATCAGCGTCTCAATTCCGCCAATTACCACGACCGGCTGTCCTTTCAATACATATCTCCAGTACTTCCCGGCACAAATGCCCTGAGCCATGCCCTTAGCTTGACCGGCATCCATCACACCATGCTGTTCGCCCTGAGCATCAAGTGAATGCAGGCTGATGTCCGTCTTGATCCTGCCAAGTAACACGAGGGATACTCGAATTCCCGATGAATAGTATTCTAACCCCAAGGTTTCGAAGAAACCATGAAGTGCGTGCTTGCTCGCCGCATAGGATGACCTCATCGGAAATCCAAATCGGCCGGTTAAGCTGCTGGTTACAGCGATATGGCCGCTCCTCTTCTTCGCCATTTCCTCCACGACGAGACGTCCGATGACCGCGGCGCCGAAGAAGTTAATGTCCATGATTTTTCTCATCACGGGTATATTGGTTTCTCCGGAAAGAGACCTTTGAGATTTTCCGGCATTGAGGATGAGGAAGTCAGGCGCGCCGTGTTCTGCCAGCAATTCCTTCACGGCCAGAATGACTGAATCTGAGTCGGCCAGATCCATGGGAGCGGTATGAGCCAATTCAGCGCCCTGCTCCTCACAGTCCTGGGCGGTTTTGACGAGGCGTTCTTCATTGGAGGATATGAGCACAAGAGACGCACCGGCCTTGGCTGCAATTAGGGCTAACTCCCTTCCTATGCCTGATGAGGCGCCGGTGATCCATACCGATTGGCCTTTAATCAATCTCATATCCGCCATCTCTTCTATGATACTGGATTTGAGATTAGATAAATAGATACTGCCGCATGAAAAGGTTTCCCACCCGGCATCATCGCGGGGAATAGAAGCTCTGCCTGAAGAAGCGCCAATAATTCCATGCAGTTTTGGCAGTGTAAGAAATGCGCATTCAGCGTTGGTTGAATCCAACGCCGATTGCAGAAGTTGAAAAGCCCTGATTGGAAGAATCTCGCCGGTGTAGTTCTTATACTCTTCCCTCTGGTCGCCATTGGCGGTGGTCTGTTTCCATGCTTGATGGACATCGGACTCCGACTCCGACGACGACCAGCAAAACATGTCCGGATATCCATCAAATCCAGCCGCAGCAGTTTTAGCCTTATAGAATGCATTCAATTCATCCTTGGACGGCAGAAACCGGTCAGTGTAGTCTCTTCCGCCTTCACTCACTGCATGAACAGCACATTTCTTTGCCGCATAGTGTGTTACTATTACACCTTCAGCATCCAAGACTTCAACGATTCTCGCTGTATTGGATGCTCCGGTTCCTATGGCTGCATCTGTTGCTCCAGTTACAGTATTCTTTTCAGTTCCATCTCCCATAGCTTCTCTAGTTTTATCAATCTCATCACTCCAAAGCGTATAACCTTGATTAGCCAGAACCTTGGGAGCGGCCTCCAGATATCGCCAGCCGTCGGTAGCATGGTTAGCATTTTCATAGAAGATTCTTCCTCCGGCGGGGCCGGTGTCGCCTATGTTATAAGCCAGCACCTCTATGGAAACCATGACATCAATACTTCCAGTGTAGTTCCCGGTGCCCGTCACGGTGATAGTGGCAGATGTGGCTGCCTGCACGGCTGACGGCGTGCCGCTGATAGCGCCGCTATTTTCATCAGCAGCCAGCCAGTCGGGCAGGTCGTTTGAAGCATGTATGACCGTCAAATCGTTGGGAGTCACCGTCGGAGTAACTGGGGGGCACCTCTAAAAAACAGCTTTAGGAAATTGACGAAGAAATTTTTTGTCAATACAAGGCGGTAAAAGCGGAGTGTAGCAGGGCTTAGTTGAGTATTTTGACAACGCAGTAGCGGCGGAAAAGATCGAGTCAAGAACTAAATGGGTTTTTTAGAGGTGCCCTGGGGTTATAGCCGTGCCATACGTGCCGCTAATGGCGTTGTAGGTGACATTTCCAGGTCCTATTGCTTTCCGAGCGATGGTAATTACCTGGTCGGCCTTCACCGAAGTGTCAAAGGTTGATAGTGCCGTTATGGTGACATCTCCTGCCGCTGCTATCGTCAATTCTCCTGTATCTGTCACGGCCGCAACAGTGTTATCCGATGTGCTGTATGTTAACCCAAGTTCACCACTAAAAAACGTAATTCCTTATAATAAATGGAGTTACTATTTTTTATTTACACTACGGATTTGGTGAGTCGTCATCCGACGGTTCAACGCCTTTCCCGACAACCCAAGCATCGCATAAATCTTCTGATGTTCTAGTTCCTGTCGGGAGTCGAGTCTCACTTCATTATTCATCAGCACTCCCTCTTCAGTCTTGGAAATGTACTCTATGGTTATCCTCTGGTGGGTAGAAAGAACTTCTTTTATGGTCTTCCAACTCCGTGTATCTCCCCCTTTTCGTAATTTACATTCAGTCGCATGCATCAGGTGATACGCAAGGACTGATATAAACATATGCGACTGCACTCTCTCCTCCAGTTGATGAAAGTTAGGCCGAAAGCCAAGATGAGACTTCATGTCTCTAAATGAGTTTTCAATACGGCCAAGCATTATATAGAGCTCCCAAATATTTTTGTCATCCAAATCTTTTCGATTGGTTCTAAGGGTATAAGTTCCTTCACTGTTTCCTGTCTGAGTTTTCTTCTCCCATTTAATGTCAATCGCATTCAACTTTCCTGTCCGCTTGGCAGGCTCCCCAGGAATAACTGATATTTCATAAAGTTTTGCAGCCTTTGGATATTTTTCCTTAAGCCTGCCAATGCTCTGAAGAACCGAAGAATACAGTTTCATGCGGTTTTTCTTGTTTAATCCGTCACGAAGATATTGAAGTCTTTCAAGGAGGACGGTTTCGGTACGCATAGCCATGGCCTCTTCTTTAAGACGTTTGTGCTCGCTCTTTACCAGAACCCAATGCTCATCCGAGATTGTTTTTCCGAATACTTCAATCTTGGCACCTGTTTTCTTGTCCTCCATGACCAGATTCATCTCTTGCGATGGCTCAAGCTCCAAAGGACTTTTCCCTCTGTGAACCACAAGGTAGGTACATTTTCGCTTTTTAAGCCATTCGATATTCTCTTTTGTGGCAATCCCGGCATCCATTACGACAGTTGCCCCGACTTTTAGGCCCGCGTTGGCTTCCAAATCTAAAATCGTGGCCTGAAAAGTCTTGGATTCGCACTGGTTCCCCGGATGGAACTTGCTATACTTGGGAAATCCATCCGCATCGACAACCAACCCCAGGGTAGCCAATTTGCAGTCACTGCGCTTTTCTTTCGAGCGACCATAAGATGCCTTTGGGTTCTTTTTGCACTGACCCTCAAAGTAGGTGTTCGTTAAATCGTAAAGTACAATGCTTTCGTCGAGGGAGAATAAATCTTGTTCTTTACAAGCCAAATGCTTCTCCAGCTCGTCCTTACAGCGGTAGAGAACATCGGCAGCCCTGTAGTACGCATTCAGGGAGGACGAATGGGGTAAGCCGCACAGCTCAAAAAGAGCAGAATGTTTTTCCGCCCACTGCCTGGTAAATCGCTCGCTGGCTGGTTTGATCATTCTACCGACGATTAGAGCTTCAAGTAAGGGGATCGTTCCCTTAGGCACACCGCATTTCCTTAGAACTCTGTCCATTTCCAACTCTTTCCATTGCTGATGACAGACGTACTCAGGGCCTAGGCTTCTGACTTTCTTTGTTTCAAGGCTGTTAACATCGACCGCTACAAAATTGGCTTGCGCTTGAGCTTTTAGTTGTGCGTCTTTTGCCCGCTTGGTGAAAATGCGGTCTGATACCTGCTGTGCGATTTTCTCAATGTCTTCATCCAAGTCGAATAATTCTCTGTTTCCTGAAAGAATATTTTCAATTCTTCTTGCCAGAGCCTTGTATTGAGATGGATCGATATCCAGTTTCCCAAGGTTGAGAATAATCCGCTGTCGGGGGCCTTTATCAGTGCGGATATTTTCTACAAGATTGAGGTAGGTGTACTGTTTTTTCGTTTTACCGTTGGCAACTTTTATTGATCTTATATACATACCACTAAGATACACCACAGCCACAAAAGAGGCAAGCGAAAAATAAAGTGTTAGGCACTACATTTTGATTTGAGGTGATTTGAGGTCCCCAAAAAGCGGAATCCCTAAATATTCTATGGTATTTATGAGGTTTTGGGAAATATTTAAGCCTTTTTTTGAAGTAATTCGTTTTCTTGGTCGTTAAAAAAATATTTAGCAGGTGTATTTTGGTGAACTTGGGTTAAGGAGTCGTCGGCGCTGTTCGCCGCAACCACCTATTCCGTGTGTTCCGTGGTTTATCCGCAGATTGCGCCGATGGGATACTTGGGACGGCTGACAGGATTCGGGGAATGATGTGAACGGGCTTGCCGGGAGTATGAATTCTGAATAGATTCTTGAGGCCGCTGCATCAGTTCGAGAGGATTTCATATTGATGCGGCGGCGGAAGGCGCCGGGATGCCGATGAAGGCCAGTGTGTTGTGCACAGTATATGACCTAATGGAGGCGCAAGGGATTGAAACGGAAATGCCGCTGGCTGCCCCGGCGATTGGCAATGAGCAGGGGGGCAGGCAGCCAGATTAAGGCATTGGAGTGAAAAGCCCGGCCCGAAGGGTGCGCCCAAATATTGAAACTGGAATTTGCGGCATACGAGAGGTGTCCTGGAAAGGATGAATGGTTCCTTGCTACTGTGCATCTACTTCTCGGCCAATTGATAAATGGCGATGACATCCTCTTTGGAAAGTCTCTTGAATCCCCCGAGAGAACCAAAGCGCATGGCCTTCTCGGCCATGATTTCATAGCGGTTGTCTGTGATGCCCAGGCCGGGCAGCCTGGTGGGCATTCCAATGGATTCGTAGAAGAGTTCATGGCGCCGTATCCCCTCCAAGGCTGCCGCCTCATCTTCTCCTGCTGTATAGTCAACCCCCCAAATCCTGGCGGCAAACTGTACGAACCGCTGTATGTTGGTATGCATCACATACTTCATCCAAGCGGGAAAAATTACGGCGAGTCCTGCCCCATGAGTCACACCGTATTGGGCGGAAAGCTCATGTTCGATGTTGTGGCTTGCCCAGTCATCCTGTCGGCCCATGCCGATAAGGTCTGTGTGGGCAAGGGTGCCGGCCCACATGATTTCGGCCCTGGCGTCATAATCATCAGGGCTGCGCAGCACCTTGGGAGCATTTTTTACCACGCATTGGATTACTGACTCACAAAGACGGTCAGACAGGTCTACATGGTCGGTGTTCGTGAAATATCTCTCCATGACATGAGTGATCATATCGACCATCCCTGCCGCAGTTTGGTAAGGGGGCAGCGTGAAGGTGAGTTCAGGATTCAGCAGGGAAAACACGGGGCGTATGAGGTCTGAGTTGCAATAAAACTTCGACAGGGTTTCTTCGTCGGTGAGGACGGAGCCCCCGCTTCCCTCGCTTCCGGCCGCCGGTATGGTGAGAATAGTGCCGACGGGCAGGGCCTTCTTCACTTGGGCTTTTTCGGTGTAGAAATCCCAGACATCTCCGGAATAAGGGATGCCAACGGCGATTCCCTTGGCCGAATCAATGACACTGCCTCCGCCGACGGCCAGTATCCCGCTGACTTTTTCCCGTCGGCATAATTCTATGCCCTCCCTGGCGAGTTTTAAGGTGGGATTTGGAACAACCCCGCCTAACTCGATGAAATCGACACCGGATTTCTTAAGGGACTTGATTACCCTGTCATACAAACCAGTTTTCTTGATGCTGCACTGTCCGTAGTGCAGCATCACCTTGGGACCTAATTCGCCTGCCAAATTGGGTAATTCTGCTTCGGCACTGCGTCCGAAGACGAATTTTGTTGGACTTGAAAAGCTGAAATTTAACATATCTGACCTTCTTATTTAGAGATGTCCTTTTTTCAATGCTATGGAAATTCCCTCTGGTATGCAAGTGATCCGATGAGTTTCTTCACGGCGGAGCATCAGGAGCGGGGCAGGGATGCTCCCTGTTTTACGCCGTCTTCAGGAGTAAGCAATTCCCGTTCCAGGCCGTCGCCATATTCTTTTAATGCCTTGAGAATGGGTTTCTTCTCGGCTTCAAGGGTATCATTGTTCATCCAGGCGGCTATTCTCTTTCTGTACTTCCCGAGATCTGATGCTTCGGGTATGGGCGGAAAGAGTATGCGTGAGGCGCAGAAACTCTTCCATCGGCGTTTGCTTTCCTCATCAAGGTATTGGGGGTGATTCCTCCCAATATAGCGGCGGAGCATCTCAGGAATGCGGGTATCCTTGCAGTTGATATTCATGCCCGGAAGCTTTGTCGGCTGGGCATTGCGGATGCTTTCCAGAACGCCCTTGTCTTCGTCGGGGAAAAACCTGTCGTATATCTGCATATCTGGATCGTCCATGGTGCCCCAATCCGGTTTGCTGCTGAATACCTGCCTGAGTTTGGCTGCGATCTGCGGGGCCTTCTTCAATTCCTTCCAGTGCTCATCGGCCTGGGCGAGATTTATGCCCAGTCGGACGGCAATTCTGTCAGAGAGGACAGCGCGGGGAGCCAGGAACGGTGATTTATTGACGGCCACGGCTTTCACGGGTATGGGGGCCAAGCCTTCGGCATCCAATTCTTCAATGGAGGTGTGTAGGCGCTTTCGAATTTCTTCGACAGGAAGTGTAAGGATCTGTTCGGGGCTGTACCGAAGATCGAACATGTAGATGGTGTTTTGCATGTTGGGATCGGTCACCAATGGACAGACCAGTGTCGAGTAGCCGTAACGGGTATAATGCATTGATGAGGTATGAACGAGGGGAGTGCGGTTATCCAAGTCGATGAGGGTGCGGATCTGATTCTTGGTGCGGTGCTGCCATGCCCACTCGAAGAGTTTCGGCTGTTTATCATGGATCAATTTCGCGAGGGCTATGGTGGCCTGGACATCCGACAGGGCATCATGGGCATGGGTATGGGTTAGATTGTTCGCCTTAGACATGAGTTCCAGCTTAACCGATGGTCTGCCGTCCTCGTTGGACGGCCAGTTTATGCCCTCAGGCCTGAAATCCCGTGCGGCACGAACTAAATTCAAGATGTCCCATCGGGAATTGCCTTCAGCCCACTCCCTCCTATAGGGGTCGTAGAAATTGCGGTAATAGAGATTGCGGATGAATTCGTCGTCAAATGCGATATTGTTGAATCCGAGAACACATGTTCCCGGTCTGGAGAAATGGGAGTCAATTTCCCGTATCAATTCGGCTTCAAACAGCCCGCGTTTGTTCACTTCCTGTGGCGTGAATCCTGTCTTGAGGCAGGCCAAGGGGTCAGGTAGATAGTCCGGGCTGAGTTTTCCATATAGAACAATGGGGTCGTCCAGGGGGGTGAATGCCTCATCGGTACGCAGGGCGGCGAACTGCGCTATTCTGTCGTATCGGGAATACAGTCCGAATGTTTCGATATCGTACCAAAGCAGTGTCATGGGGAATGTCTGAAGCTCCTAACCAATGTCTTGAAGAAGGTGTAGACCCTGCCCGCCGACGGGATGAACAGCCGTTCCTCTGGGGAATGGGGCTGTTTAATCGTCGGGCCAAAGGATATCATATCCATCCCGGGGAATCGGGCTCCAATGGCCCCGCATTCCAAACCGGCATGAGTGATTTCCACCCCTGCTTCTTCACCGCTGACTTCTTTCCAGATTTTTTTTGAGCGCTCCAGCAGGGCCGAGCCGTAACAGGGTTCCCAGGGCGGATAGGGATTGCCGCACTGATACGATCCGCCATACAATCGGGCTAATCCTTCCATGACTCCGGCTAAATCGGTCCCCCTGCTCATTTGGGTGCTGCGGATATTGGTACGGACATGTGCTTTTGAAACTTCGGTGCGTAAATTGGCAAAATTCATGCTGGTGTCGACTATGCCGTCTATTTCCGTGGAAATATGTCTCACTCCGTGGGGAATAAGCCGGAGCGCATCCAATAACCGCACTCCGTCCTGAGCCTTTATTGACTCCCCCGGACGGCTGTTTATTGAGTCCGTAGAGAGAAACAGCCCGGGTTCCAGAGCGCCGTATTCTCTCTTCAGTGTGACTTCGATATCCTTCACCAGTCTTTTCAATTCCGCTTCACGGCCTTTCGGAAGGGCCAGTGAAGCGACGGCTTCCCGTGCAATCGCATTGTGCGCCGTCCCGCCGGATAGTTTGCAGAGACGTATTTCCGGAATGGAATTCAGGAGGCTGGTGAGCACTCTGGGCAATAGTACATTGGCGCTGGCCCGGCCTATGTGTATGTCAATGCCGGAGTGTCCTCCTTCCAAGCCGCCGACCCGGACTTCTGCCGTGGCAGAGCCGGAAGGCTCCGGCTCATGGCCGAGGGGAAGCGTGAGATTGAAATCCATTCCTCCTGAGCAGCCGATGGTGAAGATGCCTTCTTCCTCCGAATCAAGGTTCAGAAGAACTCGGCCGCGAAGAAATCCTTCGTCTAAGTTCTGGGCGCCGATAAGACCGGTTTCCTCATCGGCGGTGATGAGGATTTCCAGTTCGGGATGCTGGGCGTTTGGTTCGGTGACCAAGGCGAAAAACATCGCAAGCGCAATGGCATTATCCGCCCCCAGGCTGGTTTCCCTGGCCCTCAGCCAATTGCCGTCCCTCCAGGACAGGATGGGATCGTTTTTGAAGTCATGGTTTGAACCCGCCCTCTTCTCGCAGACCATGTCCATGTGTCCCTGCAGCACTATGATGGGGGCCTTCTCGTAACCGGAAACGGCCGGAACCTTGATGAGGATGTTCATAGCCTGATCGGTTTTCACCTCGAATCCACGTTGTCTTCCCCATTCCATTAACCAGGGATGAATCTTCTCCAGATTATGAGATTGACGGGGGATGGCATTGATCTCATCCATTATGCCGAGAATCTTATCGATGTCGGATTTCATCGCGTCTCCTCTAATTCTCTCTTTTCTCTTCGTATCACTGTTAGCGCCAGGGCCGAAATCAGCACAGGGATGGCCAACGCAAGGATGACTTTTTCGAACCAATCCCCCCAACGCGTGTATAGAGTTGTCTTGCCGGTGTATATCGGTACATCGCCGATTATGTGTCCTTGAGTGAAGGGCTCAATTTTCTGTATAACCTTGCCGTTTGGATCGACGACACAGGTGATGCCGGCGGTAGTTGCCCTCATCAAACTGCGGCGATTCTCTACGGCTCTGAAAACAGCCATGGTCATGTGCTGTATCGCGCAGGCCGGTTCAGGACTCCATGAATCATTCGTGATATTCACCATGACCTGAGCGCCTGCCTGAACGAAGTTGCGGGCAATATAGCCGAAGGTATCTTCAAAGCAGATATAGGAACTCACCATTGGACCATCCCATGGGGAAAGATCGAAAACCGTGTATTCGGTTCCCTTCGCATAAAGCGGTGTGCCCTGGGATTGGATGTAGTCCATCAGGCGGGGAAAAGTTTTGCTGTATGGGAAATGCTCCGAGAAGGGGACAAGATGGGTCTTCCTGTATTTATCAACCAGGTTGCTTCCGTCGAACAAGAGCGCCGCATTGTAATCGATTCTCTCTCCGGCCTCAAGCACACCGTCGTTGTTGCCGATTATCATCGGGATGTCCAGTTTGACCTGGAATTCCTTGAGTTCATCTATCAGCGCAGCCTTTTCCCTTTCCTTTCTGTACTTCGAATGCCATTCAATGGAAGGGACAAATGAAGTTTCCGACCAGATCAGCGCATCCGGATCGGATTCCAATGCTGCAGTGCTTTCTTCTATCAGCGAATCCAATGCGATGTTCCATGCTTCGATGCCTGTCAGCCAGGTATTGACATTGTGCTGGATGAGAGCCGGGCGCCAGCGGGGTGCATCTTTGTAGTCGATGCGTCCGAAAACACCATAGATATTCGCCGCCAAGACCGCGATGCAAAACGCCGCTATCGGGATGGTCCAGCGTTTAGAGGGCGCAGAGCGGCGCAGTTCTGACTTTTGAAAAAACCCTGAATCCAATAGCCATCCGCCAATGAGAAACGATGGAAAGGCCACAAGCAGGCTTACTCCCATCACCCCGAATATATCGGAGATTGCGATAAGGCTGCGCCATCCATACTGTGTGTAACCGATAATCCCATACGAATAGCCGAGGAAACCCTTGGTCCTCACGGTCTCAAATGCACCCCAAATCAGCCACTGAGCCAGCCACCCATAGCCTTTGAATGCCCGATCAGCCAATATGAGAAGCGGAAACAACAGGAAGAACCAGCCGGCATATATGGCTGGAACAAGAACGAAACTCACCGGATTGAAAGTTGCCAGCCAGAAATTGAAGAGGGCATACGTGATGTATCCATAGATGGCTCCCCATATCGGAGAAGACCACCAGGGGATGCGCCGAAGGAGCACAACGACGGGGATGAGACTGATCCAGGCAAAGGGCGCCAAACCCCAATCTGCTATAAAATTGGGAAAACCCAAGGCGAAGAGGAGTGATCCGAGGAGGAGAATGCCGAGGTTGACGGCTTGCTCAGCGAGAACCGGGTGTTTGCTCATATCTTGAAGGTTATCATTCATTGAGACGACGGGCAATCCAAGGACAGAAAATATCAAAATGGCGAAATTCAGGGGGAACAAATTGGGCATATCCTCTTCCCCTGAATTAGGAAAAGCTGTAGTATTGCATCAATCTTGTATAATTTATTTAGGAGGGCATATGACTAGAGTTGTTGTTATCGTAGCCTTAATTACAGTGATGACAGGAATGGTCTTCGCCGATAGCCATTTGATGTTCGGTACCCCGGAAGGGGATTGGGCGGTTCGTAGAAACAGGCTTTACCAGTATGATGCCGATGCATCTCGGGCCAAGGCATGGGTGTCTGTTCCGCAAAACGGCTCCATGATTTATGAGTTCACTATGAGGTATGAAGGCGGCATTGAAGACGGGCATGGCGGTGTCGGTATTCACATCCTCTCGGATACCCGTCCCGAGGGGCGGTCCTGGGGCATGGGTGATTCCTGGCTGCTTTGGCTAAATTATGATACGGTTTCGGCACAGCCCGATATACCGAAAGGTTTGAGCGCCCAACTGTATAAGAGCACGTCTAATTCGGATATGGAATTGATCGATTCAGTCTCATTGAGTTCAGTCGAGCCCATTGCGGCACAATATATCAATTCCATCGTTCCGGTCAAACTCACCTACCTCTCCAGTCAGGGAAGGGTGCTTATTGCCGATCCCCGCGGGAAATCTGCCGGGTGGTATATTGATCTCCCCGATGGCCGTTATGAGACAGGCCAGTATGCCGCCGTACGTACCAATGGTATAAGAATGAGTTTTTCTTCGTCCGATATAGAATTGTAGTTCTTCAGAGGTGCCCTGAATAATAACTGTTTGGGCGCACCCTTCGGGCCGGGCTTTTTGCTCCAATGCCTTATTCTGGCTGCCTGCCCCCCGGCTCATTGCCAATTGCCGGGGCAGCCAGCGGCATTTCCGCTGCTGGCAGTTCGTGTTTATGGAGTCTGTATGGATAGCCTGATTGAAACAGCCGCATCCAAGAAGGCCCTGAGAATCAAAGCCAAGGCCATACTCAAGTCACTCGGTTCGCACCGGAGAGAATATGCCGCCGATCAAGCCGCAAAGCATCTGTTTGCCGCTCAGTATTGGAGTCATGCGAAAAATGTTCTCGTATTCATGGCGATGACCCTGGAACTGGATACTCGGCACGTTCTCATTCGGGCATGGAAGGAGGGAAAGGCCACCTTCATTCCGAGGGTTATTGGCCGGAAACTCGAATTCGGTCAAATAGAGTCCTTCGATGAGCCCCTGGTTAAAAATGCCTACGGCATTCGGGAACCTCGGGCGGATTCCCGTTTATGGACCACTGCCGATCATTCCGAAGATACATTGATCCTCGTACCGGGAATGGCTTTTGACCCAAGCGGCCGACGCCTGGGCCATGGCGGCGGTTTCTATGATGGCTTCTTGGCAGAGATGCGCATGAGTGCGGAGGACAGGGGTATGAATTCCCCGCGAAGTTTAGGATTTGTATTTGAGGAACAGGTTTTCCCTGAGGTGCCTGTTGATAGGCATGATGAAAGGGTTGATGGCCTTGTAAGTGATGCACGCCTTATGATGTTCTGACCCGATGATCGCTAGAGGATTCGAACCTCTGACCTTTGCCTCCGGAGGGCAACGCTCTATCCGGCTGAGCTAAGCGACCATGTTTTTTATATATAAGTGATTTTATCACAGTCGGGGTTTTTGGCAAGCTGCTCAGGCAGTATTCGCAGGGCTTCAGGTATGCATTCGACGATGTCCCGAGCCAGCATGCCGCCTTCGCCCTTGATTCCTGCCGAAATATCACCGGCCAGTCCATGGATGTACACCCCCTGTCTAACCGCATCCTCAGGTTTTCCGCCCCCGGCGATCAGAGCGCCTATAATGCCGGCCAAGACATCACCCGATCCGGCTGTTCCCATGCCGCAGTTTCCGCTTAAATTGATCCATGACTGCCCGGATGGCAGGCTGATGATGCTGTGAGCGCCTTTGAGGACAACGATGGCCTGGTATCGTTCGGCTGCTTCGGCGGCGGTTTCAACACGGCGTATTTCCACCTCGCCTATGGAAGAGCCAAGGAGTCTGGCCATCTCGCCTGGATGCGGAGTGAGTATGGTGGGAAATTCACGGTTTCGGCTCAATTCTTCTTTGCCTGCCAGGGCAATCAGGCCATCGCCATCGAGTACGAGAGGGCCTTGAACCTCCTGGATGAGATTCCTGACAAGATGTGTTGACTCTAGGCTGGCGCCGAGCCCTGGCCCAAGCACGGTGGCATCCGCCCTTGATGCCCTGTCAAGTATGGTTGATGTGTGATCACTCATCAGAATCCCGCTGCCGCTCAATGGAAGCAGCACCGCTTCCGGGATGAGTGAGAACACCGGTCCGGCTATCGCCGCCGGTATGGCCAGAAAGGCATAACCGGCCCCAGTTCTCAAGGCGGCGAAGGCGGCCAGAGTCGGAGCGCCGCGGTATTGCATAGAGCCGCCGATTATGAAGACCTTGCCGAAGAAACCCTTGTGCCCAGCGGGGTTGCGCATAGAAAGCGGGGGCGGGATATTCAAAGTAAGGTGTACAGAATCGTCCTCGGTGACTTCAGGCGGAAAGGATATCTCGGAGAAGTACAGGCTTCCGCCGTATTGGTGCCCCGGGTAGAGGAGGTTGCCCCGCTTGAGCATCCCGAAGCACACAGAAGCATCCGCCTTGATGGCAGAGCCGAGAACCTCGCCGGTATCGGCTCCGATTCCGGAAGGAATATCCATGGCCAGAACAGGGGTTCCAGAAGCGTTGATTCCGGCGATCAATGCCGCAATAGACCCGTCTATGCTGCGGGAAAGGCCGGTTCCGAAGATGGCGTCAACAATGAGATTGAATCGGCTGAAATCGAGCCCTGAAGGGATAGCCGTTTCAGGCGACTTGCCGAGATTCCATATCTTTATAGGAAGATGAAGAATCGACTTGTAGTTGCTCTTCGAACTTCCTGAAAGCCTGCCCGTGTCACCGGCGGTGAGGACGGACACCCCGGCGCCCTTGGCATGCAGAAGCCGGGCAAGGGCGAATCCATCGCCGCCGTTGCTGCCCATCCCGCAGGCAATCAATATGGTTTTATTTTTGACACCCCATCGCCGTTCAATAGTCCGTCTGGCGGCGATGGCGGCATTTTCCATCAGCAGCGCCTGATCGATGCCGTAATCGAGTATCACCGCTTGATCCAGCCGGCGGGCATCGGCTGAAGTACAGACTTTCATGGCATAGATTTTATAGACTATTCGCCGAAGTGTCCACTTAGGTAATGATGTTCGCTCCCTGGTTTGTCCGCAGATTGCGCAGATTGAGGGAGGGGGCAAGACATAGGTAACACTTTTAGCCGGGCATGGTAACACCTTGGAGGCGGGAGCATGCCTTGGCAGGAGAGATACCATAACCCCTCGACATTTCTGTTCAACTTGCCCATTATAGGTTCAATGCAGAAACGAGGACTGATTAGCGTATATGACAAGAGCGGTATAGCCGCTCTTGCTAGATTTCTGGCGGACGAGGGTTATAAGCTGCTTAGCACAGGGGGAACATTCGGGCTGCTTCATTCAAAGGGAGTACCCGTGGAAGAAGTGTCTGAGTATACTGGATTGGCGGAAAGCCTCGACGGACGGGTGAAGACTCTGCATCCCAAGATTTACGGCGGGATACTGGGGCGTAGAGATGATGCGGATCATCTGAACATGATGAGTGCGCAGGGCATGGATCCTATTGATGTCGTGGTGGTGAACCTCTATCCCTTCTTCGAGAAATCGGCGCAAGGTTTGGATATAGAGGCACTGACGGAATTCATCGATATCGGAGGATCGGCGCTGATCCGAGCCGCCGCCAAGAACCATGCTCATGTCACGGTTCTCACTAGTCCCGCCGACTACGCCCCTTTGATGGAAGAATGGCGATCATCCGAAGGCGGCCTTTCTATGAACACTCGAAGAAGACTGGCCGGCAAGGCATTCGCTCTCTCAGGGGCCTATGACGCCGCCATTTCTCACAGCATTTTGGGGGATGATGAGGCGCCAGAAATACTCAATCGCTCCTACCGGAAGGCTTTCGGCCTACGCTATGGGGAGAATCCCCATCAGCAGGCGGCGTACTATATCCCCATTTCCAAAAATGACTTCGGCGCCTTAAGCGATCTGCAGCAGCATCAGGGTAAGGAATTGAGCCACAACAATCTCCGTGACCTGGACAGCGCTTGGCGGGCCGTCAATGAATTCGACGACGGCGCGTGTGTCGGGGTGAAGCATGCCGCACCCTGTGCCGCAGCTCTGGCGCCTACTCCGCTTGCATCTTGGAGCAGGGTGTTTAAGGCCGATCCCGTATCGATATTTGGAGGCATAGTCGCCTTCAACAGGGAAGTGGATGAGGAAACCGCCAGGGCCCTGAATAACCTCTTCCTGGAGGTGATTGCCGCACCGGGATATAGCCGTGAAGCCATGAAAGTCTTCAGCAGTAAGAAAACCTTGAGAGTCCTTAGCATGACTCGGTTACCCTGTGATCGATGGGAAACCCTGCCGGTGGATGGGGGTCTCTGTTTGCAAAGGGTGGATGGAAATTGCGTCGATGAGGCCCAGTGGACGGTTCCGACGAAGGTCAAGCCGACCGCTCAACAGAGATTTGACATGAATTTTGCGTGGAGGGTTGTGAAGCATGTTAAATCCAATGGTATAGTGTTGGCTTCCGACGGATTCACAGCGGGGATCGGATCGGGTCAGCCGAATCGGATTGGGGCGGTGAACATCGCCATAGCTTCCGCCGGCGCAAAGGCCGATGGAGCCGTCATGGCCTCGGATGCCTTTTTTCCTTTTGATGATGCGGTCAAAGCCGCAGCGGATGCCGGGGTGAAGGCTGTCATCCAGCCTGGCGGTTCGATTCGAGACGAAGATTCCATCAGGGTGTGTGATGAGCAGGGATTGACCATGGTGCTGACCGGCAGACGGCATTTTCGACATTGAGGAGGTCTTGGTGAGAAAGGATATCGTACACATTGGTGCAGAGCAGCTCCGTTATGAGATTAGGGAAATTGTGGAAACCGCCTATGAATTAAAGAATTTAGGTGTGGATATCATCTGGGAAAACATCGGTGATCCTATTCAGAAGGGCGAGCCCATGGCTGATTGGATCAAAGAGATTGTAGCCGGACTGGCCGCAGATGATGCCTGTTATGGCTATACGGCTTCTGCCGGCGACCTTCATACCCGGCAATTTCTGGCCGGAAGGGTCAACAAGCGAGGCGGCACCCAGGTTAAGGCCAAGGACATCCTCTTCTTCAATGGACTCGGGGATGCTGTTTCCTCCTTGTTCGGACACTTGCGCCGTGAGGCGCGTGTCCTGGGTCCTTCCCCGGCCTATTCTACGCTGTCTTCGGCCGAGGCTGCACATTCGGGCTACAGCCATCTCACCTACCGCCTTGAACCAGAGAATGCCTGGCAGCCTGACCTGGAGGATATCGCTCTTAAGGTGAAGTACAACGATTCCATAGCGGGAATCCTTCTCATCAATCCCGACAACCCCACCGGAGCGGTATATCCTCAAGGCACCTTGGAAGGGATTGTCAAAATAGCCAAAGAGCATGATCTGTTCATCCTCGCGGATGAAACTTATGCCAATATTGTCTATCCGGGCGTGCAGACTGTCTGCTTGAGTCAGGTGATTGATGATGTTCCTGGAATCGCTCTGCGCAGCATATCCAAGGAATTTCCCTGGCCGGGAGCCCGTTGCGGCTGGATGGAGGTATTCAATCAGGACAGGGATGAGGTTTTTCAACGCTACATCAGCAGCTTGTTGAATGCCAAACGTCTGGAGGTTTGTTCCACGACTCTTCCCCAGATGGCCATACCCTGTGTCATCGGCGATTCCCGGTATCAGGCCCACCTCCAACGCCGGGTCGAGATATTTGCATCGAGGGCACAGGAGGCCGTGGGCATTCTTTCCGGTGTCGAGGGAATCACCGTGATTCAACCCTCAGGAGCCTTCTATCTCACGGTTGTTTTTAACAGGGAATTGCCCGAACAGGGGCCGATGCCGAATCTGATGAACAATGCGGTTGAGAAGCGGGTGCTGGAGCTTGCCAGGGGGGAGAAACCGGACAAGCGGTTTGTCTATTGGCTATTGGGTTATTGTGGGATATGTGTCGTGCCTCTAAGTGGTTTCTGCAGCGACCTGCAGGGATTCAGGAGCACGCTTTTAGAAAGCGATGATGCGAAACGGCGATTGACTTACGAAAAAATGGCCGAGGCCATCGGCGCCTACTTGGATTATGTGAAGAAGGGTTTATAATGAGCAGTATAACAATAGGGCACCTCTAAGAAACAGCTTTAGGAAATTGACGAAGGAATTTTTGTCGATACAAGGCGGCAAAAGCTAAGGGCGTAGCTTAAGCTACGTGAGCATTTTGACAACGCAGTAGCGGCGGAAAAGTTCGAGTCAAGAACTAAATGGGGTTTTTTAGAGGTGCCCAATAGATAATAAGGAGAATGATATGGCAGAACTTTTAACAAGTGAGACTTTTAAGGAGAAGGTCTATGACTTTTCCTCTGAAAAAGAATGGAAATACAGGGGTGAGCTGCCTGGGCTCATAGACTTCTATGCCGATTGGTGTGGACCCTGCAAGATGATTGCGCCCATCATTGAAGAACTTGCCAGTAAGTATGCAGGGAAGCTCAATGTCTGGAAGGTAGACACCGATGCTCAGCAGGAACTTGCGGCAGCATTCGGTATATCGAGCATACCAACCCTCATGTTCATCCCGATTAACGGAAAACCGCAGATGAAGGCCGGGGCCATGAGTAAGGCCGGAATGGAGAGGACTATAAAGGAGCAGCTTGGGGTTTCCTAAGACGTTTTTGATTAGCTGGCCATTCTGTGGACGATTAGCGGATCAGGGGAGTCATCGCCGCTAATCCCGCATCGGGCAGAGTCTTTTTTCAGAAGGCCGGTCTTGATCGGATATTTCCAGATATCTCCCTGTCAAGTCGGCGGGGGCTCCTCATCAGGGCTAACGCATGAAGAGATTAGTAGAATTCGCTGTACCGAAGGCTTCAATCCCAAAATTCTTCACTGAACAAGTCATTATTGCTATATTTTGCCCCGCTTAGAATCTTTGGGAGGGGCAAACTATGGGGCACCTCTAAAAAACCCATTCCGTTTTTGGCTTGCTCTTTTCCCCCGCTACTGCGTTACCAAAATACTCACGTAACCCAGTTACGCCTGCGCTTTTGGCGCCTTGTGCCGAAGAAAAATAGCTGCGTCAAATTCCAAAAGCGGTTTTTTAGAGGTGCCCTATAGAAAAAACGGATATGATCAGTGTTTTCTCAGAATTGCCGGAGCCACGAGATCCCAAAAAGACAGCATATCCTCTAATTGAAGTTGTCTTTCTAACAATTTGCAGTGTCATATCGGGTCTTGCTTATTCTACAGAAATGGCAGACTTCGGCAGTCACATACTGCCATGGCTAAGAAAACATCTGTCAACTGCAAACGGAATACCGGCACATGACACTGTTGGACGGGTCTTTTCCCTGATTGATCCACAAGGTTTTTTCGAGGCTTTTCTGCAATGGGTTCCCGCTTTGACTGACAGACTTGAAGGCCGGCAGATTTGCATTGACGGCAAAACGATTAGAGGCAGCCGTGATGAATTCAAAAAGGAAAATGCCACACATATTGTGAGTGCCTATGCTAAGGACAAGGGACTTGTGTCAGGACAGATTAAAGCCGATGAGAAGAGCAATGAAATAACCGCTATTCCCCAGCTGCCTGAACATCTGGATATTGCAGGATGTCTTGTGAGTATTGATGCCATGGGAACACAAGAAGCCATTGCTGATACGATCCGTCGGAAAAAATGGGATTATTTGCTTGCTTTGAAAGGAAATCAGGGTAAAAGCCACAAAGATGTCAAGGATTTCTTCGATTTTATGGATGAAGGGCTGGCTAATGGCCATGAAGAAAGGAGCGTTCAAAAACTTCGATGAAGTCATGCAGAATGAAATCGGCCTGTGACGCAGAATTTAGGGAGAAGGTGCTTCTTCAACATATCATGCGTTAGCCCTGGGGAGGTGTCCTTATGAATTATGATGAGTTTTGGGTGAAGACCCTCGATGCTGTCCGGGGCTTATTACAGATGGGAATTGCGCAAGGGATTGCAGCGGAAATGCCGCTGGCGGCCCCGGCGATTGGCAATGAGCCGGTAGGCAGGCTGCCAGCTTAAGGCATTGGAGCGAAAAGCCCGACCCGAAGGGTTGCGCCCAAATATTGATTCTTGAATATCACGGCACACAAAATAGAAGTGTCTTGTAATTGACCAATCGAATCAAATTATATAGTGTTCATGGAAAAGGAGATATTTATGAAGAAGTTGTTCATTCTTTCGATGATGCTGATGCTGCTTTCATCGCTGGGGATGTGGGCTGAGGGAGCCGGGGAGACGGCTGCGAAACCGCTGAGGATTGGCATCACTAAGATTGTGGCCCATCCGGCGTTGGATGCGTTGGAAAAGGGGCTGATGGAGGTGGTTCTCGAATCCTATCCCGATACGGTGTTCGACAATCAGAATGCGAATGGCGAGATTAGCACGGCTGCCACGATTGCCCAGAAATTCAAGTCTGACAAGGTGGATATCGCGGTCGGCATTGCGACACCTACGGCTGTCGCCCTGGCCAATGTTATCGAGGATGTTCCTGTGATTTTCTGCGCCGTGACTGATCCGGTTGATGCCGGTCTTGTTCCCTCTCTCAAGCAAAGTGCGAAGAACATCACCGGTGTGTCGGATATGACTCCGGTTAAGGACCAAATTGCGCTCTTGAATGGACTGACCGAGATTAAGGCTTTGGGACATGTTTATTCATCGGGTGAGGCTAATGCCGTGCGCCTGGCTGAGATTACCGAGGAGGCATGTAAGGAACTGGGCATAGAATTTGTCCCGACGACGATTACTAGTTCTGCGGAAGTGAGGCAGGCGGCCCAATCTATTGTCTCAAGGGTGGATGCCTTTTATGTGAGTACGGATAACACGGTGGTGTCTGCTTTGACGGCTCTCACTGATGTTGCGGCAAGGGCCGGCATACCTGTGTTGACGGCCGATCCGAGTTCTGCGGAGGAACAGGGTGTATTCCTGGCCTGGGGTTTCGATTATTACGAGATGGGACGGGCAACCGGTGATCTCGTTGTCGAGGTTCTTAGGGGTGCCGATCCTGCTTCTATTCCCACGAGATTCATGACATCGATTGATGACATTGAACTGTTTATTAACCTTCGCATCGCTAATGATCTGAGTATTGAGGTTTCTGATGATCTCATCTCGAAGGCGGCAACGGTCGTTCGCTAGTGCTGGAAGGAATTTTCGTCGAGGGTCTGGTCTACAGCATCATGACCCTCGGGGTGTTTATCACCTTCCGAGTGCTCGATTTTCCCGATCTCACTGTCGATGGTTCCTTTCCGCTGGGAGCCGCGGTGATGGCGACTTCTCTGGTGTCTGGGGTTCCGATATGGCTGGGTCTCTTCCTGGCTGTCCTTTCGGGTTTCATAGCCGGAACTGTCACGGCGGTTATCCACAACGAACTGAAGGTGCCATCCCTTCTTGCGGGAATACTTACGATGACTATGCTCTACTCTATTAATATCAGAGTGCTGGGAAACAAGGCTAATGTGTCCCTGCTGAAGCAGCGTCATCTCATTGAGCGTCTGACGGAACTCACGGAGAATATTATGTCCCCGGCATTGGCTCAACTGCTGCTGTTCGGGCTCATTGCCGCTCTTGCCGTGATTCTGCTCAATTTGTTTTTTCATACGGATATTGGTCTCACTCTCGGAGCCCTGGGCGGCAATGAAAGAATGGTGGTGGCCCTTGGTTCGAATCCGAAATTGCTCAAAATCATCGGAGTCAGCCTGTCGAACGGTCTCGTTGCGCTTTCGGGTGCGCTCGTCGCCCAGTATCAGGGCTTTGCCGATGCCTCATTGGGAGTCGGCATGGTGGTGAGCGGCCTGGCCATGGTGATGATTGGGGAATTCCTTATCCGAAGTATCAAGATACGCTGGCTGTTGATTCGGGTTGTCGCGGGCGCCGTTGTCTATAAGGCTATCATGTTCGGAGGGCGGTATTACGGCTATATGATACGGCTCACTCCAAACGATCTGAAGATGATTACCGGATTGCTTATTATATTGTCTCTCATCATCACGAAGACACGGAAATGGAAAAGCCATGATTAGTCTCGAAGATGTGTCCCTGGTTTTCGGCGAGGGCACGGCGGACCGGGTGCAGGCGCTGAAATCTGTCAATCTCCAATTGAATGTCGGCGATTTTCTCACGATTATCGGCTCCAACGGGGCGGGGAAGAGCAGTCTGTTCAATGCTATTTCCGGGCGGCATCCTCCGACTTCGGGAACGGTGAGGTGCAATGACAAGGATGTCACGAATTGGCCGGAATACAAACGGGCCAGAATCATAGGCCGTGTGTTTCAGGATCCTCTGATGGGCACTGCCGGAAATATGAGTGTGCAGGACAATCTCACTATCTCCGGCTACAAGGGTATGAAGAGGCTGCGTATTTCTCTCACTAAGAAGAAAAAGGCCGAGTTTCGGGATTTGCTGGCGCAGTTGGAGATGAACTTGGAGAATAGGATGGAGGACAATGTCGGGCTGCTCTCCGGCGGTCAGCGGCAGGCTCTCACCATGCTGATGATGGTTCTGTCCACACCGGATATCATCCTATTGGATGAGCATACGGCCGCTTTGGACCCACGTAATGCGGCCAAAATTCTGGAGCTTACGAACAGTTTCTATACGAGATACCGGCTCACTGTCATGATGATCACTCATGATATGCAGCGGGCGCTCGCCCATGGCAACCGGCTGATTATGATGGACAAGGGTGAAATCATCTTCACGGCGGAGAAGGAAATGAAGGAGCGGTTGACGGTGGAAGAACTCGTCAAGGGCTTCCACGATATCCGTGGTGAGGATTTCACGAACGATGAGTCTTTGCTCAACTGAGGGCTGAATGAAATTTGTCATAGCCAGCGATCATGCGGCCGTGGAATTGAAATCACGGATTACGGCATGGCTTATAGAGAATGGTCATAGGGTGACTGACCTCGGAGTCGAAGAGGGCGGGAAGGCGGACTATCCCGACAAGGGGGAGGAGGCTGCCCTTCGCTTCCTGGAAGGCGGCTTCGACTACGGCGTAGTCTGCTGCGGAACGGGGATAGGCATTTCCATTGCCGTCAACAAGGTGAAGGGTTTGCGCTGCGCCCTTCCCCAGGACTGCTATGCCGCCAGGATGGCGAAGGAGCATAACGATTGCCAATTTATCGCCTTCGGCGCCCGCATTCATTATACAGACGGGATAACGGATATACTCGGGGCCTTCCTTGATGCCCGTTTTGAGCAGGAATCACGTCATGCTGCCCGTGTGGAAAAAATCATGGCCATCGAGTCCAAGGATTTCCCGGGCTGCTAGCGGCATTTCCGCAGACTTGAATCAGGACGAAGGATTTGGTTCGTCATGCCTTGGCGGACAACTCGCTTAAGGGTGCTAGTCGTATGCGTATATATGAGTATTTTAAGCGGCTTCTCCAACGCCGTATGCAGACAGGCCGCCTTGTATCGACAGAAAATTTCTTCGTCAATCTCCTGAAGCTGTTTCTTAGAGGTGCCCTTAACCCCGGAACCCCAATTAGGTTATCGTGTTAAATCCCAACAGGCCGCACCCATGTTATGAACGAATGGGGTGCCCGCATTGATGCCGCCGCTGGCCAACCCTTCGCCATCACCAAAGACCCGTGAAAGCAGGTGCGACTTAAGGCCGGGCAGCTAACCGGCAAAAAACTGTACCGCCTCTTCCAGAATCAGCAGCAACACTCCTGCATACGCATACACTCCCGTCAAGACAACAGGCGCAATCAGGGCAAGAGACACGAGCACGGGAAAAAGAACGGCAGCAAAACGCCTCATGAGATACCAGCTTATTGCGTGAGGAAGTGGTTTTTTGCTGTCCGGACCGGTCGGGTCATATTTTTCTAGTGCTGAAATGTATCTATTGAAAGCCGCATTGTCGTTACGAGAAAAGAATCGATTTATGCTCAAGTGCGCTTTTCTGACTAGCAATGAGAGAAACACAATAATATGCAGAAGAGTGGGCACGAAAGTGGAGAAGATCATAATGTACAGCCACAATAAGCTGCTGTCCTTGGGATTGGATTCCAGAGCGGAGAGTATTCCTCCGATATCCACGGCTTGATAATCTGCGGAAAATCGCGCAAACAGATGGTTGAACCCGCTCAAGCCAATTGCCGTGCACACCGTTAGAAAAACCAAACAAAGAAACGCGACCCCCAAATCCAGAAGAAAGTATTTTGCCATGAATATCCATGATTCATCGCTATCGGGGGAGGTATACTTTTTCAGGAATTTGCGTGTGAAGCTGAAGGAAAGATAGTCGAAGACGGCATTCACCGTCGGGAAAAACAGCATAAACACAATTAGGGAAGAAAGCGGACGGAGTATTTGCCTGCCGGCATCAAAATTCCCAAAACCCAGCAGGACAAAGTTCAAACCGATCAATAGGACGGCTTCTATTCCAATCCTGATAAACTGGCGCAAGTGTTCGCCCTCTCCTGCGATCCCTGTTGTGTCCAGCGTTACTCCCAGCAGTTTTTCCAATGACAGTGCAAGGAAGTGTTGAAGCAAGCGGGCAACAGCACTGAGGACGAATATAAGAGAAATCGATTTCCAGCCTCCATGGCTCCAATTCAGCATATCCGCCAGAATAAGATATGCGATCAATATGATAGAGCATCTGAGCACATTGGAAACTATCACAAGGCCGCCGATCATTTCAGACCGCCTCATTAGGCCTGTTGAAGCTGTGATCAGAACATACGCGAGAACAAGGTATAACAGGGGGATATCCAGAAACAATATCCCCGTCAAAAGGCCAAACGTAATGATTATGTCAAGTGGGATATAATGGAAGGGAAGAGGGGCTTTTCTTTCTTCCTTGTTTTTGACTTGATTATAGGCTGATCCCGTCAATACGGCAAACAATCCTATGACAAAACAGAATATGAGCAGCCTAAAAAGGAAGTTATCATTCCAGAAACCATATCCGGCAAATCCGTCAACCCGGCTCCAGTTCTCCCCGGTAAAAATCCAGAAGATGAATGGAATGACTATGGGGTATGCGATGGACAGCAGAGTCGAAAACAAGAAGGTATTGAATGAAAACGGCTTGCCCAGCAGGGAATCAATGCGTTCCAGTTGTCTGCGTATCACATTCTTGAATGTGTCAATTGTATTTAATGGCGGTGAGTCCCGCTCTGATGTTATTCTGCCGATGCTGTCTTTTTCCCGGCATACGAACTCCCGCACGGCGGGTTTGACTATAAATCGGCCAATAATTCCCGCTACAGCAAGGAGTCCTCCTATTGTGCCGACAGCGGAATAATCACTAAAAATGGATTTTATCATGGATTAACCTCCTATAGATTTTGCAGTTCTTAATGCCTTTGCAGGATTGCTTATACGGTGAAACAGGCCATGGTCTGTGTCGCATGGAAGACGAACGGACCACAAAGCAGGCGGAGCAGCGCAAAACGGGAATAATCCGAGAGGCGGTCTGTTGCGGGGATAAGTCTCAAATATCCATTCCGATGAGGCCGCGAGGGGAGGGAGGGGAGGAAGGACTTGGCCTATCCCCGCCTTCCCCTATCTCCAATATCACCCGCGCAGACTGGAGGCAGACATCTCATTGAAAACCGCCCGCTTCATCTGTAAACTTTGTCTGTAAAATAGTACCATCGATAAGAAGAGACGATGTTTAGCATGAACGGTTTTCCTGACGATATGACTGGCAAAAGCAGCCCTCACTTTGAGCAGGCCCGCAAAAAGATAGCCCACTGCCGCGATGCGCAGCACGAGTCACTGGATCTGGATAATTTACAATTCGAGCGTCTCCCAGACGAAATCACCGGACTAATACATCTTAAACGGCTATCCATCAAATTCAATCGCCGACTATCCTCTATCGGGGAACTGGGAAGTCTGCTGGCATTGGAGGAGCTTGATGTTTCATACTGTAAAAACCTTTCCGGCCTGAGTGCCCTGGAGGGGCATCAGGAAAATCGATTTAAGTAACAATTGCCTGAAGAATCTTGACGCTCTTCAGAACCTGAGGCCCTGGAGGAGCTTGATGTTGCACGCTGTGAGGCCTGAGTGCCCTGGAGGGGCTGGTCGGCATCAGGAAGATCTATTTAAGTAACAATCCCCGCCTGAAGAATCTGGACGCTCTTCAGCACCTTCCGGCCCTGGAGGAGCTTGATGTTTCATACTGTGAAAACCTTTCCGGCCTGAGTGCCCTGGAGGGGCTGGTCGGCATCAGGAAAATCGATTTAAGTAACAATCCCTGCCTGAAGAATCTTGACGCTCTTCAGAACCTGCATGCCCTGGAGGAGCTTGATGCTTCAGACTGTGAAAACCTTTCCGGCCTGAGTGCCCTGGAGGGGCTGGTCGGCATCAGGAAAATCGATTTAAGTAACAATCCCTGCCTGAAGAATCTTGACGCTCTTCAGAACCTGCATGCCCTGGAGGAGCTTGATGTTTCAGACTGTGAAAACCTTTCCGGCCTGAGTGCCCTGGAGGGGCTGGTCGGCATCAGGAAGATCTATTTAAGGAACAATCCCCGCCTGAAGAATCTGGACGCTCTTCAGCACCTTCCGGCCCTGGAGGAGCTTGATGTTTCATACTGTAAAAACCTTTCCGGCCTGAGTGCCCTGGAGGGGCTGGTCGGCATCAGGAAAATCGATTTAAGGAACAATCCCCGCCTGAAGAATCTTGACGCTCTTCAGAACCTGCAGGCCCTGGAGGAGCTTGATGTTTCAGGCTGTTACAACCTTACCGGCCTGAGTGCCCTGGAGGGGCTGGTCGGCATCAGGAAGATCTATTTAAGTAACAATCCCCGCCTGAAGAATCTGGACGCTCTTCAGCACCTTCCGGCCCTGGAGGAGCTTGATGTTTCATACTGTAAAAACCTTTCCGGCCTGAGTGCCCTGGAGGGGCTGGTCGGCATCAGGAAAATCGATTTAAGTAACAATCCCTGCCTGAAGAATCTTGACGCTCTTCAGAACCTGCATGCCCTGGAGGAGCTTGATGTTTCAGACTGTGAAAACCTTTCCGGCCTGAGTGCCCTGGAGGGGCTGGTCGGCATCAGGAAGATCTATTTAAGTAACAATCCCCGCCTGAAGAACCTGGACGCTCTTCAGAACCTGCAGGCCCTGGAGGAGCTTGATGTTGCACGCTGTGAAAACCTTACCGGCCTGAGTGCCCTGGAGGGGCTGGTCGGCATCAGGAAAATCGATTTAAGCGGCAATCCCCGCCTGAAGAACCTGGACGGACTTCAGAACCTGCAGGCCCTGGAGGAGCTTGATGTTTCAGGCTGTGAAAACCTTTCCGGCCTGAGTGCCCTGGAGGGGCTGTCCGGCATCAGGAAAATCAGTTTAAGAGGCAATCCCCGCCTGAAGAACCTGGATGCTCTTCAGCACCTTCCGGCCCTGGAGGAGCTTGATGTTTTATACTGTAAAAACCTTTCCGGCCTGAGTGCCCTGGAGGGGCTGGTCGGCATCAGGAAAATCGATTTAAGTAACAATCCCCGCCTGAAGAATCTTGACGCTCTTCAGAACCTGCATGCCCTGGAGGAGCTTGATGTTTCAGGCTGTGCAACCTTTCCGGCCTGAGTGCCCTGGAGGGGCTGGTCGGCATCAGGAAAATCGATTTAAGTAACAATCCCCGCCTGAAGAATCTGGACGCTCTTCAGAACCTGCAGGCCCTGGAGGAGCTTGATGTTGCACACTGTGCAAAACCTTTCCGGCCTGAGTGCCCTGGAGGGGCTGGTCGGCATCAGGAAAATCAGTTTCGGAGGCAATCCCTGCCTGAAGAATCTTGACGCTCTTCAGAACCTGCAGGCCCTGGAGGAGCATGTTGCACGCTGTGAAAACCTTTCCGGCCTGAGTGCCCTGGAGGGGCTGTCCGGCATCAGGAAAATCCGGAAATATGTTTGGCGGCAATCCCCGCCTGAAGAATCTGGACGCTCTTCAGAATCTGCATGCCCTGGAGGAGCTTGATGTTTCAGGCTGTGAAAACCTTTCCGGCCTGAGTGCCCTGGAGGGGCTGGATTCACTGGCTAGAGTGTATTGCAACAATTGCGGCATACAAGCCTTTCCTCGCTTCCTTTTGAGAGTCCCTACGCTATGCTTATATGGCAATCCCTTAGGTGATTTCCCGTTAGAGCTGCTCGGAGGTTCCGTTTATCACAACTGCAACCCCGCCGCCAATGACTACTTCGATGAACTGGAAAGGGGGGAGGCGGAGAACACAATCAGAAAATGGCTGGTGCTGGGAAACGGGAGAACGGGGAAAACCACCCTGCTGAAGGCATTGAATGGCGAAACGCCGCGAAAGAATGAGGATTCCACCCATGGCATCGTCATCCGCCGCATCGAAGTTGACGGCATTGACATGAGATTCTGGGACTTCGGCGGGCAGGATCTTTACCTCGCCACCCATCACCTGTTCATGAAATCCGTTGACGGCATTCTTCTCTGCTACCGGCGGGACGAGCCTCGGCGGCAAAAAGACGGGCTGGGCTGGGAATGGGAAAACAAATCCCTGGCCTACTGGGTGGATATGGTGAGAACCGGTTCCCCTAACGCATGGATTCTGCCCGTCGAGATTGCCCCTTCGCCGTCCAGACAGCCCGATCCCTGGGATGTTACCAAGCGGATGCTCGATAATAGCGCCGCCCTGGATAAGGTGAGTGTGCCCGATATCTTCAATGACGAGGCAATGCCGGAAATAGCGGTAGAGGAAGTTCGCCTCAAGTTGCGAAAAACTTTGCGGAAGAGCAAATTCCCCCTGCCCGCGGCATGGCTAAGCGTCGTCAACAAACTCGATGAACGCCGAAAACACCAGAAGCTGCTGGAACGGGAGCAATTCGACGCGGAGGCTCAGTGTCTGGCCCCCGAAACGCTGCTGCAATACCTGCACGGCACCGGGGAACTGTTTCATCACTCGCATCTGTTCAAGGGGCAGATCGTCCTCGATCAGCAGTGGATGCTCAACGCCGTCTACGCTCTGTTTGACAGGAAGAAACAATGGATCAAGCTGATACAGGAATCCGATGGGAAATTCCATGCCTTTATGGCCAAAGAAGTCTGGCCCAACAATACGGAGGACGAGCATAAACTCTTCCTGTCCATGATAACATCCTGCGCCGCCGCATTCGAATTAACGCCCGATAGCGTCCAATTCTATGAAAAAGTGTATTACATGCCCGAAATGGGCCGTAAAAAGCATCCCCAATGGCGCAATATATTCGACAATCACTCCGGTGATGCCGACACGGTTGAGTTCCATTGCTCATTTCTGCATTGGGGAGTGGTGAACAACTGGCTGGCCTGCGTCGGATCCATCTGGAGGGATGAGGTATTCTACTATCGCTGCGGAGCGGGCCTGGCGATAAAGAGCAATCTCATTCAGGTTGACTTTCTCCTGGGACAGGGAGAATTCAGGCAGAAGGGAACCATAGCCGTTCGGACAAAGGGCCTCAGCGGTCAAGCCGTACAGGATTTCCTTGCTCCGGTTCTGCAAAGCATCAAAAAAACTCTGGAAGAGGCCGGAATCAAAGACTATAAGCAAACCGGGAAAACGGAGCGGTCGCCGGATAAGCGGGACATTCCCACCATACCGGCAGAGAACCGAAAGAAGAAGGTTTTTGTGGCCTACAAGGAAGAAGAAAAGGAAATCCTTGACACCGTTGTCGAATGCCTGAAGCAGTTGCAGCGAGTGCCGAATGCGCTGCTGTTTGAATACTTCACGGATGAGAAACTCAATAATGGGGTTGAATGGGATCCGAAACTGGAGCGGGAAATCCGATCCGCCGATGCCGTATTGTTTCTTGTAAGCGGACTCTTTCTGGGCAATGACTATTGCGTGAAGGAAATACAAGTCGCCAAGGAAACTAGGGAAGAGAAGAAGAAGTCCGGCGAGTATTACGGCATACACCCCTTGGTGTTGGATGATAGATGCTTCTGGAAGGAACATTTCGGCGATTTTATGGCAAGTCCCGGCAAGGTTGAAACCCCGCTGTTGTATACCGAAGGACAACAACACCGGGACAGAATCATAAAAGAATATGTCCAGTCGTGCATCGACCAACTGAAGCAGGCGGCATCCCGCTAAATGAGATCATACTGTGAGCCCGGAAATTTCACGGATATAATGACGAAGAAATCTGTTTCCGGTATGACTTACGGAAAGGTATTATGAAGACTCAATTGCAAATCAGATATATTGAAATTTCAAGGATTAGGACGAAGAAAAGTTGTGGGCGGATTTGACGATGGTTATATCAGTTCCGATGGAGGTCTCGGTCTCCAGACTTAAGGGCACCTCTAAAAAACCCGTTTAGTTCTTGACTCGATCTTTTCCGCCGCTACTGCGTTGTCAAAATACTCACGCAGCTTAAGCTGCGCCCTTAGCTTTTGCCGCCTTGTATCGACAAAAAATTTCTTCGTCAATTTCCTAAAGCTGTTTTTTAGAGGTGCCCTTAAGAAGATCAAAAACTGATGCGGCCTTAATGGTCGATGGAAGGGCTTTAAGTTTCCGGTGATCAGCATTCGTCGGTGTCGGCCTGATGCGGGAATCATTCTCCAAGAAATCAGCGCATCCCGCCATGCAGCGGCCAAGCCGGCACCCCCCATTTTGTGGAGACCATCATGCCCGGCAGCCGGATTCATTTCCGAGGACTGTATGAAAAGTGCTGCTTTGGCCAGAGGGGAGATGATGAATCGTATTAAGGGCATCTCAAGAAAACCCATTCCGTTTTTGGCTTGCTCTTTTCCGCCTGCCTGTGCGTGTTCCGCACGCAGACAGGCCGCTATTGCGTTGCCAAAATGCTCACGTAACCCAGTTACGCTTGAATTCTTGGCGCCTTGTACCGAAGAAAAATAGCTGCGTCAAATTCAGAAGCGGTTTTTTAGAGGCGCCCTGAAGATTCATTCTCAATAGGACTTGAAAAAATTTCGGCATTTGGATCTCCGGAGAAATATTCAAGCCATGCGAATGAATCAATGACATTCATATCCTATCTCTTTCACGGACAAATTGAGTGTCGATTCCTTTCAAAAAAACCTTTAGCTCGGAAATAGCACGATCAGGTATTGACTCGATACGGCTGCCATACTCAATTACACGTATTTTTTGACCGGGTTTTAGTTTCAATGTTTCACGAATCGGTTTCGGTATAACTATCTGATATTTCGGTGATACTGTAACTGTTTGCATATCATTCCTCGTATCGTCAATGTGCTGGTATTACATTGCTCGTATCATAGAAGATGTCAAGAGGAATAACGCCAGGACCTGCCGGTTATCCCCGGCCCGGCGTTGCCGTTAAACCATCCCAAAAGGGAAATGTGGATTGTAAATATCCCAGTATGTCTTTCTGAACTCGTTTCAAAATCGGAAGCCTGTATATAGTGCCCCGAAGAATGTGGTTGTTTCCATAAAATAAATTCGCGGCGGTCCGGGACTTCTTGAATCCGCCTAACCTTCAGTCAGGAAAAGAATTGACAGACTGATCGCACCGGGCCTCATTGGAGACCGCCATGGATGAAATTTATGGAATTTCCAGTTATTCAGCCCGATTAAGCCGAAGTTGGAGCAAACCCGTGCAGAGAAGGTTTTGGAACATTCCGTAACTTGTTTTCTCACCAGACATACCTCAACACTAAGCTTCTGGGCATTGTATAAGGATTCCAGAAGTCTGGGAAAAAATCGGCATTTTCGCTGTCAATAGAAAAGGGCAAAAAAACGTTTGCAGAGAAATACGGGACAGAGATTATTTTCACGCCGAAGCAATGAAGTTGAGAGCGTTTTTGAAGACATGGAATATAACCGGAAATTCACACATTTCAACCTGCGGGGATTGGAAAAAGTGCAAGCGGAGGCTGTATATGATGGCGTATAATCTGCGTAAAATGGGGTGATGGGGACGTTCAGGCTTGTGAACAGTCTTGCTTTCAGTCTGTATTCAAGTGGTTCCTTATTTATGGCCTATATTGGCCGGATATCTGCCGTGGGCGATTTATCGGGCCGATGCTGAAAATCGAAAGGATTTCGAGAAATAACCAATTGAATCACTGTTTGTTCGGTTGATGATGCGTTTCTGACACAGCCCCCCTCCCTTTAGAACCAGCCGTGAGGGCCTGAGGGGAACGCCCAAATCACTGACAAAGTATGCCGATGTATAGACATCCTACACATCCACGTTAATTATGGTTTCTAGGGCGAGTTCCATCATCTGGGTGAAGCTTTTCTCCCTCTCTTTCGCGGTGCATTCCTCGCGGGTAACGAGGCTGTCGCTGACGGTGAGCAGGCAGAGCGCCTTGACCTGGAAACGGCTGGCCGCCGTGTAGAGAGCCGCCGCCTCCATCTCTACGGCCATCATGCCGTGTTTGGCCAGGAGTTTCCAGGCATCGGGGTTTTCAGTGTAAAACGTATCCGAAGAGAATACGCTTCCCACCTTCAGAGCGATGCCGAGTCTTTCTGCGGTGTGGGCCGCCGATGTAATCAGAGACCAATCGGCTGTCGGAGCATAGTTTATGCCGTTGAGCCGTTCTGCCATCATGCCGGAATTGGTGGAGGCGCTCAAGGCCATCAGAACATCTCTCACCTTGATTGATTCCTGCATGGAGCCGCAGGAACCAACGCGAATCAGGCTTCTTGCCCCGTAGAAGTTGATCAGCTCATGAATATAGATTGTGTGGGATGGCATGCCCATGCCGGTTCCCTGTACCGATATATCATAACCCTTGTACTTGCCGGTATATCCCAACATGCCTCGAACCTCATTGTGACACTGAGGGTTTTCCAAGTATTTCTCTGCGATAAATTTCGCCCTTAAAGGGTCGCCGGGCAATAACACCCGAGCTGCTACGGCACCCTCCGGCGCCCCGATATGTGTACTCATAAAATCCTCCTGTATAGGTAACTGCTATTACTCCCATTCTATGGTGGCCGGGGGTTTGGATGAAACATCATATACCACCCGGCCTATGCCTGGAACCTCATTGGTGATTCTGGCGGAAATTTCCAGCAGATCGTCAGTGGGAAACTGGAAGACATCGGCCGTCATGCCGTCATGACTGACGACGGCCCTGAGTGCTAATACATGGGCATAATCCCGAGCATCGCCGATAACACCGACTGATCGCACTGGCAGAAGCACACAGAAAGCCTGCCATATTTTATCATACAATCCCCTCGCCTTGAGTTCCTGAATGTAGATGGCATCGGCCTCCTGAAGCATCTTGATTTTTTCCCCGGTTATACTCCTGATGATGCGAATGCCCAGGCCAGGCCCAGGGAACGGATGCCTATGGACCATGTCTTGGGGCAGGCCGATGAGTTCGCCAAGCTGCCTGACTTCGTCTTTGTAAAGCTGACTCAGCGGTTCGAGTAATTCCCCTGCCCTCCGTTTCGCCTCAACCAGGGGAGTGCCGACATTGTGATGGCTTTTTATCATTTGGGCGTGCTGTCCCACCCCATGACCGGACTCGATGAGATCCGTGTACAGCGTGCCCTGCGCCAACAAAAAACCCCCTCTCAGATGCCGGTCTATTTCCTCCTCCTGTACCCTGATGAAGGTATCTCCGATAATCTTCCGTTTCTGCTCAGAATCCTCAAGGCCTGCCAGGGCCGAGAGGAATCTATCTGCGGCATCGACAAAGTGCAAATGCTCGGCCCCAAGTTTTTTTAGGCTTTCCATCACCTCGGATGATTCGTCCTTCCTCATCAATCCGGTGTCTATGTGCATGAGGTGCACCCTGTTTCGGGGCAAGGCGGCAAGGAGAAGTGCGGCCACAACGGTTGAATCAACCCCGCCGGAGATGAGCAGAAGGACATCCCTTATACCGACAGAATGCCTGATATCTTGTATCTTCGTTTCAAGATACCTTTCCAGAGTCCATTCCTTCTTAGCCCGGCAGATTTCGATGGCGAAATTTTCGAGTATCTGACTGCCGTACTCGCAGTGGCTTGCCTCCGGATGAAATTGAACTCCCCAGATGCTCTTTGCTACATGCCTCGCGGCGGCGACATGCCCCTGTTTGCTCCTGGCGATCACCTCGAATTTCTCACCCGCCTTGCTTACGCCATCGCCATGACTCATCCAGGACAGGAAATTCCTTGGCACGCCGGTAAGCAGGGTGTCGCTGGCATCATGACTGACGCGGGAGCGGCCATATTCCCGAACCGTTCCGGCCTCCACTTTTCCGCCGCTTCGGAGGGCGATCTGTTGGAATCCATAGCAAATGCCGAGTATGGGCAAGCCGCAGTCGAGAATGGCCTCATCGGGAACCGGAGCATCTTCATTCAATGAGGAATAAGGAGAACCGGAGAGTATGATGCCCTTCACATCGCCGTGAAGTATGTCGGCAAGTCGGCCATTACCCGGCGCAATCTCTGAAAAAACACCGAAACTTCGAATCCGTCTGCCGATGAGCTGTGTCGTCTGCCCTCCAAAATCGAGTATTAGGATGCTGTCCACACTTCTTCCCGCATGAAGGTTTCATCTCTTAAAGGGCCGACGGAGAAGCCCGTCACCGGTACATCGGTGTATTCTTCGATGAATTCGATAACATCCCGGGCCCCTCTGGGCAATTCATCCCAGCTTCGGGCCTTTGAGACTGCGCCAGACCAGCCGGGGAAGGTTCTGTACACAGGTGTTGCGGCCTCTAATTCCACCGTATTGGAAGGGAAATTCTGGATCTTCTCTCCGCCGAGTTCATACGCCGTGCACACTCGAACGAATTCAAAACCGTCGTACAGATTCAGATGCGACAGGATGAGTCCGTCAAGACTGTTCACCCAGCCCGCATACCTTAGGGCTACGAGATCAAGATAGCCGATGCGCCTCGGACGGCCGGTGGTCGCTCCGTATTCATTTCCCAGCGTTCTGAGTTGATGGCCAATGACTGAATCCTCTTTGCCGATCATTTCCGTCGGGAAGGGACCGTTTCCCACCCTTGTCTGATAGGCTTTGAATACCCCCAGACATCGGTGAATGCTGCGCGGTCCGATAGCGGCGCCGATTGCCGCGCCCGCACTGGTAGAGATAGCGGAGGAAACATAGGGGTATGTGCCATGATCCAAGTCTAAGAGAGTTCCCTGGGCACCCTCGAGAAGTATCTTTTTTCCCTTAGCAGCCATCATATAGGCGGCGAGATTAACCTTCATCGATGCTATCCTGTCTTTATACGGCTCAAGCCAGTCTCTTTCCGATGGACTTAGGGATCCCCAGATTACGGGGTCCCACATATCGACGATTCTAATGCCGTCCCGGGAGGCTTTCTTGCCATAGGCGACTCCTATGCCTCGTCCCGTCGTGCCAATGGGCCGGGGCCGCTGCTCGTCGTTGCTCTTGTCTTCGTGTTTATACTTGGGAAGAACAAGATGGGCCCGGTCGGAAACAATCACCCTCCCTTCCCAATCAATGCCACGGACTGTCAAATCGGCCAGTTCCTCGAACATGGCTTGGGGATCAATCACCATACCGCTGCCCAATACGGCGATTGTATTTCCCGATATGATGCCGGCCGGTATAAGGTGAAGGGCCAATGTTATGCCGTCTGCCTTAATGGTATGTCCCGCATTTGCCCCGCCGGAAAATCGAACGATGATGTCCGCCTGCTTAGAGAGGTAATCCACCATCTTTCCCTTTCCTTCATCACCCCATTGGGCGCCCACAATAGCTAGATTCATGATTACTCCTTTAACTTCGAGTATAATTCGGTGCTTCCTGAGTGATGCTCACATCATGGGGATGACTCTCATGCAGACCCGCCGGGGTTATCTTTATGAAACGGCGGTATTTCATCAAGGAATCTAAGGTTGCACAGCCGGTGTAACCCATGCCCTTTTTCAATCCGGTAATCAGTTGATGGAGATAGGGTTTCAGTTCCCCCCTGTAGGGAACGCGACCTTCTATGCCCTCGGGCACCGGAGCCTCATCTTCGGCCATTCGGTACCTATCCCCGCCGCCGGATTGGATGGCGCTGATTGAGCCCATGCCCCTGTAGGTCTTGAAGATTCTCCCCTCATAGATTATCTCCTTCCCGGGTGATTCCTTCAGCCCGGCTAAGAGATTTCCTATCATCACAGCGGATGCCCCGGCTCCGATGGCTTTGACAATATCACCGGAGTATTTGATGCCGCCATCGGCGATGACGGGGATGTCATGCCGGTCGCAGACCTCCACCGCATTGGCGACCGCCGAAAACTGCGGCACACCGATTCCGGTGACAACCCGAGTGGTGCAGATAGACCCAGGGCCTACTCCCACTTTCACCACATCGGCACCAGCATCGATCAGGCGCTGAGCACCGTCTCCATCAGCAATGTTCCCGCCGATCAAAGGCAAATTCGGCCAGGTTTTTTTGATCTCGGCGATGGCTGTCAACACTTCGGCGGAACTGCCATGAGCAGTATCCATTACGGCAAAGTCAACCTTTGCGGCAAGAAGCAAGGGCAGTCTTGTCTTCCAGTCGCTCGGACTTACGGCCGCTCCGGCTATGAGACTTCCGGTTTTATCCAAAGCAGCATTGGGATAATCACGTTTTTTCTCCATATCGCGCACGGTAATCAGACCGGTCAAAATGCCTTCTCTATCTACGACCGGGAGTTTTTCGATGCGGTGTTTATCAAACTTCTCCCTGGCTCTCTCCTCGCTGGGCGTGCCGGTTTCGAGGATGAGATTCTTTG
This sequence comes from Spirochaetaceae bacterium, assembly GCA_965232165.1. GTDB lineage: Bacteria > Spirochaetota > Spirochaetia > DSM-2461 > DSM-2461 > UBA2779. The sequence continues at coordinate 777,889 of CBDDOY010000002.1, read as the reverse complement.
TCATAACATCGTCCACGAGGTCGTTGGGGCGGGAATTGAATTTGAGGTCACGCTTCGTGATGATGCCTACCAACTTATTCTGACTTAAGACCGGCAGGCCTGTAACGCCGGTTTCATCCATGATCTTTCTCACATCACTGAGAACAATCCCTGTCTGAATCGTTACAGGATCATCAATAACCCAGTTGAGGAAGCGCTTAGTTCTTGACACATGTCGGGCTTGTTGTTCAGGCGAGAGATTGCGGTGAATGACTCCGGCACCGCCATGGAGGGCCATGGCAATGGCCATATCTTCTTCGGTTACGGTGTCCATGGCGGCCGAAAGCACCGGAATACTGAGCTTCAGTCCCGGGGCTATCCAGGTGCTCACGTCGGCATTTCCCGGCAATACTTCGGAATAGCCCGGCATTAGCAGGACATCATCATAACTCATGGATTCTTGTATAGTCATTGGGGCATCTCCCCTCCTCTGATGGATTCCGATAGCTTCTTATACTTGAGAATTAATTGATGCGCTTTTTTTTCGGCGATACCGCAGTAAGAAGCGGGGTTAGAATAGAAGGACTCGGCATCGATTCGATTGCTGATGGCGGCCCAGACCTCTTTGTTTTGCTTCAAGATATCCTTGAGAGTCATGCCTTTCGATTTGGCTTCCAGGGTCACCCTGCGGATGATTTCATGGGCGTTGGAGAATCCAGCCATGGCGAGGAGGATATAAGTGGGTTCGGCAAGGATGGCATCCCCTATGAGCCGAAGATTGGCCTGCATCCTGTCGCCGTGCACCTGTAATCGCGCCATAACCTTCCGCATCCGAGACATGGCGGCAGAGAATCCGGCGATATACTCGAAGACAAAACGGGAGGATGCCGAATTGCTCAGATCCCGCTGATGTTCGGATATCTGATCCATGAAGAAAGTCATTACCCTTGGGGCAAAGGCCTTCCACATGCTTTTCACATGTTCGCAATTCCATGGATTGTGTTTATGAGGCATGGTTGACGATCCGACCTGGCCTATGCCGAATGATTCACTCACCTCGCCAATTTCACTGCGCTGCAGATGTCTCAAATCATCGGCTAAATTCGCGACGACACCGAAACAGACATTGATTTCCAATAAAAGCCTTAAGAGGTGTTCTGGTTCGACAAGTTGGTTCGCATAATCGGCGCATTTGAGACCAAGCTCCTCAAGATATGCCGATTCGAGAACTTGCGGATCTCCTGAAATGATGCCTGTCGCATTATAGGCGCCCACCGCACCGGAGAGTTTCCCTCTTAAATCCCGGCTCAGTTTGTTTAGGCTGGAAACTGATTGCCCAATGCGGGAGATATACTCGGCGAGCGCAAAACCAAAGGTTATGGGAACTGCTAACTGTCCATGAGTTCTCCCCGCTTGCGGGACGGCGGTATTCCGGTCACCAAGTTCAATAAGGCTGTCCAGAAGATCAAGAATCAGAGGGATGACGGTTTGAATCATGACATCCCTGACTCTCATCGCCGCCGCAGTATCAAGAATATCGGCCGAAGTCGCACCAAGATGCACCCAGGGGGCCAACTCGCTGGGAATATGCCTCTGGATGACATTCACCAACGCGCGGATATTGTGTTGGGTGGTTTCTTCTTCCATGCTTACTTCTTCCGGCGTGATGGTTTTCTCAAGCCCTTCGATTCTCTGTAAGAGGCCGACATCGGCGGCGAACTGGGAGCGGATGTGTATTTTGAGCAGGGCCGTCTCAGCCCTGACACAATATCGGACAGCCGCTCTTTCGCTGAGTGTCTCGGCCAGTTTCTCGAACAGTGCTTCATTAGACTGCCAATAGCGATGATCTAGGGGGGATAGATTGAGATAGGGATCCCTCGGTTCCATGAACATGACTGTATTATAAATTCTCTAGCGGCTCAAGGGGCCGTGTCGCCTCATGATGAGGGATGAGCGCTGAAGTATAGGGGAGGGGTCAAGACATAGGTAACGAGTTATTGTCAACATAGTTGTGGATTCATTTTTTTCACGCGGCCTCTTCCTTGAAGACTCCATCTTTACAAAACACACCCTCAATAACCCTGGGGATTAGCTTGTATCCACGTAGCTTTCGCCAGTTCTTTTCAGCCTCCAGGCAGAGCTTCCAAACCATACTTAATGTTGCCACCCTTGAACCACAGCCCCTGGTTCTCTTCGTTCTAAGGCGGACAGTAGCAAAGGTTGACTCAATCGGGTTGGTCGTCCTGATGTGAGTCCAGTGCATCGCCGGAAATTTGTAGAACGTGAACAGCTTCTCCCTGTCCTTTTCCAGACACTGGGTGGCCCTGGGGTATTTAGCCTGAAAGGAATCAATGAATAAGTCATAGGCTTTAAGAGCATTCTGCCCGGTATCTGCCATATACATTTCATGAATCATTGACTTGGCCTTGCCCTGGATATTCCTGGGCATTTTGTTTAACACATTCGCTGTCTTGTGCACCCAGCAACGCTGTTTTTTTGTTTCGGGAAAGATTTCATCCAGGGCATTCCAGAAACCCAGCGCACCATCCCCAATGGCCAGCCTGGGGGCGGTGGTGAGACCCCGGGCTTTCAGTTGGAGCAGTATCTCCCTCCAGCTTTGTGAGCTTTCCCTGTATCCGTCACTGACGGCTAGAAGTTCCTTCTTCCCATCCCTGTCAGCTCCCATGATTACAAGAATGCAGCTCCTTTGATCATCAAGCCTTACATTGAAGTAGATGCCGTCCACCCAGATGTAGGCGTATTCCTTAGCTTTCAAATCACGTTTCTCCCACTGAAGAAACTCATCTTCCCAGAACCTTTTCAAGCGGACTATGTTCGTCGCCGACAGTCCGGCAATACCTTCACCCAGAATCGAGGCAAGAGCTGTCTGGAAAGCAGATGTGGACACACCACTGAGGTACAGCGCCGGAACAAGGTTGTCGATACTGGGAGTTCTGCGCATATAGGCTGGCAGTATGGCACTGGTGAAGCGATCCTCTCGCTTGCTCTTTAATTTCCTGTCATCCACTCCTGGAACCTTGATTTGCATTTGACCAGCCCCTGTCACAATTTTTCGTTGGGCGTGGTAACCATTGCGTACAACCTTGCGCTGATTATTCTGATCACGCTCATGTTTATGGGCATTGATGTAGTCTTCCACTTCTAACTCCAGGGCATGAATAAGCATCTTTCTGGCTCCCTCTCGCAAAACCTGATCCAAAACCGATTCTGTTTCGCTTTTCAGCACTTCCGAATCATTTCCGTTTGTTGTAAACTCTTCCATAGAGCATCTCCTTTCTGTTTGGCTTTATTACCAATTATTTTACAGAAGGATTTGCTCTTTTTTTACCCCATCCACAACTTTTGATTATATCTCATAGGTTCAACACACTCGAGGTTCGGAGGTTCAGGACATAGGTAACACTCGAGGTTCAGGACATAGGTAACACTCGAGGTTCAGGACATAGGTAACACTCGAGGTTCAGGACATAGGTAACACTCGAGGTTCAGGACATAGGTAAGTTCAGGACATAGGTAACACTCGAGGTTCAGGACATAGGTAACACTCGAGGTTCAGGACATAGGTAACACTCGAGGTTCAGGACATAGGTAACACTCGAGGTTCAGGACATAGGTAACACTCGAGGTTCAGGACATAGGTAACACTCGAGGTTCAGGACATAGGTAACACTCGAGGTTCAGGACATAGGTAACACTCGAGGTTCAGGACATAGGTAACACTCGAGGTTCAGGACATAGGTAACACTCGAGGTTCAGGACATAGGTAACACTTTTAGCCGAGCATGGTAACACCTTGGAGGTGGAAGCATGCCTTGGCAGGAGAGAAATACCATGGATTTGAAAGAAGAATTCGTTATTCGAGTTCAGCAGGGAAAGCAGAACTTCAGCAGTTTATGCTTAGAGTACGGAATTAGCCGAAAAACTGGTTACAAATGGATGAACCGGTTCACAGAGGACGGCTTTGAAGGGCTGGAAGATCAATCCCGACAGCCCAGGGTAAGTCCGAATCAGCTGGAAGAAGCGGCTGTCTGCAGGATTATCCGGTTGAAGAAAGATCATCCCAGGCGGGGACCGAAGAAAATTCATGCCCTTTATTTGAACAGAGCCAATGATGCCATTTCATTGAGCAGTGTCAAAAGAGTCTTGAAAAAAAGCGGGTTTGTCCAGGAAAGAAAATACCGTAAAACAACCCCTGTGGAACGAATCAATGCGCCTCATCAGGCGCTGGCTCCCAAAGATATCTGGACTGTTGACTTCAAGGGCTGGCGGTTCTCCAAAGATCGCTCACCCCAAGTTCACCAAAATACACCTGCTAAATATTTTTTTAACGACCAAGAAAACGAATTACTTCAAAAAAAGGCTTAAATATTTCCCAAAACCTCATAAATACCATAGAATATTTAGGGATTCCGCTTTTTGGGGACCTCAAATCACCTCAAATCAAAATGTAGTGCCTAACACTTTATTTTTCGCTTGCCTCTTTTGTGGCTGTGGTGTATCTTAGTGGTATGTATATAAGATCAATAAAAGTTGCCAACGGTAAAACGAAAAAACAGTACACCTACCTCAATCTTGTAGAAAATATCCGCACTGATAAAGGCCCCCGACAGCGGATTATTCTCAACCTTGGGAAACTGGATATTGATTCTTCTCAATACAAAGCTCTGGCAAGAAGAATTGAAAATATTCTTTCAGGAAACAGAGAATTATTCGATTTGGATGAAGACATTGAGAAAATTGCACAGCAGGTATCAGACCGCATTTTCACCAAGCGAGCAAAAGACGCACAAATAAAAGCTCAAGCGCAAGCCAATTTTGTAGCGGTCGATGTTAACAGCCTTGAAACAAAGAAAGTCAGAAGCCTAGGCCCTGAGTACGTCTGTCATCAGCAATGGAAAGAGTTGGAAATGGACAGAGTTCTCCGCAAATGCGGCGTGCCTAAGGGAACGCTCCCCTTACTTGAAGCTCTAATCGTCGGTAGAATGATCAAACCAGCCAGCGAGCGATTTACCAGGCAGTGGGCGGAAAAACATTCTGCTCTTTTTGAGCTGTGCGGCTTACCCCATTCGTCCTCCCTGAATGCGTACTACAGGGCTGCCGATGTTCTCTACCGCTGTAAGGACGAGCTGGAGAAGCATTTGGCTTGTAAAGAACAAGATTTATTCTCCCTCGACGAAAGCATTGTACTTTACGATTTAACGAACACCTACTTTGAGGGTCAGTGCAAAAAGAACCCAAAGGCATCTTATGGTCGCTCGAAAGAAAAGCGCAGTGACTGCAAATTGGCTACCCTGGGGTTGGTTGTCGATGCGGATGGATTTCCCAAGTATAGCAAGTTCCATCCGGGGAACCAGTGCGAATCCAGGACTTTTCAGGCCACGATTTTAGATTTGGAAGCCAACGCGGGCCTAAAAGTCGGGGCAACTGTCGTAATGGATGCCGGGATTGCCACAAAAGAGAATATCGAATGGCTTAAAAAGCGAAAATGTACCTACCTTGTGGTTCACAGAGGGAAAAGTCCTTTGGAGCTTGAGCCATCGCAAGAGATGAATCTGGTCATGGAGGACAAGAAAACAGGTGCCAAGATTGAAGTATTCGGAAAAACAATCTCGGATGAGCATTGGGTTCTGGTAAAGAGCGAGCACAAACGTCTTAAAGAAGAGGCCATGGCTATGCGTACCGAAACCGTCCTCCTTGAAAGACTTCAATATCTTCGTGACGGATTAAACAAGAAAAACCGCATGAAACTGTATTCTTCGGTTCTTCAGAGCATTGGCAGGCTTAAGGAAAAATATCCAAAGGCTGCAAAACTTTATGAAATATCAGTTATTCCTGGGGAGCCTGCCAAGCGGACAGGAAAGTTGAATGCGATTGACATTAAATGGGAGAAGAAAACTCAGACAGGAAACAGTGAAGGAACTTATACCCTTAGAACCAATCGAAAAGATTTGGATGACAAAAATATTTGGGAGCTCTATATAATGCTTGGCCGTATTGAAAACTCATTTAGAGACATGAAGTCTCATCTTGGCTTTCGGCCTAACTTTCATCAACTGGAGGAGAGAGTGCAGTCGCATATGTTTATATCAGTCCTTGCGTATCACCTGATGCATGCGACTGAATGTAAATTACGAAAAGGGGGAGATACACGGAGTTGGAAGACCATAAAAGAAGTTCTTTCTACCCACCAGAGGATAACCATAGAGTACATTTCCAAGACTGAAGAGGGAGTGCTGATGAATAATGAAGTGAGACTCGACTCCCGACAGGAACTAGAACATCAGAAGATTTATGCGATGCTTGGGTTGTCGGGAAAGGCGTTGAACCGTCGGATGACGACTCACCAAATCCGTAGTGTAAATAAAAAATAGTAACTCCATTTATTATAAGGAATTACGTTTTTTAGTGGTGAACTTGGGTCACGGTGTGAGCCGCTAACCATCCGTGACGAGTTCATCTGTTTCGTTTTGGGGGCGGGAATGCGGAGCAGTTGAAAGAGTTTGGATTGTACCGGATGATTTTGAGTATAGCCTTTCAGTATTTTCTTGAAAATCGCCCGCTCAAAGTTCCACAGGAGTTTGTTTTTCAGTAGGATTTGAGGGTTAACTGCTTTTTTTAGATTTAATGGAATTACTCTGTCTTCTTCCGGTTATCGTACAATAATGATATTCTCTACTCACTAGGAGAATATCCGGGAGGAAATTTTCTCTCATCATTTTACATCAATACCTAGGAGTTTGGCTATGCTTTCAAAAAGCCTTGAAGTTGGAATTGAGCCTGGAGCACCTTGGACTATTAAGATACTGCATACAGTGAATGACGAGTATGACTTTGACTTCATTGTTCAGTGAAAACAATGAGCCGTCAATTCTGTCGAGGACTCCAACGGACAATACATGATCAATATCACCAAATAGTAGAGACGCACGGCCGTGCATCTCTACGGGATCGGGTTGGCGGCGTTGAAATCTCAGCAGGAGCAACAGGTTTAGGGTGAGATTTTTGGATTCGACAGTAGAGTGTGAAGTCATCCTAATTCAAAGTGCTTGCTGATTTTGTTAGTCTGAAGTAATGCCCAAAAGCTTGGTGTTTGAAAGAAACAGCCTCTGCCCCCAGTCATTCCTTAGTAGGGAAACGACTTGACAAGGAGGTGTTTATGACTTTTCCGCACTGCCCCAATCCCGATTGCTCCAATTTTGATGCTCCTTTAGGGGAAAACTGGTATATTCGCTATGGTTTTCATCCTACTGTGGCCTTCGGCCCAATTCAGCGCTACCGCTGTAAGAATTGCCGCAGGACTTTTTCGGAGCAGACTTTTTCCATAGATTACTATGCAAAAAAAATTATCGATTATTCCAGGATCTTCGAGCATCTTGTCACCGCTTCAGGGCTGATCGACATAGGCCGGGCCCTCGGCATCAGGGCCGAGACCGTTCAGAACCGCTTTGAACGGCTGGCACGGTGCTGCCTGGCCATTCATTCCGAACTGCTTCCGGCCCTGCCCATGCAGGAAAATATGGCCGCCGACGGGCTGGAATCGTTCTCCTTTTCCCAGTACTTCCCCCATCATATCAATCTCTTCGCCGGTTCTGCATCCGAGTTCATTTACAGCATGGGCTTTGCCAATCTTAGGCGCAAAGGAAGAATGACCCCTGCACAGAAGAAGCAGAGGTTAGAACTGGAAGCCGTTGAAAAGGCCGATCCGAAAGCCGTAGAAAAATCGTTTAGAAGTATAACTGAAGGTCTTATTCAACTGCTTGAAGATAAGAAGGTTACCGGAAAGATATTGACGACAGACCTTCACAAATCGTATACACGGGCCTTCGCCAAGATTGAGGATTTCAGAAAATACTTTCTTCATGAATGTATATCCTCAAGTGAGTTCAGGAATAAAAACAATCCCCTATTCCCTGTGAATTATCTTGACCGGCAGATTCGCAAAGATGCCTGCAATCATGTGCGGCAGACGGTACAGTTTGCCCGGTGTCCCAGTGCGATGATGACGCGCATGGCCGTCTACCGCCACTACCATAACTGCGTGATCGCACGGCGGGTTCAGGAAGCCCGAAAAAAAGACATGACAACACATGTGGAAGAGGCCGGAGTCAAGCGAACAGATCTGGACAAAATAATCGGCAAGTATTGGCTGAAGCGTCCATTCCTGAGCAAGCTTAGACTGGGTGCGGAAGAGGGCAAGACCTGGTTCAGTCAGTGGCGTAATCCAGGGGTGAAGTTTAATCGCTACAGCCCCCTGTACATCCAGGTTTAGAGGTGAACACAAGGTTCGGGGCATTTGATAAGGGCAGCACAGTGTTCTCAACCTTGAAGAAGTCGAAGAAATAGTCCCAATTCCGCAGTCATGACTCCTGAAGACCCATTGATTCATTTCAGAAGGAAGACCGATGTTCAACCCGCCTCATTGCTCTAACCCCGATTGCAGGCATTTCAGGAAGTCCCAGGCTGCCTGCTGGTGCCGGAGAATATCTTTTTATCGGACCAAAACCTTCGGATTGGTCCCGCGCTATCTTTGCAAGCACTGCAATAAATCGTTCTCGATGCAGACATTTTCCATTGGTTATTATGCCACAAAGCATATCGATTTTAGGTATACTCACCAGCAGAGCAACATCGGCACCGGAATCTGGGTCAATTTTCAGGACGGTGCCCCCCTCGTTTTCGCAATGCTGGCGCTCCTGAAATTCGGTATGTTGACCTCCTTGAAATAACCATCAGTGATCCTTTTCAGGAAGGAGGAACTGGCGGATAAAGGGAAGTTCGAAATGTACAAATTAGAAGACGCAATAAAAGCCTTTTTGATGAACACTCCAATCAGGCAAGTTGCATGTCGGCATAAAATCTCAAAGAATACCGTCAAGAAATACAGAACCCAGTTGGAATCGGTCCTGTCAGAGAAACCATGGATTAACAATGAGCTTTCAGAAATCATGTTATATTGCCTCAAAGATGAAATTAATAGGAAAAAGCTAAAAAACAGGAAAACAGCATCAGAAAAGCGGATATTAGAAGATATAAAAGGCTGCTTGAATTCGACTTCGATTTTAATTTGAACATAAACCGGCAGCAGATGCTTCAACTTGCCAGTTGTGAGTTTGTCAGGAGAGATGGAATGTGCCTTTTGTCGGACCCGCCGGTGTCGGGAAGATATTTTTAGCAGAAGCCGCAACTCATGAAGCGTGTATAAAAGGACGGACTTTGCTATTTACCAGAACGATGAAAATGCTTGAACATCCTCAATGAGATTATGTCTGAGAGATATGAGCAGGGATCAATCATTGTTACGAGCAGCAGACCATTGGAAATCTGGAGTGAATTATTTGCAGAACCAGTTGTCAGTTCTGCTCTTCTCGATAGTCTATTTTATAATGCTCACAGAGTCATTATTGAAGGAAATACTCATAGGAGATGCTGTGTTTGGGATTATGATTTATAGTATCTGTAAGAGGGGTCAGCCTACCGGCAACTGAAGGGGTCAGTAATGCAAAAAATGACATCCGGCAGAATAGCCGTTTATGCCCCTCGTATCGCTCGGGGTATCGTTCCGAGTCGTTTTGGGCGGAGTCGAGTCGCTGATGATTTGTGGCTTCCTCCCGGGCAGCCGGTCACAATAGGCAGATTCACCATTCCCGACGGCATGATATATGTCGGCCGAGGTCTGTCATCCATCACTGAATATCTCGGAACCGAGCCAGCGTTAATTGATCCAAGTTTGAAAATTGCGTCTAAAAATCCCGACTACACGGAAAGCAGTATTTACTGGCCCTCATATAGTGATATTCTTCCTGCTTCGCGGTTAGCCTATCTTGAATGGCTCGCCCTTGGCCGGAATAACCCGGAAATCGATATTGGATATGTTTTTCTCTTCTTCTATGGACTCGAACGCCGATTGTTATTCGAAGCTCAATTCTCTGCATCCGCCCAATCGGACGCATCAGAGATTATTTCTGAAGTGAGACGTCTTCTCTCAATTTATGGGAATAACAACTCATTCAGGAAATATGCCTCAAGTCTTATTGAAGCTGCGCAGATCATCTTAGGTGCAAACCCCGCCTATGAGTACGAACCGAACTATGAAACCAGAGGGGGTGAATTTCCTTCCGGTGTTCGGCTGGCACTCTCTCAATTGGTCGCGGACGGGAAGCCTATTCCAGGCAAGTGGGCATTAGCTTGGTATTTGGGTTCTCTGAAGACGCGTCTTCGGGCATCATCCAGTCAATGTCCGTATGAATTTAGGCAGTTATTTCAGAGCCGGTATGAGAAAGCATACGGAGCTGGCATGGTCCTGAAGCCGAATAGGACACGGCTGAAACTGGACTATTGGCCGGCCAGCATCTCTTTTGGAGGCCGTTTCCGTATACTGGTGAGCGATCTTCCCGATGTTATTCGACTCAGACGTCCCCTCGATCTGCTGATTGCGATAGCGGAGGAGTGCCGCAGCGAACTGGATTCTTATAGCCGTTGGCACGCTAAGAACTCGGATAATCCCCGGGCGTTAGCCGGTATTGCCTCGCTCCCAGGAGAGCAGTTATCCGAACAGCCCAGCGAAGAAATGACCTCAATATTCGAACGGTTGAACAATCATCTCGACGGCCATTCATATTCCATTCTCGAAGGTTCTGAGATTGTCGCCCAATGGCCGAGTGCCAAACCCGACCGCATGACAAAGAAAGAAACCGCCAGTTTCTTGCAGTTTCTTGAAAAAGGCGGCTTTGGCATCGAGCCCGATGTACGTTTTGGCGGCCAATCAATTTCTGATTCCATCACAGTTGTGCTTTTTCGTCTTCCCGAAGAGTATCCGACGACACCATCCTCTGCGTACAAAGCCGCAGTCGTGCTTCTTCGTCTTTCAGCGGCTGTTGAGGCCGCAGATGGATCGGCCGATGAAAACGAGGAGAATCATCTGCAAAACCATCTCGAAGCCTCGCTCAATTTGAGGGCGCCTCTAAGAAACAGCTTTAGGAAATTAACGAAGAGATTTTTTGTCGATACAAGGCGGCAAAAGCGGAGCGTAGCTGGGCTACGTGAGCATTTTGACAACGCAGTAGCGGCGGAAAAGTTCGAGTCAAGAACTAAATGGGGTTTTTTAGAGGTGTCCTTGAGTATTGGGGAACGGATACGTTTATCCGCACTCTGGCGTTGGCTTGTGGCATCAAGGCCCGGACTGACGGGGTTAAAGAAAAGCCTAGAGCTGCTCGATGTAAATTCAAAACAAGTTCTTGCCAATTTTGCTGTTAGAGTTGCAGGTGCTGATGGAATTATCGATCCTGCCGAAGTTAAAACAGTACGCTCGATCTATACATTGCTGGGGATGGACCCTGAAGAAGTGTATGGCGCCCTTCATGCGATGACAGATGAAGTGCCGCCTCCCGCGACCGGACCTGTAACGGTGAGGACGGCAAAACCAGGGCCCTCTGGATTTCCTGTTCCGCCGCCCCCGAAAACAGTTGACGATCAGGAAGTTGGATTCCGGCTTGACAAGGACAAAATTGCGGCGAAAATGGCGGAAACTGCTGCCGTCTCCAACCTGCTTTCTGAGATTTTCGTGGAAGAGGAGTATTTGGTCTCGGAAGACCTTAACTCTCAGACATCTCCTGCGGCTTCAAGCAGTTCCACAGAGACTTCAGCGGCGATAGCCAATCTTGACAGCGCTCATTCATCGCTGCTGATCGCACTTTTTGCAAAGGCGTCCTGGACGCGGTCAGAATTTGAGCAACTCGTTGCGAACCGGGGGCTTCTGCCAGATGGCGCGATCGATACGATCAACGAAGCGGCCTTTGATATTTGTGATGAACCTGTACTCGAAGGCGATGACCTCATCGAAGTCAACCAGGAACTCATGGAGGATATGTCCGTATGAATGGCAGTAAGAAAATCCGGCCGCGCGTTCGTGATGCAATCATACAGTCCCTAAAGGCAGGTGTGGTGCCTAGAATCGGCCAGCAGCACATTCAAGTTGGCCGAGCGAAAGAAGTGGAAGCGCTGCTCGGTGATATAGAGCGGATAGCGGATGGCGGATCGGCTATTCGATTTATTATAGGTGAATACGGTTCAGGTAAGACGTTCTTTCTAAACCTCATCCGTTCGATTGCCATGGAAAAACGCCTGGTCGCGGCCCATGCTGATCTCAATGCGGACCGGCGTATGCACGCAACCGGAGGCCAGGCGAGGTCTTTGTATCAGGAGTTGATGCGTAATCTGTCTACCCGTGCGAAACCCGACGGCGGTGCAATCTCTTCTGTCGTAGAGAAATTTGTCTCGACAGCTTTGAACGAGGCCCAACGCCAAGGTAGAAATCCTGAGAAGATCATTCACGAAAAACTGGCCCAACTCACTGAGATGGTCGGAGGATATGACTTTGCCGAGGTCATTGCTTCATATTGGCGAGGGCATGATACAGGCGATGAAGCGCTCAAGGCAAACACGCTGCGCTGGCTTCGTGCCGAGTTTTCTACAAGGACCGATGCACGATCTGCCCTTGGTGTCCGGACGATTATTAGCGATGCAAATTTCTATGACCATCTGAAGTTGTTTGCCAGGTTTATCAGCCTGGCTGGATACAGCGGTTTTATGGTGTGCCTCGACGAGATGGTCAATTTGTACAAGCTTGCAAATGGCCGAGCCCGAAACTCGAATTATGAGCAGATACTGCGTATTCTCAACGACTGCCTCCAGGGTTCCGCTTGCAGTTTGGGCTTTCTTCTTGGCGGCACACCTGAATTCCTGCTGGATACCCGCAAGGGTCTCCATAGCTATTCGGCGTTGCAGACCCGTCTCGCAGAGAACACTTTTGCTGTGAACGGGCTCGTTGACTATTCCGGTCCGGTTCTAAATCTTACCAATTTGTCGCCAGAGGATATGTTTGTCCTGCTCGGCAAGATAATTCATGTCTACTCTTCCGGGGATCCAAATGCCTACCTGGTGCCCGACGAGGCGCTCACTTCATTTATGGAACATTGTTCAAAAAGAATCGGGGACGCCTATTTCCGAACACCTCGTAACTCAATTACTGCATTTGTGAGTTTGCTTGCGGTGCTCGAACAGAATCCGGGCGTAAAATGGAGTGACTTAATCGGCCAAGTGCAAATTCCGCAGGACTCGAATCCTGAACTCGAAACCCTTGAAAATGATGACAGTGCTGAGGACGATGATGAACTTTCCGCCTTCAAACTCTGACCCAGGCCCCTCATCTTCTTTTTCTCGACTTCATTCCGGAGTGCAGAAATGGATATGGGACAAGGGCTGGACGGTGCTGCATCCGATTCAGGAGAAGGCGGCAAAGCCAATTCTTGGCGGCGGGAAAGATGTCATAATCGCCGCGGCGACGGCGGGCGGGAAAACTGAAGCGGCGTTTCTGCCTATAACCTCAAGAATCGCAGAAAAACCAGCGGGAAGCATTCGATGTCTGTGTGTCAGTCCACTCAAAGCACTTATTGATGACCAGTATGATCGTCTAGAGCAGCTATGCGGATGCTCAGAAGTCCCGGTTCATCGTTGGCATGGGGATGTTTCCTCAACCAAAAAACAAAAATTGCTAAAGAATCCATCGGGGATATTGATTATTACACCCGAATCTCTCGAAGCACTCTTTGTTTTGCGCGGTCCCAGAATACCAAAGATTTTTTCTTCATTGGATTTTGTCGTTATCGATGAACTTCACGCATTCGTCGGGAGGGAAAGGGGGCGACAGCTTCAGTCGCTGCTGCATCGTATTGAATTGACTGTACGGCGAACGATCCCGCGGATTGGACTCTCAGCGACGCTTGGCGATATGAATTTGGCCGCTGAATACCTTCGGCCTGACCGAGGTAAAGAGGTTGTGCAAATCGTTTCGAACGATGAGGGGCAGGAGATCAAGATTCAACTCCGAGGATACCGAAGAACTCCGCCCCGTCTTTCTGCAAAGGAAGTTCAAGATGCAGACAGCAAGGGGCGTGAAATTCAACCCGAGGATGTACTCACGGGAGACAGATTGGATATTGCCGAGCACCTTTTCAAGAAGCTTCGCGGTACGGACAACCTGATCTTTGCCAATAATCGGCAGACAGTCGAAGAGCTTTCGGACTGCTTAAGGCGAAAATCGGAAAACATGCGTGTTCCGAATGAATTCCTGCCCCATCATGGGTCTCTCTCGAAGGAGTTAAGGGAGGACGCTGAATCGTTAGTAAAGGGCAAAGAGAGACCGGGCAATATCGTCTGTACAACTACCTTGGAATTGGGCATTGATATCGGCGATGTCGCCAGCATCGCTCAGATAGGCACGCCCCATTCTGTATCCTCGATGCGTCAACGCTTAGGCCGTTCCGGCCGTCGGGACGGCCAAGCCGCGGTGATGCGGATATATGTTGTTGAGAATGAGATAACACCGGAAACTTCTCTTCAGGATGCCCTCCGTGCCGAGCTGGTTCAGTCGATAGCCATGGTGAATCTGCTCCTCGAGAAATGGAATGAATCTCCGGCTGCCGAAATGCTCCATCTGTCTACCTTGGTTCAGCAAATTCTTTCCCTCACGGCTCAATACGGCGGTGGTGTTACAGCCAAGGATGCGTGGCGTATGTTATGCCAGTCTGGTCCTTTTAAGGGGTTAGACCCTTCGATGTTCGCGGCTCTTCTCAGAGAACTTGGCCGGCAGGATCTCATCACTCAAACGCATGACGGCGAGATTGTTATTGGGCTTACGGGAGAAAAAGTCGTCGGCCATTACGACTTCTTCTCCGCCTTTATGACCTCTGAAGAGTTCAGATTGGTGAACGCCGGAAGGGTGTTGGGGTCTCTGCCGATACTCGAGCCGATCTCGGAAGGGATGTATCTCATCTTCGGCGGCCGGCGCTGGAAGATCCTCAGTATTGACTTCCAAGGCAAAGTTATCGGCCTCGTGTCAGCAGCAGGAGGCAGTCCTCCCAAATTCAGCAGTGGAGGCAGTGCGATAGATGACAAAATCAGAGAGAAGATGTTCAGTATCTACCGTTCAAAACGGGTGCCGGTATATCTAAATTCGAGTGCTCAAAGCCTTCTTGCCGAAGGTCGCGACAGCTTTGAACGCTCAGGACTGCTTAGACAATCCCTCGTCCAGACAGGCCGGGATGTTCTTATCTTCCCATGGAAGGGGGACCGAATTCTCGGAACGCTGAACCTTCAGCTTACATCACGAGGACTTGATATCTCAAACGAAGGCATTGCCCTTTTGGTCCTTGATTCGACGACTCATACTGTTCTTTCCCATCTAAAAGCTCTTGCCGAGTCAGGTCCTGCGAATCCGGTGGACTTGGCGGAAAAGGTTAGGAACAAGAAGACAGAAAAATATGACTACTGTCTGCCAGAGGAGCTTTTGTGCCGAGACTACGCATCGAGAAAGCTTGACACCCAGGGGGCGTGGAAAACTTTGGCACAGCTTGCACAAAACAGTATCCCGGCCAGCGTCGAAAACGAGAGGGCAGAACGATGACAACGAGCCGCAGCCCAGGACGTTACAATTTGCACCGTCTCGGCTGGGCTGCTTTCGAGGGCTATGCCTGCAAGTAATGCGTGTCATCCTCGGAGAAACCTGTACACGGTTTCGACCGGGCCCGGCTGGAGGGAGAGACGGCCGGTTCAGTGGAAGCGCCAATAAGAAGCTAAGGAAATGCCCGTTGCTGCCGGCCCCCTTATTGGGCCAAAGCCTTC
The DNA here is from genome assembly GCA_965232165.1 of Spirochaetaceae bacterium. Classification (GTDB taxonomy): domain Bacteria; phylum Spirochaetota; class Spirochaetia; order DSM-2461; family DSM-2461; genus UBA2779. The sequence continues at coordinate 762,211 of CBDDOY010000002.1, read as the reverse complement.
GGATTGATCGTTAGGGAACCTCAATTGAGATAACTTCTTCTATCATGAAGACTCTTTTTTGAAAAAGATTTATAGTGAAGCATGAAAAGAGTATTTGGAGAAATGATCTGGCTGATCTCTATGCTCACAGGCTGTGTTGATCAAGGTGAAATACAGCAAAAACTGCTCGATGCCTACAACAATTCCAACGGGGATGAATACCTTGTGAAAGTTCTGGAATTGAATGATCAGTATCCGGATAATTTTTATATCAATATAGATTTAGGGTATATATATCTGCTGAAAAATGATTTTTACAGCGCAAAAAAGTACTTGGAAACCGCACAGGGCAATAGAATCGCGAAAGATGCTGAATGGAATTATAAACTCTATGGTGCTCTGTCGGATTTGCACTATGCTCAGGAAAGATGGCAGGATTCAATTGATGCGGGACTGACAGCCCTTGAGAATAATTCTCAGGACCCAATCGGAATCAAACTGACAATCGCCAGAGCATATTCTCAAATAGATAATCTGGAACAGGGTTACTCCGCATTTAAAGAAGTCTTCATGGAGCAGCCCGAGCTGTTAAAATACAGCGACTGGAACAATATTTCCGAGTTGTCCATTCGTTTTCAGGATTTTGACTACACTTATACTCTCTGGATGGAATACTGGAGAAGACACGGATACGAACCCGGCCTGGGGCTGAGGATATCGGTGCTTAGCGGAAAACTGGGAAGGGTTGATGAATCTTTAATAACCGGTTTTATTGATCTGGATTTTCAGTTGGCCTACAATCTGATAGGGTAGCAGGAGATTATTGGTTTTTTTGAAAAAATAAGCCAATACGAAGTCGATGAGAAACTGCTCCTGGGGTTAAGAGCCTACTCCAATTCTGATTGGCAGAGGGCATCTGAAATCTTGAAGACAAAGGAAATTGATAATCCGGTATATCTTTTTTTTGAGCTGAATTCACAATTCGGCATGGAATCTATCGATAGAAGCGAATTAAATTCATATTTGGCTTTGGAGCCATATTTTTACAATCACCCACATTATTACAAAAGAATTTTGGAATACGGAATGGAGATTGAAAAATACAGCAGGCTTTCCCTTACCGAGCTGGTTCTCTTGTATGCCGATAAAAATACAGCAGACCATTATCGGATGGAACTGGGGCGGAGCGAGGGATTGGACTCGGAAAGCATTGAGCATTTTCTTGTTAGGCCCGAAGTTGAGAATCATATACTCAGATATAAAAAAGATGGAGATCTTCAACACTTAAAGCCCATAATTCATTTCTTGAATATTCCCGAAGTATATTCTACCGATGCGGCTATAGAGCAGATGAAGATATTGTCTCGGGACCCGGTTGTCAATAAATTCCTCAATCTCCTTTTGGAAGAGGCGGAAGGGATACTAAAAGCTCGGCTTATTTCAATCTTAGGGGCCCCTCTAAGAAACAGCTTTAGGAAATTGACGAAGAAATATTTTTTGTCGATACAAGGCGGCAGAAGCGGAGCGTAGCTTAAGCTACGTGAGCATTTTGACAACGCAGTAGCGATGGAAAAGATCGAGTCAAGAACTAAATGGGTTTTTTAGAGGTGCCCTTAGAGAATTAAACCCGCCGGGCCATAGCCGTGCAATAGCGGGAATAAAGAGCAATGATGCAAATATGGACCCGATTACTCCGAAGAGCATAATGAAAGAAAGGGCATTGAGAAAGCTGAATTCTCCCGGATTGTAAAACAGCAGAGGCAGAGTTCCCAAAGCCGTTGTTCCCGATGTGAGCAACAGTGGTTTCAGGCGAACTCCAATAGCTTCGATGATAAGGCTCTTCATTGGCGGACCCTGGTTGTTTCGACAATAATCTATGATCAAAATTGCATTGTTGACAACCATACCCGTAAGAACGATAAATCCTATAATAATGGATGTCGAAATTGATTGACTGATCACTCTGAGGGCTATCACGGGAAAGGAAAGGGAAATAGGGATAAAAGCCAATATAATAGCCGGGGAAGTAAACGATTCGGATTGTGCAGAAAGTACGGCATAGATTAGGAATAATGCCAGAAGAAAGAGAAGCCACAGTCGGTTGAGATGATCTTTCTGCTTGTAAATTTTTCTGTCTAACTGGAAAGCATAACCGTCTGGAATATCCTGTTTCTCCAATACGGACCAGACTGCTTTTTCCAGCTTGTCGAGATTCATCGATTTTGTTTTAACAGAGAAATAAACGCATCTCTGTTTGTTATTTCTGTATATTCTGGACGGTTCTGAGTCTTCTCTGAAATATCCCAGTTGATCCGCTCTTATATATGCGTTTTCCGCCTTGGAACTTGCAAATGGAAGAGACTGGAGTTCTTCATACGTTCTCTCTCTGTTCCCCTCTCCCATGACACGCAAATCTATTTCATTTCCATCTTCCAGCCATTTGTCCGCTACCGGTCCCTGAAGATCCCAACGGAATCGATTGATAATATCCTGAGACGACAAACCGGAGATCGGAAACTGGGTTTGATCAATCCAGAGAGTATAAGAAGGAGGGGTATCTTTGAAATGCAGTACGCCTTCTGCAACCCACTTCTCATCCATGAAATCATTGAGGGTTTCCCTCGCCAGTGATCTCAAACGCCCGTTATCTGTTCCCGTTATTGCAATTTCAATTTTCACGGATTTGGAGGAGGACTCTTCCGGTATGAAAAGAGATGCTCTTGGAATGCCTGCGGAAACAGTTCTGATCCAGTTTTTCAATTTTTCCGGATCTGTATCTTTTTCTTCGTATCGTATAGTCAGTTAAGCGTTCCCTCTTCGTGAAATTGATTCTACCTGATTGATTTGTGGATGTTCCTCCAAAATCGGAATGAAATTTCTGATCCGTTCATCTACAGAGGAGACAGAAGCTCCGCTTTCCATCTCGACATGAGCGAAAACTAATGGCTCTTCGAGAATCGCATCAAATTTACTGCCGCCGGAAATCAGAGAGAAGATTGCCGCGGCGAAAAGAATCAAAGCAGACAGGATTACAGCCGCCCATTTTTCATACGCGAACTTGCTGGCTCGCAACAAGGCATTTTTCATTTTCCGAATAAACGGAGGCTGGTTTTGAACTCTCGGACTGCCGTTAAGAAAAACTGGAATGAATAGAACATTGAGCAGCAGTGACAGCAGAAGCATGATTAAAAGAGTTATGCTAATCGGTCCAATGCCCGTAATCGAATCTCTTAGATATATCAGAGGGAGCAGAACAATTGCTGATGTAATCGTCGAGGATATCAGTGCCGGAAGAATTTTTCCAATATCACGTTTGTTTTCAGTGATTGATTCTGAAATAATTATGCCCGAATCGATAATTATACCGACGGCAATAGCCATTCCCGCAAGTATGTAGTTGTCTACAGATATGTTAAGAAAATTTAGTATAGCAATCGAAACCATACCGGTTATTGGGAGGGTAAGAGAAAGAACGAAGGCTTGCTTCAGGTTTCTTACTGTTATTGCAACAAACAGGGCGACGGCTATCATTCCGATAGCTATTGCAGCCATCACTTGTCTTATGGACTTGTCCATCTGCAATCCCTGATCGTAAATGACTTTGACGTCCAGCCCCTTATTGATCCAGTGTTCTGAGACTTTGTTGAGTCTTTCCGATAGTTCGACGATATTGGATTCTCCTCCTGTTTTTATGTAGAGCGTTACTTTTTCCCCGCCTCCGACCCTGCTCACGCTTTCCGGTTTGCGATATCCGAAGCGGATAACAGCCAGTTCCTGAAGTTCCATGCCCTGACCTGACCTGGTTGTTATCATCAATTTCTTGATTTCGTTCAGCTCGGATAATCTGCCGTCTATGCTGACGGGGATATGTATGGATGATTGTTTTATCTTGCCGAGCGGGGAATACTGGTTCTGTTTTTGAATCATGGAAGCAATAGTGCCTGGATTATGCCCTGCCAAAGTGAGCTTTTCCTCGTTTAGCTCTATGTGGATTTCCTTGAGAGCGCCCCCTCCGACTTCGATTTCTCTGATACCTGGAATTTTTTCATAGGAAGGTTTTACTTCGTTTTCAATAAAAGGTCTCAGATGAACAGGATCAGTCACGTCTGATGAAAATGAGATTATAAAAGAAGGTTTCTGGTTTGATCCGCTCGTTACGATTTGCGGCTTCTGCACGGACTGGGGCATACTGGAATACACACGTTCGATCCGGTCTCTCAGGTTCAGATAAAATTCAGTGCTGTCCGTTTCTTTTCTAAGAATGATGTCTACTCTCGATTTCGAATACTCACTTGATGAACGCAGCCGTTCGATTCCTGTGATTACGCTTATGCTCTCCTCGAGTGGCGCCGTTATGGTTCTTTCTATCTCTTCGCTGCTAATTCCGTAGTGCTGTGTTATTATTGAAAAATTCTTTTCAGCCGAAGGCATGCTTCCTCCCAATTCTGTTTTGAAAAGAGATGCGGCAGACAGGAGAGTCATGGCTATAAAAAAGAGACAGGGTGTTACAGGCCTATTATACCACCGATGCAGCGGATCGTTTTTTTTCATACAAATAGAATACCTTGGGGATCACCAGCAAGCTGAGAACGGTCGATATCGTCAAACCTCCGATAATGGCCAGAGCCATGGAACTTTGTGTTGAAGTGCCGAAGGGATCCACTGCAAGAGGAATCAATGCCAGAGTCGTTGTGAGCATAGTCATCATAATGGGGCGAATTCTGTTGACAGTCCCTCTGTAAATCGCTCCCAGTATTGTGCAGCCTTCAGATTTAAGCTCATTCTGAAAAGTTTCGTAGAGCAGGATGGAATTGTTCACACTGATTCCCATTAATACAAGTATCCCGAGGACGGAATTCAGGTCCAGAGCAGCCCGGCCGACGAGAAGAGCTGCAGTAATTCCGGAAAAGCCCAGCGGCAAAGCCAGCATGAGCAATAGAGGAAGAGAAAAAGACTCAAACTGCGCTCCGAGAGTCAGATAGAGCAGAATGAGAGAAAGAGTGAATATGGTGATGATACCCACGAGATTTTCGCGGATAAGCGATTGGTCTGTAGATCTGAGTCCCGACAGCATTAGTTTCTGTCCGGCTTCTCGGGTGTGACGGCCCGAATACACGAGTTCGGATACATCCTTTCTGTCAGTCCGGCTCAAATAAGGAAGTCTGAATTCTTCTTCGATCATAACCAGCTCATCCAGCTTGAATAGTTCAGAATTTCTTCCGCTCAGATTCAGTTCGCTCAATTTATTCACGGAATTCCTGTTGTTGCGATTGAGCTGGACTTTTATATCCACATCTCTGCCGTCAATGAAAACTGATGACTGGATTGAGCCGAACAATGAGGACCCGACACTTTGTGAAAACATTGAAACGTCTAGGCCGGTCTGAGCCAATTTTTCTCGGTCCGGGTAGAGAACTATTCCCGGCTTTCTGCCGGAGGGAAGGATCGTCCAGTTTTGTTCTTTTGCGGCATTGACAAACATTTCAGCAGAAGCTCTGGCTTCTTCGGGGGAATGACCGCTGACGGTCCAAGTCTCCCGGCCCGGCTTTAATCCCAGTAGCCCTGAAAGAGGATCAGAAGGGGGGTGTACGGACAATTCCCCCTGATTTAATTCGATTTTGGATAAAATCTGAGCCGACAGTTGGCCGAAACTGCCTGCATCACTTTTATAATGAACCTTCCCGTAGAGGATTTCGGTGCCGGCTTCTTTGTCGGACAGATAATAAGGATCGCTGGGTTCGCCGCCTGTTTGAACTGATATGCTTTCGGTCCACGGGAGTTCAAGTACCGAAGAGGAGAGAGCTTCCGCAATGTTTTTCACCCAAGTTCACCAAAATACACCTGCTAAATATTTTTTTAACGACCAAGAAAACGAATTACTTCAAAAAAAGGCTTAAATATTTCCCAAAACCTCATAAATACCATAGAATATTTAGGGATTCCGCTTTTTGGGGACCTCAAATCACCTCAAATCAAAATGTAGTGCCTAACACTTTATTTTTCGCTTGCCTCTTTTGTGGCTGTGGTGTATCTTAGTGGTATGTATATAAGATCAATAAAAGTTGCCAACGGTAAAACGAAAAAACAGTACACCTACCTCAATCTTGTAGAAAATATCCGCACTGATAAAGGCCCCCGACAGCGGATTATTCTCAACCTTGGGAAACTGGATATTGATTCTTCTCAATACAAAGCTCTGGCAAGAAGAATTGAAAATATTCTTTCAGGAAACAGAGAATTATTCGACTTGGATGAAGACATTGAGAAAATCGCACAGCAGGTATCAGACCGCATTTTCACCAAGCGGGCAAAAGACGCACAACTAAAAGCTCAAGCGCAAGCCAATTTTGTAGCGGTCGATGTTAACAGCCTTGAAACAAAGAAAGTCAGAAGCCTAGGCCCTGAGTACGTCTGTCATCAGCAATGGAAAGAGTTGGAAATGGACAGAGTTCTAAGGAAATGCGGTGTGCCTAAGGGAACGATCCCCTTACTTGAAGCTCTAATCGTCGGTAGAATGATCAAACCAGCCAGCGAGCGATTTACCAGGCAGTGGGCGGAAAAACATTCTGCTCTTTTTGAGCTGTGCGGCTTACCCCATTCGTCCTCCCTGAATGCGTACTACAGGGCTGCCGATGTTCTCTACCGCTGTAAGGACGAGCTGGAGAAGCATTTGGCTTGTAAAGAACAAGATTTATTCTCCCTCGACGAAAGCATTGTACTTTACGATTTAACGAACACCTACTTTGAGGGTCAGTGCAAAAAGAACCCAAAGGCATCTTATGGTCGCTCGAAAGAAAAGCGCAGTGACTGCAAATTGGCTACCCTGGGGTTGGTTGTCGATGCGGATGGATTTCCCAAGTATAGCAAGTTCCATCCGGGGAACCAGTGCGAATCCAAGACTTTTCAGGCCACGATTTTAGATTTGGAAGCCAACGCGGGCCTAAAAGTCGGGGCAACTGTCGTAATGGATGCCGGGATTGCCACAAAAGAGAATATCGAATGGCTTAAAAAGCGGAAATGCTCCTACCTTGTGGTCCACAGAGGGAAAAGTCCTTTGGAGCTTGAGCCATCGCAAGAGATGAATCTGGTCATGGAGGACAAGAAAACAGGTGCCAAGATTGAAGTATTCGGAAAAACAATCTCGGATGAGCATTGGGTTCTGGTAAAGAGCGAGCACAAACGTCTTAAAGAAGAGGCCATGGCTATGCGTACCGAAACCGTCCTCCTTGAAAGACTTCAATATCTTCGTGACGGATTAAACAAGAAAAACCGCATGAAACTGTATTCTTCGGTTCTTCAGAGCATTGGCAGGCTTAAGGAAAAATATCCAAAGGCTGCAAAACTTTATGAAATATCAGTTATTCCTGGGGAGCCTGCCAAGCGGACAGGAAAGTTGAATGCGATTGACATTAAATGGGAGAAGAAAACTCAGACAGGAAACAGTGAAGGAACTTATACCCTTAGAACCAATCGAAAAGATTTGGATGACAAAAATATTTGGGAGCTCTATATAATGCTTGGACGTATTGAAAACTCATTTAGAGACATGAAGTCTCATCTTGGCTTTCGGCCTAACTTTCATCAACTGGAGGAGAGAGTGCAGTCGCATATGTTTATATCAGTCCTTGCGTATCACCTGATGCATGCGACTGAATGTAAATTACGAAAAGGGGGAGATACACGGAGTTGGAAGACCATAAAAGAAGTTCTTTCTACCCACCAGAGGATAACCATAGAGTACATTTCCAAGACTGAAGAGGGAGTGCTGATGAATAATGAAGTGAGACTCGACTCCCGACAGGAACTAGAACATCAGAAGATTTATGCGATGCTTGGGTTGTCGGGAAAGGCGTTGAACCGTCGGATGACGACTCACCAAATCCGTAGTGTAAATAAAAAATAGTAACTCCATTTATTATAAGGAATTACGTTTTTTAGTGGTGAACTTGGGTTCATATAATCGATGGATGTACCAGGCGGCATTTCGATTCTCACAGTCATAAAACCCTAGTTAACTGCGGGCAGAAAAATGAAATCCAGCCTGGAGGAAAAGAATATACCGGCCGCGGCGATAAGACCGATCAGCAGAGAAACTTTTCCCGGTGTTCTAAAACTTCTCCTGAATAAAGAAGCCGCTTTTCCCAGTTTTATTTCAATGGCATCTCTTTTCGGGGTCTTTCCCCAGAGAATGAACAGGACGGGAATCAGGGTGACGGCGATAATCAAGGAAGCGCTCAAAGAAAAGATAACTGCAAGGGCTAAATCAGTGAAAAGAGTACCGAGCAGACCGGGCAGAAAAAGCACAGGAAAAAATACAACCAGGCTGGTAATAGTCGAACCCGTCAACGAACTTGCCAGACGTGTCGTTTCGCTGATAACCATTTGCCGGTTTTTCATTTTCAGCGAAGAAAGCCTCTCCATAACCACGATGGCATTGTCCACCAGCATTCCGACACCCATTGCCAAACCGCCGAGACTCATTATATTCAGGCTTCGTCCGGTCAGAGACAGGAGCAGTAACGCCCATGATATGGAAACGGGCAGGGCGAGTATAAGCAGCAGACTGTTTTGAAAGTTTTTAAGAAAGACCAGGAGTACCAAAAAGGCAAAAAGGGCGCCGAGTATTGCGGAAAGCACAAGATCGTTAATCGACTTTTTAATGATTTCAGATGAATCACTGATAACAGCCATATCGAGAGAATTTTCATAGGACTTTTTCAACAAGCCCAATTCGTCCCTGACGGACTGAGCCATGGACACCGGACTGGTTCCCCCCTGCTTTCGAATGGAAAGCAGCACGCCTTCCCTTCCGTTATAGTGAAAGGCCGAGTGTTGATCTTTGTAGTCGGGTGTAACCGTTCCCATTTCTTTTATCCGGAGGGGAGGAGTATTCTCATCTATTGTGACATAAAACTCACCGATCTCCTGCCAATTCGCGGCTTTTCCATCTGCCTTGACTATATATTCGACAGAACCTTCTTCGATTACTCCTACGGGATAGCTGATATTGCCGCTGGCCAAATCTTGTGAAATTCCCGAAACGGAAAGACCTTTGGAGCCGATAAACGATTGATCGAGCAATATCTGTATTTCGTCAACCAAACCTCCTGCGACCTGAATCGTGCCCACCCCGCGCCCCTGCTGAAGTCTGGTTTTGATTTCTCGTTCGGCCAGTCTTCTGGCGAGTGCGAAATCTCCGTCTTGAGGAAATACACCAATGGTCATGACGGCTTCGTCATTCGGATCGACGGGAAGTACCTGCGGTTTGCCCGCTCCGAATGGGAGGGATAAATAGGCGAGGTCTATAACCTCTCTCGACTCCACGCCGGCTAAGACCATATCGGTGCCCCAATGGAATTCAAGTTCGATTATGGAGAGACCATCCCTGGAAATGGAATTGATATGCTTGATTCCCTTAAGAGAGGAAAAGGAATCTTCCAGGGGAATTGTCAGCAATTCCCGGATCTCTTTGGCCGGAAGTCCTCCGTAACTTGAGATTACGGTCAGCTTCGGCACTTCTATTTCCGGAAGGAAATCAACGGGCATTAGAGATATGGACCAGATGCTGACAATCAGAACAGCCAGGAAAACCATAACCGTGGCGACGGGGCGGTTGATGCTTAACCTAATCAGGCTTCTCATTAAGGAGCGTCCCTGTCAAAGACCTGCCAGTGCCAGTCCTCTTCCATTTTGTTTCCCAGCGTATCTTCAAAATCCCTGTAAACTTTGAATTCAACCATACCCACGGCTGTGTCGGAATCGGTCATTTCTCCTGTCAGACGCACGACGGAATATCCGATGTCGACGGGCAGTACAGGGCCGCCGTACGGAGGTGTGTCGGCATTGTGTTTTGCAATGATGTTGGTTGGGGTAAATGTCAGCGCACTGTTTTGAGCGGTGACTGAGAAGTTTTCCATAAAAGAAAATCGGTTGATGTATGAATTTGACGCTATGCTGAAATAAAAGTCGAAAGAGACGGTAAGCGGTGACGGATCGGACACTTCATCTTCATTGGAAAAAATATAATCCACCTTATTGTTCGATGGATCGTCTTTGTCGTAGAGGATATCTTCTCTCAAGGGATTTGTCATCGGCTGTTTTACATAGACGAGGCGCATCAATTCTGGCGGCTTCGAGGCCGATCCGTCGGTTCTGAAGCTGTAGGTGAGGGAATCTGTCAAAAGATTTTCTTTTATGTCCGCGGCTGTGTCTGCAATTCTCAGGCTGTATGACGTTTTGTATATAAGCGGTTCATCCCATTCGATGAGCAGACGCTCTCCCTGGGCATTGGCGCTCCATTGGGCAGACCAGCTGCACTGGGGTTCGATTGTCAACGCCCCTTCTACGGAATCTCTGTCCATCTCTTTGGAAAACTGGATAATGATATTCCTGCCGATTTCCCAGTTGCGGGTCAGTGTCAATGTCGCATCATCGGGATCATCCCTGATTATGTCATAGGTTTCGGTTTCATCTGATACGAGAATCACATCGGGGGGAGTTCGATCAGTTCCGATCTCAAAATGCCGAATGTGCTCATATCCCAATTCCCAGCCGTCGGCATCAGTGGTTTCCGGTGAGAAGGTTACCGTGTATTCTTCGTTCCACTCATAAGGAGAGGTCGGATTGTATGTAAATACATCCGCTCCTGTGCTCCAGGTGAAGTATCCCTGCACCGGCGGACTAATAGTGAAATTATCCGCAACGCTGGCGGTATTCATCTGTTTGTCAAAGATAAACTCGACTGTCTGATAAAGGTCATCGACAATCTCATAATCCGCCGGGATTTGACTCAGAATCATCAGTCTGCTGTCTGTTGTTCTGGTGGTAAACTCATGAACGAAGTCCTTTTTTAAGGAATTCCCGAAAATATCTTCCGCTTTTACAGAAACTTTGAGTGTATAGTTCTTTCCTATATCCAGGTCGTGAAAAAGCTCATAGCGCAAGGTATCGGAATCTCTCCACGAGAATACGCCCGGTATTTCCACTCCATCGGAAGTCAGGGAAAAAGCCTCTTCCGCTGTCGTTTTCTCAACTTCCGCAGAGAAAGACACTTCGACGGCAACGCCCGATGTGCCGGTGAGCTTGTCTTCTTCCGGACTCCAGCCGGTTACTTCCATCGGCGTAGAAAGAATGATACTGCATGAAAAAAATAAACATGAAGATAGTACGAGAATCATTTCTTTTATCATGGAGTGGACATCCCCTGGGCGTTGAAGTAAAAAGACACGTCTTCGAGAAGGTAGGAACCGGCTGTATTGGCCGATGCCGTGCTTCCTCCAGCCACTCGAAATCGATAAAAGACCGGAGCGGCAGCGCCGGCAATTTTGAAATCTTTATACTGAAGCGTCAGAACATTGCCAGCGGTATTCCATCTGCTGTCATACAAGAAGGGAGAGGATAATCCCGGCGGGAATGAAACGGTGCAGCTTATTCCCTGTATGAAATTCTGCTTCGCAGTCACTTCCGATATGGAATAAACCTGGTCGATGGTTATGATGAAATCAAGAGAATAATCGGGCGTGCTCTTTCCGAAATATATAAGTGGATTAAGGAAAATCAGGTTTGAAGAATTAAACTCGCCACTGTCTATTAATCGGTTGCCGTCAGCGTGCCGCACGTTTATGCTCAGGACATTGACGGCCGGTACTGCCGGAATAAACTCGTATATTATATCTTCGGAAATTCCATTCCCCGTGATATCTTCCAATCCTTCCTTAAGCGTTATGGTATATTCTTTTTCCGGTACGAAATCTATACTTTTTACATAGACGAATTCAGAAGGAGATATCTGTTTAAAATGACCGTCCATATCCGGATTAATGGAAAAGGAGGAATTCAAGCTGACGAAATCCGTGGCTTCGTCAAATATGAAATATATATCATTTTCGTTATCCAGATCGGTTAACCCCAGCGAAGCCAGGGGAAGATAGGAGCCGTCCTGCTGAACAATGGCCGGGTGAATATTCTGCACAGTCGGCGACAATACGTCCATCTGCACAAGGAATGTATTGCTGTATTCCATAGCGAGCGGTATTCCGAGAGAATCGGGGGTTTCCCTGTCTACCTTCCAGCGGTGCACTTTTTGATTGTTCCATCTTTTCTTAGGAGATACGGCTACATCCATGTCTCTGTTTGACCAGAGGAAATCCATCTCGGCAGATGGCGTTACGGAAAAGTTCTCTTCGAATTTATCGGGATTCATGGATTTGGAGAAAGAAAAGTTCAAGACTTCAAAAGCTCCGGTTATGGAGCCTTCCGCTGGAGTATTGGAAAGGAGAATCGGACGGGCCGCGTTAGTTCCAGCGTAAAAAGGAACGCTTCGGGACACTTCAAAATTCCTCCCATCCGCTGTCTTGACTGTACCATTGAAAATGAAACTGTATCGGTATCCTGTAGTCAAGGAGTTGTAGGGGCGAAATGAAAGCCTTCTGTCCGACCAGGTGATATCTCCCTCGATCAGGCCCTCCGGACCTTTTACCTGAAAGAAGCTCTCCGCTTCGCTTTCCAGAAGCTTTTCGGAAAATTCTATCCACAGGGTTTCGTGTTCGCTGACTATCTGGTTTCTCTTTGAGGGGTTCATCGATATATCCAGTTCCGACAGGTCTATAATCCGGCAGGAAAAGAGAGCGGCGATCAAAAGGAAGATGCTAGCGGTCTTTCGCATGAATTTTTTCTCCCTCCCTCAGCAGCGGCGATGGAGAATCGATAACCAGGTCGTTTTCCTGAAGCCCGCTGAGAACTTCGACTCTTCCGTTTTTTTCTTCTCCCAGTTCCACTTCTTTTTTGAATACATGGCTGTTGACAGCGAGAAACAGAGTGGCGGCATTGTTTTTTTTCTGGGCGATACAGGTTTCGGGGATAATTATGGATTTCCTAGTGGCGCCGTAAGCCACTTTGACTCTTGTAAACATTCCCGGTTTGAAAATCTCATCGCTGTTCGGCAGATGCGCTTTGATCGTTATATTCCCCGACTGCGGATCCACCATCGGTGATATCTGCCGAATTTCCGCTTCGAAAACTCTGTTGTCCAGTGAATCTACAACGGCTTCGACCTTTAGCCCTCTCGTCAAAAGAATCCCTTTGGCTTCGGGAACGGGAAAGGATATGTCCACTTCGGTGGAATCGAATACAGTAAATACTTTCGTATCCGCTTTCACCCTCTCTCCCATCTCCATGTACTGCGCTCCGACAATTCCGGATATGGGAGCCAGCAGGACGAGTTCTCTGTTGAGAGCCTGGGCCGAACGCAGTTCAGTTTTCGATGAATCCACTCTCGCTTCCGCCACATTCACTTCAGCCTGCAGCGTTCTGGTATTGATTATTTTGAGGATTCTGACTCTCTCCGTGTCAGATTCGGGGATTGCATAGCCATAGGCCTGCATATCTATATCTCTCAGTCCGACCTGCTGAATGGAAATATCTTTTTTCAGTGAAAGAAGATTGGTTTCCGCTGCGCTGTAGTTTGTTTCGAGCGAGGTCAGTTCTTCTTCCGTAATGCTGCCGATGGAAAACAATTCTCTTTTGTTTTCCATCGTTTTCGCAAGCTGGACAAGCTCCTTCTCCTTCTGCAGCACCTGAAATTCTAATTTTTCAATTAAAAGCAGACGGGCTTCTATCTGCATTTTCCCTTCTCTCAGTTTTGTCTGCTACAACTCGGGAGCCGCCCGTGCCGACATCAATGCGGATTCGGCCTGATCTTCCCGTATCTGGAGCTGAATGTTCGACATAACGGCAAGAGTATCACCCTTTCTCACTGTATCTCCTTCTTCTACATTCAACGATACCAATGTTCCGTCCACAGTCGAAGACACATCGGCTTTTGACCGGAATGAAATGCTCCCAAAAGAGGTTAAATCTAGTGTGATTTCTTCGTAGGATACCTTGTACACGTTTACAGAAGCCAGCTCCGATTTTTCCTGAACCGGCAGATCTTCAGAATCTCCGCCACAGGAAAAAACTGAAAAAACAAGAAGACATATCAGCCCTTTTTTCATTTTGCACTCTCTAAGTATTGCAGTTCTCCCAGCCCGAGTCCCAGAATCTGCTCGAGGGATCTTTCTGCCAGCACCATCTCGAGGATGCTTTCCCATATAGCGATTTCCTGATTGTAGTATTCTATGTTTCCCTTCAGCAGGTCCAATTCTTTGACTTCCCCCAGGCGGTTTTTGGCCTCGAGAATTGAAAGCCTCTGCTTCTGCAGAGCCAAGGCTTGCCTGTTCAGCCTCAAAGATGAGCGTTTCTGCTTCAATTCCAGAAGCTGCTGCTCTATGGAGAAATAGAGTTCGTCCATTAACATCTGCTCTTTTTGAAGGCTTTGGCTTACCTTGATGGAAGCCGATTTTTTGTCGATGAGAAAACTCATGTCCTGCAATGGCACAGCCTTATGGTTCCCGCTGCGGGAATACTGGGTTGAGTCCGTCGAACTTATCGCAATGCTGGTTGTCACGGAGATAGCTTTGAAGGGGAATTCGATATTCAGCTTTGCCGAATAAGAGGGCTGCTGCAGGGGAAACTCCTCGCCGGAGAAATTGACCGATCCCTCCAGGCTCAGCTTCGGTAAAAGGGTTCGGGAAGCCACATCGTACTGTGCTTTGGATTGCTTCACCTCAAATCGGGAACTTCTCAAATCCAGATTGTTTTCCAATGCCAGTGTATAGAAGTCGTCCCTGTTATTCTCATCTATCTTTAATCCGATGTATGAGGAATCAATTTCAGGGTAGAGCACAGTCTCTGTTTCCGGATCCAAACCCAGGAGCCTGTTGAACTGTGAGCTGAGCTTCTGGCTAAGATTTTCCGTCGAGTTAATTTCTATTTCCAGACTTTGCACTTCGATCCTGGATTCTAATAAGTCGATTTCCGTGATATTTCCCAATTCGAATTTTTCTCGGTTATATTCAACTGATCCCTGCTCAGAAGCAGCAGTTCGTTTTGTAGTTCCAGTTTTTTTCTATTAATCATTACCTGGTGGTACAGTTTCCATACCTGATCTCTGATCTCTTCTACTTTCTTTTCGAGTCCCGCACTCTGGATGCTCAACTGAATGGAAGATAATTTACGCTGGATTATTGTTCGTCCGCCATTGAAAATAGGCTGGTTTATAGTTAAATCCAGTTGCAGGCTGTCCGTATCACCCGAGTCGTGCCGAACCTGACGGCTGTCGTTAAATGTAAATGAAAGCTGCGGAAAATATTCCCTCAGCCCCAAATTGTAGGATAATTGGGTTATTTTCATGGACTGCTGTAAATTCTGGAGCTCGAAGGAATATTCCACAGCGAGAATTTCCGATTCCTTCAATGTTAGTTCCATGCTGTAAAGGGAGACAGAAAAAAATATGACGTTCATTGTTAAAAGCCAAAATGGCTTTTTCATGGAATCTTGTCCTTTTTCAATTGCTTCTGAATACTGTCGTATTCCGCACGAATTTCCGGAATCAATACTTCGAAGATTTCGTATATTCTGACAAAGGAATCCAAGGGGATTTGGGAGTCCTGAGTAAAGAGCGCATTGGCGATCTCGCCCTTGTCCGAGGTGATCTTCATCATCAGCGTTACTGATTCGTATTTCTGAAATCCCTTGAGGTAGGATTTCCGATAAAGATTTATATCTACGGACAGATGCACGTCCGGATCGGCATCTCTAATCTCAATGCCGTTATCCAATGCTACAGATTTTATAATATCGGGCAGAATTTCTTCTATGCCGCTGAAGCTGTGGACAGGTTCGATGATCATGTCGCCTATGTTGAGGATCATATCCAGCTCTCTGGGCCGGAATGTAAACACTTCGACTTTCCTGCTGAAGGAGGCGCAGCCGCCCAACAGGACGATCCATAATCCTAAAAAAAGCAGTTAACCCTCAAATCCTACTGAAAAACAAACTCCTGTGGAACTTTGAGCGGACGATTTTCAAGAAAATACTGAAAGGCTATACTCAAAATCATTCGGTACAATCCAAACTCTTTCAACTGCTCCGCATTCTCGCTTATCCATTGGAGAATACGGTTTACTTTAGTTATTAAATACCGGATTTTTTTGTAATGACCATGAATGCCCGTTAGCTTAAGAAACAAATTCCTTCCATGACTAATCAGGCGGCCTGGACCCTTCAAAAATAGTGATCGGCCGGTTCTGGCTTCATAATGTCTGTGCGGCATCACAAGGCGAATGAAGATACTCCGCCAGTTATAACAAAGGGCTGTTATACGAGCCATAACACGACAACGTGTTATATCTTGAGTCGTAAAGCCTGCCCATCCCCATTGGTTCTTCATTTCATCAAAAGTGTTCTCTGCATCTGCACGATCACGACAGTGTGCCGCTATTGTCAGTAATTCATCATCCAAATCTGTCACCAATACAGCATACTCATAGACTTCTTTTTTGCTCTCACCAATATCGAAAAGATAATCTTCCTTCGCAAATGGCGGTGTAGACTTTGTCGTTCTAATATGCCTCCTTAAGACGATAACCCGACGACTTCGACTCCAGCCTGAAAGGCAAAGTCGGCTTCCTGCACCCTCCCGGCCTTGGCCCACACAGGACCAGTCATCCCTAGTGAGTAATTGATTGATTAAAACCTTGACATACCGGCTTTTACGTAGCTTAAACCCCGCGTTCAATGAGTCAAAGCAACACCGGCGACATATTCATAAGGGGTCAGAAAGCCAAGGCGCTTCCTGGGACGTGTGTTTAACCTGTATTCGAGCATAGCCACATCTTCATCGGAGATCAAGGCGTAGCTGGTCTTTTTAGGCCAAATCCGGCGAGTCAGACCGACGGCATTCTCAACACTGCCCTTTTCCCAGGAGCTGCAGGGATTACAGAAATAAGTATTGATCCCCAGCTTATCCCGAAGAGGATGATGACGGCGATTTTCCTGACCGTTATCAAAAGTAATAGATCGGCGCATAGAGGGGGGCAGATCAATCAGCTTCTCAACGGGGGCTGCATTCATTTCCTTGGGAGCACACCGAGGCAGCTTTGCCAGAAGTGTAATTCCCAGAACTCGCTCCTGAAGAACCATGAGAGCTTCTTTGCTCTGTCTGCTGACGGCTGTATCGGCCTCCCAGTGTCCTGCCTCCTGCCGAAGACCGACTTCGTCAGGACGATCTTCGATACCGGTCCGATTGGGTATTAGTGTGCGCCTGCCACGCTTTTGGTGCCGTTTTCGCCGATTTTTCCGTCCACAGACGAGATATTGTGTCAAATCCCGCCTTTTTTTAAAGATATACAAGTATATGGTCTCATGGCTGATGCTTTTCCCTGGAAGATCAATCTCAATTCTCCCTGCAATTTGCCGGGGACTCCATCCGGGTTCCAGTTTTTCAATGACATATTCACGTATAACCGGATCGCTGATCCTCTCACGTTTCCTGCTTTGCCGCCTCCGGATCTGTGTCCTGCTATTGGCCCAGTATGCCTGATATCGATTGTCTTCGGCACTGTTGTTTTTGATCTCTCTCGAAATGACCGAAGGGTTTCTATCAAGGCGACGGGCAATAGAGCGGATAGATTCTCCCCGGGAGATATAATCAAAAGTTGTGGATGGGGTAAAAAAAGAGCAAATCCTTCTGTAAAATAATTGGTAATAAAGCCAAACAGAAAGGAGATGCTCTATGGAAGAGTTTACAACAAACGGAAATGATTCGGAAGTGCTGAAAAGCGAAACAGAATCGGTTTTGGATCAGGTTTTGCGGGAGGGAGCCAGAAAGATGCTTATTCATGCCCTGGAGTTAGAAGTGGAAGACTACATCAATGCCCATGAACATGAGCGTGATCAGAATAATCAGCGCAAGGCTGTACGCAATGGCTACCACGCCCAGCGAAAAATTGTGACAGGGGCTGGTCAAATGCAAATCAAGGTTCCAGGAGTGGATGACAGGAAATTAAAGAGCAGGCGAGAGGATCGCTTCACCAGTGCCATACTGCCAGCCTATATGCGCAGAACTCCCAGTATCGACAACCTTGTTCCGGCGCTGTACCTCAGCGGTGTGTCCACATCCGCTTTCCAGACGGCTCTTGCCTCGATTCTGGGTGAAGGTATTGCCGGACTGTCGGCGACGAACATAGTCCGCTTGAAAAGGTTCTGGGAAGATGAGTTTCTTCAGTGGGAGAAACGTGATTTGAAAGCTAAGGAATACGCCTGCATCTGGGTGGACGGCATCTGCTTCAATGTGAGGCTTGATGATCAAAGGAGCTGCATTCTTGTAATCATGGGAGCTGACAGGGATGGGAAGAAGGAACTTCTAGCGGTCAGTGACGGATACAGGGAAAGCTCACAAAGCTGGAGGGAGATACTGCTCCAACTGAAAGCCCGGGGTCTCGCCGCCGCCCCCAGGCTGGCCATTGGGGATGGTGCACTGGGTTTCTGGAATGCCCTGGATGAAATCTTTCCAGAAACAAAAAAACAGCGTTGCTGGGTGCACAAAACAGCGAATGTGTTAAACAAAATGCCCAGGAATCTCCAGGGCAAGGCCAAGTCAATGATTCATGAAATGTATATGGCAGATACCGGGCAGAATGCTCTTAAAGCCTATGACTTATTCATTGATTCTTTTCAGGCTAAGTACCCCAGGGCCGCCCAGTGTCTGGAAAAGGACAGGGAGAAGCTGTTCACGTTCTACAAATTTCCGGCGATGCACTGGACTCACATCAGGACGACCAACCCGATTGAGTCAACCTTTGCTACTGTCCGCCTTAGAACGAAGAGAACCAGGGGCTGTGGTTCAAGGGCGGCAGCATTAAGTATGGTTTGGAAGCTCTGCCTGGAGGCTGAAAAGAACTGGCGAAAGCTACGTGGATACAAGCTGATCCCCAGGGTTATTGAGGGTGTGTTTTGTAAAGATGGAGTCTTCAAGGAAGAGGCCGCGTGAAAAAAATGAAGGATTTGAAATTTTCTCATCCACAACTATTGACAATAACTCATGAATCCTCGCTTACAATCTTCTTGATTCCAAAACATTCCCTTAACACCGCATCCCTACGTATTGATGCTATGTGGGCGTAACGATTATGTCCGGTAAGTGCGGCCAGAAAAGCCGTGCCTGCTACGTCTTTTTTTCGCGGAGCATTGTTGCTCTTAAAGGATAACGGCATTTCTTGATGCCAGGATTCATACAAACCGGTCAATCGCAGGAAACGGGCAAAATATACCGCTTGGCCGTAGTCTGAATGACTTCGACTTTCATCCCAGTGAAGTTCTGCCGTTCTTCCCAAGGTCTCTAGATTCTCTGTTTTTTTCGATTCACCCATTGGGTGCGTGCCGACTGCTGGACATTTGGATTCCATATACTTATATTAAAAGATTTTAGTCGGAAATTTCTATACTTCTAGGTTTTTAACTGCTTTTTTTAGGATAATAGAAGGAGCAGAGTTCTTTTCATGGCCGATTCCTTAGTCTTCCATACGTTTACGGACTTCGTTTATTATTGCATTCAGAGGTTTATAGAGAGGGCTGTCCGGTTCTAACATCTCCCTCGCCTCAATCAATTCGCTGTAAGATTTATCATATACACCCAGTCTTGAATAGAGTTTTCCCAGGGACAAGCGATTTTTAGCCAGTTCCTCTTCATAGAGGCTGGACCTTATGTAGAAATCTATGGCCCGGCCGAAATCTCCTCTCATCTCTTCAATATTGGCCATCAATCCCAAAAGCCGCGGATCATCGGAATTGTAGGAGAGGAGAAACTCTATCCTGTCCGCAGCGTCGTCCAGCCTATCCAGTTGTATCTCCGTTTTGGCCTTCCATAACCCCGCTTCGAGATAAGCCGGGTGCTTTTTCACCAGTTTGCCCAGGATGTCATCCGCTTCTGAGTATTGATCCGTCAGGTAATAGCTCTTCCCCAGCAGGAGGCGCGCCTGGTAGAGGCGGGGAGATTTTTTGGACAGGTCTCCGGTCAAACTGATGGCTTTCTGCAGATCTCCGGTGATATAGGCATTTTTCGCCTCCATATATTTTTGCATGTGCTCATTAGTTATTTCGGGACTCGTCAGAAGCAGAACGGCGGCCGCCAGAGATGCTATGACGGCGGCAGTTAAAAATGAAAAAGCGGCTGACAGTTTCTTCTTCATCAAGGTTTTTTCAAAACTCCTAGATTGATGAATGGATGATAACATGGTACATCCTGAAAAACAAGGTTCAGGATCGAAGGATACGATTGAAGTCGAAGAACTTGAGCTGCCGCAGAAAACTGCTCTTTTTGCATAGAAGTTCGTGGTAATACCTTGACAGCAGAGGATTTTCCTTCAATAATAACAGTATGAAACTAAATTAACTGATGAAGCATAAGGAACAATTAAGAGATAAGGGTATGGCTATGAGAAAAACTGCTTCGATGCTTTTGTTTTTTGGGATTTGTTTTTTCTGTTCATTCGCAAACAACCGACACAGGGAGTCTTGCTGATAATTACGGGGCCTGCTTGAAGTGTATCTTGACAAAGCCGATCTGCAACGGAATCAGGAAGACTGGTTCAGGCTGGCAGAATACGGCATGGAAGCTGTTATAGCCAGATGGGAGCAGGAAGTGCTGATCATCAGCGGCGGGGATCTCGATCTGGAGTCGCTGAAGGGTGATCTGAAGAAAAACCTGAGCGAAATCGTCGAAACCCGTCTCGCTGAATATCTGATGAATCAGTTTTTCAGAAATCTCAAAGCGCCCGAAGTCGGCAGTCTGCTCCAGGTCATCGATGAACAGAACCTCATTTTTCTCTACCAGCAGGACGAAGAGGGCAATGTCCTGAAGGATTCTCAGGGAGCGCCTCTGTACATGAAAAGCGGCGGGCTGTTCGATGTGACGCAGGAAGATGCCGACGGGAACATTGTGATTATACAGGAAGGGGACAAGACAAAGTGGTCTCGCGCTGTCAAAGCTTCCATGTATGACGTGCTCTCGGCCTGGGAAGATTCCACATTCGCCGCTTATTCGGAAATTCTGAGCGGACTTGCTCCCGATATGAGGGAAGCTTTCGAAAAAACCTACAGCATATCGATTGACCGGCAGAAAATGGGTTTGCGCAGGGAGCTTGACCACCTCTACCTCAAAGAGCAGAACCGTCTGATCCTTTCCCGTCTTTATGATAAGAACTCATTGGAATATAAGACTCGGCAGGAAACGGCTTCCGCTGTTTCTCAGCAATTGATAAACGATACACAAGAGAAGCTGAATGAGGGGATAGATGCCCTTATGAGCGGCCTGAACGAACAGGTTGGAGAAGTCCAGACCGAAGGCTGCGTTATAGACGGCGATCAGTGGCAGGAGAGTTTCAGGCATCTGATGGAGCAGGGGCTGGCCGACTGGGATAAAGCCGAAGAAAAGCTGCTCATGGGACGGATTGAATGGGAACGGGAGATCGGGGATCAGATGAAGGCCGGAGAAAATGCCTGGGCCGATGCATTCCGTCTTGTTCAGGATAAGCGCAAAGAATGGTTTGATAAATTCAAAGCTGCGCTTGAGGAAGGCAATGAAATCTGGGCTGAAGAAAATCGTGAATTGGAAACAGCCATCGGAGAGGCGGTTGCCGAACTGGAAGCCAATATTGAAAACAGGAAGGTTTCCCTGCAGAACAGAGTTGACAATCTTATAGGTATGCTGCTCCAGTCTGTAAATATGATGAGAACCGCCAGAAGCAGCTGGACCTATTGGATGGATAAAGCAGATAGCGAAGATTTGGGGACTTTCTGATCAGTCGGCGGTGAATTACGATGTCTGGTCGATGAGAATATCCATTGTGGATGCCTATATCGATAATTGGACCGAAAGGGCCGAAACTGTCCAGGAAACAGCGAAAAATAATGCTCAGGAGTTTGCGAAACCGGCTGCGGCCGCCGCAAGTAATTATGGCCAAGATTATACATTCTATTATAATCAGGAATTCAGCAAGGCCCTTGATCAGTATGATTCGGCAGACCGGACGGCAGTTGAAATCGCCATGAGCGCCGATTTCGTCCGGCACAGTATGGACTGGTTTTCCGGGCAGGGATCAGAGGGAGAGGGATTCTGGGAAACAAATCCCGATGAAGAAACGTTTGATCAAATATATGCCGCTTATACCGGGGCATCTATATCCAGAACTGATGCTTAGGCTGCTTTGAATAAACTGTTTTCATGGTATCGGGGAGATGCTGCTGCCGTCAATGGCAGCAGTGACAGTTTTCAGGAGGCCATTTACTGGACCGAAAAAGTATTCAAGCCGTACAGTATTTATTCAGCAGAAACACAGGAGCAGTTGGCATCAACCTATGGAATTGTTGTTTTCAATGATCCTGAGAATGCCTCGGCATTTACCGAAGACGGGGATTTGAAGGAAGCGCTGCTTTCGACGGATATTCTCTATGATGACGACCTGTGGGAATCTCTCTATCTCGACGATTTTCAGGTGGAACTGCTCAAATCGAGAGCTTATGAACAGTATTGGGCCAAAGAACTTGAGATTGCTCAGGCTGTCGTTGATTACGCACAGGATAACAGCAGCGACAAAGCGACGGCCGATGATACCCTTGCCGCACTTCAGGATGCCGAGACCGTATACAATACGGCTCTTGAGACTTATGATGCGCTGGTTGCCGAACTGCAGAATATCGGCGACAAGCTGAGTGCACGGCAGGATAAAGCTGCTGAAATTCAGAAAGGGATCAAAGACCTGCAGGAGGAGCTGACAGTATCCAGGCAGAGGCATCAGGATCTTGTCGAGCAGTTCTTTATTCAGGATCCCGATTATCTCAAAGACAAATATCAGAGCTTCTACAAAGAGCTTCTGGCGGCCAAAGGGCTTGATCCCGACAGATCGGATGAATCGCTCGGCACGGCAATGGAAGAATATCTCGCCGCCGCCCATAAATACAATCTTGAAAACCAGGTCTCTCTTGTTTCGGAACAGCTCGAACTGCTGCTCAACGGCGAGGAAAACAATATCGGCTCTGACAAGAAGATGAACCACACCCTATATTCTTTGAGCGAATTGAAGAAACTGGTTTCAGATATTGATTCCTTTGAACTCGTGTTTAAAAATGATGCAGGTTCCTTCGCTGGATCCGATTTCTTCAAAAGTCTGGAAGATAAGCTCCATCTCAGCATGAGCGATTATTATTATACTGAGTTTGCGGCTCTCTGGTCGGAACTGATCGATCAGGAGAACCGAGAGGAAGCCCGCACGTCCTGGAAAATGCTTCAGCTTGTTAAGAAGATATCGAAGAGGGCCGAAGGATGGCTCGAAAACCGAATGGCCGAAGTCCGGCTTCTGAGCAGCAGCGATTTCGGAAGCTGGTTTGACAGGTATTACTCCGATGCAGGTCTGGCCGCGGACGCTGCCGATTCGGCCAGGCTGGAATACGCCCTGGAGGCTGCCGGGTATTCAGAAACGGGATTTATCGGGGAGAGGATGGAGGCGGAATACGCCCTGCTCTCTGGTATGATAGACGCATATAAGGACAGCGGAAGTCCTGAAACCTTTTCATTCTATGACTGGACTGGTTCAGACAATCCGGTGAACACATCTCAGATGACTGATGATATGTTCAAACAGATATTGTGGGAGGAACTGAAAAGAAGATACGGCAGTCGACTCGGGACGGAGCTGGACGGGCAGCTCAAATCTCTGAACGAACTGAAAAAATGGTGGTCCGATTTGAGCGGAACACTGAAGGATAATGAAAATACTATAACAGAAAAGTTAAGCGGCGAAGAATTTGAATTCCTGCCCGCATATCTCAGCGGCGGCGGCATCTTCCTCACCGCCGACGGAGACCTGGGAGCCCAGTTGATTTCAGACAGGTCGGATGAGATCCAGAGTAATTCAGCCCTCGCTGCCATTCTCAGCAAAAATATGTATAATGCCGTCTCTCTGAAAACAGCCGTGACGGAAATCGCCTGGAACGAACTCTCTGCGTATCTGATAGATACCGGTCTGACGGATGAAAACAACCGGTTCCGCCAACCGGAGGATTTGGTCGGGCTTCAGAATTTTGCCGATGCGGAAGAGGTCTATAAGTGGATGAGAGACCTGGAGAGCCGTGCATCTGAATTCTATGGGAAAATTCCCGATTATGCAGCCGCCCAACTGCAGAATTATCTCGGAGAAGTGCGTGATTTTACGGCGGTAAACCTTGTGTATGCTTTTTCCGATTCTCTTCCCGAATCGACAGAGCTTATTCAGGAAAAACTGAAAACTCTGACGGAGAAAAACGGCGGTCTTAAAATCGCTCTGAACAATGTGCAGAGTACGAATCGAAGTGAAGTGAACAAACTTCTCAGTCTGGTTGAAATCGTCGGCACTGAAGATGAACTCTACAGCTTTATAGAAAAACAGCTGGCGGAAACGGCGGCTCTGGATATCGCCCGGAGTTCGGTTGTAAACAGTGAAACTCTTGAAAAATCCTGGGAAGAGTATTTCGATATTCAGAATGTCAGCAGGAATCTCGACGGTTCTTATGCGATAGACCCCTGGAAAGAAAGTATTATAGAAAAAGCCGAGAAATATATCCGCATAGCCGAAGCTCTGGAGAAACCGGACGAAGTCGATTGGGAGGCAGCCGGACCGGAACTGACCAGATATGCGAAAACGGCCTATTGGAATACCATGGGACTCGACAGCGCCCTGTCCCTGGCGGAGAAGAATCCTCTGAATGTCCTGGCTCATTATGAGCTGGCTCAAATGTATGACAGTTTTGGGACCTATCACGGGATGAATGACGGCACTGCGTTCACTTCGGCCATAATGGAAGATTTTATCAGTGATGTAACCGGTGGAGCGAATCAGCCGGTTTCAAATGCGGCTCTGAATTTAGCCGTTCAGTGGAGAGACCGAATCGGAAGCATCACAACGTGGGGCGAATTTTATGATGAACTGACCGCAGACATAAGAGGCGCTGTTGCCGGTGTCGACAGCTCTCTGATGGAGCTGGCGAAAGGCAATGCTCCCGGCTCGGAATTATACAGAAAAGCTCTGTCATACGGTCTCTATAACAGCATGAAAAATGTTGAGGGAAGCGATGACGAATACGTCCTGAAAGCGCTCAACTGGTTTACTTCTTTGACCGGTACGGCAGCAGCCTGTTTCGACAGTAAAAACGCGGACGACATGATGGGCCTTTTAAGTAACGGCGTGATACCCCTTTTAGATGATGATGAGCTGATTCACTATTACAAGACCGGAATACTCTCAAAAACTGTCACTCCGGCGGACTGGGCAGACCGGAATCCTGATGTTGTCAGCGAACTCGATGATTTCTACAGCAGGACGGAATTTTCCCGAACCTACAATGCCGTGCTGCATGGTGAAATAACTGAATATGTAAAATCAAAATACCCCGGTAATCTTGCCGGACAACTGGAGATTATCAATCAGCATACAAGCAGCACAGCCCATTCTGTCCGATGGGATGATATGCTGTTTACTGTAGACTCTATAGGAAAATCGGCAGCAGATGTACTCGCTTCCGCTGCATCTCTGAAAACATACGGCCCGGGAGATATGAAATATGACGATGCGGGTGCCGTATCAAGAAATACGAACACGAGCGGAGGGAACCGCTCTATATATATTTATGCGGTTAATCTGCTCAGAGAAGAGATGGCCGGCAATAACGAAGCTCTCGCCGCTCTGAGCAGCAGAAAGGCTCTTACGGGCAGAGCCGTTCAGATTAAAAAGGATTGCACCGGAGACATAAGTAACCGGCACTGGCGGACCCTGCTGACGGACGAATACCTCTACAGCGCCAATAATAAGGAAGGAGAGGGACCCGGGCAGGGGATCATCGTCGCAAAGGAAACTGATGACAGAACCGG
This sequence comes from Spirochaetaceae bacterium, assembly GCA_965232165.1. Taxonomy (GTDB): domain Bacteria; phylum Spirochaetota; class Spirochaetia; order DSM-2461; family DSM-2461; genus UBA2779. The sequence continues at coordinate 736,452 of CBDDOY010000002.1, read as the reverse complement.
CCGCGACCTGACGGTTAACCGTGAGGGAGACAGCGATGCTCCTTTCGCCGCCGTTTCGGAATCAGCCGTGCTCAACAGAGCGGAAAACGACCTGGACAACTGGTATCTGGATGAGCGGAATGATGTGCTCGATTCGGCGTCATCCCTGACCGAAAGCCTTGAACTGTGGCTTTCGGGAGATAAGAGCGGCAGCAGTCTGACAGGCCATTTGGACTGGCTCGGGGGAAACTATGACGAGGCTTTCTGGACTGCGCTCTCTGCCATGGACCGGGAAGCTGTCCGCAAAGAGGCGGAATATCAGAACACCATGGCCGATGAATTTCATGAGAAGAGCGACCGTCTTCAGAATCTCCAGGGGCGCATAACACATTATAAGAGCGAGATGACCCGCTTTTCCAACATTGCATACATTCTTGAAACAGCGGGAACCGATCCGGCGGAACAGCTTGAGGTTCTTGAGCCCGTCAAAGCAGAAATCGAAAAACTGGAACAGTCCATAGCCGAAGCGCAGGAGAACTGGCAGATGGAAATAGACCGCAGCGGCCAGACTGCAGAAGCCATGGGATACAGACAGCTAAGCGAACTCTATGATGCGGCTTACGGCGAAACAAAAGATTCCATTGATGCGCTGGAAGAGGCGAAGCACAGTTACGCTTTGGCCCGGGCCGTTTACAATTATGCCTCTGCGGGATATCTGACGGCCGCTTCGGGCGATTTGCTGAGTCTGGAAATCGAAAACTCCCGGTCTCTGACCGACGGGAGCGAAACGGATGCCGAAACCGCAGATACGTCAGATTCGGCTGACGGAGAAACGGCAGAGCCTGAAATCGGAATGGGTTCCAATTCCGAAGCCACGGCCGCAGCCATGAACGTGGGCGGCGAAGTGAGATTAGCGGAAGAGGATGCCGAAGTGCGTCAGGACCTTCTCGGCATGATCAACAAAGTGACACCCGTGGAAAGGCTGGCCTATGTGACTGAAAAACACACCCGGGCTCAGGCCGCTTACGATGCGCTCTATCAGATCGTTCACGAAAACAGAACGGAAAATTACAATATCTATAAAAATGACGGGGCCTATGCAGCCTATTTTGACAGTTATCTGACCGTATACAGGGAAAGCCTGACTCTGGATAAGATGAACAACGTGCTCAATGCGGCTGTCGCCCGCCAGGAAGGCATAACCAGAAGGGCTCACAGCGAGTGGCAGGCCGCCAGAGGCGAGAGCTTCGTTTCCGCCGTCTCTTATGATGAAGAGAAAGAGATGAGTCTGATGAACAGTGAAAACCTGAAAGGCATGAGCCTGGTCAAAGACGGCGACGGCGGCTGGGAGGTCAGTTGGGACCCGGAGAGCGAAGAAACCATATCGGATGAAGTCAATAATGACTATTTCGCCGTCAAAGAGACGGATCCCCATGGTTTGAGCGAGTATGAGCACGATATGAACAACTGGCTCCGCCGTCTGGAAAACCTGAAGAAAAGCAAAGGGGAGAGCGCACATAACGCCATGATTGAGCGGTGGACTCTGGCTATGCAGCGGGAAGTCTACAAGAAACTTACAGAAGCTGAGAAAGATGAATACTTTGAGTATTTGAATCTAAATGAGGCGGATGTCATCACAGATTCCATGAAAAATGACGCTCGAAAGAAAGTAGAAGAAAGATGGGAAAATGCTTTTCTGGCATTGGGCAGCGCAGATGAAAATGAGCGGGAACTGTTTGATTTCTTCAAGCTTGTGGAGAAAAGCGGAGGGGTGACTATTGGCGATAAATCTGAGAACTTTGAATCAATACAGGTCGACCTAGACAGAGAATTGGCATTTAAAGAAATAAACAGACAAGTCGGGGCTCAGGTTGCGGGCCACACAATCGCTGCTGCAGTCTTCTTCGCAAAAGCCACAGTGTGCTTCGGAGCAGCGGCGGCCCTGTTCGCAATACCCTTTTGGCTGGGAGTTCCGGCAGGATTGGTTATGGCTGCCAGCGGTCTGCTCTTCTCCGGTTTTGCCGTTGAGCATGTTTACAAAGGCAATATCAAGCAGGACTGTGTTGATCACAACAACGACAGGTTTGTCAATCCAGGCAAGCGGCACAGAACCGATTTCGAAAACACCCTTTCTTCCGAGCTGACCGCTGTGGAAACCCTTCGGCAGGAATACGAACAGGAGCAGAAACTGCTGGAAACGCTGAAAGGGGAAGCCGAAGAGGGAAAGCCTCTCAGCCGTGAAGAACAGCTGACGGGAATGCACGCTTCTATAAAAGCGGCCTTTACGCTGAACCATCAGGACCTTGACGGGCTTCTGGAGAAATCGGGACGGGTGCAGGGCGAGGGCGACGATAAATACGATGCCGCACTGGCCGATCTTCTGGAAGACTACCACCAGGATATAAGCGAAGACATTTCTTCGGCTTACACCGGCAGCAGTGAAGTTCTTCTGGGCGTAGGCAAGGCTGCGGACAGAAGAAAAACCGAAGCCGCCTCCGATATGGCGGCCTATCTGAACGCCGGGGGCGGAGCTGCGGAAAGACAGAGGAATGCGGCGGCCCGGTACAGGCAGGAATTCAGAAATTTCATCGTCAATGAAGATACGGAACTCTCCAGGCTGGAAGAGGCGGCGGAAAAAGCCTTCAGCAGACCCTCTTTCAGCATCAGAGAACATCTGATGCGTCTCTTCGAAGGGCAGGAAGAACTCTCTGCCGATATACTGGGAGACGATCAGTTCTCCATGGAAATAGCGCAGGACCTTCTGGCCAGCCAGAAGATGCTGCTGGCCGGAGACTCTTCCCGCAGAATCAAAGGGATGTACGATTACAGGTACGATGCCTATATGGATGTGCGGCTGCACGAATTTGATATGATGCGGCTGGAAAGCAAAGAGAGGAAGGCCCACTGGGACGGCCAGATGCGGGCCGTCCTCGCCCGGGGGCAGATGGAGTGGACCGACGGGGAGAAACGGCTGAAGTCCCGCTATGAAGACTGGATGGAAAACGTCAGCCGTGAATACAGGAACAAAAAAGACGCCTGGGGAGACAAATACCTCGATTTTCTCACCGACAAGAATACCTGGCTGAGCGTTGTCACCGAGCAGAGCGCCCGAATCGGCGATTCTTCAGTTCTGGAGGATTTCGGTGAAATCACTCAGGCCGCCATCAGTTCGGCAGGCGGAGACATCATTATTTCCACGCTGGCCGAGGCGGCGCCCGATGCAGACAGCATCCTAAGCCAGGCGGTGGACCTGGAACTGCTGGACAAACTGCTGGAGAACGCTTCGAGCCTGAATCAGGGCATCAAGGCCTTCAAACCGGCCATATTCACATCTTTAGACGGAGATAAGTTCTCCACGGCAGAGCTGATGCAGGATATCAAAGACTTCCAGAGTATACAGAACGAAGAATATAAACAGCACGTTTCGAAGAGAGAATACGGACAGATGCTCGACCGCCTGGCCGATGCCGAAGAGCGCTTCAATAAACAGGTACAGGCCGCCAACGACGGCGTGGCCGACAGTCTGCACAAAACGATGCGCAGCGACGGTTATATCTTAAGCGGAGAAGTCTACAGAAGAGACCTCGTCGTCGGGTCTTCTGTCGCCGACGGCATTCTTTTCGATGTGGGAACAGTCAACGCCTACAGCGACTTCTCCGATTACACCGGCGACTTCACCTCCGAAGCGGCGGTTCCGATGAACAGTTGAACAATATGGACGCAGACGCATTGGACGGACTGCTTGACAGAGCCATGAACGCCATTTCCGAAGAAATGGAAAAGATATTCGGTAAAGAGGATGATGAGGAAACTGAAGACATCGATGAAAGAATCGAATCAATACTGTTTTCTGATATGGGACTGAGCGGGAACAGTGATTTTGACGAAGCCGAAGAAAGGGATAGAAAAGAGGGCGGATGGTCTGATGAAGACATTGAAAATGATAAAAAGAACAGCAATCCGGCCTACCGGTTTATCCAGGAGATTAAGTGGACTGAAGAGGTCACTGAAAAAGCGGGAGAGCGGGCCGTACAGGAAACTGTAACGGGCGCTGACGGGACGCTGCGCATTGTTGAAAAACTGGTTCCCATATTCAGAACCCGCCATATTCAGAAGAGCGAACAGCGCGGCATCGATGCTTCCCCCGGGAAATTCGGACTGCGTGTGGGATTTGCCCCTCAGTTTAAGGAAGGTGAAGACCTGGACCTTGATGAGAGCTGGTCTAAGAATGTCCATTTTGAAGGGCAGGGGCAGATGGGCGCCATAATGGGGCAGTACATCTTCAATAAAATGAGAGAGGGAGCGGGATACGCCTTGAGTAAACCGCCCGAGCTACGACCAGAAACTGTGGGACGACCGCGGCTCCTGGCTGGAATCGCCGACCTTCCGGTCGGTCGCGAAGATGGCCATGGCCATAGCGGCTCTTCCGGCCGGAGGACCAGCGGGACTGGCCTTTGGAATAGCCTAAAGAAGCGGCCTTTACCATAGCCGATGTGTCCAACGGTGTGATGTCTGCGGAAGAGGGACTGCTGAATTTCGGCAAGTCTGCGGTAATTTCTACGGTGACTCATTTTGTCAGCGGAGGAATCGATGTGGGCATTGGAAACGAGGTTGTCAACAGTATGGCGAACGGCGCCCTGAATCAGGCCGTGAACAATGCCGTTGCCGGAACGGTGAATGGATTTTATATAGAAAACGGAGAATTCGGCTGGAACGGCGATGCTCTGGCAGACAGCCTGTTCGGGAAGAATGCGCTGGCCGGGTATGCGGCGGGGATGGCCGCCCTGCTGACATCGCATGCTCTGGGTAAATTCAATTCTCAAGACTGGAATAAGAATGCGCTGAGCGGTGATCTTGTCAATACTGCCAGTCTTGCCGCATTTAATGAAGCGGCAGCCAATTTGGTCGCAGCCGGAATAGAATACGGGATTACCGGAGAAACGACTTTTAACCTTCTGTCCATTGGAGATATTTATTCTGCCTTTAAAGGAGATAATGAGACTCCGAGCGGCAGGGGTCCTAAAAGCAGTCAGGGAGCAGAGATATTCCCTGCGCGCCTTGCAACTCGTACACATAAGAGAAAAGATGTGGGATTATTTGAACTTCACTTAACAAATAAGGGAATATCCGGCAAGCTGGGTTCGGCAGGAAGAAAGGTGGACTGGGGCAATATCATGTCCTCACTGGAAGGACTGGGAGAGACTTTGAATGTTGCAAAATTTAAGCTGGGCGGAGAAAAAGGCAACAGCACACTGGCGGCAGCAAATGGATTAGCTTGGACAGATAATAGCCGTCAGGCATTGGCCAGAGAGTTATTTGAGGGCGGTGTCAAGGCCAAATATGAGGAGATGGCTGAAGGCAAGATGGGGTATTTTGACAGCGATATATCGGATAATACGCTGTTTATTAATAGTGATTATTTGGGCAGGGGCACTGAAAAAGCAGCTAAGTTAGCTTCAATATTCGCTCATGAAGGTTCCCATATGGCAGGGAATAATATTGAGGGACTGGCTTATTTGTATCAGAAAAATACTTATAGTCAGATAGGCAAGATTTGGAATGTCATGGATTCAAATTTTATGGCTGATATAAATAAACAGGTAATGAATCTTGATAATTGGCAAGTTAGTAAAGATGCAAGGCAGTATGCTGAATTGAAAACCTTAACAGGCGGAGAATTCCAAAATGATCAAAATGGAGTAAACTGGAATACTCCGTTAGGGTTTGCAGATACTCTGGAAGAAGTTCGTGCCATAAACGAAGCTAAAAAAGACGAAGCATGGAATAGTTATTTGGAGAAAGAGTTCTCAGTGTCTGGGTTAGAGGAATCAGATAGAGTTAATTTCTCACCTGAAATAACCGAAGATGATTTTAAAAATAGATTACTGACAGATAATAATTTTGCAGACGAATATAATTTTGATCTTACTCTGCCGGAGAATATATATAGAGTTGCTTGTAAGATGTATACGGCAATGTATGCAGCAGAGGCGCTCACGGGGCAAAATTTCAATGGAATTGATGTCAATCGGAAATTGAAAGACAACAATGTATTTGCAGATAAAAATATGCTTTATCATGAACAGTATGATAACGTACAATCAAGTTCGCAATTTACATAATTGAAAGAAGCCATCGAATTCTCCAGAATGGTATCAAACCATCAAAACCACAAGGAGGAAGACGACGGCTAAGAAAAATGATAATGGGAATCTGGAAAACATGCTGCTCCAATTCATTACGGAACCGGATCCCCTTTTCAGTTTATTGAAATGGCTGCCGGAGAAGCTTATGGAAATCGAAGCGGCGAACAAAGTCCGTGCAAAAAAGGGTTCTCATTCAACAGGAAGGACCACACATTTCTTAAGGATATAGACCTCGCCGTTTCGATACCCGGTTAGGAACGTTGTATTTACTGGTCCCTAAGCTGAGAAAAGGCGGGTATATTCCTTTCTTTGTCACTGAAAAGAAGAGATCCGGACAGGCTCTGATTCAGGCAGTTCAAGAAGCGTTCATCAACGGGGTTTCGACCAGGAAGATTGAAAAGCTCGCCATGAGTCCGGGGATCGAAAATATATCAGCCAGTCAGGTATCCGAAATTAACAGAGGGCCTGATGAACAGGCGGATGAATTCCGCTGCCGTACACTCGATTCCGAATATCCTGTCATCCGGGTAGACGCACTGTATGAAAAGATACGCGAAACCGGGAGAGTTCGGAATATGGCAGTCATGGTCGTTTCCGGTGTTAATTCACAAGGACATAAAGAGATCCTTGCAGTAGAACCTATGCCGGAAGAAGCTGAATCTACTTATGCCGGGCTGTTCAGGTCTCTAAAGGCGAGAGGATTCAGGAAAGCCTGGTTATGCGTCTCTGATGCTCATCCTGGTCCTCAGGAAGCTATTCGTAAAGAACTCATCGGATGTTCCCGGCAGCGGTGCAAGATCCATTTCATGAGGAATATCCTCTCCCATGTACCGGCTCGTGATAAGAAGTATCTGGCAGGCCGCATTAAACAGATATGGAAACAGCCGGATTCACATTCAGCCCGTGAATATGCCAATAGAATTATAGACGAATTCGAGGAGCAGTTTCCCAAATCGATGAACTGCCTGGAGGAGGGACTTGAAGACTCTGTCCAATTCTTTGAATTCTCGGAAATAGACAGTAGAAAGACATCATCAGCCAATCAATTAGAGCGGCTGAATCGAGAAATCCGCCGGAGGTCCCGGGTCGTTGGAATATTTCCCAGTATTGAATCATATCTCAGATTAATCTGTTGCTATTTGATAGAATACTCTGAAGACTGGGCTTCCGGGAAACGGTATATTAGTGAAAAATCGATAGATGAACAAAGACTTAAATTGGAACAGGCTGCCTGATGGAAGAATTCGATGGCTTCTTGAAAGAAAATTGCGAACTATACTGGACACTATCAAATTTTTTATCGATACAAGGCGGCAAAAGCTAAGGGCGTAGCTTAAGCTTAGTTGAGCATTTTGACAACGCAGTAGCAGCGGAAAAGTTCGAGTCAAGAACTAAATGGGTTTTTTAGAGGTGCCCTATAGAAAAACTATTCCACCGTCACTGATTTTGCCAGATTGCGTGGCTGGTCAACATCCCTGCCCAGCTCCAGGGCGCAATAGTATGCAAAAAGCTGCAAGGGCACCATCATCAGGAACGGGGAGAAGAAGGCATGAATCTTTGGCACGAACAGCACTTCGTCAGCGATTGCCGCCACTTCCTCATCCCCCTCGGTGCAGAGGGCAATAACAGGGCCTTTGCGGGATTTGATTTCCTTCATGTTGGAGATAATTTTTTTTCGCAGGGGATCATTTGTGATGATGAACAGGCTGGGCGCCTGTTCGTTGACTAGGGCGATGGGGCCATGTTTTATTTCTGCGGCACTATAGCCTTCGGCATGAATGTAGGCGATTTCTTTGAGTTTCAGAGCACCTTCCAAGGCCACCGGGAGATTAAGGCCTCGGCCAAGGAAGAGAAAATTGCCGGCTTCGTGATACTTCCGGGCGAGGGCCTTGATGCTGTCTGTCCGAGCAAGGATTTGAAGAATCAGAGCCGGCAATGCCTTCAGGCCGTCGATGAAGTGCTGGCCGTCTTCCTCGGCCATGTGACGTATCCGAGCCATTTTAAGTATGAGCAGGTACATGACGGCAAGCTGACTGGTGAAGGCTTTGGTTGAGGCCACGGCTATCTCAGGGCCTGAGTGGATGTACACGCCCCCGTCGGTTTCCCTCGCGATTGTCGAGCCCACGACATTGCAGATGCCGAGCACTCTTGCCCCCTTCCGTTTGAGTTCCCTGACCGCCATGAGCGTATCTAGGGTCTCTCCGGATTGGCTGACAGCGAGGTACAGGGTGCCTTCTTCAACGAGGGGATTGCGGTAACGTAACTCCGAAGCCAATTCCGCCACAGCCGGAACACGAGCCAGATATTCCATCAGATAGGCCGCTACCCGGCCGGCGTAGAAACTGGTGCCGGCGGCGAAAATCACCACCCGTTTGATGCCGAGCAGTTCCTGTTCATTCATATTCAAACCACCGAGCATGGCGGTGTACTGGACTTCGTCGATACGTCCGCCGATGGCACGGGGAATTGATTGGGGCTGCTCATATATTTCCTTGAGCATATAATGAGGATATTGACCCTTTGAAAACTCATTGAGTTCCCAGGATATGCGGGTTATCTCCTTGTCTACCGGCTGGTCATGGAGATCGGTAACCGAGTAGTCGTCGGCATTGATTCTTACGACATCGCCGTCCTCAAAGTAGACGACCTGTTTCGTATGGGCAATCATGGCACTCACATCGCTGACCAGGAACATTTCATCGCCGCCTATCCCCAGGGCTAACGGCGAGCCGTTTCTCGCCCCCACAATCACTTTGGGATGATCCGCATGCATAGCCAGAACGCCATATGTTCCTTGGAGGAAGGTCAGCGCTTTTTTTACCGCATGCTCCAAGTTTCCGTTGTACAGGGATTCAATGAGATGCGCAATGACTTCGGAATCGGTATCCGAGATGAAACGATGTCCAGTTTCTTGAAGCCTGGTTTTTAACACTTCGTAGTTTTCGATGATTCCATTGTGACAGATAGCGATTTTACCGCTGCAGTCGGTGTGCGGATGGGCATTGATGTCGTCCGCACCTCCATGAGTCGCCCAACGGGTATGGCCGATGCCCCAAATTCCTGAAACGGTTTCAGGCATGATTTCCCTGAGCCGATGCAGCTTGCCTTCTTTTTTATAGATGATGAGATTGTTATCTGCACCCAGGCATATTCCTGCGGAGTCGTACCCGCGATATTCCAGCCTCTTCAACCCAGCTAATAGGATGTCTGGCGTGTGCTTTGGGCCGCAATAACCAATAATTCCACACATTTTTATTCCCTTTTAATAGAAGTATCGGTTTTCTTGAGTCCTATTGTATATGAACATTATTCATTTTCTAAGGCGAAATGTCGGCTATTCTGCGGTGTTGCTGCTGGCTATTTCTTTCTCGTGTGCACCAAATGCCTATATTGAGGGCCCGTCTCACAAGGTTGATATTCAGCCTCCAGTGATTCAGTCGGCCGATGTGTCGGATAATCAGACTGTCGAATTTGAATTCGATGAACAGGTTAGCGCCGTCATCGAGAACATCGAAATCGAACCGGAACTGGGCATTGCGTCTGTCGAATCCGAAGATAAGCGGCTCATCGTACGGTTTTCGAGTCACCAGGAAATCGGGGCATCCTACACCATGAGAATCGAGGCAGAAGACCTAAAAGGCAATTCCCTCTCCTTCCTCTATCAGTTTTCGGGATGGAATCCCCGAGTTCCCGAACTGCTCATCAACGAAATCAATCCCAAAGGGTCCAAATCTACACCCGATTGTGCGGAACTATTCGCACTCACCGATGGCAATCTCGGCGGATTGATGTTTGTCATCGGTACCGAAGGGAATGCCAACGACACATTAGTTTTTCCCGCCGTCGAGATTTCTAAGGGCGACTACATCGTTATTCACACCAAGCCTGAAGGTATTCCCGAAGAAATTGATGAGACGGAGGAAGTGAATGCTTCCGGAGGCCGGCTGGCCCTGGAGACAGCCCGTGATTTCTGGATGAGGGATGCGCCTGGTTTGCCGAGCAATAATGGCGCGGTCACCTTGTATCAGCGAAAGGGCGGAGATATTATCGACGCAGTAATCTGGTCGAACAGGGCTGATGCGCCAGAGGAGGATGACCTTGGGTGGACTTCGGCCGCCTTCCCCTGGGCGCAGGACATCGGCGTGCAAGGAGAGTGGACGGCAGACGGTGAAATTCCTCTGCCGTCAGAAACACTGCCTGTCGACAGTTCTACAGCCACTCGTTCCCTATGCCGTGGTTCTATTCCCAGCGATAGTAATTCACCTGATGACTGGCACACCGTTCCCACGCGGGGGCAGACATTCGGTATGATCAACATTGATGAGGTGTATGAGCCCTAGGCCGGAACTGAATGAGAGAGAGTTAAGAGTGATTGATTGGCGGTCAATTTTCGGAATGCGGAATACTGTAGGCACCCTGTATCCTGCTAATTCTGCCGCTTCAGAGACTGCAATCTGAAATTTTTGATGATATTCCTGATATAATCTATGGCCTCATTGACCTGATGGCTGGGTGTCTGTACTGTTTTTGCACGTTCAAAGACCTCAATAATATCATGCAGAAAAAAAGCGAGCAGCTTGATGGCTTCTCTCAATTCTCTATGCCTTTCAGCCTTGCTAGCCGTAGCCGTATCAAGAACCCGTATGTACCGTTCGAGAGCATTGGGTTCTCTATCATGACTTGTTGAAACAAAACGCCAGAATCGTTGCTCGATACTCATGCGGTCGATTTGGCCTGGCTGGGGAAATGCCCGGCGGAAGAAAGATTCCAATTCATCCCAGTGATGAGAATCAAAATAATGCATTGCACCATAGAGTTTGGCTATCTCCAAGTCAGTATTGGGGCGGAACCTTAATTCTGGATATTCGGCAATTCGCTGTCTGTTGTCTTGGAGGATTTTGTCAGCAGATGTCTCCCCGTCATGAACACGGCGAAGCATTTTTTCTTGTGTTTGTATGACATTTTCCTTGTGCTGAATCATTTGTTCAATATTGCGATATTCCTGAAGTTCTTCCTCAAGAAATACCGCAATATCTCTCCCTCCATCCTTAGTTGAGTTGAGCCGTGAAGTAAAAGACTTCAGAAGTGATGGATTCAGCTTGTTATCTTCAATGAGTGATGTATATCGAACAGTGAGTTCATTGATGATATGGTCATACTCTTTTTGTTGTTGATTAGGTTTACTACTACCCTTCTTATTCCAAATCATATTGGGATTATGGGCCAAATTGCCCTATATGACAAGATGCGAAGTGAGGGATTGCGGAGGATGCGCATTTGGTGCGGACAGAAATGCTGTCTGGATGCTCAAATAGCATGTAGAATGGCTGCACAGCGTCTTCTTCCCGCTCAAGGCTGCCCCTATCTCCGGGGGCCATCATTTCGCCACTTCTCGCTTCACTCAGGCTCATCCACTCGTACGCCGACGTTATTGTCAGTGTTTTGGGGCATTCCCCCTCAGGCCCGACCGGGGGGACCTTTGCCCGCCTGTGTGCAGAACACGTACAGGCAGAAGGGGTGCCGTCTTCGGCGCCCCTTCAATCCTCAAGACGCGCTGCCGCCTATTGGCGGTAAGCTGGCTGCATAAAACACAAGATATAGCGTGACAGACTCCTGGCATATCTTCAGTATGCGGGCACAGCCTCTTGTTTCATGGCTTTTTCATTAGCGGCAGCCTCTGAAACACCGGCATCATGCGATTTAGGTTTAGATTGAAACTCAACATGCTCGCCGATGATGTGTATTCGTGTTCGCAAAGCCCCATCTACATTGGTCCAACGGTCTTGTTTGAGCCGTCCGACAACACGCACACCGCGTCCTTTAGAAAGGTATTCACCACATGTTTCTGCCAATCTTGACCATACTTCCACATCGAAATAACCGACTTCTTGCTGCCGTTCTCCCTCGGACTTGTAGAATCGATTTGATGCTACGGTAAATCGACATACAGGGGTTCCCTTGGGGGTCTGCTTGAAATCCGGATCCTTGGTCAGATTGCCCTCAAGAATGATAGAATTGAGATTGTTCATCGCTTCTCCTCCTCATATTGTTAAGCGTCATCTATAAGGACTGGAGTTGAACGCGGAATAATTCAACTATTCTCTAAAAAAAATTCTATTTTGTATCCCCTTCATTCAGATCATCCTCAGCGGCCAGCTTAACAAGCTGGCTAGAGCTTTTCTTGCATACCATAACTCTGTTATTGGCGACGACAACGATGAGACCCTCGACCCCGCACAGCGCCACAGGGCAGTCGGCATATACGAAATTATCACTGGACTGGTGGGAATAGACCGGAGATCCCTGAATTGTATCTAACTCGGAAACGGCATCCCAACTGCCGACATCATTCCATTGAAAATCGGCTTTCACCATGCGTATCCTGGAGGTTTTCTCCATCACTGCGTAATCTACAGAGATGGATGGGCAGTTGTGATAGCGGTGTACGAGCTGTTGGGAGGGCGTAAAAACGGTGATACCCTGCTCCGTCCGTTTCTTAAACCAGTCTTCGTCTGGGTTAGAAAAGGCTTGTGCGACTTCGGGGCTGCAAACTCGCAATTCTTCCATGAACACATCGTTCCTATAGGTAAAAAGACCGGCATTCCAGTAATACCGACCTGATTCGACATACTTATATGCCGTTTGCGCATCGGGTTTTTCCCTGAAAGAGAGCACTTCATAGCCTTTACTGGCCGCTTTGCCGGTCTCGATGTAGCCATAACCCGTTGCCGGATGGTTTGGGACGATACCATAGGGGACAATGTATCCTTTCTGAGCCTCAAGGGATGCCGCTTCTACTGAAAAGATGAATGACTCAATAGGAGAGATAATATGATCGGCCGCCATCACCAGGCTGGTCTCAGATGCTTTTCCAGCCAATATCATACCGGCCCCGGCTAAGGCCAGTGCCGGAGCCGTGTTTTTCGCTATGGGCTCAGACATTATGATGATGCGTTTTCGGTGCTTCTCTTCGGCTCTTCGGCATTCGGTCAATGCGGCAGGAACATGGTCTTCATGAGTAACCACATATACCGAACCGGTGATTCCGAGTCGGAAGGCCCTGTCCAGCGCTCCGGAAAACAGGCTGGTCCCGGTGCCGATCCGCATAAACTGTTTTGGGCTTGCGCCCAGGGAGGCCGGCCATAGCCGCTTTCCCGCTCCCCCAGCCATTACTATGATGTTATTTACCATGGGGCATCTCTAAAACCTCTATTTCAGATTCCGGCACTTTTTTCTGCCGTTGCAGCGTTGGTGAAATGCTTACGGGTACCTCTAGCCCCCCCTCCCATTCCGTTTTTGACTTGCTCTTTTCCCCCGCTACCGCGTTGCCAAAGAACTCACGTAACCCAGTTACGCTTGAATTCTTGGCGCCTTGCATCGAAGAAAAACATCTGCGCCAAATTCCAGAAGCGGTTTTTTAGAGGCGCCTTTACCCGGCATAGGCATTTACTGTCTTACCGTCAAAAACTCCCTGCCAGATTCGCAGAAGCGATTTTTTGGGAGTCCTCCAATGGTATGACTCGACACTTGTCGTTAATCCAACTACTATTATCCTACCCCAGATGGTAAAAGGATGTAATATGCAATTCAAACTTTCGATTTATCCATGTGTGTATTATGCCTGTTTCAATGGAACAGATTGGGATGTGAAATTCATTGAACACGATCATCTCAGTGCGGAAGAAGAATCCCTCCTGGATACTGATGCCTTCAATGAATTGATGATCCAAAGAAATCATATTCCCGGTATTACCATGGTGAATTATACGACGCAGTATGGGCTCGGGTGCTTTGAAGGTCTCAAAGCCTTCCCTCAGAAGGATGGCACACTTAAGATTTTTCGGCCTGAAAAGAATAGCGCCAGGATGGTTGCATCCATGCAGGGCCTGCGAATGCCGGCTATTCCCGAAGGATTGTTATTGGATGCTATCTTCGAGGTAGTTCGCCGTAATAGGGATATAGGTTTCTCCCCGAGGTATAAAACGGATTGGGAGAAGAATATATGGCAGGATGCTGATGCGGTATACATTCGGCCCTTCGCTATTACCGAGCCCGGCATCGGGGTCAATCTATCGCAGAAGCCATGGGTTGTCATCATCTGCACAACGGTTTCGTCCTATTTTTTACTAGGAGAAAACAATGCGGTTACGTCCATGAGAATCCGAGCCACACCGGGCGGTACGGGCTGGATTAAGACTGCGGCGAATTATGTCACTTCCACATTGGCCAAGGCGGAAGCCATGGAACAGGGCTATATGGAGGCTATCTTTCTTGATGCCGGGGGGAAAGAGAATATCGAAGAAGGGTCGTCGTGCAACTTCTTCGCGGCCTTCCCCGACAACACCATAGTTACACCGGCCTTGGGTGATACCATATTGCCGGGTATAATTCGCGAATCGGTGATTGTTCTTGCGAAGGAAATGGGATATGTCGTCGAAGAGGCCGACTTGCCGGTATCTGATGTGCTCAACGATGCCGTTGAGTGCTTCGTTACAGGTACCGCAGCCGGTGTGACCCCCTTGGGGTCTCTCACGCATAAGGGCAGAACGAAGAAATTTTCCAGCCTTGATCCTGATTCAACGGCCAACCGTCTTCTCAGAGAGCTGAAGAGCATTCAGTTTGGGGCGGGTGAAGACCGGCATGAATGGATGAAAGAGGTTTTGTGATCAGGCGGCGGATTCATTTCGACTTTCAGATTATACCGTCTGCCGGCACAGCCCCGATGCCGTTTTGAAATGGACTTTCAAGAGCGCAGATCGGATAGAATATTCGGGTATATCAAATAGCCTGGTTCGCCCTCATCGGCATTCTCTTCCCCCAGGAGCCGCAGTCTGTTCTGGTAGGGGAATGTTGCTTTCTCTTTCAAGAAATTGAGGTTGCCGGTTTTCTCGGTGATACGCCGGTCTTCTTGGTCTCTCAACCCGGCAGCGCCGCGAGAAGTTAGCTTGGGCATATCCGAATAGACCCGATCAAGATAGCCGGATGCCATGGTGAACGCACTCAAGGCGGCGGCATAGTTCTTGTCTCTTCCGCCCCGTGCGGCCGATAGGGCATAGCTCACACCGAGGTTGTTCCATGCCGCTACATAGCGGATGAGGAGTTCTGCATGTGCCTGTCTCTTGTCAATCTCCAATATCCCGCCAGTGGCGCTAAGTTCTTTTTCCATTAATTCAATGGAGCGTGAGTATTGAGTACGGGACGCCTCATAATCTCCGTTTGACAGAAGCATGGCAGCCAGGGCCAGTTGTGAGTCATAGTCATTAGGGCGCCGCCGGGAAATACGGTGGAAGTCTATCAAAGCATCGTCCATTCCCAATAGATAACGTATATAGGCGCGGCGATAGAGAGCCCTGTCCGGAAGATGGCTTCCTTCATTCCCTCGGTTCAGGAGTTTTTCCGCCTGGTTGTAATAATATTCGACCTGCCGGAGTTCAGAGCCTTCATCATTGTTCAAGACTTCCCGGTTTGGTGTGAGTGAGAACTGAGTCTCTCCAGCATATCCCCTTCCTTGATACATGATATCACCGATCTCGATGAATAGTCTTCCATACTCGGAAGAGACTTCAATTTGGTTGCGGGATATGGCATCTTCATATAGGTTTACAGCCATACCATAGCTGTTTATCGCCTGGCTGCGGGTTTGAACCGCATCAGGGGACTGACTCGGAAAACGGTTGGCGATATTGGCATAGTACCACCCAATTCCCCCCAGGGACAGGATGCGCATCCTCATGTCTTCACTGGTCATGGATTCTTTGTTTTTTAAGTTGATGAGTGTCCGCTGATAGTTTTCGAATGCGCCCTGTTCGTTACCGTCGGACTTCCAGTAATGGGCTTTTATGAAAAATGGGTATGGGGATTCAGGGTTGGCGGATTCCGCTAAGTCGATGAAGCGCATGGCTTCTTGCTGATTATCCCTCGACAGGTGAAATTCTGCCAGATTCGCATAGACATTGGCGGCAAGCTCCGGCGCCGATGTTTCTCCCGGTGTTTCATCATGAAATATCGGCAGTAAGATTTGTACCTCTTCGTTATTTTGTGTAGCCAGGTGATAACGCATCATGGATAGGAGTGTTCTTTCATTGTCTCGGTATTTTTCCAATGCCTTGGCATAGCGCCAACGGGCATCTTCATATTTCGTCACATCTTCCTGGGCCCATTCGAGGTAGATATCTCCGGACGCGAGTAGCATGTCCTTATTCTCAGGAAGGGCTTCGATCACCATAACGGCAGTTTTATAATCGCCTAGAACTCTGGCGAGAAACATGCCATACTCGATGCGCCCTTCTATAGATTGAGGTTTCTCCGTAAGATATCCGCTGTAAAACATTGAGGCCGTCTTGAAATATTTCCGCTGCCGGAATTCTCGTGCGTAGATTAGCCAGCGGCTGTTATCCTTCCATCCTTTCACGACGACGGGGGCCGTCGAGATGGGGTCCTCGCCATCGGGCTTTGCATAAATCGGCCAACCGTTCCATGCGTCGTTGAAAGAGGCTACCGCCTTATCTACTTCATCTTTCGCAATATATTCCAGGCCTTGTCGGTAAAGACTCTCGGCCTTCAGAGGACGGTATATCCACATAAAGGACACTATGCCCAATATCCAGATGACTAAAATGATGCTGAGTGTTGTCCGGATGATGGGCAAAGTCTGCTTGATTAACTGATAGAATAGCCGAGTTTGTAGATTCTCGAATGATTTTCCGGAAAGCTTCTTATAACTTCGCGGAAGTTCAATTCTTCTTTTGGTTATGGATTGGTAGAGTTTGGCAATAGCCCTTGGACTGGCCCCGCTGAGAATGGCCTTCATTATTTTTTGGAGCGGCTCTTCACCGATCCTGCTGTCGGCCAGGGTGTTTTCAATCGCTATTTTGAGATTTCGGGGGTAGGACCGCAACGCTTCCTGAAGTGCGTTGAAGTCTTCCTCTTCGAGTTGGAAAGAAGATTTCTCCGTCTGCAATTCTTCAAAGTCATCACTGACTTGTTCGATGTCAGGGATGTCGATATCATCGCCAAGTTTCGTATCATCGTAGCTGAATTTATACTCATCTCCGAAGCTGTCCAATGAAAACTGTTCAGAGGCATCGGAGGGCGGGGGGAATTCCAAGTCTGTATCGGGGGCAGTTTCAGGAACAGCCGCTATCTCATCTTCCGTGACGGTCTCTTCCTCTTTGTCGGGAACGAGTTCTTCCATGTCTCCGGGATGAAATGCTTCCACAGCCGTTTCTTCCGCCGATGGGGTGTCCTCCGCTGCGGGCTCTTCTTCCGGCGGCGGAACCTCATCCTCTACGGATTCAATAGCCTTGTCTGATATGTCCATGGCCGAACCAAGTTCGTCGTCTGACGGCAAGACTTCTTCTTCTTCAGGTTCCGGTTCCGGTTCTGCACCTGATTCGGAAACGATGCCGGAATCAGGAGGTTCTTTGTCCGAGTCCTCCGGCCAATCGTCGGTATCCGATTGTTCGAGATTCTCTATCTCATCAGAATAGGAACTGAGAAGGGCTTCCATCTCATTGATCCCGCCGCTGCCATCCTGTTCCCCGACGGGTTGGGGTTTCTGTGGTTCTGGTGATTTTTCGTCTTCCAGCGGGCGGATATCCGGTATCGTTTCGCCGCGGCTTTGCCTGATACTCGGTTCATCACCGAGCTGATTGACTTGAGATTTTAGTTTGTCCAGCACCTTGAGAGTCGGCATTGGTAACGAGTCCCTTTCCTCTAGTATCGGCCGGATTAAAGCGATGCCAAATCTAACCGATTATAGAGAATAAGTTGAAGAAAATCATCGTGGGCAACAGAGTATTTAAGCGATTCCTCATAATCATGTTGTTCATACACCATTCAATTTCGGTATTTTCCATCCAATTTGATCCGGAACGGCATTATCGAATCCTCAATGCAGAACAACCCTTTGCACCCTACATATCAAATGGCGTTATCCTATTCAGCTATTCCGCTCCCAGGGGAACTCAGGTAGTTTTCTTGGCTTTGGAACACGAGCAGTACAGCCAGTTCCATGAGTATAAACGCAATGCCCAAGGGTTGTTTGTGCTGTCACTTGCACTGCCGGAAAGGGAAAGCGAACTGCGCTACAGGATAGTCGTCGATGGATTATGGACTATTGACCCATATGCGAAAACTGTTTTGGATCCCCATGGTATTTCTGTTTCCAGCATTAAACTGCCGCTAAGCTCCATGGCCCCTCCGCCAGGAGTGAAACTTCTGCCAGACGGCTCAATGCAGTTTGTCTACAATGGCGCCCCTTCCTCAAGTGTCTCCTTGGTTGGAGATTTCAACCGATGGGATCCCTATCTCATGCCCATGATGGAATCACCCGTGCATCCCGGCGTGTATTCCATTACACTTTTTCTTTCTCCGGAATTCCATCTATACCGGTTCGTTGTTGACGGCAGGGAGATTGTTGACCCGGAAAATGAAATGAGGCAGACAAATGGCTGGGGGGAGCAGGTCTCACGGCTTCCAGTCAGGTGAAGTGTTCTGTATATCCCTCGGGTGCCGCGAGGAATTCCTTGCCCCCTGTCCGTTGTTTGTATTGTGATGTCAAACCCGTAACACCGATTGTTCGGATTCCTCAGGTTGTCCGAAGACTCCACAGCTTGATAGACAGAAAAGCCCGAGGTCCGGCTGTCACTCTTCCTGCACCGCCTGAGTCAGGCTTGCCTGCCGCAGACGGGCGAAAAATCTCTTCGTCAATTTCCCGAAGTGGTTTTTTAGAGGTGTTCATAAGAAATTGATTCTCCAGGCATCTGCGGAAATCTGCGGATAAACCCGGAAATTGAAGGGCAGCAGCAGCATCAAGTTGCACATGCAGTTGAATTCTGGTATTTTGAGGTATCCTACTAAAACAAACGAGAGTATTTTTGTGACATTGACCGAGATAAAACAAATAATCATGGGAATGGGGAATAACCTCACAGGAGACTACTCATTCACACCGGAGAATGTATATCAAGCCGGCAGCCCAACGAATAAAGCCACCATAGGGGAAGTTCTTGATACCTTTCTGCTGCCTGGGAGCAGGATAGAAAATGTCGAAGCCTTTATCGAACTCGATAAACGGAGCCATGCCGGGGAATCCTGTCTGGTTTTGGCCGAACACTACAGTAATTTCGATTTCCCGATTTTATACCGCTTGGTAGATCATACGCTTGAACTCGGCCCTAAAACAGCGGAGAGACTGCTGCCGATTCGCGGGATGAAACTCAGTGAGACTAACATGCTCACGGCCATATTCACCAGATCTTATGATTCGATATTGATCTATCCCAGCCGTACATTGGATGCGATCAGTGATCAGGAAGAGCTAAGAGAGCTGAGAAACGTCAGTGTTCCCATCAACCGTGCCGCGATTCGGGAGATGATTTCCCGCAGTCACAATGGACGAATCATCACCATTTTCCCTTCAGGAACCCGCTATCGTCCCTGGAACCCCGACACAAGAAAGGGTGTTCGAGAGGTCTATTCCTATTTGAAAACCTTTGAAAACATCATGTTTGTGGCCATCAATGGAAACACACTGCCGCCTAACGAATCGGACGACATGACCAAGGACCTGCCGGAGCCAGACTTGATGGTTCTAACCTGTTCCGACATCATCAACGGCAGACAATTCAAGAAAAAGGCGGAAGAAACCACGCCGGAAGGCAAAGACATCAAGCGCCATGTGGTTGACAGCGTAATGGCCAGCCTTTTTGACATGCATAATGAGGTTGAACCGCTGCGCTTAGCTGAAAAGGCGGCATTGAATAATGCCGACTCTGAAGCCCCGCAGTATTCAAAAAATCAATAACTGGGCGCAACCCTTCGGGTCGGGCTTTCCACTCCAATGCCTTGCTCTGGCAGCCTGCTCCCCGGCTCATTGCCAATCGCCGGGGCTGCCAGCGGCATTTCCGTTTCAATCCCTTGCGCCTATCGCCATTTGGAATATTCTAAAGGGCACCTCTAAAAAACCCATTTAGTTCTTGGCTCGATCTTTTCCGCCGCTACTGCGTTGTCAAAATACTCAACTAAGCTTAAGCTACGCCCTTAGCTTTTGCCGCCTTGTATCGACAAAAAATTTCTTCGTCAATTTCCTAAAGCTGTTTTTTAGAGGTGCCCTAAAGAAGAACACTGGAGGGCCTCTTCAAGAAGTCAAACCTATGGACGTGACTATTTTGCACTGGGCGGCTTGGTCTGGATCACCAATTTGGCTGCGGTTTCGATAATGGCAGCTACCTGAGCAACGTTGAGCCTGTTGGTGTTTATAACAAGATCCGCACTGCTGTAATCGGTGTTGTCTATATCATACAGCTTCTTGTACCGCCCGTGATCCCGTTCGTCCCGGGCCTGAGTCTCCGCAGTTTTTTGTCTAAGAGAGCCGCCTTCCCGCTGCTGAATTCGCTGTGCACGGACTTCCAGCGAGGCGGTAAGGTATATCTTGAGATCGGCATCTTTGAGCATCCAGACAGCAAGACGCGATCCGAGTACAGAAGACCCCCTGCCGGCCATATCGACCTGGGTGCGGTCTACCCGAAAATCATCATCGTCAGAGAGTTCGGCCCTTTCACATACTTCCTGGAAGCTGAGGCCGTCCTCTTTGGCGATGTTCCTGAATGTGTAATTGATATGCCTTAGCTCAAGACGGTCGGCAATAATCCGGCTCACTGTTGAGTTGCCGCAGCCGCTTTGCCCTGATATGGCTAAATGAAACTGCGCGTCATTCAACATTTCTAAGCTGCTCTCTAATCTTTTCCACGGCGTCTTTCATGTTAACCACTCGATAACTGACTTCTTTTTTAGCAATTTTCGATCCGATGGTATTGATCTCCCGTGCCATTTCCTGACATAGAAAATCCAGTTTTCTGCCCTTGGTGCCCAATGCCGTGGATTCTTGTCGGAACACATCGATATGTGCAGTGAGCCTGACGATTTCTTCGTTGATGTCGGCCTTGATAATCCAAGCCGCAATCTCGGTGAGGATGCGCGATTCATTCGCCTCATCGCCTAAGATTTCTAAGAACCGCATGCGCATAGACTCTTCCATTTCCGTTTTTATCTGAGGTGCCGCTACCGCTATTTGCTCAACGGCTTCCTTAAGGAATGTCAATTGCATCTCAATATCCTGGAACAGGCGGAGTCCTTCCCGTTCCCGATCTGCGGCAACCTGATTCTCGGCCGATTTCAGCAAAGATTCAACAAGCGGCCAATAGGTTTCAGTATCCCGGAGCTGTTCCGTCCTGAACACTCCATCCTGCTGGGCAAGAATGCCGGGTGATATGTGTTCGGACTGGTTTAGAAGTGTTTGCAGTCTTTCGAAGGCTCCGATCCAGTTTGCGGCCATGTCCTCGTCTACCGTTATTCGCAGGTTGTCCGTTTCATGGCGAATGCTAAGGTGGAGTTCCAGTCTTCCCCGCCGGAAGACCTGCTGCAGGTGCTGCCGAATTCGGTTTTCGAGAATCGATAACGACGGCGGAAGATTGATCAGGATGTCCAGATAACGGGCATTGACCGACTTCAGTTCAATGGATATGCGCACACCGTCGGCCTCGCCCTCGGCGCGTCCGAATCCTGTCATGCTTAGCATCATGGCCGCACCTCGAGGAAATTTTGTCCTATGGACCAATTATTTCCGGCTCCCAGGGTGATGAATAGGTCTCTTTGACGAAGGTTTTTTCGTAGATATTGCACGGTCTGATCGAATTCTTCATGAAAGAACGTCGTTCCATTCTTCCGCTGACGGGCGGTTTGCCCTGCCAATTCCTCGCCAGAGACTTTTTGGGTGAAGGATTCTCTGGCCGAGGCATAGATAGGATGGAGAATGAGTATGTCCGCGTCCGTGAAGGAGCCTGCGAAGGCATCTATGAGTGCGGCGGTTCTGCTGTAGGTGTGGGGCATGAAATCCACCACGAGGCGGCGATCAGGATAGAAAGCCTTGAGCCCCTTCAGTGTAGCCCTGATAGCCGTAGGATGGTGAGCGTAGTCATCCATCACCAGTATGCCGCCGGTTTCTCCCACGATTTCACAGCGGCGGCGGCTTCCTCGGAAGGAAGAGAGAGCCGCCACGGCGGTTTCCACGTCGAAATTCGGATTGATGCAATGTGTCAGCGTCAACGCCGCGGCGGCGTCGAGGGCGATATGCCTTCCGGGAATGCCGAGCGTGAATTCCTTTTCAAAGGCCCCGATGCGGAATTTGTTTATGCCTGGTGCCGTTGCGCCGTGGTTCACCGCCCAGCGGCCTGGGGCGTTTTCGCCGTAGGGGATGAGTCTTATATCCGGCCGTTTCGCCCCGGCGGCTATCGCCACGTCTCGGGCGCCAAAGTCGTCATGACAATAGATGAGCTTGCCGTTTTCAGGCAGGGCGGTGACAAATTCCATGAATGCGTTTTTTATCGAAGCATAATCAGGGAAGTAGTCCTGATGATCGCTTTCGACGGAGGTGAGAACAATGTGCCGTGGATGGAAGTGGAGGAAGTGGCGGCGGTACTCGCAGGTTTCGGCAATGAGGAACCGGTCGCCTCCTATCCAGGTCGAGCGGTTTGAGAATCCCGCGACGGCGCTCCCGGCTATCACCGTGGCCTGTATCCCCAGCGCCTTGATCAATGTCCCTATCAGGGCCGTGGTAGTGGTTTTGCCGTGAACCCCGGCCACTGCAGCCGCGTCATAGTTCATGGATAATTCACCCAATGCCTCGGGATAGCTGAGCCTAGGTATGCCGGCGGCGGCGGCAGAAGCCATAACGGGGTTTTCTTCATCATAGGCCGCCGAATGAATGACGAGTTCTATATCGCTTCTAAGCTCGGTCTCTTCAAATAGGCTTAATGGTATGCCGAGTTCCTTGAGAATTTTGTCCGTGTAAAAGGTCTCGGCAGTGTCGGAACCGCTTAGCATGGCACCCTTGGCGATGAGGATTTCCGCCAATGCGCACATACCCGTGCCTTTGGCTCCGACGAGGTGGATGTGTTTTCCTTGCAGATGGGTCATCACCTATGGGTCAAATATAGCCCGTCGAGCGGCTGTCCTGCAAGATCGGCGGGTGTCTTGTTACAACTCTGTAAAAAAATTCCCTGCCAAATGGCGATAGGCGCAAGGGATTGAAACGGAAATGCCGCTGGCTGCCCCGGCGATTGGCAATGAGCCGGGGGGCAGGCTGCCAGAGCAAGGCATTGGAGTGGAAAGCCCGACCCGAAGGGTTGCGCCCAAATATCAATTTCCGAGAATTGCGGCGCTCCGGTATTGGGGCTGTAAGAGAATACCAATTCAACTTGAGGGCGCAGCAGACGGTTCCATGAATGCCTGAATGGTTGAAACTATGTTGAGTTCTCAAAGCTATATGGTCTTTCTTTTCCGTCTCCATTAGTTTTGCCCGCACCAATTTTTTGTATTCCCCTGTCAGCTTGGTCGGCATTCGCAGCGCCAGGTTATTTACGGGGAGGGGAGGGCGTTGTATAGGGACGGTTTAACAGGGCTTCAACAGAGCGGCGGGTTTCTCATCCAGGATAGATGCGTCCATCAGGGACAGGGCGGTTTCTAAGCCGACAGCAAAATCCTCGGGCGGCCCTGTGGAAAGACCGGTGAGGGCTCTTCTCCACAGCCTTGCTCCCCGCCGGCCTGCAAAAAGGTTCATGATGCCTTGAAGCAGCAGGCCACGGGATGCGCCCTTCTCGGCCCAGCCTGTTAGGTAGGGCAGGGCGGACTCTAAGATTTCCCGTCGGGACGGTCCGGGTAAAGGTGAATTGAACCAGTGTCTATCGACATCGGCCAACATCCAAGGGTTGTCCAGGGCTATGCGGCCCAGCATCACCGCATTTACGTGTTTCAGGGCATTGTCTATGCTTTGGGGTGTTCTATAGCCGCCATTGATTTCAATGAAGAGATGGGGCATGTCCTGCTTGAGTCTGTAAACAAATTCCGGCCTCAGCGGGGGGATTTCACGGTTTTCCTTAGGGTTCAAGCCGTCGAGGATGGCAATACGGGCGTGAACAATGAATTTGCGGCAGCCCACGGCGGATAAGGTGCGCAGGAAATGAAGGAGGTTTTCATAGGACTCTCTACTGATATTGTCTGTTGTGGACCGTATTCCGATTCGGTGTTTCACTGTTATCGGAAGATTGCATGTCTTTGACATTTCTTCCACCAGCAATGCGGCTTTTTCCGGTCTTGCCATGAGACAGGCCCCAAACTCATGCCGCTGCACCTTTTCGCTAGGACAGCCGCAGTTCAAATTTATCTCGTCGTATCCATAGTCCTCGGCGATGCGGCATGCCTCGGCAAGGATGGATGCCTCATCCCAGGCGAGTTGAATCACCAGCGGCTTTTCGGATGAATCGAAGCCAAGCAGCCTGTTTCTATCGCCCCTGACGATAGCCGGAGCAGTGATCATCTCGGTGTACAGCGGCGCATGCTTGGTGATGCGGCGTGTCACCCAGCGCCAGTGCCGGTTGGTTTTATCCACCATTGGAGCGATGCTAATGGGGTGAGAAGTCGGCTGTGGTGTCGGTTTTTCGTCCATTTCTATCGTCGAGGGGGGCTCTAACCCCCGCCAGAGTTCTTGACTCGCTCTTTTCTGCCTGCCTGCCTTTGGCAGGTCTGCCTGAGGCAGGCAAAAATTTCTTCGTCAATTTCCTGAAGCTGTTTTTTAGTTACCCTACAGGAAAATATCCGGGGTTTCCAGTCAAGATAATTTGACAGTAGGCATGGCGATGCGGAAGTGATGACCGCTCATGGCACTGTTGCGATCAGCCGGATTGTGAAGATGTCCAATCTGGTTCCTGGAGGAAGATGAATCTGTCGGGTTAGGGCGCCCCGCCGTCATCGGCGCGTGAAGTCGTATTGACCGGACAGGATATTGTTTACAAGCTCTGGAACGGTGGTTCCGGCCGTGCCGTAAAGATGCCGGTTGAAACTGTTTTTCACCGAGGATGGTTCCAGATTGACCTCGAGGGTATGCGCCCCATTCTGCCCGGCTAATTCGACGAAACCGGCCGCGGGATACACGTTGCCCGAAGTTCCAATTGCGATGAAGAGTACGCATTCTTGAATCAGGCCGCATATCTCTTCCATGCGGTACGGCATTTCCCCGAACCAAACGATGTCGGGCCTCATGCCTCCAGGCCGGCTGCAACGGGTGCATACATCCTCCACGCCCAGATCACCGTGAATATCAAAACCTTCCCGGCAAAACATGCAGAATCCCTTGAGAATTTCGCCATGCATGTGAATAACCCGTCTGCTCCCTCCGCGTTCATGGAGATTGTCGATGTTTTGGGTGACTATGGCTACCGGATGGGGGAATTGCTCTTCGAGACGGGCTAGGGCCCGGTGCGCAGGATTAGGCCGGACATATCCCGATAAGAGTTTCTTTCGCCTTTCATTGTAGAACCGGTGCACGAGCCGTGGATTCCTGTCGAATCCCTCCGGTGAAGCCACGTCCTCGACACGATGATTCTCCCACAGACCGGAATTCCCTCTAAAAGTTTGAATACCCGATTCGGCGGAGATTCCTGCCCCTGTGAGAATGACAATTGGTCCCTTGTCCATTGGTTTATTATATATGAAGTGTTTCCCGCGGTGTCAAAAAATATCCCATTTTTACCTCCAGTTAACTCCATTGCGTGGTACGAAATCTACTCGAACTGAGGCGTGGCCAAATCTATTTGAGGCTTTCCTCAGAATTCCATCTGCATTCATCTGCGGATAGCCCGGAAAAATGCCTATCTGCGGATTAACTACGGAACACACAGAATACTCAGAAGAATTTAACAGCGAAAATCAAAAAAACACGAAAGTTCAATGCTCATAGGTTGTGTATGAAGCCGCCGCTGAAGCCGTCCCAGGAATTCCCCTTGACAGAAATTCCCCGATAACCTATTATCCTAAAAAAAGCCGTTAACCCAAGTTCACCACTAAAAAACGTAATTCCTTATAATAAATGGAGTTACTATTTTTTATTTACACTACGGATTTGGTGAGTCGTCATCCGACGGTTCAACGCCTTTCCCGACAACCCAAGCATCGCATAAATCTTCTGATGTTCTAGTTCCTGTCGGGAGTCGAGTCTCACTTCATTATTCATCAGCACTCCCTCTTCAGTCTTGGAAATGTACTCTATGGTTATCCTCTGGTGGGTAGAAAGAACTTCTTTTATGGTCTTCCAACTCCGTGTATCTCCCCCTTTTCGTAATTTACATTCAGTCGCATGCATCAGGTGATACGCAAGGACTGATATAAACATATGCGACTGCACTCTCTCCTCCAGTTGATGAAAGTTAGGCCGAAAGCCAAGATGAGACTTCATGTCTCTAAATGAGTTTTCAATACGGCCAAGCATTATATAGAGCTCCCAAATATTTTTGTCATCCAAATCTTTTCGATTGGTTCTAAGGGTATAAGTTCCTTCACTGTTTCCTGTCTGAGTTTTCTTCTCCCATTTAATGTCAATCGCATTCAACTTTCCTGTCCGCTTGGCAGGCTCCCCAGGAATAACTGATATTTCATAAAGTTTTGCAGCCTTTGGATATTTTTCCTTAAGCCTGCCAATGCTCTGAAGAACCGAAGAATACAGTTTCATGCGGTTTTTCTTGTTTAATCCGTCACGAAGATATTGAAGTCTTTCAAGGAGGACGGTTTCGGTACGCATAGCCATGGCCTCTTCTTTAAGACGTTTGTGCTCGCTCTTTACCAGAACCCAATGCTCATCCGAGATTGTTTTTCCGAATACTTCAATCTTGGCACCTGTTTTCTTGTCCTCCATGACCAGATTCATCTCTTGCGATGGCTCAAGCTCCAAAGGACTTTTCCCTCTGTGAACCACAAGGTAGGTACATTTTCGCTTTTTAAGCCATTCGATATTCTCTTTTGTGGCAATCCCGGCATCCATTACGACAGTTGCCCCGACTTTTAGGCCCGCGTTGGCTTCCAAATCTAAAATCGTGGCCTGAAAAGTCTTGGATTCGCACTGGTTCCCCGGATGGAACTTGCTATACTTGGGAAATCCATCCGCATCGACAACCAACCCCAGGGTAGCCAATTTGCAGTCACTGCGCTTTTCTTTCGAGCGACCATAAGATGCCTTTGGGTTCTTTTTGCACTGACCCTCAAAGTAGGTGTTCGTTAAATCGTAAAGTACAATGCTTTCGTCGAGGGAGAATAAATCTTGTTCTTTACAAGCCAAATGCTTCTCCAGCTCGTCCTTACAGCGGTAGAGAACATCGGCAGCCCTGTAGTACGCATTCAGGGAGGACGAATGGGGTAAGCCGCACAGCTCAAAAAGAGCAGAATGTTTTTCCGCCCACTGCCTGGTAAATCGCTCGCTGGCTGGTTTGATCATTCTACCGACGATTAGAGCTTCAAGTAAGGGGATCGTTCCCTTAGGCACACCGCATTTCCTTAGAACTCTGTCCATTTCCAACTCTTTCCATTGCTGATGACAGACGTACTCAGGGCCTAGGCTTCTGACTTTCTTTGTTTCAAGGCTGTTAACATCGACCGCTACAAAATTGGCTTGCGCTTGAGCTTTTAGTTGTGCGTCTTTTGCCCGCTTGGTGAAAATGCGGTCTGATACCTGCTGTGCGATTTTCTCAATGTCTTCATCCAAGTCGAATAATTCTCTGGTTCCTGAAAGAATATTTTCAATTCTTTTTGACAGAGCTTTGTATTGAGAAGAATCAATATCCAGTTTCCCAAGGTTGAGAATAATCCGCTGTCGGGGGCCTTTATCAGTGCGGATATTTTCCACAAGATTGAGGTAGGTGTACTGTTTTTTCGTTTTACCGTTGGCAACTTTTATTGATCTTATATACATACTATTAAGGTACATTATAGCCACAAGAGTGTCAAGAGAAAAAACAATGTGTTAGGCACTACATTTTGATTTGAGGTGATTTGAGGTCCCCAAAAAGCGGAATCCCTAAATATTCTATGGTATTTATGAGGTTTTGGGAAATATTTAAGCCTTTTTTTGAAGTAATTCGTTTTCTTGGTCGTTAAAAAAATATTTAGCAGGTGTATTTTGGTGAACTTGGGTTAAAAACCCAGAAGCATAGAAATTTCCGACTGAAATATTTTGATACAAGTATAATGATAGCCGTCAACAATATCATCCCATCTGTCAGCTATATATCTTTTGTCGCTTCTGCAGACTCCCCGGTATTCTTGGCTGCTTCACTCAATAATTCTGCGGCCTTAGAGAATGATTCTCCTGGGATTCCTCCCCATTCCCGGCCGGAATGGAAGTAATTGGAATCAAGAAAAAAAAAGGTGCCAATAGCTAATTTGTTCATTTGATTCTCCTTTGTATACCAGTCCCTTCCCTGATGCAGGGGTTCTGTGCAGTTTGTGATTTATCACTATCTGGGCGCAACCCTTCGGGTCGGGCTTTCCGCTCCAATGCCTTGCTCTGGCTGCCTGCTTTCGGCTCATTGCCAATCGCCGTGGCAGCCGGCGGCATTTCCGCTGCAATCCCTTGCGCCTAAAGTCAATTGGAAATTTATTGTGCAAAGCAGAGCCTCAGGATTCAAAAATCAGAATTCAAAGGCCATGCTTCACACCATTCGACCGGCGATCAGAGATGGAATCACAATTCACCCCTCTGCGTTCACCGCACAGGCAGATCATCCACAACTCACAACTTAATGATGCGCTCCCTGAAGAAGCGCCAGCAATTCTATGTAGGGCTTGCTGAAAAAGTATTTTTGACTCTGAATACCAGTATAATGAATCAAAACTGCATTATAAGTGAACCAGAATGCAATGATTTGAGAAACTTCGGGGAAATTTTGATTTCTGCTATTACCCAGGTGCAAGGGTTTTGAGCCATTTTCCGCATTTACCCTGCACCTGTTTTTTCAAGAATAGAGAGCAAGGCTGCTCTAGAGCATTTGTAACTAGCTTTTACCTTGAAAATCTATAGATTATGACTTTTTCAGCAATTCTATGTAAGGGCACCTCTAAAAAACAGCTTTAGGAAATTGACGAAGAAATTTTTTGTCGATACAAGGCGGCCTGTCTGCGTGCGGACACGCACAGGCAGGCAAAAGCTCAAGCTACGTGAGCATTTTGACAACGCAGCAGCGGCAGAAAAGATCGAGTCAAGAACTAAATGGGTTTTTTAGAGGTGCCCTTAAGTTTAGGCTGTGTAAGAAATGCGGCATTCAGCGTTGGCTAACCAACGCTGAATGCAATAGTTAAATGGGCAAATAGTTAAAAAGCCCTCACCGCAAGGACATGGCTGGCGACGTCCTTGCCGTAGTTGCCCTGGCCGCCATCGCCGAAGTACTGGTCCCACGCGCCGTCGGCACTGTACTCCGACGAGGACCAGTAGTAGTTAGACGCGAAACCACCTACTGAATCTTTCTGATTATACAACTCATTCAATTCATCCTTGGACGGCAGAAACCAGTCGTCATAATCAACACCGTTGTGGTTTACTGTATACTCGCTACAGATTTTCGCCGCGTAATCCGTTCCTCCGTTATCACCAAGTGCGCCCACTATCGCCTCTGTGTTAGCCTTGCCCGATCCTATGTCTGTGCTCATGGTGTTAAGCAGTGTTCCAGCACCACCCCATTGAACAATAGCAATGTGATCCTGCGAGGCAGCCTCCAAGTAAGTCCATCCATCGCCGGTATTAGGATTCACATAGAAGATTTTCCCTCCGGCGGGGCCGGGGTCGCCTACGCTGTACACCAACTCCTCTATTACCGTCAGGTTGAAGTCGGCTGTTTTCTCTCCAGTGTAGTTGGAGTTGGTTTTACCGGCAGCCTTCACGGTGTATGTTCCGGCATCGCCTGTGCCGATCATGCTTGATATAGAGACTAGACCGTCACTATCTATGGTGACGGCACCTACGGCGGCTCCACTTTTCTCTATGCTCAGGTCGTAATCATTTCCTGCAGTCAGACCGGCATTGTTGATCGTTACGGAGAAAGTTGATTCGGGGGGGACATCTTGGTCATCAACGGAAATAGAGAAGTCCGTCACTGTTGCAATATCTTTAGGCTCGACTGTCAGAGTGAAGTCGGCATTTGTTGTACCGCTGTAGTTGCCCGTTCCGGCGGCTGTAACGGTGTAGGTTCCTCCATCACTCACCGCGATACTGTCGGCTATGGCGATGTCGCCGTCTGCGGCTATCGACATGAAGCCCGGAACATTATTGCTGCTGTCGGTAATTTGGAGCGTGTAGTCAGTTGTCGCCGCCAGTGTGCCTCCTATCACAGCACTGTGTGTTGAATCCGTTGATTTCGCCGTTGCTGTTTTGTCATCAACGGAAATAGAGAAGCCCTGCACTGTTGCAATATCTTTGGCCGTTACTGTTACCGTCAGGGAAGCGACGTATTCTTCTGCTTCGGCGTCTGCTGCCTTCACGGTAATTTGAGCAGTGTTCCTGACATCCGCGGCCGGTCCAACCGTTACAACACCGTTTGTATCATCAACACTTACGCCCTGCGGGCTTCCCTCCAGGCTATAGACGACAGTACCTGCGGGCGGGTTTGTCCAAACAGGTTCTTGACTCTGTCCCTCTGTTCCGTAGGTTGTTGTAATACCGCTTGTGTAGCTGAAAGGACTATCCAGAACGTTGAGAGTCACCTGGATATCTTTGCTTCCTGTATAGCTGCCCGTGCCATTTACGGTTATATCGTGCACCGTATTATGATTGTCCGTATTACTCTGCAAGGGTATTGTCAGAGCACCGTCCGCATCCACCCGGACAGTGCCGGTTATAATCGGTTCAAAACTCAATGCCTCCGCCATTGTGTCGCCGCCGATCAAGCCGCTCACCGTTATAGCGCCGCTGAATTCAATGCCTGCATACGCCGTCAGGTCACCAAAAGTTAGGTTTGTGAGGGCGTTTATATCTTTTTGAGCGATAGTGAGAGTCTGTTCGCCTTTAACCGAAGTGTCAAAGGTTGATGTCGCCGTTATGGTGACTTCTCCTGCCGCTGCTATCGTCAATTCTCCTGTCCCGGAGTCCACGTCCGCAACAGCGGCATCCGACGTGCTATATGTCACAGCGGTGCCGGCGCCGTTCGCCGCATCCACCGCAGGAGCTGTCAGCATCTGGGGTGCATCACCGTAGGTCAGCGCTGGAGGCGTGCCGAATGCAATGCTTTTTACTTTCTGCAAGTTTACTGTGACCGTCTCCTGGAAGTCGGCATAGGCGCCGCCGCTGTCGATTACCTTTATATTGAAGGTGAAGCCATTCCCGTCAATGTCCGAGAGAACCGTTCCGGCTGAGATGGTGATCTCTCCAGTGCTGCTGTCGACAGCAGCTCTGTTTTCCACGCTGGAATACTCTGCTGTTATGGAAGATGTGACATCGGTCTTCTGTGTGAGGACGGGTTGGGTAATGATTACTTCACCGGCGACTGCGCCGCCCTTCACTTCAACGAAGAGTGAGTCAGTAACATAAACCAGAGATTCCACCCAGGGGGCCCTGGCGTCAGCAGTGACGGTGACTGTTATTGAGGCTGTCGCCGTTCCCGAATAGTTCCCTGTCAGGGTGAGGGTAACGGTGTGCTCCGTCTCTGCCTGCTCCGCCTCGGGGGTCCCGGTAATTTCTCCCGTTTCAGGGTCGAGGTCCATGCCGGCGGGAAGAGCGGGGTCCACCGTGTATACAGCCGCTGCGCCACTTGGCAGTGCGTCTGTTAAGCTCGGGACCCTCGGCGCAATCTGAAAATCTGTTTTGGCGGAAATCACCGCATCAGAATAGGACACCGTTCCTATCGTGTGTTCTTTCGGATTAACTGTTATCGTGATCTTTGCCGTGTACGCTGAGCCTCCAGCGGCGGCCGTCACGGTCCAGTCCTCAGCCGCGGCATGGGCGTCTTTCGGGACGGTCACAGCTCCGTCATTTCCTACGGCGGGTGTAACGTTAAGATTCGAGCCGCCCGGCGGCCCCTCGATGCTGTAGGTGACGGCGCCCGCCGGCAGGTTTGTCCACGTCGGCGCAGAACTCGCCGCGTCCTGAGCCATGCCGAATTCTGCGGTGACTCCGCTGCTGGATGAGCAAACATCTTGAACACAGTTATGAGCCCTTATCACTATCTGGGCGCAACCCTTCGGGTCGGGCTTTCCGCTCCAATGCCTTATTCCGGCAGCCTGCTTCCGGCTCATTGCCAATCGCCGTGGCAGCCGGCGGCATTTCCGCTGCAATCCCTTGCGCCTAAAGTCAATTGGAAATTTTTTGTCGATACAAGGCGGCAGAAGCTAAGGGCGCAGCTTAAGCTTAGTTGAGTATTTTGACAACGCAGCAGCGGCGGAAAAGATCGAGTCAAGAACTAAATGGGTTTTTTAGAGGTGCCCTTAAGTTTAGGCTGTGTAAGAAATGCGGCGGGGCTGTGTCAGAAACAAATTACACAGTAAACTGAACACATGAAGTTCCGACCCTACGAAATGAATCAACAATTGCTACTACCTCCAAGCCTGAGCGAATTGATTGACCAGGACGATACCGTCAGAGTTGTCAGCCGGGTTGTTGATCAGCTAGACCGCAGGATTCTGTGCAAACCTTTTAAGGGGGAGCGCGGCTGTCCACCCTATGATCCATGTATGATGATGAAACTTCTGCTCTACGGCTATACCCAAGGGATATACTCCTGCCGCAAACTGGAGAAAGCGGTTAAAAGGGATATCAACTTTATGTGGATTTGTGCATTCCAGCGTCCAGATTTTATTACGATTAATCGATTTCGGGGAAAGTATTTCAAAGAGATTCTGGGAGAAGTTTTTGCCGAAGTCGCTCTAATACTGTTGGAAGAAGGATACATTAAAGAAGAAGATTATTTTGTCGATGGCACGAAAGTGAAAGCTGATGCGAACAAATTCAAGGCGGTCTGGAAAAAGAACAGTGAGCGATACAAGGAACTGGCTCATCAGAGGGCATCAGAAATAATCAATGAAGCCAGCCAGCTCAATGATGTGGAGATCCCGCTGGATGCCGACCCTGAAGCACTCAATGCTTCGGCAGAGAAGGTTAAAGAGAGTATAGATGAGGATACGGATTCAAGGCCAATCCAGAGGAAAAAGAAGAGTCTGGCCAAAAAATTGAAAGAGGAATCATCCAAAATAGCTAAATACGAAAAACAGCAAGAAACATTGAGAGAACGCAGCTCATACAGCAAAACAGACGAAGATGCGACTTTTATGAAGATGAAGAACGATGAAATACTTCCGGCGTATAATTTACAAGTCGGCACCCAGGATGGATCTGTAACTGGAGTAACCGTTCATCAGAATGCCAATGACGGCAAGGTCTTTCGGGAACATGTAGAAAGGCGGGCTGAGCTTGGAATTGCCAATCCACAAAATATAATAGCCGATGCGGGTTATGGTTATAGAAACAATTATGACTATCTTGAATATAATGGCATGGAGGCCTACATAAAATATCCTGGATATTGGGCAGAAAATAAAAATTCGATAAAATCCCGGTATAAGCATTTCAAATTCAAAATGGATGATTCTGGCGAGATTCATTGTCCAGCTGGCTATAAGATGCGGAAAGAAGATGAACTATTACACTTTAATGCCAGTGTATATATTTGTGAATTTTGTGGTATATGTCCTAACAAATTGTACTGTATAGGAAGAGATAAAGAACACAAAAGGCTTGAAGTAAATCGACATTATCGACATCAGCAGAAAAGAGCGAGAAAACTGCTGGAAACGAATACAGGCCGGAGATTATATTCTCGCCGAGCTAATGAGGTTGAAAGTGTATTTGGAGACATGAAACATAACCAGAAATTTACACATTTCAGCTTGCGAGGGCTGGAGAACGTGCAAGCAGAGTCTTATCTGTATATGCTTGCGTATAACCTGCGTAAGATGGGTACTGTAGGGGTATTAAGGCCCTTAAATACTCTTGTTGTTAGCTTGTATTCATTTGTTTGCTCATTTATAGCTTGTTTTGGCGGAATTTTTGCTAGGTGGGCGAATTATCGGACCAATACTGAAAATATTGAAGGATGCGAGAAAATTCAAGTGAAAAGATTTCTATTCGGTTTTTAAGCAGTTTCTGACACAGCCCCCCGGGTGTTGCTTCCCGGACTTGAACGCGGGCAGCGCCAAATGATTCGTGCCCAGGATGCCGCCCTCGGAGCGGTGTCCTGTGATTGCAGGAAACTAAGACAATCCCACTACTGCAATTATTCCTCCTTTCGATATAATGCCGAAAATCAATGCCTTTCAATAGTTGTCTTTTAGCAGTATGGCCGCCTTGATTTGCGACTTGAACGATGAACGATCAAGCTTAAATCGTAACGCCGAACGCTGTTTCTTTCGTGAAGATGGGATCTTCTTGACAGCAATTTGGGATTATTGACAGTTTTCCTTGCACATGCTGCAATCGAGTGCGAAATATCCGCCGGTTCTGGCAAGCCTGTCAACGGATTTCAGGCGGGACTCGCTGAGTTGTCGCTTGCGCCGCCCTCTTGAGCGAATACCGCGCCGCCATAGCTCAATGCCGCCGCACCGAGGTCTGAATTGGTAAGAATTTCCCCGTTTCCGCCATTGCCTTTCCTTGGCAGGATGCAGGAAATCATTGCCGAAACTGTAATATAATAACAGCACTCGTTTTTTTCATTGACTACCTCCTGTATATTGGCGGTGCTGTTTGAAAAAAATCTGTTTCCTGGCCGACGATGCCGACGGCTGTCTCAAGCGTTGAATGCCGTTTGATCGCATTCCGGCAATTTTTCCGCGCCTGGAACCTGTTTTTTTGACCGGACGTGCAAAACAGTTCTTTGGGGGCTGCCTATGTTTTAAATCAATATCACAATTTGTTCAGGCAATACCTTTTGGCGTTAAGAAGCCTGTGAACCCTCATTTATTTATTCTTCCGCCTTAAGAGCCATGTCATGGCTTTTAAGTTTCGTCTCTGTGGACTTCTGGCAACCCAAGTGCATAATGCGTTGTTTCTGACCAATGTGTACATCACTTCGCCATCCTTCGGGCTGTCGCCGCAATGGCCTTTCCAGCGCCCTTTCTCTCTTTCAGTTCATAAAACTTCTTCTGAAGCGGTGTGTAAGAAGCGGTGTGTAATGGCGGCGGCCCGCAAGAGACCATGCCGCCTTGCAGGCCACGCGCGTATCGCCGTGCATCCCCGTTTGGCCATGCTGTCATAGACCTGCCTGTCCCCTGAACAGTCAGCCCGCGGGATTTCAGAGATTCCCGCAAGTAAAAAATTAGGATGACCACTTAAGCCGGCGGTTGTACCTGAGACGTAAGCCCGGCAGGCCCCTGGAAGATCGGCATGGCAGCAAGACTCCAATCATAAATCTCAGCGGCCAGTTTCTGCGTGGCATGGGCTCATCGGCGGATCAGCAGCAGCCGATGCCGCTATGGAAAGGTTTATAGAATTGATCTTGAAGGAGACTTCTATCGCAGGAAAAAATGCAAAAGACTTGATTGATAGCCGCCATAAGAATTAAAATAAAATAGCAGGTTAACTGAAGTCTGAGGGCTGGCAGCTTTTTTTTCGGAATATGCGGTACTTACCAAAATATCCAGGCAAGCTGTCGGTCCTATATAAAGAAAGGAGATGAAATGTGAAGAAAGCCGTTTTAATGAGTATACTCATCTTAGCAGCAGCCGCACTCTCAGCCCAGAATAAAACCGCCCTGGTTATAGGCAACGGAGCCTATAAGAATGATTTCCTCCCGCTTTCGAAACCGGTGCCGGAAGCCCGGCAGATGGCGGACGCGCTGGAGAGCATAGGTTTTAAGGTTATCCGGGCCTACAACGTACAGAATCAGGATCGCTTTTATTCTTTGTTTGAGATGTTCGAGAACGATGTAAGAGAGAGAGGCGGGATAGCCCTGTTTCACTACGGCGGGCACGGTGTGCAGGTCAATGGAGAAAACTATCTGCTGCCTACGGAAACGGACATCCCTAACGAAATACGGGCAAGAACCCGCGGCATCAGCGTATCAGAAGTAACGGCGGCGATTGAATCCTCCAGCCCCGATACCAGTGTAATCATACTGGATGCCTGCCGGAACAACCCATTTGGGAGAGGAGGCGAACGGGGATTAGCCCGGATAAAGCCGCCGCGCAACAGTCTGGTCGTGTACGCGGCCGATGCGGGGGAATCGGCGAGCGACGGACTCTTCACACCCACACTGCTGAAATACCTCACCCGGCCTGGCTGGAGTCTAAACCAGGTGCTGCAGCGCACCCGCTCCGAAGTGCTCTCCATATCCGGCGGGAAGCAGAGTCCCGGCGAGTACAGCCAGCTTTTATCCGATGTGTACCTGGCCGGCCGTTCCGGCGCGGCGGCGCCCGAGGCCCCGGACATCGGCTTTGCCGTCAAGCAGAGCTACGGCTCCCTGGAGGTATCGACCCGCACCGCCGGAGCGCTCTATCTGAACGGCAAGTCCGTTGGGCGGGTGCCAGCCGGGTCCAGCGCCGCCCTGGGCAACATCCCCGTCGGAGCGCATGATCTGGAGATGCGCTACGGCGGCCAAACCGAGAGGAAGCGGGTAACCGTGCGCCAGGACCGCGCCGTCAGCGTGGCCTTTTCCTGGGTGGAACGGCCTGAAGCGCCGGAAAACTTTGTTCGTGTGGAGGGGGGCCGCTTCAGGATGGGCTCGCCTCCAAGCGAATCAGGGCGGGATGATGACGAAACTCAGCATGAGGTGAGGGTGAGTTCCTTCTATATGAGCAGGTACGAGGTGACGCACGGGCAGTATCTAGAGTTTCTGAACGGAGCAGGGGTGTCCGCCGCCGGGAGATTGAACGGCAATGAGGTAATAGACATGGACGATGATGATGTGGCTTTCAGCCATAACGGGACGCGGTTCAGATTCTCCGGTTCGGGGTATGCGGACAGCATCGGCTGTCCAGTGATAGAAGTGACGTGGTATGGAGCAGTGGAGTATGCGAATTGGCGAAGTGAGAAAGAAGGCCTGAAACCGGTGTACCGGATAAACGGGAGCAACGTGGGTGCGGACTGGAGCGCAAACGGGTACCGCCTGCCCACGGAGGTCGAATGGGAGTATGCGGCCCGTGGGGGGAATTCCTCCAATGGCTATAAATATGCGGGAGGGCACAGTCCCGGAGAAGTGGCCTGGTATGATGATAACAGCGGGGGCAAAACCCGGCCTGTGGGAAGGAAGGCCCCCAACGAGCTGGGCCTCTATGACATGAGCGGGAACGTGTGGGAGTGGTGCTGGGACTGGTATGGGTCTTATTCTTCGGGGAGTCAGAGCGATCCCGGGGGGCCCGCTTCGGGCTCGTACCGTGTTTATCGCGGCGGCAGTTGGCTCAGTAGCGCCAGGGGCCTGCGTTCGGCCAACCGCGACGGCAATAGCCCGGGCAATAGCTACGGCAACCTGGGTTTCCGGCTTGTTCGGCGTGAGTTTTGAAAGCATCCGGCAGCACGACAGTCGGAGAAGGAGGATGCCGTTCCAGCCGAAACAGCCGAAAAGGCCGAAGGATGAGGCCGAAACGGCTGGAGGGGCTGGAACGGCGGGGCAGGTGCGGGGCTGTGTCAGAAACAAATTACACAGTAAACTGAACACATGAAGTTCCGACCCTACGAAATGAATCAACAATTGCTACTACCTCCAAGCCTGAGCGAATTGATAGACCAAGACGATTCCGTCAGAGTTGTCAGCCGGGTTGTTGATCAGCTAGACCGCAGGATTCTGTGCAAACCTTTTAAGGGGGAGCGCGGCTATCCACCCTATGATCCATGTATGATGATGAAACTTCTGCTCTACGGCTATACCCAAGGGATATACTCCTGCCGCAAACTGGAGAAAGCGGTTAAAAGGGATATCAACTTTATGTGGATTTGTGCATTCCAGCGTCCAGATTTTATTACGATTAATCGATTTCGGGGAAAGTATTTCAAAGAGATTCTGGGAGAAGTTTTTGCCGAAGTCGCTCTAATACTGTTGGAAGAAGGATACATTAAAGAAGAAGATTATTTTGTCGATGGCACGAAAGTGAAAGCTGATGCGAACAAATTCAAGGCGGTCTGGAAAAAGAACAGTGAGCGATACAAGGAACTGGCTCATCAGAGGGCATCAGAAATAATCAATGAAGCCAGCCAGCTCAATGATGTGGAGATCCCGCTGGATGCCGACCCTGAAGCACTCAATGCTTCGGCAGAGAAGGTTAAAGAGAGTATAGATGAGGATACGGATTCAAGGCCAATCCAGAGGAAAAAGAAGAGTCTGGCCAAAAAATTGAAAGAGGAATCATCCAAAATAGCTAAATACGAAAAACAGCAAGAAACATTGAGAGAACGCAGCTCATACAGCAAAACAGACGAAGATGCGACTTTTATGAAGATGAAGAACGATGAAATACTTCCGGCGTATAATTTACAAGTCGGCACCCAGGATGGATTTGTAACTGGAGTAACCGTTCATCAGAATGCCAATGACGGCAAGGTCTTTCGGGAACATGTAGAAAGGCGGGCTGAGCTTGGAATTGCCAATCCACAAAATATAATAGCCGATGCGGGTTATGGTTATAGAAACAATTATGACTATCTTGAATATAATGGCAT
Source organism: Spirochaetaceae bacterium (assembly GCA_965232165.1). Lineage (GTDB taxonomy): Bacteria > Spirochaetota > Spirochaetia > DSM-2461 > DSM-2461 > UBA2779. The sequence goes on along the minus strand of CBDDOY010000002.1, from coordinate 697,815 downwards.
GGAGGCCTACATAAAATATCCTGGATATTGGGCAGAAAATAAAAATTCGATGAAATCCCGGTATAAGCATTTCAAATTCAAAATGGATGATTCTGGCGAGATTCATTGTCCAGCTGGCTATAAGATGCGGAAAGAAGATGAACTATTACACTTTAATGCCAGTGTATATATTTGTGAATTTTGTGGTATATGTCCTAACAAATTGTACTGTATAGGAAGAGATAAAGAACACAAAAGGCTTGAAGTAAATCGACATTATCGACATCAGCAGAAAAGAGCGAGAAAACTGCTGGAAACGAATACAGGCCGGAGATTATATTCTCGCCGAGCTAATGAGGTTGAAAGTGTATTTGGAGACATGAAACATAACCAGAAATTTACACATTTCAGCTTGCGAGGGCTGGAGAATGTGCAAGCAGAGTCTTATCTGTATATGCTTGCGTATAACCTGCGTAAGATGGGTACTGTAGGGGTATTAAGGCCCTTAAATACTCTTGTTGTTAGCTTGTATTCATTTGTTTGCTCATTTATAGCTTGTTTTGGCGGAATTTTTGCTAGGTGGGCGAATTATCGGACCAATACTGAAAATATTGAAGGATGCGAGAAAATTCAAGTGAAAAGATTTCTATTCGGTTTTTAAGCAGTTTCTGACACAGCCCCGATTTTTGGGCGGTGCTATGGCTGTCATTCGGGTGGTAAATGGAGGAACCCTATACAGGATTCATGGAGTTCCCGCAATCGGCGGACAGTCATTGTCCGGGACAGGAAGGCCATGCCCAAAGCCTTCAGCAGGCCGTTCGAGCCTTCCAGCGCGGCGGCGGGCGCCTGGTTTGCAGTGTCTTCTTTTCGGGTGGAAGGGGAGCGGTCCGTACCGTTTCGGGACGGCCGGCTGCTGCAGGCTGTGCGTTGGCATGATGCGGCGGCGTGCCGTAACGCGCTAAGCGGGCAGAAGGGTTTGACTCCTCCTCTGCATGCCGACAGGCTGGAGCGCGGCAAAGCCGTCCTCGATCAAAATGAGATAACACCGGAACATCGCAGAACTCAGAATTCAGAATTCATCCCCTTGACAGAAAGTCTAACTTTTCCTATCATTCGGCGGGACTCGGCACAAAACTCCGTTAAGGTTACAGTGGAAATCTCGGACCGAAATTCGAACAGCCCTATGCGTTCGGCTTATCACGGTTTCGGCTGGGCGGGTGGATTGGACAGAAAATTTCAGCGGCGGGTTCAGTACCGGCATTTCAAACGGATACCGGCTCGGCGCGGGAGATGGGGTGATTTCTTCTTCAGCAGCATTGATGCCAGCGCCTCTTATGACAAATCGTTCTGGAAGAGGTTCAGCTACTGTACACGAGCCGGTGCATTGTTCCGGCGGGGCGGATCTCGCAGAGTTGCCGGGGCACTTCGGAGTGTTAAGGGCGCCTCTAAAAAACAGCTTTAGGAAATTGACGAAGAAATTTTTTGTCGATACAAGGCGGCAAAAGCTAAGGGCGTAGCTTAAGCTTAGTTGAGTATTTTGACAACGCAGTAGCGGCGGAAAAGATCGAGTCAAGAACTAAATGGGTTTTTTAGAGGCGCCCTTAAGGACAACGTGATGAGCGGTTATCCCTGTGCCGTTATTAATGCCAGTCCGGCATTTCAGTTCAGGCGGTCTGAAAATGTCTGGGACGCACTGGGCCATCCGTTTATCGACATCGGTACCGCCTGCAGCAGCGAAAGTTTCGATGTATTCAGAGACTTCAGCATCGGTGTCCGATTTGCTTTGGCGCCGTATCTGGACGATCTTCCCCGCCTCGCAGTCCGGGGTTCGTCTGGTATCGCTCCGAAACGCTTTGAGTCGGTCGATATTCTCGGAAGGCTGGGAATTTCAATCACCAGCTCGTTTTTTTATTAGGAATATGAAGTTGCCGTTACGTCGACGTGATAATGCAATGCTGAGCTACAGGATGGTTGATTTGATCATCGTCCTTTGCTGCTGGTCTGCGGCCTATTTCCTGCGATTTCATGCCATGATCAAAGGCTCACAGAGTATAGACTTTGAAATCTTGGCCATGGGCCTGATTGTCGGTATTCTCACCCATCTTTATTTCTCACATAATAATCTTTACACATCCCAGAGATATTTCTCCTGGCACAGGGAAATATTTTCAGTGGTGAAGTCCCATTTTCAGTCCATATCAACGGTAATCGTCCTTCTCTATTTGTTGAATCCTTCACGATTATCAAGAATCATGCTGATTATCTACACCCTTATGGTTGTTACATGCTCTCTGGCCGGCCGCATGATAATCAAGTCCATACTGTTTAATCGTCGGCGCAAGGGTAAAAATCTCAAACATGTCATACTGATCGGTTCCAATGACCCCATTCTGGAATATGCGAAGAAACTGATTGAGGCGCCGGAACTCGGGCTTCGTATCACCGGATGGCTCGATTCCAGAGGGAAAGCATCTCTCTTGGGCATCACCGAGTTAGGCTCACTGGATCATATACCCACCGGGCGCAGTGAGGGTGCGCCCGACGCTCTGATTATCGGCTATGATGTGGGGGAATATCCTCGGCAGAGTGAGAGCCTTGCCCATTTCAACAAGACAGTTATTCCGGTCTGGATTTTGCCGGAAATTGAACATTCTTTCATCGGGTATACAATCGAGTCCTTCCACGGCCTTCCAATGGTAAAAATAAACGACCACCACCTGACGATGGTGGAGACCATCGCGAAACGGCTGATTGATGTCCTGGGAGGGGTGTTGGCCCTGGCGATGCTTTCGCCCTTGATGATGCTGATCGCTTTGGCCATCAAAATCAGCTCCCGTGGACCGGTATTTTACGGCCAGGAACGCATATCGAAAGACGGTTATTCTTTTATCATGTGGAAATTCCGTTCGATGACTGCCGATGCTGAGAAAGAATCAGGGGCTGTATGGACCAGTAAAAACGACAATCGAACGACAGCGATCGGTTATTTTCTGAGAAAAACATCCTTGGATGAACTCCCGCAATTCTGGAATATTCTCAAAGGGGATATGAGCCTGGTGGGGCCCAGGCCGGAGCGTCCGGTGTTTATCGATAAGTTCAAGGATGAGATTCCTGCGTACATGCTGCGCCACAAAATGAAGTCCGGCCTTACCGGATGGGCCCAGGTGAACGGCTGGAGGGGGGATACCAGTCTTGAGAAGCGTATTGAATTCGACCTCTATTACATACAGAATTGGACGATCTGGCTGGATTTTAAGATACTGTTTCTGACAATTCTGAAAGGATTCGTAAACCCCAATGCCTATTGAAAGTCTTTCCGGTTTGAAGGTCGCTCTGGTCCATGACTGGCTGGTCTCCTATGGAGGAGCAGAACGGGTTATTGAGGAATTCTCAAGACTCTTTCCTGAAGCGCCGATCTTCACAGCCGTTTATGATGAGAAGTCCATCGGACATGCATTCCCCAAAGAACGGGTTCGGACTTCTTTTATACAGAGAATTCCCGGCTCTACGAAGTTTTACCGGAAAACGCTGTCGCTGATGCCTCGTGCATTCGAAGAGTTCGATTTAAGCGGATACGATCTTGTACTCTCCAGTTCTTCTTCCTGCGCCAAGGGGGTGCTGACGTCGGCATCCACTCTGCATATCAGTTACGTTCATACTCCGATGCGTTATGCCTGGGATCTTTATCCTGAATACCTGGCGGAAGCGGGATTTTTGACGAGGCTGGGCATGAGGAGACAGATGCCCGGAATCCGGCAATGGGATGCCCTTTCAGGACAGCGGGTGGACCGCTTTCTGGCGAATTCCAGAGAAGTGGCGTCACGAATTCATAAAACCTATCGCCGCGACGCCGCGGTTCTCCATCCGCCGGTATCGACAGATTTCTTTGCACCGAAGGCCGATCCGGAAAATCATAACGGCTATTATCTGATACTCTCCCGATTCGTACCGTATAAACGGATCGATCTGGCGATCAGGGCCTGTAACGAAATGGGCCGGAAACTCGTAGTTGTCGGCAGCGGCCCCCAGGAAAAGGAACTGAAAAAAATGTCCGGTCCGAATATCCAATTCACCGGGAGGATTTCTGATGAGGAGATTCGGGATTACTATCGACAGTGCCGTGCATTTCTGTTCCCGGGTTTCGAAGACTTCGGCATCACACCTGTAGAAACCCAGGCATGCGGGCGTCCGGTTGTTGCCTATGGTAAGGGCGGTGCTCTTGATTCGGTGATTCCAGGTAAAACCGGTGTGTTTTTCGAAGAACAGACGGTGGACTCTCTGGTAAAAGGAATCCGGCGATTGGAATCAATCAATTGGGACAGCGATGTTATCAGAAAACATGCCGAGTTATTCGACAGAAGCAAATTTCTCGCCAAGCTCAGAGATTTCATTATTGGAGCCATGAATGAAAAGGAAGAACGAAGCTACCGGGTTCTTTGAGGTTCGGGAATAACCTGGCGCCAGTTCGACGGATCGGCCGGATCTCCGGAAACGACGAACTGGTAATTGATTATGTAGGCGTCTCTTGCATGTTCTTCCGGCGGGACCGGAGTCAGAGTTGTGACAACTTCCCGTTCGGGATCCGCCGCTCTTCTGGTGAGATCGGCGGCGAGGCGTTCCTTCCCGCCCAGTCCGGAGAGTACAATGTTCGCCGTGTCGGCGGTACTCATCAGTCTGTTGTCTCTGCGCAATTCACCTTCGGAGCCGTAGTCCTTCACCATCAGCAGTGCATGATATGCAGCAGAGCCCTCAATGCCTGTACCGTCAACTGCCCTTAATACAGGCATTTCCGGCCACATCGGAGACGGTCCGTAGTAGCCGTGATCGGACACGATGACGATTTTTGTCACGTCCCAGATACCCTGTCGGCGCATCCAATTGAAATACTCCGCCAGTTCCATGAGGGCGCGAACCGACGAACGATAAGGCCGGTCTTTGTCTATCAGCAGGAAGTCATACTCGGGGAAATACTGCCGGCCTCCGCCTGCGTCCATTGAAAGCCTGAGATCTTCGTCTATAGCCCATGGAACATGGGTGAGTTCATTTCCGATATATTTAAATGTCGGTTTTCCATTATCCACAGTTCCAATTTCGGTGAGCATCGTCAGAAAGGCGAGGCTGTTTACCGCATTCCTGATTTCCAGATCACCTCGATTGAAATTCAGCCAGCGTCCCTGGGTATAAATATAGGGTCTGAGGAAATAAGGGCTGGCCTTGAAGAATCCGACGACAGAGAAGAGACGTGCATATTCCCCGGAGCTGAGCTGCAGACTCAAGTTCGCGGCTTCCTCATCGTTGTTCAGCCAATACTCGGCGAAGGATTCAGGCTGGACCACCGTGATATTGCGTTCTTGTGCCTCTGCCTCCAGATTGAAATACACGGGATGGACATAAACTGAATCGTAGCCCTCAGAATTGAACGCCTGGGAGTAGACTCCGTATGCATCAGAAAGCCGGTCCAGCATGGGGATACCCGGATTCGCATTCACATTTTCAGGAGCAAACTCTTTCCCGCCGAGTATACCAGGCAGCCCGACAAATGTGGCGGTCCCCATTGCAATGGTATTCGGATACCAGACGAACCCGTCATAACTGACCCGAAGCTCCGGGTGCTCTTCAAATATTTCCGGGATGAAGCCGCCGGTGAACATATCCATCATGATCAGCAGGACGTTGCCCTTTCGTGACAGCCTGAATGTCACGGCGGAATTGTCCGGTAGAAATGCCGACTTCTTTCCGCTTCCCGCCGACCATGCCTCTGGAGCCGAAATAATATTTGCGCTTGTCTGTCCCAGGGTCATCAGAAGCAGTATGACAAGAACCGGCAGCAAGTGCCTGACAAGATTAACAAGCAGGAACAGACCGGCGGCAGCCAATCCCATCGCTGCAATTTCCCCTAACTGCAGCAGTTTTTCTGAAGCCCCGTAGAGCCTGTCGAATCCGATCAGATGCCCGGGGTGAGAAAAAATAGCGACATCCAGGACACCATAGTCTCCCGGCAGCAGGTATGTATAAACCCATGCAATTATGGCCATAACAGCGAAAGCCGGAGCAATGATCCCTCGAAGGGCGGCGGATGAGAGTCTATAGAATCCATAGCCAAAGACGCAGAATATCAGCAGATAGAAGAGATGCCACAGCAGCAGCGGAAGGAGAGAAAATGGAAGTGAGCCAGGATCTGAGACATGGATGGTGATAGGCGAGAAGAGAAAGACCAGCCCGCCGGCCAGCAGAAGGCCGAACAATGCAAGGCGATCAAAACGCTTCTTATTATTGAGGTAATTCGGTTCCAATCGAGGGGCAAAAACATCTGATACAGAGTAGAGCGCCAGCACGAGAAATGCGGGAATCTGGCTTAATATGACATACATCAATTTGATGTAATCAGGATTCCCCCAAAGCCTGAATTTCCGATACAGATACAGATACAATCCCAATGAAACAACGACGAAAAGCAGCAGAACGAACCGCTTCTCTGCCAGAATTCTCCGGCGAAACTGATTGGCCAGAAGGAACAGAATAACAAACTCCACCGCCAATGTCGCGGCGGCCTTCCAGCCTAGTACATATTTGTCCAGCAAAACGGCAAGGGCCAGCAGGCAGAACCCGGCGGCTGCAATGATGGATTCCCATTTGTCCGGGACTGTCTTCAGGTCTCTATTCGCTCGATTTAGCATCTATTCATGCCTCAATTTTTTTTCTGCCGCAGGACAACCGAATAAGTGGAGCGGCCCGGTTCGTCCCAATCTTAATATCAATTTTATCATGAAGTTCATCCAGATGTCCAGAGCGGTCTTTGCCGACTGAAGTCGTCGATTCGTTCCTGGAACGCCATCGAGTTTCGTTGTGCGATGTTTTGAAAACGATGCAATACTGTTTTTGCGATTCGTATCTGCCGTCAGCAACAATCCGTACACCGCCGTATACCAAGAATCAGTTTCGTAGACCAGCGATGAGAACCGTTCGTCGTCAGGCCGTCATGCCTGGATAGATTTGGACATTTCCTGCGGCAAGGAATAGGCGGAAGGATATGCGGCGAACAGCGCCTCCTGCAGTTCGAGGGCGTTACCTTGCTGCACTTCGAATCAGCCCGGCCAAGGCAGTTAGAAACTCAGCGGACATTGATTCTCTCTCGTATGGCTAACGGTGATTTCAATTGATCTCCATACATTGGTGCTGATTTTGTGACTGCAGAATCGGTGCCAATGGGAAATTGAATTTAGGGCACCTCTAAAAAACCCATTTAGTTCTTGACTCGATCTTTTCCGTTGCTACTGCGTTGTCAAAATGCTCAACTAAGCTTAAGCTACGCCCTTAGCTTTTGCCGCCTTGTACCGACAAAAAATTTCTTCGTCAATTTCCTAAAGCTGTTTTTTAGAGGTATCCTTTAATATCTTTGTTATCAGGTTAGATTTCCTTATTACTAAAAACTTCAAGATATTCTTTTGTAAATAAATCAATTACATTCATTCCCTCCATTATTTTCAACATTTATATTTGTTCCGTTTGAGATCAAAAAATTAATAATTCAGTATTGTGTTCCATTGCCAGGCAGTGCGATGCTGTATTTCCTGCACTATTCCGTAGATGGGGATATGCAGCAAGCTCAATCAATCGTCTTAGAATGGCATAATTATTCCCTATTATGGAAAAAATCAGCGATAAATTGCGGGAGGCTCATTGTTGGAATTCATATCAATACTCCTTTTCTAATCTAGGGCATCTCTAAGAAACCGCTTTTGGAATTTGGCGCAGACCGTACACAAGCACGGTGTGTGATGACGCCTTCCTCTCCAGTCTTGGGGTCTTCCATCAAATTGTAATCCTAACGCATTGCGACTCACGGCCCCAGGGTGTCAGAGCACGCATGATTTTCAGGAGTAATCTATTGGATCGGGACTCCCAGAACCAGAAAAAACTGCGCCCCTCGGGTTCAGTGGAGCAGCTTGTTATGTGCCGTGTCCAGCCGCCGAAGTATCGTCAACTGATATTCAGGTCTCGAATTTGTTGGCTTGACTTTCGATTTCCACAGCACTTGAAAGTAATAACTCAGGAGCAAAAAGAGTCCCCCAGAACCCAGAAACAGCAGGATGCTCCAGATGGTTTCGAGCGCAGCGAGATCGACTGGAAACAGCTTGACGACGACTAAGAGTACGGTTTCCATGGCGACGGTTCGAATCCTGTTGAAATTCATTCGCAGCCCGAGAATAAGCAGGTTGAGGGCATAAACTCCCCTCAACAGATGATATGGCCCGGATGAATACAACTGATGCTGTCGCAATAACCCAGAGGTCGGTCATGGCCGGCGTGTTGAATATGACGGTCCCTGGAGCCTGCCCGCTGAATAATTGCGCAATAAGCCACAGTCCAAGTGCTCCAAACAAGAGATGGGCGGAAATAGCGGCTCTCCTGTCCGATAACCGGCGCGCTGTTAAATGCAGCGCCGCGGCCTCGGCTGCAAGTACAAGAAGAAGTATATCGTCGTCCAGCAGCAGATAGAATGCGCCGGTCAGAAGTATGACGCCTACAAGAGAATGAACGTATGAAAAACCCTTGATGATATTCAAGCTGTATAGCCGCCAGGAAGCGAAGCCATACACAAGTGCGCCGCCCAATGTAACCCATCCCCGATAGAAATAGATAGCGGTGGTTCCACTCAGTAATACGCTCGTGTATACGACAAGCCCAGGCAGATAACCGGTGTCCGTATACAGCAGGAACGGGGTGCCAAGCCCCCGGCGGCTGCAATGATAGCGATGGCCGTGCCGTTCTGTTTCAAGGATAGCACAAACGCCAGCGAGGTAATGGATATCATGAAGACAGAAGCGATGGGATAGGAAACAAGGTTGAAGAGTTGGAACGCCGCAAATCCAGTGATGTAAAAGACGGCGATGCCGCTGCCTGTGAGTACCTTACTGAAATGTCTGCGATCAGCAGAGATGCGAAAACCCGCAACGGCTAATCCTAGACCCAGGAACATACCAAAGCCGATACGGACAGGAGGGGTTAGCCACCCTTGATCGATGGAGTATGTAAACAGAAATGCAACCCCGAACAGAAGCAGTCCGATACCCAGTTTATTGAGCCGATATTCGCTCGTTTTCATATTTTTGGGAAGTTTGAAGAATTTCCGGCTTGGTTGGGATGATACCGGAATCGGTTTTGTCGGGTCCGGCGGCGCTCCAGCCTGCACTCGTCCGAGAGTTTCTGGTGGAGATACGGTTTCCTCCATCTCTTTTTGTTTCGGCGCTTCAATCGTTTGTTCGAGGACTCTTTCGAGTTCGGTTACAACAGCCTCCAGCCTTTCAACACGCTTCTGACAAGAACTCTCAGGTTGTTCAGCCATATTCACTCCTTCCAATTGATCCTTGTCTGCATAGCAATCACTTCGATGCCGTATCCCGATGTCATGGCACATAGCGCTTGAGTTTACCTGTGTTTTGGAGCGAAGCAGAAAAATGACAGGTGGAACGGTTTGTTATGTATTTTTCCTATCATCTTTTAACTTGCCCATCTTGCCCATCTTGTCAACTGAAGCCGCGATGGCAGAAGCTGATTATTCTCATTACCCGACTGCCGTTTTGTATTCCGCTATTCGTTCAAGAAGTGCAAGCTGTTCTATTCTTTCTGCTTTGAAATTGGTAACAAGCGCTTCAATCATAGGATTGCGGTTAGTTTCTTTACCGCCAACATGATAAAAGTGTTCACGAGTTAATATCGCGAAACTTTTCCAAATTGATTCTATATAATCATTCTTTCTGTAGTCGTTGTGATGCCAAGTTGACAAAATGAATGATGATTTAGCATTCTTCAAAGATTTGAAAAGTTCATTTTCTTTTGTTTCGTCCCACCCATTGAAATAATCTGTATGTCTATCAATGTACGGCGGGTCACAGTATACTATGTCGTTGGAACTTGCCTGTTCTATTGTTTTCTTAAAGTCTTGGCATACGAACTTGAAATTATTAAACTGCAGCAGATAGTAAACATATTCAACCTGGTTCACTATCTTCGTAATATAGGCTTGAGAAAAGCGTTCAGTCTTTCGGCAAAAGGGCACATTGAAGCTGCCTTTCCGATTAAACCTTATCATTCCATTAAAACATGACCTATTGAGAAAAAGAAAGTCTAAGGGGGCATGACTTGCGTTAAACCTCTCTCTGATCCTGTAATAATATGATTCGCCTTTTTATAATAATTCCATCCCTTCTTTTTTAAGAAACGACTTTGTCTTTTCAGGAGTAATCTCATCTTTTTGCAGTGCCATATAAAAATTGATTAGATGAGGGTTTGAATCTCCCATTATGGCAGACTTTGGGCATACGTTAAATGCGACAACACCCGTTCCCATAAATGGCTCAATCCAAGTACCTGTAAAAGCTTCGGGTATAATGCTATTAATCCACGGCACTAATTTGGTCTTAATTCCCTGGGAAGCTTCGGGTATAATGCTATTAATCCACGGCACTAATTTGGTCTTAATTCCCTGGGATTTTATTGGTGGTGCGTAAATTCTGCTTTTCATCTGTTTTCTCTCATTTTCCAGTCCGTTTTGGGACGATCAATTTCACATCACCACTTTTGTAATCGAAAAATTCTTTAAGGGTAGAAACAGTCACAGTTTCCTTTTTTTCGTTGATTGTTTTGATCTTTGACCGTCTTTTGAGCTAATATGCGTTTGGGATGTTTTAACAAATTCCTTCAATTGCTTTTCAAATTTCCCTTCTGCGGGTCAGGGACGGCGATTATCCAAGACGGGCAAGTTTTTCTTACGGCATTCTACGGCACCGGATTGATTTGTTTCCAGCGCTCATCGTCAATTCTCACAGAGTTCCTTTTCTTCGTGGAATGGCGGATTTCTGTTGTATCCCACGGAAGGATTGTTAGACGGCAGTGCCCGGATGAATTTCATCTCCCTGTCCCTGGCATCTTGGTCTGCGGCAGTGGAGGACTCCCTCAGAATCTTCTTTCTCAGAACGAAATCTCGCCTCAGTTCTGCTGTGAAGTCCACAGCCACAAGGCTGCTATCGAAACTGCCGAAATATGTTACCGTATCAGTCAGATCGGAACCAACGTATATCTTTCCGTTTGGGAAGGCGGTCTTGTAGATGACCTTCATTCTTGTTTCACTCATACTGCTGCCTCCTCATCGTCAGCTTGTGTAACGATAAGATGATGCTTTTCACCCTGTTAAATCGTTAAGTACTGCCAGCAGTGCGGGTTTATAGCTAGCAGGGGCCGTTCTGTGTAATCGGAGATTGCTGCAGTTATTAAATTGCAGGAATGGCCTAAGTTCCTTGTACAAAGCAAGAAAAAAAACATCGGTTTTTGTGAGCCAGGGTTCTACTGCAAGATGATGAATATGCAGCAGTGATTTTCCTCTTTCGGCTTTACAGTCCATTCGTGCAGCCAGTTTGCCATCCCATAAAATGGGTAGAGAGAAATAGCCATATTGACGTTTTATTTCGGGAACGTAACACTCAATCAGGTAGTCAAAGTCGAACAGTGTTTGCATACGCTTGCGCTGGATGACGAGATTATCAAAAGGCGAGAGTATTTTAAGTTTGCTCCGAGCCAGTGGTTTATTAAGCAGTTCCAGTGAAGTCGGCAGGGCATAATAGCTGTTGTTAGCAACGCGAATCTGAAGCAATTCTCCGTTTGATAGCATTTCCTGCAAGGCATCAGAAACAAGGAGTTTGGTATTTTTCTGTAAATAAGCTATTTCGGCAGGCTTTCCTATTCCGTTTGCCCGCAGATATCGCGTAATCAGAAAACGGGCATGTTCTCTCGGATCGGGCAAGGTTGTATCAATGTCTTCTGGCAATACCCGCTCTGTGAGATCATAAACCTTGTGGAAGTTGACACGGTAAGGAACCATGAGTTCACCCTGCATAAACAGATATTCCAGGGCATGTTTGGCGGGCTTGGTTTCCCCTTCCCCGATCCTTTTACCCGTATGCTCGAAATCTTTAGCCATCAGGGGGCCTTCGGCAGCAATGCGTTTGAGCACAAATTTAATCACCCGTTCATCGCGTTTATACCAGTGTTTTTGAACACCGCTTGCAAGAGCATGTTTACGGGGGAGGCTGAATCGATAATCGCGAAAGGGCAGGTAGGCGGCAGCATGAGTCCAATACTCAAATACCTGTTTATCGGTAATTAGCTGATCGAGTTGAGAAGCCTCGTAACGAGGGTTGCGATTCCACAGGGTATGATGATGGGCGCGTTGAATAACGGAGATGGTATCGATCTGGATATAACCAAGATGTTCAATAGCTGACAATGTGGCTGCAGTTGCACTGCCGGTTTGTTTTACCGGCGGCAGTCTTTGAGACAGTAACACCAGTTTTCTAGCTTGTTGAATTGTGATTGATTCTGTCATTTTGGTTAGATCGTTTATTCTATTCCTGATGATTCAATTAAATCCATTGTGGAAGAGGCTAAGAAAATTTCTCTTGTCCAACGGCCAAGCTCAGCGGCGGCGTAGCCGTCCGGTGCAGCGTTTTGTTAGCGGCTTTTCTTCTTGAAGTGACTACGGAGTGCATTTTTAACGTATTCAGGGGCTTCTTCCTGCACTTCTGCTGCTTCCTCAATGAGAATTTCATAATCAGCTACTTCCTCGCATGACCAAAGCAGATCAAGCCTTCGTATATCTCGCTTAGCGATATGCCTGTACGATTCCGGGTATGCCCAATAACAAGTTTTGCAGGCTGAGGGCTCTTCAAGTTTCCAGTTTGGGCAATTCTCACAACTCCATGACTTAGCTCTGTTTGCCGAGGCACACAGCAACATGTATTCATCAATGTCCTCTGAAAGAGTGCCATGGTCACCAGCGATTTCAAACGGAATCCTGTGGTCAATTTGCATCTCCCGGGCAGGAAAAGGCTCAAGGGCACCTCTAAAAAACCTTATTTCGTTTTTGGCTTGATCTTTTTCCTCGCTGCTGCGTTGTCAAAATGCTCAACTAAGCCCAGCTACGCTCCGCTTTTGCCGCCTTGCATCAAGAAAAAATCTCTGCGCCAAATTCCAAAAACGGTTTTTTAGAGGTTGCCTCAAGATAGATATTGTAACGTGCGCCATGCTTTTCTATTAGTGCATCCTTGAGTTTTGATGAAAATGCTGTTCTACCGGATAGCTGTGTAGAGCGAGCACCTGCGGGAGCACCGAATTTATACGCCGCAGTTTTCCTTCCATCTGACCCAGTAACGCGAAACATTTCAATAGGGATGCCTTGCTCACGAACATCTCGAATTGCGCAAGGGGGGAGGGGAGGGGTGATGGCCGCCGTAAGTCTTTTTTAGCTCCTCCGTTGTAATCTGCCCGTGTTCAAGAATATGGTCAATAACGGGAGGGGTCAAGACATTGAGGGGTCAAGACATAGGTAACACTTTTAGCCGAGCATGGTAACACCTTGGAGGTGGGAGCATGCCTTGGGGAGGGGTTAATCACCGCCATATTGAATCGTATTTTGCGCTTGCAAAGCCTGCGTTAGGGATTGGAGGGGCGCGAAGCGGTCTTGTCAATCCTGTCTGCGGCAGGATTGACAAGACGGAACCCCCGGAAAGCCCGACCCCAGGGGGCAAAAATTCTTTTTGCCCCCTGGGGTAACGCCAAACAGCATCGGCTGCCGCCGGCCGGGAACGATGCAGTGCCTGCAAAGGAATCGCGGGAGCCATCCGAAGGTTCTGGTCCGGGCATGTCCGGGTTTCTTGAAATGTCTGCAATCGGGGTTAGGGCCATGAGGCGGGTTGAATATCGGTCTTCCGCCTGAAATGAATGGGTCTTCAGAAGTCATGACGGCGGGAAGCGGCCTGTTTCTTCGATGGCTGTCAAGGAGGGGCACTTATTCATACAAAGGGATTCTAGTGATAGGCTATGGCAGCGTATGTCCAGAAGATACACTCTGATCCATACGGCTCTTTTGGAAGAAGCCGTGCCCATTATCCATTACTTCGGGCTGAAACAGTTTGATATCAAACCCTACAGGCTCTTTCGCGGTGCGGGAGTCCTGCTCGTCGTATCAGGTGTAGGCAGGAAGGCGGCGCGGGGCGCACTGAGTTGGATTTGCTCAAGGTACAAGCTCTCCACGGCGATTAACATCGGCATGGCCGGCTGCAGCGATCCTTCCATCGAATTCGGCGCCCTCTTTGCTGTTCAGGGCGGTCCGGAGGGTCTGCCTCGTCTGCCGTTGAAGACGGTGGATGAACCGGTAAGGGCCTTAGCGGTTCTGCCTCCCGGGACTGGCGAAGACGGGGCACGAATACGGCAGCCGGTCCTGATCGATATGGAGGCCGCCGAGTTTGCGGCCTTCTTCATGGGAAGGCTTGATCCCTGCAGCATCCATGTCCTCAAGGTCGTCTCCGATCACTGCGAAGATACCATTCTCAAGAAGAAAGACATTCATCGGATCATCGGCGGCACACTGGGGAAGTGGGCCCATATCGCCGACGGCTATACTCAGAAACTCGCTACGGCGCTGAACAGTCATCAAGCCGCCGTCTTAAATTCGGAGGATGCCAAGGCTGTCAGAAAGGCCGCCATGCAGTTTCGTTTCACCCATCATGAACTCAAGAACCTCATCGACATGGCGGTTGATTTTGCTGCATGGGATGAAAAACCGATTTCCGGCAGACTTCGACGAAAATTCCACTCGCGGAAGGAAGCCTATGACGCGATCTGTACGGAATGGGAGTCGATTAAAAACAATGTGAAAACCTACAAAGGCTTCATCGGCACTCATCGTCCGGCAGACCCGGCTGCCCATGAAGCCGTTGAAATTGATGGACCGAAGCTGGGATACGGCCGCTGTCCGGTCGCCTCTTCGAAAACTCGCTGCTGCAATCTGCTCACCCTCGATGCGGTTGAGGGCTGTGCGTTTGATTGCAGCTACTGCTCCGTTCGTTTCTTCTACGGCGGCCGACAGGCGGGAATCAGCCGCAATTTATTGGACAAGCTCAATGCCATCGAGATAGACCCGCAAAAAACCTATCATATTGGAACAGGTCAATCCTCTGATTCCCTGATGATGGGCAGCAAATTCGGCATTCTTGATGCACTGCTGTCATTTGCTGAGCGCCATCCCAATGTCATTCTCGAATTCAAAACTAAATCGGACAATATCTCCCATCTGCTTAGCCGGAGAGTGCCATCCAATGTTATCTGCACCTGGTCGATCAATTCCCAGGTTGTCATTGACAATGAAGAGTACGGTACGGCTTCATTGTGCAGACGTATCGAGTCTGCCCGGATGATGGCCGATGCGGGAAACCTTATAGGTTTCCATTTCCATCCAATGGTGCTGTATGATGACTGGCAGGCCGATTACGGGAGTATCATCGAGAATTTACAGGCTGATTTCCGAACGGACGATGTCGTTATGGTGTCTTTCGGTACACTTACCTTTATAAAGCCGGTGATTAGAAAAATTCGGGAGCAGCCCGGGAAGAGCCGAATTCTCCAAATGCCGCTGCATGAAACCGGAGGAAAATTTTCCTATCCGATGGATATAAAACGAGACTTGTTCCGGTTTGCCTACAGAGAATTCTCTTCTTGGCATGACAAGGTGTTTTTCTACCTGTGTATGGAAGACCCTTCATTGTGGAGGGATGTTTTCGGTTACGACTATGGAGACAATGAGGAATTTGAAGCGGGCATGATAGAAGCCTATTTCACCAATGTAAACAGAAACGCGGGACAAAAAGCTGAATCGTCATGATAACAGTTCGTCCGGCCTCTTAAGACCATGTTTTATTATGCCCCGGAGCAAGGTGAAAAGCCTTAACCGGCGGTGCATGCCCTTGTATTCAGCAGGGCCGGAATTCAAGGACTCAAAGCACATTCATGAGGCGTGCAGGAGTCAGTCAAGTTTCCAATGTTCCTAACTTTGGGCGCAACCCTTCGGATCGGGCTTTTCACTCCAATGCCTTATTCTGGCAGCCCCCCTCCGGCTCATTGCCAATCGCCGGGGCTGCCAGCGGCATTTGGAGCTGCATTCCCTTGCGCTTATTTTTCGATCAATTAGATTCATGCCTGGGCTGAACAGTCAGAATGAAGTGCTCCCCGCCTTGACGCAAATAAATCACTGCAAAATCCCTCACCTGGTGCAGCGTGATGTGTTCCTGTCATCTAGGATGCTATTTCATCGATATATTCAATCGGGCAGTCCGAAGGTTTTCAGCCTGATCAGGGGAATACTCCGGCAGCTTCTCAAAGTGCCTGCAATCGGGATTGATGAAATGGAGGCAGTTGAATATAGATTCTTCTAAAGGGCACCTCCAGAGTAATGAATTAATGACCATTCTGAAGTGATTTCTGTGGGAATGGACTATTGATTCGAGTTCTGACAAGCTTAGGGTCTCTAAAAAGATTGAGCCCGATCATTGAATGGATTTTTTAGGATGCTTCTAGGGTTCTGGTAAGATGAATGGTTCCAATGGCCATAGCGGCGGGTCTTCTGTATCGCCTTGAGCATCGCGGTCGGCCATTCTGACAAGGTAGGAAATCATCCCCCCCCACCACACCAGCAAGGATGCCGTAAGATTTGTAAGGCTGACATTGTCCAGGGAAAGGCTTTCCGCCCGAGGTGCGGACATCGTATCACAGAAAGACTCCACTAAACCGTACCCGGGAATCACTCCCTCGATACCATCGGCCCAGAGATCCCAAAACGCATGTAATGCCGGATTCTTCACTTCTTCTAATGCAGGGCCGGGTGCAGAGGGGGTTCCAATGATCTGAGTGAAATCTGCCGAAGTGCCGGTCTCCTTGTCCAGATACAACGCCGCGTATGCGGCCATGCCTTCCATCACCGCCCGCAAACCCGAAAGCATACCGATCAGGGCGGTCGTGTCCGGAGGGATGGGTTTCCAGCCTGCGGCCTTGTTGGAGTATCCGGGCTGATCGGCTTGAACCGAAACATCATTGCCCTGGCAATGGTTGAATAATGCGGAACGCAGTGCACGGTAACGCTCAATGAGCCGGCCAGCCAAGATGGCCATGCGTTGGTATCTGCCGGGGACTTTTCCGCCGACAACTGCATGATTCACCCCTATGGCTATCGAATCTCCGATGCTCCTATCGCACCTGCGGCAAACAGAACATGGGCTCAAATAGAGTCGATGACGTAAGCAGAATACCGCCATATTGTATTCCTGAGCATTGATTTCAAGCTGATTCCGTGGATATTGGTTAGGTTCATCATCGGCTGTGCTCAAACGTTCAGAGATGCGGTCTCTTATTTCCCTGATACTGACATGATTCTCAGGGCCGCTCTCTCTCTTTTCCAGCAGGGCTAGGCCCTCTCTCGCTTCTTTGAGGAGTTCCTCCTCAAGTGTCGGCGCAGTGCCCGCAAGTGACGTTAAGGCTCTGATTCGTCCCAATTCGGGACCGCTGTTCTTCGGGTCTAAATGCGTCGCTTTGTGAAACAGCCCAAATGCCTCATAATCTCGTCCCAATCCCATTAGGAAACGGCCATGAGCGCAGAGTATCCGGGAATTGAGAGGGAATGCCTTTCCATTGTCTTTGAAGGCATTGACATAGGCCTTCCGTATCGGAAGCGTTAATTCCCGCTTGTACCAGCACCGGCCGCCGCCCTCGTGTTCTTGCAATGCCAATATATTGGCGGATAAATTGCCGAGGTTTAACCAGTGGAACGGGACAAAGGAGGGAACGCTTAGGATATCCTGAGAGTGGAAATCCATCAGGTACCGGCCATATTTCAGGAGTTTGATATCCCGTAGAGCCACTCCGGCGTCTACCATGAGGGCTATTTTGGTAAAAAGATGATCTGGACGATTAACCTTGATGTTGACGATACGATGATAGGCTTCTCGGAAATTTCCCCGATTAATCAGCTCCCTTGCTTCTTTATTGGCCTGTACAAACGTATTCACATTTCATTATAGTGGGGAAACCCCATGGTTTGAATTTTCATTTCATATGAGATATTGCATCATTGCCCTAAGTTTGTTAATAGTCATCTCTCCCTGTGTCCCGTCAAGCAATAGCGGTCTGCTGTCGGGCTTCCGGCAGCCGGCATTGGCTGGTGCCGATACAGCCTTGCTTCACCCCAATTTCGATCTCACTTTCCCTCGGCTGAACGAACTGATCCCCGAATTATCCTTCTCGGCGGAGAGAAAGGCACGACGCTTTCTTTCCCTGGCAAACGGTATCCTTGCTCTATCGCCCGACTTCTTCCGTCTTGTCGATAAGACTCACCCCTTGGAACCGGAATACGAACCCAGAGACCTTAAAACTCTTTCGCCGGATGATTTTCATGTCTCTAAAGATTCAATGCGGCTCGACACCCATGCGTACAGCGCTTTGTTGACGATGACAAAAGCCGCCGCCAGGAGAGGGGTCGCGCTTAAAATTGCATCGGCTTACCGATCCTATGATGATCAGAAGAAGTTATTCGATTTTTATGTTAAACGGGAGGGAAGGGAAACGGCCATGAGGTTTTCCGCTCCCGCCGGCAGCAGCCAGCACCAGCTTGGAACCGCCGTGGATTTCGGGGATGTCAGCCATGGTTTTTCCAGGACGCACGCCTGGTCCTGGCTGGCAGCTAACGCAAGAATATACGGATGGAGCCTCTCCTATCCCGATAACGCCGAAGAAGTTACCGGATACATCGGGGAGAGTTGGCATTGGCGGTGGATAGGTATTGATGCCGCTATGATGCAGTTTGAATTCTTCGACGACTCCCAGCAGAGATTTCTTGAGTTCTGGAATCGATATGGGGATGTGCTCGCCGCCTCCCGTCTTCTTCCGGGAAGATGATTCAATTCTTAGCCAGGATTTCCTGGCGATATGCTTCTGATTCATTGATCATGAGGGTAATGCTGGAACCGATGGGAAGCACATAGGGAAAGGAAACGGGCCCGCCGGGATAGGGCATGGAGAATAGTTTCTGTTCCTCGGCGCCCGGCTTTCGGACAATGGCTTCAAGAAGAACAGGAACGGGGTAGTCCGGGAGTACGTGCTCCAGCAAGCCGTATTGAGAACCCTCTTGAATTTGGCCGGGGGCCCTGTATAACAGCGTTACTAGGCTTCCGGGCGGGGCAGGGCTATAGGGCAGGGGCTCCTGTGAAGTGATTCGCGGGGCTGGACCTTGGGGGGGGAGGGTGTCTTGGATGAATTGGAAAGTCAGGGGAAGTTTTGATAAGGCCCGCAACACCTCGCCGGTGTTCCATCGCATCCAGTCAGGAATTATAACCGGTTTATCGGAAGCGCCGCGGCTGACGATAAGAATCAGTTCCCTAGGTTCGGACAGCGGTGTTCCGGCCCTCGGCGTCTGGGAAAGAACCGTCCCGACAGGTGCCTCATCATAAACGTAAATGATGGGTTCCCGTATGACCAGAAGGGGCTCATAGGTTGAAAATACCGCTGCCAGATGCCCTCTTATCTCTTCAATGGTCTTGCCGACATAGTTTTCGACATTGTCGATGATGGCCCCCCTGCTGACCGTAAGAGCAATCCGCCGTCCGGCTTTGATATACAGCCCTGGCTGGGGGTTTTGGTCGATGATGAGCCCCTTGTTGCCAGGGTCTCCTGTGTATTTCACCTGGAGCCGGGGATAAAGCTCTCGTTCCTGAAGCATTATCAAGGCTTCAATCAATTCCATGTCGACTATTTGCGGCACCACTGTTCGTTCGGCACCCCGGACTGCCAGTAAAAATGCCGCGGCAAAGAAGAACAGCATGACAAAAAGGGCAATGCCGATGACCAGTAGGGATTGGCGGAAATGATAGCGCGCGATTGGAGAATCGGCTTCGACAGACATCGCATCATCCCGTGCATTCTCTGTGTGAGGGATGAGTTGTTTCCTCTCAGATTTCATCTTTCTTGTCCCCATCTCATACCTGCTTTTATAGACACTCCATTCAGAAAAGAACGAAAGTGCATAGATTTTTTAGCGGCCGCCTGCAACTGTGTAACACTGAGAATGCCGTCACCTGTTTGTATCAGGATACCATGAGATTTGTCCACACCCAACACCGTGCCCGGATCAATATGCTCTCCAGGAGAATCAGCGGGGAAGAGACGGGATTCGAGCACGAATAGCTTCTGGTCTAAAAAGACCGTTTGGGCCTTGGGCCAGGGCTGATAGGCTCGCACCATGCGCTCAATTTCCATCGCGGGACGCCTCCAGTCAATGAGCCCGTCTTCCTTCAAGATTTTACTGCAGTACGTAACCATTGAGGGGTCTTGCGGATGGCCTTTCAGGGAGCTTGATCCTAATTGTTCAATGACGGCTGTCATCTCGTCTGCTGCCAATCTGGCGGCCTTTTCCATGAGTGATCCGGTTGTTTCGTATGGATTAATGGACAATGGACTCTGCCGGAGTATATCACCGCTATCCATTTTCAATGCAATCCGCTGTACCGTCAAGGCTGTCATTGTGTCACCGGCGAGTATGGCCGCCGTCAGGGGGGACGGGCCGCGGTAGAGCGGTAATGCCGATGGGTGCATATTGATACCGCCGAGAGGGAAGAGACTTAAGAACTTCGGTCCGAATATTTTCCCGTAGGCGAACGTCGCGAGTAAATCCGGTTTGAGGGACTCAACGGCAGCCCTGGCTGCAGCATCCAACAGCGGCGGCTGAAGCACCGTCAGGCCGATTTCCTGTGCCGCCGTTTTTATCGCCGGCGCCCTAAGCTGCCGGCCTCGCCCTGTTGCCGTATCGGGAGCCGTGAGCACCCCGACAACGGCGAACTCAGAGGCGATGGACCGCAGGGAGGGAACGGCGATGTCCGGTGTGCCGGCGAAGAGTATCCTCATTCAACCTCAGGGTAATCTTCCAGTTTGACTTTGAATTGCCCCAGTATTCTCTTCCTCTTCACTGGGCTGATGTGGTCGATGAACAGGATGCCGTTCAGATGATCGAGTTCATGCTGTATCACCGTCGCCAGTAAACCGCCGGTCTCAATCGTGAAGGGCCGTCCTTTCTCATTCCATGCCTGGACTTGAACGGATTCCGGGCGTTTCACTTCGGAATACTGCTCAGGGATGCTTAGGCATCCCTCCTCAAAACAGGCTGTTTCTGGACTCGTCGCGGTGATAACCGGATTGATGAAGACAAGGGGCCTGGCGGAGCCGGTTTTCACAGTGAAGATGCGCTGCAGAAGACCCACCTGAGGGCCGGCCAGTCCGATTCCCTTTCCCTTGATCATGGTTTCTATCATGTCCTGGGCCAGTTCGGCTGTTGAATCATCAATATTCTCTATGGGGTGTGCAACCCGGCGCAAGGTTCGGAGCCGGTCTTTTACCCCGATAGTATAGACTTCCATAAAGTATAGACTAACATGCGAAAGCTTCTGGAATCAAGGGAGGGGGAATTGAGAATGGAGAATTGAGAGTTGAGAATGATGAATCTCAGGTCTCCTTGTCCACATCAATCAGTTCCTTAAGACTGTCTACATCTATAGAAACCGCTGTACTATTCCTCTTTCCAAATTTTATTTTCTACTCTTTTTTATTCCTTTCCAACTCATCACGAAGTATTTTCGCTCCTAAACTATATGGATATAAAATCATACATAGATGATATATAATCAAACCGACGAATGCTATAACGAAGATTATGATTAATCCTACAGCATTTCCCATACAAACCTCCTTATATTATTCACACTTTAGAATTTCTGCTATTGCTTCCGATGCTCCGTTTAACGGGAACTTAAAATACACATGTCCTTCCCCATACCAATCCAGTTCAAGCAACATTGAACTGGCAGTCTTAATTTTAGACAATATCTTTTTAGCATTATTGAAATGAATGAATTCAGCCCCCCATGTTTGTGTAAGTGTTACATTCTCTACACTGTCATCCCATTTAATTCGAGTTATTGTCAATAGTTGTGGATGAGAAAATTTCAAATCCTTCATTTTTTTCACGCGGCCTCTTCCTTGAAGACTCCATCTTTACAAAACACACCCTCAATAACCCTGGGGATTAGCTTGTATCCACGTAGCTTTCGCCAGTTCTTTTCAGCCTCCAGGCAGAGCTTCCAAACCATACTTAATGTTGCCACCCTTGAACCACAGCCCCTGGTTCTCTTCGTTCTAAGGCGGACAGTAGCAAAGGTTGACTCAATCGGGTTGGTCGTCCTGATGTGAGTCCAGTGCATCGCCGGAAATTTGTAGAACGTGAACAGCTTCTCCCTGTCCTTTTCCAGACACTGGGTGGCCCTGGGGTATTTAGCCTGAAAGGAATCAATGAATAAGTCATAGGCTTTAAGAGCATTCTGCTCGGTATCTGCCATATACATTTCATGAATCATTGACTTGGCCTTGCCCTGGATATTCCTGGGCATTTTGTTTAACACATTCGCTGTCTTGTGCACCCAGCAACGCTGTTTTTTTGTTTCGGGAAAGATTTCATCCAGGGCATTCCAGAAACCCAGCGCACCATCCCCAATGGCCAGCCTGGGGGCGGTGGTGAGACCCCGGGCTTTCAGTTGGAGCAGTATCTCCCTCCAGCTTTGTGAGCTTTCCCTGTATCCGTCACTGACGGCTAGAAGTTCCTTCTTCCCATCCCTGTCAGCTCCCATGATTACAAGAATGCAGCTCCTTTGATCATCAAGCCTTACATTGAAGTAGATGCCGTCCACCCAGATGTAGGCGTATTCCTTAGCTTTCAAATCACGTTTCTCCCACTGAAGAAACTCATCTTCCCAGAACCTTTTCAAGCGGACTATGTTCGTCGCCGACAGTCCGGCAATACCTTCACCCAGAATCGAGGCAAGAGCTGTCTGGAAAGCAGATGTGGACACACCGCTGAGGTACAGCGCCGGAACAAGGTTGTCGATACTGGGAGTTCTGCGCATATAGGTTGGCAGTATGGCACTGGTGAAGCGATCCTCTCGCTTGCTCTTTAATTTCCTGTCATCCACTCTTGGAACCTTGATTTGCATTTGACCAGCCCCTGTCACAATTTTTCGTTGGGCGTGGTAACCATTGCGTACAACCTTGCGCTGATTATTCTGATCACGCTCATGTTTATGGGCATTGATGTAGTCTTCCACTTCTAACTCCAGGGCATGAATAAGCATCTTTCTGGCTCCCTCTCGCAAAACCTGATCCAAAACCGATTCTGTTTCGCTTTTCAGCACTTCCGAATCATTTCCGTTTGTTGTAAACTCTTCCATAGAGCATCTCCTTTCTGTTTGGCTTTATTACCAATTATTTTACAGAAGGATTTGCTCTTTTTTTACCCCATCCACAACTTTTGATTATATCTCATTTAATTCTAGTTGAGATCGTATTATACCCGTTCTCAGTTACGGAATTGGGAAGATTCGGTGCATTATTTGGTACGGGTTCAGGACATAGGTAACAGATTTCAAGGTTCAGAAGAGGCATCACCCCCCACTTTTTGCGGAGGTAAGTGTTTCTGATTGAAAGGCTTGAAACCATAGGTTTCTCTGTCGATCAATCCCAGCTCAATATAATGGGCACCTCTAAAAAACCTTATTTCGTTTTTGGCTTGATCTTTTTCCTCGCTGCTGCGTTGTCAAAATGCTCATGCAGCTTAAGCTAGCTCCGCTTTTGCCGCCTTGCATCAAGAAAAAATCTCTGCGCCAAATTCCAAAAACGGTTTTTTAGAGGTTGCCTAATCAAAATAGATCGAGAAGAACGATTCATCAAGATCTGTGATTCCAATTGTTTCCCCCGCAAGAGCCGTACTGATATAAATACTGCTGCGGTCCAGTTTCAGACAGCCCGAACGCGAGAGTTTCCGTACCCTGTAAAATAACGGATACCCGATTTCAGTCTTTTCAGATGTATACACTTTCTTTGACTTTTGGTACACATCTCCCGGACATTTCATACCCAGCTTCTCATGAGGTCTGACCGTGTTGAACTCATGCCGCCACAAATCAGGCGCTTTCTGAATTTCCAAAGCGTCTGATTTAATCTGCTTCTGGATATCGGCTTTGATATCCCTGTGCATTCTTTCGTGTCCTCCATTCTGAGACGGCCTGCCCGGATCGATCCGCTCCAGTTGAATTCCAAGTGAAATCCGCCAGGCCGAAAGCCTTGTAAGACCTCTGACAGAGACGGCGCCGGCAAAGGGGCTTCCGTTATCGCTTTTGATGACTTTGGGCAGGCCGTAGAGCTTGAAAGTCCTCTTAAAAGCACTTTTAACGTCCTCTGTGCGGGTTGAGCCGAGTATTCCCGCCTCCAAAACGAAACAGCTGAACTCGTCACGGACAGTTAGCGGCTCACACCGTGAGCGATCTTTGGAGTACCGCCGGCCCTTGAAGTCAACAGTCCAGATATCGTTGGGAGCCAGCGCCTGATGAGGCGCATTGATTCGTTCCACAGGGGTTGTTTTACGGTATTTTCTTTCCTGGACAAACCCGCTTTTTTTCAAGACTCTTTTGACACTGCTCAACGAAATGGCATCATTGGCCCTGTTCAAATACAGGGCATGAATTTTCTTCGGTCCCCGCCTGGGATGATCTTTCTTCAACCGGATAATCCTGCAGACAGCCGCTTCTTCCAGCTGATTCGGACTTACCCTGGGCTGTCGGGATTGATCTTCCAGCCCTTCAAAGCCGTCCTCTGTGAACCGGTTCATCCACTTGTAACCAGTTTTTCGGCTAATTCCGTACTCTAAGCATAAACTGCTGAAGTTCTGCTTTCCCTGCTGAACTCGAATAACGAATTCTTCTTTCAAATCCATGGTATTTCTCTCCTGCCAAGGCATGCTTCCACCTCCAATGTGTTACCATGCTCGGCTAAAAGTGTTACCTATGTCCTGAACCTCGAGTGTTACCTATGTCTTGACCCCTCCCAACATATACCCATACATTCTTTCCATCATAACCTACACCTAACCATGCCTTTATATCACCATAAGGGAATCCCATCGGCTCAGTAGTACTTACAACAGACGATGTTGCATAGCAACTGCGTGCTCCGGTCATTTCATCTATGCTCTCGCTAGTACTCCAAGTTTGCGAATATCCATAACCGGCAACTAGGATCATCATTCCTAAAAACATCGACATACGAATAAACTTGATAAGTTTCATTTTCTACTCCTTAATCTCATCGATTTTGATGCCAATACCAGTCAAGGTGTCGAAGGCTATTTGTACTTGACTTCCTAACTTAGACGGATACTTTATCCGTATAACTCTTTCTTTCAAATCATCATCCCTTGCCTCCTTCTCTTTGTCTTCATCAATGCATATTTCCAACTGTTCTTTATGCTGTTTCATTGAAGCGTCCGCGGTTTTCAATCGAAGAATTTCACGTTCTATTTCAAGAAGAACAGTTGCGCCGTCAATGCCGTTCTTCAGAATACCTAAATAGGGCTTGCTGAAAAAGTCATAATCTATAGATTTTCAAGGTAAAAGCCATTTACAAATGCTTTAGAGCAGCCTTGCTGTCTATTCTTGAAAAAACAGGTGCAAGGTAAATGCGGAAAATGGCTCAAAACCCTTGCACCTGGGTAATAGCAGAAATCAAAATTCCCCCGAAGTTTCTCAAATCATTGCATTCTGGCTCACTTGTAATGCAGTTTTGATTCATTATACTGGTATTCAGAGTCAAAAATACTTTTTCAGCAAGCCCTACATATATCAAAATATTTCAGTCGGAAATTTCTATACTTCTAGGTTTTTAACGGCTTTTTTTAGGATAATGCAAAACAGTTTTGATTGACAATTCTTTGATCTGCTACTATGTTAGTAATGTTAGCAATAATGGTATTTGTAAGACTGATATATCAGATCAGCTATTAATTATCTTATCGAAGGAGAACGGAAATGAAGAAGTTTTCCTGGCTAATGAGCAGGGGAGCCCTGCTCTCAATCGGACTGTTGGCGTTTCTGGCATCGTGCCCGGGAACAACGGATGATGAGAACGGCGGTACAACGCAGCCGTCATTCACGTACAGCAGCGGAATCACCGCAGAATTCGGCATGGCTCAGGACGCGGCGAGTCCTGCGCCGACGTGGACAAACCTGCCGGCGGGCGCCGTCACCTACAGCATCGAGGGGCCGCCGGGCGGCTCGAATCTTAACGTTACACCCGCCGTAGGAAATGACGGAGCTGTGACCGTCCCGAAAGACGCCCATGCCGCGGCTGAGGACTGAACCGTGACGGCCGCCGCTGGAGACTCAGCGTACACGGCAAAGATCACGATAACAGTTAATCCGAAAGAACACACGATAGGAACGGTGTCCTATACGGCGATAACCGCCAGCAAAGATGTTGAGATTACGCCGGTGAGACCGAGCTTTACAGACGCACTGCCAAGTGGGCTGCGGCTGTATACACGGTGGCCCCCGCTCTTCCCGCCGGCCTGGACCTCGACCCTGCCACGGGAGAAATTACCGGGACCCCCTCCGCGGAGCAGGCAGAGACGGAGCACACCGTTACCTTCACCCTGACGGGGAACTATTCGGGAACGGCGACAGCCTCAATAACAGTCACCGTCACCGCTGACGCCAGGGCCCCCTGGGTGGAATCTCTGGTTTATGATACCGCCTCTGTCTTCGTTGAAGTGAAGGGCGGCGCAGTCGCCGGTGAAGTAACCATTGCCCCGCCCGTCCTCACACAGAAGACCGATGTCACATCTCCCATAACAGCAGAGTACTCCAGCGTGGAAAACAGAGCTGCTGTCGACAGCAGCACTGGAGAGATCACCATCTCAGCCGGAGCGGTTCTCTCGGACATTGACGGGAATGACTTCACCTTCAATATAAAGGTAATCGACAGCGGCGGCGCCTATGCCGACTTCCAGGAGACGGTCACAGTAAACTTGCAGAAAGTAAACAGCATTACATTCGGCACGCCTCCAGCGCTGACCTACGGAGATGGACCCCAGATGCTGACATCTCCTGCGGTGGATGCGGTGAACGGTGCCGACACCACGGTGACATATAGCACATCGGATGCCGCTGTTGCGGACGTGGACTCCGGGACAGGAGAATTGACGATAGCAGCGGCAGGAGAAGTCACCATAACGGCGACATCAACCTTTGACACTTCGGTTGAAGGTGAACAGACTCTCACTATCGCTCAAAAAGATATAAACGCCCTCACAAACCTAACCTTTGGTGACCTGACGGCGTATGCAGGCATTGAATTCAGCGGCGCTATAACGGTGAGCGGCTTGATCGGCAGCGACACAATGGCGGAGGCATTGAGGTTTGAACCGATTATAACCGGCACTGTCCAGGTGGCTGAGGACGGTGCTTTGACGATACCCGTGCAGAGTAATACGGCCAATCATGATACGGTGCACGATATAACCGTAAATGGCACGGGCAGCTATACAGGAAGCAAAGTTATCCAGGTGACTCTCAAAGTTCTGGATAGTTCTTTCAGCTACGCAAGCGATATTACAACAGTCCACGGAACAGAGGGACAGAGTCCAGCACCTGTTTGGACAAACCCGCCCGCAGGTACTATCGAATATAGCCTGGAGGGCAGCCCGCAGGGCGTAAGTGTTGATGGTGCAACCGGTGTTGTAACGGTTGGAACGGCCGCGGATGTCAGGAACACTGCTCAAATTACCGTGAAGGCAACAGATGCCGAAGCAAAAGAATACTCCGCTTCCCTGGAGGTAACAGTAACGGCCAAAGATATTGCAACAGTGACAGGCTTCTCTATTTCCGTTGATGACAAAACAGCAACGGCGAAATCAACGGATTCAACACACAGTGCTGTGATAGGAGGCACACTGACGGCGACAACTGACTACACGCTCCAAATTACCGACAGCAGCAATAATGTTCCGGGCTTCATGTCGATAGACGCAGACGGCGACATTACCATAGCCGACAGTATCGCGGTGAGTGATGGAGGAACCTACACCGTTACAGCCGCCGGAACGGGCAGCTACAGCGGTATGATAAGTGACACCTTCACTCTGTCCGTCGCTCCTAAAGATATTGCAACAGTGCAGGGCTTCTCTATTTCCGTTGGAGACAAAACAGCAACGGCGAAATCAACAGATTCACACAGTGCTGTGATAGCAGGAGACACACTGACGGCGACAACTGACTACACGCTCGAAATTACCGACAGCAGCAATAATGTTCCGGGCTTCATGTCGATAGACGCAAACGGCGACATCGCCATAAACGACAGTATCGCGGTGAGTGATGGAGGAACCTACACCGTTACAGCCGCCGGAACGGGCAGCTACAGCGGTACAACAAGTGCCGACTTCACGCTGACAGTCAATTCTATAGATATTGCAACAGTGGCAGGCTTCTCTATTTCCGTTGATGACAAAACAGCAACGGCGAAATCAACAGATTCACACAATGCTGTGATAGGAGGCACACTGACGGCGACAACTGACTACACGCTCCAAATTACCGACAGCAGCAATAATGTTCCGGGCTTCATGTCGATAGACGCAGACGGCGACATCACCATAGCCGACAGTATCGCGGTGAGTGATGGAGGAACCTACACCGTTACAGCCGCCGGAACGGGCAACTACAGCGGTACAACAAATGCCGACTTCACTCTGACAGTCGAGCCTAAAGATATTGCAGCAGTGACGGGCTTCTCTATTTCTGTTGATGACAAAACAGCAACGGCGAAATCAACAGATTCACACAATGCTGTGATAGGAGGCACACTGACGGCGACAACTGACTACACGCTCGAAATTACCGACAGCAGCAATAATGTTCCGGGCTTCATGTCGATAGACGCAAACGGCGACATCGCCATAAACGACAGTATCGCGGTGAGTGATGGAGGAACCTACACCGTTACAGCCGCCGGAACGGGCAGCTACAGCGGTACAACAAGTGCCGACTTCACGCTGACAGTCAATTCTATAGATATTGCAACAGTGGCAGGCTTCTCTATTTCCGTTGATGCCCAAACTGCCCCCCGCTTGCAAGAATCAACTTTCTCCGTAACAATCAACAATGCCGGTCTGACCGCAGGAACTGATTACGGCCTGAGCATAGAGAAAGGTGGAGTCGCCGTAGATGCCGTCTCCATAGATAACGACGGTCTAGTCTCTATAGCAGACACGATCGACATAGGCGATACCGGAACATACACCGTGAAGGCTGCCGGTACAACCAACTACACTGGAGAGACAACAGTCGACTTCGTACTGGAGGTAGTGTACAGCGTAGGCGGCACCGGCCCTGCCGGAGGGGAAATCTTCTATGTGAATCCTAATACCGGCGATGAATGGACTTACTTGGAGGCTGCCCTGCAGGATATCACTCTCACTGGTAAGGTTCGATGGGGTGGTGCTGGAACAGAGATTGGCACGGGCACAGACATAGGATCGGGCAAGACTAACACAGCGGCGATAGTGGCCGCACTTGGTAATAACGGAGGAGAGAATTACGCGGCGAAAATCTGTAGCGAGCATACAGTAGACCATAACGGTGTTGTTTATGACGACTGGTTTTTGCCTTCCAAGGATGAGTTGTATGAGTTGTATGAGCAGAAAAATTCAGTGGGCAGCTTTGCATCTGAGTACTACTGGTCCTCGTCGGAGATCAGTTCCGCCAACGCGTGGGGGCAGGGCTTCGCCGATGGCGTCCAGAACGACTACTCCAAGTACCACGGCGTCTTCAATGTTCGTGCAGTGCGGGCTTTTTAACTATTGCATTCAGCGTTGGTTAGCCAACGCTGAATGCCGCATTTCTTAGACAGCCTAAACTTACAGGCACCTCTAAAAAACCCATTTAGTTCTTGACTCGATCTTTTCTGCCGCTACTGCGTTGTCAAAATACTTAACTAAGCTTAAGCTGCGCCCTTAGCTTTTGCCGCCTTGTATCGACAAAAAATCTCTTCGTCAATTTCCTAAATCTGTTTTTTAGAGGTGCCCTTACATAGAATTGCTGGCGCTTCTTCAGGCAGCGCATCATTGAGTTGTGAGTTGTGGATTATCAGCCTGTGCGGTGAACGCAGAGGGGTGAATTATGAGGGATGAGTGGAAGGCTCAGGACATAGGTGCCGCCTATAGCAACCCTACAGGGTCAAGGTCGATTTCCAGCCGCACACCGCTAGTGACTTTTGTCTCGCCTATTGCCGTCTTCAATGCCGAATGGGCATGATCGAAATGATTGGTTCTGAGGATGAGGTGCTGCCGGAATTCTCCGGCCATCAATCCGATGGGACATTCTGCCGGTCCCAGAAGTTCCCAGCGGTTTTTTCCCTGAGACAGGGCCTTGGTCAATGCCTTGATATAGTTCTGCACACGTTCCTCGGCCTTTCCCCTCACCACCAGGCGAAAGAGGCGGCTATGGGGAGGGAACCCCAGCATCTGCCGCTGGGAGATTTCATATTCGTAGAATTCGGCGATTCGGTTGTTGGCGGCAAACTCCACCGGTACGGCATCTGGGCGGTAGGTTTGAATAATCACCTCACCGTCGGGACGAAAGCGGCCAACCCGTCCGGCCACTTGGACGATGAGCGCAAAGGTGCGTTCGGTCGAGCGGAAATCCGGCAGGTTCATGGTTGTATCCGCCGCAAGGATGACAGCCAGTTGCAGGCCGGGTGCGTTGAGGCCCTTGGCGACCATCTGGGTGCCCAGCAGGATGTCGATTTTTCCGTTTCGGAAGTCTTTGAGGGTTGAAGCCAGAACTCCTTTTCGTCTCGTGGTGTCGGCATCGAGCCGGACAATGCGTTTTTCCGGATAGAGTCGCCTTATCTCCTCTTCAATTTTCTCTGTTCCAAACCCCGCTGCTCTCATTTGAAGGGATTGGCAATTTGGGCAGGACTCGGGCGGCAGCCTTCGATGGCCGCAGTAATGGCATAGCATCGTATGCCGACTCTTGTGATAGGTCAGCGGCACACTGCAATGACGGCATAGAATGTCCTCTCCGCAGTCCGGGCAGAAATAGTGGTAGGAAAACCCACGGCGGTTAAGGAACAGCAGCACTTGACGTTTCTGATTCAATGCCGCAGAAAGGGATTTAAGCATTTCCTGCGACAGTACGCCTTTTTCTCTTCTCATGTCGACAATGCGCACTCTGGGCTGTGCGCCGCCGGCCGGCCTGTCGATGAGTTCCAGCCGTCTGAGTCTGCCTGAATTCATCAGAAACCAGGCTTCCACCGATGGGGTGGCGCTGCCCATGATGAGGGTGGCTTTTGAGGTCAGACAGCGCCGCATCGCCAGTTGTCTGGCGTGATAGCGGGGAGTGGACGAAGACTTGTAGGAACCTTCATGTTCCTCATCGATTATCACGAGTCCAAGGTTCCTAACCGGAGCGAATACAGCGCTTCTGGCGCCGAGTGCAAACAGGGCCCCGCCTTTTTGTATTCTTCTCCACTGGGTTAAACGCTGGGAGGGGGTGAGTCCTGAATGAAGTACGGCAATGTTGTCCCTGAAGCGCTCACTCAGCCGGTCTACCAACTGGTGGCTCAGTGCTATTTCCGGAACAAGATAGATCACCCCCTCTCCTCGAGATAGGCTGTCTTCTGCCGAGCGTAAGAACACTTCCGTCTTGCCCGAGCCTGTTATCCCGTAGAGGTAAAACCAATCCTGTGGCGAACCCTTGATGGCATCCAATGCCTCGCCCTGTTCCGTGGTCAATTTCTCCACGGACTTTGCCGCTTCGGTTTCCTCTCCATCTGTTATCCCTTTACCCTCCCTGCGGCCGCCGGGCAGCATACAAGCAAGGGCTTCTCCGAGGCTGCAGAGGGTGAGATCTGCCATCCATTGGGCCAGAGACAGGAATTTTTCATCGAACAGCGGATCGGAATCCACGGCTCTGATGATGGTTTTGATCTTTTTGATGTCTTTAATCTCCGGCGGCCGGTCGATGAGGGAGCCTACCACCCAGCCGGTGAGACGACGGCGGCCGATTTCCGCCAGCACACGGCAGCCCAGCGGTATGTCTAGATCGGACCAATAGGTGAACACTCCTTGGATGGGGAGGTTGAAAGCCAGTTTAAGGTGAGGCATCCCAGGCCGCCTTAAACCGCTGCAAAGCCTGCCAGACAGGCCGTCTCAATCGATTGGGTTGCGCCAGAACCTCTGCGGGAGGCCACAGAACAAGCGCAGGGATATTGCCCCAGGTCCATTCCTTGCCAACAAGAGAGGGGAAGTCGCGCGGATTCCCGGTCAGGGCGCCACAGGCCGCATCGCCCAATGCCAGGATCGCCTTCGGCGCCACAGCATTGAACTGCCGCCGCAAGTAACCGGCACAGGCTTCCGCCTCCTCGGCTTGAGGAGACCTGCCGCCGGGTGTGCGGCACTTCACGGCGGGGGTGATAAAAACATCTTTATCGGGGTTGAGCTTCAGGGCGATAAACCATTTAGCGAGATATTCATCTTCATAGGCCGGCAGGGGGGACGACTCTTCCTTCGCCTCTTGTCCCGGCGGAGGGGTTACGGCCATGAGAGTAGCTTCGACTCGCCCCCGTCCAGGACAGGTGTTCTTTCGTATCAGGTTGAGATTGCACTTCATACAGGCTTTTATTTCATCGGCGATGTGGATGAGTTGAGCCGCAGCATCCGGTTCAGGACTCCTCTGTTCCGGCAGGATGAAATTCTTGGAGGCTGAGGTGCAGTTGCTATTTTTCACTGTAGGCTCAATTTGCGGAGGATGAATGATGGGGGGCGTCTCGTCGCTTCGGCGGTACCCATCTCTGAGCCAGTCCATTATATCGTCCAGTATACGGGCGTATTCAATAAATGCGCCATTGCGGTCCATATTCCACCTTCTTAAGAAACAGACCCTTTGCGGGTGCTGTCGGGCCTGCGGCTTTTCTGTCTCGTGAGTATAGTATGTCGCGAATGGCCTGACTGTCGCCACCCCGTAAGGCCACATCCAGCATTGTTCCCAACAGGGACCGTACCATACGCCATAAGAATGAATCCCCGCTGATTTGAAAAACTGTGACAGGTCCGGCAGAAAGGAAAACAGCATGGTATATCTCGCGTATTCTATGCGGCGAAGCGTCTCGCGCTGTTACGAAGGCGGTGAAATCGTGTGTGCCGCAGATTGTGCGGGCCATATCATTGAGTACTCCCTGTGAGGGCAGACGGGGCACCCGCCATACAAAACGAGCCAGATGCGCCGGAAAGGAGTGGTTTTCAACCGCTCTGTATTCATAGCTTCGACTCACGGCGTTTCGGCGGGCATGAAAGGATTC
This sequence comes from Spirochaetaceae bacterium, assembly GCA_965232165.1. Classification (GTDB taxonomy): domain Bacteria; phylum Spirochaetota; class Spirochaetia; order DSM-2461; family DSM-2461; genus UBA2779. The sequence goes on along the minus strand of CBDDOY010000002.1, from coordinate 664,728 downwards.
GGCGACCTGGCGACTTTTAAGGATGCGGATATCGGGGGGCAGCCGTGCGTTCAGGGCATCACTGAATTTCCAGCCGGGGATGGAGTCTTTTTCGGTAATGAAATTACCCATCTGTCCAATCGCATGGACTCCTGCATCGGTTCTGCCTGCACCGATGATGGCGGTGGGTTTGCCGTGAAGATCTGTTAAGGCTTTTTCCAGCATTCCTTGTACGCTGGGCTGGCCGTTCTGAATCTGCCATCCGGCGTAATCGGTTCCGTCATACGAGATGGTAAGAGCGATGTTACGAAGCATCAATGCTTTGGAGTTCAAGCTTGATTGCTTTGTAGAGTTCTCGGCCCATATCCAGAAACACCGACGGTTTTGCTTTGGATGATTCACCCATGCCGACGATACGCGAGACCGCTGTTTGCGCCTCTTTAAGAGTTTTGATCCGTTTCTCTCGGTCTTCATGCTTGGCATATCTAAGCTGTAGCAGCCCCGTAAGGTAGCGCACGCCATCAAAGCCATAGTTTCTATCTATATCGGGGCCGAAATGCGGAATTTCTTCTACGTTTTCAGTTTTTTCATTTTGGCATCGCAGAGTTTCGGAATAGTAAAACGATGCCTTTCTGAGGAATATCCGGGCCATGTAGCTATAATTCTTATCGGAGTCCACTTCATCAAAATCATTAGCTAGCCAACCGGCGCGGAGGAAGCAGAGACCGCTGAGGAAGGTGGGCGCCTCTGTTTTCGGGAAATGCCCGTAACATGAGGCGGCTAACACATAGGAACATATCCCCTCGGGAAGTGTTCTGTTCTGTTCGAAATCGATATTGTCGAATAAGGGGCGGATAAGGTTTTTTCTCTCGCCGATGGTGTTGTCAAGGGCTTCCAGGACTTCGTCTTCCATTGAGGTGAAGTGGCGGGGAAAGGCGGCAAACCAACATCTGGGACATACCGATATTGTATAGATAAGGGGGAATATCCTCCCATATTTCTGGGTGGGCAGATACTTCCGGTGAAGCTCATCGGTCAACTCTCCGGCGTTCATTCGTCCGCCGCCTGTGAGCATGTCTTCACGATGAAATTCTTGTCTGCAGAGAGGGCATTCGGTGGATTGTTTCGCCCTGTAAGTAATTTTTAGTTCAGCCATTGAACGCTTCCAATATTACCTGGGCCGCGGCCCAGTTTTTTTCATAAGTCAGGGATAGATGTATTCTGTTTACACCAATTTGGGAAGATCGTTCTAGAGCCTTTCCCTCAAGTATCAGTTGGGGCTGTCCAGATTTCTTATTCTCGACTCGAATATCTCTTAATCGCAGGCCTGCAAACCCGGTTCCCATAGCCTTGACGAATGCCTCCTTCGCGGCGAATCGGGATGCCAGGCTTAGGACCGAATTGACACCCCGTGCATACACCGCATCCAACTCCAGGGGATGGAAATAACGGGCGCAAAGATTGGGGTTTTCCAGCCAATGCGTTAATCGTGAAACATGAACGATGTCTAATCCAATTCCGATTATCATTGGTCGCTCTTTGTGGACGGCGTGCCGTTAAGGCGGGGCAGAATAGGCTGAGGATTCACGGCTGAAGTCCAGACGACTTGTATGCTGATTTCTCGGGGCGCTATTTTGAGTACTGCCAGGCCGGGGGGAATATCTATCATCAGAGGAAGGGTGTAAGTTCCAGGGCCGCGAATTTTTGAACCCTCGATGAAAAGGGTCATATCCTGAGGACTAATCTCCTCAACAATAAGCTGGCTGCCCTGGACGGTGAGGCTCACTTGGGGAAGCTCGCTATTAATACTCAATCCTTCTGGAAGGTCAAAAACCACCAGCTCCCTGTTTTCGATTGTCCGAATGACGATGGTCTCTTTGATAACTCCTCGAAATTCAACAATCTGTCCGCCGGGTATTTCAATTTGAGGGGATGGGTGCACAACGCGGGTGGTGACAGTGAAATCCTCCCGCCGGCCGGAGATATCAATGATCTCAGTATTTAGTTCGTATAGATTTTCCATTTGGCTGTAGGGGCCTATCACCGTTACCGATGATGGAGATACGAAAGACTGGGTGAGTTCATAGCCCAAGGCCGGAAAACCAGATAACTCAGGGTGAACAATCAATGAACGTATGGTTTTCCTCTCGAGGGAAAATGACAATTCCCGGGATTGCGGCCGAACTTCTAATGCCTCCGGCTGAAGAGCTGTTCCCTTCTTATTAATTTCGACAGGGACTCGATACGTTCCCTCTTGTGAGTATGCACTGAGGTTGACACTGGCTTCAATATCGTCGATGAGCACTCCCTTGACGGCTTCTTCATTTCCCCTAAGCGTCACATTGATGCTGCTCGGATAATCGGAACTTACGATGTAATCTCTTGGGGATATGACATCGAGAAGAATGGCAGCTTCCCGCTCGGTAAGTGTGTTCACCCTGAATAAGAGATAAAGCAGAATGGCCGTACCTACGCAGAGAATTTTTATCGACCATCGGTTAAATGCATGGTTCAGTATCTCATGGCCAATCATGAACCGCCATCCTCCTGACTGTCCGGCAGCCCCATCCCCATCAGTTCGATTAATCGCTGTCGAATCTCATCCACTCCGAGATCATAAAAGATGTTGCTGTCATACGCCAGGGAAATTGAGCCAGTTTCTTCTGAGATTACCAGTATCAGGGCATCAGTTTCCTCAGCCATTCCCAGGGCCGCCCTGTGCCGAGTGCCGAAACTCCGGCGGATATCCAACTGATTCGAGAGGGGTAGAAAACAGCCTGCGGCGACTAACCGGCTTCCTTGAATCACCACCGCTCCATCGTGGAGGGGGCCGTCATACCCAAACAATGAGATAATCAAAGCCGATGACAGATCCGCGTTAATCTGGGTTCCGGTGCTGACAGTTTCTTTTAATCCGACTTTGCGCCCGAATACGACCAAGGCGCCGCGGCGGTTACTGGAGAGTATCTCGGCGGCATTGAGTGCTGATTCAATCTGAAAGGGGTCATGTCTCACCTTTCCCCGGAAAAACTCTCTTTGCCCGATTCGAGTAACGATGTTGCGTAGTTCCGGCTGAAAGACGATGGCAATGCCGATAAACAGCCCAGGCGCGATCAGTTCGAGAATCCAAAGCAGGGCAGAGAGCCGAAATCCCCAGGCAATTGCATACACCAAGGCCATTATCACCGCACCTCGCAGGAGTTGAACGGCCCTAGTCTCTTCGAGTAATTCATAGAGCTTGTATAAGAGAAAGGCTAGGATAATGATATCCAGTGCCGGGAGCAGATAATTGTTGAAGAGCGGTATGTCGTTTAAGAAGCGCATTCTATGGCCTCCCAAATAGTAATGGCATCGCGGGCGGCCTTCACATCGTGAACCCTCAGTATCCCGACGCCTTGAGAGAGACACCAGGTATGTGCTGCTATCGTTCCCATGAGCCTGTCCTCAGGAGGTCTCCCGTTCCTTGATATCATTTGACCGGCAATATCCTCGTCATCCTTATTAAGAACAAAACCCAGGAATGACTTCCGACTGAGACCCACCAAAATAGGGTACCCTGTCTTTCGCAGTTCGGATAGATGCTTGAGAAGCAGCAGGTTGTCCTGTAGGCGCTTGCCGAACCCAATTCCAGGATCGAGTATGATGTGTTTTCTGTCGATTCCTCTTGTCTGTGCAAATTCAGCAGAGCGGAGCAATGCGCTTTTGACTTCTTGGACGACATCGGCGTAGGAAGGATTCGTCTGCATTGTGGCAGGGGTTCCCTGTATATGCATGAGAATAACCGGCACATCCCATTTTGCCGCCAAACCGGCCATACGGGAATCAGATTGCAGGGCCGAAATATCGTTGATTATCGTGGCGCCGGCCTTCATGGCGGCTTCGGCCACATCGGCATTGCGGGTGTCGATTGAGATATCTATCGGCGACATAGTGCGAATCATCTTTATCGCCGGTAAGACTCGGCCGATCTGCTCCTCTGAAGTCACTCCGGTGGAGCCCGGCCTGGTAGATTCGCCGCCGATGTCGATGATGTCCGCTCCTTGGGCTATCATGGATTCAGCGGTTTCTGCAATCTTAGAAGGCCCTATGCTCCGGCTGCCGGCATAAAAAGAATCGGGTGTGCAATTAATTATGCCCATTATTCGGGGACGGTGAAAATCCGGCATGATTTATAATGACGGAATAAAGGCATTATTCCTATCCCTATCTGTTCTTAATCAGTTCTTATTCGCTTACGCCCTGTGAATGACGGTTTCATTTATACCGACATGATCATTGCTGCTGGAGTTTCTGGGCGTTCCCCCTGGCCCGAAATGCCGCTGGCCGTCCGGCGATTGGCCGGTTAATAGGCTGCCAGAACAAAGTATTGGAGCGAAAAACCCGGCCCGAAGGGTGCTTCCTTCTGCCTTTTTTTTGAATCGACGGCATCCTGGGAGTCTGCCGGACTTAACTCGACTGGTCAGCTTTCGCCCTGTGTTCCTGCTGCTTCGATGTTGCCCATATCAAATGCCCCGAACCTTGTGTTCACCTCTAAACCTGGATGTACAGGGGGCTGTAGCGATTAAACTTCACCCCTGGATTACGCCACTGACTGAACCAGGTCTTGCCCTCTTCCGCACCCAGTCTGATCTTGCTCAGGAATGGACGCTTCAGCCAATACCTGCCGATTATTTTGTCCAGGTCTGTACGCTTAATTCCGGCCTCTTCCACGTGTGTTGTCATGTCTTTTTTTCGGGCTTCCTGAACCCGCCGGGCAATCACGCAGTTATGGTAGTGACGGTAGACGGCCATGCGCGTCATCATCGCACTGGGACACCGGGCAAACTGTACCGTCTGCCGCACATGATTGCAGGCATCTTTGCGAATCTGACGGTCAAGGTAATTCACAGGGAATAGGGGATTGTCTTTATTCCTGAACTCATTTGAAGATATACATTCATGAAGAAAGTATTTCCTGAAATCCTCAATCTTAGCGAAGGCCCGTGTATACGATTTGTGAAGGTCTGTCGTCAATATCTTTCCGGTAACCTTCTTATTTTTAAGCAGTTGAATAAGACCTTCAGTTATACTTCTAAACGATTTTTCTACGGCTTTCGGATCGGCTTTTTCGACGGATTCCAGTTCTAGTCTTCTCTGTTTCTGTACAGGGGTCATTCTTCCTTTGCGCCTAAGATTGGCAAAGCCCATGCTGTAAATGAACTCGGATGCAGAGCCGGCGAAGAGGTTGATGTGATGGGGGAAGTACTGGGAAAAAGAGAACGATTCCAGCCCGTCGGCGGCCATATTTTCCTGCATGGGCAGGGCCGGAAGCAGTTCGGAATGAATGGCCAGACAGCACCGTGCCAGCCGTTCAAAGCGGTTCTGAACGGTCTCGGCCCTGATGCCGAGGGCCCGGCCTATGTCGATAAGTCCTGAAGCCGTGACAAGATGCTCGAAGATCCTGGAATAATCGATAGTTTTTTTTGCATAGTAATCTATGGAAAAAGTCTGCTCCGAAAAAGTCCTGCGGCAATTCTTACAGCGGTAGCGCTGAATTGGGCCGAAGGCCACAGTAGGATGAAAACCATAGCGAATATACCAGTTTTCCCCTAAAGGAGCGTCAAAATTGGAGCAATCGGGATTGGGGCAGTGCGGAAAAGTCATAAACACCTCCTTGTCAAGTCGTTTCCCTACTAAGGAATGACTGGGGGCAGAGGCCGTTTATTTCAAACACCAAGCTTCTGGGCATTTGTTAAGGATTCCCGGGTGTCGCAGAATATCCCGTCCGGATTTAGAGCTTCTTTGCTGATGAGGAAAGGATTCCCGGGTGTCGCAGAATATCCCGTCCGGATTTAGAGCTTCTTTGCTGATGAGGAAAGGATTCCCGGGTGTCGCAGAATATCCCGTCCGGATTTAGAGCTTCTTTGCTGATGAGGAAAGGATTCCCGGGTGTCGCAGAATATCCGCTGGCATCGAATTAGTCGATTCAAAACCGGGTCGATGGATGAATCGGCCCTGAAAACCTTGAACCATCTTGTATGATCCCGATGAATCAGGCATTCTGAGGCAGCTTGGATCTGTCTTGCGGGGAAAGGGTTGGGATATGGAATAATCTGACAAGGCGGTGAGCACTTAAAGGCTTTGCCAAAGCCGTAGCTGCGCCTAAAATCATCAAAGACGGCCTCAAGAGATTTGAGTCCGCAGACTCCCAGGGTATTTTCAAGACTAGGAATTAATGATTGAATAGAGTTATTAGCGTTCAGCCTGCACTTTGTTAAGGCAGGCCGTCTTAATTCCCCAAGGAGGTTTGCAGTGGAATCTACATTGCCCAGACTATTGCGTTATATGGCCGGCATACACGCAGAATCCCCGGTACAGATGCATAAGGATGCCCAAGATGCGTACCGGGCAACAACTTTCGCCCAGCTTTATGATCAGGTCAGGAAACTGGCCATCGGTTTGCAGACGCTTGGAGTTAACCGCAGCGACAGGGTCGGCCTAATTTCAGATAATAGGCGGGAATGGCTGGTAACCGATCTTGCGCTCATCAGCCTCGGGGCTGCCGATGTTCCACGGGGCTGTGATTCAAATTCCGATGAAATTGCCTATATTCTTTCCTTTTCTCAGTGCTCTCTTGCCATCCTTGAAGACGCCCGGCAGCTTGATAAGGTGCTTGAAAAGGAGAAAGATCTTCCGGAACTCAAAGACATCATCATATTGGATAGCGGCTTCCAGTCAGAATCTGTGGCGGCAGGCCACTTCAACATACATCTTTACGACAAGATATTGGCCAGGGGAGAGGATGCCGATTTGGCTTCTGTCGATGCGGAAATCGACAAGGGGGACAAGGATGATGTGGTGACCATCATTTATACATCGGGAACCACTGGTGTTCCAAAAGGCGTGATGCTTACCCATGAGAATTTTCTCTACCAGTTGCAATGGGCGCCAGGATTGCTTGCGGTCAAACCCGGTGACCGCTGGCTCAGTATCCTGCCGGTGTGGCATGCCTTTGAACGTGTCATGCAGTATGTCGCACTGGCAACGGAAAGCACATTGTGCTATTCCAAGCCCATAGGATCAATACTTATGGAAGACATGCAAAAGGTTAAGCCAACCTGGATGGCTTCCGTGCCCAGGATTTGGGAATCTGTACGGGACGGAGTGTACCGGAATGCCAATCAGAGCGGCGGCGTGAAGAAACTCCTGTTTCATTTCTTTGTCATTATCGGAGGCGCCTGGAAAAAAAGCTACAACCTAGTGCGGGGACTCCTTCCTCGGTTCCGGAAGCGTAATAGAATCCTGGACTTTGTGATGGGTTTCCTCCCATTCATCCTTTTATGGCCGCTCAAGGCACTCGGCTCAATCCTTGTCTTTCAGAAAATTATGCGGAAGCTGGGCGGGAAATTTATCGCTGGCATTTCAGGAGGCGGCGGACTGCCCGCTCATGTCGAGGCTTTTTTTCAGGCCGTGGGTATCATACTCATTGAAGGCTATGGCCTAACCGAGAGTGCTCCCGTTCTCACTCTTCGATCACTTTTCCGTCAGGTGCCCGGTACCATCGGCCCTCCGCTCAAGGGAACCGAGATCAAAATAGTCGGCGAGGATGGAAACCGTTTGGGGTCAGGGAAGACTGGGGTGCTTTACGCCAGAGGACCTCAGATAATGAAAGGTTATTTCAGAAGGGACGACCTCACCGCCGCGACTATAGACGAAGACGGCTGGCTGAATACCGGAGATTTGGCTGTTGAAACTTATGACGGCGAATTCGCCATAGTCGGTAGGGTTAAAGACACGATTGTGCTTCTTGGCGGTGAAAATGTTGAACCGGCGCCCATTGAAGAAAAACTCAAACTCAGCCCTTACATTGCATCCGGTGTCGTTATTGGTCAGGATAGAAAATATCTGGGTGCACTCATTCATCTTAATAAGGACAATGTCAGTAACTGGGCCAAGGTTAACAGCATGATGTATACCAATGATGAAGAGCTTGTTGCCAGTCCCGAGGTGCATGAATTGATCTCCGAGGAGATCGCGGGGATCATCTCTATGAAAAAAGGGTTTAAAACCTATGAGAAAATCGTGCGTTTTGCGATTCTCTCCCGGCCTTTCGAACTTGGCAGAGAACTGTCGGCTAAGCAAGAGATTAAACGCCATGTTATCAATGAGGTTTACGCTAAGGAGATTGAAGCGCTTTTCGTTTAAGGAGATTTCCCGCTTTGCACGGAAAATTCTTAGAGGTGCCCCAAAGAGCTTTCTGCCATCTGCGTTCATCGGCGGATTTATCGAAACTATGAAACCATTCCCGTCATTATATGAGATTACTGTTCTGTCAGCTCATCAATGAGGCCAAACTTGAGTTTGTGCAGGGCGTTTGAAAGTGAAACCTTGTATAGATGTGGATTGAGCAATCGTGTGTGAGATGTATCCAATCCGCTTATTCCGGCAATAACACGGTCTCTGATTTCGGGTAACGTGAGGGGGGCGGCACAGAGGACTCCATTGCTGATCTTCTTCGAAAGGAGGGGCACAAAATGGTGATAATCGGCAAGGATGAAATGGTTGGGTCTGTACATAGGATGATTGAAGCGAATCGGCTTGCCGACCTTGAGGGTTTCATCATGCAGACAGATCAAATCACCCAGGGGCGTTTCATTTGCGTCATAGAAACGGTAGACCTGTTTGATTCCAGGATTTGTGATTTTCTCGGGATTGTTTGAAAGCTTTATGACCGGTTTAATCGAATCTCCCGCCCATCGGGCGGAGAGTTTGTAAACACCGGTGAGAGAGGCGTCAGGGCCGCCGGTTACCAGTTGAGTGCCTATGCCCCAAACATCAATAGGAGTCCGATTCGTTCTTAACTGCCATATAATTTCTTCGGTCAAATCATTGGAGACGCAAATGAAGGCTCTTTCCAGACCGGCCTGATCCAATTCTTCACGGACCCTGATGCTCAAGTACTGGAGGTCTCCCGAATCGAGGCGCACGCCGAAGTTATGCCCCTTAGCCTTGAGTTCTTTGCCTACGGTGATGGCATTCTTGATACCGCTGTCCAGGGTGTTATACGTGTCGATGAGAAAGACACTGTTCTCAGGGTATATTTCAGCGTATGCGCTGAACGCCTCCAATTCGCTGTCAAAGGCCATTACCCAGGAATGAGCCATGGTGCCGGATATAGGGATGCCGTATCGCTTACCCGACAGGGTGTTAGACGTGGCCGCACAGCCGCCGATATAAGCCGCCCGTGAGGCGGACAGGGCTCCGTCCACCCCCTGCGCCCTGCGCAGGCCGAATTCCAGAACTCTTCCCCCGCCCGAGGCGTTGTATATCCGAGCGGCCTTCGTGGCGATGAGAGTTTGAAAATTTATCAGGTTCAGAAGAAGACTCTCAATGAGCTGGGCTTCCGCCATGGTTGTCTGAATGCGGATGATGGGTTCGCCGGGGAAAACCAATGACCCCTCTTCCATGGCGTAGAGATCGCCGGAAAATCGGTACTCACCGAGAAAATCCAAGAACTCATCACGGAAAATTCCCTGACTGCGTAGAAAGTCAAGTTCGTCCTCATCGAATCTGAGGTTCAACAGACGTTCAAGGAGTTCTCCCAGGCCCGCGAATACCGAAAATCCGCCGTTAAAGGGCTGCCGCCGGAAGAACATCTCAAAAACCACCTGTGAGTTCATGGTTTTTAAAAAATACCCTTGAGTCATGGTGAGTTCATAGAAATCGGTGAGTAACGGCGTCTTATACATGGATTTTTTTAGACTGCATGAGACGGATTCCTTTCTGCCTCATGGCCGCCAATGCCTTGTCCAAGTTTCCGGCGGGAATATCCACGGCCCGTACGGCATCCATGAGAACCACGGTGTCAAAACCCGCCTCAACGGCGTCGATGGCGCTGAAATACACACAGTAATCGGTGGCCAGCCCACAGAGGTACACACGGCTGACCCTCATGCCTCTGAGGTAGGCCGTCAGTCCCGTTGTTGTGCGATGGTCATTCTCCTGGAAGGCGGAATAGGAGTCGAGATGAGGAGAACTGCCTTTACGAAGAATCATATTCACGGCTTGGAGATCAAGATTCGGGTGAAAATCGGCGCCTTCGCTACCCTGAACACAGTGATCGGGCCAGAGCATTTGAGGGTCCGAGGATAGCTTGATCGTCTCACCGGGATTCCTTCCATGGGCGGATGCGAAGGAAACATGACCCCTCGGGTGCCAATCCTGAGTCGCCACGGTGAGAGAGAACCGTCCGGACAGTGCGTTAATAACAGGCACCACCTTTTCGCCGTCGGGAACCTCCAATGCGCCGTCGGCGCAGAAGTCATTCTGAACATCGATAATAATGAGAGCTTCCATTAGTCTTCCTCATACTCATTGCCGATAAGCGGCATTCGGTATAGTGTAAGCTGGATGAGTTTTGGTGAAAATATTATCGAATTCTTCGATTCACTTCAAGCCCCTCCCTCTGTGCCGAAAGACATCGAAATCCTCTGGCCTTACAGCAGACCGGAAGTAAGGCGTGTCATGCATCGTTTCTACAAGAAATTCCTAGACGGCGATGGCAGACGGATCTTTCTCATCGGCATCAATCCCGGCCGTTTCGGGGCGGGTATCACCGGCATCTGTTTCACCGATCCCGTTAGACTCGGCGCGGATTGCGGCATAGCGCACAGCATTGCCGGCAGGTCGGAGCTTTCCAGCGATTTTGTCTATAGGATGATCTCCTCTTTCGGCGGCCCAGGGCTTTTTTATAAGCATTATTACATGACGGCGCTCAGCCCGGCTGGGTTCACGCAGTCCGGCAGGAATATCAATTACTATGAATTAAAAGGACAGCCTGCCGCCCTGGATGAGTGGATGGTCTCGGCGATGAAAGACCAAATTGCGGCTGGAGGAGATAGGAGGGCGGCCTTCAGCATGGGGCAGGGAGACAATTTCAAGTATCTGCAGCGGATGAATAACCGGCATAATCTCTTTGACCGGATCGAGGCCCTTCCTCATCCTCGGTGGATCATGCAGTACAGGCGGCGGAAACTCGATGAATTTATCCAACTTTACATCGACAAGTTAAGTCAATTTCTATAAGTTAAGCTATGGTAAACAAAATGATGATCCACCAAGATCATTTCATCGACAGCGGTTTGCTGACCCGGATCCTCGATCTCATTATCTCCGAAGGCGGCGATTACGAAATCGATAGATTTGACATAGGGAAACTCTCGGACCAGAAATCAATGCTTCGGCTTTTATTGAAGGCCGACAATGAGGAGCGGCTGGATGATGTCGCGACGAAACTCCATGCCCTTGGCATGAGAGGCGAGGAGGGAAACGAGGCCCAATGGGAGACTGTGTCCGTAGACAAGGCCGCTCCGGAGAATTTCTATTCCACGACCAACCATCGTTCAGAGGTCTTTTTCGGCGGGAAATGGCGACAGGTGAGAAATCAGCGCATGGATGCGTCTATAGTGTGGAGAGAAGACGGGCCGGAGTGCGTCAAACTGCGGGACCTCGTTGTCGGCGACAGCGTTCTCACCGGCACTGCATCGGTGAGGGTGTATCCTCCAGAAGTTCATGGCGATGACGATGTGTTTGCCTTCATGTCCAACAATGTATCCTCCGAGAGGAATGCCACAAAGGCGGCGGAAAAAGTCGCCCGGATGATGAAGGATATCCGGGACACTCAGGGCAGAATCATTGCCGTCGCGGGGCCTGTAGTGGTGCATACAGGCGGGGCTGATGCCTTGGCATCATTGGTAAGGGACGGCTGGGTTGACGGGTTTCTCGGCGGCAATGCCATCGCCGTTCATGATTTGGAATTTCAGCTCTACGGCACCTCCCTCGGAGTGGACACCGTCAGCGGTCTTCCAGCACAGGGAGGGCACAAAAACCACATGGAGGCCATCAATACCGTCTATACCCATGGCTCCATACAGGGGATGATGAGGGAAGGGAAGCTGGCGAGCGGAATCATGTATGAGATAATCACTTCCCGGATTCCCTACTGCCTGGCCGGTTCCATCCGGGATGACGGCCCATTGCCCGAGACCGAGATGGACATGATTAAGGCTCAAGGCAAGTATGCTGAAATCATTGCCGGAGCAGATATGATAATCATGCTCTCCTCCATGCTCCATTCCATCGGCACAGGCAATATGACGCCGAGTTGGGTTAAAACCGTTTGTGTCGATATAAACCCGGCTGTTGTCACCAAACTGTCGGATCGAGGCAGCAGCCAGGCCATAGGGATTGTGAGTGATGTGGGGTTCTTCCTGCGCTCTCTGGAACAGGCCCTTATGCCTTGATGAATTTTCCCGTCTTGAGGCAGCGGGTGCAGATCTTCATTGATTTCGGCTTGCCTGCCACAAGGGCTTTTATCTTCACCAAGTTAGGCTTAAACAGCCTTTTAGACTTCACTCCGATATGCTGACCGGCTCCGCCTTTTTTCTTGGGCAAACCCTTTCGCGGGACACTGTTCCCCGATATTGTGCCCTTTCCGCACATTGTACATTTTCTTGCCATGTTACCACCTTTGAGCGACAACATCTTAGCAGAATGCCGCTGAGAGTGTAAAGGCCCTATTGAAGGAGACAGAAATTCGGTGAATCGAAGATGAGGCGGGCAACCTGCTGCTGAGCATCGGCACACGGGTAAGAAGAGCCCTAAAAGGCCCAACAGCGCCAAATCGGCTCTCAGAAGCATCAAGCTTCATTCCAAAGACTTTTCACTCAAGGCGTATTCCTTTCTCTCTTCATACCATTTCACATAGCGGAGGTGAAGTATCCTGCCACGGCCCCCCCTCCCTTTGAACTGTTTCGTCATCAAGGAAATTTTGAATCACATTCATTTCATTCCGGTATTCCGCAGTGGCTTATTCTACCGTATTTGAAGTTCCGAAGCCTTCCTGCTCCTTCATCAGCTTATTCAGCCAAAGTCCTCGACAAACGAAATCCGATCAAGGGTGAGCTTCGATCTTCACGATAGTTGTTTCGGTCACCTACAAAATGCGGGGAACCTCCAATCGTACTGCCCTTTAAAACGCGATACCTTGGCCGATTTCTAACCGTGTCCTGAGGAGCAGGGTTTCGTACGGGGTCTATGGGCATTTCTTCTCTAAGCGATTCATAATAATCGTAGTCCCAGACATCCCAACACCACTCCCATGATGTTGTTAATTCTATCTTATTACCAGTATCTGGGAGTGAAAAAGCATAATCCCACTCCGCTTCTGTAGGAAGGCGGTATCCGTCTTTCTTCTTGTTCCAAAATATTCGCTCACCGTCAATCTTATAGCAAAGCGGAAGCCCGTCCTGGGTGCTCAAAGCGTTGCAAATTTGAATAGCCTCACGCCAGGTGACTGGTAGTTCGTGTACATCAGTGTGTAGGTCACGTAAGATGTCCTCGGACACAGGAACCATGGCAATCTCGTAACGTTGCTTTAGCTTAACTTGGTGTTGAGGAGAAGCATACGCATGTTTGCCAGAACCTCTTGTAAATAGTATTTCGTCCTTTGTACTATCTTCATCCACGATGTGTATGAATTTAAGTAAGCCCTCACGGCGTTTCCTTCGCCGAGCCAGTTCGCGCGACCTTTCGTCTCGGTAGCCTTCCAAAGCGTCAATAAAGGCCTGTGCTGTGTGGTCAGAGCGTTCTCCAGGGAATAGCTCGGTCAGTATTTCTTCTTCAACTCCATACATAGCAAGGATCTTTTTACCGAAGACAGAGAACTTCACTAGGTCATCATCCATTTGCTCTTTGGGTCCATTCTTACCGTCAACCAGAATCCAATGAGATTTCCATTTAAGTATGTTTGTTGTTTTCAGGTTTCCATGATTGAAGCCGGATTCGTGAAGTTCTTTCAAAATGGACAAAATCTCAACTAGATCCTTCACAACCGTATCCAGGTCGCGATCTGGCATGTTTTGAGCCGATTCCAGGCTATAATCGACGGCTGGGAACACAGCGTATTTAAGCTTAGGACCATACAAGTCGCATATTTTTGAATCCACCCACTTGTATGATTCACCATGATCGAAGTTTTTAAGGTGTCGTATGATTATGTCTTCAGGAGATTGATTTGACCATTCAGGAGAAATCCTAGCAATATATCGGGATGAGTTTGCTTCATTATTGTCTGTCACTTGAAAGGTGGTGAATCGTTCACCTGCGCCAATAAACGACTCAATGCGCCATTTACCTATCAAGGTGCCATTTGGAAGGAAAACAACATGATCATTATAAAGCACTATACTCGTCTCCAAACGGTACTCTTCATGCCCCTCTCCCCGTCTCTTTCACCATCATCAATAAAGTAGCCGACGCTGAAGAAGTCGTAGATAGTGTTTGTCTGCAGGTTATCCACAAACGTAGACAACCCAACAGCTTGAAGACCCCGGGCTAAAGGACTTGGGAAACTTGCCTGTTTGTGAAGTTTCTCATCGTAGGAGTCCTGGAACAGTGCAGGAAAAGTCAATGTCATCTTTGCATTATTATGGAGAACCATTGCCAAATAACGAGTTATTGTCAATAGTTGTGGATGAGAAAATTTCAAATCCTTCATTTTTTTCACGCGGCCTCTTCCTTGAAGACTCCATCTTTACAAAACACACCCTCAATAACCCTGGGGATCAGCTTGTATCCACGTAGCTTTCGCCAGTTCTTTTCAGCCTCCAGGCAGAGCTTCCAAACCATACTTAATGTTGCCGCCCTTGAACCACAGCCCCTGGTTCTCTTCGTTCTAAGGCGGACAGTAGCAAAGGTTGACTCAATCGGGTTGGTCGTCCTGATGTGAGTCCAGTGCATCGCCGGAAATTTGTAGAACGTGAACAGCTTCTCCCTGTCCTTTTCCAGACACTGGGCGGCCCTGGGGTATTTAGCCTGAAAGGAATCAATGAATAAGTCATAGGCTTTAAGAGCATTCTGCTCGGTATCTGCCATATACATTTCATGAATCATTGACTTGGCCTTGCCCTGGAGATTCCTGGGCATTTTGTTTAACACATTCGCTGTTTTGTGCACCCAGCAACGCTGTTTTTTTGTTTCTGGAAAGATTTCATCCAGGGCATTCCAGAAACCCAGTGCACCATCCCCAATGGCCAGCCTGGGGGCGGCGGTGAGACCCCGGGCTTTCAGTTGGAGCAGTATCTCCCTCCAGCTTTGTGAGCTTTCCCTGTATCCGTCACTGACCGCTAGAAGTTCCTTCTTCCCATCCCTGTCAGCTCCCATGATTACAAGAATGCAGCTCCTTTGATCATCAAGCCTCACATTGAAGTAGATGCCGTCCACCCAGATGCAGGCGTATTCCTTAGCTTTCAAATCACGTTTCTCCCACTGAAGAAACTCATCTTCCCAGAACCTTTTCAAGCGGACTATGTTCGTCGCCGACAGTCCGGCAATACCTTCACCCAGAATCGAGGCAAGAGCCGTCTGGAAAGCGGATGTGGACACACCGCTGAGGTACAGCGCCGGAACAAGGTTGTCGATACTGGGAGTTCTGCGCATATAGGCTGGCAGTATGGCACTGGTGAAGCGATCCTCTCGCCTGCTCTTTAATTTCCTGTCATCCACTCCTGGAACCTTGATTTGCATTTGACCAGCCCCTGTCACAATTTTTCGCTGGGCGTGGTAGCCATTGCGTACAGCCTTGCGCTGATTATTCTGATCACGCTCATGTTCATGGGCATTGATGTAGTCTTCCACTTCTAACTCCAGGGCATGAATAAGCATCTTTCTGGCTCCCTCCCGCAAAACCTGATCCAAAACCGATTCTGTTTCGCTTTTCAGCACTTCCGAATCATTTCCGTTTGTTGTAAACTCTTCCATAGAGCATCTCCTTTCTGTTTGGCTTTATTACCAATTATTTTACAGAAGGATTTGCTCTTTTTTTACCCCATCCACAACTTTTGATTATATCTCACAACAAGGAGCGACCGCCTATATGCAATGTACATCACAGTCTAAGAGGTTGTATAGGGTCCTTACCCCTGAAGACCGAGAAGAAATTATGACAGGCAGGCGCCGGGGAGAATCTATCCGCTCTATTGCCCGTCGCCTTGATAGAAACCCTTCGGTCATTTCGAGAGAGATCAAAAACAACAGCGCCGAAGACAATCGATATCAGGCATACTGGGCCAATAGCAGGTCACAGTTCCGGAGGCGACAAAGCAGGAAACGTGAGAGGATCAGCGATCCGGTTATACGTGAATATGTCATTAAAAAACTGGAACCCGGATGGAGTCCCCGGCAAATTGCAGGGAGAATTGAGATTGATCTTCCAGGGAAAAGCATCAGCCATGAGACCATATACTTGTATATCTTTAAAAAAAGGCGGGATTTGACACAATATCTCGTCTGTGGACGGAAAAATCGGCGAAAACGGCACCAAAAGCGTGGCAGGCGCACACTAATACCCAATCGGACCGGTATCGAAGATCGTCCTGACGAAGTCGATCTTCGGCAGGAGGCAGGACACTGGGAGGCCGATACAGCCGTCAGCAGACAGAGCAAAGAAGCTCTCATGGTTCTTCAGGAGCGAGTTCTGGGAATTACACTTCTGGCAAAGCTGCCTCGGTGTGCTCCTAAGGAAATGAATGCAGCCCCCGTTGAGAAGCTGATTGATCTGCCCCCCTCTATGCGCCGATCTATTACTTTTGATAACGGTCAGGAAAATCGCCGTCATCATCCTCTTCGGGATAAGCTGGGGATCAATACTTATTTCTGTAATCCCTGCAGCTCCTGGGAAAAGGGCAGTGTTGAGAATGCCGTCGGTCTGACTCGCCGGGTTTGGCCTAAAAAGACCAGCTACGCCTTGATCTCCGATGAAGATGTGGCTATGCTCGAATACAGGTTAAACACACGTCCCAGGAAGCGCCCTGGCTTTCTGACCCCTTATGAATATGTCGCCGGTGTTGCTTTGACTCATTGAACGCGGGCTGCTGAAGCTGAAACGCTTCCTTGGTAAGGAGAAGGGAATAGCGTTCCATGAAGAAGACTCAAATCTTCGAAACAAAAAAGGCCGTCCCCAGAGGAACGGTCAGGTTAGCTTGCCGGCGAAGAGATTTGAACTCTTGCCACATGGGCTCTAACTTGACAATCAGGGCGCATTGAGTTATAATTATAGGTAATTAGATTGAGTTATAATTCTGTTCGTCGGGCTGAAGTTTTGAAAAAGGCGAGAAATATGAAAAACAGGAAAACAATGGAAGCATTGCTGCTTGGCGCTCTGTTGGTTTTGGCGGGCTGTATCGAACCCACGGGAGGGAAAAGTATTGTTCAGCCGACAGCCGGGCTTGTTGCTGCCGAGAAAGATGTTGTTCTCAAGGAAGCGGCATTGGTGCAGCCTGAAACCAGGCAGGTGCTGGGTTTTGACAGCAGCACCGGCGAAATCACCGTGGCCGGTGATGTTGCCGTCAAGGCAGGGCAGGTGTTTCACTCCGGTGTAACGGCCATGTTCCCCTCCGGAGCCCTGAAGAAAGTGCTGGCCGTGAAGACTTTACAGGAGAGTAAGAAGGTGCTCATCACCGAGGATGCAGTGCTGACGGACGGGATAGAGAATGGCGAGTACAGTGCTGAAGGCAGACTGTTCCTGGATGGGATGCGGGTGGAATCCCCCGACGGCAGTCTGACAATGGTGGACAGTCCCGAAACCGCTGCTCTCCTGGGCAACGGTGAGAATTCGTCCCTCACCAGGCGTTTTGACGTCAAGTACAGCATAGGGAACAATGTATCGGTGACCGGCAGTTTTCAGTTGACCTTGCCCTTCAGCTTCATGCTGGATATCAAATCTTCCGAATTGAAGGCGTTTGATATTTCTATTGAGCCTAAGTTGGACCTTGACCTGGACATCAGGGGTTCCCTGAACGACAGACACACGCACCGTCTGGGCACTCTCTATCTGCAGCCCGTCACCATCGGGGTTGTCGTCATCAGTCCTGTCCTGGAAGTGAGTCTTTCCACAGCGATAGACGGAGTAACTGAGTTCGGGTTTCAGGCCAAGTCCGAATTTCTTGCAGGGGCAAGATACTCCGGCACAACCGGCCGATGGATTCCTTACAGCGACAATAACATAGATGTTGAAATTGAGCCGCCGAGTTTGGCCGGCGCGGTTGAGGCATCCTTGGGACTCAAAAAGGAGCTGAGGCTTTACGGTGTCGCCGGTCCGTATTTCACTCCGGAAATTTATGCGGGGCTGAGAGGGAAATCCGACGGCAGTAAGGTGTCGTTCAGTGCCTACCGGGGGCTTCGGGCCAGGGCTGAGGGGGAAGTGAAGAGACTCGGCAAGAATTTGCCTGATTTGAATTTCACCCTGTTTGATGTCCGAGACGACCTGGAGCTTTCCAATAAAACCAATATGCTGCCAATAGCGGGTTTTTCCTATACCAAGGAAGAAACCAGTCCCGGTGTCTATCGGGTGAATTTCAGCGACGGATCCACCGATGAAGACGGCTCGATTGTGAGCCGTGAATGGGACTTCGACGGTGACGGGAATACAGACAGCACCGACAGAAATCCTTCCCGCACCTTCAGCAATGTGGACACGGCGGTCGTGAAACTCACCGTCCGGGACAACCGCATGGGGAGTAAATCCATAAGCAGGCGCCTGATACCCTTAGCCGCCTACACCGTAAGCTTCGATGCGAACGGCGGCAGCTCCGTATCGGGCCAGTCGGTGCCCGAAGGCGGCCGTGCCGCCGAACCGGATGCACCGACGCTGAGTGGCTATGTGTTCCATGGCTGGTACTCCGACAGCGACTTAACCCGGCCTTGGGATTTCGGCGGAGACACGGTGAATAGCTCCCTGACGCTGTACGCCAAGTGGGAAGAACAGGAGGAGATAGAGACCCTGGATGAATCCTTTGAGGGCGGCAGCCTTTCCCCTTTCTGGATCGGCTCCTGGATAATAGACAGCGATGCGCGCTCAGGCAGCGGTTCTCTGAAATCGAATGATATCGATAACAGTCAGAGTGCGGCGGCAGAGGTGAGGGTGAGGGTGTCTTTGGCGAGCGAGATCAGCTTCTACCGGAAGGTCTCCTCGGAAGGCGGCTACGACAAACTGAGTTTTTACATCAACGGGAATCAGCCTCCGGAGGCATCCTGGTCCGGCAGTGAGGAATGGGCGGAGATGTCGTATCCCATAGAGCCGGGTGTCCACACGCTAAAATGGGTATACGAAAAGGACGACTCCTATTCCGACGATAGCGACTGTGCCTGGATAGATGATGTTTCGATGAAAAGGGGAACCGTAGACTGGCTCAGTCCCGAAAGTAATACAGCCACCACCGATACCACGCCGGTCTTGAGCTGGGCCGATGTGGGCGGAGCCGTCCGCTATGAAATACAGATTGCAGGCAGCGCGGCGGGTTTGGACACTGCGACTATTTATAGCACGTCAGCCGAAAACTACACCCCGGCAGCGGCGCTGACCAACAATAAGACCCACTACTGGCGTGTGCGGGCTGTGGACGGGGATAATCAGGAGGGTGATTGGAGTACATCACATTCCCTGAATGTGGCCATTGGAGCCGTAAGCGGGCTCAGTCCCGCCGACGGCGAGAGCACCGCCGATACCACCCCCGGTTTAAGCTGGAATGCGGTGCCTGGAGCGGCGGGTTATGAGGTTCAGATAGCCGCCAGCGAAGCGGGGGTGGCTAATGCTCAGGCGGTGGAAGCGGGCGGAACCAGTTACACGCCGACAACGGCCTTGACGAACAATACGACGCATCATTGGCGTGTGCGTGCTGTGGACGGGGGGAATCAGAGGGGTGATTGGAGCACAGCCCATTCCCTGGAAGTGGCTATTGGAACCGTAAGCGGGCTGAGCCCCTCCAGTGGAATATACACCGCCGATACCACGCCGGCCTTCAGTTGGGATGCCGTGGCTGACGCCTCCGGCTATGAAATACAGATTGCCGACAGTCCGGGAGAATGGACCGGTGCGGCGGCTGTTCCTGTAACCGGAACAACAACAACATATACGCCTGGAACGGCGCTGACCAACAATACGACCCACTACTGGCGTGTGCGGGCTGTGGACGGGGATAATCAGAAGGGTGCGTGGAGCGCAATGTCTTCCCTGAATGTGATGGGAACCGTAAGCGGGCTCAGTCCCGTCAATAAAGCAGAGACCGCCGATACCACGCCGACCTTCAGGTGGTATGCCTTGGACGGAGCCGACAGCTATGAAATACAGATTGCAGGCAGCCAGACGGGATGGACCGGTGCGGCGGCTGTTTCTGTAACTGGAACAACAACATACACGCCTGGAACGGTGCTGACCAACAATACGACCCACTACTGGCGTGTGCGGGCTGTGGACGGGGAGAATCAGAAGGGTGATTGGAGCGAAGTGTCTTCCCTGAGTGTGAATTGGGGAGCCGTAAGCGGGCTTCGTCCCTCCGATGAAACAAGTACCACCGACACCACCCCCGGTTTAAGCTGGAATGCCGTGGATGGTGCAGCCCGCTATGAAATACAGATTGCAGGCAGCGAGGCGGGATGGAACAGTGCGGCGGCTGCTACTGTAACCGGAACAACAACATATACGCCTGGAACGGCGCTGACGAACAATAAGACGCACTACTGGCGTGTGCGGGCTGTGGACGGGGAGAATCAGGAGGGTGATTGGAGTACAGCACATTCCCTGGATGTGGCTATTGGAGCCGTAAGCGGGCTCAGTCCCGCCAACAGCGCGAGCACCACCGACACCACCCCCGGTTTAAGCTGGAATGCCGTGGATGGTGCAGCCCGCTATGAGATACAGATTGCCGACAGTCCGGGAGGATGGACCGGTGCGGCGGCTGTTTCTGTAACTGGAACAACAACATACACGCCTGGAACGGCGCTGACCAACAATACGACCCACTACTGGTGTGTGCGGGCTGTGGACGGGGATGGGCAGCAGGGTGCGTGGAGCACAGAACATTCCCTGGAAGTGAAATGGGGAACCATAAGCTGGCTCAGTCCCGGCAACGGCGCAGGCACCGCCGATACCACCCCCGCCTTGAGCTGGAATGCGGTGCCTGGAGCGGCGGGTTACGAGGTGCAGATAGCCGACAGCGAAGCGGGGCTGGCCAGTGCTCAGGCGGTGGAAGTGAGTGCAGCCAGTTACACCCCTGCAACGGCATTGACAAACTTGCAGACCCACTACTGGCAGGTTAGGGCGAAGGATGCGAATGGTCAGTATGGGCCGTGGAGCGCCATTCATTCTCTTGAAGTAAACTGGGGAGCCATAGACGGACTCAGTCCCGGCAAAGGCACAAGCACCGCCGATACCACGCCGACCTTCAGGTGGCATGCCTTGGGCGGAGCCGACAGCTATGAAATACAGATCGCAGACAGCCAGAATGGACTGCCCGGTGCAGAGGCTGTTTCTGTAACCGGAACAGCAACATATACGCCTGGAACGGTGCTGACCAACAATACGACCCACTACTGGCGTGTGCGGGCTGTGGACGGGGAGAATCAGAAGGGTGATTGGAGCGAAGTGTCTTCCCTGAGTGTGAATTGGGGAGCCGTAAGCGGGCTTCGTCCCTCCGATGAAACAAGTACCACCGACACCACCCCCGGTTTAAGCTGGAATGCCGTGGATGGTGCAGCCCGCTATGAAATACAGATTGCAGGCAGCGAGGCGGGATGGAACAGTGCGGCGGCTGCTACTGTAACCGGAACAACAACATATACGCCTGGAACGGCGCTGACGAACAATAAGACGCACTACTGGCGTGTGCGGGCTGTGGACGGGGATAATCAGAAGGGTGCGTGGAGCACAGTGTATTCCCTGAATGTGATGGGAACCGTAGGCGGGCTGAGCCCCTCCAGTGGAACATACACCGCCGATACCACGCCGACCTTCAGGTGGCATGCCTTGGGCGGAGCCGACAGCTATGAAATACAGATCGCAGACAGCCAGAATGGACTGCCCGGTGCAGAGGCTGTTTCTGTAACCGGAACAGCAACATATACGCCTGGAACGGTGCTGACCAACAATACGACCCACTACTGGCGTGTGCGGGCTGTGGACGGGGAGAATCAGAAGGGTGATTGGAGCGAAGTGTCTTCCCTGAGTGTGAATTGGGGAGCCGTAAGCGGGCTTCGTCCCTCCGATGAAACAAGTACCACCGACACCACCCCCGGTTTAAGCTGGAATGCCGTGGATGGTGCAGCCCGCTATGAAATACAGATTGCAGGCAGCGAGGCGGGATGGAACAGTGCGGCGGCTGCTACTGTAACCGGAACAACAACATATACGCCTGGAACGGCGCTGACGAACAATAAGACGCACTACTGGCGTGTGCGGGCTGTGGACGGGGATAATCAGAAGGGTGCGTGGAGCACAGTGTATTCCCTGAATGTGATGGGAACCGTAGGCGGGCTGAGCCCCTCCAGTGGAACATACACCGCCGATACCACGCCGACCTTCAGGTGGCATGCCTTGGGCGGAGCCGACAGCTATGAAATACAGATCGCAGACAGCCAGAATGGACTGCCCGGTGCAGAGGCTGTTTCTGTAACCGGAACAGCAACATATACGCCTGGAACGGTGCTGACCAACAATACGACCCACTACTGGCGTGTGCGGGCTGTGGACGGGGAGAATCAGAAGGGTGATTGGAGCGAAGTGTCTTCCCTGAGTGTGAATTGGGGAGCCGTAAGCGGGCTTCGTCCCTCCGATGAAACAAGTACCACCGACACCACCCCCGGTTTAAGCTGGAATGCCGTGGATGGTGCAGCCCGCTATGAAATACAGATTGCAGGCAGCGAGGCGGGATGGAACAGTGCGGCGGCTGCTACTGTAACCGGAACAACAACATATACGCCTGGAACGGCGCTGACGAACAATAAGACGCACTACTGGCGTGTGCGGGCTGTGGACGGGGATAATCAGAAGGGTGCGTGGAGCACAGTGTATTCCCTGAATGTGATGGGAACCGTAGGCGGGCTGAGCCCCTCCAGTGGAACATACACCGCCGATACCACGCCGACCTTCAGGTGGCATGCCTTGGGCGGAGCCGACAGCTATGAAATACAGATCGCAGACAGCCAGAATGGACTGCCCGGTGCAGAGGCTGTTTCTGTAACCGGAACAGCAACATATACGCCTGGAACGGTGCTGACCAACAATACGACCCACTACTGGCGTGTGCGGGCTGTGGACGGGGAGAATCAGAAGGGTGATTGGAGCGAAGTGTCTTCCCTGAGTGTGAATTGGGGAGCCGTAAGCGGGCTTCGTCCCTCCGATGAAACAAGTACCACCGACACCACCCCCGGTTTAAGCTGGAATGCCGTGGATGGTGCAGCCCGCTATGAAATACAGATTGCAGGCAGCGAGGCGGGATGGAACAGTGCGGCGGCTGCTACTGTAACCGGAACAACAACATATACGCCTGGAACGGCGCTGACGAACAATAAGACGCACTACTGGCGTGTGCGGGCTGTGGACGGGGATAATCAGAAGGGTGCGTGGAGCACAGTGTATTCCCTGAATGTGATGGGAACCGTAGGCGGGCTGAGCCCCTCCAGTGGAACATACACCGCCGATACCACGCCGACCTTCAGGTGGCATGCCTTGGGCGGAGCCGACAGCTATGAAATACAGATCGCAGACAGCCAGAATGGACTGCCCGGTGCAGAGGCTGTTTCTGTAACCGGAACAGCAACATATACGCCTGGAACGGTGCTGACCAACAATACGACCCACTACTGGCGTGTGCGGGCTGTGGACGGGGAGAATCAGAAGGGTGATTGGAGCGAAGTGTCTTCCCTGAGTGTGAATTGGGGAGCCGTAAGCGGGCTTCGTCCCTCCGATGAAACAAGTACCACCGACACCACCCCCGGTTTAAGCTGGAATGCCGTGGATGGTGCAGCCCGCTATGAAATACAGATTGCAGGCAGCGAGGCGGGATGGAACAGTGCGGCGGCTGCTACTGTAACCGGAACAACAACATATACGCCTGGAACGGCGCTGACGAACAATAAGACGCACTACTGGCGTGTGCGGGCTGTGGACGGGGATAATCAGAAGGGTGCGTGGAGCACAGTGTATTCCCTGAATGTGATGGGAACCGTAGGCGGGCTGAGCCCCTCCAGTGGAACATACACCGCCGATACCACGCCGACCTTCAGGTGGCATGCCTTGGGCGGAGCCGACAGCTATGAAATACAGATCGCAGACAGCCAGAATGGACTGCCCGGTGCAGAGGCTGTTTCTGTAACCGGAACAGCAACATATACGCCTGGAACGGTGCTGACCAACAATACGACCCACTACTGGCGTGTGCGGGCTGTGGACGGGGAGAATCAGAAGGGTGATTGGAGCGAAGTGTCTTCCCTGAGTGTGAATTGGGGAGCCGTAAGCGGGCTTCGTCCCTCCGATGAAACAAGTACCACCGACACCACCCCCGGTTTAAGCTGGAATGCCGTGGATGGTGCAGCCCGCTATGAAATACAGATTGCAGGCAGCGAGGCGGGATGGAACAGTGCGGCGGCTGCTACTGTAACCGGAACAACAACATATACGCCTGGAACGGCGCTGACGAACAATAAGACGCACTACTGGCGTGTGCGGGCTGTGGACGGGGATAATCAGAAGGGTGCGTGGAGCACAGTGTATTCCCTGAATGTGATGGGAACCGTAGGCGGGCTGAGCCCCTCCAGTGGAACATACACCGCCGATACCACGCCGACCTTCAGGTGGCATGCCTTGGGCGGAGCCGACAGCTATGAAATACAGATCGCAGACAGCCAGAATGGACTGCCCGGTGCAGAGGCTGTTTCTGTAACCGGAACAGCAACATATACGCCTGGAACGGTGCTGACCAACAATACGACCCACTACTGGCGTGTGCGGGCTGTGGACGGGGAGAATCAGAAGGGTGATTGGAGCGAAGTGTCTTCCCTGAGTGTGAATTGGGGAGCCGTAAGCGGGCTTCGTCCCTCCGATGAAACAAGTACCACCGACACCACCCCCGGTTTAAGCTGGAATGCCGTGGATGGTGCAGCCCGCTATGAAATACAGATTGCAGGCAGCGAGGCGGGATGGAACAGTGCGGCGGCTGCTACTGTAACCGGAACAACAACATATACGCCTGGAACGGCGCTGACGAACAATAAGACGCACTACTGGCGTGTGCGGGCTGTGGACGGGGATAATCAGAAGGGTGCGTGGAGCACAGTGTATTCCCTGAATGTGATGGGAACCGTAGGCGGGCTGAGCCCCTCCAGTGGAACATACACCGCCGATACCACGCCGACCTTCAGGTGGCATGCCTTGGGCGGAGCCGACAGCTATGAAATACAGATCGCAGACAGCCAGAATGGACTGCCCGGTGCAGAGGCTGTTTCTGTAACCGGAACAGCAACATATACGCCTGGAACGGTGCTGACCAACAATACGACCCACTACTGGCGTGTGCGGGCTGTGGACGGGGAGAATCAGAAGGGTGATTGGAGCGAAGTGTCTTCCCTGAGTGTGAATTGGGGAGCCGTAAGCGGGCTTCGTCCCTCCGATGAAACAAGTACCACCGACACCACCCCCGGTTTAAGCTGGAATGCCGTGGATGGTGCAGCCCGCTATGAAATACAGATTGCAGGCAGCGAGGCGGGATGGAACAGTGCGGCGGCTGCTACTGTAACCGGAACAACAACATATACGCCTGGAACGGCGCTGACGAACAATAAGACGCACTACTGGCGTGTGCGGGCTGTGGACGGGGATAATCAGAAGGGTGCGTGGAGCACAGTGTATTCCCTGAATGTGATGGGAACCGTAGGCGGGCTGAGCCCCTCCAGTGGAACATACACCGCCGATACCACGCCGACCTTCAGGTGGCATGCCTTGGGCGGAGCCGACAGCTATGAAATACAGATCGCAGACAGCCAGAATGGACTGCCCGGTGCAGAGGCTGTTTCTGTAACCGGAACAGCAACATATACGCCTGGAACGGTGCTGACCAACAATACGACCCACTACTGGCGTGTGCGGGCTGTGGACGGGGAGAATCAGAAGGGTGATTGGAGCGAAGTGTCTTCCCTGAGTGTGAATTGGGGAGCCGTAAGCGGGCTTCGTCCCTCCGATGAAACAAGTACCACCGACACCACCCCCGGTTTAAGCTGGAATGCCGTGGATGGTGCAGCCCGCTATGAAATACAGATTGCAGGCAGCGAGGCGGGATGGAACAGTGCGGCGGCTGCTACTGTAACCGGAACAACAACATATACGCCTGGAACGGCGCTGACGAACAATAAGACGCACTACTGGCGTGTGCGGGCTGTGGACGGGGATAATCAGAAGGGTGCGTGGAGCACAGTGTATTCCCTGAATGTGATGGGAACCGTAGGCGGGCTGAGCCCCTCCAGTGGAACATACACCGCCGATACCACGCCGACCTTCAGGTGGCATGCCTTGGGCGGAGCCGACAGCTATGAAATACAGATCGCAGACAGCCAGAATGGACTGCCCGGTGCAGAGGCTGTTTCTGTAACCGGAACAGCAACATATACGCCTGGAACGGTGCTGACCAACAATACGACCCACTACTGGCGTGTGCGGGCTGTGGACGGGGAGAATCAGAAGGGTGATTGGAGCGAAGTGTCTTCCCTGAGTGTGAATTGGGGAGCCGTAAGCGGGCTTCGTCCCTCCGATGAAACAAGTACCACCGACACCACCCCGGCCTTGAGCTGGAATGCGGTGCCTGGAGCGGCGGGCTATGAGGTGCAGATAGCAGGCAGCGAAGCAGGGCTGGCTAATGCTCCGGCGGTGGAAGCGAGTGCAGCCAGTTACACGCCGACAACGGCGCTGACAAACTTGCAGACCCACTATTGGCGTGTGCGGGCGAAGGATGGGGACGGGCAACATGGAGCCTGGAGCGCAATCAACAGTCTATCGGTAAACTGGGGCACAGTAAGCGGCCTGAGCCCCTCCAGCACCACGGACACCACGCCTACCTTCAGTTGGAATGCGGTGCCTGGAGCGGCGGGTTATGAAGTGCAGATAGCAGGCAGCAAAGGAGGGCTGGCTAATGCTCAGGCGGTGGAAGTGAGCGCAACCAGTTACACGCCGAAATCAGCATTGACAAACTTGCAGACCCACTACTGGCGTGTGCGGGCCCTGGACAGCGACGACCAGGCGGGCAGTTGGAGTGATGCATATTCCTTGATGTTGACGGATGGCTTCGTCTACGTGAAGGGGGGCCGCTTCCAAATGGGCTCCACGGCAGGAGATAGCGATGAGAAACCCGTACACGAGGTGACGGTGAGTCCGTTTTATATGAGCAAGTACGAGGTTACGCAGAAGGAGTGGAGGGAAGTGATGAGGAGCAGTCCGTCTAACTTCACAGGGAATGATAATCGTCCTGTGGAGAAAGTGAGCTGGGTTGAGGCGGTGGAGTACTGTAATAAGCTAAGCTCTCAGAATGGCTTGACCCCTGTCTACACGATAAACGGAACCAGTGTGACGGCAGACTGGGGCGCAAACGGCTACAGACTGCCCACAGAGGCCGAATGGGAGTATGCGGCCCGTGGAGGCAATGCCTCTGGAGGATACATGTATGCAGGAGGCAATGATATAGATGAAGTGGCCTGGTATGGAGATAACAGCGGGAATGAAACCCATCCTGTGGGCCAGAAGGCTCCCAATGAGCTGGGGCTGTATGACATGAGCGGGAACGTGAGGGAGTGGTGCTGGGACTGGTATGGCGCTTATTCTTCGGGGAGTCAGAGCGATCCCAGGGGGCCCGCTTCGGGCTCGGACCGTGTTAATCGCGGCGGCAGTTGGTACTTTAGCGCCTGGGGTTCGGCCAACCGCTTCAGCGGTGGCCTGGGCGTTAGCGGCAGCGACCTGGGTTTCCGGCTTGTTCGGCGTGGGTTTTGAAAGCATCCGGCAGCACGACAGTCGGAGAAGGAGGAGGCCGTTCCAGCCGAAACAGCCGAAGGATGAGGATGGAGAGGCTGGAACGCCGGGAAGGTGTGAATATTTTGACCGCGAATGCGGTCAAAATATTCGATTTTATCGGCGATGCAGAATTGGCCGGGGTTTCAGTTAGAGGGCCGCTTGAAAATCAATATCTGGGCGCACCCTTCGGGCCGGGCTTTCCGCTGCAATGCCTTGCGCCTCATTTAGTGATCTAGGGCACCTCTAAAAAACCCCATTTAGTTCTTGACTCAGAACTTTTCCGCCGCTACTGCGTTGTCAAAATGCTCACGGGGCTGTGCCAGAAACACCTTGCCAACCGAACAGATAGTGTCACTTGATTTTTTCTCGAATCCGTCACGATTTTCAGTATCGGCCCGATGAATCGCCCATCTGGCCAATATCCGGCCAAAACAAGCCGCAAATAAGGCAAAAAGTGAATACAGACTGAAAATAAGAGAACTCAGGGGCCTTAAAACTCCCACAGTTCCCATCTTACGCAGGTTATATGCCAGCATATACAGATAAGATTCAGCCTGCACACTCTCCAGCCCCCGCAGACTGAAATGAGAGAATTGCTGATTATGTTTCATGTCTCCAAAAACGCTCTCAACCTCATTGCTCCGGCGTGAATATAATCTCCGGCCTGTATCCGTCTGCAATCGGGTTTTTGCCCTTTGCTGCTGATAGCGATAATGCCGATTGACTTCCAGTCTTTTGTAATCTTTATCTTCACCTATACAGGATGATTTGTGGGGACAAATGCCGCAGAAATCACAAATATAAACACTGGAAGCAAAGTATAAAAGCTCATCTTCTTTCCGCATCTTATAGCCGGCGGGACAATGAATCTCGCCGGCATCATTCATTTTGAACTTGAAATGCTTATAGGCAACCTCTAAAAAACCGTTTTTGGAATTTGGCGCAGAGATTTTTTCTTGATGCAAGGCGGCAAAAGCGGAGCGTAGCTGGGCTTAGTTGAGCATTTTGACAACGCAGCAGCGAGGAAAAAGATCAAGCCAAAAACGAAATAAGGTTTTTTAGAGGTGCCCTTATACCGGGTTTGGGCCGAATTTTTATTTTCAGTCCAATACCCCGGATATTTTATATAGGCTCCCATACCGTGATGTTCAAGATAATCATAATTGTTTCTATAACCGTAACCTGCATCGGCTATGACATTTTGAGGGCCGCCAATTCCCAGTGCCTCTCGTTTCGCCATATGTTCTATAAGGCAACCTCTAAAAAACCGTTTTCGGAATTTGGCGTAGAGATTTTTTCCTGCTGCAAGGCGACAAAAGCGGAGCGTAGCTGGGCTTAGTTGAGCATTTTGGCAACGCAGCAGTAGGGAAAAAGATCAAGCCAAAAACGAAATAGGGTTTTTTAGAGGTGCCCAATAAACACCTTGCCGTCATTGGCATTCTGATGAACTGTTACACCGGTTACAAATCCATCCTGTGTGCCGATTTGAAGATTATAAGCCGGAAGAGTTTCGTCATTCTTCATCCTCATGAAAGTCGCGTCTTCGTCTGTTTTGCTGTAAGAGTTGCGCTCTCCCAAAGTTTCCTGCTGTTTTTCATATTCTGCTATTTTGGATGATTCCTCTTTTAATTTTTTAGACAGACTTTTCTTTTTCCTTCGGGTTGGCTTTGAATCTGTATCTTCATCAATACTCTCTTCAGCCTTCTCTGCCGCAGCGTTCAGACCTTCAGGGTCGGTATCCATCCTTGGGATAAGTGGGCACTGAATGTGCTCCGTAAGCCGAAAAAAGCCTGATAACGGGTTGAAATCGCTAAGAAAGGTCGAAATTTTCAGAACAAAATGAAAAAAGGACGTTTTTCCCGAATCAAAGGTTGCAAAACTATTTTTTTAGAGGTGCCCTTAAGGAGATTCATTATGAACCGCTTTGGAATTCGGATCTTCCCCCGTTCTTTCTCTAAAGCATCTAACCCCCTTCCTCTCAATGGCAGTCTTTGCATTTATCATCTCCGTAGTTCTTCATCCGGCGAAGCCCAGATAACCCAATTAAGTGTAAGCATTAACGGTGTCAGGCTGTGTGCTGAATATATGCAAGGGACATATTCATGAAGAAGACTCAAATCTTCGAAACAAAAAAGGCCGTCCCCAGAGGAACGGTCAGGTTAGCTTGCCGGCGAAGAGATTTGAACTCTTGCCACATGGGCTCTAACTTGACAATCAGGGCGCATTGAGTTATAATTATAGGTAATTAGATTGAGTTATAATTCTGTTCGTCGGGCTGAAGTTTTGAAAAAGGCGAGAAATATGAAAAACAGGAAAACAATGGAAGCATTGCTGCTTGGCGCTCTGTTGGTTTTGGCGGGCTGTATCGAACCCACGGGAGGGAAAAGTATTGTTCAGCCGACAGCCGGGCTTGTTGCTGCCGAGAAAGATGTTGTTCTCAAGGAAGCGGCATTGGTGCAGCCTGAAACCAGGCAGGTGCTGGGTTTTGACAGCAGCACCGGCGAAATCACCGTGGCCGGTGATGTTGCCGTCAAGGCAGGGCAGGTGTTTCACTCCGGTGTAACGGCCATGTTCCCCTCCGGAGCCCTGAAGAAAGTGCTGGCCGTGAAGACTTTACAGGAGAGTAAGAAGGTGCTCATCACCGAGGATGCAGTGCTGACGGACGGGATAGAGAATGGCGAGTACAGTGCTGAAGGCAGACTGTTCCTGGATGGGATGCGGGTGGAATCCCCCGACGGCAGTCTGACAATGGTGGACAGTCCCGAAACCGCTGCTCTCCTGGGCAACGGTGAGAATTCGTCCCTCACCAGGCGTTTTGACGTCAAGTACAGCATAGGGAACAATGTATCGGTGACCGGCAGTTTTCAGTTGACCTTGCCCTTCAGCTTCATGCTGGATATCAAATCTTCCGAATTGAAGGCATTTGATATTTCTATTGAGCCTAAGTTGGACCTTGACCTGGACATCAGGGGTTCCCTGAACGACAGACACACGCACCGTCTGGGCACTCTCTATCTGCAGCCCGTCACCATCGGGGTTGTCGTCATCAGTCCTGTCCTGGAAGTGAGTCTTTCCACAGCGATAGACGGAGTAACTGAGTTCGGGTTTCAGGCCAAGTCCGAATTTCTTGCAGGGGCAAGATACTCCGGCACAACCGGCCGATGGATTCCTTACAGCGACAATAACATAGATGTTGAAATTGAGCCGCCGAGTTTGGCCGGCGCGGTTGAGGCATCCTTGGGACTCAAAAAGGAGCTGAGGCTTTACGGTGTCGCCGGTCCGTATTTCACTCCGGAAATTTATGCGGGGCTGAGAGGGAAATCCGACGGCAGTAAGGTGTCGTTCAGTGCCTACCGGGGGCTTCGGGCCAGGGCTGAGGGGGAAGTGAAGAGACTCGGCAAGAATTTGCCTGATTTGAATTTCACCCTGTTTGATGTCCGAGACGACCTGGAGCTTTCCAATAAAACCAATATGCTGCCAATAGCGGATTTTTCCTATACCAAGACAGAAACCAGTCCCGGTGTCTATCGGGTGAATTTCAGCGACGGATCCACCGATGAAGACGGCTCGATTGTGAGCCGGGAATGGGACTTCGACGGTGACGGGAATACAGACAGCACCGACAGAAATCCTTCCAGCACCTTCAGAAATGTGGACACGGCGGTCGTGAAACTCACCGTCCGGGACAACCGCATGGGGAGTAAATCCATAAGCAGGCGCCTGATACCCTTAGCCGCCTACACCGTAAGCTTCGATGCGAACGGCGGCAGCTCCGTATCGGGCCAGTCGGTGCCCGAAGGCGGCCGTGCCGCCGAACCGGATGCACCGACGCTGAGTGGCTATGTGTTCCGTGGCTGGTACTCCGACAGCGACTTAACCCGGCCTTGGGATTTCGGCGGAGACACGGTGAATAGCTCCCTGACGCTGTACGCCAGGTGGGAAGAACAGGAGGAGATAGAGACCCTGGATGAATCCTTTGAGGGCGGCAGCCTTTCCCCTTTCTGGATCGGCTCCTGGATAATAGACAGCAAGGCGCGCTCAGGCAGCGGTTCTCTGAAATCGAATGATATCGATAACAGTCAGAGTGCGGCGGCAGAGGTGAGGGTGAGGGTGTCTTTGGCGAGCGAGATCAGCTTCTACCGGAAGGTCTCCTCGGAAGGCGGCTACGACAAACTGAGTTTTTACATCAACGGGAATCAGCCTCCGGAGGCATCCTGGTCCGGCAGTGAGGAATGGGCGGAGATGTCGTATCCCATAGCGCCGGGTGTCCACACGCTAAAATGGGTATACGAAAAGGACGACTCCTATTCCGACGATAGCGACTGTGCCTGGATAGATGATGTTTCGATGAAAAGGGGAGCCATAAACGGTCTTAGTCCCGCCAACGGCGCAAATACCACCGATACCACGCCGTTACTCAGTTGGGGCAATGTGACCGGAGCCGTCAGCTATGAAATACAGATTGCAGGCAGCGAGGCGGGTTTGGACACTGCGCTTATTTATAGCACGCCAGCCGAAAACTACATCCCGGCAGCGGTGCTGACGAACAATGAGACGCATTATTGGCGTGTGCGGGCTGTGGACGGGAAGAATCAGGAGGGTGATTGGAGTACAGCACATTCCCTGGATGTGGCTATTGGAGCCGTAAGCGGGCTCAGTCCCGCCAACAGCGCGAGCACCACCGACACCACCCCCGGTTTAAGCTGGAATGCGGTGCCTGGAGCGGCGGGTTATGAGGTTCAGATAGCCGCCAGCGAAGCGGGGGTGGCTAATGCTCAGGCGGTGGAAGCGGGCGGAACCAGTTACACGCCGACAACGGCCTTGACGAACAATACGACCCACTACTGGCGTGTGCGGGCTGTGGACGGGGATGGGCAGCAGGGTGCGTGGAGCACAGAACATTCCCTGGAAGTGGCTATTGGAACCGTAAGCGGGCTGAGCCCCTCCAGTGGAATATACACCGCCGATACCACGCCGGACTTCAGTTGGGATGCCGTGGCTGACGCCTCCGGCTATGAAATACAGATTGCCGACAGCCGGGAGAATGGACCGGTGCGGCGGCTGTTCCTGTAACCGGAACAACAACAACATATACGCCTGGAACGGCGCTGACCAACAATACGACCCACTACTGGCGTGTGCGGGCTGTGGACGGGGATAATCAGAAGGGTGCGTGGAGCGCAATGTCTTCCCTGAATGTGATGGGAACCGTAAGCGGGCTCAGTCCCGTCAATAAAGCAGAGACCGCCGATACCACGCCGACCTTCAGGTGGCAGGCCTTGGGCGGAGCCGACAGCTATGAAATACAGATTGCCGACAGTCCGGGAGGATGGAACAGTGCGGCGGCTGATTCTGTAACCGGAACAACAACAACATATACGCCTGGAACGGCGCTGACAAACAATGAGACGCATTATTGGCGTGTGCGTGCTGTGGACAGGGCTGGGCAGCAGGGTGCGTGGAGTACAGCACATTCCCTGAGAGTGAAATGGGGAACCATAGACGGCTCAGTCCCGGCAACGGCACAAGCACCGCCAATACCAAGCCGTTACTCAGTTGGGGCACGGTGACCGGAGCAGTGAATTACGAGGTCCAGATAACAGGCAGTGCAGCGGGTTGGGGCACTGCGCCAGTCTACGACACGCCAGCCGTGAACTACACCCCGGCAGCGGCGCTGACCAACAATACGACCCACTACTGGCGTGTGCGTGCTGTGGACGGGGATAATCAGAAGGGTGATTGGAGCGAAGTGTCTTCCCTGAGTGTGAATTGGGGAGCCGTAAGCGGGCTTCGTCCCGCCAACAGCGCAAGTACCACTGACACCACCCCCGACTTCAGTTGGAATCCCGTAACCGGAGCCGACAGCTATGAGATACAGATTGCCGACAGCCCGGAAGGGCTGCCCAATGCGGCGGCTGCTACTGTAACCGGAACAGATTACACGCCTGGAACGGTGCTGACCAACAATACGACCCACTACTGGCGTGTGCGGGCTGTGGACGGGGAGAATCAGAAGGGTGATTGGAGCGAAGTGTCTTCCCTGAGTGTGAATTGGGGAGCCGTAAGCGGGCTCAGTCCCGCCAACAGCGCAAGTACCACCGATACCACGCCGACCTTCAGTTGGAATACCGTAACTGGAGCCGACAGCTATGAAATACAGATTGCAGGCAGCCAGAATGGGCTGCCCAATGCGGCGGCTGTTTCTGTAATCGGAACAGCAACATACACGCCTGGAACGGTGCTGACCAACAATACGACCCACTACTGGCGTGTGCGGGCTGTGGACGGGGATGGGCAGCAGGGTGCGTGGAGCACAGAACATTCCCTGGAAGTGGCTATTGGAACCGTAAGCGGGCTCAGTCCCTCCAACGGCGCAAGTACCACCGACACCACCCCCGGTTTAAGCTGGAATGCCGTGGATGGTGCAGCCCGCTATGAAATACAGATTGCCGACAGCCCGGAAGGGCTGCCCAATGCGGCGGCTGTTCCTGTAACCGGAACAAATTACACGCCTGGAACGGTGCTGACCAACAATACGACCCACTACTGGCGTGTGCGGGCTGTGGACGGGGAGAATCAGAAGGGTGATTGGAGCGAAGTGTCTTCCCTGAGTGTGAATTGGGGAGCCGTAAGCGGGCTTCGTCCCTCCGATGAAATAAGTACCACTGACACCACCCCCGACTTCAGTTGGAATCCCGTAACCGGAGCCGACAGCTATGAGATACAGATTGCCGACAGCCCGGAAGGGCTGCCCAATGCGGCGGCTGTTTCTGTAACCGGAACAAATTACACGCCTGAAACGGTGCTGACCAACAATACGACCCACTACTGGCGTGTGCGGGCTGTGGACGGGGATAATCAGAAGGGTGCGTGGAGCGCAATGTCTTCCCTGAATGTGATGGGAACCGTAAGCGGGCTCAGTCCCGTCAATAAAGCAGAGACCGCCGATACCACGCCGACCTTCAGGTGGTATGCCTTGGACGGAGCCGACAGCTATGAAATACAGATTGCAGGCAGCCAGATGGGATTGAACAGTGCAACGGCTGTTCCTGTAAACGGAACAAATTACACGCCTGAAACGGCGCTGACGAACAATAAGACGCACTACTGGCGTGTGCGTGCTGTGGACGGGGATACTCAGAGGGGTGATTGGAGCACAGCCCATTCCCTGGAAGTGAAATGGGGAACCATAAGCTGGCTCAGTCCCTCCAACGG
Organism: Spirochaetaceae bacterium; assembly: GCA_965232165.1. Classification (GTDB taxonomy): domain Bacteria; phylum Spirochaetota; class Spirochaetia; order DSM-2461; family DSM-2461; genus UBA2779. Next base: position 629,672 of record CBDDOY010000002.1, on the reverse strand, counting down.
CACAAGCACCACCAATACCAAGCCGTTACTCAGTTGGGGCACGGTGACCGGAGCAGTGAATTACGAGGTGCAGATAGCCGACAGCGAAGGGGGGGTGGCCAATTCCGTAGCCATAGATGTAACGGATGCATCGTACACCCCTGCAACGGCATTGACAAACTTGCAGACCCACTACTGGCAGGTTAGGGCGAAGAATGCGAATGGTCAGTATGGGCCGTGGAGCGCCATTCATTCCCTTGAAGTAAACTGGGGAGCCATAGACGGACTAAGTCCCTCGGACAGGAGCACAACCACGGACACCACGCCTGCCTTAAGCTGGAATGCGGTGTCTGGAGCGGCGGGTTACGAGGTGCAGATAGCCGACAGCGAAGGGGGGGTGGCCAATTCCGTAGCCATAGATGTAACGGATGCATCGTACACGCCTTCAACGGCCTTGACGAACAATCAGACCCACTACTGGCGTGTGCGGGCGAAGGATGGGGACGGGCAATACGGGGCCTGGAGTGCGGTACAGAATCTGACGGTAAATATCGGAGCAGTAAGCGGCCTGAGTCCCGCCAACGGTAGTGCCACCACCGACACCACCCCCGGTTTAAGCTGGAATGCGGTGCCTGGAGCCGTCAGCTATGAAATACAGATCGCAGGCAGCCAGAATGGATTGAACAGTGCAACGGCTGTTCCTGTAACCGGAACAAATTACACCCCGGCAGCGGATCTGATGAGCAATAAGGTGCATTATTGGCGTGTGCGGGCTGTGGACGGGGAGAAACAGAGGGGTGATTGGAGCACAGCCCATTCCCTGAATGTGCAGGGAACCGTAGGCGGGCTCAGTCCCGCCGACGGCGAGAGCACCGCCGATACCACCCCCGACTTCAGTTGGAATACCGTAACTGGAGCCGACAGCTATGAAATACAGATTGCAGGCAGCCAGGCGGGTTTGGACACTGCGCTTATTCATAGCACGCCAGCCGAAAACTACACCCCGGCAGCGGCGCTGACCAACAATGCAACGCACTACTGGCGTGTGCGGGCGGTATACGGCTCCAGCAGCCAGAAGGGTTTGTGGAGTACAGCACATTCCCTGAGTGTGAAATGGGGAGCCATAAGCTGGCTCAGTCCCGCCGACGGCGCGAGCACCGCCGATACCACGCCGAACTTCAGTTGGGATGCCGTGGTTGGTGCAGCCCACTATGAAATACAGATCGCAGACAGCCAGGATGGACTGCCCGGTGCGGCGGCTGTTTCTGTAACCGGAGCAGCAGCATATACGCCTGGAACGGCGCTGACCAACAATACGACCCACTACTGGCGTGTGCGGGCTGTGGACAGCAGCGGCCAGGCGGGCAGTTGGAGTGAGGCATATTCCTTGGTGTTGACGGATGGCTTCGTCTACGTAGAAGGGGGCAGCTTCCAAATGGGCTCGGACGGACATGCCTGGGAGAAACCCGTACACCAGGTGACGGTGAGTCCGTTTTATATGAGCAAGTACGAGGTGACGCAAGGAGAGTGGAGAGACGTGATGAAGAGCAGTCCGTCAGGGTTCAGCGGGGATAATCTTCCTGTGGAGCAAGTGAGCTGGTCTGATGCGGTGAAGTACTGTAATGCGCTAAGCGTTCAGAAGGGCCTGACCCCTGTCTACACGATAAACGGAACCAGCGTAACGGCGAACTGGAGCGCAGACGGGTACAGGCTGCCCACAGAGGCCGAATGGGAGTATGCGGCCCGTGGAGGCAAAGCCTCTAAAGGGTACCTTTACGCAGGAAGCGATAATACGGATGAAGTGGGCTGGTATTCGAGTAACAGCGGGCAGAGTACCCATCCTGTGAGCGGGAAGGCTCCCAATGAGCTGGAGCTGTATGACATGAGCGGGAACGTACGGGAGTGGTGCTGGGACTGGTATGGCGCTTATTCTTCGGGGAGTCAGAGCGATCCCAGGGGGCCCGCTTCGGGCTCGAACCGTGTTAATCGCGGCGGCAGTTGGTTCAATAGCGACGGGGACCTGCGTTCGACCTACCGCAGCAGCCTTGGCCCGGGCAGTAGCTACGACGACCTGGGTTTCCGGCTTGTTCGGGGTGAGTCTTGAAAGCATCCGGCAGCACGACAGTCGGAGAAGGAGGAGGCCGTTCCAGCCGAAACAGCCGAAAAGGCCGAAGGATGAGGCCGAAACGGCTGGAGAGACTGGAACGCCGGGAAGGTGTGAATATTTTGACCGCGAATGCGGTCAAAATATTCGATTTTATCGGCGATGCAGAATTGGCCGGGGTTTCAGTTAGAGGGCCGCTTGAAAATCAATATCTGGGCGCACCCTTCGGGCCAGGCTTTCCGCTGCAATGCCTTGCGCCTCATTTAGTGATCTAGGGCACCTCTAAAAAACCCCATTTAGTTCTTGACTCAGAACTTTTCCGCCGCTACTGCGTTGTCAAAATGCTCACGCAGCTTAAGCTGCGCCCTTAGCTTTTGCCGCCTTGTATCGACAAAAAATTTCTTCGTCAATTTCCTAAAGCTGTTTCTTAGAGGTGCCCTCTATTGTGTACAGCAGAGCCTCAGAACTTAAAAATCAGAACTCATCATAGTTATGAGGCGCGGGTCCTTGAATTTTTTTTATCGAATTTCTATTATAGCAATATGACTACTCGGAGCGTGTATTCGCCCTTTATCTTTCACCCCTTCTAACAAGGCCCTCCCAGGGGTATTGTTATCTCATTGTAAAGAAATATCTCCAAAGCCGGCTTATGCGGCAAAAGATGTCAATATGATAGAAAAACTGAGACAATTAAAAAAAAGCTTCAATACCACACTCAAGGAAGTGGACAATGATGCCAAACTCGCCGACTTTAAGGCCCGATTCCTGGGCAAGAAGGGGGAACTCGGCATCATACTCAAATCACTGAATACCAAATCTCCCCAGGAGCGCAAAGTTTTAGGGCAAGCTGCTAATAAATTGAACACAGCCTGACGGTGCAGTTGGAGAAAACAGCTTTGGACCTCGAAAGAAGAATGATAGACGACCAGCTCTCCGCCGACTGGACAGACATCACCATGCGCGAATCTTTGAGGGCAAAATCCGTTAGAGAATCGGGTTTGCATCCGGTTACCATCGTACAGCGGGAATTGGAAGACATAGTCCTCTCCATGGGTTTCGATATCCCCGATGGCCCCCACATTGAGAATGACTGGTACAATTTCACCGCTCTAAACATACCCGAAACCCATCCGGCCCGGGACATGCAGGACACCTTCTGGTTCAAGGACATGAAACACCTGCTTCGCACACACACCTCCACGATTCAGATTAGAGGCATGGAAAGGAAAACCCCGCCCTTTAAATTTGTCGCACCGGGGAAGGTTTTCCGCTGTGAGGCGACCGATGCCTCTCATTTCCGAAAAAACCGGTTCTCAGAACTCATAATTCAAAAATCAAAACTCATCATAGCTATGAAGCGCGGGCCCTTGAACAATAAGACCAGTCATTGATAATATGCATCACAAGAGTTAAGCGATATGAACAGCCTGAACAAACGGGTTTTAATCGAGCGGACGGAACCCATTACTGTAACGGCGTTCACAATTACAGCGTTTCTTCTGGCGGCTTGTTCGTATTGCCGGGGGCTCCTCCTCCCCTAAAATAAGGATAGCTAAAAAACCACTTCAGGAGGTTGACGAAGAGGTTTTCCGCCTGCCTGCAGGCAATTCGATACAAGGCGGCAGAAGCTCAAGCGCAGCTTATAGGCAGCGTGAGCATGTTGACAACATCGTAACGGCCTGCCTGCTGCAGACAGACAGGCGGAAAAGATCGAGTTAACAGGCTGCCAGGGCAGGGCATTGAAGCGAAATGCCCGGGCCGAAGGGTTGCGGCCAGTGAATAGTAACAAGGGGGAATGAATTGTCATTCAGTGAAGTAAAAACGGGACAGTGGCGTTATTGCGGCAACAGGCCGAAGATTGGTATTCGTCCAACGATAGACGGGCGTTTGGGAGGAGTCAGAGAAAGCCTGGAGAAAAGAACTATGACTATGGCCAAGGCCGCAGCAGCACTTATCGGGGAAAGCCTCAGATATGTCGATGGCAGTCCCTTGGAATGTGTGATAGCCGATACCTGCATTGGCGGAGTAAGGGAGGCGGCTGATTGCCAGGCGAAATTCGAACGCAGCGGCGTTGGGGCAAGCATCACCGTTACGCCTTGCTGGTGCTATGGCTCGGAGACCATGGATATGGATCCCCGCACGCCTAAGGCGGTGTGGGGTTTTAATGGGACCGAACGCCCCGGTGCGGTATACCTTGCCGCCGTTCTCGCTGCTCATGCCCAGAAGGGTTTGCCGGCCTACGGCATCTATGGCCGCGATGTTCAGGATTCGGATGACACAGAAATTCCCGAGGATGTAAGGGAGAAGATACTCCGTTTCGCCCGGACCGCCACGGCTGCTGGCACCATGCGAGGTAAGAGCTATCTGTCCGTTGGAATGGTGTCGATGGGCATTGCCGGCTGCATCGTCGATGAAGACTTCTTCCAGGATTATTTAGGAATGCGCAGCGAATATGTTGACATGAGTGAAATCGCCCGGCGAATCGACAAGAATATATTTGACAGGGAGGAATATGAGCTGGCCCGGGACTGGGTTAGAAAGAAAATAAGGATCGGACGGGACCCCAATACGGCCGATGTCAGGCACGGTAACGAACAAAAAGAGGCGGAGTGGGATGAATCAGTGAAAATGACTCTCATCATCAAAGACTTGATGAGCGGCAGTCCCCGACTCGCCGAGAGTGGTTATGGCGAAGAGGCTCATGGAAAGAATGCTATCGCCGCAGGGTTCCAGGGACAGCGGCACTGGACCGATTGGCGGGCCAATGGAGACTTCATGGAAACCATGCTTAACTCCTCGTTTGATTGGAATGGTCTGCGGCAGCCCTATATCATGGCTACCGAGAATGATGCCCTGAATGGGGTTTCCATGCTTTTGGGGCACCTCCTAACGAATACCGCCCAGATCTTCAGCGATGTGCGCACTTATTGGAGCCCTGATGCCGTGGAACGGGTAACAGGCCATAGGCTGGGCAGTGAAGCCGCAGGCGGCCTCATCCATCTCATCAATTCCGGCTCCGCCTGCCTGGACGGCGGCGGGGAGATGAGCATGGATGGCAGACCCTGCATAAAACCTTTCTGGGAAATCAGAGAGGATGAGGTGGATGCTTCTCTTGCGTCCACCCTGTTTTGTCCGGCAGATCTCGGGTACTTTAAGGGCGGAGGCTTTTCTACAGATTTTCGTACCAGGGGCGGAATGCCCTGTACCATGAGCCGCCTGAACCTCGTGAAGGGGCAGGGTCCTGTCTTGCAGATTGCCGAAGGATGGACTGTCGAAATTCCTGAATCTGTGCATGATGCCCTCGATGAGCGCACCAGCCCCACCTGGCCGACTACCTGGTTTTCTCCCCGACTCACCGGTGCAGGGAATTTCAAAGGTGTCTACGAGGTGATGGCGGCATGGGGTGCTAATCATGGGGCCATCTGCTGTGGTCACATCGGAGCGGATCTTCTTACATTGGCTTCCATGCTTCGCATACCTGTTTCCATGCATAATGTCGATGAGAAGAATATATTCCGCCCCGCTGTGTGGAAGCATTTCGGCATGGACAGTGAGGGTTCCGACTTTCGTGCTTGCGCAAATTTTGGCCCGATATACAGATAGATTACCTTGTACGCCGTAATTGACATAGGGAAAACCAATAAGAAGATCACCGTCTATGACGAAGAACTGCGGCCTGTCGCCTTCTTGAAGCGGGAATTTGACTCTTTGAATCAGAATGGGCTATTGGTCGAAGACATTGAGGCTGTTTCTCAGTGGATGCTGGCGCAGCTTAAGATTCTCGGGGCTCGTCATCCCATTGAGGGCATTGCGGTGAGCACTCACGGGGCCGCACTGGTCTGTCTCGATAAAGACGGAAAGCCCAGCGTGCCGACGGTGGATTACACTAACGAGGTTGATTCCGCCGTTCATGAGGGCTTCTGGCGGGATGTGGGCGATCCTGCGGAGATTCAGCGCCGCACTGCGACTGCCGAGATTAAGCCCCTGATCAATAACGGCAAACTCATCTGGTATTTAAAAAAACGTTGGCCTCAGGAATTCGCACGAACAACCCATATCTTGTTCTATCCGCAGTACTTCGGCTTCATACTCACAGGAAAGATAGCCGCGGATATCACCTATGTCGGCTGTCATACCTATCTCTGGGATTATGAGAGATGGGATTGGTCGGATGTGGCCGATGTTCTGGGGGTGAGAGAAATGCTGCCCGCCAAGCCGGGTTTATCGGCAGAGAGGCTGGGAACCCTATCGGCGCAGACTGTAGATATCACAGGTCTGTCAACCGATACGGCGGTTACCCTCGGCATCCACGATTCCAATTCCTCTCTTCTGCCCTACCTGATTAAACATGACGGGGATTTCATACTAAATTCTACCGGCACCTGGTGTGTGGCTATGCATCCGGTCGAAAAGGTGAAATTTGAAGCAGATGAATTGGGTAAGATGGTGTTTTATAATCTCTCATTCAGGGGTAAACCTATCAAAACATCCATATTCCTTGGCGGCCTGGAATATTCGGTCTATGCCGAAACACTCATGAAGCATCACAATCGAAATGACTGGCCGGTTTATGATGCCGCTCTGTATACCGATATTCTGGCCTGTTGTGATCGATTTCTTCTGCCTTCCATCGTCCCAGGAAGCGGGCAGTTTCCAGATTCTGTGGCCAGAATTCTTGATGAGGGCATCATCTACAATGTGGATGATGTCATCTCTGGACGGCGATGGCCGAGGGCCTTTGATGACTATGAAGGCGGTTTCGCCCTGGCTAATCTATCCTTGGCGATTCAGACTCTGATCGCATTACGAAGGGTAGGGCTGAAGGACGGCACAGAAGTATTTATCGAGGGGGGATTCCGTTATAACAGCAGCTACAGGGCTTTACTCGGCTCCCTTTTGCCGAACAATCCCCTATTTCTCACCTCATTAGACGAGGCCACCAGCTTTGGAGCCGCTCTCACCGTGAAGGCCCTCGTGGAGCAGGTAAGTGTGGAATCCCTGGGAAACAGGGTGAATCTGGATAAAAGGCCGGTGGAAAAGGCTCCTATTGAGGGACTCGGCAGGTATGTGACAGCCTTTCTGGAGTATTTAACATGAGGGCATCTTGAGCGATTTTTTTAGGGCTGTCCATGACTCAGGCTGTATTAATTGCGAGTAGCAGCTCGGCGCTTCGATGCAGAGTTTTTTCAAGCCGTTTGAATAGTTCATCAGTTTCCCTGCGGGTAATAATGATTGGCGGAGCGAGAAGAAAGTGGTCGCCAAGCGTGCCATCGAGGGTTCCTCCGCCGGGGTAAAGAACGATGCCTTCCTCCAGTCCAATCTCCGTTACGAGGTTACCGGCTTTCCGGCTGGATTCAAACGGTGTCTTCGAAACCTTGTCTTTGACGAGTTCTATACCAAGCATCAGCCCCAGGCCCCTAATGTCGCCGACAATGGGATTCGCAGACAAGGAATTCAGCTTTGAAAGAAGGTAATCCCCCTGAACGGCGGCATTGCTAACCCCATCCTCCCGTTTGATAATCTCCAATACCTTGCCTGCTATGCCGCAGGAGAGGGGGTTGCCGGCATAGGTATGGCCATGAATGAACTCGCCGGAGCCCTTCAGCATGATGGTTTCAAAGACCTTGTCCGACGCGATAGCGGCGCCGATTGGGGTGTAGCCGCAGGACATACCCTTTGCCGTGGTCATGATGTCTATCTGGACCCCGAAGTGATCGGAGCCGAAATTTCTTCCTGTACGCCCGAATCCGGACATGACTTCATCGACGATGAGCAGTATATCGTATTTTGTGCAGATATCCCTCACCATGTCGAAATATATCTTCGTCGGGTGGGCCCCCGGTGCGGCGGCGCCGACAATGGGCTCGGTAATGAATGCGGCAACGTTTTCAGGACCCTGCCGGAGCAGTTCTTCTTCCAATGACTGGGCGGCTCTTATGCTGGTTTGTTCCAGCGTTGCGCAGCCCCAAGTGTTGCGATAGTGATAGAATTGGGGTATTTTAGGAAAATTTATCAGCATTGGAGAGAATGGCCGCTGTCGTTTAAGCATACCGGTTAAGGAGAGCGATCCCAGTGTGCTTCCGTGATAGGCGTTCCATTTGGAAATGATCTTCCATTTCGTCGAATCTAATCCATCGCGTTCCACGAAATACTGCCGCGCCATCTTCGATGCGGTTTCAACGGCCTCCGACCCGCCTGAAACGAAATAAATATGATTGAGATTGGGGGGAGTCCATTCCGCTATTGCCGCAGCGCAGCTCTCAATGGAGTCAACGGTCCAGCGTGTAAGGTGTGTGAAGGCGATGCGTTCTATGTGGTCTTTGGCAAAAGCGGCAACTTCCTTGTTCCCATGGCCTATATTGGCGACTGCGGCTCCTGAACAGGCATCAATATAGGATTTTCCTGTGTCATCGTAAAGATAAATACCGTTGCCGTGAGTAATCCTCGGATAGTTCCAGTGCTGATTACGGTAGAACACATAGTTGCTTGGAGCAGAGTTCATAAACAGGCTATTTGCCGAGTTCCATCTTCTCGCCCGTGTAGGGACTGAAGATATACTCCGGGTTGAACCTGTTGCCACTCGAATCGACCTTGAAACGGCCGCTGCTGTTGCCGAACTCCATCTTTTCCCCTGTGTAAGGACTGTATATATAATCAGGGCTGAACTTATGTCCCAATGAATCAACCTTGTAACTGCCGGTATTGGCGCCAAATTCCACCGATACGATGGACTTGCTCCATATACGGTTGCCGACGAGTTCATTGTTGATTGGATCATATTTTTTATACACGACGTAGTTCCCATCCCGCTGAAATAAACTATCCGGATTGGCGATGATCATGAATTCCGGGCCATTGGGACTCGGGACGGCCGATTCGGAGTCATTAGGGGCATTATCAGTTTCCTCCCCTTCTGCTTCGCTCTGCAGGATGACTTTGCCTTCAATCCACCACTCTTCCTCATTGTCCCATTTAATGACTTCCAATCTTTTGATGTCATTGATGACGAGATTGCTTTTAATCCGTTCTCCATCGTCCATGATAACGGTGACATTCCATTTCTTACCAAAATTCACGGCAATTTCGTCAGTCTGGATGATCTGGGAATTGGACGTATATATTGCCGCCTTTCCTTTTTCTTCCAAGCCGAAAATACTCAATGTGAGCGCACTAATGAATGATGTGAGAAGAACCGCTCTTTTCATAAGACACCTCCTGTTTATAAGCAATTCCGTTGAGATTAATCATTGAACGGCTGTTTGTCAAGTGGTCCTAACCGGTTTGTTGAAAATCATTAAAATGTTTCTATGGAACTCTTCAGAATTGTCCCGATAAGCACTTGGCGGTCCAATGCTAATCACGCTGACAACGGGGGACAAAGAATTAAGGGCACCTCTAAAAAACCCATTTAGTTCTTGACTCGATCTTTTCTGCCGCTACTGCGTTGTCAAAATACTCAACTAAGCTTAAGCTACGCCCTTAGCTTTTGCCGCCTTGTATCGACAGAAATTTCTTCGTCAATTTCCTGAAGCTGTTTTTTAGAGGTGCCCTTAATGCTGTTAAGGTTCATACCGTCTATGCCGATCAATCCTTACAGCCGGGATATGAAAACTTATTCTTCGGCCTGCTTCTTCTTCATGGAACGCTTAGACGGCTTGGAAATTCGGGGCGGGGGAGGGGGGATTTCTGCCGCAATGGGCCAGGATGCCTGGCCTTACATAGGGAATCTGCCGCCCGTGGCAATGGCATAGAGACGAAAATCACCATAAGGGATGTCAGTGGAAACGAGCGCCATGCCGGCGCTAAGGTGCAGTATTCCCCTCGCATCTTGGAAATCATATTCAACAACTGTTATTTCCTCTGCTTGTTTGATGTACTTTGAGCAGTCAAAGGTTAAAGATTGCGGAGACAGCCGGGCCTCATTTTCGACCGATACAACGGCAATTAGCACCCCGGCCCTGGAGCGTATTACCCACCATGCCGTCTGATCATCGACATGCCGCTCATCTATTTCTCCATGTTTCAATATATATCGGAAGGAGACAGCGACCTCCTCGATATTGCGCCCTCTTAGAGCGGCATCCTCCTCAATCGCCCATCTCATATTAATCGGCTTGGCTATGGAGCCATAAAACCCCCATGCCCCTTCAAGAGCGCCCATGGTTTCCAGTATGGGCCGCCGTGATGGACCAACACCTAAGAAACGCGCTATGAAACGCCTTATCAGCGCCCGATTGCGTTTAGCAGGACTATTCTCCTCGCCGGGATTCACCTCCAGAGGAACTGAGAATCTTATCTTACGCCCCAGGTTGATTCGGCAGAGTAAGACATCAAGCTGAAACACAGACAGAAACCATTGCCTGTCGGCACGGGCCTGCGCATCATTAATTATGACAAGATCGACTCCCTGTAATCCAAAATCCTCCACTTCGGTGAAATGACCTTCGGCGGCGACACCGATATTTCGCCGCACACCCGCCTTTCGCGCGGCATCCGCAACCCTATGGATTATTGGAATAGAGGGAACCTCGTCATCCGCCTCCGTCATGCTTCTTGTTCCGCGAAGTACGAGGAAGTCAAAACCAAAACGATCACGCCAAAGGCCGAATATCCGGCTCCAGTAATCTACCGCAGTCTCACGAATTCCCCCATCTGTTGCCGGATCAATTTTTTTCAAGGCTAATGGCGTCCGCCCGCTTCCGTCCCTGGACGGCTTAGGTGCGATGGAAGCCGCATTCAGAACCGATTGAACCGCATTCCTGTCCATCCCCGATTTCACTGACATGAGCAGGCCCCTGACACGGCTTCTTATTTCATTTTGTATTGTCTCATCAGGCATGAAACGGCCGTCCCTTACCCAGAAGAAGAGTTCCGGCCTGTGGAGCACCGCCGCCGCCAATGGATCGACCCTGTAATCCATCTCAAAACCGATAACCAGTCTAAGAGAATGAGCCGCCTCGCAAAATGCCGTCATCTGCATCTCCGGGCTGATCCCCGCCTCCAGGGCCTGTTCATTGGCTAATTCCTCCCTGATAAGCACATGGCTCTCTAGGTGCTTCAAGTCCGCTGCCCCCCCCTTTGTTACTGGTGCGAGGATGATTCCGCGTGTTTGCAGGGTGCTGAGGAAAAAAGATGCCCGTAGAAAATCTCCGCCCGAATGACCGGCTCCGGCGGCACGGATATTAACCAAGGTGTAATCAAATTCACTCATCCACCGGGCATCACGGCGGCGCAGGATGGGGCTTTCACTCGAATGCATTCGGCCGATGCGGTAGAAGAAATTAACTATGACAGGAAGATTGTATTGAAGAATCTCGCCCGCCGATCTATCTATAAACCCATTGCGCTCATACTCGCGAAACAGTTTTTTGGCGAGGGCGCTGTCGTCAAGAGAGGGTGCAAACAATCCAGCCAGTTCCTTCCAAACATTTTTTAATGGAGTCTGCATACCGGCAATCTAGCATAATACTCCATATATAGGGTAGAATATTCACCGTGAATCTAAAAAAAGGTCCGGATAACTGGACGACACGGGCCAGAAGACTCGGTTATCCTGCCAGGTCCGTCTTCAAGCTGGAAGAAATACAGAATAAATGGCATCCAATGCGCCAAGGTCGAAATGTCATGGATATAGGGGCGGCGCCGGGCAGTTGGACACTGTATGCCTTAAGAACAATGGGAAGAAACACCCCTGTCAGCGCGATGGATATTAAACCCCTGGCAATAAGATGCCCGGCCGGCTCCGGATTGCGTTTCTTTCAGGGGGATATATTCACCGACGAGGCGGCGGCCTTCGTGAGTGACGGCAGTCCCTATGGCTGCATACTGAGCGATGCCGCTCCTTCCACTTCGGGACAGCGCAGCATTGACGCGCGTAAATCCTTCGAACTTGTATCACGGATTATCACCCTAGGCACCGAATACCTGGGCCCGGACGGGAATCTTGTCGTCAAATTATTTCAGGGCGGCGATGAGCAGGAAATTCGGGATCGCCTAAGCCGGAATTTTTTGACAGTCAAAACCTTTAGACCCAAGGCCGTGCGCAAGGGATCCATGGAGATATATCTTATAGGCCTGAAGAAAATCATGCGGGCATAAAAGAATACCGATGCCGCGCCCATGGTTATCACAAAAGGGCTCCTCTAAAAGCATCCGGTGAACTCAGCACTCCGAAGAATGCGGTTGTTTCCATACAATGAATTCGCGGCAGTCAGGGACTTCTTGAATTTACCTAATATACAGTCAGGAAAAGAATTAACAGACTGATCGCGCAGGGACACATTGAAGACCGCCGGGGATGGAACTTATACAGGGCACCTCTAAAAAACCCATTTAGTTCTTGACTCGATCTTTTCCGCCGCTACTGCGTTGTCAAAATACTCAACTAAGCCCAGCTACGCTTGAGCTTCTGCCGCCTTGTATCGACAAATAATTTCTTCGTCAATTTCCTAAAGCTGTTTTTTAGAGGTGCCCTACAGTTTCCAGTTATTCAGCCCGATTAAGCCAAAGTTGGCGCAATCCCGGGCAGAGAAGGTTTTAGGGCATTCCCGCAACTCGTTTTTTCACCGGACTGCACCTCGCCGCCAAGCTTCTGGGCACTGCAAAATTCATACATGCCGTGAAGCTAGAAGATCATTGTTGGGGCGCATCCCTTCGGGCCGGGCTTTTCGCTCCAATGCCTTATTCCGGCTGCCTGCTCCCCGGCTCATTGCCAATCGCCGGGGCAGCCGGCGGCATTTCCGCTGCAATCCCTTGCGCTTCATTCAGTAATCTATTGTGGACGGCACTGCCGAAGCTGGCTCATAGCTTCTTAGAGCTTCTCATCGACGAAAAACCTCTTCGCCATATTTGCGAAAACTAAATCTTATGCTAACCTAAAGAAAAGGAGATTGCTCAATGGGAATGAAGTTCAACATGATCGGCCTGTTCGTGAGAGACTTGGAAACGATGGTGACCTTCTACAGGGATGTTCTCGGTGTAGAGATCGACTGGAATGGAGAAGGGCCTTATGCGGAGTTTCATCATGAGGGCATACGCTTCGCCATGTATGAGCGTTCCAAACTGCCTGAGCTTCTAGGGCAGGAGCCTGGATATCCGAGCGGCTTAAACGGTACGTTTGAGCTGGTGATTAACGTAGGTAAAAGGGAAAATGTCGATGCCTTCTTTGAGCGTGTATCAGGGCAGGGAGCGGCTAAGGTCTATGGCCCCCGTGATGAGCCCTGGAAGATGCGCTCCGCCACGGTGGCCGATCCCGAAGGGAACTTGATCGAAATAGCATCAGATTTCTGGGAGTAGCATAGGGGGGGCCGCATCGACGGCCGGTTAATCACCCCTGCGAATTTCAGGTGCGCCTTGAGGCGGAAGACTCCACGCCCCCCCCTGCCCGACGGACTGGCGGCGAAGATAGATGCGTTCAAAAGGGCGGAGGTGCAATTCATTGCCGAGCTGAGAAATCTGCTGAACACAGAGAATTCAAACGCATTCCTTGTTAGCGGCGCGGGCATGGACTTCGATTATTTCATTCTGCTTCGGATGGCCGTTGAAGATTCTTCCCAAAACCGCATCCATTGAGAGTTTTTTGGCGTTTTCAGACTTGTCACGGATGCAAGGGGTTAGCCCGGCCTTTGCGGGGACACCCGCTGCAACGGGCTTTGACAGTGCCCCAGCACGAAAAACGGGCGAATACTGAGCAGGAGAATTGAGTCATGCAGACTCCTGATAAAAGGCTTTTTGGAAGAAATCTGACAAAGATACAGGAGGATTTCGACTGAGACACCTTCACAGAATCTCATTTTGCGAATTGGGTAACTTGTCAAGTTAACTGTCCACTTTTTCATGAAACTCATGCTCTCTTATACCTCAAGCTATCAGATGAATTCCGATAGCCTCATTGGCCGACTTACCACCCAGTATCCGCCGTGGGTAGTTGTTCACCCAATCCTGTATCATTTTTATATCCTTCTTGCTGTAACGGCCAATATCACAACTTTTAGGTATGAATCGCCGTATTAAGCCATTGGCATTTTCATTACTTCCCCGTTCCCACGATGAGTATGGGTGCGCGTAGTAAATAGTCGTTCTCTTGCGCTGGGTTAAGCAGGAGCGTTCCATATTCTCGCTATCCATAAATTCACCGCCGTTGTCGCATGTGATTGACTTAAACACCCTCCAAAACTGCCGACTGCCCAGTTTTCTCTCCAATTTATCCAGAGTTTTTACAAGGCTGCCCGATGTTCCATCGGGCAACTTTTCCATGATGACCACCCGTCCTGAGCGTTCTACAAGTGTCATGAGAGTTTGCTTGCCCTTGCCTTCAGCACCCACAACGCTGTCTATTTCCCAATGACCAAATTCTTCTCGATCCTCAATATACGCCGGTCTGGTCGAAATACTTTTCATTGCTGATTTCGCTCTGTTATGCCTCTTATGGCCATTTGAGCCATTCTTGCACCTCCTTTTACCCCGAAGCAGATAATTCTCGGCATTCCCCAGCGGTGCGGTCATCATGGCTGCACAAACAAATGACATTGCCCTCATTAACATCGGTGATGATGCCGAGGCCAGCGGCTACTTCGATAAGTATCCGTATTTTGGCAGGCTTTCTATTCCGGCGGATACCTATAAGGGTGTGGACTATGATTCATCTTCCTTTTTTGATTCCGCCCTTTGGGTGGCCAACTCAGATGTTCCAGAAGATGCAGTGTATGAGGTCTTGTCCATCATCTTTGCCGATGAGGGTCTAGCCTACATGGTTGAACAGAAGAAGACCTTTGCAGCCATGTCTGTGGAGGATGGCGTCAAGGGTATCGTCACACCATTGCATCCCGGCGCAAAAAAATTCTGGGAAGAGAAGGGCATACTTTGACAGAGGTGAGCGGAATAGGCGATTCATCTTCCTATTTCGCTCATGACCTGATTTAAAAGGGTCTCGAAAACGAGATTTATTCTATCTTGGTCTTCGCATTCGGAGCGGGAAAAGATATTCTTACCGGATTCATAAATCTGTTTTAGAGACCTCTAACAGAGTTTCAACCTGTAGGGGGGGGTTATGTTCGAAGAATTGCATAAGGGAGAGAAGATCCTATTCGATATGTGCGCGGTTCTTCTCGTGTTGTTCTATTCTTATTCTGCCGTATTTCAACCGGCGTCTACTCAGTATCACCGCGGGATATATGTTATAATAACCTATGCTCTGGTTTTCTTATTGTATAAATCAAAGCACTTAGCGTTTCGAATTTTGGACTACATACTCATTGTTCTCTCCATAGTGTGCATTGGATATTGGATGCTGAACTTTGAGACCATTAACAACCGCATGGGCGCCGAAACTAGGTTAGATGCCGCCATAGCCGTTATTGGCGTGCTGCTTGGAATTGAACTGGCCAGACGGGTGGTTGGCAATGTCTTTGTCATTCTCGGGGGAGTCATGCTTTTATATGGAGTTTTCGGCGAACATATGCCCAGCCTGATATCTCATGCCGGCGATACCTTCCCTGAACTCTGTGTCAGTATATTTTATAAAAGCGACGGAGTATTTGGTATAATGGCCAATGTCTTAGCCACGTATGTACTGCTTTTTGTGATATTTGGCGCTTTTCTTGAAAAATGCGGTGCCGAGAAATTTTTCATCGATTTCCCCCTTGCCGCTGTTGGCCACAGGCTGGGCGGCCCCGCCAAGGTGTCAGTCATAGCAAGCGGTCTTTTCGGTTCCATCTCTGGGAGTGCAATAGCCAACACAGTTTCCACAGGCGCTTTTACAATTCCTATGATGAAGAAGGCCGGCTTCAAGCCTCACATTGCCGGCGGAATAGAGCCGGCCGCTTCTATCGGCGGTATGTTCATGCCTCCCATTATGGGTGCGGGCGGCTTCATCATGGCAGAACTAACGGGTATGCCGTATTCGAGAATCATGCTGGTTTCTCTTTTCCCGGCCGTCATGTATTTCTTCAGTGTCTATATCATGGTGCATTTTGAAGCCAAGAAAAACAACATAGTCGGGGAAGTTTCAGAGAGGACTGCTATCGCAATTTTGAAATCCGAATGGTTTTACCTGCTCCCGCTTCTCATTATCACGGTACTGATGCTTATAGGTTATTCACCGGCTTATTCAGCCATCTTCGGCATAGCTTCATGCTTGGTAATAAGCTGGTTACGGAAGGATACCCGCATTGATTTCAAGAGATTTGTCGAGGCATCACGAACCGGTACCGTCAGCAGCTTGAAAATCGGAGCTACAATTGGCGTAATAGGGATAATAGTCGGTGTGCTCACATATAGCGGGCTAGTATTGACCTTTGCGGATATCGTAATTGAACTGGCCAATGGGAAACTCTTTTTGACAATACTGTTGATAGCCCTCGCTTCATTAGTGCTGGGCATGGGTGTACCGGTGACAGCCGCCTACCTTATTACAGCCGTTGTCGCGGTGCCGCCGCTGACTCACCTGGGTGTCAACCCTGTGGCTGCTCACATGATTGTGTATTGGCTTTCACAGGATTCGAACATTACGCCGCCGGTGTGCATAGCGGCGTTTGCAGGGGCTACGATAGCCCACGCCAATGTGTGGAAGACCGCCATTGCTTCGTTTAAATTTGCAAAATTCCTATATCTTGGCCCTTTTTTGTTTGGTTATGTGCCTGGTTTCACCTTAACAGGCAGTGCTGCGGATATAGTCAAGGCGTTTGTCTTGATAGTCGTAGGAACATGGCTGTATTCATATCTTCTAAGCGGAATTTGGTTGCCCAAATATAGAAAAAACAGAATACTGAAATAATATCTAATTAAAGGATGTGTAACAGTGAAGAAGGAATCAGTTGAAGTGCCTCATGAAGTTCCAAGTATTGCCTACAAGAAAATCCTCTATACAACCGATCTCTCCGGCAGTGGGCGTTATGCTTTCCATCATGCGGCCAGTCTGACAAAGCTATTCAATGCGGAATTAACGGTATTTCATGTTGTAGAAGGAGGGGCTAACCTCGACAGGCGTCTCATGGGTTATGTCGATGAGCACTTATGGGAGGAAATCAGAACCCAGGATCTGAGAGATGCCATGAAGACTTTGCTTAACCGTAAACGAGACAATGCCGCCGTCCATAAGTGTGTCGGTCAATTTTGCGAGGATATTCAGGCGGACATGACAGAAGAACATGCGGACATTGTCTATGATATTGAAGTGCAGCTTGGAGAGCCGGCTGAGCAGATAATAAAGAAATCTGTGGAAGAAGGATATGATTTAATCATCATGGGAGCCCATAAGCATGGTGCTGTTAAGGCGTGGCTGCTGGGCAGCACCGTGAAGAGTGTGCTGCGGAAAGCAGGCATTCCGGTTCTGATTGTCCAGGTTCCTTAAGGAAACTTCCTTGATTCACGATAGATTAAGTATCAATCTATGACCATGAGCTTTCCTAACAGAAGACAAAATATAGCGTTTACTCTGATCGTTATAAACATTGTCGGTTTTTTCATCATCTATCTCAGGCCGCAATTAATCCGTTATCTCGCCATTTACCCCTCCGGGTTATTGAGAGAGAGAATGATTTGGACTCCGGTTACATATATGTTTGTTCATGGAGGATTCAACCATCTCCTCTTCAATATGTTATTCCTAGTCTTCGTAGCACCCAGCGTAGAATCGCGAATGGGTACGCGGGAGTTCGCATTTTACTACATCATCGTTGGAGCCTTGGCCGGATTGTTCTCGGTGTTTGCCTACATGGCCTCTTCAATAAATGTTCCTATCGTCGGAGCTTCCGGTGCGCTTTACGGAGTGCTGCTGGCGTTTGCGACTTACTTCCCCCGTGCACGTTTCATGGTGTTTTACATTCTGCCTATGCGCGCTCCGCTTGCACTCGCCCTGTTTGCCGGTATCGATATAGTCATGCATCTAATGGGCGGTTCAGGGACGGCGCATCTTACACATCTCAGCGGGCTCATGTTTGGTTATTTATACTTCGTTATCCGAAAGGGGATTAACCCTGTCAAGGAGATGATGGGCAAAGGTGCAGGTTGATTTTTAGAGTATTGTTGTTTTTACTCCTGCCTGGCATATTGGCCGCAGAATCCCTGAAGGGGGAATTCTGGCTAAGGGATGACCTTTCTCAATCCATTATATTCGGCAAGACCATTAGCGACATAGACACAGATAGAGATGCCCAGGAAGATGCCATAAACCGCCTCTTGGAAGATGCGAGGTGGGCATATTCGGGCATGATCTATGGCTTCGAAGTTATCTGGACTCCATCGGCCAAGGCGCGGGAAGTTCAAGATACCTTGATTATTGCCCCTGTAGCCTTACTTCCACGTGGTGATGACAGGTTTGAAGCCATTGCTGCGGTTATGGAGAATGGGTTTTTATACATCTCGCTGAGTTATCATCTTGATGAGATTCAAGAGGACCGTGTCTCGGCTTGGGGAAGCCGAACTCTTCCCTTCGCTGCCGGACAAGGGCATGCTTCAATTCACGATGTCTCAGCCCGCCGCAAAGCAATGGAGGCGGCAATCAAAGAATCATTGCGGAGCTATCTACGCGCCAGGGAGTTCAACCGCCCATACGAGGTGAGAGGACGTATTGGTTTACTGAGATTTCCAGTCATCAGCCTTGTGGATTCAGACATTGTGGCTAAGGTGAAATTGGCTGTTAATCTGCAGCCGCCCGTTCCTTACAGAGCAGATTGAGTGTCAATGCCTGTCCGCAGAAATTCGCCGATTTCTGTCAAAAAAGTACTAGTAATATCTGGTTTTCAACCGAGAATAAGCGAAGAATATGTACTAGTATGAGTTCGCTATAGGCAGATAGTGGAAAATAATTGCACAATTTGGTGATTATCCAACTGGAATAACCCGATATTGCCCTTGTCTCATTGAACTTAGCATGATTAGCTTGATTTAGATTAAGGAGGCTGATATGAGAAGCGGTTTCCCCGTGATTGATACTGAGAGATGCAAAGGATGCGGTCTTTGTATCGCAAACTGTCCAGCAAAAATATTGAAGATGTCTCATGATGTTAACAGTATAGGAGCTTATTATACGTTTTGCACAGATGAATCCAAATGCATTGCCTGCGGGGCATGTACGCTTATGTGCCCCGATGCGGCCATCGAAATTTTCCAGAGCAGGGAGGCTGTCTGATGGCAAAGGTTTTTATGAGGGGAAACGAGGCCATGGCCGAAGCGGCAATCATTGCCGGATGCCGGTATTACTATGCCTATCCCATTACCCCGCAAAACGAAGTCGTAGCCTATATGGCCGAACATATGCCGGCCGTTAACGGCACATTTATTCAGGCTGAAAGTGAATTGGCGGCCATATCAATGGTAATGGGATCGGCTGCGGCCGGAGGGCGCGCAATGACTTCCTCGTCGTCTCCGGGTATTTCACTGAAGCAGGAGGGAATCTCCTACATGGCCGGTTCTGAACTGCCCTGTGTCATCGCCAACATCATGAGAGCCGGTCCCGGCCTTGGCGGTATTTCCGGTGCCCAGGGGGATTATTTTCAATCCACTCGAGGCGGCGGAAATGGCGATTATCAAACCATTGTATTGGCGCCCGGCAATGCTCAGGAGCTAGCCGATTTCACTGTCATGGCATTTGATCTGGCCGATGAATTTCGAACTCCTGTCATCATCCTTGCAGACGGCTATCTTGGCCAGATGTCGGAACCGGTGCTTATGCCGAAGCCTTCAAAGAAGGTTTTTGAGAAGCCATGGGCCGTGAATGGGGCTAGAGGACGAAAGAAGAATGTCGTGGCCTCTCTGCGCTTATTCCCGGATTCGGCATTGGAAGATCACAATAATCATCTTCAGGAGAAGTATGAGAGCATCAAGCGAAAGGTTCGCCGCTATGACACTCATTTTGCCGAAGATGCGAATTGGCTTATCACGGCTTATGGCACCGCCGCACGTGTGGCAAGGAAAGCCGTCGATAGGCTCAGGGAAGACGGGATCAAGGCTGGTTTGTTCAGGCCGACTTCACTTTGGCCGTTTCCCGATAGAGAGCTTTGTGATTATGCGAAAAACACTAATTGCATACTGACTGTGGAAATGAGCCATGGGCAGATGCTGGATGATGTCAAGCTCGCCTTGAATGGCTTGAAAGAAGTCGATTTCCATGGCCGTACAGGCGGAGCTATACCGACTGTGAGTGAGATTGCAGCGAAGATAATGGAATATGAACGAAAAAAATACTCCTATATACAAGCGTCCTGAACCGCTTATGAATGTCCGCACCCACTATTGCGCGGGCTGCGGGCATGGGATAATTCACAAGTTATTTGCCGAGGCGCTGGTTGAACTCGCCCTGAGAGACGAGACAGTGGTTATAGCGCCGGTGGGCTGTGCCGTATTGCTCTATAACTATATTGATGTTGATGGGCTTGAGGCCGCCCATGGCCGGACTCCGGCGGTGGCCACAGGGGTGAAGCGGGCACTGCCCGATCGTATCGTGGTTTCATATCAGGGCGATGGCGATCTTCTGGCCATAGGAACATGCGAAACCCTGCACACGGCCAATCGCGGTGAAAACATCACAGTGCTATTCGTCAATAATGCGAACTACGGCATGACCGGCGGGCAAATGGCCCCTACCACGCTGGAAGGCCAGAAAACTCTCACTTCTCCCAAGGGAAGAGATCCCAAAGAGGTAGGACAGCCTATTAAAGCCTGTGAGTTAATCAATACACTTGATGCCCCTGTCTACATAGAGAGGGTATCCATTCATAACCCTGCGGCGGTGAGAAAGACGAAAAAGGCCATTACAAAGGCTCTTCGATATCAGAAAGATGGCAGGGGCTACTCATTTGTCGAGATTTTGTCGATGTGTCCGACGAATTGGGGCATATCCCCGTCAAAAGGCGCCAATTGGGTAAAAGAAGCCATGGTTCCCTATTATCCGTTACAGGTTTTCAGAGATAAACCGGCGGAAGCCGACGGCAAAAAAGCTTCATGAGCAGCCTTCTGGTGACAGAGGAAATCATTATCTCCGGATTCGGCGGCCAGGGCGTTCTTCTTGCGGGAAAACTGCTATGTGTAGCAGCAATGCGTCAGGGGCTTCATGTTTCGCACATCCCCTCTTATGGTGCCGAGATGCGGGGCGGAACGGCGAATTGTTCAGTTGTTTTGAGCACTGAAAGCATAGCCTCCCCTGTCATTGAGCATCCGTCTATTGTGATAGCCTTTAATGGTCCATCGGTAACTAAGTTTGAACCGCGTATTCGGGCGGGAGGAATCCTGCTCTGGAATTCCTCATTGGTTAAGAATCCTCCTGCCCGGGAGAATATCCAGCTCATCGACATCCCCGCCACGGATATTTCACTGGAGGAGGGAACCGAGAGGGGGGCCAACATGGTGGCTATCGGGGGTTTGTTGGCGTTGAAACCGTTTCTGGTGTCCAAGGAAGCCGTCATCAATGCCCTAGACGAGGTGGTGTCTGCACGTAATCGACGTTATAATCCTCAGAATGAACGCATCCTGCAGAAGGGCTTCGATTTGATGGAAAAACGGCGTGTAAGGGAAGATTCTAAGAAAGCTGCTCCACAGGACGCATGAATGGCGCTGTCCATGCTAGAGAGAGGTTGAAAGGGGATTGATTCTTTCAGGGCGGGAAACTTCGATCTGAAATTCCGTGAATAACAAATTTCTAATGACGATAGCCGCAAGGGATTGCAGCGGAAATGCCGCTGGCTGCCCCTGCGATTGGCAATGAGCCGGGGGGAGGGCGGGGGGCAGGCAGCCAGGAAGGGCATTGGAGCGGAAAGCCCGACCCGAAGGGGTGCGGCCAAAAATAAATTTTGAGCTTATGGCATACTAGTGGGTACCTCTAAAAAACAGCTTTAGGAAATTGACGAAGCAATTTTTTGTCGATACAAGGCGGCAAAAGCTAAGGGCGTAGCTTAAGCTACGTGAGCATTTTGACAACGCAGTAGCGACGGAAAAGATCGAGTCAAGAACTAAATGGGGTTTTTTAGAGGTGCCCTAGTCATGAAGCTGCACCCGGAATAATGCGCTGGGTTTTGTTTCATTGAAGAGAAACAGGTCTTTATCGACTTGCACAAAGCGGGTCGTTTCAGAAATTCTCTGCATGAAAAGATGTTCGAAGTCATCGGCCACTCCGCTCATGCGGGTGCCGGCCAGTGGACCAGCCGCAAAACGATCATCCTCAAGCTGCATATCTCCGTGGAAGCGGTTCACCCCGCCGTAACCGAGTAATTGGACTCCTCCGGCACCGTCAGGAAGGAGAATCATGTATATTTCTTCGTTTATCGGCCACCTTACCCGATCATCGCCTGTGAGATGTATGGGGTTCCAATGGTTTTCTATGACATCGATCTGGGCTGCGGCACGCTCAAAAACCATTCCGGCTGATTCAGGGTGGCCTGCGGGCACGAGGCGTATGCGAAAAGGGGAATCCCCCTTAACCTTGTAGGCATAGAAGATTCCCTCCATGGCCGGGATTGTATCTCTGTCGATCATTTTGAGATGAAGCCGGTTGTCCTGTGAATGCCAGCGATCGCCAATCCCTATGGCATGATTGATAAGGAGTAAACGGCCGTCAGCAGCCAGATGGAATCCGCTGTAGCCTGGAATTGTTTTCGGTTTTCTGCTTGTCGCATCTCTGACGATCCAGGTGCTTCCTGCCCAATCGATGATTAATGGTTCCGGTTTATCGGCGGGTTTGAGGAGGGGCGTCATGGGGCTTTCGATTGGCTCCAGTTTCTTCTCTTCAATCTCATTCGAAACACAGGAAAAAATAGAGATGGCCAAGACTGACAATGTGAAGAAGTCTGTACTGAATTTCCTGGACATGCTGAATCACCATCCTTTCTTATTAAACGGAGTATTCTCCAGCATACTCAAAGCTCCTTCAATGTACAATATCAACCGGAGACTGAAACATTGCCGGTTGAAGCGCAGCGGCTATGGCATTAACATAGGCTGTATTGGACTTCCCAAGGTAGATACTCATGGAAATACATGCTGAATACTTGGAACGAATCGAATCGGCGTTAAGCAGGGTTCTTCCGGCCTTGGCGGAGGCCCATTGGATATCGCAGGTTGCAGAGCAGCCCTGTGGGGAAGCCGGAGCCGCCCAGGCGAATGTCTTCCTTGAGCCGGGACGGGCATTGCTTAGACGAGGCGGTAAGCGTTGGCGGCCTCTGGTTAGCATTCTCACCTGTGAGGCCCTAAATGGCGGACGAAGGGCCGATATACTGACGAGCCTTTCCGAAATACCGCATAACGGCTCCCTCATCATCGACGACATCGAAGATGCGGCTCTTAGCCGTAGAGGCGGTGCCGCAATACATCATCAATTCGGTACCGATCTCGCTATAAACATGGGAAATTTCATGTACTTCCTGCCGGCCATGGTCTTTTGCGGGGCAGATTTTGACGACGGCACCATTTTGGCAATGATGCAGGACTGGAGCATTGCCATGCGCCGGCTTCACCTGGGACAGGGCTATGACATCGTTTGGCATAATGATCATCGGCATTTCCCTGACAGAGATTCTTATCTGAGGATGTGCCGGTTTAAGACGGGGGCCCTTGCCTCACTTGCGGCCAGGCTCGGCGTGAGGGCGGCACCATCCTGTGACGGCAATGAAGATTTGGTTAAGACGATGGGGAACATCTGGGAGAGTATAGGGCTTGGTTTCCAGATTCTCGATGATGTGCAGAATTTGCATTCGGGCATACCTGGTAAAGATGCCGGGGATGATATTGTCGAGGGCAAGAAGAGCCTGCCGGTGATTCTCCATTTGGAGAAGCAGCCCGAAGATGCCGGGCGGCTGGCGCAGATGTTTAAGAAATCGGCAGAACTTGCCCCGAAAGGGGATTGGTCTTCTGTCCAAGAGGCGAGTAAGCTGCTAAGGCAGTCGGGGGCTGTCAATGAAGCCTTTCAGCAGGGGCGGGAGCTGCTGGATGAGAGTAAGCAGCGCTTGCTTTCCGTTCTGCCGCAGTCTCCGGCTCAAGATATGCTTCTGGGACTGGTCGATGGTTTTCTTAAAAAATACGATCCAGGGTTAAACAGAACCTAGATATTTTGTATAATTGACAAATCAGCTTACAGTTATTTTACCGCTCAATGAGGATGAACAGATGGATATGAATCATTATGCCGACCAGTACAAGGATTGCTACTGGGTTGATTTCGGATTGCTTGAAGGGTTCATGAGGCAGTGCTTCATTAACATTGGAGTTCCAAAGGAAGATTCGTCAATCATTGTCGATGTGTTGATTGAATCGGAGAAGCGGGGCATTGATTCACATGGCATTGGCCGCTTCAAGCCTATCTATCTGGATCGTATTGATTCAGGGGTCTTGAATCCGGTCACCCGAATTGATGTGGTGAAAAACAGTGAATCTACAGCAGTCCTTGATGGCAACAATGGCATGGGACATGTGGTAGGCAAGATGGCCATGGATATGGCCATTGAAAAGGCCCGCAAATTCGGCATCGGCATGGTGGTCGCCCGCAATTCATCGCACTATGGCATAGCGGGTTACTATGCTTCCATGGCCATCAATGCCGGGATGATTGGTGTGACCGGTACGAATGCACGGCCGTCCATAGCCCCGACAAACAGTGTCGAAAACATGCTCGGCACCAACCCCCTCGTCTTTGGGATTCCCACCGATGAGGCGTTTCCCTTCCTGCTGGACTGTGCCACCAGTGTTACCCAAAGGGGTAAGATCGAAACCTACAGCCGCTGGGGAAAGACACTGCCTCCGGGTTGGGTAATAGATAAAGAGGGCCAAACCCGTACCGATGCCGATCAAGTTCTGGTTGATCTGAACAGGGGATTGGCAGCCTTAACCCCTCTAGGCGGGATTGGTGAATTGACAGCAGGATATAAGGGCTATGGCTATGCGACAGTTGTCGAAGTGTTGTCCTCGGCGCTTCAAAATGGCTCCTACCTCAAATCTTTGAGCGGCTTTGATGCCGACGGCAGCATGGTACCCTATAAATTGGGACATTTCTTCCTGGCCATCGACATCGAACACTTCATACCCCTTGCGATATTTAAACACATTACCGGTTCCATCATGAGGGATTTGCGTAACGCAAAAAAGGCCCCAAACGGCGACCGTATCTACACGGCCGGTGAAAAGGAGTATATGGCTTGGCAGTACCGCAGGAAGCATGGCTGCCCCGTTCCCCCCATGCTTCAGGAAGAGCTGACAGATTGTCGGGAACGGTGGAAAATGAATTTCGAATTCCCATGGGACTAAGAGACTGTCCTTATCATACACAGGGACTAAGGCATGAAGAAATTAGTAGAATTCGCTGTACCGAAGGCATTGATCCCAAAATTCTTCACTGAACAAGTCAATATTGCTGTACTTTGCCCCGCTTAGAACCCTTGGGAGGGGCAAACTATAGGGCACCTCTAAAAAACCCATTCCGTTTTTGGCTTGCTCTTTTCCCCCGCTACTGCGTTACCAAAATGCTCACGTAACCCAGTTACGCCTGCGCTTCTGGCGCCTTGTACCGAAGAAAAATAGCTGCGTCAAATTCCAAAAGCGGTTTTTTAGAGGTGCCCTATAGAAAAAACGGACATGATCAGTGTTTTCTCAGAATTGCCGGAGCCACGAGAACCCAAAAAGACAGCATATCCTCTAATTGAAGTTGTCTTTCTAACAATTTGCAGTGTTATATCGGGTCTTGATCATCCTACAGAAATGGCAGACTTAGGCAGTCACATACTGCCATGGCTAAGAAAATATCTGCCATCTGCAAACGGAATACCGGCACATGACACTGTTGGACGGGTCTTTTCCCTGATTGATCCACAAGGTTTTTTCGAGGCTTTTCTGCAATGGGTTCCCGCTTTGACTGACAGACTTGAAGACCGGCAGATTTGCATTGACGGCAAAACGATTAGAGGCAGCCGCGATGAATTCAAAAAGGGAAATGCCATACATATTGTGAGTGCCTATGGGAGCTGCCGCCGAAAGGGACCAGCATAAGGACAAGGGACTTGTGTCAGGACAGATCAAAACCGATGAGAAGAGCAATGAAATAACCGCTATTCCCCAGTTGCCTGAACATCTGGATATTGCAGGATGTCTTGTGAGTATTGATGCCATGGGAACACAAAAAGCAATTGCTGATACGATCCGCCGTGGGAAAAAAGGGGATTATTTGCTTGCTTTGAAAGAAAATCAGGGTAAAAGCCACAAAGATGTCAAGGATTTCTTCGATTTTATGGATGAAGAGCCGGCTAATATTCAAAAACTTCGATGAAGTCATGCAGAATGAGATCGGCCTGTGACGCAGAATTTAGGGAGAAGGTGCTTCTTCAACATATCATGCGTTAGCCCTGTATCATACACCCTTTGGGCTGGTCATTTAGTCAATGGGCGGTTAGAATAACCTAGGTTTCTGATGTAAGGAGTGAGTTATGAAAGAACCGGTAAGAGTCGCCATTACCGGCGCAGCCGGGCAGATATGCTATTCCCTCGTGTTTCGTATTGCAAGCGGTTCTATGCTTGGCCCTGAGCAGCCTGTGATTCTGCAACTGCTGGAAATCACACCGGCCATGACGACCCTGAGCGGACTGGTCATGGAAATCCATGACTGTGCCTTTCCATTAGTGGCGGGGATTCTCGCAACCGATGATCCCGCTGCGGCATTCAAAGATGCCGATTACGCCCTGCTAGTCGGTTCCCGGCCACGGGGTCCGGGAATGGAACGTGCAGACCTTCTCGCAGGCAATGCCTCCATATTCTCCGCTCAAGGCAAGGCGATCAATAATCATGCCAAGAGGTCGGTCAAGGTTTTGATTGTCGGTAATCCGGCCAACACTAATGCCCTGATCACGCTGAAAAACACGCCGGATATCAATCCGCGCAACATCAGCTCCATGACACGCCTCGATCACAACCGCGCCCTGCATCAGCTTGCCAATAAGACAGGGTGCCATCCGAGCGAGGTGGAGAAACTGGTTATCTGGGGCAACCATTCGCCCACTCAGTATCCCGATTTAAGCTTCGCCGCCGTTAAGGGGGAGCCTGTTGACTCCTTGATTGACAACGATTGGATGACGACGGATTTCATACCCGTTGTTCAACAGCGTGGTGCGGCCGTAATCAAGGTGCGTGGAGCCTCATCGGCGGCATCGGCGGCATCGGCGGCGGTCGATCACATGCGAAGCTGGGTTCTCGGAAGCCAGGGGGCATGGGTTAGCATGGGGGTTTACAGCGCAGGGAATCCATACGGAATCGATGAAGACCTCATGTACTCATTCCCTGTCACCTGCGATCAGGGTGAATGGAAGATTGTCGAAAATCTCGGCATAAGCGAGTTTAGCCGGTCGTATATGATGCATACCGAGGAAGAACTCATTGCCGAGAGGGAATTGATAAAACAGCTTTTGTAGGTGCAAGGGATTGCAGCGGAAATGCCGCCGGCTGCCCGGCGATTGGCAATAAGCCGGGGAGCAGGCTGCCAGATTAAGACATTGGAGCGGAAAGCCCGCCCCGAGGGGGGTGTCCAGTTAAGGAACTTGGTATATTCACCAAACTTCTGAT
Organism: Spirochaetaceae bacterium; assembly: GCA_965232165.1. GTDB lineage: Bacteria > Spirochaetota > Spirochaetia > DSM-2461 > DSM-2461 > UBA2779. The sequence goes on along the minus strand of CBDDOY010000002.1, from coordinate 602,062 downwards.
TCCAGGTAGGGACGGACGACAAATTTTCCAGAGGCCCCGCTATGCGTCACAGCATGACGGAGGAAACCTCCTTGTGGAATTACTTCTTAAGGGCACCTCTAAAAAACCCCATTTAGTTCTTGACTCGATCTTTTCCGTCGCTACTGCGTTGTCAAAATGCTCACGTAGCTTAAGCTATGCTTGATCTTTTGCCGCCTTGTATCGACAAAAAATTTCTTCGTCAATTTCCTAAAGCTGTTTTTTAGAGGTACCCTTAAACAATCATTGATCCAACCCTCTTGTGGGAGACGGCTTGCTTCCGGTAACGGCCAGCGGCCATTAATTCTTTTCGATGGATTTCAATCCAAGCCATTACAAGCCTGTGCTTATTCTTTGGCGATTCTCCATCCAATGGTTCCCCCCTTCTCCCTTCCCCCCTCTCCCGGCGAGTGGCAATAAGCCGGGGGGACGGCTATGAGGCTAATTATCATCGTCATCTGTACGTAAGACGGAAAGAAAGGCACTCTGGGGCAGTTCGACATTGCCGACCATCTTCATACGCTTCTTGCCCTCTTTCTGCTTCTCCAGCAGCTTACGCTTGCGGGATATATCACCCCCATAACACTTGGCCGTTACATCCTTCCTCAAGGCGCCTACCGTCTCCCTAGCGATGATGGAACCCCCAGTGGCGGCTTGTATGGGAATCTTGAACTGATGTCTTGGAATCTCCCCGCGGAGTTTCTTACATACCTGACGGCCTCTTCTCTGAGCATGTGCCCGAAAAACCAACTGACTCAGGGCATCTACCGGCTCTGCATTCACCAGTATATCCATCTTGACAAGATCGGTGACTTGATAATCGGTCACCTCATAATCGAAGGAGGCATAGCCGCGGCTACAGGATTTCAATTTGTCATAAAAATCGTAAAGCACCTCCCCAAGAGGCATATCATAGACGAGTTCAACACGGGTCTCATCAAGATAATTCATATCACGCTGAATGCCGCGCTTGTTCATACACAAACTCATTAGAGGACCAAGGAATTCTGCCGGTGTGATGATGGCGGCCTTGATATAAGGCTCTTCGACCGTCTCAATGGTCGCTGGATCGGGGAAATTCGCCGGATTGTCCAGATAGTAAGATTCCCCGCGTTTGGGGGTAACGCGATAACGCACCGAAGGGCTGGTCAATACAATGCTCAATCCATATTCCCGTTCCAGCCGCTCCTGCACCACCTCTAAATGCAGGAGGCCGAGAAATCCGCAGCGAAAACCAAAGCCCAAGGCCATAGAGGAGTCTTTTTCCCAGAGCAATGAGGCATCATTGAGTTTCAGTCTGTCCAGTGCCGTATGCAATTCCTCGTATTGGCTGGTATCGACGGGATAAACAGAAGAGAAGACAACCGGCTTCACATCTCGAAATCCTGCCAATGCCTCACTCGCCGGACGGTTTGAGTCAGTCACCGTATCTCCCACCCTTATGTCGGCAATGGTTTTGATTCCAGCGATAAACCAACCGACTTCCCCGGCGGATAGGGATGAAGTTTTCTTGAGAGTCAACCGGAATTCGCCGACTTCCTCAACCTTGTACATCGCTCCGCCTGCCATGAGGCGGACGGTTTTCCCCTCCCTCAGTATCCCGTCAAATAACCGAACATGGATAATCACCCCTCGAAAAGAGTCGTAATGTGAATCGAAAATCAATGCCTTGAGAGGCTTCTCCCGACTCCCCTTGGGCGCCGGAATAAATTGGACGAGGGCGTTGAGCAGTTCATTCACCCCCTTGCCGGTCTTGGCCGAAACAGCGACAGCCATCTCACCTATCAGCCCCAAATCATGATCAACCTGATTGCGAACCATGGCGACATCGGCACTTGGCAGGTCAATCTTATTGATTACGGGCAGAATTTCCAAATCGTGTTCCAGAGCCATGTACATATTGGAAAGAGTCTGAGCCTCCACCCCTTGTGTGGCATCGACAAGCAGCAGCGCCCCTTCGCAGGCACTGATGGCGCGGCTTACCTCATAAGAAAAATCGACATGCCCCGGTGTGTCAACGAGGTTCAGCTTATAGGTGTTTCCATCTTCGGCTTTGAAATCTATGCTCACCGCCTGACTCTTGATGGTTATGCCGCGCTCCCGCTCGATGTCCATGGAATCAAGCATTTGATCGTGAAATTCCCGTTCACTCACCATTTGGGCGCATTGAAGGAACCGGTCTGCCAAGGTGGATTTTCCATGATCGATATGAGCCACGATGCAGAAATTGCGGATGAAAGATTGATCTACGGCCATGCAAAGATTCTAAAGCACTGTGTTGACATTGAGCAATGATGCTATCTGAACCAACGATTCGAGAAATCCCGCCTTTCGGCCTTTGAGCTTGAGTTGAATGACCACCGCCTCGACTTCCGGGACATACTTCCAACGGCGCAGGGAAATGACATCCCCTTCCGAAAAACCGGCCTCATCGGCGATGGAACCCTGCAGCACCGATAGAACCCTGTAGTTCTGCATGATGCCGTAGCCGCTGATCCTTTCGACCGTGAATCCAAACAGGGGAGTGAGCAGATGCTCCCGTGCGTCTCTTGACAGAGCCTCCCTCATGGGTATTTCCGGGCGAACGCCCAGAGCGGCAATGCCCTTATTGGTTTCAGCACCGCGTTTCCACTCCAGTGAAACCAATGTTGCCGGAGAGCGGGTAATCAAATACTCCTGTATACTGCGTATACTCTTATGAGATTGACCGTCCAGGCTGACCATGATGTCGCCGGGGAGTAATCCGGCATCGGCAGCCGGTGAATGAGGCACGACATAGGTGATATGAACCTCCCCTGAGACCTCCCAGGCCGACACGCCGATCCAGGGAAGATCGATCTGTCCGCCGTCATACATCGACGGGATGAGATGCAAGGCGTATTGTCCGGGGATGGCGAAATTAACCCCCTCAAAATCCTGAATTCCGGCAAAAACCACACCGATCACCTCACCGGTTTCATTCAGCAGCGGGCTGCCGCTATTTCCTGGATTGATTGGCGCATCAATCTGAAGCGACCCCGCCAAAGGCTGTATGGCTCTTTCGAAGGCAGAGACGGTGCCGGAGGTGAGAGTGCGTGTTAAGCCGCCCGGTGAACCGATGGCCATTATCTGTTCTCCAAGCTGGGGTATGTTCTGATTGGCAAACCTGAAGACATAAGGAACATCCATCTCGGTTTTAAGGAGTGCGAGGTCGAAATTCTTATCCCATCCTATTACCCGAGCCGGAATTCTGTCCCCGGAATTGTCATCTTTCTTCAAGTAGAGCCGTGAATACCCCTGATAGGAGGGATCGACCTCGCTCTCGATAACATGATAATTGGTAAGCAAGTATCCCGAAGAATCAATGAAGAAGCCCGAGCCTATTCCCCGGTCGGGCACACTGATATTGCCCACCAGCCGCATCCCCCTGTTAACCCATACCGTGACGGTGCCATCGACCAAGGAGTCCACGTCCGGATCCTTTGCGCCGATGAAGTAGCTGGCATCGCCAAAGACTTCCTTCAGAAGGTTTTTAGCCTCCTCATCCAAGTCTTCAAGGGCGACATTGCCCTGAATCAGCGCCGCCGCGGCACCAGCCTGCCCCGCTTCGATATAGGTTTTCGCACCTTGAAGGATGAGGTCGAACTCCTTCACCCCCTCGAAATAGGCATCCTCCCCAAGCACACGGAAGGAGCGCAGGTAAACGATGGACCGTCTCCAATCGCCGTCTTTGCGGGCGGCCTGCCATTCCGCCTTCAGACCATCCAGGGCACGTTCATAACGGGCACTATCCTCATGGCCCAATTTCTCCCTGGCGAGTATGAGGGGTATGGCACGCAGATTATCCCCTTCTTCCAGGAAGGTATCGATGCGCTCTGTATCCGAATCGGTGAAATCAAAGGTGACAGAGTCTTCACCCGGTGTCCCGGCGCACGCGGCGGTGTACAGCATGAAGGCGATGATGGCAGAGAGTCTTTGCATTACTGCCATGGATACCAGCTATCCGCACGCCATGGGAGGAGATCGGCGGCTTCGGCCTCGGTGATGGATAAGGTCCTGGAATCCTGGCCCCTTGCCTCACTTAAAAACCGTCTTACATCCATCCAGCCGTCGGCATCAATATCCCAGACCTGAATTTGCATATATACTCCCAATGCCCAATCTTTCAGATAGAGCGGTGCCCCCCTCATCTGGGGATCCCAGGCAAGCCCGACGAGGCGCCCGTTTTCGTATCGCTCATAGAGTTCCCACAGACGCTCAGTACTCCCTGCGGCATCACTGCGCAAAGACCGGCGCCCGGCGACGATGACTCCCTCTTCGAAGAGCAGTTCCCGAACCCAAAGGGGGGGCTGCCCGTCTCTTGCCGAAAAACGAACCTCAACCATCTTGACGGGAAGACCCTCGTCGAGCCAGGTGAGTATCTCTCCCGTTTCCTCCGCATAGGGCATCTCGGTACGAAGTGAAATTCGGCCGATGAAGGGCCAAAGATCATCATCACTCATGCGGAGCGTCTCAAGTTCCCCGTTCACCGCATCCCCCTGAGCCGGGTCCCATGAGTATGCCCCCGGAAGAAACATCGCTTCACCGCTGATATTGTCCTCGTTACTACGCATAGACGATACCTCTGGATAAGCGTTCTCATCGTAAAGAATTTCGAGGCGTCCGCCGTCTATGCCAATGCGAACAGGAAGCCCGTCCTTGTAATCGATTGACCATTCATGCCGGCCATCCTGATCGGAGTCTATATGACGGGAAACAGGTCTGCCGTCAAGAAATTCAATACTCTCTTCCACATACCCGTCATAGTCCGCATCGGCATCGATAGTGCCCGTGTAATCGTTCGTTTCCTCCCGCAGGAGCAGACCCAGGCGACGGATCAGGGCCAAGTCCTGTATGCCATCGGGCGGCGTTTCAACCCCCAATAACGCATCGGTCATTTTCTGGGAATTCGTACTCAGGGCTGGATAAATTCTCCTCATCGTATTATCGCGCACCATACCGGCCAGTATCCAGGACATCATGGCCTTTTCCAGTTCCTGCCCCCAGCGCCGTTTGGCGGATTTAAAGGAATTCACTGCATCTTCATCGCCGGCGGCTGCGGCAATGGCCCAAAAAGCTGGAAGGGGTCTTGACACTCCGACGGGGAAGTCAGATAGCTCATCGGTGGACATGGCAAGGGATGCTCCCCGGCCAGCCAGGGCAACGGCCCGAGCTTCTAGTCCCAGATAAAGAGCCGCTCTCGCAGCGGCATAAAGAAGCGGTATACTGTCCTTGTGGCCCCTAGGCCATTTGGCATAATTCTCCAGATAGGCGGCATACTCACGCAGACGGAGTGAGAGAATGGCATATAGCAGGGAGCGTCTCTCGAAAGGTATCTTCAGCGGAGCATCCATGAGGGCATCGAATTCCAGTGATGCCAGGGAAAGTTCATAGGCATCGCGAACAGGCCTTTCCTGACCCAGACGGCCGTCCAAGGCGATAAGGGCCTTCAAATACAGCTCATCGGGACCCGGTGTGCGAAATTCGCCCGCCGCATCAAGCGCCCTTTGAGCCTCAGAGAGGTCTTGAATCTCGAACTCCGGCTTCTCCAGAAAAGAGATGGCCCTATCCACCCAAATTTCTGCCGGGCTTGACAGTGTATCGGTAAAAACACCTGCGGAAATGGCGAGAAACATGGATATGGAAAGGGCGCCCGAGAGTAGCCGTCGATGGATCACGCCAAATATGCCTCTGTACTGTTCAAGCCCCAAAGCATTCGTATCTCCGCGTCATCCATGGTCTCTCTCTCCATTAAGGCCGCAGTAAGACTCTCCAGCTTGTCCTTGTGTCTGTTCAGGTAATCTTTGGCCTTGTCCAGGGCCTCCCGTAAAAGGTTTCTAACCTCCTTATCGATTATACTCGCAGTATCGTCGGAGTAATCGGCGTGCTGGGCGATCTCCTTGCCTATGAAGATGGGTTCCTCGCCGCTGCCTAAGGCCACGGGACCAAGCGGGCTCATTCCCCATTCGCACACCATTTTGCGGGCCAGGTCAGTCGCCTGGCGTATATCGTTCTGTGCCCCGGTGGATGTTTCGCTGTAGATCAGTTCCTCTGCGGCATACCCGCCGTACATCACCACTAGACGTGATTTAAGCCATCGTGCTCCCCTGCTGTATTGATCCCGTTCGGGCAGGCTGAAGGTGGCCCCCATTGCCTGCCCGCGGGGAATGATGGTAACCTTGTGCACGGGGTCAGTGTCCTTCTGCACATAGTGGAGGAGTGTATGGCCGGCTTCATGGCAGGCCGTCATGCGTTTATCCTCCACGGTCATCACCATGCTTCGACGGGCTAGTCCCATGAATACCTTGTCACGGGCCTCTTCGAAATCGGACATATCGACCCGTTTCTTGTCAGACCGACCGGCATAGAGGGCGGCTTCATTGACAATATTGGCAATATCCGCGCCGGAAGAACCGGGAGTTGCCCTGGAAATAACCATCAAATCCACATCATCGTCAAGCAGCAGTTTCGCGGCGTGAATCTTCAGTATCGCCATCCGTTCTTTCACATCAGGCATGGCTACAAGCACTTGCCGGTCAAAACGGCCCGGTCGTAATAGCGCGCGATCAAGCACATCGGGTCTGTTCGTGGCGGCAATGATAATAACCCCCGTGTCGGCCGTGAAGCCATCCATCTCCACCAGAAGCTGGTTAAGCGTCTGCTCCCGTTCATCATGGCCGCCGCCGTAACCGGCCCCCCGTGTACGGCCCACAGCATCAATCTCATCGATGAACAGAATGCAGGGCGCATTCTTCCTGCCCTGCTCAAAGAGATCACGGACCCGGCTGGCGCCGACCCCGACAAACATCTCGACGAAATCCGATCCGGACATATGGAAAAAGGCGACACCGGCCTCACCGGCAACGGCCCTGGCCAGCAGGGTCTTCCCCGTGCCCGGCTGACCGATTAACAGCACGCCCTTGGGAATTTTCGCCCCGAGACGGGTGAACCGGTCTGGGCTCTTGAGGAATTCCACCACCTCCTGGAGTTCATACTTGGCCTCATCCTGACCCGCTACATCGGCAAAGGTGATCTCCGTTACGGCAGCCGCATATCGCCTGGCTTTGCTCCGGCCAAAAGACATGGCCTGTTTGCCGCCCTGAGCATTTCGGTACATCCAGACGAAGAACCCGATAATGAGGATGACGGGCAGGAACTGAAGCACCAGGGAAAGAAAGGACATACCCCTCGTGTCTCCCTTAACGGGAACACCGTTTTTCTCCAATACTGCGAGAAGGCCATCGTCGAAATAGGGGATGGTGGTGGAGAAAACACTTCGTCCGTTGACGGATTCGAAACGCCGCCCCTGTATCTCGCTCATGTCGATTATGACGACATCTTCGATGTTGCCGGATTGGAGTTCTTTCAGAAATTGGGAATAGCTGATTTCCTCCCTGACATTGGGTCTGAAAAGATTGAACAGGAAAAGGAATAAGAAGAGAACAAATCCAATCAAGACGAGCAGTGATATGCGATTATTCCCGCCGGGATTGAATTTGTCCTTTAGGTTTTTATTGTCTGACATGCCGAATTTTAAGACTCCTTTACCTGAATATAAACAATTTCAGCCGAATCGTCATCGCATAGATTGAAAGCCGATTTTTTTGAAATCTTCCCTTGCCGGCCAGAGAGAGAAGAGCCAAAACTGCCCGGGCCGCCCTCCACGTGAAGAATCAGGGGCCAATCAGATTCCATTACGTGATAAATATCCGCATCGGGCAGGGGAGTGAACCGAACGCGGATATCCCAGTGGGCAAATGATTGCAGATGGAAGTCCTCAATGTCCTTTCTCTTAAGGACAATATGGGCTTGAGTATCTTGGGGAGATTCGGCAGAGGCGGTGAAATATTTCTCATTGCGAGATATTGAAATGCCATAGCCTGTCCATTTCCCCGATGTATCGAGACTGTCGCGGGCATTCATCACGGCTCTCCACGGAATACGCCGGTCTGGAATATGAGATTCATCCAGTCGATTAAAAACCTCCCAGAGGGTCATGGCCTTGATATAGGGCAGGGCGTTATGCCATCTCTTTGCCGGCCACTTCCCTTCCCTGAGCTTCCAATTCACCGGCAAGGTTTCGCGGGAGACAGACTCCAGAACCCCGCACACCTCCTTGGCCCGCTCCGCAAGGGTGAGGGCGGCCTTCTCCCACCCCGGAAAGATGCCGGAGAGAAGAGGGATGAGTTCGTTGCGCACGCGATTGCGCCGGTATTCCATTGAGCGATTGCTGGAATCTTCGGCCCATGGGACATTTCTTTCCTTTAGCCAATCTCTCAGGACCTTTCGGCTTTCGAAGAGCAGCGGTCTGATAATCCTGCCGTGCTTCAGCGGTATGCCCCTTAAACCTTCGGGGCCGGAACCAGTCATCAGGCGCATCAGCATGGTTTCCAACTGATCATCGGCACTGTGTCCCAGAAAGATATGCTCGGCATTCATATCATGGCGATGCGCTTCCAGGCGGGATAGACGCGCCTTGCGGGCGGCCTGTTCCATGCCGCAGCCCCAGGCAAGCCTCATATCATCAATCATTCGCGGCGGCAATGGAAGATCATCATAGCGGATGGACAGTTTCTCACAGAGATTTCGGCAAAGTTTGCGTTCGGCCTCATCCTCTTCGACGCTGCGCAGACCATGAGACACCCTCGCTGCACACACCTTTATTCCCCTAACCTGGACGGCCAGACTCACCAGGGCAGCCGAATCACCGCCTCCGGAAAGGCCAATGAGACAGATGGAACCGGGGCGCACTCCCTGCCTCTGCAAGACCTTTTCAAATCGTATCACAAGCGTATCGGCAGCAGGCATATTCCTTTGCTATCCTACTCACGGCGATTAAGCGTCTCGGCGACCCGTGCAAAACTCTCTGACCGCAGGGCCCAGATAGCCGCCGCCGCCTTGAGACAGGCGCCTTCGATGGCGGGCCCCTCCCTGCCGGGTCTATCCAAGACATGTGCGACAACCTCCTCATTGAATTCCGGACGGCCCACACCTATGTATATCCGATTAAACGTCCCTGCACCGAAGGCACGAATGAGAGATTTAAGGCCATTATGCCCCGCATCGCCGCCGGAGAATTTCAACCGGCAAGCCCCCGGAGGAAGATCCATATTGTCCGCCACCGCATAGAAATTTTCAGGAACGAGATGCCATTTCCGCTTGAGAAAACTGACAGCGCCGCCTGACTCATTCATGTAACCAGACCAGCGGATGAAGATAATCGGCCTAGTTTCTCCATCGCCGGGGACTCTCGCATGATACACCCAGGAGAAACGCCATCGCTGAAATGAAACCTGCCGCTCCCGCATCATGATATCCACAACACGATAACCGACATTGTGCCTCGTCGATTCATATCGAGATCCAGGGTTTCCCAAACCCATGACAACCATGGGCTGTAGGTGATTAGGCTTCTCCACCTGCCTCTTCGGCACCCGAGGCTGCCGCACCTTCCATGCCCTCGGCCTCCTCGTCTTCGGTGCTGATTTCGGCTTCAGTCTTGGCATGAGAGACGACAACAACGGTGAGTTCCTTTTCGGTACGAATTTCGACTCCTTCCAGGATGGCAATCTCACCGACGTGGAGTGATTCACCAATCCCGAGATGGGAGATGTCGACACGGAAGGTTGAGGGTATATCTTTGGGGAGACAGACCACCTCCAACTCCTCCAGCTTATGCTCCAATATCCCGCCTTCTCGAACTCCATGCGGGATGCCTTCGAAAGAGATAGGCACTTGAATATGAAGCTTGCGGCCGGCATGTATGGCATAGAAATCAATATGTATGACCCGCTCACTCAAGATATCATCCTGGATATCTTTGACGAGAACATCTTGATCCTGACCGTCGATCTTCAATTTGATGATGGTGTTGCCGGTAGCATGTCGAAATTCCGTCATCCATTCTCTCGCATCAATGGCCAGGGGCATCGGTTCACCTTCTCCATAAAGAATGGCGGGAATTTTCCCGCTTCGTCTCAATCGTCTGGCCGGACCTTTTCCGTCGGCCTGCCGTATTTCCGCTACGAGCTGCATTCCTTTCATGAGCAATCTACTCCTTTGTATAATAGCCTGTTCCAAATCCATCTCCGCCCACCTGCGGCACAATGTGACATATCTTCAGACAATCTCATGCACTAGATGGGAACACTGTCATTTTTAGAAACTTTCCTACGGGCAAAATCCATTCATTAGGACAGGCTCTTTTCTAGGACGGCAGGATTCGAACCTGCGAATGCCGGGATCAAAACCCGGTGGCTTACCGCTTGCCGACGTCCTATTGATATCTGACCGCTCTACTCAGGGGCTTCTCCGTCAGTGAATTCTTCAGCATCATCCATTTTAGCATATTCATCAAGAATCGCATCTTGGAGTTTCGTCCTAAAACCCGTGTTAATCGGATGAGCAACGTCTTTGAATTCACCATTCTTGGTTTTTCGACTTGGCATTGCAATGAATAAGCCATCCTCTCCTTTAATGACTTTGATGTTGTGAATCACAAAGGAGTCATCAAAAGTAATTGTTACATACGCTTTGAGTTTGCCTTCGAAATGCACCTTCCTGATACAGATATCGGTAATATCCATGAAAGACCTCCTCTTAGAGCGGTATTTAATAGAAATTATAATCAAGACTCAGCGTTACAATCAAGGGCAGACAAAAAAGAACCTCTTGCCAACGTAGGCTGTGACGCAAAAAAGCAGCCAAAGGAACCGCTTATATATTGACTAAATTCGGTTTGGCCTCTATTTTAACTCCAATATGCGGCGGGATAATAGGAATCCATTTTATCCTTGGCGGGCATGAAATTGTGGGGTCTCTCATGGATTTCGACGAAAACGATGTCTTTGACGAAAGTGTCGATCCTTATGATCGCAGCATTGACCGTGACTATGACGATGGTATATCCGTATTGCCTCCCGACAAATTTGACGATGTTTACAATGACTGGGATACCGTCATAGACGACAAAAGCCCCTTGCCGAATTCTGACTTGCCCGATGAAGAAACGGCAGACTATGATGAAATAGATGATTGAGCCCCCCTCCGGCGATTGGCAATGAGCCGGGGGCAGCCGGAATCAAATACTGATTTTTGAAAACTACGGCATACTGGAGGCCCCCTGCACATTGATGCCCTCGCCGTCAAGGAAGTCCTCATAGGTGACAATATCTATTCCGGCATCTCGGGCCTTTTTGAGCTTGGCAGAATTTCCACTGGGCTTGTCACAGAGCACCTTAACCGTATCCCCTGTGACTGAATCAACAACTTTCCATCCTTCTCTTCTCAGTATGGCGATGAGTGACTTGCGGGGAATAGGGGCCTTCCCTGTGAGAGAAATTACTCCTTTTAGCGCCTTTCGCTCTGATTGTCTTTCAAGCGCCACGACTTCCAGAAGCTCCTTCACGAGTTTTATATTATCAGGGTTCCGCTTCCAATTCACAATATTTTTTCCGACAGCATGGCTTTCGTCATCAAATTCCATGAAATCTTCTATTGATTCGATTCCGATCCTGGCCAGGGATTTCTCCTGAACCATGGGTACTCCCAGACGGCCGATGAACTCTACAGGCTCCATGGTTTTGCTCTTCTTTGTCTGGGCGAGGAAATTGGCTATCTTCTTCTCTCCGAATCCCTCAAGTTCAGCGAAATCCTCCTTGCTTAACTTATATATATCTCCAATCGTCTTGAATTTTCCCCTGTCGTAGAGAGTTTCCAGTGTGCGCAGGGCAATATGCTTCATACCGGTCTGCCGCACCCAGAAGAGGATGGACTGCAGCCTCCTGTCCCTGCAATCCGTATTCGTACAGACGATGTTTACCCCTGCTTCTTCAACCGGCGAGCCGCAGGCGGGGCAGGTTGTCGGCCAAAGATCCGGGTCAATGAAATCCTCATGCCGTTCTGAGCCGTCCGGATTGGCGCAGACATAGGGTATGACATCGTTAGCCCGTTCTACATGGATTGAGTCGCCTGGCGAAAGACGCAGTTTTCTCACATTTGCCGCGTTATGCAGACTGGCGCGTTCGATGACGGCGCCGCTTAGCCGTATGGGGGAGAACAGGGCTACCGGTGTGAGATTCCCTTGACGGCTAACCTGCCAGGTGATGCCGTGAAGAGCCGTTACCCCCCATTGAGAAGGCGGTTTGAATGCCAGAGCATAGTGATGATGGCGGCTGACGACCCAGCGTTCATCTATGGAGGCATGCAGGCTGCTGTCATCGACCATAATAACCAAACCGTCAGTCTCGTAGTTCCATTTATCCCTGAGTTCAAGGATGTATTTCTTATATATATGGCTGAGTTGCTGGATGAAATCTTCCGTAACCTCATCGGGAGCGGATTCATCGGGGAACAGTTCTCCAATGGGATTGTGAGGGGTCAACAGCCATTTGTCGAAGGTGTAGAAGCCTGATTCGGCGAGAACATCAATCTTCCCGGCCTCTGAATTGAAACGCCGTTCCTTGTTTGCACTGTTTCTTGTGGCAGTATCAGTCATGGGATTTTTCGTCCAGAGAATCTGATAAGCTAAGAATCTCACATATCTCAGATCCTCCTGGCGGTCTTTGCGGTTAATCAGCCCGACACAGGTATTGCGTAAGGGGCGGTTCTCGCAAGTATATTCCGTATTCTTCGGAAGATGCAGCTCTCCCCTGATTTCAATCCTGTCCATGGTGAAGTCGATGCCTTGAGGAATATCGTCGATATAGGCCGCGATATGGCTGATAAGCTGTCCCTGCTCGCCATCACCTCGAGTCGCGACATAGTTTAACCGGCCATGATTGTAGCCAAGAGTTGCAGAAAGTCCATCAATCTTCGGCTGAACTGTCAGTTTCCAGGATGGTTGAGGGGAGAGCTTATTGAGCCATTTCTTAACTTCTTGGAGAGTCTTGGCCTTGGCCAGTGAAAGCATGGGTATTCGGTGATTGATTTTTCCGTTTTCGTCTGCCTTTGATTCGATGAATCCGACGCGGGTGAAGTATTCGTGACGGGGCTCGGTCTTCCTCAGTATATCTTCGAGCGCATCAAATTCATCATCACTCATCAACGGTGAATCACTTCCATAGTAGGACCTTCTGGCCGCTTGAAGCTGATTCACCAGCTTGTCGACTTCCGTCATTTTTTGGTTATTATGCTTGCCAAGACCCGTTCTCCTATTCGGATTAGGTCGTCTGATGAGGATTCCATTCTCTGGAGCAGATTTGCTTTGAGCAGGGTTTCAACGGCCATAGAAGCCACCTTGTCGGCGATTCCCAGATGCTTAGTCGCCCAAATACAGAATTGAGATCGACTGAACACCACAGTTTTCTTGTTCATGAGATGGTTTTGGCCCTTGGCCGCCAGTTTGTTGTGGTTTACAAGGTATGTACCTATGCCCGTGAGGATTCTTTTCTGGACATTCAAGCTGATCATCTCTTCAAGCAAAGCATCGGTCATGCGCAATCGGGATGACAGGGTTTTGATCATTTTGAGGGAGAAATCAGGATTTTTCTGAATCAAGAGGTAAAAAGTCTGTTCATCAACAAGCAGCAGCCGACAATCCATGGCGGCAATGGCGCTAGCGGATCGAACCTTCTTATCGATTATCGCCATTTCACCGAAGAAGTCCCCCGCCTGCAGGGTGATCATTGTGCGTGTCGTTTCATCGCTGACACGCTTTCTTATCTCAACCTTGCCGTCAAATATCACATACATGCAGTTCCCTTCATCTCCTTCCTTGAAAACTGTCTCATGTGCTCTGTGGGTTCTTAAATTGCGGTTAAACGTATCTTTGTCGATTTTCATTCTGGCTTACCGACTATACTATACTGCATTTTGTGATAGCTGTCTTGATTTTTGCATTGCTATATAGAAATACATTGAGTAATCACGGTTCTTCATTGCGAAAAATCCTATACAGGACAAGATCTCCATCTTTGGGCCTGCGTGGAGATGGCGAGGGTTTCGTGTCCTGCTTATCCTCTATTCCATAGCCTCCGGGCGACCATGCCTGCATTACTTCCTCACGAATGTATGGTGAAATGCCGGAACCGGTGTTCTGTGCTTCCTCGGTTTGCCCGGCAAGTATCCTGGCCGCGGAATAATTTCTGGCTCCCCGGATAGGGATGCCTATCGCTAATCCGGTGCGGCGGTCTCTGTCGAAGGCTGCCGCAGACCATTCTAAGGCCGTTCGCCCCGCCTCATCTCTATAGGCAAGAGCCTCCGCGGCGAGAGAAACGAGTCTGCTTACGGCAAAGGTATCACTGAGCCATGCCGCGACCATCAGAAGCGTGATTCCCTCTCGGCCATCTTCGGGAAGACCCAGCTTGAAATCAATGAGCCGGTTGAGGATGTCCGCTCTCTTAGTGACTATGGCCCAATAGTAGGGCGAAGCCTCCAGAGGCTCGGCGTTACGGCTAAATCGTTCGGGATTTGATTTCAATGCCTCTGTCAGCAAAAGATCAACGATGCTTAGGTGTCCGCCGGCCACGGCATAGCCCAGGGCATCGACTCCGTATCTATCGGTGTGTCGGGAGGCTCCTCCCCATTGCAGCAGAGAGGAAGCCACGGCCGCATGCCCGTGCCATGCTGCCGCCATGAGAGGACTTACACCCTCTGAATCAATACTGTTCGGATTGGCGCCATCATTGAGCAGCCCGGCCGTTTCGTACCAGTCGCCGTCCCGCACGGCTCTGTGCAGGGACCACCTAGGATGAATCCATTCGGGGGAATCGGCATTGTCCCGCATACGAGAAAGACCGCGCCAGATTCGGCTGTCTAAGGGTATGTCACAAACGGGCAAATCAAGAGGGTTGTCAGTCACGGATTCACCGAGCAGAAGACCATCGGCACCGGCTTCCATCAATCTGCGGGCTATGCCGTACAATCCTGCGTCGATGGCGATTGAAAGAGCCGATACGGCATGGCCGCCCTCGGCAGAATCACCGATGAGGTTGGGGTTCGCCCCCGCGTTGAGCAGGAGGGCGATGAGATCTTCTCGGCCTGACTTCACGGCCTTCATCAGGGGTGATAGGCCGTCGCTTCCCATCAGATCGGGATTGGCCGGGGAAGTCAGTATCCTTTTCACCAGATTATACTGACCGGAGTCAACGGCGTAAATCAATGGAGTCTTACCGGCAGCGTCTTGTTGATCGGGATCGGCGCCCAGCAGAAGAAGCTCATCAATAAGGCTCAGGTCTTCCTGTGCCACGGCTCGGGCCAGTACGCCCATTTCCGGAATTCGCAGAGTAACCGCCGTCTGAGGCAGAACTAAGAAGACAATAAGTATTGAGACGAGAAGCCGTATCTTCATCTTGTTTTCTTATCGGTAAACGGACTCATTAAACTCTAGGGCACCTCTAAGAAACAGCTTTAGGAAATTGACGAAGAAATATTTTTTGTCGATACAAGGCGGCAAAAGCTAAGGGCGTAGCTTAAGCTACGTGAGCATTTTGACAACGCAGTAGCGACGGAAAAGATCGAGTCAAAAACTAAATGGGGTTTTTTAGAGGTGCCCTCTAATGAGACTTTTTATACCGCCCTGTGATTAAGTATGATAACCTTGGAAAGACAAAGCTGCCAGAAGAAATGGGATGATATGCGGTAAATCCGCAGATGAACGCAGTCCAGAGAGTGCATGAACCACGAATGGACATGAATATACACGAATTGCTGTTTTGACAGCGGTTGAAATCCTTCCGCGTGTTGGCCATGATGGCGGCATTGTCAGCGGGCAATGCCGCCTTGCTCTGACTATGAGAGGTGTCCATGAAGTCATTATCTTACTTCAGGATATCAATTATGGGACAAGGTGCTTGCGAAGCGCAGTATGAAATGGTTATGATGAGGCGGGTCTGTCCAGAATTGCGGCTTTGCCCCGTACGGGGTGTTGGCGGTAAAATCTGAGATTCGGTTTCAGAGTGCCGGTGCCTTGCCTAGGGTCAAATTCCTTCATTTATGTCAGGCACTAGGTGAAATTCAAGCATCATAGAGATCTGAGCCGTCATAATTATAAGGAGGAAGAATCATGGCCAAATCCAATGATACTGGTGACATCGCCGGTCTCACAGAGAGGGAGAAGGCAGTTGAAGCGGCACGCCGTCAGATAGAAAAACAATTTGGCTTGGGCTCTCTCATGAAAATGGGAGAGAAGCAGCAGTTGAAGATATTGACTATACCGACTGGGTCCCTGCTGTTGGATGATGCATTGGGAGTCGGAGGTTATCCGAAAGGACGAATCATAGAGATATTCGGTCCGGAATCATCAGGGAAGACGACTTTGGCATTGCATGCCATTGCAGAAGCGCAGAAGAAAGGCGGAATAGCGGCATTTATCGATGCCGAACATGCCTTGGATTCTGCATACGCCAAGAATCTTGGTGTCAATATAGACAGTCTTTGGGTTAGTCAGCCGGATACCGGCGAACAGGCTCTGGAAATAGCGGAGAGTCTGGTTAGATCCGGCGGGGTAGAGATTATTGTCGTCGATTCGGTGGCGGCCTTAACTCCGCAGGCCGAAATCGAAGGAGAGATGGGGGACTCTCACATGGGACTTCAGGCCCGTTTGATGAGCCAAGCCCTGCGAAAACTGACTGCGACCATTAGTAAATCCGGATGCAGTCTTATCTTTATCAACCAGATACGCATGAAAATTGGCGTCATGTTCGGAAACCCTGAAACCACAACTGGAGGAAACGCCCTGAAATTCTACTCTTCGGTGCGGCTGGAGGTTCGGAAAATTGAAACCATTACGAAGGGGCAGGATAATTCCATTGGAAACCGGATTAGGGTGAAAGTCGTCAAGAACAAGGTTGCCCCGCCTTTCAAAAAAGTTGAATTAGAACTAATGTTCGGCCAGGGTCTTTCTTACAGCGGGAGCCTTCTTGACGGGGGCATCATGCATGATTTGATTACAAAGAGCGGCAGTTGGTATTCCATAGGCGACAAGCGCATAGGGCAGGGTAGGGAGAACGCCAAGTCATACCTCGATGAAAACACCGATATCACCGCTAAGATCGAGAAAACCTTGCGTGCTAAGCTTTTTCCCAACTCAAAGGATGAGGCTGAAGATGCTTCCAAACGGAATGCCTCCGGCAAAGATAAAGCGGAGCTTTTCTAACAACTCGTGGCGACAGTCTGGCTTGGTTTAGGTTCGAATTTAGGGGACAGGCAAACTCATATTCATGAAGCCTTGAGTTCCTTAGCCGTTGTGCTTGACGGCATTGTTCGGGCGCCGCTGTATGAATCGGCCCCGCAGGACTACATCCTTCAGCCTGATTTCCTCAATACTGTCATAAGAGGGACAACCGCCCTCACACCCTCTGAACTTTTCATTGAAATCAAGAAAATCGAACAAAAGGGCGGCCGAAAGGAATCCGTTCATCCTCCTAAAGGCCCCAGGACCATTGATATTGACATTTTGTTATGGGATGATCAGGTTTTGCGTACGAGGTGCAGCAGCGATGAAGAACTCGTCATCCCTCATGTTTCGATGGACAAGAGGTGTTTCGTGCTCAAACCCCTTCTCGCTATTGACCCGAAACTCATCGACCCCAGGGATGGGATTTCTTTTAGCGCGAAGATGAAGCTGCTGGGCGGCCAGCCTATAAGGCGTTATAGGGGGCACGATGAGTGAAGAGGTAAAACCGGATGAGAAACACCGATACAATCTGAAAGTATTCGATGGTCCGCTTGATCTGCTTCTGTTTCTTATTAGAAAGAATGAAATTAACATCTATGACATTCCCATTGCCGATATAACGAAGCAGTATCTTGACACAATGGAGTTCAGCACCGCCGTAAATCTCGAAGACATAACAGAATTCTACCTCATGTCAGCGACATTGCTCTATATAAAGTCTCGAATGCTTTTGCCGATTGAAGTTGATCTTGAAGAGGAGATCGAGGATCCGCGGCAGGAACTTGTTCAGCGATTGATCGAGTATGAGCGGATTCGGAAACTCGCCCATCTCATGGCCGAACGGGAAGTGCAGACTGAATGGACCATCGAGCGCAAGAATGCGCAGACCAAGCTGCCCTTTCCCGATGAAGAGAATCTTTGGGAGGCGGTTGGGCCTTGGGAGTTGTTGAAGAGTTTCAGCAAAGTGATGAAAAGTTTGGGGTCGGATCGTATAATCAGCCTGTGGGAAGAGGTCTCAATAAACGAGAAAATCACGTTGATACGGGAGTATCTCGATGACAGAGCAAATTTCGCATTCGATGATCTCATCATCAATCCGGGAATGGCTGTTGAGGTGGTAAGTGCTTTTCTCGCAATGCTTGAATTAATTAAGATTGGACTGATAGAAGTTTTTCAGAATCGGCTTTTTGGCGATATTACAATAAGCCGTTCTATGCGTTCAGGGAATACTGAGTCATGATGGAAGAATATGCCGGTATCGTTGAGGCGGTCCTTCTCCTCGAAGTGGAGCCTATTGACGAAGCGATGATAGCTCGGATAACGAAATTGAGCCGTGAGGAAGTGGATAATGCCTTAAATCGCCTCGTGGAACGCTATTCAGAGGATCAGTTCGGAATTATGCCCATGCGCATTGCCGGAGGCTGGGCATTGAGCCCAAAGGAATATTTGCGGGATAAGCTGAAAGGCCGCTATGGTAAACTGCGTGAAGACCGGCTATCCCGTGCCGGACTGGAAACACTCGCTATCATCGCATATTCCCAGCCTTTAACTCGGAGTGAAATTGAGAATTTGCGGGGTGTGAATGTCGATGGGATGATACGTGTCCTGAAAGAAAAAGAATTGATTAAGGAAGTTGCTTACAAAGAATCTCCAGGCAGACCTGCTCTCTATGGAACAACAAAGAAATTCTTGAAAGTGTTCCGACTGAGCAGTATTTCTGATTTGCCGAAACTCGATGAGCTTGATGCCCAGAAGTTTGCTGTGAGTGAAACCGTAAGAGATGAGTGAAATAAGACTGCAAGTCAGACTTGCGAGAGCCGGTTTAGCCTCCCGTCGAAAATGTGAAGAATTCATATCCGCCGGCCGTGTTTCCGTTAACGGAAAAACCATAATACAGCCGGGATCAAAGGTTCAGGCAGATGATGAGGTGCGGCTGGATGGAAGGCTTGTCAGAAATGAAGAAAGAATGGTATATATTGCCTTACACAAGCCCACCGGCTTCCTATGCGCCGATGAGGATAGGGATGGCCGGTCGTTAGCCAAGAGTCTGCTGGAGGTTGCTGTTAAGGAACGAATTTTTCATGTTGGCCGTTTAGACTATATGACCAGTGGATTGATTCTCTATACTAACGATGGGTCTTTCTCAAGAAGTCTCAGCCATCCTTCAGGCAAAGTTGAGAAGGAATATGTTGTGACGGCCAGAAATGTGATACCTCAAGATCTCTTAGATCGATTTAAGGCCGGTATATCCGTTGACGGGGTACGTTATCGGGCTGTCAAGGCAGAGTTAATCAGTGAAAGAACCGCGCAAATCGTACTTGCCGAGGGAAGAAACAGGGAAATACGGCGTGTTTTTCAATCTGCGATGGTCAAAATTAAACGTGTGCATCGTGTCCGTATAGGTTCATTGAAGCTTGGCAGTTTAGCCAGCGGCCGATTTCGGTATCTGAATAATTCCGAAGTTACTTCGCTCTTGTCGATAAGCACTAGGGGAAAAGGGAAATGATTATCGCCATTGACGGCCCGGCGGGAGCGGGTAAGAGCGAACTGGCAAGAAGAATTGCCGGGGAAATGAATTGCTTTAACCTGAACTCCGGTGCCTTTTATCGGGCTGCCGCCGTGAAAATACTCGATATGGGTCTGAAAGAAGCCCCCGATGAACAGTTGGTGCGCATAGTGGATGAATCACAATTTGAGATAGTCGATGGATGCCTGCACCTTGACGGCTCAAATATTGAGGGAAGAATCAGACAGGATATCATTGACCATTGGTCTTCCGTATTTGCGGTCAAAGTTCCCGTCCGGCATGCCATAAATAGGCATCTTCGCCGGATCGTGACGGGAATGTCTATTGTTGCCGAGGGAAGAGATATGACCACGGTGGTTTTTCCGCATGCGGATGTTAAGATATATCTTACGGCAAATCCTGAAATACGGGCAATGCGCCGATATAAGCAGGGAACAAGCACTTTGAGTCTGCCCGAAATCGAGAGAGTCATGCGTCAGCGGGATCACCGAGACAGCACGAAATTGGAGGGTTCTTTGGCTATTGCCGAAGATGCTATAGTGCTTGATACTTCTGACTTGCACCTTGATGAAGTATATGATAGAGTTATAAAGTTAATACAACCTATCTAAAATATAATTTAGTCCCAGGAGAAATCATGCCAGAATCTGATGCCTTCACCCAAAATGCCGACCAAGACCGGCTTCAGGAGGAATCCCTAAAAATCCTTGAAGAGGTGAGGGAAGGGGAACTCATTGAAGGAGAAGTCATTCAAATTGATGATGACTATGTCTATTTGGATATCGGCCTCAAATCGGAAGGCAAGGTGTCCATAGTTGAATTTGAACATCGGCCGAACCTTCATGATACGGTTGAAGTGGTTCTAGAAAGGCGTGAAACTTCTACTGGAGAAGTTGAGATCTCGAAAAAAAAGGCGGAATTGAAAATATATTGGAGAGAATTGAGGGAAGCCTTTAAATTCCAGCAGCCAATTAGCGGGAAAGTCGCCAAAATTATAAAGGGCGGTTATGAAGTGGAAATTGGCTGTGGGATGAAGGCATTCTGCCCCATAAGCAAAATAGATGTCTTGCGTGTCGGCAATCCTGATGATTATTTGGGCATCAAATCCAATTTTTTGATTGATCGGCTGGTTGCGGAGCACAAAACCAATATCGTTTTGACACGGCGCCTTTGGCTCGAACAGGAAATGAACAAGAAACGGGACCAATTCTTTGAAACAGTCTCTATTGGTGATGAAGTAGAAGGTGTCGTCAGGAATTTAACATCTTTCGGAGCATTCATTGATCTTGGCGGCTTTGACGGCCTTCTTCATGTCAATGACATTTGCTGGGGACGTGTTAATCGCCCCAAAGACTATCTGCACAATGGTGATACCATCAAACTCAAGGTCATCCGTCTTGATCCCCAGGAGAAGCAGGTCAATCTTTCTCTTAAGCACTTCCAGCCCGATCCATGGACAACTTTTGAGAAGAAATATCACTTGCACCAAGTGGTTAAGGGCCGTGTGACTAAATTGACAAACTTCGGGATATTCATCGAAATTGAGGAAGGGATTGAAGGCTTGGCGCATATTTCCGAACTTTCCTGGATTAAAAGAATCAACCATCCCAAAGAACTATTCAGTATTGGGGACGAGTGCGAAGCAAAGATATTGGGGTATGATATCCCGAACGGGCGCATATCACTGGGACTGAAGCAGGTTCTCCCCAATCCATGGGACAATATCGAGAAGCGATATCCCGTGGGCTGCAAAGGCCGATGGGAAGTAAGGAAGATTACAAATGCCGGGGCATTCATTGAACTGGAAGAGGGGATAGACGCATTTCTTCATGCCGATGATCTGTCGTGGACAAAAAAAATCAAGAATGTATCCAGCGTATTAAAAAAGAATGAAATGCTTGACTTGGTAGTGACTCAGGTCAAACCCGAAGAAAGACGTATTCGCGTCGGGCTTAAGCATGCATCTCCTAATCCATGGATTAGCTTCATGGAGAAGCATCCGCGAGGAACTATCGTTGAGGGAAAAATCACGGGGAAGACAGATTTTGGAGTATTCGTGAGAGTTGAGGGTGATATAGAAGGACTGATTCATAAGAACCACCTCACCATCTCTCAAAATGAGAAGGCTGATGAGAAGCTGGCTTCACTCAAGGTTGACGATGATATTAAGGCCGCCATCCTTGAAGTCAATGTCTTAAAAAGGAAATTGTCGCTTTCCGTTCGGGAAATGCACTACAGAGAGGAAAGGGCGGAGATAAGCAAGTACATGGACGGTTCGGATGAATCGCCAGCCCCCTATACACTCGCAGATATGCTGAAAGATAAGGGTGAATAGCTCCTCTGGAAGCAAAACACTATGGGCCAGTTACAAACTGCATCTTGCATCCCTTACGAAAGAAAGAGGTAAAAACTAAAATGCCCGTATGCAGCGAGCATTCAAAACTTTCGTGCAGAATGAATGGAAATGCCCGAGTTCGGCATCAAACGACATCGCATTGAAACAGGATATGAACTTAGAAGAATCAAACGGACAACAAATCATCTGGAAAAGTGCCATTATCGGAAGGCTTTTAAGCGACCTTGAGAAAATGGCAAAGGCCGATTTGCCCCTGCTCATTCATGGTGAGAGCGGTACAGGGAAAGAGCTTATAGCCGAGCGGATACACTTGCTCTCCAAGCGCTCTTCAGGCCCCCTGCTTCGAGTTAATTGTGCCGCCATTCCCCATGAACTCATCGAATCAGAGCTATTTGGCTTCCTGAAGGGGTCTTTTACAGATGCCGTAAGAAACAAAAAAGGGTACTTTGAAAGTGCGAACGGCGGCAGTATATATCTTGACGAGGTTTCCGAACTGAACATGAGGGCTCAAGCCAAGCTGCTTCGAGTTCTCCAAAGCGGGGATATTCAACCCCTTGGATATGAGAAAAATATAAAGGTAGATGTCAGGGTAATTGCCTCAACAAATAAGAATCTGCTGGATGCCGTGCAGTGTAACGAATTCCGCCAGGATCTATACTACCGTCTGGCAGTCCTCCTAGTAGAGATTCCGCCACTTAGATACAGACCAGAGGATATTGAATTGCTGGCGAAGCATTTTCTACAGGATTCTTGCAATCAGGTTTCTAATGCCCCTTCGGCTTTCAGTATTGAGGCTATTGCAGACTTGCTTGCTTACCGCTGGCCGGGCAATGTCAGGGAACTGCAGAATGTGATTAGAAGAGCCATTATTAAGAGTGCCGGAAAATCAATGATTACACCTGATGCTCTGGGAATCAGGGGGAACAATGATCCGATGTGGCCGGGGAAGTTAATGAGAGATTCAATCATGCTGTTTAAGAAGAATCTCCTTGAACAGGCACTTAAAGACTGCGGCGGAAACCGAACATGGGCAAGCAAGTCTCTGGGAATACAGCGAACATATTTGTCTAGATTGATCAAGGAATTATCTATTAATACTAAAGAGGAGAACAATAATCATGAAGCAGTCTAATGAGGGAACAAGTTTGAGTGTGCGAATAAATTCATTTCTAGCAAGGAGATGGCTGACAGTTGTCTTCCTGCTTGTATCCGTGATTATTACGATGGCCGCAATACTTGTTTTTGCTTCCGTGCAGAAAAAAACCCGCAGCGATTCCGCTGAATTAGCCGAAGATATTCAAGAACTGTTCGCCGAGTGGATACAGGAAAAACCCGGAGAGAGGGATGATGCCGAACTTGTGGAAAAGATTGAGCACGCATTGACGGATTATCCGCGGCTTTTTGCGGCACAGCGGGCTCTCTTTACTCGAGGTCTAATGGCTTATGAAAATCAGAAATGGCCTGAAGCCATCGAAAGCTTCAAGGAATTGACGGCCAGTTGGGAGAAGAGCTACTTAGTGCCTGCCGCACTCTTCAATATCGCTTCGGCCCAGGAGCAATCCGGTAACATCGAAGGCGCTGTGCAGTATTGGTCTGAACTTATTGAACAATTCTCTGAGACTTCTCCCTATGTTCCAGAAGCGCTGTTCAATCTTGGCCGGATGGCGGAAACGGAAGATGATATTGAAACGGCCTTGGAGCATTATGAGGAAATCTCATCCCGTTATCCAGACAGCAGATGGTCCTATATTACACGCAGCCGCATCATAGTCCTTGGAAATAATAGGTAATGGGATTAAGAAAACCATTTGCCGGCACGTTTTTTTCAGTAAGAATATTCGGGTCTGTATTGGGGCTCATCGTCTACATCGTATTTTCACTGCTCGGAAGTTTTACCAGGATTTCGGAAAGGCTTGAAACGAGGATACTAGATCTTAATTTCGTGCTGAAGCAGAGTCTCTTCCGTGAGAATATCCAGCAAAATGTCGTCACTGAGCAGCGTTCAAAAAAAACCTCTAAAGATATTATTATTATAGGCATAGATGCCAGAACACTTGATGCCCTTGGCAGGTGGCCATTTCCCCGTTCAAGGCACGCAGAACTTTTGAATTCATTCACCAGAATTCAGAAGCAAAACGAAAGAGAGTCTGCCATCCTTTTGGATGTTTTGTTTAACGATATTTCCGATAGAGCTTTTGAAGACGTTGTGCTTCTTGATGCCATTAAACAAAATGGCCGAGTTGCCTTACAGACGCAGTTATTCAGAAGTCCTATGAATTCAGTCCGAGAGGAAGACTTCAGCCAAAGATTGAACACATTGCTGGAGAACTATGGGGAACTTCGCAATATTCGAGGCGACCTCAGTCAAGTCCATTCATACTACGGCATGGAGTCGCCGCTGATCCCTTATGGCGAAGCCATTGCCGCATACGGCCATGCCTCATATCGTGAGGATTGGGACAAGGTGTATCGAAAGCAGCAGCTTGTTGTTCGATACAGCCGGAAAATCGGAGAAATTCAGATGAATGCTCTGCAGATTGGGACCCAATTTGGTCTGGAGGGCAGGGGACACCTTGGCTGGATGGATAAGGAGGGGAGAATCAACGCTGTAGAGCTTCCGCTGACCGATGCGCGCCTTGACAAACTGCTTTATGATCTCCCCAGGAAAGGAATTCCCCGTATTCAGAGTAATGGCGAACAGGAATGGAGCATTGCCCTCTACGAGGATCACTTCATTCCGGCAATAACCCTGTCTTTGGCGCTGGAATACTTCCACCGAACGCTGGATCACGTGGAAGTGCATTATGGTTCTCACATCAGCATAAGTGATCCCATGCAGTGGAATTCCGAAACGGGCCTGTGGGAAACCGCCACACACCTGAATGAAATTAAAATACCCATCGATGAAGATGGAAACATGCGCATCAATTTCATGGGAATTCGTTCATCCCCAGTTCCCGGCGGTATTCAAACTTTTCCTGTACGGCCCTATATCGCCTATGCAAAAAATCCTCCAGGCAGGGATTCTGAAACATGGCCAAAGACGAAGAAGCTTGATGGGAAAATACTCATGGTTGGAGCTTTTACAGACGGCATGGCAGATGATGAAAAACCGACTCCAATGGGTCTGATGTATGGAGTCGAGATACATGCCAACGCTCTTAATACCATTGTTATGAGAAATTTCATCCAGCAGCCGGCTCCCTGGATTAACTCTTTGGCTATGCTGGGATTGATTCTTGCCTTTGCCTTCCTTATTTCTCGTATGCAGAGTATAGGCTGGTCAGTCATCATCATGATTGTTTTTGTTTTCTCCTCCTTCTTCGTGGTTCAACTTGTTTTCGAGTACTGGAATTGGGTCATTAGCTGGGCGACCCCGATCCTGGGAATCATCAGCACCTACTTCGTCATCGTTATATATCGAGTGCTTACGGCAGAGCGTGATAAGAAAGCCATTAAGAATGTCTTCGGGCAGTTCATATCTCCGACTGTTGTGGATACGCTGGCTAATTCACCTCCTGAATTGGGGGGTGAAGATGTCGATCTTACGGTGTTCTTTTCGGATATTCGCGAATTTTCCGGTATTTCAGAGAAATTGGATGCCCAGCAGCTCGTGGTTTTGCTCAATGATTATCTCACCACTATGACAAATAGCCTGGTAAATGACTTTGAAGGGACCTTGGATAAATACATCGGCGATGCTATTATGGCCTTTTGGGGTGCTCCTCGTTATCAGGAAGACCATGCCGTACTGGCCTGTAAGTCTGCGATCGTACAATCGCGGCTTCTAAGGGAGCTAAACGAGAGTCAGAAGTCGAAGTATGGAGAAAACGCGCCGCTATTGGACATTGGCATAGGATTGAATTCGGGTAAATGCATGGTGGGATACATAGGAAGTGAGGGAAGAAAGAATTATACCGTGATTGGGGATCATGTTAATCTGGCAAGCAGGCTTGAAAGCGTGAACAAAACTTATAAGACCAATATCATCATTAGCGAAGATACTTGGGAAAGAGTCAGGCATGAGCCGTTCATCGTGCGGGAACTGGATGTCATCCGTGTTAAGGGCCGCAATAAACCTGTAGCAGTTTATGAGTTATTGGATTATTCAGACGACATAACCGTGCCAGCCAAGAGGAAGAAATGATGTGTTTCCGCCTCGTCCTTATAGCCGGTTTCGCCGTAATCACCGGCTGCGGCATACCAGATTATATTGCCATTGAAGCACCGATAAAAGTATCGACCGAGTCCAGCCTTTCGGTAGCATTCACTGCTCCTGCCGACGATCTCTATATCGAGGGGTATGTCGTCTATTATAAGATTTATGCGGGGAATACCGACAGGAGCAACGTCGGGGAAGCCGATGTTACCAAGTTCTCATCGGAATCTGCTTATTCGAATAACGAGATACCCATTGGAGAGGCGGTGCCTAAGACCCAGGGATATTTCCGAATGGGCAAGTCGGAAGAGAGAGATTTCAATGATCCTACGATTAAACACAGTGATGTGGGCGCCAATACCATGGTTGAGATTAAGTTTGATTCCCAAAATGGAGTGAATGCCTATGCCAATGCTGCCGACATTGAGTCATTGGCCAGAGGTGTAGTCGATTACAGGTCAAGCAGCCATTTCATACCATTCTACGGGGACTGGTCAATTTCGTCGGACTGGATAGATAGCGATCTGCGCCGAAACACCGGCAGCAGTGGATTTCTTCAATATCAGCCCGTTGACAATGAAGATGACTACAAGAGTATTGAAAAAATATCTACTTCACTGGAAGAATTAGCGTCGATCTCATCAGGTTCTGAGCCTATACAAATTGGAATTGCCGTGCACGCAATCGGAAGGGATCCTGCGACATTGCAGCCGCTTTACAGCAGCCCAGTACACCTTGGATTCATAGAGACCCGTGATCCTATCAGCCCTGTCGTCCGGTATTAGCACATTGAGGGGAGGAGGAACATGAGAGAATTAGTTCTTGTCCTTACATATTTCGTCTGCGCCTTCATAACCGTTATGATTCTTAAATCCGCTAAGTACAATTTTAGCCGACGGCTCTTCTGGGCATCCTGGGTTACCAGTTTGATTGGCGCCTTCTTCGGCGGAGTATTTGGGAGTATTTTTTTCCATCGCATAGGCATGGAATTCAGCCTGATCACCGGGGCGCTTCCCGCGTTCGCCGGAGCATGGCTGTTTATAGGTGTTTTCTTGTTTCTTCGGGCGATCCCCGATCGGTGGTGAAATACGACAGATTGCCGATAAGGTATATTCTGTCTACTTCTATTCTGTTTATAGGTGACTGACATGAAATCCGGCAAAACATCTTTTCTCGAGTTCTTGGATATAATCAAAACGCTGAGAGGCCCGCACGGATGTCCGTGGGACAAGACCCAGACCTCCCTGAGTCTAAGCGGCCATCTCATTGAAGAGGTCTATGAACTCTTAGAAGCTGTCACCTCGAATGACAAACATCACATACGTGAAGAACTTGGCGATGTGCTCCTGCTGATAGGCCTCCTGTGTTCGATATATTCAGAAAAAGGAGATTTCAGCATTGAAGACGTGATTGATTCGCTCAATGAAAAGCTCGTGAGGCGTCATAGCCATGTTTTCGGCGATATCAAAGTGAAAAACAGCGATGAAGCCATTCAGAACTGGGAACGAATCAAAAAAACCGAAGACCAGGGAGTCCGGCGGCAATCCGCCATGGATGGACTCCCCAAAGACAGCCCTCCCCTGGAACGGGCCTATGGACTTCAAGTCAAGGCTCACAAGGTGGGATTTGACTGGCCGAACGCAGATGGATCACGGCAAAAGATTTACGAGGAGTTTGAGGAGGTGGGCGCCGAAACAGATGAAGAGAAGCGGCTTAAGGAAATGGGGGATCTGCTGTTTTCTGTGATAAACTACTCTAGGCATCTCGGTATAAACCCCAGCGTTGCCCTTCTGCATAGCAATGCCGAATTCGAACGAAGATTTCGCGGATTAGAGAAGAAAATGCAGAAAAGCGGCCTGCCCCTTGCTCCTGAAAACATAGATATCATGAATGACTACTGGGAAGCCGAGAAAACAGAGAAATAGCTTACCGGTTTCATTCCCTCATCTGACCCCTTTGCCAGGCAGCGGATCCGCGAAATTTCCCAGCCCATCCGCAGTGGCGATTCGCCAAGCACAGATTCCAGCAGACGCTTGATATTGTGGTGCCGGCTTCCTCCGGCCCGCAGCCGTATAATCCATGACTGTTCTTCAAAGCGGATTTCAATATCATCGAGTATACCCCGCTTCTTGCATTCTCGGATTAGATTCCTGTCTAAGCTGAGAAAATGCTCATGGGCGTTAGCTATCGATTCGTCGGGAATAGTGATTTTCCAATCGCTGCCCCAGAAATGACTCATAACCCGCTGTATTTTTTGACCTTCTCGGGTGTCTTTGATCCAGAAAGAATCGCAAATTCGTATCCCCCGTGGCATCGCCGCGTTGATACTGTCATTGATAAGCTGACAGTCTGAATCGAATCCGCTCATGAGATTCATAGAGCAAACTTCCCCATCTGATTTTATGCCCAGGGGAAGAGGCTGTGCAAATTCGATACGTGGCTTGGGATTATAGCCCTGGGAAAACTCCAGATGAATACCGGCCCGCTGAATGGCCTTCTCGAAGGTATTCATCAAGTCTAGATGACCGAAATATCGGGCCGGTCCATCTTTTGAGTATATAAGAAGCAGCCTTCTTACTGGTGCCGATTCATCAATGAGTTCAGCGGGGGGGTCAGCCAGATCATCTTCAGGGTTGACAACATGACTGTCTGCGCCGCATACCCCACAGTGATCAGGGCATTGCATCATGCAGGAAGATGTCGGCATGGTGTCACGGCTTCGTATGTTTTCTTTTAGAAGGTGGGCATGGGTCACTCTGAGTCTTATTCCGTCCCAGGGCATTTCTGCCGCTATGGGTCTTGCCTGGCATGTTTCCCTCTCGACATCCCAGTCTGCCGTTTTTATCGCTTCTTTCCATGCATTCTTATTGATCTTATCATCCCAGGCATCAAACAGGGTTCCATTTTTCCAAGCCGTATAGCAAAGTTTGCCGGCTCTCTTATCGCCCCGTGTGATTATCCCCTCAAGGAAAGAAGAGAACGGTGAATGGAAGGAAATATTGATCTTCTTATTGGGTTTCACCCCATCTCGAATTAGCATGAGCTGGGACATGGATTGTTCATCGGTTAACTGAGATGCCCGCTCGTACGGGGTGTGGGGTTTGGGAATGAAGGTGCCGATATTGACATTGATGTTCATTCCGGTCGATTTTTGCACATGAAGCAGGTAATCCGTGATGGCTATGGCCTCTTCCTTGTCCCCTGATCCCGGCAGACCAAGCATGAAATAGAATTTCGCCAGCCTCCACCCTTCCCTTTTCGCCTCATTCAGGATTGATATTACCTTATCGGCCGAAACTTCCTTGTTAATCCTCCGCTGTCCCGACAATGCAGGGGTTTCAACAGCGAAGGTTAATCCGCTTTTTCTCACCGCACCCAAACTTGCTATCAAAGGAAGAGTGACGGAATTGACCCGCAAGGATGGCAGACTAAACGAGATGCGGCGATGCCGGAACATCTTATTGAGATAGCCGACAAGGGCTTCCAAGCCGATATAATCACCGGTAGAAAGACTCGATAAGGTAATGGTTCTATATCCGCATTTATCAACAAGAAATTTGACTTCTTGAACAATTCTTCCCGGAGATTTCTGCCTGTATGGTCTGTAGAACACCCCGGCGTGGCAGAAACGGCACTTATTCGGACAGCCCCGCATTATTTCAACAACCCCATGATCCTGTATTGGTTTGATGGAAGGAACAGGAAAGGCAGCCGGTTCGTCATTTTCCTTTCCGAAGCCCATCCAAATCTGACGGAGGGTGGTAACATGGGAATCAGGAGTCCAAAACCCATCCATGCCATTCAACTCGGATTTAAGCCGTCTCTTATTGAAACCGGCCTCTTTACGGTGCTTAAGGGTGAGCATCGAAGATGCCAGTATGCCCTCAGATTCGCCGATAAAAACTGCGTCGACAAAATCTGCCCACGGTACCGGATTAGTCATGGCCGGGCCGCCGAGAATAACAAGAGGATGCTCCTCATTCCTTTCGGCTCTTTCGACGGGGATCCCTGAAGCATCTAAAAAATTGAGGTAATTGGTAAAAGACAGTTCATAGCCTATCGTAATTGCGAGGAGATCGAAATCTCTGACCTCATAGTGGTTCTCCAAAGAATAAAGTTTTAATCCGAATTCTCTAAGACCAACATCAAAATCCAACTCCGGAGAAAAAGCCCGTTCAGCATGGAGTCCCTTGGTGTCATTGAGTATTTTGTAAAGAATTCTTAATGCCTGGTTCGACATTCCAATCTCGTACAAATCGGGAAACACCACACATATAGCGTAGTCATCATCCTCGGCTATGCGGCTGACCGCGCCATATTCACCGCCCACATAGCGTCCAGGCTTTTCGACACGATTCAAGAGCCGTCTCATTTCGAGACTGTCGATATCAATACGCCTCACTTTTTTATTCTAAGGTTGCGGCGCAGGTGTATGGACAGGAGCAGCCCCGTCGATATCAGAGCTGTCCAAAGCGATGAGCCGCCATAGGAAAGGAAGTACAAGGGAATGCCGGTGATGGGCATAACCCCTATCGCCATCCCGATATTTTCAATGACATGAAAACTGATCATGCTGGCGATGCCGACGGCTATGTAGGTGCCAAACCTATCCTGGGCCGTATAGGCAATATAGAAACACCGTATGAGAATGATGCTAAAAAGTGCAAACACGAGCACTCCGCCAAGGAAACCCATTTCTTCGGCTATTATGGAAAATATGAAATCGGTACTCTGCTCAGGAAGATAGCGGTAATGGGACTGCGTACCTTGGAGGAATCCCTTGCCTGTGACACCACCGGATCCTACTGCGGTTACCGACTGAATAATCTGCCAGCCGGCTCCACGGGGATCAATTTGCGGGTCAAGAAATACAACGAATCGCATCATTTGATATCCGCGCAGTGCCCGAACAGATGCTGCTATGCCGAGATAGGATGTCGTTAAGATTCCAAATCCATAGAGTATGCCGAGGAAATACGGCCTTCTGAAAATTACCCACCCAAGAAAAACTAAACCCAGAAGGGCCAGCATCGCCGGCAGTATTATCAGTATGAAAGCATCGTTGGTGAATAAACGAAAGAAACTCAGAGGATATTGGGCTATATAGGCGCTCCAGGCAAACCCAAGTACGCCAAG
The DNA here is from genome assembly GCA_965232165.1 of Spirochaetaceae bacterium. Lineage (GTDB taxonomy): Bacteria > Spirochaetota > Spirochaetia > DSM-2461 > DSM-2461 > UBA2779. The sequence continues at coordinate 570,732 of CBDDOY010000002.1, read as the reverse complement.
AATGATAAGGCTTCCCGTAATAGCCGGGTAAAAAAGATATTTCCAATTTATGCCTGAGAAAAATGCGATAGTGAGAAGTATGGGCACCGAGACAATTGCTGTTCCAAGATCTGGCTGGAGGAGGATTAAAAAGGTAGGGAGGCCAGTAATGATGACAGCCCCCATGCCTTGCCGGAAATCCGATGTCCCCCAAACTTGTGCATCAAACCACCATGCAAGCATGATGATCAATATAAGCTTTCCGAATTCTGAGGGCTGAATACCGATGCCGCCAATACCCAGCCATGCGCGGGCGCCTTTCACATAGCTTCCCGCCATCAGGACTAATACCAAAACAATGAGCAGCCCGATGTACAAAGGCAGTGCCAGGGACCGCATTTTTCTGTAATCAATCAAAGCAAATACTATCATGAGGATGATTCCTGACACGGCCCAAATGATTTGCCGGATCCATTCATCCGACACCTGCTGCCCTTCAGAGGTCACACCGCTAGAATAAATAAAGGCTATCCCCAATATGATCAGCCCAAGAACGCAGATGATCAGGCCAATATCTATCCCTAGAAATGTAATTCCTTCCTTTTCCCTATTCATCCTTCTCCCTATACGGCCAACCCGGCTTTGGGATATCTTTGGCACTCCAGCTCCACCATACCTTCCGGTTCTGCCATTCTTCAATTACACTCTCATAACTTTGACTGTCGAATACTCCTTCAAAGAGTATGTCTGCCGCCTTTGGTGCCCACCATTCATAGGATTCAGAGGCTTCAATCATGATGACCACGACGATTCTTTCATCGGGGTTATCGGTATGATATGGTCCATAGGCCACGAACCAGTCATGCCATTGGTTTTCTGAACCGATTTCACCGGTTCCTGTTTTCCCGGCGATATCGACTGTGTCCGTATAAATGGCCCACTTGCCTGTCCCGTCGGTGATGACTCCCCTCATAGCGGCCTGGAGATAATCATATTCCTCATCGTCAAGATGATCGATGGTCCGAAGAATTTCAGGAGTCATCCTTTCAATAATGTTTCCTGTTCCTGAGCGGCGGACTTCTTTGACGAGGCAGGGCCGATATATCACGCCCCTATTCACAATGCCTGCAACAACATTGGCCATCTGAAGCGGAGTAGCCAGCAGAAATCCTTGCCCAATCGAACTATTTAAGGTGTCCCCGGGAGACCATTTCGTGTTGTAAATCTCCTGCTTCCAATCCTTATCCGGGACGATTCCAGTAATTTCGCCATCAATTTCAATTCCTGTCAACGAACCAAGTCCAAAGGCGCGTGCATAGCGGGATATGGTTTCTATTCCGAGGTATTCGATGCCAAGGGTTCCAAAGTAAATATTGCAGGAGGCTTCCAAAGCCTGTTTCAGGTTCAGTTGACCATGGCCGCTTCGCTTATGACACCAAAACCTTCTGTTGCCGAGAAACATGCTCCCCTTACAGTCAATTGTCTTGTCAGGATCAATGCTGTTTTCACCAAGAATTGCGGCTGTCATGATGAGTTTAAAGGTGGAGGCCGGTGCATATCCCGATTGAAGAGCCCGGTTGAGTAGAGGGAAATCGGAATTCCGACTCAGATTCTTAAAACTCCCCTGTCCGATTGTCGCGAAACTGTTTGGATCGAAAGAGGGATAAGAAACCAAGGCGAGGATCTCGCCGGTACTGGGCTTGAGTACAACGGCGGCTCCTTTCCGTGGTCCTAATGCCTTCTCCGCAAGTTTTTGAATTCGCCTGTCAATGGTCAGAATTATATCATTCCCATTCTCTGGAGGAATGATTTCATTGCTCTCATCATCGAGATACTTCCCTTTTACATCGACAGTCCGAAAAATTCTGCCATCTTCTCCCCTGAGTATTCCATCAAAGGTTTTTTCTATTCCTGTTTTTCCCAAACTTGCCGTATTGGCATAACCTTGGTTATAGAGAATCTGCAACTCCTCTGTCGTGATAGTCCCCACATATCCGAGTATATGGGATATCGAGCCGACCTCATTGTACCAGCGAGAGGATTTGCTCTGCCAATGGACTCCGGGAAACCCTTCGGAGGATTCAGCAATTCTGACAATTGATTCGAAAGAGACGGAATCCAGTATTTCAACTGGATTCCAGGAATTCTTCCAGTTTTCGGGCAGCCGGGAAAGTATGCTTTGCTGCGTTATCCCCAGGCTGTCTGCCAGTCTTGCAGCGATTTCATTTGGATTCAATGGGAGCATTTCTGCCGGTACAATCTGTACAGCAAAGGAATCGACATTCATGGCCAACGGCCTATCGTAGTTTCTATCCCAGATTAGTCCTCGCTGTGCCAATAAGGGTTCGGATCGTCTGGCTACATCTTGAGCCCGTTTCATCCAGACAAGATTCTCGACGATCTGCAAGTCAAAAAGGTGAAGAACAAGACCAAGAAAGATAAGCAGTATCAATGTTCCAAAAAGCAGCAGCCGAAGCCGCAATACCCCATTCTTACGATTCTCGTTTTGATTCATCGGAACCCCCCTCGCCGCCTATTAATCGTTCGGGCGATGAGTAAGAAACCATAAAATACAATGGGGGAAAGAAAGGTATTGAGGCCGGTTTCAATGATTCCTTTCCATAAGAAGAAATACTCTATTTTTTGATTGAGTGCGAGGTTCAAGAGGTATGCTCCGCCATATTTCAAAACCGTTGCAGAAAATGTTACAAGCATAGGCATTATAAAGCGTCCAGGAGAGACTTTGGATCTTAAGAGTCCCCCTGTGTACCCGATTAGGGTGTATAGAGCCGCATGAAAACCCAGCGGAGCAATTCCCAGCAGGTCATGCGACAACCCCGTGAAGAAACCGGCAATGACTCCGGTCATCGAACCATAATGACAAGATGCGACAAGAAGCAGCACGAGTGCGAGATCGGGGACTATGCCCATAGGCATGATATCTAGAAGCAGCGCCGACTGAAAAACGCCTAAGGTTGTCGTAATGATAATTATCAGAATGGTTGTCATCGGGGATATTTCAGAATGAATACATATTCTACTTGCTTCGTGTTCACTATGGGCCGAACAACGATATCCAGAGTGGTTGAGTATTCTCTGGACATAACTTCCTGCACCCTTCCAATGTAGATACCTCGGGGATAGATTGACTGCATACCCGATGTAACGATCAAATCATTGAGGGCTATGCTGGGTCCGGCTGATTTTGAAACATACTGCATGATTAATTCGCCGCTGGTTCCGCCTCTCCCCGATACTAATCCTTCAAAACGGATATCATGAAGCCTGGCGGCAACATAGCTATCCGGATCAACGAGGGGCCGCACCTGGCATGATTTTCGTTCAACGGAAACAATCTTCCCCAGCAATCCGAAGATACCGGATTGAAGCGCCGTAACAATCATTCCGGTTTTTATCCCATGCACATCGCCCCTGTCCAATGTCATTGTAGAAAACAGATTCGACGGGTCTCCGGCAATTACCTGTGCCGGTATATGATCATAGCTCAAACTTTCAGAGAATTCCAGTTGAGTTTTCAGAATTTCGTTTTCACGGCGAAGTTCTTTGAGTTCCCACTCTATTCCCTGATAGCTGTCAAGAGTACTGAGCAGGGATTCATATTCTTCCCGCAGATCATGTAACCGGCGAAGCGATCCGAATCCATCTTCGAGCCGTTTGATACTCCTGCCCGCTACACGCTGGACTCCGAAAATGAGTTGCAGCCCAAAATTTTTGAGGTCATTACTGCTCAGAAAGCTGGCAAAAACCATCATTAAGACGGAAATTACCAATAGAACGGCTAATACTGCTTCCGGGTGCCCCCCCCCCTCACCGCGTCCGGGCATGTCGTCTCATCCACTCATGCCGTTATATAGGGCTCTCATATCGTTATGACCTCTTGTATGTTCAAAATATAGGCCCGCGCCGATGGCTACACATAATATCGGCTCCTCAGCGAGAATAACAGGAACACCTGTTTCCTTCGATAGTAATTTGGGCAATCCCTTAAGCATGGCTCCTCCGCCTGTCATGACAATGCCGAGTTCGACGATGTCGGCAGCCAATTCAGGCGGGGTCTGGCCCAATGTTGTCTTTACTTCTTCGACGACAGCATTAATTGGCTCCTGAAGGGCCTCTCTCACCTCAACTGAGTCGATATCCAGACGCCGTGGAAGCCCTGTAATGGCGTCTGTCCCCTTGATCTCCATTTTTTCAATGGTCTTTTCTGGATTGGCATTTCCAATACTGATCTTAAGCTGTTCGGCTGTGTGTTCCCCGATGATCAGATTGTGAACAGTTCTCACATGCTTGATAACGGCCTGATCGAAGGAGTCGCCCCCCATTCGAATAGCATTCGTGACAACCATACCGCCAAGGGATATCACGGATATCTCCGTAGTGCCGCCCCCTATATCAACCACCATATGCCCGGCCGGTTCGAATATGGGTATTTTGGCTCCGATAGCCGCCGCAAGTGATTCCTCTATAATCTTAACCTCTCTGGCTCCAGCTTTGTAGGCCGCTTCCTCAACAGCCCTTCGTTCAACCTCCGTTATGCAGGAAGGAACACCCATAACCATGCGCGGTTTAATGATCAGGCTTCTGCTGAGGACTTTTTTGATGAAATACCTGATCATTTTTTCTGTCGTCTCAAGATCGGCAATAACCCCGTCTCGAAGAGGTCGTATAGCGATGATATCCCCAGGTGTTTTCCAGAGCATGCGCTTCGCACTCTGGCCGACCGCAACCACTTTTTTTGTTCCGCGTTCCACCGCAACAACCGAAGGCTCGCAACTGACAACACCCTTTCCTCTGATATATATCAAAGTATTACATGTTCCAAGGTCTATGCCGATATCTGCCGTTAGCCCGCCGAATAACCGTTTTCGGCCACTCATATTACCTCCATTGCAAATTATAAGAAAATCAGTCGTACAAGCGCTGCAAAGCTCCGGTGTGCCTAGGATCTATTTTCACAATTGCATACCAGACTTGTTTCGCTTCTCCATACATCCCCAGCTCATAGAGTGTCTCGGCAAATAAGTACAAATTATTTGTATTCTGCGGCTCCATGCTAACCAGACGTTCCAAAACCCCTTTTGCCATCTTATAATTCCCCACATCATAGTAAAGTTGACCGAGTTGGAACAGTCCTGTTTTGATAAGATTGTCATCACGGCTTCTCTCAATGGCCTGCTGATAATAAGAAGCGGCTTCGTTGTAATAGCCTAGTTGAAAAGCCTCCTTGCCCATTATCAAGAACAAGCGATCTGTGGGATGTTTTTCTAATGCCTCATTATACCATTCCAACGCCGATTCGGCATCACCCATGGCAGTGTATGCCTGGCCTAAGTGTTCATAAATATCTTCGGGCTCATATCCTGAGTTAATGGCTATTTTGAGATAGTGGACAGCCAAATCTGACCAGTAATTTCCCTTAATGAGATAGGCCTTGCCTAGCGCATAAGCAATTCTTTCGGGATTAGGTGTTCCTTCTAATGCGAGTAATCGACGCAGATGTCGAATGGCCAGCTGCAAATCGCTGTGTCTTTTTTCACTGGACACATGGGCTATGGCGAGAAAATAACGGCTGTATCCGGCAAATAGAAGAGCATCTCTATCAATCGGATCAGAAAGCAGAAGTTTCTCGGCGACTTCTACGAGAGCAGCATATTGACCGGAATTCCATAACTCCTCCGCCGATAAGACATTGCTAGATTTGTTAGCTCTCTGCCTAACAAGATTCGCCCCTCGATTCAGGGCGAAATAGAGGACAAACCCCAAGACTATGAGAAAGAAAACCGTGATGGCCAGTCGAATTTTTTGTCTGCGGCGCGATGCCGAAAAAACTGTTTTTTTCATGAAAAAGACGGACCTGTAAGCCGGGTTCTGTTGAGGTCGTCATCTATCTCGCATCGTCGTTGCCGAAAATATCGAATAGCGATCTACCCGCGGATTTTGGATCGGAAAAACCCGCTCCGCTGCTTGATCTTGCTCCTGATGAGGTTTACCATGCGTCTTCCGTTACCGGACGACCGGTGAGCTTTTACCTCACCTTTTCACCCTTACCGGGAAAGATTCCCGGCGGTATATTTTCTGCGGCACTATCTGTCACTTCACAAACGCAAGCGCCCGGGAGTTACCCGGCATCATTTCCTGCGGAGCCCGGACTTTCCTCTGGACTAGCCAGCGACGACCCGGTCCGTCAGAATCCATCATATCAGAAAAAAGAATTTGTACAAACCCTTAAATGTCTCTGTCCCCTCCCCTATTGAAGCTTCAAAATCGATTCTCAGAGGTACTTCTTTGATCAGATATCATCATCATGATCAAGTAAGTCCGACAGCCCTCCGACATCTTCATCTGTGAATTCATATATACTTGTGCTGGAATCGCCGCCTTCCTCCCAGAACAGAATGCGGCTGCAATATGGGCAGAATTGTATGTCTTCCCCGCGGCGCACATCATTAACAAACTGGGCGGGAAGAAGCATATGACAGCCGCTGCAGACATTGGCTTTCGCCGGTACAATGCCGATTCCAGATTTGTTCTTAATAATACGCTTGAACTTGAAGAGGATATCTTCGTTCATATGGGGAGCGGCCTCGCTTTCCTGTTTGGCAAGCTCCTCAAGTTGGGCTTTTTTCACACCTGTTTCCGCTTTGATTCTTTCATTTTCAGTCTTGAGGTCCTCTTCTTGCGTATTGATCATCTGCTCATCACGCTCAAGAGTGATGTGCATCTCTTTTAAGTCTTCTTCCTTCCTCTGAATTTCACGACGAAGCCGCTGTTCCTTTTCTGATGCGTCCCGAATCTCTTTATCAAGGGCCTCATACTCACGCTGTGTCGTAATGAAATCCATCTGTTTCTCTGATTTTTCCCGGTGACGCTCAGCTTCGTTCATTTCAAAGGTCAAAGTCTTAATCTCATTCTTGGCGATACTGAGTTCTTCGTTTTTTTGGATAAAAGACTTCTTGAGACGATTAAGTATTTCTTGCTTAGTATTCAACGCTTTGGGAATGTCTAAGATATCTCGCTCAATGACATACTTGTCCGACAGAATTTGCTGTAAACGCCGCAGGACTTCAAAAGTTTCTTTCATGAATTTCCCCCTAATTCTCTAAGTATCCCTTCAGCCGTCTGCTTCTCTTAGGATGCCGCAAACGCCTCAATGCCTTAGCTTCAATTTGCCGTATTCTCTCACGTGTTACATTGAAACACAAACCGACTTCCTCAAGAGTGAGTGAGAATCCGTCATCCAACCCGAATCTCATCTTCAAGACTTCCTGTTCCCGCGGCGGCAAGGTGTCTAGGATATCATGCAGCTGCTCTTGCAGCACCGCAAAGGCGGTCTGATTGGACGGATTGATAACCCGTTTATCTTCGATGAAATCACCAAGCAGGGAATCCTCTTCTTCTCCGAGAGGGGTTTCCAGGCTTATTGGTTCACGGGCGACATTTTTCACTGCTTTTACTCGGGATACAGTCCATCCCAGTTGTTCCGCCACTTCTTCGTCAAGCGGTTCTCTCCCCAGCATCTGCATTAAGTGGCGTGATTCCCGCACGACCTTGTTCATCTGCTCAATCATGTGTACAGGTACTCTGATGGTACGGGCCTGATCGGAAATCGCTCTCGTAATAGCTTGACGGATCCACCATGTCGCATAGGTGGAGAATTTATAACCCTTTCGATATTCGAATTTCTCAACAGCCTTAATGAGGCCGATGTTGCCTTCCTGAACAAGATCGAAAAAATGCAATCCACGGTTTGTGTACTTCTTGGCAATACTCACTACCAATCTGAGATTAGCTTGAATAAGCTTATCCTTAGCCGTCTTCATCATAACACGGCCGTGATATATTTCCTCTGACATGCGTACTATGTCATCAATCGAAGTCTCGAAATCAATTTCCATGCTATGAAGCTTCTTTTCAGTGAGTTGCACTTGGCGTATATACTCTTTGATTGCATCGGATGTTAAGCCTAATCTCTGTTCGATTTTTCCCCGTTCTTCAGCTTTGGCCAAGCCTCTTCCTATACTGCGGACTTCACCCATAGAACGTACACCCAGGGTTCTCTCAATCTGATACTGCTGATTCCGGTATTTCTCAATCTTAGTCCCAATAGAGGCAAATCGATCAGAAAACTTCATGATCTCTTCCTGGTGGATATCTATGTTGACAATGACTTTGAGCAGCGCACGCCGTTTTGCGGCGAGTCTTCTGTCACTATGAATATCCCCATCCGTAGCCACAATGCGAGTTTTCAATTCCATATACTGGCTCAAATCCATGATGATATCCCGGAAGGATTCCTTGTAGAACTGATTAATACGCCGTCTATCGGCTAGAAAACCTGAAAGCTCTTTCTTGGAGAAATTCATCTCTCTTGGGTCCGTTTTGCTGAAACCCTTCTGGGCCAGAGAATGCAGTTCCGATATTATAACGCCGGAAGTTCTTAATACCTTCTTGATGATGTTCTCCCCGTCTTCCATTTGCTTAGAAAGCTCAACTTCCTGTTCGGCAGTGAGAAGTTTATCCTTTCCAATTTCACGGAGATAGAGACGTACCGGATCATCGATTGAAGTATCTTTATCGCTGAAGACTAACTTACGGGGAGGAATCTCAATGTCATCAGAGGGCACATCCTCGACCTCCTCCTCAAGTTCAGAATCAATCTCCGGCTTGATGTCCTCATGATCATGGTCAAGTATGTCATCTTCATGGCTATCTTCATGACTATCTTCATGACTTCTTTCCGAATCATCGGTGAGTTTCACCCCTACAGATTCCAATAATCCCACGATATCGTTAATCGCCTCGGATTTAACAATATCCTCAGGCAGCCAGTCACTTATCTCATCAAAACTTATCGTTTTAGACTTTTCGGCGTGCTCCAAGAGCTTGACGACCATGGGGTGAGATTTTAACTCAGTCATTTCTACCTTGCCTGATTCTCGTGATGTTCCTATCAATCTCCTGGATTCGTTTCATGCGGGCTGTGGTCCGTTCTCGATTTGAATCATTTGACAGGGTGCTGACCAAGGCACGTCGCTCTTCATTGAGTGTGCGAACCCTGATCAAACTGATCTTTTCATTAATCGTCTCTTCAGCCTTTGCGGTGAATTCTTCGGTCATTAGCTTTTCTAATATAACTTCTCTCAACTTGTTGTCATCCAACTTTGCCAGGATACTCTCGGTACTGGGCATTATTCCATTGACACTCATTTCATCCATAATCCTGTACATAACTAAAGCCCGCCTGTCCCGAAACGTTTCAGGGGCGAGCACAGCCCTGATTTGAGAGAAGAAATCGGCTTTGATGGCAGCGGCAATCATCAGATACAGCTCATCACTCATTAAATTCTCAGCAGCTTCAGTGGGACGGCTTCTCTGTTGACGGCTGCCGCTATTATGAAACTCCCGTATCACGGCAAGAGGATCAGCATTCAGCTTATCAGCGAGCCGCTTCAGATATGCTTCACGTCTCACTTCCGATCCCACTGCACGTAAATACGGTGTCAGTTCTATCAATGCTCTCTCTTGTCGCTCAGCAGTAATGTCTAGCTTTTCCCCAACTTTATAATGTAATAAAAAATCGAAGACAGTCAAAGGTTTTGATGCGATTTTATGCAATACCGCCTCGCCTTTCTCCAGCATCAAATCTGCCGGATCACTCCCTGACGGGATGTGCGCAGCCTGGACCGTCAATCCCTGTTCTTCCGCCAGGAGAGCGGCCCGCATTGTTCCATCAATCCCGGCCTTGTCTCCATCAAACATCAAAACAATGGTCGGAGTTAAGCGTTTCAGTGTTTTGGTCTGGTTTTCGGTCAATGCGGTTCCTAAAGGGGCGACCGCCTCCTTGATTCCGGATTGGCAGCAAGAGAGCACGTCCAGGTTGCCCTCACATAGCACCGCCCTCTTTGTGTCTCGAATACTTTTTTTCGCTTGCCCCAAACCATATAGATGCAGGCTCTTCCTGTAGAGAGCAGTCTCAGGAGAATTCTTATACTTTGGCCCTTTATCGTTGAACCCCCGCCCGCTAAATGCTATGACTCTTCCCATATCCGGCATAACCGGAAACATCAGGCGATCTACAAAAAAAGACCAAGTTGGCGATTTGTTACTGAATAATCCGGAAGTAGCGAGAAACTGCGCTGAGTACTTCTTATCTATAAGAAATCCATACAGCCATTGACCGTCCGAAGGAGCCCATCCCAGTCTAAACACTTCGCTTGTTTCCCGATTTATACCTCTGGACTCCAGATAGTCTCTTGCCTCTGCGGCTTGAGGATGATTATATAGCAGCCAATGGAATGTCTTCGAAACGCGGCTGTACAGGTCTTCCAAAGCCTTTAGACTGCCCTTAGTCTGCTCATTTTTGGAATCCAGATGAATTTCAACTCCGGCTTTTTCGGCTAAGAAATTTATTGCCTCTGGAAAACTCAGGGAGTCAATATCCATCAAAAAACTGACCGCATTGCCGCCTTTCCCACAGCCAAAGCAGTAATACAGATTATTCTCTTGGCTTACCACAAATGATGGCGTCTTCTCGGAATGGAAAGGACAGAGCCCCCACCAGCGATTGCCCTTGCGAGTGAGTTGGACGTATGAACCGACGACCTCAATGATATCCGAACGCCTATGCACCTCCTCAATAACACTGTCGGGTATTCTTCCGCCGCTCACGTGGCACTACTCCTTGATGACGAAAGTTTTGATGTAGTCATCACGGGCGCTCAAATGATCGGAATAATTCCGTGAGAAGACATGTGTTCCCTTGGCAGGATTTTTCACGACAAAGAAGAGCGAATCGATTTTGGCCGGATTGAATACAGCCTCTAAAGCCACTCTCCCTGTGATGGCGATGGGAGCGGGCGGCAGAGACGAGTAAAGATATGTGTTATAGGGAGAATCGATTTCCAAATACTGTTCGAATATCCGCCTCTTAAAACGATAGAATTCGTCCCTGAAAGGTCGTCCGGCCCTTGTTTCCTCAATGGTGTATACGACAGTTGCACAAGACTGTAAGGCCATGCCCTTCTTAAGGCGGTTATTGAAAACAGCGGCAATCTTCTTAGCCTCTTCAGCAATGCGGTATTCTCGTTCTACGATAGAGGCCAGTACAATTCTCTCATGCAATTGGCCTTCAGTAAGCCTTCGCCATGAAGGCTCAATTTCATCGAGAACACTGAAAAATTTATCGGCCATGGTGCGGACTATGGACTCTGCCGCCAATTTCGATGTTTGTGGAGTCTCATCAAAAGGCGCCTCAATTTTATAGGTATCCGGAAAGAGATATCCTTGCAGCCCCATCTTGTTTTGAAGAATGGGATACTCAGAGGCCAGGGCGACTATGGCATTTTCAACATCGACAGCATGGGCAAGATGACTCTCTTGAACATGGGCCGCTATCTGGGAAGAGGTATAACCAGGCAGGATAACCAATGTCGTATAAATTCGCTGAGCATCACCTGGTGATGTAATGCTTTTGAGTATTTGAGATGGACTCATGCCGGTTTCCAGGAAATATCGACCGGCCTGATGGGCGCCGGCAATGCCTAATCGGGCGGCGATCCTATAGCGCCACTGAATGTATATTGCATGACGCACCAGTCCTAATTGCTCAAGTTCCACGCTCAAATCCTGAAAACTTGTACCGGGAGGGATGCTTACAATTACCGGCTCCGTTCCCTTCTCTCCAAAGGGAGCATCAAGAAGAAACCAAAACCAGATAAAACCACAGACGAAGAGAAGGGACAGGGCTAAACCTAAGAGAACAAGAGACCTTTTAATGATGAGAATCCCCCGAGAGTCAAGCTCCAATGTCATTAACGCTACAGTTCGATTTCATACCCTTCCCCGGCCAGTATGATCTCCATATCGTTGCTGTGTGTCTGATTGAGCCGTTCATTGAATGAAATAGCCGCTTGCAGAATGCCGGCCAGCTTCTGATCTGAATTCAGCGGGTCGTGGTGAAATAGCAATAGTTTTTCAATCTCATATTCCCGGGCGAATTGCACTGCCAGACTGTAAGAAGAATGCCCCCAATCATATTTTGCAATGGCTTCATCCAGGGTATATTGAGCGTCTAACACGATAACTTCCGCTCCCTGGAAATAGGCGTTGTTTTTTGAATTGCGCGTAAAATCTTTCTCCGTGAGCTGGGTGTCGGATGAATAGATGAATGATCTTCCGTTTTCTGTGACCTTATAGGAAAAAGCTCCTCCTGGATGAGTTCTTCTCATACAGGACACTTTGGCTGCACTGATTTCAACAGGCTCATCTTCTTTCATGATGTGGAAATCAATTCCGGCAGTGAAACTATCCCAACCGACAGGGTGAAAGGGTTCTTCCATAAATTTTGCAAGAACATGCTCCATTTCGGGATATGGACTGTAGAAATGCACTTTGGCGCTTGGATTATACATTGTGGAGAAATAAGGAATGCCGAGAAGATGATCGTAGTGAAAGTGAGAGAGAAAAATATGGTATTCATCAATTTTTTCCCCGTTTCTAATGATACTCTTCTCAAACTCCCTTAGCCCGGTGCCGGTATCGAGCAGGATCACTTCTCCATCATTCGTCCTCACCTCAATACATACAGTATTGCCGCCGGTGGTTCCGCAGACATCATTTGAAAGACTTGAGATGAACCGTTGTTTTGTGGCTTCGCTAACCAGATCAGTTGGATTAACGAGATGAATAACCGCTTCGATCTTTTCTCGAATTTCATGCGGCGACAGAGGAGTCGGGCTTGAGCCCCGAGCCCCCCAAATGCGAATAATCATAAACTGTCCATTTTCACCTTCTTCAGTGATTCGGTGATTTCCTTTTGAGTATGAATCTCCTCGATTCCGAATCTGGAACAACTCAACGAATCTTCATCCCATGCCTTCTTTGAGACGATATTCGATTTCCAGAAGGGATAGGCCGGACACTGAAGAGACCGAGCCCCAAATACTGTACAAGCGTTATCCCGAAAGATGCAATCATTGTCCGTTATTTCAATCAAGCTCTTTTGCTCCTCAAAACCACTGCCGCCCCTCCTGCAATAATGCTTGAGAAAACGTCCATTCGATAAATACTTTTCGCAGAAAGGAAGACATACCCAGGCTTGTGACGGCAGTGCCTGCCACAAGAGATGCCCTCGAAACGCAACCCGTCACAAGAAAAGATTTTGACTGTCAGCCTCACTCATATGGGCACCTCTAAGAAACAGCTTTAGGAAATTGACGAAGAAATTTTTGTCGATACAAGGCGGCAAAAGCTCAAGCGTAGCTGGGCTTAGTTGAGCATTTTGACAACGCAGTAGCGGCGGAAAAGTTCGAGTCAAGAACTAAATGGGGTTTTTTAGAGGTGCCCATATGATTAATCTCTATGGGGAGAGAAGGATTCGAACCTTCGAAGCTACTAGCAACAGATTTACAGTCTGCCCCCTTTGGCCGCTCGGGAACCTCCCCAGATATATCTCACTATCAGTCAGCCATCTGTCGGATTCGAACCGACGACCCCGAGATTACAAATCACGTGCTCTGGCCGACTGAGCTAAGATGGCAAATAAAACCAAAACTAACACCAAATACGCCAGAGTGTCAACACAGAATTGATGATATCCAACTTGGGCATCCGAGTATCTGCAATCCTTTGTCATGAACATGCACCGTCGTCTCAAAATGGGCCGTCGGTCTACCGTCAATCGTGACAGCCGATCCATCTTGAACATGTTGAATTTTCCCATCTCCATTGGTGAATATCGGTTCAACTGTGTATACAGAATCCTGACTTAGAGGCTCATGAGGTCTGCCGTCATAAGTAATTACCGGGTCACAGTGGAGAAACTGCCCCACCCCGTGTCCGGCAGCCTCCGGTATCAGCCTAACATCATACTGTTCGCAGAGGCATGCTAAACTCAAGGCGCCTTCACGGCCGTTGCTTCCACTTCGTGTATGGTTTAGAATAAGCCTTGTCCCCTCCAAGGCCGCGATAATCAGCCGAGTTCTTTCGCTATCGATTTCCCCTATGGGAAAAGTCACCGAACTATCGGCCCACCAGCCGTGATAGGAACAGGCCACATCCACCGTTACAATTTCTCCTGAGTGCAATATGCGATTACTCGGCTTGCCATGCCATACGACCTCCTCGGGGGAAATCAGAATAATACAGTCAGAATCAACACCCTCATTTCTTAACTGAACTTCGATGAAATTGGCAAGCACACGGGTCGTTGTATTCGGGGCAATGGTTTTCCCAACAGCATCCAGAACACGCTCCAGGCTCCATGCGGCTTTCTGAATTGATTCCAAGTCAATAGCTTTCTCATCATCAGGCGAAAATTTCAGTTCTTCGAACAAAGATTTATTGGCCGTCATACTGATATTCTCGGTTGAGAATTCTGTTAGAAAACCTATTCTTGAAAATCCGGCCGCAGTCTTCTCGCATCACCAAGATAAACATGAGTACCCAATCCCTCTCCACGGCAGGTTAACATCACACGGATAGTCCGCGGCGGCATGGTGAGTATGTTCGGTTCCTGAGCGCAGAACAACGGGACCTGTTCAAATTGCGGACGAGCTTCCCGCAGTGCCGATGCCGCATTTTTTCGAACAAGATCCGATGTCTGCGTTATCTGGACGCTGATTATGTCTTTGATCATTAAATCATTCTTCTCGAGAATGCTGTCTAAGAGCATTCCCATGACTTCTACTGTCTTTCGCTCTTCTTCGTCGGAGTGATCGACCGTAACTGCACCTCGAATCGCATATATCATTTATTCATCTGCAGTGATCACCCGGGAAAAGGCAAACGTTTTCCACCGAGGATGTGGGCGTGGAGGTAGTCCACCTCCTGCCCGCCGTCCTCTCCATTATTGATGATGATTCGATACCCTTTTTCGCTTAAGCCCAGCGAATCCGCAACTCTGGCAATGCGTTTCATGAACCGGCCAGTTTCTTCATCAGACCACTCACCAAGATCGGCGAAGCGGGCAATTCGTTTCTTGGGTATCACCAAGATGTGTACGGGAGCTTGAGGGTTGATATCTTTGAACGCCAGGACTTCATCATCTTCATACACTTTGGCACTTGGTATTTCTTCTTTCAGAATTCTGTCAAAAACTGTTTCTTTCAATATACACCTCCATTCATGTTTCTTGGAATTCCTTCCTCATTTTCGGATTCAGCATCTATGCTCATGCTAAGCATTTTGTCACCTGAGAAAATGAATCGGCCTCGAAATGACACTCCTTTAAGCAATAACGGGAGCCACCAGGAATCATCAGCCCACATCTGAGCATAGGGGATATGGTTTTCATCACACCAAAAGGGATCAGCTTCGGGTGTTTCCACGGCCAAGCCGCTCCATTGCCGAGTTTCAAAGACAGTGCCATGGATGGAATGGCCGTCGGTGAACTGAAAGTAGAGTTCTCCGCACGCAGCGAGGTTTTTCACTTCCAATCCGACTTCTTCCCTTACCTCTCTGATGGCGGCATCCACGGCGGCTTCCCCTGATTCGATTCTGCCGCCCGGGGCGTTGATGAGCCCTGCGCCCAGCCCTCTCTTTTTATGTATGAGCAGGATCTTTCTTGATGGTATATCACGGACAAAGCATAATACAGCCTTTTCCACCGGCTTCCATTTATGAGGATATATATCCCGTGCTTTGAGCATAATCAATCCTAACCGCTAATTCCACAGGAAATCAAGGAGTCTTACATTGCCCGGAAGGCATAGGTATGCTAAACTTATCAAATGGCAGAGCCTGGCTCAGGAATCAGAAACATCGGCATCATGGCCCATATTGATGCGGGCAAAACAACCACCACCGAGAGAATTCTCTACTACACCCATAGAAGTCACCGAATCGGCGAAGTCGATGAGGGCACGGCAGTAATGGATTGGATGCCTCAGGAGCAAAATCGAGGGATAACCATCGTATCGGCCGGCACAACTTGTTACTGGAACGATGTCCAGATCAATATCATAGACACACCGGGGCATGTGGACTTCACAGCAGAAGTTGAACGGTCGCTACGGGTTCTGGACGGCGCCATTGGAGTGTTTTGTGCCGTAGGCGGTGTAGAACCCCAATCCGAAACAGTCTGGAGACAGGCCAATCGCTACAAGGTGCCCTGTATCGCCTATGTCAACAAAATGGATAGAATAGGTGCCGATTTCTTCTCTGTCGTCGATGAAATACGCAAAAATCTCAAAGCCAATCCCATTCCACTGGCCTTGCCCATAGGAACCGAATCGGACTATGAGGGAAATATTGACCTCATCACAATGCGTGAACTGCATTGGGACGCCAATACGGATGGCTCTGTTATTCATTCCAGGGAAATCCGGGATGAACTAAAGCATCTCGCCGAAAAATGGCGGGACAAACTGCTCGACTCTTTGTCGGCCTATAGCGATGAGATTACAGAACTCTACATAGAAGGGAAGACGGTGAGTGAGGAATTAATACATTCCACGCTGAGAAAGGCCGCCATTGCCCAGAAGATTCTTCCGGTATTGGCGGGTTCCTCCCTGAAGAACAAGGGTGTACAGCCCCTGCTGGACGCTATTCTCGCCTATCTTCCCGCACCGGAAGAGCTGCCGGAAATTCATGCACAGCATGCGGTAAAGAAACATGAGGTGCTGATTCAGCGGCAGGCAAAAGGGAATCTTGCGGCACTTATCTTCAAGATACAACACGATAGAGAGATGGGGATGATGTGCTACCTGAGGGTGTACTCAGGTGTATTGAAATCAGGTTCTACTGTGTTCAATGCCAATGACAGGAAACGGGACAGGGTGAACCGATTACTGCGAATGCATGCCAATCATCATGAACAGATCAACCGAATAGAAGCAGGTGATATCGGTGTTGCAATAGGGTTGAAGACGGCTCGTACGGGAATAACCCTTGCAGATGAAGGATGTCCGGCGGCGCTTGAGTCGATGGAGTTTCCCGAACCGGTTATATCTGTTTCCATCGAATCGAAAACCTATAGTGATCAAAACAAATTGAAGGCGGCTCTGCACAATTTGCTCAAAGAGGATCCGACGTTTGCGGTTACGGATAATGAGGAAACAGGACAGCTCATCATCTCAGGGATGGGGGAACTTCATCTTGAAGTGCTGATAAACAGGATACTTGAGGAGTATCGGATAGATGCCAATATAGGCAATCCTCAGGTAACGTACAGGGAGACAGTCACTGGGGAGAATACCCGTTCGGAGACCTATCATCGCAACTTGGCAGGGAAAGATCATGAGGCATCTGTCACACTCCGTGTTTGTCCGCGACAGAGAGGAACGGGCAATCAATTTGACTCAGAGGTCAGTATAAATGACGTTCCTCAAGTGTTTCAAGATGCGGTGAAACGAGGTGTTGAATCTGCATTTGCCTCAGGTATAGTCATGGGATATCCCTGTGTCGATATAAAAACTTCATTAATTGATGTCGCTTATTCGGAATCCACCGTCAGTGAAATTGCAATCGAAGCCGCTGCATCTTTGGGATTTGACAAGGCATGCCGGGATGCAAAGCCGATTCTCCTTGAGCCGATAATGGAAGTAGATGTGATGTGCCCATCAGACAAAGTAGGCGATGTCATAAACAGTTTAGGCCAGAGAGGAGGCCATGTCGAAAGCATGGATTCACGGCCGCTTTATGAATTGATTAAGTCGAAGGTGCCATTGGTGAACATGTTTGGATATTCCACGGCTCTCCGCAGTCTCACCCAGGGAAGGGGAACATTTACGATGGAATTCAGCCATTTTGCTGCCAATGACTCTTAATTGGATAAAAGTTAAGGGCACCTCTAAAAAACAGCTTTAGGAAATTGACGAAGAAATTTTTTGTCGATACAAGGCTGCAAAAGCTAAGGGCGCAGCTTAAGCTACGTGAGTATTTTGACAACGCAGTAGCGGCGGAAAAGATCGAGTCAAGAACTAAATGGGTTTTTTAGAGGTGCCCTTAAGTCTGTCAAAGATGATATGATATATATATAATAAATTTTGGAGGAACTCTCATGGCCATTTCCATGAACACAATCCGCAATGTTTCAATTTGCGGACATGGCGGAACAGGCAAGACATCATTAGTGGAACAGTTGTTGTTTAGAGCCGGTGTGATACCCAAGGCCGAATCGGTCGAGTCGGGAAAAACAGTCAGCGACTTCACGGATGATGAAATCGAGCATAGGTTTTCGCTCCACACCAGTCTCGTAAACCTTTTATGGAAGGGGAAAAAGATCAACTTGCTTGACACCCCGGGATCTGCGGATTTTGTTGGAGAGGTTATTGCATCATTTAGGGTATCGGAAACTGCTATAATGGTGATCAGCGCTCCCGCTGGCATTCAGATTGAAACAATCAAACTATGGCGAAGGCTTGATAAACGCAACCTTCCAAGAGTTGTATTTGTAAACAAAATGGATCAGGACAGGGCCGATTTCCTACAGTCCCTGAAGCAAATAAAGGAAGCATTTGGGGTTACGGCCATTCCCTTGAACCTCCCGATAGGAATGGGGAATTCCCACGAAGGTGTTGTCGATTTACTCCATCTGAAAGCCGTGAAAACCGGCGGAAAGGTTGTCGAGATACCACCTGATATGAACGAGGAAGTGAATCAGTGGAGGGAGAAACTGATTGAGATGGCAGCCGAAGGAGATGATGCCCTAACCGAGAAATTCTTTGAAAACGGCACTTTGGAAGGCTCCGACATCATCAAAGGGCTTCTGGAAGGCATGGCTGAAAACACATTTATTCCGGTTCTCTGCGGTTCGGCGGAGAGCGGTACCGGCATTAGCGGTCTCTTAGACATCATCGCCGAACTCTGTCCGGCACCTGGGAGGGAGTCTGAACCTGTCGAATCAGGGGAGTCCGTTGCATACTCTGATGCGGGTGACTTTGCGGGGTTCGTTTATAAGACATCAATTGACAGGTTTTCTGGGAAAATCAGCTATATCAAAGTCGTCAGGGGGATTCTTAAACCTGGAGAGTATTTCAATGCGAGGATTGAGAAAAAAGAGCGAATTTCAAAATTATTCATCGTAAACGGAAAAAACCTTAAGGAGACTCCTCAACTTATCGCCGGAGACTTAGGAGCCGTGGTGAAGCTTGATTCAGTGCACACCAATGATTCTCTAGCCGCCAATTTGCCCTTCTTTCACTTCAAGCCCCTTGGTCTTCCGGCCCCAGTGTACGCCCTCGCTATCAATGCCGAGAGTCAGAAAAACGAGGATAAGATGAATGATTATCTCCATAAGATCGCTGAACAAGACTTAACCTTTACCATCGGTTTCAATAGTGAAACTAAGGAAACGGTCGTTGCGGGCATGGGCGAGATGCATATCAGCATCGTATTTGACAAACTCCTGAAAGAGTCCAAAATAAAGACTAATGCCCGCAAACCACGGGTGCCCTATCGAGAAACCATAACAAAAACCGCCGATTCTGAATATACCCACAAGAAGCAGTCAGGAGGGCATGGTCAGTATGGCCGAGTGATGATGAGGGTGAAACCACTGCAGCGAGGAGAAGATTTTTCACTCACTAATGATATACGGGGGGGGGCTATCAGCAAGGGATATTTCCCGGGTATTGAGAAGGGTCTTAGGGAATCTATGGAGGAGGGATTTCTGGCTGGATATCCCATGGTGGACATAGGGGTGAGTGTATATGACGGGAAGGAACACCCTGTCGACTCCTCGGAAATGGCTTTCAAACTTGCGGCCAAAATGGCTCTGAAGCAGGCATTTGAAAAAACAGGCCCGGTTCTCCTTGAGCCCATGGTCAATCTAACAATTTATATTGAAGACAAATACCTCGGTGATATTTTATCGGATTTATCGACTAAACGCGGCCGTGTGCATGATCAATCATCCATCGGCGGAGGTATACAGAGCATCAAAGCCATTGTTCCCCAAGGAGAACTCCTCACCTATGCCATTGATATGAAGGCCCTTACTTCCGGTACAGGAACCTATGAGATAGAATTTAGTCACTATGAACCGGTCTCCGGCAAGATTGCCCAGGATATTATAGCGGCTAGCCGCAAGGTGGAATAGGACTTCACCAGTTTTGACAGCTTTGAAACTGCCGGTTCTGCGGCATTTCGTATAGAGCAGCTCTGAACGCGAAATCGAGGCCCTTGAAGACCCATAACGGACAACCTGTCCCCCTGCTGACAGGATTGGTCAAGGCAATCGGAATGGAATGAAACGGAGTAAAGATAGTCATAAACCACTGCATTAGGAGCCTGCCGGACTGGAAATTCGCCGCTGCCGGTGAATAATTTCTGATATAAGCAGCAGGAACACGTTGAGTCCGGCAGCCTCTCCGGCTGCTATAAAATCCGTTTCAGGTTCCAGATGTGTCATGATTTTCCAAGATCTGTATCTGGGCGCACCCTTCGGGCCGGGCTTTTCTCGTCCAATGCCTTTTGCGCGCAGTTTTTCAATGGCTCATTGCCGCTCGACGGGGGGGGGGGGGGGGGGGGGGGGGCAGCCGACGGCATTTCCATTAGTCATTTAGCAACTTGCTCTGTGATACAGCACCCTGACGAAGGCATTATCCGGCGACACGAGGCAGCAGAAGCTTACATGGTGCCCCGAAGAATGTGGTTGTTTCCATAAAATAAATTCGCTGTGGTCAGGACTTCTTGAATCCACCTAATATACAGTCAGGAAAAGAATTAACCGAATGATCGCACAGGGCATCATTGAAGACCATTGGGGATGGAATTTATACAGGTTCCAGTTATTCAGCCCGATTAAGCGAAATTGGCGCAATCCCGGGCAGAGAAGGTTTTAGAGCATCCTCGTAACTCGTTTTCTCACCAGACTATACTCGCCACTAAGCTTCTGGGCATTATAAAAAGCTTAAGGGGCTGCGTGAGCATTCTGCCAGAGCCAATCAGAAGCATTTCATAAGAATGTCCTTGTGGGCGACACTGGATTTGAACCAGTGACCCCGTGCATGTCAAGCACGTACTCTAACCAACTGAGCTAGTCGCCCTTCTTATCATCATCCCACAGAATTGAAATGAGGTCAATACTGATTAAAAACCATTCACTCAGGACCCGTCAATACCCCCCGCCTGCAGTAGTGCCCACAAAAAAGGTCCAACCCACCCAAGGTTGGACCACATAAATGAATGCTAGTATTGTGTTATTTATTGGACAGTTTCTTGATTATCTTCGTCTTCTTTGTGCATTTTTTTCTCTTCAAGGTAACGCAGTATTTCTATGTTGGACAGACGAGCCGTTTCATGCTGACGGCGTTCTTCTTCTCTTCTGGATAAAATGCCCCAGATTTCTTCATGTTTCAGATCAGAATCAACTTCTTCGATGATGGCCTGGTCATAGGTAATGGTGATGTCTTTGACATAGCCAATAAAATCTCCTCCCTCCTGCATTGCATCCTTATAAACCTGAATGCCGTCAAGAATGACTACTGGTGAAGTTCGCGGGTATAAGGGATGTTTCTTCAATGTACGATTTCGGACATTCACTATATAATTTGGATTGGACCAGCTAAGCTCTCGCCAACCATCAAAATCAAGGTATCCCAAAGGAATTTCCATAGTATGCTCATTTTCATCTCTTAACACTACGGCCATCCCAAAGGGATAGTTCATGCCGAACACATTCATCCGGACATTCTTCAACACGCCAACATTCTTCTTAACGCCGAATCCGTCAAACTGATTTCCTTTGACCGGATTATCTACAAATGCATTTGTTGCATAGGCCGGGATTCTGAATGGCGGTTTGATCCATGCATAAGAATTAAATGGGGCATTCGGGAAATGTACACGAATACCCATTACTTGCTGCCCCGAAAACCGGGCGGCATTATCGGCTACTGTGACGGCGCGAACGTAAGACATCTGATTGTTTATAACTGTTTGTGATGAGCTTGAAAGCTCTATCTGCCAGTTTGGAATGAACAGGGACATATTCATCTGCTGTTTCTCTTCCTCGGTGAATCGTGTGCCTGCAACGATGCTGTAGTCGATCAGGGTAGCCTGATGATCTCCTTGATAATCATCTACAAGTTCATCGAAGTCAATCAATATGCTTTCCTCGGCGAACACCATATTGGTAATAACGAGAAAAGCAATGAAACAAACTAAAATTCTTTTCATAAAAGGCTCCTTTGCAATTTAGTTCTTTTAGTGTCAACTAATAACAGGTTACAAACAGGATGAGACTGTGTCAACAGAATATTCACATTTATTCCTGTTTTATGCCATTTTTGCCACTTTCTGCATAAATTTTTCGAGTTCCAACTGGAATTCCATCTATTGTATACAGCACAGCCTTCAACCGGGGAAAATTTTTAGAAAGATTCATACTGATGGTACTGAGAGCTTCATCAAAAGGCATTGCCGCTCTGGTGTCTATGTCCAAGACTTCGATGCTAAAATCAAGATAGACTGTCCTTCCAAGCATTGCTATATGCCGAAGCTTCGTGCTGTGCGGCACGATCGGAGCAAGTGCCAAATCAACTGGCCCGATTAGAAGCTCCTGGACGAATATCTTCATCTGCTCGACACGGTCTCTTCTTGCCGGGACACCTCGTTTCTCCGCTCCAATTCTCTCGCCGGAATTCAATGGGTAATAGAAAACTACGCCTGTCATGACAGGGTGCAAGAAGACATATAAGGCAAAGCTGATGACGAAAGTTGTGATAAGTAGAGCTAACGGCAATGAAGGCCCTTCCATTAATCTATAGAGCTTCAATTTCAACTTCTTATTTCTTCTTCTCAAAATAATCAACGAACCTCCGGATGCCATTATAGATACCTTCGGTTATCAGCCTCAAGTATTCGGGGGTTCTAAGGCGGGCGGCTTCAGCCAGGTTAGTAATGAACCCTACCTCCAAAAGAACTGATGCCATTTTGGCATTTCTGACGACGAACCAGCTTTCCTCACGCCTGCCCCTATTCGGAACATGGTCACCAAGCTGGATTTGGAATTCTTCCAATATCATGTCGGCAAGGCGTATGCTTTCATGAGTGAATTCCTCCTCCCATAGAGCATTGATTATGGGAGCAATCGCTGCCGTTCCACGAGAGAATGCAGACTTATCAATCAGATTTCTCCGGTAATTCTTGGGAAGGTACCACACCTCGTATCCTTCAGCTTTAGGGTTCAATGAGGCGTTAGCGTGTATTGAGATATATATCATGCCCTCCTTGGAATCCAGCGGAATGCTATTGGCCGCCTGAATTCTTTCCTCCAGTGTGGGATAGATATCCCTGTCACGGGTGAGTAGAATGTCTTTGTCGGGATACAGCCTGCTTAATTTCTCAGCGAGTCGCAGGCTGATGTCGAGAACAATGTCTTTTTCAGCGAGGGGTATAACCAACCCGTCTGATTTCCAGTGCCGCAAGGCCCCTGAATCCCGTCCTCCATGCCCGGGATCTATCAGAATAGTCGTGAGCCTATAAGGAGAAGAGGCTGTTTGTACCCCATAGATGCTTAACAGCGTATCGGCCGCTTCTCTGGAAAAAACTAGTTTTCCCTGTTCCTCAAGAACTGTGCCGGTTACCAGGAGTTTCCGCCCGTTGAGGACCATCCAGGGATCTCCCGAACGGAAGATGACGGTTTTTCCGTCCCTGTGAAGCTCTCCTAGGTGTCTAAGGGGATCCCAGCGCATGGCCGCACCGGTTTTTTGCAAAATTTCCCGCAAAGAGACGGATTCAGCACTCAGTTGAACAGAGCAGATAAGAAGTATCGCTCCCAGCCCGATGAAGCGGCTCCAAAAATATTCTAGGGCAGCCTTGAAAAAACACTTCCGAAATCTGACGAAGCAGTTTTTCGCCGCGGCAAGGCGGTTAAAACTCCGGCACAGCCCTGGGGCACTTGAACTTCTTGCCAAAATTTCAGCGGCAAAACAGGATAAGCCAGAAGCAGAAAGACAGTTTTTGGAGTCCCCTCCCCCTAATGGGGTGCTAAATGTGCGCTCTATCAAGAAACCACCTCAATCCCGGAGCCCCGCCACGGACCAGAGCCCTCCATAAATCCGAAATCATTTGCCTGTCTAATTCATGGCTGTCGGCAGGATCAAGACTCAGCCGCCCTTCTTCGTGCATCAGCATCAGGACATCCTGCATTGTTCGGCCGCACGAATCGAGACAGACCGGCAGATCTTCAGGTATGAGAATCCAAGGACAGTTTTGAGGACATCCACGGGAAGGGAGTGGCGGATGCTCCTGCCAGATGCCGTCAAAATAATTCTCCGGAGCGAAGACATCCGGCGGGAAATCCGCGAACGAATCCAAATAGGTCCCGGTAACGGCATCTGCCGGATTTAACACCAATCGGAGCCGGCGAAGTGCCTCCATAGCTCTTTCGCCGGCCTCTGCATGAGTGGTTCCAACTGCTATGACATTGGCTGCCTTTTCGACATTGTTGCGGGGAAATGTGATGGCATCCCCGGGACGGCAGCGCAAGAAGACTTCCTTCACGCCCTTTGATTTCATGGCATCATCCCTGCCGTCGAAACGGTGCACAGTTCCGTCTATACCGACAAGAGCACGTTCGGCGCAAATAAGGTTTAGCGATGGGACTAAATCTCCTGTCTCCATTCCCAGGGCCAGGCGCATAGCGCTCAGAGTTGGTTCGATGCCCGAGGCAGCCGGATAGGTCCAGCCTGACATATAGCCGCCGGAAAGACGGGCTGCAATTTCGCCTATCATCACTCCCTGGGGGGTGAGTTTGACATCGCCCTTCGCTGCGCCGTGTGTGAGCCCAAGGGCATGAACCCCATCCTCAAAAATCTTCCAGAGGGTGTCGGCGGTGTCAATATCCGCCTTTGAGGGGATGGTGTGTCCGATTTCTATGAAGCAGGGAGGATAGACGATGATGCGGTCGGCCAAGCCGCAGCGTATGAGCCGTCCCTGCGTCACCAGGGCATCCAGGCTAAATTCAGGGCCTTCCATAAAGGTTTCCACCAATGCCCGTCCGCTGCGGGAGAAGGAACACGCCGTATCAATCGCCGCGGCTAAATCTGTCGGATTATCTATCTTAATGACCCCCCGGGCACCCATGCTGTCTACCGGTTTCACCACCCAGGGACCGGGGACAGAGTCCAACTGCTGCTGAAGGCTGATATCGCCAGTGATTTCGACGAAGGAAGGCGATGGAATGTCGGCGGCTCTGAAGGTTTCACGCATGAGAACCTTGTCTGTAGCCCGGCGGGCGGCTTCCGCACCGTGGCCGGGAAGATTGAGAGCCTCGGCCACTAAGGCGGCCGATAGTGAAAAATCCGTCCCGGCCGTGAATACCCCATCGGGGCCCCGGCCATTGCGTATCGTTTCAGCCGCCGCTATAAGACCCCGCGCATCTTTGAGATCCACATGGTGAAATTCGTCGCAGTATTGCCGCCCTGGCGCATTGAAATCCCCATCAGCGGCACAGACCATCCACCCATTGTCTTTCGCCAGCCTGAGAGCGGGAATCTGCATCACACCGCAGCCGAGGATGAATATGGCCTTCTTCATGTCATCACCTGTTATTCCTTGAGGGCATAGATTTCAAATGTATCGCCCAAACTGCTGATTCTGCTCAAGTCCATTACCATTCTATAGAGAAAACCATCTTTGCGTATCCCCCGCAGGATGCGTTCGGGATGATGACCTGTGATTCTTGTCTGTAAAACCTTAAATCCATATCTGCTGAGTATTTTTTTCGCAGTTCTCGGGGTCCAGATTGTATAGTGATCGGACGGGCTGTTTTTCAAGAAGTCATTCAAGGAACGCCGCGCTGATACACCGGCGCCATTGGGGGTGGAAAATGCCAGCAGACCTCCCGGCGGGAGGATGTCGGCCAGGCGGGTTAAGACAGGTTCAAGCCGCCTGAAATGCTCAATCACATACCACAGGGTGACGACATCAAAACGGGAAACCTTGAATTCGGTGATCGGATTGAACGATGGAAACTCTCCCCTGCCCGCCTTGAAACCAAGTTCCCGTTCGACATATTCCACGGCAGTCTGGGAGATATCGATGCCGTGAACATCAAAGCCATTCTCATGGGCCGCATGCAGAAAAGGACCGAAGGCGCAGCCGATATCAAGCAATTTCCCGAACTGTTTATGACGCTTAATGATGTTCATTCTGGACTGTCCCATGGATTTTATGGCCTGGTAGTCTTCCATATAGGTTCGGCCATACTGCTCACGGTATTCCCCGGTGAAATAATCCATTCCGTATTCATCGGGATTGCTGTCGAATCGATACATGCCTGTCATGCCGCAGTCAGGGCAGCGGTAGTAGCTGCGATGGGGAAACCGAGCGATAACTTCGGGCAGAGGACTGTTGCAGGTACTGCAATTCGGCTGATTCCGAGTCAGGGAGCGAATGAGAGCGATGAGATTCTGCTGGGGGGGGGCTGAACGGGAATGCGCACTTTCTTGCCTCGGTTCTGATTTGATATCCAGTTTCGACAGGGCCTGTCGATGAGATTCGATCAACGCGGCGGGATTCCGCATGATTCTCTTCAACTGCTGTTTCTGTTTACGGCTGAAGGTTGAACGGGCCGGATCATAGTGTCCAATACCTTGAAGACCAAGCCGCTTTGACAGGCGGACATGATAGGGACTGGGATCAATCGTAATGACGGCAGCCCCGGCGGCAAGCGCCTCGATGGCGGTTAGCCCATAAGAACAGATGACTAAGCCGTAGTGATGGAGGTGTTCGCGCAGGGATTGGGCGGCATTGAGTATTTGAAAGCTGTTATTTGGATGGTCTCTCGTCTTTATCGCAGCCGGATTGGTGACAGTGATGCGGGCGGAGCAGATGCCTGGCTCCTTTGAGAGAAAATCGAGCGCCGGTACCGTGAGGTTTCCCGGGTCTTGACTGCCAAATCCCAGTAGTATGCCGCCGCCGGGCTCCGGTTCTCTCTTCCTTGGCGGAAGCTCAAGGAATGCTCCCGAGTTCTGGTTGGCCTTCGTGCGCCTGGGGCCTGGAATGCTGTCTATCACGAAAGGGGCATAGGCTCTTGCGGGGCCATCGTCATCAAGGAGCACCGGCATTCCAAGGCGTAAGAAGTCTTGTAACTCCTTCAAGGCGGTCTCCTTCTGATCAAATAGGACGATGCAGCAGGGAGAGATGAGCGAGTCAGTATCGGCGAGAAGCTTCTGGGTGGAGACGATGCGGACGGAGCCTGGAAAACCGGGGATGATATCCTTCCAGTACTGAGGATTATCCACGGCAAGAATAGATGTCATGTCCTCATGCCGATGCAATTCGACGGCTAACCGGAACAGACGCCGCATATGTCCCGTGCCGCTGTTCTCTTTGTCCAAGGGTCTAAGGATGAGATGTCTAGTCTGCATGGGGGGGATTTTCCTTAAGCCATGGAACAAATTCATGGAGTTCGAGCGGTTCATTGCTGTACAACGCGGCATACAGCCGTCTCAAATACTGATAGTCTTCCTTGGTGTCGAGGGTCACACGGATCTTCGGTGCGCACATTTCATCAGGTGCCTGCCGTAATGCTATGTTAAAACGCTCAGGCCTGCGGTAGAGAAAGGGGGAGACATGCTCCCGTTCATGAGAATCCTCCGCCTCGGCATAGGCCTGCTCTAAGGCATCGACTTCGAGCACTTCCACCCCTGTCCCAATGGGCATGCCGGTAAATCCCGCATAGTGGGCTCCTGTCTCAAAGGCCAAATCCAAGGTGTCATTGGCCAAATGCCCCGATACCAGGGGATTGTCTCCGGTTGCTCGGACGATGCGTGTGACGGCGAATTCACGCGCAGCCAGGACATAACGGGCAAGCACATCATCTCTTGGTCCGCTGAAGAGTTCCCATTTCTCCTGCTTGGCAAATATCCGCAGCACCGAAGCCGATTCCTCGGTTGTCAATAGACTGTATACATCGGCTTTGACCCTATTTAAGGCCCTCATGGCATGAGTGATGACCGGCTGTCCTTCCAGTTTGAGCAATGCCTTGCCCGGGAGCCTCGAAGAACTGAGTCTCACTTGGAGGAAAACGCCGGTCATTCCTGCGTCCACTGCCAGTTTTCGGTCAATTCCTTTGCATCCATGACGAAGCGATGACGGTTTCTCTGCACCCAACGGCTGATATCTTTCCAGTCGGCACCGGCGGCGGCAGAGCTGTCTTTTGAATCGCGTAAATACGCCCACCATTGGAATCGGGTGAGACGGCCTATGCCGCCGTTCCGCTGAACCGCAACGGTCTTGAGGAAGAATCGCCGGTATCCCTGCCTTGGACTCATGTCCGCCGTTGGGGGATCCGTTAGGTATCTGACCTGGCATACGGGGTCTATCGATATTTCCTCACCCCATAGCCAGGCCCGCATGCCGTATTCCAGAAGCTGCCACCAGTCTTCACCAATGGCCTGGTCGAATCCGCCTAGAGCAAGATGTCTGTCCCTGAGATAGATTCCACAGAAATCCCAGGGAAGCAGTGTCGGGGAATCGCCTTGGCCCGGCGCTGTCGGCAGGGCCTGGAATCTGCTGTCGATATCAGGCATGGGGCCAACCGCGGTAGGCAGAATGCCGCCGTCCTTATCCAGCAATATAGGAACGGAGCAGAGCTGGCTTTTCCTCCATATTCTCTGCATGGCATGAGGTGTAAGCCCCAGTTGTGCATAGCCAGGCAGAATGAGGCAGTGAGCGCTTGATGCTTCACTGATCGCTGTATTAATCCGTGTTCCATTATTGACAACATTGGGAAAGAGCAGAAATCTTAAATTCCTATACCGCTTGACCAAGTTCAGGGCTTCCTTTGGGCCAGGCTCTGATTCAATGGAAAAGATTTCCCGGGCATTGAGATGGCTCAGCTCATCGAGCCGCGGCTCTCGAAATGGACCGGTTCCTGGATTGAAAAGTATGATGGAAAGGTCTTCCGCACCAGGAGGTTTTTCCGGAGAAAGTCTCCCCCCGGCAATGGTATAGAATCTTGCGCCGATAGGCTGGTCGTGATTAGAAATTGAAGGTGTAATATTCATCACACTCCGCACAGGGTCCGGGATATTCTGAACGGACATGGATGCTGTGTAATTCATTTCCACGTGTCCAGATAACATCAAGCTCCTCGTCGAATGCATTGCCAAGCGCCTTGCGGCGGCCCAGGTCGCTTCGACAGACAGGGACGGTTCCATCTATAAGGATGGGCATATCGCGTTTCATGTGCCAGCAGGGGAAGCGGTCGAGAGGAGAAAGATCTGCCGGTTGGCGATTTTCGAGATAGGCGGCATAGGAGTCATGTTTCTGGATAATGGCGCCGCCGCCGACATCCTTCCACTTCTGATAGAAGGATTCGAGGTCTTCTTCGTTCTCATTCATGCGGACCGCCTGCATCCAGCAGTTCTTGCCGAAGAGGTCGGCCAGCAATCTTGCTGTTTCTTCGGCCTGGACCATGCCTTCACCGCGCAGCTTCCTGTACAGGGATTCATCGGCCGCATCAAGGCTGACAATCCACAGCAGGCGGCCATCGGCGAAATCCCGGCCCAGTTCCTCCAATACCGATTTATCCCAGCCAATTCCGGAGGTTTCGATAAGAATCTTGACGGGTTTTCCATGAAATTTATTCAGTACCCGTCTGATCATGAGGCCAATCTGTGGATGGGAAGCCGGTTCACCCCAAAGGGAAGGCGCTATGACAGCATCATCGGCGAATTCAGCGATGCGGTCACAGAGTCGGATGAATTGATTGAGTTCCATAAATGACTGGCCGTTGAGCGGATTGCCGAAAAAGTCTGGGAATGG
The DNA here is from genome assembly GCA_965232165.1 of Spirochaetaceae bacterium. GTDB lineage: Bacteria > Spirochaetota > Spirochaetia > DSM-2461 > DSM-2461 > UBA2779. Next base: position 541,014 of record CBDDOY010000002.1, on the reverse strand, counting down.
GCAGTAAGAGCAAGCCTGAGGGCAGTGATCGGTAATCTGGATTGGAAAATAGGCCGGAAGATCGCGAAGCAGCCGCCGATTTTCGGGGATTATCCGGCAGAGAGATTCGGCATCTGTTCCTCCGGCGGCATGGAGTTTTTCCACAATGTTTCGATTGCGCCGAGTGTCGCAGGTGATGGAGATGCGGTCCATACGCAAATCCTTCGGAGAGAGGTGGGTTTCGACATCGAAGGCATTGATATCCTGGCGAAGTATCTCGAATAGACTGTTGCGGCGCAGCGGACCATTCCTTCCTGAAGCAAGGCTTAGGAGTTTCCCGGGCAGTTTTGAAGAAAGAATTTCGGGGCAAAGGCCGTAGGGATAGCCGTCGGCGAAGGTATATTCGGCATCATACTTGTAATGGAGCTTCCAAAGGGTTTCTGTCGTCGCGGCATCAATGAGAGGGCTGTCTCCCCAGGCGTAGAAGAAGGCTTCCGGCTCCATCTTCTCGGTCAGAGAAACTCCTTCGGCCAGGGTGTTTATGAATTCTTCTTCCGTCCAAGGTTCCCGATGAAACAACTGCAGCGGATTCGGCTCGAGGAAGGAAAGGTCAATTTCCTCATCCTCATCTGTGATGAGTATCATGCCGATGTAATTGGGGATTCCTCTGGCCCATTCAACAACTCGTTCAAAGGCCGACGGACCATTCAATATAGGCTTGTAGGCCCGTGGTGTCAGGCGGGAAATGTTAACGAAGGCAATATTGCCCATGAAGCGCTCTCCTCAATCTTAAGGGTTGACCCTGTCTGCTGCTTCCTTCCATATTAACCCTGTATGGATATGCTTGTCGATGGTATCAAAAGAGTGTGGACCGTCAGCGAACTCTCCAGGAAAATAAAGGACTTGCTCCATGCAAACTTTCCCTTTGTCCAAGTGGAGGGAGAGGTTTCCAACTGCCGTCCATCGGGCGCCGGGCATGTGTACTTCAGCATCAAAGATTCCGGCGCGATGATTGCGGCGGTAATGTTTCGCGGACAGGCCGCTAAATCCGCCGTTAAGCCGATTGACGGTATGAAAATTATCGCAGGCGGGAGAATCGGGGTCTATGAGATAAGGGGATCCTACCAGATTATCGTCGACTGTCTCGAAGAATCCGGCAGAGGCGGCATGCTCAAGGCATTGGAAGAACTCAAACACCGGCTGGCCGCCGAAGGTCTGTTTGCACAGGAACTCAAGCGGCAATTGCCGCCCTATCCACGGCGTGTGGCTGTAGTGACCTCCCCTACGGGTGCGGCTTTGAGGGATATTCTGCAAGTGCTCGCCCGGAGAGAGGCCGCGCCTCGGGTGACCGTTCTTCCTGCTCTGGTTCAGGGCAAAGAGGCTGCTGCCATGATGGCCGAACAAATCTTAAGGGCGGATCGGTATGGGCTTGGTGATGTGATCATCTTAGCCAGGGGCGGCGGATCCGATGAAGACCGGATGCCCTTCAATGAGGAGATTCTTGTTCGCGTAATCGCAGCGTGCAGCACTCCTGTTATCAGCGGTGTAGGACATGAAATCGATGTGAGCCTGGCGGATTTGGCGGCGGATGTGAGGGCTGCCACACCATCGGCGGCGGCGGAGCTGGTCAGCGACCGTTCTGAAGATCTGCTGTTGAGGGTGAAGGGGTTTGTCGATTCGGGGGAGGATGCTATTATGAGACGGTTTAGCGAATCCCGCCGCCGCCTGGATCGTGTCAGTACTGGATTCCTGGTTAAACTGGAAAGGGAGAGGCGGGAAACCATGACGCGGCGTGCCGATGATGCCCGTCTGGGTATGCTCATGAAGTCGAGAAGCCGTCTGAAGAAAGCAAGGATGCGATATGAACAGGCATTGTTCTGCATTAGCGAATTCTCTCCTCAGGCGGTGTTGACCAGGGGCTATGCCCGCGTCGAACGAAATGGGGTCTGTATCAGTTCGGCCAAGATGCTAAGCTCCGGAGATGATATTGAAATTCGATTTGCTCAAGATAGAGCCCATGCCGTGATTAAGGAATGATATGGCTGTTTTTGAAGAGGGATTAGAGCGATTGGAAAAAATCGCAGAATTGATGAGGGACAGCGCCGTGCCGTTAGAAGAGGTGATGGCGCTTTTTGAAGAGGGAAACGAGATCGCCAAGAATTTAGAGAAGGAATTAAAGGGGTATGAACTAAAAGTTGACAAACTGGTGAATCTGCCCGATGTCCAGGGGGGTGATGAACTGGAAATTGAGCCATTTGAGCCCGAGGAGAAATAGCGCATCATCAAGAAATCTCAGCTATTATCTCTGTCTTTCGGAATAATCACTCTGTCCCCTGGGATGATGGCTCTCTTCTCAAACCATCCATGGTTCACTTCCAGGGCATAGCGGACATATCTTTTCGATACGACCGACATAAGCGAATGAGGGCTTAGGTGTTCTATCTGGCGTATGGTTCCGTCACTGGAGATGAAGGCCAATGACAGCGGTATGCTGGTATTCTTCATCCAGAAGGAAGGCCGGGTTTCCGATTCAAAGACGAAGAGCATGCCGTGGTTCTCGGCCAGACTTCGGCGGTTCATGAGCCCGGCGGCCCGCAATTCCTGGGTGTCGGCGATTTCCACCTGCAAGGTATGGCCGGCGACATCGATAGAAATGGTTTCGGCTTCATTCCCACAGGATGCGAAGGGAAGCAGAAGAAATAGACAGGGCAATAACGTATACTTATAGGTCATCTCTAAAATTCTTTGATGAAGTCTTCCCGTGCATTTTCATGCCAGGTTCTACGGTCTTCCTGCTCTCTCAGTGCTGATTCGAATACCCCAAGATCCAAATATTTCACCGTTAGGGGACGCTCCAGAGCGATGCGGGTTCTACCGTCAGTCCACCAAATTTTCTCAGGATTCAGTTCCAGCGGCTGGCCGTATTTGTTTTCCAGTGCGGTATAAACCGTATACCAATCGATTCTTCCGGGATTGAGTTCGAGTATGATTGCGGCGAGAGATTCATCTTCAAATTGGAATAGGCCGCGCGAAATGAATATCGAACCGCCGGCATCAATTACGGAGGCTCTTGGTCTTTCAAGAAGACTCACCGATGCATCTCCCCTGTATTCGAACCAGGAATCGGCCAGCAGGAGATTTTTCACTTCTTCTGGAAGCATGCCCAACTCAATCCCGCGATAATTTCTTGACAACTGCCGGACAGAGGATTCCTGCGCCAGGATCGAAGAGGCCGCCATGCTAATCATGGAGAGAGTCAGGATGGCCATGAACTTTTTATTGATCATAGTTTTTTAGACCCAAAAATACAGCACGATTGTAATAATCATTACAAGAAAAGCACTCATTGTCCAATACCTGGAAGCCGGCCAGCCGGGTTTCCGAGGCCATCTGCTCCGAAAGGAACTTCCGTCAATCATTTCCAAGGGGATAATTTCTGCTTGATACCCACACTTTGGACAGCCGTTTAGGAAGCTTTTAACGCTTCCCTTCCTAGAACATTGAGGGCAGCGGACTCCTCTGAAATGCTTCTTACACTCCGGACAAGAAGCATCATCGGCTTCTACCGATGCTCCGCAGGCTTCACAAAAAAAATCGATTTTCATTGTTATACAGTTCCAGGGAGCCTCTTGAAAAAACGAAGCAGAAGCGAAACAGTTTTTATAGAGTTGCTCCCTATTCATTTATCGGTATGTTTCCTTACGGGCTGATCCATATTAGTATTTGCTCATGCCAAATCATGATTCAAATGATGAGAAGGACCGCTATCTTCGTCGATATATTGAGCGATTAAAGGATTGGAAGGAAGATAATCCTCCGACTCAAGATGAGATCATGGCCCTTCAGAAGGAAATTCTCCTTACCCAGGAAGAATATGCGACCATATCGAAACTCGCTCAAAATCATATTGAGCGAAGTCGTACAGCTCTTGCCGACAGAAACTATGATCAGGCTATTGCGGAACTTGCTCGCGCCTCACAGCTTAAACCGAGGGATCCAGAACCCAGAATTGAACTGGCGGGAGCTTATCTGATGCATAGGCGAGAAGGTGTCAATCGAGCGCAATACAGACGGCAAGCACTTAATCTGATCAGGGCGGCAATGGCCCTGCAGCCCAAAAACCAGATGCTTCAGGCATTCCTTAAGGAACACCCTGAATTGAGGATTGGCACCAGGCAATTCCGTTATCGTTTAGCGCTTCTTATATCGGCCTTGCTCTTTCTAATTATTGCAGGGACTGCATGGCGGACCAGGGAGTGGATTATTCGATTCTTCCGGGGGCCAATACCGATTGCGGCGATAAGTGATAAGACCATAGACCCGTCCATTGTCTCATCTCGTTCCATCGAAGTGAATATGGATGAAATAGAGGAAGGAATTTTGACCACTGAAATCATTCTTGCTGAGGCTGGGCGTAGAAACGAATCGTCTTACTTCCATTTGAAAGGCAGAGTTTCATCGCCCGGGCATAATCTGGAAGCCCTGTCTCTCCTGCTTAGAGGCAGAGGAGGCGATAACGAGACCTTGTTTTCCCTGCCATTAGTTGTTCTTGAGCCGGATGATCCGCCGCTGCAGAGTGGTGATACCAAAGCTCTTCTGGCCTATCACTGGCTGGCGGAAAATGAAGCAGATATCCGAGAAGTCGATTTGCAGGCTAAGAAAATTCTATACTCAGCCGACGACAATGATGGTGAACCCATCGAAGTCAAGCTGTACTGGGGCATGCCCCGTTTGAAAGGCATGGACCTTGCGGCTCATATTCGTAATAGCCGGTTCATTGAGGCATACGACCGACAGGTGCTTCTGATGGACTTGGCATTGACTAATATCGGAGTAGCGACGGTAGCGGCGCTGACCTTTGAGATCAGCTTCGATATGAAAGAGTTCCCCCATGTTTACACTCCTATTGATACCTGGTCTGTCCCGATGGCAAGGGAAGAACGCCGTGTGTTCCCTGTGATGATGTCGGTGCCGTTGGAATATCAGATTTCAAATTCGCCGCTGGAAGTACGCATCATGAGGGTTCGGAGCAAATGAAATAAAGGCACTTGCCCCCCCTCGGCGATTGGCAATGAGCCGGGGAGCAGGCTGCCGGAGTGAGGCATTGAAGTGAAAAGCCCGACCCGAGGGGGCGCACCCAAGTATTGATTTTTGGAATCATGGCACACTTGCTTTCCTGTGTTTCAGCCAGGAAGCCGGTATGTAAGAGATGAAATATGGGGGCGGGGGGGGGGGGGGTTAGTCTCGTAAAAACTCCGCCATGCCATAATCGTGTATTTTCCTATGAAGCGTTTTACGGCCTATACCCAGTATTTCAGAGGTGCGGCTCTTGTTTCCATTCATCATGTTAAGATTTGCCCTAATCACGATTTTCTCGATTTCAGACATCGGGGCGCCGAGGGGAACCATAACATTATTCTCGTTTCCTGATTCATTTAACTGAAGCGGCAGATCATCAACATCGATGTAGTTTCCCTTGCACAGAATAACAGCGCTTTCTATGACATTGCGAAGCTCTCTGACATTGCCCGGCCAAGAATACTTCTTCAGCTTGGCTGCTGACTTGGGCTCCCAGCCCAGGATGTTTTTTCCATGCTCTTCGGCGTTGAGTTTGAGGTATCGAGCCGCAAGCAGCGGGATGTCTTCCGTCCTTTCTCTCAAGGGAGGAATTTCTATGTTGACCACATTGAGTCTGTAATAGAGATCTTCCCGAAATCGCCCTTCAGCTACCTCTTTTTTCATGTCTTTGTTGGTTGCCGCAATTATGCGGACATCTACAGAAAGGGTTTTTTCTCCCCCTACCCTTTCAAATGATTTCTCTTGCAGCACCCTGAGAATTTTGATCTGTATCGATTGATTTATTTCTCCGATTTCATCAAGGAGTATTGTGCCCCCGTCGGCCAGTTCAAAGCGGCCCTTTCTCAATCCGATGGCTCCGGTAAAGGAACCTTTCTCGTGGCCGAATAACTCCGATTCGAGCAGTGACTCCGACAGGGCGGCACAGTGCACCTTGATGAACGGGGAATTCTTACGCGGCGACTGTTGGTGAATGGCATTTGCAACCAATTCTTTGCCCGTGCCGCTTTCGCCGGTAATCAGTACACTGGCCTTTGTCGGAGCGACCTGGTCGATGAGTTCAAATATTCGAACCATACTTGCACTCTTCCCGAGCATTTGACGGCCATACCGGCGGCGCTCCATCTTGCTCACTTCTTTTTGAAGTTCACGATGCTTTATCGCTAACTCGCGGCGGCTCAAGGCCCTCTTGATCAACAGTCCCAAACGATCGAGATTGACGGGTTTTGTGATGAAATCATAGGCCCCGTCCCGCATGGCCTGCACGGCATTATTGACTGTTCCATGTCCTGTCAGGATTATCACGGGGACGGTTGGATAACTCACTGTAACCTTTTTGAGCAGTTCTTCACCCGATACCTTGGGCATTCTCAAATCGGCGATTACCAAATCAACATCGTTTTCAAGCATGATTTCAAGGGCTACTTGGCCATTCTCCGCATGGAGAACCCTGTATCCATCCATCTCCATGGCTCTCGCCAATCCGATTCTTATGTTCTTCTCATCATCGACAATGAGTATGCAGAAATTCATGCTCTCCCTCCTGATAACAATTTTCGCCTATGGCCTGAAAATGGTATATGGATACGAAATGTTGTTCCCTGACCGGGTTTGCTGTCCAGCAGGAGACTGCCTCCATGCTCTTTGAGCCCTTTGTATACGACGGTAAGCCCCAATCCTGAACCCGTATCCCGTGTGGTAAAATATGGTTCGAATATTTTGTCCTGAATGTCTTCCGGTATTCCGTGACCGGTATCGGATACCGAAATCGCAACACCTTCTTGTTCCAGGTTTGTTTCGAGTTTCAATCCTCCCCCATTTGGCATCGCTGCCAAGGCATTTTTAATGAGGTTCAACAATACCTGCTTCATCGCCCCCTCATCTAGGGGAATGGCCGAGATGTTCTCATCCAGATGTAATGACACATGGACATTGGATTTTTCGACCTCAAAACGCAGAAACTGAATTAAATCGCTGATCATGGCATTGATATCCACTGGATTGAGGTTGGATGCTATCGGACGGACGGTGAAGAGATAGTTTGACACAATGGTGTTCAGGCGTTCCAGCTCTTCCTCCAGGATGTTCAGGGTATCGTGATATTCATCGATCTGGACCGAACCACTGCCCAGCCTGCGGCGCATCAATTGGATATGGATGCCCATGGAAGCCAGCGGATTCTTGATTTCATGAGCAACCCCGGCCGCCATAGTCGTGAGGGATGCCAGCTCTTCTGTTCTTTTTCTCCGAATGGCCTCGGCATGGGCTTCCGTAACATCCTCGACATACAGCATGCTGCCCTTGATGTGCCCTCCACTGACGAGGGTGAGAACTCCACAACTCAGGACAGCGCTTCTTCCTCGGAAACTTATGGAGAAGTCCTTCATAGGAGTGCCTCTGTCTTCTTCTAGCGCTTCCCTAACATATTTAGCGAGACTCTGCACTGAGAGAACCTCCCAGACATTCCGGCCAATCGGATCGGCAGCAGTTAGTGGAAGCAGACGAAGCGCATGTCTATTCAGAAGCAGTATCCTGTTATTCGGCCCGATGACGACAACTCCGCCGGGAATGGAAGAGAGAACCATTTCAAGTTGTTCATTGTAATCAATTAAATCATGAATCAGTACCCGCATTCGTTCGGGATTGAGCCTGTGGAGACTCTTGAGAATACGGCGGTAAAGCTTCTTCACAGATGAAGTCTCAAATTAAGCTGGAGGTTTCGCAGTATGAGATGGATGGGAATGTTCAGATACTCCGCTCGGCCTCTCGCCTGTCTCACCCACATTAGCTGCCGCTCGTACATAGCCAAGCTGTGTTCGTTGAGCACCCATTTCTCATGCAGCAATCCGCTGATGGTGCTGAGTAATACGGACAAATCGGCCTGATTATTGATGGAAATCACTTCCTCCGGGAAGTATCCGTTTTGTGCGCCGCTGATGAAATCCTCGGCAAGGGTTTGTATCCGGTCCGGAGAACGGGTTTGCCAGGATTGAATATACTCTTTCAGGCTGTTGAACTTATTTGTTCTCACCTTGAAGACTCGGCGGAGAACTTCTGATTCCTCGGCTGGCTTCCTGGCGACAAAGGAATAATCTCTGAGCCGTGACACAATGGTCGGAAGCAGGACTGATTTTCTATCGGTAATGAGGATGATTGTCGTTTCCGGCGGCGGCTCCTCAAGAAATTTCAACAGGGCGCTGACGGCTGAGACTGATATACGGTCGGCTGAGTCGATAATAACGGTCTTATGATCATTTCCTGAGGAGTGTGCTGCCCATTTGGTGAGATGCCTTATCTGGAAGATCGGTATGCCGCCGGGCAGATGGCCCTGCAGAAGTCGGCAATCTCCTTCCAAGGTATCCAAGAATTTGATTAACGGCTTGCCGCCAGGCAGGTTTTTCCCGGGCATGAGTTCATCCAGGCTTTCTGAGAGTCTTTCCGTAATTTGTCTGAATTTGGCTATTCTTGTTTCCTCTCCTTCCCATAGGATGGGATCGAATCGGCGAAGGAGTTTTCCGACGGAGCGAATCAGGCGGTATCGGGAAGCATCGGAAACATGCTGTCTAAATACATCAGCAGAAGCGGCGATGTCTGGGGTGAGTAATCGAGTTCCCGCGAGCACGGTGCGGGTATGCGTTAAGACACGATGCTTTCGGCACAAGGCACAGTTGCAGCCCCAGGCTGCATTCTCTCGGCATGAAAGCACTCGGGCTGTTTCCAATGCCGCGGTGAGTTTGCCGACAAAGGGCGGCCCCGAGAACAGTAACGCCGGAGGTAAGCTGTTATGAGTGATATCATGACTCAGCCCCTGAACTATCCTGTCTTGAAAAAGCAGGTTCTCATACATGAATCGACTCCGACAGAAGGATAAATATGCTGCAGCTCATGCTATCATGCTCTCGATGATCTCTGTAATCTTATCGGCTGCGGTTCTTACCGGCAGCTTAGATGCGGCGTTTCTCATCTTAGTTAAGGTCATCGTATCGGAAAGAAGCCCCCTGACAATATGCAGCAATTCCCTGGCATTGGAACCATCTTTCAATGTGACGGAGAAGCCGATTTCCTCGGCTAGGAGGGCATTGACGATTTGATCACCGCGTGTGGCCGTATTAAGCGGTACGAAGATTGCTGGTGTGGAACTTGCCGCCAACTCCCACAGTGCCCCTGCCCCCGACCTGGAAACCGCAAGATCGGCGGCAGCAAGGAGATGGGGCATCTCTTCACGAAAGAATTCACGGCTTGTATAGCCGTAGCGGCTGGGTATCCCTGAATTGCCTAGGCCGCACTGGTGAACAACGGAAGTCAAGGGGAGAATTTCATCCAGGGCCGCATATATAAGGTCGTTGATTTCTTTTGCACCCTGAGACCCCCCTAGGACAAGGAGTAATGGCCGCTTATCATCAGGACTAAGCCCTGCAATTCTCCTGCCTTCCGCCCGATCACCTTGGAAGACGGCATCCCGGACCGGATTGCCTACAACGTGAGCCTTGGACCTCAAAGAAACATTCAGATGATTCAAGGTTGTATCATAACTGACTAGAGGACATGCCCTAAGCTTGAGATTCAATTTGGTTGCTAAACCCGGATTAACATCTGATTCGTGAGTGAGGGTTGGTATGCGGAGTAAAAATGCCGCTATCACAGGAGCAACGGAGACGAACCCGCCTTTGGAGAAGAGCAGGTTCGGCCTGTTATTCCTAAGAATCCTCAGTGAACAGAATATCCCGTAGACAATCCGAAAAACATCGGTGAAGTTCTTCCATGACCAATAGCGCCTGAATTTACCGGCGGGTATAGCGAAATAGGGAATTCCGGCCTGCATCACCAATTCCTGTTCCATGCCATTTTCCGATCCCATCCAAAGCACTCTGTATCCGGCGTTCTTCAGCCGCTCTATCACGGGAAACGCTGGAAACACATGGCCAGCCGTTCCTCCTCCGGTAAACGCAATTGTTTTATGTTCTGCCATTGGGAACCTCTTAATATGGCACCGAGTGAGTTTTGGGCGAACTGGGACTCGAACCCAGGACTTCCGGCGTGTAAAGCCGACGCTCTAACCAACTGAGCTATTCACCCGTTAATCCGTCAATAGGAGTATAATAACCCATCGATTCAGGACCATGCAATAGAACCCATATTTGGTTAACGAGGCAATTCGGTTTCCAGATTCATGATCCGGATATATTCTGTGTAGGAGCAAAAGCGGTTTCGCTTCTGACCGATGCCCCCCTTGATGAATCTCAGAGGCTTCGGATCGCATAGCAGGAATTCACGGTGGACGGAGAAAGCTGTGTCTTTTCCTGTATCCCAAATTCTGGGCAGCCATAGGCCCAGCACGGCCTGGTAAATGGGCCTGTTACTTCTGTGTGCCTTCCTTCGCGAAAAACACGAAAAGCTGATATTCATGAGTCTTCTATGAAGCCGTCCAAAACATTCCATCGGCGTTCATCTTGCGGATTTAACCACAGAACACACGGAACACACGGAAGGTTTTCAACCACGAAAAGCACGAAAAACACGAAAAGCTGATACTCATGAGTCTTCTATGAAGCCGTCCAAAACATTCCATCGGCGTTCATCTTGCGGATTTAACCACAGAACACACGGAAGGTTTTCAACCACGGAAAGCACGAAAAACACGAAAAGCTGATATTCATGAGTCTTCTATGAAGCCGTCCAAAACATTCCATCGGCGTTCATCTTGCGGATTTAACCACAGAACACACGGAATACACGGAAGGTTTTCAACCGCGAAAAACACGAAAAACACGAAAAGCTGATACTCATGAGTCTTCTATGAAGCCGTCCAAAGTACTCCATCTGCGTCCATCGGCGTTCATCTTGCGGATTTAACCACAGAACACACGGAATACACGGAAGGTTTTCAACCGCGAAAAGCACGAAAAACACGAAAAGCTGATACACGCGAGTCTTCTATGAAGCCGTCCAAAACATTCCATCGGCGTTCATCTTGCGGATTTAACCACAGAACACACGGAATACACGGAAGGTTTTCAACCGCGAAAAGCACGAAAAACACGAAAAGCTGATACACGCGAGTCTTCTATGAAGCCGTCCAAAACATTCCATCGGCGTTCATCTTGCGGATTTAACCACAGAACACACGGAATACACGGAAGGTTTTCAACCACGAAAAGCACGAAAAACACGAAAAGCTGATACACGCGAGTCTTCTATGAAGCCGTCCAAAGCATTCCATCGGCGTTCATCTTGCGGATTTAACCACAGAACACACGGAAGGTTTTCAACCGCGAAAAGCACGAAAAACACGAAAAGCTGATATTCATGAGTCTTCTATGAAGCCGTCCAAAACATTCCATCGGCGTTCATCTTGCGGATTCAACCACAGAACACACGGAATACACGGAAGGTTTTCAACCACGAAAAGCACGAAAAACACGAAAAACACGAAAAGCTGATACTCATGAGTCTTCTATGAAGCCGTCCAAAGCATTCCATCGGCGTTCATCTTGCGGGTTTAACCACGGAACACACGGAATACACGGAAGGTTTTCAACCACGAAAAACACGAAAAGCTGATACTCATGAGTCTTCTATGAAGCCGTTCCAAGTACTCCATCGGCGTCCATCGGCATCATCTGCGGATTTAACCACGAAAGGCACGAAAAACACGAAATGCTGATACACGCGAATCTTCTATGAAGCCGTCCAAAACATTCCATCGGCGTTCATCTTGCGGATTTAACCACGGAACACACGGAATACACGGAAGGTTTTCAACCACGAAAAGCACGAAAAACACGAAAAGCTGATACTCATGAGTCATCTATGAAGCCGTCCAAAGTACTCCATCTGCGTCCATCGGCGCAATCGTTCAACCACGGAACACACGGAAGGTTTTCAACCACGAAAAACACGAAAAGCTGATACACGCGAATCTTCTATGAAGCCGTTTCCATCGGCGTTCATCTTGCGGATTTAACCACAGAACATCGGCGCAATCGGCGGATTCAACCACAGAACACACGGAAGGTTTTCAACCACGAAAAACACGAAAAGCTGATACTCATGAGTCTTCTATGAAGCCGTCCAAAACATTCCATCGGCGTTCATCTTGCGGATTTAACCACAGAACACACGGAATACACGGAAGGTTTTCAACCGCGAAAAGCACGAAAAACACGAAAAGCTGATACTCATGAGTCTTCTATGAAGCCGTCCAAAGCATTCCATCGGCGTTCATCTTGCGGATTTAACCACAGAACACACGGAAGGTTTTCAACCACGGAAAGCACGAAAAACACGAAAAGCTGATACTCATGAGTCTTCTATGAAGCCGTCCAAAGCATTCCATCGGCGTTCATCTTGCGGGTTTAACCACGGAACACACGGAATACACGGAAGGTTTTCAACCACGGAAAGCACGAAAAACACGAAAAGCTGATACTCATGAGTCTTCTATGAAGCCGTCCAAAGTACTCCATCTGCGTCCATCGGCGCAATCGGCGGATTCAACCACAGAACACACGGAAGGTTTTCAACCGCGAAAAGCACGAAAAACACGAAAAGCTGATACTCATGAGTCTTCTATGAAGCCGTCCAAAACATTCCATCGGCGTTCATCTTGCGGATTTAACCACAGAACACACGGAACACACGGAAGGTTTTCAACCGCGAAAAGCACGAAAAACACGAAAAGCAGATACACGCGAGTCTTCTATGAAGCCGTCCCAAGTACTCCATCGGCATCCATCGGTGCCATCTGCGGATTTGACCACGAAACACACGGAAGGTTTTCAACCGCGAAAAGCACGAAAAACACGAAAAGCTGATACTCATGAGTCTTCTATGAAGCCGTCCAAAGCATTCCATCGGCGTTCATCTTGCGGATTTAACCACAGAACACACGGAATACACGGAAGGTTTTCAACCGCGAAAAGCACGAAAAACACGAAAAGCTGATACTCATGAGTCTTCTATGAAGCCGTCCAAAGCATTCCATCGGCGTTCATCTTGCGGATTTAACCACAGAACACACGGAATACACGGAAGGATTTCAACAGCGAAAGACACGAAAGTTCAATGCTCATAAATTTTTATGAAGACATCGTGCAAAACAATCCGTGTCTTATCTGCGGTCAAAACAACAATTCGTATCCATTCATGGCCATTCGTGGTTCAAGAAATTTCCGCACTGCGTTCATCTGCGGATAAACCGGAAATTGGGGCCATAAGGCAAATTCCCCGACAGGCTAGCATCTGGCTTAGATCTCCTACTGCTTAAATCCTCGCCTAAGGCCGGTGAGCAGGAGCACTGGGCTGGTCTGCCGATTTCTCGGAAAGCGGCCAATTTGACTTGTGGATTCACCGCCCGGCCGGCACTCAGAGATGAAATCACCTGTCTGCGTGTACCGCTCAGGCAGATAATTCACAATTCATACGTGCCCATTTCACTGAGTAAGGCCGCCGAGGATTCGACAAGATTCATGGCAAGCGCGGCGCCGGTTCCCTCCCCCAGCCTAAGCCCCAAATCCAGAAGGGGTATGAGTCCCAGTCTTCGGGCGATCACTCCATGCCCGGGTTCTAACGATAAATGGCTCAAGACCACCCTGTCGCGCAGAGCCGGAGCCATTTGTATGGCGATAAGGGCAGCCGTGCCGCTGATAAATCCATCGATCAATACTAGAGCGCCTTCCGATGCGGCTCCCACCATCGCTCCGGCCATGGCGGCAATTTCCAGTCCGCCGATTTTTGAAAGTACGCCAATCGGATCCTGGGGATCCGGCCGATGAAGCAGGCAGGCTTCCCTGATGATTCGTATCTTCCGTTCTAAACCGGCATCATCAAGCCCTGTTCCAGTGCCGGTAACTTCGGCTGGATCCCTGCCTGTAAACACGGCCGTTAGGGCTGCCGCCGAGGTTGTATTACCTATGCCCATCTCCCCTACCCCAACCACCTGTGCTCCGGCAGCGCGGACTTCGCCTGCCGCTGTTTCTATACCAGTGGAAATCGCCAGTATCGCTTCTTCCCTGGTCATGCTTTCCTCAATGCGCATATTGCCGGTACCTCGGCGGATACGGCGAAGTATGACCTCGTCTGGTATGGCATAGTCGTTGGCAATGCCGATATCAATCACCCGGATACGCGCTCCGGCCTGCCGTGCGAGTACATTGATACCGGCCTTTCCAGAGCAGAAGGCCCTCACCATAACACCCGTCACGGCAGACGGCACCGTCGAAACAGATTCGGCCGTCACCCCGTGATCGGCGGCATAAATAAGGGAGAGTTTGGAATTCACCACGGGTTTTTCCCTTCCCTGAACGCCGGCCAGCATTATGCCGAGTTCTTCCAGGCGGCCCAGGGAGCCAGGCGGTTTTAGCAAGGAATTCATTCTCAAGACCGCTTTCCGCTTTGCCTCTTCATCAAGCGGGGCTATGCTCAAAGCCATTTCATCTATTAATCGATACCGCATATTCTCGGTCCTTATTTTATTTTCAGCGGTAAACCCGCATTAATCAGATATACGGCCTCCGCCGCCTCGGCAATCTGCTGATGAGTCAGACCGGCCAGATCTTGAAAATACCGGCCTAGGGGCCAGGGCGAGATGAGCCCTGTCTCAACCTGATTTGAGACGAGCAGGGCCTTGCCGCCGTGATTTTCCCACTTCCCAACGGCCGCTATCAGCCCGGTCACCGCTTTCCGGCCGATTCGGATCACTTCGCTGCGACTGGGTTCATCGCTCAGATGGGAAATCAAATTGGTGAGCCAATTCGTCACACAATCAAGAATGACGGTCTTGGCGCCGAGGTTGTCAATGAAGACTCTGGACGGGTCCGTTGATTCCTCCCTGGTCTGCCAGTGAACAGGTCTTCTGGCTCGGTGCGCATCAATGCGTTCGGCCATTTCCTCGTCGCCAGCCTGCGCCGTAGCCAGGTAAACAATCGGCCCCAGAGTCTCCCTCTTCTCGGCCATTGCGGCAGCGAAGGCGCTTTTTCCACTTTTTATACCGCCGAGTATTAGAATCATCCTAGGGCTTCAGTATTATGCAGGCGGTCATGACCGGTATCGTTATCAGAAACATCAAAAGGCCAATCGAGACGAGAATAAGGACGATGCCCCTTCGGAGATCGTTTGCTGAGGGCCTTAGACCCATGTCATTGAGGACATAGAAGCCGGGCTTCTCCAGCCTGACCCCCAAAGCCCCGGCCGCCGCGGCCATGGTCCAGCCGGAATTGGGGCTGAGACACTTCATCGAATCATGTTTCATCATTCGCAGGGCTCCCCTGCCATCATAGCCGAGCAGATAGGCGGCCGCAATGAGTATGATGCCTGAAATCCTGGCGGGGAAGAGATTGAAGACATCGTCGAGTCTCGCGGCGGCCTTTCCTCCCCATTCGTGCTGTCCGCCATGATAGCCTAACATCGCATCTGCCGTGTTGACGAAGCGGTAAGCCCATGCGCCGGGGAGTCCGCCTAACAGGAAGAACAGCGACGGGCCTGCAATGCTGTCGGTAAAATTCTCGCTCAGAGATTCAATTGCCGCAGAGGCAATGTATGACGAATCCGCCCCATCGAGAGATCGGCTTACCAAATTCGTCTCCGTGAGCAGACGGGCCGATTCAATGTCTCCCGTATTGATGGCCTTTTCCACCTGCCGTGCCCCCCGAATCAATCCTCTTATCGAAAAACTGGGTTTGAATAAGATGGCCATGATGAAGACCGCGGCGGCAGCCGAAATTTCTCTGCCGGACTTAAGCAGCCATTGAAGCGGCCAGGTTAAGACGAGTGTCACGGCAAGGCCGAAGATGACAATGAAGAGGCCCCACAGGAAGAGACGCATACGGGCGCCATGAGGTCTTTTTGACCATAAAAACGCGATACCCTTCCCCATCCATCCCACCGGATGGAATTGAGTCGGTGCATCGCCCAGCATACAGTCCAGTGCTCCCGCAGAGGTCAGCGCCAATACATGAAACGCAATATGTGCTAGTATGTCTTCCATGCTAGGATATCTCCAAGTGTACACCGGTGACGGCAAGGGTAAATCCACGGCGGCCTTCGGACTGGCGCTCAGGGCCAGAGGCGTCAATCTTCGGGTTCATCTCATCCAATTCATCAAGAACAAACCAAGTTCGGAAACGGCGATGCTGAGGAAAATCGGTGTGAAGGTGAGTCAATTCGGCAGTGGTGTCTTGTTTGGAAGACCGGTTTCCCAAGCAGACATTGCTTCGTCCCGGCGGGGTTTGGGCGAGATGCGGCGGCAATTCGTCCATGCCGGTTCCGATATCCTGATACTGGATGAAATCAATGTTGCGCTTAGCTGCGCCCTGGTGGATGAAAATGAATTCCACGGCCTGCTGGATTTGCGGCCCCAGTCCATGGAAGTGATCTGCACCGGTCGGGGTGCGCCGCAGAGCCTGATACAGCGGGCCGATTTGGTAACCGAAATGCAGGTCGTTAAACATTATTTCCAGGCGGGTGTGCCGGCTCGGATGGGCATCGAGAAATAGTCTCATGACATCAGACTGTTGCAGGCATCGCCATTTGCCGCCTTCCATCTATTTCATAGAAGGAACCTTTTACTCCCAACATGGATTCCACCGTTTCTGCAGTTATGGATTCTTCGATGGGGCCATGGGCAATAATCTGGCCTTCCCTTAAAAGCACAGCCGAATCACAGCAGTTGAGGGCGGCATTGATGTCGTGCAAAACGATGATAATGAGCACGCCGGGGTCTTCAGCGCGCCGTTTAAGCAGGTTGAGAAACTTGAGCTGAAATCTCAAGTCGAGATTGTTCAGCGGTTCATCCAGAAGAAGCAATGGAGTGTCCTGGGCGAAGGCCCGGGCCAGCACGGCCTTCCTCCGCTCACCTCCGCTGATATTCGAAAGAGGGCGAAAGGCCAGATCGGTCAGCTCAAACAGTCGAAGCATCTCTGCAACGATGTGATGATCGCCGGAAGACTCATTCCATCCGAACCAGGGCTTTCGGCCCATGAGGATGTAGTCGTAGAGCGGCATAGCCGCATCGAAGACGGAATGCTGGGGCACCAGGGTGCGCAGACAGGCCCTTTCCTCTAAGGACTGGCAGGATGGGGCATGACCGTCCCACTCGACGGCAATGGAGTCCTTGAGTCCGGCTAGGAAGGCGAGCAATGTTGACTTACCCGAGCCGTTTTCACCAAGAATAGCCACGATCTGCCCCGATTCGCAATCGAAATTCAAGTCATTGAGCACGGGTGAATTCCCGTAGGCGAAGCTGAGATTTCGAACCCTGATATTCACGGCACACTCCTCATCCTGCGGCGTTTAGCCAGGATGGATATAAGAAACGGAACACCGAGAAAGGAAGTGATGATGCCGATGGGCAGCTCTGTATGACTCAGCAAGGAGCGGGCGAGCGTGTCGGAAACGAGCAGGAAAAAGGCCCCGGCAACAGCCGCCGCCGGGAACAGCAGCCTGTGATCGCTGCCCAGCAGCATGCGGGCGACATGGGGTGCGGCCAGGCCGATGAAGCCGATGATGCCGGTATGACTTACGATGACCGCCGTCATTCCCGTGACGATGAGTATCACCCTCATCCGCAGGACTCGGGGATCGACTCCCATGCTCATGGCGCTCTCCTCTCCCGAGGAGAGAAGATTCATCGGCCATGAAAACGTGTAGAGCAGCAAAGACGATATCATGGAGATGCCTGCCGTCGCCAGGGTCTTCGGCCAAGTGGCAGAGCTTAACGAACCCATGAGCCAGAACACAATTCTCGCCAATTCATCCTGGGATGCGAGGTATTGAAGAAGCGAGGTGCCCGCCGAGAAGATAAACATAACGGCGATTCCCGTCAGAATCAGGCTTTCAGCCTGCAGCCGGTCGCCACGGCAGAAAAACAGCACAAGCATTAACGAAATCAGGGAAAAAATGAAGGCGGCCGGCATCACGAATGCGGGAGAACCCAGAACAATGGCCAGAGAAGCCCCGAAGGCTGAAGCGGCGGAAATGCCCAAGGTGTAGGGACTCACGAGGGGATTGCGCATAATGCCCTGCATGGCCGCTCCTCCCAGCGACAAACTCATTCCTGCAAACAGGGCCATGACAATGCGCGGCAGCCGGATATCCCAGACGACAGAGAATTTACCCCAATGCAGAGTACTCGGATACCGGCCTGATATACCCGACTTAATAAATACCCAGATTTCCGCAGGACTCAGTTTGACGGAACCCAGAACGGACGATAGCACCGCCAGAAGAATCAAGCCGAGGAAGGCACCAAAAAGTACGAAGAGTCTCTTGCGCCTACGGTTCCTGATGCTGAGCATCAGGCCGGTATTAGGGATGGACGTATATCTCATCCATCCTCCCCCACTCCTCTTCGCCGTAGAGCATCGTCACATAGCGCCGGTACATCTTCTGTGGGTCCAGTCCAAAACTATCGGGATAAAAGAGTTTGGCCAGGTATGCGATGCCTACCGGATATCTCAAGGAGATGAAAAGATCGGATTTCACGATATGAACCCGGTGATTCTTGACGGCATTCACCGACCGAAGGCTGGGCCTGGCCATGATGTCCTGACGCATGGATTCCATGGCTTTGCGGGTGATGTCACCACTGACCCGGCGGATGATTACATCGGGATTCCTCACAGCGATGTACTCAGGGCTCAATTCGGGAAATCTTACCGGTTCATCTGCGGCGATGCTGATTCCTCCCGCATGTCTGATGAAGAAATCGTGCCCGCTTAACGCGGAGGCGCTCTTGTTCGGTTTGCGGTTTTCGTAGAACACCGCCATCTTCTCTTCATCGGAGAGACCGAGTCCTTCCACCGCCATATCAACCTCCCCCAATATCTCATCTATAACGGCGATAATGTGCTGAGCCCTCTCTTCAACCTGGAGAATTCTTCCCATATTCCTTACCATCAATGCAATCCGAAGCGGATTGCTTGTGGATTCGATGATCACAGGGATTCCCTGTTTCCTAAGAATTTCAATATGACTCTCATCGAACATCGCATCGGCCAATATGAGATCGGGCTGAAGGGCCAGTATGCTTTCCATACTCACCCCCGATGAATTCCTGCCCACCACCGGTATCTTATTCAGGAATGAGGGGAAGCTGCTGAAACTGTCCCGGCCTATGATGCGCCCACCGGCATCCAGGGCTGCCACAATCTCTGACAATCCGGAATTCAAGGAAATCAGCGAATTGACCGGCAGTTCCACCGCTACCTCACGCCCATCGACATCGTTAAGAATGACAGCCCTTGGAGAAACCCGGGACTCCGGCCGGCCCAGGGCCATGATCATGCCGCCGGAAATGAGTAAGAACAAGGCCGCCAAGAGAAAATCAGGAGACGGCCTAATTATCTGAAGCGCTGCTCTCACATTCCCTCAAACTGAGCCATCACCTGATGCATCCGGTCTATGAACATCCGTTGGAATTCGGGAATACTGGCCAGTCCGTCGGTGGATTCGGCGGACAAACCGAGTTGCCTTCTGAAAGATTCAGGACTTTCCCCCATGACATCATTCGCCATATGATCACCCGAAGTCAGCATGAAGGTAACGAAACGCACACGGTTCACGCCGGAGCCGAGAACCGCATCCCGTACCGGCGGCCAACTGGGAGTGCCTTCCAAACTCACCAAATAGGCGTTTTGGTAATTCCTCTTGAGATATTCGTCTAATAATTCGAGTTCGATGTTATATTGGATATCACGGCCATTGCCGTGCGCGCAGAAAATCGTTGCCGTCTCCTTGCCGTCTGCTATCAAGTCTTCCAAGGCCATCACAGTGTTTTGAATACTTTCTTCATAGTAGAGGATGGGATGCACATATTTGACATTGAGACCGGCAGTCGGCGTGTTCAGTATCTGTCGGTATTCTGCACCTCTCATGATGAGAAAATTCACGACGAGAACCTTTGATTTCCCCAGAGCACGCAGATGGGAGAGAGCCTGCTCAATGTCAAGCAAGGGCACCTGAGAGTCAAAGAGAGTCTTAATACCCAAGTTTTGCAGCTTCTTTACGATGAAGGAAGCCGAAAAACCCCAATAGATTTCGTTACCGGGAAATGCCGAGCGTACAGCCCTGTCGAAATCAGCGAGATTTCCCAAGCCCCTCTCATAACTGCTGCCGAATGCCGCTATAAGAATCACGGGTTCCGATGACTTCTTCGGGGTGCAGCCCGGCATATTGATAACACCGAGAACTATGGGAAGAAGGGGGAGCATTCTGTGTCGCATTGAGCCTCCAATTCTTTCTTTGGAGGAGATGGGTCTTCGGATTAGAAATCCAGGATAACACCTCTCTCCTCGAAGAGTGTTATCTGTGATACGCCGATTAGCAGGTCTCCTGACTTATTGGTATGCGTCCACCGCCTTCCCATTCCACATTCGGAACAGTGGCAATAAGGTGAACCTTGCCCAAATCACAGTGACGGGATCGTTCCGGATTCTCACCGGATTCCCTCTTAGGTTCTAGAAATCAGAACACTGTCGGCAAACAGATTTTATAAGCATATCTCAACTATTCATTATTGGTCTAGGAGTCTGACAGACATTGTCATCAATAACTGGGCGCAACCCTTCGGGTCGGGCTTTTCACTGCAATGCCTTACTCTGGCAGCCTGTCCTCCGGCTCATTGCCAATCGCCGGGGCAGCCAGCGGCATTTCCGTTTCAATCCCTTGCGCGGCTATTGCTGTGCAGTATTGTGTTGTGTACAGCACAGCAAAGAGCATCTTCCCGTATTTCATATGCCTTCCCAGAACCAGGAAGCGGTTTGGCTTCCGGCCTCCTCATTCACACTGTATTAAGCCCCTAAGCAGGGTTTGGCGATATGAACAGATCCCGGCGGGCCATCCAGGCATTTGACGGGGCCTGAAAACAGCAGGCACGTTGACTAAAAGAAGTTCTGTCATTATTTTGAAACGGATGGCGGCGAATGCCCGTCGGCTCGTGTAGAATCGCCGCAGCAAAATATTTAAGGGCACCTCTAAAAAACAGCTTTAGGAAATTGACGAAGAAATTTTTTGTCGATACAAGGCGGCAAAAGCTCAGGCGCAGCTTAAGCTACGTGAGTATTTTGACAACGCAGTAGCGGCGGAAAAGTCGAGTCAAGAAGTAAACGGGTTTTTTAGCGGTGCTCTTAATGAGGAATCAATATGAGCAAACAACAGGCTGCCTTTATCGGACTCGGGGTCATGGGTTATCCGATGGCCGGCCATCTCTCCAGGGCTGGTTTCAAAACACGGGTCTACAATCGTACTGCCGCAAAGGCCGAACAGTGGTGTCAGGATTATGAAGGAGACAACGCGGCAACACCGCGAGAAGCTGCCGAGGGAGCCGATTTTGTTTTCATGTGTGTCGGTAACGATGATGACCTGCGGTCGGTGGTTTTTGGTGATGACGGTGTGCTGGCCGGGTGCAAACAGGGCGCTGTCCTAGTAGACCATACCACGGCTTCTGCCAATGTGGAGCGAGAGATCGCCGCCCAGTCCGAGGTGCCCTTCCTGGACGCGCCTGTTTCGGGCGGGCAGGCCGGTGCGGAAAACGGTGTGCTGACGGTGATGATCGGCGGCGAGGCGGATGCCTTTGAAAAAGCGCGGCCTGTGATTATGAGTTACGCATGCTCTGCCGAATTGATGGGCGGTGTCGGTGCCGGACAACTGACCAAGATGGTCAACCAGATTTGTATTGCCGGACTGGTACAGGGCCTTTCAGAGGGCCTTGATTTCGCTCAGCGTGCCGGACTGGATGGACACAAGGTCGTCGATGTTATCTCCAAGGGCGCTGCCGGTTCCTGGCAGATGGAGAATCGCGGTAATACCATGCTGAATGACGAGTTCTGCTTTGGATTCGCTGTTGACTGGATGCGCAAGGACCTCTCGATATGCCTTGCTGAGGCCGCTAATAACGGTGCTGAACTGCCCGTCACTCGAGTTGTGAACGACTACTACGGTGAAATTCAGGAGATGGGCGGCGGCCGCTGGGATACCTCCAGCCTGATCCGGCGGCTTACCCGCAAGAACTGAGCTTCAGCCGCGTTTATCGGACTGAGAGTAGTTGCTAGTTCAATCTCAAAATCAATAATTTGCTCTTGAGGGGGTAACAGTACAGAAGTCTCTCCTATCATATTGTATCGTTCCGCTGCTGTGCCTGCAGAGTTTTTTCCTGTTCCAATTTCAGGAAGGACTCAGGATGGAACGGACGATAATTCTTCCCTATGAGTTGACTAAATCAGCAACTCTTTGAAGCAGAATAATTTCACATTAATTAACAAATCCAAAAAGCGAACTCTATGCCAGTTGCTCCTGCTGAGAACTCTGCGGCCTCGACAAAATTGACGGCTCATTGTTTTCACTGAACAATGAAGTTAAAGTCAAAATTCATGCCTCTATAGCTTATCCGAAGATTCCCTTCTCCAGCATTATTGACTCCAATCAGTTCGATGTCAAAGTTCGTTGAAAGCATAGTCAAATTAGTAGGTGATGATTCCACTTGACTTGAGTAAAAAGTTTTTCCTCTGCCACCATTAGGGACTACTCCATTATCACTGCTATGAGAGACAAAAGCCAAGTCCGAACCATCAATTCTCTCATACCTAACAAGCCCAGTTAGCGAACCGTTGAAAGACGTGCGTAACAAAAAAGATTCCCCAGCTTTTACAGTATAGGTGTATCCCACTGGTGTATTGTAAAAGGTTCCTGAGTCTGGACCCGTGCCCTGATCGGTTCTGAAGGTGAGCAGGGTGTGGACATCGGAAATGGAAGGATCTCCCGATACGGCATAGAGCTTGTATTCGGTATCAGCCTGGAGAACAGCGGAATCCACCTTAGCTTTTTTCAGAGTTTTATCCTTCGCCCCCCTGTAGCTATCGCCTGCCCAATCGGTATCAGCATCAAAAAGATCGGTGTCTATATGAAAGCTCATGAACACATTGACAGGGGCGGATGACAGGTTTCTGACGATGGCGGCAGAAGCTTCGGGATTTCCGCGGCATTTGGTGCGGTTTTCGAGGCGGCCCGGACAGCCAGGCGGTAATCCCCGGCACCCGCCGCAGTCGTTTCGATGCTGAAGGCCCCATAATTAATACGGTACGCATCCGGCTTGCTGCCGTCCACAGTGGTGTCGGAACGCGCCAGTTCCGCCGCACTGATTAGGTGGGCGACGGTGATGGTATAATCAGTTGTGGCGATGCCGTCCCCGGCGGTTATCGTCAGCCTCACACTGCCGTCAGTCAGGGTAAGCGGCTGCCCTGCCGCCAGTCCGTCAGGGCCGGATGCACCGGCTGAGAGGGCCGCACTCTTTACCGTTATCGTCTGCGGGATTGTTTGATTAGAGGGGATGGCCACTGCTGCCGCATTGTTTACGAAGCTGACATCATAATCTTTGCCGTTAATGGTGACACTCAACTGGGTTATCTGGGCTTCGCTGGAAGAGTTAGAATCATTGCCGCCACTGCAGGCAATGATGAATGCAATGATCGGCACTGATAGTAGAAGAGTTAGATGCTGCTTGCGCCGCCGATTTTGCGGCCTGAAGGAATACTGCTGTCAGGAGATGATAGGAGTAAACGGCTAGACTTGTGCGGGGGGGGGGGGGGGGGGGGATTTTTGGTTCTGAGGGAGGGGTCAAGACATAGGTAACACTCGAGGTTCAGGACATAGGTAACACTTTTAGCCGAGCATGGTAACACCTTGGAGGTGGAAACATGCCGTGGCAGGAGAGAAATACCATGGATTTGAAAGAAGAATTCGTTATTCGAGTTCAGCAGGGAAAGCAGAACTTCAGCAGTTTATGCTTAGAGTACAGAATTAGCCGGAAAACTGGTTACAAGTGGATGAACCGGTTCACAGAGGACGGCTTTGAAGGGCTGGAAGATCAATCCCGACAGCCCAGGGTAAGTCCGAATCAGCTGGAAGAAGCGGCTGTCTGCAGGATTATCCGGTTGAAGAAAGATCATCCCAGGCGGGGACCGAAGAAAATTCATGCCCTGTATTTGAACAGGGTCAATGATGCCATTTCGTTGAGCAGTGTCAAAAGAGTCTTGAAAAAAAGCGGGTTTGTCCAGGAAAGAAAATACCGTAAAACAACCCCTGTGGAACGAATCAATGCGCCTCATCAGGCGCTGGCTCCCAACGATATCTGGACTGTTGACTTCAAGGGCCGGCGGTACTCCAAAGATCGCTCACGGTGTGAACCGCTAACTGTCCGTGACGAGTTCAGCTGTTTCGTTCTGGAGGCGGGAATACTCGGCTCAACCCGCACAGAGGACGTTAAAAGTGCTTTTGAGAGGACTTTCAAGCTCTACGGCCTGCCCAAAGTCATCAAAAGCGATAACGGAAGCCCCTTTGCCGGCGCCGTCTCTGTCAGAGGTCTTACAAGGCTTTCGGCCTGGCGGATTTCACTTGGAATCCAGCTGGAGCGGATCGATCCGGGCAGGCCGTCTCAGAATGGAGGACACGAAAGAATGCACAGGGATATCAAAGCCGATATCCAGAAGCAGATTAAATCAGACGCTTTGGAAATTCAGAAAGCGCCTGATTTGTGGCGGCATGAGTTCAACACGGTCAGACCTCATGAGAAGCTGGGTATGAAATGTCCGGGAGATGTGTACCAAAAGTCAAAGAAAGTGTATACATCTGAAAAGACTGAAATCGGGTATCCGTTATTTTACAGGGTACGGAAACTCTCGCGTTCGGGCTGTCTGAAACTGGACCGCAGCAGTATTTATATCAGTACGGCTCTTGCGGGGGAAACAATTGGAATCACAGATCTTGATGAATCGTTCTTCTCGATCTATTTTGATTAGGCAACCTCTAAAAAACCGTTTTTGGAATTTGGCGCAGAGATTTTTTCTTGATGCAAGGCGGCAAAAGCGGAGCTAGCTTAAGCTACATGAGCATTTTGACAACGCAGCAGCGAGGAAAAAGATCAAGCCAAAAACGAAATAAGGTTTTTTAGAGGTGCCCATTATATTGAGCTGGGATTGATCGACAGAGAAACCTATGGTTTCAAGCCTTTCAATCAGAAAAACTTACCTCCACAAGAAGTGGGGGGTGATGCCTCTTCTGAACCTTGAAATCTGTTACCTATGTCCTGAACCCGTACCCCCTTCGGTCATTTCGAGAGAGATCAAAAACAACAGCGCCGAAGACAATCGATATCAGGCATACTGGGCCAATAGCAGGTCACAGATCCGGAGGCGGCAAAGCAGGAAACGTGAGAGGATCAGCGATCCGGTTATACGTGAATATGTCATTGAAAAACTGGAACTCGGATGGAGTCCCCGGCAAATTGCAGGGAGAATTGAGATTGATCTTCCAGGGAAAAGCATCAGCCATGAGACCATATACATGTATATCTTTGAAAAAAGGCGGGATTTGACACAATATCTCGTCTATGGACGGAAAAATCGGCGAAAACGGCACCAAAAGCGTGGCAGGCGCACACTAATACCCAATCGGACCGGTATCGAAGATCGTCCTGACGAAGTCGGTCTTCGGCAGGAGGCAGGACACTGAGAGGCCGATACAGCCGTCAGCAGACAGAGCAAAGAAGCTCTCATGGTTCTTCAGGAGCGAGTTCTGGGAATTACACTTCTGGCAAAGCTGCCTCGGTGTGCTCCTAAGGAAATGAATGCAGCCCTCGTTGAGAAGCTGATTGATCTGCCCCCCTCTATGCGCCGATCTATTACTTTTGATAACGGTCAGGAAAATCGCCGTCATCATCCTCTTCGGGATAAGCTGGGGATCAATACTTATTTCTGTAATCCCTACAGCTCCTGGGAAAAGGGCAGTGTTGAGAATGCCGTCGGTCTGACTCGCCGGGTTTGGCCTAAAAAGACCAGCTACGCCTTGATCTCCGATGAAGATGTGGCTATGCTCGAATACAGGTTAAACACACGTCCCAGGAAGCGCCTTGGCTTTCTGACCCCTTATGAATATGTCGCCGGTGTTGCTTTGACTCATTGAACGCGGGGAAGGTCTTATTCAACTGCTTGAAGATAAGAAGGTTACCGGAAAGATATTGACGACAGACCTTCACAAATAGTATACACGGGCCTTCGCCAAGATTGAGGATTTCAGGAAATACTTTCTTCATGAATGTATATCCTCAAATGAGTTCAGGAATAAAGACAATCCACTATTCCCTGTGAATTACCTTGACCGTCAGATTCGCAAAGATGCCTGCAATCATGTGCGGCAGACGGTACAGTTTGCACGGTGTCCCAGTGCGATGATGACGCGCATGGCCGTCTACCGCCGATTGCCCGGCGGGTTCAGGAAGCCCGAAAAAAAGACATGACAACACACGTGGAAGAGGCCGGATTTAATCGTACAGACCTGGACAAAATAATCGGCAAGTATTGGCTGAAGCGGCCATTCCTGAGCAAGCTCAGACTGGGTGCGGAAGAGGGCAAGACCTGGTTCAGTCAGTGGCGTAATCCCGGGGTGAAGGTTAATCGCTACAGCCCCCTGTACATCCAGGTTTAGAGGTGAACACAAGGTTCGGGGTATTTAGCAATAATACGCTTCCCGTACCAGAGGGAAATGGACGGCACAACCTGGAATAGTCAGATATGCGCCCATAGGCTGGAGAGCTAATCAACTGGAGACTTTTTTAGAGGAAAACTTTCCGGACGAAACGGAATGTGATATTTCAAGTAAAGCCCGCAAAGAAGTCTGGCAAGAATGCCGGAAGATATTTCTTGGAGCCCTCTTTTCATTAAACATATCTGCGCCCTTTAGTGCTTTATCAGGATTTGAGGCTGATTCACCGGAAAATGCTTTTTGAAGAATGGATTGCTTCCATTCTTGAAGGCGGTCCATTTTTTATCATTCATTTGACAGGAAATATAACTTCTCCTATCATGAACTGGGGTGGATATTTTTATCTCAAGATATCCAAGAAATAAAATTGGAGAGGCCCATGAAGAAAATTCTTGTAACAGGAGCTGTAGGTCAGATTGGTTCGGAACTCACGATGGCTCTCCGTGAACGCTACGGCAATGAAAATGTGGCTGCCGGCGGAAGAAAAACCCCACCCAGCGAAAAATTGCTGAATTCAGGTCCTTTTGAAGTTGTGGACTGTATCGATAAAAACGCTGTTTCTGATGTTGTGAAGAAATACAGTATTGATACGATCTACCATCTCGCAGCTATTCTGTCTGCAGCGGCTGAGGCCAATCCAGTCCTGGCATGGGATGTGAATATCAATGGTATGTCCAATGTCCTTGAAGTTGCCCGCGAATATAACTGTGCTGTATTTGTACCCAGTTCAATTGGTGCTTTCGGTTCTTCTACTCCACTGGACAACACACCGCAGGACACAATTCAGCGTCCCTCCACAATGTATGGCGTAACAAAGGTTGCCGGAGAATTGCTCTGTGATTATTATTTCGCGCGTTTTGGTGTTGATACTCGCGGTGTTCGTTATCCCGGCATCATCTCCAACGAAACTTTGCCAGGCGGCGGCACGACAGATTATGCTGTTGAGATTTATTATGAAGCCGTCAAGAATAAAAAATACACCTGCAATCTGCCTGCCGGTGCGTTCCTGGACATGATGTATATGCCGGATGCCATCAAAGCCGCCATTGACCTGATGGAAGCTGATCCTGCAAAACTGATCCACAGAAATGCTTTCAATGTTACGGCCATGAGTTTCGACCCTGAAATCATTGCAGAATCTATCCGCAAATACATTCCTGAATTCAAAATGGATTACAATGTAGATGGCTTGAAAGAGAAAATTGCCGCATCCTGGCCAAACAGCATGGATGATTCAGCAGCACGGGATGAATGGGGATGGAAACCGGAATACGATCTGGATACCATGACAAAAGATATGCTTGACGTTCTGTCAAAAAAACTTTGACAGCAGGAGGAACCGATGTCCATTACAAGATTGAATGCCGTCCTTAAGGCAGCCGTAGATGACCTGAAAACCAAAGGCATTGCCAAAGGTGAAGAGATGGTGGTTACTGGTATCAAACCTGCAGCAGAAACCACAGGTCCACGTTATTTCATCGAAGGATTCGGAAATAAAGAATTCATCAAAATGAATTCTAATTCTTATCTGGGAATGTCCATGAGACCTGAAGTGATTGAAGCTGAAGAAGCTGCCGTCAAGGAATTTGGCACAGGCCCAGGTGCTGTCCGTTTTATCAGCGGAACTTACAAAGCGCATACTGACCTGGAAGAAAGACTGGCCGAATTTCATGGAAAAGAAGCCGGAATGATTTTCAGTTCAGCCTATGTTACCAGTCTTGGCGTACTCATGCCGCTGGCTTCAAAGGAAACTGTTTATATCAGCGATGCACTGAATCACAACAGCATTATCCAGGCCATGCGTTTGTCACGCCCCCAAGGCAAAGCCGTCTATGAACATAATGATATGGCCGACCTGGAGGCTAAACTTCAGGAATGGGCAGGCGTTGCCAGAAGAGCCCTGGTTGTGACAGATGGTATTTTCAGTATGCGCGGTGATAATGCTCCTCTGAAAGAATTTGCAGAAATCTGTGCAAAGTATGCTGGCCAATTCGAAGAAGGTCTGCTGACTGTTATCGATGACTCCCATGGTGTTGGAGGAATTGGTCCAACTGGCCGCGGGACAGAAGAATACTGCGGAACAAAGGTTGATCTCATCATCGGCACACTTGGTAAAGGATTTGGTGTGAATGGCGGTTATGTTGTCACATCCCAGGAAATTGTGGACTATCTGCGTCAGACATCTCCCATGTACATCTACTCCAATCCGATCACTGTCTCAGAAGCGTCCGCTGCAATGGCTGCACTGGAGCTGCTGGACAGTCCAAGTGGTCTGAAAATCCTCAGGCACCTGCGCTCCATGACCAAACGCTTTGAAGCTGGCCTGAACAAGTACGGCTACGAGACGATTGAAGGTGATCACCCGGTTGTTCCCCTCATGGTTCGGGATACACCGAAAACGGCTGAGCTGGTTAAATTTCTAACTGACCATGGTGTTCTTGCCACTGGACTGAATTTCCCAGTTGTTCCAAAGGGAGATGAAGAAATCAGGTTCCAGGTAAATGCTGATCATCAGGAAGCCGATATCGACTATGTGCTCGATGTCCTGAGGAAATATAAAGAACAGAACTAACCCATTCTAACTCAAAGAAATGCCGGATGACTGAGATTTCATGATTCCGGCAATTTTTGTTTGTCCCCTATCTTATCCTCAATGATAGTTAATTTCATGGCCGAAGCAGTTACAAGAATCCTGATTAACGGCTGCAGCCTGATCCATAAAATTCCAGGATTGCGGGAATATCTTCAGGTAGATGCTTCATTGGCCAGAGAACGGCTGATCTTATGCCCGCTGATTTCATAATCTTCAGGATATCCAGTAAGAAATGATACTCATTACTGATGACCGCATGTAGCAGCCCTCATTGATAAACTTCTTGAAGACAATTATACCCTGTGCCAGTTTTTCAGTCATGACTCCGTATTGTTGCGGCATTGAAGTGATTGCCATTGTGGAATGAGCCGAATATATCCAATACTGATATAAGGGCACCTCTAAAAAACCCCATTTAGTTCTTGACTCGAACTTTTCCACCGCTACTGCGTTGTCAAAATGCTCACGTAGCCTAAGCTGCGCTTGAGCTTTTGCCGCCTTGTATCGACAAAAAATTTCTTCGTCAATTTCCTAAAGCTGTTTCTTAGAGGTGCCCATAAAACGAATTTATCAGAGCCGTGAACAGACCAGAAGCTTAGTGAATACATCGCTTGCAGGCCGACAATCTTCGAGATCCTACACAACCGCTTCGTCAGTCCGGCATATCTGGTATCCGCGAGGTGTAATCATTCTGTGTCCCGATGACATGGTTTGACTGTTTCCAATGATGACGGTTGTTTTCATATCCACCCAGTCTTGAGCGTATAAGTCGGTTAACTGAACGATTTCAACCCTCTGTTCATCTCTGTAGGCATTGCGAACCAATCCAACAGGGGTATGGGCTTCCCTATGCTTAAGAAAAATATCTATGGTTCTCAGGAACAAATGCCGCCGGCTAAGGCTTCGGGGGTTGTAAAGCACGGTGACAAAATCCCCCTTTGCGGCCAAGTCCAGGCGTTTCTCGATGAGTTTCGCATCGGTGAGCAGATCACTGAGCGAAATAACTGCAAAGTCATGGGTGAGAGGAGCGCCGAGCAGCGCGGCGCAGGCGGTTGCCGAAGTGACACCCGGCAGGATGAGAAGACTGGCCCGCTCTGCAGGGGACATCAGTTCTAAAACAAGACCGGCCAGGCCATACACCCCAGCGTCTCCCCCCGATACCAGAACAACCCGTCTGCCCCCGCGAAACTGGGAAAGGGCGTTCCGGCAGCGTTCAACCTCGCCGCGCATGCCGCTGGAAATGACTTCCTTTCCTTCGAGATAGTCGGCTATGTATTGCAGATAGCCGTCATAACCGGCAATTACATCGGCAGCCTGAAGTGCCATATTCGCCCCTGCGGTGAGATGATCGGCATCTCCGGGACCTATGCTGACAACATGCATGAACCCCTTCAATGTACGTCCTCCTGCTCATCCTCCCGGGCCAGTGCCACGGTGACACCATCGGCGGCGTAGCGGGGCTGTATCAGGACAGCCCTTCTGCCCAGCAGCAGGGCGCAGGGTTCACTCACACCGGGCAGGCCAAGATTCTTCATGGCCGCCTTGGATGGGGTGGAAAAACCCGAGAAGGCTTTGATTCGGCTGGAATCGAGAAAAACCAAGGGCATGGCCATGTTTTCAAAAGCCATGATCAAACCCTGCTCGTCTCTCTTGATATCGACACTTGCGGCCACACGCACATCATGACTACTCAATCCATGTTTTTCGAGCACGCTCATGACCGTCTTCTCAACGGCCGGAATGCCTATCCCCCTGCGGCAGCCTATGCCCATGGTGATGCGCCGGTTCGTATCCGAGGCGGTGCTGATCACGGCCTCACAGCCGACCAAAGCGGACACCTTCCAGGTGAGGGCATTGGCCCCGCCCTCGTGACCGCTCAATGCGCTGATGGCGTAGCGCCGCGCATCATCTACGACGACGACGGCCGGATCCTGATACTTATTTGTGATGTGCCCGGCTATCATGCGGTAGACTATGCCGAGAGACATGATGAAGATGTGCCCGCTGTAATCATGAAAATGCCTGTCAACCCAGTTTCGCAGCAGTCCTTTCCCGCGAAGATCAATGAGCTGAGAATCTTCAAGCTTGTCTTGAAGGAATTCGGCGCTAAGCCGGCCATTGTCGGTAATAAAACTGATTGCCGTCATTATTGCCCCTGACGGTATCCATGACTGAAGTCCGCAGAATAGAGTCTTGATTTCTCGTATTCACAATCCAGCACCCGTCCGACAATGATGAGGGCATGCCTGCTGATGCCGGCCTCGTTACAGAGATGTTCAAGATTGCCCAGGCAGCCTTTCAGCAATACCTGATCTTCCCAGGTCGCCCTATAGACGACAGCGATGGGCATTTCCTGCCCAAGTATGGGTATGAGACGGCGCTGAATTTCCCCGGCCCTGTCCACCGACAGGAAGATAACCAGCGTGGCCCGGCTTTCCGCCAAAACTTCCAGTCTTTCGGACTCTGGGACGGCGGTGCGGCCCTCCAGCCGGGTGAGGACGATGGTCTGACTCACCCCAGGGAGGGTGAATTGTCTCTCCAAAATGGCGGAAGCCGCCTGAAAGGATGATACTCCCGGAACGACATGGAAAGGAATGTCCCAGGCGTGTAATTGGTCAATCTGTTCTTGAATCGCTCCGTACAGTGCCGGATCGCCTGTGTGCAGACGGACGATGATGCCTTGATTTCCCCGCTCCTCAAAGTACAGCTTGAGAATCTCATCGAGGTTCATTCCGGCGGAATCCAGGAGTCTTGCTTCGGCTCTACAGCATTTAAGGATCTTATCCGGCACCAGACTGCCGGTGTAAATGACGATGTCCGCCTGCGTGAGAAGATCGCGGCCTTTGACCGTGATGAGCTGTGGATCGCCCGGACCTGCGCCTACGAAGTACACCTTCATACATCTCTCACCTTACGGATTATCACCACAGACAGCCCTCCAGCCTCACCTAGAGGAAGCTCCTTGAAGGATTGTATCACGTACTCATCATCAAATCCCACCCGCCGGGCAAAGGATGCAGTCATCTCCATTTCGCGTTTACAAAGCCAATCACGAAGTTCCCGCAGCCGCTTTCCTATCTTCATCAATATCACGGCATCATGGGCCGTGATGATGCCGTCTAGGTCATTTATATCTTTTGGAAGAGGAAAGATGCCCAGGTTTTCTTCACCCAAGGCCAAATCCAAACCCAATCGCGCGGCAGCCAGTTGAAAGGAGGAAATACCCGGGATGCGTACCACTTTGTAGGAGCCTATTCTTGAAAGAGCTTGCTGAAGGTATCCAAATGTGCTGTATATCCCCACATCTCCCAGGGTGACATAGGCCAAGACCTTGCCGGCCTCGAT
Organism: Spirochaetaceae bacterium; assembly: GCA_965232165.1. GTDB lineage: Bacteria > Spirochaetota > Spirochaetia > DSM-2461 > DSM-2461 > UBA2779. The sequence goes on along the minus strand of CBDDOY010000002.1, from coordinate 508,493 downwards.
TTCCCTCACCACCTTGGCGGCCTGCTCTTTCCAGAACTCATCCAGTTTTTTTTTATCCATGCGGTAACGCAATTCACGGTATTCGGCCTTTCCGGTAATCGCTAAGCCGTCGATAATATCTCTGGCCGCAGACCTGCCCGTTTTGGCGCTCTGAGGGATGAGGATAATATCAGCCTCTTGTAGAATAACATGAGCCTTCAAGGTTATCAGTTGCGGATCCCCCGGGCCCAGGCCGATGCCGTATAGTGCGCCCTTCATTGCACGACCATCACACATAGTCGGGGTGATTCCTCCGCATTCTCCCCCCAGGCCAGCGCCTGAAGTGTTGTTTCCGCCATCTCTTCGTCGGGGAGGGTAAGGCTCACACCCAGCCATACCCTGCGGTCACCTATGTCCAAGTCCAATAGCTCGGCGGCGATGATGCGGGGACTGTTCTTTGAATCGGTGAGGAGGATGACACGTCGGCCTTCTTTAAGGGTTTTCAGAACCCTATGTCGTATCTCACGGAAGGGTTTCCCGTGACAGCTAATGGTTAAATCCTCTTGCCAGGGCACACCCAATCTGGCCATGGCCGTTTGAAAACTGCTGATTCCGGGAATGACGCTGTATTCCTCCGCCTGGAAATTTCTAACGACATGCCCCAACAGGCTGTGGAAACCCGGATCACCGCTGACCAGCAGGGCGATGCGTCTATCTCTGTTAGCCCGGATGAAGGATATGAGGGCATCGAGATTGGCCTTATAGGTGAAGGTCTTCTTATCTTCGCCCTGAGAATACTGCGCCGCAGCGTTGAGGTGCCGGGGCGCTCCTATGAGGATTTGGGCCTCATGTATTGCCTGTAACGCGGCCGGAATGATGTAATCCCGGCCTCCTGGCCCCATGCCGACAATCTTAAATTTTTTCATGGGCCAGTTCTCTCCCTTCAAGATTCAACAGCACCGATTCAAAAACCGCATCAGAACCGCCCCGTTCTAATCGGAGACGGCAGCGTTCCAGAAGCCGATTATTTATCAGTTCCCAGGTTTCATTGAGTCCGTTCCGATCCAGGATGGCAACGGCGGCCTCTGCCGAGTCTTGAGTCAGGAGTTCCTTTATCACAGCCCTATCGGCACCGGCAGCTCCGGCCCAGGCCGCCACCGTTTCCAGCCTGGCATCACCGCTGGTCCAATGCGTGTCAAACAAACCAGCCGCCACCTTGACCATCTTACCGACATGACCGGCCAGTACTATCCTGGTAAAACCCTTGGAAGCGGCCATATCCAGGGTATATCCAAAATGGTCGGCGAATTTAACCACCATATCTTGACCCCAGCCATGTCGATGTCTGTACCAATTCTCACCCACATAGCCAAAGGCCAGTGCCGCAGTTTTCAGATCACTCTTTCTAAGGATGTTGAGATTGAGGGCGATGGATGCCTTGAAGGCAGCCGAGGATTTCGGCTCCACCACACCGGTGGTTCCGATTATGCTGATGCCCCCTTCAATTCCGAGCCGTGGATTCCAGGTGCTCTTTGCCAGCCTTTCTCCCTCAGGCACGGTAAGGAACACTTGAAACCCTCTGCCGGCCTGTTTGAGGGAGGTCAGCTCCCTGATTATCTGTTTCCGAGGGTTTGGATTGATCGCCGCCTCTCCCGGCGCTACGGGGAGGCCCTGCTTCGTTACCTGGCCTATTCCCTGTCCGCCCAATATAGTCACACCCGGCTGTTCAATGTATCTGACAGCGGCATGCACTTCGACACCGTCTGTCACATCCTCATCGTCGCCTGCATCCTTAATAACACCGCATTCAGCATGTTCCGGGCCGATGCGGGCATTGACGACGGGTATGGTGAGGCGGCGGCTGTCCTTGAGGCTAATCGTCACCTCGGTCAGTGTTTTCCCGTCGATGAGCATCTTTGCCGCTGCAAGAGATGCCGCCTGAGCACAGGTTCCCGTTGTGAAGCCCCGGCGCATCCCTTCTACACTTCCCAGAACCCTTCGATAGTCTGTGGAATCCGAAGTCATGCGAAGGCTAGGTGCAGCAGGCCATTTACGATGGCCGCCGCCAGGGGACTCCCGCCTCGGCGATCAGGATTGCTTATATATGGAACATCCAATTCCATGAGTTCCAGTTTCGATTCTGCTGCGCCTACAAATCCTACCGGAACACCTACGACCAGGGCGGGACTTGCCCTGCCCTCGCCAATGAGGTCAATCAACTCGAACAGGGCGGTAGGTGCATTCCCGATGGCCACTATGCCGCCGTCAAACTCTCCGATACCGAGAGCCAAGGCGACGGCCGACTTGGTTCCGCCGACCCGCTTGGCTTCCTCGGCAACACCGGCGTGGTTAAGGAAACAGGACAATCGGCCGCCATAGTCCTCCGGAAGGCGGGACTTGATGCCCGCTTCTACCATGGTGACATCGGTGACGATGTTGGCTCCCGAACTCAGGGCCGAAACACCGGAACTTACGGCTTTGGGATGAAGAACGAAGGTCTTGGCCAATTCTACGTCGGCCATGGCATGAGCTATCCGGGTGCGAATAAGCATTTCATCGGCCGGTCCCGTATAATCGCCGAATTCCTTAGCGATTTCGGCATAGCTCCGGCGATAGATTTCCTTTGGCTCCAGATACTGACGGATTCCCGGTGTCCTCAACGGTTCTCCTCCTTCCATTTTGCGGCCGATGCGACAAAGCTTCCCAGTGCTTCGGGATTGGATGCAAAATGGACATGCAGCCAACTTCCAACGCTATTGCCCCGTACGGCGCCGACGCCCTGTTCGACACCGTCTTTGCATACCCGGAACATGGGTTGGGAATCTGCAGGCAGTTCCCTCATCATGGCCCAATGAAAAACATGCCCCTCAAAGCTGACTCCTGCGGGTCCGAAGACTGATGCAGAGGCGATAGTCGCGGTACAATAGCCCAATGAGGCAAGTCTGTCCCCCATGACAGCGGTGCCCGGCAGTATTCCCGCCATGGAATGGCGGCGACCCTGCCTGTCGATAATGGCCTGTGAGAGGTACATGTATCCGCCGCATTCTCCGAAAATCGGCATATTATCCGCCGCAGCATCGCGTAACCGTTTGATGAGCGATATGTTCTCAGACAGCAGTTTGGCATGTAGCTCAGGATATCCGCCGCCAAGCCAGATTCCTGCCGTATTATGCGGCAGTTCTTCATCAGAGAGAGGGCTAAACTCCGCCAAACGGGCCCCATAGGCCTCCAATAGGTCAAGATTATCCTGATAATAGAAGCAAAATGCATTATCACGGGCCAGGGCGATCACCGGCTTATGGTCACGGTCTCGTGAAGAAACACTGCACAGCCTGCCTGCTTCCTCAGGAAGAGGTATTGTTTTCTCGGCCTGTAAGATAAGGTCATCCAGTTTAACGGCATTATTCACTCCCGCCATAACATCATCCATCCCCCGTTTGGCTCCATCCTCCTCCCATGCCGGTACGAGTCCGAGATGCCGCTGCGGGCGTTTATATCGCTCATCTCTCCTTATGCAGCCTAGGACGGATAAACCGGTATTCGATTCCAGCGAGCGGGTGAGCAATGCGGCATGTCTATCTGACCCAATCATGTTCAGCAGACAACCGGCGACATGGATATCTGGATCGAAATCGGCGAATCCGCCTGCTAAGGCCGCCACAGATCTTCCCATGCCCCGAGCATCAAGAATCAGGATGACGGGAAGGCCAAGCACCTTGGACAGATGCGCCGCACTCCCCCGTTCGTCATCGGCACCTGCACCGTCGAAAAGGCCCATCACACCCTCGACGATGCATATATCGGCTTTTTCGGCCTGACGGCGATAAAGTTCTCTCACCATGGCATCATCCAGCATCCTTGTGTCAAGGTTTCTGCAGGGCCGCCCTGCGGCTAAGGTGAGAAACCCCGAATCAATGTAATCCGGTCCACTCTTGAAGGGCTGAACGCGAAGTCCACGGTCCCGCAGGGCGGCAATCAATCCCATAGTCAGGGTGGTTTTCCCGCATCCTGAATGGGTGCCCGCTGCGATGAATCCTCTATGCCGCATAAGGATTGAACTCTTCCGCTGAGGCTATTGCCGATGGCCGAAGAGATGCAGAAGGAAGAGGAACATGTTTATGAAATCCAAATACAGTTTCAGCGCCCCGAGAATGGAAAGCCGGATGAAATCATCTTCCCCGATGGAGGCTCCAGCCCCGTCACTCATTCTTTTTATCATCTGGGTGTCATAGGCGGTAAGAAGCGTGAACAATATCACACCGGCAACGGAAAACAAAACGTGATAGAAAGTACCCCCAATAAAAATGCCGACGAGGGAGGCAATGAGCAGCCCTATGATTCCCATAAACAGATAATGGCCCCACCCGCTAAGGTCTTTCTTTGTGGTAACCGCCCATAGGCTCATGGCTCCGAACATTGCGGCTGCACTGACGAATGCCTGGAAAACCTCCATTTCGGTGTATCTCAAAAACACTAGGGAGATGGTTAGACCGTTGAGTATTGAATAGGCAGCGAATCCGCCGAGGGCGGCCCTGATACTCATATGCATGATTCTGCGGGATAGCGAAAAAACAAGAATGAACTCGCCGATAATGAGCCCGAAAAACAAATACGGCCCACTGCCGAACAGAAATCTGAGGACTGAGGGGGATGTCGCCGTCCACCAGGCCACCGCCGCCGTCAATGCTAATCCGGCAGTCATCCAGAGATAGACATTTTTCATCAAGGTTCGGCTAAGGGCCGGGGATCCGGCTGCAACAAATCTGGTATTTGACATATTGACTTTTCTCCTTTGAGCACAATGTAACAAAAAAGAGGGCGAGCCTCCAGAAGAATCTTGGGGTACTTAAATGACAATTCTGTCAGGTTGTCGAAGAAGCCGCTAATGCAAATCTGGCGAAGAGATTTGTTGTCAACGGATGGCGGTATGAAATCGTTGGGGTTTACGGAGCTGGCGCGGAGATTGCGCAAGCAATATCCGGCTTTGTTCTATAAAAGGAAGCCTTCATTCATTTCCATCCCTTGAACAGCACCCGTTAAGCATTGTTTTATCCGATTTGCATCCTTTACACCCATGGGATCACAATACAGATAATTCAAAGTCACAAATATCCAAAATTTTGAGAGCAGGATTCTTTGGTTCATATTTTTATTATGTATTGGTACTTCTTTTATTTAACAAAGATTTATTCTGTTTGTAAAACAGCCAAGCTAGCCGACAGCGAAGCCGTCCGGTTCCATGCCTTTCCATGCTTTTATTTTACCATGAATTTAGTAGGAAATATCGAGTCAAGAGCCTGGCGTATCTTTTAGAAGCTCCCTTTGCTTTTTGCCTGTTCATTCTTTCCAGAATGAGTCGTTCTTTCCTGTTGAAGCGGTTCCCTTTTCTGTCTTGGAGATACCCTGCTCTTCTCCCATGTTGATGGTTGTTTTTCAATGTGGTTATGAAGCCGCATACATGGTTTCATGGGACTTCTTCTACTCCCATCAGAGTAGACAGTCAATATCATAATTCACCAAATCAGCCGTATCAAAAAAAATAATTGGACAGTTTACTTGTTTTTCCTCTATAATTTCACAGATGTATGTCTTCAATAGGGTTTTTACTAACTGGCTGCCGTTTACATCATTGGCGGCCGTCCTCTACACCCTTATTTTTTTCAGACTGAACAGCAGCACCGGCATTTTTCTTGCCGCGGGCCTGCTATTGTATTTACCGGCAGTCATCATAGGTTTAAAGATTGCCCTAAAAGACTCCAGTATAGATTTGATGACTTTCTTTAAAAGACCCGCGAATATAGCCACCCTCTCAAGAGCCGTACTCATGCTCGCCGGATTAGGTATGGCCCTGTACTCAAAAAGATATGGAATCAGAATATACGCAATAATTTCGGCTGAGTTAATTATGATCGGATTCGCCGCAGATTTGCTTGATGGATGGCTGGACCGCCACGAAGCAGAAAAACCGCCTTCAGCAAAATGGGGAGGATGGTTCGATGCAGAGTCTGATGCGCTGATTATATTGCTAAACTGCATATTTCTATTTTCATTCACAGAGATGCCCCTGATTCTCATCCTCCCGGCCATTGCGCGTTATGTATTCGGTCCGGTATATCTCCTGTTTCCAGTCACGCCTGAAATTCCGCTTTGGTATTTCTGGTATTCAAAAACTGCGGCCGCGGCCTTCCAGTTTCTTCTGGGATTTATCTGGGCCTCGGCACTGCTTATTCCAGGCAGTCAGTTTTATCAATATTTTTTTATACTCCAGACCAGAATCCTGATCCCGATGGTCAGTTATCTGATTATGATCAGTTTCATTGTCGAAGGATACTTTCGCATAAGAACTGTCAGCAGCCTCGTTCCCCGTAGTTATAGAAAAGGAATTTTAACATCATATTTCATTTACTATGCGATTCCATTCAGAAGGTTCCGGATGAAAAATTTCTACAAAAAATTTGTCGCCGCGGGATCTATTGCCTTCGATGTGGGAGCCCATCTTGGGAACCGGACCAGAACATTTCTTGATTTAGGAGCCAGGGCAGCAGCCTTTGAACCTCAGCCGGTTTGCGCTGCACTGCTGACAAGCTGGTTCGGGGACAACCAAAATGTTTCCCTGAACTTCTGTTCACTAGGTGATAGAGATAACAGCACAGAACTTCTCATCTCTCCTGAAAACCCCACCCTGACAAGTGTAGACAGCGGCTGGGTTAGTGAGATTGGGAAGAACGGCGCATTTAAAAGGGTCAGATGGCCGGAGAAATTGGATATCAAAATGATATCCCTCGATACTGCAATAGGAATATATGGAGTTCCGCAGTTTATTAAAATTGATACTGAAGGTTTCGAGCACCATGTTCTTCAGGGATTGTCAACAGCCGTTAAAAATATCAGTTTTGAATTCCTTCCAGAGCAGCCGCAGAGGGCTGTTAAATGTCTGAAAGAAATCAGTCGGCTGGGGCATTATTCCTTCAATTTCTCAAGAGGAGAATCGATGAAACTGCACTTCCGGAAATGGCAGTCAAACGTAGAAATAATGAAGTTTATTTACTCTTATCCAAAGAGTGCCCGAAGCGGAGATATTTATGCGAAGCTCCGTTAAACTATACAGGTCGGTCCTGTTATTGATTTTTTTTCAGGCGGTATTTTTTTCCTACAGACTGCTTCCCACAATAGAAAGTTCTGCTCCATTGCGGTTCCTGCTCCCCGCCGGAGAGATATTTTTTATAGCATTACTGCTTCTTCCCGGAAGACTGCAAAGGATTAGATATCTGATATGTCTGATATTTTCCGGAACTCTGCTTTTATACAACATGGGTGAGATTTTTTACCGCTTTTTCTATATGGAGAATTTTCATCTTTTAAAAGATGTTCCGCTCATTCCCGGTCTGTTCGTCATGTTGACCCCTGAAGGCATTTTATCACCATACCTTATACGGGTATTATCAGTCATATTTACAGTTGGTCTGATTACGGCACTTGCCTGGATCATTTTGATCCCAGCAAAAATTTTTCTGAAACTAAATCCGACTTCTATTCGATTTCCCATACTTTTTTCGACCATAACTATTGCACTGGGACTGATATTTATATTTCCGGATCACTCTCCAATCATCCAGATTGCAAAAGATATCTCAGCCCCGGAGAACGGCAGAGCAAAGATTGAGGATATACCGGAGACTTACGACAAGCCTGTTGCTCCTGAACCTGCTGAGCCCGGGATTAGCTGGAAATTTCCCGGTATAAAGGACATGGATGTGCATATTGTCGTGGTGGAGTCCTATGGCGCAACACTTTTCCAGAGGCCCGAATATATTGAAACCATTGAGAATATCTACAGCAGGCTTGAACCCCTGCTGCAGGATGACGGCTGGACAACAAGAACCGGTTTTGTCCTTTCTCCAGCCTTCGGCGGCAGGAGCTGGCTTGCAGATGCCACCCTGCTTACAGGCGTACATATAGTAAACCAGCAGATGTTCGATGAAAGGATAGCAGAAGGCTCCCCCGCTGAGCTTCTAGAACTGATGGGCGACGCAGGCTACTGCCGGCATTATGTTGCCCCGGGAACCACTGATGCATCGGAAGAATGGAAGATTGCATATCCCTTTGAAAACTATATCATCAGACATGACTTCGGTTATGAGGGTCCGAATGTTGCATTTGGAACCCTGACTGATCAGTTTGCTTTCAGTGTATTCTCTAAGAATTATCTTCAGGATAATCGAAATGATTTTGCATTTTATTTACTGGTCAGTTCGCATACCCCCTTCGTGAGAATTCCCATGTTTAAGCCAGACTGGGATTTCAGCCGGAGTGGAAAAGAATATGAAGATGGCTATCTGAAATTTTTTGAGAACAACTGGCTTTATGGCAACGAGCTGGCTGAAGGCTACCTGGAAGGAATTTCCTACAGCCTTGAAACTACCGTGAGGTATCTTACCGAGGTTCTCTCGGCTCAGGAGTTTATGGTAATCATTGGAGATCACCAGCCGAGAAAGCCTGTGAGCGGTCCGAACCCGGGCTATCCTGTTCCATTTCATATAATCGCACCGGCGGAAAACCCGCTGATATTCCCCGAATCATGGGTGCTCAGCCATGGCCTCCAGCCCCCCGATCTGCCCTCCGGCTACGATGGAATCCCTGAGATGGCGGAAATACCCAGATTGATAATGAGTCTCTTGTCGCCGGATACAGATGAGGAGTCCAGGTGATGAACGCAGTCCTGATCATCATGGGCAATATGCTTACAAGTCTCGGGAACAGTATGTATGTGGTTGCCTTGATAATATTTGTTTCGGATACCTATCCTGATCCCTTATATATCGGGTTAATTCAGGCGGCGGTCTACCTGCCGGTGATCCTTTTCAGCCTTGAAGGCGGCAAACGGGCTGACAGAAGCCGTCGTCCGCCCCTTATTGCAGGAACCGACCTTATAAGAAGTTTGTTCCTTGCAGCCGGAGCCCTGCTCCTTTCAGGGACAGCAGGCATTCATCCTCTTGCTGTGATTCTGCCGATGGTTTTCATGAATGCTGTAATGCAGGCGCATTTCTCACCGGCTGTCATAAGTTTCATTCTCGATCAGAAAAAAACAAAGGCCGATCTCCTCAGTCTTCGGACCGGAAGCGGTCATCTTGCGAGCCTTGCAGGGCAGAGCCTGGGCGCATTGCTTCATCCTGTTCTGGGGCTTGTTTCCATACTGTTTATTAACAGCCTGTGCTTCCTGACAAGCGGTATCTCCGAACTATTTCTGACCGAAACAGAAGCACGGCGCCTGAAAACTGATAAAAAAATAACACATAAAAGAATCAGCCTTTCATCAGTCATCGGCGAATTCAAGGATCTTAACAAAAAAAATGCACCTGTTCTCTTATACATCGGAATGCAGGCAATCAACAGTCTGATAATCCTGAACCTGCCCTTTTTTATTACCAGAAGACTGGGATTTGAATCCAGGTATATCGGTTACGGGCTCGCTGCATTGATGGGTGGAAGTATTTTAATCGGATTCATTATGGGGATTTCGGGACTTGCCGCAAGAGCAAGCTCAAGGACAACTATTGCCGCTGCCGGAATAGCCTGTATAGTCTACTTCTTTGCGGGGAAACTGAGCTTTTCCAGCCCCGTCGGCCTTGATTTCCTGCTGCCCTGTATCCTCTTAATAATCTCCGGAGTCTCTCTGGGCTGGATTCATCTTGTTACTGTTCATCAGGTATTTATTCATGGCCCGCCCAATTCGGCGGCCGCACGGCAGGGCTTTCTTGAAGCAGCGGCTACAGCAGTCCTCCCTGTCAGCTATATAACAGGCGGCCTGCTTGCTTCAAAACTGTCTCTCGATACTCCCTGGATGCTTCGGCTTGCAGCCATCCTCTGCGGCCTTCTTATAATCGCTGAGACAGCACGCATCAGAAAAAAAACTTGTGGCAAAGACCTGAGTAATGAATATACAATATGAACAAAGCCAGTGAGTGTTAAACTCAAAAGACAGGACAAAAAAATGCTGCGTGAAGCAAAAATCGAAAATATAGTCATATCCAGAATCCCGACAGAATATGGAGAGTTCCAACTCCGCCTGTATCATGACCCCGACACAGGAAAGGAGCATATGGCCTTCATCCTCGGCAATTTAAATGAAGGAAAACCGCCACTGATAAGAATTCATTCAGAATGTTTTACCGGTGACGTTCTAGGCTCACTCAGATGTGACTGCGGCCCTCAGCTTGCAGCCTCACTGCAGATGATCAGCTTGGAAGAGAAAGGTGCTGTAATCTATCTGCGGCAGGAAGGCAGAGGAATTGGATTGACTGAAAAGCTGAAAGCATACAATCTACAGGATGCCGGCATGGATACCGTAGACGCCAATATTGCGCTGGGTCATGGTGCCGATTGCAGAGATTACAGCATAGGGGCGTTTATTTTGAAGGAAATGGGGCTCAACGATATCAGACTTATAACCAATAATCCTGCAAAGATTGAGGGTCTCGAAAATCATGGAATCAATATAACCGAACGAGTTCCAATTGAAATAGAAATTCTCAAAGATAACCGCAGATATATCGAGACCAAGGCCGTCCGTATGAATCATTTAATTGACATCAATAAAACCAGATAATGGATCGCAGCAGGCCGGCCTTAACAGAAATAGAAAACTGGCTTCAATCATCAGCAAACTCTGGCAGGCCGGATAAGCCGCAGGTAATTCTCAGCTTTGCACTGTCCCTAGACGGCTCGCTAAGCACCGGATCCGGCAGGCCGACATCAATCAGTTGTAATGAATCAATGAAATTCGTGCATTATATCAGAGCTTACTGCGATGCCATTATGGTTGGAATAGGCACCATCCTATCGGACAATCCCAGATTATCTGTCCGGCTGGTAGAAGGGAACAATCCTGTACCGGTAATCCTTGATTCAAAGTTGAGAACACCTCCTGCTGCGAATGCTCTCGGAGGCCGCAGACATCCGATAATCTTCTGTGGACCTGATACTGATGAAGAAAAGAAGCTGTCATTAGAGAAGGCAGGGGCCTTAATCTTGTCGGCAGGTTTGAAGGATGAGGGCTTATCATTTCCGGGAGTATTAAAGAACCTTTATGCAAGAGGAATCCGCCTCCTGATGGTTGAGGGAGGAGCAGGAATTCTGCGTTCCTTTCTTGCATCGGGCTTATGGGACAAGATGGCAGTTACTGTAAGCCCGATGTTTTTAGGCGGTTATAATCTGCTCGCATCAAGTACTCTCGGCACTCCGCTGAGAGCAGGAGCTTCCCGCTGGTTAGAAGCAGGAAGAGATCGGATATGCCTGATAGATAAGGAGACTCCATGACGGCCAGAAGGCTGCAGTTTGTTAAACCGGGAGAAATTACCGTTACCGATGTATCAATTGGCAAACTCTCAACAGATGAGGCACTTGTTCATGCCCTGTACTGCGGTATCAGTGCCGGTACCGAAAGATTGGCCTATAGGGGTGAGTTTCCGGAAAATCTTCTGCTGGACGAATCAATCGAAGAACTTCGCCGTGAAGCAAAGTACCCCTTCCCCTACGGTTATATCTTAATCGGGGAAGTCGTAACCACCGGAGACAGAGACAATAGCTGGATGGAGGGTAGAAAAGTACTAATTTTTCATCCGCATCAGGACTGGACGGCAGTGAGTGTTGACCGGCTGATATTCCTGCCGGATGATATCTCACCTGAGTTATGCGTTCTTATCCCTAATTGCGAGACAGCGGTAACCTTCATCCATGACTCGGCACCCATAATGGGGGAGAGAGTCTGCCTCTACGGCCTGGGTATCATCGGTCAGATCACAGCCAGAATGCTGTCAGGCTTCCCTCTCGAGAATCTTACGATAGTTGATCCCAGCCGGTATCGCCGTGATTTTGCTTCTGATATTGAGGATGCGGCCCTTACCGCTTCTGAAATTCCGGAAAATTATGATCTCAGCCTGGAATTGTCAGGAAACCCGGCAGCCCTGCAATCCTGTCTTGAACATGCGCATTATGACGGGAGAATATTGGCCGGCTCATGGTATGGAAGTAAAAAGGTCTGCCTTGAACTCGGCAGCCAGTTTCACAGAAAAAGGCTTCGTATAATCAGCAGTCAGGTATCGGGCATAGCACCGGCTTTAAGAGGCCGATGGGATTACAAAAGACGGATGAACACCGCCATAAAATGGCTCGCCGCTAATCAGTATTCTTCATGGATTACCCATGAAATTAAATTTGAAAAGGCCGCCGATGCCTACAAAATAATTGATGAACCGGGGGGTGAATATCTCCAGGTTGTCCTTGATATGAGGTAGAAAGATGCATAAATTATGTTTAAAAAGAAAGTTCATAGCACAGCATTTCCTGACTGGAGGAGACTGGGGCACGGAGAACAGTCTGCATTCCCACTCCTACGAGCTGGAACTCAGATTAATAGGCGGCAAACTCGATGAGCACAACTATCTTGCAGACCTTGTTCTGGTTGAACAGATTCTGAAACAGGTGATTGATCTCTATGAAGACAAAACACTCAATGAATTACCCGCCTTCAAGGATACTAATCCGTCTCTCGAACTCTTCAGCAGAATTATTGCCGCAGAGATTGCGGGTAAAATCGGCGGAGACACTGTCAATTCAATTGAAGTAAGACTCTGGGAAAATGATTCTGCCTGGGCATCCTGGGAACAGCCTCTGAAATGAGAATAGCGTTTATTCTCTACGGAGAACCTGATGAGCGCTCCGGAGGCTTCCTGTACGACAGGCGCCTAATCGACAGTTTGTTGATGCGGGGACATGATGTGAAAGTCTTTTCCCAGAGGGAAGGAGGCTTCATAACCCGTCTTTTTGAAAATTCAAACAGTCTATTTTTCAAGGTTAAAAAATATGCCCCGGCTCTGATAATAGAGGATGAGCTAAATCATACGAGTCTTTTTTTGATTAATAAGAGGCTGAAATCGGGAATAAGGGCACCCATCATCTCGGTGGTTCATCATCTTCGATCTGAAGAGAAGATGAATTTATTATTCAAGATCATAACGAGAAAAATTGAAAAATGGTTTTTAGGCGGATGCGATGCCTATATCATAAACAGTAACAGCACCTTGCAGACTGTCAATAAGCTCCTGAAAAAAGAGATCGAATATTACAAAATCATCTATCCGGGAAAGGATAATCTACCTCATAGAGAAGGCAGCCGGGTATACTCTGGCAGACTTAAATTATTATTTGCCGGAAATCTTATACCGAGAAAAAAACTTGAGATGGTTCTAAGGGTATTGAAAAAGATATCAGGAAAAAAATGGCAGCTCAATATCTGCGGCTCAGAAGATAATGACCCGGCTTACATGAAAATACTTCACAGATTGTCAGCGGAATTTGAGGAAGATAAACAGATAGTCTACAGCGGAAGGGTAACAAATGAGCAGCTTGCCGGATTCTTTGCCGAAGCCCATATTCTTATATCCCCGTCTGATTGGGAGGGTTTCGGGATAATTTATCTTGAGGCTCTGAAGGCTGGAGTTGTTCCGATTGCGTCAAACAATGGCGGAGCTTCGGAGATAATTGAGGACGGAATAAGCGGATTTCTTGTTTCCCCCGGAGATGACGGCCTACTGGAACGGCTTCTCAGGGATTTAATTGATAATCCCGAGGTATTAAGAAAAATGTCCGCAGCCTTGTCAGAAAAAGCCGCGACTTTTCAAAATTGGGATGAAACAATGGATGAAGCAGTCAGGTTTATAGAGAGAATTGTTTAATTCACCCTGAGCATCAAGTCAATTTGTTAATTCAATCAATGATTCAAGCGCTCTCTCAGAAAATTCAGCCTCTACAAAAATATGGTTATGATGATATTCTGCGACGATGTCTGCACTGATGCCATCTACAGAAAGCCTAGCTGCAACTGCTGCGGTTAGACCGACAGCATCCAGGCTTGAGTGAACATTTAATGTAATTGATTTAGGGCACCTCTAAAAAATCCATTCCGTTTCTGGCCTGCTCTCTTTCGCCTGCCTGTGCATGTTCTGCACGCAGACAGGCCGCTACTGCGCTGCCAAAAAGCTCACGTAACCCAGTTGCGCTTGAATTCTTGGAGCCTTGCATCGAAGAAAAATAGCTGCGCCAAATTCCAGAAGCGGTTTCTAAGAGGTGCCCTAAAGGGACGTAGCGGGTTATTTCATGGAGGACGCGGGAGTCGCTGTTTTCGACAAAAAGGAGCATTCTGCCGATTCTTCGGAAATGGTTTTTAACTGGCGGGAAAAACGCCTCAAAGCCGGCTTTTGAAAAGCCCCCCTTCTGGAGCCCATTATGAACATGACGGTGTATGTTGACGGACAGTACATGGGGTATGTACTTTCTGACCTCTCTGCAAAACAGGGCCTAGGATCAAGCCGCTGCGGATGGGGGAATACAGGCCATTAAGGCTCGGGTTCCCCAGGGCGAGTTGATGAGGTATTCCATCAATCTACGCTCCAGAACCTCCGGAACGGGGCATTCGATATGGAATTCAGCCATTACGGCCCTGTTTCAGGAAAAATCGCCCAGGATATTATCAATTCTTCCAAGAAAGACCATTAATCTCTTGTAAGAAACGATTACGCCGCCTTTGTTTACTCAGAGGCGGTTCTATTTATGGGAAATGCTTCACACTGAGACACGGCGGCACAAAGAAGGGGCGTGGAAGAACATTTCTTTCCTCTTTTATTTTACGGATGGTAAAAAATGGTATATCCTAGAGAAAATGTTCAAAAGCATTCAAGTAAAATACACCCTGGCTATTGCCCTGGCCGTTATGATTTTCTGGGGAGCCTTTCTGTTTTTGAGTTACCGGTTGATGAAGAATCCACGCCCTTACTGCCGCTCACGAAATTTCCACTTTGATTCTGGATGAGACAAACCATAAAATTGAACGGTTCTTTATCGAAATAGAACAGTTAACCCGCTCTGTATCAGAGTTTTACCCCGTAATGGAACCGGATACCATCCTGATGCAGAATATTTTTCTGTCTATTGTTAAATGGAGGAATGAGTATATCCGGGCGATCTACCTTGGCACCGCCAGGGGAGAGATGCACGAATGGGGAATTGGGGAAGGACTTGTTAATAATGAGCCTGTATTTCCTCCGGATTACGATCCACGGGAGAGACCGTGGTACAAAACTGCGGTAAAAGCGGGGGACTACACCATCTCCGAACCCTATATCTATGCCAGCATTCAGGCCCTGGGAATCACCGCTGTTATTCCTGTTTACAACTTTTCAGGTGAATTCACCGGAGTTTTGGGAATTGATATTATTTTTGAAAGCCTTTCCAATATCATTTCCGATCTGAAGTTTCAGGAACAGGGAAAAATTATCCTTTTAAACCATAAAAATCAAATTCTTGTAGACCAGGTGAATAGAATAGAAGGAAACCGGAAAGAACTCCTTTTTTTTCCTTATGCAGATTCGATAAGAGAGGATGAGGGTTCCCTTATAAAGAACATTTATGGGAAAAAAACCTTCCTTTCTTATAAGAAAAGCAACGTGACCGGCTGGAAGGTTCTGGTTGCTACCGATTATAAGGATCTCATGGCTTTATCTTATCAGAATGTCCGGATTATTCTCTTAGCCAATATCCTTTTTATGGTTATTTTAATTATCCTGATTATTTCCATTACCTGGAGGATGATCACCTCACCCCTGGAAAGCATTATTTCCACATTAGAAGAAAGGAAAGGGGGAGATATAAAGGCCCGGATAAATCTGGAAAGGAGGGATGAATTCGGGATGATGGCGGAGCTGTTCAACGGATTATCCGACAAAGCGGAAGAATCCGCCAAAATTCTGGAAGATAAAGTCCGGGAAAGAACGGAAGACTTGATTAAGCTGCAGCAGGAAAACTCCCTTTTAAGGATTCTTGAAGAGAAGGAACGGATTTTTGCAGACCTCCACGACTCCCTGGGAGCCAGGCTCACCAATATCAATATAAGCAATCAGGTGGCTCAAAAAGCCTACCCTGCTGACGCCTCTGTGCTGCAGGACATGCTTAACCATATTGAAAAAAACGTAAAATCGGGGATTGAAGATCTGCAGCGCATTATCTTCGATTTTCAATCTCCCCGAAAGGTTTCCATTAATTTTGTCCACTTCATGCGGGTGAATATAGAGGATCGGCTAAAGCTGAAAGGGATAACCCTCAGCTTTAAAACCAAATCCTCCGACGAGATCAACAAATTGAACAGAGACCTCCGGCTCCATCTGGAAAAACTGCTTCAGGAACTGACCACCAATGTATTAAAACACGCGGATGCCCGCCGGGTAACCATCACCATGGATATAAAAGAAAAAAATCTGCGGTTCTCCTTTGAGGACAACGGGATAGGATTCGACCGCAGTGCCCCCCAGGAAACAGGGTTCGGATTATCCAATATATCCGGCCGGGTTGAAAAGATGGGGGGAACCATGAAGCTTCATTCCAAAGCGGGGAAAGGAACGTGGTATCATTTTACCCTTCCCACAGGAGAGGCGGAAAGTTCATGATCAGGATCGTTATTGTGGAAGACCTTCAGGAAGTGAGGGAAGGGCTTCGCTACCTTTTAAATATGGATAAGGAAATTCACGTTGCCGCCACCTTTGAAAACGCGGAAAAAATGCTTGAAGAACTGGACGAATTCCCCCCTCCCGATATTTTCCTAATGGATATCGGTCTTCCGGGGATGAGCGGCATAGAAGCGACGGAGATTCTGAAGGAGCACTGCCCTAAGGCGGATATTCTAATTCTCACCATATTTGAAGACGAGAACCGGATTCTCAATGCCTTTACCGCCGGTGCAACCGGATATATTCTGAAAAACACGGAGCCGGGAGAGCTTATCAATCAAATTAAAACCATGGCCTCCGGCGGATCCCCCATAAGCCCCGGAGCGGCCCGCAAACTCCTTCAGGAATTCAGAAAAACCCACGATACCGTATCGAAACAGAATTATAACCTAACCCCCCGGGAAAAGGAGATACTTAAAGGAATTGTGGACGGTTACAACTACAGAGAGATCGGGGATATCCACAATATCGCCAGTTCCACTGTCAAGAAGCACATTCTCCATATATACCGCAAACTTGATGTAAGTTCCCGTGTTGAATTTATGAAAAAAGTGCTGGAAGAGAAATTGACATAGTCTCAGTCTCCATCGAAAGCCCATTGTCTTTTGTATTCACCCGTCGCATAACCAAGAATTTGAAGGGGAAGGTCTTCCCCCCGCTGCAAAGCCGCTTCTCCTCTCTGCGGCATACCGAGCAGCGGCCATAGGCCGCGGGCAGGCCCGTCTTATCAGGCTCCGGTCGGGCGACTTTTCCGCTATTCCTTCTTCTTTGTATTCAGGTCCCTGTCACGCTTCTAATTGAGGACAATAGGGAGGGCCTTACACGGGTACAAATAATAGGCGTTATACACCAAATGGAGTATAAAAACCGGTTTATCCCTGAAAAAAACCTACTAATGGAGAGTATACATCCCCCTTCCGAATATGGTTAGATGGAAAAAAACAGGAGGTTTTTTATGAGTAACACAAGCACCCCCGGAAAAAAAGGGGCTATGGACTGGTATTTTAAATCCAATCTGCTGCTCCGTATTCTAATCGGTCTTATCTTGGGAGCCATCGTCGGAATCATCTTCGGAGAATCAATCCTCTGGCTGAATCCTCTGGGCAGCCTCTTTATCAGACTGCTCAAAATGATTGTTCTGCCGGTTATCCTCTCTACCCTTATTGTCGGGGCTGCCAGCATCAGCCCGAAAGAACTCGGCCGGGTGGGGATAAAAATTATCGTATTCTATTTCTTCACATCCGCTTTTGCCGTGGCGATCGGTCTGCTCCTGGCCAACCTATTCAGACCGGGAGCGGGATTGGCTCTGGGAACGGCTGCCGACGTGGCGGGAAGAGAGCTGATCAAGCCCGCCTTCAAAGATACCCTGCTGAATATTGTGCCGAAAAATCCCTTTTCCGCCATTACCAACGGGCAGGTGCTGCCGGTCATCTTCTTCTCCATTATCTTCGGAATAGGAATCGCCTTTTTGAAAGAAAGCAGAGATACTAAAAAACAAAAGGGAGGAGAGGTGCTCTACTCCTTTTTTGACGGTGCTGCAGAAACTATGTATATGGTGGTCCGCTGGATCCTCCAATACGCCCCGGTCGGCGTTTTCGCCTTAATCGCGGTGGTATTCGCGAAACAAGGAGCCGCAGCCATCGGTGCTCTCGGAATGGTGACTCTCACCTCCTACATCGGCTATATCCTCCATTGTGTCGTGGTTTATTTTGGCCTGCTGATGCTGAACAACCTGAACCCCGGACGGTTTTTCAGAGGGACCAGGGAAGCGATTATAACCGCCTTTGTAACCCGGAGCAGCAGCGGCACCCTCCCGGTAACGATGAACAGTGTGGATGCCAACCTGGGGGTGAATAAAAAAGTCTACTCCTTTACCCTCCCCCTGGGGGCCACCATCAATATGGACGGCACCGCGATCTATCAGGGTGTATGCGCCGTCTTCATCGGACTGGCCATCGGAATGCCCCTCACCTTCGGGCAGCAGATTACGGTTATATTAACCGCTGTGCTGGCCTCTATTGGAACCGCCGGAGTACCGGGGGCCGGAGCCATTATGCTCCTGATGGTGCTGAATTCGGTGGGTCTCCCCGTGGAAGCGGGCACACCGGTAGCCGCCGCCTACGCCATGATTCTTGGAATCGACGCCATCCTCGATATGGGACGGACAGCGGTAAACGTCACCGGGGATATGACCGGAGCCGTACTGGTGGCGAAAAGCGAAAAAGAACTGGATATGGGAAAGTGGAGTTAAGCCGAGTTATAGGTTATCTTTGAACATAAACGCGAAACTGCAGTCGAGGGCGAGATTTCACGAAAACGCGGCAACAAGAACCCCGCAAAGTGGGAAATCGGAGTTCTTACCGCTCAGGCAGATGTTTGCCAGGTGCCGCTCAGCGAGAGAATGATGTTTCTGAGCTGCTTTTAGCCGGGAAACAGACAGATGTTCTGCATGACGCATGGCTGAGGAAACAATCAGTTGAGGTGATTAGGGTCGTTTGTCAAAGAGTTATCGGCCGTATTCTCGAACATAATATATCGGAGAGAATTCTCAACATAAACCATCCACCACGTTGTATCCTCGCTTTGAATACAGGGCACCTCTAAAAAAACCCCATTTAGTTCTTGACTCGAACTTTTCCGCCGCCACTGTGTTGTCAAAATGCTCACGTAGCTTAAGCTAGCTCCGCTTTTGCCTGCCTGTGCGTGTCCGCACGCAGACAGGCCGCCTTGTATCGACAAAAAATTTTTTCGTCGTCAAGTTGTTAAAGCTGTTTCTTAGAGGTGCCCTAGAGGAGAATACATAGTGGAAAGTGGAATAATTATAGCAGGAGCAGTACTGCTGTTCGTTGCAATACTCACCCTGAAAGGATTCAAAATCGCAAGACAGGCGGAGACGATGGTCATTGAACGCCTAGGAAACTACCACCGACCCTGCAAAGCGGAATCAACATAATTTGGCCCATTATACTACCACCGCACCCTGCAAAGCGGAATCAACATAATTTGGCCCATTATAGACCGCCCCAGGCCTATCCAGTGGCACTACCAAAAGATCGACGTAGCCCAAAGGAGGGCCGTTATTACGAAAGAAACCTCGAACATTGATTTGCGGGAACAGGTTTACGATTTTCTGAAGCAGAATGTCATTACCAAAGATAATGTGAGCATTGGGATCAATGCCCTTCTGTATTTCCAGATCACGGACCCGGTGAAGGTTGTTTACGAAATTGCCAACCTGCCGGACGCCATCGAAAAACTGACTCAAACAACGCTCCGAAACGTCTTAGGCGAATTGGAATTGGATGAAAGTCTCACCTCCCGTGACACAATCAACACAAAACTGCGAACCATCCTCGACGATGCCACGGATAAGTGGGGCGTAAAGGTGAACAGGGTTGAATTACAGGATATCAATCCCCCGGAGGATATTCGTGATCAAATGGAGAAACAGATGCGGGCGGAGCGGGATCGCAGAGCGGCCATTCTAGTCGCCGAGGGTGAGAAGAAGGCGAGTATTCTGGAGGCCGAAGGATTCCGGGAAGCAGAAGTGAATAAGGCAGAAGGATTGAAACAGGCCGCCATCCTGCAGGCAGAAGGCGAGGCCAAGGCCAGAATACAGGTTGCCGATGCCGAGGCCGAAGCGATCAGAATTATCTCCGAGTCCCTTGACCCAAAAGGCGATCCCGTCAATTACATGGTGGCCATCCGCTACATCGACACCTTAAAACAGATGGTGTCTGGAAAAGACAGCAAGGTAGTGTACCTTCCATTTGAAGCATCGGGGATTCTTTCATCTCTGGGCGGTATAAAGGAACTTCTTGGAGAGGGAAAACCGAACCAATCATAGCTAGAATCTTCTCATGATGGGAAGTGTGCTGTTCCGCTGGAAAAAGTGGTGATAAAAATGACTCATATCCGAAGGAGTTAATCAAATTGAAGTATACCATTCTCGATTATGCCTATGATGTCTTAAAATCTTCTGATATTCCACTAACATATAATGATATTGGGGAAAAGGGAAAGTCTGAAGGATATGCAAGTCAATTAACTTTGACAGGAAAAACACCTTGGAATACATTGAGTGCAAGATTATTTGTAGAAGTTAGAGATAATAGGAATGAATCTCGTTTTGTAAAAGTCGGCAGTAATCCGGCACGTTTCTTTCTTAAAGAAAACCTTCATTTAATTGATGATGAAATTCCTGATGAAATAAATGAGGATGAACAGAAACAAAATCTTGTAGACGTGGAAAAATATATTCGGAACGTGATTTACACCCGCTTCTTTCTTGTTTTGCTTATACGAATAATGATTTCAATAAAGGGAAACCCATTTTCACAAAGACAATTCACCATGAAAAATCAAAGAAAACAGGATTTAATGAATGGCTCCATCCTGATATGGTTGGATTCTATATTCCCACTGAAGAATGAAATGAGAAACTACTTGAATTTAATAAAATATCCAAATATAATTCAATAAAAATATATCCGTTTGAGATTAAGAAAAAAACCAAAGTTTTAGAGTAAAAAAGCCCATAGTTTGAGTAATCCAAAAGGAACAAACTATGAGCAGAACAATTTATAGATTAGCAAACTTAAATCTGATAAAAACCCCAACATAGTTCTCCCTATAATCAGACTCATTCTGTCAGAACATAGGGAACTATGTTGGGTTCGCTGTCATCTAGAACTCTATTAGTGCATTGATAAAATTAAATTGCATGATGTTCTGAGGATCAGTCATAGCAAATATATATAATTGCAATCGCTTGACCCCCTCAATCTTCGTAGGGAATGTGTAAGTTCCAGGTCCCTGGTCACTTTCAGCGAGAGTATTATCATCCTTATCCAATAGTTTTATTTTCCATCCTTCTCCTCTTGTCGGAGCACTAATCTCTCGAGTATATATTTCTGTTGATATTACAGAAACAGGTTTTGAAAATGTGTAACTCAAAGCTATTCCAGCACCTCCATCAAGAATTTTATAATGGCCACCCTCAAAATTGCCAAGATGTAGTGCCAATCCAGTGTACTTCTGCTCATCTATTGGGGGAATCAACTCACCAGTAGCGTTCGTTATACCTTCATTCCCACCAGTAGAGGAATCAACTGCCGCACCAACATCAGAATTTAGTGTGATTTCGGTTCCTCTAACCCAAGTATGGGAACCAGTCCCACGATCAGGAATCGAATCACTTGGATCAGTACCATCGCTGGCAATTAGAAACATCTTCTCTTGTTTTAGGGCTTTCACGACCAACGGGGTGAAGGCCTTTGTGGCGGTTACACCATTCTTTGTTATCGTCGCGGTGAGAGTGACAGACTCATCGGCAGCGTAAGCAGCCGGGCGGGTAACCACTCCGGCAACGGTGATGACGGCGGTTTTGTCGCTGGACCACGTTATGACGGTTCCGCTGGCTCCGGCACCTGGCAGGGTCAAATCCTGGGTTACCGAAGATGCGTCATCTCCTTGCGCATAGCCAATGACTAGTGCGGCCTGATCAGCAGCTACCGAATCGGCATCGTTCAGAGCTTTTAGAACCGTCAGGGTGAAGGTCTTTGTGCCGCTTTCACCATTCTTTTTTATTGTCGCGGTGAGAGTGACAGTCGCATCGGCAGCATTAACATCCGGGCGGGTAACCGTTCCGGCATTGTCGATGACGCCGGGCACATTGCTGGCCCACTCTATAGTGGTTCCGTTGGATCCGGTACCTGGCAGGGTCAAATCCTGGGTTACCGAATTTTCGTTGTCTGTACCCGCATAGCCAATGACCAGTGCGGCCTTATCAGTCATAACCGAATCGGCATTGCTTACGGCCTCTTTTAGAACCGTCAGGGTGAAGATCTTTGTGTCGCTTACACCATTCTTTTCTATTGTCGCGGTGAGAGTGACAAGCTTATTGTAAGTATCAGCAGCCGGGCGGGTAACCGCTCCGGCAATGTCGATGACGTCGTGCACATCGCTGGCCCACGTTATAGTGGTTCCGCTGGATTCGGTACCTGGCAGGGTCAAATCCTGGGTTACCGAAGATGCGTCATCTCCTTGCGCATAGCCAATGACTAGTGCGGCCTTATCAGCAGCTACCGAATCGGCATCGCTTAGGTCGGACTCTTTTAGAACCTGCAGGAAGAAGACCTGTGTGTCGCTTTCATTATTCTTTGTTATCGTCGCGGTGAGAGTGACAAACTCATTGTTAGTATCAGCAGCCGGGCGGGTAACCGTTCCGGCATTGTCGATGACGCCGGGCACATTGCTGGCCCACTCTATAGTGGTTCCGTTGGATCCGGTACCTGGCAGGGTCAAATCCTGGGTTACCGAATTTTCGTTGTCTGTACCCGCATAGCCAATGACCAGTGCGGCCTTATCAGCAGCTACCGAATCGGCATCGCTCAGAGCTTTTTTAACCGTCAGGGTGAAGGTCTTTGTGTCGCTTTCACTATTCTTTGTTATCGTCGCGGTGAGAGTGACAAACTCATTGTTAGTATCAGCAGCCGGGCGGGTAACCGTTCCGGCATTGTCGATAACGGCGGTCACGCTGCTGGCCCACGCTATAGTGGTTCCGTTGGATCCGGTACCTGGCAGGGTCAAATCCTGGGTTACCGAATTTTCGTTGTCTGTACCCGCATAGCCAATGACCAGTGCGGCCTTATCAGCAGCTACCGAATCGGCATCGCTTAGGTCGGACTCTTTTAGAACCTGCAGGAAGAAGACCTGTGTGTCGCTTTCATTATTCTTTGTTATCGTCGCGGTGAGAGTGACAAACTCATTGTTAGTATCAGCAGCCGGGCGGGTAACCGTTCCGGCATTGTCGATGACGCCGGGCACATTGCTGGCCCACTCTATAGTGGTTCCGTTGGATCCGGTACCTGGCAGGGTCAAATCCTGGGTTACCGAATTTTCGTTGTCTGTACCCGCATAGCCAATGACCAGTGCGGCCTTATCAGCAGCTACCGAATCGGCATCGCTCAGAGCTTTTTTAACCGTCAGGGTGAAGGTCTTTGTGTCGCTTTCACTATTCTTTGTTATCGTCGCGGTGAGAGTGACAAACTCATTGTTAGTATCAGCAGCCGGGCGGGTAACCGTTCCGGCATTGTCGATAACGGCGGTCACGCTGCTGGCCCACGCTATAGTGGTTCCGTTGGATCCGGTACCTGGCAGGGTCAAATCCTGGGTTACCGAATTTTCGTTGTCTGTACCCGCATAGCCAATGACCAGTGCGGCCTTATCAGCAGCTACCGAATCGGCATCGTTCAGAGCTTTTAGAACCTGCAGGAAGAAGACCTGTGTGTCGCTTTCATTATTCTTTGTTATCGTCGCGGTGAGAGTGACAGACGTATCGGCACCATTAACATCCGGGCGGGTAACCGTTCCGGCATTGTCGATGACATCGGTCATGCCGCTGGCCCACGTTATGACGGTTCCGCTGTCTCCGGAAGTCGGCAGGGTCAATGCCTGGGTTACCGAAGCTGCGCTGTCTGTACCTGCGTAGCCAATGACTAGTGCGGCCTTATCAGCAGCAACCGAATCGGCATCGCTTAGGCCGGCCTCTTTTTTAACCGTCAGGGTGAAGGTCTTTGTGTCGCTTACACTATTCTTTGTTATCGTCGCGGTGAGAGTGACAAACTCATTGTTAGTATCAGCAGCCGGGCGGGTAACCGTTCCGGCATTGTCGATAACGGCGGTCACGCTGCTGGCCCACGCTATAGTGGTTCCGTTGGATCCGGTACCTGGCAGGGTCAAATCCTGGGTTACCGAATTTTCGTTGTCTGTACCCGCATAGCCAATGACCAGTGCGGCCTTATCAGCAGCTACCGAATCGGCATCGTTCAGAGCTTTTAGAACCTGCAGGAAGAAGACCTGTGTGTCGCTTTCATTATTCTTTGTTATCGTCGCGGTGAGAGTGACAGACGTATCGGCACCATTAACATCCGGGCGGGTAACCGTTCCGGCATTGTCGATGACATCGGTCATGCCGCTGGCCCACGTTATGACGGTTCCGCTGTCTCCGGAAGTCGGCAGGGTCAATGCCTGGGTTACCGAAGCTGCGCTGTCTGTACCTGCGTAGCCAATGACTAGTGCGGCCTTATCAGCAGCAACCGATTCCTGATCACTCAATCCCTCACTTGCTGCGGGACAGCCTCCCAATCCAATGAGGACGAGAAATCCGACGAGCGCCACTAGGGGTATCGCTCTTGTTAATTGATTCATAACTATAAACCTCCTTAAAAAATTATGCAGGAGTTTATCAGACTTCACTTAACCCAAGTTCACCACTAAAAAACGTAATTCCTTATAATAAATGGAGTTACTATTTTTTATTTACACTACGGATTTGGTGAGTCGTCATCCGACGGTTCAACGCCTTTCCCGACAACCCAAGCATCGCATAAATCTTCTGATGTTCTAGTTCCTGTCGGGAGTCGAGTCTCACTTCATTATTCATCAGCACTCCCTCTTCAGTCTTGGAAATGTACTCTATGGTTATCCTCTGGTGGGTAGAAAGAACTTCTTTTATGGTCTTCCAACTCCGTGTATCTCCCCCTTTTCGTAATTTACATTCAGTCGCATGCATCAGGTGATACGCAAGGACTGATATAAACATATGCGACTGCACTCTCTCCTCCAGTTGATGAAAGTTAGGCCGAAAGCCAAGATGAGACTTCATGTCTCTAAATGAGTTTTCAATACGGCCAAGCATTATATAGAGCTCCCAAATATTTTTGTCATCCAAATCTTTTCGATTGGTTCTAAGGGTATAAGTTCCTTCACTGTTTCCTGTCTGAGTTTTCTTCTCCCATTTAATGTCAATCGCATTCAACTTTCCTGTCCGCTTGGCAGGCTCCCCAGGAATAACTGATATTTCATAAAGTTTTGCAGCCTTTGGATATTTTTCCTTAAGCCTGCCAATGCTCTGAAGAACCGAAGAATACAGTTTCATGCGGTTTTTCTTGTTTAATCCGTCACGAAGATATTGAAGTCTTTCAAGGAGGATGGTTTCGGTACGCATAGCCATGGCCTCTTCTTTAAGACGTTTGTGCTCGCTCTTTACCAGAACCCAATGCTCATCCGAGATTGTTTTTCCGAATACTTCAATCTTGGCACCTGTTTTCTTGTCCTCCATGACCAGATTCATCTCTTGCGATGGCTCAAGCTCCAAAGGACTTTTCCCTCTGTGAACCACAAGGTAGGTACATTTTCGCTTTTTAAGCCATTCGATATTCTCTTTTGTGGCAATCCCGGCATCCATTACGACAGTTGCCCCGACTTTTAGGCCCGCGTTGGCTTCCAAATCTAAAATCGTGGCCTGAAAAGTCTTGGATTCGCACTGGTTCCCCGGATGGAACTTGCTATACTTGGGAAATCCATCCGCATCGACAACCAACCCCAGGGTAGCCAATTTGCAGTCACTGCGCTTTTCTTTCGAGCGACCATAAGATGCCTTTGGGTTCTTTTTGCACTGACCCTCAAAGTAGGTGTTCGTTAAATCGTAAAGTACAATGCTTTCGTCGAGGGAGAATAAATCTTGTTCTTTACAAGCCAAATGCTTCTCCAGCTCGTCCTTACAGCGGTAGAGAACATCGGCAGCCCTGTAGTACGCATTCAGGGAGGACGAATGGGGTAAGCCGCACAGCTCAAAAAGAGCAGAATGTTTTTCCGCCCACTGCCTGGTAAATCGCTCGCTGGCTGGTTTGATCATTCTACCGACGATTAGAGCTTCAAGTAAGGGGATCGTTCCCTTAGGCACACCGCATTTCCTTAGAACTCTGTCCATTTCCAACTCTTTCCATTGCTGATGACAGACGTACTCAGGGCCTAGGCTTCTGACTTTCTTTGTTTCAAGGCTGTTAACATCGACCGCTACAAAATTGGCTTGCGCTTGAGCTTTTAGTTGTGCGTCTTTTGCCCGCTTGGTGAAAATGCGGTCTGATACCTGCTGTGCGATTTTCTCAATGTCTTCATCCAAGTCGAATAATTCTCTGGTTCCTGAAAGAATATTTTCAATTCTTTTTGACAGAGCTTTGTATTGAGAAGAATCAATATCCAGTTTTCCAAGGTTGAGAATAATCCGCTGTCGGGGGCCTTTATCAGTGCGGATATTTTCCACAAGATTGAGGTAGGTGTACTGTTTTTTCGTTTTACCGTTGGCAACTTTTATTGATCTTATATACATACCACTAAGATACACCACAGCCACAAAAGAGGCAAGCGAAAAATAAAGTGTTAGGCACTACATTTTGATTTGAGGTGATTTGAGGTCCCCAAAAAGCGGAATCCCTAAATATTCTATGGTATTTATGAGGTTTTGGGAAATATTTAAGCCTTTTTTTGAAGTAATTCGTTTTCTTGGTCGTTAAAAAAATATTTAGCAGGTGTATTTTGGTGAACTTGGGTTAACGGGGAGCCAGATATCTTCAACACAGATCAGGGGGCACAGTACACGAGCAAAGAGTTTCAGGAGATTTTCAAGGAGACCAAGACAAAGCTGCGCATGGACGGTAAGGGCCGATCTCTGGACAATGTTTATATTGAACGATTTTGGCGGACGATCAAGTACGATGAGGTTTACCTCAAAGACTACGAAAACATGGAGGAAGCGAAAAGAATGATAGGAAGTTCATCAGCAAGTACAATGAGGAAAGACCTCATGCCTTGCTTGACGGGCGGACACCGGTTATGCTTTATGATATGATTAAATGGCAGGGTGAGCGGGATTTAAATCCTGGTTATCCACCAAAAAAAGGCAGCGTTGCTGTCTACTAACCTTCAGGGTCCACCTCCGTATGCCGAATAACATAGAAGAAATATTCAATGATAGCATACTCATAAATAAAACTAAGAAACGGTTACCGCATTTCTTTCAGCTTGCAGAATTGGAATGGAAGTAGGTTCTCTTCGTTAAAGAATAATAGCAGCTTTTCTTATCTATAAATTTTGTAAAGAAAATGTTGAGACTGAAATTCCTATCACCGAACCAGAGGTTGATATACTGCTCTTCAGTCGGCAATATCGGTTAAAACTATTACGGGAAAAAGTTTCGTGGGAGTTAAATCAATATGGACAGTCGATGCTCAAAAAGCAATAATATTTCGAGAGAATTATTATCCTAACAATAATATTCTTCTCGTACATTCATGGCCTCAATCGTTTTGTTCCCATAATACAACAGCAGAACATTCTCAAATATCATGAATGCCCATCGAATAGCGGGACGTTGAACCGGTTTATTCTTCTGATCCCATATCGCAGCTTCATTTGATGCCAGAGCCTCCCGTATCCTCTTTTCCGCTAAGAAATAAATCAGCAGCGATAACGGCATCACCATTATCAGCGCCATCATACGCTGTGGCTTCTTTGAGTACAAACTCTCTGCGTAAAAACAGGGATCCTTGAGAAAACGAAATCCCCGTTCGACCGATACCCCCCTGGTCTTTGTAGACGGAGATAACTTGCTCATCACTTTGGAATTTCCGGATCCATCTCACTGGCTGCCACAATAAACATCCCCCTGCCCTGCTCCTCTTGCAGTTCTTCATGCAGTGTCCCGAAGAATGTGGCTGTTCCCTTATGATAAATTCGCTGCGGTCCGGGACTTCTTGAATCCACCTAAACACAGTCAGGAAAAGAATCAGCAGACTGATTCCAATGGGCTTCATCGAAGCCCATTGGTGATGGAATCTACACAGCTTCCAGTTATTCAGCCCGATTAAGCTGAAGTTGGCGCAATCCCGGCAGAGAAAGCTTCAGAGCATTCCAGTAACTCGTTTTTTTACCAGACTATAACTCGCCGCTAAGCTTCTGGGCACTATAAATTCTTCAAAAGAATCTCCCGCTCAACTTATTGGCCGACTCGCTGAATTCTTCCTTCAGGTTTGTAGTCAATCACCGAATTGAGGACTTCCTCCATGTATATCTCAATCGCATCCAAGTCAAGTGTTCCTGCATCGTAGGGATCGATGGCCTTTTCCTTGAGAACCAAGTACCCGTCTCCCCCTGCCCGTATGTAGTTATTGGCGGCGACCTTGTAGATCGCGTCGGGGTCCAGCGGATTCCAACCGCCTTTTCTATCGTCTATGTAAACTTCGGTTATCCTTCCTCCCGTCTGAGTGGCGTAGTCAAAGGGTTCGCCCGCCGGATCCCAGACGATCCTGGCACCCGCCATCTGGAGGAAGCGGCCATGCTGTTCCTCGGTCCTGCTCACCCCGTGCTCAAACACCTGGCGGAGGTCCGAGCCCTTAATTTCAAATGTCGCAATCAGATTGCCGAAGGGAAGAACTTCCATCAATTTTCCCATGGTCAGGTCTCCGGTTCCCACATCGGCACGGATTCCTCCTCCGTTGGTAAGGGCCACCTGAACGCCCTGATCCCGGACATCGTAGAGCATGGCATCGGTGATAAAATTGCCGAGGCTGCTCTCTGCGACCCTTGATGTCGTGAGTTCGGTCTTGACTGTGCCGAGAACCTTTCCGATGAGGGGTTCCAGATCCTTGCTCAGGCCTGCCACGTAATCGGCAATTTCCTCATCCAGGGGAACACTGGCCGCCATGAGAATGGGGTCCCCCCACCAGCTTGTCGCCACGCCGGCATCATCGAAAGTGACGGTGAGATTGCCGAGATACTTGTTATACGACCCCGCCTGCACCACAAGTACCGGTTCATCGGATGCCGAACGCAGGACCGTCGGGTAGTCATCCCCCTGAACAAGGGTGTGGGAATGACCGCCCACGATAACATCGACCCCGTCAAGCTGCGCCGCAAACTCTTGGTCTTTGATATACCCGTTGTGGCTCAAAAGGACGATGACATCAACATCCTCGGCCTCCAATTCATCGACTATTGGCTGTACCGATGAAATGACATCGTTGAAAACAATGCCCTCGGCGGGGCTGGAGATAGTGGTGGTTTCGGGCACGGTGGCGCCGATTATCCCCACTTTTCTTCCATCCATGTCCCTGATTATGTATGGGTCAACGAGTTCGTCGATTTCTGGATACTCACTGAAATCGATGGTTGTGCCGACAATGGGCGTCTCAAGCTCTGATATGAAGTTCATCAAGCCGGGATTGCCGTAGTCGAACTCATGATTCCCCAAGGTCATGGCATCATAATCAAGAAGATTCATCACCTTTCTGTCGGCCTCGCCCTCGAAGACGGAGTAATAGACCGTGCCCATCACATAGTCTCCCGCATCGAGCAGGAGCACGTTGTCATAGGCCGCCTTGATCTTATCCGCCATGTAACCGATCTTCGCCGCACCATACCTTTCCTTGTAGTCCACATCCAAATGGGAGTGAACATCGTTGGTGTGGAGAATCGTCAAAGCCCAGTCTCCTTCGGAAGAGACCTCCGGATTCCCTCTTGCCGCCAGGGGCATGACCAGTCCTGCCGCCAGCATCGACAACAACAAAACCTGTTTCATACTTTCATTCCTCCTTATAGCGTATGATATCTTGTAATAGTAGCATAGGGCACGGGGAGGAGGAACCGTTAATTCCTGTACCAAAGATAATTTCTCATTTCATGAAAAATTACCCTGCTGTTCTTATACCAACCGTTAGCACCTGCTCAATCCCCCGCGCAAAGAGAGTAGCGAAGGTTGCGTTTTCTTGGATTATACCAAGCTCCTCCTGCGTTCAATTCCTCGCACCCTTCCCTCGCTTTTCTCATGCTTCTTCAATCATGCCAATCCACGTATGAGACGTGAAGACTGGTCTTCAGGAAAGACCTTTGAAAGAAATTCATTGACTCTGATGAATACTCTGTCATCCGTTAATCTTGTAGGCCGTCCAAAAAACAACCCTCGCTCTTTCTTTTCAACTAGCATTCTGCAGTCTGCACCAAGAGTTGCCGGGGCTTTTTCTGTATTCGCGGAGGCCGAATGGGAGTTCGCGGCCTGGAAGGAGGCAATGCCTCCAGCGGGGGGAGGGGGGTGGGCACGCAGGAAAATTCTGACTCTGTGGTTTGATGGCAATAGCGGGTACAAGACCCATGCCGAAGGCGGACGGGAGCATTGCGGGCTGTCTGAAGGCGTCCCGGCGATGTCGCCTTAACCCCGCGGACAAAAAAGGCTATTCCTTTAGATGCCCTTCAGGGCACCTCTAAAAAACCCCATTTAGTTCTTGACTCGAACTTTTCCGCCGCTACTGCGTTGTCAAAATGCTCACGTAGCTTAAGCTGCGCCCTTAGCTTTTGCCGCCTTGTATCGACAAAAAATTTCTTCGTCAATTTCCTAAAGCTGTTTCTTAGAGGTGCCCTTTAATCACTTTTCAAGTATCAAGTCCAGGACGGGGTCTGCTGATTTATCTGGATCATAATGGGGGGGAGTTTCATTAGGTTCAATGCCGTTTTCTTCGTAAATGTCTCCATTCTCATCGGTCGTATATCCGATTGTCATAGAAAAATGCCAGCCATTGGGTAATTCATGGTAGCTTACCAAACCCAATGCCCCCAATGTGCGCCAGCCCATGTGGGATACATGACTTTCATCTTCGAGCATGAGGACAAACCACTCCCCTGCACTTACGGTATTGATATCTGTAATGAGGTAGACGGTCTTCGTATAGGGATGTCCTCTCGGTTCAATATAATGATCGGTGATGGCCCCAAAATCGCTGTGTCCAGGCCCCACTCTCACCTTGGATTTCATATAGTGTTTCTTCGATCTGACGAAACGTGAGGCGATATGAAGGGCATTGGCCCGGTAACCGCCGAGATTTCCGCGAACATCGATAATGATGGCATCTAAATCCACGAATCCATCAATGACACGGTCGGCATCATGAACCCATGCTTCTTCCAATGGGGTTATCCCGCCGGTTTCTCCTATGAAGGATGATATGTGCAGGTAGCCGAATTCACGGCCCTTGAGAGTCCTGAGAGTCCCGTAAGAAACGATATTGGAACCTGTTGTCTGGAAGTCTATTAAGTAGGGCTTAACTTTGTCTATGGAGTGAGAATAATCAGCGGTGGCAATTTGCGGAATTCTATATGCATCGAATTGAACATTCGCATCTGGCCGATACAGCCATACATGAGCATCGTTGAACGGGGCAATCATCTCAGAAAGTATGCTGAAAAGCTTTTCATCTGTTTCGGCATTGACGGCATGCTCCCGATACACCGATCTTGTTTCATCCCAATCCAAGGTCGTCTTGAGTTCAAAGAGTGCATATCGAGTATCAAAGGTGTTCCAGAAGTAGTCAAAAACAGATGCATTATCCGAACCTAGCTCATCACCCAGAAAAAGAGAGCACCCGCTTAGCAAGGTGATGCAAGGTAGAAGCAAGGGAAACTTAGAACTCATAGCGTACACCTACATCGATACAGGCCGTAAGAAATGCCGCCCGCTGTGGCATTGTGGTTATGATATAATGGATTGATCCGCCGGTTATCAGCGTTAAATGAGAAGTGAGCCTCATGTTCCAGTGGAGATCATAGTCCAATTGAGCATATCGATCCATTGACACGATTTCACCTCTGAACAGAATGAGCAGAGGTGAATCACTGGCCAGCATATCAATTTCATCATCCATAATGGTCCAAGGCGGACGATTAGCCAGGCTCAAGAATGAAAAAGCCAGGGACGACATCAGTGTCCCGCGTTTGAATTCATACTCAATCCCTATTAAGGGAGATAAGGATAATGCGCCGCTCCAATCATACGAATCAATATGAAATAACTGAAAAAACTGAAACCGATAATCAAGCTGCATCCCGAGGAGCAGCCAACCCCTGCCTTCAAATACCGATAAACGGTATACCGCATCAATTATCATCGACATATCGGCGAAGATATTCTCACTATCGATCAGTTCTGCATTTCTGCTGA
Source organism: Spirochaetaceae bacterium (assembly GCA_965232165.1). Lineage (GTDB taxonomy): Bacteria > Spirochaetota > Spirochaetia > DSM-2461 > DSM-2461 > UBA2779. The sequence continues at coordinate 476,129 of CBDDOY010000002.1, read as the reverse complement.
AGAGGCTTCCAAATCCCCCGCCAATGGCGACATTCAAGCCGAAATGAGGAGCTTTGAGCCGATAGCCCAAATCGAAACCACCGCCGACACCATGGTTATGAAGTGGGGATATCAGTTTGTCGAGAAAATGAGGGTTGTTAAATGATAGCTCTAAGAACACCGCATGTGTCGCGGTTCTCGTCTTATGATCACCATAGATTGTATTTTGTGAAGAAATAGCGAGTATCAATAGGATTATGAAACGCCGGATGGATATAGATTTTTTCATTTATGCCCCATAGTACCTAAGCATGGCACTGATGTATATATCCTGACGGGTTAATCCATGAGAACCTGTTATTTGACTAAAAACTCCTGCGCCTATAGAATGAGGTATTGCCGGGTAGCCATGCTGTCCGCCTAGGGAGAAACTCTATGAGAATGATATTTCTCGGCCCGCCGGGGGCCGGTAAAGGAACAATGGCCAAAAAGACCGAAGTCCTCCTGTCTGTACCGCATATTTCCACCGGTGATCTGTTCAGGGAGAATGTCAGTAACAATACTGAATTAGGGGCAAAGGTGAAAAGCATCATGGAACGCGGGGACCTGGTTCCCAACGAGCTTACAATTGCCATGGTGCGGCTGCGGCTGGAAAGAGACGATGCTCAAAAAGGCTTCATCTTTGATGGTTTTCCCAGAACCATTCCTCAGGCGGAGGCACTTTCTGAAATCACGGAGATAGATCGTGTCATCAATCTCAACTGTGCGAATGAAGTGCTTATCAGACGGCTTACCGGACGCCGTTCATGCCCAGTATGCGGAAGGCTGTATCACACAGTATTTGTACCGCCGAAGAAAGAGGGCATCTGCGATGATGACGGGGCTGAGCTGCAAACCAGGAAGGACGACACCCTAGAAGCCGTTCAGAATCGGCTCAATGTTTACACTGAGGCTACAGCACCCTTAATCGATTGGTATGAGAAGCACGGACTCTTGCGCCATGTAGATGGAGCAGGCTCAGTGGAAGATGTCTTTGATGCCATCAGGGTTCTCCTGGAAGTCGCTTAGGGCGGTGCTGGAAAAACAGCTTCTTGCGGATCCGGCAGGGTTCATCCCTTCGCTTCAGTGCGCACCACAGCCCCTATTATCCAATCATGACGGAGAAGCGGGAGCCGCGCATATCCGGCTTAAGAAGCTCATTGATGAGGATTGATATTTCGTCGCCAAAGCACATCTCATCAGTTTTCCTTCAGGGCGCATCCCCCGCCCCGCAGTGTCCGCCGTGCTGATCGGGCCATGAAGAATTGCTCTTTGGATTCACCGAGGCAGAGGCTATAGCCCCGCACTTTGGACAGGGAAGCATGAACCGTCAACGCTCTGCATCTGGAAAAATCGACTCAGAAACGGGGTGTCTTAGAGATGCCTTTAGAATTTCTTAATTCTCGTTACTGACAGTCTCTTCTATCTGCTGCCCGGAATCATCCGCATCCTCCTGAGTACCAATCAATTCCTGAATTGCGGGTATCAGTTCCGGTTCAATATCCTGCAGCAATTTGTAGAATTCCTCGTCGTCTTGAAAGCCTTTATCTACTGCCTGCTTAAAGGCTTCAATTCCAAGTTCGAAATTGATGAAATGCAGCAGAAGCAATCGGGAAAGCCTGAACCAGGCATACTTACTCACCGGGGCATCAATTTGTGCCGCCTGTCGATAATAACTGGCCGCCTCATCAAAGAGGTCGATGGCTTCGGCGATTTCACCGGCTTCCAGAAGGAAATCAGGTTCCGGATCGGTACTGGCAAATACCCATTGGTATTCGAGAAGGGCCTCCTGGGGTAAATTGTTCAGAGAATACAAATTGGCGAGTTTGATGCGATTCTCTGCCGAATCATCGAAGACAAGGAGTTTCTTCTGATACTTTATCGCATTTCCGTACTGCCTAAGCTGCCCATAGATTTCGACCAGATTTTCAAGGGATACTATATCTCCTTCAAATACCGCCAAGGCTTCAAGATAGTATGCCAGTGAAGTTATGAGATCGCCTTCGTGCCGTGCCACCCAGCCTAATGCCCTTATGAGACGAAGGTTGGTTTGATTTCTTTTCTTCAGCGCCAGAAGTATTTCAGATGCCTCTTCTTCCTTTCCCATGTCGGTCAGGGTTAGGGCAAGGTTGAATGAAGCGGCGGCCATTCTAGGCTGGAAGGTTAAGGCGATCCGGTAAGCTTGTGCCGCCTTTTCGAGTCTCTTCTGCTCTCTGAAGGCATTGCCTTCATTGTATGCCTCAATAGCAGACTGTTCGGTTCGAGTCCAGGTTGTGCATCCGATCGGCAAAGTCAATAGGCTTAGAACTGTTACACAGATGGCCCCCTGCCGTAGGTGTATCATCCTCCAAGCACCGTTCGTTCAACTTCCCTTACTTGCGCTCTATAGAGAGAGGTAAGTCCGTGGCCGTAATGGGCTATGAGTTGAATCAGATTTCTCCGGTGGTCGGTGTCTTTGCCGTTGATTCTGTCCCCGGCATCCCCAAGGCCGGGAATGATGTAGGCGGAATCACTGAGAACAGGGTCCATCCACAGCGTGTAGACATCAATATTCTCGACAGAGCGGATGATTTGGAGGGCACCTTGAAGAGAGGCGATCACGTTGAAGGCCTTCACCGATTGTGGCTTTATTCCCTTTGAAAGCAGATATTTGATGATCGTCACCATGCTTCCTCCGGTCGCATTCATGGGATCGGCAAAGATAAGATTTTTTCCCTGCAATGATGCAAGATCAAAATAGGACATATTCAGGTCCAGTATGTATTCCATATCATTTATTCTTTTTGTATCGTCCCTGCTTATTCGAAACAGGGCAAATGGTGTAACATAGCCGACCGAACTATACTCTTGTATCTCCTTGCTCATAATCATAGACGGCAGGAGGGCTCCTCGGAGCATCACACACATCACCGTATCGTTTGTGCTCTCATCGACATCGGGTATCTTATGGACAGCATAGTTTTGAACAGGCTGCATCACCGGTGTTTTGACAATCAGATGGTTTCTTTTGCGCTCTTCACCCCCGCCCCAAGCGAGGTTGAACAAGAGTTCATAGGCGCGCTGAATATAGTATACAAACTCATCTTGTCCTGTCCTGCTGTCTCTGAGTTTTGCTATGAGCCTGGAAACCTCGCCATGCTGATTTGGCGGAGTTTGAAAGCTATATACATGGAGAGTGGGCTCCTGTGCGCAAATTCTCTGCATGAATTTACCCATTTTTTCATAGAAGCCAATGATTTTGTCTGTTTCTGATGAAATCAGGGAGGACTTGGATACACCGGCGTTCAAGACCTTGAAAGCGGTTATGGCCTCCTCATAGTATTCGTGCATCTGAGATATACTGTCCCTGTCCGAATCTGTGAGGTATCCATCTAAGTCCTCTGCCTTGAGAACGATACTATCACTCATAGCGCAGTGACTCCAGTTTTTCGGCATTTGCATCTGATTTATCCGCTTCTTTGCCCAATAAGAAGCCTCCCCAAATTGAAAAGGATACTCCCCGGCTTGTATCCAGTAAATCCGTTGCCATGATGTCGATGATCAGATTGAAATCCCCGTCTTTTGTTGGATTGAATCGCAATCCTGTGTTCAATGCCCCCTTGTCGGCAGCATCGACAAGGGCCCCATGAACCGAATAGGAGAAATTCGAGTAATCGGTTACCCACAGCAGGAAGTTATGTCGGGCCTTTGGCAATAAACCTATTGAAAGACCCATTCCATAGATGAGCTGACTGCTGAAATCTCCCTTATACAGCAAATTCCAGCCGAATGTCATGGTGCTTGCCGCCGGCAAATTGAAAACCCTGCTTCTGAAGGTAGCCGACAGGTAGATTTTTGCGTTCTCACCTTGAGCCATATCGGAATTGGGTAATTCTATATCTCCTCCAAGGGCCAACATTGTCCCTTCTTTCTCAAGCACTTGAAATTTCGTGCTAACCACGCCGTTTTTCAAGCCGTCTTCACCAATATGAAGTAATCCGGCAAGTTCAAACTTCTTGGATATAGTCAGTAAAAATCTTGGAAGATGATCGAAAACCGGTCCCCCGGCAAGAATCAGGGAATAGCCAAGATTGAGCCCAAGGCTGCCGCCGCCATGACCAATTTGTGCGTCAGGTACGACAACTAATCCGGAAAGACCGGTCAGGGTCATTCCTGCGGCAACAGGGAAATCAGCGTCATTGGCAAAGAGTACTGCTGCGGCAAAAAGCATCAGTACAAGAAAAACGGATGTGTGCTTATTCATTTAAGCCCCCAGTAACAGCAGATTATACCCACAGCAGGCGGGAGTATTCAACATGCATTCGAGTGCGAGCCGCTTTATATCATGCAGCGGGGGGGAGGGGGGTGAGCGGATTCTGAGTTCTGGTACGGTTCATGATGAACCTCCTTGAAATATAAAAATTGGCATCTGCGTAACCTTGCAAGAATGATAGATTCTTGGGGGAATTATGCCAAGGGCAGGCGGAGACTTCTTCCCAGAAATCTCCGCCTTGACCAAGCCCTCCCAATGACATAAGATATCTTTCATTAGGAGAACACATGTCAGGTCATAGCAAATGGCACACAATCAAGCATAAAAAGGGGGCCGCCGATGCGAAGCGGGGTAAGATATTCACCAAGATTATCAGGGAAATTACGGTTGCATCCCGCTTAGGCGGCGGTGATGAAGAAGCCAACCCCAGGCTTCGAACCATCTTGCTGAAGGCCAAGGCCGAGAACATGCCCAAGGATAACATCGAACGGGCCATCAAGAAGGGAGTAGGCGGCCTTGAAGGCGCCGATTACATCGAATTAAGTTATGAGGCATACGCCCACGGCGGTGTTGGACTGCTGATTGAAACCCTCACCGATAACAAAAACCGCACGGCCGCAGATGTCCGCACTGTCCTGTCAAAAGGCGGCGGACAGCTCGCCGCTACCGGGGCGGTGTCTTATATGTTCAGCCGCAAGGGTCTGATTGTATATGAGAGTGAAAGCGTCGATTTCGAAAAACTGTTCGAGGCGGCAATCGAAGCCGGTGCGGAGGATGTAACAGATGAGGATGGCCTCATCGAAGTCATCACCGAGCCATCGAACTTCAATAGTTTACTCGAGGCGCTGGAGGCGAAGTCCTTTAAACAAGTGGATGCCGAGATGCTCATGATGCCCGATAACACGGTTTCCCTTGATGCCGAAGCCACGGCGAAGGTTCTGCGTCTTATCGAGAGATTAGAGGATTGCGACGATGTCCAATCGGTAGCATCCAACCTCGATTTTCCTAGAAACTACGAGTTCATGGAGTGAATTACCGCATATTGGGCTTGGATCCAGGCTTCGCCCGTACGGGATGGGGATTGATTGACACCGATGGCATCCGCCACAGACATGTGAATCACGGCATAATTGCCACCAATTCCTCCCATACTCCTGAGAGACGTCTATTGGAACTCTACAGGGAGATAACGAGCCTGCTAGAGGCATCAAAACCGGTGGCCATGGGTGTGGAGAAACTGTTCTTCAAGCGGAACATCAGTTCAGCCTTACCGGTGGCACAGGCCATGGGGGTCGTGCTGTTGGCCGCCGCCCAGAACAACTTGGTGGTAAAGGAATACACGCCCAATACGGTCAAACAGTCGATTGTAGGCACTGGCCAAGCCGACAAGGAACAGGTGCAGAACATGATAAAGATAATTCTTGCCCTCGGAGAGACACCGAAGAGCGACCATTCCGCCGATGCCCTGGCGGTTGCGATAACCCTGATCCATCATGAAATGCCATGGTAAACAGTATCAGCGGCATGTTGACCTTCAAGGGCGAGGATAGCGTCGGCATTGAGACCGGCGGTATTGAATGGTCCATCGACACCAGTTCATCTACCCTGGCCGCGCTGCCGGCCATTGGCAGTCCGGCCCGGCTCTACACCTACCTCCACCATGTTCAGGATTCGATGAAACTCTACGGTTTTGGGTCTTCCCTCGAACGGCGGCTGTTTCTTGCCCTGATTTCGGCGAATGGCGTCGGGCCTTCCCTGGCCCGCAAGATACTCTCGGGCATCACAGCCCAGCGCCTCATCGCGGCACTGGATCAGGAAGATATTGAGACACTGGCCGCCATCCCCGGTCTCGGGAAGAAGACCGCCCAGAAGATTGTCCTTCAGCTTCGGGGGAAACTCACGGACAGCCAGGAGGCTTCCGGCAGTAAATCCAGGAAGGAGAAAGATGTTGTGTCGGCACTCACGTCCATGGGATTCGATGCCGTCAGCGCAGCCAAGGCGGTGTCGTTCATCCTGTCGGAAGACGATTTATCCGGCGTGGATGAGGCGGAGCGAGAAGGAGAAATACTCAGGCGTGCAATCATCGCATTGAGTTCTTGACGGCATGAACGAGCACATACTGGAACCATCGGATATCGGAGATGAAGATCGGCAGGACATCGGCATCAGGCCGCGCAGCCTGGGCGACTTCCAAGGACAATCCGATCTGAAAAAGAATCTCTCGGTCTTCATTCAGGCCGCCGTACAACGGAAGGAACCGCTGGATCATGTGTTTATCAGCGGTCCACCGGGGTTAGGGAAGACAACATTGGCCGGCATCATGGCCAATGAGCTTGAAGCGGAATTCAAGGTTACATCGGCCCCGGCTCTGGATAAACCCAAGGACCTCGCCGGTATCCTTTCCACCATACCTGATCGTTCGGTGTTCTTCATCGACGAAATTCACCGTCTTAAGCCGGCCATAGAAGAGATGCTCTATATCGCCATGGAAGATTACGAACTGGACTGGATCATCGGTCAGGGACCGGCGGCCAGGACAGTGAGAATTCCCGTACCGCCCTTCACCCTGGCAGGGGCGACCACGAAGCCGGGCCGTGTATCGAGTCCCCTCTTTACCCGTTTCGGGATTACGTTACGCATCGATTATTATGATCAGGCCGAACTCAACGATATCATCCATCGAAGCGCTCATATACTCGACATTGATATAGAGGAGGAAGCCGCAGCCCTGCTGGCGCGCTGCAGCCGCGGCACACCGAGGGTAGCCAACCGGCTGTTACGCCGCATGCGTGACTACGCCCAGGTAGAGAGCAGCGGCAAGGTGACCTCAGCCATCGTCGAAAATGGCCTGTCCCGGCTCAGAATCGACCTCGAAGGTCTGGAAGAACAGGACAGACGCATCCTGGAAGCCATCATAGACCGCTATGGCGGCGGACCCGTCGGCGCCGAAACCCTGGCCATCAGCATCGGCGAAGGTATTGATGCACTCGAGGATTTCTATGAACCCTATCTGATTCAGAAAGGATTCCTCCAGCGCACCCCAAGAGGAAGGGCCGTCACAGACTTGGCCTATAAGCATCTCGGGAGGAAGCAGAGCGGCCATGAAGACCAGCCTCTTCTCTTTTGATCTTCCGGAGCGCCTCATCGCCCAAACCCCCCTTAAGGAACGGGGCTGCAGCCGCCTGATGGTCCTGGAGCGAAACGGCTCGGCTCGCCTTGCTGCGCACAGGAAGGTTCGGGACCTGCCGGTGCTTCTGAAACCGGGCACCCTCGTCGTTTTCAATGACACAAGGGTGCGTAAGGCACGGCTCTTTGCAACGAATCAGACAACCGGCGGCAAGGGAGAATTTCTCTTCCTCCGGAGAATCGCCAACGGTGATTGGGAATGCATGGCAGACAAGATGAAAAGGAAGCGATACGGACAGAGATGGCTGTTCCCGGACGGGGCAGAGGGCCGCATCATCGGCTTCAGTGGGGATAATACCGTCATACTCACCCTGAAACCGCCGCCGTCCGAAGATTGGTTTGAGCGCTTCGGGCACATGCCCCTCCCTCCTTACATACGCCGTGCAGATGCTCCTATTGACTGTGAAAACTATCAGACGGTCTATGCCCGGGAAGTCGGCTCCGTGGCGGCTCCCACAGCCGGGCTGCATTTCACCCCTGAAATATTGAAGGCCCTTGAGGATCGTGAAATTCAATTTGCGTGGGTAACCCTGAAAGTGGGTTCAGGGACATTCCTTCCGGTGCGCTGTGAAAGCATAGAAGACCACCTCATGCACCGAGAATCTTTTCACGTGCCGGAAGAGACAGCCCAGGCTGTCGAGACCGCCAAGCGGGAGGGCCGACCCATTCTCGCCGTCGGAACAACAACTGTGCGCACCCTGGAATCGGCCTGGAACGGCACACATCTCAGAGCGGGCCACGGCGTGACCGATCTGTTCATCTATCCCGGCTATGAGTTCGGGCTGGTCGATGAGTTGTTCACGAACTTCCACACGCCGAAATCGAGTCTCATCATGATGGTCTCTGCCTTTGCAGGGCATGAGAGGCTTCTGGAGGCATACAGGCTCGCCGCCGAAGAGGAATACCGCTTCTACTCTTATGGAGATGCCATGCTGATAACCCGTGGAGCAGCATAGCCCCATGCACGGCGGCAATCTCAATCGTCTTGCAGAGAGCTATGGGGTCGATCCCGCTGCTCTCATCGATTTCAGCACGGGCATCAATCCTCTGGGATTTCCCCAAAACCTTCGCACCCTGGTCGAACAGGCATTGGAGCATGTCGCCGCCTATCCCGATCCCGGCTATGAAGCCTTGCGGGAGGCATTGGCTGAAGCAAGCGGCCGGCCGCCTGGGCAGATAGCAGTGGGAAACGGCAGTTCTGAACTCCTGCTTGCCCTCATTAGGGCCATGCGTCCACCCTTAGTTATCACCCTGATGCCGTCCTACATCGATTACTTCTTGTACAGCGGGCGCCTGGGCATACCCGTTCGGGAAATCGCCTTGAACAAAGAGAACGGGTTTAGCCCCGAATATGATGTCATAACGCCTGTCCTTGATTCTTCTCCCCCCGGAGCGCTGTTCATATTGGGAGACCCGAATAATCCGACAGGACGCCTTCTTCCTCCGGGACTCCTGCATTGCCTGGCAGAGCGTCATCCACAGCTTTTCTTCTGTGTAGACGAGGCATACAAGGGCTTCACCTCATCCTGCGGCGAACAGCCCCCGTCTTATCTTCCCAACATCCTAAGTCTCCATTCCCTAACCAAACTCTTTGCGGTTCCCGGGATACGCATGGGCTATCTCTATGGCGATGAAACCCTGATGTCCAAAATATCCAATGACCTGCCTGTCTGGAATGTCGGCGCCATTCCCGAACACCTGGCCAGGGCACTCCTGCGGGACAACAGCCATGGCGCCGAGACATTGAAGTGGTTAAACCGCACCAAACCGGTTTATTACGAAAAACTAGCCGAATTCCCCTCCCTCAAAGCCTATCCCAGCGATGCGAACTTCCTCCTCTTCCAATTGAAGGGCAAAGACGAGAAGGTCTTTTACGAGGCCATGATAAAACGGGGCATAGTTTTAAGGGCCTGTGATGATTTTGAAAACCTCGAACGCGGCTTCTTCCGAACATCCATTCGCCTTAAGCAGGATAATGAACGGCTATTTGAGGCATTGCGGGACGTGCTTGGGTCAAGATCCAAACCCGTCCGGCAAAGCAAAAAGCATGCTTCGGCCATCATGTTTCAGGGCACCTCTTCCAATGCGGGTAAATCCTTGATGACCGCCGCATTCTGCCGCCTGCTCTCAGACAGGAACATCGCCGTGGCCCCATTCAAGGCCCAGAACATGTCACTTAATTCCTATGTAACCGCCGACGGGGAAGAAATTGGACGGGCTCAGGCTCTGCAGGCCGCCGCCGCCAGGACGGAGCCCCAATCATCCATGAACCCCGTTTTACTCAAACCGACCGGCGAGAGAATTTCCCAGGTGATAGTCAGAGGAAAACCCAGGGCGAATATGGAAACCAGGGCCTATTACCAGTACAAACAGGAGCTGATATCCGAGGTGAGAGCATCTTATGATGCACTGGCCGAGCAGTACGAGGTTATCGTTTTGGAAGGGGCCGGCAGTCCTGGGGAAATCAATCTCAGGAAATATGACATCGTCAACATGAGCATGGCCGGTTACGCCGAGGCGCCGGTCGTCCTTGTCGGAGACATCGACAGGGGCGGCGTGTATGCTTCCTTCATCGGTCATCTAGGTGTGATGGCCGAATGGGAACGCAAACTCGTCAATGCCTTTCTGGTGAATAAATTCCGTGGTGATGAATCCCTCCTGGACAGCGCTCACAGCTATATGCTGTCCCGTACCGGACGCCCCGTCATCGGCGTGATGCCTTGGATACGCGATCACCAACTCCCCGAAGAGGATGAGGTCAATTTCGATCTCCGATACGGCGGATTAAGAACGCCCTCAGGGGAAGAATCCCCCCCGGATGACAGCATCGTAATCGGCGTTGCCGCTCTGCCTCTGCTATCTAATTCCACAGACCTAGACCCCTTCTTGAGAGAGCCGGGTATACGTTTAGTCAAGATTGATTCCGCCGAGAGTTTCAAGCGGCATAGACCGGCAGGCCTCATCATTCCTGGAAGCAAAAACGTCATGGCCGACCTCCGTCACCTCCAGGAAGCGGGAATCACCGAAGCCGTTAAGAAGGCCGTGGAATGCGGTGAAATCGTGGTAGTCGGTATATGCGGAGGCCTTCAGATGCTGGGACACAGCCTGTATGATCCCGAGGGAGTGGAAAACGAGCCCGGCACACGGATGAAGGGCATGGGTCTTCTGAACATAAACACCGTGCTCGAGGGAGAAAAAACCCTGCGTCAAACCCATGCCCGATTCCTTCCGACAGGCTCCGAGGCAAGCGGATATGAGATTCATCACGGCCGTTCAAACCAAGCGGCTGAAAAGGAACTCTTCGATATTCCATCTCTTGGATACAGGCGGGAATATGTATGGGGAACCTATTTGCATGGCATATTCGATAACAACGGCGTTCGCCGGCACTTCCTGACGGAAATCCGCCGGATTGCAGGGAAGGAATCCCCCCTTCTTCCATCCCTTCATCACAGCCTCGACGAAGCCCTGGATGGCTTTGCCGCCGTATTCGAGAAGAATGTCGATGTTTCATACATGATGAAATTGATAGGTTATTAGAAACCGTGTAGCTTTTAGATATGAAATTCTATGGAATCGGGGTGGGTCCGGGAGATCAGGGTTTGCTGACCCTCAGGGCCGTCGAAGCTCTCAGAGAGGTGAAACGGGTATTCTACATCGCCGGACCGGACGGCAGGGAGAGTGTGTCACTGTCGGTCGTCGCCAGTCTCGGCAAAGACATCGAAGCCAAGTGCAGGCCGCTTGTCTTCTCCATGGCTAAGGATATCCCCAATCGGCATGAATCATGGAAAAAAAATGCCGGAATAATCGCCGAAGCATTAGACAACGGCCTTGACTGCGCCTTCTCGACCATCGGCGATCCCATGCTATACAGCACCTTCGTCTACGTGCTTCCCCTCGTAAAAGACCTTGTTCCCCGCCTGGAAGTCGAGGTGATACCGGGCATAACCTCCTTCCAGGCGGCCGCCGCCAGGGAGGCGATTCCTCTGGCGATGGGCGATGAAATTCTCACCGTCGTACCGGCCTGGAAAGAAGACATCCTGCAAAACCCAGCCCTGCAGGAATCAGATACGACGGTGATGCTGAAAACCTATCATTGCCGCAAAGAAGTGGCGAAGTTCATATCCGAGAATCATGCAGGCGAGTTTCTCTATGCGGCGCGAATCGGCCTGCCCGAAGAAAAGCGGCACAGCAGCTTGGAAGAATTTCTGAAAGCCCCCCTGGAATACCTCTCTATGGTCATCTCCAGAAAACAAAGGCGGTCCGATGGACTGGACTGATCTGCTGTCCACAGTGGCCAAGGGCTGGCTGAGGCTCACAGCATCCGTGGCAATCGGCATAACCATAGGCGGTCTCCTGGAATTCTCAGGCTGGCTAAACTCGCTGGCAAAGGTCTTACCGCCGTCTGACAGACAAAGAAGCCTCCCTGCCGTATGCACATCGAGTTTCATCATGGCCCTCGCCTCTCCCCGAAGTGCAAACAGCCTGCTAGCCTCCTGGCATATAGACGGGCTCCTGAGCCGGCGAAGCCTGATTCTGGGCGGCATTTCCCACACCCTGCCCGCCTCCAGTGTCCATTTCCGCAGCACGGCCTTCATCATCATCCCGCTGCTCGGCGCCGCGGGTTTGGGATATGTCCTGTTTCAGTTTTTAGTAAACGGTCTCTGCTTTGCATCGGCTCTTCTTCTGGGGAGGTTCTGGAAGGAAGATTCCCGCTTTTCCGGCACCCCGCCCAAGGGTCAGCCTGCCGATTTGGGCAAAATACCGGCGGTGAACAAACAATCGGCTGCCGATCTTTACAAGCTTCTTAGAAGGCGCTTTGTCCGTATCTATGCACGGGTGATGATGATTAGCTTCCCTATCTACATCCTTGTGACAATTCTCTTCAGATATGGGGTTTTTAACCGACTCAACCGCTTTTTGCCCCTAGACCGGCTCCTGCCCGCCGCAGGCCTGGGCATCATATCGGCCCACCTCGGCGGCGTACTAAATGCCGTTGCCGCCGCCCGTCCGTTTCTGGAAGAGGGTTTGCTGAGCGGGCTCCAGGTGTTCACAGCCCTCATCATCGGCTACGTCATCAGCCTCCCGCTGCGCACACTGCGTCACGTACTGCCCTCGGCATTGGGAATATTCCCCGGCAAGACCGGACTATACATCGTTGCCTACACTCAGGGCTTCAAGATGCTGTGTGCCGTCGGCATCATCCTCATATTCCTGCCTTTGGGGGCCTTTCAATGAGGGGACGAAAAGAGGTTTTCCCCATCGCCCTGCTCACCGAAAACCGCCGTATTCTCATCGTCGGCGGCGGAAAGGCGGCCGCCGCCAAGCTGAAACGGCTTAAGGATTTCTCATGGAGGCTGACGGTGCTGTCCCCCGAATTCCACTCGGATATCCAGGACCTCGCCGAACAGGGGCTGATAGATCTCCGGAAGGGCTTCTACCAAGAGGGGGAAATACACGGCTACGATCTGGTTTTCGCCGCCACCCATGACGGTCCGCTGAACGGCCGCATTCTCGCTGAGGCCCGTCGGCGGGGGATACAATGCTGCGCCGTCGATGGAAATTGGCGTGACGGAGATTTCATCACGCCGGTCATCGTTCAAGGACATCATGGAATAGCGGCCTTCTCCTCCGGCGGCATTTCCCGCCGCGTGGCCAGACTCATGAAGAGCAGCCTAAGGCGTCAGATGGAGGCAGCCGAGGACTGGATGCCCGTGGTCCTGGGGACCAGCCACCACCAGATCGGCATGAACCGCCGAGAGGCGGTTTTCAGCGGCGGTGAAGAGTTCTTTGAGCATGGAGCGCAGCTCGAAGAACTCAGAGGAGTGCATGAATACATGCTGCTTAACACCTGCAACCGCATCGAATTCTATGGCTTGGCATCCTCACAGACGATCAAGACCGGCCTGATCCATGGATTCCTGGGGCTGGATCGCCTCAGCCCTGAAGAGATATATGAATATCATGGGCAAGCTGCCCTGCCCCATATGGCCAGGGTGGGCGCCGGACTACTCAGCCAAACCCCGGGCGAGAATCACATCGTCTCCCAATTAAAGACGGCCTTAGATGAGGCATGGGACCGCGGCTGGGCCGGTCCCTTCATGCAGGACTGGTTTGCAAAATCCCTGCATGTCGCCAAACACATACGCGGACGAATCTCTCCCTATCTTAAATACGATGATCTGGAAGACCTCGTGGCTTCCTTCATCGTCAAACGAAGCTCGGCAAAGCCCAGGATATTGCTGCTCGGAACAGGAGAAGTGGGCCGGAGCATGGCAAAGGAACTGAAGAAACACAAGCTGTTCTTCCTCTGGGCATATCACAGTACACGCCCTGAAAACTGCTGCGGCGCACCTGCTTGTTCCATGTTTGATGCTGCTCTACGCACTCACGCCCCTTACGACATATTGATCAGCACCCTGCGTCTCAAGGAGCCGTTGAGCGTCAATTTTTTCCCCGAGACACTTAAACCAGGCGGCATGGCTGTCGATCTGGGGGTGCCGCGCAACCTGGCTCCGAGCTGGCAGGAGCATCATGAGTTAATCGGCCTTGAAGATATCAAGCATTGGTATCGCCGTGAGATGGCCGATACTCAGGCAATCCTGGATGTAGCCGAAGAGGAAATATCCGCCCACAGGAGTGACTATGACAGAATCATCGCCTCTCTCAGATAAACAGCGGCTGCGCTGCGGATTCCGAAACAGCATGCTTTCCCGCATACAGACAGAATTCACAATCGGCGAATTCAGCCAATTCATGCCCGGCGTCATCTGGGAGATGGTCCCCTTCTCTTCCCCCGGAGACCGTGACCGGAGGCTGGATATACGGGAAAGCCCGGGTGATTTCTTCACACGAGACCTGGACGACGCAATACGCAGCGGCGAAATCGATTGTGCCGTCCACAGTGCCAAAGATTTCTCATCGGAGGACGCAAGGAATATCGATTGGTTCTGGCTGCCATGGCGGGAAGACCCCGAGGATGCACTCGTCATGCGTCATCAAGACAGGGCTGAGACTCTGAGAAAAGGGGGATGCATCGGCGTCAGCTCCGAAAGACGCCATATATGGAGTAACAAATGTTTTCCTAACGCCAAACTCAAACCGATTCGCGGCAATGTCGACAGCCGCCTGCGGCAGCTTGATGAGGGGGCATACGATGCCGTCATCATCGCCGCAGCAGCCTTGAAACGTCTTCACCTGACTCACCGCATCACGGAACGCATTCCATGGAAGGAGCTTCCCACCCCGCCCGGCCAGGGTGTTCTGGCCCTCACCTTCTCGGAAGGCAGCCGCTTCTTTCAACGGCTGCGGGCCCTGCTTCTCCCCCCAGTTCGCTTCGTGGGCGCCGGTGCCGGTGAGGCCGGCTGGATAACCGCAAACGGCGCACGGGCACTGAGGAATGCCCAAATCTGTCTCTACGATGCCCTCATCGACTCAAGTCTGCTTGATGTCCTACCCCCCGACTGCATACGTCTGTCGGTTGGGAAGCGAAAGGGTCATCATTCGTTCAAGCAGGATGAAATCTGCGCGCTTATCATCGAACATGCCCGCCGCGGATTCAAAGTCCTGCGCCTCAAAGGCGGCGATCCCGGGCTGTATGGCCGACTGAAAGAAGAGCTGGCGGCCCTCGACAGATTGGGCATACCTCATCTGGTCTATCCAGGGATGAGCGCCCTGACTCTTGCCACCACCGGAACCGGCATCCTCCTCACGGGCAGGGGATTAAGCCGGGGATTTAGGGTTCTCACTCCAAAGCGTGGATCCCATACAGACCCTGAAGAAGGATTATTTCCCCCAGAGAAGAGTCTGCCGGCCGTTTTATTCATGCCTCTCAGCGAGACTGCCGCCATTCGGAATCATTTCCTGAAAGAGGGGCTGCCGCCTGCCGCCGACTGCACCGTGATCTACGATGCCGGCGGAGCGGAAGAAGAGGTTGTGCACCGCACATTGGATAGTCTGGACAGCCTCCCTCCCTCCGAGGGAAGACCCTGCATCATCCTGGTGAACCCGCCCGAAGCCCTGGGTTACCGGTGGAATGGTCCGCTGGAGGGCGGCAGGGTGCTCCTCACCTGCAGCGCACGGCTGATGGAGAGGGCCTGCCTGGGGGTTGAAGAAGCCGGAGGACGGCCCATACCCCTCCCCCTGATACGGCAGGAACCCATTGAGGGAAGCCTTCCCGCCCCCGATGACATAGCCCGCTACGATTGGATTATACTGAGTTCACCGGCAGCCATCGATATTTTCCTGAAGGCATACCTAAACCAGGGAGGGGATTATCGCCGACTTCCAAAAATTATGGTTTGCGGCATGGCCTCTGCTCGGGCCCTCGCCCAATACGGTCTTATTGCCGATCTGGTTCCAGACGAGGGCGCCGGCTCCAAGGAACTGGCGGCAGCGGCAAAAACAGCCCTCCGGTCCGGTATGAGCATCCTGCGGATACGTTCGGATGAGGCTGGCACAGACATGACCGGCCAGATGACCGGATTTGAAATTCACGATGTGATACTCTATAGAACGGTGCAGGGCTCCACACGGAAAAAAATTCCGGCGTTTGAGGCCGTATTTTTCACATCCGGCTCGGCGGCACGGGCATTTGAAAGCCTGTTCGGTCTGGAACCGCTGATCGGGAAGACGATACTGGCCATGGGTGCGCCGACGCAGAAGACGCTGAAGGCTATGGGGCTGTCCGATATACTCATCGCCTCCGGCAATGATGCCCGAAGCGCGATGCGAAGTTTAGCCGTAGAGTATTTTCAACGAAGGATGATAAGAAATGGGATTTCCCGAGACACGTCTACGCCGTCTTCGCCAGAATAAGGGCATACGAAGACTGACCGATGCTCCATGGCCGGGAGCGCATAAGTTCATCTGGCCCCTCTTCTGTGTTCAGGAGGAAGATAATCATGATGCCATACCGGCCATGCCGGGACAGTACCGGCTCGGTCTCGACTCACTCAGAAACGAGGCGGAGAAAGCCATGAGGCAGGGACTCGGCGGCATTCTCATCTTCGGGGTTCCCGACGGCATTCCTAAATCCCCGGATGGACGGGGGGCCTGCCGCGACGACGGCATCGTGCCAACAGCCGTCCGGGCCGTGAAGAAGGTCTGCCCTGCCCTGCCCGTTTTCACCGATGTATGCCTCTGTGCCTACACAGATCATGGACACTGCGGGCCTATAGACTCGAAGGGGAATGTTGACAACGATGCCTCGCTGTCCATACTGTCCGAAGTTGCTCTCTGTCATGCCCGGGCGGGCGCCGATGCCGTCTCACCCAGCGCGATGATGGACGGGCAGGTTCACGCGATACGGAGCAGACTGGATGAAGAAGGGTTCCCCAGTACCGTCATAATGAGCTATTCCACAAAATTCGCATCCTCCCTGTACGAACCATTCAGGAAGACCGGGTCAAGCGCACCGGAACATGGTGATCGAAGAGGCTATCAGCAGAGCTATCGTTTCCAAAGTCAGGCACTCAGGGAATCCCTTGAGGATGCCGAGGAAGGGGCGGATATCTTGATGGTGAAACCGGCACTGTGGTATCTGGATATAATACGAGACCTCAAGGAAAAAACTATGCTGCCCGTCGCGGCCTACAATGTCAGCGGGGAATATTCCATGCTTCACGCCGCAGCCTCTCGCGGCTGGGGAAACCTGGCCGACATGGTCAGGGAATCTCTATTCGCCATCAACCGGGCGGGCGCCGACATCATCATCTCCTACTGGGCCCCTTACCTAGGCGATAATTTCCCGAAGGATTTCCAATGACGAACCAGGAATACTACGCCCGTGCCTGCCGGGTGATCCCCGGCGGAGTAAACTCCCCTGTCCGCGCCTTCAATGCGGTCGGAGGAACACCGATTTGCATCCGTGAAGCAAGGGGCGCCTATTTAACCACGGTAGAGGGGAAGAAACTGATCGATTGCTGCCTCTCCTGGGGCCCATTGATTCTTGGTCATGGCCATCCTGAGGTGCTCCTTGCGGTTCATAAAGCCGTGGATGACGGCCTGAGCTACGGATGCAACCATGAGGGGGAGGCGGAGCTTGCCGAGCTAGTCTTGGAAATGATCCCCTACGCCGAGAGTCTGAGGCTGGTCAATTCCGGTACCGAAGCCGTGATGACCGCGCTTCGATTGGCCCGGGGGGCAACAGGAAGATCGGGCATTGTCAAATTTGACGGCTGTTACCATGGTCATGCCGACCAGCTCCTTGCCGGTGCCGGGAGCGGTCTGCTCAGTGCCGGACGAAGTGCTTCAGAGGGAGTTCCCCAGAGCATGGTCAAAGAGGTGCATGTTCTGCCCTACAATGATCGGGAGTCTGTCACAAAGCTGTTCGAGGCCATCGGATCTCAGATCGCTGCCGTCATAGTAGAACCCGTGGCGGGAAACATGGGACTTATTCCTCCGGCGGCAGGTTTCCTGGAGGCTCTGCGAACCCTCACCAGGGAAGCCGGCGCCCTGCTCATCTTTGACGAAGTGATAACGGGTTTTCGTTTCGGTCCGGGGTGCTGCGGTGAATTTGTCCGTGTAACTCCCGACCTGAGCACCCTGGGGAAAATTCTTGGCGGCGGTATGCCGATCGGGGGTGTCGTCGGACGACAGGACATCATGGCATTACTGGCACCGACAGGAGGAGTGTATCAGGCCGGCACCCTAAGCGGCAATCCCGCAGCCACCGCCGCCGGAATCGCAACCCTCAAAATACTTCACCAACGGGGGGGGGAATCTATCTATCCTCAAATCAACAGCATGGCGGCCAGAATTGCCCAGGCCGTCGAATCTGCCGCATGCCGCCATGGGGTCGATATATCCGCTGCACAGCTAGGCGGGGCCTTCACTCCTTTCTTTCTATCTTCACCTCCAAGAAATCTCCAAGAGGCTAAGGCGGCCGATGGGAATATGTATGCCAAATTTTTTCACGGCATGCTGAGGCGGGGAATTTATCTGCCGCCTTCCCCTTTTGAGACGGCTTTTTTCAGCAGCGCCCATGGAGAAGAGGAAATCCACATCATGACAAATGCCATAGCCGAGGTGTGCAAGGAGATGGAGACTTAGGGCCATTATGCTTTGAGCACCTCTAAAAAACAGCTTTAGGAAATTGACAAAGAAATTTCTGTCGGTACAAGGCTGCAAAAACTCAAGCGCAGCTTAAGCTTAGTTGAGTATTTTGACAACGCAGCAGCGGCGGAAAAGATCGAGTCAAGAACTAAATGGGTTTTTTAGAGGCGCCCCTCTGAGGGATGCCTATTCATCATCGAACAGGCCAAAGACCGCCTCTTTCACCCTTTCCGGCTCGAATGGTTTGACTATGAAATTCTTTGCGCCCATAGCCAAAGCTTCATAGACTTGCTTCTTCTGTCCGACGGCACTGACAATGACAATTTTGGCTTCGTTATGAAATGCCAGTATTTTTTTCATTGCCTCTATACCATTCATTTTTGGCATAGCAATATCAAGCGTTATAAAATCAGGTTTCAAAGTCTTGTAATTAATCAAGGCATCCATCCCATTATCCGTTTCATAAATAATTTCGAAGTATGCCTCTAAAATAGTTCGCAGCCGCACCCTAATGATTGATGCGTCATCAACTATCATTCCTCTGTACATCTAGAACCTCGTTCATCCTCTGCCTGTAGGGCCAAATCAATTTCAAGTGCACCGATTTCAGATGCAAAGTTGAGTGAAACCGTCGGGACTTGGAGGAATTCAGCTTCCATGTCTGAATCGATGAAGATGGCCGGTGGAGTAACGGTGATACGCCCATCATCTCCTGCCCATTCAATCGTTGCCCGGCCTGTAATCATATTTGCAATTTCACAGATTGCACTGTTGACCATTTGTCCCACTTCATCGGGGTTTCCGTTCACCATCATTGCTTCGGTCACCAAATAAGCAAAATCTCTCTCCATTGAAAAGACAATCTGACCATTAACCGAACCGGATACCCCAATAACAATGGTAATTGGCTTGGCTGGCGCCAGTTCATTCTTTCTTTCAATATCCTTTCTTTTTAAGTCCAAGTGCGCTTCTTCTTCGAAGATCATTTCAGTGCTTCTTACAAGATGACTCGTATACTCCTTCATACTAACGCACCGTTACTCCAAGATGGGAAGAGTTATTCTGAACGAAGTCCCTTGATCCGGAACCGTATGAATGGCTATGCAGCCGCCCATTCTATCAACTTCTTCTTTCACGGCCCAGAGCCCTATACCTCTTCCTGAGTATTCGGTTACCCGTTTTGAAGTGGTGAAATCCTTTGAAAAAATCAGTTCTTTGACTTCCTCGAGGCTGTATGTTCTATCGGCAGATAACAGTTTCATGCTCTTTCCTTGCCGCTCAATTGCTTTCCAATCCAGCCCTCGGCCATCATCGGAAAAGTCTATGACCATCCCCAATTCAATCCGCTCCAGACTGATAACGATTTCTCCTCTCCCAAGTTTACCCTTTTTCTTCCTTTCTGGGGGGGATTCAATACCATGATCAAGCATATTTCTAATTATATGAACAAACATGTTCACCAGTTTCTTATGATTATCCGGGATGACAAGGATTTCATCCCCCCTGATCTCAATGGGGTTTATTCTCTTTCCTAGCGAGATGGCAATTCGCTGACCCATTCGAGAAAGCGGGGCTAGCATTTTGTTTATGGGAACTCTTCGCAAGCTCCTAATCCTTTTATATATCTCGTGATTTCTCCCATATTGCTCTTTGGCAAAATCCTCTAAGCTCAGATATTGGTGATAAGATATTGAAATATGATCTATCTGATGCAGCCAGTCTTCTCCTAATACTCTCCTTATCACATTGAGTTCATCTCTGTAGGCTTCCGTCAAATGCTGTGACTGTTCACGAAGGTCCTGGAGTGTTCCGCTGTTTGACTGGTCGAAAACACGATATTCAATCTCCTCGGCCGTGGCTTTAGTCTTCTCAAAGGATAAAAAAGCCGCATTTCCCTTGAGAGTATGCAATGATCTACGCAATGAGCCTAGCTCGTCGTCATTCCATTGATCTTGTTGATTGAAGAGCTTCAGCAATTTATCGGTTTCTTTCATGAAAGTGGAAAAAAACTGCTGGTTTGATACCACATGATAGACGATGTTTCTATCATGTATTTCCTGCTCTTCTTTTTCCTCGAGCAGCCCTTGCAGAGTCAGGTCAGACAGGATGCATAGAATTTCATTGTCATTGATTATCTTATACTCAACTCCTATGATTCTGCCGTCAATGTTTATTTCTTTCTCCATTAATTTGAAAATGACTTTGCTGCTTGCCTGCTTCTTGAAGAGCAGTTCAATGCCGGTGACAAATTCCTCCTGCAAGCGTTTGTCGTCAAAAAGCAATGTCGGCAGTTTCAAGCCGGATGGGCTCATGCCGAATATTTCATCACATTTGCGCGAGCAGTGATCGTGGACGAAGAAATCGGGACCGAAAGATAAAAACCCCTGCCCGGACACATCAAGCATATTCATTATTTTGGCCGTCCGTTCCTTGACCATCTTTTCCAGTCCAAGATTGTTTTCATTGAGGAGGTCCTGCCCGACTCCTACTCTTGAGGCGAAAAATCCCAAGAAAGCCGGGGCTGTGCATATAACGGCAAACAGGGTCCAAGTGCTATCAAAGGACAATCGAATTGCGATCAGGGAGAAAACCGGGAAAATCAAGCCGAAAGCCGCTCCATAATAGAAATACTTTTTTTTATAACTCATCACCATAGGAAGCATTGTAATACAGAATAACGAACCCTATCAATCGGCCCCTTCTTAGCCATATAGACTTGACAGCATCGCTGTCAGTATCGATAATCTTCAGAACCATGAAAAACAGAATCCATGTTGGTGTAATTTTCGGAGGACAATCGTGTGAACATGAGGTTTCCGTTAGCTCTGCATGGTCCATAATGGAATCCATAGATACCGAGAAATTTGATATCACCCTGATTAAAATTACAAAATCGGGACAGTGGATAAGCTCAGCCGATGCTCATCACCTGCTCCAATCCGACACTCTTCAAGGCGAATTCGCCGTACAAGTGGATCACTGCTCTGCACGTAAACTGATATTCCGAAATGATACGGGGGACATCGAAAAGGATATTGATGTTCTATTTCCCATACTTCATGGCCCCTATGGCGAAGATGGTACGGTTCAGGGACTCCTTGAACTGTCTGGCATTCCCTACGTCGGTTCCGATGTCGTCGGTTCCGCCGTAAGTATGGATAAGGAGATGATGCGCCGTGCCTTCTATTCCGAGGGTCTTCGCCAAGTTGAATACCTTGTTGTCGACCGCCGGAAATGGGAAAACCGGCAAGAAGAGACAAAACGAGAAATTCAATCCCGCCTCACCTATCCCCTCTTCATCAAGCCAATCAGCCTGGGTTCTTCTGTCGGGATCGTCAAGGTGCATTCGGCTGAGGAGCTTGAGCATGGAATGAATGAAGCGGCCTCATTTGACCATAAGGTGATGATAGAACAGGCGGCCCCCAACTGCCGTGAAATTGAAGCTGCCGTCATCGGCAACGGGTCTCCACAGGCCGCCTCGGCTATAGGCGAGGTTGTTCCCTGCAACGAATTCTATGATTATGCCGCAAAGTACCAAGATGATGCGACGGAACTCATCATACCCGCCCGGATATCCCTTAAGACCGCCGATGAGGTAAGGAAGATGGCCTTACAGGCTTTCAAGGCCGTCAAAGCATTGGGACTCTCTCGTGTCGACTTCTTCGTGAACAAGGATGATGAATCCATTTTCATCAATGAAATCAATACCATGCCGGGATTCACGCCGACAAGCATGTATCCCAAGCTCTGGGCCGCCTCAGGCGTCCCTTATTCGGAACTCATTGATCGCCTCATCCAAATGAGTATTGAGCGCCATCATGACAGGCAAAACGTGCGTGTCGTCCTCTAGCGGAGAAACAGTGTTGAAGAACCACCCGAACGCACGGCTGGCTCACTTCCTGTTTCTCATCCCATTCATCTTAGGGCTTAGGTCTCTGCTGTCAGGCTATAGCCTCGCCGACCTCGTGGTGTTTTCCTTTGGCGGCATCTTAGTGACTGTTTTGATCATTTATGGCAATCAACGGCCAATCGTGACCATCACAGAAGACCGTCTCCTGGTGTATTTGAATTACAGGCATACCACGGAGAGTTATCTCTACGATGAAATCAATACATTTCAGAAGCTCTCACCGCATAGAATACGGATCATCTCCAAGGCGCATCGGTCGGCCAGCCTGTATCTTGGAAAAAAAGACATCGATGTACTCATCAAAACACTCAATGCCAAAAATATCCATTCTGAATAAAATCCGCCATTCGTTTTATATACTCTTCGCCGGAATTGTCTTGCTAAACTCCTGCCAGGCTGAGAAGATTCAGCCGCCCGATCAGCAGATAAGAATACTTCATGAATGGCTTGACTCGTCCCGACAGAATCCGGCTGCCGCCATAGCAGAGCATTTTACACCGGAGGGATCAGCAATCCTCGTCGAAGACAACATTCTGCGTCTGGATACCATAGAGCTTGTCAAGGCTCTCGTGCCGTCTCTCTATAATCTCGGTATAATGAACTTAGGCATGTACCAGTACCCTTCCTCCAAACAGACGGAACTGAATGCCATGAATTCCTCTTCACTGGCTGCGTCCCAATTGCAGGAGTACAGCGACTTCTTGCGGTACATCGAAAATTTCAACAATCAACTCAAACCCGGAAAAGCTCCCATGAGATTGCTTGCACTCGGCGAACAGAATGGAATAGCACTCACCGAAACACGGCGATTACTGGATGAAGGGAACAGTTTCCTCTGGCTGAGATCGGGGGACTTGGAGATGATCAAAGAAGCGGAAGCCAGGAACGCACCGCTGCCATTGGAGGCGGCGCCCGAAACTGAACCGCTTATCATTACCCATTTTGGTCCGGCAATGACTGGTTTGCGCTGGGACGGTGTGGTTGAATTCATGAAACGACAACGTGCGATACGCGATTGCACATTTGCCTTTGACCCGAAGGAAGTCCCTTTTCATTTCTGGGGATACGAGGACACAGTGACCCCGGATATCGTTATCGTCACGGCCTTTCTGTACCGGCCGGTCAATGTTGCCCTCTCTGTCATCTCTCAGGCGGCAGTTCCGGACGCATTGCGGCTGTTTCCCGAAGTTCAAGTGCGCAATCCCCAGGAGTTATCGGCGCCTCGGATGGATAGAATCATCCGTCGTCAGGTAAGACGATATAGGAAATGGCTTAAAGGGCTTCAGATATGATTCCTACAGGAGATCGAAACTGTCCAGGCCGAGAGACTTGACGATTTGCAGTGTCGCCAAGGATCTGTTGAGCGTGTAAAAATGTATGCCCTGAACACCCCTGTCCAACAGAACCCGCACCTGCTTGGCCGCCCAATGGATGCCGGCATTTTCCACACCTCTTTCGGAGTCTGCCTTGGAGATGGCCCGCAGTAATCCGGCCGGAAATCGAGTGCGCGGCGCCAGCCTGGCCATCTTGGTCATATTGGATTTACTGATTATCGGCATGATACCGGCGATAATAGGCACTTGAATGCCGGCGATACGGCAACGCTCGACAAAGTCAACAAAATCTCTGTTATCAAAGAATAGCTGCGTAACGATATAATCGGCTCCGGCATCGACCTTGGCCCTGAGCTTGTCAATCTCATCCAGACGGTCTGTCGATGAGGGATGCCCCTCGGGAAATCCGGCCACCCCGATGCCCATCTCAGGATGGGTATCCCGTATGAAGTGCGTTAATTCGGCGGCATAGAAGAAATCACCCGGCGGAGAATCGGTATCACTGGGTATATCGCCCCTGAGCGCCAGAATATTGCTTATACCGCTCTTTGCATAATTATCGAGAATGACTTCAATGTCTTCTCGTGTATGCCCGGCGCAGGTAAGGTGGGCCACAACCTCCATCCCTGTTTCCATCTGAAGCCGTCTCAGCAAATCGTGAGTCCTGTCCCGGGTTGAGCCTCCGGCTCCATAAGTGACACTCACATAGGCGGGATTGAGACGGTGCAAGTCGGCAATGGTCGAAAAGAGCTTGTTCCAGCCTTTGACAGTTTTCGGGGGAAAGAACTCGAAACTCATGGCCGTCTTGCCTGTTTTCAGGATATCTTTGATGTTCATCTTGCAATACCTTATATCCAGCCTTCGGGCTTGTAAAGCTCAGGCTGTTTCCATTAGTATCAATTCAATATGATCAAACTGAATCAGAATTACAAGAGACTTCAGGCCGATTACCTCTTTGTCGGAATTGCCGGGCGCGTCGCCAAACACATCGCCGACCACCCAGGACGGGACATCATCAAACTCGGCATTGGGGATGTCACCAGGCCGCTTGCTCCATCCGTTATCAGGGCATTCCACGAAGGCGTACAAGATCAGGCGGCAATGGACAGCTTCCACGGATATGGACCCGAACAGGGTTATGCCTTCCTTCGGGAAGTTATCGCCGAGATGGATTTCAACGCAAGGGGGAGCTGCGAAATCTCCGCCGATGAAGTATTCATATCTGATGGCGCCAAATGTGATACCGGCAATTTTCAGGAACTCTTCTCCGCCGGCATTACTGTCGCCATTCCCGACCCAGTCTACCCGGTCTATGTCGATACCAACGTCATGGCCGGCCGCTCTGGCGACTTCCTGGATGGCCGCTATGAGAATTTGATCTATGTTGAAGGCACTGAGGATAACGGGTTCGTTCCCTCCCCCAAGTCCCTTAAACAGGCCGATCTGGTCTATCTCTGTTTTCCGAACAACCCCACCGGGATAGCCGCAACCAGAGACCAGCTATCCGAGTGGGTGGAATGGGCCATCTCCACGAAAGCCCTCATTCTGTTTGATGCCGCCTATGAGGCATTTATCACCGATGAATCCATTCCCCGGTCTATTTATGAAATTCCAGGCGCAAAGAACTGTGCTGTCGAGTTTCGAAGTTTTTCCAAGTCCTGCGGATTTACAGGCACTCGATGTGCATACACCGTGGTGCCGGAAAACATCGTGATAGACGGCATCAAGCTTCGCGACCTGTGGAGCAGACGGCAAGCGACGAAGTTCAACGGGGTGTCCTACCCTGTCCAGCGGGCTGCGGCGGCCGCCTATTCACCGGAGGGACAGAAGGAAACAAAAGAAACGATTGATTACTACCTCGGCAATGCGCAGATAATTCGAGACGGAATGAAAGAACTCGGATGCCCTGTCTGGGGAGGACTCAACAGCCCCTATGTATGGGTTAAAACCGGCGGGGATTCCTGGACGATGTTCGACGCCCTGCTTAAGGAAACGGATGTTGTTGTCACTCCGGGAAGCGGATTCGGCCGCATGGGTGAGGGCTATATCCGGCTCAGCGCCTTTAACAGCAGGAGCAGGATACAGGAAGCCGTCATACGCATTACGGCGGCATGGAAAGGCGAAAAACTGCGCTAGGAGACCGCCGAATTTCGGGGGTTTCAAGGCAGTTTTGATGACTTCTGTCTGATACAATGCGGCAAAACTGGAGCATAGCTTTGGCTTTGCCTGAATGTTTTGACAGCGAAGCAGCCGGAAAAAAAGCAAGAACCGGCCAGAAGAGTCAAGTCCGGCAGACTCCTGGCATGCTGTGCACAGCATGATCCAAATGACAATAGCGCAAGGGATTGCAGCGGAAATGCCGCTGGCAGCCCCGGCGATTGGCAATGAGCCGGAAGCAGGCTGCCGGAGTAAGGCATTGGAGCGGAAAGCCCGACCCGAAGGGTTGCGCCCAAATACTGGTTTTTAAGAAGCAAGGCACACGGGGAATCTCTAAAGGGCAGCGGGCTCTCTCACTGCTGCGTGAGGGCTGTGAGGGCCAGGATGTAGCCGGTCTTGCCGAATCCAGCGATGACTCCCGAACAAACAGCCGAGATAACCGAGCAGTGCCGGAATTCTTCCCGGCTGTAAACGTTGGACATATGCACTTCCACGGCCGGTATCTCTACT
This sequence comes from Spirochaetaceae bacterium, assembly GCA_965232165.1. Taxonomy (GTDB): domain Bacteria; phylum Spirochaetota; class Spirochaetia; order DSM-2461; family DSM-2461; genus UBA2779. Next base: position 449,707 of record CBDDOY010000002.1, on the reverse strand, counting down.
GCGGCCAGGGCATCCCGAATAGCAATAGAATAATGAGTATAGGCGGCGGCATTGATGATGATGCCATCTATCCGGTCATGACATGACTGGATGATGTTGACCAGCTCCCCTTCCTCATTGGACTGATGGAATTCGGTTTTCACCCCCAGCCCTTCGGCCACGGCGCTCAGCTCGGAATTGATCTCGGCCAAGGTCTGTGTGCCGTAAACATTCACTTCCCGACTTCCCAGCATGTTGAGATTGGGACCATTGATGACAGCAATTTGTTTCATTTGAATTATACGATACTGTCAAAACAAAGCATCGGCAAGTACCGACGGCATGGGAAGAAACAGGCTTTCAATGTATGATTCCCTGTGTACTTGCCTGCGAACTAAATCCTTCGTCCTGACACAGCCCCAGTCTTCGGGGCGCCCTTGGGGATTATCTTTTTCTCTGCCGGGTTCTCAGCGAACTAAACCGCCGGAAGAACGCCAAGACTGGTGTGGAGTCTATCATATCCATGGATCGGTTAAAAAAGACCAGCTACGCCTTGCTCTCCGATGAAGATGTGGCTATGCTCGAATACAGGTTAAACACACGTCCCAGGAAGCGCCCTGGCTTTCTAACCCCTTATGAATATGTCGCCGGTGTTGCTTTGACTCATTGAACGCGGGGCGAATCATTAGTAAGTTCTTTTCTTATAAAGATTAAGATGCAATTTAAGAAGTCATGGCAATCCTTTATACAGAAAGAGATAGCCGGTGTTGACTTCTTATACAGACTGTATAAGAATTGTTAGAATTGTATTTCTTTGAGTTCTATGTATTTCTTATGGCAAATATATAGAATAACACAGTGGAAGCTGGCGCTGTTTAATGGCAAAAGTCATAAAACTATGAAAAGAAAGTGAAAAAAATGGCATACAAAAAACCAGAAGTCTTGGCACAAAGTACTGTTCAAATGGCGGATTGTCGTCCAAACGGTAAACCAAGTGGCAGACCTTGTAATCCGCCAGGTCCGCGAGGTGGTAAGTAAAATTATATCAGGCAGCGTCAGTGCAAGGGATGCTGCCTGATTATTTTAAGGGAAATAAACTATTATGTTCAGAAACTATGAATCTTTCGGATATATAACTGATAACAGAAATTCTGGATATAAAAGATCAGATGATAATCGAGATTATATCGGAGATAAAATTTTATCAGAAAGTGGTGCTGTTTTTTTATCTGTCTTAGATAAGAAATCAAAAAATATTAACGAACTTGCAGAAAGAATAAATAAGAAATATCCGGATATTGACTCTTCATTGATAAAGAATGATGTCATAGAATTTCATACAGAAGACAGGTTATGCGGGCCTTAGCCCTCAAAATAAGAAGAAAGATTCCATAATGGATCATATAGTTCAAAATGCAATTGTAAATTTTGTCTGGAACATTGCAGATGATGTCCTGAGAGATGTGTATGTCCGTGGTAAATACCGGGACGTTATTCTGCCGATGACCGTTATTCGCCGTCTTGATGCTCTTATCGAGCCGACCAAAGAAGCTGTCCTTAATATGAAAAAGAAGCTCGACTCGGCGGGGATTGACAATCAGAACGCAGCCCTGTGTCAGGCATCTGGAGAGGCTTTCTTTAACAGTTCCCCTTTTACACTCAGAGACCTGAAAAACAGAGCCAAAGTTCAGCAGTTGAAGGCGGATTTTGAAGCCTACCTTGATGGGTTTTCACCCAATGTTCAGGAGATTCTGGACAAGTTCAAATTTCGCAACCAGCTCCCGACGCTTGTGGATGCTGATATCCTCGGCGCTCTGATTGAAAAGTATCTGAATCCAGGCATCAACCTGAGTCCTGAGCCGGTGCGGGATGCTGATGGCAACGAAAAACTTCCCGGGCTGGATAATCACAGCATGGGAACGGTCTTCGAAGAGCTGATTCGCCGCTTTAATGAAGAAAATAACGAAGAGGCCGGAGAGCACTTTACCCCGCGTGATGTGGTGAAGCTGATGGCGGCTCTGATCTTTCTGCCGATTGCTGCTCAGATCGAATCTGGAACTTATCTGGTTTATGACGGGGCCTGCGGTACCGGCGGTATGCTGACGGTGGCCGAAGAACGGCTGCAGAAATTAGCCGAAGACGCTGGCAGAGAAGTGTCGATTCACCTCTATGGACAAGAAGTTCAGCCGGAAACCTATGCCATCGCCAAGGCCGATCTGCTTCTAAAAGGTGAAGGGGCCGAAGCTGAAAATATCAAATACGGCTCCACCCTGTCGGCTGACGGCTTTGTCTCTAAGCAATTTGACTTCATGCTGTCAAACCCCCCTTACGGAAAAAGCTGGAAAACCGACCTTGAACGAATGGGCGGCAAAAGCGATCTGAAAGACCCGCGCTTCATTCTGGAATACGGGGATGAACCTGAATACAAAATGATCACCCGCTCCAGCGACGGCCAACTGATGTTTCTGGTCAATAAGCTGATGAAGATGAAGGAAAAGAGCAAACTTGGCAGCCGTATTGCCCAGGTTCACAATGGCTCTTCGCTTTTCACAGGTGATGCCGGGCAAGGTGAAAGCAATATCCGCCGGTGGATTATTGAAAACGACTGGCTTGAAGCGATCATCGCCCTGCCGGAAAACATTTTCTATAACACCGGTATTTCAACCTATATCTGGGTGCTGACAAACCGTAAAGCGGATGATCGCAAAGGTAAAGTTCAGCTGATAGATGCAACGGGTTGGTACCAGTCCCTCCGCAAAAATATGGGTAAGAAAAACTGTGAGCTGAATGAAACCCATATTCAAGATATCTGTAGCCTAATCAATCAACCGGAAGAAACCAAACAGTCCAAGATTTTCACTAACGAAGCATTTGGATACCAAAAGGTCATTGTCGAACGTCCACTACGCTTATCTGTAAACCTGACCGAAAAAAACCTGCGCCGATTCGAGCGGCTTTGTGCCGAAGCCAAAGAAACAACTCTCTATTCAGTTGTTGAGGCCGTAGCCGGTGAAATTGGTGAAGGGCCGCATCTGAATTACAACTGCTTTTTAGATGCCATTGAATCCAAGGCCAAAGAAATGGCAGTGAAACTCCCGGCTAAAAGCAAGAATTTTATGAAGGCTAATCTGGCGGTTATTGATGAATCGGCAGAACCGATAGTCAAGAAAATGTACAAGGCAGGGAAAGCGGAACCCGACCCGCTATATGGTTTATATGAAACGACGATGAACGGCAAAAAGGTGGTGGTTGAATACGAGCCGGATACAAACCTGCGGGATTCGGAGCAGGTGCCGCTTCTGGAGGATGGAGGTATAGCCGCCTTCATTGAACGGGAGGTATTGCCTTATACGCCGGACCTGCCCGCCCAAACCCCATTATCTGGCGAGTATTGTGTTTATATTTTGAAATGTGCTGACGATTCTTTTTATAAAGAACAAACAAATGACTTTCACAGAAGAATGAAAGAACATGAAAACGGTGAAGTAAGTTGGACCGCCAAAAATTTACCCGCAGTGCCTGTTCACTGGGAAGTTTTTAAAACAAGGGCAGAAGCTGTCGAAAGAGAACAATATCTTAAATCAGGCAGAGGTAGAGAGTGGTTAAAAACACAATACGAAGAAAAAAAACTGAAGTCGTTTGAACGGCAGGCGGGTGCCTGGGTTGACGGTTCCAAAACGCAAATCGGTTATGAAATTTCCTTTACCAAGCATTTCTACAAACCCAGTCCCATGCGGACACTGGATGAAATCAAGGCGGATATTTTTGCCATTGAACAGGAAACGGAAGGGTTGCTGGAAGAAATCGTCGGAGAGGCGGAATAATGAACCATTCCGGGATTATTCTTTACCAAAATGCCGATGGGTCTATTAAACTGGATGTCCGGTTAGAAGAAGAAACGGTGTGGTTGACCCAGTCCCACATGGCGGAACTATTTCAGGTGAAACCGCAAAATATTACCATGCACCTGAAGAACGTCTATGCCGAGAGGGAATTAGCGGAAGAGTCAACTTGTAAGGAATACTTACAAGTTCAGCAAGAGGGAGCGAGGCAGGTTGAAAGGAAACGGAAATTTTACAATCTGGATGCCATTATTTCCGTAGGATATCGCATCCAATCTCATGTTGCCACACAATTCCGCATCTGGGCGACACAGCGGCTGAAGGAATACATCGTCAAAGGCGTGGCTTTGAATGACGAACGCTTCAAAAGCGGGCAGTCCATGCGTTACTTTGATGAACTTCAGGAACGCATCCGTAAGATACGGCTTTCAGAACGGGTTTTCTATCAAAAAGTAAAAGATATCTACACTACCAGTATTGATTATAATCCCCAGGACGAAAAAACGATTGAGTTCTTCAAAATCGTTCAAAATAAACTTCTTTGGGCGGTAAGCCGGCAAACCGCCGCCGAACTCGTGCACCGAAGAGTTGACGCATCCCTTCCGCTCATGGGAATGCTCTCTTACGATAAAACCGCGCCCGTTCGAAAAAATGATGCGAGCATTGCAAAAAACTATCTTGACGAAGGTGAAATAAAACTCCTCGGTTTATTGGTGGAGCAATATCTCGCCTTTGCTGAAACCATGGCGCAGCAGCATACCCCCATGTATATGAAAGACTGGATTCAAAGGCTTGACTCCATTATTCAGCTTAACGGACGGGAACTACTCACCCATGCCGGAAAAATCAGCCATGAGATGGACAAAGAACGGGCGGAACTGGAATTTGGCAAGTTCAAAGAACAGCAGAGATTGATTGAAAAAGAGGAAAGCCTGAAAGAGCTGGAGCGTGATCTAAAGAATTTAAATCGCGAAATACGCCAAAAACGCGAAAAAGACACTGGGAAGGCCGAATAATGAAAGCTTACCCGAAATACAAGGATTCTGGGGTTCCTTGGCTGGAGGATGTTCCAGAGCACTGGGAGGTCCTTCGCCTTGGTTCGCAGTTTGTGGAGCGTAAACAGAAAGTCAGCGATAAGGACTTTGCACCGTTGTCTGTCACGAAAAAAGGGATACTGCCTCAGCTGGATACGGCTGCAAAATCAAACGACGGGGACAACCGGAAAAAAGTCTGTAGTGGAGATTTTGTAATCAATAGCCGATCGGATCGTAAAGGTTCGTCCGGCGTTTCACCGCACACAGGCTCTGTCTCTCTAATCAACACCGTTTTGACCCCAATATCGCTTGACGGGCGTTATGTACATAATTTTTTCAGGAGCCATTCATTTCAGGAAGAGTTCTATAGGGTCGGTCGCGGAATTGTTGCCGATCTTTGGTCTACCAAATATGCGGATATGCGCACAATCATGATTCCTGTTCCCACACAGGATGAACAACAGCAGATCTCCCGTTACCTCGATTGGCAGACTTCAAAAATCAATAAATTCATCAAAGCCAAGAAAAGGCTGATTACGCTGCTGAAAGAGCAGAAGCAGAACATCATCAACGAGGCGGTGACCAAAGGCATTAATCCCGATGTTGAAATGAAAGATAGCGGCGTTGAATGGCTTGGGAAGATTCCGGCGCATTGGACAATAAGAAGGCTAAAATACATATCGAATTTAAATGAAGAGACATTGACGGACTCTACCGACCCTGATTATTTGTTCCATTATGTTGATATAGGTTCCGTATCCACAGGAACTATATCAAAGAACCTTAATCTGCTTAATTATTCAAATGCACCCTCAAGAGCAAAGCGGGTAGTTTCAAAGGGTGATACAATAATTTCTACAGTTAGAACTTATCTCAAATCCATTTATCATTTTGAGCATGAATTAAAGGACATAATAGCATCTACAGGCTTTGCTGTTTTACACACCTGTGAGAATTTTTCCAAAAATGCTGGGGTATCTACTCCTTTTTGATGGTTTTATTGACCAAGTAATAAGGCTATCTGTAGGAGCATCGTATCCAGCAATAAATGCTGACCGCCTCTGTGATATTGCGGTTACTTTTCCAGAAGATCAACAGGAACAAAAATCAATTGTTAAGTATATCGAAAAAGAAACGGCCCTCATCGACCAAACCATCGCCCGCACTGAACGGGAAATTGAACTCATTGCCGAATACCGCACCCGCCTTGTTTCGGATGTAGTAACAGGCAAAGTTGATGTGCGCTCCGTAGAAATTCCGGACTTTGAGCCCGTAGAGACCGAGCTGGAAGCACAGGATGACGAAGAGTCTGAAGACGGACTGATTACGGAGGGCATCGAAGAATGAAAAAGAAAGAGATGACTGACGTTCCAGCAGATTACAGTCAATTGCTGATTGAGGTAAAGGAGCGGGTACGCTCTGCCCAGTATGAAGCTTTAAAAGCGGTCAATAAGGAGCTGGTCGGGTTGTATTGGGATATAGGCAAAATGATTGTGGAGCGGCAGGCAGAGGAAACATGGGGCAAAGCCATTGTCCAACAACTGGCCGGAGATTTACAGAATGCATTTCCCGGAATGAGAGGTTTTTCGGCTTCCAATCTCTGGCGGATGAAGGCTTTTTTTGAAAATTATCAAGGAATCGAAAAACTCGCACCACTGGTGCGAGAAATTGGCTGGAGCCACAACATTGTCATAATGGAACGCTGTATTGACCCGTTGCAACGGGAATTTTACATCCGCATGACCCGCAAGTTTGGCTGGTCGAAGAATGTCCTCATTCACCAGATCGAAAACCAGAATTATGAGAAGTCACTACTGGGGCAGACGAATTTTGACAAAACCTTATCCCCAGAGCTTCGAGTTCAGGCAAAGCTGGCGGTCAAGGACGAATACACCTTTGATTTTCTGGAGTTGGGCGAAGAGCACAGTGAACGGGAACTGGAAAGGGCTTTGTTGGCCAGAGTAGAAGACTTTTTACGGGCTATGGGCGGCATGTTTGCTTTTATGGGAAGCCAGTTTCGATTGGAAGTGGAGGGGGATGAATTCTTTATAGACCTTCTTCTTTTTCACCGCCGTCTCAAGTCATTGGTAGCGGTTGAACTGAAAGTGGGTAAATTCCAACCGGAATATGTGGGCAAGATGCAGTTTTATTTGACCGCATTAGATCGGCAAGTACGCATGGAGGATGAAAATCCCTCCATTGGCATCATTCTATGCAAAGAGAAAAAGCGCACCATTGTTGAATATGCTCTGCACGATGCCCGAAAGCCAATTGGCGTGGCGGCATACGAAATCACAAAAAAACTGCCGGAGTCACTTCAAGGAGAACTGCCGACACCGGAAGAAATTTCGAGATTACTGGAGGGCATCGAAGAATAGAAGACGAACTGATTACGGAGGAGGGCAGAAGAGTGAACCACGAAAAACACGAAAAGCACGAAAAAATACTTTTAAAAGAGGAGTGTTACGAGATTCAGGGAGCCATCTTTGAGGTTTGCCGTGAGATGGGTTGTGGTTTTCTTAAGGCCGTAAAAGCTATCGCACCTGAACACAAGGCGCAGGTGATTAACTATTTGAAAGCAACTGGAATGAAGCTCGGATTGCTCGTAAACTTTGGGGCATACCCGAAAGCATTAATCACCCGTCTGGCTCTTTAAACTTTCGTGTTTTTCGTGTCTTTCGCGGTTATTAAGGAAAAAGAATGAAATTGACCGATACAAGCGAAGCAGGACTTGAAACCGCCATCGTCAAGTCGTTGATTGAAGAAGCCGGTTATCAGGCCGGCAATCCTCAGGACTATGATCGCTCCCATGCGGTTGACCTCGCCAAGCTGACTGCATTTTTACAGGACACTCAGCCGGAGGTCTCTGAACGGCTCAGTCTTGAAGTGGATTCTCCCAGAAGAACACAATTCCTTCATCGGCTGCAGGGTGAAATTGCCAGGCAGGGAATCATCGATGTGATGCGCAAAGGAGTGAAGCACGGCCCTGATTCCATCACGCTCTTTTACGGCAGCCCGACGGCAAACAATGAGAAAGCCAGGGAGCTGTTTAACCAGAATATTTTCAGTGTAACGCGTCAGTTGCGCTACAGCGGCAGCGAGACGCAGTTGGCGCTGGATATGGGCGTTTTCATTAACGGCCTGCCCATTGCCACATTTGAGCTGAAAAACAAGTTGACCAAACAGACCGCCAGCGACGCTGTTCAGCAGTATAAGAATGACCGCGATCCGAAAGAGCTTCTGTTCCAGTTCGGTCGTTGTGTGGTTCACTTTGCCGTCGATGACCATGAAGTGCGCATGTGTACCCACCTGAAAGGCAAAGACTCGTGGTTTCTACCTTTCAACAAAGGGTATAACGACGGCGCCGGCAACCCGCCGAACCCTGCCGGGCTGGCAACCGACTATCTCTGGAAAGAGATTCTGACCAAGGGCCGCCTCACAGATATTCTGGAAAACTACGCACAGGTGGTTGAAGAGAAAGACGAGAAAACCGGCAAGAAGAAATACAAGCAGATATTCCCTCGCTACCACCAGCTTACGGTGGTGCGTAGGCTTCTTGCGGATGCCAGGCAAACGGGTGCCGGGAAACGATACTTGATCCAACATTCGGCAGGCAGTGGTAAGTCCAATTCCATTGCATGGCTGGCTCATCAACTGGTTGGTTTGGAGAAAAAGAAAAAAGCGATTTTCGATTCCGTCATTGTGGTGACCGACCGGCGTGTTCTGGACAAGCAGCTCCGGGACACCATCAAGTCCTTTGCTCAGGTTGGCCATGTGGTTGGCCATGCAGAAAGCTCCGGCGACCTGCATCGCTTCATCAGCGAAGGGAAGCAGATCATCATTACAACCGTTCAGAAGTTTCCTTTCATTCTGGCGGAGATTGGCGATGGTCACAGGCAGAACAAGTTTGCCATCATCATTGACGAAGCGCACTCCAGCCAAGGCGGCCGCACGGCCTCGAAAATGAATATGGCATTGAGAGATAAACAAGCCGATTCAGAATATGATATTGTTGCTGAAAATTTGAGAAATTATCAGGTTTCGGAGGAAGAAGAAAGTACAGAAGATAAAATCAACAAATTGATGGAGAGCCGTAAAATGCTGCCCAATGCCAGCTATTTTGCGTTCACGGCGACTCCCAAAAACAAAACTCTGGAAATATTTGGTGAGCCCGACCCGCAGCCGGGCCTGTCTGCGCAGGCAGGCGGCAAGGTCAAGCATCATCCTTTCCACAGCTACACTATGAAGCAGGCCATTCAGGAAGGCTTTATTCTTGATGTGCTAAGAAACTATACCCCGGTGGAGAGCTTTTACCGGCTGATAAAAACTGTAGAAGACGATCCGCAGTTCGACACCAAGAAGGCTCAGAAGAAGTTACGTAAATATGTGGAGTCCAATATTCATGCTATCCGTGAAAAAGCAGAAATAATGGTGGATCATTTTCAATCCCAGGTCATGGGGCATCGTAAAATCGGCGGACAGGCGCGTGTTATGGTCATCACCAGCGGGATCATAAAGGCTATCGAATATTTCCACGCTGTCAACGAGTATCTGATTGATAAAAAACTCCCGTACAAAACCATCGTGGCATTCTCTGGTGAGCATGAATACGGCGGTCAAAAGGTAACCGAGGCAACGCTGAATGGTTTTTCCAGCAATCAGATTGCAAACAAAATTACAGCCGACCCATATCGCATTCTGATTGTAGCGGATAAATTTCTTACCGGATATGACGAACCGTTGATGCACACAATGTATGTGGATAAGCCGCTTGCCGGTATCAAAGCTGTACAGTCCTTGTCACGTCTCAACCGGGCTCATCCCAAGAAATACGACACCTTTATTCTGGACTTCTTCAATGATGTTGAAGTGATCCAGAAGGCGTTTTCTGATTATTACCGCACGACCATACTCAGTGAAGAAACTGATCCCGACAAGCTTCATGACCTGAAGTCCGATCTGGATGGTTATCAGGTTTATTCTCCTGAGCAGATCGACGGCTTGGCAGAGCTTTATTTGAAGGGTGCGGAACGGGAAGCTCTCGACCCTGTTCTGGATGCCTGCGTTGCGGTCTATAACAGCGATCTCGATGAAGATGGACAGGTTGACTTCAAAGGCAAGTCCAAGGCTTTCGTCAGGACATACGGCTTTCTTGCGTCAATTTTGCCATACACCAATGCTGATTGGGAGAAGCTCTCGATATTCCTGAATTTCCTTATTCCCAAACTGCCCGCACCCAAAGAAGAGGATCTCTCCAAAGGGATTCTTGAAACGATAGACATGGACAGCTACCGGGCTGAAGTTCAGGCAAGCAAGAATATCACCCTTGCCGATGAAGATGCAGAGCTTGAGGCCGTGCCAACATCTGGCGGCGGCAGAAAGCCGGAACCGAAACTGGATCAGCTCAGCAACATCATTAAAACCTTCAATGACCTCTTCGGAAACATCGACTGGAAGGATTCAGATAAAATTCTAAAAGTCATTGCTGAGGAAATACCTGATAAAGTGGCCGCCGATTCCGCTTATCAGAATGCCATGAAGAATTCTGACAAGCAGAATGCCCGTATCGAACATGATAAAGCGCTTGGCCGTGTTATGGTGGAATTGATTGCTGACCATACAGAGTTGTTCAAGCAGTTCAGCGACAACCCATCCTTCAAGAAATGGCTGGGAGATACAATCTTCGGCGCCACTTATCAACAAAATGAGACACAACAGCGTGCAGATCTGGGCTAACAAGGCCTGGATGGCTACTCCGCTGCGCTCCAGATTGAAGCGGCGACGGAGTTTCTCAATCTGGCTGGATACCGTTGCGGAGTCAGCCCTGTTTCCCTCAAAGACCTCCACGGCAACCAGATGTCCGTCGATGTCACAAAGCAGACCTATCTTAATCTGGAATCTGCCCCGCCTGCCATCCCTGGAGTATCCCCGTTTGGCTAATGGACAATGCCGTCCTTCATACCAGAGGGAAGGTCATAGAGAACAAAAGAATTGTTTTTCAGATGGCGGGCGGCCAGCTTTTTTTCAACGGCATTTTGACGCATCAAGAGCCGGCCCAGCGCTTCATAGATGTCCCTCTGACTTAAATCCTCATCCAGGCCGGTGATATCAGCAGGAGTACCGGTTCGGTTTGGACCGCTGATTTCTCGGAAAGCGGCCAATTTGGATTGCGGATTCACCGCTCGGCCGGCGATCAGAGCTGTAATGATATTTCGCATGGAAGTCCTGTGTGAGTGAAGCATCTGAGGAGTACCTCTAAAAAACAGCTTTAGGAAATCGACGAAGAAATTTTTTGTCGATACAAGGCGGCAAAAGCTCAAGTGTAGCTGGGCTTAGTTGAGTATTTTGACAACGCAGTAGCAGACGAAGAAGATCGAGTCAATAACCTGGCAGGGGTTTCAGGTATCCTATAGGTTCAGGTAGATTTTTGTTATGCGGCAAGCACCTTTGCTCAAGTCGATTAATTATAAGGCAATTCAAGGCATTGACTCTATTCATCCTCCTCATGCTATAATGAACCATCAACTTAAAAAAGAGAGAGAATTTATGAGTAACCAGTATGTCTTCTATTTCGGCGGCGGCAAGGCTGATGGCCGGGCACAGATGAAGGAACTTCTCGGCGGCAAGGGAGCCAACCTAGCGGAAATGACCAACTTGGGGATACCAGTGCCCCCTGGCTTCACTATTTCAACCGGAGCCTGCGATCAATACTACAAGAATGGCAAGACTCACAGCGATGAAGTGAAAGCCCAGGTTATGGCTAACCTTGAACGGCTAGAAAAGGAAATGGGTAAAACCCTCGGTGATTCGGAAGACCCATTGCTGGTATCCGTCCGTTCCGGTGCAGCCGTTTCCATGCCGGGAATGATGGACACAGTACTTAACTTGGGCCTCAATGCCCAGGCCGTGGACGGCATCGCCAAGAAAGGCAATGTCCGATTTGCCTGGGATTCCTACCGGCGCTTCATCCAGATGTTCGGCGATGTAGTTATGGAAGTGCCTCACCATGAATTTGAAGCGGCACTCGATAAGGTGAAACGCGATAAGGGAGTTGAAAACGACATAGATTTAGATGCTGACGACCTCAAAAAGGTTGTGACCGGTTACATGGCCGTCTATAAGAAAAATGTAGGCTCTGACTTCCCTCAGAATCCCAAGGATCAGCTCTGGGCCGCCATCAACGCAGTCTTCGGCTCCTGGAACAACGAAAGAGCCATCAAATACCGCAATATCAACAAGATAGGAGACCTCCTGGGGACCGCTGTCAACGTCCAGTCGATGGTATTCGGCAACTGGTCCGACATATCGGGAACAGGAGTTTGCTTCAGCCGCGATCCCTCCACCGGCAAAAACTACTTCTACGGCGAATACCTCATGAACGCCCAAGGCGAAGATGTGGTGGCCGGAATACGCACACCTGAACCGCTAAGCGCCTTGGAAAAAACCAATGCTGCGGTCTATAAACAACTCGTGGAAGTCAAAGAGCGTCTTGAGAAGCATTATACTGACATGCAGGACATGGAGTTCACCATACAGGACGGCCGGTTGTTCCTGCTCCAAACCCGCAACGGAAAAAGAACGGGCAAGGCCGCCGTGAAAATCGCCGTCGATCTGGTCCATGAGGGCATGATTTCTAAGAGAGTCGCCGTTACCCGTGTAACCGGCGATCAGATGGACCAGCTCCTTCATCCCATGATTTCTCCCAGTGCCAAAAAAAACCTCAAGGCCATCGCCACTGGACTGGAAGCCTCTCCCGGCGCCGCCGTAGGCAAAGTGGTGTTCAATGCCGATGAAGCCGAAAACTGGACCGCCAGAGGCGAGGAAGTCATTCTGGTAAGAAAGGAGACCAGCCCGGAAGACATAGGGGGGATGCATGTCGCTCAGGGCATACTCACCTCCACCGGCGGAATGACAAGCCACGCCGCCGTTGTGGCCCGCGGAATGGGCACCCCTTGCGTGGCCGGATGCAAGGCCGTTGTTATCGATGAGGCCGCCAAAAAATTCACCGTTAGCGGCGTGGACTATAATGAGGGAGAGTTCATCACCCTTGATGGCAGCGACGGCGCAGTCTATGTCGGTGCGGTCGACCTCGTACAGCCCGAACTGGGCGGGGAACTCAACGAACTGCTCGCATGGGCCGATGAAATCCGCCACGGCGCCAAGCGGCCCGGAGTGGAAGACGGGTTCTTTGTCCGCACAAATGCCGACCTCCCCGAAGATGCCGTCAAGGCGATGGAGTTCGGTGCCGAAGGCATTGGCCTGTGCCGCACAGAGCACATGTTCTTCGACGAGGCCAAACTCATTCCATTCCGTCGCATGATAGTCGCAGACAGCCTGGAAGAACGGCAGGAGGCCCTTACCCCCATACTTAAACTGCAAACTGAGGATTTCAAGGGTATCTTCAAGGCCATGCAGGGCCTTCCGGTAACGGTCCGCCTATTGGACCCCCCCCTGCATGAGTTCGTGCCCCACAGCGAAGAGGAAGTACGAGAACTGGCCAGGGAACTTGGCAAGGATGCCGTCACCCTGCTCAAGAGGGTACAGGGCCTTAAGGAACTCAACCCCATGCTTGGCCATCGAGGCTGCCGCCTCGGTATCACCTACCCCGAAGTTTATAACATGCAGGTAGAGGCCATCATGACCGCCGCCGTCGAGACCGTCAAGGCGGGTATTGCCGTGAAACCCGAGATCATGATTCCCCTAGTGGGCACAACCGCCGAGCTGGAAATTCTCCGCACCGAGGCTCAAAAAGTCATCGATAAGGTGCTGACCCGAACCGGCGTCAAGGTGGACTGCCTCATCGGCACCATGATAGAGATTCCCCGCGCGGCGCTCACCGCCGACCTCATCTCTCCACATGCCGACTTCTTCTCATTCGGCACCAACGACTTAACCCAGATGGCCTTCGGTTTCAGCCGTGATGATGTGGGCAGCTTCGTCCCCGAATACGTTGAAAAGAAGATATTGAAGACAGACCCCTTCCAATCCCTTGATACCGTGGGAGTCGGTCAACTGGTGGAGATGGGTGTAGTCAAGGGCCGCAGCGTGAAAAACGATCTCAAGACCGGAATCTGTGGCGAGCATGGAGGCGATCCGGACTCCATCGCCTTTTGTTATGGGGCAGGCCTGAACTACGTTTCCTGCTCCCCCTTCCGCATCCCCATTGCCCGGCTGGCGGCAGCCCAGGCCGTTGTAAACGCGACGGGCTAAGCGAAGAGCCGACGCACTGGGGCTGTGTCAGAACTCGTCTTTGGCGGCATACGGCACACTGTCGGGGCCTTTGTTCCCAGCCAGTGTTCCGCAGCTTTCAAAAATCAATATATGGGCGCAACCCTTCGGGTCGGGCTTTTCGCTCCAATGCCTTAATCTGGCTGCCTGCTCTCCGGCTCATTGCCAATCGCCGGGGCAGCCAGCGGCATTTCCGCTGCAATCCCTTGCGCTGATTGTCATTTTGATAATGCCCAAAAGCTTGGTGTTTGAAAGAAACAGCCCCAGTCATCCTTTAGGGCGCCTCTAAAAAACCCATTTAGTTCTTGACTCGATCTTTTCCGCCGCTACTGCGTTGTCAAAATACTCAACTAAGCCCAGCTACGCCCTTAGCTTTTGCCGCCTTGTATCGACAAAAAATTTCTTCGTCAATTTCCTAAAGTTGTTTTTTAGAGGTGCCCTTTAGTAGGGAAACGACATGACAACCCACGTGTAAGAGACCAGCGCTAGGCGAACAGACCTGGACAAAATAATCGGCAAGTATTGGCTGAAGCGTCCATTCCTGAGCAAGCTCAGACTGGGTGAGGAAGAGAGCAAGACCTGGTTCAGTCAGTGGCGTAATCCCGGGGTGAAGTTTAATCGCTACAGCCCCCCTGTGCAGCCAGGTTTAGAGATGAACACAAGGTTCGGGGCACATCTAAGCAACTGGCCAGTCCAAGCCGGTGAAGGGCTCGTCCAATACCAGGAGTTCTGGACGCATGGCCATCACTCCGGCCGCCGCAAGCCGCCGTTTCTGCCAAGAAAATCAGTTTCACGGACAAGATTCCCATCAAATCTTGTCGTAACATGATTGCTTGCTAAAGATGCCACTATGAAATAGCCTTGGGAAATTGACGAAGAGATTCTCCGCCCGCTCAAGGAGTAGATTAGGTACTGATGCAACGGATATTGGCCGATAATGAAATTGATGAAGCTGACTAGGATATTGATCTGCCTCATGGGCCTTGGTGTGACCGGTTTGTCCGCGCAAACCCCAATGCTCTATGTTTCAGATATTGGGGTTGAAACGAATGGATCCGAGGTTGTACTAACATGGAGAGACAATGATGAAATCTCGAAAGAACGTTATCGAGTTCTACGCTACTACAGGAGTATCACCGAACAAAACTATTCCAAGGCAACGGTTCTTGGGGATGTATCCCCAAATGTAGAATCCTTCGTTGATACTCCGCCGGGCGGGCGCGACTGGTGGTATGCCGTCATGATAGTAACCGACCCCAGGATATATGCTAACTTTCAAGATTGGCGCAATGCCTTCCCCCTCCCTGTGCAAGTGGAATCGTCCGATGATTTCAGAGATGGAATCGCACGGATCATCGATATTAGGGTGGAACAAAGGAATTCCCAGTTAGAACTGCAATACAGCACTGACAAAGAAGACCGGGAGATCATTGTTTTCAGGAGCATTAAATTCATAGACAATCCCAAAGTACTGGATTATACCGCCATCATCGGACGCACAACGGGGAGAACCGGAAGGCTTGAGGACAAGCCCATACCGGGAATTCCCTATTACTATGCCGCGGTGGATGCAGAACTATTTGATTCTGCCTACAGTCAAATACTGGATTTCATCAAACTCACTCATCCCATCATTGCAACCTATGCCGAGGATGATGAGGCAAAGACTTACCGCCCCACTCCTCTGCCGGAAATCAGACTCTCAGGGATGATGCAGGATGGAACGTTTGTTCCCGACATCACCGGAGATCTGCCGCAGCGAATACCCTTGGGCGCCGAGGCGGAGCATACAATCAAATCGATAATCAAATCGATCAAAAAAAACAAGCCGTCAGATGAGCCGACTCCGCAAATCATGGAAATTGACCGTGGTCCATCCAATAATCGCAGACAACAGGCCTTACAGGCAATTCTCACGGGTCCATTCGCAAAGCAAGACTGGAATAATGCCGAGACGGAGCTATTTGTCCTCTCATCGTCTAATGGCCTAAATCCTGAGACCAAGAGCCGTATACTGTATTATCAGGGACAGGCGCTGTACTTTCTAGGGCATTACCAAGATGCACTGGCAACTTTCACAATTGCTTCCAAGGTTTACTACACAAAATCCCAGCAATGGATTCAAGCCATCTACAGAAAACTCAAACCGATTTCTTGAACCGGACAATCTGCATAGAGACCCCTATCCCCCATGAGCCATGGGGTGGAATCTTCAAATCCCAATATGGCATGAAACAACTCGACTGACAGGCATGGACCAACTCCCCGCCGGCTTTGTAGTCGGCAAACACCGGTCTCCACCACAGCCGAGATGGCGCAGAAAGAGCAAGCTGTATGATAACGTTTCTTGCATCGTCTAATATGACCCAACTCGATATCTGGGCTTCCGATCCGCTATCCGCATCTGCAATATCGCCGGGAGAATCCGTATTCAGATAGATTTTCCGGTGTTCCGCTTCTTCGGACACGGCCAGATTTATCTCTGTCCCCCAAGAGAAATTCAGAGTTCGGTGGGTCAGATTGGTGAGTGTGTATTCCACTGAGAGCGTGCTTCGGTGGAATTCATAGGTCTTGTCAATCTTCAACGCATCATCGATGCCGTCAGCCGGTCCAATGGCACAAAATGACACCTTGGGTTTATCCCGAACCACTTCACAAGGAGTGTACTGTATCAGGGGGAAGGGGCTGTTCCGTCTGAATGATCCCTCCTCAGGTTTGCCCTGAAACACATGATCCATGAAGGCATGGCGCGGATAACTGTCATAACCCTGTGAAACAACCTCCGGCAGGTGGTACTCTTCCTCATATCGGGCGAAGGTTGCGAGGTAATTTCTCGCAATAGGAAGGTAGTCCAGCTCAAATATCATGCCGCCGACGCTGTGAATATAGGCATTCAAATTCACACCATGATAGAGGAATTCCCGCTCGCCATCCATATCGAAATCGATTGAAGTCAGGGCAGACTTGAAAATACCCCGCTCCCGTGTGCCTTTTTCCGCCTCTATCAGCACGCTGAAGGCATGATGCCGAAGGGCGCCATTATATATGCCGCCGGAAGGACCATGCCAGTAGGCGCAGTGTTCCTGCCCTCGCCAGAGTTCCTCCCGGGCGTTTTTCCTGCGGGATTTATCACTGCGTACTTGATTGGTGAGGATGACGACGTACATCATCTTGGAATAAAGGAGGCAGCTTTCCCTGTATTTGGATAAGAAATTTCGATACGAGGAGTGCGGTCTATCTGCCAGGAGAGCGTTCTTTGCCTGAGGTTCCGGCAGGGCCCATTCCATCAGAGATTCATAAGTCGGTCCCGTGAGATAAGCCTTCTCCATGATGAACTTGGAATCCTTGAGATACTGCCTTGGATGAACACACTCGATCCATGAATGGGAATCGCCCAGCAGCCGGAAAAACCGCTCAAGCCATTTATCGTCATAACAAGTCTTACCCGTGCCATTCCCGCCAAGGGACAGGCCGTTGAGCATAAGCGAAACGACGACATCCCTTTGCCCGGCGGGAATCATGCCATGCAGCAATTCTATTATTTCCTCTGGCGGAACTCGTAGAAACTGACCCGCAAGACTGTCCAGAACGGGAAATATGATGACCGTTTTCCCCTGATCCTCCCCGACAACCGGCATTTGAATCCCGCCATTGGCCGACTGTGGAAATACCGTCTCCGAAAGAAAGACATAATCCATCCCGCAGGAACGTAACGCCGTAGAAAGCTGAGGTTCCCAGACTTGCCCAGATATCCAAATGCCTCGTGAGCGCTTTCCAAACTTCTTCCTCAAATAGGTGGTCATCATTTCTATCTGGCCTATACGGTCCGACGAGGGAATCAAGGTCAACATGGGTTCCCAATAGGCGCCGCCGAGAATTTCTATGGACTTCTTGCCTGTTAACTCATTTAATACGAGAAGGAATTCCGGATGCTGCTTATCCAGCCATTCCAGCAGGGCGCCGGAATAGTAGAGAGTGATGGGAATATCTGAATGATTGTATACGGCATGCAGAAACGGTTTGAACGCCTTCTGGTAGGCTTGTTCGAAGTAAAGTGCGTTTTCACCAGATGGAACAGTGTTGTAGGTTCCCAAAATCAGTTTTAACTTGTTCATAAATCCTGCGGACACCGATTGCTTCCCTTCTAAACAAAACTCATCGGCAGTCTTATATTTTTATTTCACGATGCATTTTGGAGGACAGGCCCCAGCAGCCGCCTCTCGATCCTTCCCGCCGGTGTTATAACTCAGAGCCGAAAGATTGTCTATCACGGTGAAGCCCGCATCGGGGAACTTCCTCTCACAAATCTTACAGCCAATACATCCCGCACTGCACAGCGACTTGGTTACCTTTGCCTTGTCCTTTGAATTGCAGGCGACAAACCAATCGGCATCGGCGGGTATCATCTTCATGACCCCGGCAGGGCATACTGTAACACAGATTTCACATCCTATGCACAACGTCTTATCGACTTCTATGAGTCCATTGCCCGTGTAGGCAATCGCATCGACGGGGCAGGATTTCACACAGGAACCGAGTCCCAGGCAGCCATATTTACAGCCCTTATCTCCTTCAAAGTGTACCCTCACTGCCTCACAATCGGAATAACCTCTGTACAGAAATTCCCGAATCGCCACATCATTCCCTCCCGAACACGCGAGCCGTGCAACCATGCGTCTGGCCGTGCCGCCGGTATTAACTCCCAATATGTTTGATATGGCGCCGACAACTTCATTGCTGCCTGGGCGGCATTTCTTGATATCAGAATCCTTGCCTTCGTCTAGGGCTTCGGCATAAGCCACACAACCGGTGTAGCCGCATACACCGCAATTCAGCCCTGGTAACACGGAGATGAGTTTTTCCAGGGTTTCACTTTGTATGACCCGAAATTTTCTGGATGCAACCGCCAGCCCAAATCCAAGAAGGGCCGAAAACACCGATGTGGAAATGACGGCGCCAAGAATTCGCAGGAGATTCTCCATGCTATCCTCCGATGATATTGGCCAGCAGCGCCCTGTCAAAGGCCAGGAAGGCCAATGCCATCAGACCTCCTGAAATGAAAGCAATGGGTGTGCCCCTCAAATGCTTTGGAACCCGCTCCATGTCTAGGCGTTCGCGGATGGCGGACATGAAGAAAAGAGCCAGGGTGAATCCTATCCCCGCAGATAAACCGGCAATGAAACTCTCGATTGCATTGTATTTCTCGTTGACACTGATCAATGCAATACCCAGCACTCCGCAATTCGTTGTGATAAGAGGTAGATAAATTCCAAGAGCCTTATAAAGCGGCGGCGAGGTTTTCCTTATCACCATCTCCACGAGCTGTACGATGGATGCGATGACAAGAATGAATATGGCTGTTTGCAGGAAAACGATATTCAGAGGAAGTAGGACAAAGTGCTGGAAGGCCCAGGTAATCAATGTCGCCGTACTCATAACGAAGATAACAGCGAATCCCATGCCCACTGCATTTTCGGTTTTATTCGATACTCCGACGAATGGACATAGCCCGAGAAACTGGGACAAAACAAGATTACTGACAAAAACATAGGTAATGATTATGCCGACATAGGTCATTTCAATCTCTCCCCTTAGATTTAGCGGAAGCCGTTCCGGCCCAGCGGAAAAACGCCTGCAAGTAACCGACGACAATCAATGCCCCGGTCGGGAATACGAAGACGAGGGCCGGATTGTCCGCTAAACCGGGGATGCGCATGACTCCGCCCTCGGGAAACAGCGTAATCGTCCCCGCTCCGAGAACCTCTCTCACTAAGGCGATGGAGGTTAGACCGATGGCAAACCCCAATCCCATGGTGACGGCATCGATGATGGAAGCGCCGACAGAATTTTTGCCGGCGAAGGCTTCCGCCCTCCCCAAAATAATGCAATTCACCACGATAAGCGGAATGAAAATTCCGAGTGATTGAGATAAAACCGGCAGAAATGCCTGGAGGGTCATATCAATAAGGGTGACGAAGGCGGCAATGATCACGATGTAGGCCGGAATATGGATTTCAGCAGGAATATGCTTTCGAAGAGCACTGATAACCACATTGGACCCCAGGAGAACCAAGAAGGTTGCCGCACTCATGCCCAGCGCATTGTTCACCGTTGTGGACACCGCAAGAGAGGGACATAAGCCCAATCCCATAATCAGTATGGGGTTTTCCCTGAGAATCCCCTTTTTCAAATCTTTCACGGCTGCTCCCATTGCTTCACTAGGTTAGAACCCATCAAAATCGCCTTTGATATCCCTAAAAACGTAACAGTAGCCCCGGACACCACATCCGAATGCTCCCCAAGGTCGGCTTTGCTCAAAGGAACGGGACTGTCGGCGCCCTTCGCTGCAAAGATGTCCATGTATCCCGGAGCTTCGGCCTTTTTCCCGAAGCCCACCGTTTCGTTGTTACTCAACAGCTTCGCTGTAATGAGACTCCCATCTGCGTTGTAAGAGGCTAACAGAGTCATTTCACCCCCATATCCCTTGGCCTGAATTTCCAATATCCACCCTTTAGCCGGTTCGATAGACCACCGTTTCATCACATTGGGCGCTGGATTTTCCTCCAGCGCTCCAGGCGAACCGTCCCCAGCGAGAGACCTTAAGGCCGCCTGTACTTCCTCCTGGTGATATCTAGCTATAACCGGGGAGGTGAATGAATTAACCACTGCCAGCAGCAAGGCCGCTATGGCTCCAATGACTCCCAGTCTGAGGGATTTGTTTGCCAAGTCGTTCATGAGCCCATTCCATACCGCTTGGGTACGATGTATTTATCGAGAAGAGGCGTGAGTATGTTCATGAAGATAATGGCCAGACTCACCCCCTCCGGCAGATTCCCATAGCTCCTGATAATAAACGTTAAGATACCACAGCCTATGCCGAAGACAAGCCGTCCCTTCCACACCAAGGGCGTTGTCACCAAATCACTCGCCATGAACCAGGCCCCGAGCATCAGGCCGCCGGTGAAAAGATGGAACAGAACATCTCCCGAAAAGAAACCATTCCCGTATTGAATGCCGTCGAATATCCAGATCAACAATGCGAAGGATGCGATATAGGAAAAGGGTATCTCCCAGTTGACGATGCGCACCCCTACAAGGAGCAGCCCCCCGAGTATCAGTAAAAGCGCCGATACTTCGCCCAATGAACCGGGCATTCTGCCGAGGAAGAGATCGAGATAGTCAAGGGGATAGGCCGTTGAATTCACCACCGCCATAGGACTGTCCATGCCGACAGGGGGGGGGTGAGCCACCTTGATAATGCTCAACGGAGTCGCCCCGCTGATGACATCGAATTTTGGAGGCATCGTCCACTTTGTCATCAATGCCCCCCAGGAGAAGAAGGCAAATACACGGCCGGCGAGGGCGGGATTCATCCAATTAGCGCCAAGTCCGCCGAAACTCCACTTGACTATTCCTATCGCGAAAACCGAGGCGGCTACGGGAATGAAGAGCGGAACTTGAGGCGGCATATTATAACCGATCAATAGGCCGGTCAGTACCGCGCTCAAATCGCCTAGTGTATTGCCACGGCGAAAGATACGGTTTAACACAAACTCTGTGAGCACGGCGGCGCCGGTGGATGCCAGCACCACTATTGCCGATTTCAGGCCGAAGAGGATGACACCCCAAATTCCGGCCGGCAGCAGCGCGACAATCACCCATGCCATGATAGATCGGGTCCCCCCTCTTGTATGTATTTGCGGGGAACTCGAAATCAATGTTTTCAGATCCATTTACTGACCTTTTATCCTGGAAAGCAATCGCCTGCGGCGGCTTCGGGCCGCACGAAAGGCCGAAACCAGTGGAATATGCGCCGGACAGACATAGGCGCATGCCCCGCAAAGCACACAATCATGGAGACCGGCCTTTGCAGCTTCATCAAGCCGTTCATATTCAATGTTCTTAAAAATCACCGTCGGAGACAAGCCCATGGGACAAACTTCGATGCATTTGCCGCAGGACAGACAGGCCGTCTGAGCTAATTCATGCACCTCTCGGGAGGTGAGGGCAAGTATACCGCTCATGCCCTTGGTAACCGGCGTATCCAAGTTACCGAACGCAAAACCCATCATCGGGCCGCCGCTGATAAATTTACAGGGTTCTTCGACAAACCCGCCGCACTCATCTATGATGTCACGCACAGGTGTTCCAATCCTGACGAGGAGATTCCCAGGATTCCGCACAGCCGCACCGGATACGGTCACAACCCGGTCTATCACGGGTCTATCGTCTCGAACAGCCTGGCAAATGGAGACGAGAGTGCCGACATTAGAGTTGATGACCCCTACCTCAATGGGCAGCTTCCCAGATGGAACTTCGCGTCCCAGAACGGCTTCGATAAGGTTCTTCTCGGCCCCTTGCGGATATTTCATCTTGAGCGCAACGACTTCAATATCGTATTTCTTGCCGACTTCGGTCAGAAGTTCTATGGCATCGTGCTTGTTCGCCTCTATGCCCACAATAACCCTCTCAGGGCTCAGTACCTTCCTGGCTATTCTGATGCCCTCGATGAGGTCATCGGAGCACTCAAGCATTAAACGATGATCCCCTGAGAGATAGGGCTCACATTCGGCGGCATTGACGAGGAAAACCTCAAACTTCCGCCCCTTGGGAATGGTATATTTCACATGTGCGGGAAAGGTGGCGCCCCCCTGCCCCACGACTCCATTGCGTTTGAGTATGTCGATTATCTCTTCCTTGGAATAAGACTCCCAATCCCTGTGTGATATCTGTTTGCCGGATCGTATAAATTCCCCTGAGAGTTCAATGAGCACCGCCTCGGTTTTAACCCCGCTGGGCAAATAAATGGTGCGGAACTCCTTAACCTCTCCAGGAATCGGCGAATGCACCGACGAAGACATAAACCCCATGGGCTCCCCAATAGGCTGTGTTTCGTTTACATGCTCTCCAACAGACACCAGGGGTTTGGCCGGAACACCGATGTGCTGTGAAAAGGGGACAAGGGCGCCGGCCGGCAATGGAGCATTTCTGATTGGGCTGCCCGAAGTGTCTATCATGATATTCCGGGGATGTATGCCCCCTCTTGAAAAGGTCATCAGCTTCTTCATGCGGCATCTCCCTTCTTAAACAGAAGCAAGGACAACTGATCAGCCCTGTCACTTCGCCTGACAGAGACATGCCCTATCAGCAGAGCGGCGAGCAAGATTAGGCTTGCTAAGATTAACTGGAGGCGGGAGGGTCCCTGTAATACGTCTTCATGAACCGGCTGTGTCGTATAGATAACCGGTGCAGGTCCGTCAAGAGGCGCGAACAGCCGCCCGACACCCCTGTCAAAAATCTTCCCCGCCGTATACTCATACCAGTGCGAATCATAGGCGGCTGCAACAACCTCTACCCTGCTGACGGCATCTCCGTCTGGAATGTATCGATTCAGTGTCAATGCTGTTCCAGGCAATGGCAATTCATATTGAGCGCCGCTTAGAAACCCTTCTTGAAAGGCAAAAGATGCGAGAAGCTCCGAAACGTGAGGGGGATTGTCTCTTCTATCAACCATCATGAGCTTGTGAAACGCCGCCATTGAGTCATAACTTCCCACTGGCTCAATCACCGCCGGTACGGGATCATGCGGCCTGTTGCGGATGAGGGAGAATGCCAACACTAATCCAACAGCGGTACAGCTCTTGACAACGCATATCCAGGGTACGGCCTTTACAGCATCGGGCTTCCTGCCAGTAAGGGATAAAGGTTCAAAGGGTTTGTGATCCCCCCGTTCCTCGCGAGACAAGAGCCGGCGCAGATACCCCGTACTCCTGACCTTCCAAATCTTGTTCCGCAAGACGAAGAATATGGTTTCACTGCCCAGCCCCGTAATGATGAAAAGAACAAAATTCCGTAATGACCAATATCTCCAGGCAAAGAAAAAAACGATGAGGCTGCCTATCAAGGCTATCACAGCCGACAGCCGGCCGTCGAAGTATCGGCATGCTGCCAATACGAATAAGGCGAGGATGTAATAAACAAAGGCAAAGCCTCCGACAAAAGCCAGGGGCATCCAGGGCAGTGAGGCGAGGAGGATGGAAAAAGACGGCCCAGGAAGGAGTATCATCATTCCTCCGATAGCGAGGATGAAAAGTGCGAGGGCGGCGAGCCGCTCGTTGTGCATATCATCGAGAAGCCTCAGTCCATCAAATACCTGTGAGCGTCTCAGTATCCGTCGATATGACATGATTCCGCGAGCGGACGGCAGATAGATGAGGGTGTTCTCACCGGACTTGAAGAGTCTGTCTGCATCCTGAATGAAGGAATCCCGTCGAGGATCACCTATAGGGAGCTGTTCATCAATTTGATCGACATTTATGGCCGCAATTTCAGGAATGGCCATATAATGGATCTCGGCCGTGGAGGAAGCCAATACATCTTCAATGCCAAATGAACGCAATTCCTCAATGACAGATGCCTCGTCGGCATCTTGCGGGACAAACAGAAGAAACCATTCCGGCCAGTATCTGGTTTCACGTGTATGTCCGCCAATTATGACCGCTATGGCAGAAACCATGATTATTAGGATGACAACAATGTTCAGAGGGTATTGAATCATATTAATCTTGTTCTTGGAAGCGGTAAGAATTGCAGTAGACACAGTCGCTATTCTTGCCGGAGTCTAAGACCTTGTCAAGTAATGTGCTGTATATTTATGGAGCGTGGACATGGAGCGGAATGGCCGTCGAAGGGCGAAATTAAGCGAAAAACTGAAGTCTCTTATAGGAAGAACCCGTGTTTTCGCCCTTGTGGGCAGCAGCGGTACCGGTAAGAGTTTCCGTGCCAAGCTCATAGCCGAGAAATACGGCATAGAATACATTATCGACGACGGGCTTCTGATTCATAGGAACAGCATTGTCGCAGGGAAGTCGGCAAAACGCGAAAAAGTATACATGAGTGCCATAAAAACCGCTCTCTTTGACGATGTCATTCATCAGCATGAAGTCATCAAGGCCATACAATCGAGGAAAATAAGGAAAATACTCCTCATCGGAACCTCGGAACGCATGGCCACACGTACTGCCAAAAGGCTGAAACTGCCGCCGCCATCTAAGATAATCTCGATAGAGGAAATCTCGACAGCCAATGACATAGAAAAGGCTCAGAGATCACGAAATGAGGAGGGCAAGCATGTCATCCCTGTACCGACCATCCAAGTGGAGCGTGACTATCCTCATCTCATATCAAAATCCATCAAGGTCCTTTTCAAGATTGGACGGGGGTTCAGTTGGAAGAAGAAGGCTGATCACAAAGTATTTGAGAAATCTGTCGTCCGCCCGGCCTTTCATGATGAAGAACGTGGGCATGTGAGTATCAGTGAGCAGGCAATGGGCAAGATGATTGCCCATTTGGCAGACGAATTTGACGGGGAACTCATCGTCAAAAAGGTCAGGATAGACGCTCACCATGGAGTGTACCGATTCCGCGTTGAGGTGGAGGTGCCCGGCAACAGACAGCTCAATGACAATCTCCATGAACTACGCGGCTATATGATTAACCGTATCGAAAAATACACCGGAATCATCATTGAAGAATTTAATTTGGTTATTACCGGGATCAAATCACTATAAATTTTTTATGCCATCACAAAAAAATGACCGCAGAATCTAATACGCCGACATGCTCATTATGGTCAGGGCCTTCCTCCTCATCACTTAAGGCATGAGAGGAAGGAGAAACCGTCATGGGCCTTGCGGACAATTTCGTATCGGCCCGACCTTTCTGTAAGTTCACCAGGTTTGCAAGCCCTGTCTTCTTATTACGCCGTTTCCCGCCGCGTAAGCATAGGCTGCTTCCTGAAAGGAGAGATACTAGGCGGGCAAACCACTAGCCGCCGCTACGGCTTCATGCGTCAGCCGTCGAATTTGGTCAAACTGCCCCTCTGCGATGAGGGGCGGCTTCACCATCCAACTGCCTCCACAGGCAATAACGGTCCGAAGGGCCAGGTACCGGGCGACATTGGCGGCATCAATGCCGCCGGTGGGTAAGAATCTTACATCGCCGTATGGGGCGGCCAAAGCCTTAAGCATGGCAATCCCTCCTGAGATTTCAGCGGGAAAAAATTTCAGCGTCCGAAGTCCGCGCTCAAGTCCCATTTCAACTTGTGTCGGAGAATTCACCCCTGGGAAAACACAATAGCCACGCTCAAGGCAATAGTCGACGACATGCGGATTGAAACCTGGCGAGACGATGAAAGCAGCTCCGGCCGTGATGGCATTGTCCGCCTGCTCCGCTGTGAGAACCGTCCCGGCCCCGATAAGAATTTCAGGAAGTTCGGCGGAAATCATTTTGATGGACGCAAAGGCGGCCTCGGTGCGGAAGGTAATCTCGCACACCGGCAATCCGCCGTCAATGAGCGCCTTCCCCAGCGGGAGGGCGCTCCTGGGGTCGTCTATCGTAACAACTGGAATGATCCTTAATGAAGCAAGCCGCTGTTCGATTTGACCGGTAAACATACTACTTCGAGTAGAATTCAACCACCATCTGCTCATTGATGTCGGTGGTGATGTCAGTCCGATATGGAAGACGTTCCACCCGGCCTTTGAGTGAATCGTCATCCAGTGACAACCAGACAGGCACAACCTGGTTGGAATGCGCCAGGCATTCACGGATGATTTTCTTGCTTCCTTCCTTCTCCAGCACTTCAATGGTGTCGCCCTCTCCAGTCTGCATCGATGGAACATTGGAACGCTTCCCATTCAATCGGATATGGCCATGACTGATGAATTGACGGGCCTGAGACCGGGTTGTCGCCATGCCAAGACGGTACACGACATTGTCCAAACGCCGTTCAAGAAGAATCATCATATCGTCGCCGGTAAGGCCCTTAAGCCGTTTGGCCTTAAGGAAAGTCCTGAAGAACTGCCGTTCGCTTAACCCGTAGGAGAAGCGCAGTTTCTGCTTCTCCAGTAGCTGACGTCCGTAGTCGCTGACCTTGCCGCGGCTTCTTGCTCCCCTTTCCTTCCCGGGACCTTGAGGTTTCTTCTTGAGCAATTTATCATATTTCGGATTTCCGTAAATATTGACACCGAGACGGCGGACGATTTTCCCACGAGCCTTCGTGTTTCTCGCCATTGCTCCCTCCTGTTAAATAAAATTATCACCCTATGGGTGCGTTTCGCTATGCTATCGATGAGGAAGGCTTTAGTCAACAATACATGGGAAGGAAAATTTCTTAAGATATTACACCAAAAGCGCAACGTGGTTCGACAATATAGGCGAACATCGACCGAATGAATACTGATAAGGAGGATAATATGTCGGATCATGAACAAAACAAAGAAGAGGATTCCCAAGCTAAGGAATCCAGTCAATGCTGTGGAGAAAAGCATCATCACGGGTCCAACGACCGATGCTGCGGCGAGTCGGGCGACTGGTGGGAGGATCGCAGTATAGCCGAAAAGATTTTGATAGGAATAGGTTTTGGTATACTCGGACTGATTTTTCTGGCGCTCATCGGGCTGGTCACCATGAAATTATGGAATGCCCTGATGCCTGAAATCTTCGGAATAAAATCAATCAGCTATTGGCAGACCTGGGGTTTGCTTCTTCTATCCTTTATACTGCTCAAGAATTGGGACTGTTCAGGCGAAGGCCGCCGTCAAGAACGGAAACGAAAGAAGGAATTGCGGCGGCACATGCATGAGAAATGCCATGAAAAGAATGAAGCCATAGACTCGGAAGGCTGACGGACATCTTGAAAACTCGGGTATCGGCGGTCCGCTCATGACGATTCTGTGCAGGACCGTCAATACCCTTTTCCAGAATGCTAAATAATAGCACTTTTTTAATCCTACAGCTGAAATTTCTGTTATTCCCCCTCTTCCCGGCATGAAATCCATGATATGCCGGGCGCCTTGTGTCTTGAAAAATCGAGAATTACCCGTCTTCTATCAATGCAGGGCTTCAACGCTGCTTTGAATTAACGAAGGGACAAAAATGGAACGATGACTGCAACCAATGATGTGGCTAATATGGTGATTATGAAAAGATTATAGCGAATCTGATAGTTCAATAGCATATTTTTAGAATAGTATTTTGCAATGTCGTAGTCTTCATATATCTCTATCAAACCTTCAATTAACCGAGTTCTTGTCTGCTTGCCCTTGATGAGTCCAATTTCCGATACGATGCTCACAGTAATGATGAGAAGGATGAAAATCATCATCAGAAGAAAGTCCTTTTCATCGGCAATGGCGGTGTTTATAGCAAGCAAAATGAGATCAAGAAAAATTGCGCTGATTACAAAGACCGTATCGGTTCTCGTGTTAACCTTAAGTTCCTCAACAATATGGTCATGCAGATGTTCAATCATATTTCCTCCTCGCTTCCTGTTTCGAAAACTTGAGGTATATTAGAATAAATACTGCCAACAAGGCAATACAGAGTCCCAGAATAGTGACGATCCACGGAAATGACGGCGGATCGATTCTGATGATGATGTGAGTCTGGTCAGTTCTACTGCCATTGAGAAACAGATATATTCTAGGTTCAACCCGTATGCTTTTTGACCAATTTGAAAACGTATTGCTGATGGATATACTCAATTCTATTTGTTCTCCAGGATGAAGTACGGGTATATAAGCGGGGTCTATAGTAATCCTAATGCCGCTAGTCTCCTCATGAGTAATGGAAATATCGGTTACGGTCTTTTCGGAGTTGTTTTCAATTATTATCTCATCCAGAGCAGTGGAATTTGAAGCCATGTCCACAAAAAGGGATCCCTGAAATCTGATGGAATCATCATTTCCGGAAAAAGCGGGTAGAATGAATACTGAAATAAGAATAGCTAAAAAGGCCATTTTTCTGCATACTATGCAGGGCACCTCTAAAAAACCCCATTTAGTTCTTGACTCGATCTTTTCCGTCGCTACTGCGTTGTCAAAATGCTCACGTAGCCCAGCTGCGCTTGAGCTTTTGCCGCCTTGTATCGACAAAAATTTCTTCGTCAATTTCCTGAAGCTGTTTTTTAGAGGTACCCTGTATTTCATATATCTCTCCATTGAATTCAGTCTATAGATATTGAGCGTTTGAGTCAAGATTGGATCAGGGTATATAGGGCGCCTATAGAAAAATCCCCCAGCCCAAGTTCACCGAACTAGACAGCCTCGGTAGTTTTTTACGGCCGCTGAAGCCGCCATAACTCAAATTTAGGCTTACAGATCTCGCAATACAGAGACAATTCCTTCCCACGGAAACCAATTCCCAGAACAAGCAGCCGCTTCGGATGCCATTTTTCCCTGACCCCGTCTGGAACAGGATTTTTTCCTGTTTTGGGGTTTCATGCCTTCAAAAGACTAAGGAATACTGGAAGAGGACCCTTTTGCCGTTACCCCCTCCCCGGGAACGACGACAGCAGATACAACGGCAGCACTAAACCTGTGTAATAACTTTCCGCCAGGACCCTCAATGTATCCAGCTAAACCATTCCAACCGATTTCCACTCCCCAAAAACCAGATTCAGGTGAATCGGGATGGAAGCTATAGAGGGGCGATAAATAGAAACCCAAGTCCCCCACACCTCCCCCCCTCAAAAAACCAACCAAAACTTATACGGGGAAGACTGACTGACATAATACCGGTATGA
The DNA here is from genome assembly GCA_965232165.1 of Spirochaetaceae bacterium. Lineage (GTDB taxonomy): Bacteria > Spirochaetota > Spirochaetia > DSM-2461 > DSM-2461 > UBA2779. The sequence goes on along the minus strand of CBDDOY010000002.1, from coordinate 420,038 downwards.
TATAATGCTATTTCTGGCCTAAGGCCGAAGTAGAATCCGGCATCATACTTATCATAGAAGAGAAGTCCCAACTTCAGTGAGCCGCCTAATCCAATATCAATATCAGCAATATCAATATCAGCAAACGCCCACTTCCCCATGCACCCATCTGTCGAGAAACTCTTTGGCCTCCGCCGCCTTCTCCTCTGCGATCCAGTGCTCCAACGCCCACCTTCCCCATGCACCCATCTGTCGAGAAACTCTTTGGCCTCCGCCGCCTTCTCCTCTGCGATCCGTCTTCTTCCGTTCTTCCTCCGCCGCCTTCTCTGCTGCAATACGCTTCCGTTCCGCTTCTTTAGCGGCCTCGGCCTCGGCCAGTGCTTCTGCTCTCTGGGCGCTAAAACTCAGCACCAGAGCCTTGGTCTGCTGGACGAGGCGGCCTTCGGCCTCTTCCACAAGGTAGCGTTTCTGGGAGGATGTTTCGTCATCCGACGAGCTAATCACCATCTTCACGTGAAAAAACCGTCCCTCCCGACGTATCCAGGTTTCAATCCGTGCACTGTCTAGCCCGGAGGCATCGGCCTGCTTCACTCCGGACTCGATGGCCTGCTGAAGCATCTTTATCGTCTGGGGCGTTTCACCGACGGCCACCGGATCCCGCACGGTTACACTCTGGGCGAATGCCGCGGCGGGAATTAGGAGAACGAGGAAAAGAAGGGCGATGATTTTTTTCATGGTATTCATCTTTATTGAATTTCTACAGGGAATCTTCAAAACATCACTCCTGATGATTTTTTAGAGGCGTTTTTAGCCGGAGAAAATCCGGCTAACTGGTATGGCCTGCATCCGCATTGCGCCAGCGCGTTAGGGATGGCAGGGGCGGCGCAACGCGCCGGTCTTGACCGCCTGTAGGCGGGCAAGACGGAACCCCCGAACAGCCCGACCCCCGCCGCCAGGCGGGGGGAACGCCCCAATAAACTATTCATAACTCAAGTTCTCCGTTGCCCTGGAGGGTGGGATTTTGAAAGGAGAGTGGCCCGCCTATGCTCTGGGCGGTTTCGGTCACCTGTTTGGCCACGGTTTCATACAAGTGTTGTACGGTTTTGATTCCGCCGGAGGCCAGGGCTTCAATCAGGTAGTAGGAGAAAAGACGGTGGCCTTTTTCCGGGTAGGCGCTGGAAAACTGGGTGTCTGTACCGGCGGTGATAACGGCCATCTTGCCCTCCTCGGGGATATTCACTTTCATGGGGGCCAGCCGGGTGGCGGCCTTGTCTTTATATATCGTGCGGCCATCGGTCTTGCCGGTGAAACAGCTATCCATAAAAACCAGAACCTCTTCGGCCGGGGAATTTCCCAGCATGGTGTAGATGTTGCGCATGTCGTAGAAGGGTTCTTCGCCGATGTAGTCCAGGTCCATGTCGGTTGGCAGCATGTGGGGAGTGTTGCCCTGGGCGGGATTGGGCACGCCGTGGCCGTTGTAGTAGAAATAGAGGGTGTCGCCCTTTTTTAATCCTTCGTTGATCAGTTTTTTAAGGGACCCCTTGATGTTGCCGCTGGTGGCCTTGTCGTTGTACAGGGTGACAAGGTGCTTTTCCGGTACGCCCAGGATGGTTTTGGCTGCGAGGGCAAACAACTGGGCGCTGCGCCCGGCGTAGGCGATGTTGTCGGTGCTCAAATACTGCTCGGCGCCGATTATAAAGGCCCATTTGCTCCTGTCTGGCGGCACGGGTTTAAGTGCCGTAATGCGGGGGTTGAGGTCATCATTATAACCGATGATGCTGGTGCTTCCATCCTTGTATTCCAGGGTTCCCACTGCGTTAGGGTCTATGAATGCCAGGCTTTGCTCCTGGGGTAGAGTTGTCATTTGTCCGGTGTCGACGAAGGCTGACAAGAGGGTCTGGGTCCCGGCACTTACTTGAGTGGGCAGGGCGGTTTGTGTTTTTCCCTGGTAGCTTACTTTCACTGCTTTCACGCCGAATCCGCCCGTCTTATCGGCAAAGGGTTCTATGGCCAGCTTGAGGTTACCGGGGTTGGTCATGGCCGCTTTGCGCAGACTCTGATCTGTTTTGTTCAAAACGAACCTTCCCAGGATGTCCCCTTTTGTGCCTACTCCATTGAAGTAGAGCTCTTCGGTTTTTTGATCGAAGGAGGTATCATTGAAGGTGATTTCAGGGAAGAGGTTGTTGATAGTGAAAAGCGCGAAGGCGCTGCGATAATCGGGCAGAGCAAGCATCCGCCGGCCCTGAAGCTGCTTGAGGGCAACGATTACATCATTGCGCGCTTCCACACCCAGCCGATAAGTGTTTTGAAGCGTATTGACTCTGGTCTCTCTGTCCTCTTGGGCGAGCCGTACCCGTTCCTCAAATTCCCGGTTGCTTTCCCACTCTTCTTGCACAAGCTTAATGCCTGGCGGTGTTTCGGGCACGGGTACCTCGTCCGGAAATTTCATATCGGCGAGTTTCAGCCACTGATCCAGGCGTTCGTCAGTGCTGCGGGCCACGAAATCTGTCCAGGTTTCATTGCTCTGTCTCTCCCTTGTGGGAAACAAGAGGTAGGTATAATACAGGGATGCCTCGCTAAGGTTTTCCCTGAAGAGTTTAAGTTGTTGGTATATAGCCTCCATCTTTTGCCTTTCCGCATGGGAAGGCAGGACGAATTCCCCCATATCCGATTCTGAAGCGGAGGATCCGGCGGCAATAAGAAGCGCTGCAACTCCATCATGCCCATTGGACAGGGACGCATAGAAGGGGCTTTCTCCGTAGATGTCTTCGGTATTCGGCTCTGCACCCGCCAGAAGCAGAATGGTCGCCACTTCCCCGTGGCCGTTGCGGGCCGCCTTGCTTAACAGTGTTTCACCGTACTCATCGGTTTCCTTTGGCGACGCTCCGGCGTTCAGTAGCTCTATCACCCTGGCCGTATTGCCTTTAACTACGGCTAACTGCATGGTATCATTGGATTTAACTGTTCTTGTGGAGCCGCTGGTTTGGCATCCGGTCAACAGAGCTCCGGCTGCAAGTGCCAACAGCATTACACGCGACGACTTTTTCATCTCTCAAAATACTCCTGTGTACAAACTGACTGAGGTGGATCACAAATGTTAGACAGCAACGCTGTTCGTTTTTGATGGATATACAGACTTCAACTCCTGCTCATCCTATTGTTGCTTTATATTATCACAAAACATAACCAGTGTCAAACCATTTATAGATAAATGGGTCTCTGGCGTCGAGAAGGTCTTCCATCAGTACCGATGAACTGTTCAGGTTGCCTTTGTTCTTTGATTGGCATGACTTTTAACGCTTAAAATGATTTTTTAATCAATAATAACCATAAACAGTATAAGATCAGTTATACCAAGCAAAAAAATTCACCTTCCCTAAGTACAATGCAAGCAGGCATTTACAGGCTTTCTGACACTGCAAATACCTTTGTTTCGTGCGATCCGTGGCGGGCGAATCAGTTTTCATTCTTAAAGAAGAATGAGGTTTTTAGCGGTGCCAAAAACCCGCTCCCGTCACCGGACAATCCGAATTGTTCTGGTGCTGCACTCCAGGCCCGCCAGGTGCTCCAACAGGGTGCCGTACTGGTGGTAGAGAGCATCGCCGGAGTCGGCAGGGGTTTCTCCCACAGAGGGGATGGCGTGGAGGAAGTCCAAAGGGGCCGGGGATTCGATGGCCAGAACCATGTCGATGGAGGTTCCGCTGACGGGGGCTCGGGCGGCGATGAGACCGTCGTAGCGGTCGGGGCTGGGGAAGGTGACGGGGGTGTCGGCGCGGACGGGCTGGTTTTTCAGCCAGGTTTGGGTGAGGCCGGTGTTGTCGATGTAGAGCAGGGAGAGGTAGCCGCTGGCGGCGGGGGTGTAACTGACGCGGTAGAGCTGGCCTTCGGCAAGGGTGCCGGGGGGCAGGTGGGGGACGCTCAGGCCGTCTTTGGTACCGTGCTCCAGCGCGAAACGATGGGGACGGATGTCGGTGATGAAGTTTTCGCGGAACTCCGCCGGGCTGATGGGGATGCGGGCGGGGCCGATGCTGAGGTAGTAGAGGCTGTTTTGGGTTTCCAGGATGAAGCGGGCGGGATGGTTGTTGTTTTTCAGAAAGCGGGCGATGGGGAGCTGATCTTTGAAGCTGTTGATATTGGGGGCCGCGGTTTGACCGGCGCTTTGGGCCTGCTGGAGGGCGCGGGCGCGCAGGGAGCGGTTGTCGTAACTGTAGGCGCTGTAGTATAGATCGCCGGTTTGCTGCTGCTTCAGGAGCTTTGCGCCAAAGAGTTCCAGTTGGGTGCTTTGCTCAATGCGGTTCGCGGTGCGGACAAGGTACTGGCCGCCGGTTTCGCCTTCCTCTATCCGAAGGTTGGATTTTATGGCGGCGCGGATTTGCAGGGCTATGTCGTTCATGGCACGGGCGGCGGCTTCATGAGGGCTGTCCCCCTGGCCGTAGCCGTAAAGAAAGCCTTCCCGAGCGGGGAGGTCGCGGTTGGCGTGCCAGGCGGGAGGGGACGCATCGCTCTCCGGCTGAGGGGTGCTGAATGCCGGGCCGTTTTTGGTCTGATCGCCTGGCGGGGGCGTTCCGGGTTCGGGCTGGCCGCCGGGGTGGGCGAGCTGGGGGGCGAATGAGCAGGCGATGCAAAGTATCGCCGCCAGGACGGCGCGGGGTTCAGGGTGCATGGTACTTGCGAAATCCTCCATTTAAGCCACAGGGTGCCTGTCCGCGTCGATTAGATGTCGTTGTCCTCACGATATTTTTGATATTCTTCAGCAGAAATAACCCCATCCATATATGCTTCATACATGAAACTGGTCATGCCCGCGACAACACCGGCAACAGTTCCAAGGGTTTCCTCATCGGAGGCAAATTCCCATACCTGATGCGCCTTCTCGCCGACATAAACAGCGACCTCCGGTCCATACTCGTGGTAGATTTCCTCTATTTCCCGAGCGGCGTATTCACCGTGTTCCCTTGCCGTCAACATAATATAGTAAAACGCCTCGGCCACGAGAGGGCCGTATTCCTGGTAAATCTCCTGTATCCTGCGGCTGGCATTCTCATCGAGCCAGGTATAGCAATCGGATATGAGGGCCGCAGCCTTTGGTCCGTATTCATCGGCGAATTCGATAATGCGGTTTGCCGCCTCAGGGCCATAAGTCACAAGCGTATTGGCGATACCCCTGCCAAATTTTTCCCCGTATTCGTAGAGATAGTCCCGGACAGTTTCGTAAGCTTCGGGGCCATATTCCTCGATGACCTGCCACATCACCCGTCCTGTGGGTTCGCCGTATTGACGGTAGAATTTGACCAGTTCATCACCTATCTGCGGGCCGTATGTTTCATAGCAATCCACAATCCTGTCGGCGGTTTCCGGCCCCCATTCCTCATACAGGTAGCGAATGGCTTCCAGCACATCATCGCCATATTTCTCAACGAGATAGGAATAGCCCTCGGCAACAGCATCCCATCCCCTGGAAAGATGATCCACAACCGTCTCCGCGGCCTTCTCCATGAATTGTTTCGTCTTTGAAAACGTTTTTCCCGCGGAATCTTTGAATGAATCCCAATCCAACGCATCCGCTGGCAGTAAAACGCCGACAAACAAGCACAACGCAATAAATACAGTTTTCATTTAATCACTCCTCTACCAGCGATTGCTGATGTTATATCTGGGTGTTCCCCCCTACCCGCCTGTCGGCGGCCAGGGGTCGGGCTTCGCGGGGGTTCCATGGCCGCTCAGACCGCTGGGCCCAAACTTTCTTTTTTTCGATAAAAGAAAGTTTAACAAAGAAAAAGACGACAAAAGGGGGGCCCTTTTGAACCCTCCTCTCTCCCCTAAGTGGTTCCCCAACGTAGCACAAAGACGAGTTTCAGTACAGCATATGTTACCCCTCCAATCCCCAGGCGCGCTGGCGCACAGTGGGTCAGGTCAATTCCAAAGCCCGCCGTTCCCCCCTTCGAGCAAGCTAAGCGGCAGTGTAAGCCGTTCATTAGAGCCTCTTGCTAGGCGCAATCAACTTCGATTTGCGCGAATTCGCAATGTGCTTCCGGCAAAGTGTCGCCATCTTCCTTCAATCCTTCAATATGAAAATCGATGGCTTCCTTGATCAATTGCAAAACCTCCCTTACCGCAGATCCAGCCCCCCGTTGCCCGCCAAAGTGGGGTCCTGGTAGCGGGACGGGCCCATCTTGCGGGTGGCGGCGCTGACTTCCTGTTTGACGCGGTAGTAGAGGTCGTTGCCGGTTTGGGGGGAGCGTTCGGCCATGGCTTTGATGAGATAGTAGGTGAACAGGCGGTGGCCCTTTTCGCGGTAGACGTTGGAGAATTGCCTGTCGGTGCCGGCGGCCATGGCCATTACTTTGCCTCTTGAGGACAGGGTGATCTTTTTGGGGGCCAGGAGGCTGGCGGCCACGCTTTTGAAGACTGGTACGCCGTCGGCCTTGCCGGTGAAGCAGCTATCGAAGAACATCACCACCTTGCCCGCCTTGGAGTTTTCAAACATGCGGTAGAGGTTTTGAACCTGGAAGAAGGGTTCTCTTGCAACGTAGTCGGGCATCATGTCGGTGGGGAGGATGTAGGGGATGCCGCCCTGCTCGATGGCGGGGATGCCGTGGCCGTTGTAATAGAAGTACACCGTGTCGCCGGGCTGTATGCCCTGCTCCAGAAAGTGCTGGAGGCTGGTTTTCAGGCTGCCGCTGGTGGCTTCCTCGTCGTAGAGGGTGCGGATGTGGCCATTGGGGATGCCTTGAGTAAGCTGGATGGTTTTGGCGAAGAGTTCGGCGCTGCGGCGGGAATAGAGAATGTTGTCGGTGTTCTTGTACTCTTCGGCGCCGACGATGAAGGCCCACTTGCGGTTGTCCACGGGGGCCGGGCGCAGGCGCTCCACCAATGGGGTCAGATCGTCCTGGAAGTCGATGAAGCTGGTGGTGCCGTCCTTGTAGGTTATGCTGCCCACGGCGTTTCTATCCACCAGCGCGGAGTTTTGCAGGGCCATCTGGGAGAGGTCAACAAGGGCGTCATCGGTGCCGATGACGGCGGTGTTGCGGCTTTGGGCCACCGTCGCGCCCTGGCCGGGTTTAAGGGTGTGCTCCGCGCCGCCGAAGGTCAGTTTGGCCCCGGCTATGCCGAAGCCGCCGTCGGGGTTGGCAAAGGCGTAGGGGACGGCATTGAGGGAGGGGGCATTACTGAGAGCCTGTTTGCGCAGGTCCAGGCTGGGGTTTTGCAGGACAAAGTCGCCCAGGGGAACGCTGTTTTTTTGGGGCAGGACCATGCTGAGGTAGAGGCCCTTGTTGGTTTGATCCAGCTTGGCCGAGGCGACTTTGGCATGGGTAAAGAGCCGGTTGGCGGCGGCCCTGGCCAGCTCCATGCGCGCCTGTTCCATCTGAGACTTGCGGGTGGCCTGAAGCCGTTGAAGCTGCTGGACGATGTGGTTGCGGGCCTCCACCCTCTGGCGGTAGGTGTCTTCAATTTGGTCAATTTCGCCCTGGCGGCGGTTCTTGGCGGCCTGTACCCGTTTATCGAACTCGTCGTCGAATTCCCACTGCTCCTGGGTTAGATGGATGGGCTCGGGGAGGACGGGCTGGGGCACCATTTCGGGGATGGTTTGGTCCTCCAGGTTGAGCCAGGAGGTGATGCGGCTCTGCACCAGGCGGTCCAGGGCCTGGGGCCAGGGGGATGGGGAGTTCAGGATGGTTTTTATGTCGGCGGGGGCAATGGTCAGATTGAAGCCGGCATTGAGCCTGGCGGCTTCCAGCCCGTGTTCCTTGTAGTAGGCCAGGGCTTCCGGGCCATGCTGCACAAAGAGTTCCATCGCTTCCGGGCCGTGTTCCTTGTAGTATTCCAGGGCTTCCGGGCCGTGTTGTGCGAAGATTTCTGCGGCTTCCAGGCCCTGTTCCTTGTAGACCTTCAGGGCCATATGATCGAAATATTTGGTGTAGAATTCCCAAGCAGGGGCGAGAGGGGTGGCGTTTATTTCGCTGACGAAGGCTTTCGCGCTTATGCGATATTCAGGGGTGCCGGGCGCCTCCTGATAGATGTAAGTAGTATCCACCCGCCACAGCTTGAAGGTAGTTATCATCAACTTCCGGATGCCGGCATGCTCCCGTCGGGGCTGAAGGACACGGGCACTGTGTTACCATGCTCGGCTAAAAGTGTCACCTATGTCTTGACCCTTCCTCCTTCCAGGCGCAGCCCCCCTGCACCAGAACAGCTTAGAATTCATGCCTCAGCATTCAAAAATCACCGCTCGCCCCCGGCCTTCGTGTAGATTAATTATGAGGCAATGCGATATATTGATATGTATGAATAATAACCATATACCGCCAGTACTCAGGCCTGCAAGTGATCACTTGCAAATCAACCCCTTGATCGCCGGAAGATGGAGTTCCAGGGCTATTGACACCCATAAACCTATTGATGCGGCTGTACTCACCCGGCTTTTTGAAGCCGCCAGATGGGCGCCCTCTGCATTCAATGCCCAGCCATGGCGATTCCTCTCCTTTGGTCCAGAATCACCCAAGGCCCTTGAGGAGGCTCGAAAAGCACTCTTAAAGGGCAATGTCTGGGCTCTTTCGGCCCCGCGGCTCCTCTTCCTCCTCGCCAAGAACGAGAAGACCGGCAGTCCTCGAACTCAATATGAGGCCGGTATGGCCGCCGTGCAAATGGCTCTTCAAGCCGCCGAGGAAGGTTTGGTGTTCCACCAGATGATAGGATTCTCGGCAGATGCCGTGAGGACGTCATTTTCGGTTCCCGATGACTTCTCCATAATTACGGCCATAGCCATAGGCTGGCCAGGAAGCATCGGCACAGTACCGGAGAACAGGCGGAATCTCGAAACGAGCGAGAGGGTAAGAAAGAGTCTCGATGAGCTTGTCTTCTCTGACGGCGCAGTGCCTAAGGAGTAGGGCCCCTCAAAAAAACCGCTTTTTGGAGGGCACCTGGAATTTGACGCGGCTATTTTCTTCGATGCAAGGTGCCAAGAATTCAAGCGCAACTGGGGGTTGCGTGAGTTCTTTGGCAACGCAGCAACGGCCTGTCTTCGTGCAGAACACGCACAGGCAGGCAGAAAAGAGCAGGCCAAAACGGAGCGGGTTTTTGAGAGGTAATCAGTCGTCATAACTTATCAAATTGACGCATGAGCTGATTGACCGTGATAAGCGCCGGAAACACATAGGGCTCTTCCCCCTGCCGATAGAGGACATACAGGGGAACGCCGGCCCTGCCGAAATCGGCCAGCAAACGGGTGATTGTTTCATCATAGGAAGTGAGATCGGCCTTGATATGAGTGATGCTCCTGGAAGCCATGAGCTTCTGTATTCTGGCATCCTTGATAACCCTTTGATTCAGTTTGCAGGTTGTGCACCACTGGGCCGTGAACTCGAGAAAAACCGTTTCGCCTGAGTCAATGCGTTTAAGGAAATCGGATTCTTCAAACTGAACAGATTGATTATCAGGAGAAGCCGCCTGCGGCAGAGCGCCGGACTTGAGCATAGGGCCGAGAAAACCGATTGCCATGACGGCGACGATAGCGATGGCCGTGATTTGCCCAATCACCCTTACCCCCGGCCGGGAAGAGGGATGACGGGCCTTTCCCAAGAGCCAAGCCGAGAACCCAAGAAGAAGCAGCCACCACAGGGCACCGCTCACGGCATTGGGAGCAATCTTGGAAAAGGAGTTAAACAAGTAGACGGCGGTTCCCATGAGCAAGAACCCCATCAGCTCCTTGAAAGTATTCATCCAGGCTCCGGGTTTTGGAAACCGTGCAATGATACCGGGCCGGAAACCCAGAAGCAAAAAGGGAAAACCAAAACCGATTCCCGTCACCGAAAAAACGGCCAGGATAACCATGGGCGGCTGAGAGAAGGCAAAGCCCAGGGCCGTTCCAAGCAGAGGGGCCATACAGGGAGTCGCAACCGTAACGGCAAATATGCCCGTGAGGAAACTGCCGAGATATCCGCCTTTCGCCCCCGCCCCGGCCGCCCCTTTTTCCCCTTTAACGGGGGCTTCAATGACGAATACATCGAACAGACTCAATGAAAACACCCAGATAACGGAAATCAATATCAACACAAACGTCGGATTCTGGAATTGAAAACCCCATCCCAGCAGCCTTCCCGATGCCTGGAAAACAATGACAATGGCGGCGAGTATCCAGAATGACACCTCAATACCAGCGACATATAACCACGCATGCCCAAGTATGGCTCGGCGCTCAGAAGCGGCTTGCCTGACCAGCCCAATCGCCTTGACCGAGAGGAGCGGCAGCACACAGGGCATGATATTCAATAGCAATCCGCCGACAAGGGCCATAAGAAGATACAGCAGTATGCCGGTCCAGGAGGACGGTTCACCCCTGAGCGGCCGGCTGTTCCAGCGCAGAATCTCCCGGACGGTCTCATCCGCCTCAATAACCCTGCCTGCCGGGTCGAATCGTATTTCATGATGCTCAAAGTCCGGCAGGAGACAGACCCCCGATTCGTCGCATAACTGGAAATGGGCGATGATCTCCATCGTCAATAAGCCGGTATCGGCCGCCGTATTGAATTCCAGCAGCAGGGCGGCCTGTTCGTCATACTTCGCCGTTTCACCCTCATAGGCCGGTTCCGGTTTGAGCACCGAACCATAGACAATGCCGGCCGAGGCGAGCGGTTCCAAGGTGAAATACTCCGGGCTTTCAAGCTGATAATAGCCGCCGGGGAACAGAAATTGGACGGCGATATAGCCTTCTCTCGTCTCAGGGTTCCAACTGGCTATACGCATAGAGGTTTCCGCCCGACTAGGCTCAGCCCCTATTAATCCCGTATCGAACCCGCCGAAAGATTCACCTTCCTGGGCATGGGATATGATCAATACGATGAAAAACGCAAGAAAAGAGAATACCAGCCGAAGAACCGCCCGTGAGGATTTTGCCGTACACTGCATAGCTCTGATTATGAATCGATACGGGTTTTTGTTAAACCTCACGGCGGCGGAAGGCCTGGCGCACTGTATAGGGCACCTCTAAAAACAGCTTTAGGAAATTGACGAAGGAATTTTTTGTCGATACAAGACGGCAAAAGCTAAGGGCGCAGCTTAAGCTACGTGAGCATTTTGACAACGCAGTAGCGGCGGAAAAGATCGAGTCAAGAACTAAATGGGTTTTTTAGAGGTGCCCTATATTCAAGAATCAGCATCAGGGCGCACCCCTTCGGGTCGGGCTTTTCTCTCCAATGCCTTAATCCGGCTGCCTATTTCCGGCTCATTGCCAATCGCCGGGGCAGCCGGCGGCATTTCCGTTTCAATCCCTTGCGCCTATTGCCGTCAGTATTCTGTATTGGAAGAACATTGGCATCAAGGCCGGCCTCCTGTGCATAGCATTTCCCAAACCTCGGTTCAGTTCTGAATGGGCAGGCAAACAGAATTCATCGGCTCGAATCCGCACGAAGAGCATAGCAAACAGCCGCCATCATCACGGCAGAGGAGAAGCGGCCCGAAGCCTTCCCCCAGGCCCGCCGAAGCGACAACTCCGATCCCCCTATTCCTGCCGAGGGGTTCGGATGTGCATGATAAGGGCACCTCTAAAAAACCGCTTTTGGAATTTGACGCAGTTATTCCAATGCCGCATAACTAAAACAGCTTAGGAAATTGACGAAGAAATTTTTCGCCGTCCTGCAGGCAGTCGGAAAAAATCATCAAAACTGTCTTTGAGCCCCCCCCCCCCAATCCGGCAGACTCGCAGGGACCTCTCTAAAACATCCGCCTAACCCATGCTTCGGAACTATCGCATGCTTACGATAGAAGCATCATAGTCATCCGGGGCCTCATACCCTAGCAGGTTGAGACAAGTGGCCGCAACCGAACTGACACCCAGCCCTTCCTTCAATTCCAGGGAATACTCTCCGTTATAGAGGGGGTCATACAGGAGGAAGGGAACGGGATTCAGAGAGTGCGATGTCTTGGCCTTGGGCCTGCCATCCTCTCTATACACAATCTTGCCCTTCTTCCGCTCATACATATCGTCCGAATTGCCATGATCGGCCGTGAGAATGAGTATTCCGCCTGCATCTTTGACGGATGCCTTGATTCGGCTTAACTGTATATCCATGCACTCCAACGATGCCTGGGCTGCCTGGAAATTTCCTGTATGGCCCACCATGTCACCATTGGGGAAGTTAAGTTTGATCAATTCGTATGCACCGCCGGAGATCTCCTCAATAACCTTGTCGGCTATCTCGGCACACTTCATCGCCGGCCTTTGCTCGAACGGCACGATGTCAGAGAGGATTTCCACATAGGTTTCCAGCATCTTGTCGAAGTATCCGGTGCGGTTGCCATTCCAGAAATAGGTGATATGCCCGAATTTCTGTGTTTCACTGATAGAGAACTGTCTAACCCCCGATGCCGCCAAATACTCGGCCATGGTACGGTCGATGGCCGGCGGCACAACGAGATATTGCCTGGGAATATGGGCATCCCCATCATACTCCATCATCCCCGCATACTCCACTTTGGGGATGCGGATTCTGTCAAATTTGTCAAATTCCGCGCCGCCCTCGAATGCCTTACTCAGCTCAATCGCCCTATCGCCCCTGAAATTGAAAAGGATGACACTGTCCCCGTCGAGGATAGGACCGGCGGGCTTGCCGTCATCTCCCGCGACCACGAAGGGCGGTAAGTCTTGGTCTATTGCCCCCGTTCTCTTCCTTAATACAGAGATGGCCTCACTGGCGCTGGGAAAGATATCACCCTCGGCCAGGACATGTGTTTTCCATCCCCGCTCAACCATGGTCCAATCGGCATCGTATCGATCCATGGTTATCTTCATGCGCCCGCCTCCAGAAGCGAACCGGACATCAAAGGATGCGTCTGAAAGCCTGGCAAAATAGGATTCCATCGGCGAGAAGTATTCGAGGGCGCTCGTTTCTCCGACATCGCGGCCGTCAAGCAGCCCATGAACACGTACCCTTGAAATTCCGGCGGCCTTCGCCCCTTCTATAAGGGCCTTGAGATGATTGATATGAGAATGAACATAGCCATCCGAAATGAGACCAATGAAATGGAGGATGCCGTCTGAGGCCTTTGCATTCGCTATAAGCTTATTCCAAGTATCACCTTGGAACAGTCTTCCGGTTTCGATGGACTTGTTCACGAGTTTAGCGCCCTGGGCAAAGACGCGGCCGCATCCCATGGCATTGTGCCCCACCTCGGAATTACCCATGTCATCATCAGAGGGGAGCCCCACCGCCGTGCCATGAGCCATGAGGCTGGCAGACGGCCAGTCCGCCATCGCAGCATCGAGGCATTCGGTTCTCGCGGCCCGCACCACGTCCCCCTCCACATACTTCCCTAAACCTACACCGTCCATGATGCATAGAACCAGCGGTCCTTGCCGTTTTCCATTAAAGGAATTTTTCTTCAGAGCTTCAACCATGATATCAGGATACACCCAATATTGAAACTATTGAACAGACAAAGGGATTTTTCTCCTATTCGCCGAAGTAAAAGTTCAAACTGAGAGATGAAGGCATCTGCGGGGCTCGATGGGTACGGGTATAGCTTCAAAACTCATCACTCTCTCCCCTCCCTCCCCATGAGAATAATCCGCCGATAATCTATTCTGCCTCCGTCTTCAATAGGCGCCCTTGACTTTCCCTGATTCCAGCCGTATATTTTTTTCTAATTAGCTTTCTCGAGGGAGGGATGAGCAATCCCGACCGGCGGTAAGAGTCCGCAATCCGATTCAATATCGGGGGATCCGGTGCAATTCCGGAACCGACAGTGTAAGTCTGGAAGGGAGAGAGAGCATAGCGGCACATGTGTCCCCATTCTGTGTTCCTCCTTTCCTGGCCAGTTCCTTCCAAGCAGAAAGCTTCACAGAGGGGTAAGGCATGCGTACAAAAACGTTTTTCATCACGGCTATCCTGATATGCGTATTATTCACCGCCGCCTGCAAGGGCCGCTCCAAGGACGGGAAAACCGGTATCGCGGTATTCGTGCCTGGAGTACTTGAGGGGAGTCCTACCTATATGATGATGGATGTCGGAGTGAGGAAGGCCGCCGAAGCCAATGGCATTGCCGTGAAAACAATGGAAGGAGGGTTTGATCAGGCAGCCTGGGCAACCCAAATTACGGCCCTGGCCGCCGCCGGCCGCTATAGACTCATTGTCACCTCCAATGCGGCGATGAGCGAGATATGCGCCGTCGCAGCGGAAACTTATACGGAGCAGGATTTCCTTGTTCTCGACGGCTCGGGATTGGGCGGGACAATGGTCTCCGAAGTCATCTACGACCACCTTGAACAGGCCTTTCTCGCCGGCTATTTCTCCGGCTTAATCACCACTTCCGCCGACCTTGACGGAGCGAACGAAGCCCTCAAGGTGGGCATGATAGTCGGTCAGGAATATCCCCAAATGAATAAACAGATACGGCCCGGTTTTGAAATCGGCCTTCACACCGTCAACCCAAACATGAAATTGGAGTTTCGCGTACTTGGGAATTGGTATGATGCGGAGAAGGCCAGAGAATATGCCGGAGGGCTGATTGCCGAAGGCATTGATGTGATACTCACCATAGCCGGCGGGGCTAATGAGGGTGTGATTGCGGCGGCGAAAGAAAACGGCAAATACGTACTCTGGTTTGATTCAGACGGCACTGGAATTGCCCCGGGAACGGTCATTGGCAGTGCGGTCCTTCATCAGGACAGGGCTGCCGAAGACTGGACAAACGCCTGGATAGCCGGAGAACTCAAAAAAGGCGAGAAAACTACTCTTGGTGTAAAGGAAAACTATATCGATTTCCCCCTGGATATAAAAACCATGCGCCGTCATGTTCCGGAATCCATTCGTCTGCAAACAGAAGAGATTCTGGATGACATGCGGCAAGGGGTGTTGAATCTCAGGGACCTGGAGTATTGAATTGTCTGTCTGCCTTAGGCATGTCAATCTCAAATGGCCGAACTCAGGCATAGCGGCGTGTTCGGATATATCATTGGAGATGCGGCCAGGAACTGTTCATGCTCTGCTTGGAGAAAACGGAGCAGGTAAAACCACCTTGGGGCACATTCTCGCCGGAGTGCTTCAGCCGGATACGGGAAATTTGACGTTCAACGGCAGGGAAATTGACCTGACGAAGAACTCAATGAAGGCATTGCCTGGCGTTGGACTGGTTCGGCAGAAGAGCATATGGCCAGCGAATTTAAGACTCTGGGAAGCGGCGATGCTGGGCAGAAAGAGAGGGATTCATCGCCCCGGCATCGCCATAAATGATTTCCGCCGCTGCACCGAGAAATGGCATATCCCGGATTTGAACCCAAATAATCAGGCCGGAAAATTAGATGCCGCTACGCTTCAGCGGAGTGAACTGACGGCGGCATTGATGAACAATCCGCGGCTGATTATCCTCGATGAGCCTGTTGTCGGCTGGGGAGAGGGGAGGAAAGAGGAATTATACAATCTGCTTCGCCGTTTCAAACGGCACGGGATGGGAGTTCTTCTCATTACACACCGGCTGGACGATGTGTTCCAGATAGCGGAACACCTTACCGTGTTAACCCATGGCCGTGTAACGGCCTGCGGACCTGTCGGCGCTTTCGATTCCGCCGAAGTCATGAGACTCATGTTTACCCATGACACAATGAATCTCCCTGCAGCGGATGCGATGGAAGGATTTCTCCAGGCAGGTCCATCCCAAAATGCCCCTGAAAGGGTCAAAGCAGGAAATCAGAAAAGCAAGTCGACGCCCCCGGTATTAAGATGCGATGCCGTCAGTCTCAAGAAGGCGGGAAGAGAGGAGCTTCATCCCGTCAGTTTCTCGCTCGGCTGCGGAGAAATCCTGAGCATAACCGGTATGCGAAAAGAGGGATTAAGTCAATTGGAGGATATCGTCTCAGGCCGGCGCTTCCCAACAGGCGGACGGGTGTTTTTGGATGGAAAACCTGTCGGCGGAAAGCGCATCAGGATGAGAATGGCCGGAATGGGTCATGTTCCGTCAGAGGCAATGACAGGGGGGGGAGGGGTGAGTCTGGAATCTACCGTTGCCGAGAACATGCTGATACTGACGGCTAAACAGCTTGCCCGCCACAGTTGGCTGCATCCGAAAAGAGTACGGCAATGGGCCGAGCTGCGCCTTGAGGAAGGCGGTATCAAAGGAGATGCAAACCAGATTCTGATGGAGCTTTCTCGTGGAAATATTCAGAAGCTCATACTTAAACGAGAGATCGATTATGCGAAGAAACTCCTCCTCCTGGCAGAGCCGACTATGAACCTGGATGAAAAGAGCCGCTTAGCCGTTCATCGCATCCTGAGGGAAGCGGCAAATCGGGGTATGGCCATACTGCTGCTGACAACGGATATCGATGAAGCTCTGGAACTCTCCGATAACATGGCTGTCATATCCAGGGGAAATTTATCTCCAATTAGGCCGGTACGTGTTTGGGACAGACAAGAGGCTGCCGCCCGAATTGCCGGAATCTGGGAGGATGAGCATTGATGAGAGATTCTTCCATAGCCCGGAAAGTCTACGGGAGGTCTCTGATAGCTATCTCCGCCGCCCTGGCACTCTCGATGATAATGATCCTTCTCATAAGTGATGCCCCGCTAACGGCCATCACCTTGCTATTGACCGGCGCCGTCAGGAGCAAGCTCGCATTCGGCAACATGCTTGCGAGCGCCGCACGGCTCACCATTGCCGGTCTCGCAGCAGCAATGGTATTCAGGGCGGGATTGTTCAATTTAGGCGGCGAAGGACAGGCATTGGCCGGCGGCCTCAGCGCCGCGATGACGGCCATGGCGTTTCCGAATTTGCCGAGTCTGCCGGCACTGGGTCTTTCTATCATGGCAGGCAGCATCGCCGGGGGGTTAATGGGAGCCATTTCCGGAGTATTGAAGACATGGCTCAAGGCAGATGAGCTGATCAGCAGTTTTCTCTTATCCTCGTCGATGATTCCGGTCGGCGCCATGCTTCTTGGCGGGCATTTGAAAGACCCTGAGAGTTACCTCATCGCCGCGCCGCCCCTGCCTGCGGCCTATAGGCTGTCGTTATGGATGCCGCCATCCAGGCTGGGCCCAATGCTGGTAATCGCCGTTCTCCTCTCCCTCGCGGCGGTTCTGTTTCTTTTCTATACCAGACGGGGCTATGAATGGCGTCTCTTCGGCATGAATCCGGTTTTTGCCGCATACGGCGGCATCCGGGTCGGGAGCATCACAATTCTTGCTATGGCACTCTCAGGGGGGCTGTTCGGTCTGGCCGGCACGGCCGCGCTGCTGGACGGGGGACAGGCTGTGCAGGGATTCACCTCAGGGCTGGGATGGAACGGCCTGGCGGTGGCGCTGATTGCGAGAATCCACCCGGGGTATGTGCCCCTGGCCGTATTGGCCTACTCCTGGCTGGAAGCCGGTACCCAATCGGCCATCATTAACACGGGATTCCCATACACATTGGTCGGCCTAGTACAGGGAGCCGTGTTTCTGCTGGTTACGGTCGGAACAAAGTCTAGAGGATCGGCCTAAACATGATGGAAGCCGCCTTTGTTTCCATGGCTCCGCTTATATTCGCCGCACTTGGCGGCCTTCTCTCTCAAAGGGCGGGTGTCCTCAATATTTCTCTTGAGGGCTGTATCGGCGCCGGAGCCTTTACCGCGGCTGTGCTGATCAAAAATGGTTTTCCCTTAGGGACGGCCTTCATGGGAGCCATACTCATAGGTGTGCTTGCAGGAAGTCTGCTAGGAGCATTCCATTTAAATCTTGGGGCGGATCTGTTCATTACCGGCTTGGGGCTCAACCTGCTCCTGCCGTCCTTGACCGGTCTGATATCACAGGCTTTGTTTGGCCAGCAAGGTATCATACGGTTTTCCCCCCAAGACACGAATGCTTTTCCCTGGCTATCGATTTCAATGGCGTGTATAACCGGTTTAATGCTGAGATACAGTTCCTGCGGGAGAAATGTCAGGGCCGCCGGTTATGGGGGTGAATTTCTCAGGGAGCGGGGAATTTCCATGAAATCGGTGAGGATGAGCGTTCTTATGACATCATCCGGCCTCGCCGCATTAGCCGGGGCCGTTTTGAGTCTGCGTATAGGGGCGTTTGTGCCGGGTATGAGCGCAGGCAAGGGCTGGATCGCCCTGGTAATGATCTGGATGGGATTGCGTCACCCTTTGGGAGTGCTCATCGCATGTTATGTTTTCACCTTATTTGAAATCGCCTCAGGAAGAATTCAAGGCATGGCCGCCGGAACGGCCACTCTGATACCGGCCCTGCCCTACTTCGGTGCTTTATTGATGCTGGTTTTGATCTCCCCGAGGGGATTGAACAGAGATTAGCCTCTTCTATTCCTTGGAATCACATGCAGACTCAACTGGCTTTCCTTACCAGAGCCAGCCTTGACAGAGTTCTTATAAGTGCAAAAAAAAGCCTTATGCCCGTTGACACAAAATCAAATCATGGGTAAATTGCCAACCGCAAGGGCCGCTAGCTCAGTTGGCAGAGCAACGCCCTTTTAAGGCGTGGGTCAATGGTTCGAATCCATTGCGGCTCAGCAAAATGTCTCCATAGTCTAGTGGTTAGGACACTGGGTTTTCATCCCAGCAACGGGGGTTCGATTCCCCCTGGAGATGGACAGCTTTGAATTCAGGGAGCCTTCAGATTGTTCTCTAGGGCACCTCTAATATGCCGCAACTTGAAAACAGTATTTGGGCGCACCCCTTCGGGCCGGGCTTTTCTCTTCAATGCCTTGCGCCTATTGTCATTTCGTAACCGGAACGGCTGCCGCACGATGTGTCCGTATCGGGCTATGAAGCTCATGGAAGAAATCTAAGCTCAGGGCATTGGCTCTTCGCCAGAACCGCAAAAACGATTTATTCAAGATGCCCTTTACAGCCCTCGTAACAATGTGGCAGTATTAACTAGCTTTAAGGAGGCAGTTTATGGACAAAAAAATGATGTTCAAGGTTCTACACTATGGAAGCCTGTGGGGTATTGCCGAGATATCTCTGGGCTACATCCTGCACGCCGTGCCCATATTCGCCGGTGTGAAGATTGCCGGGGCAATCATGTTCCCTATCGGCGCCCTATGTATGTATCAGGCATTCTGCAAGACGAACAAGACACAGGCCATCTTCTTAACGGCAGTCGTGGCTGCCATGATCAAATCGATCAATTTTCTCATGCCATCTACTTATGTCTATAATCAGATCATGGCCATCATCGCCGAGGGTCTTGCCGTATGGCTGATCATGCCCATTATGCTCAGAAAACCAAGCAGCGTGTTAACGTTATGCGGTATGGGCTTCTCGATGGCGGCGATATGGCGCATCCCCTTTGTGTACCTGCCCTATCAGTTTGGATGGATAGGGATATGGAAGTATCCGGCGGATCGATGGGTGCCGTTCATCACCTCAGAGGTCATCCTGAACGGGCTGTTCATCGCGCTCTTCATCTATCTGGCGGCTCGCTATCCCTTAAGGGAGAAGACAAAACAGATGTATGAGAAGCTGGCCTTCGCACCGGCCGGCGCCTTTGCGATTTTTGCCGTGGCTCTCGGTCTGGAATACTTGATCGCATAAGATCGGCTGAAATCACACGCTCCTGCACTTGCAGCGGCCTGCATGATGCGCCAAAAAAGCCGTGAAGCTTATCATGAGCGTTCAAATCTCAGGAACAGCGATGGTTCGGCAATATGCCTGACCCGGTCTTCATAGACGATGACTGGGCCGGTGCATCACCGCTGGACGAAACGCCGGGAAAACCGCCCGTTTCAAGAAAATAGCCGCCCTTCTGCGGGTTGAAATCCCCCTAACCGGTGTTAGCCCGGAATCATCAGAAGACAAAACCTGTTACAGGGCCCTGAACCTTATCACCGGGGGGCTTACCCCCCCCTGATGGAGGAAGCGGCATAGCCTGGGCCTGGAGATTTCTTCCATGGCCGCTGCCCCGTCTATCAGAACCAATTCGATGCCTGCATAGGCGGCATCATCGCCGCGTACAAGAATGAAGCCTTAGCCATTGATGAGGCAGGAAGAATCGAACTGACCGGAAGAGGCTGGTTCCGTCTCGCTGCCTTTGCCCAAAGGCGGCCTCTTGTGATTACCGTCCGAAAGCAGTCTGTGAACCAGGCGCTCGATGAACTTGTGGGTGAACGAAGCCGAATTGACCTTGATGAGCCTGGCAGAGATGAACCTTCTATGCCCCGTCCAGGGACTTCCCCCAAATGACCACCTCATGACGGAATCCATTTCGCTCCAGCCACGAATTAAGAACCTGCCCTGTCCGGGGGACACTGACACTGAGCCTTTTGGCTCCACGGGACAGCATTTCGGCGCAGCTCAGATCGGCCAGCAGCCGGCCTACACCCAATCCCCGATAATCCGGCAGAACATGAAGCTGGAGCAGTTCCCCTCTGTTATCCGAACTTTCAAGATGGATCCATGCAAACCCTGCCAGTTCGCCGGCGGGGGTCTCGGCCACCAATAATTCCTCGGAGGGCATTTTGAATTCCATGCAGCTTTCTCTGTCCATGGACAAGGAGAACAATCTCTCTACATCCGGCATATCGGCAGGCCGGGCAGGTCTTACCGAGAAGTCGGACGGAACAATGTCATCCCAGTCCTCTGGCTCATCTCCCAGGCTTTCCAAGGCGAGGGCGTCACTCCACCTGTTCAGCCAGGAGATGGCGATCTTGCGCATTTCCCTATGCTTGAAACGCCGCCAGAGCTTCTCCAATTCGGGTCTTTCGGCCAGGAAGCTTTTGAAGCGCCTGAACACCCTGCTGCCAGAAGCGAGAATGTCCTGAATCTGACGGGCCGCCGTCAGGCCGGACATGGAAGCGGAAAACCTGTCCATCAAGCGATAACCCTCGGTTGACCCCCAGGGCGGCAGGGGGATGTGATGCATCTCATCATCCCCTTTGGGTTTGAGAATGCCATCGCAGGGATCCAGATAGAGAATTTCAATCTGATTTTCCATCCCAAAGATTACTCGGTCGAGGATTTCCTCTGTCACTTCAAGCCGAACTCTCGCCATACATGCATCCTAATGCGAATAAACGGGATTAGGAAAGTCTATCAAATCATGGAACAGCATCGAAGCGGATTTTCCCAACAGAGGAACAGGAGAATCTCATTTCTGAATCAGAAGCCGATTGTTAAGCGGCAAGGATTGACAGACTGGGTGTTGATTGAGTTCACCATAGGAGCATGGATTCAAGCCGCAATACAATCTCTTGACCCCGCCCCTGTTTTACGGTCATGCTGGGAACTCATGGATAACTGGATATGGACAGCCCTTCTCACCTTGCTTCCCATTGCCGAACTGCGGGGCGGCCTGCCCTTTGCGCTGCTCGAGGGGAATTTCCCCTGGCACCTGGCCTACCCTTTCTGCGTTCTGGTAAATGCCCTGGTTGCTCCCATGGCCTTTCTGTTTCTGGACACGGCACATAAGCTGCTGTACAAGTGGGGATTCTATGCCCGGGCCTTCGACAGATTTATCGAAAAGGCACGCAGGAAGCTTTCTGTCAAAGTCGAGAGATGGGGATTCTGGGGCGTAGCGGTGTTTGTCGGCATTCCCCTGCCCATTACCGGCGCATGGACCGGCACATTGGGGGCCTGGGTTCTGGGGTTAAGCCGGCAGAAAACGATGCTGGCGGTTCTCGCGGGGGCCGCCATTTCCGGTCTCGTGGTTTCCGCCATCATCCTGCTGGGAATCGAAGCCCTGAGCCTCTTCATCAAGAATGTCTAGTTTTCTATAGAAGCATAACCGTTGACGGGCGCAAGGGATTGCAGCGGAAATGCCGCCGGCTGCCCCGGCGATTGGCAATGAGCCGGAAATAGGCAGCCGGATTAAGGCATTGGAGCGGAAAGCCCGACCCGAAGGGTTGCGCCCAGATATTGTTTCTTGAGAGTCAAGGCACATTAGGAGAAGGTCCGGCATAGGGCTTCTTAGGGCCGGTCAGAGGCAGGAGCCGGGGTTGAAAACTGCAATTCACCTTTTCCGCTCCTGTGCAGGCGGGCATTGCGATAGAGGGAGCCCTTATGGATGACGCAGAGAACGAGTCTTTCAATTCCTGAAAACCAGCCTGATATAGAAATTGTCGTTGGAGTCATTCCGGCGCAGATCCAAATCAGGAGGATCCAGCAAGGTTATATCTGCTCCCGCCTCAAACTGCCAGTAGTCGGTGATGTTGTATGACAGTCTCGGACCAAAATAAATTTTCGGAGAGAAGAAGAACCCGATATTGAGGGTGGTTTTCAGTTTTTCCCGCAGAAAGCTTTTCTCAAAATGTCCAATGAGGTAGGCGATGTGCCGGCGGGGCTGGGAATGAAACTCCTGAACCTGCCTGGCCAGATATGCGGAGGCATCCCCGTCATAGCCGGCATCATGATTGCCGAAATTGGGGAAAAAGGAATAGACCAGGCTGAATTGGCTTAAGATGTTCCAGGGGAGATTCACCAACAGTTGAGTGTTCACGGTGATGTCGGAATTTTGACCGCCGATATCGGTCCCCGCCATATCATTTGTAAGATTGAAGGCCATATCCTGGGAAAGGGTCATGGACCATATCTTCAGGGAATAGGCAAATCCAAAGGTATGTTTCTTGCGGTACACCGGTTTGATAACCGATGACACCGTCTTGGAGGTTTCGGGAATAATGAAATCGGGCATGTGTTCCGTGTACCAGCCATAGAAGAATTGCAGATCGACTTTTTCTCCATAATGACTGTAATTAAGAAACACCGAATGCAGACTCTCCGGAGCGGTGATATAGGAATCATCCTGCCACTCCAATGAATCATTGGAATCGGGAAGGGTTATAGGACTTACCCTCTCTCTGTCCGGCCTCGTGATGGGCACGTAGGTGAGTTCTATGGTGTCCTCGAAGTTCGGATAAAATTTCAGACGAAGAAGGGGGTCGGGCCGTCTGCTGTCGAAAAATTCGTCCAGGCTATAGGGCGCCGCATTCGTGCTGTTCGGTGCGTTCAATGGTCCTCTAATATCCGCAAAGCCGTAGGTGATAATCTTCTGGCCCAGGGTGATATCAAAGAAATTGAGAGGAAGAAATACATAGCTTTCGTAGAGGATATCCCAGGGGTTGATGGATGAAGGCTCTCCGAGAGGCTGCGCCCAGAGATTCGCCGAAAGCCGCCACTCGAAGCCGCTATTATCATCACTGCCGAAAAAAGCCGGCCTCATGAAAACCCTTGCCCGAAGGTTTTCATATCCATCCGACGGCTCAATGCCGCCGTAATAGTCCATAAAGGACACAAACTCAAAATTGCCCGCACCGGCAACTGCGGCTATCGTGACAAAAAGGACGAAGGCAATACGCATATTGTTTTAATTCTGACGGAGATAGCGGGTGGTAAACACCCTGTCCGGAATGGCATCCGTGCTGACATCCGAAACCCGCAAGAGTGATTTATGCCCATTCTGCACATTGGTCATCGATATATCCGTCGGGTATAAGAAAGGATTGAGTTCAAGAACTTTTTCTACCTGATAGACCTTCAGCAGGTCTTCATTGGAATCAAAATAGTCCCGTCTCATCAGGAAGAAATTATCCTTTCTATAATAGCTGAGGATGTATGAATAGCCGTTATCCTGGCGAATCTTCGCAGTTTTACCCCAGGCCTTCACCACATAATACTCCACACCATCAAAGGTGTGATCCTCGACAAGTTTGTAGTCCATCTTGCGGTAGTCGTTGTTAATCAGATCGCGGTAGGTGAAGTCACTTCCCATGAAATACCCTCCTCCCGAGTTTTCAAGGGCAATCCGTTTGATTCGCCGTATGGCGGGAAGATAAATCCACATATCGTTCTTCCTGCCGTCAAAATATGAATGAAGCAGCAGGCTCGTGCCTCTCACCGTCGGCGGGAAATCGAATACAAACAAACGATTAATCTGTTTTGAACTGATATTCTTCTGATATGCCTTGGCGGTGATTTCCCTTGTATCCCCATTCTTGGCAATGAGCTGCACGTTGAAGGTTCCGGTCAACTCCGGAACCGCCAGGCGTTTTGAAAACTCATCAAGAACTTCATCGACGGTGATGGCTTGGAGCGCCATTGAAAACCCAAAAAAGAACAAACAAAATTTCAGCTTTCTAAAGGGCACCTCTAAAAAACCCCATTTAGTTCTTGACTCGAACTTCTCCGCCGCTACTGCGTTGTCAAAATGCTCACGTAGCTTAAGCTGCGCCCTTAGCTTTTGCCGCCTTGTATCGACAAAAAATTTCTTCGTCAATTCCCTAAAGCTGTTTCTTAGAGGTGCCCTAAACATCGTTTCTCCTCAATCGAATTGGAAGTATAATCAGAGGAATTAAGTATAGACTAAGAATAAAAGATAGAACAAGGGATAACAGAAGAAGGAAGCCCAGATTTCTGGCGCCGCTGAAGGAAGACAGGAATAAGATGGAAAACGACAACACCGAAGTGAGGAAGCTCAGGAAGATGGGAATGCCGCTGAAACCTATGATTTCGCCGAATCCGCTCTCAAGATCATTGACAGCCCCCAAACGATTGAGTGCAACTAAGGTGTGAATGCTGTAATCAATGACCAGTCCTGTAATAATGGCGACAAAAATGATGGAAAAGGCATCGATGCTGATACCGGCGAGGTTAATAAACCCAAATGAGATGACCATGCCGATGAAGCCCGGAATAAGACTCAGCAGGGCCAGGCTGAGCTTCTTGTAGAACAGCCACACCGTAACGAATATGAGGAGCCCTCCCCCGAGGAAGGAAAACAGCCAGTTTCGCCGCAGCCTGGTATGCTCGTCCTCAAGCTGCATGGCCATGCCATGAACCTCCAAGCTCCAATTCCCGGGGAAATCCCGGCTCAAGTCACCGAGCAGCGCCATGAAACCATGCAGATCATCGTAATCACGATAATGGAGAAAACCTCTGATGGAGAAGACCCGATAGGAGCTGTCTACCATCGATTCATATTCCAGAGGATCGACACCGGACGAGTAATACAGCAGATACTGCTCAATAAGGGCATCATAAATATCATCATATTCATTGCCGGTAAGCAGGGACTGCTCATCACCCATGAAATAATAGTGCATCCTTTTAAGAACCGTGAGAATTGAATATGAGAACCCCGCCCTGCCCTCATCCATCCGCCTATGTATCCTTTCCAGCTCAGCCAGGGTGTCTTTCTTCATCATGCCGTTCTTCTCCCCGCTGTCAATCTCGATAAAAAAAGGAACGGAACCGAAAAATTTGTCATTGATGATTCTGTCGGCCCGCTTGATGGTAGTGGACTCCGGAAGCTGCTCGATGGGATAGGGTTCTATGGAGATGTTTTTCAACTCCATCACTCCCCATGCGGCCGCAGCCGCAATGATGATGAAAAACAGATAGCGGTACTTGGCTATGCGCATAAACAACCGGCCCTGAAAGCGCTGAAAATTTCTTAGCAGGGGCCTGGCCATCGGCTTATACCGCCCATAATCCATCCAATAAAACACCCCAATCCAGGTAACCACGACGGCGAAGGCTATCAATACGCTCAACTGCACATGCCCGGACCCATTGATGAGGCTCAAGGAGAGAAACCCGATCAGGGTGGAGAGAGCCGTGAGACTCAATGGGAACCAGAGAATTCCCCGGGCGGAATGAGCACGGAATTCATCAGCGGCGTGCAGACGGTGATAAAAATAGTGGATGATATAATCACTCAGCAGCCCCAGGCCGAAGACCGGTATCAGCAGCAATAGCGGGCTATCTGATATACCGATGAAGCGGACAAAACTATACGATGCCGCCATGGTGATCAGTATAAGCACGAGAGACATAACAACGACCTTGAAGCTGCGGAATAGAGAGAGAATGATAGCTATAATCACAGCGAGAAGCGGGAAGAACAGGGCAATGTCCTTAGTAAGCAGCGACTCCGTGGCGGCAATGATGGGCGCCCGGCCTGTGAAATCAAAGGGGATGGAATCCATCCATTCCCCGCGAAGGGCAGAGAGTCCCCTGTAGATATTCTGCGCCGCTGTACGGTTAGCATAGGAGATATAGAACAGGCACGTGTTCTGCTCATCATTAATGAAGGGGGCAAGCTCCGGGAAGTCTCCTATCTCTCCTGTTAGATTTTGAAGATAGCCGTCGCTGATTTCGGCATCCTCGGACGGTATAACACTTTCCACGAGTATGTCTTCACCCCTGGATATCACCCGGGACGCACTCAGGATAGACTCCACCTTAGTAACCCCGTCAAGCTCTATGAAATCCTGCTGGAGCACACGCAGGGCGAGAATGTCTTTCGCACTCGTGAAAGACAGCCCGGCTTCCTCCAGATTCAGCGTCACGATGGCGACATTGTTCTGCGGGAGAAGGAGCTTCCCCTCATTTTCGGCATAGATATTATCCCCCTGGCCCTGGCCGAAAGGAGACCACAGGAAGAAGACCGCACTCAGTGCGGCAATGATGATTAGAAAAATATGCCGTCTCATAATTCCGTTACACCCGTCCATAGAGATTCAAGGGTCTTCTGCCAACGCCGCATGCGGGCCAAGGCGCCAAGAGAACCGGACTCTGCCCATCATAAAGATTCTAAGGAAAATATCAAGCATGGTGAGGAACGTTGAGTATTATCCCGTGGCGGGGAATTTCAATTATCGGTATTTGGGCGCAACCCTTCGGGTCGGGCTTTCCGCTGCAATGCCTTAATCCGGCTGCCTGATCCCCGGCTCATTGCCAATCGCCGGGGCAGCCGGCGGCATTTCCGCTGCAATCCCTTGCGCCTCTCATCGGGTAATTTGAGACCCTGAGAGCCATTCGCTTCCTTCCCCATTTACCACCACCCGAAAGGCGGCCGTCACTTCGCCAAAAAATCGAATATTTTGACCGCTCACGCTGTCAAGAGTATCGGGGCTTAAGTCAGGACGAAGGATTTGGTTCGCAGACAAGGCGGAAAATCCACTTAAAAGCGCAGTGTATAGCGTATACATGAGCATTTTGAGCGGGTTTTTCAACGCCGTATGCGGGCCGAAGACGAGTTCTGACACAGCACCGCCAAAAAATCGGGGCTGTGTCAGAAACGTCTTAAAAACCGAATATATATCTTTTCACTTGAATTTTCTCGCATCCTTCAATATTTTCAGTATTGGTCCGATAATTCGCCCACCTGGCAAAAATTCCGCCAAAACAAGCTATAAATGAGCAAACAAATGAATACAAGCTAAAAACAAGAGTATTTATGGGCCTTAATTCCCCTACAGTACCCATCTTACGCAGGTTATACGCAAGCATATACAGATAAGACTCTGCTTGCACGTTCTCCAGCCCTCGCAAGCTAAAATGTGTAAATTTCTGGTTATGTTTCATGTCTCCAAATACACTTTCAACCTCATTAGCTCGGCGAGAATATAATCTCCGGCCTGTATTCGTTTCCAACCGTTTTCTTGCTCTTTTCTGCTGATATCGATAATGTCGATTTACTTCAAGCCTTTTGTGATCTTTATCTCTTCCTATACAGTACAATTTGTTAGGACATATCCCACAAAATTCACAAATATATACACTGGTATTAAAGTGTAATAGTTCATCTTCTTTCCGCATCTTATAGCCAGCTGGACAATGAATCTCGCCAGATTCATCCATTTTGAATTTGAAATGCTTATACCGGGATTTTGTCGAATTTTTATTTTCTGCCCAATATCCAGGATATTTTATGTAGGCCTCCATGCCGTTATGTTCAAGATAGTCATAATTGTTTCTATAACCGTAACCCGCATCGGCTATTACATTTTGTGGATTGGCAATTCCAAGTTCAGCCCGCCTCTCTACATGTTCTCGAAAGACCTTGCCATCATTGGCATTCTGATGAACGGTTACTCCAGTTACAAATCCATCCTGGGTACCGACTTGTAAATTATACGCCGGAAGTATTTCATCGTTCTTCATCTTCATAAAAGTCGCATCTTCGTCTGTTTTGCTGTATGAGTTGCGTTCTCCCAATGTTTCTTGCTGTTTTTCGTATTTAGCTATTTTGGATGATTCCTCTTTCAATTTTTTGGCTAGACTCTTCTTTTTCCTCTGGATTGGCCTTGAATCCGTATCCTCATCTATACTCTCTTCAACCTTCTCTGCCGAAGCATTGAGTGCTTCAGGGTCGGCTTCCAGCGGGATATCTACATCATTGAGTTGGTTGGCTTCATTGATTATTTCTGATGCCCTCTGACGAGCCAGTTCCTTGTATCGCTCACTGTTCTTTTTCCAGACCACCTTGAATTTGTTCGCATCAGCTTTCACTTTCGTGCCATCGACAAAATAATCTTCTTCTTTAATGTATCCTTCTTCCAACAATATCAGAGCGACTTCGGCAAAAACTTCTCCCAGAATCTCTTTGAAATACTTTCCCCGAAATCGATTAATCGTAATAAAATCTGGACGCTGGAATGCACAAATCCACATAAAGTTGATATCTCTTTTAACCGCTTTCTCCAGTTTGCGACAAGAGTATATCCCTTGGGTATAGCCGTAGAGCAACAGTTTCATCATCATACACGGATCATAGGGTGGATAGCCGCGCTCTCCCTTAAAAGGTTTGCACAGTATCCTGCGGTCTAGCTGATCAACAACCCGGCTGACAACTCTGACGGGATCGTCTTGGTCTATCAATTCGCTCAGGCTTGGAGGTAGTAGCAATTGCTGATTCATTTCGTAAGGTCGGAACTTCATGTGTTCAGTTTACTGTGTAATTTGTTTCTGACACAGCCCCACACCTGCCCCGCCGTTCCAGCCCCTCCAGCCGTTTCGGCCTCATCCTTCGGCCTTTTCGGCTGTTTCGGCTGGAACGGCATCCCCCTTCTCCGGCTGTCGTGCTGCCGGATGCTTTCAAAACTCACGCCGAACAAGCCGGAAACCCAGGTTGTCGCCGCTACCGCCCGGGCTACCGTTGCTGCGGTCGGCCGAACGCAGGTACCTGGCGCTAGGGTACCAACTGCCGCCGCGCCTAACACGGTTCGAGCCCGAAGCAGGCCCCCTGGGATCGCTGGAAGGGGAACTTTCATAATAATCCCCGCCATACCAGTCCCAGCACCACTCCCACACGTTCCCGCTCATGTCATAGAGGCCCAGCTCGTTGGGGGCCTTCCTTCCCACAGGCTGGGTTTCACCCCCGCTGTTATCTCCATACCAGGCCGCTTCTCCGGCATTATCGCTTCCTGCGTAAAGGTATCCTTTAGAGGCATTGCCTCCACGGGCCGCATACTCCCATTCGGCCTCCGTGGGCAGGCGATAGCCGTTTGCGCTCCAGTCTGCACTCACGTTGCTCCCGTTTATCCTGTACACCGGTTTCAGGCCTTCTTTCTCACTTCGCCTGTTACAGTACTTCACCGCATCATACCAGCTCACCTCCTCCACCGGCCGGTCGTCCCCCTTGAAATGTGACGGATTGCTCCCCATCACGGCTTTCCACTCCCTCTGCGTCACCTCGTACCTGCTCATATAAAACGTACTCACCCTCACCTGGTGCTGTGGGCCTTCGTCATTATACCGCCCTGATTCGCTTGGAGGCGAGCCCATCCTGAAGCGGCCCCCCTCCACACGAACAAAGTTTTCCGGCGCTTCAGGCCGTTCCACCCAGGAAAAGGCCACGCTGACGGAGCGGTCCTGGCGCACGGTTACCCGCTTCCTCTCGGTTTGGCCGCCGTAGCGCATCTCCAGATCATGCGTTCCGACGGGGATGTTGTCCAGGGCGGCGCTGGACCCGGCGGGCACCCGCCCAACGGACTTGCCGTTCAGATAGAGCGCTCCGGCGGTGCGGGTCGATACCTCCAGGGAGCCGTAGCTCTGCTTGACGGCAAAGCCGATGTCCGGGGCCTCGGGCGCCGCCGCGCCGGCACGGCCGGCCAGGTATACTTCCTCCACCAGCATGCTGTACTCCCCGGGGCGCTGCCTGTTCTTCGAACGCTGAATGACCTCCGCACGGGTTTCCATCAGAACCCGGTTAAGGCTCCAATCCGGTTTTACGATGTACCTCAGAAGGGCGGGCGTGAACAGGCCATCCTGGGCGCTTTCTCCGGCATCGGCTGCGTAGACGACAATGCTGTTCCGAGGGGCATCCACTCGGGCAAGGCCCCGCGTGCCGCCGCGGCCGAAGGGATTGTCCCGGCAGGCATCCAGTATGATGACGCTCACATCCGGATGGGCCGATTCCATGGCCGATGACACCTCGGCCACACGGACGGCCCGATACCGTGCACGCTGCTCATCCGGTA
Source organism: Spirochaetaceae bacterium (assembly GCA_965232165.1). Lineage (GTDB taxonomy): Bacteria > Spirochaetota > Spirochaetia > DSM-2461 > DSM-2461 > UBA2779. The sequence goes on along the minus strand of CBDDOY010000002.1, from coordinate 389,876 downwards.
TGTTCTGCTCGGTCGGCAGAAGGTAGTTCTCCCCGTTCACCTGCACTCCATGGCCTCCGTAGTGAAACAGGGCTATCCCGCCTCGGCTCTTCACCTTATTCTCAAACATCTCAAGCAGGGCATGAAACCGCTCCACACTCTGTACGTTGTAGGCCCGTATCACTTCGAAGCCAATGCCTTCCAGGGCTGAGGCCATGGCCTTCGCTTCGGGAACGGGGTTGCTCAGGGAAGCAAAACTGTTCTTGTAAACCCCGTTTCCGATTACAAGGGCCGTCTTGTTCTGGGCCGAAAGAATGACGGACAGGAGTATTAAAACCTGCAGGAATACGATCTTCTTCATGGGGATGCTCCTTGGAATCTGTGCCGCAGTTGTTCTGACGGCGCTTGATTAGGCTGCCCTTCGGAACCCGCTTTCGGAGTCCCGCTTAGGCGCCGTCATTATTATAATAGATATTCTCCGACCGGCAACAGCCTGAATTCATATTGGGCATCTCAGTGAAAAATAGTTTCCCGGCACCTTCGAATCCCATTCCTGATGGATTCTACCAGCCCCGGAAAACAGCTTTGTTCCATTGCCGACAATTTTATCGGCAATCTGGATATGATCTGTTTTGAAAGCTTCCTTGCTTCCAAAACTCACGCCGAACAAGCCGGAAACCCAGGTTGTTGTTGCTATTGCCCGGGCTATTGTTGTTGCGGTTGGCCGAACGCAGGTTCCTGGCGCTATTGTTCCAACTGCCGCCGCGATTAACACGGTTCGAGCCTTTGATCATACCGCTGGCAGATATGATAAATCCATCTTCGCGCTTTGGCAAGATGCGCATGTTCAACAACAGGCAGCATGTGTGCGGAAAATTCTTCCTGTGAATAATCCAGCCGCATAAGTTTCCTATAGTTCATTGCTATTTTTCTTCTTATCCTGGTGCGTTTAGAACGAAGCAAATATATATGTGTCGGCTTTATTAAATGCCCAAGGAAAGGAACCCCATTGACGGATTGATTCAACACGGCGTGTTTTAACTCCAGTTTTAATTCAGTCTGCAAATACTTGGCTAAAATATCACGTGTTTCTGCCAATTCCAATTTGCTTTTACCCCAAAGGCACATATCATCCATATAGCGCACATAACTCTTCACCCCCAGCTCATCCTTTATGAGATGATCGAATCCCGACAGATAAAAATTGGCGAAGTACTGGCTGGTAAGATTGCCGATGGGGAGACCCTTTCCGGGCTTTGTTTCATACGTTTTTATGATACGATGGAATAGACTTAGCAGCTTATTATCCTTGAACATTTTTCGCAGGCTATTGAAAAGAATTTGATGATCTATTGAATCAAAGTATTTCCTTATATCCAGTTTCAGAAACCAGTTTGACTGCCGTGTTTTCTCAAATGCTCTTATCAGCGCCCTGTCAGTTCCCTTCCCTTTAAGACATGCATAATTGTCGAAAATCATCTGTTTCTCGAAATACGGCTCCGTGATTCTGATTATTGCATGATGTAAAACACGTTGGGGAAATGAGGCGGCGCAAATCATCCGTTCCTTGGGATCATGAACCTTGAAGTAATGATAGCCGCCGACTTCAACACATTCCCGCATTAATGACACCTGCAATGCCTCCAGGTTAGCTTCAAGGTTAATCGCAAATAAACGCACATCCGATTTTGCGGATTTGTTTCTTTGCGCATTATAGAAAGCCAGCAGCAAATTATCCCAAGTATGGATAAGATGATACAAATTCCCTGCCCGTCTCATGGTTCTTTTTTGTAAACTGTTTGGAGAAAACCGAGAAAAACTTCGGCGTAGTCGGTTATTTTGCCATCTCCAATGCCATCAATTTTTCTCATTCCTTCAAGGGTATGAACTTTGCCTGTTACCATTTTTGCCAGATGCTCATTTGTGAATACGGTATAGACGGGCCTTCCAAACTTCTCGGCAGTCTGTTTGCGGATTTCACGTAATTGACTGAATACGATGAATTCCTCATCGCTCAATACTTCCTTGTAGTCTATGGATTTCCTGGTGAAGTCATTTTGACCTCTCTTATCATCAAATGTAATGCAAAACACATAGTATCCCGAACCATTTTCTGCCGCCAGGGTTTTGTCTACTTGAATTATACGATGTGAATCGAGAAATTTATTGAGATCATCTATCTCTTCCATAGGAGTGATTATGGGCACTGTGAATAGCTTGTAATGCACACTTTGACCTGCTTTACCTAATAATTTATCTTATTTCCTTATAACCTGCCGGCTTCTCATTAACACTTCTTTTGAAATCAGTCTTTCATACGGTCTGAACCGGCTATATGTCCGCTGAACTTCGCCAAAAAATCGGGGTTGTGTCAAGAGTATCGGGGCTTAAGTCAGGACGAAGGATTTGGTTCGCAGACAAGGCGGAAAATCCACTTAAAAGCGCAGTGTATAGCGTATACATGAGCATTTTGAGCGGGTTTTTCAACGCCGTATGCGGGCCAAAGACGAGTTCTGACACAGCACCGCCAAAAAATCGAATATTTTGACCGCGTAAGCGGTCAAAATATTCACACCTGCCCCGCCGTTCCAGCCCCTCCAGCCGTTTCGGCCTCATCCTTCGGCCTTTTCGGCTGTTTCGGCTGGAACGGCATCCTCCTTCTCCGGCTGTCGTGCTGCCGGATGCTTTCAAAACTCACGCCGAACAAGCCGGAAACCCAGGATTTGGAAAAAGAACAGTGAGCCAAAGACATGCCCGGGCATCGGAAATAATTGATGCCGCGGTGTGGCCGAACGCAGGTACCCGGCGCTAAGAGAGTATGATGAAGATACCCAACCCGCCGCCGCGATCAACACGGTACGAGCCCGAAGCGGGCCCCCTGGGATCGCTCTGACTCCCCGAAGAATAAGAACCTTTCCAGTCCCAGCACCACTCCCACACGTTCCCGCTCATGTCATAGAGGCCCATAAAATCGTTGGGGGCCTTCCTTCCCACATTGGCTGGGTTTTGTCTATTACCGCTGTTATATTTGTGAATTTTGTGGTATATGTCTCTGTAATACCAGGCCACTTCTCCGGGACTGTGCCCTCCCGCATATTTATAGCCATTGGAGGAATTCCCCCCACGGGCCGCATACTCCCATTCGGCCTCCGTGGGCAGGCGATAGCCGTTTGCGCTCCAGTCTGCACTTGTCACGTGCTTATCCGTTTATCGAGAAAATGTACACCGGTTTCAGGCCTTCTTTCTCACTTCGCCTGTTACAGTACTTCGGCCGCATCATACCAGCTCACCTCCTCCACCGGCCGTGTCGTGCTTTCAAAACTCACGCCGAACATTGCCCCCAGGTCAGGCGGCTATTGCCCGGGTTAATGATGCCGCGGTTGGCCGAACAGGAACCTCGCTACCGTGCTCATGCCGCCGCGATTAGAAAGCTCACGGGCCTCACCTGGGATCGCTCTGTCCCCGAAGAATAATCGTCATTAGTCCCAGCACCACTCCCTGCCGCTTCATGTCATAGAGGCCCAGCCGTTGGCGGCCTTCCTTCCCACACGAACTGGGTTTTGTCCGGCATAATACCGGCCACTTCTCCGGGACTGTGCCCTCCCGCATTTTATAGCATTGGAGGAATTCCCCCCACGGGCCGCATACTCAGGCCTCCGTACTACCCGTTTGCCCTCCAGTCTGCACTCACGTTGCCCCGTACCTGCTCACTTCGCCTGTAAAACGTACTCCAGCTCAGGCTCCTCACCCCTGGGATGCTGTGGCTTTCCATTCGTCATGCGTCACCTGCCCTGCTCATTCGCTCACCCTGGAGCCTTCGCGAGCCCATCCCCATCCTGAAGCGGCCCCCCTCCACACCAACAAAAAAGTTATCTGGCACCGGTCGGTGCCGTTCCATACCCTTCGGCGAACCCACTGCAGCGGCGTTCACTCCGAGTTCAAGTGCGACGGCAAACACGCGCTTCGTTCCATCGGGCCAGCGGTACTCCACCTTCACCGTGCCGGCATAGTCCGGCACGGTGTAAACCACGGGGGCGGCGCCCAGCGGTTTGCCGTTCACGCTCACCTGAGCCCGGCCCGGCTCCGATTCTATCCGCACCAGGGCGGCTATCTTCTTCACCTCGCCCGCCGTACTCACCGCCATCTCGCCCGATGCCCCCGTTGTCCGGGTAAGCTCTGCATCGTTTTCCAGCAGGTTCACCACTCGGGCCCGGTCGGGCCGCAAAACCCAGATGTCGGGGTAAAGTTCGGTGACGGTGCAGGTGATCTCTCCGGCCAGGCCGCCGGACTGATCGGCGCTGTAGATGCGGTAGTACTCTTTGCGTATCGCATCCCTGTTCCCCCTCAGGGTGTAGGAGACCGGCACGGCAAAGGAATACTCCTTCCCCAAGGCGCGTATCTCCATGGGAAAACTCTTCTCTTCGGCGCTGAACCGGGCCACCTTTACCTGTGTGGCGGAGAAACCCAGGGTGAAGCGGCTCCCCTCCAGGGCCTTCCGGTTCTGAATCTGCTGTTTCCTCAGGTCTGCCAGTTCTCCCTGCCGGGCCGTTTGAAATTCGCCCCGGCGGCGGTCCAGTTCCGTCTTTCGCTTCGCTTCCAGTTCGGCGGTAAGACCGGCGATGAGGTCCTCATACTCCTTCTGCGTATCGAAGGGTTCCTTGGGGTTGTTTTCTTTGACCGCTGCCTTCTGCCGGCCGTAGAGGGCGTTCACCTCCACTTCCATCCGGGCAACGGCCTCGTCGAAGCGGGTGTTGATTTCCGCAACGGCACGGTTCACCGCGGCAACAGCCTCCAACTGCTCCCAGACATCGCTGTCTGAGGCATCCTTCCGCCGGAGTTCATCGAGCTGTGTCCGCCGCTCCCGGGCCTGCCGGGTCAAGCTCTCCCGCTGGGCCGTAAGCTGTGATTCCATCTGGGTACGCAGGGCATCCTCCGACTTGCGCTGCTCCAGAACCTGGCGGGCCTGCTTCTCTATCTCCGCAAGCTGTTCGGCCTGCATCCGTTTGGCCGCCTCTTCGGCACGGGCACGCCGCTGTTCAATCTCCAGCCGAATCTTGTCCGCCTCGCTGCGGGCGGCGGCTATCGCCTTCTCCCGCCGGGCTATTGCGGTCTCGAGTGCGGCTATCTCCGCATTGATCGCACTGCTCCGTGCGGTGGCGTTGGTCAGGGCTTCCGCATCGCCAAGATAGAATTCCCCCGTGTAGGAGGCATTGAACCAGGGTGCCTGCTTCCCCCGTGTGAGTTCCCGGACGGTGCCGTTGATGAGCCGCATCAGGGCGCTCACTTCCAGCCCCGGCACCGTGGCATGTTTGATAAAGGCCTGGGTGAAGGGGCTGTTTTCCCCCTGTCCGTCCTGGGCCACATCTCCGGGACTGGTGGCGAAGACGATCATGCTTTCCTTGCCGCCGCCGCTCATTGCCGCCAGGCCCCGGTTCCCGGAACTCTTGCTCTTGAAGAAGGGGTTGTCCCGGCAGGCATCCAGAACCACCATGTTGAAGGCCGCCTGGGCGCGGTTCATGGCGGCGGTTATCCGTTCCAGGCTTACCGCCTCGTTCACAAGTGCGTATTCATCCCGAATTTCCGCCGTTACGGGGATGATGTAGTTAATCCCCTCATACTCCACACCGTGGCCGGAATAGTAGAAGAGGGCCACTTCGGTTCCCTTGCGGGAGGCCCGGTCTTGAAAATCATCAACCGCCCGCAGAATATCACCCTTGTTGCCGTCAAGCACCCGGGTTACCGTGAATCCCAGGTTTTCCAGGGTAACACCGATATCCCGTGCATCGTTCACCGGATTCCGCAGGGGGCCCGTATTTTCGTAGGCGCTGTTCCCGATCACCAGGGCCACACGGGTGCCGTCCGCCGCCTGCACCGCAAGGGACGGGGCGAGCAGCAGCAGCGCCGCAAAAATGACCTTCTTCACCGCCGGTATGCCGTCGATACAAGCATCATTTCTTCTCATAAACATCTCCTTAAATCAGAAGTCATCGTCTGAAAAGGATAGAGACTTGTCAGTGAGTTCGTCAAGGGAGCGCATTGCCTCATAATTAGCCGCAGGGCGCCTCTGAAGTTACGTGAGTATTTTGGCAGCGCAGCAGCGGGGAAAAGAGCAGGCCAGAAACGGAATGGATTTTTTAGAGGCGCCCCTCAGTGGTCATCAAGACCAAAGACAGCACAGGACGCACCATCAACATCGAAGTGCAGTTTTCACGGAAGCCGTCTTCTGCCTTCCGCAGCCTCTGCTGCTGGGCCAGAAACTACCAGCAACAGTTGGAAGCGGCGCAGTTCTGCGGAACACTGGCCCCAGCGGTCTGCATCAGCCTCGTCAATTCTGCCCTCTTCCCCGAACTGGAGGACTTCCACACCTGCTTCCATATTACAGAAAGGGACAGACCCGAATACATTTTGAGCGAAGATCTTCAAATCCACTTCATTGAGATAGAAAACAGGAAGGTCTATACCAAGCCGCCAAAGGGATGAAGAAAGCCGGTGCTGCCTCCGCGATATAATCTGCAAGACAACCGGATTAACGCAAGAGGAGATTGATAAACTCTAGTTGCGGTGTTGTAAGAGGATTGATAATTCCGGCGGTATTATCTGCCTGTGAGGTGCAGGCAGGCGGTTGAAAATTCCTGCGCCTGCGACGGGGCATAGGCGAAGCCGCCCGTCGGGATTCGTTCCTCGCCCCTTCCGTTGACGGCTGCCGGATGCTTTCAAGGCTTACGACGAACGAGCCGGAAACCCAGGCGGCTGAAGCTAATGCCCGGCCCAATGTTGAAGCGATAGGCCAAACGCAGGTACCTGGCGCTATCGTCCCAACTGCCGCCGCGATCAACACGGTTCGAGCCCGAAGCGGGCCCCCTGGGATCGCTCTGACTCCCCGAACTTTCATAAGAACCTTTCCAGTCCCAGCACCACTCCCATACGTTCCCGCTCATGTCATAGAGGCCCAGCTCGTTGGGGGCCTTCCTTCCCACAGGCCGGGTTTTCCGCCCGCTGTTATCCCAATACCAGGCCACTTTCCCAGGGCTGTGCCCTCCCGCATATTTATAGCCATTGGAGGAATTCCCCCCACGGGCCGCATACTCCCATTCGGCCTCCGTGGGCAGGCGGTACCCGTTTGCGCTCCAGTCCGCACTCACGTTGCTCCCGTTTGTCCTGTACACCGGTTTCAGGCCTTCTTTCTCACTTCGCCTGTTACAGTACTTCACCGCATCATACCAGCTCACCCCCTCCACCGGCCGGTCGTCCCCCTTGAAATGTGACGGATTGCTCCCCATCACGGCTTTCCACTCCCATTGCGTCACCTCGTACCTGCTCATATAGAAGGAACTCACCCTCACCTGGTGTACGGGCTCTTCATCGCTGGCTCCTGCCGTGGAGCCCATTTGGAAGCGGCCCCCCTCCACACGAACGAAGTTTTCTGAAACCGGAGAGCTTTGCATTCCGCTTTCCTTCTCGTCTGCCGCAAATAACATCCCTGCTGTCAGCAGAATGATGAGAATAACAAAAAACTTCTTCATAACGAATCTCCTTTGATTTATTATTTGAGGGCACCTCTAAAAAACCCTCTATTTAGTTCTTGACTCGATCTTTTCCGCCGCTGCTGCGTTGTCAAAATACTCAACTAAGCTTAAGCTACGCCCTTAGCTTCTGCCGCCTTGTATCGACAAAAAATTTCTTCGTCAATTTCCTAAAGCTGTTTTTAGAGGTACCCTAACGAATTCTTCTTTCAAATCCATGGTATTTCTCTCCTGCCAAGGCATGCTTCCACCTCCAAGGTGTTACCATGCTCGGCTAAAAGTGTTACCTATGTCCTGAACCCTCCCGGATTTCGTACACCCACCTCCATAGCGCCAAACTCCACCTACAAGCACGCCAAGTGCTATGAGACCATTTCTGACAAGTTCAGAGATTTCAACTGAAGTCATCGCCCCTCCATACACCTAACGAGTGCTCATTCAGGAGCGGGCTGCTCAACAGACCGTCTACTGAAATGAGTAGTTAGCCGGGCGCCCGCTCCGCTACTTGAATGTCTGCGTCTTTACGAGTTCGCCCGCCTCATCATAGACCTTCCAAGTGCCCCTCTTCTTCCCGTGTTCGAAACGACCTTCGTCCCAGAGTTGGCCATTGGCATGGTATCGCTTCCATACACCGTGCTTCTGCTCTTCATCGTCGAAGCCGCCCGTCCCCCGCGGTTCGCCAGTCTTGTAGAACCATTTCCACCGACCAACGATCTTTCCGTCCTTGAAGCTGCCGGAGGACTGCATCTGACCATTGTTGAGAAAGTACTTCCACTTTCCTGATTTCTTTCCGTTGTCGAACTCACCCTGGCAGGAGACACGGCCGTTCTTGAAGAACAGCTTAAATGGGCCGTTTTTGGGATTGCCGTCTTCATCGATTCCAGGAATATCTTTCATTGGGTCTCGCTCCTGGCTGGTACACCTGTTGGTGTGGAGAGGCCTGCTGCTGGGGGCGATTGACTGATGTCGCGCTCCAGCCTACTTGTTAGCGCGGCATCGGTGAATTGCTTGCCGACCGACAAACGGAGTGCAAAGTCACCGCATGGATTCTGAATGCGGTTTTGATGACATTCGCTGTCCAAGCTGGTTGTCAGTTCATAGAGCGGTGACATGCTCTCAGCTTCCAATCTCCGGCTAACGCCGCACCTGAGAGCGCTTCATACCGTGACAAGTTCTTCGGTATAGTCGGGGGCGGCTGCGGCGCGGGCTTCCTCACGATTGAACTCCAGCGCCTCATCCAGCGTGGTGCGAAGGCTTGCGAGGAGTTCCTCCCGGGTGCGTTCCTGACAGTTGACGCCCGGCACTTCCTCAATCCATCCAATCCACCAGCCGCCATCTCGCTTCGAGACTGCTGTGTACGTATTCGGCATAATCATTCACCTCGTCTGAAGAGTACCGCAAACGGCTCCGTCGTGTCCACGCACCGAACGTCACTCCTCAGGAGCGGCCTTTAGGATGTCGCCTGCAGGAGATTGTTCTGTGTCCACATATGTTCAGCGTTTGTATTGCTTCTTGTATGCCTTAATCAAACGCCCGAAATCCTTGTCTTTCTTTCGTTTCTCCGCGTAAGACATATCGTGATACTCATTCTCTTTCTTGAGCTTGATACAGCTCTGGTATCTGTCTTCGCTAAGTTCGTCGTTCTTGACAGCTTCCAAAACTGCGCAACCGGGTTCATCCGTGTGTGTGCAGTCTGCAAAACGACAGGCAATAGACAGGTCATGGATTTCTGAGAAACTCTCATCAAGTCCATCGCTCGTGCCAAGGAGCCCGAATTCACGCATCCCAGGTGTGTCAATCAGCATGGCGCCGTTGTCCTGCAGGAGCAGTTGACGTCTGGAGGTGGTGTGTGTGCCTTCACCCGTCACACTCACGCCTTTTGTTTCAAGCCTATCCTCTCCCATCAGCCTATTTATGAGGGTGCTCTTACCGACGCCAGACGACCCAATAAGACAATACGTCTTACCTGGTTCTACGAGCGAACGAAAGCGATCGAGTCCCGCCCCTGTAGCATTGCTGACAGGAACAATCTGGGATGCAATCCCAGACCCTCTGATGTCCAGCATCTGGCCGTCGACTTCATCAGGAGTCATCAGATCGGTCTTGCTCAGAATAATGACGGGTTCTATTCCGCCGTCGCTACATGCGACAAGGTAGCGGTCCAGTCGACGTATGTTGAAATCGTAATGGCAAGACTGGACAACGAAGGCAATGTCGATGTTCGCCGCAATCATCTGGAAATCGACGATCTTCCCCGGGCGCTTTCGACGAAGGAATGACTTGCGTGGCAATACAGAATGGATGATCGAAAGTCCCGGCGAAGCGTGCTGGGCACAAACCCAGTCGCCAACGCATGGAAGATGTGTTTCGGAGTCAACAGTGTGACGAAAGCGGCCTGAAAGCTCCGCAGGCGTTTCTTGCCCCTCACCCCTCACAATGTAGGCGTTGCGATCGACGGTCATGACTCGTGCCACGCTCTGCCCCGGTTGGAGCAGAGCTGATGCATGGTCAGAGAACCAGTCGTTGAAACCGAGTTGCTGCAAATTCATTGTTTCTCTCACACATAACGTCGAGGATCAGGTTCGGCGAGCTTGCAAGCCGTAACCTGGCCCCTCTGGTTCTGCCACCGTCATGTGCCGCTTCGTCCGATTGACGGTCTTCACTCCACGGTCCTCTTGCGATGCCTTGAGCGTCTCGAAGAGACATCGCAGGTCGTGATGGCACTCGGCGGCCAGACCATCCTTGATTTCCCACAGTTCTCTGAGTATGGGGTCAGCCTTCATCTTGATCTCTCATCAGTTCCTCGGGGGTGCGGATCTCCGGGCAGGAGTAGCCGTGTGCGGTGCAGACAGAGCGCATGATCGGCTTGGTCTCCGCATTGTCAATATGCCGGCAGTTCCACGTCAACAGGTAGTCCATGCCCTGCACCGCAGCCAGCGCGATGTGCGTGGCGTCATCCTCGGCTGTAGGCGGCAGAGCACCGTCCGCTATCAAGGCGGCGGCAAGTTCGTAGGCATCGTCCACGATCTCGAGGATCGGCAGGTTGCCGAGTGCCTCGACGCGGCGCCGTGCGGTGTCTGAATCGCCCCGCCTGGCCTCCTGGTCCACCAGTGGCGAAATGTAGACATCGAATCGCGCCCGCCGTGTATCCCACCATTGGTGTGTCATCTGTTGGCGCCCGGCAGCGATCAGGTCGCGCCGTTAAGTAGCTGAGGATGGATGTTTCCACGTATACCGTCTTCATGCCGATACCGTATCACATCGTGAAGCCGTTGTCATCCTCTGGCCGAACGCCGCACCTGACCGGCCCTCAAAGGCCGCCGCGGACGGCTGCGGCGCGGGCTTCCTCACGATTGAACTCCAGCGCCTCATCCAGCGTGGTGCGAAGGCTTGCGAGGAGTTCCTCCCGGGTGCGTTCCTGTCAGTTGACGCCCGGCACTTCCTCAATCCATCCAATCCACCAGCCGCCATCTCGCTTCGTGACTGCTGTGTACGTATTCGGCATAATCATTCACCTCGTCTGAAGAGTACCGCAAACGGCTCCGTCGTGTCCACGCACCTAACGCTGGCCATCACCGGCGGGAATGGAGCGCAGCGTAATTGCCGTCCGGTGCAGAGCCTTGTTAGGCTTTCACGTAAATGTAGAAATCAGCAAAGCTCCCAGTTCTGTAATCCCCGGCGTATGGGTATCTATTGGGAATATGTTCAATTAGTTTCCATTGAGGCAAGTTGTCATGAATCCATTTTGTGAACTTTCTATGTCTGACATGCGTCCCCTCTAGTCCCTCATTGTCTTCAGAATCACTTGCGTACACGATTACATATTGGTTGCTTGCCTTAAACAAAGTTCGCATGTAGGACTCAAATATCTCATCTTCTATCAAATGGTAGATTACATCCAGCGAAAGGGATAAGTCCGCCGTTTCGCCATCATAATCTTTCATCAATTTGAACATTTTGCTGTTATCTGATGAGAATCGCTTAGTGCATTCGCCTATTACAGTTTGACTCACATCAAAGCCGATGTATTCTGGATAAGTCGCGAGAGACAACTGATTCCCATCTCCACAACCAAATTCAATTACAGTTATTGAGAAATTGGTAAAGTCGCCGAGCCAGATTGCCAACTATCGGAATTCGTTTGATTTGCTCTTTTATTGTGCTCATGTTCTGATCATTCCTTTCCTCTGATAGCCTAACGGTAAGCTAACCGGCGTGGCATAGCCGCGTCCGTGTTAAGCGCCTTGTTAGGCCGCTCTGGTTTGTACTCAGAATGTTCTGATGCGTGGTCAGGTTGTCTTTCCGTTGACCCAAAGTTCAGATTCGGCTAGGTCGATGTCATCATTCCAGATGATACCATATCCTCCGATGTCGACGTGAACTTGTTTGAATAGGTAGCTGTTTTTTAGGGGCTCAAAAACGCTTTCCTTGAGGAGGGGCGTGCAGTCATAGATTTTGGTTGTGCCATTTTCGAAAAGGACTTCTAGTTCATTGTTGCGAAGGGGGACGACACGTGTGATCTTCGGGTATTTCATTCTATTCGAGACCTGGCAGTTTGCGGAATTCCCGGGAGTTCCACATCGAAAGCAGATCATCCTTGTACATTTTCGCCCACTCTCTAACAAGAGATTGAGCTTTCGATGTCAGATCTCCCTCAATCATCTCCAGCGTTTTGATGTCGAAAACACCGTTGTATTCATTGTAAACTGCGTGAAAATGTGGGATGCCATGTTCGCTGAAGTACATCTTTATGACTATTCCAAAGAATCTCGTTATTACTGGCATTCTGCCCCCTATCTAATTATAGTGAAAAAAACCTGAACTTTCAATTGCGTTCCTGCTACGCCTGAGCATTCCACCAGAGCGACCTAACGTTGCGCCTGACCGGCGCTGGAAGGACACCGTCCGCGGCGGCCTTTCAGCGTACGTGTCCAGGTGTCTGGTTGGGCACCATCTGCTTGCCCTTCATCCGCTGAGTTCCTTGATCCGAGCGTTCACGATCCTGTTGACCAAGGCTGCCGGCAAGACCTCCTTCGGGTCGAATCGAATGGTGCCCTTGGCCGTGTCGTACTCCCTCAGGTCATCGGCAAATGAGCTGAGCACCTCGGGACTCATCGGATAGAACCCGCAGTGCTTCTTGAATGCGGCGAAGCATACGAGCGCTTTGCCGTTCAGTCTGAACGCCGGGACGCCATAGCTGAACCCCTCCTCTGCTTCGGGTGCCGCTGCCCGAATGGTCTCGCGAAGGGTTGTGAGCGCCTTTCGGGCATCTGCCGGAAGCCTCGCAAGGTACGCGTTAACGTCCTTCTGGCTCTTGGATTGCTTCATGCTCATCTCCTGCCCAACTATGTTTATATGGTTTCTTCATAACACCTTTAGGTTGCGATTTCGGAATATAAACCCCCTGCGGCACTTGCGCACAAATCCCGCATTTGTAAGTATGGAGGCTGTTTTCTGCATGGGCCGCGGGGGAATATATGGTTTCTATATAACACACCTTCATCTCTCCTCTACAAATCATCCACGGGACTCTTGCCTCCCTTGCCGCCCCGGTTGAGGACATGGGTGTAAATCATGGCGGTCTTCACGTCCTTGTGGCCGAGAAGTTCCTGCACCGTCCTGATGTCGTATCCAGTTTCCAAGAGCTGCGTGGCGAACGAATGTCGAAAGGTGCGGCATGTGGCGCGCTTGGCCAAACCTGCCTTTCTCACCGCGCTGTTCACCGCCTTCTGGATGATCGATTCGTGAACATGATGCCGTCCTTCTTCGCCTGTTTTTTCGTTCTTCCGGCGGCTTTCCTGCGGAAAGACCCTCTGCCGACGCCATTCTTTCGGAGCGTTAGGGTATTTGCGGCCGAGCGCGTCGGGCAGCAGGACGCGGCCCCGGCCGTCGGCCAGATAGCGTCCGTGGATCACCTTGACGCCCTTAAAATGCTCTTGCAGCAGAGCCTTGAGCGATGTGGGCAGCATGGGGACTCGGTCCTTCGCTCCTTTTCCATCTCTGACGATGATTTCGTTGCGGGAGAAGCCGATATCCTGCACGCGCAGGCAGAGGCACTCCGTCAAACGCAATCCTGAACCATACATCAGCGAGGCCATAAGCCGCTTGTCGCCTGGGAGATTCGCCGACACGGCCTTGACTTCCTCGCGCGTCATGACAACGGGCAGCCGCCTGGGCTTGCGGGAGCGGATCACCTCGCCCAGATCACCCGCCACGCTGCTGAGAACGTGGCGGTAAAGGAAAGGCAGGGCAGAATGCTCCTGGTTCTGCGTCGAGGCGCTGTCCTTCTCTTTGACCGCCAGATGGGTCAGGAAGGCGTTGATTTCCGGTTCGGCCATTTCGGCGGAATGGCGGACATAGTGGAAATGGATGCAGCGCCTGACCCATTGGCAGTAGGTCTGTTCCGTGCGGCGGCTGTAGTGACGCGAACGCAACGCTTCGCTCATCTGGTCAAGCCGCCTGGGCGGGCGGGAGAAACTCGCCGGACTATCTGCCGTAGGCGGTCGGGACTCCCTCCCTTCTATCTTGAAAGGACCTCCTCTTTCGCTTGTTTGCGCGCCTGCTTTCATCAAGTGCGATCCTCTGTCCATGCCTGTTTCCCGGATTTGAGCCGCTTGTCGAGTTCCTTCGCATCGAACCGCCATTGCCGCCCGACCTTGTACGTCGGCAGATTTTCTTCCTGGGTCAGCTTATAGACGGTCGATCTACCCATCTTCAGGTATTACGCCGCTTCAATGACTGTCAGCCACTTGGTTTCCATCAATCTCCCTTTCAAACACGTCCACTCGTACGTCGAGTACGAATACAACAAGTTCTGCGGGCTAGTCAAGTCCTTTTTATGTACACCTTCGCGCGGAGTTTCAGGACATCTTTAAGGAAACATCGGCAAAGTTGAGCATGGACGGCAAAGGCCGGGCCATAGATAACGTGTATATGGAGCGGTTCTGGCGAACCATCAAGTATGAGGAGGTTTATCTAAAAGACTATGAAACCATGGAGGAGGCTAAAAGAGAGATAGGAAAGTTCATCAGAAATTACAATGAGCAGAGACCCCATTCATCCATAAATGGGTTGACACCGGTTATGTTTTATGGTAACATAAAGCAACAACAGGATGAGCAGGAGTGAAAGCCTGTATATCCATCAAAAACGGACAGCGTTGCTGTCCAGCATTTGGGGTCCACCTCAAACAGCTGCATCTGCATAAAACACTTTCCCTGTTATGGCGAGTACAACTATGTCCACCAAAACCTTCGCTTAAACCATCACTCCCGTTGGCGGGATTCGAACCCAATAAACACCGCCGCCAATCCCAGGGATGAGCCGTCTTAATTCTATTAACCTGAAATTTTCACGGTATTCGTGCATATTTCATTGCTAATTGCATCCATAACAATGACTTACAAGAAAATATCTGCTAAACTATATCCCCATGTATGCTAACTTTGTTTCTTTCTAACCGATTGACGTATAAATCTAACTCGGTATATCCAAGTTGCTCCAAATCGCAAGTCCCCGCCTTGCATCCTGCGGAAGAGAAGATCATCGTGAGGGAAACCGTGCTGTTAAGAAAACTTTGGCGAATCTGACTGAATGGCCTCCTCATGTCGTCGAAGGTCTGCGGCAGCTCCTCAGAAAAGACTCCGGCCTTATCGGTAAAGATGGTTCTAAAACTGCCCGGACATTGCCCCCCATGTCAAGGCTGTGATTGAAGTCATGAAAGACCTCAAACTGCCTCAGATGCTTCACTCGCAAAGGACTTCTATGCGAAATATCATTACAGCTCTGATCGCCGGCCGAGCGGTGAATCCGCAATCCAAATTGGCCGCTTTCCGAGAAATCAGCGGTCCAAACCGAACGACAAGCATAACGCGCAGAAGGGCTACGGCGTACGGAACTTGAGTAACAGGCAAAAATAAACGCGGACATCCAAAATTCTGGATTTCAAAATCCGCCCTTCTGTCGCTGTTGATGCGCTTATTGGGTGACGGAACTCTATGATATTAATAGAATAAGCAGTTATTGTGGAGATATATTTTTACGGCTCAATGCCTAAAATTAACAATGGAACAGGTGGATTATTCCTACCTTGACGCATTACATTATAGACTTCACCTTCGTAGTAGGCTATACCTGAGGACATCTGAGATTGCATTAACTTGGTTGGTAAAATTTCTATTCCTAAATTGATTACACCGCCAGAATAAAATAGCATATGTTTGACGAACAAATCATATGCTACAAATGAGTACTTTCCGAATTGTACTTCGACGGCGATTTTTTCTTTTACAAAATCTGTTTGATTATATGAAAAGATTGGCTCACTTTCTCCATTTTCAATTAGGAATTTTTTCTGGTCTTTCGCGGACATGGAAATACTTTTTTCCATTAATTCTCGGTTCAAGGCAATATAATACTGATATCTGCTTTCCTTCCATTCCTTTAAACTAAATTTACTATCAATTGCTTTATTTATCTCAACTGGACTATATAATTTTTTGCCTTTCTTCGTTTTTTCCTTGCTTATTTTCGTCTTGAATTCATCAGCATCCACACTGCTTAAAACTTCAATAATTTCATCGTATAGTTTCTTGTGATGTACAATTAGATATTCTTCTCCGTTTAGATGCGAATACTTTTAAGCAATTTTCATCAATATTATCCTTTATCAGTATCGAATAACCATTCGTCAGGAATGCGTGCAACCTTATCTTTTGGAGATGGTTTATGAATTGGTTTATTTATTGGGCGTATTTTCAGTGAACCGTCGAACAATTTCTGAACTCTATCCTTTGCAGTATTAACATATTTATCTTCTCGTTCAATTCCAATGACATTTCTATTATTTTTGATCGACGCTATTATTGTTGAACCTACACCCGCGTAAGGATCTAAAACCCAGCTATCTTCATTGGTTAATGCGAGAATACATCTTTCGACAAGTTCAATCGGATATTGACAGGGGTGTTCGGTTTTTTCAGGATGATTAGACTTAACATTTGGAATATTCCATAGTTCACTTTCCCAGTCTCTGATAACAATCTCCCATATATCAGAAGGATTTTTACCGCTGGGATTACCAGATAATTGACCCTTTTTCGGTCCTTTAAAATGTCTTTTTCCTGGATATTTTGCTGGAATTCGTACATCATCTAAATTGAAAATATAATCATCTTCTTTTGTAAACCAGAGAATAGTTTCATAGCGTCCTGAAAATCTTTTCGAAGCGTGCAATCCATGACCGAAATGCCAAATTATTCTGTTTCTCAATTTTAAGTTATGCTTTTTGAATATCTGATAGTAAAAAATATCAAGCGGATAGATTTCTCCATTTTTTACATAATTACCAATTTGCCAACAAATACTTCCTTTGTGAGAAACAACTCTAATCAATTGGTCAATTACTTCTTCCTGCTGTTCCAAATATTTCTCGATCGATTGCTTTGTTTCATACTCTTTACCGACATTATAGGGAGGAGATGTAATTATTAAATCAAACTTACTACTATCAAAGGTTTTCAAGTTTTCTAAAGTATCGCCCAATATAATATCATATTTGGAACGGAATGTAAATTCTTCAAATTTTAAGACGGGTTCATTCATTGATTTTCAACTCGCAAATTTATTGAAACACAGATAAAGTGAATTATAACAAGATATAAAATAAAATTAATCTTTTCAATAATTCTTTTGACATTATCTAAATTTATCATATTTATATACACCCAACGTTGGTTTCAGATGCGAAGTCGGTTGGAGCGACCCGTGCCCCGCACGGAGCGTGACAAGCGGCTTCGTCAGCTGGAAGCTCTTGTTAGGCTCCCTTCTCAAGCTCGAATCGAAAGCGATCAACAAGGGCCTTCTCCAAAACACGAGAGTCGTCGTATGGGATGTACGTCCAGTCCTTTACATCGAAGTGGATGTCTGTACCGGCACGTGCACAAGTTATAACAGTCTTCCCCAACCCCCTCGCATAGCCGAGCTCGAAGTACACGTTCGGTCGCTCATGCGTCAGGTCTGCCACGACAAAACGCGCGTCGGCAATCATGCTCATGACTTGGCTGGTTATCTGGTAGTCGCCCATCACGTCCTTCACGCGCTTTGCCTGAAGTTCAAACTCGGTCGCAGCGGCCTTCATGCCTTCAAAGGCGGGTTCTATGTCTTGCGAAAACGCGCAGATTACGAAGACCAGAGTTCCGCCTGGCTCGTCTGGTGGTGCTTGGTTCTTGTCGGAGGCAGATTCGGCATACACCGGCAAGTCGGCCTTTATCAGATCGAATACCTTGCGCGCTATCTCCTCCGAGAAGGCTGCTGAGGCGACGGGCCCCGGTGTTTCTGGTGCCTTGGCAGAAAACGCTGAAGCGAGGTGGCAGACGATTTTCAGATAGGCGGCATCTCTGGCCCCCCGAGAGAGGGATGCCAAAGGCTTGTCGGGCGGATTCAGGAACTGGAAGTCGTTGAGAGGCGTGTGGTCCCAAAGACTGTGCTGCACGAGAATCGGCAAAACGAGCGTCCCTCGTGACCTGGAGGCTTCGAGGATCCTGGGCAATTCAACTTCCTGCATGAACCTCGATGCCAAGAAGTCGGCAGTAACAAGCAGAATGGCCACATCGGCACTGTCGATCGCCGCGCTGATCTGTTCTTCCCAGTTTTCGCCAGCGTTGATCTGAGAGTCTGCCCAGACCTCGAACGTGTCATGAAGTGGAGCGAGATGTGTCAGCAATTCTTCGAGCCATCGACGGTCCTTGTGGCTGTAGCTGATGAAGATTCGCTTGGGCTCCGACATCTCAGGTTCCTCTCATGCAGATGGGCATGCCCAACGCCCCGCATCAGCGGCCGCGGAAAGCGCGTAGCACTTGTAGCGGTCCGACTGCATGCGCTTGTTATGCATCATTGTAAATAACGGGCATCTTACCTCTCCACACATTCCACACTTCAGAGTTAGCGGCCAAATTCGCCATAAAATTTGCGGCATTAATACGACTGGATGGAGCGGCATCAAAAATCACGTTTCTTGTTGGGGATTGGAGGATTTCATATTTAGATACTTCCGCTTCATCCGTAAGCCTATCCGGTCTGACTGCAACCCACTCAATATATAAGTGGTTTTGACCAATGTAAGTTCGGAGGAAGTCGGCCGCTTGTTCATTATCTACGTGGGGTGGAAGTAGCTGCCGTAAAATTGAAACTACTATTCTTTGTGACCATGGCGGCTTTTCCGGAATACCTCGATTGCTGTTACCGGTGGTATTCATCAGAATTATTTTTACTTTCTTCGCTGGCTTTATTGACTCTATTACTCGAGTCACTTTTTTAATTGTATCCGTGACCAGTTGCCTGGGTTCTCCAAACATCCCCCGAAAGGTCAAATTGTGCCCCAAGCACGAGAGCACAGCATCACAGTTTTTAAGTAGTGGTGATAGTTCACCATCAGACATCTCTGTAATGCTGGCTGAAACTTCACGATAGTTCGGATGGTTTTCGAATGTGTTTTTTAGCGAGCTAGAGGATCTTACAATTGCTAATACCTCAATATCTCTTTTAAGTAAATCTGCCACAAGAAGTTTGCCTGTTGCACCACTTGCTCCAACTACCAAAGTTTTCGTCATACTATTTCCGGGTTGATGCATAACTATGTTTATATGGTTTCTTCATAACACCTTTAGGTTGCGATTTCGGAAAAGTTTGAATTTACGAAAATAATTGCAGGTGAGTTGGGTTAACGTATTTTCGCCTTTTACTAATCCTTCAAAAATTGAAATCCGTGGAGCCAATTGAATACCCCCTATTAAAGTACCATCAGAGGAGGAAGCGCAACCCCTAATGCTATTATAACCAAAAGTAAAACTTGAAAAGATGGGATGTGAATCCCAAAGGTTAGACAGCAACGCTGCCTTTTTTTGGTGGATAACCAGATTTAACTCCCGCTCACCCTGCATTTTAATCATAAAACATAACCGGTGTCAATCTCAAAATTAAAAAAATCTTCTTTTTTTCCTTTTTTTTCGCATCCTCCATGTTTTCGTAGTCTTTGAGGTAAATTGCATCGTACTTGATCGTCCGCCAAAAGCGTTCAATATAAACTTTGTCCAGAGATCGGCCCTCACCGTCCATGCTCAGCTTTGTCTTGGTCTCCTTGAAAATCTCCTGAAACTCTTTGCTCGTGTACTGTGCCCCCTGATCTGTGTTGAAGATATCTGACTCCCCGTTAAATCTCAAGGCTCTCTCCACTTGAGTCAATACAGAACGATTTATCCAGAGAAGAAGAGAGTTCCCAACTCAGAATTTTTCGGGAATACCAATCAATAACTGCCGTCAGAGAGACGAAACCACCAGACATCCTGCTAGGTAAGCAGTACTCCAAACCTGATCAGACCGTTTTATCTTAATCCCTCGCAGCAAATAAGGCACTACTTGCGAACCAGGCTCTCTACAGCTTAAATGGGGCTTCTGATAGATAGTTTGCAGACCCATCACGCCCATTAGTCGCTGTATCCTTTTCCGATTGACATACTGTCCTTCCAGCCTTAGTTTGTCCCTCAGTTTGCGGCTCCTCCAAGTCGGATTCTCCGTATGTAATTCGTCCATCCGACGCATCAACAGAAGGTTTAGTTCACTCTCCGGTTTGCGGGGGCGGCAATAGCTGGAGCGAGCCATTTTGAGCAGGTCGCACTGTCTTTTGACGCTTTAGAGAAGCGTTGTTCTTTTCAACCATGTTCCGCTTCTCCTCTATTCGTTTATTCTAAAGGGCACCTTTAAGAAACAGCTTTAGGAAATTGACGAAGAAATTTTTTGTCGATACAAGACGGCAAAAGCGGAGCTATCTTAAGCTTAGTTGAGCATTTTGACAACGCAGTAGCGGCCTGTCCGCGTGCAGAACACGCACAGGCAGGCGGAAAAGTTCGAGTCAAGAACTAAATGGGGTTTTTTAGAGGTGCCCTAAAGCTTTTTGAAACTCCATTGTCCCGAGAAGCAGACCGCAGCACCGCCAAAAAAATCGAATATTTTGACCGCTCACGCTGTCAAAATTATCGGGGCTGTATCAGGACGAAGGATTTGGTTCGCAGACAAGGCGGAAAATCCGCTTAAAAGCGCAGTGTATGCGCGTATACATGAGCATTTTGAGCGGGTTTTTCAACGCCGTATGCGGGCCAAAGACGAGTTCTGACACAGCACCGCCAAAAAATCGAATATTTTGACCGCTTACGCGGTCAAAATATTCGCACCTGCCCCGCCGTTCCAGCCTCTCCAGCCGTTTCGGCCTCATCCTTCGGCCTTTTCGGCTGTTTCGGCTGGAACGGCCTCCTCTTTCTCCGGCTGTCGTGCTGCCGGATGCTTTCAAAACTCACGCCGAACAAGCCGGAAACCCAGGTTGCCGTAGCTAAAGCCCGGGCTATTGTCGTTGCGGTAGGCCGAACGCAGGCTCCTGGCGCCATAGCCCCAACTGCCGCCGCGAAAAACACGGCTCGAGCCCGAAGCGGGCCCCCTGGGATCGCTCTGACTCCCCGAAGAATAAGAACCTTTCCAGTCCCAGCACCACTCCCACACGTTCCCGCTCATGTCATAGAGGCCCAGCTCGTTGGGGGCCTTCCTTCCCACGGGCCGGGTTTTGTCCCCGCTGTTACTCGAATACCAGGCCACTTTCCCAGGGCTGTGCCCTCCCGCATATTTATAGCCATTGGAGGAATTCCCCCCACGGGCCGCATACTCCCATTCGGCCTCCGTGGGCAGGCGATAGCCGTTTGCGCTCCAGTCCGCCGTCACAGTGCTTCCGTTTATCGTGTAGACCTTCGTCAGGCCGGACTCCGCGCTCAGCCAGTTGGCATACTCCGCCGCTCCGTACCATGTCACTTCTATCACTGGACAGTCGATGCTGTCCGCAGCCCCCGAACCGGAAAAGCTGAACAGCGTCCCGTTATGGCTGAAAGCCACATCACTGTCGTCCATTTCTATTACCTCGTTGCCGTTCAATATCCCGGCGGCGGACACCCCGGCTCTGTTCAGAAACTCCAGATACTGCCCGTGTGTCACCTCGTACCTGCTCATATAGAAAGAACTCACCCTCACCTGGTGTACGGGCTCTTCATCGCTGTCTCCTGCCGTGGAGCCCATCCTGAAGCGGCCCCCCTCTACCAATGCATATCGTTCAAGCAACTCGGCTTCCCTGGCTTCCCTGGCTTCCCTGGCTTCCCTGGCTTCCCTGGCTTCCCTGGCTTCCCTGGCCTGCCCGGCAAGTCCGGCGCGCAGTTCCGATTCCTTCAGAGACGACGGATACCGCCGATAAACCGCAAGCTCCTCTCCATGGAAGAAGAGAGCGATCTTCACCTGGCAGAATTTTCCTTCCCGGCGAAACCACAGCTTGAAATCCTCCCCTTCCATGCCGGAGGCTGCGGCTCGGCGTATCAATTCGATTGTTTCAGCGCTCTCGCCTGCCGCGATGATTTCCTCCTCGGCGAAGAGGGAAAAAGAGAGGAAAATGAGCAGGACCGCAAGCAAATATGGTTTCATCTCAGCTCAATCCCGCCGTTGCCCTGCAGGGTGGGGTCTTGAAAGGACAGTGTTCCGCCTATGTCCCGCGATGTTTTCCTTACCCGTTCCGCAACCTTCCTGTAGAGTCCGTCTATCGTGCTCTCGCCGTCGGCCAGGGCTTCGATAAGACGGTAGCTGAACAGCCTGTGCCCTTTCTGCGGCCAGGCGCTGGAAAACTGGGTTTCCGTGCCCGCCGAAATAATGGCCAGTTTTCCCTGTTGAGGAACCTCCACCCGGCTGGGGCTGAGCCTGGTGGCCGCCTTCCCCGCGAACACCGAACGGCCGTCGGTTCTGCCGGTGAAGCAGCTATCCATGAAGACCAGCACCTTCCCGGCCCTGGATTCCTGAAACATGCGGTAGAGGTTCCGCAGCTCGAAAAACGGCTCGTCGCCGATGTAGTCCTGGTCCATATCTGTCGGAAGCATGAAGGGCACGGCCCCCCGTGCAGGGTTCGGCACCCCATGTCCGTTGTAGTAGAAGTAGAGGGTGTCTCCCTCGGCTATCCCCTCGTCCAGGAGTTTCCTGAGCTTGCCCTTGATGTTGCCGCCGGTGGCTTCCGAATCGTAGAGTGTCACCAGATGAGATTCGGGAACCCCGAGAACCTTTGTGACGGTGAGGGCGAAGAGTTCTGCGCTCCGCCGGGCATAGATGATGTCGTCGGTGTTCAGGTATTCCTGCGCGCCAATCACGAAGGCCCACTTGCGCATATCCGCCGCCGCACCGGGGAGCCGGACAATGCGGGGGCCCAGGTCGTCATCAAATCCCGTCAGGGCCTTGCTGCCGTCTTTATAGGTGATCTCGCCCACGGCGTTCCGGTCTATGAAGCTCAGGGCCTGCTCCTGGGGAACGGCGAAATTCGCCTCCATGTCTATGGAGGCCGTCAGCAGGGTCTGCTCCCCGGCGGTCTTCCTGGTGGGAAGGGCGGTATAGGATTTTCCGCCATAGGAAAGGCTTATACCGGCAAGGCCGAAGCCTCCGCTCTCATCGGCAAAGGGCCGCACTTCCACACTTATATCCTCCGGACGGACGAAGGCCGCCTGCCGGATGTTTTTTTCGGAATCTTTTACCACGAAGCTGCCCAGATCATCTTTCCCGGATGTCAAGCCGCTCAAGTAGAGGTCGCCGGAAACCTTGTCCAGGGACACATCTTCAAAGACCACTTCCGTGAATAAATTCTCCATGGCGAGCCGGGCAAATGCGCTCCGGTACTCAGGCAGGCGGGCCATGCGGGCCGATTGGATTTGTTTCAGGGCAGCAATCTCCGAATTCCGGGCCTCCGCCCGCCTCCGATAGAGGTTCAACAGCTTCGTTATTTCCGCCTGCCTCACCTGCTGGGCCTCGGCCACCCGCTGTTCAAACTCGTCATTGGTTTCCCACTTTTCCTGGCTCAGTTCCACCGGCGGCGGGGTTTGGGGCTCGGGTATCTCTTCGGGAAAAACGGTATCCGAGAGGGAGAGCCACTGCTCCAGGCGTTTGGCCGTGTCCCGCGCGATGAAATCCGTCCAGGATTCTTCGGATTTCCGATCCAATGCCGGAATGACGGCGTAGGTGAGGAACCGCAGCGCCGAATCGAGGCCTTCGCCGTTCCTGTTCCCCTCTTCACGGTGCCGTATTGCCCCTGCCGACAGGGATATGTAATCCCGTTCGAAGTCAGTAAACCCATTTTCCCCGGCCTTTTCGACAGGGTTCAGGCCAAAACTGTCCGTCCGCTCCGCCCAGGCCATTTTTGCCGTAAGCAGGGCCGCGGCGGCGGTATGCCCGCTTGCGGCCGCGACATGCAGAGGCATCTCGCCGTAGACGTTCCTGGCCTCAGGGTCGGCTCCTTTGCGCAGGAGATTGGCGACAAGGTCAATACTGCCCGCTCGGGCCGCCTTGAAAAGCGCTGTTTCGCCGTAGGCATCCGTTTCCGTCAGGGAATTCTCGGTTTGAACCGTGGCTGACTCCGTTTCTGTCCGGGAAGTTTCCGTTTTCGCCCGGAAATCTTCCGAGGTTTGACAACTGCTGAGCGATAAAATAAGCAGTATTGCCGCAACTGTCCCTGATTTAATCCTGATCATAGTCTATTCCTCCTTAGCAGAATGCCTGCTATTTTGTGCCCGCTTTCCACACGGATGATTCGGGCGTTCCAATTCATGTTTTTCATCTCCCTCACTTCGTTTTCAACCGTGGCTGAATTCGTTCCGGGGAATTCCCGCAGTTTGACTACCGCAGGGGAATCACTATTTCAACCGTGAAGGAACCCGTTACTGTCCAGGAAGTTTCCGGCTCTGTCTGGGAATCTTCCGGCTCTGCCTGGGAAGTTTCCGGTTCTGCCTGAGAAACTTCCAAAGTTTGACAACTGCCGAGCGATAAAATAAGTAATACTGCCGCAACTGTCCTGAGCACAGTCTATGCCTCCCCAGGGCGCCTGTAAACGCCGATTATTTTGGACGGCCTCTTTCCACACGGATAATCCGGGCGCTCCAATTCATGATTTCCATATCCCGCACATCATTCAGAAGGCGGCCATAGGTGTAGAGGCCGTCTCCTGCTGCGGATTGTTCCGATACTTGAGTGTACCAGGAAAACCGCTCCGAGGGAATATCGGTGTAGAGGGCCAGGATCATATCCGTCGAGTGGGTGACTCCGGCCGCCGTTTCCGCTATCAAACCATGGGGGTACTCACCCGGATCGGGGAAAGTTACGGTGTTCCCTTCTGTTGCCGGTTCATTCGCCATCAGGCATTGCACGGCGCCGTTGTTGTCCACGTAGAAGAGGGTGATGTATCCGGCTGTCTCCGGGTTTATTTCTATGGAGTAGTTCTGTCCCTCCCGCAGGGAATCGGCGGGCTGTCCGTAGACGGGGGAACTGTTGAGCATCCCCGGCTTCAATATAAGATTATCATTTCTTCCGGCGCTCAGAAAATCGGCGGCCAGTTCCTGATTCGACACGGGAAAGGAGAGGTTTCCCACCGAAACGAGCCAGAGGCCGTTCTTATGGCTAAGAAGGAAGTCGGAAGGATGGCCGTTGTCTTTCAGGAAATGGGCAAAGGGGAGTAAATCATCGAACCCATCCGATCTTTCGGACGGAACGGGGGGCGATTTTCCCGGCGAAAGCGCGTCTGCGACGCGGACTCGCAGGGGACGGTTGTCATAGCGGTAGAGAACGTACCAGCGGTTTCCCCGTTTCTCTTCTTTGATCTTCTCTGCGCCGGTGAGGACAAGATCGGTCGCCGTATCAATCTTCTGCTCAAATAAGAGGGATGATTCCGCCTCATTCCCTTTTTCCGAAAGGCTCAGGCTGGAAGTCACCCTTATCTTCAACTGTTCGGCAAGAGAGCGCAGAGCATGGGCCCGGGCATCGTCCTGTGTGTCTCCCGTACCGGAACCGGCATAGAAGCCGGGCTCCTGTGCTGTTTCGGCATACCATTCAGGCTCGGTGGACATGCACCCGGAACAGAGCAGGGCGGCTATCAGAAACCATGCAGGCTGGAGGGTTCTTTTTTCCATGGGATTATATTATCAATGATGGGTTTTATTGTTCAAGGACGGAACGGGGCAGAGCCTGAAGAAATCCGTTTCGAAGATGTTCCGGCGTTATCCCATTTCGATTGAGGGCGGCGCTTCTGTACACAGCAGTTTAACTCATGGAGGCGCAAGGGATTGCAGCGGAAATGCCGCCGGCTGCCCCGGCGATTGGCAATGAGCCGGAGGCAGGCAGCCGGATTAAGGCATTGGAGCGGAAAGCCCGACCCGAAGGGGTGCGCCCAAATACTGATTTTTGGGTACCTCTAAAAAACCCATTGCGGCAGCCAGGAACAGTTTTTGTATCGACGTAAGCCAAGCTGGATTGAGGATTGTCCCGTGAGAAAATCTCGTATACCATTTGCCGAAGGAGAATGCATAATGCGCGATCAGGCTGTCCGGTCCATCGTTTTTACGGCCATATTCACCGCCCTCATCGTCGTCGGCGCTATTTTCAGTTTTCCTGCGCCCTGGAACCCTGTGGTGCCGTTCACCATGGCGACACTGTTCGTGGTTCTCACCGGAATGATTCTGGGCCCATGGCTGGGTTTGGCTTCGGTCGGCCTTTATCTTCTGCTGGGCACGGCCGGACTTCCGGTGTTTGCCGGCGGTTCAGGCGGGCCGCAGGTTCTAGCCGGACCCACGGGGGGGTTCCTGATTGGTTACGCTCTTGCGGCTTTCCTGGCAGGCGTTATTTCCCGTCTCGGAGAGGGGCTCGTCCCGCTGATAATTGCGGCGGTTATCGCCAGCCTGGCCATTTATCTGCCTGGGCTTCCATGGCTGCACTGGCGATTGACGGGCATGGCGGAAGACTGGTCATGGGTCTCGACTTGGGCCAGGTATACGGCGCCCTTTCTCATCGGAGACGGCATCAAGGCTATCGCCGCCGTGGCTGTTACGAGATATCTTCAGGGCAGGATAAGGGTATGAACCGGCAAGTGTGAATACTCCCCTTCTCCAAGTCTGCCATCTGTTTCACGAGTTTCCAAACGGCTTTCTGGGATTGAATGATGTATCTCTGACTATTGGAAGGGGCGAATTCATTGTCCTGGCCGGGCCTAACGGCAGCGGAAAAACTCTTCTCATGCGCCATCTGAACGGCCTGCTGCGCCCGAGTTCCGGTGAGGTGAAACTGGATGGTATTGATATTGTGAATGACCTAGCCGATGCCAGACGGCGTATTGGTCTCGTCTTCCAGGAGGCGGATGCCCAGATTGTAGGCCAGACTGTGGGCCGAGATGCGGCTTTCGGCCCGGAGAATCTGAAGTTGGAGAGAACGGAAATCAACCGGCGAGTCGGGGAAGCTCTGGAAGCCGCCGGTCTAACCGGTTTCGAGAACAGACGCCCTCATACGCTTTCGGGAGGCGAGAAACGGCGGCTTGCGGTGGCCGGGGTGATGGCCATGCGCCCCGAACTCCTGGTATTGGACGAGCCCTTCACCGGCCTGGACTGGCCAGGCAGTGCGGCTCTGATCGAAGTGCTCCTCGGCCTGAACGCCGCAGGATCGGCCATCCTTGTGATCACTCACGATCTTGAGAAGCTGCTCGCTCATGCCGGGCGGCTTATTCTGATGAAGGAGGGCGGTATTCATGCCGACGGCCATCCCTGTAATCTGCTGGATGCTCTGGGCGCCATGGGGGTGCGCCGCCCTCATGGCGATCTCTCCGGCATGACCTGGAGGCGGTCTTGAGAGAGGTTCACTTTTTTCACTACTTCACGGGACGCAGTCTGTGGCATCGCCATGACCCCAGGTTCAAACTCCTGGAGCTGGCTCTTTGGAGTATTGCGGCCCTTACAGGGGCCCCCGCCTTACTCGTCATCATCGGCATTCAACTCGTTGTCTTCCACGCCATGGCAAGAAGCCGTATCCGGCGATTTCGGCGGCCTTTCCTGTTCTGGCTCGCCGTGGCCCTGGCCATGGGTGTCGGAAGCGGCCTGGCAGAAGCGCAGCCGCCTTTGATATTCTTCGGCTGGATTAGCCCCTTCGGCACGCAGGGGCTGGCTCATGGCTTACTGAAGGCGCTGCGGCTGCTCCTGATGCTGACGGCCGGTCAGCTCCTGGCGTCCACAACGGATCCCGGCGATATGGCCGCCGCCATAAGGCGAATAATGTTCTTTCTTCCGAATAGCTGGTCCGGCCCGCTGGCCATGGCCGCCGCCCTCTGTATTGGATTTATTCCATGCCTTTTGGATGAAGCCGCATCCGTCAGCGATGCGGCGGTCAGCCGGGGCATCGAATCCCGAAGGTCGATCTTCAGCCGGGCCCTCTGCCTGGGGCTTCCATTGAGCGAGGCGACTATTCGGAGGGCGGAAATCACCGCCGATGCCATGATTTCACGGTGCTATAGGCCTGATGCCACACCCCTTCCCCTGACGGTAAGGCGTTGGGACTGGGCGCTGATTGCGGGGTGTGTCCTGCCCCTGGCGGCGTATTGGGTTTGGATTTAGGGTGCCTGGGGAACCAGCGGCGGGGGAACTCATCCTGGCGGCGTATTGGGAAACCAGCGGCGGGGCGTGTCCTGCCTCTGGCGGCGTATGGGCTTGGATTTGGGGCGCATGGGGAACCAGCGGCGGGAACTCATCCTGACGGCGAGGCGTTGGGACTGGGCGCTGATTGCGGGGCGTGTCCTGCCTCTGGCGGCGTATGGGCTTGGATTTGGGGCGCATGGGAAAACCAGCGGCGGGGCGTGTCCTGCCTCTGGCGGCGTATGAGACTTGGATTTGGGGCGCATGGGAACGCTTTCGGAACTGCCACGGTTCAGAGGAAATGACCACCTGAAGTTCACTGAAATTCCCCGAAAGGCTATCTTCTGTCGGCCTGATGCCACACCCCTTCCCCTGACGGTAAGGCGTTGGGACTGGGCGCTGATTGCGGGGCGGGTCCTGCCTCTGGCGGCGTATGGGCTTGGATTTGGGGCGCATGGGAAAACAGCGGCGGGAACTCATCCTGACGGCGAGGCGTTGGGACTGGGCGCTGATTGCGGGGCGTGTCCTGCCTCTGGCGGCGTATGGGCTTGGATTTGGGGCGCATGGGAAAACCAGCGGCGGGGCGTGTCCTGCCTCTGGCGGCGTATGAGACTTGGATTTGGGGCGCATGGGAACGCTTTCGGCGCTGCCACGGTTCAGAGGAAATGACCACCTGAAGTTCACTGAAATTCCCCGAAAGGCTATCTTCTGTCGGCATGATGCCACACTCATTCCCCTGACGGTAAGGCGTTGGGACTGGGCGCTGATTGCGGGGCGTGTCCTGCCTCTGGCGGCGTATTGGGCTTGGTTTCAGGGCGTATGGGAAACCAGCGGCGGGAACTCATCCTGACGGCGTATGGGCTTGGATTTGGAGCGTATGGGAAAACAGCGGCGGGGCGTGTCCTGCCTCTGGCGGCGTATTGGGTTTGGATTCAGGGCGTATGGGAACGCTTTCGGCGCTGCCACGGTTCAGAGGAAATGCCCACCTGAAGTTCACTGAAATTCCCCGAAAGGCTCTATTTTCTGTCGGCATGATGCCACACTCATTCCCCTGACGGCGAGGCGTTGGGACTGGGCGCTGATTGCGGGGCGGGTCCTGCCTCTGGCGGCGTATGGGCTTGGATTTGGGGCGCATGGGGAACCAGCGGCGGGAACTCATCCTGACGGCGAGGCGTTGGGACTGGGCGCTGATTGCGGGGCGTGTCCTGCCTCTGGCGGCGTATGGGCTTGGATTTGGGGCGCATGGGAAAACCAGCGGCGGGGCGTGTCCTGCCTCTGGCGGCGTATGAG
Source organism: Spirochaetaceae bacterium (assembly GCA_965232165.1). Classification (GTDB taxonomy): domain Bacteria; phylum Spirochaetota; class Spirochaetia; order DSM-2461; family DSM-2461; genus UBA2779. Next base: position 360,586 of record CBDDOY010000002.1, on the reverse strand, counting down.
ACTTGGATTTGGGGCGCATGGGAACGCTTTCGGAACTGCCACGGTTCAGAGGAAATGACCACCTGAAGTTCACTGAAATTCCCCGAAAGGCTATCTTCTGTCGGCCTGATGCCACACCCCTTCCCCTGACGGTAAGGCGTTGGGACTGGGCGCTGATTGCGGGGCGGGTCCTGCCTCTGGCGGCGTATTGGGTTTGGATTTGGGGCGCATGGGAACGCTTTCGGCACTGCCACGGTTCAGAGGAAATGCCCACCTGAAGTTCACTGAAATTCCCCGAAAGGCTATCTTCTGTCGGCATGATGCCACACTCATTCCCCTGACGGCGAGGCGTTGGGACTGGGCGCTGATTGCGGGGCGTGTCCTGCCCCTGGCGGCGTATGGGTTTGGATTTGGGGCGCATGGGGAACCAGCGGCGGGAACTCATCCTGACGGCGAGGCGTTGGGACTGGGCGCTGATTGCGGGGCGTGTCCTGCCTCTGGCGGCGTATGGGCTTGGATTTGGGGCGCATGGGAAAACCAGCGGCGGGGCGTGTCCTGCCTCTGGCGGCGTATGAGACTTGGATTTGGGGCGCATGGGAACGCTTTCGGAACTGCCACGGTTCAGAGGAAATGACCACCTGAAGTTCACTGAAATTCCCCGAAAGGCTATCTTCTGTCGGCCTGATGCCACACCCCTTCCCCTGACGGTAAGGCGTTGGGACTGGGCGCTGATTGCGGGGCGGGTCCTGCCTCTGGCGGCGTATGGGCTTGGATTTGGGGCGCATGGGAAAACAGCGGCGGGGCGTGTCCTGCCTCTGGCGGCGTATTGGGTTTGGATTTGGGGCGCATGAGGAAACAGCGGCGGGACGTGTCCTGCCTCTGGCGGCGTATTGGGTTTGGATTTAGGGTGCCTGGGGAACCAGCGGCGGGAACTCATCCTGACGGCGAGGCGTTGGGACTGGGCGCTGATTGCGGGGCGTGTCCTGCCTCTGGCGGCGTATGAGACTTGGATTTGGGGCGCATGGGAACGCTTTCGGAACTGCCACGGTTCAGAGGAAATGACCACCTGAAGTTCACTGAAATTCCCCGAAAGGCTATCTTCTGTCGGCATGATGCCACACTCATTCCCCTGACGGTAAGGCGTTGGGACTGGGCGCTGATTGCGGGGCGTGTCCTGCCTCTGGCGGCGTATTGGGCTTGGTTTCAGGGCGTATGGGAAACCAGCGGCGGGAACTCATCCTGACGGCGTATGGGCTTGGATTTGGAGCGTATGGGAAAACAGCGGCGGGGCGTGTCCTGCCTCTGGCGGCGTATTGGGTTTGGATTCAGGGCGTATGGGAAAACCAGCGGCGGGGCGTGTCCTGCCTCTGGCGGCGTATGGGCTTGGATTTGGGGCGCATGGGAAAACAGCGGCGGGGCGTGTCCTGCCTCTGGCGGCGTATTGGGTTTGGATTTGGGGCGCATGGGAACGCTTTCGGCGCTGCCACGGTTCAGGGAGGGGTCAAGACATAGGTAACACTCGAGGTTCAGGACATAGGTAACACTTTTAGCCGAGCATGGTAACACCTTGGAGGTGGAAGCATGCCTTGGCAGGAGAGAAATACCATGGATTTGAAAGAAGAATTCGTTATTCGAGTTCAGCAGGGAAAGCAGAACTTCAGCAGTTTATGCTTAGAGTACGGAATTAGCCGAAAAACTGGTTACAAGTGGATGAACCGGTTCACAGAGGACGGCTTTGAAGGGCTGGAAGATCAATCCCGACAGCCCAGGGTAAGTCCGAATCAGCTGGAAGAAGCGGCTGTCTGCAGGATTATCCGGTTGAAGAAAGATCATCCCAGGCGGGGACCGAAGAAAATTCATGCCCTGTATTTGAACAGGGCCAATGATGCCATTTCGTTGAGCAGTGTCAAAAGAGTCTTGAAAAAAAGCGGGTTTGTCCAGGAAAGAAAATACCGTAAAACAACCCCTGTGGAACGAATCAATGCGCCTCATCAGGCGCTGGCTCCCAACGATATCTGGACTGTTGACTTCAAGGGCCGGCGGTACTCCAAAGATCGCTCACGGTGTGAGCCGCTAACTGTCCGTGACGAGTTCAGCTGTTTCGTTTTGGAGGCGGGAATACTCGGCTCAACCCGCACAGAGGACGTTAAAAGTGCTTTTGAGAGGACTTTCAAGCTCTACGGCCTGCCCAAAATCATCAAAAGCGATAACGGAAGCCCCTTTGCCGGCGCCGTCTCTGTCAGAGGTCTTACAAAGCTTTCGGCCTGGCGGATTTCACTTGGAATTCAACTGGAGCGGATCGATCCGGGCAGGCCGTCTCAGAATGGAGGACACGAAAGAATGCACAGGGATATCAAAGCCGATATCCAGAAGCAGATTAAATCAGACGTTTTGGAAATTCAGAAAGCGCCTGATTTATGGCGGCATGAGTTCAACACGGTCAGACCTCATGAGAAGCTGGGTATGAAATGTCCGGGAGATGTGTACCAAAAGTCAAAGAAAGTGTATACATCTGAAAAGACTGAAATCGGGTATCCGTTATTTTACAGGGTACGGAAACTCTCGCGTTCGGGCTGTCTGAAACTGGACCGCAGCAGTATTTATATCAGTACGGCTCTTGCGGGGGAAACAATTGGAATCACAGATCTTGATGAACCGTTTTTCTCGATCTATTTTGATTAGGCAACCTCTAAAAAACCGTTTTTGGAATTTGGCGCAGAGATTTTTTCTTGATGCAAGGCGGCAAAAGCGGAGCTAGCTTAAGCTGCATGAGCATTTTGACAACGCAGCAGCGAGGAAAAAGATCAAGCCAAAAACGAAATAAGGTTTTTTAGAGGTGCCCATTATATTGAGCTGGGATTGATCGACAGAGAAACCTATGGTTTCAAGCCTTTCAATCAGAAAAACTTACCTCCGCAAAAAGTGGGGTGTGATGCCTCTTCTGAACCTTGAAAAGTGTTACCTATGTCCTGAACCCGTACCTTACCTATGTCCTGAACCCGTACCGTATCGACATCCTCATGGGGTTTCAATTCTCTGTCTATAACCGAATGGCGATTTCTGCACAGCATCATCGAACTCTATGAAGTATTTTCATAGTGCCCCAAAGCTTCAAAAATCGCTCTCAGAGCCTTTGTTTCTTAGTGATTAGGGATGCGTATTTTGCGTATTTGAATAATTCTTGACAAAAGTGCTTCATTATTTATAAAATGTTTCAGAGGTACAAATACAATGGAAGAAGGCATAAGGAATTTTATTCGGAATCATCTTAAGTATCGATACGGGTCAGACCTCATATTCTGCGCATTTTGGGAACGTGAAGACTACTATCCAAGCCTGTTGATTGTGCCCACTGATCTTGGCTACCGCTCGTCCTACAGCATCGTTTCAACTTTCTATCGTCATTTTCCAAAACAGATGGAGCAATTCGACACTTCTGTACATCCATACTCCAAACTCCTTGAAATGGCTCGCATTGGCGAACCGGATATCTTGGCATTCTTTCAAAATGCGAATGAGAACAATATTTTTGGAGATATCAAGGCCTTTCAGGATTTGCGCTCTGCCTGCCAGAGTGAAGAGGGATTTGACGCTGATGAAATGAGAAAACTGCTGACCCTCCGACGCGATGGGGCCAAAATGCACATTAAGGATCTATTTAGGCAGATTTTCGACCAAATCTACATAGATGCCATATCAGATTTACAATTGGCCCTGATCGAGAAGCGTCAAGAGAGAAAACTGGGCATTAGCAAACAGTATCTTTCAGATTACAATGATCCCTACTTTGGCCGTAATTCCTTCCCCGGTGCTGTTGAAGCTCTTAACAATAAAGAACTTCTGAATAAGTGGTTCATTGCGCGTAACATTTTCCGGATTTCCAACTCAGCACCTAAGAAAGACGCTGCTCAATTATTTGAGAAACAATTTAGAACCTGGTTAGAGGCAGAGGACAATGCTGAGCCGACGCAAACTGAACCAACACAATAGAATGGTAGAACCTGATCAAGAGGGGTTTAATTATATACATCGAATTCAGGAAACATTCGACGACCAATGAGACATCTTTTTGCAATCAGGTCTTTACGGATGTTTACATACAATTCAAGATATCGAGTGAGTAATTCTTGGAATATCTTCACACCCACTACAGACAACAAACCCAATTGACAATGAATCAACATGTATTACAGGAGGAATCCAAATGGATGCGGTTAGTATTGATGCTCTAAGAGATGAACTAAATGAAATCATTTCGAGAAGGAACCTTATACAAGATGAAGTTGCCAGCATTGTATACAGCGCAGCCGAGTTGCGAAAAAAAACTGCTGGTACAGAAGCTGAAAGACAGAACCTTTCTGAAGATAATAATGAACATTTGAGAGATTGGAACAAGGGGAAGAGGGAGTTCTATAAAGCAAGTAATGAAATCCAATGTTTTGTGTGTGAAGAAATTTCTCCAAGGATTAATGAAATTGATGGTGCCATTGAAAGTCTTCAGGAGATTCCGACACATCGCCGAATTGCTGAACAGGCATCTGTTGGTGCTCAGGTCGACGATATTCTCTGAGAGCATCAACGTGTAAAAAAGATTTTACAAAAACTTGTATCGGAGGCGAACTCCTCCCTTAATCAAAAAATGGCCCAATTTCCTACTTCACCGCCCGCATGGGAGTGTGTATCAGTGAAGAAAGCGACCAAGAAGAAGTCTTGGATTGAAAAACTCATCCTCCCATGCTTTAACATAGTAGTAAGTCTATGCTTCCCCATGATTTCTATTGGTATGACCTTTGTGCAGTTTGTAATAGATGTATTCTCTGACTCAGATGACCACTCGACGGTATCTTCCCCTCGTTCCAAATGGCGGTCTCACCGTGGCTTCCCTGCTCGACGAAACCCCGATTTATTGCGGCCTGACGGGGAGAGATTCGATACAAGAGAGGCTCCAGGTTATAGTCCACCACATATTACATCAGCATTTACCTGCAACAGCTTTTCCTCTGACGGGATATATGATGACGGCCATATTAGGAGAAGGCCGAGACAAAGATTCGATGATTCAGTCGTAGAATATGTTTCACCGCCATCTTTTCTTCACTCATCCAGCCCCCGGAACTCCAGAGGCTTGAACTCATTTCATCATGATATTCGATATTCCAATGGTGATGTTATCAATCCAGTTACTATGAAACCTAGGCAACATGTGTCCGCTTACGGACAGAGCAAAGGACCGTTCGGCTTATACTCAGAGTTTTCGGCCACCTCAGAACAGCCTATCCGGCAAGGATTATTTGGGTGTGGGACACACACTGACATTCACGGCGGTATCCGATCCGGTGGATTTGGTTACCCGCCAAAAGGGTTAGGAATTGCAGACGGTTATCAGCCGGAGCGTTATGACTCTTTTGGCCCTTTATCATCTCATTCTAGTTTGGGTATACTAGGAGGAAAACCCGCCGGTGTCCCATACCACCAGTTGAACGTTGGAACAATTCCTCCATTCAGCGACACATTTACGCCCCCTCAGCCCAAGGAGGCAGATGCTCCTCCAATGGCTTTCCCTGGCATTAAAGACCGGTAAGAATCTGCTCAGAAAATCAAGGAATTTAGAACCAGACTAGAATTTCATACCCTATCCCCTGGAACATGTGTCATGTTTAATTAGGGCTTGCTGAAAAAGTCATAATCTATAGATTTTCAAGGTAAAAGCCAGTTACAAATGCTTTAGAGCAGCCTTGCTATCTATTCTTGAAAAAACAGGTGCAAGGTAAATGCGGAAAATGGCTCAAAACCCTTGCACCTGGGTAATAGCAGAAATCAAAATTCCCCCGAAGTTTCTCAAATCATTGCATTCCGGCTCACTTATAATGCAGTTTTGATTCATTATACTGGTATTCAGAGTCAAAAATACTTTTTAAGCAAGCCCTAATTAGCCTAATTCCCTTACGGTTATTAAGATACCGGATAAAAACAAAATTGAGTGATACCGGTTAATCGGAAAATGACACAAGTATGTCACCTGTGCACCGCATCTTCCAGCCAATCATCATAAAAATTCTATCTAAAATGTTATATAGAATAGAATTGAAATTTTTTCCTTCAAAAATATGTATCTACGGTATTATTATATTTGCTATTGACACAATTTTATATATCCTTATAATGTTCATACTATACGTAGCTCATACAAAAAAACCTACAAAAACAAAATTCACTCTCAGTATTTTCTACAAGAATCATATCGCGTGAAAATTAACGGCAAATCTGTGGGTTCGGTGTATCTGATTTGCCAAGTCGCCCGAAAACTCGGCATTCAAAAGGCCTTGGGAACAACGTTTGATGACAAACTGACTTTTTGGCAAATTATTGCGAAAATTATCGAATAGGGCTCTAGGTAATCATCCCTGCGCTTGGATGAACACTATGCCATGGCAGATATTCTCAAGATTGGAAAAAGCTCCAATGAAAATAATCTCTACTCAAATCTTGACTGGCCGGATAAAAACTAGGCAGGAATAGAAAAAAAAACTCTATGATTTTCGTCATACAGAAAGGAACCAGAAAGCCTTATTCCTCTACAATGTAACCAGTAGCTATCTTGAGGGACAGGAGAATCATTTTGGCGAATATGGCTATAACAGAGACAAGAAAAGGGGAAAGAACCAGATCGTTTTCGGTCTTCTCTGCGATCTGAGCGGCATTCCCGTAAGCGTGGAAGTGTTTCGTGGCAATACATGTGATGTCAACACCCTCTCCAGTCAAATTCGAAAAAAGCACTAAAAATTTCGGAGCGGAAAAAGTTGTCTTCGTTGGGGATCGAGGTATGATGAAATCAACGGGTATTCATGAATTGAAAGAGGCGGGATTTCATTGTATTACAGCCATCACAAAAAAACAAATTCAAACACTCATAGCCAACGATGCAATTCAGATGGAATTATTTGACCACAAACTGGTTGAGATCCAATATGACGGTGAACGCTAAATTCTTAAGCGTAATCCAATAAAGGCAAAGGAATTAAAATTAAATAGGGAATCGAAGCTGAGCAGAATTAAGGAATATGGGACTGAGAAAAATCAATATTTGGTCAGTCATAAGGGTGCCTGGGCGAATAATGCCTTGGAAAAAGTGACAGACAGAATATCGAAACTCAACGCCGATTCCTGGCTAAAGGCTAGTGAAGACAATAGAGTTGTAATCATAGACAGGGAAGCACTTGAGGAACTGGAAAAACTGGATGGATGCTATGTACTGCGCAGTAATCTTGAGCCAGAGGATGCGTCAAAAGATGAGATCCATACCCGTTACAAAGACTTGTCCAAGGTGGAGAGAGCCTTTCACCTGTTCAAAACTGGTCATCATGAACTAAGACCCGTCTACGTGCGCAAAGAGGAATCGACACGAGGACCTGTTCTGGTGGTCATGCTGCCATTGCTCATCCGAAGATATTTGGATGAATGCTGGAGGGGATTCAACATAACAGTAGAAGAGGGTGTTGCGGGTCATTCCATTTGCCACAGGGATTTCTGAAAAACTCCTAGCAGCGGCGGAAGTTAAATTGCCAAAGACGATAGCTGAAAATGACTGTGGGAGGGCGTACACGGAAAGAAGACTGGAATCTGAATGTTAATTTTTTTCTATATAAAGAATTATTGCGTTTATTCCCGCGTTCAATGAGTCAAAGCAACACCGGCGACATATTCATAAGGGGTCAGAAAGCCAAGGCGGAGATATAATCAAAAGTTGTGGATGGGGTAAAAAAAGAGCAAATCCTTCTGTAAAATAATTGGTAATAAAGCCAAACAGAAAGGAGATGCTCTATGGAAGAGTTTACAACAAACGGAAATGATTCGGAAGTGCTGAAAAGCGAAACAGAATCGGTTTTGGATCAGGTTTTGCGGGAGGGAGCCAGAAAGATGCTTATTCATGCCCTGGAGTTAGAAATGGAAGACTACATCAATGCCCATGAACATGAGCGTGATCAGAATAATCAGCGCAAGGCTGTACGCAATGGCTACCACGCCCAGCGAAAAATTGTGACAGGGGCTGGTCAAATGCAAATCAAGGTTCCAGGAGTGGATGACAGGAAATTAAAGAGCAAGCGAGAGGATCGCTTCACCAGTGCCATACTGCCAGCCTATATGCGCAGAACTCCCAGTATCGACAACCTTGTTCCGGCGCTGTACCTCAGCGGTGTGTCCACATCCGCTTTCCAGACGGCTCTTGCCTCGATTCTGGGTGAAGGTATTGCCGGACTGTCGGCGACGAACATAGTCCGCTTGAAAAGGTTCTGGGAAGATGAGTTTCTTCAGTGGGAGAAACGTGATTTGAAAGCTAAGGAATACGCCTGCATCTGGGTGGACGGCATCTACTTCAATGTGAGGCTTGATGATCAAAGGAGCTGCATTCTTGTAATCATGGGAGCTGACAGGGATGGGAAGAAGGAACTTCTAGCGGTCAGTGACGGATACAGGGAAAGCTCACAAAGCTGGAGGGAGATACTGCTCCAACTGAAAGCCCGGGGTCTCACCGCCGCCCCCAGGCTGGCCATTGGGGATGGTGCACTGGGTTTCTGGAATGCCCTGGATGAAATCTTTCCAGAAACAAAAAAACAGCGTTGCTGGGTGCACAAAACAGCGAATGTGTTAAACAAAATGCCCAGGAATATCCAGGGCAAGGCCAAGTCAATGATTCATGAAATGTATATGGCAGATACCGAGCAGAATGCTCTTAAAGCCTATGACTTATTCATTGATTCCTTTCAGGCTAAATACCCCAGGGCCACCCAGTGTCTGGAAAAGGACAGGGAGAAGCTGTTCACGTTCTACAAATTTCCGGCGATGCACTGGACTCACATCAGGACGACCAACCCGATTGAGTCAACCTTTGCTACTGTCCGCCTTAGAACGAAGAGAACCAGGGGCTGTGGTTCAAGGGCGGCAACATTAAGTATGGTTTGGAAGCTCTGCCTGGAGGCTGAAAAGAACTGGCGAAAGCTACGTGGATACAAGCTGATCCCCAGGGTTATTGAGGGTGTGTTTTGTAAAGATGGAGTCTTCAAGGAAGAGGCCGCGTGAAAAAAATGAAGGATTTGAAATTTTCTCATCCACAACTATTGACAATAACTCGCCAAGGCGCTTCCTGGGACGTGTGTTTAACCTGTATTCGAGCATAGCCACATCTTCATCGGAGATCAAGGCGTAGTTGGTCTTTTTAGGCCAAACCCGGCGAGTCAGACCGACGGCATTCTCAACACTGCCCTTTTCCCAGGATCTGTAGGGATTACAGAAATAAGTATTGATCCCCAGCTTATCCCGAAGAGGATGATGACGGCGATTTTCCTGACCGTTATCAAAAGTAATAGATCGGCGCATAGAGGGGGGCAGATCAATCAGCTTCTCAACGGGGGCTGCATTCATTTCCTTAGGAGCACACCGAGGCAGCTTTGCCAGAAGTGTAATTCCCAGAACTCGCTCCTGAAGAACCATGAGAGCTTCTTTTCTCTGTCTGCTGACGGCTGTATCGGCCTCCCAGTGTCCTGCTTCCTGCCGAAGATCGACTTCGTCAGGACGATCTTCGATACCGGTCCGATTGGGTATTAGTGTGCGCCTGCCACGCTTTTGGTGCCGTTTTCGTCGATTTTTCCGTCCACAGACGAGATATTGTGTCAAATCCCGCCTTTTTTTAAAGCATGGCTGATGCTTTTCCCTGGAAGATCAATCTCAATTCTCCCTGCAATTTGCCGGGGACTCCATCCGAGTTCCAGTTTTTCAATGACATATTCACGTATAACCGGATCGCTGATCCTCTCACGTTTCCTGCTTTGTCGCCTCCGTATCTGTGACCTGCTATTGGCCCAGTATGCCTGATATCGATTGTCTTCGGCGCTGTTGTTTTTGATCTCTCTCGAAATGACCGGAGGGTTTCTATCAAGGCGACGGGCAATAGAGCGGATAGATTCTCCCCGGCGCCTGCCTGTCATAATTTCTTCTCGGTCTTCAGGGGTAAGGACCCTATACAACCTCTTAGACTGTGATGTACATTGCATATAGGCGGTCGCTCCTTGCTGTGCGTTTTGTGGTTATTACACACTGACAATGGATGCCGCCTTTTTCTATCCCCCTCCGGGGGGTACCCCCCGGGGGGGCCGGGTGTTGCTTCTCGGACTTGAACGCGGGTCGCCGGATGAAGAACTACGGAGATGATAAATGCAAAGACTGTCATTGAGAGGAAGGGGGTTAGATGCTTGAGAGAAAGAACGGGGGAAGATCCGAATTCCAAAGCGGTTCATAATGAATCTCCTTAAAATATCAAAATTATGGCATCTACGAGGTCTAGGCCAGTTGATGGATAATCGGGGAATTTTTGTCAAGTGGAATTTGACTTATAGTTCCAATTTCCGGTTTACCCGCAGATTGCGCAGTGCAGAGAATTCTTGGACCACGAATGGGCACGCATTGCTGTTTTGACCGCAGATGGACGCAGATGTTTTCATACTTTGCTTCCATAAATAATCATGAGCATTGAATTTTTCGTGTTTTTCGTGCTTTTCGCTGTTGAAAACCTTCCGTGTATTCTGTGTGTTCCGTGGTTAAACCCTTCCGAATGTTCCGTGTGCTCCAGGTTTATCCGCAAATGGGCGCAGTGCAGAGAATTCTTGGACCACGAATAGGCACGCATTGCTGTTTTGACCGCAGATGAACACAGATGTTTTCATACTTTGCTTCCATAAATAATCATGAGCATTGAATTTTTCGTGCTTTTCGTGCTTTTCGCGGTTGAAAACCTTCCGTGTATTCTGTGTGTTCCGTGGTTAAACCCTTCCGAATGTTCCGTGTGCTCCAGGTTTATCCGCAGATTGCGCCGATGAACTCAGAGGGAAGGGGTTAAACGGATAGACTTGAGAGAGGGGTGTCCTGTTTAACGGCTGTCAGATAGAAAACTTTGGCGGCAGAGCCCGTATAATCCACAGGTATTTTTGTCGGCTGGACCACAGAATCTCGCCCCTGGCCGTCTTCCGTCGAATCACTCTCGTCATCAAAAAGCAGGGGGCGAAGCCGATTACGCATCTCACGCTCCGTATAATAAGCCAGCACGCAGAGTACGCACTGACACGGTTCTCCAGCCTGTGATAAATCGGCCACACGTTCACATCGACCGTCTTGAGGGAGCTAAAGGCTCTCTCGACCGCCGAAAGCCGCTTGCAGGTTAAGACTGCTTGCTCCGATGAGAATTCTGAGGCATCCGCACTGGTCCGCACAGTGCAGAAACCGTTAAGAAGAGACTCTTCCATTCAGTATACATAGGGATATGATTTGGCGGGTATTTCCTTATGAATGCAATTAGTGATGAAATATACATGAATATCGTGGAGACTTCAGTTTACCCGGCTCATTGCCAATCGCCGGGGGGGAGGGGGGGCATTTTCCCCTTGCTGTTATCATCTGCTAATCTGTTATGACAACACACTGGAGATCGAAGGCGCATTTGCCAGCAGATATGCCTCGGCTTCGGCATTCCAGATATTGCTATTCCGGACGAGTATCGCTGTCAGGGATGCCCAGAAGGCATCATCCTTCCCCAGAACAGCAAAGTCTTCGATGGCCGTCAAGGGAAGGTCTACATTTGTGTAGATCAGTTTCTTCCCCCCTGAAATCTGCGGCAGATTCAAGGTGGTGTCAATAACCGCATTCAGCCCGCCTATGTGCGTAATCATGGACGAAGGATCGATTAGACCCTCCTTCATCAGCCTAAGCGATAACTTCATATCCTCGCTATTGCCGCCGCTGGTGCTCACAAAATGATGAAAGTCGTAGTGCACATCATAGAAATTCACCCTTGCGGAAAATTCGGCATCGGAGGGTCCGGCAAAGAAATTCATGCAGCCGTCTTTGCAGAGGAGGCGATCGGCCTGCTCCACAACTGTGGATACCGGTGCCATGACGAAGACATCGTCAAAGCCGTTCCCGCCGGTCTTTTGCTTGAGTGCAGCCACAGGATCATCCAGTCCGGCCGAGTTGATATATTCAAGCTCGACGCCGCAAGATGCAGCCTCAGAAATGGGATAGAGGCATCGGGCACGGGCCAGCCTGGCTTCATCGATATCGGTTACCACAAGCTTTCGGGGCCTCACATCACCATGTAAGGCGAGATCTATGCATCCCAGGCCCATGGGACCGGCACCGGCGAGAATGGCCATGGCCCCACCGGGACGAATGCCCATCTGATGTTCATAACTTCCCTGCGGCACATGATAGCTTGCCCTGAAGGCTCCGACAATGCAGCTCATGGGTTCAGCGAGACTGCCGAAGTAATAGGATTCCTGACTGTATTTCAGCAAACAGTCCATCTCCATCACCTCTTGCGGAATAACGATGCGGGTGGCCGCACCGCCTATCCATCGGTAGCTATAACCTGGAGCATCCAGGCTGCCCTTATAATTCAAAGCCGGCTGAATGGCGAATTTATCGCCCTCCTTGTATCTATCCTTCCACTTTGATCCGACCCTCTCGATATAGCCGCAGAATTCATGGCCGATTATTACCGGTTCTTCGGCGATGTTTTCGGGTACTCTCTTGTGATCAGAGCCCTGTTTCGCCGCCTTATAAGAACTCATGCAGATACTGTCGGAAACAACATGACCAAGTATCTCATCTTCACCTATCTCAGGAAGCTCAAACTTTTCCAGCCTGAGATCTTCCTTTCCATACATACGCACTGCGTGTGCAGTCATATATCCCTCCTAGGGCGCCCGCCCTTTAGCTATCTCAGCATCACCTGACCGCCGGTAACCGGCAGAGCCTGGCCTGTCTCGTATTTCTGTTCCACACAGTAGAGAATGGCCTTGAGCACATCCTCCCCCCGGCAGCCCCGCTTCATGGGGATCTTGGACTCGTAGAATTCACGCACATCAGCAATGGTCTTGGCACCGGAAACCTTGCCTGCCTTTAAGTACTGAACGAACAGTCCCCGCTCGGTGTTTGACCAAAGCGGCCCGTCAAAGAAATTGCCCGGACATACGGCATTCACCTTGATGCCGTACTCGACAAGCTCCAGGGCAAAGCTCTGCACTAACCCTATGCCGCCGAATTTCCCGCCGGCGTAGGCGGCGTTCTTATTCGAGCCCTCCAAACCGCTTTTTGAATTGACCTGAATGATGTCTGTCCACCAGGACGGGGCTCCCGCCCGCTGCCATGCCATCAGCGTGGCACAGTACCGGGTCATCAGAAAAAATGCCGTATAGTTCACCCGGGTTACCAAGTCAAAATCCGCAAGATTTTGTTCCAGAACCGAACCGGCTTTCAGTATCCCCGCATTACTCACCACCAGATCCAGTCCCCCTGTCTGAGTGACAATGGCTTCAGCCATGTTTCGTATAGAGGATTCGTCCCCTACATCGACCTTAATAGCTGACACGCCATGAAATCCACTGGAATTTAACTCATCGGCAAAAGCTTGGACACCATTCGCGTCGATATCGGCGGCAAAGACAAAGGCGCCCCTTTCCGCCAGCCCTCTGGCGATCTCAGCGCCGAATCCCTGTGCGGCACCCGTCACGACTGCGATTCGACCGCGACATACTTGGTTTTCAGCAGAGGACTGGACTGCATCGACGCGGCAGGAGCCGCCGTTTCTATGGGCTGCGGCGGCCTCGTAATCGGCTCCGGCATGAAAGGAGCCTATGCTCGGTATATGAAAACCTCCGGGGAGAGAGCCGTCCGGCGCCCTTAGAGCCGCCAGTTCTTCTCTTATCATTCTTCCCAGATGGATTTCCCGTTCTCCGATTGCTTCGGCATCCGAAGATATCTTAGGTATTTCCAAATGAGGCAGCGCCTTTCGCTCCTTTTCGTCATATAACAAAATGACGGGGCCGCGCCTCAATTCCACATAAGCGCCGCGCAGAATAGGCATGAGATATTCTAGCCGCATAATCCCTCCTTTTTCGCATTTATCATTATCGATTCGGGTTTGAACGGATCCATGCCGCGGCCCAGCCTTACGTAAACATTCAGGCGGGTCTTCAGCGGCGAGTCGGCGAGCGGCGAGTCCGATGAGAACAAGCCATAGCCGCCGTGCGAGGATATCTGTTCGTGGGCGATAAGCGCCCAGGTGCTGTCGCCGAGATGGGCAAATTCAGGCCGCTGCAGCTCAGGACAAGAGAATAGCTGCCGAGAAGAATTTATATCAACACCGCTAATTTCCATCAAACCCTTTTCGACGCATTTCTCCCTAACCCGGCGTAATTGCTCAATGCTGTTGCGCGGGGGCATATAGCTCAAGGCCCTGAATCCAAGTTTCGTTATGGTGTCAAAGAGCAGCCCCAGCCAATCATCCTCATATCTTCTGGGCTTCTTATCTCCTGTCGGCGAGTCCCCGACATCCCCAAGATAGGGATAGCAGGCTATAGCTCCCGCCCTCTCGGCAAGCTTGATGATTTCCCGTACAGGCGGGCATTCCCCTTTATCCGGTTGAATGAAGATGCGCTGTAATAAATGAGCCTTGAAAAAGCCTAGAAGGTCGTAAGCAAAATGCGGATTCCTTTCATCGCTCAGCTTCATGGCTATCGCAGTCGGCACCTTTATCCCAAAAGAGGATTCAATCGCTCTGACAAGCCGTGCACCTCGTCCATAACACTCTTTCATCCTGAGAGCCAGGGCGTAGAGGATATGCCGTTCGGTGATGCTCCCTCCCTCATCGGCACAGGACAGGGCCGCCACATCCTTATTGAAATCCAGCCTGGGAATACCTGATGCCTCCAGAATTTCGTTCAGACCCTCAACCTGACGAAGGGATCTCGCCCTGCGGGCCAGGCGGATTCCAGCCATATACCCATCTATCTCCTGAAGAGCATTGCGGGGTATGCCGTGAATGACCACGTAGAAAATACCGGCCGAGTCAGGGTTGTTAATTAACCGACCTTCGATGGCCGTTCCGGCAGCATCGGCTCGGAGTTCACAGCCCAAGGTGGCCGCTATGCCTATGAGTCTAGCCGCTTCAATCATTTCCCCGCACCCAGAAACTGATTCATGGTCCACTATGCCTACGGCATCCAAGCCCGCCAGCCAGGCATTATAGGCGGCCTGTGCCGGTGAATAAGGGCTGAATGAATAGATAGTATGGACATGGTTGTTCACCTCGCCGGTTTTAACCGGACTAAACCCCTTCAATTTGTCCAAGAAGAGTCTTCTGCCAAGGGATGCCAAACGTGATTCGGCATCCCTCCCCTCAATATTCGAGTTCATACGCCTTCCCGGCTGCAGCGCATCATTTCATCCAGGCCCTGGGCCGTCGTTATCTGGTGATTAGGCAGCGGCAGGATTCGTTCATGTATTAGATCAAGGAGCCATTCGGGCTGGGGGTAGAATTCATTTTCCATCTCCGCCGCCGGAGATATCCAATTGCGGGCGCCTGAAACCACCGGCGGCGCATCCAAGTCGTCAAAACAAAGCTGGGTGAGATTGCAGGCCACGTTGTGCAGAAGACTGCCCCGTTCCACCGCATCGGAAACCAGGATGACCCGTCCGGTCTTCCTCACTGAAGCCGCTAGCAAGCTGTAATCCAATGGATTCACGAAGCGCAGGTCTATCACCTCCGCATCCAGTCCGTAGCGGCTGTTCAGCTCAGCAGCGGCTTTTAGACCCGTGTAGAGAGCCGGGCCAAGAGTGATAATGGTAAGGTCCGGCCCTTCCCTGCGAATGGCCGGGACACCCTCTGGAGTCTCAAAATAGCCCTCGGGAACCCCGTCCGGTTCGAACTGCTCGCCCATGCCGTATAGTTTCTGACTCTCCAGAAACACGACCGGATCAGTCCCCGACAGGGCGAGGCTAAGCATGCCTTTCGCATCGGCGGGGCTGGCAGGGTAATAGATTTTGAGCCCGGGGATATGGGCCAATAGGGCGATCCAGTCCTGTGAATGCTGCGCCCCGTATTTGGCTCCAACCGACACCCTCAAGGTGAGAGGCATGCTCAAAACCCCGGCACTCATGCTCTGCCACTTGGCCATCTGGTTGAACACCTCATCTCCGGCACGGCCCAGGAAATCGCAGTACATCAGTTCAACCGCCGCCCGTCCGCCGCAGAGGGCATATCCCACCCCTGCGCCGACTATGGCTCCTTCGGAAATAGGTGAGTTAAACAGTCTATGATAAGGGAGAGACTCGGTGAGGCCGCGGTAAACGCCGAAGGCTCCTCCCCAGTCGCGATTTTCCTCTCCCCAGGCCGCGAAGGTGGGATCGGCGGCAAAACGGTGCAGCAGGGCCTCAAAGAGCGCATCCCTGAAGGTGAATAGCTTCACGGCACTCACCGCTTTCCCGTTCTCATCCGTTGCTGTCCTGATTTTCTGCTTCAAACTCTTCACTCGAGGATTGTCCTCCGGGGAGAGCAAGAGTTCGGGCTGTCTGTCGTCAAGGCTTTCCGCCTTAGCGTTTGAGAACATCACGGTTTCAATGAACGGCCCTTTTATCCTGGGAGAAACCTCAAGGGAAATCGCCTTCTCCATGGTCTTCAAGATTTTTTCTTCTGCCAGGTTTCGAATTTCCGCAATCTTGAGTTCATCCAATGCCCCATTTTGGCTCAGGTAGGACTCATACCCCTGTATGCAGTCATTGGCCTGCCAAAGCGCCAATTCTTCTTTGCTCCGATAACTCGAGGCATCGGAGGGACTGTGCCCAGATAAGCGGTAGGTGATGACATCCAGCAAGGCCGGGCCTCTCCCCTTTAACAGCAGAGATTTCTTCCTGGCCGTTGCATCCGCCACTGCCAGCGGATTATAGCCATCCACTCGCTCGGCATGCATGGCCTCCTCGTTCACCCCGGCCCCCACTCGGGCCAGGACTCCGAACCCCATTGTCTCCCCCATTGGCTGTCCGCCCATACCGTAGAAGTTGTTGAAGAAGTTAAACATAACAGGGGGCGCTCCACCGCAGGTATCACCCCAGAGCTTGTGATACTGCTCCATGGCCGCCATCATCATGCCTTCCCACACAGGGCCGCAGCCCATGGATGCATCTCCGATGTTAGCAATCACAATGCCCGGCTTACGATTGATGAGCTTATAGAGGGCCGCTCCTACGGCGATGTCGGCGCTTCCTCCGACAATGGCATTGTTCGGCATGGAGCCGAACGGAGGGAAGAAAGTGTGCATCGACCCGCCCAGCCCCCTGTTAAAACCGGCCTTGCGGGCAAAGATTTCTGCCATAGTACCGTAGAGCAAGAAGTCCACGGAGAGGTCCTGCACATCCCCCGAATGCCCATCCTCCACCGCCTTGAGAATCTCTCCATCCCAATAGTTTTTCATGATGTCCAAAACCGATGCATCATCCATGGCCGCAGCAGAAGCCAGCGTCTTGGCGAGTATCTCCCCGTGAGACCTGTGAGAGCCGAAGATGAAATCCTGGGGGGCTAGAGCCATGCACTGCCCCACCGCCGCCGCTTCCTGGCCAATCGAGAGATGCGCCGGGCCTTCATGTTCATATTTCAGCCCCTTGTAAGCCCCGGTCTTCTTGACAGCATCCAATGCCGTCTCAAATTCGCGGATAAGCAGCATGTGATAGTAGACGGCCAGCAGTCTGGCCTCACCCCATGACGCAACCTCACGCGCCCAATCACTCTTGTACCGGTTTACAGGGATGTCCTTGGTTTTGATCTGGGAGGGCTTTCTTACCTCCTTCGGATCAATCATCTGCACTTTTGGCATGTTTATCTCCTTATGAATTCTGTTTTACAATGCCAGAACCCATTCTAGATGCCCCAGCATACTCGTCAGATCCTTTAAGAAACGGGCGCCGGGAGCACCATCAACAACCTGATGGTCAATGGTCAATGAGAGTCCCATGCGTTTCTCTATCCCTAGACTCCCGTCTTCTCTTTCTATTGGGGCGTTGACGATAGACCCCACGCCGAGGATGGCCGCCTCGGGTGCATTGAGCACCGGTGTGAAGGATTCGATGCCAAAGGCTCCAAGATTCGTGACGGTGAAGGTAGAGCCAGTCAGTTGCGCAGGTGCGGCTGCACTCTCACGGCATGCACTGGCCAAATCACGGGCCGTCTTAGACAATTCAAGAAGCGATAATTGATCAGCAAATTCAAGCACCGGAACCATGAGCCCACGGGGAGTATCCACGGCGAAGCCCAGATGAACATGCCTATACTGCCTGATTTCATCACCGACAAAAGTCGCATTAAGCTCGGGATGGCGGGGAAGAACTCGAGTTACGGTGTACATAATCAAATCGTTGAGTGTGATCTTCGAAATCCCCTGTTCATCCATATTCCCCTTATAAGCCCCTCGCCAAGCGAGCAGAGAGGCCGCGTTTACTGAGGTATTCAGGGTGAGCTGTGCCGTTTCCTGGAGGGAAGAAAGCATCCGCCGGGCGATGAGCCGCCTCACCCCCTTGACAGGCGTCTTGGACATCGGACCTAAATTCTTGCCTCCGGTATCGGGAGATACCATTTCCAGGGCATCAAGGGAAATCCCATCCAAAATGCCGCGAATATCCCGTTCGATGATGCGTCCCCCAGGGCCGCTCCCCCTTTCTGGAAGAGAAGGCAGTCTGCCCAAAGCCGCCAGCTTGCGCGCGCGGGGTGAAGCCCCGCCTTTTCCGGACCTATGCCCGAGAATGCCGCCTGACACGGCCGGTATAAGTTCTCTCTGTGCGGGGCTGCCGGGAAGCGGGCCATCTGATTCCCCTGATGAGGGCCCCATACCTGACTCGGCACCGGCCGGTTCGGAGGTCGGAACGTGATTTGAACCATCCTCACCGGGTTCTCCGACAACGGCAAAGGGGGTTAGCACCGTCACCTCGTCATTCACCTCAAAAAGCTTCGCAAGAAGCACCCCTGGAAACTCGGCTTCCACAGCCATGGCGGATTTGTCTGTCTCAACTTCACAGATAGTATCACCGACGGCAATATCATCGCCTAAATTTTTATGCCACTCAGCGATGATAACGGATTCAACGGTGTTTCCCAGTTTCGGCATCAATACTTCCGGCATTATTTTTCTTCCTTAGAACTGGTTATGATTAATCCTACACCCAGCTTCTTGAGTTTTTTCCTGGCCTCATAAGGAAAGCCCTCATCGGTTATGAGAATATTGATATCACCCAAAGGAATAATGCGGGCGAATCCAGTACGATTCCATTTACTGGAATCTGCCAGCAAAATGCTGCGCTCTGAACGCTTACACATAGCCCGAACCACATCCGCGGCCTCCATCATATAGGCTGTGAGGCCGTTTTCTATCGAAAAACCATCCGTCCCGATGAAAGCCGACTTAGCATGGAACTGCTCAAGATGGGCGACTGCCATAGGACCCGTCATGGATTCAGCCTCGGGCTGAAAGCTGCCGCCAGTAAAGGAAAGGTGCAGGGACGGGTTTGAACGGGCGTATGGAAGAAGAAGTGTTGAATCCGTCACCACCTTAATATTCTGTTTTCCAAGAAGGTATCGGCCGATGAGGGCCGTAGTTGTCCCAGCCTCAACCATTATGGAATCACCATTGCCTATCAAATCAGCCGCAGCCTTGGCGATAGACTGCTTAATCTCAAATCGGTGCTTCTGACGTTTTAGGATAGCCGGGTGGAAGGCAAGATGTGCTCCGCCCCGAGTTCGAATTAAATAGCCTTTCTCGACCAACGAATGGATGTAGCTGCGCATCGTTACAGAAGACACCTTCAGATGCCTGCTCATTTCAGTTGCCCCGAGATGTGGATTTTCGATGAACAGAGCAATAACTTTCATTTCCTTTTCATTCAGATCGTACAATGTCTATGCTTTCCTTTCGATTACCTTTCCATTATCCTATGACTTGGCTTTTTTTCTGTCAACTATAATAACTGACAGACCATAAATTTATATATCCGGCCGCACCCCTTCGGGTCGGGCTTTTCTCTCCAGTGCCTTAATCCGGCAGCCTGCCCCCGGTTCAATCGCCGGAGAGGGGGGAATGGAGAATGGAGGGAGGGGGCAAGACATCGGTAACACTCGAGGCTCAGGACATGGAGGGAGGGGGCAAGACATCGGTAACACTCGAGGCTCAGGACATAGGTAACACTTTTAGCCGAGCATGGTAACACTTTGGAGGCGGGAACATGCCGTGGCAGGAGAAAGATGCCCAGCATAGGGTAATATGCAGGGAAGCAGAATTTTGAATTTTTGAATTGATTCTTAGGGGCACCTCTAAGAATCAGCTTTAGGAAATTGACGAAGAAATTTTTTGTCGATACAAGGCGGCAGAAGCTCAAGCGCAGCTTAAGCTACGTGAGCATTTTGACAACGCAGTAGCGGCGGAAAAGTTCGAGTCAAGAACTAAATGGGGTTTTTTAGAGGTGCCCTTAGGATAGCGGTCAATTGCAGAAGTGACAGAATTGGTGATTCAAGGAACAACGGCTATTGCCGCAAACCTGAGAATGAAGTCTACTGCTGTGATCAGGACTCTGAAGCAGAATGGCCAAGTGCAAAAAAATATCCCTTAGCGTTAGATGTTCATGCAAAGTAAATTGCAAATCATGTAATGCTAAGGGATAAAAACCTGGCAACGACCTACTCTCCCACATCAAGTGCAGTACCATCGGCGCTGGCGGGCTTAACGACCGTGTTCGGGATGGGAACGGGTGTATCACCACCGCTATAGTCACCAGGGTAAATATACAAATTCATAAAGACAAGCTAAAAGGGTTAAAGAATAATATGATCAAGCCTCACGGAGAATTAGTACCGGTCTGCTGCATATGTTACCACACTTCCACAGCCGGCCTATCAAACTGGTATTCTCCCAGATTCCTTTAGCTCCCAAGAAGGGAGAGGGATGTCTCATCTTGAGGGGGGTTTCCCGCTTAGATGCTTTCAGCGGTTATCCCGTCCGAACGTAGCTACCCAGCACATACCCTTGGCAGGATAACTGGTACACCAGAGGTTCGTCCATTTCGGTCCTCTCGTACTAAAAACAGATCCTCTCAAACATCCAACGCTCGTGGCAGATAGGGACCGAACTGTCTCGCGACGTTCTGAACCCAGCTCACGTACCGCTTTAAATGGCGAACAGCCATACCCTTGGGACCTGCTCCAGCCCCAGGATGCGATGAGCCGACATCGAGGTGCCAAACCCTGCCGTCGATGTGAACTCTTGGGCAGGATCAGCCTGTTATCCCCGGAGTACCTTTTGTCCGTTAAGTGACGGCCCTTCCACTCGGAACCGCCAGATCACTAAGACCTACTTTCGTACCTGCTCGAAGTGTCCCTCTCGCAGTCAAGCTCTCTTATGCCTTTACACTTCATTCACGATTTCCAACCGTGAAAAGAGAACCTTCGCGCGCCTCCGTTACGCTTTAGGAGGCGACCGCCCCAGTCAAACTGCCCACCTGACAATGTCCACCTACCCGCATTCAGGGTATGTGTTAGATACGTAAATCACAAAGGGTGGTATTTCACCAATGACTCCGCCTAGTCTGACGACCAAGTTTCATAGTCTCCCACCTATCCTACACATCGTAATCAACATATCAATATCAGGATGCAGTAAAGGTTCACGGGGTCTTTCCGTCTAACCACGAGTACTCGGCATCTTCACCGAGACTTTAATTTCACCGGATCTCACGTTGAGACAGTGCCCAAATCGTTACACCATTCGTGCGGGTCGGAACTTACCCGACAAGGAATTTCGCTACCTTAGGACCGTTATAGTTACGGCCGCCGTTTACTGGGGCTTCAATTCGCTGCTTCAGATTGCTCTTAACAACTCCTCTTAACCTTCCAGCACCGGGCAGGTGTCAGTCACTATACATCCCATTACTGGTTCGCAGTGACCTGTGTTTTTGATAAACAGTCGCTCGGGCCTGGACTCTGCAACCTCCCATCTCTGGGTAGGCCATACTTCTCCCGAAGTTACGTATGCAATTTGCCGAGTTCCTTAACGTGAGTTCTTCCGTGCGCCTTAGCATGCTCTGCTCGCCTACCTGTGTCGGTTTGCGGTACGGTACCTGATAACCTAACCTTAGAAGCTATTTCCTGGCACGACGAGTCCACCCTCTTCGCTCCCCCGTAGGTTCGCTCCTCTTCACGACTCAGCTCTTCTGATGGATTTGCCACTCAGAATCAACGCCTCGCCTGCTTGAGCCGGGACAACCAGCGCCCGGCAGGGCTTCCCCCTATGCGTCACTCCGTCGAAATTACCAGATGTACGGGAATATTGACCCGTTTCCCATCGACTACATCTTTCGATCTCGTCTTAGGGGCCGACTAACCCTGGGAAGACAGACTTTACCCAGGAAACCTTCGGCTTTCGGCGGGGAGGGATCTCACCTCCCTTTTCGTTACTCATACCTGCATTCTCTCTTCCGATACCTCCAACAGTCCTCACAGACTATCTTCACAGGCTTACGGAATGCTCCCCTACCCCCATCGGCAAGCCGATGAGCCGTAGCTTCGGTACTATGCTTAGCCCCGTTACATTGTCGGCGCATGATTACTCGACCAGTGAGCTATTACGCACTCTTTCAAGGAATGGCTGCTTCTAAGCCAACCTCCTGGCTGTCTAAGCAATCATACCACCTTTTCCACTTAGCATAGTTTAGGGACCTTAGCTGACGGTCTGGGCTGTTTCCCTTTCGACCACGAATCTTATCACCCGTAGTCTCACTGCCATACTTTGAATACCGGCATTCGGAGTTTGACTAAGTTTGGTACCCTGTGACAGGCCCTAGCCTAATCAGTGCTCTACCTCCGGCATTGAACATATGACGCTGACCCTAAAGCCATTTCGGGGAGAACCAGCTATCTCCGAGTTTGTTTAGCCTTTCACTCCTACCCACAGCTCATCACTGCCCTTTTCAACGGACTAGTGTTCGGCCCTCCACTCCGCATTACCGGAGCTTCAGCCTGGCCATGGGTAGATCACTCGGCTTCGGGTCTGCCACACCATACTGAAACGCCCATTTAAGACTCGGTTTCCCTCCGGCTCCGGCACTACAATGCCTTAACCTCGCATGACATGGCAACTCGCAGGTTCATTCTACAAAAGGCACGCCGTCAATAGATAAACTATCAAAAGATAAAGTATCTACCTCCGACCACTTGTAAGTCCACGGTTTCAGGTTCTCTTTCACTCCCCTCCCGGGGTGCTTTTCACCACTTCCCTCACGGTACTCGTTCGCTATCGGTAGCTGTCTCGTATTTAGCCTTGGATGGTGGTCCACCCGGATTCCGACAGGATTTCTCGTGTCCCGCCGTACTCAGGAACGCAGGTAGGAGTCATCGGACTTTCGCGTACGGGGCTATCACCCTCTCTGGCCGGCCATTCCTGTGCCGTTTCACTAATCTTAGACATTCCATATCCCCACGCCCTACAACCCCGCTGATGCCGAAACACCAGCAGTTTGGGCTATTCCCCGTCCGCTCGCCGCTACTAAGGGAATCTCTACTTGATTTCTTTTCCTCCGGGTACTTAGATGGTTCAGTTCCCCGGGTATTGCCTCATACAGCTATGAATTGACTGTATGATATGCGCCATTTAGAACGCATGGGTTACCCCATTCGGGAATCCCCGGATCAAAAGATGTTTGCTCCTCACCGAGGCTTTTCGCAGCTTACCACGCCCTTCATCGCCGGACAGCTCCAAGGCATCCACCATGGACCCTTATTTGCTTGACCATATTATTCTTTAACCCTTCGCTATCTTAACAAGAAGCTCCCGCTTCCCATTCTTTCTCAAAGACCAAATAACATTCTGGAGGCACGGGGACTCGAACCCCGGACCCCCGGCATGCAAAGCCGATGCTCTAGCCAACTGAGCTATGCCCCCGGCTTATGACTTAAATTCACGGACACACCGCGGCTCCCCTAGGCAAACGGACGAATCGGTCAATAAACCACTCTGCCATCCACCCATTCCGAAGCAGAAAAAAGAAGAAAGAGCCATGCGGACCTCTCATTGAGGCCGCTAAACCAGAATACCATTGCGCCGGCTGCACACTTCCGGCGACTTCATTAGCGACCATATTGATCGCTCTTAGAACTATATTGAACGTGCCTCAGCCTGTAACAGCAATGCCTTAGCACAGCACAATGCAGAATACCACATTGCACTTCATGCATTTGACTGCCTTATCTACAGACTGAATTCACTACTCCGCCATAGCTCCATACCTTTCACATTGAAAGGAGGTGATCCAGCCGCACTTTCCAGTACGGCTACCTTGTTACGACTTCACCCCCCTTACCAAGCGTACCTTCGGCACCGTCCTCCGTTGCCGGTTAGACTAACGACTTCGGGCACCCCCAACTCGGGTGGTGTGACGGGCGGTGTGTACAAGGCCCGGGAACGTATTCACCGCGCCATTCTGATGCGCGATTACTAGCGATTCCACCTTCACGGAGTCGAGTTTCAGACTCCGATCCGAACTTAAGGCCGACTTTTTGCGGTTAGCTTCACCTCGCGGCTTCGCATCACTTTGTACCGGCCATTGTAGCACGTGTGTAGCCCAGGACATAAGGGCCATGATGACTTGACGTCGTCCCCACCTTCCTCCGGTTTAGCACCGGCAGTCTCACCTGAGTCCCCAACTTAATGCTGGCAACAGATGACAAGGGTTGCGCTCGTTGCGGGACTTAACCCAACACCTCACGGCACGAGCTGACGACAGCCATGCAACACCTGTATAAGCGTCCCCGAAAGGAAACCCATATTTCTATGAGTGCCGCTTATATGTCAAGCCCTGGTAAGATTCCTCGCGTATCATCGAATTAAACCACATGCTCCACCGCTTGTGCGGGCCCCCGTCAATTCCTTTGAGTTTAACCGTTGCCGGCGTACTCCCCAGGCGGTGCACTTAACGCGTTAGCTACGGCAGTGAAACCGAATGATTCCACCACCAAGTGCACATCGTTTACGGCGTAGACTACCAGGGTATCTAATCCTGTTCGCTACCTACGCTTTCGCTCATCAGCGTCAATCTTTGGCCAGGTACTCGCCTTCGCCACCGGTGTTCTTCCTAATATCAACAGATTTCACCCCTACACTAGGAATTCCAGTACCCCCTCCAAGATTCAAGCTTGCCAGTTTCCCTCGCGCTTCCAGGGTTGAGCCCTGGTATTTCACGAAAGACTTGGCAGGCCGCCTACGAGCCCTTTACGCCCAATAATTCCGAACAACGCTTGCGCCTTACGTGTTACCGCGGCTGCTGGCACGTAATTGGCCGGCGCTTATTCCTCATATAACGTCATCAAACCAGCATTGCCTCTGGTCCTTATTCTTCTATGAGAAAAGGGTTTTACAACCTCTCGGCATTCTTCACCCACGCGGCGTCGCTCCGTCAGGCTTTCGCCCATTGCGGAAGATTCTTAGCTGCTGCCTCCCGTAGGAGTCTGGGCCGTGTCTCAGTCCCAATGTGGCCGGTCACCCTCTCAGGCCGGCTACTGATCGTCGCCTTGGTACGCCATTACCGCACCAACTAGCTAATCAGACGCAGACTCATCCTTCGGCGAGGCCGAAGCCTCTTTCCTCTTCATACCAAGGTACGACAGTGTATTCGGTATTACCCCATGCTTCCATGAGCTATCCCCAACCAAAGGGCAGATCATCTACGCGTTACTCACCCGTTCGCCACTCTCATCATGTGCAAGCACATGAATCCCGTTCAACTTGCATGCTTAAAACGCGCCGCCAGCGTTCGTTCTGAGCCAGGATCAAACTCTCCATGATATGTCAAGCGTCAATAGACGCTTGTTTACATCAATCAGTTAGACAAACATTGGTGCTCATCGCACCATATCCCGGTTTAAAATTTACGCATGGTCTCTTTCTTCCCTTCCCTAATTTCAGCCATAAACATCCAAATCATGGATAAGCACGGCATTGCATAAAGAACAGACAAGCGACAGCAACGCATCGCCTATATTCACACCTCAACCGCTGAAATCATTCGATGCCGACTGATGATGTTTCGAGAAGATAAGCTGTTCTCCGATAATTGTCAAGTTAAAAAATGAAATATCTGATGATTTTATGATGCCCCCCGCCTCGTCATTAATTGAAGCAGTCGGCTACTTTCCGCAGTCATTGCTCCTGAAAGTCAATTAATTCATTGCAGGAGAAACAGATATATTCACATCACCCCATTGCATTACCCCCGTTAGCCATCATTTAAGAAACCCTGGTATGCCCGATGGCACCTGAACATTTACTGGTTTGGATCAAAAATTTTCGAATTAGCCGTTGGGAAAACCCGATCATAGGTTATCTGGAGGCGGCTTAGAAGCATCTTGCGGTGTTAGCCAGGGGTATGAGCCGGGATACTCTGTGACAAGGTGAGGACCGCTTCATAAGGATTTCATAATTTTTCATCAGGAACTTGTGGAAGGCCCTTAGCGCATTAACCGGAGGAAGGCACGAAGATAGTTTACGAAGGACATCACGGCAGCCATGGCCGCCGTGATGAACAGCCGCTGCAGTACCCACTCCATCTTGAACAGCCATTCCAATTCGGGTTTCCAGATTCTCAAGGACAGGATGAGCAATCCTCCGACACCGCAGATGAAGTACAGTGCGGATTTGAGTTTGCCGAAGGAATTCGCAGCAAGTGCTTTTCTTCTCTGGATCAGGATCATCCTGATCAAAATGATTCCCAATTCCCGCCATATAATGATTGCCAGCGTCCACACCGGCATAATGTCCGACACAGCAAAGCATAGGAAATAGGTCAATCTCAGAAAAACATCGGAGAATGGATCAGCAATCTTTCCGAAGTCACTCACAAGATTGTATTTACGGGCAATATGCCCATCCACGAGATCGGACACCTCACTCAGAAAAAAAAGAATCCCTATTATGACCGTTCCTAGCTTAGGGGAAATTCCGAGATAAATGGTTGAATACCAGGTGAAGAAGATGAGCGGCGCAGCAAGGATTCTGAAGAAAGTCAGTTTGTCCGGAAGGGTCATAATTATCTGTTTCCCCAAAGAATTTGACTGAGCAGTTCTTTTCGGGGGTCTTGAGACTTTGAGACATGGATGGTTTGCCATCGAATGGAACCGGCCAGTTCGGCCGCATAGCGGCATGCATCCCGAAGACCGCCTAAGTGATCAACCAAGCCAAGCTCCAAGGCCCGTCGACCCGACCAAGGGATGCCGCCTGAGAGACTTGTCACGGTCTCCTTGTCCATGCCGCGTCTTTCGGCGACGAGGGATTTAAACATTGTGTCTATATCCATGATACCTGACTCATATACGGCGGCCGCCCGATCATCGAGACTGCGTCCAGGATGTCCCATCCCCGACCAAGGCGTCGTTCCAAATCCATCTATGCGGACACCCAAGATATCTGCTAACCCCTGTTGAAAGCTTAACGAAACCATGAACACGCCTATGGAACCGGTAATGGCTTCCGGTCTCGTTACGATGAGTTCGGATTCCAGCGCTATCCAGTATCCGCCGGATGCCGCCAAATCACCGAGGGATGCCACAACTGGGAGGTTCCAATCCTCCCTGGTTTCTTGGACACTGCGCCGTATGGCTTCTGCGGCCCTGACATCTCCGCCGGGGCTGTCGATGCGGAGCACGATGGCGACTGTGTCCGGCATCTCTCTCGCACTTTCAATGGTATCAATGATGTTATCACTGCCGGATTGCCCGAAGTCTCCCTCCCCGTAGACCAATGTTCCCACTATCGGAACGATTGCAATTGAATCATGTTTGGCTCGAATTCGATCCTGTCTTAAGACATAATTCTCCGCGTCGACGGTATGAAAATTCTCACCGAAGAGGTCATACAGTCTATCCTGAACTATCCCTCCTACCTCAATCCCGTCAATCAAAGAGAAAGACCTCGCCGACTCAGGCGCATTGCCGCCTGTGCCAGTCAATTCCAAATCGTAGCTCTCAATCCACTCTTCCAGCTCCATGGGATTTACTCCCCGATTTCCGGATACGGAATCAATCCATTCGGACCAGAGATCGCCCAGCAGCCGTTCCTCATTTTGCCTGGCAGCCTCGGACATGCCGTTCAGGATGAAACCTTCGGCAGCACTTTTTGATTCACCTGACCGGAAGAGGTTTACATCACCGCCCAATTTATCTATGCCTTCGGCCATGTAGATGCGCCAGGAGCCATAACCCGAGATAAAAACCTCTCCTAACCGGTCTACGGCGATGTAATCAGCCGCTGAGGCAATCCTATAGCGTGATGTATTGTAGGTGTCTGCGCTTGAGACGATGGGCTTGCCTGATTCAGCGAACTCCTTTAATGCGTCTGACAATTCCCCTGCCGATGCCGCTCCGGCCCGTGAAAGGCCGTCGAGACGAAGCCAGATGCCAAAAATTCTTGGATCGTCCCGTCCCAATTCGATGGCCCTTATGAGACTGCTTAGAAGTGTTTCTGGAAGAGGCTGTCCGATTGGCACTCCTCGAAAGGATGCCAAGGGTGTATAGTCATCGACCAATGCCCCATCCGGCGAAATCACCAACACACTGTTTTTCTTTATTCGAGGCGGTCTGCTCTCGATCAATATCGTGATGAGCAGAATGACAAGAAACCAAAAAACTAAGCCAAGAACCACACGGCGGATGATATCCATCGTGCGGAATATCATGCTGAAACGGTTGCGAATGCTGTATCTCACGGCTCCTCCAATAGTTGTTAAGAAGGGTTTCATACTAAAGCATCCGGTCTAACTCGTCCAAGGCTTTCTTCATCCTGCTTTCTGAGATTTTGATCGCAGTTCGTATCTCGCCGCCTACAGTGAGTGAAAGACGCAGTTCCTCCATCATGAATACGGCCTCGCTAAGCGCGGCGCATTTCTCATCACTGGCCATTACTGACAGGCTGGCCATTATCTGCTGCAATCGCTGGTTAAGCGGCATCCATATCTGCTGAAATCGCTGCTCTCGTGCGGGGTTTTCCACTCCCCGTCTGGCCCTCACCTTCAGGGCGCAGAGCCAACGGGGCAGGGCCTCCCACACTCGCATCGACTCCCTTAGAATGAAATCCCTGCCCACTATGGCCTGGGCGTCTGCCATACATGCTTCTAGGAAGGACACCCTGTGTCCCTTGCCGACAAGCTCCCGGAGCCAGGATATGACCTCACCGTAGGTGCTGAGTATTGCCGCAATCTGTTCAAAATAATCCCGGGCTGCCGGATAGAATCGCCGGCCGCCAGATGCAAGCATCTCTGCCCATTCTTCTTCTTTTCTTATCACCCTGAAGGCAAAAACGTCGGCGGTCACACGGTTCCAAACGGCTTCTTCAATCGCATCCGCGCCGCCTAACTGACTGGCTGTTACCCTCACCCGGCCGGTCAGCTGCAGTTGTTTCCTGAAATTTCCCATCTCTCTTGCCCAGTGGATCATCGCCAGTCTTTGCTGCCCTTGTCTCTGTGCCGCCAGGGCCTGGGCCTTCAGATCAAAGAACCTCAGGGACACCGATTCTCCGTCGTCATTCAGTGCCGGCCACAGTACGGCGCCTTGGCCTATTTCCACCGAATCAGGGATATCTCCAGGCCAAGAGGTCAAATTGCTTCTCTCATGGTTTTTCTTGTACCGTGCGGCCGGTCCATCCGGAGCAAGACGTCCGCTATAAATTTGCCCTGAAGCCCTGCCCCCATGAGCCGACGGTTCCAGCCTTGCCGGATCGTATCCTGCAGCAGTTTCCCTTCCGGCATCGTCGAGCAGGCTTAAGCGCACTTTGAGGTATGCGGGAAGCCCCCCCATATCCCATTCCCCCGGCGGTATATCGATGCTGCGTTCTCTATACAGCCATGCCGAGAGGGCATGAGGCAGGCCGCCCTCCTGATTCATTCCACTCACCGCTTCGCCTGCAGTTTCCGCGATGGGAATGAGACGGCGGCGGTATTTCTTCGGCAAGCCCCTCATCAAAGTTTCGACTTTTTCCTTCAGCAGTCCAGGAACCATCCAATCGGTATCCCCTGTCCTGATTTCATTCAGATGACCGGCGGGTATTTTCAAGGTGACCCCATCCCTGCGGGAGTCGGGATCAAAAAGATAGGACAGGCTCCATGATTCACCGGAAATATCCGCCTTGTCGGGAAACATCTCAAGGTCGCCGCAGACATCTATGCCGGTGAGCAAGTCGTCTTCGCTCATGTGCAGGGCCTGCTCCAGGCCCTTTTCTGTTTTCAATGCCCTGTTCAGGGAGGCCGTATCCAGCACTGTTTCAGGTATTCTGCTGGTATAGAAATTTTGCAGTTCCTCCTCACCGGCCAGAAGGTCTTTGCGGCGCAGTTTGGCCTCCATGCCCTGTAGCCGCTTCAGAAGATGCTGATTACTCCTGAGAAACGGATAATCACGGGTATGTGAAGAAGCGGATTCCACCAGGCAGCTCTTTATGAATATCTCCCGCGCTTCCGGCGGATTTATTGGCCCATAGGGCACCATTCTGCCTTCGGCGATGAGGAATCCGAACAGGTGCGTCTGTTCCTCGGCCATCACCGTGCCGGTTTTCTGGCTCCAATGCGGATTATTCCAACTCTTCTTCACCAGATGGGCCGCTAGGTCTTCTAACCACTGAGGGTCTATAGCCGCGGCCAAGCGTGCGAATAGACGGGAAGTATTCACCAATTCTGCCGCGACTATCCATGGCTGCGAAGATTTCTTCAGTGCCGAACCTGGATGAATATAGGTTTTTCGATTGCGGGTGGCAAGATAGACCCCTTCCTCTTCGCGGCGGGCGATGTGAGACAGCAGACCGGACAGGAGAGCCCGATGAATGGCGGCATATCTCGGGGTGAAATGCCCGTGCTTATCTAACCACGCTGTGGTTTTCATGCGTCTAATCCGGTAACCGTTTTCCTCCATTACCAGGGCCAACTGGCGGTGTACGTCCATCCATTCCCGCATCCGCCGGAACGAGAGGTAATGCTCCTTGCAGAATTTCTTGATTCTTCCGGTATAGGATTCCTTGCCTCCCCCAGCGCGAAATGCATCCCAGATATTGAGCCAACTGATGAAATCCGAATTCTCGTCGCGGAACACCGCATGTGCAGACCGGGCCTGGGTCTTCTTTTCAGGGGGAAATTCTCTTGGATCATGAATGCTCAAGGCTGCCACGATGGGGAGAACATCACCCAGGCAGGATTCTTGATCGGCCTGGATGAGCATCTTGGCTAAGCGCGGGTCAATCGGAAGACGGCTCATCAGACGCCCACTCGGCGTCAGCCGCCTGTGTTTCACCGTGTCGAGTGCGCCAATTTCCCTCAGTGTCCGAAGCCCATCTCTGATTCCAGCGGATAGCGGAGGGGTAACAAAAGGGAATTTTTCTATGTCTTCAATGCCGAGGTGAAGAAGCCTTAGCACTACTTCGGCCAGATTGGTCCGCTTAATCTCGGGCGGGGTGTACTCGAGTCTTGTTCGATAGCTCTCTTCGGAATAGAGACGGATGCAGATACCGTCGGACACTCTCCCACAGCGGCCGGCTCGCTGCTCTGCGCTGGCACGGGAAATAAGGTCGATGGGCAGCCCGTGGGTGCCGGTTCCCGGATTGTAGCGGCTGATGCGGGCCAGACCCGTATCCGCCACATAGCGGATGCCTGGAATAGTCAGGGAGGTTTCGGCGACGTTGGTTGCGACGACGAGTTTTCGCCGTCCGCCCAATTCGAAAGCCTTGTGCTGCTGCGCTGCGGGAAGTCTGGCATACAGAGGCACGATGTTTAAGCGGCCGGCAAATTCCCTTGATACCAGTTCTATCGTTTCCCGTATGTCCTGCTCGGTCGGCTGGAAGACGAGGATATCCCCTCTTTGACTTTCTTCCATGATCATCTTCACGCAAGATGCCGCGTTTTCGGCCAAACTCATCGAATCTTCTTCCGGCGGCATGTAGCGGATATCCACCGGAAAGACCCGCCCGCTCACCTCGATGACGGGCGCATCGTTAAAATGTCTAGAAAACTCCTGGGTATCAAGCGTAGCAGAGGTGATGATGAGCTTAAGGGTGTCACGGCAGGCAATCAGTCGTTTCATCATGCCCAAAAGAACATCAATGTTGAGGGATCGTTCATGGGCCTCGTCAATTATGATGGTGTCATAGGCCGACAGGTTCGGTGATTTTTGAATCTCTGCCAAGAGCATGCCGTCGGTCATCACTCGAATCAAATTCTCCGGGCCGCTCGAGTCGTGAAACCGAATTTTGCAGCCGACGCCCTTCTCATCGCCCATTTCCTCGGCTATCCTCGCGGCGATGGAAAGGGCGGCGATACGGCGCGGCTGGGTGCAGCCTATCAGCCCTTTCAGGCCACGGCCGGCCTCCAGGCATATCTTAGGAAGCTGGGTTGTTTTCCCACTGCCGGTTTCGCCGGAAATGATGACAATTTGATTGCGATGTATCGCATCGATGATTTCCCCGCGGCGGTGGACTATGGGAAGATTGGCTGGATACTCCAGTGCCGGGACAGGCCGTTTCCGCCGGTATCGCCTGCTCATGACGGGCTCATAAGGGCACCTCTAAAAAACCTCTTCGGCCAGGTGCAACGTCAACACGCATCAAAGATTTCATGTTCTGTTTCCTAGGAGTCTGTCGGACTTGAGATTCTTGAGACAGTTTTTCATGATTCTTTTTCTGATACAAGGCGAAAAAGCAGAGTGAGTCAGCTTTGCCCGGACATATTGACAACAGGTAAGAACCGACCGGAAGGTTAAGTCCGGCAGGCTCCTGCTGTGCTGCACACAACAAGTATTGAAGGGCAGCGGAAATGCCGCCGGCTGCCCCCCGGCGATTGGCAATGAGCCGGAAGCAGGCTGCCAGAGCAGGGCATTGGAGTGGAAAGCCCGACCCGAAGGGTTGCGGCCAGGTGTTGATTTTTGAATTGACGATGCACCAGGTTATTGTTTTTTGTTCATTGTTCGTTGATAATGATAAGGATGAAAATAGTATCTTGGAATGTCAATGGTATTCGAGCCGCAAGCGGCAAGGGTTTTCTTGACTACTTTGACGCGGCGAATGCCGATGTTTTCTGTGTTCAAGAAATTAAGGCGCATTCGGATCAGGTTCCCAAGACGCTGCTGTCCCCGGCAGGCTACCATTCATGGTGGCATAGCGCCGAGAAGAAGGGCTATAGCGGCACGGCATTTTGGTCGAAGAAGACGCCTGATGGGGTTGAGATACTGGGAAGGGAAGAGTTCGATGCCGAAGGCCGAATGCAGCTTATTCATTTCGGCAATTTGGTTTTACTCAACGGCTATTTCCCCAACTCCCAGCCTGAGGGCAGACGCCTGGATTACAAGCTCAGTTTCAATCAGGCCGTGAAGGCTTGCGGGGATGCATTGGCGGCTCAAGGAAAGACGGTTGTCGTAACGGGAGATTTCAACGTTTCTCACAAACCCATTGATCTTGCCAGGCCCAAGGAGAACGAGAAGAATCCCGGCTATCTTCCGGAAGAGCGCGCCTGGATGGATTCCTTCATCGACAGCGGATGGACCGATACATTCCGTATGTTTGAAAAGGGACCTCAGCACTACACCTGGTGGTCGTACCGCGGCGGCGCAAGGGCCAGAAATATCGGATGGAGACTGGATTATTTCTGTGTCAACGATGCAGCGCGAGACCTCGTTCTCTCGTCGGTCATCAAACCGGATGTTCTAGGCAGTGATCATTGCCCAATAGAGCTGGAAATTGATGGCAACGCCCTGTAATTGAGACGAGGATACAGGGCACTTCTGAAAACCTATTCCGTTTCTGGCTTGTTCTTTTCCCTCCGCGACTGCGTTGCCAAAGAACTCACGTAAACCCGTTACGCTTGAATTTTTGGCACCTTTATCGAAGAAAAATAGCTGCGCCAAATTCCAAAAGCGGTTTTTGGAGGCGCCCTACGGTAACAAATGAGGATAATCGGGCCGATATGTGTGATATATGAGGCTGAAATACAATGCCCCTACTACGCTCACCTTTACTTTGATTGCGACGGCCGTGCTGCTCATCGACCAGTACATCATGCCTGGAACCATAGAGGCGCTCTTCACCGCCGAAGGTGCAACAACTTTTCAGATAGACAGCATACCGGCTTATGTCCGAATGCTCACCCATATCTTCGGCCACATGGGATGGGATCATTTACTCTCTAATCTCACCCTCATACTGCTCCTTGGCCCTATTCTCGAGGAGAAATTTGGATCGAGACCCTTGTCCTGGATGATTGCCATCACGGCTATGGCGAACGGGTTGGTGAATGCGTTTTTATTTGACGCGGCGCTCATGGGTTCCAGCGGCGTCGCGTTCATGATGATACTCATGGTGAGTTTCGCTAATATCAAGACCGGCGAATTCCCGATAACGGCGATACTCGTGGTGGGCCTCTACTTATTCAAGGAATTTTTGGCCATATTCCTGCATGACGATATCTCTCAAATTTCTCACATCATCGGGGCCGCCTGCGGGGCCTTTTTCGGCTTCAGCCGCACTGTCGGTATGCGAAAAAATCAATCTGCTCCCAGACCGGACGGTTCCCCTCCCCCAAGTGGTCAAGAAACTGTAGGCTTCTGAGGGGTGCCTCTAAAAGGCCCTCTTAGCACTTCAATCTAAATACAAATTCGGCTAAGGTGTCATTTATGACAGACAGCACCTTACTGGAAAAACGTCTCGATGCTCTCCAGTCTCGCCATGAGGAATTGCAGAGTATCGTTTCTGCGCCAGACTTCCACAGGAATCCAGTCCACTACAAGGAAACGATGCAGGAATTGAGCCATCTTCAGGAAACCATGGCGCTCTATGCGGATTTCTTAGCGAAGAAATCCGCACTCGACGACGCGCGGAAGATGGCGGAAACCGAGAGTGAAGCGGAACTCAGGGAAATGGCGGAAATAGAAATCGATTCATTGGAAGAGATGCTGGAAAAGATAATCAAACAGTTGAAACGGCAATTGGTACCTCAAGACCCCCTCGACGGAAAGAACATCATTATCGAGATTCGCGCCGGTACCGGAGGAGACGAGGCCAGTATCTTTGTCACCGATCTCTACCGGATGTACAACCGCTACGCCGATAAACACAGATGGAAGGTGGAACTCCTGCAGGCCAATGAAACCGAGGCAGGCGGCTTCAAGGAGGTCATTTTCTCGGTAAAGGGCAAAGGCGCTTACGGTCAGCTTCGCTATGAATCCGGCGTACACCGGGTGCAGCGGGTGCCGGTAACCGAGTCTCAGGGCCGCATCCACACCTCGGCGGTAACGGTTGCCGTGCTGCCCGAGGCCGAAGAAATCGACATCGAAATCAAAGAAAATGATCTTAAAATTGATGTGTACCGCTCAAGCGGACCCGGGGGGCAGAGTGTGAACACCACCGACTCGGCTGTACGCATTACTCATCTTCCTACAGGGCTGGTGGTTATCTGCCAGGATGAGAAGAGCCAGCTCAAGAACAGGGCCAAGGCCATGCGCGTGCTCCGGAGCCGGTTATATGATGCCGAGGAGGCCAAAAAACAAGCGGAACGCGCCGCCAATCGAAAGAGTCAGGTGGGCAGCGGCGACAGGTCGGAACGCATTCGCACCTACAACTTCCCTCAGAACCGTGTCACCGACCATCGCATCAATCTCACACTCTACAAGCTCGAACAGACGATGCAGGGAGAAATTGATGACCTTGTAGAGGCCCTGATGGTCTGCGCCGTCGAAACCGCTCTTGATGACCAGACATGAGGCATTGGCCGAGGGTCGAAATATGCTTCCACTCCATGTAACCGACACTCCCGAACTGGACGCATCCCTGCTGTTAGCCCACGCCTGCAGCACAGACAGGGCAAGACTGTATATGGAATTGAAGGAAGAAATGAGGGAATCTGAACACCTCTCCTATAGACAAATGCTCAATCGCCGCAGGGAGGGTGAACCGGCGGCCTGGATTACCGGTCTCAAGGAATTCTGGGGCTTGAACTTTCACATCGGTCCCGGTGTTTTCTGTCCTCGTCCTGACTCGGAGATTGTGGTGGAAACGGCCCTTGACTTCATGCCGCCATCATCGGAGGGACGCCTGCATGACTGTTGCTGCGGTCCGGGCACTCTGGCGGCGCCCCTGGCCGTGGAGCGGCCTAGCTGGCGCATATTCGCCTCGGATATCTCCGAAATCGCCGGTGAATACTGCCGCAGAAACAATCGGAGTCTATGCGGCGGAAGGATATGCTTCACTCAAACGCATCTTCTCGACGGCATTGAGGGGCCCTTCGATGTCATTGTGGCCAACCCGCCCTATTTGACGAGAAATGAGGTGGACCGGGGGCTCCGCCTGGGCTGGAAAGAACCCGATATCGCCCTCGACGGCGGCGGGGAGGATGGTCTCAATCTGATTAGAGGACTCATACCTCAGGCCGCCGAACGCCTTCGTTTGAACGGCGTCCTGATTTTGGAAGCAGACCCATCGCAGATGGCCGTGATCAGACAAATACTGTCGGAAAATGATTTTCGCAGTATTGCTATCCGGCAGGACCTTGGGGGAAGAGACCGGGTGATCTACGGAAGGAAGCGGCCATGACCTCAGATGGAAGCAATTTGGTCCTTACCAATGAAAACTTAGAGGCTGTCATCCGGCAGTTCACCGGGCGATTGAGTATTTACTCCAGGGCGAATCGGCGTCAAATATTGCGGGCGCTTCACTGGTCCAGACAGCTTCACGAGGGGCAAAAAAGGGATTCTGGAGAACCGTATATCATTCATCCTCTCAAAGTGGCCGAGATACTCATTGACCTCAAGATGGAGCCCGCCACTATTTTGGGAGCATTGCTTCACGATGTGCTCGAAGACACTGACATCCGTCATGAGGAGTTTGCAGAGTATTTCGGCGAAGAAGTCTATACCCTTGTCGATGGAGTAACGAAGATTGACGATATTGACATAGGCAAGGGGCACAGGAAGGCCGCGAGTCTGCGCAAGATGATTTGGGCTATGGTGGATGATTTGAGGATTATTTTCATCAAACTTGCCGACAAGTGCCACAATATGAGAACGCTTCATCACATAAAGGATGAACGGCGCCGGCAGCGTATTGCCCGCGAATGCCTGGAAATATACGCCCCAATGGCCGGCAAGCTTGGCATGAGTTCTCATAAGAGCGAGCTTGAAGACTACAGTTTCAAGTACTTAAAGCCGAGTTATTATGCCCAAATTCAAAACGATATTGCCCTTAGAAAGGAAGAAAGGCAGCAGGATCTTGTTCAGATGAAAGAAAAAGTCATCCATGCGGCATCCAAGGCCAGAGTCAAGGTGCAGGTTGACGTGCGTGTGAAGAGTTTTTACTCAATCTACAGGAAGATGAAAGACAGAAACAAGGCATTCGGAGAGATATTGGACTTCTCGGGTATGCGGATAATCTGTGAGACGACTAATGCGTGTTATGTGATGATCGGGGTGGTTCACAGCCTTTGGCCGCCGCTTGGCAGGCATTTCAAAGACTACATTGCCCATCCCAAGAGCAATGGGTATCAGAGCATTCATACTGCGGTGATCACAGAAAGCGCCCACATCATGGAGATACAGATCCGCAACCGGGAAATGCATGAAACTGCCGAATATGGCATCGCTGCGCATTGGGCGTATAAGGCTAGGAAGCGTCCCGACCAAATACTTCCTTCGGAAATCGGAGTCGTGAAACAACTTCAAACCCTGCGCAGTGAAGGATACGATCATGATGCCGGTGAGTTTTTGGACACGATAAAACGCGATGTGCTCAGAGATTCCATCATCGTCTATACGCCCAAGGGTGAGCCGATTGAACTCCCTGAGGGGTCGACGGCGATAGACTTTGCCTATCACATACATACGGAAGTCGGCAATCACTGCAGGGGAGCGAAGGCCGATGACAGCATTATTCCGCTCACTCGCCCGCTGATGAATACGCAGACTATTCAGATACTCACCTCATCAAAGGCCCATCCTCATGTCAATTGGCTAAAGCATGTGCGCAGCGCCAGATCGCGGAGCAAGATACGCGCCTGGCTGAACCGCCATGATACGAATGTGATAATCGACAGGGAAATAGTCGCGAAGAAGAACCTGCGCCCCCCGCCAAACAATCCAGCCGATGGGAAGCAAATCGAAACCCGTGTCATCGATACAGGCAAGTTCGGCATTAGCGTAGGGAATGGGCGTAACACCTTGATCAAAATCAGCCGTTGCTGCTCTCCGACTCCCGGGGATCGCATCATCGGTTATATCTCCCGTGGACGCGGCATCATCGTGCATCATGCCTCCTGTCCCAACTTGGGGGGAATCGACGGATTTGAAGACCGCCGTATACACGTGGAATGGGAAACAACGACTCATAAGAGCGTTCAGAAACTGAGGGTTCACGCCCGTAACACCTACAATCTCTACAGTGAAATCGAGAATTCGATTCGTAAGTATCATGGTCATATCATCTCCGGAAGTCTCGATGAAACTGAACGGGGCAACCTGGAGGGATTTTTCACCGTTGAGATGGAGAACGCCGATGACTTGAAGAGAATAACCAAGAGCATAAGGACTATCCCGGCGGTTCTTTCGATCTCCAAAGTGCAGAACATCCAGGACGGATTTAAGGGTTAGTTTCGCATGGAACTGCATATTGTTTTGCATGAGCCGGAAATACCCCAGAACACGGGCAGCATAGGCCGCACCTGCGTGGCAGTCGGCGCCAAACTCCACCTTATACGGCCCTTGGGATTTCAAATAGACGACAGGCATCTCCGGCGTGCCGGTCTGGATTACTGGAAGGATTTAGATGTCGAAATTCATGGTGATTGGCCCGGCTTCCGTGAGACCTATCCGGATGCGGACATGTGGTATTTCACGACTAAGGCGAGACTCGGCCACGATACGGTAAGATTTGAACACCAGACATTTCTTGTATTCGGTAAGGAAACGGCCGGTTTGCCGGTTGAGATTCTCAAAGCACAGCCTGAACACTGTTTGCGAATACCTATACAGCCACGGGCGAGGTCGCTGAACCTTGCGGTAGCCGTTGGGGTGGCGGCTTTTGAAGTGTTGAGACAAGACGGCTACGCAGGGCTGTCCCCTTCAGATACGAAGAAGAGGCTGTGGAGTTGAATCCTTGTTCTTCATTTTTGAGGCGGCTTGTAGGGGAGTATTCGCTTCCGCCAAGCGGCAAGACGCCCGCGGAGCCTTTCGGCGACGCTATAAATGCGGTATATGCCGAGCTTATAGGGATAATCCCAAGCACCATAATAATGATGGATATTGCCGCCGAATCCGGTCTTGAAGCGCCATAGACCGTGCATGGGATGCTCGGCGCTATCTGATGGCGGTATGCCGTAGAAATCATATTCTTCGGCCCCCTCATTCGCCGCATCCCGGATGGCATGCCACTGAAGAAGGTGGTTGGGCATTAATTCCCTTTTATTTGAGGAGGAGGCACCGTACATATAGGTGCTCCTCTGATAGCAGCGGAATACGATGATGCCCGCCAACAGGTTTCCCTCATGACAGGCCAGATACAGGCTGAGTTTGAAATCATCCGTTTCTACTTTTTGTGTTTCGAGAAACAATCGTCTATAGTAGAGTTCATCGTGAAGGGTTATGCCGTCCCGTCTGCCCGTTTCTCTGTAGAGGGCATACCATTTCGGCAACGACTCGAGTGCGGCTTCTTTCTCCAGCCGATGAATACTCACCCCTTTCCGTTCTGCCAGCCTGATGTTGTAACGGGTTTTCTTGTGCATATTCGAAAGCAGGGTCTCCTCATCCTTAATCAGCGGAAGGATGACCGTATCCTCAGGCTGTACACGGTAGGAAGCCTTTCGCAGCGGCTCCGTGAGCCCGGCGGGACGGGGCGTATCCGTTCCGACTGGCCCATTGGCGCCCCCGGCAAGGTCGAAACGTATCATGAAGCAGGATGAAGGAAGATGCTCGAAAAGCTCCCCTGCCAAGCCGGATATCAGGCTTGAGACTTGCCGGTTATCCATATCGCCAGGCAGAAGAGGCCCATGAGGAACATAGGCCAGACTCTGCCCGCCCGGAAGAGTTCGTTCCAATACCAACAGAGAACCGGCTGCGGCACCGGCTTTCCAGGCGAATCCCCGTGGCCGCCAGCCGCTAAGTGATTTATACCTTCCCCAGAAGGCGGACTGGAGCAAATTTCCTCCTGATTCGAGTTTATCCAGGGAAATAATGTCAATAGATTGGGTTGATTCCAACTACCCCCCCTCCCTCGTGTGCCGTACACAGCAGACTGCCAAATGACAATAACCGCAAGGGATTGCAGCGGAAATGCCGCCGGCAAGCCCCTGCGGGTGACGATGAACCGGGGCTGCCGGTGTAAGACATTTATAGTGCCTGAAGCTTAGTGACAGGCAGCAGTCACGTGCTGACATATATAGTTCGGTGAAGAAATGAATTACAAGTATATGCCCAGACCTTTTCCACCCCGTCTCAATCCCATTGCTTCAATTTCGGCTCATTCATGCAAAAAACTGCTCACCCCATATACTGTCGAGGCCCAATGGGGTCGACCACATAGTTCTTTTTCTGACAGTGCAGGTTCTCAAACGGCTGCGAAGTGCCGCTCATTCAACCTATTGAGCCGCCTGCAAGCTTCGGGGCTAAGGCATTGAAGTCAGAAGTCCTGTCCGAAGGGACAGCCGATATAGATTTTTGAAAACCGCAGCACATTAGCCAACCTTCCCGTTGAGAACCTTTGTCGTCTTAAGCGGGGAGCCGGCCAGTACAAGTTGTGTTTCACCGGCCATGACCATGCCGTCGACGGCTGTAATCTTCGTGGCCAGGAATTGTTTGATGTCGATTTTTTTAGCCGGAATGGGTGCAGGTTCCCCGCCTGTCAGGGTGACACGGTCTCCAGGAAGTGCATTCGGCATGAGCACTTCGAGGTTCCCCGCCTCATCCTCGGCGGCGAGGAGCATCCCCCGGCTCTTGACTCCCCGCAGCTTAGCCGCCTTGAGATTGTAGACAATGATGATGGTCTGCCCCTGTAATTCCTCCTCTCGGCAGCTATCTACAAGGCCTGAACATATTACTCGCGGTTCTTCATCGCCATCGTCCAAGGTGATGATGTAAAGCTTATCGGCGTTTGGATGCCGCTCGACCTGGAGTATCTTTGCGGCCCGCAAATCGAGGGCAGCAAAGGATTCTTCCACACTCTTACCCCCGACAGGCGGAAATTGGACCGAATCGCCGCCGAAATCCCGCTGTGACTGAGTGCCGCCGAAACGTGTGCGGAGGGCCTGTATCAATTTATCATCGAGTTTATCGAAGAGGATGACAGGCTCGGCTATCGCCGATGGACCATCACGGGAGCCGATCTGATGCCAATTGTCATTTTCCAAGCCAAGCCAGTTCGCCAATCGCAGCGAGGCTGCCGGCAGATAAGGCTTGATGAGTATCGCCATATCTCGAATAAGGAAGAGGAGGGTTCTGAGCAGGACTGCGGCGGCGACCGGATCTTCCGTACGGGTTCTCCAGGGTTCGCCGGACTGAAAGGCCTTGTTGCCGAGTTTTGCAAGTCCAAAAATGTCCCGAAATGCGGCTCGGATTTCAGCACGGTCAAGTTTTTCGGTAATGAGGGCCTCTTTCTTTCTTATATCGGCCCATATATCCTCGTCCAGATCCTGTCCGGGCACCTTGCCCTCAAAGTATCGGTGAATAAAGGAGAAGGTGCGGTGCACCAGGTTGGAGAAATTGCCGATCAATTCGCCATTGACCTTCTCTTGAAAATCCGCCCAGGTGAACTGATAGTCTGAATTCTCGGGCCTGTTGTAATACATATAGAACCGCCACACATCGGCCGGTATGCCGGTATCCCGGCAGTCATTCCCGAACACCCCTATTCCCTTGCTCTTCGAGAATTTACCGGCCTCATAATTGAGATATTCAGAGGAACTCATGTGGTGGAGTTTGGTCCATATCTCTCCGGATGCGATCTGAGTGCCGGGGAAGATAACGGTGTGAAAGGGGATGTTGTCTTTTCCGACGAACTGAAATAGCTCGGTATTATCCGGATCACGCCACCAGCCTTCCCATTGATCGGTGAAATCGGCCGTGATGGAAATATAGCCGATGGGAGCATCGAACCACACGTAAAACACCTTGTTCTCGAAACCGGCCTTCGGCACGGGAATGCCCCATTCCAAATCCCGGGTAATGGCCCTTTCCTTCAGTCCGTCACGAATCCAGCTCTCTGTCATGCGTACGGCATTGTTGGCCCAGTCCCCTCTTACCTTAGCCGTATTCATCCACTCTTCCAGCTTCGGCCTGATGGCAGGCAGGTCTATATAGAGATGACGGGTACTTTCAATCCTGGGCGTTCCGCCGCAGGTGCCGCAGCGGGGTTCAATAAGCTCAATGGGGTCTAGGAGTTTCCCGCAGCTCTCGCATTGATCACCGCGGGCATCCTGGTATTCA
The DNA here is from genome assembly GCA_965232165.1 of Spirochaetaceae bacterium. Lineage (GTDB taxonomy): Bacteria > Spirochaetota > Spirochaetia > DSM-2461 > DSM-2461 > UBA2779. The sequence continues at coordinate 318,276 of CBDDOY010000002.1, read as the reverse complement.
CAATGGGGGCAAATGCCATGAACGTAGCGATCGGCAAGGAAGCGGCGGTCCTTATCACAGTAGAGCTGCTTGATGGTTTTCTCATTGATGTAACCTGCCTGGTCGACACGGAGGAAGAGTTTTTGGACAATCTCGGTCTGTATGGGCAGACTGGTACGTCCGAAATGATCGAAGCTTATCTGAAACCAGTCGTAGATATCGACATGAATGCGATGATATCTATCGCAGAGTTCCTGGGGTGTTACGCCCTCTATCAATGCCCTGGTCTCGGTTGCCGTACCGTATTCATCCGTTCCACATACATACAGTGTCTTATAGCCATATTGCCTGCAGAACCGGGCAAAGACATCGGCCGAGAGAACTTGGATGAGATTTCCCAGATGCGGAATGTTATTGACATAGGGAAGCGCCGAGGTGATCAGCCGTTTTTTCATGATGAACCATCTTATACGGTGTTTTCAAAGCGGGTCAATGCAGAATTCTTGCTGAATTGATACAGAACACACAAGTATTAATCACTGCCGGCACATGAATACTGCAGATTGAACCGCTATAGTTAAGGCATCGGTTCAAGAATCCGGCAAAGTTTTTCTCCTAACTAGTTCTCCTTATTCAGTAGTTGCCGGGATTGTGTCAGTAATGGGCACCTCTAAAAAACCCCATTTAGTTCTTGACTCGAACTTTTCCGCCGCTACTGCGTTGTCAAAATGCTCACGCCTGTAGCTTAAGCTACGCTTGAGCTTTTGCCGCCTTGTATCGACAGAAATTTCTTCGTCCATGATGATGAAACTGTTGATCTGCGGCTATACGCAGGGAATATACTCCTGCCGCAAGCTGGAAAAGGCAGCCAGAAGAGATGCCAACTTTATATGGCTCTGAGCGTATCAGCGTCCTGATTTTATTACTGGGCACCTCTAAAAAACCCATTTAGTTCTTGACTCGATCTTTTCCGCCGCTACTGCGTTGTCAAAATACTCAACTAAGCCCTGCTACACTCCGCTTTTGCCGCCTTGTATCGACAAAAAATTTCTTCGTCAATTTCCTGAAGCTGTTTTTTAGAGGTGCCCTGCTGTCAATCGGTTTCGGGGGAAGTATTTCAAAAATATACATGGAAAATGTTTTCACAGAAACTGTGATGATACTTCTGGACGAAGGTTACATTGAAGGCGATGATTATTTTGTAGACGGCACAAAAGTGAAAGCGGATGCAAATAAGCACAAAGTGATCTGGAAAAAAAACAGCCGGCGTTTCAAGGAAATGACCCGCCAGCGGGCAGCAGAAATCATCAAAGAAGCCAGCCTGTTAAACGATGCGGAAATACCGCAGGATACTGATCCCGACAGCCTGAGTGCTGCTGCTGACAAGGCTGAAGAGAGTATTAATGAGGATGCAGATTCAAGGTCAATCCAAAGAAAAATGAAAAGTCTGCCAAAAAAACTAAAAAATAATCGTCTGAAATTGCAGAATACGAAAGCCAGGAAGAAACATTGGGAGAGCGCAGCTCGTACGGTAAAACAGTCCAGGATGCGACTTTTATGAGGATGAAGAATGACGAAACTCTTCCGGCCTATAATCTTCAAATTGGCACTGAGAACGGCTTTGTGACCGGCGTATCGGTTCATCAGAGCGCCAATGACGGCAAGGTATTTATCGAACTTATGGAGAAACGCAAGGTTCTGGGGATTGGTCAGCCGCAGAATGTTATAGCCGATGCGGGTTGCGGTTACAGGAGCAGTTATGATTATCTTGACAGTCGCGGTATTGAGGGCTGCATAAAGTATCCTGGGTATCGGGCTGGAGATAAAAATCTGACTAAAACCCTGTATAAACATTATAAGTTTACAATGAATGATGCCGATGAAATACACTGTCCATCTGGCTATAAGATGCGGAAAGAGGATGAACTGCTGCACTTCAATTCAAGCATTTATAGATGTGATTTTTGCGGCATCTGTTCCAACAGATTAGACTGTATCGGCAAAGGTAAGGATTACAAAAGACTGGAAGTAAATCGGCATTATCGCTATCAGCAGAAAAGGGCAAAAAAACGTTTGCAGACAAATACGGGACAGAGATTATATTCACGCCGAAGCAATGAAGTTGAGAGCGTTTTTGGAGACATGAAACACAACCGGAAATTCGCATATTTCAACCTTCGGGGATTGGAAAAAGTGCATGCTGAGACTTATCTGTATATGATGGCGTATAATCTGCGCAAAATGGAAGTGACGGGGACGTTCAGGATTGTGAGCAGTCTTGGTTTCAGTCTGTATTCAAGTGTTGCCTTCTTTATGGCTTGTATTGGCCGGATATCTGCCAGCGGGCGATTTATCGGGCCGATGCTGAAAATCGAAAGGATTTCGAGAAATATCCAATTGAATCGCTGTTTTTTCGGTTGTTGATGCTTTTCTGATACAGCCCCGGTCTTTATTTAAGGATATTTTGCCCTACACTCAGGAACCATCATTCCTCCGGTATTCCACTATACGATATAAAACCGGAATAAGAAAGAGTGTAACGAGTGTAGAGGCAGCCAGACCGCCTGCGATGGCCTGCCCCAATGGGGCATATATCCGGGTGCCTATACCCTGGGTTAGAGCAAGGGGGAGTATTCCGAAAAATGTCGTGAGCGTTGTCATCAGGATCGGCCTTAACCGGCTTACCGAGCCCTCCACGATGGCCATGGCCATGGTCAGGCCATTCCTTCGCAGTTGGTTGATCCGATCTACCTGTACGATGGCATTGTTGACGACGAGGCCGCCGAGGGCGACGATGCCGAGAAAGGAAATCAGGGAAATATCTGAGCCGAAAATCACCAATCCTCCCACCACTCCGATGAAGCAGAAGGGTACAACCGCCATGATAATCAACGGCTGCATCAGTTTTTCAAACTGTATGGCCATCACGGCATAGACGAGGAAGAGGGAGATCATCAGGACAATGCCGAGGCGCATAATCGAGTCGTTGATTAGGCCGCCGACACCTTCGATACGCCAGTTCACCGACGGGGGAAATCGATGGCCGGTGATGCCGTCTTTGAATCGACGGTTGATATCCCGAATGTTTTCACTCTCGGTATAGCCGATGACGGTTATAATCCGTTTCCTATCATGACGGATGATGGAGGCAACACCCTGCTCTTCTGCCACTTCTGCAAATTCATCGAATGAGACCGTTTGATTAAGCCGATTTCTCACCCTCAATCGGGTCAGTGCATCCAAATTGGGTTCATGTTTCTGTAAATCAGAATTAAGTATGATGCGCCTGGCCGGCCCTGAATCAGGCTGGTAATTCCCCACGTTGATTCCTCCGAACGCTATGCGGGCAGTTAATGCGGTATCGCTGGCGGCTATATTCAGCTTATTCAAAGAATCCTGATTCAATCGCGCTGTGAGAAAGACTCTGTCCTGCTCCACATCCAGCCCGATGCTCATTATCTCAGGGTCCTGGAGGAGAAGGCTGCTTACTTGCTTGACGGCTAAATTGAGGTCCTCCGCCGAATCAGATGAGAGTTCCACCCGGAAGCCCGGTCCATTCGTCGCGAGAAAAACCAGACGGTCAAATCCTCCATTGAGAACCCTTATCGATATATCGGGAAAGGCCGGTATCAGCACTTCGTTTAATCGACGGATAATGCTTCTGAAATCCTGTCCATCATCCCGTTTTTCCTTTAGAAGCACCTGCCCCCAAAGTGCCTCCCGGGTACGCGAATCGCCGGACAGGTCATCCTCCATTCCGACATAGAAAACTACATCGTCAATCCCCTGGACTTCTTTGCGAATTATCCGCTCCGCCATATCTGCGGCATGGGCGCTCTCATCCAGGGTGGAGCCTGGTTTCAGTTTCATTGATATGAATAGTTCGTTGTAATCCGCTGCCGGTATGAAGGAGATGCCGATGCGGCCGGCGACATAAACACTGGCTATGAGGATGGTCAAGGCGGCCACGATGACTATGGGACTCTTGCGAAGCGTTTTTATGAGACTGCGCCTATAGAGTCTTTCCAATCCCGACATGATGCGTCTGTTTGACTTCATAGGAAAAGGGAGGGACTTGTTTCTCGCCAAAAGGGGTATGATGATGACGGCAGAGAACAACGAGGCACATAGGATGAAGATGAGGGTGAGGGAGAGGTCTTTCAACACGCTGCCGATGATGCCTTTAAGAAACAGCATGGGCAGGAAAACACAGACGGAGGTGATGACAAAGGCTGTGACGGCGCCGGCTATCTGGACAGTTCCAACCCTGGAAGCCGTTTCGGCATCGGCCCCCCCGGCTCTATGCCGATGGATATTCTCCAACACAACGATGGAGGCATCGACAACCATACCGAGCGATATGGTGATGCCGGCCATTGTTAAGACATTGATAGACATGCCTGAAAACCACATGCAGGCGAAGGCCGTCATCAGGCTGATGGGCAATGAAGCGCCAATCACGGCGGTGTAATGCCATTCACGGAGGAACAGCAAAATCACGGCCATGGCCATAAACAGGCCGGCCAGGGCCGACATGGTCACCGTAGCTAGGGACTGGCGTACAGTTTTCGCATCATCATGAAGCGTAATAAATGACAGTTCGTCAAAATCGCTTAACTGCCCCCTGATGTCTTCGCTCATCCGAAGCATATGCCCTTCGTCCCTTTTTGTAATGTGCAGCACCAGGAAGTCACGGCCCCCAGAACGGATGCGTTCCTCTGCTTCGGAGTACACCACAGCTATGTCGGCGATTTCGGCGAGGGTGACGGGAACAGTGCCAGGGGGAGATATAATCAAATTCTCAATATCGGACAACTGTGAGAATTCACCGTTTATCTGGAATGGCCACTCTTTGCCATCCCATTCCACGAGTCCGGCAGAAATGGAGACGCCCCTCATGCGCAGGGCGCCCAGTACTTCCAGTGCCGTGATATTGGAATCATTCATGGCCTCGGTGTTTAACCGAATTTCAAGGACTTTCCTGTAGTCGCCGTAGATGTGGACCTGAGCGACACCCTCCACCTTGTATATTTCGGGGACCACCTTAGTATCCACATAGGTGTATAGGGCATCGGTATCCATGGGGCCGGTAACAGCGAGAGTGTAGACTGGAATGCTCATGGACCCGATTCGTGAAACGACGGGCTTGCCGAGGATATCTGCGGGGAGTTCCCATGTGGATTTATCGATCTGGTTTCGGACTTCCTGAATCAAGAGGTCAACATCCAATCTCTCATCGAATTGCAGCCTGACGAGGCTTAGTCCCTCCCGGCTTTCAGACCGCATGTCCACCAGCCCCTGTAAGACCGCAAAATGATCTTCCAATACCGAGGTGAGACGGCTCTCTACTTCTTCGGCAGCCGAACCGGGCCATATTGTCACGACCAGTGCCGATGGCTCGGTGATGGTCGGGATGAATTCCCGTCTGAGGCTGAAAAGGGCCATTAAGCCGGCAAGAATGGCCGCCGCTGTTATGATTGACACAGAGACTGGGTGCCTAAGTGCCAAGACGCTGATTTTCATAGTCCTCCATTTCACGATGAGTTTGCCGAGTCTTCAGTGTAAACTAGAGGCGCCCTGAGGCAACACGATTGAGCCGAACTATCTTAAGGGGCGCGGCCGGAAGTAACCAAACTGACAATCCATCGGCAGAAGATAGTTGAAATCTTAGGAATTAAATTGTAATGTCCCCAGTATCGTGAAGCATGAAATTTGAGTTAAATTGTTATATGGAAATGGATTATATTACTTATTTGGTGAAAACTTCAGGTTTAGAGGTGAACAGAAGGGGCATTTGATAAGGCCTCAGGACGATTCCACTTACCCATTACAATCCCGGATGAGGACACCCACTACTAAGTTCTTACAAAGTTCCCGTAGCTGGCTCGCACCACTTAAGCCGACTTGAATCCAATAATGATCATCCAGAACTGCCTTAGAATAACAAAATCCGAATGTCTTCCCGCTTCTGGCCTAAAATCCATTCATTGAGTAGCATGGTTTCCGTGAATATCGAAGAATCGGCCATATCGGCCAGAAAATCCAGCCGGATTCAGCTCTGTCAGGCGGCTGGGGTCCGAGAGAGGGCATTAGAATCCATGCGCCAGGCTCTTACGGAAAACGCTGGAGAAATTTTCAAAGCGAACCGAGAAGATTTGAAGCGCAGCGAAACCGAGGGTCTCGCACCGCCATTGCTGAAGAGATTGGCATTCGGCGACTCCAAGCTCAAAAGAGTAGGCGAAGGCATCGCGGCCCTCACGGCCATGCGGGATCCCTTGAACCGCATACTTGAGAAGCGTGAGCTGGATGAAAATCTCATCCTCTCCCGGATAACCTGCCCCATCGGTGTGATCGGCATGATCTTTGAATCGAGGCCGGATGCGCTGGTTCAGATGGCGGCTTTATGTGTTCGTTCGGGCAATGCCGTGATTCTCAAAGGCGGCTCTGAGGCCAGGGCGAGCAATCGTATTCTCGTAGAGGTGATACATGATGCCGTCACCTCGGCGGGTCTGCCGAAGGGGTGTATACACTTGGCGGAGACTAGAGATGATGTCAAGACCATGCTTAATCTGAATAAGCACATCAATCTGATCATCCCTAGGGGTTCCAATGAATTCGTATCGGAAATCATGAAGAATTCCAGCATACCGGTGCTGGGCCATGCCGACGGCATCTGTCATATATACCTGGATGCCAAGGCCGATACGGCGATGGCGCTCAGCATCATTCTCGATTCGAAGATGCAGTACAGCGCCGTCTGCAATGCTGTCGAGACCTTGCTCGTGCACCAGGATGCCGCCCCACGGCTATTACCCCCTATCAAAGAGGCCATGGAAGCGGCCGGCTGTCAAATTCGCGCCTGTGAAACGGCACGTTCCTACATTGATGCGGCCCCCGCAGGCCCTGAAGACTGGTTCATGGAGTATCTGGATGCCATTTTGGCCATCCGTGTGGTGCGGGATATGGATGAGGCCGTGGAGCATATACACCGCTGCGGTTCGGGTCATACAGAGGCCATCATCACCGAGGATGCGGATACCGCCGAAGCATTTCTCGCCCAAGTCGATGCTGCGGATGTATTTCACAACTGTTCCACCCGCTTCTCCGACGGCTTTGTTTACGGCCTCGGCGCCGAGCTTGGAATCTCGACGGCTAAGATACATGCCAGAGGCCCCGTCGGGGTGGAAGGACTCCTGAGCCACCGCTGGCAGATCCGAGGAACCGGACAGATTATCGCCGACTATGACGAAGGCCGTAGGTCTTTTACACATAAAACTCTAGAACCATGAGGGAATTTCAGGGCATTACGAGGGTGGTTATCAAGGTGGGTACCAATTTGCTCACCCCTTCTGCCCTTCCCGACGAGAGGCGCTTCGATTCCCTGGCCGCCGATACGGCGACGCTGAAACAACGGGGTTACATACCCATCATTGTCAGTTCCGGAGCCATCGGCTTCGGCGCCAGGGAACTAGGAATGGCATCTCGTCCGAAGAAAGTGGAAATGAGACAGGCCTGCGCCGCCATTGGTCAACCCCTGCTCATGCGTCAATGGCAAAACGCCTTAAGCCGCCACGGGGTAAGAGCGGCACAGATTCTCCTTAGCCGGGAGAGCTTTGATGATAGGAAGTCTTTTCTGAACCTAAGAAATGCCGTCGAATACCTCCTGAATCTGGATGTCGTTCCAATCATGAATGAAAATGACAGTGTTTCGACTTCTGAAATCGGTGATGTGTTCGGGGATAACGACTCGCTCAGTGCCCATATCGCCAGCAAGCTTGATGCCGGCCTGCTCATCTTATTGACCGATATAGACGCCCTGTACGATAAGAATCCTAAGGGATTCCCCGATGCGAACCCCATTCCCCTAGTGAAGGCGATCACCCAGGAAATGCGGGCATCTGCCGGTGATGCAGGGAGCGAACACTCCACCGGCGGAATGCTGACTAAGCTTCAGGCCGTGGAGATTGCCGCGAGAGCAGGATGTCAAACAGTATTGGCCGATGGCCGAACCCCTCAAGTCATGCCGCGCATTCTCGACGGTGAAAGGATCGGGACGCTATTTCTCGCCGGTCCCCGCATGGGTGCACGGCTGCGATGGATACTCTCTGCCCGTGCCAGGGGAAGAGTATTCATCGACGACGGCGCATTGGCAGCCCTCGGCCAACGTAAGAGCCTGCTTCCAATGGGGGTAACCGGAGTGGAGGGAGCCTTCGGAGCTGGTGAAGTTGTGCACATAGGAAAGAATCACAAGGCGATTACATTGATGAGCAGCGAAGAGATTCGCAGCGTCATGAGATTGCATTCCAAGAAAGTGAAGGAGATACTCGGCCCAGGGCGGCGGGAAGAAGTTGCCAAAGCCGATGATATCGTATCTAATACTTGAGTATGGCAGAACGAATAGATTTTGGACAAAACAAAACTGAAGAATCGGAAACGGCTGTTGAACGAAGTGAGTGAGGAAGAAAACAGGCGCGTTCTCTTGCGGGCGGAATCGAAATTGGGCGGACGGCGCATCATTGTCAAACAGCATGAAGAGGATGCCCGCTGCATCGTGTACGAACTCGGCAGGTCAAGTGATTCTCATCTTATCTTGATAAAATAACCATGCCTGCCGACTTGAACTATGCCGTCGACGGCATGACCTGCGTCTCGTGTACACGCCATGTCGAGAAGGTGTTATACCGGCTTCCGGGTGTGAAGTATGTCTCGGTGAAACTAACCGATGGGCGGGCTTATCTGGTGACAGACGGTTTACTGGAATGGGAAGACTTCGCCGCCGCTGTCCGCAAGGCCGGTTACATACCGAGAAAAGATGTCCCCACCGAAGATGAGAGCAGCGCGATGTTCAAGGCGGCCCGCCGTCGAATGCTGATCGCCTGGGTGTTAGCCCTGCCCGCTATAACCCTGATGTCAATCCATATGAGCGGCATTCACCTTTCCTGGCTGCCCCTCGCCGAGGCCATGCTGGGCGCCGCGGCCATGCTGGGACCGGGACGTATCATCTTGAAAGGGGCCTGGGCGGCCATCACTCACCGTCATGCCAATATGGATACGCTGGTAAGTCTGGGAACCTTGGCAGCCTGGACAACATCGCTGCTGGCTATCGCCGAGCTTCCTATATGGTCTTTTGGGGCCATGGCATCGATGCTGCCGGCCTTTCATCTCAGCGGACGGCTAGTAGAAGCATATCTGCGGCGCAGGGCCGGTGCCGATCTGCGCGAATTGTGCTTAACGGATGACGGTTATGTCAATCTGGTGACCGAGAACAGCGTACTCACACTGCCGGTGAAAGCGGTCAGCGAAGGTGCACTGATCCGTATCCGCGGCGGTGAAAGGATACCGCTGGATGGAAGAGTCACCATCGGAAAAGGCGCAGTCAATGAGTCCATGATTTCCGGTGAACCCATGCCAGTCTCGAAGACTGCAGGTGACGATGTCATCGGAGGCACCGTCCTGGAAACCGGTCACTTGGATGTGACAGTAACCAAGACGGGGGCGGACACTTTTCTCTCTAAAATGCTCAGACTCGTGGAACAGGCGCAGGGAGTGCAGGTTCCGCTCCAAGCCCTGGCCGATAGAGTTTCCGGGGTATTCGTGCCGGCGGTGTTGGGCCTGGCCCTCATCACATTCGGATCCTGGGTTCTGCTGTATGATTCATTTCTCCCCATGCTGCGCTGGGCATCCGCTCTGTTTGTCTGGATTCCAGTGGACGCAGGTCCTTGGACTACAGGGGTGTTTGCCATGGTATCCATGCTGGTGGTGGCCTGTCCCTGCGCCCTTGGCCTTGCCGCACCGGTGGCCGTGAGTGTGGGCAGCGGATTAGCCGCCAGGCGGGGGCTTCTTATCAAGGGCGGTGAGGCCCTTCAGATGTCTGGAGAGCTTGACATCATCGTCGTCGACAAAACCGGCACCTTGACAGAGGGCAAACCCATCGTCAGTTTCTCCGATTTATCTGACCAGGACAGACGCCGTGCGGCGGCATTGGAAAATTATTCGGTTCATCCCCTTGCTCATGCCATTGCAGCATGGGCGGCCCCCGATGAATCAGATACTCTGCCGCCGGTTGAGGATGTACAGGAGATCGCCGGTGAGGGCATTTCCGGTCTGGTGGACGGAATATCCTACTTCATCGGACGAGTCAGGGCCGAAGATACCATGGAAGACACTCAGGGAACCCTTGTTGCCGTGTATAGGTCTGATAAATTCGTTGGGCTCATAGTTCTGAACGACGAAGTAAGGCCGGAGGCTGCCATGGCCATTACCTCGCTGAAAGCCCGTGCCGTGCGTCCCGTCATGGCCACCGGCGACGGCCAGGCTGCGGCATCAGAAATCGCCGAGAAGGTGGGAATCCCTTCAGAAGATGTGCGGGCCGGACTTACCCCCGAGGACAAGCTCCGCATCGTTCAATCCTACCAGCAACAGGGTCTGCGAGTCGGCATGATAGGTGACGGCATCAACGACGCGGCAGCCTTGAAGGCAGCGGATGTCGGCTTTGCCCTGGCCCATGGCACCGATCTCTCAATGGAAGCAGGCGATGTCGTGATTGTAAAGGGAGGGCTTGAGAAGATAGTGGAGACCCTGAAACTCTCGAAACTGATGACGAAGAAGATACAGGGAAACCTTATCTGGGCCTTCATATATAATCTGGTCGCCCTGCCTGCTGCGGCCGCCGCCTTCGTTCATCCACTGATGGCCGAGGCTGCGATGAGTATGAGTTCCATTGCGGTTATTCTAAACTCTCTGGGAATGAAACGTCATCGAAAGTAAGGAGAGATGCCCTGCACTGCCGGAATTTCCCCTTATTGGGCCAATACCCTCGGCTTGGTGTATGGAAAGTCTCAATGAAACAGCGTCCTAGATGCAAGAGAACCGCCCTGCGCCGCGAGATGAGGGATTTTCCAAAGGAGTATTTTGTGACAAGGCGGGTAGTTCGGCATAATCTGCGGCGATAACCGTGCCAGCCCTATGCTTCCTCCAAAGGGCATCTCTAAAACAGCTTTGGGAAATTGACAAAGAGAATTTTCGCCTGCATCAGGCAGTGCAGAGAGTGCAGGCAGACCGGCCAAAGGCAGGCAGGCGGAAAAGCTCGGGCCAAGAACCGGGCGGGATTTTTCAGAGGCGCCCCAAAGCTGCTCCGGTAAACAACTCAAATTGCAAGACGGCCTGCGCCATGAGCATGCCCGCTCCATTCACGGTCGGCACCCCGAGGGATGCGGCCCGTTTCAAGAAAGCCGTTTCCTCAGGGTTGTAGATCATATCGTAAACGAGGGTGCATCCGGCAGGATTCCACCAAGGGATGGGGTCCGAGTCCGTATCCGGGGCCATGCCGACCGTGGTCGTCTGAACGGCGATATCGACACCGCCGGTCAGGACGCTTGAATCAGGATGCAGAACTCCGTATTGGGCGCCCGTCTTTGCAGCCAGTTTCGCGGCCTTCGCTATGGTCCGATTGAGAATGACCAGATGGACACCGGCCTCGCTTAGGACGTGGACGGCCGCCCTGGCGGCGCCCCCTGAACCGATGATGAGGGCCTTGAGACCCTTTAAATCCCGCTCATCATCAAGACTCATGGCCTTGAGCAGGCTCGACATGAAGCCCGATGCGTCCGTGTTGTACGCAGACCAGCCTCCATCGTCTCTTACCAGGGTATTGGCCGCCCCTATACGAATGGCGAGGCTATCGGCCCGATTGCCGACTGCCAGCGCCTTCTCTTTATGAGGAACCGTAACGGACAGGCCGCTAATGCCGAGAATACCGCAGGTTTTCAGAAGATCGTCCAAATCATCCGCAAGGATAGGGATATAGCTGCCCGGGAGACCATGCTGTTTGAGCAGGCCATTGTGAATCATCGGTGATCGGCTATGACTTATGGGCCTGCCGATTACGGCGTAGAGAGGGGTGCTGTCTCGGATTTCCCTGAATCTGTACAGCTCATTCAACACCTGGGGGTGCAGATGCCCCGGGGGGCCGGCTTCCTCAGACCGGCCGGCGGAGGCGTTAGAAGATACGGGAGAATATGTATCGGCGTGGACATAGGCCCATGAGGAGCCGAATCTCTCGGCCAGGATGAGGGAAGGAGCACCGTACTCCCCCAGACCATAGAGCACTTTTTCGGGGATTTTTCTTATGGCATGAGACAAGCGCGAGAGGGCCAGGAGATGGCGGCTCGAGCCGCATTGTGCGGCAAGCTTGGGAATGGCGCCATGTGCCGCTGTTTCCTCGAAGAAGCCCGCAAGTTCCTGGGACGGCTCATCCAACAGGGTCCCCCTCGAATCGCCGCAGGCGCACAGTACACGGCACCCTGATGCCTGAGCGGCATGGACAAGGAAACGAAATAGACCGTCATGTTCCAGTTCCACGCAATACCAGTTGCCCGAGGTAAGAAGCCGTTCAAAGAGGAGTTTCCTCTCCTCTGCGGTTTCTCCACGCCTCCCCCACTCTCCGCCATCCTCTTCACGGAGAATAGTGAGAATCAGGGGGATGTTAAGACGCCGTGTGAGGAGGGATGCATTGGACCGTTCTGTAGGCATAAGGAGGTCCACCCGCAGCTCGGCCAGATCAATCCAGGGCAGGCAGGACTCGGCCTGCCGTATCATTCCCTCGATATCCGGCGCCGTCAAAGTGAGGCAGAGCCGGCTCACCAGTCCCCCCTATAGACATAAATATCGATGAGGCGATCCTCCTCAAAGTACAGTTTGATCCTGACCGGATAACCCCTGTCCGGGAGTGTCCATGTCGGATCATCATCGATGCGGTTAATGGGCGGACCCCAGAGTTTCTCGACAGCCTCGAGGCTCATGCCCATTTGCACTCCGTCTATCACGCCAATCCAGCGTTCGTCAGCCCTTATTTGCCACACCCTGTCCTGGAAGAAAAAGAGATAGCGGTGATCGTCATAATAGAACACGCTGTTATCTTCTTCAGGGGACTCGCCGCGATGAGCGAATACATGCTGCGGATAGCCGAAATTCTCAATGGCATCCTGAAGAGTCCAGCCGAGTTTGGCGGTCAATTCTCCGGCAACGGGGAGCACATGCTCCTGCGCCTGCAGAAACCCCGCTATAAATGAGAGAAGAAATACGAGATTCAGTTTCCTCATGACGGTCATCCTATCACCTTAACGGCATACCGGCAAATTGACCCCGATAGGATTCAGGCACATCCGGGTGAGGATTCAAGGGAGAGAAGCAGCACTCCTTGCGGGGATGGCTTCAGCAAGGTGTCTATAACTTTTATAGCGCCCCAAAGCTTAATGGCGGGCAGCAAATACGTGCTGGCATATATAGTTCGGTTAAAAAATGATTTACCTTTTCCGCCCCGTCTCAGCCCCATTGCTTCAATTTCGGCTCATTTAGGCTAAGAAACCGCTTGCCCCACATATTCTGTTCCGTAAGGGCCTTTGCCGAGGCCCAATGGGTCAACTATACAGGGCTCCTATAGTTCTTTTCCTGACAGTGCAGGTTTTCAAACGGTTGCGGACCGCCGCTAATTCAGCCTATTGAACCGCCCGCAACATTCGGAACGCTATTATGTATAGGGCATCTCTAAAAAACAGCTTTAGGAAATTGACGAAGAAATTTTTTGTCGATACAAGGCGGCAAAAGCTAAGGGCGTAGCTTAAGCTACGTGAGTATTTTGACAACGCAGTAGCGGCGGAAAAGATCAGTCAAGAACTAAATGGGTTTTTTAGAGGTGCCCTATAGCTTCAGTCCGACAGCCTCCGGCAACATGCCCGAAATCAGAATCTGAACCAGGTTCTTGAGGAATTTCCATACAGAGGCTTGGAATTTACGGGATGAACAGGTTATACTGAACTAGCTTCTAATCTAAAAGGATGTTCTCATGTCAAATAAGCAAATGGTTACTATTGACGGTAATACGGCGGCCGCTCATGTGTCTTACGCATTTAGTGAAGTCGCCGCAATCTTTCCTATCACTCCTTCGTCCCCGATGGGGGAATACACCGATGCCTGGGCCAGTATCATGATGAAAAATGTATTCGGAAAACCGGTTGATGTGGTCGAAATGCAAAGCGAGGCCGGTGCGGCCGGCGCCGTTCATGGCGCCCTCTCCGGAGGGGCGATGACAACAACTTTCACAGCAAGCCAGGGATTGCTGTTGATGATCCCCAATATGCATAAGATCGCAGGAGAGATGCTCCCGACAGTCTTCCATGTTTCGGCAAGATCTTTGGCGGCTCAGTCCCTCTCCATCTTTGGGGATCATTCCGATGTCATGAGTACCCGCAACACGGGATTCGCCCTGATGGCAGCCAATGGAATTCAAGAAACAATGGATCTGGCCCTGGTGAGCCATTTGGCTACCCTGAAAGCCCAGGTGCCTTTTTTGAATTTCTTCGATGGATTCCGTACCAGCCATGAAATCCAGAAAGTCGAGGAAGTCGGATTCGATTTAATCAAGAGCCTGATTGAACCCGAATATATCGCACGATTCCGTGACAGGGCCATGAGACCGGAGAAGCCCATTGTCAAGGTAGCCGCACAGAACCCCGATGTATACTTCCAAGGCCGTGAAACGGTGAACAAGTATTATGAGGCAGTACCAAAAATTGTGCAGGAATACATGGACAAAGCCGCCAAACTCATCGGGCGCCAATACCGGCTCTTTGACTATGTGGGAGACCCCAAGGCCGAAAAGGTCATCGTCGCCATGGGAACGGCCTGTGACACCATTGAACACACATTGTCGGCACTCAATAAGAACGGCGAGAAACTCGGTGCCGTCAAGGTGCGCCTATATCGCCCATTCAGTGCGGAACATTTGCGGGCCGCCCTGCCGGATACCGTCAAGAAAATAGCGGTGCTTGACCGAACCAAGGAACCCGGCGCCATCGGCGAACCGCTTTATATGGATATTGCCGTCGCCCTAGCCGATAGGAACATCTCCATCATCGGAGGACGCTATGGCCTCTCTTCAAAGGAATTTACACCTTCCATGGTGAAGGCCGTCTACGACCATCTCGACGGTGAATGCTTCCATAACTTCACCGTGGGTATCAATGATGATGTCACCAACCGCTCCCTGAAAATCAAGGAGACCCTCAATGTCGCCCCGGCTGATGTCGTAAGCTGTATGTTCTGGGGATTAGGCTCTGACGGGACGGTTGGTGCGAATAAGAATTCCATCAAAATCATCGGCGACAACACCGATATGAATGCCCAGGCATATTTTGTATATGACTCCAAGAAATCTGGCGGTATCACCACCAGCCATCTCCGATTCGGAAAGAGTTCGGTGAACATGCCATGGCTGATAGAGACGGCCGATTTTGCAGCCTGTCATAATCCGGCCTACATCGGACGCTATGATATGCTCGGCCCCGTCAAGGAAGGCGGCACCTTCCTGCTCAACACCAAGACGCCTGCCGATGAGGCATTTTCCAGCCTCACCAGAGAGGAACAGCAGATCATCATCGACAGAAAGATTAGATTCTATGTCATTAACGCCCTGAAGATTGCCCGCGAGGTAGGTCTTGGAAATCGAATTAACACGGTGATGCAGGCCTGTTTCTTCAAGATATCCGGTGTATTGCCGGAACAGGAAGCTATCAAACTGATGAAGGATGCAATCAAGAAATCTTTTGCCAGCAAGGGGGAAGACATCGTCAAGATGAATTGGAATGCGGTGGACAAGAGTGCCGAAGGACTTCACCAGGTGGAGGTGCCCCCGGCATCAACAGGCGATGCTCATTCCGCACCCATACTCATCCCCAATGATGCCGGTGACTTTGCCAAGGACATAATCCTTCCCACCATGACCCTCAGGGGCGACGACATCCCAGTAAGCAAGATGGCCTTCGACGGGATTCTTCCCATTGGAACCGCCCGCTTGGAGAAACGCGGTGTCGCGCCGCGTGTGCCCAGATGGGTAAGCGAAAACTGCATCCAGTGCAACCAGTGTGCACAGTCTTGCCCCCATGCAGCTATTCGAGCCAAGCAGATCGCGCCGGGTGATCTGGACGGCGCCCCTCAATCCTTTAAAACCATCAAATCTAAGACGAAGAACGAGAAGGACCTTCAGTACAGGATTCAGATATTCGTTGAAGACTGCCAAGCCTGTGGAGTCTGTCTGGTAACCTGCCCGGCCAAGACCAAGGCTCTCCAATGGAGTCCAATCGAAACAGAACGTAAATCCGGCGAAAACGATAACCAGGCATTCTTCTCTTCCCTGCCAGAGGATGTCCTCGACGGAGCGCCTGCAACGAGCCTCAAGGGGCTGCAATTCAAACAGCCCCTGTTTGAATTCTCCGGAGCCTGTGCCGGCTGTGGCGAAACCCCTTATGTGATGATGATGACCCAGATCGCCGGAGATCGCATGGTCGCAGCGAACGCCACCGGCTGTTCCTCCATCTACGGCGGCACATTTCCCACCGTCCCTTATTGCACAAATAAGGAAGGCCGGGGGCCGTCATGGGGCAATAGCCTGTTCGAAGACAACGCCGAGTACGGCTTCGGTATGCGCCTGGCAATCGACAGCAACCGTGCGTTACTCAGGATTAAGATTAACCGCATTCTAGAATTGGGCACGACGGAGAAACTAACCCAGGCCCTCAATAAGGCCCTGGAGATATTTGAAAACACCGACCAAGAAGCTAAGGATCATCAACTGACCATAAAGGGACTGCTTCCCGAGGCACTGCAGCAAGTCGGCGATATCGAGGCCAAAGAAGTTCTGGCCAAGATCAATGAACTCCAGGATTATTTCGTGGACAATTCAGTCTGGATCATCGGAGGTGACGGATGGGCCTATGATATTGGCTATGCCGGGGTGGATCATGTTGTCGCGATGGGAAAAAATGTCAACATCCTTGTACTGGATACCGAGGTGTACTCCAACACGGGCGGTCAGGCATCCAAGTCAACACCCATAGGCGCCGTGGCCAAATTCGCCAGCAGCGGCATGAAGCTAACCAAGAAGAACATGCCCCTTATGTGCATGAGCTATGGCTATGTCTACGTAGCGTCCATAGCCCTTGGCGCTAATAGATCTCAGGCACAAAAGGCCATGATAGAGGCCGAGGCGTATCCTGGACCGTCAATTATCTTCGCCTACTCCCCCTGTATCAATCATGGGATAGATATGAGTAAGAGTCAGGCAGAGATGAAACGGGCTGTGGAATCCGGATATTGGCCGCTGTTCCGCTTTGACCCCCGAAAAGGAGATGGTGAACGCTTTCAATGGGACGCAAAGGAGGTGAGCATGAACTACCAGGATTTCATCCGCAACGAGCGCCGTTATCTGGCACTGCAGAAAACAAATCCGGTTGAGGCTCTTTCTCTCTTTGAACAGGCCGAGAGCGATGCCTTGAGACGCATGGAACTCTTTAAGAAGCTGGGTGAAATACTGTAAAGTACAGCCGTGATTTTCTCTATCGGCGAGACCAAAATGAGCGGCTAAACAGGATGAATACGGTGTATATCTCCAGTCTTCCTGCAAGCATGGCCGTAGAAAGCACCCATTTCACGAAGGGATGATAGAAGCCATAGTTTAGAACTGGACCGATTTGACCGAAACCAGGGCCGATGTTTCCAACCGTAGCCAGTGCGGTTGTGAACCCTGTGGTGAAGTCAACGCCAAAGGCCATGACGATGATTGTAACGCCCAGAAGACAGGCAATGTAAAGAAAGAAAAAACCTGCAAGCGGGTAGAGAAAGCTCTTCTTGACGATATTGCCATTGAGTCTGATGTGAAAGATGCCGAGTGGACGGGCCAAATACTTCATCTCGTTCCAGGCTAACTTAAACAGCCCCACTATGCGGACCACCTTGGGGCCGCCGCCTGTCGATCCCGAACAGCCGCCTATGAACATGAGGAAGAAGAGGATACCCTTGGTGGCTGTCGGCCAAAGATCGAAATCAGCGGTGGCATAACCTGTGGTGGTGATGATGGAGGCCGCCTGAAATCCAGCGAAGCGGAATGCCCGTCTGAAAGTACCATAGGTATCGAGTAGACTTAAGGCAATAATCAGGGCGGCGATTCCGTAAATGGCAAGATATGCCCTTAATTCAGTATTCTTAAATACATCCCGGATGCGTCCGGAGAGCACCTTGTGATACAGGCCGAAATTAATTCCGGCCATAATCATGAAGACGGTGATTATGCCGTCGACGGCGGCAGAATCATAGGCGCCGACACCGGCATTCCGCGGCGAGAAACCACCGGTAGCCAGAGTGCCGAAGGTATGCGTGAGCGCATCAAAAAGGCTCATACCGACGAACATGAGGAGTATGGTTTCGAGCAAAGTGAGTCCTAAGTAGATAAACCAGAGAATTTTCGCTGTTTGGGTGATCTTCGGAGCCACCTTGTCCAGGGTAGGACCCGGGGCCTCCGCCCTCACAAGCTGTACGCCGCCTACCCCCAAAAAGGGAAGAACGGCCACCGTAAGAACGACGATGCCCATCCCCCCCAGCCAATGAGTGAGAGAACGCCAGAAAAGCATGGCCCGAGGGAGAATTTCGATGGAGGGTAAGATGGATGCCCCTGTTGTGCTAAAACCGCTCATGGTTTCGAAAAATGCGTCTGTATAGGCGGGGATGGCTCCCGAAAGAACGAAGGGCAAGGCTCCAATCGCCGAGGCGGTTATCCAGGCCAAAGAAACTAAAATGAATCCCTCCCTGGTCCGAAGATTCAGATTCCGAATCTTCGCACGGGTAGGCACGTAGATGCTGCCGCAAAGAATGAGAGCCAGCAGGATGGAACCCCCAAACGCCTTGGCCGAAACAGGATCGCCTTCTATCATGGCCACACCCATAGGCAGAAGCATAAACAACGCAATTATCCCCAGCAAAAGCGATGTGACATGGATGATGGGGAGGAAACGTATCATGTTCCGACAACCGCTTCTTCGAGTTTCTTCACCGCTTCGCGGGGAGTAATCATCACGAGCCTATCCCCTACGGCTATAATGAAATCACCGCCGGGTAACACATAATCACTCCCGCGGTTGACGACGAGGATGAGGCTGTCTTTTGGCAATTTGAGCTGCTTCACCGATGTTCCCGCCATGGGAGAATTTTCATCAAGATGAAAGTCGATAATCTCGAAATCAGAACCTGCGATGGTGTAAACGCTTCGAATATTGCCGCGCCGCAGTATGCCCAAAATACTGTCCACCATGGTATCCGTGACGCTGACGGTAACATCGATGCCCATTCCCCTGGCCATCGTGACATAGGATGCCTTGCGCACCAGGGCAATGGTTCGGGAAACCCCATGATTCTTCGCATGCATGGCACTTACAAGGTTGAGTTCTTGGTTGCCTGTCGCGCTTACGAGAAGGTCATAGCCTTCAAGCATACCGGCCTCACTCAACTCTTCGTCTGATATATCTGAATTGGTAACCAGCGCATCTGGATACTGCTCGGACAGATCCCTGCATAACCCGTATTCCCGTTCAATGAAGTGCACGCTGCGCCGGGATTGTCTGCGTTCCATCTTCCCTATGATAGCCGCCCATGCGCCCATCTGGATTCCGTCATCATCCGTATCGCCAATAAGGTAATCGGCGACATAACGGCCTATACGTCCACCGCCGACGATGGCAATACGCCTAAGCTCTTGCCGGCGCCGGCCTGCTGCAGCAAGAAATACATCGGTGCCCTTGTCATCGGCAATGATATACATGATATCACCGACCAGAATAGTGGTTTCCCCAGTTGGAACAAAGGATTGTCTCTCCCGCAAGATGAGAGGAACAAGAAAGTCCCCTTTAATCATGATACGTATCTCGCTGACGGATCGATTGATGAGTCTGGAATTCTGATCGACCGTGATGCTGGTCATGGAGAGACCGGAATCACGAAAAGGATTGACGATGCCCACCGCTCCCCGTTCGAGAGAACGGATCACCGCACGGGCGGCCTCAATTTCCGGATTGATGATGTGATCAATGCCATAGAGCCGCTGACGGACCATGCGCGTGGTGGAATAGGCGAGGTTGCGAACCCGAGCCACAGTGACCGGTTCGGAATACTCGGCGGCGACAAGGGAACAGGATATCATATTGATCTCGTCCGACTCGGTGACACTGATGAAGAAATTGGCCTGCTTGAGATCGGCTTGCTGAAGCATGGGCAGGCTGTTTCCCTCTCCGATGAGGACACGGCAGTCCAGCCGATCATTGGCCCGGCGAGCCGCCTCGGCATCCTTCTCTATTAAGGTAACCTCTTCTCCTTCGGATACGAGCTGGTGCGCCAGGCGCATGCCGACGAGTCCGGCACCCAGTATGACAACATTCATGACAAGTTACTCCTTAAAGGCGATTCATGTCGACAAGTATTCCTCGAATATCTCATCATACTGGCCGGTTCCTCTCTTGATTTCCTCTTTGAGGTCATCCAGCAGCCGGCGCAATTCGGCTTTGTTCAGCTTTTCCAGGGCTTTTTTGCCCCAATGCCTCAAAGCCTGCCGCAATTCCAGGTCATCCAGGTGATCTTTGAATTCATTGAATAATTCACCGGCGGCCTCACCGACGGCATCCTTTGACTCCGTGATGAATTCCTTGGCATCTCTTTCTATGTCTAAACCCGTAGAATCCTCAATAGTCGCGAAGAGTTTATTTCGTTTTTCCTCATCGGATAGAACTGTATAGGCCACATAAGCGATGGCCGCAAAAATGATGAGTCCTATTAACTTTCTCAAAGAAATCCTCCTTACCCTGATTCTCCCTTGAGTACACCCAAATAAACCTGACTGCGTGCCGCTATATCCTCCAAAGCTGCTAAGGAGGCATTTTCTGTATTGACAACCTCATCCGGCGCACATGAAATGAACTTTTCATTGGCCAGTTTTCGTCTTTTCGCTTCGATTAACCTCTCAGTTTTTTCCAGTGACTTCTCATACCGCTTCACGGCCGCACCTATATCGATTGAATCTTTGATGAAAACATGGGCAACAAACCCCTTACCGATGACGGGAATTGAGTCATCATGCGATTCATCCGAAGTGAATTGGATATCATCTGAACGAATCAGCATGGCGGCTAATTCCAATGTGTCTCTCAACGCGTTTCCGGGTCGGCCCGTTATTTCCATCCTAACCTTGATAGACTTAGACACAGGAATAGTGAACTCGCTCCGAAGGGTGCGCACTCCGACTACCAGTTCCCTCAAAACATCAAATCGGGCTTCGACCTCAGGGTTATTCAAGGTATCGTCAACTTCGGGATAACAGCTAACGATAAGAGGGGTGTTTTCCCCGGGAAGTTTGCTCCATATTTCTTCGGTTATAAAAGGAAGGAAGGGATGAAGGAGTTTGAGAGACTCTTTGAGCGCCTGCATCAGCATGGATGCCGTTTCATCCTTTAGGTCCTCATCATCTCCGTAGAGGCCGAGTTTGGAAGCCTCTACGTACCAGTCACAATAATCGTTCCAGAAGTACTCATATACGGCATGGGCCATGTCATCAAACCGGTAAGAGGACATAGCCTCATTGACGGACTTAACCGCTTGGTTGAAGCGATGCCAAATCCACCGATGCGCCAGGGCCAGTCCTTCGTGCATACTGCCGACCGTGCCGGAAGCGGATAGATTATCAAGTCTACGGCCATCTAAATTGATGAGAATGAACCGTGCCGCATTCCAAATCTTATTGGCGAATTTGGAACCAATCTTGCACGAATCCATATCCAGCGGAATATCCTCACCCTGGGCAGACAGGTAAACCAGCGTAAACTTCATGGCATCGGCTCCGTACTTATCCACCACATCCATGGGATCTATGCCATTCCCCAGGCTCTTGGCCATCTTCCGCCCCTGTTTGTCCCGTATCAAACCAGTGATGTAAACATCTCGGAATGGAACCTTTCCCATGAATTCAAGACCAGCCATGATCATACGAGCCACCCAGAAGAAAATAATATCATAGCCGGTCACCAGGGTGGCGGTAGGATAGAATTTTGCGAGATCCGCCGTCTTCTCCGGCCAACCCAATGTGCTAAATGGCCAAAGCCAGGAGGAAAACCAGGTATCCAGCACATCGGGATCACGCTGTAACTGGCCTCCGCAGTCAGGGCAGCTCTTAGGGGTAACTCTCAAGACATGGAGCTTGCCGCAGGATGCACAGGTCCATGCGGGTATCTGATGTCCCCACCATATCTGCCTGCTCACGCACCAGTCTCGAAGGTTCTCCAGCCAGTATCTGTAGGTATTCTCCCACTTCTTCGGATAGAAGCGAATCTCGTCGTTTTTCCAGGCTGCAAGCGCCTTTGCGGCCATAGGCTTCATGCGGACAAACCATTGCTTCGAGAGAAGCGGTTCAATCACCGTGCCGCAGCGGTAGCAATGCCCTATCTGATGACGGTGTTCTTTGTGACTCCTCAAGACCCCAAGCTCTTCTAACTTCTTCACTGTGGCCTTTCGGGCCTGGATAGACGGTATGCCCTGTACGAAAGACGGGGCATTCTCATTCATAGTGCCGTCAGGGTTCATTACATTAAGAAAACCCAGGTTATGATGCCGGCCAATCTCGTAGTCATTGGCATCATGAGCCGGGGTGACTTTTAAACAGCCTGTTCCGAATGAGCGATCCACATGGGAATCAGCTATCACCGGAATGTTTCGTTCCGCTATAGGCAGTCTCACCAACCGCCCGATATAGCCCCTATACCTCTCATCCTCCGGATGAACAGCGACAGCTAAATCGCCGAACATTGTTTCCGGCCTGGTTGTCACCACGGACAAGCGATCATTGCCATCGGCCATTTGATAGTCAATTTCCCATAGTCCGCCCTGTTTCTCCTCATGCTCCACCTCGTCATCCGCCAAAGCCGTTCCACAGGAAGAACACCAGTTAACCAAGTATTCACCCCTATACAACAGGCCGCGCTCGTAGAGCGAGACAAACACTTCCCTTACGGCCTTTGAGCAGCCCTCATCCATGGTGAAACGCTCTCGGCTCCAGTCACAGGAGGCGCCGATGGTTTCCAACTGCCGGGTAATTATCCCGTGATGCTCTTCCTTAACCTTCCAGGTTTCTTCGATGAACTTCTGCCGGCCAAGATCATGCCGACTCTTCCCCTGTGCCTTCAAACGGCGTTCGAGAACGTTTTGAGTGGCGATGCCGGCATGATCGGTACCGGGCACCCACAGAGCAGGACGCCCCTTCATCCGCCAATAGCGGACAAGAAGGTCTTGGAGGGTGTTATTCAGGCCATGCCCCATATGCAATATACCGGTTACATTTGGCGGAGGAATGATGATGACATAGGGGTCTCCATCTCCGGAGTGCGGAACAAAGTATCCGCCATCCTTCCACATCGTGTATATTTTGTCTTCGAAGTCTTTGGGGTTGTATGCCTTAACGAGTTCAATGGCCTTCATGAACACTCCTTGGGCCATATAATAGTGCAATTCGGATGAAGTGTTAAAGGGCTCGCGTTGCCGCACAATTATGATGAATGATGCGGTATGAGTTGCGGGTTCTGCACACAGTAGATTAACTGGAGGGATTGCAGCGGAAATGCCGCTGGCTGCCCCCTGCAAAGCTTCTGATTCTGGGTGATTTCGCCTTCAGCCGCGACGATCAGAGAGAGGCTGAAATGCTCTGCGCTCTCTCTGACGAACGGACGGGAAAGTGCCCGACAATCATCACATCCAACCGCCCTGTCGAAGACTGGTTCAGCATTTTGCTGCGCCTGGATGCTATAGCGTATTTCCTGGCTGCCAGAAGGAGTAAAGGAATAACTCATTCCAAAGCGGCCTGTACTAACCCCGTCAACAAACCATTCAATTCCCTTAGCATCTCCTGCACCGCCGGCAGCAGTTAGAAC
The DNA here is from genome assembly GCA_965232165.1 of Spirochaetaceae bacterium. Classification (GTDB taxonomy): domain Bacteria; phylum Spirochaetota; class Spirochaetia; order DSM-2461; family DSM-2461; genus UBA2779. Next base: position 294,508 of record CBDDOY010000002.1, on the reverse strand, counting down.
CGCTGTTGAGTCGTTTGCAATAACATCTGTATCAGCAGTTATTGGGAAGGACGGCTTGGGTGCAGGGGCGGCGGGTTGCCTGCAGGAAAATAGTACAAAGAACACAGCGATCAAGCATGCATATTGCAATTTCATGTCAGTATCCTCCGAAATTGTGATTTGTCGGCTCAACTTTGAAGCTCTAGTTTAGATATATCAAAATCTTCCGTATTGAACCGCCCCGTGTTTCCCGGGCACAAAAGTATGAGAGGATTGTGTTATGGGAAAACAAGTACGGTATTCATCAGAAGTTCGTGACCGGGCGGTGAGGATGGCGTTTGAGCACCAGAACGAACACGGATCTGAATGGGAGACGATCCGCGGGATTGCTTCAAAGATTGGTTGTACGAATGAAACGCTGCGCCGATGGGTCAGGCAGGCGCAAATCAATATCACTATCTGGGCGCAACCCTTCGGGTCGGGCTTTCCGCTCCAATGCCTTGCTCTGGCTGCCTGCTCCCGGCTCATTGCCAATCGCCGTGGCAGCCGGCGGCATTTCCGCTGCAATCCCTTGCGCCTAAAGTCAATTGGAAATTTATTGTGCAAAGCAGAGCCTCAGGATTCAAAAATCAGAATTCAAAGGCCATGCTTCACACCATTCGACCGGCGATCAGAGATGGAATCACAATTCACCCCTCTGCGTTCACCGCACAGGCAGATAATCCACAACTCACAACTCAATGATGCGCTGCCTGAAGAAGCGCCAGCAATTCTATGTAGGGCTTGCTTAAAAAGTATTTTTGACTCTGAATACCAGTATAATGAATCAAAACTGCATTATAAGTGAGCCAGAATGCAATGATTTGAGAAACTTCGGGGGAATTTCGATTCCTGCTATTACCCAGGTGCAAGGGTTTTGAGCCATTTTCCGCATTGACCCTGCACCTGTTTTTTCAAGAATAGATAGCAAGGCTGCTCTAAAGCATTTGTAAATGGCTTTTACCTTGAAAATCTATAGATTATGACTTTTTCAGCAAGCCCTATGTAAGGGCACCTCTAAAAAACAGCTTTAGGAAATTGACGAAGAAATTTTTTGTCGATACAAGGCGGCAAAAGCTAAGGGCGTAGCTTAACCCAAGTTCACCAAAATACACCTGCTAAATATTTTTTTAACGACCAAGAAAACGAATTACTTCAAAAAAAGGCTTAAATATTTCCCAAAACCTCATAAATACCATAGAATATTTAGGGATTCCGCTTTTTGGGGACCTCAAATCACCTCAAATCAAAATGTAGTGCCTAACACTTTATTTTTCGCTTGCCTCTTTTGTGGCTGTGGTGTATCTTAGTGGTATGTATATAAGATCAATAAAAGTTGCCAACGGTAAAACGAAAAAACAGTACACCTACCTCAATCTTGTGGAAAATATCCGCACTGATAAAGGCCCCCGACAGCGGATTATTCTCAACCTTGGAAAACTGGATATTGATTCTTCTCAATACAAAGCTCTGTCAAAAAGAATTGAAAATATTCTTTCAGGAACCAGAGAATTATTCGACTTGGATGAAGACATTGAGAAAATCGCACAGCAGGTATCAGACCGTATTTTCACCAAGCGGGCAAAAGACGCACAACTAAAAGCTCAAGCGCAAGCCAATTTTGTAGCGGTCGATGTTAACAGCCTTGAAACAAAGAAAGTCAGAAGCCTAGGCCCTGAGTACGTCTGTCATCAGCAATGGAAAGAGTTGGAAATGGACAGAGTTCTCCGCAAATGCGGCGTGCCTAAGGGAACGCTCCCCTTACTTGAAGCTCTAATCGTCGGTAGAATGATCAAACCAGCCAGCGAGCGATTTACCAGGCAGTGGGCGGAAAAACATTCTGCTCTTTTTGAGCTGTGCGGCTTACCCCATTCGTCCTCCCTGAATGCGTACTACAGGGCTGCCGATGTTCTCTACCGCTGTAAGGACGAGCTGGAGAAGCATTTGGCTTGTAAAGAACAAGATTTATTCTCCCTCGACGAAAGCATTGTACTTTACGATTTAACGAACACCTACTTTGAGGGTCAGTGCAAAAAGAACCCAAAGGCATCTTATGGTCGCTCGAAAGAAAAGCGCAGTGACTGCAAATTGGCTACCCTGGGGTTGGTTGTCGATGCGGATGGATTTCCCAAGTATAGCAAGTTCCATCCGGGGAACCAGTGCGAATCCAAGACTTTTCAGGCCACGATTTTAGATTTGGAAGCCAACGCGGGCCTAAAAGTCGGGGCAACTGTCGTAATGGATGCCGGGATTGCCACAAAAGAGAATATCGAATGGCTTAAAAAGCGGAAATGCTCCTACCTTGTGGTCCACAGAGGGAAAAGTCCTTTGGAGCTTGAGCCATCGCAAGAGATGAATCTGGTCATGGAGGACAAGAAAACAGGTGCCAAGATTGAAGTATTCGGAAAAACAATCTCGGATGAGCATTGGGTTCTGGTAAAGAGCGAGCACAAACGTCTTAAAGAAGAGGCCATGGCTATGCGTACCGAAACCGTCCTCCTTGAAAGACTTCAATATCTTCGTGACGGATTAAACAAGAAAAACCGCATGAAACTGTATTCTTCGGTTCTTCAGAGCATTGGCAGGCTTAAGGAAAAATATCCAAAGGCTGCAAAACTTTATGAAATATCAGTTATTCCTGGGGAGCCTGCCAAGCGGACAGGAAAGTTGAATGCGATTGACATTAAATGGGAGAAGAAAACTCAGACAGGAAACAGTGAAGGAACTTATACCCTTAGAACCAATCGAAAAGATTTGGATGACAAAAATATTTGGGAGCTCTATATAATGCTTGGACGTATTGAAAACTCATTTAGAGACATGAAGTCTCATCTTGGCTTTCGGCCTAACTTTCATCAACTGGAGGAGAGAGTGCAGTCGCATATGTTTATATCAGTCCTTGCGTATCACCTGATGCATGCGACTGAATGTAAATTACGAAAAGGGGGAGATACACGGAGTTGGAAGACCATAAAAGAAGTTCTTTCTACCCACCAGAGGATAACCATAGAGTACATTTCCAAGACTGAAGAGGGAGTGCTGATGAATAATGAAGTGAGACTCGACTCCCGACAGGAACTAGAACATCAGAAGATTTATGCGATGCTTGGGTTGTCGGGAAAGGCGTTGAACCGTCGGATGACGACTCACCAAATCCGTAGTGTAAATAAAAAATAGTAACTCCATTTATTATAAGGAATTACGTTTTTTAGTGGTGAACTTGGGCTAAAATTATTTCTCCAGTTACTATAGCTTTTTATGCATTACCTGTAAATTCTTTAGAGTTTACAGATGTGCCCCTAGATGATATTCAATGCTAGTTTAAGAGTCAGCATTGGCTTCAATAATTTTGACAATGAATTCTTGCCAGCGGGTATCCTGCAGGAATTTCAAACGTTCAGTACTTGAGGGTTTTACATTTTCAGTGTAGCGGTCGAATTGCTTTTTTGTATAGGGGAAATTAATCCCAATTCCATATAGATTTTCGTAAAATTCATGTGTTGCTTTGTGTGCCAGCATGCCCTTTTCAAGGATTGCTTTCATACTCTGAGTGGCTGTTTTAAGGGGACTTAAAATTTGCTCGTTTCCCTCGATTGCCTTCAGGTAATACAGTAAGTCCGCATATTCGGGATAATCTTTCTGATATACAAGCATCTGTTCCCGTATTTGCCTAAGTGCAATAATTTCTTCACTATCAGCATCTAGCAGCGCAACCACCCAATCGGAAAACAAAGATTTATATTCCGGCCACACATCTTTGGCACTGAATGCCGAATATCCGGTAGCTAGTATGGAATCGTTGTATTTTTCATAATACACGCTTGCCAGATGAGAAGCCAAATCTTTGGCACTGGTTTTGTCATTGTCGGTAATATACTGAAGGATTTCTGCATAGTCAGTACCTTGACCCGGCATGTCCGGTTCTGAACCAGCAAACATATCCACAACATCGGCTAGCTGCCATACAACCTCGTTCATCTGCATAAGACAGGTATCAAATTGAAGAATATCCAACTTATTTCCTGTTTGGACATAAATCGAATGCAGTATCTTTTCCATATCTTGCATAAAAATGGCATCTGAATAATCATATCCGGTTGAATAGTCGTGAACCACAGCCTTCGACAGTACCGATAGCTTCGATGGCTCAGATGGGGTTTCATCAGTAAAAATGCCTTCTGGATAAATGCCTGTTCCATGACTCCATAAAACTAGTGCTGTTTTTTCCGCTTCATAATTTTTATTAGCGTATAACAGGAAATTTTCCAGATTGTCAGGATTGGTCATATCAAGTTCCCCATAACTGACTACCAAATCGTTATCAATAGACGTAAAATCAGTATCGCGGGTTATGCGCAGAAGCCGTGTGTCGCTCCAGTTGCCATAACGCTTATCATATCCAGGAGAGCGATCTAAAAGAACCAAAATATTAACTTTGTCATTTGAACCCACCTTTTTCATATCAATTAAATTGTCGATGGCAAAACGTTCCAGATTGTTGTCAGCGGCCATATAGATTAAATAATTCCATTCAAAAGGACCTAAAAGTCCATCTTCATTTGCTTCTGGCGCGGTACATGAAAAAATAATACCGCTTAAAAAGATATAGATTAACGGAATGCGCTTAAGAATCTTCAGCCACTGCATTGTGCAGGTCAAATAATAATTCATCAATGTTAGGATTTCCATCCTTATTGGCATTAGACGAGGTTAAAACAACAAAGCATGTGTCTGTATCCGGGTTGTAGAACATGAGATTTTCTGAACCCACGCTTCTTCCATATGAACCCAGAAAATAAGTATCTTCGTAAAATAGTTTTCTTACACCATACCCATAAGAAATATTTGAGTCTGATTTTTCAAAATCGGCAACTGAATTTGCTATCTGCGATTTAACATCGGCATCAATACTTGTACTTTTAAGACTGTATAGATGATAGCCCCACAAGGCCGTTTCCCAAGCGTTCCCCACCATACCTCCCCCTGCCCAGCTGCTTTTTCCCAACAGTTCTATAGCATCCGGGATTATGGTGGTTGTATCAATGGGAGTTTCCCCATCACCCACCAGAGAAAGAGCTGTATAAGGGTAGACATGGGGATGTGAAATTAAACTTTCATTCACGGTATCCTGCGGCAGCAAATAAAGATTTTGAAGGCTTAAAGGTGTTAAAAAAGTTTCAGCAAGCAAGGTGTTTAATGCTTTGCCTGCAACATTTTCCAGCATCATGCCAACAAGCAGAAAATTGGTGGTGGAATATGAAAAAAGACCACTTTCTCCAGACGGTGTCCGTATAAAATCAAAAAGAAGTTCTGGATCCCACGCATTTTCACGAAATGGATTCTGCGCATATAGAAGTGGATTGTCTACGTAATCGTAAATACCGGATCTATGGGTCAGCAGTTCTTTTAGAGTTGCATCTTCATTCAGAAAGGAAGAGGACAAATCCGGCAGGATTTCTGACAATTTTGAGTCAAGCGTTATGGTTTTTGCCTTTACCTGGGACAGTGCGGCTGCGGATACAAAAGTTTTGCTGATACTGTAGAGATAATGCAGCGTAGTTTCTGTATTTGCACCGCCTGCTTTGCTTAAAGAAGTTCGTCCCTCGTGCAACTGAAAACTGGTATCTGGATTGTACACAGCTACAGAAACAGCCGTCTCTATTCCATATTTATCGATAAAGTTATATACCGTTTCTATAAGCTTGGGATATTCTGTAAAAAATATCTCAACGGTATTGCTTTTAAGGCCATCCACCTCAGCATGGACAAGATGACGCTGTTCACTGTTAGATGATGATGAAAGAGTAAAGCTCTCTCCCTGGATGCCCGTTGCATCTCCATCCAGAAACCATTCAACAATTCCTTCTTGCTCTAATTGGGTGATTTGTACAACGATGGCTTCGCTGTGCGAGGCCATCGTCTTCTCTGGCTCAATGCGGAAATCTGGCAGGCCGTTATCAAGCTGAGAACAGCCATACAGCCACAGCTGCAGTAACAACAAGAAACATCCGACCGCCGTTTTTCTGCCCATCACTTGGTACCCAAATCCTTTTGTGCGCTGCTTAACCATCCAGTTCCCTCTTCCAGCACATTTCTGTCCTTGTCCATGTAGCGGAACTCCACCGTTTCGCTAGAGGTCCTTTGGGCCTCTATGTAATACAGGCTGCTATCGGGGGCTGCACCGTAGACACTGTAGAGGACACGCTGCTGAGTATTGTCAATTTCCTCCTGACTCAAGGTTGAGTAGATTGGGCGGAGGGATGAGGATGAGAAGCTTTCACGGGAGGCGATCTTGGTGTCCTTGCTATGTATACGCCAGACATAGTCTCCCCCCAGGTATTCGCTGTATACTTCAAAATTCCAATTGAACGGATCATCCTTTGACGCAAGATATTTTCCAGCCGGCAGCCATGAAGGCCTTGGATTTTGCCTAACAATCCATGGCGGCTGCTCTGACGTTATTATCTCATCAAAAAGAACTCTGCCATCATCAAGAAGGGTAACCTTTATCCTAAAACAATAAAATTCATCAGGGTCCCAGCGGTGTCCATCATATTCCTCTACGCGCTCATAGCGGAATTTAACCAGAGCTTCCGGGAAGTCTGTTTTTGCTAGCTGATCATAATCAATTGTCGGGGGTACCAATTCGGCTTCACCGCTTCGCAGCCTTCCATCGAATTCAAATACATCAGGATCCGGCTGCGGGATATTGACATCAGTATCGCCTGACAGAGGGCCTAACCATATGAAAAAGCCTGCGCGGCTATAATCGGAAAACCTTATATCCATATGGTTGACCGGAGGATTAGAGAAACTTAGCTGATAATATCCCGCATACTGCCTTTTACCGGCGTTCTTATCAGACAACATATCTGCAAGGGGATGGGTTTCTCCTGGCCATGGAGCCCATGAAGAAACGAGTTCCCTTTCGTCGTCTAATGTACTTCTGGGGAAATCCAGCCATTCAGGAACATTTTCAACCCTACCAGCGTACCAGTAGGTATAGAAACAGGATGCAAAAATTATCAATGCCAGGGGCAATAATACTTTACTTGCCTGCTTCATACATTGAAACAATAAATGGAAACTCATATTACCCTACTTTTGCACAATGTTAAAAGCCAGAAAATGGTAAATTGGAGTCCAAGCCTCCCATTTGTTATGATCATGGCCGTTAGCATCGTATGTTAAGAAACATCCAACCGCCGTTTTTCTGCCCTTCATCATGTACCCAAATCCTTTTGTGCGCTGCTTAACCATCCAGTTCCCTCTTCCAGCACATTTCTGTCCTTGTCCATGTAGCGGAACTCCACCGTTTCGCTGGAGGTCCTTTGGGCTTCTATGTAATACAGGCTGCTATCGGGGACTAAACCGTCAACCTTGTAGAGGACACGCTGCTGCGTATTGTCAATTTCCTCCTGACTCAAGGTGGAGTAGATTGGGCGGAGGGGTGAGGAGGATGGGAAGCTTTTACGGGAGGCGATCTTGGTGTCCTTGCTATGTATACGCCAGACATAGTCTCCCCCCAGGTATTCGCTGTATATTTCAAAATTCCAATTGGACGGATCATCCTTTGACGCAAGATATTTTCCAGCCGGCAGCCAGGAAGGCCTTGGATTTTGCCTAACAATCCATGGCGGCTGCTCTGACGTTATTATCTCATCAAAAAGAACTCTGCCATCATCAAGAAGGGTAACCTTTATCCTAAAACAATAAAATTCATCAGGGTCCCAGCGGTGTCCATCATACTCCTCTATGCGCTCATAGCGGAATTTAACCAGGGCTTCCGGTGCGTCTGTTTTTGCTAGCTGATCATAATCAGTTGTTGGGGGTACCAAAGGGGCTTCAGTGCTTCGCAGCCTTCCATCGAATTCAAATACATCAGGATCCGCTTGCGGGATATTGACATAAGAAGAGCCACCATTATCCCCTGATGCCACTGGGCCTAACCATATGAAAAATCTTGAGTGGCTATAATCGGAAAACCTTATATCCATAATGCTCCTGACCGGAGGATTAGAGAAACTTAGCTGATAATATCCCGCATACTGCCTTTTATCGGCGTTCTCACCACCAGATAACATATCTGCAAGGGGATGGGTTTCTCCTGGCCATGGAGCCCACGAAGAAACGAGTTCCCTTGCATCGTCTAATGTACTTCTGGGGAAATCCAGCCATTCAGGAACATTTCCAACCTCACCAGCCATCCAGTAGGTTTGGAAACAGGATGCAAAAATTATCAATGCCAGGGGCAATAATACTTTACTTGCCTGCTTCATACATTGAAACAATACATGGAAACTCATATTACCCTACTTTCTCACAATGTTAAAAGCCAAAAAATGGTAAATTGGATTCCAAGCCTCCCATTTGTTATGATCATGGCCGTTAAGATCGTATGTTAAGAAACATCCAACCGCCGTTTTTCTGCCCTTCATCATGTACCCAAATCCTTTTGTGCGCTGCTTAACCATCCAGTTCCCTCTTCCAGCACATTTCTGTCCTTGTCCATGTAGCGGAACTCCACCGTTTCGCTGGAGGTCCTTTGGGCTTCTATGTAATACAGGCTGCTATCGGGGACTAAACCGTCAACCTTGTAGAGGACACGCTGCTGCGTATTGTCAATTTCCTCCTGACTCAAGGTGGAGTAGATTGGGCGGAGGGATGAGGATGGGAAGCTTTCACGGGTGGCGATCTTGGAGTCCTTGCTATGTATACGCCAGACATAGTCCCCCCCCAGGTATTCGCTGTATATTTCAAAATTCCAATTGGACGGATCATCCTTTGACGCAAGATATTTTCCAGCCGGCAGCCATGAAGGCCTTGGATTTTGCCTAACAATCCATGGAGGCTGCTCTGACGTTATTATCTCATCAAAAAGAACTCTGCCATCATCAAGAAGGGTAACCTTTATCCTAAAACAATAAAATTCATCAGGGTCCCAGCGGTGTCCATCATACTCCTCTATGCGCTCATAGCGGAATTTAACCAGAGCTTCCGGGAAGTCTGTTTTTGATAGCTGATCATAATCATGTGTTAGGATGTGGGGTCCAAAACCGGCTTCAGCGCTTCGCAGCCTTCCATCGAATTCAAATACATCAGGATCCGCTTGCGGGATATTGACATAATCACCGCCAAACACAGGACCTAACCATATGGTAAAGCTTGAGTGGCTATAATCGGAAAACCTTATATCCAAATTGTGCCTGACCGGAGGGTTAGAGAAACTTAGCTGATAATACCCCGCATACTGCCTTTTATCGGCGTTCTCACCAGATAACATATCTGCAAGGGGATGGGTTTCTCCTGGCCATGGAGCCCACGAAGAAACGAGTTCTCTTGCATCGTCTAATGTACTTCTGGGGAAATCCAGCCATTCAGGAACATTTCCAACCTCACCAGGTGCCCAGTAGATTTGGAAACAGGATGCAAAAATTATCAATGCCAGGGGCAATAATACTTTACTTGCCTGCTTCATACATTGAAACAATACATGGAAACTCATATTACCCTACTTTCTCACAATGTTAAAAGCCAAAAAATGGTAAATGGGATTCCAAGCCTCCCATTTGTTATGATCATGGCCGTTAAGATCGTATGTTTTCATGTATTTCCAAGTGAATATCCACCAGCCCCGGTTCTCGTAGGCAACCACATTGCGCCAGTGCAGCCACCCTTTTGAACCATGAATGGGATAGGTTCGCAGGCTTATCCCCGGCATATTGTTATGGATGCTTTGTTCAGGAACTGCAGAAAAAAGAGAGAGGCTTACTGTATAGTTGGAAAAATATGTGAAACCGCGCTCCATGTTCCATGGTAGGGTTGGACGATCCTTACCAATCTGAGTTGTTACTAAGGATTCCAGTTTTGATATTCGCTCGTTAAGGCTCAAACCTCTCCACTTGTCAAGCTTTGTTATATTGGCATCAATAAAATCAAGAATAAATCCTATTGAACTGGGACCACACCAATGATAACTTACTGGGTCGAATTCCAAGACTCTAGGGTGATCATTTGACTAGCCGCCGTTAGATTTCCTCCCATATTCTTCAGCTTTCGCGATCCTGCTCGAATCTACAGACGTTCTTGGCTTCTTCTTTTGGGTTCCCCGGAAAACCAAATTGTGCAGGCTGCCCTTGTTTACCTTGGCGGCCTTCCACAGTTCTGCTATCTCGGCTTTGTAGTTTTCAAGGCCGTCCCGGGCTGCAGCTATCTGCTCTGCATTAAGTAGATCCGGATAGGCGGCGATGCCTCCTTCTAATTCCAAAGGCACATTCAGCTCATCAATGGGTTCGCCGGTAGAAGGATCAACAACGTCATCCAGGCTGACTCTGCCGCTGCGGGTAACGCCCGCCGATGCCACAGCATAGGCGTCGGGGTAGTCATTATCCACAAGACGGGGAATGTCGTCCTCACTTAAAACTCCCGAATTGTAGAGCTCACTCAGTTCATCAGCATAACCCTCCATTTCAAAAACAAAGGCGATTGGCCCGCCTTTGTCTTCACGGGCGTTCCCGGCGATGGCCCCCAAGGTTTGTTCTTCCCCATCCACAATACGAAACTCGTAGTAACGCACCTCGCCTTCATCATCATAGATGGCAATGGGAATATCCCACAGCTCCGATTCAGACGGATATTCTCCGATTTCGATGAATTCCTGCAAGGCCATTTCAGCAAACTCACGGGAAAGCTGCCAATCGACAATGCCTTCTCCTGAGCGGGCCAGAAGAATAGAGATATAATCAAAAGTTGTGGATGGGGTAAAAAAAGAGCAAATCCTTCTGTAAAATAATTGGTAATAAAGCCAAACAGAAAGGAGATGCTCTATGGAAGAGTTTACAACAAACGGAAATGATTCGGAAGTGCTGAAAAGCGAAACAGAATCGGTTTTGGATCAGGTTTTGCGAGAGGGAGCCAGAAAGATGCTTATTCATGCCCTGGAGTTAGAAGTGGAAGACTACATCAATGCCCATAAACATGAGCGTGATCAGAATAATCAGCGCAAGGTTGTACGCAATGGTTACCACGCCCAACGAAAAATTGTGACAGGGGCTGGTCAAATGCAAATCAAGGTTCCAAGAGTGGATGACAGGAAATTAAAGAGCAAGCGAGAGGATCGCTTCACCAGTGCCATACTGCCAACCTATATGCGCAGAACTCCCAGTATCGACAACCTTGTTCCGGCGCTGTACCTCAGCGGTGTGTCCACATCTGCTTTCCAGACAGCTCTTGCCTCGATTCTGGGTGAAGGTATTGCCGGACTGTCGGCGACGAACATAGTCCGCTTGAAAAGGTTCTGGGAAGATGAGTTTCTTCAGTGGGAGAAACGTGATTTGAAAGCTAAGGAATACGCCTACATCTGGGTGGACGGCATCTACTTCAATGTAAGGCTTGATGATCAAAGGAGCTGCATTCTTGTAATCATGGGAGCTGACAAGGATGGGAAGAAGGAACTTCTAGCCGTCAGTGACGGATACAGGGAAAGCTCACAAAGCTGGAGGGAGATACTGCTCCAACTGAAAGCCCGGGGTCTCACCACCGCCCCCAGGCTGGCCATTGGGGATGGTGCGCTGGGTTTCTGGAATGCCCTGGATGAAATCTTTCCCGAAACAAAAAAACAGCGTTGCTGGGTGCACAAGACAGCGAATGTGTTAAACAAAATGCCCAGGAATATCCAGGGCAAGGCCAAGTCAATGATTCATGAAATGTATATGGCAGATACCGAGCAGAATGCTCTTAAAGCCTATGACTTATTCATTGATTCCTTTCAGGCTAAATACCCCAGGGCCACCCAGTGTCTGGAAAAGGACAGGGAGAAGCTGTTCACGTTCTACAAATTTCCGGCGATGCACTGGACTCACATCAGGACGACCAACCCGATTGAGTCAACCTTTGCTACTGTCCGCCTTAGAACGAAGAGAACCAGGGGCTGTGGTTCAAGGGCGGCAACATTAAGTATGGTTTGGAAGCTCTGCCTGGAGGCTGAAAAGAACTGGCGAAAGCTACGTGGATACAAGCTAATCCCCAGGGTTATTGAGGGTGTGTTTTGTAAAGATGGAGTCTTCAAGGAAGAGGCCGCGTGAAAAAAATGAAGGATTTGAAATTTTCTCATCCACAACTATTGACAATAACTCAGAAGAATATCCAGATCGTCCTGGGATGTTAATACCGACAGTTCCCACTCCAAACCGCTTTTTCCAGATCTGCCATTGCCATTATCCAAAGGTCCCTGGCATCCCCAAAGCAATGTCAAAAGCACGATGAAAAGCGTAATACAGCTTCTTTGATAGTTCTTCATTCCTACCTGCCTCCTAGGGCAATTATTACATATATGAAAAGAGCCTGTCAAGCAAAAAATGAGCAGGCGGGCTTAAAAAAAGTTGGGGCTATATATACATAATTGATCTAAATTTTATCATCGAATCTTCATTGGGAATCGGTGATCGTGGACACTGTTTCCGGCAACATGCCATAGCCGTAAATGTCTTTTATATGGTGCTGGATGTCCCGAGATATAATCAAAAGTTGTGGATGGGGTAAAAAAAGAGCAAATCCTTCTGTAAAATAATTGATAATAAAGCCAAACAGAAAGGAGATGCTCTATGGAAGAGTTTACAACAAACGGAAATGATTCGGAAGTGCTGAAAAGCGAAACAGAATCGGTTTTGGATCAGGTTTTGCGGGAGGGAGCCAGAAAGATGCTTATTCATGCCCTGGAGTTAGAAGTGGAAGACTACATCAATGCCCATGAACATGAGCGTGATCAGAATAATCAGCGCAAGGCTGTACGCAATGGCTACCACGCCCAGCGAAAAATTGTGACAGGGGCTGGTCAAATGCAAATCAAGGTTCCAGGAGTGGATGACAGGAAATTAAAGAGCAAGCGAGAGGATCGCTTCACCAGTGCCATACTGCCAGCCTATATGCGCAGAACTCCCAGTATCGACAACCTTGTTCCGGCGCTGTACCTCAGCGGTGTGTCCACATCCGCTTTCCAGACGGCTCTTGCCTCGATTCTGGGTGAAGGTATTGCCGGACTGTCGGCGACGAACATAGTCCGCTTGAAAAGGTTCTGGGAAGATGAGTTTCTTCAGTGGGAGAAACGTGATTTGAAAGCTAAGGAATACGCCTGCATCTGGGTGGACGGCATCTACTTCAATGTGAGGCTTGATGATCAAAGGAGCTGCATTCTTGTAATCATGGGAGCTGACAAGGATGGGAAGAAGGAACTTCTAGCCGTCAGTGACGGATACAGGGAAAGCTCACAAAGCTGGAGGGAGATACTGCTCCAACTGAAAGCCCGGGGTCTCACCGCCGCCCCCAGGCTGGCCATTGGGGATGGTGCACTGGGTTTCTGGAATGCCCTGGATGAAATCTTTCCAGAAACAAAAAAACAGCGTTGCTGGGTGCACAAAACAGCGAATGTGTTAAACAAAATGCCCAGGAATCTCCAGGGCAAGGCCAAGTCAATGATTCATGAAATGTATATGGCAGATACCGGGCAGAATGCTCTTAAAGCCTATGACTTATTCATTGATTCTTTTCAGGCTAAGTACCCCAGGGCCGCCCAGTGTCTGGAAAAAGACAGGGAGAAGCTGTTCACGTTCTACAAATTTCCGGCGATGCACTGGACTCACATCAGGACGACCAACCCGATTGAGTCAACCTTTGCTACTGTCCGCCTTAGAACGAAGAGAACCAGGGGCTGTGGTTCAAGGGCGGCAACATTAAGTATGGTTTGGAAGCTCTGCCTGGAGGCTGAAAAGAACTGGCGAAAGCTACGTGGATACAAGCTAATCCCCAGGGTTATTGAGGGTGTGTTTTGTAAAGATGGAGTCTTCAAGGAAGAGGCCGCGTGAAAAAAATGAAGGATTTGAAATTTTCTCATCCACAACTATTGACAATAACTCTTCCTCCTCTAATGATACTCATAGAGAGTTTTTACAATGATTCTAGATAAAATTCAGATTAAGGAGAATTTGATGAATAGCAAGAATGTTTTATATCTATGCGTAATAGCGTTTCTCGTTGTCGCAACGGGTGTTTTTCTGGCAAGTTGCTCAGGCAATGGCAATGACGCGGCGGGAGTACCCAGTAGCGAGGCTGCCATTACCGAACTCACAGTAGGTTTTGATGGTAAGAGTTACCCCATAACTTTTGATGGCAACAACACATTTGTGCTTAACATAGTTTTAGCACCAAACGAAGTAGCACCTACTCAATTCAATGTTAACAGTGTAACACTTTCAGATAAGGCAACAGGTTTGACTGTAGGCGTTCCCCTTTTAGTAGATAACAATGCTGTAGCCATCACCATAACAGCCGAAGATGGTACACAGGCCTCCTACACTATTTCAGTTTCACATCTTACTATACCAAGCGCCACCCAGATACAAATAACCGACGGCACCAAAAGTGATGACACTAAAAAATTGCCCAGCAATTTTATGGTCTTTGACATTACCAACAACATGACCACCCAAATCAATGTTGAATTCCTGCTGGTGAAGGCAGGCAATACTGCCCCCACCGACCTGACGAGCTTTCGCAAAACCGCCTCGATTGAGTTCAGGAATCCTTCAGGTGGTGCGGGGACTGTTAATAAAGATGTGGTGATGGCACACAAGAGTATTCTTACCAACACTGGAACCACTTCTCTCTATTTAGCTCATGATTCGGAGGGCAACTATCCCCTGGATACCAAGACTACCTACGCTTTATATGCCCTCTTTCCCGATTCTGCCGATCAAACCATAGCCAAGCTTGGCGACTATACCACAGGAGAATATGTTGATCCGAAAGATTATACCGATACCGCTCTTTTTATCGAACAACTAAGTACTGCCGATAATAGTGGAAATTTTTATATAAAGCGGGAGCAGTTTATGGTTTTTACTGGGTTGGTTGGACAAATCCCATCTGCGACAACGGCACTAAGTGGCCCTCCCTCCGGTTATGGACTAATAACGAATAATAGCTATACAACGATTCCTTCTGCTTTCAATGGTAATACGAAACAATCAACAACCAAGCCAGGAGTTACATCTATCTCCTTTTTGCCGGAGCCTACCTATTCTTCATGGTCTGATGGTCAGGATCAGAGCTTTCGTCTACATGTAGGTTTTTCTGAGATGTATTTTAACTTTAAGCTCGTTGATTAATCCCCAGAGTATTGTAGGAAATTGACAAAGTGGCGGTGCGTTCCTCGGGCTACGCCCTGCGGTATACACCTGCTTAAATTTTTTCTTGATGCAAGGCGGCAAAAGCGGAGCTAGCTTAAGCGGTTGGCGGTGTGTTCCTCGGGCTACGCCCTGCGGTACACACCTGCTTAAATTTTTTCTTGATGCAAGGCGGTAAAAGCGGAGCTAGCTTAAGTGGTTGGCGGTGCGTTCCTCGGAGCTTTGCTCCTGCGGTACGCACCTGCTTAAATTTTTTCTTGATGCAAGGCGGCAAAAGCGGAGCTAGCTTAAGCGGTTGGCGGTGCGTTCCTCGGAGCTTTGCTCCTGCGGTACGCACCTGCTTAAATTTTTTCTTGATGCAAGGCGGTAAAAGCGGAGCTAGCTTAAGCGGTTGGCGGTGCGTTCCTCGGAGCTTTGCTCCTGCGGTACGCACCTGCTTAAATTTTTTCTTGATGCAAGGCAGCAAAAGCGGAGCTAGCTTAAGCGGTTGGCGGTGTGTTCCTCGGAGCTTTGCTCCTGCGGTACGCACCTGCTTAAATTTTTTCTTGATGCAAGGCAGCAAAAGCGGAGCTAGCTTAAGCGGTTGGCGGTGTGTTCCTCGGGCTACGCCCTGCGGTACACACCTGCTTAAATTTTTTCTTGATGCAAGGCAGTAAAAGCGGAGCTAGCTTAAGCGGTTGGCGGTGCGTTCCTCGGGCTACGCCCTGCGGTACACACCTGCTTACGTGAGTATTTTGACAACGCAGTAGCGGCGGAAAAGATCGAGTCAAGAACTAAATGGATTTTTTAGAGGTGCCCTTAAGCTAACGGGCCTTCATGGTCATTACAAAAAAATCCGGTGTTTAATGACTGAAGCAAACCGTATTCTTCAATGGACAAGCGAGAATGCGGAGCAGTTGAAAGAGCTTGGATTGTACCGGATGATTTTGAGTGCAGCCTTTCAGTATTTTCTTGAAAATCGTCCGCTCAAAGTTCCACAGGAGTTTGTTTTTCAGCAGGATTTGAGGGTTAACTGCTTTTTTTAGGATTATAGGTTATCGGGGAATTCCTGTTAAGGGGAATTCTTGGGACAGCTTCAGCGGCGGCTCCATACACAACCTATGAGCATTGAACTTTCGCTCTTTTCGCTGTTAAATCCTTCCGTGTATTCTGTGTGTTCCGTGGTTTATCCGCAGATTGCGCAGATGGAATTCTTGGGACGGCTCCATAGGGAGGGGGCTATCGGCCTTACTTGATATGGCGGATGTCCTTGCCGCGGACCATGAAAATGACCTGCTCGGCCAGATTGGTGCAGTGATCGGCCATGCGTTCCCACATCTTGGCGATGGATAAAATGTGGATACCTTTCCTGATATTGGCCTCATCCTGCATCATTAAACTAAGTTTATCACGAAAAACCTTGTGATAAAGATCATCGACCTCATCATCGCGATTCACCACATCCTGGGCCTTCTCAGGATCACTCTCCACAAAGGCATCAATCGCATCATGAATCATGGTTTGTATGACGGCGGTCATCCTCTGGATATCGATGTAGGGCAGTATGGGTCTCTGAGTTCCGAGGTCTATGATACGCTCGCAGATGTTGACATTGAGATCTCCTATCCTTTCCAAGTCGGTCACCATCTTCAAGGCGAGGGTGATAAATCTCAAATCCGAGGCCACTGGCTGCCATTTTGTCAGAACCAGAAGGCATTGCTCGTCGATTTCGATTTCATGACGATTCACCACATGGTCTGATTCGATAGTGTTCTTGGCCAGCTCTATGTCCTGGTTTATGAGAGCCTCTATCGCTCGGGAAATCATATCCTCTACTCTTCCCGCCATCATCAAGAGATTCTGACGGATATCTACCAACTCGTTCTCGTACTTCTTATCTGTATGTGCTTTATTCATTTCTCTATCCAGGACTAACCAAATTTACCCGTTATATAATCCTCGGTACGCTTATCCCTTGGTGTGCTGAAGAGTTGATTGGTGACACCAAATTCTACCAATTCACCCAACAGGAAGAACGCCGTATAATCCGAAACCCGAGAGGCCTGCTGCATGTTGTGGGTAACGATAACAATAGTATACCGTTCGGCTAATGCGTGGATCAAATCCTCTATTCGGGCAGTCGCTATGGGATCCAGCGCAGAGCATGGCTCGTCCATCAGCAAGACCTCGGGCTCCACAGCCAAGGCCCGTGCGATGCACAGCCTTTGCTGCTGGCCCCCTGAAAGACCCCCTCCGGGTTTGTCGAGCCGGTCTTTCACCTCATCCCAAAGAGCCGCCTGCTTCAAGGCTAGCTCAACGACTTCACCGGCATTCTTCAGTCTGGGAGAACCTGTCAGCTTCAACCCTGCGAGCACATTCTCCCTTACCGACATTGTAGGGAAAGGGTTGGGTTTTTGGAAGACCATTCCCACTCTTCTTCGCAGAAGAACGGGATCTAGGTCTTTCGCATAGATATTTTCTTTGTCGAGCAGCACCTGGCCTGCAACCCTTGCACCGGGCACCAATTCATGCATGCGGTTGAAACAGCGGATAAAGGTGGACTTGCCGCAGCCAGAGGGCCCGATGACGGCGGTCACCTTTCGCTCAGGCACATCCATTGCAATTCCGTGCAAAACTCTGAGATTTCCGAACCAGGCAAAGAGTTCACTGACTGAAAACTTATAATACTCCGTGGCATTACTCTCAGCCGGCTGTTCTTGATGGTGCGCTGTTGTCAACGGGGTACTCCTTTGGTCATTCATATTATAGCTTGAAATACTGGGCACATCTTACCACTGCCTCTTCTGAAGCCGACCGCGAAGATAGATAGCCAGGGCATTGAGCAGAAGCATGGTAACAAGCAGCACCAGTATACCGGCAGTCGCATTAATCAGGAATGCCTGCTTGGGTCTTGATACCCAATTGAATATCTGTATGGGCAACACCGTAAACGGTGAATGAAGACCTTCGGGCAGAAAAGTGATGTAGGCCAGTGCCCCGACGACGAGCAGCGGTGCGGCCTCACCAATTGCACGGGATATAGCAAGAATGGCGCCTGTGAGTATACTGGGAAAAGCCAGCGGCAACACGACCTGCCGAACAGTTTGCCAACGGGTCGCCCCCAGTGCATAGGCCCCCTCACGAAGTGCCAGCGGCACGGTACGCAGGGCCTCGCGCGATGCCATTATCACGATGGGAAGGATGAGAAGGGCCATGGTGCAGGCTCCAGCAATTAAGCTCCTCCCCATGCCCAGGGTTCTCACGAATAACTCAAGCCCGAGAAGTCCATAGATGATAGACGGCACACCTGCAAGATTGGCAATGTTAATCTCAATCAGGCTGGACAACCACCCCCGCTTGCCGTATTCTTCCAAGTAAACGGCCGCTCCGACACCCATAGGAAGGGCAATGGCTGATGTGAGGACTATCAAATAGACACTGCCGACCAGCCCGGGCAGGATGCCGGCCTCTTCGGCCTTGCGGGATGGATAGCCGGTGAGGAAATTCCAATTCAACCGCCCAAGGCCATCGACGGCAATATCCAGTATGAGCCCCGTCAGCAGGATGAGGGGAAGCAGGATAGCGCCGATACATAGGCCGATGAATAAGCCTTCGGCAATCTTTCGACGTCTCGTTGATGATTTCATATCGTCCCTCGAAATCGGCGTGCCAACCGCTGGCTCAAGACATTCATGATGAAGGTCATCACAAACAAAGAAGTGCCGACTACAAAAATTGTGCTGTATTCTATTGTGCCGGTGGGTGTATCTCCCAGACTGATCTGAACGATGTAGGCCGTCATGGTTTCTATGGGCACACGCGGATCAAAGGTGAGCCGCGGCTGTTGGCCGGCCGCGATGGCGACTATCATCGTCTCGCCAATGGCCCGGGATGTCGCGAGAATTACCGAAGCGACAATGCCCGAAAAAGCCGATGGAATGGTGACGCGAAAGACTGTTTTAAGTCGTCCGGCGCCAAGAGCATAGGCACCCTCCCGCAAGTTTACCGGTACGGCATGCAGGGCATCCTCGCTGAGCGAGGATATCATGGGAATAATCATGATACCCATCACCAAACCGGGACTCAAGGCATTGAAACCGGCTAGCCCGGGTATGATTTTTTGCAGGAGAGGTGTCACTATCACCAGGGCGAAATAACCATAGACAACGGTCGGCACACCGGCCAACACCTCCAAGGCGGGCTTAACGGCCCTTCTCACATTGGGTTTGGCAAACTCACTCAGATAGATCGCCGAAAGCAGTCCAAATGGCAAAGCGACCAAAATCGCCACACCCGAGGTAATCAATGTTCCGGTAAAAAGAGGCCAGATTCCAAAATGCTTGTCGGTGAATAGCGGTGTCCATTGAGTGTCCCCAAAAAAATCAAAAAGTGATACTTGTCGAAAGAAACTCACCGTTTCTTTCGACAAAGTTGTGAGTATTGCTATGGTGATGATGAGAGACAAAAGACCGCTGCCAAGTAATCCCAACTCAATTAGCCGCTCATATAAGGGAGCGGAACCGTTGAAACCGTTTGACAGGGTGAACTTTCGCTTTCTCATACAATCACTTCAGAAGGTCTTCGATGGTTACGCCTGTCTGTGCCCCGCCGTCGGCGAATACTGATCCGGCAACACGCTCATCAAATCGTTTCCTGACGAGATGCATGGCACTGGCGGGAAGTGGAATGTAGCCCACCTCCAAGACGAGTTTACTGCTCTGTTCGATGTAGTAATGAATGAAATCAGCCACCTCTTGTTGCGCCGCCGCATTCTTGTTTACATAGATAAAGAGAGGCCGGGAAAGCGGCTGATATGTTCCATTGGCTACCGTCTCAAGCGAGGGGGCTATAGGACCGCTCCCGTTACCTGAATTTCCATCATCAATCGGGACAAGCTTGAGTTTGTCCTGATTCTCGGCATAGTAGGCAAAACCGAAGAATCCGAGTGCAAGAGGATCATTCGCGATCCCCTGAACCAGCACATTGTCGTCCTCACTCGATGTGAAATCACCGCGGCTGGAATGCTCTTCGCCGACGATGGCCTGGGTGAAGTAGTCGTAGGTTCCCGAATCAACTCCGGGGCCAAAGAGATGTATCTCCTTATGGGGCCAGTCCGCTCTGAGTTGATCCCAGCGGGTGATCTGGCCTTGGGCCGCTGGACTCCAGAGCATCTTCAGCTCTTCGGTCATCATGGAATCCACCCAATCGTTATCCTTGTGCACAACAACGGCAATACCGTCATAGGCCACGGGCAGTTCCACGAATTCGACTCCATTTTCCCTGCAGAGATCAATCTCAGACGCCTTAATGGGCCTTGACGCGTTGCTGATGAGTATCTCGTTCTTCGCGAATTTCTTAAATCCGCCGCCGCTTCCAGAAACTCCGATGGTGACCCGGGCATCATGCTCCTTCTGAAATTCCTCAGCCACGGCCTCGGAAATCGGAAAAACCGTACTCGACCCGTCTACGGTAATAATCGCCGACTGTCCGTTCTCTCCCTTTTTCTTCTTGCAGCCTGCCGTCACAAGGAGACCGAAAACGACAAGCAAGAACAGCAATAGTTTTGACCGCTGTATCATATAATAAATCCTCCATTCCCCGTATTCTACCGGCGTTCTGTGACAATTTCATGACAGACATGTGACAACTTGGTAAATTCATAACGATCAGATTACTCTGCCGACGGCAATGACACCCTGAAGACTGAACCGTGCGGCAGGGCAGCATTATAGCTTACCATGCCATTCATCACCTCTACAAGATGTTTCACGATGGATAATCCCAGGCCGGTACCGCCCATTTCCCTTGACCGGCCCTCATCGACACGGTAGAACCGTTCAAATATCCGTTCGCGATGCTTCTCTTCTATTCCAGGGCCGTTGTCCTGAACTTCGAGATGGACGAGTCCTTCCTCCTTAAATGCACTTATGACCATATTCCCCCCCATGGGAGTGTGCCTTATGACATTGTCAGCCAGGTTGAATACGATTTGTTCCAAGGCCCGTTTATCGGACAGGATTCGCAGTTCTATATCGACATTGATTTCAATGCTAAGATGCTTAACGACAGCTCGCTCATTAAGCAGTGACATCATATTTTGAATAATCATATTAAGGGAAACAGGTTCTGGCGGCAGGGAATAGCGGCCGGATTCAATCATAGAGAGGTCCAGCAGGTCTGCAATAATGTTCGACAATCGTTCGGCATTGCGCTGTATGGCTATGAGAAATTCCCGAGAACGGCCCGCATCAGTCAAGGCGCCATTCAATAAGGTTTCGGCATTTGCGCAGATGATGCTGACTGGCGTTCGAAGTTCATGAGAGACATTAGCCACAAAATCTCGGCGTACCGCTTCGAGATGACGGAGTGCAGTAATATTGCGGAGCACCACTACTGTTCCTCGCGTTATACGCGGCGCGGCAACAGTAACCTGAATGCGCCGAGGCGGTTCGCCGTGAAGATCAAATTCGACAGGAGCGGCCATATCTTGAGCCTCTCCAAAGATTAGGTCTCCTAGTTCAGGCACCCTGATGAGTTCCAGCAGGCTGCGCCCGGAAACATCGTTCTGAATGTTAAGCAGTGTCCGTGCCGACTGGTTGAGATGAGTCACACAGTGGTTCTGATCGAGAGCCAGAACACCATCGTCTATGCTTTCAAGCACCGCCTCGAAGCGATCACGCTCCTCGGCCAGGCTGTTCATCGACTTGGCCAGCTTAGATGCGATCTTATCGATGGAACCGGCAATCGCCCCGAATTCATCGGCACTCTCGACAGGGATTTTCCTCCCTCCTCGCGGTCCGATGAGAGTCCCGGCCTTACCTTGCAATTTACGGAGCTGTGCAGACAATGACTGTGCGGCGATGAAACTGGCGAAGAGTGCGGCGGCAAGCCCCAGAAGAGCGGCATAGAGCATTATCCGCCTGACTCTCTTCATACCCTGCTTGGCTTCCGGCAGGGGCATGGATACCCTTATGAAACCATGCCCGCCGGCTGCATTCCTGAAAGGAAGCGCCACATACACCATGCTTATGCCCATGATTGTACTGTATCGCCTGGCCTGTCCTTGCCCTTCTCGCCTGGCCTGTACGATTTCGGGACGGCTGCCCTGGTTTCCCATCTTTTTGAGATGATTAAGGACAAGGTGTGAATCGCCAAGGAGGGTGTTGTCGTCCAATAAAATGGTAATACGTGCGGACAAGGCTTCGCCAGCCCTGTCCGCGAGAGAATCCATCGCCTCAATGGTGAGCGGCGGGCCGGACATTCTGAGCATTTCCTGTACGGCCCCCGCCTTACTCAAGAGTTCTGAATCTATCTGTGCATTATGCCGGGTCCTGAGTTCTTTCTCCAGAAAAACTCCGCTCGTTAGAAGCGCCGCTAGAACGACGGCCATGAAGATGAAAAACAGCCTGCCGCGGAAGCTTATACTCAAGATTCATCTCCCGTTCTGCCTTTCGGAACAAACCTGTAGCCTATACCGTGTACAGTTTCAATATAGTCCGCGGCCTCTTTGAGCTTCATTCTCAACCGCTTGATATGCGCATCCACAGTCCGTGTTGTAACGAACGCATCTATTCCCCAAACATCTTTCAGGAGAACATCCCGTGACTGAGCCGCCCCACTCCGGGTTAAGAAGGTTACTAGGAGTCTGAACTCCAAGGCGGTCAAGCCGATCTCATCCTCATCTATCCACACCCTGCGGGCCGGGATATCCACCCGAAGCCGGCCGAATTCCTGAGCGGCAGGCATATCGTGAAGCGGCTGCCTGCGGCGCAGAATGGCCTGAACCCGGAGCATGAGTTCATGTACACTGAACGGCTTGCTCACATAGTCATCGGCTCCCCTCTCAAACCCGACGACTCGATCAATCTCTTCCGTCTTCGCCGACAGCATGAGAATGGGCACATTGCGCGTAATTTCTTCCTGGCGCAGCCTTCTGCACACTTCAAGCCCGGACAGATCCGGCAGCATAATATCCAGGATGATAAGGTCTGGAATGGGTTTGCAGGCGGCTTGCGCCAAGGCGGCTTTGCCCGTCAGGGCTTTTCGGGTTTGGTATCCAACACTCTGCAAATTGTATTCCAGTGTGCTTACCAGCTCTTCTTCGTCGTCTGTAATGAGGACAAGTCCCGTATTCATGCTGCATTGTAAGCGATTGCAGGAAATGGGAGAAGCAAGGCATACAGGCCGCTCTGAGCGATGATTCAATGTGATTAAGACTTGGATTCGGCCGATTCAACGACTCCTTTGGCGATGGAGAGGAATGTGGATGCTTTTAAGAGGGTTTTTTAGAGGTGCCCTGAAGATTTTTTGCCGGTTGGATCACAGAATCTCGCACCTGTCCGTCTTCCAGCGAATCACTCTCGTCATCAAAAAGCAGGGGGCGGCCCCGTTCAAAGCTTCGTATTTGTCGGCCATTCTGAAGTCATAGGAGATTCCATCCGGCCGATGTTGACTGATTGTCGTCTCCGTCCCAGGAGGCATTCAATCCGCATGGAACGATTCCAGGCGGTAGAAAATTCTATTCAATTCGATAACGGCTTGACCACTGGCGGAATATGATGCCGATAAATATCGCACTAATGATCAACTTGACAAATATATTTTGTGCATTGACTTGTAGTAATCCAGGTATCCACCGGTATATGACGAATACGGGTATTCCAAATATCATAGTAATCGTGAAGTAGAATAAAAAGTGCACCCGAAATCGCTCAATTCTCATTGACCAAAACAGAATCCATACCAAATATCCTGCTTCAACAAATACGGTGTTATATGCCGCAGAAATGCGCCCAAAACGCGGGATTAACAGTAGATTCAATACGAGATTCAGTGCCACCATAATCAAACCTCCTGAGCTTAAAATCCAAGTTCTCCTATGAAAATAAATGATGGAAGAAAATATTTTGTGCTGTGCGACAAAGATATTGGAAGTGACCAGTATGGTGAGTATCTCCGCACCTTCAAGATAGCTGGGACGGCCTCTTCCCATGAAGAGTATCATCTGAATGAAATCTTTGGAAAAGAGTGATGCGCAAAAGCTGAGAGTAACCATGATGAGAAACAAGGTCTTAGAAGACCTCAGTATTTTATTCACAGACACAGCCTTATCATGAATCAACCCTGAGATAGACATCGGGGTAATGACTCGAGTGGCCGCTTCCTGAATGAAATAGGCAATTTGTGCTATCTGGAATGCGAACGAATAGACAGCCGTCGATGCGAGTGTGTCAAAATGACTGATGATGATACGGTTAGAATAATTCACTATCCAATACTGAGCGACGAGGGGAAAAAGAGGCATTGCATACCTTAGGAGGGCTCTCAACTGTTCAGAATCAATTTTGAAAACCAATAAATTATTCCGCAGGAAGTAATATGTAACAACAGTGAACAAGATAAGAGATGCAATAGCATTGCCAATCAAACGGGCCTTGAAGTCCATGCCAAAACCAATTATTAGGGTAGTTGTAACGGCCAGATTGACAAGATTGCTGAGTATGATTAATAGAGAAGCTTTCTTAACCTTGAGGTTCTGAAGAAAATAATGGAAGCCCAGCAAACCAAGCTGACCAATTGTTTGAGGGATGAAAGCAATTAGAATCGATGGCCATATCGATATGTTCAGCAGATCCCCGGCCCAGAAAACACTGCTGTAGACTACGAGAGCCGTAAAAACAGGCCCCCAAAGAGAAACGAACGTGTAATAAGTCGATATGAGTGTTCTGAGCTTATCCTTGTCCTCTCTTACATCATGAATGAATCGGATAAATGCCATGTCCATATACAGAGTAATGCCCAATGCCGTCAGTTGCCCGATGGAAGTAATGCTGCTCAAAGTGCCATATCCGGCTTCATCGAAATATCGTGTATAGAGGGGAAGGAGCAAAAAGCCCGCGCCTTTGGAAACAAGGCTTGAGAGAAGGGTCCATTTACCATGCTTGAAAGTGGCACGGAGCCAGTTAGTATCATGTATGTGTGTCTCCTGCATGAATACTAATGCCTGCCGCAATCTGCTTCAGCCAAGTGCCGAGCCTTCGTTTAGTAATAGCTGTAGGAAGATTTGGATGATTTTTTGAATGAAATCATCTTCAATTCTGTATAAGCGTCGATTGCCTTCAACAGAAGATTCGACAATACTCTCTTTCTTAAGGGCACCTCTAAGAAACAGCTTTAGGAAATTGACGAAGAAATTCTTTGTCGATACAAGGCGGCAAAAGCGGAGCGCAGCCGGGCTACGTGAGCATTTTGACAACGCAGTAGCGGCGGAAAAGTTCGAGTCAAGAACTAAATGGGGTTTTTTAGAGATGCCCTTAAGTATAGTGCTATGTTGACTGATAACCGGCTGAGCCTCATTGAGAGGCTGCCATAAATCTGCAGCACAGACATTCCTTTCGATACGGCACAGTATCTTAAACCGCAGAGGATGGCCGCATACTTTGATTTCCCGCTCGTTTACTTCGATGAAACGATGATCACATGGCGGTTCTTTAATCACTCTCTCACAATATCACTATATAGAGAAAGTGCAAGTCCCATGAAGTCTCCCCTAAGACGCTAGTTTAGGCTAACATGTCTTAATGATCTATTTAGACTGGGCCGCAACGGCTTTGCCCGATCCAGTGGTGATCGACACCATGGCCTTTGCAGCAAAGAATTATTACGGCAATCCCTCATCGCCCCATAGGGAAGGGAAAAGGGCTCGAAGCATCTTACATGACGCCCGGAAGTGCTGTGCCAAAATTTTGAATTGTGATGATGACCAACTTATTTTCACCAGCGGAGGCACCGAATCCAATGTTATGGCCATGCTCTCTCTCTTACGAAGCCGTGAACCAGGAAGCATCATGCTTTCCATGCTTGAACATCCATCGGTCGGCGAGTCTGCCAAATTTCTCGAATCCCAGGGATGGAACAAAATAACGCTGAAACCGGATGCGCAAGGAATTATCAAACCGGAAAAGCTCTTGACGATGTTGGAGAAGCATCCAGACACCCGGCTCATCGCAATAATGAAGGTGAGTAATGAGATCGGCGTTATCCAGCCCATTGATGAATTGGCAGACGTGATAAAAGGGTTCAACGGAAAGCGAAGGATTCATTTTCATGTAGACCTTGTTCAAGCCGCCGGAAAGGTGCCTATAAATCTCGGAGAGAGTCAATTCGATACCGCATCCTTAAGTGCCCACAAATTCCGCGGACCGAGGGGCATTGGACTCCTGTATCGTCGAAGCCTCAATTTCAATCCCATCGCACATGGCGGCGGGCAAGAATTCGGAATCCGCCCCGGAACAGAAAATGTCGCCGGTGCCATGGCCATGGCCTTGGCCATCGAACGCCATGGGCAGCCCAGCCAGACAATTCAAGAAAACGGCACATGGCTGATTAAACAATTAGCGGCTCTGCCGGATGTCCGCCTCATACCGGGAAGCCGCAGTTTTGAGACCAGTTTCCGGTCGTTCGTACCCGGCATAATCGCCATAGCCATCCCTCCCCTCCCCGGAGAGGTGTTGGCCCGTGTTCTTGAGACATCGGGTTTTGCCGTCTCTGCAGGTTCGGCATGCCGCAGCAACAGGAAAGGCGTCTCTTCCCATCCCTTAACCTCTATGGGACTGCCCAGAGACCTGGCCGATGGAATGATTCGTATTTCTATAGGCTCCACGACTCCAAGAATGGCGCTTAGAAGCTTCATTGAGATATTGAAGACCCATATCGCAACTGTGGAAAGACTATTGGTCACCTCTAAGAAACAGCTTTAGGAAATTGACGAAGAAATTTTTTGTCGATACAAGGCGGCAGAAGCTCAAGCGCAACTGGGCTTAGTTGAGTATTTTGACAACGCAGTAGCGGCGGAAAAGTTCGAGTCAAGAACTAAATGGGGTTTTTTAGAGGTGCCCTATTAAAGGCCACTTGCCAGTATTGTCTTTCTGCTATAGATTACCTCACTTTGAGGAATAGGAGGAATGAATGAAAATCACGCTTGTAGGAGCCGGAAGCGCTCAATTCGGATATGGCACCATGGGAGAAATTTTTCAAAGCTCCATTCTCAAAGGAGCCGAAGTCGTCCTGATGGATATAAATGCCAAGGCATTGGAGAAAGTCTATCTCATCGGAAAGGCTTACATTTCAAAACACGAATTAGACTTCTCCCTGTCTGCGACAACAGACCGAATCCAAGCCCTGAAGAATGCAGATTTCGTCATCATATCCATCGAGGCGGGCGATAGATTCACACTCTGGGATCAGGATTGGAAAACTCCCATGCAATTTGGTGTGAATCAGGTTTATGGCGAAAACGGCGGCCCAGGGGGGATATTCCACTCTTTGCGTATCATTCCTCCCATCCTGGAGATTTGTGATGATGCGGCCATACACTGCCCACAGGCCATTGTGTTTAACTATTCGAATCCGATGACGGCCATCGTCACGACGATACTTCGCAAGCATCCGGAAATGAAATTCATCGGCATGTGCCACGAAATATCCTCCCTGAGACGATACCTGCCGCTCATCTTGGACACTCCATTTGAAAACCTCCATATCCGAGCCGCAGGATTGAATCATTGCTCTGTCATGCTGGAAGCAAGATACCGAGACACGGGTAAAGACGCTTATCCCGATGTATTGGCCAAGGCGCCGGCATATTTCGAAAAGGAACCGGGATTCAGCGATATATGGGACTATGTTCAACGGACCGGAAAGGTTCCAAAAACAGAAGGCGCACACGAACAATGGAAGATTGACACTCAGGAAAGCAATAGACCCTGGACCGACAGACATCTGTTCCGTGCAATCTTCGAGACCTATGGATTGCTTCCCATCACCCTGGACAGTCATCTTGGAGAGTATATTTCCTGGGCCCAGGATGTAGCCGATCATAGGGGGATACTGGACTTCTATGAGTTCTACCGCCATGCGCTCAGCACACAGTCCTGGGCAGAAATAACAGCAGAAGTCCACGAACGGGTGGTGCCCATAATGGAAGGCGTCACAACGGATTCGGGATATGAGGAAATGGCCGTCAATGTACTTAACAATGGAGCCATCCCCGATTTCCCTGACGGCATCGCCGTGGAGGTGCCGGGCATTATCCATCGTGACGGCATCACGGCCCTCCGTTTTGACACCTACCCCAAGGGTTTCGGCGCGCTGATCCGTAATTATGCAGGGGTATACGACCTAACCGCCGAAGCGGTATTGCATAAAAGCCGTGATCTAGTCCTTCAGGCTTTGTTGGCATGTCCGACAGTGAACAGCTATCAGAGGATGCCCGCCTTGGTGGATACCATGATCAAGCAGCAGAATAAATGGTTAAGATACTTACAGTGAGCAAAGCCACTTCGGAGGCATTCTCATCAAGGGATGGAAACAAGATTCAAAACATACTCACGTGCCCTTGATACTTTTTCACGCTGCCTGTATTATCTAGTAATTGTGAAGTAAAAATTGGCAGTAGGTCTTCGGCGAGTAGGAAAAAGGGCTATTTTGAACTTTTCTTATAAACCGGGGAGATGAAGGATCAAGCCGAGACCGATTTCTGAAAAACACAGCTTTGACATAGAACTGGGGCTTTTTGCAGGGTCGCCACAGTGGCCCGGAATAGACTATCTCTTCGGTGGTCTAAAGCCAAAATCCTTAAACTGGGACGAAAGCTTAAGCACTCTAACTCTATTCGTGAATGGTAAGGGAGAAGTTTGCACAGACTCCTCCTTCACCGAAAACTTGTAGAGCTAAAGGAGCACCTATGTCAATAATTAATTATGTCATCAACAATTATTCAACCATACTCATCCGGCTTCTCGACCACTTGCTAACCATTGGAATAGCCATCCCTCTTGCAGTCGGCATAGGAGTGCCGCTAGGTGTGATAGCGGCATTCAATCAGAGACTGGGGAAGGTATTGCTTTTGCTTGCCAATCTGCTCATGACCATTCCGAGTGTCGCCTTATTCGGGTTCATGCTCTTGCTCTTAGCCCCGTTTGGGAGCGGCATTGGCCGCCCTCCAACGGTGTTAGCACTCATTCTCTATTCTCTTCTACCTATTATTCGCAACACCATCGTGGCCATTCACTCGGTGGATCATCGAATGGTGGAAGCGGCACGCGGCATGGGAATGAGACGGATTCAGATTCTTATCAAGGTGCGCATGCCCATTTCCCTGCCTATCATCATGGCCGGTGTCCGCAATGCGGCTGTCATGGGAGTGGGAGTGACCACCATTGCCTATTTGATCGGTTCCCAAAGTCTTGGTTATCTTATTTTCACAGGACTGAGCCGTGCATCCATCGCGATGATAGTGGTGGGAGCCATCACGGTGGCCTTCCTCGGCATCGGAGTGAATACTCTTCTCATGAAGCTGGAAGAATCGATAACCAGTCCGGGATTGAAACTGTACCGCAGGGATATATCGGCCGCCGAGGAGGTGAAATGATTGAGTTCATAAATGTCACTAAAACCTTTGGTCCAGAGAAAACCATTGCGGTGGACAATCTTAACTGCTCTCTGATGGAAAAGGAAATTACCGTTCTTGTAGGGCCCTCGGGCTGTGGAAAAACTACAACTTTGAGGATGATCAATCGCCTTACGGAGCCTAGCCAAGGAGATATCCTGCTCTACGGAGAATCCATTCTCAAGGCAAATCCGGTTGCTCTACGCCGGCGTATCGGCTATGTGATACAGGAGACAGGACTCTTCCCTCACCTGACGATATACGAAAACATCGCAGTGGTTCCCAGACTGCTTAAATGGACTGAGGACAGGATAAACAAACGGGCGGATGAGCTTCTCGATCTGATCAATCTCGAACCCCGGTTATTTAGAGAGCGGTATCCAATGCAGCTATCAGGCGGTCAGAGACAGCGGGTCGGAGTGGTACGTGCCCTGGCGGCCGATCCCGATATTCTGTTGATGGATGAGCCCTTCGGGGCCGTCGACCCGATAAACAGGGAGATATTGCAAGACGCCTTTCTTGAAATACAGGAGAGTCTCTGCAAGACGATTGTCATGGTTACCCACGATGTGCGGGAAGCCGTCAAGATGGGAGACCGCATACTCATCCTTGATCATGGCAAGGTGATTCAGTGTGATTCTACGGCTGATGTGGTAAAAAACCCTGCAAGCCCCTTCGTGGAAGACCTCCTCGGCGCTGATCGGGCACTCTACTCCCTCGAAACCCTTAGAATTACTCAGATCATCAGCAATGACTATCTTACTGCGGCAGAGAATGAACTGCTCAAGCCTGAAAGCCTATTGAAACGGATGAAGGAGAAGCAGTTCCGCTACTGCTTCGTTATTGATTCGGGTGGGCGGCTAATGGGGTATATTAACCGCAAGAGTATTGAGGATACAGATGGCGAGGGCTGTGTGATCAAGCCAATTGAATCGATTCATTCCAATGCCAATCTCAGGGAAGCAATCATTCATGTTATCACCTCAGGAGTGGCCGCCCTGCCTGTAACCGATGCTAAGGGACATCTGCGGGGAGTGCTGCATCTCCGGGATGCCCTAGACCATATCGAAGAGGAGAATCTTGAGGAAAGCGACTCCGAGGTGAATAGTCGATGAATGCATTTATCGACTATTTCCAGAAAGAGTATATCTACATACTCTCAAAATGGGGCGAGCATCTCTTGATCACACTGGCGGCGCTTGGCATGGCGACAACCCTCTCCCTGGTTATGTCCGTTATCGCTACCCGGCCAGGGCGGGAGCGGCTCCAATCCATCATCGTCGCAGTCGCCGGGGCGATGCAATCGGTGCCGAGCATCGCCGTAATAGCCCTGGCATTCCTCCTCATGGGGATAGGAATGGCTCCGGCCATCATAGCATTGGCTATCTATTGCACGGTTCCTGTTCTTTTCAACACAGTGTCGGCCATCATATCTATTGACGGGAAGATGATTGATGCCGCACTCGGAATGGGAATGACCCGCAATCAGATTCTGCTGAAGGTAGAAGTACCTCTGGCACTCCCGCCCATCATTGCCGGCATACGCAGTGCCGCAGTCGTCGCAGTCGGCACGGCCACCATTGCCACTGCCATTGGCGCCGGCGGTCTTGGGGAAATCATTTTCATCGGTTTGAAAATGTTCGACAACGCAACCATATTGGCCGGTGCGTTGCCGGTTTCGCTTACGGCCATACTACTCGACCTTCTCTTCGGACTCTTGGGTCGGGTTATAGAATCACCGGGACTTAGGTTCCACAAATAAAAGGAGAAAATATGAAAAAGTATTTATCGGTTTTATTATGCGTCCTCTTACTCGTTCTTAGCGGCTGTGCCAAAGAAGGCAAAAGCATCACCATCGGCGGGAAAAATTTCACCGAACAGTATGTTATTAATGAAGTCTTGGCACTTCTGCTTGAGGACAACGGTTTCAAGGTCAATCGGAAAATGGGTCTTTCTTCGCCAGCCGTTCGAAATGCCATTCTAACCGGACAAATTGATCTCTATGTCGACTACAACGGCACCGCCTGGGGCACCTATCTCAAGAAGAAAGAGGCATTGAATGACACGGAAGAAATGTTCAGACTCGTTAAGGCTGAAGATGCCGGTAATGGTCTTAACTGGCTGACTAAATTCAATGTCAATAACACCTATGCTCTGGCCGTAACACAGGAGACGGCCAAAGCCAACAACTTATACGCCATCTCTGATCTCGTCGGTTATATAGAAGCCAATCCCGACACTCTATTTGCCATAGAACAGGAATTTGCCAGCAGGGAAGGCGACGGCATCGTGGCGATGGCTGAATTATATGGCATTGACTACGACCGCTCCATGGCAAAAATCATGGAGGTGGGCCTCACTTTCGAAGCAATAGAACAGGGCGAAGTGCAGATAGCAGAGGTGTATTCTACGGACGGCAAACTTAGAAAATACGATCTGGCTGTTCTCGAAGATGACAGAAAATTCTTTCCGCCCTACAACCTATGTCCCATAATCCGGCAAGATGTCCTGGATAAGTATCCTGAAATCGAAGGCATCATCACCTCGCTCGAAGATGTATTGACCGAAGAGGAAATGATTGAGATGAACTATCGTGTCGATGTGGGAGATTTAGAGCCCATCGACGCGGCTCGGGAATTTTTACTCGCTGCCGGACTTCTAAAATAAGACGCTACTCCGATGCAGAAGCCGTGTCAGCAGCAGGGATATAACCCAAAGTTGAGGATGGGATAAAAAAGCAAAACCTCCTGTATAATAAGTGATGTCAAGACCGATACAAAAGGGAGATGGTCTTGATTCACACTGCATCAGAAAACAGGTTTGAGAAAGATACTGATACGCTGTCTGTACTGGAAAAATACATAGAGAAGGACTTAGAAGGATGCTGCTCCAGACCATAAAAAACTGAGTCGATGAATTCTTTGGACAGCACTCGATGAAAGTTGACGGAAATGGCCATAGGAGCAGTTTTGAGGCGGGCTATGCCCCGGGGAGAGAAATTCTGACCGGGGCTGGGTATATCTTCAAAGGATCTCATGATTTTTAAGCACTGAATATGGGGTCTGAAAAGTTGCGGCTACATCCATAATAATACTGAGTCTTTGGTCGAAGCGGGATTCATCTCATATCGATTATTTCAGTTGGCTTTTCAAAGCCGCCTTATCCTCGGCAGTTAACTCCCGCCAGTCCATATCCCTGATTGCCGCTTCTACCCCCCAGAGCAGGTTCAAACTGACCTTCTTCGGATATTTTTCCTTCAGCATCTGGTAGGTTAAGACGGAACCCGCTTGTTTCAGATCTTTAAGCGTATAAATGTCAATTTCGGCTAGCCACTGCTGTGTAACTGGACCTATATTTCTCATCAGTCCTACGGCACCTGATATTTAAGGGCACCTCTAAAAACCCCCATTTAGTTCTTGACTCGAATTTTCCGCCGCTACTGCGTTGTCAAAATGCTCAACTAAGCTTAAGCTACGCTTGAGCTTTTGCCGCCTTGTATCGACAAAAAATTTCTTCGTCAATTTCCTAAAGCTGTTTCTAGAGGTGCCCTTAAGAGTGTTTAAATATTTTTTTCGTTCACTCTGCTTTTGATTGCATCTGTGTAAAATTCAATCTTCAACTTCAATATCAAATTGCAGGACTTGTTCTTTCCTGCCCAGCTTGGAATACAGATTAATCGGCGGTTCATCTCCCCAGTCTGCTTGCACAAAAATTACATAAACCCCTTTTTCCTTCACAATTTTTTTCAGCTTCAGAATAAGATCAGTGGCGATTCCCCGGCGTCGAAAATGATCCGATACTGCAAGGTCATAAATGTATGCCTCACTTCTTGCCTGCTCGAATTTCGGTAAAATGTAGGCACAGAGCCCGCCCACAATCTTGTTTTCTGACAGTGCCGCCAGTGCAATGAAGTGGGGATTTTCAAGCAGGGTTTGAATATAGGCTGAGTCCGGCTGGTTCTGGCAATAGTCTTCTTCCATTTCAAAGACCGTCCCGAACAGGGTCAATAATTCTCGAAATGGTTTTTCCTGAGCCGGCTGCAGTTGCCGATAGGATATTTTCTTCATTGCTGCATCCTTCAAAGCCATAGCAGTTTTCTAAGCGTATTCAGATTGCGGGCGGTGCATGGCGCTTCCAGACACTTTTCAACAGATGCTGCAAGTTTTGATCGGCCGATGCCCTCAGGCGCAAATAAATAGAAAACATCGTCGAGCAGGTGAAATGACTCGGTTTCCTTTTTCAATGTCTGTAATTTTTTTTCATCCCATTGGCTGACCGCAAATTTCAAAAAATAGAAAATCATGGATTTAGGGTCAGCCACCCGTTCAGAAAATGGGTTTTTCTCAATTATGTTTTCAACAGCCTCTTTTCTTCGGATCATCACTTCAGGCGAAAAATGAAAATCCTGCCGTATAATGTCTTGAATCCTTGTTTCCAGTAATACGTAATCCCTTTCAGAGTGCTCAAAGACCAGATTTCCACTCTGGATATAGGTCCTTGCCGTTTCAAATCCATTGTGCTTCAGGCTATCTCTGAGGTCCTGCATCGGCAGAATATTGTGCCCGCCCACATTGATTCCACGCAAAAATCCAATGTAAGTCATACTTAATACCCCGAATCAGTTTTCTAATAGGGTTTTGAGAACCCCTTCTCGTAATTCTCTCCAATCCACTTATCCATATTCATAATCGGCATCAGGAGATTCATGGGATAGGAGAAGTTTCCTGCAAGACCCCAGATCACCTTTGTCATCTGG
The DNA here is from genome assembly GCA_965232165.1 of Spirochaetaceae bacterium. Taxonomy (GTDB): domain Bacteria; phylum Spirochaetota; class Spirochaetia; order DSM-2461; family DSM-2461; genus UBA2779. The sequence goes on along the minus strand of CBDDOY010000002.1, from coordinate 260,127 downwards.
TCCTGTTCCTCCAGAAGGAACCAGGCTTCTGACGTTGTTTCCATGGGTTCTTTTAACCGCAACTCGGTATCAATTCGCTTGTTCGGCAGCAGGGCTTTTATCTCCTGCCCGCCAGAGCCAACGTCTTTGCCGCCCATCCAAACTGAAACAAAACCCGCCGTGCCATCTGTTCCTGTGTATGTTTTTTCATTGCCGGGGCCATGGCCTGCCAGGGACTGTCATGGTCCTGATTTTTTAAGGGCACCTCTAAGAAACAGCTTTAGGAAATTGACGAAGAAATTTTTTGGCATTCAAGCTGCCAAAATTACAACGATACCCAAAATCCCCGAAGCAATTATTTTTACAGTCTTCATAATAGCATCATCTCTTATTTATGGTTAGACTCACAGAAAGTCTTTATATCTTCCAGATCTTTATACAGGGCTTTTTTCATTGAATTTTTCATCAGAAAGCCCATTGGAGCAGCTAGGATCCTCATTATCGCTGACTGACTTCTTCCCTCAAAGGTCATTTCCAGGACGGTTCCACTTTTCTCTTCATTCAATTTGAGCCGCGTTTTATAAATCATGCCATGACTTTCCGCACGCGTGGTGTAAAATTCATTTTCTTTGGCATCCGTAATCCACATGGTTTCATCGGCTTCTTTGCCAAACATAACCCGAGTTTCCTTCCATTTCAAGCCGACCAGTCCTTCATCCGGTTTGCTCAGAACGGTCAGCTCGGTAATGCCTGAAATGTATGTCTTGGCATTCTCGATATCGGAAATAACTTTCCACACCTCTTCTGAAGATTTGCCGATTGAAATTTTACAGGAAATTTTCATAATGCCTCCTTTGTCTATTTTGAATTTTCATAAATTCCATAGCATGAACACCCCTGAATTGGTTTTGAGTCAGACTGTTTACAATCATTTTTGAAGCTTGGCATATTCTATTCTGATGAACTCCGGCAGATAGTTTGGTGTACATCCTTTTGAAACAGGATCATATTTATAAAGACCTATTTTTTCACCCAGTGCAATACATCTGGACTGAAATTCGGGTTCACGCACGCCAATTTGACCGGCACAGAAATTCATGGCCCATTGCACTTCTGGTTTTGCGTCAGCCATTTTCTCTTCGAGGGAATGAAGCAATTCCCTAGTGTTGGCTGGAGGTATTTGGCCCGTCCAGCGCAATCGTGCCTGATAGTACCAGAAAAGACGCTGCAGCAGCGGCTGCGGATGGTTTTCCCAGGTTTCAAGCAAGCGCACCGTGGCTTTATTTTTCATTAATTGATTCGCTAGCAGCCATTCTGTAATTTGATTTCGCTCCTCAAAATTCTGAACAGTCAGATCCTCGACAAGTCTCTCAATGAACGGTTGGGTGAGTGCCTTATAATCCATGATTAAAACAGAAAAAAGCCGGGGATAATAGTCTCCTGCCGCCCATAGTTCCAGGGCCATATCGTGATTCCGTTTAATTCTCTTTGCCAACTGCTTCAGTTCACCCATTTTTAGGCGCCCTGCAGTATCCTTGCAAATTTGACTGTAAATTTTACGGGTTTCATGTGACATTGACATAATTAGCACCTCACAATCCATCTACTAAACAACAAGAGGCTTGAGTTTAACGGCCTTTATAGAAATTGTAAACCAGATAATTTCCATGATCAGGGACTCTGATCGCCGGTCCTATCTATCTGTAAGCAGACTCTAGTACTGAGATATCCGGTTTCTTCATTTTCAGCACTGCTTCGATAACCTGCTTAATCTGACGTTTACTGCCATGTTTAATCATCCAGTTAAACTGTTTGGGCACTATCTGCCAGGAAACACCGAAGCTGTCTTTCAACCAGCCGCATTGCTCCGCCTTGGGATCTAGGGAGAGAGCGGAAAACAAAAAATCCACCTGTTCCTGAGTGTCGCAGTAAAGGGCCAGGGAAATGGCTTCATTGAAAGGAAAACCACTCTCTAGGGGGTTATCCATCAGCGCGACATGCTGATTCAGGATTCGCATATCTGAAAACATTGTCTTTTCTGGGCCATCGGATAACTGCTGTTTCGGATAGGGAATATAGGTACCCAGTTCGGAGTCCGGCATTACTTGATGATACTGCTGCCTGGCGGACGCTGCTTTGCCTGAATGGTTTCCAGAAAACAGCAGTGCCGGGACAATTTTGGGGCGTGGATCACCTTCAGCCCTCGTCAGCATCGGCTGCCAGGAAACACCGAATTGATCCTGAATCCAGCCGTATCGTTCACTGAATCCGTATTTGCCGGGCACCGTCAATGTCTTTCCTTCTTGGCTTAAGTGATTCCAGTAATGGTCAAATTCTTCGGCCGAGTCACAGGCAATAATGAAGGAAATGGCCGGATTAAGGGCCGCATAGGGTCCTGCGGACATGGCCTCAAAAGAGATGCCGGACAGTGAAAAGGATACCAATTCAACCTCCCCTGAAGGGATATCCGGAAGGCTGAGAATATCTTCAATCCGAGAATCAGGAAACAATCGTGTGTAAAAGGCTGCCGCCTCCCCTGCCTGAGTATCAAACCAGATGGACGGTTTCAGATGCATGCCGCCTGTAAAATCCATATCATTATTCTCCAATCAAATTTAAGTATATGCGGCCTATCGCACCGGGCATTCGCTTGGACAGTCCGCAAATACAATCCCACAGTCCTTTACCGTTCAGAATACGTTCCTGACATTTTTCGATTCGCGCCAATCGGGTTTTGGCCTGTCTGGGCCCGGTAAAATGGAGCAGGCGCCCTCGTCTTCTACCTTCGGGCAATTGGTGAAAGGCTGGATACTGCTCAAAGGACTCCCTCAACTCTTCTGGCGGCTCATAATCCGCTGTCTGCTTATACTCCGGCCGGCTTCCAGCCCGATAAAATGGTCTTCCGTCTTGTCCATTCATCTGGTTTTAGGCTCCTTTCTGCATAGGTTTTGTTTTCGTTGTTTCCGGCCAACCTCCATGCCGAAGGAGACAATCCAGTTTTCTTTTTGAATAGACGAGAGAAATAGTACTGGTTATCGAAATTCATCCGGGATGACACTTCCTTAATCGATAAAGAATGGTCCTGGAGGAGTTCTTTCGCTCGGTGAATTCGGAGCTGGAGATAGTATTGGTAGGGTGTAAGGCCTGTGTAATCGTGAAACAATTCCAGTAACCTTTGATAGGACATTCCGATTTCCGCGGCGATACTTCCCACCTCAATTCCGTCTTCGATATGCAGCATCATGATCGACCGGGCGATTTGCACGTATTCACTGTCTCTATGAGTGATTTTCGAGCGAATCTCGCAGATATGGATGTGCGCCAGCAACTGGAGAACTAGGGCGCCAAGTAATACCTGAAAGCCGGGCGGCTGCTGACGGCAGAGCTGTATCGCCTGTTCAAAGTCTGCCATTACATCCTGGTTTAATCCGATATGATGAATGGGATTACCTGCTGAGATCAATCCATTCTCATAAAGACGGACAGCATGATTTCCGGCAAACCCTACCCAGTATTCATGCCATCCTGTTTCAATATTCGGGCTATAGGCATGACGAATCCCAGGGAAAAGAAGGAAGAGAGCCCCGGCGGATATCGGATGTCTAACCCTGTCCGAATCCTCAAACCATCCTTTTCCAGAACTTATGTAAACGGCCTGGAACTCCATCAGCACACGCCCTGTCGCGACCGTTGCCGCATAGACCTTCGGATGGTTTTCCGGCAGAGGGGGATATGGCGAGCCAGCCAGTGCCTGGGCATAACCGGCGTCATTACAATAGATATCCCAGCGTTCTGCCTCTTTATTAACCGGCAGGTAACGCGAAAAGCTGCCAATCTGATTGACCATAAAAAAGTATATCATAAACAGTAGTTATGTCCATTCTTTTTTGAATAAGCCGTATATATCGTGAAGACTCAGTAGGAGTTGTCTGCGATATGAACGGCCAAGAGAAGCTCAATGTCGGATTATTTGGAATCGGCTTAGACACCTATTGGCCGCAGTTTCCCGGATTAAAAGGATGTCTTAAGGAATATCAGCGGGAAATCGGCGGAGTTATCGGTGAATCTGACGCTGTTAATCTGATTAATGGCGGGTTGGTTGACAATCCGGAACGTGCGCGTTCTATCGGAATTCTATTCAAGCAAAAACAAATTGATGTTTTATTTTTGTATATTTCCACCTATGCACTTTCTTCTACAGTCATACCGGTAGCACAAATTACCGCTGTGCCCATCGTCATCCTGAATACTCAGCCGGTTTCCGCAATTGACTATGAATCATTTAACCGATTAAAAGATCGCGGTGTGATGACCGGTGAATGGCTGGCACATTGTCAGGCCTGTGCTGTACCAGAAATTGCCAATGTCTTCAATCGTGCCGGTATCGAATACCGGATGCTCACCGGATATCTCGGCGAACCCCGGACATTGGACGAGTTAAGAGCCTGGGTTCGTGCGGCAGGTGTCGTGAAAACCATACAGTACAACAGGCTCGGCATTTTGGGCCATTACTATGCCGGAATGCTTGATGTCTATACCGATCTTACAAGGCAGATCGCATCACTCGGCGGGCATATTGAGTTAATTGAGATGGATGAACTGGCGGATATCCGGAGGGGAATCTCCAAGCAGGAAATATCGAGTAAGGTGGAAGAATTCCATAAAGCTTTCGCCGTTTCTGAAGAATGCATCAGGAAAGAGATTGTCAGGGCTGCCTAGACTTCGGCAGCTTTGGACAAGTTGGCGGAACGTCACAATCTTGGGTCATTGGCATACTATTATGAAGGGACACCGGATTCCGAGCACGAGGACATCAGTGCTTCGATGATTGCCGGAAATACTTTGTTGACAGGCCGCCATGTTCCCGTTGCCGGTGAATGTGAAGTCAAGAATGCCCAGGCGATGAAAATTATGGATTCCCTGGGAGCCGGCGGTTCGTTTTCAGAGTTCTATGCCCTGGATTTTGATGACGATGTTGTGATGCTGGGACACGATGGCCCGGGACATTTCGAAATTGCCGAAGGGGATGTCGGTTTGGTGCCTCTTCCAGTTTATCACGGAAAACCCGGAAAAGGCCTCTCGATTCAAATGACGGTAAAACACGGCCCGGTTACTCTGCTCTCAGTCTGTGAAGGCCCTGAGGGTGTCTTTTTTCTCGTTGCTGAAGGAATAAGTACAGCAGGTCCGGTTTTACATATCGGAAATACCAATAGCCGATATCGCTTTTCAATAGACGCCCTAAGCTTCATTGAACGGTGGTCCCGATACGGGCCATCCCATCACTGTGCCATTGGCATCGGCCATGTGGCGGCGGATATCGGCAAAGTAGGCCGTCTCATGAACATCAAATGCCATCAGGTTTGTTAAGGATGCCGAGATTATGTTGAGATCGGGTTTTGCAATGAAGCTTCATGAAGGCTGCGAAGAGGAATACAAGAAACGCCATGATGCGCTATGGCCGGAACTCGCCAGAGAATTGACCGCTGCGGGTATCCGGGACTATGTCATCTACCTAGACAGAACCACTCATACTCTGTACGCAAGCCTGAAGGCGGCGGAGCACAATACCCTTGATGACCTTCCCAGCAGGGATATCGTCCGTAAGTGGCGGGCATTCATGACCGATCTCATGGAAACCAATCCCGATGGTTCCCCTGTAGTGAGGGATTTAACCGAGATGTTTTATTTAGATTGAGCCAAGGGGTCTCCATTGTCTGAAATCCTATTGGAAATGATTGATATTACTAAGACCTTTCCCGGGGGGGTTAGGGCCCTAGACGCTGTTCGGTTCAATCTTCATCAAGGTGAAATACATGGTCTGATGGGCGAGAACGGGGCCGGCAAGTCCACATTTATCAAGATTATCACCGGTGTCTATCAGCCGGATGGCGGTGAAATCATCTTCAAGGGCCGCCCCATTCGATTTCCGACTCCAAGGGATGCCCAGCGGCACGGTGTGGCGGCGATTTATCAGCATGTCATCTGCTACCCGGATATGACAGTAACCGAAAACATCTTCATGGGACATGAGAAACTGCGTAAAATTACCCGGCGAATCGATTGGCCCCTCATGCACTCTGAAGCCCAAGCTCTGCTGGATCAGTTGGATGCGGGATTCCGATCACAGACACGTATGGGAGATATCTCAGTCGCCAGGCAGCAGATTGTCGAGATAGCTAAGGCTCTTTCATCATCGATTGGGAAGCGGAGAACTACCGGAGCAAGCTATTGTGCCCCGAAGAAGCTGTACGGCCCTGAATCAGAAATTGCGGCAAACTGAATTAAGAGCCCGAACCTTGTTTCACCTACCTGTACGGACAACGGGTTATAACGATTGAACTTCACCCCAGGATTACGCCACTGCCTGAACTAGGTCTTGCCCTCTTCAGCACTCAGTTCGATCTTTTGCAGGAATGGACGCTTCATTCAGTACTTACCGGTTATTTTGTCAGGGTCTGTACTCTTGACTCCCGCCTGTCCCTCTTTTTCTGTGCATGAGTCATCTTTCCTGACAACTGATGCAGCAGGCTGTTCAGCCGTTCAGGCGGGCAGCAATTCTCACCGCCGCCGACATGACGGCCTGAAGGAAATGCGCCTAGGTTCATGATGAACCTCCTTTGAATGAAAAAGATGTGATCTCTAGGAGACCTAGGTTAGATGATAGGCTGGCGGGGAATTATGCCAAGAGGGAATTTGCAGCAATTCAGGCGCAGGTGAATTGCAATATCGACTGTCCACTCTGAAGGGGGCGGCAAAAGAAGTCCCATGCAACTCATATACTGCTTTCGCCCCCATCAAAAAACAGGAGCTGCCATGGGACAAGAACAGGGTATCACCAGAGACAGTAAAGGGCAGCACTTCAACCGGGAAGAACGACTCATTCTGGAAAGAATGAACAGACAAAAAGGTCATATCCGCCATCTTGGTAAGAAAGCTTCAGCAAGTTGGAGAAACAACTCGGCAACAAGCCGTTCCGAGAGGTGTTTGAGTCAATCATAGGCGACAACGGAAACGAATTCATGGAAGTCCTGTTTGACACAGAGCAAGAGAACGGTTATTTACTATGCGCATCCATTTTCTTCGCAAATCGGGCTGAACAACTGGAAACTGTATAAATTTCATCCCCGATGGTCTTCAATGAGACACGGTGCGATCATTGGTTAATTCTTTTCCTGACTGTTTTAGGTGGGTTCAAGAAGTCCCTGACCACAGCGAATTTATCATATGGAAACAACCACATTCTTCGGGGCACTACATATTATTTGGAACGGTCAGGCGGGATTTCCGCTGCAATTCCCCCTGATTGGTTGAAAGGGATCATATTTTCCTCTGTAGAGCCGCTGCAGCAGCGGCCCTACAATGTCTTATTCCCTGTCTTCGACATCCAGACCGGGTTTGACAAAGCCCTGAGTGAGGTATGATCTCTATATGCCATGTTGACATAGTAGGGTTCGACCAGTTCTTCATGAAATTCTACTCTGCAATATGATCCATTTTCTGAATTCAAGCTTTCTGCCTCGATTTCAAAGTTGATATCCTCCCAGTCTCCATTAACAGCACTGTCCCCTTTTACCGGCAGGGTATCGAAAATAAATCCATCTTTAATGGCATAGATATTGCCCCGGGGATGATTCTTCAGACTCATTGTGCAGGTAATCTGCTCATCCTCTCTACAATAAACAGTGTCCCCCATCTCGTACCGGCGGGAAACTGCCGATCCTTTTTTTTGTTTTACTGCATAGAAATCCATGCGTACCGCACCATGAGTAATACAGACTCTTCCTCTTTTCAATCCCTTGATAATGCTCTTTTCACTCAGGTCTTCAGCATAGACCCAGGTACGAAGCACTCCAAGCTTCCATGCTCCTTCACTTTCCGGATCATGAGAATCGGAGCTTCCGATTCCAGTTAGCCGCTGTCCGATACATAGAAAACGGTCCCAAAGAACCGGATACAGGAAGCCGTTCGGTCCATCCGGCATTCCAACAACTTCAATGAGATCTGCTTTTTTTACATCAAAATCATTGTATCTCCAACCGACTTTCCCGCTTAGTGGATGGTTTATACAGAAAAGCCCGCCCTGCTCATGAACTATATCTGCCACAGTATTCATGGAGTAACCTTTCTGGTTCCGGAAATCAAACAACGAATCACTTCCATCTACAAAAGGGTCTATCCATGTTTGTATACCATGGAGATTTGCATGACCCCGCTCCCCGGAAAGCTCACAGCTATGGATCAGCAGGGGCTTTCTCTTTCCCGCAATCCTATCGATCTCCCCCCAGTGAGCAATGGTAAAATGGTCTGTGATCGCGATGAAGTCAAGATTATTATTCCGGGCAATCTCGACTACTTTTTCCACATCTGTTCTGCCGGTACTCTCAGTGGAGTGCATATGGAGTTCTCCACCGTACCACTTCTCCCCGGAGTCGAGGACTATCTGTTTTCTCTTGTGTTTCCCGATGATTTTTTTATCCGATATTTCGTTTTCTATATCAACTGTCAGCATACATTCTATCTCATCAAGAAGGAAGCGTTTATAAATAACGATCTTCCACTTCCCTTTAGGTATCGGTCCCGGAACGGCGCCATGACTTGCATCACCCACAGCAGTCCAGATATTCTGAACTGTTAATCCTTCTGAGTATTCATTCACTTTGATCCCTCTCAGGGAATTCCCGGAATCATAAAGGGCAATTGGCAGTTGGACTTTTGATTTACAGGCAAAGCGTAATTCAGCTTTTACTTTTGATATATTTCCAGGTATTTCTACAGAAAAGAAAATATATCGATCTTTCCCGTTGTTATCTGAGCCGTTTGGAGTCAGGATAAAATTCTTGAGGAGTGCCCTTTCTATCATACATTTCATACCTAATAGAGAACATATTTAGACACCCGAGGCACACTATTGCACCTCGGAAAATATGGCTTCAATAAACAAACTCACCGGCAGATTTTAATTCATCGAGTTCAGTTTGAAATTCTCCGGCTATCTCATTCAGTACAGTTTGTACATCTTCACCATTAAGAAGAATTCGCTGTATTCCCTGAGTCATACGCCACCAGACATTCTTTATATTTCTAGTAGAAGCTGAAGATGGCCGTGCATATTCTGTCTGCTCCACGCTTACAAGATACTCAGGGTGATCTGAGTAAAATGCCTTAACTTCAGGAAGCTCAAGAACACTGTAACGGGTTGGCAGATACCCTGTATTCATATGAAACTCTGCAGACTGATCAGCATTGGCAATATAATGAAGAAATTTTGCAGCAGCTTTTTTTTCAGCCTCACCTGTCTGGCTGGTTAATGCAAAATTACCGCCGCCAATTGTTACTGCATGTCCTCCGTCTCCGGCGGGGATAAATGCAAATTCCCAATCAAATTCTACAACATTGGACATTGTATTAAGCCATGAAGTCGATTCGAATATCGTAGCTGCCTTTCCTTCGACAAAGGCCCCCTTCTGTTCTTCAAACCCGCCTGATGTCGTAGGCGGAACTAAAAGAAAACCATCCTCCTGCATCTGCTGGAAGAATCTCATCATTTCTACACCATCTTTGTCGTTAAATGTAATTACTCCGTCATCTGTACTTATACTGTTACCCCAAGTATAGCATATGGCATCGAAGAACCACTGATGGAAGTAGGAATACCCATAATAATAATCCCCTCCGAGATCTTTAATTTTAAGTGCCTGGTCCCTGAACTCAGTCCATGTTTCCGGCGCAGCTTCTATGCCGGCTTTTGCCATCAGATCTTTATTTATATAAAGTCCCTGAGTACTTCGATTATACGGCAGAGCAAACAGTTTTCCATCAACGGCTATATCTTTCAGAAGGCCCGGCAAGAAATCCTTTCTGTCATCACTAGAAATAAAGCCATCCAGAGGCGCAAGAACACCCTGCTGAGCATAGAATGGCACTTCCATATAATCGACCATAATCAATGGAGGCAGATTACCCGCGCTTACTGCTGCAGTTATTTTTTCTTTTGTCGGATTGTAACCACCCTGATGTACCACTGTTACCGCCACTTCACTCTGACTCTCATTGAACTTCTGTACCTGACTGTCAAGCAACTCTGCCCTGTCTCCTGTCAAGAGGCTCCAGAGTTCAATCCCGACCGTTCCGGTCTCCACAGGTTCTTTCTGACCGGCTGCCATCACCATAGCTGCTGAACAGAACAGCAGAACCAATAAAACACTAATTAGTCTTTTCATTTCCACACACTCCTTATTTTTTTTGTCTGATAAAGTAAAACCATATTTATCTCCTTCTTCATCCTGCTTTCAATAAGCAGTTTATTCAGGGCATCTTAAGCAACACTTTACTTTCTCCTTTTCTTTATAATTTCCTGACTCATATGAATGATCATCCCTTCAAACCTCCCCGGGCCATGTCATTGGTAAAATACTTTTGCATGAATGCATACATCACTATGACCGGCAGCATAACAAGCAGAGTTGCAGCCATAAGAGTATGCCAGCTGGTACCGCCTTCAGGGCCGGCCTTCATCATTACAAGTCCTACAGGGAGGGTCCTCATAACATCCCGACTCGTCATAATCAGCACCCAGAAATAATCGTTCCATCTCCATTTAAAGGCCATGATTGCAAATGCTATAAGTGAAGGCTTTGCCAGAGGGACCATTATTTGAAACAGGATACGCACATGTCCGGCTCCTTCCATCCGGCCTGCATCAAGGTAGTCGTCGGGTATGGAAAGAAAATACTGGCGGACCAGAAATATTCCAAATGCATCAGATGCAAAGGGAATAATGAGACCCCAATAGGTATCCAGCCACCTGAATTTTGCCAAAACAGAATACAGGGGAACAATAGCAACCTGTGCCGGAACCATCATCACCGCAAGGATCATAATGAAAAGTTTGTCCCTGTGGGGGAAATTGATCTTGGAAAAGGCATAGGCACAGAGGGAAGCGTTTATAATCTGCAGAAATGTCACTGTTGAAGCCACAAAAATACTGTTAAAGGCATAGATGCCGAAAGGTACGGACGCCCATGCAGTTAAATAGTTCTTAAAAGCCGGAGGGAAGGGAAGGCCGGGAGGTCTTCTGAATATGGCTTTCACATCAGGCTGCAGACTGGTAAAGATCATCCATAGAAACGGTGCCAGCATTATCAGTCCAAAAAAGATGAGAAAAGCTGTGCCGGGATTCCTAAATGAAAGTTGCCGGTTTTTTCCAGGCAGGGATGTGCAATATACTTGATCAGACATATTTTACCCACCTTTCTGACAGTTTTTTCTGGACTATAGTAAAAGAGAGGATCAATAGAAATAGAAGAATGGAGAGAGCGGCTGCATACCCGGCTTTAGATTCCCCGAAGGCTTTCTGATAGATGTAAAGGTTAAGTACGGTGGTAGATCCGAAGGGCCCCCCTCCAGTCATAACGGCGACAATATCAAAGACCTGCATCGCAGAGATCACCGAAGTCATGAGCAGAAAAAGTGTTGTCGGTGAAAGAAGCGGGAATGTAATAAACCTGAGCTGCTGAAATCCTGTTGCACCATCGACTTTTGCGGCATTGTAGAGTTCTGCCGGTATACTGGTTAATCCGCTTATATAAATCAGCATCACATACCCGGCACTTCGCCATACACTTAGGGATATGATGATCATCATTGCCAGGTTCGGTTCCATCAGCCAATTGGGGCTGTCGGTGCCGAGCAAAGAGAACAACTGACCGGACAGACCGAATTCTGGGTCAAAAATCCAGATCCAGAGGATCGCCATAGCAGAGGCAGTTGTAATGTTTGGAATGAAGAAAATAGTCTTAAAAAAACTCCCGGCACCCGAACTTTTCCTGAAAAGCAATACAGCGAATATGAATCCAAGAATTACAGAAATCACTGTGGATCCAATTGTGTAGATCATAGTATTTGCCAGAGTATCCCAGAAGAATTTGCTATTCAGTATGTTGACATAATTCCTGAACCCAATGAAGCGCTTAACGGGAGAGAAAAAATTCCAGGATGTAAAACTGAGATAAAAATTATATCCAAGAACATAGTACTTAAATATAATAAAAACAAGAAGTGTCGGAGCGAGGAAAAGCACAGCAGTACGTATATCATGCCTAGACTTCTTGCGATTAAGAGAGACAGATTTATTAATTATATCTATTCTATTTACGACATGATCTATCTTACTCATTATCAACTCTCCTTTTCTCCAGCTTGAAAATTCTGCTGATTACCGAAAGTGTCGCAGCATATGTACCTTCTATTCCTTTAAAAGACAAACTGTTGTCTCCAAGATTTTTCCCGCGCAGAGGATTATCAGAAACATAATGTATAATCCCCAGATCAATATCAGATTTTCTGAATGAGATTGTCTCTCCTTCCGGATGTCGTTTTGGCTTCAGCATTTCATAAAGAGCCGACAGATAGGGTCCTGATTCCATCTCCATGTCTGTCACACCATCGCTAAATATTTGATTGATCAACTTTTTATTTTGAATAAATGTTCCCAATACAGTAATGGCTTTCTGATTGTCATAAATTTCACTGCGATCAGGTTTCACAAAAACTCTCAGATCTTCTGCCTGGATACAATTCTCAAGGATATACGTATTTTGTGTGTGCTGATCCATAATAGAAGAGGGAATTAGAACATCTCCCGAATCTGCAGTTAAGGAAGCTGCTTTGCCAATAATATAGATACCTAATATTTTGTGAACATGTTCGGCAAGTTTCGTAAGAATGAAATATGCAGCCCGTCCCAATGGATAATCGATGTTTAGAATCAAGGCATTGCTGCGTCTCAGAAATGCCAGGGATTTGAAATCAAGACCTGTGTCGATATTCAATGCATCGATACGCCGAAGATCTATAACCTGGGCCGGAATATCAAGGGTATTCTTGTTGTAAATTCTGTATATTCCGGCATTATGCTCATGATCCAGCTGCAGTTCATCTATATCTTCAACAGCACCGCTTTGCTGGAATTTCTTCAGCAGGTAATATAGAATGTTGTTTCGTTCTCTTCTGTCATCCTCACTGACGGCTTTTTCCCATTGCCTGAGGACATGCTGAAGACTGTCATCCCCCCTGACAAATGAAAGGATATCATCCTTGTACCGGTAGGCAAATCCACTGATTACATTGATCAGGCTATGAGCATTGCTTGAAACAAAATAGACCGGCCTTTCATTGATATCAGGAAAACGGGAAACAATGGAATTCCACCACAGATCGGTCTCTCTTCGATACCGGCAAAAGGACGCTTCAAGATTTCGTATTCTGAAACTGCAGGCATTATTTTTCATTATTTTGAAAAGGACGGGAAATTCTCTCCCCCACACCTGCTTCAATTTTGTATAGTCTTCTTTTTCTATCCCCAGGGCCTGAATGACAGGAGCATCTTCTTCCAGGAATTTTTCATCTATTCCTGAAAGGAGTTTATGCACTTTGTTCCATTCGATCTGAAGGGAAATAATTGTAGGAAGGATGTCATCTATATCTGATTTGCTGGCTATAAAAGCCGCAAGAGTCTCCTCCCCGTCATAAAGGTATCGTCTTCGTCTGGCTTTAGCCGTCATCTCCATCCAGCCCTGAACCTTATATCCGTGTTCTTTGAAAATACCTTCGGATTGGCCGAGAAGAATCTTATTGACATGCCCTATACATGAAGGCAGCCGCAGGGTAGAATATACGAGTACAGAGATATCAAGTTTTTCTTCCGCCAGACCTTTGTGGATTATCGGCGACATCCTTATATAAGAATCCTCCAGCCGTTCGATTGCTGCATCCCCTGTACTGCGCAGCATCGTATATGCTGAAGTAACAAATGAATTTATTTCGTCATGGGTTTCAACAAATGTCATGACTCTGCCCTCCGAGTTTTCTTTGATCATTCATATTTGCCGTCACGGAGTTCATCACGGACTTCCATCAGCATCGTTCCAAGCATGTTCTGCCCTGATCCATCTGCTCCGATTCCCCAAAAAAAGTCTTTCATGGAATTCTCAGCCAAATGTGAATCCCCTGTGTTCAGCAATCTTTCCTTCAATACAGGACTCTGTGTATATTTAGCTATAACTGCTTCTCTCATTACTGTGATTTTCACCTTATCCCAATCGCTGCGTAAGGGACATTCAGGCAGATTCCCGAGCCGTTTTGCTTCGTCCGGATCGGCTGCAAGTCTTATTTTTTCTTCATAGTCAGTACCGGCGGCTTTCTGGGCCTGGTAATAGTGTTCGACTGTAGGCCAATCCTTTCCTTTCAGTTTTATATTGCTCCGATAAAAATTCGAGAAAAAACCATTTGGTTCATCTTCATAATAGAAAAGAATTTTATCCATGGGGATTAACCTCCTCAAGGGTGCCACTAGTATTCCAATTGCCGATATTGCTCTATTGGTATAATTATATACCAATATGTCTTTCATGTAAAGAGGAAAATGAGCAAAATCAGCATTTTTACCAAGAATTCTTAGAAAAAGGGTTTACCCTTCCCTGCATGCCATGCCGGCTGTTACCTATGTCATGGCCCCTCCCCTTCTCCAAGGTGTTACCATGCTCGGCTAAAAGTGTTACCTATGTCCTGAGCCCTCCAATTCACAACTCTCCCCCGCCCCCATTTAGTTCCAGATTCCAAAGAGTTTGAGGGTTTGCTTGATGAAACAGACGAAGGACAGCAAATCTATGCAGATTCAACATCGGTTTATGAAAATGGCTATGAAGGCGGACAGGCACTATAGGGCACCTCTAAAAAACCCGATTAGTTCTTGACTCGATCTTTTCCGCCGCTACTGCGTTGTCAAAAAGCTCACGCAACCCTGTTATGCTTGAATTCTTGGTGCCTTGTACCGAAAAAAAATAGCTGTGCCAAATTCCAAAAGCGGTTTTTTAGAGGTACCTCTTAGCTGTAAGAAGTGTCGTTACTTGAGACAATCCTTAGGATAGACGGGCACTGAATGTGTGTCAGAAGCCAAGAAACCCTGAAAACAGGTTGAAATCACTAGACAAGATGGAAGTCACAGAAAAATCTGAAAAAAGAGGGGTTTTCCTAATTTCCAGGCTGACGGACTGTTTCACCTAAAACCGTAACTCGCTGATTTGAATGAGTGTTTCGATTTATTTTAAATGGAATTTTTCAATTGGTTGTTATCTGTAAATTCTTATTTCTTTTTCAGCAATGCCTATATAAGACTCGCAATATTCGAGGGGCAATCCTCCCTGATTCTCATAGGACCATCGCATTGTATGCAGAATGGGATTGGGGCCTATCTCCAATAGTCTTTGGATTTCAGGGTCTTCACACATTTCTGCCTTGAGTCTTTCTTCCACATACCGGACATGGATGCCCAGGGTATCCTGCAGAAGGCTGTACAGTGAAGATCGTTCAGTAAAAGTCTTGAACGCATCTATGAGTTCCTTACCCGCTGTTAAATAAGCTGTTTCAAGAGCAATAGGTGTTTTACCTACAATTCGTAAACGTTTTAGTGCAATCAGGTCATTATTTTCATCTGTAGACAGTTTTCGGGCAGCATGACTGTCTTTAATTCCGATATTGAGGGAAATAATCTTTGAAGCAGCTTCCTTGCCGATCTCCTGATAGCGGTCCGAAAATCCAATCCCATGATAACGGTTTTTCTTTTCCGGGTATTTCAGGATCCTCGCTCCCTTTGCCCTCTCTGAAACCACAATCCCCTTGTTGCTTAATTCAATCAGGACATTGCGAATTGTAATTCGGCTTACCTTAAAAAGTTGCGCTAATTCTTCCTGAGAGGGCAGGTATTCTCCAATGCGAATTTCCCTGTCCTGAATCAAACCCTCCAGTACTTCTGTTATCTGATAGTAGAGTGTCGGCCCTCCGGTACTCCTGTCGAGCAATTCCGAAAGGTTCTTTGTAATCTCCGGTCTCATTTATACACTGCCTTTGGTATATACATACCATTATGTCGGCTATGTCAACGAGATGGGCACAATGAAACTGTAACAGATGCCCGAAAGTATTCTATTTGGCATTACTCCTCATATCTGTTAGTATGGCCTGATGCTGTCAAAAATCGCTGGGAAGCTCCGCCGTTTTTCCTTCACAACTAACGTCTTAGCACTGTTCATTCTTTCATCCTGCCTCAGTATTGAAGCCGATATAAATATAAGGAAAAACGGAAAGGTTGAAATGAACCTCGAATACCAATTCGACCGGAAATGGGCTGATTTCGGCCGTGGATTCGGCGCTGACGAACCCTGGCTGCTGCCCCTGACGGAGAAGGATTTCATGCTGCAAACGGTTCGAAATGGAGATGTGCGGCTGAAGCGCTATCAATCCCGCCGCTTATCCGACGGCGGCGAGAAGATTCTCGTGGAACTGGAAGCCCAGTCTGTTAAGGCGGCAATGGATTTTCTCGGATGGGAAATGACTAAAACCGTCAAGAATGATTCTCAGACCCTGGCGTTGACTCTTCCCCCTGTCGCATTAGAAGCTAAGGAATCAGCCATAGCGTTTTACAAATTGGCATTGACTGATTCCGTCTTTAACCTCAGAATAAAACCGCCGAGCAGCCCCAATGAAGTTTCAGGCGGAAGAATCGAGGGCTCGTCAGGAGTTTTCAGCATATCGATGGAAGATCTCGTGTTCTCGAACGAATCTCAAATTTGGACGGTATCCTGGTAGGTTGCAATGCGGCATCAGAAACTATTAGAATTAGAGCATCATATCAAGACGATGTTCGACGAGATTGATGACTGGCTGGAAGACAGGTATGGCGAAAAGTATCAGCTTCACCCCAACAGGCCCAAACGCGGTACGACTTCGAATAAGGAGATGGACGGCTTGTTCAATATAGGCGCCGATTTCTCCGGCGGTTACGGTTCCGACTTGGGTCGGGGCTATGTTGTCCGCATACAGATGTCTACACTGGATCATATTCCGGAATCGATAAGAAAGAGTATCCGTATGGATACAGAAAATCTTGTGCGGATGAAATTAAAGGAAACCTTTCAGCGCCAAGAACTGCGCCTGGAGCATGACGGGGCACAGCTTAAGATTGTCGGTGATTTCAGTTTGGGACCGGTAAGCACTGAATAGAAGCCTGAGCAAAGGAAGAAAGATGGAATATCAGTTGAAGGAATTGATCGAGAGAATCAAGAATGACGGTGTCAAGAATGCCGAGGACAATGCGGCCCGAATCATATCCGAGGCCCGGCAGCAGGCTGCCGCCATTATGAAGAAGGCCGAAGATGAAGCCCGTCAGATAAGAACATCGGCTATGGCCGATGCCGAACGGGCCGAGCGCAGCGGAACCGAGGCACTGCGGCAGGCTGGAAGGGATCTGCTATTGACCGTACGGGAAAGTATAGAGAAGGTATTCGATAAGATTATAAAGACAGAAGTTTCACGCAGCCTTGATCACCAGATCATGGCCGAGTCCATCCTGGCCGTGGTGAGAAGTCTGTCTGCCGACGGCTCGGGAAGTATCGACGTGCAGATTCCGGAGTCTCAATACGCCTCGCTCGAACCTGGCTTGAGAGGGGCATTGGCCGCCGAGTTTGCCCAGGGAATAGATATTGTTCCGTTTAAGGGATTAGATGCAGGGTTCCGAATTTCGATGAAAGACGGCTCGGCTTTCTATGAGTTTTCGAATCAGGAGCTGGCGGCCATGCTTTCCCGATATTTGAATCCCAGACTGGGAAAGTTTTTAAGCGAATAGGAACACTCATTGACGGCATATTACTATATAGCAGCCACCCTCCCATCGCTCTACAGCCCTGAGCAGGCGCCGCCAATCCAGAGTTCAGAGCTATTGGATATAGGTAAGCGTTTCATGAGCGAAAGAGATTTCACGGAGTTCTCCGGCTGCGTCATTTCCCCCGAGGGGAATGGCAGCGGGCGGATATCGAGGAATTATCGCCTGTGGGAAAGAAGTCTGAGGAATGAATTAGTCCGGCTTAGGGCAGCCGAGCAAAGCTTGGATGCCGATGGTTTTTTCCGAGATGCTGACAGTGTTTACGGCACCCGGGAAACTGCCGCCGAAGCGATGAAAAAGGCCACTCCATTGGAGGCGGAAATCTATCTCATAAACCGGCGATGGTTGAAGATCGAAGAAATGACGGTCTGTCATTTCTTCGATATGGAATTTCTTTGTGGATATCGATTGAAACTGCTTCTATTGGAACGCCGTTCATTATTCGACGACAAGAAAGGGTCCGCCGCATATTGGAAAATTCACAATCGCATGTTAGAGACAACAGGGGAGAATCAAAGATGAAAACGACTGGTGAAGTCATCGGCATCAATGGAAACATGGTTTCCATTCGTGTAGATGGACCTTCGATCATGAACGAGGTGGGATACATCCTTGTCGGTGATAGGCGCTTGAAATCCGAGGTGATCCGCATCCGAGGCGATGTTGCCCAGGTGCAGGTATTCGAAATCACTAAGGGCATGAGCATTGGCGACAAAGTTGAATTCTCAGGCGAAATGCTCGCCGTGGAGCTTGGCCCCGGATTGCTCGGACAGATATATGACGGCTTGCAGAACCCCCTGCCCCGGCTTGCCGAGAAAGGCGGATTCTTCCTGCAAAGAGGGGTGTATCTTGACGCCCTTGACAGAGAAACAACCTGGAGCCTTGAGCCTCAGGCCAAGGCGGGAGACCTTGTTACAGCCGGTGATTGTCTGGGAATAGTCCCTGAAGGGCAATTCCAACACAGGATAATGGTGCCGTTTGACAAAATGGAAGAGTATAGGCTCACTATGGTTCAACCGGCCGGGAACTACAAGGTAACCGATGTCATTGCAGAGGGAACTGATCCCCGAGGCAATGAAGTCCGATTCACGATGAAGTTTGAATGGCCGGTTAAGCGCCCCATTCAACTGTATGAGGAGCGGCTTAAACCCGTCGAGCCCATGGTGACCAAGGTGCGGCTGCTAGACACCTTCTTTCCCGTGGCCAAGGGCGGAACCTACTGCATTCCCGGCCCATTCGGCGCAGGCAAGACGGTGCTGCAGCAAATCACCAGCCGTCATGCCGAAGTTGACATTGTAATCATCGCAGCCTGCGGCGAGAGAGCCGGTGAGGTTGTTGAGACACTCATCGAATTCCCCGAACTCAGCGACCCAAAGACCGGACGGCCGCTGATGGAACGAACTATAATCGTTTGCAACACATCATCCATGCCGGTGGCATCTCGCGAGGCATCTGTATACACGGCGGTTACCCTCGGTGAATATTACCGTCAGATGGGACTGGATGTCCTGCTGCTGGCCGATTCTACGAGCCGCTGGGCCCAGGCCATGCGGGAAATGTCTGGGCGCCTTGAGGAAATCCCCGGCGAAGAGGCATTTCCGGCCTATCTGGAATCCAACATAGCGGCATTCTACGAACGTGCGGGCATTGTGCGCCTGAAGGACGGCAAGAAGGGTTCCGTCACCATTGGCGGCACGGTGAGTCCGGCGGGCGGCAACTTCGAAGAGCCCGTTACCCAGGCGACATTGAAGGTGGTCGGCGCCTTCCACGGATTATCACGTGAACGTTCCGATGCCCGTAAATATCCCGCCATACACCCCACTGATTCCTGGAGCAAGTACGCGGGAATCATTCCAGGTCATCATGTGGAATATGCCCACAGCATACTTGCCGGTTCGGGCGAAATTGAAGCGATGATGAAAGTTGTCGGCGAGGAAGGAACAGGGATCAAGGATTACATCGTCTATCAGAAAGGTCAGTTTCTGGATGCAGTCTATTTTCAACAGAACTCCTTCGATCTGGTTGACGCAGCGGTGACTCCCGAAAGACAAATTTATGTATTTGCGCTGATTCTGGAAATCCTTTCATCTGAGTTAGCCCTAGACAGCAAGGAAGAAGCACGGCAATGGTTCTATCATCTTCGTCAGAAATTCCTCGACTACAATGGCTCCGAATTCCATGGAGAAGAGTTCAATTCCCTGGAAAAGGAAATCAGAGACATATTAAAATCAAAGGCCATTGGCGTTGATCCACATGCCGATGCTATATTGAAGGAAGTGAAACGATGAGCAAGGTATATAGCCGGATCGAATCGATTGCAGGAAATGTCATCACTGTGAAAGCCAATGGCATTCGATACGGAGACTTGGCCCGGATCAATACATCCTTCGGGATATCTTTGGCCGAAGTGATAAAAATGGATGGCGACTCAGTATCCCTCCAGGTCTTTGCGGGAAGCCGGGGAATATCGACAGAAGATGAATTGAGGTTCTTCGGAAAACCCATGCAGGTGTCATTCAGTGATGACCTTTTCGGGAGGATATTCAACGGCTCGGGAGAACCCCGGGACAATGGGCCCGCACTGAAGGAAAACATGATTGCAATCGGAGGGCCGTCGTTTAACCCCACCAAGCGCATCCTCCCAAGAAACATGGTGCGGACAGGAATCCCCATGATTGATGTATTCAACACCTTGGTGGAGAGTCAGAAACTGCCGATATTTTCCATCTCCGGCGAACCATACAACGAACTCCTCGCAAGAATAGCCCTGCAGGCGGAGGTTGACCTCATCGTCCTGGGCGGGATGGGCCTGAAACATGACGACTATCTCTACTTCAGGGAGACATTGGAAGAGGGCGGAGCCCTGAGCCGTTCCATCCTTTTCATACATACGGCCGCTGATCCCATAGTCGAGAGTCTTATGGTGCCCGACATGTCCCTGGCGGTAGCCGAACAGTTTGCCTTGAAGGGCAAGCGAGTGCTGGTTCTATTGACCGATATGACCAACTTTGCCGATGCCATGAAGGAAATCGCCATCACCCAGGAACAGGTTCCCTCAAACCGCGGCTATCCGGGCGATCTTTATTCACAGCTTGCAAGCCGATATGAGAAGGCGGTGGACATAGAAGGCGCCGGTTCTATCACCATCCTCGCGGTTACAACCATGCCGGGCGACGATGTCACCCATCCGGTGCCCGACAACACCGGTTACATCACCGAAGGACAGTTTTATCTCCGCAACGGCCGTATTGAGCCCTTCGGTTCCTTGAGCCGTCTCAAGCAGCAGGTCAATAACAGAACCAGGGATGATCACCGCGCGTTGATGGACGGCATGATTAAGATTTATGCCTCTTACAAAGATGCGCTGGAAAAACAATCCATGGGATTTCAGATGACTTCCTGGGATGAGAAGCTGCTGAAATACGGCGAGTCGTTTGAACATGAAATGATGGATCTGTCGGTGAATATTTCGCTTGAGCAGGCATTGGACAAGGGCTGGAGAATTCTCGCGGACTGCTTCGAAAAGGAGGAGACCGGCCTGCGTTCGAATTTGATTGAGAAATTCTGGCCGGCCTGAGGACGGACATAGATGGCTAAGATTAAACTCACCAAGAATGAGCTAAAAAAACAGAAAGACGCCCTTAAGATGTATACCCGTTATCTGCCGACGCTAATATTGAAAAAACAGCAGCTTCAAATGGAGATTCAAAAAGTCGAGAGACAGACAGCCGCCGTTAAACACAAGAGGGACAGACTTCAGGGAGACTTGAACCGCTGGATAGCGGTGTTTGGTGAAGATGTCGGATTCAATGACTCGTTTTTGACTATTGAAGAGGTGAAAATTGGCTCGGGAAACATTGCCGGAGTCGCCATTCCTCTTCTTGAAGAGGTGCGCTTTGCGCCTGTCTCCTATGACTTATGGATGATGCCGCTTTGGGTGGACAGGGCAGTGCGGGAATTACGGCAGATATTGCGGTTGGATACGGAGCTAAGGATATTGGAAAAACAACGCGAGTTGCTGTCCATTGAACTCCGCACCACCACGCAGCGGGTCAATCTGTTTGAAAAAGTCAAAATTCCTGAAACGCAGCTCAATATCAAGCAGATAAGAATTTATCTTGGCGATCAGCAGACGGCGGCCGTCGTCCGTGGAAAAATATCCAAACGCAACCTGGAGAGAGCGGCCTCATGATAGTCAAGATGAAGAAGGTCAATCTGGTAATCCAGGAGAAGAATCGCCAGACCGCATTGAGAGATTTAAGGCGGGCAGGAGTTATGCATATTCAGAGGGACAGGGAGGAAGCTCTTATCCCAGGAGAACTCAGGGACGAACTGCATTTACTCGAAAAAGCCCTGGCAGCCTTACCGCACTCAAGAAAAAAACCAGAAGATATCATCTTGGACAGGACGAAGACCCGCGCCAGGGCCGAGGAAATAATCAGGGTAAAAAACAAGGAAAATGAACTCCTTGAACAGCTTGCGAAGCATACGAAAGATATCATGCTCCTCAAACCCTGGGGAGAATTCAATCCGATTGATATTAGAATTCTCTCCGCCAAGGGGGTGGATATTCATCTGGTTGATATGAGTCTTGAGCAGCATGAACAGTTCATGGCCGATTCTTCTGTCAGTTTCTTTCCATTCAGGAAGAAGGGAAAAATGGTTTCAGGCATGGCCGTATTCCTGGATGAATCGGATAAGAGGGAAGACCTCGGCATTAGGCTTCCCGAATATGGAATGGCTGAAACTAAGAAATTGATCATTGAGGTCAAAGAAGAAATCGCTGAAACAAGACGGGTATTGATTCAATTGAGAAAATACCATCATGCGATTAGCCAAGCGCTCATGGCGGTGCGTCAGGATATAGAATTCGCAGAAGTGAAAACGTCGATGATGGTGGAGGGAATCCTCGCCGGATTCACCGGATTTGTTCCCGCTGATTCTTCCGATGAACTCAAGGCATTGGCCGCCAGAGAGTCTTGGGGCTTAATGCTCTGTGATCCGGAAACTGATGACATGGTTCCTACACTGGTGAAGAGCCCGCCGGTGATAAGGCTCATCCAGCCGGTTTTTAGAATGATGGGAATACTGCCTGGCTACCATGAACCGGATATCAGCTTCTGCTTCCTATCTTTCTTGAGCATCTTTGTTGCAATGATACTCGGCGATGCCGCCTATGGCCTTATTATTCTTGCCCTATCGGCTATTGTCTTTTTCAAGACGAAGAAAATGACCGATACGATTCGTCTAATCGCCATATTCGGACTGACGACATTGATATGGGGAATTGTCACGGGCACATGGTTCTCGTCTCTTACCCTAGTGCGCGATACCCCGTTAAAGAATTTTGTGATACCGGCCATAGCCACATACCAGGAGGAACTTTTTCCCGATTATGCTGTGAGGATGGCGGTTTTTCCTAATGACACCCTTGATGCCACGGCAATGTCGATGTGGATCAGTCTTCTCTTGGGCATAGTGATGATTACTATTGCAAGAATACAGAACTTCATTCGACGGCTTCCCTCTCTGGCTGCCATCGCACAGCTAGGATGGCTGGCCATCGTTCTTGCCCTCTATTGGCTCATCATGAACATCGTCCTCCAGCTTGAACCCCTGGCCCTCATCATGGATATGGCCCTTCCCATGATTGCTGGCGGGCTTCTCGTCATCTTGGTTTTTGGAGGACAGGAGAGGGGGCGATCTTTTGGGCGGGGCCTGATACAGGGTTTTAAGGATTTGTTGACAAATCTGTTGAACACCATAGGCGCATTCGGCGACATTATCTCTTTTATCCGCTTGTTTGCCGTTGGACTCGTCGGAGTGGCTCTCGCCCAGAGTTTCAATGCCATGGCGCCGAAAGGCGGGGGATTTGCAGTAATCGCCGCGATAATAGTCTTGGTCTTTGGTCATTCTTTGAATTTGATGCTGAATGCACTGAGTGTTCTGGTACACGGTGTGCGGCTCAATATATTGGAATTTTCCGGTCACCTTGATATGGAATGGACTGGATTTGATTTTGAACCCTTCCGGTTGCGTATCCCCGAGACGGAATCACCGGAAACTAATAAGGAGTAGTATTATGGATATTGGATCACTTGGTTACGGGGCTGCGTTGGGATTGGCTGCAGTGGGCTCTGCGTTTGGAATGGGCAGGGCTGGACAGGCGGCTATCGGCGCCTGGAAAAAATGCTATGCGAACAATAAAACAGCCCCTTTCATGCTGGTTGCCTTTGTCGGCATGCCGCTCACCCAAACTTTTTATGGGCTGATTCTTATGAGCGCCATCGTCACTTCGTCTGTAGAGCCCCTGATTCTCTTAGAGGTAGGCTTATTTGGAGGAATTGCAATCGGTTCGTCGGCCTATATGCAGGGAGCGGCGGCGGCGGCGGCTTCCGACGCGTTGGCGGAAACAGGGAAAGGTTTTGGGAATTATGTCATGGTTATCGGCCTCATCGAAACGGTGGCCCTGTTTGCCATGGTGTTTCTTAGAGGTGTTGTCGCATAATACCTCCCCTGCTGCCTTTCACAGGATATATCAGGCCGGTATTATTATGAAATATGGATAGTCCCCTCCACAGAAGGGTAACCTTCATACTCATAATCATAAGCACCTATTGCTGTAGTGCACAGGAAGCCCCTTGGATGCTCTTAGAGACCGCTAAGGCCGCCTATGAAGATAGAGATACAGCTCGGTCGCTTGAACTGTTACTTGCTGTGGTTGATGAGATGGACGAGTATCCCGAAGCAGAGTACTGGCTGGGCCGTGTCTACGCCGCCCAAGGACAGGCTGTTTTGGCAGAGGAGCAGTATCGCCGTGCCTTGCAGCTGTCCATCTACCTCAGGGTTCCTGAGGACAGGTATCTTGTCTCCTATTCATTAGCCGAACTGCTCCTGACGATGTCGGATAACCGCCGGAAGGAGGCGGAGGCGATTCTGATGGAAATTGCTAACAGTGAAGGAGCCTCTGATCCTATGGAAATAGAACTTGAACACCGTTACATAGAGGCTCTCATCGCCGATGGACTCGACGAATTACTGTATCTCTATCGCGCCGAACTCCGATACTCGCTGCAATCCCGCCGGATGCTCGGTGAAATAGCCTGGGAGGATGGGCGTTACCGCTCTTCCCTGCTTCATTCGGTCCGCACCGTTCTTTCTCTTCTGTCCACGGCAGCGGATCGGTACCGCAATACCAATCAGAACTGGCGTTTTGATATCGACTTAATAGAGGATGCGAAGTTCCCTGACCGTGATGTCCGTTACACAAATGATACCGATGGTGTGCTCGATCTCCTTAAGCGCATTGAAGAAGAATACTCTCCGCTGCTGCAATGGATGGAAGATAGCGGATTCTGGCATCAGATATACTTGATGTCCGTATCCCTCTATGCCGAAGGCTATATGGCACAGGCAGATTCGCTTTGGCAGTTCCTGGCATCATCTTCGTTTGAGAGAACCGGGCGCTGGAGAACGCTGGCAGAACATCAGCTAAATCAACCGTTTATCACCACCGGTTCACTGAGCCCCTAGAATGGACAAAATCGTTATTCGCGGGGCCAGGGAGCATAATCTCCGAGATATCAATCTTGAGCTGCCGAGGGATAAACTCATTGTTATCTCAGGATTGTCGGGGTCCGGTAAATCATCCCTGGCCTTTGATACGATATTTGCCGAAGGGCAGCGCCGCTATGTCGAATCGCTCTCGGCCTACGCGCGGCAGTTCCTCGGCCGGATGGATAAGCCCGATATCGATTATATTGAGGGCCTCTCGCCTGCGATTTCCATTGAGCAGAAGAGTACGAGTAAGAACCCCCGTTCGACGGTGGGAACCATCACCGAAATATATGACTACCTCCGTCTGCTTTATGCCCGCATTGGTAAACCTGTCTGTCCCAATGACGGGACTCCCATCAAGGAGCAGTCTATAGATCAGATTCTCGATGCCGTTTCATCCATCCCGGACGGGATGAGATTGGTGATACTGGCGCCCATCGTACGGGGCAAAAAGGGGGTCCATAAAAAATATCTCGACGATGCTAAGAAATCGGGATTCATAAGAGTTATGGTTGACGGCGAAATACTCTCTCTGGATGAGACGATAAGCCTGGATAAGAATAAGAAACACAGCATCTCCATCGTCGTAGACAGGATCAAGCTGAATGCCGAAAACCGAAAACGCCTTGCGGATTCCATTGAAACTTCGCTGGATATAGCCGAGGGCAAGGTGGAATTCTTGATACTGAAGGATGAAGGCGAAGAAAAGCTATTCTTTTCCGAACGAAACTCCTGCTCCAAATGCGGGTTCAGCCTCCCGGAGCTTCAGCCCCGGCTGTTCAGCTTCAACAGTCCTTACGGCGCCTGTCAGTCCTGTGACGGTCTCGGAATGACACGGGAATTCGACAGAGAACTCATAATACCGGATTCCTCACAGTCCTTTAATCAGCGAGGCTTCCTCCCGTACAATCCCGAGGCCGCCTGGTACAGGAGCTGGTTTGAGGGACTGGCAAGGTTTTTCAATTTCAGCTTGGATGACCCCATATCCAGCATCCCCGATGATGTGCTGGATGCCATCTTTAACGGCAGTAATGAGAACATTGAAATCACCTATGTCAACAGGCAGAAGACGGGGAAATACGAGTATTCATCCCAGTTCAAGGGCATTTATGCCGATTTGGAACGCCGCTACAGGGAATCTACCTCGTCAGGGGTGAGGGAATGGCTGGAAACATTTATGACACAGCATCCCTGCCGCAGTTGTGGCGGAAGGCGGCTCAATCGTGAAGCATTGAGCGTGTTCGTTGCCGGCAAGGACATCCATGAACTGTCCGTGTTTCCTATATATGCTTTGAGGGAATTCTTCGGCGAATTGGTCCTTGACGAAACCGAACGGCACATTGCAGGGCAGATCCTCAAAGAGATTCAGGAGCGATTGGGATTTCTAAAAAGTGTCGGATTAGGCTATTTGAACCTCGCGCGTGCAGCATCCAGCCTAAGCGGAGGGGAAGCTCAACGTATACGTTTGGCTACTCAGATAGGCTCATCACTTATGGGTGTCCTGTACATATTGGATGAACCGACCATTGGCTTGCATCAGAGAGACAATGGCAAACTCATTGATACTTTGGTTCACCTCAGAGACCTCGGCAACACCTTAATCATCGTTGAGCATGACGAACAAACCATACTCACGGCCGATTACATAGTTGACATGGGTCCTGCCGCCGGTGTCCATGGCGGCAGGGTCGTGGCTCAAGGGTCATTGGACACCATTCTTTCCAATCCTGACAGCCCGACGGGACGTTTCTTGAGCGGGCAGGACTTCATTCCCATTCCCGAGAAGCGAAGAAAAGGGAACGGGCATGCCATCTGTGTGAAAGGGGCCAGAGAACACAACCTCAAGAACATTGATGTCAAAATTCCTCTTGGGAAATTTATCACAATTACCGGAGTGTCCGGTTCGGGCAAGTCAACCTTACTCTCCGATATCCTTTATCCTAAGCTCTCCAACTTCGTAGGCCGCACTCACCTTGTCTCCGGAGATTGTGATGAAGTCACAGGGGCAGAATACATAGACAAAGTCATCAGCATCAATCAGAGTCCGATAGGGAGAACCCCTCGATCCAACCCCGCTACCTATGTGGGATTGTTCACACCAATCCGTGCATTGTTCGCCTCTCTGGCGGAGTCCAAGGCGAGGGGTTTCAAGCCGGGACGGTTTAGCTTCAATGTTAAGGGCGGAAGATGCGAGGCATGCGAAGGCGCCGGGAATAAAAAAATCGAGATGCATTTCCTTCCCGATGTTTTTGTTGTCTGTGATGTCTGTAAAGGCCGCCGTTTTAATAGAGAAACCCTAGAGGTGAGATACAAGGGGAAGAACATCCACGAGGTATTGGAAATGACCATTGAAGAGGCCATGGAGTTCTTCGCCCCTGTTCCTATAATTCGTCGGAAGCTTGAAACCCTGTGCGCCGTAGGCATGAGTTATATAAAACTGGGACAGTCTGCCATCACACTCTCCGGCGGGGAGGCTCAAAGAGTGAAACTGTCCCTTGAGCTTTCCAAGAAGAGTACCGGAAACACCTTCTACATCATCGACGAACCGACGACGGGTTTGCATTTTGCGGATGTCAAGCAGCTTCTGGAAGTCATGCAGACGCTGGTTGACAGGGGCAATACTATCTGCATGATTGAGCACAACCTTGATGTAATCAAACAGGCGGATTATGTTATCGATCTGGGGCCTGAAGGCGGAGACGGCGGCGGATTAATAGTCGTTCAGGGAAGTCCCGAGGAAGTAGCCCGACATAGAAGCTCTCATACAGGACATTACCTCCGGGAGATTCTCACAAAACGGTGACGAAGTTTTTTGTATTGATTCAGAGACCGGCGGTTTTTGCCTCTGTTCTCATTCTTCTATTATTGATCTCCACCGGTTCAGTTAATGGGCAGGAGCAGGAAGCATCACAGAACCTTCCCGTGCCCGGACAGGGCCAAGAAGCCGAGGCACAGGAGCAGGAAGCATCACAGAATTTTCCCGTGCCCGGACAGGACCAAGAAGCCGAGGCACAGGAGCAGGAAGCATCACAGAATCTTCCCGTGCCCGGACAGGGCCAAGAAGCCGAGGCACAGGAGCAGGAAGCATCACAGAGTCTTCCCGCATCCGCTCAGAGCGAAGAAGCTGTTGAAGCGGAAGACGAATCCGGCGGGAAATCGGACTTCATCTCAAACAGTCTTAAATATGATATCAAGACCTCAAGGAAGGAAGAACTCATCGCATGGTGCAGGGTCCTGAATCTCCCCGATGACGGAACGGACGATCAGCTCAAGAACAGGCTTCATGAGTATTATACTATTAAGGATTCCGAGAATTCCGATGCCGTAACGGACAGTGGAAATCAAGTCATTATAAAATCCGCGAAGCGAAGCGAATATTTTGAAGTGAGTATAACAGGCGGCGAGAAGGAACCTGTTGTCAAGCTCACCGGAAATGTCGTGCTCACTGTCAGCGAGACGAAGCGCAGCCGCACGCACGAGGTAAAAGCGGATTCCATACTTTTTAACGAAGGAAGCAATACCATATCGGCGGTGGGCAATATTGAATACATCGTTGACACCAACGGCCGGAAAGAACGATTCACAGGCGATAGTCTGACCTTTGATGTCAACGACTGGACGGGGATCATCTTCCATGGCACATCCGAAAGAAAGGAAGAAATCGACAAGAAGGAAGTCCCATTCTTCTTTCGTGGGGATTCCATAAAGCGGGCCAGCGCCAATATCATGGTGCTCTATAACGGTTCAATAAGCAGTACTGATACAGACAATCCCGACTATGCCCTCAAAGCTAAGAAAATATGGATTACAGGTCCGGGCGAGTGGAGTATTTTTAGTGCGACGATATATGTCGGTCATGTTCCAATGCTTTACCTGCCGTTTTATTGGAAATCGGGCCGAGATATGTTCTTCAATCCAGTGATCGGGCAGCGAACTGATAAGGGATATTATATCCAAACCACGGCATACTTGATCGGACAGAAAGAAGATGATGACGGTTTTTCCATGCTTGGTTTCGGTGATTCAGCAGGAGGCGAATATGAACTGGTTCGTGAAGGACTGTATCTGGTCAAGAAACCAGCAGAGACCAAAGACCAGCCGGACACTGAAACAAAAAGCAAAACCAATCACAAGAACTCATTGAAATACATGCTGGATGCCTACACCGGATTGGGGGCAGCAACAGGATTAACAGGGACATTCCCTGAACTCGGGGATAACGGGAAACTGGATTTCTACTCGTCCATAGGGGTAAGCCGCAGCATAGATGCCGATGGCAAGACCTATTTCCTGGATGGTGCGACACCTCAAACCTACTGGAACAGCACCCAACTGGGCACTGCAACTTTGCCTTTCAGGTGGGGGTCTTGGGTGAACTTCAGTTACAAGAAATGGAAACTCCACTTCAGTTGGTATTCAGATCCTTACTATACGCAGGATTTCGGAGATAGGGAAGAGAACTTCGACTGGCTTAGACTGCTTCTAAGCGAAGAGGATGAGACTGAGAAAAAAACTAGCATCAGCACCTTGAAATGGGAATTAGCAGGAACACATAGTTTCAACCTCAAGAAACTGTCACCTTGGCTCAGTGCAATAAATATATCCCATCTGAAGATGTCCCTGAGATGGAAGAATAAGAGTAACACGAACATTACTGCGTCAACCAATCCGGATAGAAGTGTCAATCCGGCAAGAAGTTTCTACTATCCGGATCAACTCATCTTACCGGATGTAAAAATTGTGGTGCGCGGGGCATTGCCAAATTATACGGTTAAGCGTAAAAAGAAAGAAATACCGGAAGGGGATTCATCCTCGCCGCAGGACGAAGGGCAAGTATCAGACGAGAACACCTCATCTATAGACCGGCCGAATATCATAGGAGATTTCACCGGTATCTATAGTTCAAACCTATTTGAGGCATCGTTGAAGTATGATCTGGATTCTCGGTTTTATATGGAGGACAGTTTGCTTAGCAGTGATTGGGATGACCCCTCTGATATCAATTTTCATGATTTCAAAGGAACAAAAATCAACACGATACAGCAGGGAAACATCCACTATGGGCTGAATTTCTGGGATGGACTCATAGGATTCAACGGCACAACTAAGCTGTCGGGGTATTACCAGGTTCATGAACCATTCTTCGGGACAAAGGCCGACATTGAAGATACCACGAAACTGGAAGACTATAAATATACGAAATTCAACTGGGAAAACATCCTTTCTCTAAAGACCCATCCCCTGCAGGGAATACCCAGTCTAAGCGCGACTGAGATTAAGTACTCCATCGATGCCAATATACTTAATTATAGCTTCAAGGATGGGGCGACTGTCGACAACCCTCTGTATATGCTCAATTGGATTGAGAATAAGGAAGATATCAAAAAACACGAAGCTGCCGCTTTCTTCAAATTCAAGAGGAGTCCGGTTTCATTCAGTGCTGATTTCATATCGAATGTACCGCCATTGGATGTGAAGTATACCGCTAAGTTTGCGGCTGGATTAGATTACAGGGGATTCAAGGTCGGTATCGATCAGAAGAATACCTTCGAAGAAGAAGAATGGAAGAATGATCCAATCAATATGACCGCCTCCTGGAAAGGATGGAAGGATGAGGTGGAGTTTGCTCAAACGGCTCAATTTGCTGTCGAAGAAAATCGATTTTCAAAGGTTGAATCAATATTGAAATTCTGGGGATTCAAAACCCGCTTTGTTGCTTCTCACACAAAAACCTACGACTGGAATTTGCAGACGAATTCGTGGACTGCCGGAGAAGAAGCTTTTGTGCCTTCACTGTTAGAATTCTCCTTCAGCCGTACATTTTCCCCAAAACCGTCTTGGAGAAATCGCATTAAAATCAAAACTGTCATCGACACCTCCTGGAAGATAAACCTCATCAAACCAACCGACAATGTGCTTAGGTTCAAGTGGACTCAGCAACTGGATATTCACAAATTTTTGAGCCTTAAAATCACCTTTTCTGCTATTAACCGCAGCATGTACCTCTATTTTCCTGAGTGGAGAGAGCAATTCGGCATAACGGCGGGAACCAATAATTTCTTTGAAGACTTGCTGAAATCTTTTAATATATTCCGCATTGAGGATAGAATTGAATCACAGTTCAATATGGAAAGAATCAGTGTGGGAATGGTTCATCATCTTAGAAATTGGGATGTGTCCCTGGAGTACTCCGGTTGGCCCAAACTAAACAAAGATACAAAAATTTATGATTGGGAGGCGGAATTCAGTATCTATGTGAAATGGAATCCCTTACCGCTATTCAACCAAAAAACTACATTCAAAGATGATGTATGGTCGGTTGAATCATTTGGAGACAACATAGATTTTGAATGATATGCTTGATTTCCTTATCATTATTAGAAGATTTGCTGGAGAGTTGAACTGAACGACACCCTGACAGTCGTTATGGACAATCCTCGCCTCCTGGAAAACGTTTGCAGCCCTGACGCCGTCAATCTAAAGGGTGCCTCTAAGAAATTCCATTCAGTTCTCGTCCTGCTCTTCGCCAATGTCCTAAAACTGCTTTTTTGGGTGACACTGAAGGCGATGGGCTCTCTTCTCGCCATCCCGGTACATACTCGGGGGGATGAAATTGACATACAGTCCCGCGGCCATGGTTCAAAAAAACTGTTCCATGATATGCTAGATAGGCTATTGGAAATCGCAGGGCGTAATGAAAACTTCTATGGACAGCATGTGAGTTCGGTGTATGCCTCCTTGCAATCGGATGATGAGGGAGATGTCAGGGCATTCGGTGAGAACATCCTCCATATTCCCGGCAGCACCCGAATGGTGCATCACCGAGGCCGAACACAGGCTGAATGCATCAGAGCAATGTCAACCAAGGACCTCGTCTTCAGGCCCGGGCCGGCAGGCAGGGGCAGGAGCTATCCCGCCACCGTCCATGTTCTTGATAAGCCTAAAAACACCGCGGCGGAGCAGATGAAGATGTTTCTTGCCCGATTGAGGGAAGGCACCGGGGAACTTGCGCAGGCCGATCTTCCCCGGCACCGTACTTCAGGATTCGAGGATGCAACTGAAATTTCGGAGTCCGTTGATGAAACTGCCGTTTTCCACTTCTCCTCAATGGACGCCGTTCGCCATTCCCTGGTCAGGAAGGTTGGTTGATGCCTATGAAAACAGAAGCTGATCGCCCCCGATTCATTGCCAGGCGAACGATTCTTCTTTCGCTGCTCGGGTGGATCATTTTGTCGGCGGTCCTTATAGGCGTTGAGCAGGCACGGAAAATGATAGTCTATGAGCGGGTTCTTCGCTATCAAGAGGGGGATACTGTCAAAGAAGACTTCGTCGTTAATCACGATTTTGATTTCATTGATGAGGAAGATACCGAGAAGCTCATCATGCTGAATCGAAGTCTGGCGAATCCCGTATACATCGTCAGGAATAAGATTACCGAATCAGTTCTGGATAGGTTTGAAAATTTCGCCGTCATGTATACCAATGCTGTTTTCGGCAAGAGTTCGGCCGACGAGCAGGCCCAGTTTCGGGCAGATTTCCCCGGCATCGCCGATCTTATCCATATAACAACTCCACGGGATCCCAGGCTGATGAGTGAAATACTTAGGTTCACCAGGAAAGCACTTCAAGACATACAATACAAAGGCATCTTCAATCTTGATCCCACCGACAGCGGGGCAGCCTCCGGCATCGTCGAAGCGGTATACTCCGAGATGAATCCCGATCAGCGTGTCACGATGTTTAGAGAATCCCTGATGCGCCCAGAAAGCCTTACGGACAATCTGAGAACTCTGGGAAGCCTCAAAGATCTGTCTCTTGAGTATCACGGCTTTGTTATAGCACTCATGGCGTATTTCGCCGAAGCAAACGCCTTTTTCAGTAAGCTATTGACCGAAGAGAACATGGATAGAGCCGAGGCCAAGACAAAACCTGTGTTGGTTTCCGTTCGTGCGGGCACTCATTTATTGCATCCCGGTGATATTGTCACTTCCCGTCAAGCAAAAATCCTCAAGGCATTGAATAAACAGCGCCGCCTGGATTATGCGTTCTTCAGTCATCCATTCATAGTCATGGCGGCAATGATTACTCTCGGGTTATTCATTTCACGGATTCTTTCAATCACATTTCCAAACCCGAAGTCATTGTATTTTTATGTCGGTTTGCTATGTCTGTATCTTTTGATTTCGGCTTCCATGAATGCGTTTATCCATCATACAGACAACCTTCGAGTGAGTCTGATCATACCGACATCTCTGTTTATCTTACTCCTCAATCAGCTCCTCAACGACAAACGCCTGGCCCTGCTCACATCTTTTCTTATGGCCCTGCTGGTTTTTTTTCTCACGTCCGGCAACCCCTATGACTTCTTAATTACACTGGGCTCAGGAATGGGCGGCATAGCGGTGACAAACCGCAGGGATACGGCGATGCGCCTGTTCCGCTCCGGACCCCAGTTGATGGTGATCATGGCCTTCATCACGTTCTGTATCGGAATCCTGCTTGGATTCCCGATTGAAAACACTTCGGCCATGACAGCCATAGCCGCTGCCAACGGACTCATATCGGGGATGCTCGGTCTCGTTTTACTGCCTCTTCTTGGATACTTATTCAATATGACAACAGTCTTCAGGCTGATAGAACTCGCAGATCAGAATAATCCAGTTCTGAGGAAGATGCGTCTCCAGGCGCCAGGCACCTATGTTCATTCGCAGAGTGTGGCGCAATTGGCCGAAGCCGCCTGTGACGCCATCAACGCCGATGCTCTTCTTGCGCGTATAGGTGCTTATTACCATGACATCGGCAAAATTGATCAAGCACATTTCTTTGTTGAGAATCAGTCTGATGAGAACAAGCATGACAAGATGAAAACAAGTCTATCCGTTGCAGTCATTCGCTCACATGTCAAATTCGGCATAGAGAAGGGCCGAGAACTGCAATTGCCTGATGACGTTCTCGCCATCATTGAACAGCATCATGGAACAAGTCTTATCCGTTATTTCTACGACCAGGCTGTAAGGGAAAAAGGCACAGAAAGCACCTCTCCGAATGATTATTCTTATGGCGGTCCTAAGCCAAGAAGCAAGGAAGCCGCAGTCGTGATGTTGGCCGATTCCACGGAAGCCGCCATACGATCCATTAAAAACCCCTCAAAGACGAAAATCGAGAAGTGTATCTGGGATATTATAATGGCAAGATTCAAGGCGAGAGAACTTGATGAGAGTGATTTGACGCTGAGAGATCTGGCGTCAATAAAAGAAGCATTCACTCAAGTATTTGCCGGACAGCTTCATATGAGAATCGAGTATCCCAATAGGGAGGATGGATGATGAATGAAGTCGAGATCATCAATTCCATTGATGAAATTCCTTTTGATCTCGATGAAGTCAGGAACTTCATTGAGTCTGTATTAAGAAGCATCCATGCCGAGAATTGGCGCATGGGACTGCTTATTACCACTGATGAAGGAATTCGAGAATATAACCGCAGATGGCGCGGAAAGGATTCTGCTACGGATGTCTTGTCATTCGTTCAGATGGAAGGACAGCCTATACCCTCGCCGAAGGATTTGCCCAATGAAGCCGGTGATATCATCGTATCGCTTGAAAGGGTAAGAACTCAGTCGGTGTCCCTGAATTGCCTGATAGAAGAGGAGTTTAGACGTGTGATAGTGCATGGAATACTTCATCTGAACGGAATGGTCCATCCAGATGATGATTACGGGGGAGAGATGTTGAGATTGCAGGAGAGAATTGTATCTAAGACTAAGAGATTGGCGGTAAATGCATAAATGAGTCGTTTGATGAAATGGTTTCAAAACACCCGGCAGGATGCGCCCAAAGAAGCCGAAGGTCTTGAGCGCCTCGATGAAGAGGAGCGGGGCATGGTTCAGGGCATTGTCGAATTATCTGACACTTCGGCAAAGGAGGTCATGATACCGAGAATCGATACGGTGTTTGTTCCGGAGGAAATAGGTATGGGGAGGGATCTGGTTAAACTGATGGAAACCGGCCATTCCCGTTTCCCTGTATACAGGAGCACTATCGACAACGTAATCGGAATACTCTATGTCAAAGACCTCTTGATACATCTTCTGAAGGGGAACGAGGTGAAGATTTCAGAGGTGGTCAGGAAGCCCTACTTCGTTCCCGAGAGGATGAAACTGGACAGACTGCTCCGTGAGATGAAACAACGGCGCACCCATATTGCAGTTGCGGTGGATGAGTACGGGGGTGTTTCCGGAATAATCGCACTGGAAGACATCCTAGAGGAAATCGTCGGGGACATCCAGGATGAATTTGATAATGAGGGCGAAGAGATTCTCGAATTAGGAGGAAAGGAGTGGCTTTGTGACGCGAGGGTCAGTCTTGTCAACCTGAACAACAGCCTCGGCTTCCGTATACCTACCGATGATTTCGATACACTGGGCGGCTTCGTATTTGATTTATTCGGAAAGATACCCACCCGTTATGAGAAGATATCCTGGGAAGAGTTAACCTTCGTCATTCAAACGCTCGATGGGCATAAGATTCAACAAGTCAAGATCATCAAGGCATCGGATGAAAACAAGAGTTAAGGGCACCTCTAAAAAACCCATTCCATTTTTGGCTTGCTCTTTTCCCCCGCTACTGCGTTACCAAAATGCTCACGTAACCCAGTTACGCCTGCGCTTTTGGAGCCTTGTATCGAAGAAAAATAGCTGCGTCAAATTCCAGAAGCGGTTTTTTAGAGGTGCCCTTAAACAGTTCATCACTCGCCCCCTATTCCTCTTCGTGCTGCTCGCATACGGCATAGGGGTGTCCGGAAACGAGTATTCACCGGAACGAGAACTCTATCACACCGGCTTACAGGCATTGAATTCGGATGACTATATTGCGGCTGCCAACGCATTTCGATCATCCATCCGGCTTAACCCCTCATATTTTGACTCTCGCCTGGGTCTTGTCAGAACCCTCTATCTGCTTGGTGAATACACCGATGCGTATGATGAGATCGGCGAAGCGAGAAAACTCGTTTCCCATGACAGACGAGGTGTGATTCTTGAAGCGAGAATCCTCACAGCCCTGGGAAGATACGATGATGCCATAGCCTTATACAACGGTATTCTCATTGACAGACCCTATGATCCTGAAGCCAATCAGGGTATTGGAGAAGTCTATGCGATACAGGGCAAGAGAGAATTAGCCGATGATGCCTATGCCAAAAGCCTTGAACACTCACCTGGAAATCTCCGAGCACTGCTCCAATTGGCGATACTTCATGACAGGGCAAGGGAAAAGGAATCGGCAGAAAATGTCCTTCAGGAAGCATTGCGGTTCCACCCCGACGATCTGCATGTCCATGTCCAGGCTGCTGAACATCATGCCCTGTATGATGAGTGGAAGCAGGTTGCTTATCATCTGAATCAGGCAATGTCCATGCTGAAAGGACCTGAAGATGGGCGATACAAACGTGTTTCGAAGCTGAATGCATCTCTGGCCCTGAGAAGAGGCGATCCAATAGCCGCACTCACGGCCTTAGAGTCCATCGCTGAAGAGGATGAAGCGGACCTGCTCTTTCTTAAGGCAAGGGCCTATAGGTCCATGGGCATGGAGTCATTCGCACAGGATGTTTTGAGCCAATTGCTCCGAATGGCTTCTGATGACGAAACGGTTCGTCTTTTTCGGGAAGCCCCCCTGGCACTGTCCTTTGCAGGCTTAACCGAACACAGAGATGAAGCCGCAAACTGGCATATCGCCAAAGGGAAACGTCTCGAAGAATCCTTTTATTTCAACCGGGCCCTGAACGCATATCGGCGGGCCCGGCGCATTTCAAGTACTGATCCTGATATCTGGCTTCTATATGCCAATCTCATTCGCCGAATGGGTTTCCCCGAGAAATACAGAGACGAATTGCATGCCGCAGTACTAGAGTTGGAGAATGCCCCCCGCAAGCAGGCCGTCATCCAGGAACAGATCGACCTATTGACGCACTCTGAGAACGGCGGACTCAAAGAGGACTGGGACATAGACGATCCATGGAACTTTCTTCCCTCGGCCTGGAACATCGCGATATTATTGATTCCCCAGCGGCAGGTTTTCACAGCCCATGATGGTGCCGGTATCGCGCTGGCGGCATATTTTGCCGACCAGATAGACACCCTGCCCGAGGTGACGGTGGTCAATCTTGAGGGTGGATTTTTCCCGAACGCTATGGAAGTCAATGATTACACCGATGCCTTCAGGTTGTCTCGGGATCGGGCTGATTACTTCGTGCTCCTCGAATTTGCCGAAACCGAACGAAGCTTCAGCGCCTCTGCAAAGTTATATATTGCCGGGACAGGGCAGG
Source organism: Spirochaetaceae bacterium (assembly GCA_965232165.1). Taxonomy (GTDB): domain Bacteria; phylum Spirochaetota; class Spirochaetia; order DSM-2461; family DSM-2461; genus UBA2779. The sequence goes on along the minus strand of CBDDOY010000002.1, from coordinate 222,551 downwards.
AATATGGCGCATCTTCTCAGCTTCGAACTGGCAAGGGAAGAGTGCTGGATTCCATTGACCTGTTGGCCGGGGATGTCGTTTCCGCCATTCCAAAGAGGATGACCATACTCGCCGTAGATGGAGATATTCTGCTAATCGACAAAGGGCGATGGCATGGCATCGATCCCGATCAGCCTCTGGCTGTTCTTCGAAAGAATGCGGCACAGCCATCGATACACAACGAGGGTATCGAGTATAGGGAAGCCGACTACCTCGGGACAATGGAAATCACCAGGAGTTCCGAATCACTGAGTGAGGGGATGTTTCAAAGGGCTGGTGATTTTGATTTCATATCTGTTGGTGATGAGGTGTTTTCCATCGCCGTCCCTGAGATATCGGGGTCAACGGCATCACCTGATCCGGCTTTTCGTTCCAGGCTTCTGGCCGTACCCTAGGAGCCTGCCGGACTTTGAGGTTCTCCGGGGCAGTTCTGATGATTTTTCTGAAACAAGGCGGCAAGGCTCCGGTGCAGCCTTAGCCTGCCTAAGCATTTAGAGGTGTTCCCCGCCTTGTCAAACTCCCCCATTGCAAAAATCTCAATCCCGTACCGCAAGATGCATTCCTACTGCCGAGGATGCTGATTTATCGAGGTTCTCCAATGATCAATCCGAAGATTTTGGCCCTGCAAAGATAGATTCCGGCGGGATTAGGGGGGCAGCCCCTTGACATGTATCTTCCCATGAGCCAATATAAGAACCAACATAATTGAGGAGGAAGATATGAAACGATTTGTATTGGTATTGGCTATGTGCAGTGCGGTCAGCCTTATGGCGTTCGCCGGAGGTGCGGGAGATGAAGAAATGACTGCGGAAGCTCCCGAATCACTTGGAGGGCAGACGCTGTCTATCATCACGTTCACCGGAGAGTTCAAAGATCAGGGTATCGTGGCTGATTTCGAGGCGCGTACCGGTGCAGAGGTGGACATGCAGATTGTGCCCCTTGCCGACTACGAGGCGAAGATTCGTCCGCTTCTGGCTACAGGGAGAAACGTACCTGACATCTTCGTGGGCGAGGCTGCCTATGTGCGGCAGTTTGTGGAGGCCGGTTATTGGACGAACCTGAGTCAGGCTCCCTACAATGCTTCTACAAGTGAGATGTTTGATTATGCGGCCAAAATGGGCACCGATGCGGACGGTAAAATCGTTGCGCTCACTTGGCAGACCACGCCCGGCGGCTGGTTCTACCGGCGAAGCCTGGCCAAGGAGTATTTCGGCACCGACGATCCTGCGGAAATTGCTAAGCTGTTCAAGGATTGGAATAGCGTGCTCGAAGCGGCAGAAGCCCTGAAAGAAGAAACTGGCGGCAGGGTTAAAATGTTCCCTGGTATTGGCGAAACTATATTCCGCATATTCTACTCCGCACGCACAACCCCTTGGGTGAACAGCAAGAATGAATTTGCCATCGACCCGCAACTGCTTGAATACTTAAGAATTGCCAAAGTCATCCGTGACTCTGGCTACGATGCCAAGCTCGATGATTGGGCAGGGCCATGGTTTGAAGCCATGAACACGCCTTCCGGCGAAGCCGAAGTCTTTTTGTACGGCTGGCCCACATGGGGGCTTCAATTCGTCATGAACAGCCAGGAGAACAGCATCGGCGACTGGGCCGTGGCCGCCCCGCCCGCACCTTTCTTCTGGGGGGGAACCTGGGTTGGAATATATAAGGAAAGCCCGAATAAGGCCCTGGCCTGGGAGTTCATCAGCATGCTCACCCAGGACACCGAGTGGATGGAGCAGTACGCTTTGCGTTCCTCGGACTTCTTGTCCAACAAAGTCGTTATGGAGCGCATCAAGGATAACTACTCCTCCGAAACCCTCGGAGGGCAGAACCATTTCCAGTACTTCTTTGAACAGACTCTTTACATCGACGGCTCGGCCATTCAGGGCTATGACTATCAGATCAATTCGATTTTTGCCCAGGTTATGAATGAATATCTTGACGGCCAACTCGACTTTGACGAAGCCGTTGAAGCCGTGGGAGCACGTGTGAAAGAGGCACTGCCGCAGGTAGAGGTGAAGTAGGTTTATGGACACCTCCAAAAAACAGCTTTAGGAAATTGACGAAGAAATTTCTTGTCGATACAAGGCGGCAAAAGCTAAGGGCGCAGCTTAAGCTTAGTTGAGTATTTTGACAACGCAGTAGCGGCAGAAAAGATCAAGTCAAGAACTAAATGGGTTTTTTAGAGGTGCCCTTATGACGATCCTAGCTCAGAGTCCCGCCTTCGGCGGTTCTTTGAACAAGGAGCCTGTCGGACTTTGAGATTCCCCGGGGCAGTTTTAATGATGTTTTCTGAAACAAGACGGCGATAGCTCAGGCACAGCTTGGCTTCGTCCTAAGCGTTTTGGCAGCTTGAGCAGCAGGAACACGGGGTAAAAACTGCCAGAAAATTATGTCCGGCAGACTAAGGGCAGCGCACAGCGGAAAAGGCCAGTCGCCACCGGACTTTCAGCAGAAAGAGGAACTATGACCAGAAACAAGTATTCACATTACGGCTATCTCTTCATCCTGCCCTTCTTCCTCGCCTTTGCCGTATTCTGGCTCTACCCCGTTATTAGCACCTTTATTACCAGCCTTACAAACGAAGATTTCACTCGTGCGGGCCGAGCCTTTGTCGGACTGAAGAATTACACCTATGAGCTTACGAACCCCGGCTTCTGGCGCTCATTTCTGAATACATGGATCATCTGGCTGCCAAACATCGTCCTTCAACTGGGAATTGCTCTTTTTCTGGCGGTGATTCTGACGAATGTCCAAATTCGCATACGCGGTATTGGATTCTTTCGCGCTGTTTTCTTCTTTCCCAACCTTGTGACCATTGCATCCATCGCCATCCTTGCTTATGCCGTGCTGGACTGGCAGAACGGAGTGTTAAATCAGATCTTATTCGGAACTGCCGAGGGTGCGCAGGACAAGTATGTTTTCTGGCTGAACAATCCACATGCTTCACGTATTATCGTCTCGCTGATTCAGACCTGGATATGGTTCGGCTACACCATGATTCTCTTCATGGCGGGGATTCAGGCTATACCTGTCAGCCTCGTCGAGGCGGCCATCGTGGATGGGGCATCTCCGTCAAAGGTGTTCCGTCTGATAACCCTTCCGCTGCTCAGGCCTGTCATGGTCTACGTGCTGGTGACCTCTCTCATCGGCGGGCTCAACATATTCGATCTGCCCTGGATTCTCACACGGGGACGAGGCGGAGCGGATCAGAGCCTGACAACCATTGTCGTCTATTTGTACAACCGCGCATTCCGGTTCTACCAGCTCGGAGCGGGTGCGGCAATCTCCTATCTGCTGCTTATCTTCACGGCGGCCTTTTCATTTCTATATCTCCGTTTCATCGGATTCGGGAAGGAGAACTAATGGGCATTCCTGGACTTCGCGACGGACGAACCCGCCGCATCGTATCCCGCATGGCGCTCTATATTGTTCTCATCGCCATCGCTCTCGTTTGTATCGCCCCTTTTTATATCATGATTGTCAATGCCACCCGCACCAACACCGAGATAAGCCGTGGGCCGACTATCGTTCCGGGCGAGGCCCTGAGGGACAACTGGAAAACGCTCATCCAGGGAAGGCTGGACCCTAAAACCGGCATTCGCTCAGGCGCTCTCAATATTCCGCAGGGCTTTCTCAACTCTCTTGCCGTGGCCCTGTCGGCCACTGTTCTAGCAGCCTATTTCTCCGCCCTCACCGCCTATGGCTTTGCCATGTACCGGTTTCCGGGAAGCGGTTTGTTCTTTGGGCTGCTGTTAAGTGTGATCATGCTGCCCCCAACCATAATGCTTGTAGGTCTGTTTAAACTGTCGCTTGCCGTCAAACTCTATGACACCCGCCTTATTCTCATTCTGCCGGCCGTTGCCAGCCCCTATACGGTGTTTTTCCTCCGCCAGTACACGAAGAGTGTTCTCAATCCTAGCCTTGTCGAGGCGGCCCGCATTGATGGTGCCGGTGAATTTTTCATATTTCATCGTATCGGACTGCCGCTGATGGCACCGGGCATAGCCACGATGTCTATATTCGGCTTCCTAGTGCAATGGAACAATTATCTGGTGCCTCTCACGCTGCTCAACAGCCAGGAGAAATACACCCTCCCGCTGATCATCCAGCAGCTCAACACCACCACCTACCAGCGGGATTTCGGCGCCATGTATCTTGGAATCGCTCTGAGTGTCATACCCATTATTGTGGCCTTTGCATTCCTTTCCCGGTATCTTATTTCCGGCATAGCGTTCGGCGGAGTGAAAGAATAATATACGGTGACATGATGTGCACTTATGATTCTCGGCGGTAAGCTTACACACTTTGCAGGAAGCTCTTCATCTCACGGAGTCCTGCGTTAGGGATAGCAAAGGCGCGAAGCGGCCTGCCAAGGGCAGGCGGAACCCTTTGCCAGCCCGACCCCTGGCCGAACGCTATAGGCGGGCGGCCGGGGGGAACGCCCAAAAAAATAAGGATCGGTGAAGTTCATGAGCCCCGTTATCGGCAATCCCATCTTGCGGGGATTCAATCCCGACCCTTCTATCTGCCGTGCGGGGGATGATTTCTAAATTGCCGCTTCGACGTTTGAATGGTTTCCCGGTGTTCAAATATGGCATTCTCGATGCCTAGATGAATGGCCGCCGAGCCGCCGCCCCCTTGATTCTGACAGGATTCTGAATATGTCGGGCATCCAGAGTTCAGGCGGCGTGTGGGCGCCATGTCTTTCGCATTGCGATGACCGGTTTTATCTGCTGTTCACGGCGGTAAAGAGATGGCGGGGGGAAAGGCATTCAGACTACGGAGTATTCAAGGATACGGCAAACTTCGTCATGACCGCGCCATCTATTGACGGCCCATGGTCTGAGCCGGTGTTTCTCAATGTTTCCGTTTTTGAGCCCTCTCTCTATCACGCTGAGGACGGCCGGAAATGGCTTATGAATATGGAGTGGGACTACCGGGGTTCTCCCACGCATTTCACCGGCATTCTTCTGCAAGAGATGGATTGTGACATGCTGAAGCCTATCGGTCCGGTTAGGAGTATATTCGAAGGCACAGTGCTCAACTGTGTTGAGGGTCCACATATTTAGGGCTTGCTGAAAAAGTAGTAACTATAGATTTACAAAAGAATTAACTCCTAGTAGAATAGTCTCAGGTGCAAGCATAATTTTTAGATTGTACTGAACCCCTTGCACCTGGGAGTGAACAGTGTATAAGAATATGGAGTCAAATCAACAGGAACTATTCGATTTCTATCTTCCGTTTGGAGGACACCTTAACGCCGATAATCGATGGGCGGTGTTAAGGGCACCTCTAAAAAACCGCTTTTGGAATTTGGCGCAGCTATTTTTCTTCGATGCAAGGCGCCAAAAGCGCAGGCGTAACTGGGTTACGTGAGCTTTTTGGCAACGCAGTAGCGGCGGAAAAGTTCGAGTCAAGAACTAAATGGGGTTTTTTAGAGGTGTCCTTAAATTGGAACAGGCTGCCTGATGGAAGAATTCGATGACTTTTTGAAAAAATTGCGAACTATACTGGATATGCCCTGGACACTGTCGAGTGAAGTTTGATAATCTTCTGTATAATTTTTTAAGGAGGTTCATAGACATGAATCAATTAACAAGAGCGATACCCCTAGTGGCGCTCGCCGGATTTTTCGTCCTTATTTGGATTGGGAGGCTGTCCCGCAGCAAGTGAGGGATTGAGTGATCAGGAATCGGTTGCTGCTGATAAGGCCGCACTGGTCATTGGCTACGCAGGTACAGACAGCGCAGCTTCGGTAACCTAGGCATTGACCCTGCCAGGCGCCGGAGACAGCGGAACCACCATAACGTGGGCCAGCGACATGACCGGCATCATCGACAATGACGGAGCGGTTACCCGCCCGGCTGCTGACGCTGCCGATGCGACTGTCAAACTTACCGCGACGATAACAAAGAATGAGGAAAGCGACACAAAGGAATTCTCCCTGACGGTCGTCAGTGCGGCGCCAGCAGTAAACTCTGTAACCATAAACGAGGGTGATCAAACGAAAGACCCGTCAGCTTCAGCGTTTACATTGACAGCAGCAGTCGAAGTTGTTGGAGGTGCTGACCAAGCGGTTGAATGGAGCAGTGATAATGCTGCTGTTGCAACGGTTGATGCAGGAAGTGGAGAAGTAACTCTTCAGGGAGTAGGTACTGCTACCATCACAGCAACATCCACTTTTGACACAAGTAAATCTGCTACGATTACGTTGACAGTCAGTGCGGCGCCAGCAGTAACCTCTGTAACCATAAACGAGGGTGATCAAACGAAAGACCCGTCAGCTTCAGCGTTTACATTGACAGCAGCAGTCGAAGTTGTTGGAGGTGCTGACCAAGCGGTTGAATGGAGCAGTGATAATGCTGCTGTTGCAACGGTTGATGCAGGAAGTGGAGAAGTAACTCTTCAGGGAGTAGGTACTGCTGCCATCACAGCAACATCCACTTTTGACACAAGTAAATCTGCTACGATTACGTTGACAGTCAGTGCGGCGCCAGCAGTAACCTCTGTAACCATAAACGAGGGTGATCAAACGAAAGACCCGTCAGATTCAGCGTTTACATTGACAGCAGCAGTCGAAGTTGTTGGAAATGCTGCACAAACGGTTACATGGAGCAGTAGTGATCATACTGTTGCAACGGTTGCAGAAAGTGGAGAAGTAACTCTTCAGGCAGTTGGTACTGCTGCCATCACAGCAACATCCACTTTTGACACAAGTAAATCTGCTACGATTACGTTGACAGTCAATCCGGCGCCAGCAGTAAACTCTGTAACCATAAACGAGGGTGATCAAACGAAAGACACGTCAGATTCAGCGTTTACATTGACAGCAGCAGTCGAAGTTGTTGGAGGTGCTGACCAAGCGGTTACATGGAACAGTAGTGATCTTACTGTTGCAACGGTTGCAGAAAGTGGAGAAGTAACTCTTAAGGGAGTAGCTGGTACTGCTGCCATCACAGCAACATCCACTTTTGACACAAGTAAATCTGCTACGATTACGTTGACAGTCAATCCGGCGCCAGCAGTAACCTCTGTAACCATAAACGAGGGTGATCAAACGAAAGACCCGTCAGCTTCAGCGTTTACATTGACAGCAGCAGTCGAAGTTGTTGGAAATGCTGCACAAACGGTTACATGGAGCAGTAGTGATCTTACTGTTGCAACGGTTGCAGAAAGTGGAGAAGTAACTCTTAAGGGAGTAGCTGGTACTGCTGCCATCACAGCAACATCCACTTTTGACACAAGTAAATCTGCTACGATTACGTTGACAGTCAGTACGGCGCCAGCAGTAAACTCTGTAACCATAGACGGTGGTGATCAAACGAAAAACCTGTCAGATTCAGCGTTTACATTGACAGCAACAGTCGAAGTTGTTGGAGGTGCTGACCAAGCGGTTACATGGAACAGTAGTGATCTTACTGTTGCAACGGTTGCAGAAAGTGGAGAAGTAACTCTTAAGGGAGTAGCTGGTACTGCTGCCATCACAGCAACATCCACTTTTGACACAAGTAAATCTGCTACGATTACGTTGACAGTCAGTGCGTTGAACTCATTTTCATATACACCGGCGGCTCTTTCAGCCGAATATGGTGTTGAAACAGCAAGTGGCGCCCCGACTTGGACTCCTTCAGCACCGGCTGGTACGATTACTTATGAGATAGATCCGGCCGTAATCGGGGTGACAGTGGAGGAGGGCACAGGACGTGTAACCATTGCTGCGAATAAGTCCGTTACTACGGCAGATGAACCGGTCACAGTGAAGGCCATGGTTGATGGTGCCTTCTATGCAGATGCGACAATCACCGTCAGTGTTACTGCGGCAGCTTTGAGCGGGACTCTCACTTATGCTGATAAAGAAATATCAGAAGGAAGTGACGATACCTTGAGTGGAAGTGGAACATTGTTAACTGGATTAACGGCAGGAACAGACTATACGTTGAGTGTAACGAAAAGCGGAGCAGAGGTCACTGCGGTTACCATTGACACTGCTTCTGGGGTAATCACAATAGATAATACGATAGCAACTGGAGATGCAGGAACTTACACCGTAAAGGCGACTGGTAAAGGAAACTATACCGGTGAGGTAACGACAACTTTTACGTTGACAGTCAATGCAGTAACCTCTGTAACCATAAACGAGGGTGCTCTAACTAAAAAAGAGAACTCTGAAAACTTTGCATTGACAGCAGCAGTCATAGTTGTTGGAGGTGCTGACCAAACGGTTACATGGAGCAGTAGTGATACTGCTGTTGCAATGGTTGATGCAGGAAGTGGAGAAGTAACTCTTCAGGGAGTAGTTGGTACTGCTGCCATCACAGCAACATCCACTTTTGACGCAAGTAAATCTGATTCGATTACTTTGACCGTGGAAGCCCTAAAACAAGAGAAAATGTTTCTAACTGTCGACACTGGTGCTGATCCAAGTACTTCGATACCTGATCCTGGGACTGGTGATTACTCTACCTGGGTTGAAGGAACCGAAATCGCACTAAATCCCAATGTTGGTGCGGTAGTTGATTCCGATACTGGTGGGAATACAGGTCTAAAGACTTCTGGAGGTACGTGGGTTCCCCCAATAAATGAGCAGAAGTACACTGGATTGGCAATACGTGGTGCCGTGTTTGAAGGTGGCCATTATGACACAGATGGCGCTGGAATAGCTTTGAGTTACACATTTTCAGAACCTGTTTCTGTAATATCAACAGAAATATATACTCGAGAGATTAGTGCTCCGACAAGAGGAGAAGGATGGAAAATAAAACTATTGGATAAGGATGATAATACTCTCGCTGAAAGTGACCAGGGACCTGGAACTTACACATTCCCTACGAAGATTGAGGGGGTCAAGCGATTGCAATTATATATATTTGCTATGACTGATCCTCAGAACATCATGCAATTTAATTTTATCAATGCACTAATAGAGTTCTAGATGACAGCGAACCCAACATAGTTCCCTATGTTCTGACAGAATGAGTCTGATTATAGGGAGAACTATGTTGGGTTTTTTATCAGCTTTAAGTTTGCTAATCTATAAATTGTGCTGCTCATAGTTTGTTCCTTTTGGATTACTCAAACTATGGGCTTTTTTACTCTAAAACTTTGGTTTTTTTCTTAATCTCAAACGGATATATTTTTATTGAATTATATTTGGATATTTTATTAAACTCAAGTAGTTTTTCATTCCATTCTTCAAAGTCAAAAAGGGAACAATAGATGCGGACGGGCGATACGCGAGGATTGACTTCAGGACGGGAAAGAGCTGTCGGAACCCTGATTCGAGGAGCTAGGACCTTCATGGTATCACCAAGCTGATTTGCTGTTCATGCCAGGCAAGAGCGTTTAAGCCGACTGGTTCTCCTTGAGACGACCGGAGGGATTTCCCCGCCTAGTAACCTCTTGCCCCGGCAGTTTCACCATAATCATAGCATAAATTCTCGCTTTTTTTAATCGTTTTCAGCACTGAAATTTCCGCTTTTATGCTCATTCTCCAATAAATTTCTCATTTTTTTCATTTTACACGCATATTTCCACACTTCTCTGAAATTATTCAATCATTTTTATTATATAGAAATAAATCACATTTCATCGAATTTTCTCTTTTGCAAAATACATGCCCCCCCACTCGCTATGAGTTGACGAGAATCCAGGTATCTTTTTATCCGGGGTCTTCCCCCGCTGTTTCGATCCGGAGAATGCCGGATTTGTTGAACACTATCCGATAGTGGTACAAATCTTCGAGCTTCTTGTCAAAGCGCTCTTTCAGGCTGATCACCAGATGGATGACATAGACGCGGTTACCCTTGATCTTCAGTTTCTTGCCGTTTTCCAATCGGTAGAACACATCCTTGGGATCATCCATCTCCCGGAGCCAGTCTTCAATATTCAGACGGATAATCTCGGTTACTCCACTCACCCGGGAATGGTTGTGCATCAGTTTCCGGTTATTCAAACGCATGGTCCGTTGGTAATGAAGCAAATCCTGATCGGGAAGAATGGACCGGAAGGCGCTGGTGCGTCTGTATCGGAGGTTTTGGATTTCTGCAGGCGCATCGCCCGCTTTACCGAATTGAACGATACCCTTTGCTTTTCCGACTCTCCTGTTGACCGCCGGATCGACGAGTATGGTCAGTTGGTCGGCTATCAGCCAGGGGGAAAATCGGATAAATAAATTCCGGAGTATCTCCTTTATCCTGTCTTTGAAGATATATGCGGTTACGATAAGCAGCACCCAGGGTGCGCTGTTGGGGATGAAGAGCTTCCCTGCAAAAATGGCTGCAAATACGGCGAAAAGCATAGCTATGCCTGCGGCTGCTCCTGCCAGTAAATGACTGACCCTGCGGGGTGTGCTGCTCTCTTCCCTGGTCATGTATAAGGCAGATTGAGACCATTTCTTGAGGATGCTATCCCTATAGGCCAATCGCTCGCCGGAACGGGAATCAGCCTCATTGTAGAGGTACTGATAGTTCATGGAGCGGCGGTGTTCGAATTCCCGCATGGTGATTTCCTCGAATTTCATCCGCAGCTCTTCGGGGGACTCCAGCATTCCGCAGTAGGAGTACAGCCGATGCAGGTTCTGCTCTGTGATAATGCTTATCGATTCATCCGCCCAGTTGAGGGCCTCCCTCTGCTTTCCGGTAACTTCAGGAGTCATAAAGAGGGGGTGAAGACTCCGGAAGGATTTAAGAAAGCCTGTTATTTCTTCCAGGTACTGCCCAATCCGCTGGCGGCATAGGTGTTCCCGGTTATACTGCCGGAGTTCGTCCCGCATGAGCACGGCAAATCCGGCAATTTCCGCCCGGTATATATTGGTGAGCATCCGGAGTTCGTAGAGAATTTTGTCCTGTCCCGAGGGTTTTTCTATAGCCGAAAGGGAGAGAATGGAACGAATACGGGTTAGGGGACTCAATGCACATTCAGGGCTCACCAATCTCTCCAGGGAGAGGCTGGGGGAGGAAAACCGTATGTTCATTTTTACATGACTCAAGAATCGTTTCACCCCGATCTTCCAGGTGTTTATCTGGAGTTGAGAGGGGTAGAAGAAGTAAAAATCCATGTCGTAAACAGGCTGCATGACATCTTTGCCCAGCGGATATTCTGATTTGAGTTCAAGATGGTGTCTGCTGTGCATGCGGACTTTGCATTTATACTCATTCACATTGATACCTCTGAGGCAAGTTCTTCATTCGATCTCGTCGGAGCGCACTCAAGTCTTGCAATAGATTCGGAAGAACTCACTCCTGAAAGCTACCGAAACATCTTCTCCCACCCTGAAATTCTTCACTTCGCCGACCGTATTCGGTTTGATGGCGGTTAAAAACCTATTGGCGAAGACAATCTTGTATTCGGTAATGGAGCCGAGAAAGGAACTGACTTCCACCTTAGCCGGATAGGCATTGCCTGCGGGAAGCACCTCCACCGCCTCAGGTTTGATGGCCATGGTCACTTCGTCGCCAAGAGAGATACCCTGCCCGGCATTCTTTGCCGGGACATGAACATCCAGTCCTTCCAGATCGATTGTGAAGACCGAATCTGTTATGTTTTTGACAGTACCTTCTATGAAATTGGCATTGCCGATGAAATCTGAGACAAATGTGCTAACCGGATGGTTGTAAATTTCTTCGGGGCTGCCGACCTGTACAATCCTGCCATTGTTCATGATAACGATGGTATCGCTGATACTCAGAGCTTCAACCTGATCATGGGTTACATAGACGGCTGTAATCCCAAGCATTTGCTGAACTTGCTTGATTTCTGTACGGGTCTGTATTCTCAGCTTGGCATCGAGATTGGAGAGAGGTTCGTCGAATAGGATGATCTCCGGTTTGAGCACCAGCGCCCTGGCCAGGGCCACCCGCTGCTGCTGACCACCGGATAGTTCCCCGGGATAACGGCCTTCCAGTCCGACTAAATTCACCATCTGACAGGCCATTGAAACGTCATTGGCGATGGCCTCCCTGGGATACTTGCGAATCCTCAGGCCGTAGGCGATGTTTTCAAAGATGGTGAGGTGGGGGAATAGGGCATAGCTCTGGAACACCATGGGCATGTTCCGCTCGAAAGCCGGTACACTGTTGATAAGTTTCCCGCCCAGAGTGATATCCCCACTGTTCTGGAGTTCAAAACCGGCAATCATACGCAATGTGGTGGTCTTTCCGCACCCGGAGGGACCAAGCATTGTAACAAACTCACCCTTTGCAACATTGAGCGAGATATCATCGACGGCCCGAACGGTATTTCCTCTGCCATCGTGGAATTCCTTAATTAAATTGCTGAGGATCAAATACGCTTGATTGCTGCTGCTCATGGCATTTCCTTAAACACTTGCGATTATTTCGTGGTTCCGAATATCTGCTCACGGCCAAGACCGGTGAGTTTCATGATGATAAAAATACCCGACATGATGATGAAAATCAGTGCTGTGGACATCACCGAGGCCACCCCTAAGCGCAGGATTTCTGTCTGGGCAAGTATCAGTACAGTCAGATGATTCCACCGTGCCGACACCAGGAATATGATCGCACTGATGGCGGTCATGCTGCGGACAAACGCGAAGGTTGCGCCGGAGAAGAATGCGGGCCTTATCAGCGGGAGTGAAATCCTTCTGAAAGTAACAGCGCTGTTAGCCCCAAGGTTCACGGAAGATTCTTCTATATCGTGTGAAATCTGCTTCAATGCAGCTATGCCGCCTTCAACCCCGATAGGAACATTTCTGAAGACGTAGCAGGTTATAAGAATGAAGGCTGTACCTGAAAGTTCAAATGGAGCCTTGTTAAACGCGAGGATGTAACCGATTCCCACAGCGGTTCCAGGTATGGCGAAACTGAGCATTGCCAGAACTTCCATCAGATGACGGCCCGGAAATTTTTTTCGAACGACGAGAAATGAAATCACCATGCCCAGTAAGGCGGTAATGGGGGTGCTTATCAGCGCAAGGAGCAGGGTATTCCTGAGAGTTGTCAATCCGACATCGAGACTGTATGCAAAATGCTCCAGAGTAAAAGTCCAATTGATCCCCCAAAGCTTGATGAAGCTGCCCGAAATAATGGTTATATAGAATAAAAGTATGAATCCCGAAACCACGGCGCAAACGGCTGTCAGCGATACCTCAGCCATTCTTGTTGAGACCGCCGTACTTCGCCTGGAAGATTTCCCTGTGATGGTTACAAAGTTCTTTTTCCCTAACAGCGCCTTCTGGATGAAGAAGACAGCGATGGTGGGAACCAGAAGGAGGATGGCTAATGCCGCTCCCCTCGGGAGGTTCCCCATGCCGGTGAATTCAAGATATGCCTGAACCGACATAACATTGAAGTCGCCTCCCAGTATGATGGGATTCCCGAAGTCGGTCATGCTGCTCACAAAAACCAGCAGCCAGGATGCCAGTATACCGGGCAGCGAAAGAGGCAGAGTTACCGTCAAGAAGACCCGTCGGCGCCTGGCCCCAAGATTCATTGCACAGGATTCCAGATCGGGGTCTATCCCCTGGAGGATCCCTGACAGGGTCATGTAGGCAATCGGAAACATACTGATGGTTTGAACAATCACCAAGCCCTTGAGGCCATAGATGCCTGCCATCTCCAAACCAAGCAGTTTTGCGGTAATCAGGCCATTCCGGCCAAAGAGCAGGACAACCGACAGGGCAAACATAAAGGGGGGAGAAATAATCGGTAAAACAGCCATCGCCTGGAAGAACTTCCGCCCGGCTATCCGGGCTCGTGTCAGAGCAAAGGCAAAGGCAAAACCCAGCAATGTCGAAGTTGACGCAACGATGGTGCCAAGCAGGACGCTGTTCTTTATGGAACGGAAATACCGTGGTGTGGAAAAAACCTGGTGGAAGACTTCACCGGAAAACCGGCCTTCCGGCGTAAGGCTCAATCTGGCTACAGAGAAAAGAGGATACAAAATGAATAGCCCCAGTAGCAGAAAGATTGCGATTACACCGATGAGAAGCGCCGGTTCCCGGAATAGCTGATAATACCTGTCCATCGACGGCGTAGAAAGAAAACGCCGTGTGCCGGAAGACGGAATGGCCATAGATTCCTAGTTTATTTTTTCTTGGGGGGTTCGGTACGCGCCTCACCGCCAATGACTTGGTTCCACTTCTCAACCAGCCGGGTTTTATTCGCAGCAGACCATTCATCGTCCTGAGTTATCGTGTTCACTTCGCTGATGGGCTTGGCGCCTTTGGGAAGCGGTACATCGACAAAGGGGACAGAGAAAACGGTCGTATATATTTCTGCTGCGTCTTTGCTAAGAGCCCAGTCGTAGAGCTTCTTGGCAGCTTCCAATTCTTCAACCGGTCCGTCCTTAATCAAACTGACCGAGGCAACCTCATACCCAGTGCCTTCCGAGGGGAAGGTGATAGTCAAGGGATAGCCCTGATCGACGAGTTTTACCCCATCATGGGCGTAACCTATCGCAATGGTGATCTCGCCAATGGCGGCATTCCTTCCCGGAGCCGATCCGCTGCGGGTGTACTGGGTGATGTTTTTATCCAGGCGCTGCATATACTCGAAGGCTTCGTCTTCCCCAAGAATCTGCACCATCGTGGCCAGAACATTGTAGGCTGTGCCAGAAGAACCGGGATTGGCCATCTGTATATGGTTTTCATATACCGGATCGGCGAGTTCTTCCCAGGAAGCGGGTGCCTTCAATCCATATTTCTCCAAACTCATGGTGTTGCTCTCGAAGCAGAGAGGCCCGGCATAGATACCAGACCAATAGCGGTCCTTATCGCGGAACTGTTCAGGCATGGCTGCCGCAGGAGAGTCGTAAGGCATCGTAAGTCCCTTATTTTTGGCCTCAATATGGCCAAGACCGACACCTCCGTACCAGATGCTGGCCTGCGGGTTTTCCCGCTCAGCTTCCAGACGGGCCACGGCTTCTCCGGTGGACAGGCGTACCCAATCAACCTGAATACCGGTTGTGTCGGAAAAGGCATTGAATACCTTTCTGGCGAGTTCTTCATCCAGAGTTGTATAGGCGGTAATCGTCTGTGCCTTTTCACCGCTGCCGTTTGCAAATACTCCAATGCCTGCTATCATAAACAATGTCAGTAAAATGAGATTTTTCTTCATAAGATCCCCCTGATTTTTGATCTTCTCCAGCAGGATAGAAGCATACAGCACGTCTGCGCAAGAAACAATACAGGGACAATTTGTTACAATTTGGTGACAGCCCCTTGAAACCGGTAACCGCGTCCCCACTGGTTGACAATGTATGTCGGGGAATGGGGGTCGGGTTCGATTTTCATTCGCAGCCTGCGGATATTCACCTTGACAAGCTCCTGTCCTCCTATCCAATCGTCATTTCCCCAGATGTTGCCGAGAATCTCTTTGTTGGAGACTACGGCCCCGCGCCGGCTCATCAACAGGGCCAGCAAGTCGAATTCGATAGGTGATAAATGGACAGCACAGCCATTGCAGAGTAGAGATCGCTCCTCCAGATCGATCCGGAGTCCGCCGCATTGATATCCATGATGGGAACCTGGCGGCGAGGGCTTGCGGCCGATGAGATTCTCCACCCTTAGAATCAATTCCCTATTGTTGAATGGTTTTCTTATGTAATCCAATGCCCCGATTTCCAGGCCGTAGATAACATCATGCTCCTCGTCCCGGCTGCTGAGAAACAGCACAGGTATCTCCAGTTTTCCAAGCTCACGGCATACAGTGAATCCATCAATCCCAGGAAGATTGATGTCGAGTATCACCAACCCCGTCTTTTCAGGCCGGACCATGCACAGAGCCTGCTCACCATCCTCGGCACATTCTACCGCATGCCCTTCGTCATCCAGGAGAAATCGGAGTAATTCTCTGATATGCTCATCATCATCAACAATAAGAATTGTTTGATCCGATTTGCGCTCGTCCTTCATTTTCCTGATCTCCCTTCGATATATTTTGGCAGGGTGAAGGAAACAGTGGTTCCAATCTGTTCAACCGATCCGACATAGACTTTCCCGCCATGTTTTTCAATGACTCTCTGTACAATAGTGAGCCCCAACCCAAAACCATCCATCTCTCTGCCTGAACTATCCCCACCCCCCTGATAGAATTCACCGAATACACGCACCCTGTCAAAGTTCTTCATGCCGGAGCCATCATCGCTAACCGAGACGACGATATACTGTTCGTTTTCCGTAACACTGATAAGAATGGAACCGCCATGAGCCAGATGCTTGCTGGCATTGTGCACCAGATTGATCAAAACCTGCTGAATCCAGGTATCATCACCCATTGGCCGGGGCAGCCATTTAGGAAAAGAATAGCGCATTGACTGGTGCTTCTCCGTGAGAATGGGTTCCATCTGCCGAGCGACATTGATAATTAACTTCCGGATATCCAATGGAGCCAATATGACCTTGAACCAGGGACGCTCCACCTTGATACTGCCAAGAATGTTTTCCGAAAGTGTTATCAACCGTCTGACATTGACTGCGGAGGATTCAAGAAATCGCGTCTGGGCATCGGTCAATGGCCCCGTTCGGCCTTCCAGAATGATATCAACAGAGGATTGTATCACTGTCAGGGGAGTGCGTATCTCATGGGAGAGTGTGGACAAGAGGGCGATTTTATTCTCGACGCTCAATTTCAAATCCTTCAATCGTTCTTCCACCGCGCTCTCATTCTCTTCAGTCAGCAATATCAGCAAGAACGAGAAAACAATGAGGAGGACCCATCTAAAGTGCTCAGCGCCATCTATGGGTATCAGCCCGATAACTGCGGAGACAGGCAATAGCCCATATCTTAGAATCATGCAGGGAATGCCTGTAAGCATCTGCCTCACGGCGAGGAGTGAGAACGGGAAAACAAGCAGATAAATCGGAACAATACCTGTAAAGTAGCAGAGAGTCATTGAAATGAGTTCCAAAAAAGGAATGATGCGGCCTATGCCCGAACGCTGAATCAAACTCCATCCGATGCAGCTCACTGACAGAAGGACGAAGAGGAGAGACATGGGAACAAGAAAAGGGAGTGCCGGGAGAGGCTTCCCTGAAAAGAGATGAACGATGAAAGATATGATGGTAAGAATTATGAGGAGATGCTGTCTTAAGTGCCGGAATTTCATTTTCATTGCAATCATCTTGAAGTGTAAGGAAAATAAGGTCCAAAAATATAGTTTCAGCTTCTTAGACTGCGACTTTGTACCGCATTATCGATGCATCCACATTTTTCCTGACACTATACAATTGTCTTACACCGCATAGAGCATGTTAATCAAGACTGTTTGAAATGTTACAACCTGATATAAATCTCCCCAGAGAACTGGCCAGAATCTACAAGGCAGAATTACCGATCCTGAAGATCGGCATGGCAGAAAACCCACGATTACCATATCGCAGCTTTCAGTTTCCGCCTGTCATGGAGTAATCGGCGAATCAGCCATAGCTGACGCCATTGTTGAAAGGCGACTCGGCTGGCAAGAAAAATGGACGAAACCTTTGGCAGAAAGTTACCATTCAGGATAGTTAAAGAAGCAGGTAGCGTGAAGGCTGCAGGGCGGCAGCTTTCCTTTGGAATCAGTGGTAAATTCCGTCGAAATATGCAGGCAGGAGAAGATGTCGAAATGCGAAGTCTGTCGGATGCCCGAACTCAAGCCATGGCCGAATTCTTAAGGTGACAGTGGGTGAAATACGAGGATCCGGTGGAAGCAGTCCGCAGGGTGATCCAAATACCAGGGAAGGCTGAGACCTGAACCGGCGTATGAAGATAGAGATGGAGGTGTTCAGATGAGGATGAGAATTAACGCAGTCTTATGCACATTGTCGGTAGTGATGATCCTGCTGACAGGTTGTATCAGCGGTCCCGGGCGGGTTAGGCCAGCAAACAGTTTCGCCGTTCTGTGCCGGGGCTATTTCTCCCAAGCCTGGGTGATAATCTCTTCGTGTCTTCTGCCTGTCCGCTCCGGCCAGTGTACCGCTTTCGTTTCCCGATGGAAAGAGGCCGCGGGTCCAGTCCTTCCTGAAAATCGGTGTAGGTGACAATGCCCTGTGAAAGACAGAATGAAAACAGGAGTCGTCGACTTCTAAAAGATTACCGGAAGTCTGCAATTTTACTCCGGTGTTGACACGGACAACGGGGATTGTGTATTTCACTTGTAAATAAAAAACATCCCTCTCCATAAGCAGAGAACGCCGGAATTAACAATCCTATGCTTTAAAATATCCCCAATATAGAAGTTCTATAATCTGTGGTCCTGTATGATTTCAAGTTTTTTAAGTCTACAATGACTGAACAGCAAGGTCTTATTGTTCCGACATATGACTTAACTTCATAGTAAACAAAGGGGCTGTCAAAGTAAGCCATATAGATATAAGGATTCGGAAATATATGATCCCTCAGCATACCTACTAAATCAAACTTATCATCTTTGAAGATAATATGTCCTTCAGGATCTTGAATAGTAATACCATAAAAATCTTTTGATGTAGTAATAATATATCCCTGCCCATAACCAATTATTTTATCTGGATGATAGGATTTTGTTTCTTCAATATGAAAATTGAATAAATTGTAATTAGCCTGCTCATCATCACGCATACTGGTAATAAATGTATCCTCAATGAATAACCACTTGCCGCTTATCCAATATATATTTTTAAATGAATTCCATCTGCCTTTAGTTTGTATTGACGATTCCCAAATTATTTTATCCGTTTGAATATCAGCTATCTTCACTTCCTGTGAATACAGCCTGTCTTCATAGCTGTAATCAATTAACAGATTATAGCCGCTGTCCTTTAAGAAGACCGCCGGAGGACTCTTTCTTTCTTCAAACAGAGGGGTATTTATATCAGTGAATGTAAATTTCAGATCATCTTTGCTAAAATACAATTCGTGCCAGCCGCTTCCTTTTGATAGCCGATTTCCGCCTTCTTTTATTAAATAACAGTAATTTATTCTATTATGCGGATCCCAAAATGAAAGATGAAATTGATTAATGTTAAAATCTACTATATCCTTAGTAAGGATTGTTTCATAATTTTTAGGCAATTCATATAATACCAATGTTTCATCATCTCCTCCTGTACTTCCACCGTAATCAAAAAAAATGAATATTCTATTACTATCTACTTCATTGCCTATTTTGTTAATTTCCGGTTCAAGCTGAGAATAGGCAGTTATTGTCCGGCTTAACAAAGAATTAAGGGGCATTATAGTTATTAATAAAATTAGTAAGAAGTATATTTTCATAGTCTTATCCTTTATGGAGTATTGCCGGAAGGTGATGAATGCAGATTTTTGAGTTGACTGACTCGCTCTTCAAACTCATTTGGATTGGGGCTAACTAAATTTTGCAAGGCATTTGCTAATTTCTGCAACCCATTTGGAATGATAGAAGGAAAGCTTTGCCCCCATTTGGCATAAGGAGCATTTACAATTGCGCTCTCACTGCTATCCAGAACACCTGTATCATTCAAACTATCAACAACACTTTCAGTACAGTAAGTGCTGCTGGAATCTACTGCTTTACCGCCATAATTGTAATTGGCTCCACTTGCTTCCAAGTCTGTCCACCAGTCATCTATATCCTGCGCTTGTTCAGATGAAATCTCCTTTGAATAAGTTGAAGTAGAACCTTTGGGTTCTCCTGCCGTAGTCATCATAGCGGTACTCATAGAGATTACCCTCAAAGTCCCGGTGTTCTCTCAGCTCCCCCTGGTTGTTGTACCGAAACGTTTGGCTTATCCCCAACTGGTTTACCTCCTCGGTCAACTGGCACCGGGCATTATACCGGTAGGTGCGTGTACGTCCTAATGGAGCAGATCAAATAGAAAGTGATCATACAACTCCTCATCACTCCAGCCAAAACCAGATTTGATCGCTTCAAATCCGAATAAGATATTCACTGATACGTTAGGCCGTGAGGCTTTAGAACTGTATAGAACCGCAAAGATTGATTCATCCAAATGAAAAAAAAATTCGTGATAGAAGTGATGCGCCCAAGAAGATTCCAGTCGCCTTAAAGCTGTTGTGTTAAGAGTCGATATAGTTGTAACCATTCTCATCTGACGATGAGTATCGTTCTTTTTGAACATAATTCCCCTCCTTCTCTAAGATTATCATACATAATCAATTTGCGGAAGGGGGTTCTAAACTTATTGCAGGGGAGTCATATATTCTTTCCTCTTCATGGCGACATGCTATTCAGTTTATTAAATCGATGATCAACCAAATCAGGCGCCGGGTCGGTAAGATGACCATATATATCTAGCAATCCTCCATTAGCAGGTACATACCGCGGGGCGTTGGAAAGCACAGTGGGGATTTCCCCTTAATATTTACCTAGAAACAGAGTAAGTATTTAGTACGAACTTCAATTTTTGACCAAAAATGTCTTTGACAACCAGTAATTCTGGAGATATTTCGTAGATATCCCATATATCTGGAGACATATTGCGGGCGGATGAAGCAGAGACATAAATTCTCGCTCTGACTTCTCCATTTAGAAATTCTATGAAGAAATTACGAAATAGAAAAATATCGATCTTTTTATTCCTAAGTAAATTACCATCTTTATCAAATGTTGAAAACGAATACTGGGCTCTGAATATATCCTCCAAAGAACCATAAATTTTTCCTTTTACGTACCGTTCGGAGTCAGGCTTTTTTGCCGAAGTCACACCTAGTTGCAATATAACCAACGCAATT
Organism: Spirochaetaceae bacterium; assembly: GCA_965232165.1. Taxonomy (GTDB): domain Bacteria; phylum Spirochaetota; class Spirochaetia; order DSM-2461; family DSM-2461; genus UBA2779. The sequence continues at coordinate 201,861 of CBDDOY010000002.1, read as the reverse complement.
AAGCAGACTAAGAATACCATAGCCAGGAAAAATTTTTTTTTTCGAATGTTTACAAATAGTTTCATTTTTCAAAATATCCAATCCAATACCTTACGGTACCATGGGCGTAAGTCTTCAGATATCGCAGAATCAACTAGATTTGGGCGACTTTCTAAGACTTTTTGAGCTTGTTCAGGGGATAATGATTCACCTTGGGGATACTTAGGATAAAGACCCGTATCAGCATCAGGTCTGTCAATGAGAAATACTTCGTAGCCATCTAAACCTTCGGACTTCGGGTTATCATAAGTAACCAAGAATGCGTTCCCTTTTCTGAAGTTTGTAATGCTTTCAATGATGTTTGGACCAGACATCATTCCCGTTTTCCCATAACTATTTTCATGTGAGTCTAATTGCGAGAGATTTTCCGACAAACCTTCAATACCACGAAAGTCTTCATATCTGCGAATTTTTATACTTGGTGGACCATTTGTATTTGTTAATATTGCTCCATTTCTAGTTCGCGGATCTCCGTATCGACCGAGATCTTTGATTTTTTCTCCTATATCTCTTTCAAAATATGTGTATTGTCTGTCCGCGGCATCGGCACTTTCCAGCCCCGTCGGATCAACAAACCGCAAAGGATTATTCCTCACATACACATACCAGTTCAACCCGTCCCGTGCCGGATCCTCCGTTGTAAACCGCCCAAGCTCCGCATCATACCACCTCGCATTGAAGTAGTACAGCCCGGCCGCTTCGTCATAATCCTTCCCCGTAAATTTCACTCTCTCCTCAATGCTCCCTTCGGAGGACACCAGTTCCCCGAAGGGCGATACATCCCCTTGCCAGACTACGCTGCCCCCAAAGGCCTCGCAGGAGCTGCAACGGACTGCAGGGCGGGCTCGCCGCCTTCAGCCGCCTGTCTCCTTCGCACTCAACCTGCACTGCAAAAAGAGTCGCCCCCAGAGGCCTCGCAGGAGCTGCAATGGGCAGCAGGGCGGCCTGCCCCCTTAAGCCGCCTGTTCTTTTCGCAGGCCGCCTGCATTCCCCCGCTAAGCAGCAGGCCTCTTCTCACCGGCAGGCCCGCCCGGCATCTGCCTTCCCCCGCTTCCGCTTCACACCGATTTGTCCCGGGCTAAACAGAATTTACATTATCGTCGCCATGCCGCCGATAATGCCGCAATTCTGTTCACCTGCCGCAGGGGGGGCTCCGTACGGATCAACCCATACCCGCTACATACATAGCATATTCAAATACAAGAAAAACGATAACTCCAACAGGAATTAATAGTGTTGTCGTAATAGCATAAAATAGCTCGTTTTTTCTTGACGGATTTTCCGGATATATTTTCCGGAAATATCGTGAAACCACAACCGTCGCATAGAAATATGGCCACCAGAAACTTTTGAAGTTTATAGTTATAATAACAAAAAAAATAAAAAATATCCCTATTATTTTTGAACCGTTTTTGTACCAAAAAGGGATTAAAATAAGCGATATTATTAAAAGAGAAATATACACCAACTGACTGCTGGCAATAAAAGCTAAAATTTCATTCCGTTTATACTGACTATAATTTTGACTAACTGCAATCGGTGTGGCAACAGCAGTGACAAATATTGCAAAAGTTTCTGCTATCAATAAAACATTTACATAGTGAAAACGAAATATATATTGTTTTTTAGTAATACTCAAAAGACGAATCAATTTTAAAGAACAACTTTTATTTCCATAGAAAATCAATATAAATATTGGAACAAATATAATACCAGCCAATAAAGGGTAACTATAAATATCTCCAATGGAAACCATCCGGGACAACTTATCGAACATCATTATTAGTTTCTCATAGAAGGCTGTATTACCAAAGAACAGTGTTCCTATCTTTCTAATTATAAGATGCATAATCTAACGTCTCACCTGTCTTTTCCTCTTACAAAAGGTTTACTCACTTCTGGATTTTTAAGGTTTCTATAACTTGATCCGCTTGGATTCATGGTACCATAAACACTTCTTATAGCTCTTCCATATGGGGTACTATGGTCGTCGGGGCCAATACCAAATTCTTTCCATTTGCTTATATCTCCTAAATGTTTTAAACCGGCTCCTAGTCCTGTACCACCTGATGTTTTCAACCCATACGGCCCCGCACCTTTATTCCACGTCCCTCTATTCTGTGGATCAGTAACAAGCTTACCTGTGTTCATATTATAAATCTGTTCAGCTCCACTTTCATTGGTCAATTTTACAACGGGATCACCCCCCAAATCCTCATGAAAAACATCTTTTGCATCGACATTCCAGCCTTCATCACCGAGAATTTTTTGACCATCTTCATTGAAAAGAGCCGCGCCTTTGTCGTCCGTATAAGGCTTCCCTTCCTCATCACGCTGTATGTAGGGACTGATATCAGTTATATCATTGCCATCCGCATCAGTAGGCAGGTAATTCTGTTCAAGATTGGCATAATATTCTTGCGCTTCCAAATTTTTTAAATATTCAGGGTCAGCGACAGCGTCCAGCCCCGTCGGATCAACAAACCGCAAAGGATTATTCCTCACATACACATACCAGTTCAACCCGTCCCGTGCCGGATCCTCCGTTGTAAACCGCCCAAGCTCCGCATCATACCACCTCGCGTTGAAGTAGTACAGCCCGGCCGCTTCGTCATAATCCTTCCCCGTGAATTTCACTCTCTCCTCAATGCTCCCTTCGGAGGACACCAGTTCCCCGAAGGGCGATACATCCCCCCGCCAGACTACGCTGCCCTCCCCGTCAAACATCACCGTGGTGCTCCCAAGACGGTCCGTGCCGTAATAATATGTCCCGTCAGGGGTGATCTTGGACAGGTGCTTCCCCCTGCGGAACACATAGCGGATCAGTTCATCGCCCCGGTGTTCTTCTATGATGTTGCCGTCAAGGTCGAACACATAGCGCACCGTGCCGGCTTTATCGGTGCGCTCTATCCGCAAGTTCCTGTGGCTGTAGCGGTAGGATGCCGCCACTTCAACTTCTCCCTCGCCGTTAAGCCTGCTCACCGATACAAGGCGGTTGAGCAGGTCATACTTATATAGGGTATAGCGGCCTTCCTTGTGTATAGTAATCTCTCCCCCGCTTTCGGTGTACCTGTCTCCCTTTTCCGTCATGTTCCCGTTTTCATCGTAGCGGCAGGCGTAATCCCCGGCGATCTGCACAAGATCGCTGTCGGGGTAATAGCTGTAGCGGTCACTGCGCATTGTGTCGGTTAGGGCGCTGTGGATGGCCCGGCCGCCGTCGGGCTTGTAGCTGTAGAACTTGTTGACGCCGCCCGAGAGGGCGTAGACCCGGACGCTCTCGGGATCAAGGTCGAAGCTGCCGGGGTCCATTATCGGCTCGCCTTCCGCGTCCAGCGCGTTGATGTGGCTGTGCAGCTTGATGAAACGGGTGAACACCCCGTACTCCAGGGTGAATGTTATCTCTCCGGTCTGTTCGTCGGTTTCCATGCCGAAGGGCTGTTCGGTGTACTGCCCCTCCATGTTGTACAGGGGGCAAGAAAACCCGTGAACAATCCGCAGGATGATTCCCGGCGGAGTGTCCCAATATTGAGACCGGGTCTTCTAAAATCCCGGTTTGTTGGGCTCTGCTGCAAGTTAACTGCGGTGTTATGAGTAGAAAATGCAAGTCCACTTCCTGTCGGTCGTTAAACAGAATACATCTTATCGTAAGCACGCTTCCGATAAGATAGCATTCTGTTCACTTGCTATGACTTTTATTCCAGTCAGCGACAGCTCCATAATAGCTAGTTGAGTTGCCAACACAGTTGGTCAACTCCAACGTTTTATTATGGATTTAGATCCAGTTTGGAACCTAAGTTTATATTGTAATAACTTGCAAACTCATCTTCTCCATACTCTTCATTTATATACTCTATTTCATCTTGTATAAAAACAGTATCTCTAAGTAGTTTCATATTCTCATCGTAGACTAAAAAATATTCGAAATACTTATATAATAGATCGATTTTAAGAATCCCATTTTCAGTTAAAATTTCACCTGTAGTAAATAAAAATTTAGATTCATTTGGTTTTAAAATATATTCGTTAAAGTCATTTTTTTTAGAATTAGCTTTTACAATTATTGTCGTATCATAATTATTTACAATTAAATAATCTTCTAATAAAGTATCATACGCTCCAAGAGCATGAAGAGAGAAACTAAGAACTAAAAACGTTAATATAAATAAATTTTTTCTCAAAATATTACCTCCGTTTATAAATTGATCGATCTGTATCTGGGTGAGTTTCAATTTCTAGTCCTGCTAACATGTTAGCCCAATATTCTGTATAAAAATCATTATAGTATGTTGCATGAGAATTACGTTGTTTTTTCCAAATAAGACGTCTAACTTTACTAGGAATCCCAACAACAAAATAATACAGAGGTCCAAGAATCATAGACTGATAATAATGTCCCTGCTCATGGTCACGATTCCAATCTCTAACATTAATTCTAGGATCATCTAAACTACCAACTCCACCAATGGTTTTACTTCCCCATGCTGATGCTCCACCATTTTTCTTTTTAATTAACTGGGTGTCTCCATGTCGTTCGGTTACAGCGCCTTCTAGTTGAATCGCTATATATGCCATAATACCACCAATAGTTTCTGTAAAAAGACCCCATGTTAACCTATATGCTAATTCAAGAGCATCAAAAGCTACATCCCCAATTGAATCGTTGTCCTCAAAAGTGTTTAGTGTTCCGCCAACAGATTTCCACGACTCAACAAAGTTCTGTTTTGTTCCTTCCCATATCCCATCATCTCGTAAACCTGTTAAATTCCCTATAGCTGAAAATAAGAAGTCATCTATTCCAAATAGAAGTCCTGTTGGGTCTGTATATTTGATGGGGTTATTACCACAATAAATATACCAGTTCAACCCGTCCCGCGCCGGATCCTCCGTTGTAAACCGCCCAAGCTCCGCATCATACCACCTCGCATTGAAGTAATACAGCCCGGCCGCTTCGTCATAATCCTTCCCTAATTCGGCAGCCAAGCCGCCGAGATAAGGAGGACGGTTCAGGAGTAGGGTGTCAGGGGAATACCGTCATTCTACATCAAAAACATCTGCATAATAAAAAGCGATTTCACCTTTCTTGTTTAGATAACCTCTTCTGCCATCCCGTTCCATTATAGACGCTAATCCATATTCAAATAATGATGCCACCCTAAACCTAGCTGGAGCAATGATCTCCCCTTCAGCAGTAATATAGCCATGGGGTGAAGGGCTATATCCTTTTATATGTCTTGTAAATGTATAGATACCTTCGCTCATTTGTGCAGATATATGAGAGTACTGGTATTCAACAACAACTTCACCTTTGATATTTAAAATCCCCCATCCACGAGACGGAGTGCCAGCCGGAATATAGCCATTTTGAAGATATCCAATAGGTAAATACTCCTCATCCTCCTCAAGGGGAAACTCGAAAATTTCCTGTAGTGTTTCAAGATTTATGCAAATGTATTTTGTGTTATCTTCAGTCCGATAACACCATGTTTTTTCGAAAATTATATGATTCGCATAATGATCCTGCCAAGGAGTCACAACCTTGCCATTGCTGTTGATTACAGCCCTCTCACCATCTTCATTCTCAATAACAGCATACCCTTCATTGAATGACCAACAATTATCATACTTGGTATCAAAAACATTTCTATTTTGTGAGTCAATATAAAATGATGACTTATTCTGATCAGTCACAGCGACTTTGTCCTGGGAAAATGATTCAACATATCTATATTGGGGCTTGATAACGATTTCTCCCTTGGTATTGATAAATCCCCATTTCCCGTTCCTCTCAATCGCAGCAAAACCGTTGCTAAAACCTTCTACTGAATTAGCTTCAATATTGAAAACAACCTCGCCCTCAGTGTTAAGACAGTCGTAAGTCTCATCGAATTTTTTTGCCATTCCTAGTTCTTCACTGAACGCCCCTGCATAAGCGTATATGGCATCAACAACAAGCTCACCATTTCTATTTGCATAGCCAGTGTATCTACCATTCCTAACTGGGAAAAGAGCTTTTTCACCTATCGGATATAGCAATGATACAGGCATGAGGAAAAAAACTATTCCACAAATTTTTCTCGTTTTCATTTCTTTACTCCTTGATTAGCATTCGTTTTTGACCCATTATAATTGGGACTTGTAGCAGAATTAGCAGCACTATTCTCTGAGTCATTGCCATTTGATGATGAGTCCGGAACTGACCAAAATGTATACGTCCCGGCGAAGCTCTCATTAAAATGTTGCATGTTATCGTAGTCAAATATCTCCGAAATTGATGAATTGTGAGCGACTTCAACGGATGCACCTTCGAAGTCATCCCCCTCATTCAGGTGGAGCAAAATAGCGTGTCCTTCATCTGAAAGCCCTATATTTGTGCCCGCGGATGGCTTGTCAGTCAAAATGTATTTCATATCCTCGCGATGTTTTTCGACCGTTGTATCTTTGGCATCTTTCCACTCTTCAGGCAAATCCACTCCTGCTTCTTTTAGAACTTTTTCCACCCAAATGTCGCAATCGTTTGTACCACGAACGTATTCTTCGTCAAGGTGGTTGTTGACAGCTTTTTCAATTTCTTCTTCAAACAGCCCCGTAGGATCAACAAACCGCAAAGGATTATTCCTCACATACACATACCAGTTCCGCCCGTCCCGCGCCGGATCCTCCGTTGTAAACCGCCCAAGCTCCGCATCATACCACCTCGCGTTGAAGTAATACAGCCCGGCCGCTTCGTCATAATCCTTCCCCGTGAATTTCACTCTCTCCTCAATGCTCCCTTCGGAGGACACCAGTTCCCCGAAGGGCGATACATCCCCCCGCCAGACTACGCTGCCCTCCCCGTCAAACATCACCGTGGTGCTCCCAAGACGGTCCGTGCCGTAATAATATGTCCCGTCAGGGGTGATCTTGGCCAGGTGCTTTCCCCTGCGGAACACATAGCGGATCAGTTCATCGCCCCGGTGTTCTTCTATGATGCTGCCGTCAAGGTCGAACACATAGCGCACCGTGCCGGCTTTATCGGTGCGCTCTATCCGCAAGTTCCTGTGGCTGTAGCGGTAGGAGGCCGCCACTTCAACTTCTCCCTCGCCGTTAAGCCTGCTCACCGATACAAGGCGGTTGAGCAGGTCATACTTATATAGGGCATAGCGGCCTTCCTTATGTATAGTAATCTCTCCCCCGCTTTCGGTGTACCTGTCTCCCTTTTCCGTCATGTTCCCGTTTTCATCGTAGCGGCAGGCGTAATCCCCGGCGATCTGCACAAGATCGCTGTCGGGGTAATAGCTGTAGCGGTCACTGCGCATTGTGTCTGTCAGGGCGCTGTGGACGGCCCGGCCGCCGTCGGGCTTGTAGCTGTAGAACTTGTTGACGCCGCCCGTGAGGGCGTAGACCCGGACGCTCTCGGGATCAAGGTCGAAGCTGCCGGGGTCCATTAGCGGCTCGCCTTCCGCGTCCAGCGCGTTGATGTGGCTGTGCAGCTTGATGAAACGGGTGAACACCCCGTACTCCAGGGTGAATGTTATCTCTCCGGTCTGTTCGTCGGTTTCCATGCCGAAGGGCTGTTCGGTGTACTGCCCCTCCATGTACCAAGAATTTTTGGGTGGTTCTGCCGCAGTCATCATAACAATACTCATAGAGATTGCCCTCAAAGTCCCTGTGCTCTGTCACTTCTCCCTGATCGTTGTACTGAAAAGTTTGACCCATCCCCTGTTGGTTTATCTCCTCTGCCAGCCGACCATGGGCATTATAGCTGTAGGAACGTGTTTGCTCCAGGGGATCGGTTTCTTCTGCCAGGCATCCGCCATTGCGGCGGCGGTACTGCCGGCTCACCGCATTGGCGGCAACGAAAGCGGGCCGGTAGCCGATTGTGAATCATTAAGAATTCCGATATTTGTTATTTGTTCTCCAGTTAGCCTTATTGTATTTATTAGATTTCCCCAAATTGTAAAAAAATTATTTGATCCTACTTCTTCCAAAATTTCATCATTCTGAAGCTTTGAATAAAATCCTTCTATATTTTCTGAAAAAGGATCATTGAAAAATAAAGTACCATTACTATTTTTATGAAAAAATTCTGAATATTTATTTGCTATGTTAAAACTTGAATCATGTAATATTAAAGAAATTGAAATCAGATATTCATTATGAATTAGTATAAGAAGATTGTGATAACCATTTGGTGCTAGACCACCATCTCCAACCATCCCGAAATATGATTCACCAATTATTTCATTATCGACTGAATACTTTCGATAAGAACTTAAAATATCATATTTTGCTGTTGGTTTATTCATAATAAATGAAGAATCTTCAGCACTTAGAAGTTCTAATATTGTTTCTTGTGTCACTGTTTCCTTAGTATTTAATAAGAAAAAAAGAGAGTTCGATAAATATGTGTGAGCATATCTATCATGTAAATAATCACCGAGTGGTTTTATTCTAATGATGATTTCAATATCAGAATCAGCACTAATACCATTTTCTTCATTAGGAGTATAATACCTAAACCTAATTGTTTCTGGAATATCAATTCTCAAAGAATAGTCTTGGAAGTTATATTCTTTACCTACTAATAAAGGAATTGGAAGAAGCAATATTACTAATAAAAATAATTTTCTTTCCATTACGTCTTTACTCTTTTAGTCTTCACGCATATTAAATTCTATATTTCGTGTTTGCCATTCCGGCACTAGAGTTTCTGCTCGAATATCTCCGGTTTTTCCATCCCACGGATCATGATATCCAGTATCACCAATTGAATTAAGGAAATGATCGGGAAAAGGATCTGCATCTGTTTGTAGCGCATAAATTCTATGGCTGAAACCACTATCATCATAATTCCAATCACCCATTAATCCTGTGTCAGACCACATATCATTTGAAGCATCTTCCCAACTAACAAATGCATTATTGGGATCAATCGAACCATTATCGACGGCATTTTGCATCATATTTAATCCCTGATCAAATGTAAGCTGTTCACGCGTTTGTGTAGTATATTGTTCAGAAATTTCATTTAGTAAAGATGTAGCAGCACAAGCAGTAGCTGAAAAACTTTGCCCAAAAGACTCTTTGAATTGATTTTGTGTAAACATAGTAGGTTTTACTTTTACAGACATAGCGGCCTGTCTTGCATATGCGGCATCGGCACTTTCCAGCCCCGTCGGATCAACAAACCGCAAAGGATTATTCCTCACATACACATACCAGTTCAACCCGTCCCGCGCCGGATCCTCCGTTGTAAACCGCCCAAGCTCCGCATCATACCACCTCGCATTGAAGTAATACAGCCCGGCCGCTTCGTCATAATCCTTCCCCGTGAATTTCACTCTCTCCTCAATGCTCCCTTCGGAGGACACCAGTTCCCCGAAGGGCGATACATCCCCCCGCCAGACTACGCTGCCCTCCCCGTCAAACATCACCGTGGTGCTCCCAAGACGGTCCGTGCCGTAATAATATGTCCCGTCAGGGGTGATCTTGGCCAGGTGCTTTCCCCTGCGGAACACATAGCGGATCAGTTCATCGCCCCGGTGTTCTTCTATGATGTTGCCGTCAAGGTCGAACACATAGCGCACCGTGCCGGCTTTATCGGTGCGCTCTATCCGCAAGTTCCTGTGGCTGTAGCGGTAGGATGCCGCCACTTCAACTTCTCCCTCGCCGTTAAGCCTGCTCACCGATACAAGGCGGTTGAGCAGGTCATACTTATATAGGGCATAGCGGCCTTCCTTATGTATAGTAATCTCTCCCCCGCTTTCGGTGTACCTGTCTCCCTTTTCCGTCATGTTCCCGTTTTCATCGTAGCGGCAGGCGTAATCCCCGGCGATCTGCACAAGATCGCTGTCGGGGTAATAGCTGTAGCGGTCACTGCGCATTGTGTCTGTCAGGGCGCTGTGGACGGCCCGGCCGCCGTCGGGCTTGTAGCTGTAGAACTTGTTGACGCCGCCCGTGAGGGCGTAGACCCGGACGCTCTCGGGATCAAGGTCGAAGCTGCCGGGGTCCATTAGCGGCTCGCCTTCCGCGTCCAGCGCGTTGATGTGGCTGTGCAGCTTGATGAAACGGGTGAACACCCCGTACTCCAGGGTGAATGTTATCTCTCCGGTCTGTTCGTCGGTTTCCATGCCGAAGGGCTGTTCGGTGTACTGCCCCTCCATGTTGTACAGGGCGGTGGAAAGCGAAAGCTGCGGCTTGCGGAGCCGGCTGTTTATGCTGCGGGGGCGGACTATGACGGTCTTCGTCTTGTAGGCGTAGCCCAGGTCTATCACCAGGCTGCCGGCGCCCCAGTCCAGGGTGAGTTCGCCGCCTGGAATCTCCGCCGGCCGGTCGGCGCGGACATCGGAGCGGATCGAACCTAATGCGAACTCCCTGTCCTCCAGGGGGTACTCCTCGATAGATGCATCGCCGCTCAGGACCGCGCTTGTCATCTGGCTGCTGCGGTCGTAGCTGAAGTGGTCGCCGTTGCGCTGGATGATGTTGTCCTCCATGTCGCAGGTGAGCCGATATGACTGGCCTGTGCTGCCCGATGAATCCCTGTGGATGACGGAAACCGCTCTTCTTCTGCTGTCGTACTCGAATTCGGCGCGGACGCCGTTGGCCAGTTCATAGCCGGCTGCCAGCCCGTCGGCGTCAAAGTTAATGGATTCGTCGATGATGCCGGGGATGCGCTCAAGCCGGCCCAGGGTGTTGTAGAGGTACTCTGTCTTCCCGCCGCTGCTGTAGCCCGTGGATGTCCGCCTCTTCATGATGTCATAGGTGTATCGGCTGGTGAGGGTTTTCCCGCCCAGGGTTTCCGACACGGAGGTTTGCAGGTCGTAGGGGTTGGGGACGTATTCTCCGTCTTTCTCATTGTAGCGGGTAAGGACGCCGTTGTCATTGGCTTCCATGAGGGCTCCGGCCTCGTCGTAGCGGAAGCTCTGGATATGGGTTTCCCCGCCGTTTTGATAGCTGATGCTTTCCACAAGACCGGCAGGGGTGTGGGTGTAGGTTATTTCGGTGCCTCGGGGGTCTTCTAAAAAGACAGGCCGTCCGGCCTCATCGTAGCCGAAACGCTTTTCCCTGCCACGGCTGTCCCTTTCCCGTGTTACAAGGCCGCGCTCATCGAACCAGGCTGTGAAGGACTCGCCCGAGGGGTCTGTGATTTGGGCGATGTTGCCTCTCTGGTCGTAGCGGTAACCGCTGGTGTGCCCCTCAGGGTCTGTCATGGAAACCTCGCGGCCAAGCTCGTCATAGCTGTGTCGGGTTACGGCTCCTATGCCGTCAACCTGTGCCTCCAGGAGGCCGCGCATGTCCCAGTAATACTGTCTCTTCGACTGATCGGGCAGTATCTCCTTGAGTTTCCGGCCGAGGGCATCGTACTCAAAGCGGGTTCTCTCCCCGCCGGGTTCCTGCCGGACGGTCATTTGTCCGATGTCATTGTAGGTGTATCTGACAGTGTAGGAGCGGACGGCGCCGTCAAGGGTCCTGCCTATCTGGGTTTCTGATGATTTCCAGTGCCGGGCGGTGTAGGTGTATTCGGTGCGGGAGCCGTCCGGCTCGATGCGGGAGAGAAGGTTTCCCCGGGCGTCATAGGAAAATAAGGCCTCGCCGCGCTCGCCTCCGGGTTCTATGGCGGGCAGAACGGCTCGTGTCAGCCGGTCAAGGTCATCATAATAAAGATCAGCGGTGTAGTTCTCCCCGTATCTGCCGCTGCTGCCCCTCGGACCGGTGACGGAGGTCTGGCGGTCCAGGGCATCGTAGGTGAAGCCGGTCTTATGGCCGTCGGGGTCGGTGATGCTTTTCTTCTGGCCGCGGGGAGTGTATTCGGTGCGGGTCTCGCCGCCCAGGGGGTCGACGGTACGCACCCGGCTGCCGTTTTCATCATAAAAATGTTTTGCGGTGTATTTTCGGGTCAGCCCTTCCTCCCCCCGGACATGGACGGTCTCGGTAATAACGCGCCCCAGGGCATCGGTTTCCATGCTTATGGTATCCCCGCCCCTTCGGGAGGAGCTGTGCTCAGCGATGAGATGACCGGCCGGGCTGTATTCATTGCGGGTGCGGGCTGCGGTTCGGCAGGACTGATTACCGTCGAAATACTCGGCCTCCGGCCCTGTGGTTGTGACCGGCCGGCTGCGCTCGCTGTATTCGGTGAGGGTGCTGCTGCCCGCTGCATCGGTGACGCTGATCCGGTTCCCTCCGGTCCGGGGCTATTTCTCCCGGGCCTGGGTGATAATCTCTTCTGTCTTCTGCCTGTCCGCTCCGGCCAGTGTACCACTTTTATTCCCTGTCGGGAAGAGGCCGCGGTCCAGTCCTTCCTGAAAATCGGTGTAGGTGACAATGTCCGGTGAAAGACAGAATGAAAACAGGAGTCGTCGACTTCTAAAAGATTACCGGAAATCTGCAATTTTGCCCCGGTGTTGACACTATATCATGGGGACCAAATGGAGTACACGGAAATATCTGAATAGGGATCCGTTCAATGAGGTGAAACTGGACGTGAGTTAAAGGAAGCAGGAAAGGATCCAACATAAAAGTGTACAAAATTTTTGTCACTTTCTTACCATCCTACTTCAGGCAGGTTCCCAAAATTCTCGGCTATCGGGCGGAGCGAACAGTACGTGGGGATGCCGTATTGCTGATAACCGAAATTCTGTGCTGCCCCGGAGCCACGATGCAAGGGGCGGGCCTGCTGATCGTTTGGCACTCATTCTGTCGCTCGGATATGATCAATTTTGTGCTACCACGGCAATGGATGTACTTTCAAGATAATCACCAAAACACCAACCTTCTATTCCATTTAATATCTCTACGAAGTACCACTTATCATTAATATTATCAATAAAATCCATTGGTCCTTCTTCTTTTACTCTTATCAATTTACCCGGTGATAATACAGTTAAAATATTTCCATTCTGGCTGGGTTCAGACCTCAGCAGTAAACGAGCTGTTGGTGTTAGATATATTGCATCACGAATAAGCATTGGACCGTCCAACCGATAAAGAGGGTTAGATTCCTGATTCCTTCCAATATATTTTTCCTCATACCATAAAGCCCCATCAAAACCAAGATGAATTGTTACTGTATCTTTCCCCGATAAAATAAGTCGGAAAACATTTTGTGTTCTCTCTACATACAGAATTTCTTGAGATTCAATCATATTTGAAAATCTTGGAGGATTTGAACATAGGTCAATTACATACGATGAAACTGGGTTAACTTTGGATAGCCCCCAACAGAAATTCGAAGTTGGATAATCTGCGTCCGTTATTTCTTCAACCCAAATACCAGTTAGTGTATAGTAAACTTCTTCAGTTATTCCCCTTCCGTGACACTCCTGAGATTCAACACAATAGATTCCAGAAAGAATAACTAATAAAAATAACGTGATTTGTTTCGTCATTATTATTCCTGTTCAACCATTATTTGATTAATTACAGGTCCTGTAAGTCCTGGTGTGGGATTCCAAATCGTATTTCCTCTTCGATCTTGTAGTGTCCAATGACTCCCCCACGATGTACCTGTTCCCATCTTAGCGAATAACATATCTGGAGAAGGACTTCCCTTGATATCTTTTCGATAATTATTTCGGAAAGTTCCCGTCCACCTTGCTGTTCCATCTGTACCTAATAAAGTCCCTAGCCCAAGTTCACCAAAATACACCTGCTAAATATTTTTTTAACGACCAAGAAAACGAATTACTTCAAAAAAAGGCTTAAATATTTCCCAAAACCTCATAAATACCATAGAATATTTAGGGATTCCGCTTTTTGGGGACCTCAAATCACCTCAAATCAAAATGTAGTGCCTAACACTTTATTTTTCGCTTGCCTCTTTTGTGGCTGTGGTGTATCTTAGTGGTATGTATATAAGATCAATAAAAGTTGCCAACGGTAAAACGAAAAAACAGTACACCTACCTCAATCTTGTAGAAAATATCCGCACTGATAAAGGCCCCCGACAGCGGATTATTCTCAACCTTGGGAAACTGGATATCGATCCATCTCAATACAAGGCTCTGGCAAGAAGAATTGAAAATATTCTTTCAGGAAACAGAGAATTATTCGACTTGGATGAAGACATTGAGAAAATCGCACAGCAGGTATCAGACCGCATTTTCACCAAGCGGGCAAAAGACGCACAACTAAAAGCTCAAGCGCAAGCCAATTTTGTAGCGGTCGATGTTAACAGCCTTGAAACAAAGAAAGTCAGAAGCCTAGGCCCTGAGTACGTCTGTCATCAGCAATGGAAAGAGTTGGAAATGGACAGAGTTCTAAGGAAATGCGGTGTGCCTAAGGGAACGATCCCCTTACTTGAAGCTCTAATCGTCGGTAGAATGATCAAACCAGCCAGCGAGCGATTTACCAGGCAGTGGGCGGAAAAACATTCTGCTCTTTTTGAGCTGTGCGGCTTACCCCATTCGTCCTCCCTGAATGCGTACTACAGGGCTGCCGATGTTCTCTACCGCTGTAAGGACGAGCTGGAGAAGCATTTGGCTTGTAAAGAACAAGATTTATTCTCCCTCGACGAAAGCATTGTACTTTACGATTTAACGAACACCTACTTTGAGGGTCAGTGCAAAAAGAACCCAAAGGCATCTTATGGTCGCTCGAAAGAAAAGCGCAGTGACTGCAAATTGGCTACCCTGGGGTTGGTTGTCGATGCGGATGGATTTCCCAAGTATAGCAAGTTCCATCCGGGGAACCAGTGCGAATCCAAGACTTTTCAGGCCACGATTTTAGATTTGGAAGCCAACGCGGGCCTAAAAGTCGGGGCAACTGTCGTAATGGATGCCGGGATTGCCACAAAAGAGAATATCGAATGGCTTAAAAAGCGAAAATGTACCTACCTTGTGGTTCACAGAGGGAAAAGTCCTTTGGAGCTTGAGCCATCGCAAGAGATGAATCTGGTCATGGAGGACAAGAAAACAGGTGCCAAGATTGAAGTATTCGGAAAAACAATCTCGGATGAGCATTGGGTTCTGGTAAAGAGCGAGCACAAACGTCTTAAAGAAGAGGCCATGGCTATGCGTACCGAAACCGTCCTCCTTGAAAGACTTCAATATCTTCGTGACGGATTAAACAAGAAAAACCGCATGAAACTGTATTCTTCGGTTCTTCAGAGCATTGGCAGGCTTAAGGAAAAATATCCAAAGGCTGCAAAACTTTATGAAATATCAGTTATTCCTGGGGAGCCTGCCAAGCGGACAGGAAAGTTGAATGCGATTGACATTAAATGGGAGAAGAAAACTCAGACAGGAAACAGTGAAGGAACTTATACCCTTAGAACCAATCGAAAAGATTTGGATGACAAAAATATTTGGGAGCTCTATATAATGCTTGGCCGTATTGAAAACTCATTTAGAGACATGAAGTCTCATCTTGGCTTTCGGCCTAACTTTCATCAACTGGAGGAGAGAGTGCAGTCGCATATGTTTATATCAGTCCTTGCGTATCACCTGATGCATGCGACTGAATGTAAATTACGAAAAGGGGGAGATACACGGAGTTGGAAGACCATAAAAGAAGTTCTTTCTACCCACCAGAGGATAACCATAGAGTACATTTCCAAGACTGAAGAGGGAGTGCTGATGAATAATGAAGTGAGACTCGACTCCCGACAGGAACTAGAACATCAGAAGATTTATGCGATGCTTGGGTTGTCGGGAAAGGCGTTGAACCGTCGGATGACGACTCACCAAATCCGTAGTGTAAATAAAAAATAGTAACTCCATTTATTATAAGGAATTACGTTTTTTAGTGGTGAACTTGGGCTAGGGCATCGTTTGCTACACCAACCATATTAGGTGTAAATAAGCTACTAGAATCTACCGTATTGCCAACATTTACATTACGTTCAACACTCTCCCATATTTCAGAAGCTGTAAAAGCTCTTCCTCCTGATAACAACGATTGTGCTTCCCCGTAGGCTTGTCCTACTCTGTATGCACATCCCCACTTAGCCATCGCTGTTGAGTCCGCTGGATTTAGTCTAATATCCGTCTGCGGAATTAATTCTTCCCCAAAAAAGGTTGAGTAATCTTCTGTAAGCTCCTGCTCAAGATCATTAAACGCCTTTTCAAGTTCTGTGTTTGTTTCTGTCATTCCAGCAGCAATGGTGTTTAGTGTGTCCCACTGACCCTAAGAATCCCTGATTTGAGAACTTTGATAAAAGAAGACACAGCATGGAATCGAGAAAGAAACCGCACGGCAAAAAATGTTGACTGGCAGTTTACTGCTGATGATGCTCGGATAGAATTAAAACGCCTCTATCCGCAATTTAAGCCTTGAAAGGCTACTAGTGCATGCGGATTGGGTGGTTATCTAATTTTTGCTAGCACGGGTGATAATCTGCAATTTCATTCCGGTGTTGACATTAATGAAACAATACTTATTTGTTCTGCTATAATATAGCCTGACAAACCAAAACATTCGTCAAAAATAATTTTTATCTTATTATCATCTGTGTCTATAAATCTAATTCTATCTAAAACATTTTGATGGTTAAATCCTTTTAAAGATATATCATTAATATTTTCAATTTCAAGGGAAATAAAACATTCATTTTTTTTTCTATAATTCCTACTCCCATTTATTTCATTATCTGTATCAAAAGTATAAATAAGGATTTTAGCAGTAATTTTTGTCCTGTTCAAATAAAATTCTATAACTTCACTATCGTGAAAGGTAGGGAAATAACCAAAGTAATCCTCAACAATTTGTTTGCCTATAATTTTATTGCTCATAACAATTTCCACTATTCAATCGGAGTTCCAGGCCCTCTTGCTGGACTATCAGGATTTGACCAATCCCAATCATGTTTGTGTGGAACATCAGGATGATTTTTAGGATTGCCGTGATCAGTATAGTCAATGTCAAAATCAGCATTTCCATCAGGCCCATAGTGCCTATCTTTTCTGGGGTTGCCATCTTCATCAACTTGTGTCGTTGTGCTATTTGGCTTTCCTTTAATAGGCGGATTGTCAGTTGTAATCTCAGGTTCATCATCTGCTCCTTTTGACATATTTACATTGTCAATAACTGTATCTACAATAATAGCATCAACTACAAGTGCACCAAGAATTGCTACTCCCCATCCTACCCATTTCCACGGGACAGCATCGGTTGGTTCTGGTATTGCTACATCAGTTCCTAATCCAGATAATATAGTTGCTAAAGCACTTAAACCAGTAGGGTCTGTATAGGCAAGTGGATTATTCCTCACATAAATATACCAGTTCAACCCGTCCCGTGCCGGATCCTCCGTTGTAAACCGCCCAAGCTCCGCATCATACCACCTCGCGTTGAAGTAATACAGCCCGGCCGCTTCGTCATAATCCTTCCCTAATTCGGCAGCCAAGCCGCCGAGATAAGGAGGACGGTTCAGGAGTAGGGTGTCAGGGGAATACCGTCATTCTACATCAAAAACATCTGCATAATAAAAAGCGATTTCACCTTTCTTGTTTAGATAACCTCTTCTGCCATCCCGTTCCATTATAGACGCTAATCCATATTCAAATAATGATGCCACCCTAAACCTAGCTGGAGCAATGATCTCCCCTTCAGCAGTAATATAGCCATGGGGTGAAGGGCTATATCCTTTTATATGTCTTGTAAATGTATAGATACCTTCGCTCATTTGTGCAGATATATGAGAGTACTGGTATTCAACAACAACTTCACCTTTGATATTTAAAATCCCCCATCCACGAGACGGAGTGCCAGCCGGAATATAGCCATTTTGAAGATATCCAATAGGTAAATACTCCTCATCCTCCTCAAGGGGAAACTCGAAAATTTCCTGTAGTGTTTCAAGATTTATGCAAATGTATTTTGTGTTATCTTCAGTCCGATAACACCATGTTTTTTCGAAAATTATATGATTCGCATAATGATCCTGCCAAGGAGTCACAACCTTGCCATTGCTGTTGATTACAGCCCTCTCACCATCTTCATTCTCAATAACAGCATACCCTTCATTGAATGACCAACAATTATCATACTTGGTATCAAAAACATTTCTATTTTGTGAGTCAATATAAAATGATGACTTATTCTGATCAGTCACAGCGACTTTGTCCTGGGAAAATGATTCAACATATCTATATTGGGGCTTGATAACGATTTCTCCCTTGGTATTGATAAATCCCCATTTCCCGTTCCTCTCAATCGCAGCAAAACCGTTGCTAAAACCTTCTACTGAATTAGCTTCAATATTGAAAACAACCTCGCCCTCAGTGTTAAGACAGTCGTAAGTCTCATCGAATTTTTTTGCCATTCCTAGTTCTTCACTGAACGCCCCTGCATAAGCGTATATGGCATCAACAACAAGCTCACCATTTCTATTTGCATAGCCAGTGTATCTACCATTCCTAACTGGGAAAAGAGCTTTTTCACCTATCGGATATAGCAATGATACAGGCATGAGGAAAAAAACTATTCCACAAATTTTTCTCGTTTTCATTTCTTTACTCCTTGATTAGCATTCGTTTTTGACCCATTATAATTGGGACTTGTAGCAGAATTAGCAGCACTATTCTCTGAGTCATTGCCATTTGATGATGAGTCCGGAACTGACCAAAATGTATACGTCCCGGCGAAGCTCTCATTAAAATGTTGCATGTTATCGTAGTCAAATATCTCCGAAATTGATGAATTGTGAGCGACTTCAACGGATGCACCTTCGAAGTCATCCCCCTCATTCAGGTGGAGCAAAATAGCGTGTCCTTCATCTGAAAGCCCTATATTTGTGCCCGCGGATGGCTTGTCAGTCAAAATGTATTTCATATCCTCGCGATGTTTTTCGACCGTTGTATCTTTGGCATCTTTCCACTCTTCAGGCAAATCCACTCCTGCTTCTTTTAGAACTTTTTCCACCCAAATGTCGCAATCGTTTGTACCACGAACGTATTCTTCGTCAAGGTGGTTGTTGACAGCTTTTTCAATTTCTTCTTCAAACAGCCCCGTCGGATCAACAAACCGCAAAGGATTATTCCTCACATACACATACCAGTTCAACCCGTCCCGCGCCGGATCCTCCGTTGTAAACCGCCCAAGCTCCGCATCATACCACCTCGCGTTGAAGTAGTACAGCCCGGCCGCTTCGTCATAATCCTTCCCCGTGAATTTCACTCTCTCCTCAATGCTCCCTTCGGAGGACACCAGTTCCCCAAAGGGCGATACATCCCCCTGCCAGACTACGCTGCCCTCCCCGTCAAACATCACCGTGGTGCTCCCAAGACGGTCCGTGCCGTAATAATATGTCCCGTCAGGGGTGATCTTGGCCAGGTGCTTTCCCCTGCGGAACACATAGCGGATCAGTTCATCGCCCCGGTGTTCTTCTATGATGTTGCCGTCAAGGTCAAACACATAGCGCACCGTGCCGGCTTTATCGGTGCGCTCTATCCGTAAGCAAGAAACGCTGGAATTGCATAATCTTACATAAACAAAATAGGACCACTTAGCCATTTCATAGCTGAATAACAAATCCAAATTAATAATGGTATGCTGATTTTAATAAGTATTTTCCTCTTATATAAAAAGTAACCAACAACATTTAATATCAAGAAAGATATACAAAAACTAATTCCTAAAAGCAAAAAAACAATATATAATAATGCAATTAGATGCTTACCGCCATGAAATATACTGGATGAAACAAAGGCAACCATAAAACCAGATAGCAAAATAACAACATTTGCAATATAAATAAACCAAAATATTTTTTTATAATTAATTTTCACAGTATTACTGCCTATTTATCTTTATCATCTACATAGGGAGCAGCACTAGTAATTGCATCAGGTTCTTGCTTTTCACCATGATTTTGTTGTCTTGCACCAGAAATATCTGGGATAATTCCGCCCGTACTTTCAATGATGTCATCAACAGCGGTATTGCTGTTAGGCCCTTGAAAAGCATTATATGCATCATCCAATTCCGGATAATTATCAGAAGCATCTAGTACAGATTGGTCATATTCTTTCTCAGTCATTCCTTCTGGGGCTAATATCTCACCTTCATACCTATTATCACCGGATAATTTTTCTCCATTAAAATACTTTTTAGCTATATCATATTCTGATTTATCATTTGTCCTAATTTCAGCATCTATTTTTTTGTCACCTAGTGATTTTATCATTGCTTGTGGTTTACTTATAGGATATAATCCTTTAGTTGTTATGGTTCCATCGCTATGTTCTACTGCAATAAAAATGTGTCTATATCCAAAAATAACAGGCATAGAAAAAACATGTACAGCCAACCCCGTCGGATCAACATACCGCAAAGGATTATTACTCACATAAACATACCAATTCGACCCATCCTGAATCGGATCCGCGTTGACAAACCTCCCTATGGCCGAATCATAATATCTTATGTTAAAATAATGCAGATCCGTGTCATCCAGCTCCTTACCCCCGTAGCTGTACTTCGCCGAGTCTTCCGTCGCACTCCGCCTGCATTCCCCCGCTAAGCAGCAGGCCTCTTCTCACCGGCAGGCCCGCCCGGTATCTGCCTTCCCCCTCTTCCGCTTCACACCGATTTGTCCCGGGCTAAACAGAATTTACATTATCGTCGCCATGCCGCCGATAATGCCGCAATTCTGTTCACCTGCCGGAAGGGGGGGCTCGGCTTTTAGGCGCAGGGAATGTATTTGTTATCAGTACGGATTAACCGGTGAAGCACCGTTACTCTCCAACAACAACTTTGACCTTCTTAAATTCCACCCCCTCTAATCTAGGCCAATCCTTTATCTGTTCCTTGATAAGTTGGTTTAAAGAGCCGTCTTTAATGCCATTTAATAATGTGACGGAATCAACTGTATGTGTATAATTGCGGAGAAAAATACGAATTTTAGTCCTTATAGCACCAGTTAAAAAAACATCCGAAACCTCAGAACCATCATATCCAGATTTATAAATATCATCAAGTTTACTCATATCAACTGTTATGGAAAATTTAGTATCCAGCCGACCTCCTTTACCATCGTTTGTACCGGTATAAGTAATAGCTTCACTTCTATAAACTTTATGGCAAGACAGAAGCATCATTATGTATATCACTGTTATGATATGTATTGAGATTTTTCTTCGCATAATATTTCTTATTGTCATTTATAATTATTCCTTAATTTGTTTTGTGCGATATGATCTTTTGACACTATATCCCTTTGTCTAAACAATGAATCGTATTCACTTATTGCCATATCAATCTGCCCTGGAATATTTACAGCATCACCTAGGGTATCTGCCAGTTCAGGAATGATATGTTCGGTTATTTCATATCCGCCCATACCGGGAGGTCCGCCGGGTATAAGATTCATCAACCCCTCTTGAACCAAACCGTCAGCTTCTTTCAAATTCATATTAAGGTCAATCACTTTATCCATGATTTCATTACGTTTTTGGTCAATAGCATTTTCAAGTTCATTCATTTCAATACGCAATTCATCATATTTATCATCTGAATATTTAACAGTCGCAGGTTCAACATTATCTTTAAATTGTTTCACTTCTTCAGGTGTCCTCTGTTCAATTCTTTCTTGTACAGACATATTATACTCGTCAAACTTTTCCTGCCATACCGGCTCAATATCCTCAGCAATGCCCATCAGCCCGTAGGATCAACAAACCGCAAAGGATTATTCCTCACATACACATACCAGTTCAACCCGTCCCGCGCCGGATCCTCCGTTGTAAACCGCCCAAGCTCCGCATCATACCACCTCGCGTTGAAGTAGTACAGCCCGGCCGCTTCGTCATAATCCTTCCCCGTGAATTTCACTCTCTCCTCAATGCTCCCTTCGGAGGACACCAGTTCCCCAAAGGGCGATACATCCCCCCGCCAGACTACGCTGCCCTCCCCGTCAAACATCACCGTGGTGCTCCCAAGACGGTCCGTGCCGTAATAATATGTCCCGTCAGGGGTGATCTTGGCCAGGTGCTTTCCCCTGCGGAACACATAGCGGATCAGTTCATCGCCCCGGTGTTCTTCTATGATGTTGCCGTCAAGGTCGAACACATAGCGCACCGTGCCGGCTTTATCGGTGCGCTCTATCCGCAAGTTCCTGTGGCTGTAGCGGTAGGAGACCGCCACTTCAACTTCTCCCTCGCCGTTAAGTCTGCTCACCGATACAAGGCGGTTGAGCAGGTCATACTTATATAGGGCATAGCGGCCTTCCTTATGTATAGTAATCTCTCCCCCTCTTTCGGTGTACCTGTCTCCCTTTTCCGTCATGTTCCCGTTTTCATCGTAGCGGCAGGCGTAATCCCCGGCGATCTGCACAAGATCGCTGTCGGGGTAATAGCTGTAGCGGTCACTGCGCATTATGCCGGTTAGGGCGCCCGTGAATAATTTTTCAAAACTGCACATTTCATATGCATGAATTCAGTATAAAAAAGGGCTGAATTGCAAGACATGCTTTGTCAATTCCAATGGCATTTTATTGCCATTTTATAACTTCAACTGTGTATAAAGTCAACAATCAGTAGTCAATAAAAATATAGCCATAATCATAAAACAGTTTCTCAATTTCTTTCCAATTTGGATGCTGTTCTCTCCCAGGACCGCCGCCAAGTGCTAAACCACCATAAAACAATGCCGTATACTTTCCTTGAGATTTTGCATTAACATCAATTCCAGCGTCAAGTAAGGTTTTAATTATTCTAATATCAGCTGTTGCAATACCTCTATGCAACATAGTTGCTCCATCTGATTTTATGAATTTCAAATTAAAACCTCTATCTATCATTTTTTTAAATATTAAATAATTTCCATCATCTTCATTTTTTAACATATTATTCCTATACCGATGAAAAAGAGATTCAAATATTGACCAATCAGAAAACTCTATTGGCTCAATATAGTCCAATATAGCTAAAACCTTTTTTGTTTCTAACCTATATATAGCGTTATATAAAGGATGCTTAACTCTGTTCTCTGAATCTAGTGAATCTAGGTTTTTAGGAGTAAAATTTAGATTCTTCAAAAGCAATTGGGCAATCTGCTGTTCTGATATATCCTCAAATTTTAAAAACAAAACAAGACTCTTTCCATTTTTATCATATATGTCCAAATTTATCTTATCATGTGCGATAAGATTATTATATAATGTTTTATTTTCAACTTTCATAGCTAAAAAGAGGATATGTGATCCATCTTCAAGAATTACATTGCTATTTTTTGTGTTTTTAATTAATTCAGATATTATTAATAATCGATTTTCATCAATAGGTTGAAAACCTTTGATTGAGTAATCTACAAAGTACCCCTGCAAACTATAGTTAAGAATATCAGTAATCTCAAAATCATCAAGAACATTCTCATTTAATAAGCCTGTAAATTCATCGTAATTATTATCATCTATATATCTCTTGCATTTGGACACAATATCATTACCACTGCAATTAAACATACAAAATACAAATAAATAAATTAATAATTTCTTATTCAACATCATTCACCTCTCTCTTATAATAAGTTACTCTTAAGCTATCAATATCATCCACACCATATTCTTTATAGTTAAAATAGTCCGCAGTCTGAAAATACTCCAACTTAGAACTTTTATTGCCCAATTCATCAGTTGTTGTCTTTATTCTATTTATATTAACAGAATGTCCATCAATTCTAGCTTCTACAGATGCAATTAAATCAGGACTATTCTGTAATCTCAGTATCTCTTCAATAGAAGATTCGGTACCAGATACACTGTAAGTATTTGTCTCAAGGTTAGTAGCTGCCTTCTGGAAGTCATTTCTTTCATCTATACTAAGTAACTGGTCATCTCCAAATGTAGCAGTATTGTTATAATCGGAAGGCTTAATTCTTTCTTTACCAAAAAAATCATTTGCAGAATTGGCAGCATTTACTTGTGCAATAAAAACACATCCATAGTTTCTAATCGTACTTTTATACCCCCAATCGGTATGAATTGCTCCGCCACCAAGAGATTGTTGCGCTATATCTACAGTATCTTGTTTCTCTCCATCAATTGTCCTTAATAGAATCAGCCCCGTCGGATCAACAAACCGCAAAGGATTATTCCTCACATACACATACCAGTTCAACCCGTCCCGTGCCGGATCCTCCGTTGTAAACTGGCCAAGCTCCGCATCATACCACCTCGCATTGAAGTAGTACAGCCCGGCCGCTTCGTCATAATCCTTCCCCGTAAATTTCACTCTCTCCTCAATGCTCCCTTCGGAGGACACCAGTTCCCCGAAGGGCGATACATCCCCTTGCCAGACTACGCTGCCCCCAAAGGCCTCGCAGGAGCTGCAACGGACTGCAGGGCGGGCTCGCCGCCTTCAGCCGCCTGTCTCCTTCGCACTCAACCTGCACTGCAAAAAGAGTCGCCCCCAGAGGCCTCGCAGGAGCTGCAATGGGCAGCAGGGCGGCCTGCCCCCTTAACCCAAGTTCACCACTAAAAAACGTAATTCCTTATAATAAATGGAGTTACTATTTTTTATTTACACTACGGATTTGGTGAGTCGTCATCCGACGGTTCAACGCCTTTCCCGACAACCCAAGCATCGCATAAATCTTCTGATGTTCTAGTTCCTGTCGGGAGTCGAGTCTCACTTCATTATTCATCAGCACTCCCTCTTCAGTCTTGGAAATGTACTCTATGGTTATCCTCTGGTGGGTAGAAAGAACTTCTTTTATGGTCTTCCAACTCCGTGTATCTCCCCCTTTTCGTAATTTACATTCAGTCGCATGCATCAGGTGATACGCAAGGACTGATATAAACATATGCGACTGCACTCTCTCCTCCAGTTGATGAAAGTTAGGCCGAAAGCCAAGATGAGACTTCATGTCTCTAAATGAGTTTTCAATACGGCCAAGCATTATATAGAGCTCCCAAATATTTTTGTCATCCAAATCTTTTCGATTGGTTCTAAGGGTATAAGTTCCTTCACTGTTTCCTGTCTGAGTTTTCTTCTCCCATTTAATGTCAATCGCATTCAACTTTCCTGTCCGCTTGGCAGGCTCCCCAGGAATAACTGATATTTCATAAAGTTTTGCAGCCTTTGGATATTTTTCCTTAAGCCTGCCAATGCTCTGAAGAACCGAAGAATACAGTTTCATGCGGTTTTTCTTGTTTAATCCGTCACGAAGATATTGAAGTCTTTCAAGGAGGACGGTTTCGGTACGCATAGCCATGGCCTCTTCTTTAAGACGTTTGTGCTCGCTCTTTACCAGAACCCAATGCTCATCCGAGATTGTTTTTCCGAATACTTCAATCTTGGCACCTGTTTTCTTGTCCTCCATGACCAGATTCATCTCTTGCGATGGCTCAAGCTCCAAAGGACTTTTCCCTCTGTGAACCACAAGGTAGGTACATTTTCGCTTTTTAAGCCATTCGATATTCTCTTTTGTGGCAATCCCGGCATCCATTACGACAGTTGCCCCGACTTTTAGGCCCGCGTTGGCTTCCAAATCTAAAATCGTGGCCTGAAAAGTCTTGGATTCGCACTGGTTCCCCGGATGGAACTTGCTATACTTGGGAAATCCATCCGCATCGACAACCAACCCCAGGGTAGCCAATTTGCAGTCACTGCGCTTTTCTTTCGAGCGACCATAAGATGCCTTTGGGTTCTTTTTGCACTGACCCTCAAAGTAGGTGTTCGTTAAATCGTAAAGTACAATGCTTTCGTCGAGGGAGAATAAATCTTGTTCTTTACAAGCCAAATGCTTCTCCAGCTCGTCCTTACAGCGGTAGAGAACATCGGCAGCCCTGTAGTACGCATTCAGGGAGGACGAATGGGGTAAGCCGCACAGCTCAAAAAGAGCAGAATGTTTTTCCGCCCACTGCCTGGTAAATCGCTCGCTGGCTGGTTTGATCATTCTACCGACGATTAGAGCTTCAAGTAAGGGGATCGTTCCCTTAGGCACACCGCATTTCCTTAGAACTCTGTCCATTTCCAACTCTTTCCATTGCTGATGACAGACGTACTCAGGGCCTAGGCTTCTGACTTTCTTTGTTTCAAGGCTGTTAACATCGACCGCTACAAAATTGGCTTGCGCTTGAGCTTTTAGTTGTGCGTCTTTTGCCCGCTTGGTGAAAATGCGGTCTGATACCTGCTGTGCGATTTTCTCAATGTCTTCATCCAAGTCGAATAATTCTCTGTTTCCTGAAAGAATATTTTCAATTCTTCTTGCCAGAGCCTTGTATTGAGATGGATCGATATCCAGTTTCCCAAGGTTGAGAATAATCCGCTGTCGGGGGCCTTTATCAGTGCGGATATTTTCTACAAGATTGAGGTAGGTGTACTGTTTTTTCGTTTTACCGTTGGCAACTTTTATTGATCTTATATACATACCACTAAGATACACCACAGCCACAAAAGAGGCAAGCGAAAAATAAAGTGTTAGGCACTACATTTTGATTTGAGGTGATTTGAGGTCCCCAAAAAGCGGAATCCCTAAATATTCTATGGTATTTATGAGGTTTTGGGAAATATTTAAGCCTTTTTTTGAAGTAATTCGTTTTCTTGGTCGTTAAAAAAATATTTGGCGGGTGCATTTTGGTGAACTTGGGTTAAGCCGCCTGTTCTTTTCGCAGGCCGCCTGCATTCCCCCGCTAAGCAGCAGGCCTCTTCTCACCGGCAGGCCCGCCCGGCATCTGCCTTCCCCCGCTTCCGCTTCACACCGATTTGTCCCGGGCTAAACAGAATTTACATTATCGTCGCCATGCCGCCGATAATGCCGCAATTCTGTTCACCTGCCGCAGGGGGGGCTCCGTACGGATCAACCCATACCCGCTACATACATAGCATATTCAAATACAAGAAAAACGATAACTCCAACAGGAATTAATAGTGTTGTCGTAATAGCATAAAATAGCTCGTTTTTTCTTGACGGATTTTCCGGATATATTTTCCGGAAATATCGTGAAACCACAACCGTCGCATAGAAATATGGCCACCAGAAACTTTTGAAGTTTATAGTTATAATAACAAAAAAAATAAAAAATATCCCTATTATTTTTGAACCGTTTTTGTACCAAAAAGGGATTAAAATAAGCGATATTATTAAAAGAGAAATATACACCAACTGACTGCTGGCAATAAAAGCTAAAATTTCATTCCGTTTATACTGACTATAATTTTGACTAACTGCAATCGGTGTGGCAACAGCAGTGACAAATATTGCAAAAGTTTCTGCTATCAATAAAACATTTACATAGTGAAAACGAAATATATATTGTTTTTTAGTAATACTCAAAAGACGAATCAATTTTAAAGAACAACTTTTATTTCCATAGAAAATCAATATAAATATTGGAACAAATATAATACCAGCCAATAAAGGGTAACTATAAATATCTCCAATGGAAACCATCCGGGACAACTTATCGAACATCATTATTAGTTTCTCATAGAAGGCTGTATTACCAAAGAACAGTGTTCCTATCTTTCTAATTATAAGATGCATAATCTAACGTCTCACCTGTCTTTTCCTCTTACAAAAGGTTTACTCACTTCTGGATTTTTAAGGTTTCTATAACTTGATCCGCTTGGATTCATGGTACCATAAACACTTCTTATAGCTCTTCCATATGGGGTACTATGGTCGTCGGGGCCAATACCAAATTCTTTCCATTTGCTTATATCTCCTAAATGTTTTAAACCGGCTCCTAGTCCTGTACCACCTGATGTTTTCAACCCATACGGCCCCGCACCTTTATTCCACGTCCCTCTATTCTGTGGATCAGTAACAAGCTTACCTGTGTTCATATTATAAATCTGTTCAGCTCCACTTTCATTGGTCAATTTTACAACGGGATCACCCCCCAAATCCTCATGAAAAACATCTTTTGCATCGACATTCCAGCCTTCATCACCGAGAATTTTTTGACCATCTTCATTGAAAAGAGCCGCGCCTTTGTCGTCCGTATAAGGCTTCCCTTCCTCATCACGCTGTATGTAGGGACTGATATCAGTTATATCATTGCCATCCGCATCAGTAGGCAGGTAATTCTGTTCAAGATTGGCATAATATTCTTGCGCTTCCAAATTTTTTAAATATTCAGGGTCAGCGACAGCGTCCAGCCCCGTCGGATCAACAAACCGCAAAGGATTATTCCTCACATACACATACCAGTTCAACCCGTCCCGCGCCGGATCCTCCGTTGTAAACCGCCCAAGCTCCGCATCATACCACCTCGCGTTGAAGTAATACAGCCCGGCCGCTTCGTCATAATCCTTCCCCGTGAATTTCACTCTCTCCTCAATGCTCCCTTCGGAGGACACCAGTTCCCCAAAGGGCGATACATCCCCCCGCCAGACTACGCTGCCCTCCCCGTCAAACATCACCGTGGTGCTCCCAAGACGGTCCGTGCCGTAATAATATGTCCCGTCAGGGGTGATCTTGGCCAGGTGCTTTCCCCTGCGGAACACATAGCGGATCAGTTCATCGCCCCGGTGTTCTTCTATGATGTTGCCGTCAAGATCAAATACATAGCGCACCGTGCCGGCTTTATCGGTGCGCTCTATCCGCAAGTTCCTGTGGCTGTAGCGGTAGGAGGCCGCCACTTCAACTTCTCCCTCGCCGTTAAGCCTGCTCACCGATACAAGGCGGTTGAGCAGGTCATACTTATATAGGGCATAGCGGCCTTCCTTATGTATGGTAATCTCTCCCCCGCTTTCGGTGTACCTGT
The DNA here is from genome assembly GCA_965232165.1 of Spirochaetaceae bacterium. Classification (GTDB taxonomy): domain Bacteria; phylum Spirochaetota; class Spirochaetia; order DSM-2461; family DSM-2461; genus UBA2779. Next base: position 173,195 of record CBDDOY010000002.1, on the reverse strand, counting down.
CTCCCTTTTCCGTCATGTTCCCGTTTTCATCGTAGCGGCAGGCGTAATCCCCGGCGATCTGCACAAGATCGCTGTCGGGGTAATAGCTGTAGCGGTCACTGCGCATTGTGTCTGTCAGGGCGCTGTGGACGGCCCGGCCGCCGTCGGGCTTGTAGCTGTAGAACTTGTTGACGCCGCCCGAGAGGGCGTAGACCCGGACGCTCTCGGGATCAAGGTCGAAGCTGCCGGGGTCCATTAGCGGCTCGCCTTCCGCGTCCAGCGCGTTGATGTGGCTGTGCAGCTTGATGAAACGGGTGAACACCCCGTACTCCAGGGTGAATGTTATCTCTCCGGTCTGTTCGTCGGTTTCCATGCCGAAGGGCTGTTCGGTGTACTGCCCCTCCATGTTGTACAGGGCGGTGGAAAGCGAAAGCTGCGGCTTGCGGAGCCGGCTGTTTATGCTGCGGGGGCGGACTATGACGGTCTTCGTCTTGTAGGCGTAGCCCAGGTCTATCACCAGGCTGCCGGCGCCCCAGTCCAGGGTGAGTTCGCCGCCTGGAATCTCCGCCGGCCGGTCGGCGCGGACATCGGAGCGGATCGAGCCTAATGCGAACTCCCTGTCCTCCAGGGGGTACTCCTCGATAGATGCGTCGCCGCTCAGGACAGTGCTTGTCATCTGGCTGCTGCGGTCGTAGCTGAAGTGGTCGCCGTTGCGCTGGATGATGTTGTCCTCCATGTCGCAGGTGAGCCGATATGACTGGCCTGTGCTGCCCGATGAATCCCTGTGGATGACGGAAACCGCTCTTCTTCTGCTGTCGTACTCGAATTCGGCGCGGACGCCGTTGGCCAGTTCATAGCCGGCTGCCAGCCCGTCGGCGTCAAAGTTAATGGATTCGTCGATGATGCCGGGGATGCGCTCAAGCCGGCCCAGGGTGTTGTAGAGGTACTCTGTCTTCCCGCCGCTGCTGTAGCCCGTGGATGTCCGCCTCTTCATGATGTCATAGGTGTATCGGCTGGTGAGGGTTTTCCCGCCCAGGGTTTCCGACACGGAGGTTTGCAGGTCGTAGGGGTTGGGGACGTATTCTCCGTCTTTCTCATTGTAGCGGGTAAGGACGCCGTTGTCATTGGCTTCCATGAGGGCTCCGGCCTCGTCGTAGCGGAAGCTCTGGATATGGGTTTCCCCGCCGTTTTGATAGCTGATGCTTTCCACAAGACCGGCAGGGGTGTGGGTGTAGGTTATTTCGGTGCCTCGGGGGTCTTCTAAAAAGACAGGCCGTCCGGCCTCATCGTAGCCGAAACGCTTTTCCCTGCCACGGCTGTCCCTTTCCCGTGTTACAAGGCCGCGCTCATCGAACCAGGCTGTGAAGGACTCGCCCGAGGGGTCTGTGATTTGGGCGATGTTGCCTCTCTGGTCGTAGCGGTAACCGCTGGTGTGCCCCTCAGGGTCTGTCATGGAAACCTCGCGGCCAAGCTCGTCATAGCTGTGTCGGGTTACGGCTCCTATGCCGTCAACCTGTGCCTCCAGGAGGCCGCGCATGTCCCAGTAATACTGTCTCTTCGACTGATCGGGCAGTATCTCCTTGAGTTTCCGGCCGAGGGCATCGTACTCAAAGCGGGTTCTCTCCCCGCCGGGTTCCTGCCGGACGGTCATTTGTCCGATGTCATTGTAGGTGTATCTGACAGTGTAGGAGCGGACGGCGCCGTCAAGGGTCCTGCCTATCTGGGTTTCTGATGATTTCCAGTGCCGGGCGGTGTAGGTGTATTCGGTGCGGGAGCCGTCCGGCTCGATGCGGGAGAGAAGGTTTCCCCGGGCGTCATAGGAAAATAAGACCTCGCCGCGCTCGCCTCCGGGTTCTATGGCGGGCAGAACGGCTCGTGTCAGCCGGTCAAGGTCATCATAATAAAGATCAGCGGTGTAGTTCTCCCCGTATCTGCCGCTGCTGCCCCTCGGACCGGTGACGGAGGTCTGGCGGTCCAGGGCATCGTAGGTGAAGCCGGTCTTATGGCCGTCGGGGTCGGTGATGCTTTTCTTCTGGCCGCGGGGGGTGTATTCGGTGCGGGTCTCGCCGCCCAGGGGGTCGACGGTACGCACCCGGCTGCCGTTTTCGTCATAAAAATGTTTTGCGGTGTATTTTCGGGTCAGCCCTTCCTCCCCCCGGACATGGACGGTCTCGGTAATAACGCGCCCCAGGGCATCGGTTTCCATGCTTATGGTATCCCCGCCCCTTCGGGAGGAGCTGTGCTCAGCGATGAGATGACCGGCCGGGCTGTATTCATTGCGGGTGCGGGCTGCGGTTCGGCAGGACTGATTACCGTCGAAATACTCGGCCTCCGGCCCTGTGACTTTGACCGGACGGCTGCGCTCGCTGTATTCGGTGAGGGTGCTGCTGCCCGCTGCATCGGTGACGCTGATCCGGTTCCCTAATGCATCATAGCTGAAGCTCTCCCTGAAAAGGGTGCGCCCCTCGGAGGAATAATGGGACCTGATTAGAAGACGGCCGCTCATGTCGTATTCTTCGATGGTTTTGTTGCCCAATTCATCAATAATGGTTTTGACATCCCCGCTGACGCTGTGCCTGTAGCTGCGCCGGGCGGTTCGGCCTCCCTCAAGATGGAACACCTCTTCGGTCAGGCGGTCCTGGGAGTCGTGAGAGAAATCGACACGCAGGCCGGACGGGTCTATATAGCCTGTCATCCTGCCATAGGCATCATAGCTCCAGCGGAGATGGGGTGAAAAAGCGAAAGGCATTCCTTGTTGGAGAGAGCGCCTTTGAATAATACTAATTAACAAATATCTCAAATACAAAATATTCTTAAATATCTAATAGATTTATGAAGTTGCTTATTTCAACCTGTGGCAGAGTTTCTTGTTTGAGTGTTCTAATATCAACGACCCTGTTGTCAACTTTTACTTTGATAACTTCACCTCCCGTCACTTCTCTTTCACCATCAGTTGAATTCAATAAGTAAATATCTTCATAGGTATATCCTAATGTAACAACAATTTTTGAGTAATTCTCAATATCAGATATATCAATAAATTTCGAAAGGTCTAAACTCTCAATTTTTTTGGTTCCATCCATACTAAAATAAAAACTGTATGTGGTATTGCCGTCTATTTTTCTCGTTTTTGAGCGAAACGGAGTTTCCCTCAAGATTAAATTTTGAGAAGAATCAATTAGCATAAAATACAGATAGAGCTTATCTTCCTTCTTTTCTACAACAGGATTATTCGTGTTGAAAAGAACTAACTGAATATCACTATTGTTTTTCACATCCCATTTTATTTCCCAATAGTCTTTTTCGATTGCTAGAATGGGACTTTCTACTTCAATACCTGACAATTTTGAACAGGACATTATTACTCCTAATAAAATGAATACTCGGATATTTTTCATCAGTATGACACCCTTTCAGATAAACCGCTATCTTGTCGAATTTGATTCTCAGTAATATCACCTGTAGATGTGTATCCTAACCCAACCGTTCTTAATTCTTCACGCTGTGTGGTATTGACCGTATTTGACACACCAGAACTATCTATATATGTGTAAGTTCCAAGTGTTAGGTGAGGATTTCCTGCTGCATCGAGATACCCCTCCATGGTTCCTTCTCTAGCATGGTCTGCGTGAATTAACTCATGAGCCAAACCAATCTGTGGCGGCCTAGTTGCAGGATTTGCATAACCTGTTACTACATCTTTAGTGGAAATAATCGGATTTGATGTAGGATTATAGTTTACTGTTCCTGCTGTCCCAGAGCCGTCCCCAGCTCCTATTGGATTGGATGATGAATACGTATTTCCTCCCGAGGTTTCTTGAATAGTTATTATATGTGCATCCTTTGCTCTTCCAGTTACACTCTGCTTGGTATTCATTCGTCTAATCAACTCAGTCCCGGAATCCAGCGTCCCACTAGCATTACTCACATTAGTGATAATGGCAGCATTACTTTTTGAGGTCGCCTATTATATTTATTCTGCATCTGTTAAAACAATGCTTTCTTCAAAACAAATTCTATAATTTGTATTAGAAGTTGTAAATAATTTAATCTCATTACTATCAATTAAGTTAAAATCTAAAACAATTTCATCGTTTTTTAAATCATTATTTTTATCAATTTCTAGTAGCTTTATTTTCTTAAGTCTTAACTCTATGTTTTCTACTGAAGTACTAAAACTAAATATAATCAGCTTATCTTCAAAACTAATTTTGATATCATTTAATAAGGCATCATGTAAGCCTTGAGCTTTGAGATAATTTAGATTTTTCACATTCATTATTCAACAACCCCTCCTTCCGGTGGTATTATATGCCTTCCTTGTCTATCATGCCAATGAGGACCTCTATCTTTTCCAGCTTCACGTCCAGTTTCATCCCATCTTCTAACTGTTTCACCATCTTTATTTTTCCATTGCCGATGTCTACCATCTGTTGCATCTTTGGTTTTTTCTTCTTCAGTTACATCTTCAGGGGGTTCCCAATCGTCTGGGTTCTCTGGCCATTCATCAGGATTATTTATATCATCAATATCTCTATCGTTATTCTTATCTTCTGTGTCCCCATCTCTTCTAAAGATATTATCAAAAGTATTTTTCAATATCTCTGATAGACTTTCTAAAGCATCATTTGCAGGTTCAATACCTAACCATGCTAATAACGCTAAACCACCAATTACAACTATTTCATCAACCGGTCCAGTAAAGATATCATCTACTCCTGCCCATAACCCTGTGGGGTCTGTGTACTTCATCGGATTATTCCTCACATACACATACCAGTTCAACCCGTCCCGCGCCGGATCCTCCGTTGTAAACCGCCCAAGCTCCGCATCATACCACCTCGCATTGAAGTAATACAGCCCGGCCGCTTCGTCATAATCCTTCCCCGTGAATTTCACTCTCTCCTCAATGCTCCCTTCGGAGGACACCAGTTCCCCGAAGGGCGATACATCCCCCCGCCAGACTACGCTGCCCTCCCCGTCAAACATCACCGTGGTGCTCCCAAGACGGTCCGTGCCGTAATAATATGTCCCGTCAGGGGTGATCTTGGCCAGGTGCTTTCCCCTGCGGAACACATAGCGGATCAGTTCATCGCCCCGGTGTTCTTCTATGATGTTGCCGTCAAGGTCGAACACATAGCGCACCGTGCCGGCTTTATCGGTGCGCTCTATCTGCAAGTTCCTGTGGCTGTAGCGGTAGGATGCCGCCACTTCAACTTCTCCCTCGCCGTTAAGCCTGCTCACCGATACAAGGCGGTTGAGCAGGTCATACTTATATAGGGCATAGCGGCCTTCCTTATGTATAGTAATCTCTCCCCCGCTTTCGGTGTACCTGTCTCCCTTTTCCGTCATGTTCCCGTTTTCATCGTAGCGGCAGGCGTAATCCCCGGCGATCTGCACAAGATCGCTGTCGGGGTAATAGCTGTAGCGGTCACTGCGCATTGTGTCTGTCAGGGCGCTGTGGACGGCCCGGCCGCCGTCGGGCTTGTAGCTGTAGAACTTGTTGACGCCGCCCGAGAGGGCGTAGACCCGGACGCTCTCGGGATCAAGGTCGAAGCTGCCGGGGTCCATTATCGGCTCGCCTTCCGCGTCCAGCGCGTTGATGTGGCTGTGCAGCTTGATGAAACGGGTGAACACCCCGTACTCCAGGGTGAATGTTATCTCTCCGGTCTGTTCGTCGGTTTCCATGCCGAAGGGCTGTTCGGTGTACTGCCCCTCCATGTTGTACAGGGGGCAAGAAAACCCGTGAACAATCCGCAGGATGATTCCCGGCGGAGTGTCCCAATATTGAGACCGGGTCTTCTAAAATCCCGGTTTGTTGGGCTCTGCTGCAAGTTAACTGCGGTGTTATGAGTAGAAAATGCAAGTCCACTTCCTGTCGGTCGTTAAACAGAATACATCTTATCGTAAGCACGCTTCCGATAAGATAGCATTCTGTTCACTTGCTATGACTTTTATTCCAGTCAGCGACAGCTCCATAATAGCTAGTTGAGTTGCCAACACAGTTGGTCAACTCCAACGTTTTATTATGGATTTAGATCCAGTTTGGAACCTAAGTTTATATTGTAATAACTTGCAAACTCATCTTCTCCATACTCTTCATTTATATACTCTATTTCATCTTGTATAAAAACAGTATCTCTAAGTAGTTTCATATTCTCATCGTAGACTAAAAAATATTCGAAATACTTATATAATAGATCGATTTTAAGAATCCCATTTTCAGTTAAAATTTCACCTGTAGTAAATAAAAATTTAGATTCATTTGGTTTTAAAATATATTCGTTAAAGTCATTTTTTTTAGAATTAGCTTTTACAATTATTGTCGTATCATAATTATTTACAATTAAATAATCTTCTAATAAAGTATCATACGCTCCAAGAGCATGAAGAGAGAAACTAAGAACTAAAAACGTTAATATAAATAAATTTTTTCTCAAAATATTACCTCCGTTTATAAATTGATCGATCTGTATCTGGGTGAGTTTCAATTTCTAGTCCTGCTAACATGTTAGCCCAATATTCTGTATAAAAATCATTATAGTATGTTGCATGAGAATTACGTTGTTTTTTCCAAATAAGACGTCTAACTTTACTAGGAATCCCAACAACAAAATAATACAGAGGTCCAAGAATCATAGACTGATAATAATGTCCCTGCTCATGGTCACGATTCCAATCTCTAACATTAATTCTAGGATCATCTAAACTACCAACTCCACCAATGGTTTTACTTCCCCATGCTGATGCTCCACCATTTTTCTTTTTAATTAACTGGGTGTCTCCATGTCGTTCGGTTACAGCGCCTTCTAGTTGAATCGCTATATATGCCATAATACCACCAATAGTTTCTGTAAAAAGACCCCATGTTAACCTATATGCTAATTCAAGAGCATCAAAAGCTACATCCCCAATTGAATCGTTGTCCTCAAAAGTGTTTAGTGTTCCGCCAACAGATTTCCACGACTCAACAAAGTTCTGTTTTGTTCCTTCCCATATCCCATCATCTCGTAAACCTGTTAAATTCCCTATAGCTGAAAATAAGAAGTCATCTATTCCAAATAGAAGTCCTGTTGGGTCTGTATATTTGATGGGGTTATTACCACAATAAATATACCAGTTCAACCCGTCCCGCGCCGGATCCTCCGATGTAAACCGCCCAAGCTCCGCATCATACCACCTCGCGTTGAAGTAATACAGCCCGGCCGCTTCGTCATAATCCTTCCCCGTGAATTTCACTCTCTCCTCAATGCTCCCTTCGGAGGACACCAGTTCCCCGAAGGGCGATACATCCCCCCGCCAGACTACGCTGCCCTCCCCGTCAAACATCACCGTGGCGCTCCCAAGACGGTCCGTGCCGTAATAATATGTCCCGTCAGGGGTGATCTTGGCCAGGTGCTTCCCCCTGCGGAACACATAGCGGATCAGTTCATCGCCCCGGTGTTCTTCTATGATGTTGCCGTCAAGGTCAAACACATAGCGCACCGTGCCGGCTTTATCGGTGCGCTCTATCCGCAAGTTCCTGTGGCTGTAGCGGTAGGATGCCGCCACTTCAACTTCTCCCTCGCCATTAAGCCTGCTCACCGATACAAGGCGGTTGAGCAGGTCATACTTATATAGGGCATAGCGGCCTTCCTTATGTATGGTAATCTCTCCCCCGCTTTCGGTGTACCTGTCTCCCTTTTCCGTCATGTTCCCGTTTTCATCGTAGCGGCAGGCGTAATCCCCGGCGATCTGCACAAGATCGCTGTCGGGGTAATAGCTGTAGCGGTCACTGCGCATTGTGTCTGTCAGGGCGCTGTGGACGGCCCGGCCGCCGTCGGGCTTGTAGCTGTAGAACTTGTTGACGCCGCCCGAGAGGGCGTAGACCCGGACGCTCTCGGGATCAAGGTCGAAGCTGCCGGGGTCCATTATCGGCTCGCCTTCCGCGTCCAGCGCGTTGATGTGGCTGTGCAGCTTGATGAAACGGGTGAACACCCCGTACTCCAGGGTGAATGTTATCTCTCCGGTCTGTTCGTCGGTTTCCATGCCGAAGGGCTGTTCGGTGCCGAAGGGCTGTTCGGTGTACTGCCCCTCCATGTACCAAGAATTTTTGGGTGGTTCTGCCGCAGTCATCATAACAATACTCATAGAGATTACCCTCAAAGTCCCGGTGTTCTGTCACTTCTCCCTGATCGCTGTACACGAAGGACTGCCGGACTCCCCTCTGATCAGTTTCCTCAATCAGTCTTCCCCAAAAGTCATAGCTGTAGGAACGTGTTTGACCCAGGGGATCGGTTTCTTCTGTCAGGCGTCCATCGTTACGGCGGCGGTATTTCCAGATAACCGCTTGGGTGGTTACAGGTCGGTAGGCAATGAGGTGATTTAATTCATTGTACCGGTAGGATTCCTCTCTGCCGGTGGGTAGGGTCTGACTTATCAGGTTGCCGGCCAAATCGTACTCCCAGAGGGTTTCATCGTCCCCCCGAACCATCCGAAGTAGTTGTCCCAGGGTGTCGTAGAGGTACTGATACTTCGCCCCAAGGGGGGTTTCGGCTTCCTTCACTCGGCCTAGGGCATCGTAAGTGTATTCATAGCGATGGCCCAAGGGGTCTATGGCCGCGCTGAGACGGCCCAGGGCATCGTACTCACGGCCCCAGGTTTCACCGGCCTGATCGGTGATGCCCGTTAGACGATCATAGGCATCGTAACGGTAGCTGACGCTGTATCCTTCGGCATCCGTCACTTGGGAAAGTCGCCCCAGGTTATCAAAATGGAAATGGGTTTCATTGCCGGTCGGGGGTCTTTCACCCGTTTCAGCTCACCGCTCTGCATATCATAGATTCGCTCTTCTATCACCTGCCCGTCGGGGCCTTCGATTGACGATAAGCGTCCCTGTGTGCCGTAACGGAAATTCACCCAAGAAATTCACGATATTAGCGCTCCTCATTTCAATGATAAATCTTCCGCCTTACACCATCCAATTTCCATGCCTCTGTCATCAATAATCATTATCCATGTAACAATTTCATCTTCATGTATTCTCATGGCTGTATCCGAACGATAGGAGATTTCATTCTTCGAAAACATCGTTGCTCCAATTCCAAGGAATTTGGAGCTGTATATACAGTAATAGAACTTCCAGTGTAACACGAAAAGCATATCTCTATCCCGGCATCTTTGTACTCAAAAAGCATACTTATGAAATAATCAACAGCGAGGGAGATACCATATCATCTGAATTAAGAAATAGCTGATCCGGCAAAGTATCCAAGATTAGCTTAACTCGATCATTCGGATAACGTACCGATTAGTAAAAAAAAATAAGGTATTAGCCGGTAAGTTGAATACGGAACTATGGTCTTCGTTGCGATATACAGGTGTGTTGTCTTCAATGTCAGAAGATTGGGCAAATTGCCAACGGTAAAAAAATAGGAACACCTTATGCCGTCGTAGGTTCGATAACAAAAACGTGAGAGTTCAATAATTCTTTCTTTGTCACACTGGTATGTCTACTGATTCCAAATCAGGAATACCGGAATATGTGTAAAGGAAAAACTGTCATTATTAATAAAAAAAATTCGGATCATTGGTTCAAGGGGAAGATCATTTGGTATGCTTGATTTTCCTGAAAGTGGCGATTTTTTATTGGAAGAAATACTGTTCAAGCAGTGTTATTTCCCGATTTGTTAATCTTTGAGAGTCCTGATCAATATCGATGTATTCTATGAATTCATTATCGCATTGGATATTTTACAATTGGTATAGTTCCGATCAAACATTGATAAAAACATATCAAAATCATCAGGTTGCTTCACAGTTTTTATCATTTTCTCTAAAAGACTGTTCATTGTTCAGGGTCTCTATTTACATATACCACATCTTTGGCCCTGCTTCTGCAAATGATGTAATTAATGCCAAAACCAGATGAGATTGTTTCTTTGTGTTAATACTTGATGTGTCCTTTCAATATTTTCATATCCTTCAGCTCCTCTAGATTCTATTTAGTACATTCTTCTCTTCCTGCCTGCTCTGCTGCTTCAGTCATTCTTCAATAACCGTGACAGTTTAGAACTTTCAGACGGTTCTATGTAATACTGAATTCTTTCTTTTTGGTCTTTCTCGTGCAACATTAAGTACAGGTTTAATCTTTTGTCCCGCTGGTGAGCTGTATTGTTGTAGATATCAACGTGTACATGCGGGCCTGTTGAATTCTCGCCATATTCCCGGCATATGCGATAGGGGTATCAAGGTTTACTTCATCACCAACATTGACCAAAATCTATTTGTGCTGGTAGGTAGAACGCCTGTTATCCTTATGTTTAATGAACACAGTTTTTCCACCTTCAGTATCATTCAATGAAACTCACAATTCCTGGTTCCAACGGCAGAACAGTCCCTGTTGTTCCGTTTGATCCATCTTCTTCGACCCATATCATATCAATACCTGAATGTAAACCATTAGTGCCTTTATAAGGTCCTTCTGCTCCGAAAGTGTTTGTAATGATCCATTCAAGCCCCGTAGGATCAACAAACCGCAAAGGATTATTCCTCACATACACATACCAGTTCAACCCGTCCCGCGCCGGATCCTCCGTTGTAAACCGCCCAAGCTCCGCATCATACCACCTCGCGTTGAAGTAGTACAGCCCGGCCGCTTCGTCATAATCCTTCCCCGTGAATTTCACTCTCTCCTCAATGCTCCCTTCGGAGGACACCAGTTCCCCGAAGGGCGATACATCCCCCCGCCAGACTACGCTGCCCTCCCCGTCAAACATCACCGTGGTGCTCCCAAGACGGTCCGTGCCGTAATAATATGTCCCCTCAGGGGTGATCTTGGCCAGGTGCTTTCCCCTGCGGAACACATAGCGGATCAGTTCATCGCCCCGGTGTTCTTCTATGATGTTGCCGTCAAGGTCGAACACATAGCGCACCGTGCCGGCTTTATCGGTGCGCTCTATCCGCAAGTTCCTGTGGCTGTAGCGGTAGGATGCCGCCACTTCAACTTCTCCCTCGCCGTTAAGCCTGCTCACCGATACAAGGCGGTTGAGCAGGTCATACTTATATAGGGCATAGCGGCCTTCCTTATGTATAGTAATCTCTCCCCCGCTTTCGGTGTACCTGTCTCCCTTTTCCGTCATGTTCCCGTTTTCATCGTAGCGGCAGGCGTAATCCCCGGCGATCTGCACAAGATCGCTGTCGGGGTAATAGCTGTAGCGGTCACTGCGCATTGTGTCTGTCAGGGCGCTGTGGACGGCCCGGCCGCCGTCGGGCTTGTAGCTGTAGAACTTGTTGACGCCGCCCGAGAGGGCGTAGACCCGGACGCTCTCGGGATCAAGGTCGAAGCTGCCGGGGTCCATTAGCGGCTCGCCTTCCGCGTCCAGCGCGTTGATGTGGCTGTGCAGCTTGATGAAACGGGTGAACACCCCGTACTCCAGGGTGAATGTTATCTCTCCGGTCTGTTCGTCGGTTTCCATGCCGAAGGGCTGTTCGGTGTACTGCCCCTCCATGTTGTACAGGGCGGTGGAAAGCGAAAGCTGCGGCTTGCGGAGCCGGCTGTTTATGCTGCGGGGGCGGACTATGACGGTCTTCGTCTTGCAGGCGTAGCCCAGGTCTATCACCAGGCTGCCGGCGCCCCAGTCCAGGGTGAGTTCGCCGCCTGGAATCTCCGCCGGCCGGTCGGCGCGGACATCGGAGCGGATCGAACCTAATGCGAACTCCCTGTCCTCCAGGGGGTACTCCTCGATAGATGCATCGCCGCTCAGGACCGCGCTTGTCATCTGGCTGCTGCGGTCGTAGCTGAAGTGGTCGCCGTTGCGCTGGATGATGTTGTCCTCCATGTCGCAGGTGAGCCGATATGACTGGCCTGTGCTGCCCGATGAATCCCTGTGGATGACGGAAACCGCTCTTCTTCTGCTGTCGTACTCGAATTCGGCGCGGACGCCGTTGGCCAGTTCATAGCCGGCTGCCAGCCCGTCGGCGTCAAAGTTAATGGATTCGTCGATGATGCCGGGGATGCGCTCAAGCCGGCCCAGGGTGTTGTAGAGGTACTCTGTCTTCCCGCCGCTGCTGTAGCCCGTGGATGTCCGCCTCTTCATGATGTCATAGGTGTATCGGCTGGTGAGGGTTTTCCCGCCCAGGGTTTCCGACACGGAGGTTTGCAGGTCGTAGGGGTTGGGGACGTATTCTCCGTCTTTCTCATTGTAGCGGGTAAGGACGCCGTTGTCATTGGCTTCCATGAGGGCTCCGGCCTCGTCGTAGCGGAAGCTCTGGATATGGGTTTCCCCGCCGTTTTGATAGCTGATGCTTTCCACAAGACCGGCAGGGGTGTGGGTGTAGGTTATTTCGGTGCCTCGGGGGTCTTCTAAAAAGACAGGCCGTCCGGCCTCATCGTAGCCGAAACGCTTTTCCCTGCCACGGCTGTCCCTTTCCCGTGTTACAAGGCCGCGCTCATCGAACCAGGCTGTGAAGGACTCGCCCGAGGGGTCTGTGATTTGGGCGATGTTGCCTCTCTGGTCGTAGCGGTAACCGCTGGTGTGCCCCTCAGGGTCTGTCATGGAAACCTCGCGGCCAAGCTCGTCATAGCTGTGTCGGGTTACGGCTCCTATGCCGTCAACCTGTGCCTCCAGGAGGCCGCGCATGTCCCAGTAATACTGTCTCTTCGACTGATCGGGCAGTATCTCCTTGAGTTTCCGGCCGAGGGCATCGTACTCAAAGCGGGTTCTCTCCCCGCCGGGTTCCTGCCGGACGGTCATTTGTCCGATGTCATTGTAGGTGTATCTGACAGTGTAGGAGCGGACGGCGCCGTCAAGGGTCCTGCCTATCTGGGTTTCTGATGATTTCCAGTGCCGGGCGGTGTAGGTGTATTCGGTGCGGGAGCCGTCCGGCTCGATGCGGGAGAGAAGGTTTCCCCGGGCGTCATAGGAAAATAAGACCTCGCCGCGCTCGCCTCCGGGTTCTATGGCGGGCAGAACGGCTCGTGTCAGCCGGTCAAGGTCATCATAATAAAGATCAGCGGTGTAGTTCTCCCCGTATCTGCCGCTGCTGCCCCTCGGACCGGTGACGGAGGTCTGGCGGTCCAGGGCATCGTAGGTGAAGCCGGTCTTATGGCCGTCGGGGTCGGTGATGCTTTTCTTCTGGCCGCGGGGAGTGTATTCGGTGCGGGTCTCGCCGCCCAGGGGGTCGACGGTACGCACCCGGCTGCCGTTTTCATCATAAAAATGTTTTGCGGTGTATTTTCGGGTCAGCCCTTCCTCCCCCCGGACATGGACGGTCTCGGTAATAACGCGCCCCAGGGCATCGGTTTCCATGCTTATGGTATCCCCGCCCCTTCGGGAGGAGCTGTGCTCAGCGATGAGATGACCGGCCGGGCTGTATTCATTGCGGGTGCGGGCTGCGGTTCGGCAGGACTGATTACCGTCGAAATACTCGGCCTCCGGCCCTGTGACTTTGACCGGCCGGCTGCGCTCGCTGTATTCGGTGAGGGTGCTGCTGCCCGCTGCATCGGTGACGCTGATCCGGTTCCCTAATGCATCATAGCTGAAGCTCTCCCTGAAAAGGGTGCGCCCCTCGGAGGAATAATGGGACCTGATTAGAAGACGGCCGCTCATGTCGTATTCTTCGATGGTTTTGTTGCCCAATTCATCAATAATGGTTTTGACATCCCCGCTGACGCTGTGCCTGTAGCTGCGCCGGGCGGTTCGGCCTCCCTCAAGATGGAACACCTCTTCGGTCAGGCGGTCCTGGGAGTCGTGAGAGAAATCGACACGCAGGCCGGACGGGTCTATATAGCCTGTCATCCTGCCATAGGCATCATAGCTCCAGCGGTGTCTGACATCCTGCGGCGCCGCCAGGGGGCGGCCCTCTTTGTCATAGCCGCCGCGGCTGACGGCGGTTTTGGAGACAAGCTGTCCGTCATGGGCGAACTGGTAGGTCTGGACGGCTTTCAGAGGCTGGGCGACGGTTATGGAGAGGCTCCGGTCGTTGTAGGCGATGCGGGTTTCGGGGTTGTCTGTCCGCCACCCGGGAGGGGGCCCGTAACCGGGCATCCAGTCCGGATCGTCGCCGTCGTCCGGGCGCCGGATTCGAACGGGGCGGCCCAGGCTGTCGCTCCACAGCCGGGTCACATAGCCGCGGCCGTCCTTCTCCCAGAGCAGAAAGCCGAAGACGTCATCGTAGGCCGACACGGTCCGGATGTCCGCTTTCCCGCCGTCCGCATCCTTCACGTCCCTGCTGACAGTGGTTTTGGTGTAGCTGTCCCCCGGCGCTTCATAATTCCAGATGATGTCGGCGGCCGCACCGTCGGGATCGGTTGTCCGGGTAAGTTCCCCGGTGTCTGCATCATAGGCGTATTGGCTGACGGCCCATTTGCCGGACACCCGCAGGGCCTCTTTGGTCATTTTCCCCAGGCCGTTGTAGAGGAAATAGCTGTATCGGGTTTTCGGAGCCATGGGGCCTTCGGGGCCGTTGACGCTGTGTTTCACGGCCCGGCCCAGCAGACGGTCATGAATTCGGTCCGGCAGGCCGGTTTGAGTTTCCAGCGGGGTCGCCGGCCATTCCGGCCCGGACGGAGGGGCTGAGCCGTTGTAATACATCCAGGTTTCCATCAACTGACTGGAGCCGGATATCGCCGTTTCCTCTCTTTGATAAACGATGTTGCCCCAGCCGTCGTACCGGTACTGTGTCGTCATGGCGTTCAAATCGGAATGCGTGACGACAACTTGTTTTGGCCGCAGACTGCGCTCGTCATATTCTGTTGCCTGTGAGCGCAGAAACTCGCCTGTCTTGACATCATAGGTATCCATCTTGACTTCCAGCGGTATCTTTTCAGAATTCATGTGGAAATATGACTTCTGCTGAACCAGGCTGAAATCAGTCACGGCATCGCTCCAGCTCAAATACCGCCTGCGCTTCTTTGTTATGCGGTCAAAATAGCGCACCTCCCGCAGATACTCGCCGGACACCGTGGACTTCGTAACGGTAAACTGATTCCCCTTCCCGGTATAGCTGAAATCAAAGCTGTAGTTCTTCCTCCGGGAGACATTGAGAACGGGGTCTGTGTAGATGTGCGACCCGGCGGCAAGGCGCTGCTCCAAATGAAAGGAGGTTTTTATCGCCGTGGGAATCAGGCCCAGAATATAATCCGTCACCTCGACTTTCGTATAGTCAAGCGAATGAACCTTATACCGTATCAAGTTCTCGCCTATGCCGGGTCCGGAGGCCTCGCTCATCACGAATGACCATTCCGCCTGATAGCCGCCGGAAAAATTGATCGAACCCAGGCCCAGCTTGGCCAGAGCCTCGTTTGCGAGACCGGCGGTAAACACAGACAGCAAGAGACTTAAGGCATTCACCTTCACGGAAAAATCAGTCGCAGCCAGAAAATAGGTGTCATAATCGTAGCGCCATTTGCGGCCGCCAATGTCTGTGGCCATGGACATAAGGGGCAGTCTGGTGGGGAAAACCGTATCATTGGCCTTCCCGTAGGAATAGCGCACTTCCCGCCCTTGGGGGTCGTTTTCCACCCAGATTCTTTTAATCTGAGGTACAATGGAATAGGAATCTATCAGGGTGTTGGTTTCATACTCGAATCGGACTTTGCGATCCATGCTGTCCACTATGCTTTCCAGCAGAAAGCCGTTATAATTCACGGTGACGGTGTTTTTCCCATCGCTTGATTTCATCTCTAACAGGCGTCCCAGGCTGTCAAATTTATAAGAGGAGCCGTCCGCCATCGTCATCTTTGCCGAAAAAAGCAGCCATCCCGGGATGGGCGGCCTGCCGGACATCGCGGATGCCAAGGCTATGGTTATATCTGAACGCACCTGCTTAACTTCAAGCGTAAAATCCTCATATTCATGATTTTCAAAAACCAGGGTTCTGTAGAGCCCGATGTCAATCACGGATTTCTTGTCCATGGAAAGAATATCATAGAAGCTGCCGCTGGGAGTCCGTGCCAAAACGCCGCCGTTGCTGCCTCTGATATAGGGCAGATTAAGCCGCCATCCCTGTCCCAGGGCGTAGGAGAAGTCTCCATTGTTGGTGAAGTACTTCTTTATGCTGTCTCCAATCTGGCTGACGATTCCAAGTGCCGCTCCCTTCGCCACTGAACCAATGCCGCTGGCTATCAGTTCCATTGAGCCTGTCACTGAGATATCTATGGAATAGTTCACCGCAAAGCCGGAATTATCCATTCGCGCCGTTCCGGTGTCATAAATCCGCCGCAGTTCAAAATCGAACCCATCCCTGCCGGGCAGAACAAACTCGGTCATTGAAGTGGAAACGCTGCCGCCCTTGGGGCTTACGCTGACCGGTTCATGTTTGGTCTGGGCGGAAAAAGGCGTGTATTCTACTTCCCTCAGTTCCTGCGGAGTCAAGTCGTTGACGACAGTCGGCTGAACGGAAAAATGACTGAAGTGATCGGTGGAGAAAATAATGCGGTTGTTCTCGGTATCCACTCCAGCCGATTCCTCTATAAACCACCGCCCCCATTCCGTGTTGAAATAATAAACGCCCAGTTTTTCTTCAGGAAATCCTTCAGGCACCAGCGACTCGTCATAGTCGATCATTCCAATGTAGCGTTTTTTGAATTTGGCATGACCTCGGGATTCCGGGCCTCCGGGGTTTTCGGTTTCAATGGAAAAATCATAAATCGGACTGATTATCGGGTTAATCGCCTGTTCTTCCATATCGGGGCTGATTATCTCGCTAATCACCACCTGTTCGGTCTTTTCGCCCAGGCTCTCCGCCGGAATAAAAAGATCGACATCCTCATATTCAACAAACAGGTCTTCCTCATCGCTATACTCCGCCCTGGCCACGCCGACCGTCGCCTCGGCCGCCACGCTCGGCCCGATGTTCCCGGCACGGTCTATTCCGTAAATGGAGAAGCGGATGATTTCTCCATTTTGCAGGTTCTCCCAGTCCTGCTCGAAATATAATGTCCCCCCGTTCTCGCCGGAGCCGGCCCGGCCGCTTCCCCGCAGGACCGTAATGGTCGGCGTTGAACCGGCATTTCTCTTCCTTTGCAGGACGTAGGACATCGTCTCATCATCCCCTTCCGTCCATTTGAGCACTGCGGAGCCATTGCCGGGCACAACGCGGAAATTGTCCGGCTCATCGGGCGCTACAGTGTCGATCAGCAGCTCTATCGACGCATCCCGGCTGTTCCCCAGCCGATCGAACGCCCGAACGGTGACGATGTTTTTCCCCTCGGACAGAAAGGGCAGTCTGCAGGGGCTCTCCTGCGTAACAAACTCCCGTCCTCCGATGGATATCTCAAAATGCCCCATGCCGACATCGGCATCGGCTGTTTCAAACTTCAATGTGGGCCGCCGGTTGTTCGTCCAGCCAACGGCATCCGAAGACTTTCAAGGCAAAAGCCAGTTACAAATGCTTTAGAGCAACCTTGCTATCTATTCTTGACAAAACAGGTGCAAGGGAAATGCGAAAAATGGCCCAAAACCCTTGCACCTGGGTAATAGCAGAAATCAAAATTCCCCCGAAGTTTCTCAAATTATTGCATTCTGGCTCACTTATAATGCAGTTTTGATTCATTATACTGGTATTCAGAGTCAAAAAATACTTATTAAGCAAGCCCTAAGTAGCAAAATCGACTAAATGAGAGGACAGTTCAATAACAAGGCATCTTGTGAGTCCTCGACAAAAGATCACTTTAATGCTATACGTACAATCTCCACTGCTAACACAAAGAAATATCCAACGATAGAGATAAAAAATAATCGACGAACCTTTTTCTTTCTTATTCGTTCAAGAGCCTTTTCATCGGAAAGAATCAGCCAAAGCATTGTCATCGAAATGATCGCAAACCCCTGTGATGATAAATATTTTCCAATTTCACGAAGCACTCTTACTCACCTCCTCCAAAATCGGATATCGGGGAGGAAGTGAACTCCATATCCTCCAAAGTAGGTGCACCTAAATCTGTTGGAGTAAAAAGAAAGTCAAGTGTATCTGCAGGCTGCCCACCAACCCATTTCCCAATATTTTGAAGTACATCGGATTCTTCTCCTGTGACTCCTTTCATAAGCTCATCACCAGCAATCCCAAGGATTTCCGACATAGAGTCTGGATTATCGTACACTGCGTCCGGATTATCTTCCATTAGGCCAGCTACTGTTTCAGCAACACCTACAGTTGCTTCGACAAAACCATCAACTGCATAGATAGACCCGACAACGATACCTCCTACTGCTACAGGTGCTAGAACACCTCCAGAGGCAACCCCAGTACCACTGGAGGCAATAACAGCCCCGACACCCATTACAGTTTTCAGAGCTCCCTTTACTGCTTTTACGGAGCCATCAGCAACAACATCCCAATTTACCAGTCCCGTCGGATCAACATACCGCAAAGGATTATTCCTCACATACACATACCAGTTCAACCCGTCCCGCGCCGGATCCTCCGTTGTAAACCGCCCAAGCTCCGCATCATACCACCTCGCATTGAAGTAGTACAGCCCGGCCGCTTCGTCATAATCCTTCCCCGTGAATTTCACTCTCTCCTTGAATGCTCCCTTCGGAGGACACCAGTTCCCCGAAGGGCGATACATCCCCCCGCCAGACTACGCTGCCCTCCCCGTCAAACATCACCGTGGTGCTCCCAAGACGGTCCGTGCCGTAATAATATGTCCCGTCAGGGGTGATCTTGGCCAGGTGCTTTCCCCTGCGGAACACATAGCGGATCAGTTCATCGCCCCGGTGTTCTTCTATGATGCTGCCGTCAAGGTCGAACACATAGCGCACCGTGCCGGCTTTATCGGTGCGCTCTATCCGCAAGTTCCTGTGGCTGTAGCGGTAGGATGCCGCCACTTCAACTTCTCCCTCGTCGTTAAGCCTGCTCACCGATACAAGGCGGTTGAGCAGGTCATACTTATATAGGGTATAGCGGCCTTCCTTGTCTTCAGGGAAGCTATTCGTAAAGAACTCATCGGATGTTCCCGGCAGCGGTGCAATATCCATTTCATGAGGAATATCCTCTCCCATGTACCGGCTCGTGATAAGAAGTATCTGGCAGGCCGCATTAAACAGATATGGAATCAGCCGGATTCACATTCAGCCCGTGAATATGCCAATAGAATTATAGACGAATTTAAGGAGCAGTTTCCCAAATCGATGAACTGCCTGGAGGAGGGACTTGAAGACTCTGTCCAATTCTTTGAATTCTCGGAAATAGACAGTAGAAAGACATCATCAGCCAATCAATTAGAGCGGCTGAATCGAGAAATCCGCCGGAGGTCCCGGGTCGTTGGAATATTTCCCAGTATTGAATCATATCTCAGATTAATCTGTTGCTATTTGATAGAATACTCTGAAGACTGGGCTTCTGGGAAACGGTATATTAGTGAAAAAGCGATAGATGAACAAAGACTTAAATTGGAACAGGCTGCCTGATGGAAGAATTCGATGGCTTCTTGAAAGAAAATTGCGAACTATACTGGACACTATCCGTCACTTGGGAAAGACGCCCCAGGTTGTCAAAATGGAAATGGGTTTCATTGCCGGTCCGGGGGTCTTTCACCCGTTTCAGCTCACCGCTCTGCATATCATAGCTTCGCCCTTCTATCACCTGCCCGTCGGGGCCTTCGATTGACGATAAGCGTCCCTGTGTGCCGTAACGGAAATAATAGCCCCGGCCGGGAGCCTCTTCCCTGTAGGTGAGACGGCCCAGCAGGTCGTAACGGCGTTTATCTTCCCATAGACCTTCCCGTTCAAGGCCTGTAAAGCGGCCGAGGGCATCATAATGCCACTTCAGGGATTCGCCCTCCAGGCCGGTTCCTCTGCCGGGAAGTCCGCCTTCGCAGTAAATGATTTCCTGTATGCGGCTGCCGTTCGGGCTTACGGGGAGGGGATTGCCCTGGCTGCTCAATATGGCGGCTGTCTTTTTCCTCACACGGCCGCCGGAATCTTGTTCGTAGATATGCCCGCGGTCTTCCCCGTCAAAGATGCCGGTTAATGCTCCGGAAATGAAAGCAAGCATCCACTACCGGCACCGAAGGAGTAAAGGTATGTATTTCAAATATTCTAATTAAACTCAGAATATTGCAATGTTTCTCGGATACTATTGTATGTAATTATATTTTCAGGTACTTCGATAATTTTTGAGAGGTACCTATCTTTGATAATGTAATTAACCTCTGGATTCAAACTTTTGATGTTGAAATCAGACAGATTGCTCCATGCGATGTCTAAGTATAAGAAACTATTAGATGAATTACTCACGAGTGGAAAAGAACCTAGTGAAAATCCCCAGATTTGAATATATTCAATTTCAGAGTTTCCTGAAAGTTCTATTGAAGTATCTTTTATGTCAAGACCATCGGTTAAATAAAGTCTTTTTAGATTTTGCAACTGTCCAATAAATCTCAAGTCGGTTACAGTAACGAATTTTAACCGCAAAATCTCAAGATTTCTATGATTTTCTAAAAAAGTGAAATCAGTAAATGTCATGTCTGTGAATTCTATTGTTAATTCTTCTAAACTCTCAAGATTTTCAAGTCCTTGGATGCTTTTCAATTTTGGTACCATTGATTTTGTTTTTGTAAGTACCAAGGATTCAATAACTTTATCAACATAAATTTCTTTATCCTGTTCTTTCCCCACAATACGCAACATTATATTATCATCACAAGTCGCTAATGGTGCAATTATTGTGTATAGAAAAACTATTACTATTTTTTTCATAATCTCTCCAAATCTACGGTAATAAATTAAGTGGAATATAAGTCCAATTATCATTCACCGGATTATCAATATCACGCTGTTGCTGAATGACCTCGGTACTCCCGTCAGTTTGATATCTTGTGTATGTATCTGTATCCTCATCAGTATTATCATAATACTCTAAGTGTGTAGGATCGGCCTGATTATTGGCCGTGCTATCATAGAAGGCGAAACCATTTGTCCCTTCAGGTGGGACTCCTTCGTTTCGATTATTTGGATAGTATCCATATATTTCTCTTACGGTCAGCTCATTCCCATTCCAGGTTTCACCATTCTGTCCTCTAGGATCCATACCAGCATCTAATGCTTCATTCCATCCTCTTATATCACAACTTGGATCAGCGGTAGCTATTTGAGGTTGAGGAGCTACACTTACACCAACATTGCCCCCATCTTCTGTCAGCAACCCCCAGGCATCAATATAATTCACCGGATCATTGGCCGTATACACATACCAGTTCCGCCCGTCCCGAATCGGATCAACCGTAGAAAACCGTCCCGTCACCGGGTCATAGTCCCGATAACCGTAATTGTATAACCCCGTAACGGGATCATGCGGCTTCCCCTTGTAGCCCCTCTCATCCGTCTTCAGTTCGCCCTCATAGTTCCCCCCGAAAGCATCGTAGCGGTATTGCTCTTCCAAAATTCCCTGACTCACCGCTGCCGTAATACTCCCCAATGAATCATGCCCGTAGGCGCTCACACATTCGGATTGCATGATTATCTAATTTTGAACGAAAACGATGAGACATTATACCCCAGTTGGAATGCGAGATACATATAAATGCTTGACAGTCATCCGTGGACCTTCCTGGTCATATATAAAAACCAATTCAATCGCAAAGGAACGGCTTTGAGCCAATTGATCCGGTATAATATACGAGTGTTTTACCTCTCCAGGATTTAGAACTTCCTGCCGATACGGCATTCCCAACTTCTCTGCAACTTCAAATGATTGACTGCCAATAGTTAATCCATCTAAAGTGGAATAGCTATTGCCTGTTACTTCAACTCGAAAAACCTCGTATTGACCATAGATTTTCATAAAAACTATTTCAATGTCTTTATAAACAATTTTCTCAAAGCTGCTGCTATTGAAATTCATAAATTTGTCAAGAATCTCAATCCCTAATGGTTCGCCTAGATGATCAGTAAATTCAGGTTCATGATACCTTTTGTGAACATAAATCCTATCGGTTAGTTCCTCATAAGATTTTTCAATCGTGCTTCGGATAATCATATTTTCGAAATTCACTGCTTCTAATGAATAGGGCATAAGAATCAATAAAATTATGTAGTGAATTCTAAGCCATACTTTTTTCACGGTATTACTCCCATAAAGAAAATATTCATCGGATCAAGCCTCCTTCCATTCTTATCAAACAGCCCAATATGCGCATGAGGTCCCTTTGAATTTCCAGTATTCCCTGTAGTCGCAAATACTTCACCAGCCCTTACTTTTTGTCCCTCTTCTACGGCTATTGAATCAAGATGGGAGATGGCAAAAAGGTTTTTATTATCTAACTCAATCTCAACTCTGTTTCCATAAGGGGATCCTGAATTTTCAGTTATAATCTTTGTAACAATTCCATCTCTTGGTGATCTTGCATTAGTTCCAACAGGTACACCTACATCAATACCTTCATGCAGTCCATACCTCCGAGGGGTTGCATATACATCGGTCAAAAATCCAACACCTTCGCCCTTATCATTAACCAGAGGATACAAATAAGCCCCTCTATCTACATTAGCCTGCTCTGTTTCGCTTATTATTAAATTGGGTCCCCCATCCTCTGCCTCCAACCCCCAGGCATCAATATAATTCACCGGATCATTGGCCGTATACACATACCAGTTCCGCCCGTCCCGAATCGGATCAACCGTAGAAAACCGTCCCGTCACCGGATCATAGTCCCGATAACCGTAATTGTATAACCCCGTAACGGGATCATGCGGCTTGCCGTTGTAACCCCTCTCATCCGTCTCTAATTTGCCCTCATAGTTCCCGCCGAAAGCATCATAGCGGTACCGCTCTTCCAGAGATCCTTGGCTCACTGTTGCAGCGACACTCCCCAAAGCGTCATGGCCGTAGGTGCTCACATGCAGGCCATAACTTCCGGCGGCGCTGCGGGCTATGGGAGTGCGGCCCTTGTAAAGATAGCTTCTGGTTTCCGACATGGAGGGTTTTCGCAGGGTGGCCGGCTGCTGATTCGCACGGCGGCCCCCGGTGCAGGGCATGTAGCGGCCCCTCCCTAAGCTGGGTTTGGGCTTCGGGGATTTTCTTGGGGATTTTCTTTCGGCGTTACGGCTTCCCGATGTATCGTCTCCGAGGCTGAAGTACTTCTCAAACACCTCCTGGACGGGGTTGAGTCCCAAACCCTCATAGCCGTAGCGGGTTTCTCCCCAGAGGCTGTCGCTATGACCGATGCGTCTTCCAAGACCGTCGTAATCGTATTCCAGAATCCTCGCCATGCCCTCATTCATCTCGGCCCGCCTCACCCGGTTCAGGCTGTTATAGAAGTAGCGCCTGCGTCCCCCTCCGGAGGTCTCCTCGGTAAGATTGCCGTTGCCGTCGTAGCTGTACTGCCGTGCCCCCGCCCGGGTTAGGCGGTTCTCGGCGGAGTAGGTGTAGCTGACTGGCCCCCAGCCGTTACGCTTTTCGATGCGGCTGCCGGTATCATCGTAGTTGAACTCTTCCCGCCACGTGTAGTCTACCATTTTTGGAGTCGTCCGTCTTACCCCGAAGACCTGGCTGTAGGCCGCCTCAAGGGCTGGCATCTGGGAGAGGCCAATGTTCCGGTAGGGCCTGAAGGCTGTTCCTCCGGGGGCGGGGATCAGGTGAGGTTCGACTTCCAGTTTCGCCGTTCTGTACCGGGGGTATTTTTCCTTAGCCTGGGTGATAATCTCTTCTATCCTCTGCCTGTCCGCTCCCGCCAGTTTACCTCTTTCGTTCCCCGATGGAAAGAGACCGAGGTCCAGTCTTTCCTTGAAATCGGCGTAGACTTTTCCTGTGTCAAAGGGATAATTAACCGCCTTGAGACGGTCAAACTCATCATATTCATAATTGGTTATCTTCCCCAATAGATCGGTGGTGTGGGTCTTCTGATCCCCCGGGCCGTATACATAGCTCTCCCCGTAGAGGAGCGGGCCGACCAAGTCTTCATACTGTATCTTATGGCCGGTTATGCCCGTCAGGCGGCCCCATTGGTCGTAGCGGCGTTTCTCTATCAGGTTGTCCGAGACATCCCGGCGCACCTCCTGTCCCAGGGGGTTGTAGCGGTAGCTTACCTTCTGTCGGGAGAGCAGTTCTTCCTGACTGCTGAGCAGACTGCCTCCGGCATCGTAGGTGAAATTGATTATCTGCGAGGGGCTAATCTCCCTCGTTTTCAGGCCCCGGCCTTCGTACTCATATCGGGTGATTCCCATTTCCGTGTTCTGGGATATGAGGTTTCCCTTCCTGTCGTAGCCGTAGAGGGCTTCATTTCCCGTGAGTTCGTTGACGGCTTTAAGCAGGTTGCCATCCACATCGTATTCATAGCTGGTTTCCAGTTGATTGTTGTAGAACCTTTGAGTTGTTCTGCCGTAGTCATCATAGCGGTACTCATAGAGATTACCCTCAAAGTCCCGGTGTTCTGTCACTTCTCCCTGATCGCTGTACACGAAGGACTGCCGGACTCCCCTCTGATCAGTTTCCTCAATCAGTCTTTCCCAAAAGTCATAGCTGTAGGAACGTGTTTGACCCAGGGGATCGGTTTCTTCTGTCAGGCGTCCGTCATTGCGGCGGCGGTATTTCCAGATAACCGCTTGGGTGGTTACAGGTCGGTAGGCAATGAGGTGATTTAGGGCATTGTACCGGTAGGATTCCTCTCTGCCGGTGGGTAGGGTCTGACTTATCAGGTTGCCCGCCAAATCGTAATCCCAGAGGGTTTCATCGTCCCCCCGAACCATCCGAAGTAGTTGTCCCAGGGTGTCGTAGAGGTACTGATACTTCGCCCCAAGGGGGTTTTCGGCTTCCTTCACCCGGCCTAGGGCATCGTAAGTGTATTCATAGCGATGGCCCAAGGGGTCTATGGCCGCACTGAGACGGCCCAGGGCATCGTACTCATTTGCTCCGTTGTTGACAGCCAGTTCCAAAGTGTTTGTTTTGATATTCCGGCTCCCTTTTTTACTGATCCGATAGATATGTTTTTCGAAAATCATGCTTCAACTATCTTGACATACAGGGCATTTTGTGAACTTGACTTAAGGATATTCTAAAAGAAACAACGTTACATTGCCGACTTCTCCACTCGCACCAAATGGGACACGTCCTATGAAAACAGTAAATGCAAATAGATTATCTTTAATTTTCTTAGCTGAAATAAAATCCCAATCTTTATACGATTCTTCATTCGATTCTAAAAGCACTTTCATTTCACCAAATTCAAAGTTGTTTTTTATAAGTTTGGCAGTATTATTTTTGGAATTATCGACAATATAAATTATTTCATTCTTTTTAGTCATTGAAAGATTATATATTTTAGGGAAATTTTCCATAACTTTTTGAGTGAACACCGCACCAGTTTGGACATTCCAAAATAAAACATAGTGTTCTTTTTCTGTATATTTATTCATGTCATAAAAAAGTACCCACATTTCATTATTTGTTACTAATGTATCATGCCATTCAAGATTATGAAAATCAAAGCCATCAGGTAATTTTAAACTATTAATATAACCGGTTGAAATATCAGCAATTAGTAATTCAGAGACACTAAGGGGTTTATAAAGAATTTGGTTTTCACTTATTACTGCATATTTATAACTTATTATATTTCTTAAATGCTCAATTTCCTGCCATCGCGAAGAATGTATGTCATAAATAAAAAAATAGTATTCATCATTATCACCAAAGATAGCTTCCCTACAGCGTATATATAATTTATTGTTTAGTACTTTTAAGGTTAAATATGTAGAGGTAGTAGCAACAAATCTATCCATGACATGAGGAAGAGATATTTTTTCATGTATTTGTGTAGTAATGTTATAATTGAATAATTCAGGCAGTCCATTGCTATATGTACAATAGAAAATCATATCATCACCGACAAAAACAAAATCAGTGGGATGGTGCATAGTTAAAATTGACTGCACATCATATTTATTTTCAATAGATTCAATTATTTCAATTTCACTTCTTCCTAATGAGAACAATGAATGAGAAACAAGTAATAAATATAACAATAATTTAATTTTCACAATTACCACCATCACTGATACTGCCAAGAATAGATGTAAAGGGATTGGCCTTAGGCAACGGACCTTTGCTTTTTCCTTTCATTATCTCAGGAATTGTTTCTCTTAAAACATGGTTTGTTTGATTCCAATGAATGGCCTCGTTTTTAGGATTATAAGTATTTACGTTTACTTTTCCAATTACTTTTCCTTGTGCTGTGGCATCAATTTTATCCCGCCAAGACCCCTCAAAAGTATCTTGATAACATGAGTCAATATCAACATCTTTTAAGTCACTGCCTGGTGTTTTTGAACCAAAATCACCTGGTGTTATTGAAACTTTATCAATATCATTAATATCTGCTCCGTTCTTAGAACCATGAGCTACGATTATAAGTCTTTCGGTATCCGAATCCTCATAAGCATCAATAATTTCAGCTTCTGTCGCATCTCTATCGATTCTAACAGTTTTTCCCGACTCCTTTGCAGTTTGACTTATTTCTTTAGCTGATTGATCAACTAATATATTATAAAAGAAATCATTGAAATTCTTATCTTCTGTATTTAATGAGAACATTACAACAACATTTTCCAACCCCCACAAATCAATATAATTCAAAGGCCATCCTACAAAATTTATTTATGCGAGAAATCATAATATAAAAGATTCGCAAATATACCCGCAATTGATAGATCATTATATTTCTTCCCTGGATATGAACTTAATATGGTCACTTCAAATGTATTAGATAGTTCCGGAAGAAAAATTATTTGACAGTCAGGTTTATCAGCAAGTTGATATTCATAAGATTCTCCGCTATCAACCTTAATAGAAATATCTTTAACCCTAGCATTTAAATAAAACAAATCTATATTATCAGGATCAATAAAACCATTATAAAATATTAAGCTCGATGATTTTTCTCCTCCACGGACAGTAAGTGTTAATTTTTCTCCTGAACCATCTCCTGGAGCACCTTCTACCCAACCTTGTGTAATATCCCAATTCAATAAACGCTCAGGCTCATACCTTAATTCATTACCTGGCAAAGTTTCTGTTAAGAACGATGTAGCAGTAGCTGATTTAAAAGTTACATGATTAGGTTCTGGTGGCGCAGAATGATCTCTGAATCTCTTCGTTCCAAAAATGATCGGTCCACTTTTCGGAATAAGGTATATCCAATTTTGGGTTTTAAGTAGCATAAACCACTCATTTTTAGTTTTTAAGAAAACAAAATCTTTGTATTTTCTTGCTTTATAATCCTCACTAAATCCTATGCCCCATTCTGAATACTCAATATGGTTTTCAGTTATAATTATGTTCGTTGATGGATGAAATACATATTCTTCTGCACTCTCAGCCCAAGTTCACCAAAATACACCTGCTAAATATTTTTTTAACGACCAAGAAAACGAATTACCTCAAAAAAAGGCTTAAATATTTCCCAAAACCTCATAAATACCATAGAATATTTAGGGATTCCGCTTTTTGGGGACCTCAAATCACCTCAAATCAAAATGTAGTGCCTAACACTTTATTTTTCGCTTGCCTCTTTTGTGGCTGTGGTGTATCTTAGTGGTATGTATATAAGATCAATAAAAGTTGCCAACGGTAAAACGAAAAAACAGTACACCTACCTCAATCTTGTAGAAAATATCCGCACTGATAAAGGCCCCCGACAGCGGATTATTCTCAACCTTGGGAAACTGGATATTGATTCTTCTCAATACAAAGCTCTGGCAAGAAGAATTGAAAATATTCTTTCAGGAAACAGAGAATTATTCGACTTGGATGAAGACATTGAGAAAATCGCACAGCAGGTATCAGACCGCATTTTCACCAAGCGGGCAAAAGACGCACAACTAAAAGCTCAAGCGCAAGCCAATTTTGTAGCGGTCGATGTTAACAGCCTTGAAACAAAGAAAGTCAGAAGCCTAGGCCCTGAGTACGTCTGTCATCAGCAATGGAAAGAGTTGGAAATGGACAGAGTTCTAAGGAAATGCGGTGTGCCTAAGGGAACGATCCCCTTACTTGAAGCTCTAATCGTCGGTAGAATGATCAAACCAGCCAGCGAGCGATTTACCAGGCAGTGGGCGGAAAAACATTCTGCTCTTTTTGAGCTGTGCGGCTTACCCCATTCGTCCTCCCTGAATGCGTACTACAGGGCTGCCGATGTTCTCTACCGCTGTAAGGACGAGCTGGAGAAGCATTTGGCTTGTAAAGAACAAGATTTATTCTCCCTCGACGAAAGCATTGTACTTTACGATTTAACGAACACCTACTTTGAGGGTCAGTGCAAAAAGAACCCAAAGGCATCTTATGGTCGCTCGAAAGAAAAGCGCAGTGACTGCAAATTGGCTACCCTGGGGTTGGTTGTCGATGCGGATGGATTTCCCAAGTATAGCAAGTTCCATCCGGGGAACCAGTGCGAATCCAGGACTTTTCAGGCCACGATTTTAGATTTGGAAGCCAACGCGGGCCTAAAAGTCGGGGCAACTGTCGTAATGGATGCCGGGATTGCCACAAAAGAGAATATCGAATGGCTTAAAAAGCGAAAATGTACCTACCTTGTGGTTCACAGAGGGAAAAGTCCTTTGGAGCTTGAGCCATCGCAAGAGATGAATCTGGTCATGGAGGACAAGAAAACAGGTGCCAAGATTGAAGTATTCGGAAAAACAATCTCGGATGAGCATTGGGTTCTGGTAAAGAGCGAGCACAAACGTCTTAAAGAAGAGGCCATGGCTATGCGTACCGAAACCGTCCTCCTTGAAAGACTTCAATATCTTCGTGACGGATTAAACAAGAAAAACCGCATGAAACTGTATTCTTCGGTTCTTCAGAGCATTGGCAGGCTTAAGGAAAAATATCCAAAGGCTGCAAAACTTTATGAAATATCAGTTATTCCTGGGGAGCCTGCCAAGCGGACAGGAAAGTTGAATGCGATTGACATTAAATGGGAGAAGAAAACTCAGACAGGAAACAGTGAAGGAACTTATACCCTTAGAACCAATCGAAAAGATTTGGATGACAAAAATATTTGGGAGCTCTATATAATGCTTGGCCGTATTGAAAACTCATTTAGAGACATGAAGTCTCATCTTGGCTTTCGGCCTAACTTTCATCAACTGGAGGAGAGAGTGCAGTCGCATATGTTTATATCAGTCCTTGCGTATCACCTGATGCATGCGACTGAATGTAAATTACGAAAAGGGGGAGATACACGGAGTTGGAAGACCATAAAAGAAGTTCTTTCTACCCACCAGAGGATAACCATAGAGTACATTTCCAAGACTGAAGAGGGAGTGCTGATGAATAATGAAGTGAGACTCGACTCCCGACAGGAACTAGAACATCAGAAGATTTATGCGATGCTTGGGTTGTCGGGAAAGGCGTTGAACCGTCGGATGACGACTCACCAAATCCGTAGTGTAAATAAAAAATAGTAACTCCATTTATTATAAGGAATTACGTTTTTTAGTGGTGAACTTGGGTCAGGAAAAAGAGAATGAATGAAAAATATAGAAATAATAATATGGATATAAATTCTCATTTTTTCTTATCCTCATAAGAAATTCTTTGTTCAATTATAGTGCTCTTTATCACAGTACCATCATTTATTCCTTCTGTCGTAAAATAATCGACATCTTTGTTTTGATCCTCTTCTGTTGCTGGGATAATACATCCGCCACTAAAAGGAGGAGGTTCATGACCTAACCAACGTCCTGTGGGTAATGAATTACCATCAGAATCGAGTTCATGACCATCATCACCAATTTTTATTCCACTTAATGTTTCTGCATTTGCAATCAATAAAACGGTACTATTAAAACTTGCACTTTCTGAATATGCCTTTAAATCAAAATCACCGACTACAGTATTTCCTATTGGATATTCTGGATGATTTGCAACAGATTGAACATTAAATTCAGTAGATGAACTTGTAAGATTATTTGTAATTTTTAGAATATCTAAACCAACGTTTTTACGAGAGAATCCTTCATTTAAACCCGACTGCCAAGAATTTGCATTTCTTATTAATCTTGCAGAGTAACGTGGAAGATTTGATGCAAAACTTGGATCACTACCCCCATCCTCTGCCTCCAGCCCCGTAGGATCAACATACCGCAAAGGATTATTCCTCACATACACATACCAGTTCAACCCGTCCCGCGCCGGATCCTCCGTTGTAAACCGCCCAAGCTCCGCATCATACCACCTCGCGTTGAAGTAGTACAGCCCGGCCGCTTCGTCATAATCCTTCCCCGTGAATTTCACTCTCTCCTCAATGCTCCCTTCGGAGGACACCAGTTCCCCAAAGGGCGATACATCCCCCCGCCAGACTACGCTGCCCTCCCCGTCAAACATCACCGTGGTGCTCCCAAGACGGTCCGTGCCGTAATAATATGTCCCGTCAGGGGTGATCTTGGCCAGGTGCTTTCCCCTGCGGAACACATAGCGGATCAGTTCATCGCCCCGGTGTTCTTCTATGATGTTGCCGTCAAGGTCGAACACATAGCGCACCGTGCCGGCTTTATCGGTGCGCTCTATCCGCAAGTTCCTGTGGCTGTAGCGGTAGGAGACCGCCACTTCAACTTCTCCCTCGCCGTTAAGTCTGCTCACCGATACAAGGCGGTTGAGCAGGTCATACTTATATAGGGTATAGCGGCCTTCCTTATGTATGGTAATCTCTCCCCCGCTTTCGGTGTACCTGTCTCCCTTTTCCGTCATGTTCCCGTTTTCATCGTAGCGGCAGGCGTAATCCCCGGCGATCTGCACAAGATCGCTGTCGGGGTAATAGCTGTAGCGGTCACTGCGCATTGTGTCTGTCAGGGCGCTGTGGACGGCCCGGCCGCCGTCGGGCTTGTAGCTGTAGAACTTGTTGACGCCGCCCGAGAGGGCGTAGACCCGGACGCTCTCGGGATCAAGGTCGAAGCTGCCGGGGTCCATTATCGGCTCGCCTTCCGCGTCCAGCGCGTTGATATGGCTGTGCAGCTTGATGAAACGGGTGAACACCCCGTCCTCCAGGGTGAATGTTATCTCTCCGGTCTGTTCGTCGGTTTCCATGCCGAAGGGCTGTTCGGTGTACTGCCCCTCCATGTACCAAGAATTTTTGGGTGGTTCTGCCGCAGTCATCATAACAATACTCATAGAGATTACCCTCAAAGTCCCGGTGTTCTGTCACTTCTCCCTGATCGCTGTACACGAAGGACTGCCGGACTCCCCTCTGATCAGTTTCCTCAATCAGTCTTCCCCAAAAGTCATAGCTGTAGGAACGTGTTTGACCCAGGGGATCGGTTTCTTCTGTCAGGCGTCCGTCATTGCGGCGGCGGTATTTCCAGATAACCGCTTGGGCGGTTACAGGCCGGTAGGCAATGAGGTGATTTAGGGCATTGTACCGGTAGGATTCCTCTCTGCCGGTGGGTAGGGTCTGACTTATCAGGTTGCCGGCCAAATCGTAATCCCAGAGGGTTTCATCGTCCCCCCGAACCATCCGAAGTAGTTGTCCCTAGGTGTCGTAAAGGTACTGATACTTCGCTCCAAGGGGAGTTTCGGCTTCTCTCACCCTCCCCAATGCATCGCAGGTGTATTCATAGCGATGGCCCAAGGGGTCTATGGCCGCACTGAGACGGCCCAGGGCATCGTACTCACGGCCCCAGGTTTCACCGGCCTGATCGGTGATGCCCGTCAGCCGATCATAGGCATCGTAACGGTAGCTGACGCTGTATCCTTCGGCATCCGTCACTTGGGAAAGACGCCCCAGGCTGTCAAAATGGAAATGGGTTTCATTGCCGGTCCGGGGGTCTTTCACCCGTTTCAGCTCACCGCTCTGCATATCATAGCTTCGCTCTTCTATCACCTGCCCGTCGGGGCCTTCGATTGACGATAAGCCTCCCTGTGTGCCGTAACGGAAATTCACCCAAGAAATTCACGATATTATTCTGCGCTCCTCATTTCAATGATAAATCTTCCGCCTTACACCATCCAATTTCCATGCCTCTGTCATCAATAATCATTATCCATGTAACAATTTCATCTTCATTTATTCTCATGGCTGTTTCCGAACGATAGTAAATTTCATTCTTCGAAAACAATCGTTGCTCCAATTCCAAGGAATTTGGAGCTGTATATACAGTAATAGAACCTTCCAGTGTAACACGAAAAGCATCCTCTATCCCGGCATCTTTGCACTCAAAAAGCATCCTTATGAAATAATCAACAGACGAGGGAACATAAGCCATATCATCTGAATTAAGAAATAGCTGATCCCCATTATCCAAGATTAGCTTAACTCGATCATTCGGATAATATACATGATTAGTAAGAAAAAATAAGGTATTAGCCGGTAAGTATGAATACGGAACTTGTGAATCTTCGTTGCGATATACAGGTGTGTTGTCTTTCAATGTCAGAAGATTGGGTAAACTGCCAACGAGTAAAAAAAGAGGAACACCCTCACTATATTCATAATAAAAGCGTTCAATTCTAACAATTCTTTCTTTCTCCACTTGCATACTAACTGATTCCAAATCAGGAATACCGGAATATGAAACTGTAAAGGAAAAACTGTCATTATTAATAAAAAAAATTCGGATCATTGGTTCTAGGGGAAGATTATTTGGTATGCTTGATTTTCCTAAAAGTATATTTTTTATTGAGAAGAAATACTGTTCAAGCAGTGTTATTTCCCTGTTTGTTAATCTTTGAGAGTCCTGATCAATATGGATGTTTTCTTTGAATTCATCCATCGCATATTGAAATTTTACAAGTGTATATTTCCGATCAAACATTGATAAAAACATATCAAAATCATCAGACTTCACAGTTTTTATCATTTTCTCTACAAAAGACTGTTCATTGTTCAATGGGTCTCTATTTACATATACCACATCTATTGGCCCTGCTTCTGCAAATGATGTAATTAATGCCAAAACCAGGATGAGATTGTTTCTTTGTGTTAATACTTGATGTGTCCTTTCCAATATTTTCATATCCTTCAGCTCCTCTAGATTCTATTTAGTACATTCTTCTCTTCCTGCCTGCTCTGCTGCTTCAGTCATTCTATCAATATAGTCCGTGACAAGTCTTTCAGACGGTTCTATGTAATACTGTTTACTGTCGCCATATTCTAATACAGGTTTAATCTTTTGTCCCGCTGGTGAGCCTGTATTGTTGTAGATATCAACGTGTACATGCGGGCCTGTTGAATTCTCGCCATCATTCCCGGCATATGCGATAGGGGTATCAAGGTTTACTTCATCACCAACATTGACCAAAATCTCAGTATTGTGCTGGTAGGTAGAACGCCTGTTATCCTTATGTTTAATGAACACAGTTTTTCCACCTTTAGTATCATTCTTAATGAGACTCACAATTCCTGGTTCCAACGGCAGAACAGTCTGTCCTGTTGTTCCGTTTGATCCATCTTTTTCGACCCATATCATATCAATACCTGAATGTAAACCATTAGTGTCTTTATAAGGTCCTTCTGCTCCGAAAGTGTTTGTAATGATCCATTCCAGCCCCGTAGGATCAACAAACCGCAAAGGATTATTCCTCACATACACATACCAGTTCCGCCCGTCCCGCGCCGGATCCTCCGTTGTAAACCGCCCAAGCTCCGCATCATACCACCTCGCGTTGAAGTAATACAGCCCGGCCGCTTCGTCATAATCCTTCCCCGTGAATTTCACTCTCTCCTCAATGCTCCCTTCGGAGGACACCAGTTCCCCGAAGGGCGATACATCCCCCCGCCAGACTACGCTGCCCTCCCCGTCAAACATCACCGTGGTGCTCCCAAGACGGTCCGTGCCGTAATAATATGTCCCGTCAGGGGTGATCTTGGCCAGGTGCTTTCCCCTGCGGAACACATAGCGGATCAGTTCATCGCCCCGGTGTTCTTCTATGATGCTGCCGTCAAGGTCGAACACATAGCGCACCGTGCCGGCTTTATCGGTGCGCTCTATCCGCAAGTTCCTGTGGCTGTAGCGGTAGGAGGCCGCCACTTCAACTTCTCCCTCGTCATTGAGCCTGCTCACCGATACAAGGCGGTTGAGCAGGTCATACTTATATAGGGTATAGCGGCCTTCCTTATGTATAGTAATCTCTCCCCCGCTTTCGGTGTACCTGTCTCCCTTTTCCGTCATGTTCCCGTTTTCATCGTAGCGGCAGGCGTAATCCCCGGCGATCTGCACAAGATCGCTGTCGGGGTAATAGCTGTAGCGGTCACTGCGCATTGTGTCTGTCAGGGCGCTGTGGACGGCCCGGCCGCCGTCGGGCTTGTAGCTGTAGAACTTGTTGACGCCGCCCGAGAGGGCGTAGACCCGGACGCTCTCGGGATCAAGGTCGAAGCTGCCGGGGTCCATTATCGGCTCGCCTTCCGCGTCCAGAGCGTTGATATGGCTGTGCAGCTTGATGAAACGGGTGAACACCCCGTACTCCAGGGTGAATGTTATCTCTCCGGTCTGTTCGTCGGTTTCCATGCCGAAGGGCTGTTCGGTGTACTGCCCCTCCATGTACCAAGAATTTTTGGGTGGTTCTGCCGCAGTCATCATAACAATACTCATAGAGATTGCCCTCAAAGTCCCTGTGCTCTGTCACTTCTCCCTGATCGTTGTACTGAAAAGTTTGACCCATCCCCTGTTGGTTTATCTCCTCTGCCAGCCGACCATGGGCATTATAGCTGTAGGAACGTGTTTGCTCCAGGGGATCGGTTTCTTCTGCCAGGCATCCGCCATTGCGGCGGCGGTACTGCCGGCTCACCGCATTGGCGGCAACGAAAGCGGGCCGGTAGCCGATTGTGAATCATTAAGAATTCCGATATTTGTTATTTGTTCTCCAGTTAGCCTTATTGTATTTATTAGATTTCCCCAAATTGTAAAAAAATTATTTGATCCTACTTCTTCCAAAATTTCATCATTCTGAAGCTTTGAATAAAATCCTTCTATATTTTCTGAAAAAGGATCATTGAAAAATAAAGTACCATTACTATTTTTATGAAAAAATTCTGAATATTTATTTGCTATGTTAAAACTTGAATCATGTAATATTAAAGAAATTGAAATCAGATATTCATTATGAATTAGTATAAGAAGATTGTGATAACCATTTGGTGCTAGACCACCATCTCCAACCATCCCGAAATATGATTCACCAATTATTTCATTATCGACTGAATACTTTCGATAAGAACTTAAAATATCATATTTTGCTGTTGGTTTATTCATAATAAATGAAGAATCTTCAGCACTTAGAAGTTCTAATATTGTTTCTTGTGTCACTGTTTCCTTAGTATTTAATAAGAAAAAAAGAGAGTTCGATAAATATGTGTGAGCATATCTATCATGTAAATAATCACCGAGTGGTTTTATTCTAATGATGATTTCAATATCAGAATCAGCACTAATACCATTTTCTTCATTAGGAGTATAATACCTAAACCTAATTGTTTCTGGAATATCAATTCTCAAAGAATAGTCTTGGAAGTTATATTCTTTACCTACTAATAAAGGAATTGGAAGAAGCAATATTACTAATAAAAATAATTTTCTTTCCATTACGTCTTTACTCTTTTAGTCTTCACGCATATTAAATTCTATATTTCGTGTTTGCCATTCCGGCACTAGAGTTTCTGCTCGAATATCTCCGGTTTTTCCATCCCACGGATCATGATATCCAGTATCACCAATTGAATTAAGGAAATGATCGGGAAAAGGATCTGCATCTGTTTGTAGCGCATAAATTCTATGGCTGAAACCACTATCATCATAATTCCAATCACCCATTAATCCTGTGTCAGACCACATATCATTTGAAGCATCTTCCCAACTAACAAATGCATTATTGGGATCAATCGAACCATTATCGACGGCATTTTGCATCATATTTAATCCCTGATCAAATGTAAGCTGTTCACGCGTTTGTGTAGTATATTGTTCAGAAATTTCATTTAGTAAAGATGTAGCAGCACAAGCAGTAGCTGAAAAACTTTGCCCAAAAGACTCTTTGAATTGATTTTGTGTAAACATAGTAGGTTTTACTTTTACAGACATAGCGGCCTGTCTTGCATATGCGGCATCGGCACTTTCCAGCCCCGTCGGATCAACATACCGCAAAGGATTATTCCTCACATACACATACCAGTTCAACCCGTCCCGCGCCGGATCCTCCGTTGTAAACCGCCCAAGCTCCGCATCATACCACCTCGCGTTGAAGTAGTACAGCCCGGCCGCTTCGTCATAATCCTTCCCCGTGAATTTCACTCTCTCCTCAATGCTCCCTTCGGAGGACACCAGTTCCCCGAAGGGCGATACATCCCCCCGCCAGACTACGCTGCCCTCCCCGTCAAACATCACCGTGGTGCTCCCAAGACGGTCCGTGCCGTAATAATATGTCCCGTCAGGGGTGATCTTGGCCAGGTGCTTTCCCCTGCGGAACACATAGCGGATCAGTTCATCGCCCCGGTGTTCTTCTATGATGCTGCCGTCAAGGTCGAACACATAGCGCACCGTGCCGGCTTTATCGGTGCGCTCTATCCGCAAGTTCCTGTGGCTGTAGCGGGAGGAGACCGCCACTTCAACTTCTCCCTCGCCGTTTTGAAGTCGCCTGTAATTTCATTCCTCACTCATTTTTTTTCTCATATTGGATTTACTTTCGATGAAATGATAAAATATCGTAACGAGAAATAATAAAAGAGAGCTTATCAGTGAAACAAAAAAACCAGTAATAAACATGCTGCGTTGCCAAAAAGCTCACTCAATCCCCAGTTGCGCTTGATCTTCTGGCGCCTTGCATCGAAGAAAAATAGCTGCGCCAGATTCCAAACGCGGTTTTTTAGAGGCGCCCTAAGTGAGGCGCAAGGGATTGCAGCGGAAATGCCGCTGGCTGCCCCGGCGATTGGCAATGAGCCGGAGACAGGCAGCCAGAGTAAGGCATTGGAGCGGAAAGCCCGACCCGAAGGGTTGCGCCCAAATACTGATTTTTGAATTCACAGCACACGAGGTGTAATCCATCCCAAGAAAACGATCCATGTTCATCTGCGGCCATCCATGGCTGAAATGACAATTCTTATGTATTCGTGCTTCATGGATTCTCTGCCCTGCGTAATCTGTGATTTCTTAGCGGATTACTCTTGCGCCAACTCATCCATGAGACCAAACTTGAGTTCGCGCAAGGTGCATGAGAGCTAAACCGCTGTATTCAGGCTGGGGATATCTGTATTGAGTTGGAATAGGCCCATGCTCAGCCCTTGACATTTTTCCATATAATGGTAGTTTGGAGTAAAAAATGGAGGTATGTAGTGGCGTATAGCATCATAAGCAGAGACTGCATCAACTGCGGCGCCTGTGAGCCTGAATGTCCGGTAGAGGCCATTAGTGAGCAGGATAACGTTCGAGTCATCGATGAAGACCTTTGTACGAGTTGTGGCGTATGTGTCGACGTGTGTCCCACCGATTGCATCGAAAGTGACTGATTTATTCAAGATGACGGGTGGCTGCACCAGATAAGTGAAACAGATCTGGACTGCCATCCGGCAGAGATCGGCTTTGTACAGAGGTATACGTCAATACTTTGACCAGGCCGGTTTTCTTGAAGTCGAAACCCCTGTTCTCGCTCCATCTCCCATACCAGAGAAGACTATAGAACTCTTTGAAACTCTCTTGTCGGAGGCGGAGCGGCCATCCCGGCGCATGTATCTTGCGCAATCCCCCGAGTTATACATGAAAACACTTCTCGCCTGCGGGTCGCCTTCTCTGTATCAAATCAGCAAGTGCTTTCGCAACAATGAGCAGCTTGACGGATGGCACCGCCGGGAATTCTCCATGCTGGAATGGTATGAAGTCGGTGTCGATGCCGTCAGAAATATCGGCAGGACCCAGAAACTGCTCAAGGCGCTCTGTGAAGCCCTAGATGGAGTATGTGATGATGTTATCACGGCCGATTTCAATGTCATGACGATGAATCAGGCATTCGAAGAGTTTGCGGGATTCTCACTCGAAAATGATCTGGATAGTAACGACAGCGAATATATCCGCCACACCCTCATCCAGCGTCTTATTGATAACAATCTACCCGCCGGAAACGGACAGGAGGGCCTAGATGATCTGTTTCACCGCCTGTTTCTCTCTCTCGTTGAACACCGGCTGCCCACTGAGACACCCCTGATACTGAAAGACTGGCCGGCCGTCATTCCCACTTTGGCGAAGCGCATTCAGGGAAGCCCCTGGGCCGAACGCTGGGAGATGTACTGCCGCGGAGTGGAAGTGGCGAATTGCTACACTGAGGAG
This sequence comes from Spirochaetaceae bacterium, assembly GCA_965232165.1. Classification (GTDB taxonomy): domain Bacteria; phylum Spirochaetota; class Spirochaetia; order DSM-2461; family DSM-2461; genus UBA2779. The sequence goes on along the minus strand of CBDDOY010000002.1, from coordinate 134,994 downwards.
AACAGCTTAGAGGCCCTCAAGGAGTATTGGCGGAGTCAGCATCCTAAGAACGATGACGAGCGGTGGATTCATGCTATAGCAGATGGTATGCCTCATTGCTCCGGCGTGGCCATGGGTCTCGACAGACTGCTGGCGCTGCTCCGGGGGGATAAGAACCTAGAAGGACTGGACCTTTTCCCCCTGCATGATATAGTGTTCAGATGATGTTTAAGGGTGCTTCTCAGGTGGTAATTGTATGGGAATGATAAAGGCTGGAGCCATTAACAAGGGCGATTACTTACTCGAGAAGAACGAACCCTATGTGGTGAATGAACGGGAATTCGTCAATCCGGGAAAGGGTTCCGCCTTCGTTCGATTGAAACTCAAGAACCTGCGAACCGGAGCCGTTCTCAGGGTTACCCACAAGAGCCAGGACAGTTGCGAGGAAATCGATGTGGATGAGGTGGAATCTCAGTTTCTTTATGCCGATGACACGGTCTATCATTTCATGGATACTTCCACTTTCGAACAGTTTGAGGTTCCAAAAACGGCCCATGAGACCGCCCAGTACTTCATGCTTGAGGGCGAAACCTTCAAGCTCACCCGCTGGAATGACGAGACTCTGGACATTCGCCTTCCCCCGAAGAAAGACCTCATCGTCACCGAAGCCGAGGAGGCCGTTAAAGGGGATACCGTGACAGGGGCTACCAAGTATATCGTTACCGAGACCGGCCTCAAGGTTAAGGTTCCCATTTTCATTAAGCAGGGAGAGAAAATCCGTGTCAGCGTGGAAACCAAGGAATATCAGGAACGGATAAACGACTGACCTCCGAATCGCCTTCAAAACCGCATCCTGCATCCATTCAAAGGGAAGAGGAAGGCCCGGAAACTCTCCGAGTCAAAGAACACGCCGCGGTTTCAGAACCTTCCGCCGCCTTGCCTGGAGCAAGCCACCCCTATTCAGGAAGAGATTCAGCCATCCTCCCAGACCTCATAAATCGCCGGATAGAATTCCGGTTTAGCGGCAAGAGCATCAAGCTTGATCTCTCCCTGGGGCTATTCAGCAGCAACGGCATAGACACAGGTTCCATGCTCCTCCTTAAATCCATCGCCGGACAATATGATCTTAGCCGTGTTCACAATGTTCTTGACGCTGGCTGCGGCTGCGGCGCATTGGGTCTTGCCATCGCTTCCCGCAATTCAGGGGCAGGAGTATATCTTATTGACAGGGACAGGCTGGCGGTGGAATTCAGCGCCCATAACGCGAGACTCAACGGACTGGGCAATGTCGTGACGAATCAGCGCCTCATGCTCGAAGACAGCCATCCGAATGCCTATGATCTCATCGTATCGAATTTTCCGGCCAAGGCCGGACTGCCTGTCATAGAGGATTTCATACTTCGGTCCCCCGGGCTGCTCAGCGCCGACGGGAGAGTGGGCCTCGTCATCGTCCAGCCGCTGGCCGATTCATGCCGGGAATTCATCCGCAGGGCGCGAAACATCATCCTCCACGAAGAATCGGCCAAAAGCCATACGGTGTTCCACTTCAGACGGGGAGGCGATGTGGAGACAGAGCAATGCTTCAAGAAGGATTGGCTTCAACCCTACATCCGTCAATCTCAGGCATTTGCTGTCGGACGAACACGGTACACCCTGGCAACTGCGTGGAACATCGGGGACTTCGATTCTATCTCCTGGCGCATAGAACTCTTGGCCGGACTTCTGGCGAAAGGCGGGGAAGCGGGCGGCCGATGGGTGTTCTGGTCGCCTGGACAGGGACATTTCCCCCTGCTGTGCGCGGCGCGCCAGGGTGCCCCTCCGGGGGAGATTGTCCTTGCAGGACGGGACAGGTTGGCATTGCTGATCAGTGAGCGCAATCTGAGGGCTTATAACAGCTTGTTGAAAACGGCGCTCATACCGCTCGCCGAACCCGGCCTGCTCAGCGCCGTGATGGAGCCAAACTCGGTGAATCTGCTTCTAACCGATTTAGCCCCCATCCCCCGCACCGCATGGAGTTCCCGACTGAAACAGGTATCCGCTACGCTCATTAAACCCGGCGGCAAGTGGGCCATAACGGGGCGAAGCGCCCATCTGGCCGAACTGACGAAAAACACCCGCGGCTGGACCATGACAGGAGATCGGCGTCATCATGGCTGGCGTGCGGTGATACTGCGGCGTAATTCATAGAGACCGCCATCTACGGTCTGGCCGGACGGACGATTCTGTCAATCGCGGCAGAGATGATTCCCATCGAACAGGATAGACGGGGGGAGTCCTCCACCCCGGCTGTGTCTTGTATCCATGGTGTAATGCACGCTGTTTCCACCGAAAAAATGCCCATCTGCGGATTTAGCCGCGGAACACACGGAAGGTTTTCAACCGCGAGAAGCGCCGAGGCGCTAAAAACAGAAATCGGCGCTGCAGGCATTGCGAGTCAGGACATTGTCAAGGCGCTGAATGATACCGGCACTGCTCTTCAGGATAGAAGATCAGAAGTACCGTCACTTGATTCGGAAGATGCCTTGGGCGCCGTCAGCCAATTTACAGAAAAAGATCGTTTTATCAGAAACGCTACAGAACCAGGCCCTGCGCCATTTACTCGGTCGATCCATAAATAAAGAGAAATCAACTCATTAAACTTGACAAAAATACGGATAATACTATATTAACGGTGTTTAATGAGTTGAAATCTCGCAAGGAGACTGCAAAATGATAATAAGTTTTTCAATTGAAAACTGGATGTCCTTTCGTGACTCGGTTTCCTTTTCCATGGTTGCCAGCAGGGAAAGGCAGCATGGAAACCGAGTTCCCATAATTGCACAGCATCGAACAAGAATTTTGCCGGTTGCGGCTATCTACGGAGGAAATGCTTCTGGAAAGACTAACTTCTTCAAAGCATTGAGTTTCGTCAAGAGATTGGCCGTAAGGGGTCGCGAACCAGATAGTTTGATCCCCGTTGAACCATACCGGCTGGACAGTGCCAGTATTGAGAAACCTTCCCGTTTCAGGCTGGAACTGCTGATTGACAAAATCATCTACGAATTCAGCTTTGCTGTGACCCGAAAGAAGGTTGTTGAGGAAAAGCTGGTCAAAATCACCAGCACCAGTGAGAAAGTTTTATACAATCGACAGGAAAACACCCCGAATTTTGACCCAAGCCTTGACAAGGATCAATTCCTGCATTTTGCGTTTCAAGGAACGAGAGACAATCAGTTATTTCTGACGAATTCGGTATCTCAGAAGGTTGATAATTTCCGGCCTGTTTATGACTGGTTCAAGGATACTCTGATGCTGATTGCTCCGGACTCAAGATTTGAGCAGTTTGAACATTTTCTTGATGAAGACCATCCTCTGTACAGCATCATGAATGAGAGGCTGCCACAACTCGACACCGGCATTTCCCGCCTGGGCGGAGAGGACATTCCCTTCGAAAGCATTCCATTGCCGGAGCGCGTCAAAAGCGAGCTGCAGGAATACATCAAGGAAAACAAGACTATTCATTTTGACGCTTTGTCAGAGCGGTTTATCATTACAAGCAAAGCTGGTGAGCTTGTTGCTAGAAAAATGGTCTCATTCCATCCAAGAAGTGACGGAACCGAAGCCAAATTTGACATCCGCCATGAATCGGACGGCTCTCAAAGGGTAATCAACTTGCTGCCGGCGTTTCTTGCCGTCTCGGCCGCCAAATCCAAAACAGTGTGTGTCATCGATGAGGTTGACCGCAGTCTTCATCCCCTGCTGACAGGGAAACTGCTCAGAGAATATCTGGAGACCTGCAGCACGGACAGCCGGGCGCAATTACTGATAACCACCCATGACATCCTTCAGATGGATCAGGGTCTTTTCCGGCGGGATGAAATGTGGGCAGCCGAAAGGAACCGCAGCGGCAGCACCGGGCTTCTTTCATTCAGCGAATACAAAGATGTCCGGTATGACAAGGATATCCGCAAAAGCTATCTCCAGGGAAGATTGGGAGGCGTGCCCAGAATGAGTAACGCTCTGACGAATCGCATAGAGGAAGTCTGATGCCTCCCAAGTATCCCGAGAAAAGAAATTTCAGTCGGCCGCTGGCGAACGCCCTTACCGGAAGCTCTTCATTTTGGCCGTTAAAGGCAGTAAAGCAGAGCGGCCGTACTTTAAGATATTCAACGATCAGAATTCTGTCATTCAAGTGAAATGTCTCAAGGGTCAGCACGACAGCGCGCCGCCTGGGGTGCTTAAAAGAACGAAAAGGCATCTGAAAAAAGAAGAATTGAGAAATTCGGATGAAGCCTGGCTGGTGGTTGACAGGGACCAATGGACTGACAAACAGTTGGCAGAGCTGCATCAATGGTCCCAGGAAGCCCCTAAATATGGGTTTGCACTCAGTAATCCCAAATTCGAATTCTGGCTACGTCTGCATTTCGAGGATGGCGACAATGTTGGCAGTTCCAAGGAATGTTCCCGAAGATTGAAGCAGCACCTTCCCTATTACGATAAAGGTATTGATGTAAGAAAAATATCGGAAAAGATGCTTGACTGTGCCATTGAGAGAGCCAAACGACGGGACACCCCGCCTTGCAATGACCGGCCGCGCACAACCGGAACGACCGTCTATAAACTGGTTGAAAGCATCCTGAAATCACGGGAATCAGTAAACAAACACCGATTTTCACCGACTATATCTCTTTGAAGCCCGTGGATTCACCCCCACGGGCCTTTTTTTATGCCCCCGGCAGATTTTGGCAAAGCAGCTCCCCGCTTACAAACCATGCTCACGCATCTCGATTCCCCGAGTGGGAGCCGTCCAAACAATCTCCACCTCCGGCTGAAAACCGCAGCAGCACACCGGAGCCCGACTTCTTGTATCAACCAATCTGGAAACCGCTCAGTATTGAAAGTTTGAAGAAGAATCAGGCGGAGTGCAATTCGCTTTTGTTCTCCTCTCCGGCGATGATTACGGACAATTGAGAGAGCAATACAGCAAAAACAGCCCCGAACCGGAGAAACGGGTCAGGCAAAATGTGCTCCTTGAATGGGGGTTTTTTATCGGCAGACTGGGACGGAAAAATGTGTCTGGTCTTTTGGAAGTTGGTGTGAGGCTCCCTTCCGATATGACCGGCTGGGTCTATGAATCGTATGATGAAGCCTCCGGCGCGTGGCGGCACAAAAGATGAGAGCAGCCGGATATGAGGCGGATTCAAGCAAGATTGACGGGCAGTAAAACAAAAATCGGCTGTCCTCCCCCTGGCCCGGGAAGATTCCGGCACATTGAGAGGTGCGGCGGTTGAAATACTGCTGTTCGGTAAAAGCTCGCCCCGGCTGGAAAAGGCTTAAGCACGACGATGATTTACACAAGATGTGCTGAACAGAGGGGGTCCTGGAGACCTCAAGCCCGGCTGATGATTTGCAGTTTGATTTATGCCGTCTGTACAAACCGGAGATTGACGAATCATCAGTAAGTTTCATTATGACAAAGGGCACCTCTAAAGATTAAGATGCAATTCAAGAAGTCATGGCAATTTTCTATGCAGAAAGAGATAGCCTGTGTTGACTTATTATACAGACTGTATAATGATTGTCATGAAAACAATTCATCATGACAGATCATTTAACAAAAAAACAACGTTCTTGGAACATGGGTCAAATACATAGCAGGCATACCAAACCAGAACTAATCATTAGATCGCTTTTACATCGTGCCGGTTTTCGATTCAGGATGAATTATAATAAACTTCCAGGCTCTCCAGATATTGTTTTGCCAAAATATAAAACCGCAATTTTTGTACACGGCTGTTTCTGGCATAGGCACCCGAACTGTTCTAAGGCATCAACTCCAAAAACAAATATTGAATACTGGCAGAAAAAATTTTGCAAAAATGTATCAAGAGATATTGAAATTAGAAAAAAAATTCAGGAATTAGGATGGGATATTATTGTAGTATGGGAATGTAAAATTATGAATGACCCAGTTTCAGCATTAAATGATATTATTAGAGAACTGGAAGATGACTCTTACTATAAATACCATCAGGAAATAGATCGAAGACAAATCATAAAAATCGCAGAAAAAAGAAGCAGATATTACTCAAATACAAAATGAGACAGCTATGAAAAACAATTCGACGAATACATTTAGCCTGGGGGAATTCTTTTGTGGGCCAGGCGGCTTAGCATTAGGGGCAAAGCACCCGAGTCGCTGGACGGGGACAGGTTAGGCACGAAGTCGTGCGGGAATGACCTTCACGCAACCTGCGGAGGGCACTATACTCAAGCCGTTGAATGGACACCCGAACAGCCGGGTGTTGCAGATTTGTTTCGGATTCAGCCGAGAAAACTAACGAAAGACAATGGACATGACATCGCTGAGTTCAAATCCAAGCATTTTTCTAAGCCGCACATGGTCCGATAAACCGTTTGCGGGGAAGCTTGCGTCTGACATCCAGACAGACGGCGCCAAAGTCAGGATAGACGAGGCTGAGATAAAACTGGGCGACTCCCTTATTGAGAAGATACGTCCTGGAATCGACACCGTGGATTATCCGGCGGTGGTTCTGTCGCCGAAGTCCGTTGAATCTGAATGGACAAAGCGAAAAGCTGATATTGCGATGAACCAGGAAATACGGGGCCAGACTGTCAAAGTCCTGCCTCTTCATTGCAAGCCATGCACGTTACCCGTGTTCCCTGTCGGCAAATCGTACGCTGACTTCACGGATACTGGCGCATACCAGAGGTCTTTTGCGTTAATCCTTGATCGGCTGGGGATCAGTATTGCAGGAACCGCCGCAGCCATCTAGCAATTATCAGGAACCTGGCGAGGAAATTGGGAGCATCGCGGCCAAGAGCATCGGGCGGTTCTGGATATCCGAATTGAAGGGGGGCAACCGCTTGCCTCGATGCGGATCACGTATCATCGGAGTGGCACTAGGACCATTGTCGGGCAAGAACTGGATCCGTCAATTCAGGGCACAGCACTGAAACTAATGGGAACGGGTTACAGGCTCCTCGAACGCGGTGACGCTCAAGACTGACATCTCGACACGTTCGCTCTTGAATCCGATAGTGATCTTAATGCGCCGGCAGGAAAACGTTTTGACACTAAAGGGCGTGAGGCTTCTGTCAGTTTTGAACGTTCCCCCATCTTGGTTCTCGACACCGGAGCCGGTACCATCGATGCGGCGACTACTGAGGTATCTCCTGAATTTGCCGATTCAGTTGATGTTGAGCGACTTCTTGAAGACCTCAAGGTAGCAGCGGAACGGCACGCCAATGCAGCATTCGATACAGAGAATGAATGAACAAGCAGGCCATTTCCGCTGCAGATCAATGTAAATACCTCGTCTCCCCCATTGCACTGATGCCCACTTCCCAGTGGTCGTATGAGATTGGAACACAGGGTTCAACAAGATCGATGAAGTGGGTGTGGGCGGGTTTTCCCAACGCCGGAAGGAGACCCGAAGAAGAGCACATTCTCTTTCTGGCGGATGAAATCACAGGAGAACAAGAAGTCGGCTTTGGTCGTTTCAACCGAGGGCTGAAACATGCAGTCAAAAGGAATTCCGCAACTGCACGGATGAATTCATTGCCGCCCGCAATATGGGACATTTGATGAACCGCCGCACCCACGAGTTCTCCAATTGCCTGGCTGGGATTATGGCCGAAATGGATACTATTTCATCACGGTCTCCTCGTTGATAGAGATTTGCATTCTTATGAATCCATTAGGATGAAGAATTTTTTCTTTGTTTCCATAACAATTGACAGTATATTGAAGATGGCAAAAATGGGCTGCTACTGATATGGGGGGTAAAAAGGAGCTGATTGAGCCTGAGAAAGAATACAAAGCCCTAAGAGAATGACTACATGACGCAGATTCTACCGGGATCAGAAACACGTCAGGATATAGAGAGCCTCACACCGAAATTATCCGGCTGGGCGTTCGCTTTGACTGATTACAAGTATGGTCTTCTGTCTCAAAACTGGATGATCTGCCCGAAGAAGAAAGACAAGAAAAGGTACAAGGATGAATAAGAGTGCTGTTACCAATATCATTGCTTTATCGATTGCCGTAGGAGGTTATTTTTCACCTGTCTACAGTGAAATCATTTCAATGACTGGATTGTTTGCGCTGTCAGGCGGTGTCACAAACTGGCTGGCCGTTCATATGCTGTTTGAGAAGGTGCCCCTGCTTTACGGTTCCGGTGTGATTCCCAACCGATTTGAAGAATTTAAGATAGGTATAAAGCAATTGGTGATTCAAGAATTTTTCACGCGTGAACATATCGAGCGCTTTTTCAAGCAGAATGGGGATACATCCACATCAGCCATCAGTAATCAAATCGATTTTGACCGTGTATTCGAAGGGTTAACGGAAGTCATTGAAGAGTCTCCCATGGGTGGAATACTGGGGATGATGGGCGGTAAAAAAGTCCTCCAGCCTCTTAGAGAACCAGTGACCGAAAAACTGAAAGGAGTAATTGCAGAATTGGCATCTGCTCAGCCTGAAAAAAACAAAGGTTCTGACTTCACATCTACACTGATACTTCAGGCAGAGCACATTATTGACAGCCGCCTTGAAGAACTTACACCCAAAAAGGTAAAAGAAATTGTTCAGGATATGATTCATAAACATCTCGGTTGGCTAGTCGTATGGGGCGGTGTGTTTGGAGGCATCATAGGGTTCGGAGTGAGCATTGTTGAGTATTTGAATTAAGCCGGAAGGAAAATATGAACCCAGATACTACTTTCAAATTCATCAAATCCCATAATGGTAAAAACCGAGATGATAAGCCCGTTCGGTTTGAAGAAGGAAAGGAGTATTCGCGTACCACTGTTGATATGAAGCAGACGGGACATGGCTTAAAGGGCGCCGCCTATTTCCTACATGATTGGGACACCCCTTCAGGAAGCAATGTAGAAAGGTCCCCTGAAGACTTTGGCTCCTCGGCTGGGGAATATTGCGATCAAGAAAGAATTTTGGCATAACAGGAAACAGGAAAATACAATGCAAGTTGTTAAAAATGAAACCTCAACCAATGAAATACAACACAAACTGACTCAGCTTCAGCAGACCATTGAAAATAGGATTATTGGTCAAAAGGCGCTGATTGAAAATTTACTGGTCTGCCTACTGGCAGATGGACACATACTCATAGAAGGTATGCCTGGACTAGCAAAAACAACAGCGGCCAAGGCGATTGCAGAAGGCATTGAAGGTGATTTTCACCGCATTCAGTTTACGCCTGACCTGCTTCCCTCCGACTTAATCGGCACTGAGATATACGTGCAGGAAAAGAGCAATTTCACATTCCGGCAAGGCCCGCTTTTTAACAATATCCTGCTTGCTGACGAGATTAACCGTGCTCCGGCGAAAGTGCAGTCTGCACTGCTGGAAGCCATGGAAGAAAAACAAATTACGGTTGGCCACAAAAGTTACAAGCTGCCGGAACTGTATATAGTACTGGCCACACAAAATCCGATTGAACAGGAAGGCACCTATAATCTGCCTGAAGCACAGTTGGATCGGTTCCTAATGTATATCGCGGTGGATTATCCCGATCATGAAGAAGAACGGCAAATTGCCGATCTCGATGAGCGCAGGCAGCAGGGCACATATACCCAATCCGCTGCGGTGACCACCCAGAAAGAAATCGTAGAAGCACGCAAGGCCGTATCGGCCATGCATATAAATGACAACCTCAAAGATTATGTGGTATCACTTGTTACCGCCACGCGTAAGCCGGGAAAATATGATGGAAATCTGGCAAAATGGATCGCCCATGGAGCTTCACCACGTGCAACGTTAGGCATGATACGATGCGCCAAGGCCCTGGCCTGGCTGCGAGGTGATGAATACGTCACTCCGCATCACGTGCAAACGGCAGCACTCCCCATATTGCGCCATCGCATTATTCCTTCTTTTGAATCGGAAGCCGATGGTGTTACACGGGATCGGATTGTAGGACAGCTTCTTGAAGTGGTTGCCGTACCGTGAGGAAACCGTCATGTTATACCCTGATTTCAACGAACTGGTGACCCTGAAGGGCCATGCATCTCGACTTTCACTAACATCCAATCGCGCCGTTACTTCTGCTTCCATAGGAGATCATAGTTCGCCGTTCCGTGGGCAAGGTCTGGAATTTGAAGAAGTGCGTGAATATGCGGCAGGGGATGATATCCGCAGCATTGACTGGAGAGTCACGGCCCGTACCGGAAGCCCGCATACCAAGATATTCAAAGAAGAGCGTGAACGCAGTGTGATCATCTGCGTAGATGCCAATGCCACAATGCGCTTCGGTACCCGAGGAACATTTAAGTCCGTGCAAGCGGCACGCGTGGCTGCATTGCTTGGCTGGCAGGCCAATAGCAACCGTGACAGACTGGGCGCCTGTATTTTTGGTGATGTGCCGGAGGGCATGCAATTTTTTGCTCCGAAACGCTCCCGCACATCGCTGTGGGCTATGCTCAAGCAGCTTAGTGATAAGAGCATCGCTACCCAGCCTCAGGCTATAACGCTGGGAAATACATTGCAGCACATCAACAAGGCTGCGCCAACCGGGGCATTGGTTTATATCATCAGCGATTTCGGTTCGTTTAGTGAAGAGCTGGAACAGCAATTAGCCAATTTGCAAAAACGCTGCAATATTGTGCTTCTAGCGATAGACGACCCGGCAGACCATACTATTCCTCCGGCGGGCATGTTGCTATGCAGCAAAAACACCAAGAAAAAATGCTATGTGAATACCGATAGTCAATCCGGCAGGGAGAGCTACAGCAGAATCTGGCAGGAAAATCGCCGCAGGCTGGAACGAATTGCCAGCAGATTTGGCGTTCATATAGTTTCTATTATTACCGACAGCAATATACAGAGGAAGTTAGCACTTGAATTAAGGCGCATTAGCAGATTACGGAGGGCCGTATGATATCGAACGCCGCCTCACCGGCTGACCTTTATGATATTGAAGGGCTGGATGAGATCGGCTGGTGGCCACTTGCTATCGGCTGGTGGGCGGTGTCGGCAGTTGTTCTTATACTGGCAGCGGGTATTGTCATTTTCTATTGGCGCAAACGCGCTTCTGAGCGGAGCTGGCGTAAAAGTACGCTCAAAGCCTTGTCTGAAATGGAGTGTCATGCCGCTTCCCAGGAAACTGCCGTTTCATTGTCCGAGCTAATCCGCCGCATTGCCATTCATACCCATTCCCGCGAAGATTGTGCTGGACTGGAAGGAAAAGCTTGGCTGTGTTGGCTGACAGAACATGCCCCGGAGCATTTCAATTGGGAAGAAAAAGCGATGTGGCTTGTCAATATCCCCTATGCACCGCCTGGTACATCTGTTCCTGAATCGGAAATCAAGACAACCATACAGGCCATAAGGAAGTGGATACGCTGATGTTTATCTTCTATTGGCCATGGCTTGGATTGTTGCTTTTTTTGCCTCTTCTGATACAGCGGCTGCTGCCTGCAGGCAAAAAAGCAGATGCCGATACGACTCCTGAATTATTATTTCCGGCACTAGAGAAACTCGAAGCCGCGTTCCCAGCCTTCAAGGCTTCTCCAAAACAATCCCGAACTGGTTTTTTGGTGCTGCTGTCGTGTATATGGGTATTGCTGGTTCTGGCGGTGATGCGCCCGCAGATGGCGGATCAATACACCCACATACAAAATGAAGGCTACGATCTGATGTTGGCGGTGGATATCTCCGGTTCCATGCGTGCACTGGATTTTTCTACTGAAAAAAATGTTATCAGCCGCTTGGATGTAACGAAGGACGTAGTGAGTAAATTCGTACGCGAGCGTCTGGGAGACCGTGTAGGACTGATATTATTCGGTGAGCAGGCATACCTGCATGTGCCGCTGACATTGGATACAGTCTCGGTGAGTCTCATGCTCAATAACGCCGTATCGGGAATGGCAGGTGATGCAACCTCTATCGGTGATGCCATTGGGCTTGCAGTGCGGAACTTGCGAGAGCGTCCGGAAGGCTCCCGTGTCATCATCCTGCTGACCGATGGCGAGGATACGGCAAGTGCCGTTCCTCCGCTAGAAGCCGCCAAACTCGCCAAACAATATGGCATTCGCATTTATACCATTGGTGTAGGCCAGGATGGACCGGCACCCTATCCGGATGATTTACGTGGTGTGATTATGGCAGAGCTGCCTATGGATGAAGAGTTACTGAAAGACATCGCCCGGGAAACAGACGGAGAATACTTTCTGGCAACCGATACCGATTCGCTGGAAAGTATTTATGACACGATTAATACACTGGAAAAAACCGAATCCGATGTACGTGAATATCTGATTCGTCAGCCGCTTTATCGCTACCCGCTGGGTATGGCATGTGCATTGTTTCTAATACTATGCCTTGCCCCTATCTGCAGGAGGGCCGCGCATGGAGTTTAATGATTTCCATTTTGAAAATGATTTGTGGCTATGGGGGATCCTGCTGATTCCGTTCTTATGGCTGCTTCATGGCCTGTTCCATCAGGAACGAAGCCGCATACAGCAGTTAAAGAGCTTTATAGATGAGCAGCTATTGCCGCATCTGGTGCTCAACAGGAGTGTAACTAATCGTTCAATATGGACCTCCCTGCTATTATGGTCAGTGCTATGGGCACTGCTTATGGCAGCATTAGCCGGACCGCGCTGGGATTACAAGGAAGTCGATGTTTTCAAGTCATCTCAAAGTCTTGTGATTCTGCTGGATTTATCCCAATCGATGAATGCAGAAGATGCCCCCCCTTCTCGCATAACCAGAGCCAAGCAGGAGATTGAAGATATACTGCGGCACTCGAAGGGCGTCAAAATAGCGCTGATCGCCTTTGCTGCCGATCCGCATATGATCAATCCGCTGACCGATGATATGGAGGCGATACGCCATCTTCTCCCTTCACTGGATACCGGCCTGGTCTATGTACAGGGCAGCAGATTATCTCCTGCCTTTGAAATGGCATCTCGTATGCTGACCTCGGAGCCCGGCAATAATAAATCCATACTTGTCATCACCGATGGCGGGTTTGAAGATGCCAGCGCGATTGCAATGGCCCGTGAGATGGCTGCCAAAGGCATTGTGATTCACACCTTGGGCATAGGCAGCAAAGAAGGTGCCCCGGTAAAAGATATCAAGGGAAACTTCATTAAAAGTAACGGTGTAATGGTTATCTCCAAACTTGAAGCAGAAAAGTTGAAAGAAGTCAGCAAAGTCGGAGGCGGGCAATATACCGAAGCGCACTATTCAGACAGAGACAGCCGTATCGTGCTGAATCAACTGGCTGCCCGCGCCGAAGCGGAACAGGCAAAAAACCATACCACAAGATACTGGGAAGAACGCTTTTACTTACTGGTATTACCTGTCATGGCGATAATCCTGCTCTGGTTCAGAAAAGGGTTTATATTTCATGTGGCGCTTCTCTGTTTATGCCTGCCGACAGAAAATGCCCGTGCCGCTGAAATTGATGACTATTTCAGAAACGATCAGCAGTTAGGCCAACACGCTTTGGAGCGTGGTGATTACGACACGGCTATACAGAAATTTAAAGACCCGTACCGACAGGGTGTCACTCATTACAGATCTGGTAATTTTGCCGAGGCGGAAAAAGCATTCAGGCAATCTTCGCGCCAGGAGGTGCGCAAAGATGCAGCTTATAATCTGGGCAACGCGCTGGCTAAACAACAGAAATATGATGCGGCAATTGAAGCCTATGAGTCATTGCTTGAGCAACATCCTGCTCATGAAAAAGCCAAGCACAATCTTGAAGTCGTCAAAGAACTGAGAGACCAGCAGCAGAAAGATCAAAACCGAGAGCGGCAAGAACAGGGCAACACATCTGATGAAAAGGATCAATCCGATGGGCATCAGGCTCAGGAGCAGCCATCCAAAGAGGAAGATGGTGAAAAAGAATACCCGCAAGACTCCAATGGCCGGGATGGACAGGAGCAGAAAAGCCGTGATGCGGATACTTCAAAGGAAGAGCAGCGAGCAGAACAGAATGAAAATACTGCTCGTGGAGAAGAAGATCAGAAACAGTCAGAAGAGCCTGAACAGGAAAACATGAATCCTATGGGGGCCGATCAGTTAGATGAACAACCTGCCAGAACACAGCAGGACATCGATGCAGATCAATGGCTGAATCGCGTCACAAACGACCCTAAATCATTCTTAAAAAACCAATTCTATATTGAATCAAGACGAAAGGGGACCGAAGAAGGAAGCAATCCATGGTAAAGAAAACAGTCATAGCAGCGATAATACAAACCTTGCTTATGCCAACTTTGATATGGGGGGCACAATTTACGGCCAGTGTAAACCGTAATCAGGTTGCTGTAGGCGAAAGCTTCACCCTGAAACTGGAGCTTTCTGGCGCTTCTGCCAAAAGCAAACCTGCTGTCTCAGACTTAAAGAAATATTTTGATGTTACCGATAGAGGACAGTCCTCCAATATGGTCATCATAAATGGCGATGTATCCTCCAGCACTAGCTGGACATATAGCGTAACCCCGAAAGAAGAAGGGAATATTACCATCCCGCCTGTAAGCATCAAGACTTCGGACGGTGAAGTCCGCAGCCAGCCCATTACCATATTTGTCGGGAAAGCCTCCTCTTTACCCCCTGTGAATCAGCAGCAGGAAGTGGCGATTACTGCGAAGGTCAGCAAACGCAATCCTTATAAGAGTGAGCCAATCACATATACGGCCACACTGGTCTCCCGCCATGATCTGGCCAATGTAAAACTTAGCGAGATTAAGGTTGATAACGCAATTGTAGAGGCCATTGGCGAGCCGACGATATATGACAAGGTACAAAATGGTGTATCTGTAAAAGCGGTTGAAGCAAAATATCGTATTACACCGCTTAAACCAACACAGCTCACCATTCCCTCCTTGGTAATACAAGGCGACATTCCTGTGCGCGGTTCACGCTTCGACTCACTGCTTGATAATGAACTTGATCCATTTGGTATGTTCCGTGATTTTGACCGGTTCAGAGCATTCGGCATCACGAAGCTGGAGCCATTCAGCGTTGCCGGCAGCGAGATTACGCTGGAAGTTAAGCCAGCAGTCGCCGGAGTAGATCCCTGGCTGCCAGCCACTTCTTTGGACATCTCCGAGAACTGGGATGATGCCCAGACGCTCAAAGTCGGCGAACCCATTATGCGCAGTCTTACTATCGTGGCAGAAGGTGTGGCATCCAGCCAGTTGCCAAGCCTTGAAGTGCAGCAGAACAAGGCAGATGGGTTTAGAATCTATGTTGATAATCCCGTTATGGAAGATAGCGTCAAAGGCGGCACTGTCACCAGTTGGCGACAGGAGAATTACACCCTTATCCCTCAGAAAGCAGGTACGCTGACCCTTCCTGAAATATCCATATCCTGGTGGGATGTGAATAAGAATAGAATCGCCTATGCTGCCGTCCCAGTACGAACGCTAGAAATTGCACCGGGAGCACAAGACTTCGACCCGCCGCCTGCAACGCAACAATCTGTGCAGCCAATTCCTTCACCTGCCGGACGGCAGACCGCCAGCCCCCCGGAAACAACGATTCAAACTCTGCCCGTCATAGAGAAAGATAATCGCCTGCTTTACGCTGTGATAGCAGGGCTGGTCATCCTAGTGCTGTTTGTACTCTTCTGGGTCGTCAGTTTACAGCGAAAAGTGCTGCGCCTGGCACAGACCAAAGAAAGTGCGGCGGAGAATAACAAGCCAAAAGAAAGTAACAAACAGGCTCCGGCCATTACCAACAAAGAACTTGCAAAGGTAACTTCTGCCAAAGAGATGCAGAATTTCCTGCAAAGCTATGGGAAACAGCACTGGAAGACATCCGGGAACGCATCGCTGGAAATGCTTCTTTCCGTTGCCAAGCAGCAATACTCAACGGTCGGCAAGGATGCCGATTTTGTACTAAAAGCTCTGCAGGATGCCTTATATGCCGACAAAAATTTCGACATTGACGAGGTAAAAAAACACTGTGCCGCACTTTTAGCCGCAACAGCGAATAGAAAAAAAACCTCTCAAAAAAACTTCATAGAAAAACTGCCGGATTTAAACCCGAGCTGACGCAGTTTACCCTCGCGGGCCGCGCTTTCCTGCGCTAGTGCTGTGAGTATTATTACTTCCCATTTCAAAACAGCTCACCCTAAATCAGCTGCTCCTGCTGGGAATTCAACGCAGCCAGCAGATCCGCACGGCCGTGCGTCTCTGCTATTTGGTGATATTAATCATGTATTGACAGTTGGCGTCCTCGACAAAATTGACGGCTCATTGTTTTCACTGAACAATGAGGTTAAAGGAATAGATAGGGCTTGCTGAAAAAGTCATAATCTATAGATTTTCAAGGTAAAAGCTAGTTACCCCAAGTTCACCACTAAAAAACGTAATTCCTTATAATAAATGGAGTTACTATTTTTTATTTACACTACGGATTTGGTGAGTCGTCATCCGACGGTTCAACGCCTTTCCCGACAACCCAAGCATCGCATAAATCTTCTGATGTTCTAGTTCCTGTCGGGAGTCGAGTCTCACTTCATTATTCATCAGCACTCCCTCTTCAGTCTTGGAAATGTACTCTATGGTTATCCTCTGGTGGGTAGAAAGAACTTCTTTTATGGTCTTCCAACTCCGTGTATCTCCCCCTTTTCGTAATTTACATTCAGTCGCATGCATCAGGTGATACGCAAGGACTGATATAAACATATGCGACTGCACTCTCTCCTCCAGTTGATGAAAGTTAGGCCGAAAGCCAAGATGAGACTTCATGTCTCTAAATGAGTTTTCAATACGGCCAAGCATTATATAGAGCTCCCAAATATTTTTGTCATCCAAATCTTTTCGATTGGTTCTAAGGGTATAAGTTCCTTCACTGTTTCCTGTCTGAGTTTTCTTCTCCCATTTAATGTCAATCGCATTCAACTTTCCTGTCCGCTTGGCAGGCTCCCCAGGAATAACTGATATTTCATAAAGTTTTGCAGCCTTTGGATATTTTTCCTTAAGCCTGCCAATGCTCTGAAGAACCGAAGAATACAGTTTCATGCGGTTTTTCTTGTTTAATCCGTCACGAAGATATTGAAGTCTTTCAAGGAGGACGGTTTCGGTACGCATAGCCATGGCCTCTTCTTTAAGACGTTTGTGCTCGCTCTTTACCAGAACCCAATGCTCATCCGAGATTGTTTTTCCGAATACTTCAATCTTGGCACCTGTTTTCTTGTCCTCCATGACCAGATTCATCTCTTGCGATGGCTCAAGCTCCAAAGGACTTTTCCCTCTGTGAACCACAAGGTAGGTACATTTTCGCTTTTTAAGCCATTCGATATTCTCTTTTGTGGCAATCCCGGCATCCATTACGACAGTTGCCCCGACTTTTAGGCCCGCGTTGGCTTCCAAATCTAAAATCGTGGCCTGAAAAGTCTTGGATTCGCACTGGTTCCCCGGATGGAACTTGCTATACTTGGGAAATCCATCCGCATCGACAACCAACCCCAGGGTAGCCAATTTGCAGTCACTGCGCTTTTCTTTCGAGCGACCATAAGATGCCTTTGGGTTCTTTTTGCACTGACCCTCAAAGTAGGTGTTCGTTAAATCGTAAAGTACAATGCTTTCGTCGAGGGAGAATAAATCTTGTTCTTTACAAGCCAAATGCTTCTCCAGCTCGTCCTTACAGCGGTAGAGAACATCGGCAGCCCTGTAGTACGCATTCAGGGAGGACGAATGGGGTAAGCCGCACAGCTCAAAAAGAGCAGAATGTTTTTCCGCCCACTGCCTGGTAAATCGCTCGCTGGCTGGTTTGATCATTCTACCGACGATTAGAGCTTCAAGTAAGGGGATCGTTCCCTTAGGCACACCGCATTTCCTTAGAACTCTGTCCATTTCCAACTCTTTCCATTGCTGATGACAGACGTACTCAGGGCCTAGGCTTCTGACTTTCTTTGTTTCAAGGCTGTTAACATCGACCGCTACAAAATTGGCTTGCGCTTGAGCTTTTAGTTGTGCGTCTTTTGCCCGCTTGGTGAAAATGCGGTCTGATACCTGCTGTGCGATTTTCTCAATGTCTTCATCCAAGTCGAATAATTCTCTGTTTCCTGAAAGAATATTTTCAATTCTTCTTGCCAGAGCCTTGTATTGAGATGGATCGATATCCAGTTTCCCAAGGTTGAGAATAATCCGCTGTCGGGGGCCTTTATCAGTGCGGATATTTTCTACAAGATTGAGGTAGGTGTACTGTTTTTTCGTTTTACCGTTGGCAACTTTTATTGATCTTATATACATACCACTAAGATACACCACAGCCACAAAAGAGGCAAGCGAAAAATAAAGTGTTAGGCACTACATTTTGATTTGAGGTGATTTGAGGTCCCCAAAAAGCGGAATCCCTAAATATTCTATGGTATTTATGAGGTTTTGGGAAATATTTAAGCCTTTTTTTGAAGTAATTCGTTTTCTTGGTCGTTAAAAAAATATTTGGCGGGTGCATTTTGGTGAACTTGGGTTACAAATTCTTTAGAGCAGCCTTGCTCTCTATTCTTGAAAAAACAGGTGCAAGGTAAATGCGGAAAATGGCTCAAAACCCTTGCACCTGGGTAATAGCAGAAATCAAAATTCCCCCGAAGTTTCTCAAATCATTGCATTCTGGCTCACTTATAATGCAGTTTTGATTCATTATACTGGTATTCAGAGTCAAAAATACTTTTTAAGCAAGCCCTAGATAGCTCTACTACCTCCAGCACCGGTATCATGCTCTATCTCAATATTCAAAGTTGTTCCAGCAGAACCGGCATCAAAGTTCTTTGAAAGCACATCAAAACTCATAGATGTTGATGCTGTTTGAGATGAATAACTCTCTGTCCGAGTGCTTCCTGGTGAGGGAGCAACTATTGGGCACCTCTAAAAAAACCGTTTTTGGAATTTGGCTTGATCTTTTTCCTCGCTGCTGCATTGTCGAAATACTCACGTAAGCAGGTGCGTACCGCAGGAGCAAAGCTCCGAGGAACACACCGCCACTTCGCAATTTCCTAAAGCTGTTTTTTAGAGGTACCCCTTAGCTATAACATCTGTCGTTATGTATATTTGAGACAATCCCTGGGATAAGTGGGCACTGAATGTGCTCCGTAAGCCGAAAAAGCCTGATAACGGGTTGACATCGCTAAGAAAGGTCGAAATTTCAGAAAAAATGAAAAAAGGACGTTTTTCCCGAATCAAGGGTTGTAAAACTTTTTTTTTAGAGGTACACTGGTGAGAAATAAAGGTTAAGGAGGAATCGAATTGATCCCAAAAAACAATTTTATTCTTACGTTGTTTGTGCTTGTATCAATAATAATGATACCCGTTTTCTTTCTGAGTTCATGCGAGACTCTGGATAAACTTGCAGCAGGGGAACCCCTGCTTACAGGAAATATCACTGAAACAAAAAACACCCGGGAAGGTGGAATTGCTCCAAATGAAGGCAGCTTCCTACCCGAATGGCTTCAAGGAGATTGGGCCGTAGAGAGTGCCCCCGGGATACTGGGCTATACTATTACCCCCAATGAAATCAGGTATCTTGGAGAGATAGGACTTCTTGGAACCTATAAAGATGCTCTTATGGAAGATAAGGGCTATACTCTCGAATACTTTGTAAAAACCGATGAAGAGGCCTTGTTTGAGCTTGAAGCTGGTGCCGACAATCAGTATCTACTGTTTGTCCGTGCAGTTAAAGAGGATACAGGTGTCACCGTGTTTATCAAGGGGATGAATGAGGAAAAAGATTCTAAACTTATACCTTATAAAGAATAGCAGGGTATTTTGACCTGAACCGCATCAATGCTTCCTGAATCATGGACAAATGACATAGAGCTGTTAGGAAAATAGGTTCTTCCAACTTTCCTATGGATACATATCCAATTTTCCGCAGTGAAAAAGTATTGCTGTTCTGAAATTTTCAAAATTCCTAAACCCTCTGGCGGTTGCTTTTATATGCCGGATCACACTGTTTATTCCTTCCGAGAATGCGTTGGTTACCCTGTGTTTGACAAATGTAAGAATGTTTGCACTATGCTTTTTTGGCATTTTTGCAACTTTTATTATGGGGCACCTCAAAAAAACCCATTTGGTTCTTGACTCGATCTTTTCTGCCGCTGTTGCATTGTCAAAATGCTCACGCAGCTTAAGACAGCTCCGCTTTTGCCGCCTTGTATCGACAAAAAATTATTTTTTCGTCAATTTCCTAACGCTGTTTTTTAGAGATGCCCTATCTATTATCATTGCTAAAAGAGAGAGTAACCGCAGCTAGTGTATTGTAAGTGTAGACAATAGACCCTGTTCAACACATTGTCTCTGGCAAGCATGCGCATCAAAAAAGGTTCCCCGGCTTTTACAGCATAGATGTATCCCACAGGTGCATTGTAAAAAGACCCTGATACTGGGATACTGTCCGGGTCTGCGGTTAAGGTGAGCAGGGTGTGGACATCGGAATCATCTTCCGATACGGCATAGAGCTTGTATTCGGTATTAGCCTGTAGGGGTCCACCTTAGCTTTTTTCAAAGTTCTAGGAGATGCCCCCGCGTAGTCAGAGCTTGTCCAATCGGTATCAGCATCAAAGAGATCGGTGTCTATATGGAAGCTCATGAACACATTGACGGGGACGGATGACAGGCTCCTGACGATGGCGGCAGAAACTTCGCGGCTTTCCGCTGCATTGGGTTCGGCTTCCGAGGCGGCCCGGACAGCCAGGCGGTAATCCTCGGTGCCGACCGCAGTCGTTTCGATGCTGAAGGCCCCATAGTTAATACGGTATGCATCCAGCTTGATGCCTGTTCATAATGGTGCTGGAACGCACCAGTTCCGCCGCACTGATTAGTTGGGCAACGGTGATGTATAGGAGGGGTCAAGACATAGATAACACTCGAGCCCAAAGCCAATTAGTAATCTGTTGTGTACAGCAGCAAAAAGCCCCCGGCTAAAAACCAGGGGCTCCAGCTTTCTGCTGCTCCAGCCTGCTCTAAGCAGGCCGTATCATTGAATCATTATTCCGTTAGAGGTCCAGTCGGCTGATCAGCCGGCGCCGCCCCGTCAGCAGCAGCGAAAGCGCCGAATCCCAGGTTGAGGGCCGGCCATCGACCATCCGCCACCCATGTCCACTCCCCGACGGCGGTACCAAAGTTAAGATTCGCAAAATCAGTCTGGGTTATGCCTGGCGCCATTGTGATGCTAGTGCCATCCTCGCCGGCTGCGCCTGTTAACGGCTCACTATTTTCATTCAGAAGCTGACTCTCCGCGTCCGAGAAATATCCGGTAACTGTTCCTTCACTGACCGCCCCCGCCAGACGGCCCAAGGTCAGTTGTTCTCCTGAACTTCTGGTTACAGAACCCCGCGCATAGCCTGTTGCTGTGGCACCAGACACCACAATCCCCGCAAAGCCGCCAACTCCCGCGGTGCCCGATGTATGAGGAGTTCCCGACACTTTCCCTGTCGCATAGCCTGTTGCTGCACTATTTCCAGTCATTTGTCCCACAAGCCCGCCAGTATTGTATCCTTCCGACACATCCCCTGTCGCATAGCCTATTAGTGAACCACCGTTCATATAACCTGCAAGTCCGCCTGCAACGCGCGAACTGGCTGTCACGTTCCCTTCCGCATAACCTGTTACTTCTGAATCAGTCAAAGAGCCTGCAAGACCGCCAACGAAAGCCTCCCCTTTCACATCCACAGTGGAGAAAGATCTAGTCAACGAGCCAGATTCCAGTCGCCCTACGATGCCTCCAGCGAAATTAGTTACAGCATTGACTGACCCAGCACCGACAACTCCGACTTTCTCTATGGCGCTTGAGACAGCCCTGCCGGCTAAGCCGCCGACATAGTATTCACCGGCAATGCCCTGATCACCGATATCTATCATAAGATCGCGTATATCTGCTCCTGAAAGCCTCCCAAAGAGTCCTCTATCCCTTAGATCAGCTCCTGGCGGATTCGCCAGCCATAGATTGCTGACGGTATGGCCGCCGCCATCGAAGCTCCCGGAAAAGCCGGAATCCGCCCCAATAGGCGTCCATCCGTTCACGCCCAACTCTATCTCACCAGGAAGGGTTATATCGTTTAGAAGGACATAGTCGGCACTCAGATCATTGTTCATCCACTGCAGGTGTTCCCATGTGCTCACCTGATACACGCCATCGGCATTCTTCGGCGGAGCGCCGGGTGAGAACTTCGTATGGACAGCCTCCCCTACCCGTTCGGTCGGCTGATCTTCGGCAGGCTTGACGGGGCCGATGTCCAGGGCCGGCCACCGTCCGTCTCCCAGCCACACCCATGTCCGGTTGGTGAAGTCAAACCCCTCAAAGTCGGCCTGTGCCGTGGGCGTCACGGTTCCGTTCATATACATTGGACTGCCGCTGAAACCAGAAGCATCTTCTACACCGATAAGTTTCGACTCAGAGGCGGAATAATAACAGATTCCAGGTAATCCGGTTATATCTCCTCCAACATACCCGAATGTCGTAAGGTCGCCGTCGGTCCTTTCTATGGAATTTCTGGCATAGACTTGAGCAGAGGACAAGTCGCCGAACCCCACTGCTCCGCCAGCATTTTGAGCAGATGACCTGACGTATCCTAATGCATATCCAGCAACTTCTCCCCCCCCTATTCTTGAAGAGCCCATAATCCCGCCGACATAGTTGGTCCCTGCGACTGTCCCGGAGAAATAGCCCGTTATTTTAGCATCGCCTTCTTTTCTTCCCACAAGTCCGCCGACATAATTTGACGCAGATCCAACTTTCCCCTCGGCATAGCCTTTCAAAGTCCCTCCTTTCATAAAGCCTGTAATTCCGCCAAGGTAGTTACTGTTACCGTCAGCTTTCACAGCGACAGTGTCAGACAGGGCCTCGACTCCCACACTTTCCATAACGCTATTATCCGCACGGCCGCTCAAGGCTCCAACATAACTTTTCCCTTCGATGCCGTTATGGACGATGAGAAGATTGCTCACCGTGGCATCTAGCAGACGACCGAACAGGCCAATATAGTCCTCTCCCGGCCTTGCAATCTTCAGGCCCTCAATCTTATAGAGATTGCCCTCCAGGACGCCGGTAAAGGGTGTGGTATTATCTCCGACGGGATCGAAGTTTTCATAATCAATAGTGATATCATTCGTCGGATCATTGGGATTAGGGACAGACACTGGGCCTGTCGCCGGGAATATGATATCATTTTTCAGTTCGTATTCACCATCCAGATCATAGCGCATCCAATGAAGCTGATAAGCCGAGGTGATCTCTTTGAGTCCGTCGCCATCCGCGTCAACAGGCGGCGCAAACTCTGCTGCACCCACCCTGAGACTGAATGTCGCCGCAGCTGTCAATGTGCCGTCTGCGCTGATAATCGGCGCATTCGTATCGCCGGTGATATGCGCCGCAACTGTGTATTCTGCTACTTCTGCCGTTGCCGATGCTGGATCGACGGTGATAACACCGGTACCCTCATTGATACTCACACCTTCGGGTGCATTGGCTATCTCCCAAATCATCCGTGAGGTCAAGTCCACCGAATCAACACCAGTCAGCTTCGGTGCAATTTCGCTTAACCTGCCTACATACCCCAGGGTGTCGGGATATGTGAAGCTCAGCACATACGCCACCTGGAAGGGGATCCGCCCGGAACCTTCAAGAACTTCATCCACTCTGGCCTCCACGTTCAAAGTGTATGTTCCCGGCGTGACATCCGAGGCGACTTTAATACCGCCAACTGCGACAATGGTAAAACCAGCTGGAGGATTGGCCAGTGAATAAACAACATCTGCAGGTTCGATGCCCCCCTCCCAGGTATATGCAACTGAATTCACTTCGCCCCGTTCCAAATAGGGAGCGGAGGCGATAAGAACAGGTAGCTCTGGAGTCTTTTGATTAACAGACAATGTGAAATCGGAAGTCACTGTTCCCTCATAGGCGCCCGTCCCCCTTGCGCTAATTTTGTAGATTTTTGCATCGCCAGTCGCAATTTGACCGCCTATCTCAATCTTCCTGTCCGCATTGATGAAGATCTTGCCCGAATCGGGAGTATTGCCGTCTGCATCGGTGATTGACAATACATAGTCCGTTCCTGCCGTGAGAGCGCTCAGAGAGATGACGGAGTCAATCACTTCCGCCTCCAGCGCCGTTGCCGTGTGGGCGGCGGGAACATTCAGTGTTTCTCCTGAAATGTCCTCTCTGGCGACTGTCAAATAGAATTCCTTATCGGCAGAGCCCGCATAATTACCTGTCCCGCTTACCCTTAAACGGTAGATTCCGGCATCGCCGACTGCCGCGCCGGCTGCAACATCAACTTGATTATTGACAATGCTTACCGCATTGGAGGCGCCAGATGGACTGGCGGGGAGGGACAGGGTATAATCTGTTCCCGCTATGAGGACAGTTTCCCCCACTTTGACAGTGACAGCCAAAGTTTTCGCCGCACCGGGCGTGACTTCTTGAGAATTCAGTGTGATCACGGGCGAAAGAAGCCCAATATCCCGGGCGTTGACGCTCAGCGTCCATGTCGCCGCTGCTGTACCCTCATAGCTGCCGGCAGCAACCGCCGCAGCCGTAATCTGATAGTTCCCTGCATCGGTACTTTCAATTTGATCCGTAATACTGATGGTGTTTCCGTTCAAGGTGAACTTGTTCCCGTCAACAGGACTGCCATCCTTTTGAACGGCCAGGGTGTAGTCCTCACCTATCATGAGTGTTCTGGCTCCCAACTTGACCGTGACGGTTATATCTTTGGCCGTATTAATGTCGGTCTCAGCGGACGAGAAGGAAACCGCCGCAGTGCCAAGGTCGGCTTTATTCACCGTCAGGGCGAATGACGGGGAATCTTGTGTCCCCTCATAGTTCCCAATCCCAGTGGCCGCAATGATGTAATCTCCGGCATCTGTAATCGCGATTTGATTGGACGCAACATATCGGCCCGTTTCCAGATCAAGGGTTATCCTGGCTGAATCAACGGGATCCCCGTTCGATTTTTTGATCCCCAGCGTATAGTCTGTATTGTATACGAGATCAGTGCCTCCCAGGGAGACGGCAGTGCTGGCGAACACGCCGCCTGTCAGCACCTCCGCTGCTTCACCGGGCGTGACTGTTACGGCCGCTCCGGCTATGGATTTCTTATTGACTGTCAAGTCGAAAGTTTGCTCCGCTGTGCCCTTGTAGCCGCCCTTCCCCGTCGCGACGATGGTGTATGTTCCTGCATCAGCCTCTGTTATCTCTCCGGAAACGACGACATCATGCACAGCAGCGGCGGTATCCAGATTGACAGTGATTTTGTCCGACAGGGCTCCATCGGAATTCTTGACCGACAGCGTGTAGTCCGTACCGACCGTGAGGGGTGTATCTGAAGTCACGGCGACTGTTCCGGTTCCCCCGTCAACGAGTGCAGCCGCGAAGCCGGGAACCGTCATAGCGAAATTATCATCTGCGAGGGGCGCGGCTGCAGCTCTGGACACCGTCAACTCTAACTGAGCCGTGAGTTCGCCGTCATAGCTGCCTGTTCCGGCAGCCTTGACAGTGTAAGTGCCGGTATCGTCTGGGAGAACTGTGTCAGGGATGCTCACTTCGCCATCCGTGTTTATGGTTAATTTATTTGCTGTTACGCCGACGGGCGGAACAATGGAAAGGGTGTAATCTGTATCTTTTGTAAGTCCGCCAAGACCTGAAATGGCGATGCTGCCAGCGGGATCGTTCTCTGTTCTCGAGACAGAACTCCCCGACAGGGTTATCCCTGCCGCCGCCGATGACAGCGGCTTTGCATTAACCGTCAGGGTGAATATCTTTGAAGAGGAACCGGTATAGCTGCCCTCCGGCTTTGCATCAATTGCGACGGTATAATCGCCGGAATCGGACACCCCGATACTGCCGGTCGTCTCAATGGTTTTCCCGATAACAGAAAACTTGCCCGTATCGGCATCAGCGCCGCCGGAATCAGTGAGTTTCAGCGTATAATCCGTATCTGCATTGAGTGTGCGGCCTCCGGCTGTGACGCTTACCTGCAGCCCCTTAGACTGGAACGCCTCGGCTGTTATTGCAGAAGGCGTAAGAATAATTTCCGCATAGGCGATGGACGCCTTCCCGACTGTCAGAGCAAATGCCGCGTCGGCCGTACCGCCGTAATTTCCGGTCCCAGTCACGGTGACGGTATAATCTCCGGCATCGCCGGATGCTATTGTATCGGCCACCGCCACCCGGCCTTCCGGATCGACGGTTATCTTAGCCGGCGTGCTGCCGCCGGAATCTTTGATTTCCACGGTGTAGCCATCACTATATTCCAGCGCCCTGCCGTCGGCATCAGTGACCGCAAGGGGGAATGTGCCGCCTGTATAGGCGGTCATGGACCAGGAGCCATTATTGAGAACCAAACTGGCTCCTGTCAGGCTTCTCGGGTCAACAGTCAATACAAAGCCCTGCACCACTCGGCCCTTATAGTCTCCTATACCTGTTGCGACGACTGCAAAGTTCCCCCCGTCGCTTACTGTGATTTGATCGGAAACGGCTATTTCATTGCCTGAATCAATGGAAATCTTATCCTCACCCACCTTGTCGCCGTAAGCGTTCTCGATGGACAGGGTGTAGTCTGTCCCGCGCACAGGAGCCGCAGTCCCAGCCGGAATCACTGTAACAGCACCGAAAAGAGTTTCCGTGTACGCCGTCGCCGCCACTGTCGGTACCGTCAGCGATGCGACTGCCGTGCTAAGCTCAGCGGCGCCCTCACTGCTCACCGACAGATCGAATGCAATGGATGCCGTGCCGGTATAATCCCCTTTCCCCTCTGCCTTGACGGTATAAAATCCGCTGTCGGCTACAAGCACCGTATCAGGGATTGTGATTACACCGTCTGCCAGGGTCAATTTATTCGTCACGCCAGAGGGCGCTTCGAGAGTGACGGTGTAGTCGGTTCCCTCAACAAGGCCGGCAGGGCCGTCGAAGGCGAGCGTATCGGAATTCCCCTCAGTGAGAGGAACGGCAGACGTCTTGCCGGCATCATCACTGACAGAGACAGGCACATCACTTAAGTCCCTGCGGGAAACTGTCAGTTCAAACTCTGTCGAAAGAGAGGTTTTGTCCACAGAGGCATCCACCTTATAGGTGCCGCTGTCGCCCGCCGAGACGGAGTCCCTGACAGTGAGACTTTTATCATCATCGCCGATTTCAATCGCCCCGGCGACCGCTGTATCGGGCGCCGTAAGGCTCAATATCGTGTAGCTGGCTGTCTCGCTGCCCCCGGATGTGGCGGTGAAGGTAAGTGTCGCCGCCGTCCTGGCCGTTATACTGGGATTGTCCAATGTAAGCGACTTATCCACCCAGACGGGATATAGAGCAAGGTCACTGCCAGGAGTGAAATTATCAAGATCAATTTCTGCATCATGCCGGTCTTTCCAGCCCGCCAGGAAGTTGCCGGACTTAAAAGGAACCGGAATATCCTCTGCCGAAACAGCCGCGCCTTCGGCTACGAACACCTTGACTTCATTCTCAGGTGTGCCGTCAATATCGAATATGATATAATGGCCCCATTGGGCATACAGGGTGATATCGCTGCTGACCTGGGTTTCGAAATCGTAAGGAGATGTGTAGCTCACATCGGTATACCACTTGCTCAGGCTGTAGCCATCCCGGACAGCCGAAGGCTCGGAAACCTTCTGGCCGCTTACAACACTCGCCGCGTCCGGCTGCGAGATGCCCCCGTCAATTTTGAAGGCAACTGTATGGCTCGTCGTTCCATTGCCGCCGTTCTCCGTTCCATTATCATCGGAGGATGGACAGCCGGCGAGCAGAATGAGGGCGGTCAGAATACCAATTGTTATGGTCTTAAACCCGCGTTCAAGTCCGAGAAGCAACACCCGGCCCCGGGGCTGTGTCAGAAACTGCTTAAAAACCGAATAGAAATCTTTTCACTTGAATTTTCTCGCATCCTTCAATATTTTCAGTATTGGTCCGATAATTCGCCCACCTAGCAAAAATTCCGCCAAAACAAGCTATAAATGAGCAAACAAATGAATACAAGCTAACAACAAGAGTATTTAAGGGCCTTAATACCCCTACAGTACCCATCTTACGCAGGTGAGATATAATCAAAAGTTGTGGATGGGGTAAAAAAAGAGCAAATCCTTCTGTAAAATAATTGGTAATAAAGCCAAACAGAAAGGAGATGCTCTATGGAAGAGTTTACAACAAACGGAAATGATTCGGAAGTGCTGAAAAGCGAAACAGAATCGGTTTTGGATCAGGTTTTGCGAGAGGGAGCCAGAAAGATGCTTATTCATGCCCTGGAGTTAGAAGTGGAAGACTACATCAATGCCCATAAACATGAGCGTGATCAGAATAATCAGCGCAAGGTTGTACGCAATGGTTACCACGCCCAACGAAAAATTGTGACAGGGGTTGGTCAAATGCAAATCAAGGTTCCAAGAGTGGATGACAGGAAATTAAAGAGCAAGCGAGAGGATCGCTTCACCAGTGCCATACTGCCAACCTATATGCGCAGAACTCCCAGTATCGACAACCTTGTTCCGGCGCTGTACCTCAGCGGTGTGTCCACATCTGCTTTCCAGACAGCTCTTGCCTCGATTCTGGGTGAAGGTATTGCCGGACTGTCGGCGACGAACATAGTCCGCTTGAAAAGGTTCTGGGAAGATGAGTTTCTTCAGTGGGAGAAACGTGATTTGAAAGCTAAGGAATACGCCTACATCTGGGTGGACGGCATCTACTTCAATGTAAGGCTTGATGATCAAAGGAGCTGCATTCTTGTAATCATGGGAGCTGACAAGGATGGGAAGAAGGAACTTCTAGCCGTCAGTGACGGATACAGGGAAAGCTCACAAAGCTGGAGGGAGATACTGCTCCAACTGAAAGCCCGGGGTCTCACCACCGCCCCCAGGCTGGCCATTGGGGATGGTGCGCTGGGTTTCTGGAATGCCCTGGATGAAATCTTTCCCGAAACAAAAAAACAGCGTTGCTGGGTGCACAAGACAGCGAATGTGTTAAACAAAATGCCCAGGAATATCCAGGGCAAGGCCAAGTCAATGATTCATGAAATGTATATGGCAGATACCGAGCAGAATGCTCTTAAAGCCTATGACTTATTCATTGATTCCTTTCAGGCTAAATACCCCAGGGCCACCCAGTGTCTGGAAAAGGACAGGGAGAAGCTGTTCACGTTCTACAAATTTCCGGCGATGCACTGGACTCACATCAGGACGACCAACCCGATTGAGTCAACCTTTGCTACTGTCCGCCTTAGAACGAAGAGAACCAGGGGCTGTGGTTCAAGGGTGGCAACATTAAGTATGGTTTGGAAGCTCTGCCTGGAGGCTGAAAAGAACTGGCGAAAGCTACGTGGATACAAGCTAATCCCCAGGGTTATTGAGGGTGTGTTTTGTAAAGATGGAGTCTTCAAGGAAGAGGCCGCGTGAAAAAAATGAAGGATTTGAAATTTTCTCATCCACAACTATTGACAATAACTCTACGCAGGTTATACGCAAGCATATACAGATAAGGCTCTGCTTGCACGTTCTCCAGCCCTCGCAAGCTGAAATGTGTAAATTTCTGGTTATGTTTCATGTCTCCAAATACACTTTCAACCTCATTAGCTCGGCGAGAATATAATCTCCGGCCTGTATTCGTTTCCAGCAGTTTTCTCGCTCTTTTCTGCTGATGTCGATAATGTCGATTTACTTCAAGCCTTTTGTGTTCTTTATCTCTTCCTATACAGTACAATTTGTTAGGACATATACCACAAAATTCACAAATATATACACTGGCATTAAAGTGTAATAGTTCATCTTCTTTCCGCATCTTATAGCCAGCTGGACAATGAATCTCGCCAGAATCATCCATTTTGAATTTGAAATGCTTATACCGGGATTTCATCGAATTTTTATTTTCTGCCCAATATCCAGGATATTTTATGTAGGCCTCCATGCCATTATATTCAAGATAGTCATAATTGTTTCTATAACCATAACCCGCATCGGCTATTATATTTTGTGGATTGGCAATTCCAAGCTCAGCCCGCCTTTCTACATGTTCTCGAAAGACCTTGCCGTCATTGGCATTCTGATGAACGGTTACTCCAGTTACAAATCCATCCTGGGTGCCGACTTGTAAATTATACGCCGGAAGTATTTCATCGTTCTTCATCTTCATAAAAGTCGCATCTTCGTCTGTTTTGCTGTATGAGCTGCGTTCTCTCAATGTTTCTTGCTGTTTTTCGTATTTAGCTATTTTGGATGATTCCTCTTTCAATTTTTTGGCCAGACTCTTCTTTTTCCTCTGGATTGGCCTTGAATCCGTATCCTCATCTATACTCTCTTTAACCTTCTCTGCCGAAGCATTGAGTGCTTCAGGGTCGGCATCCAGCGGGATCTCCACATCATTGAGTTGGCTGGCTTCATTGATTATTTCTGATGCCCTCTGATGAGCCAGTTCCTTGTATCGCTCACTGTTCTTTTTCCAGACCGCCTTGAATTTGTTCGCATCAGCTTTCACTTTCGTGCCATCGACAAAATAATCTTCTTCTTTAATGTATCCTTCTTCCAACAGTATTAGAGCGACTTCGGCAAAAACTTCTCCCAGAATCTCTTTGAAATACTTTCCCCGAAATCGATTAATCGTAATAAAATCTGGACGCTGGAATGCACAAATCCACATAAAGTTGATATCCCTTTTAACCGCTTTCTCCAGTTTGCGGCAGGAGTATATCCCTTGGGTATAGCCGTAGAGCAGAAGTTTCATCATCATACATGGATCATAGGGTGGACAGCCGCGCTCCCCCTTAAAAGGTTTGCACAGAATCCTGCGGTCTAGCTGATCAACAACCCGGCTGACAACTCTGACGGAATCGTCTTGGTCTATCAATTCGCTCAGGCTTGGAGGTAGTAGCAATTGTTGATTCATTTCGTAGGGTCGGAACTTCATGTGTTCAGTTTACTGTGTAATTTGTTTCTGACACAGCCCCAAGCCTTTCAATCAGAAAAACTTACCTCCGCAAAAAGTGGGGTGTGATGCCTCTTCTGAACCTTGAAATCTGTTACCTATGTCCTGAACCCGTACCAGGACGATTCGGTGTTGGTAAAAGACGATATGGGATGGGTAAGATAAAAGCGAAGTTGGCAGTTACCAGTGAATGTGAGATACGAATCACGGCCATCGTTATGAACTTGGATAAAATGGTAGAAGATGAGATAAGCGCGATTAAGAAACCTATAAAATCCGTAGGAAGAAGGTGGCGTGATGACTTTTTCAACAAGCCCTACTTAAAGAAACCACAGCGTATAATGGTGATGACGTTATCGTTGCTGATCTATTCCTTGATAGATAGGCCGCCGCCAATACTTTTTGAGGGTTTGAGTCGAATATCATATTTTCCGCTTAGCCCCAGGAGACAGCGGCACAGGGCAGCCTTTGCAGCGATATCTTTGATCGGCAGATACATGGCGGTGCCGTAAGTGCTGTTTCTGACTGATTCAAGAAAGCAAACACTCTTGCAGGCTTTGAACCCTAAAAAGCCCGAATGGCCCGCACACGATGCAGTTGGTACTTATTGGTTTTATACTGGTAACCACTGTCTCCAAAGCGCTGATGCCAAGTCTCGTCCGAATTAACTTCTGATGAAGACCAATAAGATGCAGGAGAGAAATCTCCAAGCGACTTCAGGTAAAGATGAGCATATAATTCGTTTAATTCTTCCTTGGATGGCAAAAACCAGTCTTGGAAGCCGCCTAGAGCAAGATTGGCACAGAGATGTGCGGCATAGGTTCCACTGCTCAATCCGCTAACAATTTGCTGAGTGTTCTTGGTGCCTGAACCAATATCTGTAGAAGATGCTCCAAGAGAAGTGCTCATTGCCCCCCAGGAAATTCCTGAGCTTTGATCGGAGGGCGCGGATTCCAGATAACGCCATCCATCTGAATAGTCCGGTTTAACATGGAAGACAAGTCCGCCGGCGAGTCCTGTATCACCTATCTCATATTTTTTGTGGAGGACAATCCGCAAAGTTCCCGTGACAGTTCCGAAATACTTCTCTGAACCGGCTACCGAAACAGTGTATGTAACATCGCTTAATTCATCTATAGCGGAATCAAGAGATATTTTCCCAGTCGTCTCTTCCAGACTTATTCCAATAGGGAGATCCGGATGAATGGAATAGTCTCCTGTCTGATCCGGCAAAGCTCCTTGCCATATTGGACTGCTCTCGGCGGGGAAGCTTCCGACAGCTCTAAGAATAGGCGTATATGTAAAAGTCCCGGCCAATTGCTTTCGTACAAACACCTTCAGGGCATCAGTCCACTCACTCCATTCCGTATCTGCAAAGCCCCGCGCTCGCCAATAGAGGGTTTTCCCCAAATGAAGATCAAGAAGATCTCCTATCTCATAGGCAGGGGATTCGAGTTCGGCTTCATAAACGAAAGAGCCCTTTATAAGTTCCTGATAACTTGTGGAGACTTGGAAATGGTACCGGCTGTTGTAACTCGGATCAAACACCGAACACTTTAAGGTTACCTGATTCTCGATAATCACCGTATCTTGCTCCGGTGAGATGAGATGGAAGTCATCCGCATCTCTATATGAACCAATTCCATCACCATCACGGTCAGAAGAGGGGAAACCTATATACTCAGAGGATAGGGGATCAAGAGGATTAGTGAAGGGAAAGCAAGACAGAAAGACAAGCCCGGACACCCCAAGCCATAAGAATTTCATCGTAGTTTTTTCTCCAGATGCAAGATTCTTTCGCCGACATCCCGATATTTTATTTCCAACTTTTCCCGGTCGGGAACTGTCAACAGCATTATGACTC
Source organism: Spirochaetaceae bacterium (assembly GCA_965232165.1). Classification (GTDB taxonomy): domain Bacteria; phylum Spirochaetota; class Spirochaetia; order DSM-2461; family DSM-2461; genus UBA2779. The sequence goes on along the minus strand of CBDDOY010000002.1, from coordinate 102,250 downwards.
CAAAACCTGCCAGCCCAAATCCAACTCCTCCCAGAATAGAGGCGGCGGTATGCCCAAGCTCAACTCTTTGACGATATGATTGAATATCCGAAGTAATTGTAGAATCGACATATAGCTGATGTGCAGACAAAGCATCGGCGAGGTAATATGTTGCAAACCCTTCGGCAACAGCTCCGAGTGGAATAGACATCCATCCAACGATTCTGTGCAGCTTCTTACGTTTCTCGAAGTCTCTTATGGCTTTTTTCAGTGATTCATGCTGCTCATAGAGTTCTGCCAGAACAAGTTCTTGACTTGCCCTTAAATTCATCATCGTACTTAGTCTTATCTCACTGGGCACAGAATTCTCAATATCAACCGCAGCTTGAAGATCGGCAGGCAGCATCTGTGACATCAATCCCTGCTGAATCATCAGAGTTATACAAGTAAGTACAATTTTTCTCGAAATAATTGAAACCATGGATTTCCTACAACTGTGTTCTCAACGATCTTCAATACCCCGGATATACCCATGTTCTTGAGAAATGTTAACCCTCTCCTGAGTCCCCAATTCGGAATGACTGAATACTAACTCAGAATTCTGGCCTTTGAATACACCCTTTATTGCCGGAAGAACACTGCTGTTTGCCTCCTGAAAAGAAACTGAAAACGGATACTCCTGTCCTGAATCGACGGCTCTAGTGCTATAAAACTCCAAAGAGCGGACGGCAGTCTTCCCAGGCGGCAGTTTTCCAAAAAACATCTTATTAAAATCGAATTGCCAGTTATTGATCCCCACTGTGGCAATTAACCCATAAACAGTGCTTCCTTCGACGTTATTCAATTCAAGCGTCAGCAGCCACCTGTTTTCATCTTCCGCCAGTTTCGTGAACATGAGCCTTGTCTCCAAAGATGGCGGTTGGCTTGAAATTCCTGACTCAAACGTATGGGGATCTTCCAGTTCAGCGGCGAGCACGGTAGGACCGTATATGCCATACAAATCGTCAATGTGGTTGTTTACCTTGTATTTATACCATTCGAGAGGACTGGGATGCTTGTCACCAGAAACCATGGGGTCTGCCCCTCTCTCAATCAGTACGGCTGCGACATCATTCCTCTTCCATGCGAGAGCCCAGTAGAGAGGAGTTGTTCCGCTAGCCAGGGCATCGACCTGAGCCCCCGCATCCAATAGCATATTCGCTATTTCAAGATGGCCCTGATACGCCGCCCAATGTAAAGGAGTAAACCCATTTTTTCTTTCGGCATTGATTTCGGCTCCGGAATCTATCAGGGCCCGGACTATTTCCCTTCGCCCCTCCCAGACAGCATGATGCAGTACCCCGCCCCCACTTGCATCGGTCCAAGTCATGTCTAATTCTCCGTTGCGAATCAAATTCTGCACTGCCTCATCACGGCCCTGTCTGAGAAGTGAGACAACATGCTCCAGTGACGGCGCCGATGCTGCAGCATCCTCCCCCCCATGCACCGAATCCTTCTCCTCGAAAGCAGGCATACTTCTACAGGAAGCAGTGAGCAGAATAAGAATAGATAGAAATAAGGCTGGGTATTGCATTTCAAACTCTATGTTTACAATTATAGTATGCAGTGTGTCTTTTTCCAAGAGGAACCAAGTACCGGCGGCCGGACTTGAACCGGCACGGCATGAGTGCCGGCAGATTTTAAGTCTGCTGTGTCTACCTATTCCACCACGCCGGCGACTAATGAGTTATGAGGTTAAACCATATTATAGTCTTGTGTCAACACGCATTAATCTCTAGTATTCATTCTAAGGAGAAGACAATGAGTCAGAAAGTTCTTGATTTTATTAAGCCGGGAGTCGTCCATGGCGACGACCTGAAAACGCTCTATGAGATATGCAAGAGTGAAGGCTTTGCCCTTCCGGCTGTTAATTGTATAAACACCGAATCCATTAATGGTGTTCTTGAGGCCGCCGTGAAAGTAAATTCACCGGTCATTATTCAGTTCTCAAATGGCGGAGCGGTGTTTTTTGCGGGCAAGGGCCTTAAACCTGCCGCCGGTCGTAATGATGTCATCGGAGCCACATGCGCCGCACTCCATGTTCACCAAATAGCCGAAGCCTACGGGATTCCCGTGGTTCTCCATACCGATCATTGTGCAAAAAGAATTCTGCCTTGGCTCGACAGCCTCTTGGATATTGGTGAAGAGTATTTCCAGGCCAATGGAAAACCACTTTACAGCTCCCACATGGTAGATCTCTCAGAAGAACCCCTCGAAGACAATGTCCAAATGACCGGTGAATATCTCAGACGTGTCAGTGCCTTGGGGATGTTCTTAGAAATGGAATTAGGTATTACCGGCGGGGAAGAAGACGGAGTAGACAACAGCAGCCGCAATATCGAAGACCTTTACTCCAAGCCGGAAGAAATCGATTATGCCTACATGGAATTGAAAAAAATCAGCCCTAATTTCACGATTGCTGCGGCCTTTGGCAATGTGCATGGAGTTTACAAACCCGGAAATGTCAAGCTTACCCCATCAATTCTTGAAAAGGGGCAGAAATACATTGCTGATAAGCATGAATTGAATAACAGCAAGCCTATCACTTATGTTTTTCACGGAGGATCAGGTTCCTCCCAGGCAGAAATCCGTGAGGCTATCGGTTATGGAGTCGTGAAGATGAACATTGATACGGATACCCAATGGGCCACTTGGAAAGGAGTATTGGATCACTACAAAGAAAACGAAGCTTATCTTCAAGGCCAATTAGGTAATCCCAAGGGTCAGGATTCACCAAACAAGAAATTCTATGATCCGAGAGTGTGGCTTAGAAAGGGACAGCAATCCTTTGTCAATCGTGTTGTTGAAGCATTTGAAAGCCTCAATGCAGTGGGAAGAAATTAAGGGACATCTCTAAACACGTCTCGACAATATAGGCCTGTTTGAAAACCGGTGAAACACCACTTTCACAGCTCTTCCAGTGATTCTGACACGCGTTTCCATGCAGTTCCATGCCGAACGGAAGGGCGCGGACATTGATGCGGTTTTGAGATGGGTCTTCTCCAACATAATCGAGATGCCGACGACCGAATCCTGAAGTTCATAGGAGAATCATCATGTCGGCAAGGGGGCTTTCATTATTTTTCTTCCAGCTAGAAAACAGCCCGCCGGGCCCTTGATCTTGGCTATGACACCCACGGGCTGGCAATATAACCTATAGGGCACCTCTAAAAAACAGCTTTAGGAAATTGACGAAGAAATTTTTGTCGATACAAGGCGGCAAAAGCTAAGGGCGTAGCTTAAGCTGCGTAAGTATTTTGACAACGCAGTAGCGGCGGAAAAGATCGAGTCAAGAACTAAATGGGTTTTTTAGAGGTGCCCCATAGCAATGCCCGCCGATTGTTCTCTATATGTGATTAGGGAGGTATATGGAGACTTCAGTTCCCTGATTTAGTTCGCTTTTTATTTTCACTGTCCCTTTATGAGCCTCGACGATGGTTTTGACAATGTGCATCCCCAATCCAGTCCCCCCATGAGTGGACCTTGTGTAAAATGGATCAAAAACATGTTCTGTGGTTTCCTTATCCATTCCAATCCCGTCATCCTGGACAACTAAGCTCAGTCCATCATCTACCCTCAGTGCAGAGATAGTTATATTGCCAAGTTTTGGGCATGCCTTCAAAGCATTATCATAAAGATTGATAAGCACCCTCAGCATTCGGTCATTATCGAGCAGGACGACACCTGAAAACTCATTATTCCAGGCAACAGACACATTCTTTGCTTTGGAAGCAGCCCCGATACTCTCTCTAAGCTGATCAAAAAGAGCCTCGGGTTTAGTGGGAGAGTAATCTAAGTGTATTTCACCCTGTGAATAGTCCAGCCATTCATTGGTTAATCCGGTGAGTCTTATAGTTTCACGGCGAATCTGGGAAGTGCAGCGCTTAAGTTCATTTGAATCACTTCCGTCCCCATCCAGTTGGAGTTCTAACATATCGGCATAGGCCTTTATAACCGACAGAGGATTTCGCAAATCATGCATAATCATTGATGCAACCTTCCCCAAACTCGATAAACGTTCCTTGATGAGAAGCTGTTTCTGGGCCTTTTTCAAATAATTATTAGTCATGATGAGTTCATTATTGCGCTTGCGCAATTCACTAATGAAACTGTCATTGCTACTGCGAACGATGCGGGACAATCCCTTCATCAAAGCCAGGGCAATCGCTCCCCTCTCTCTCAGCAACTGGCGGAAAGCATCGGCTTCAATAGAATATCCGTTGATATCAGTGAGGGCGACAATCGTCGCGCTGCGGGGAAGCTCATCGGCAACACTCATCTCTCCAACGAGGCTTGGAGCTTCTGTAATTGCAATCAAATCAGCCGCGAGGGTTCCATACTCAACCCAGATTCCAACCTTGCCATCAAGTAATGCGAACAGTCTATCGGCATCAAGTTCTTCCCTTGCTAAGATGCTATTTTTCTGCATTGTTAGAGGATGACAAATACTTGCAATAGCAATTCTATCTTCCTCTGACAGGCTCGCAAAAGTACCAATATGGGCAAGGTCCTCTGCTATAGTGCTCACGGCTCTGACTTATCTGACATATTATTGGACACCGCCCAAACTGGACCTACCACGCGTCCATCATGTCATCGCTATCACGGCTCTCTTCGGCGAAGAGATCGGTTACAGCCCTAAGATCATCAAAATAGATATAATACCGGCCATAGGTTTCATCAATATTGCAATTCACATTGAAGCCATGGACAGTGATACCCATTCGATCACTGTAGTGATAATCCCGCTGTTTGATATGAGGAGGTACTGTAACGGTCAATTTTTTCCATCCTGAAAAATTGAGCTTCCCCATCGGTATTACTGCCACGTTGCCAAAATGATCGGCGACGACAATCTCCAGCCTGTGCTGAGTATTTCTTCCGGCAACCCAAACAGAGATGGTTTTTGTAATCCCCTCAATGGCAAGCGGACGAACAGGCTTTACCGAAAACGTAATAGCTCCGCGGTGGTAAAATTCAATTTTTCCGCCAAGGACATTTTCATCCGGTTCACCCAAACCAAACTGTTGTTCATCCTCAATAAGCTCCTTATTGACAGAACCGCCTGAAAAGGCCTGCAAAGAAATCAACCCATGATCGGCGGGTATCATACCATACCAAAAGCCTGAATCCTCCATCTTGTTGACGGAAATTTCCTTAAGCTTCTGTTGAGCCGTTAAAACACCTGTCTGATCCGGGTTTATCTCATTCTGAGCAAGCAAACTAACCCCCGCCATAGCAAAGAACAATGATGTTACGATGTATTTTTTCATCTCACTCCCCTGTTTCCCATATTTCACCAATCCGCTGTCTATCGGTCAACCCAAAACCATCGTACCGTGTATTATGGATGTCTGTAAGTATTTTCAAATGATCAAGATAGATATAAAAGTCTGCGACTATTTCATCCGGATGAGTCGTAATAACGATTTTCGTCAAACTCAAGTTCGTGTCAACCTGTATGTAATTAGATGCCTGCTTGATATAGTTCGGCATTGTAATAAACATATTCTTCCACCCAACAAATTTCAAACTTCCTGGCTCGCTTAGATTGTCATTTCTGAAGGGGAAAAGTCTATGAGCGATTCCTTGATAATCCCGAAAAAAGAATTCAATATAAAAATCATAATTTGACCCCCATGCCCAAAAATCCAGCGTATGCACACGTCCGGGCAATGCAATGGCTTTGGGGATGAAATCCTCTCCGGAACCCACGCCGGCGATAAGTTCAATTTGATTATAGCCTTGGCGTACAAATGCACCGTTTATACCAAATACTCCGAGATTCTCGGGATTTTCCGGACGAGTACCAAACAAGTCCGTCGGCCATTCATTCATAGCATAAGCAAATCGCGGTTTGCCCGGCGCAGAAAACTTGCTCCCCCGAATCTGCCAGGAAATGGGCTGCCCGGTATCGGGGAAATAACCGGAATCAGGGCCATCCCAAGTTTCGATTATTCTGGATTCCAATCTCACGGTAACCTCGTCAGCCCCAAGTAGGCCTGATCCCAATACCAAAAGAATGATTAAAGCCATGAATAGATTAAAATGCTTCATTCTTATCTCCTTGTTATCTCATAGAAAAAGCAACTGTATAACATTTACATGATAGCACAAAAGTCAAATAACGTCAAACGGTTTTCTCACATTTCCAACCTTCCAGGGTAGTATATAGCCAATTTTCTATTATTACTATCCATTGCGGACAAAAGAAGACTCCTCAATCTTCTATGGTCATCTTCTATACTTGCAATAATGCGCTTGCTCCACCGTCCATCCGCATAGGCAAATTCGCTAATAACCGGCTGCTGAGAATCCTGCGTCGCCTGATATGCCTGTATGTTCACCGGCCCTGCCAATAAGAGGAGGACTGATGCATCTGAAGCCTTGCGAGTGAAATCATCAGGAAGCGAGTCATTGGAATCTGACACCTCGACATCTATAATAGGATGAAGGCCATCCGCTGCAACCTCGTAAGCCGCCAACAACTCATCAACATCACTATCACCCTTATGGAGAATCAGCGCCGGTTTTGCTTGGTCAAAAGCGATATTTCCCGCAATTCGGCCAATATCCGCATAAACAGTCGCCTTATCCATGATGATGCTTGATACATTTTCCCGCCCTTCAAAAAATGGTCTCGCACCTGTTATAATAATATGGCTGTCACTCAGTATTGGCCTTAGCGCAACAGACGCATTCCAGTGTGAAAGGACAACAATATCAGGGATGTATGTCAATTCTGCTATTATATCTGACAGTGTGCGGTTATCGTTTATGATTTCATGGCTAATTCGAATACCTTTCAACCATGAACGAAATATAAATAATTTGCTATCACCCCCCCAATTACCTACAGTATCGACATAAGGATCCGATATGATAAGGGCCGTCCGCTGTGAACATGAAACAAAAAAGAGCACCGCGATGAGGCAAAGGAACCCAATTCTTTGCATTCTTCTAGTTAAGTATGCCCTTAGCATACAAAAACACCAGTGAGGACGAGCCTATAGCGAATACAACGGCTAATACCCAAGCCGCCAATCTCTCCCCATTAAAGAATAAAATGGGAATAAATGTAAACAGCGATGGTAAAATGAGAACTCCTGTCAGTGCTGCATACCTCATCCAATGATTCATCCTTACTCCCTGAGCAACGAGAAAGGATGTGATTCCAATAACAGATATCCAGATAAACGGCGTCAAAAAAAAATGATAGCCCTCAAAGCCAGGATCAATAATCAAAGAAGTCCAAATCATATAAACCGTTGCAATTCCGCTAAACACACCCGATATGTTCCTGATTCGAGAATGGGAAGACGGCATGAAGACATATACCAATATCACCGTCAGTATACCAGGGAGCATGGGCCATCCTGTTACACGGAGCCATGCCCAGCTATAAAGCCGAACGAACTCCATGTCGAATGGCACCCTGGTGAGCAGCCCCAGAGTGACCAGCAAGGTCGGCATTCCGATTAAGACACCCTTTAACCACGGAATCAGCAATCCCATCCAGCCGCGAGACGGCATTTTATAAAAGGATACTATTAACAAATACCAAAGCGGCGCGGCTGTAACAAGAAATATGGACATGAATACTCACCCTAGCATAGACTGCATCTGCGCGACAATACGGCTGAAGGTGTTCAAAACCGTAATAGCACCCCGTACTTTCAAAAATCAATCCTTGGGAGAACCCCCTCGGGTCGGGCTTCTCGCTGCAATGCCTTGTTCCGGCAGCCTGCTTCCCGGCTCATTGCCAATCGCCGGGGCAGCCGGCGGCATCTCCGCTGCAATCCCCTGCGCCTATTGTCATTCGATGATCTGCTGTATACAGCACAATGGAAGCAATTCGAGTACATGAATTTTCGGTTCTTCCGCCAGTGCGGCATGAGGCAGCTCACGGCTCTGACCAAGGCTCAATAGGAGACCGCTTTGTTCGCGATAGCAACCCACATATCAGGCGGCAGAGTTTCCGGTCTTCGGTCAAGTCCTATTCCCGTTTCCATAATGGCCATCTTTACGAATTCAATCCGAGGGAAATTCCTATGGGCTTCTGCCATTTTGAGATTGTTCGCAAGGGTCTTGCGCCTTGCGTGAAAAAGTGTACGCACAATGAGGTTCAAAGTATCGGGGCAATGGATTTCACCATGCAGTTTTGCCGGTTCCATGATGATGATACGTGAATTTACCCGGGGTGAGGGATAGAAAGAACCGGGAGAAAGCCGCCCCCCATCAGTTATTCGGCAGTTTGTCTGACAGAGTACTGAAAATGAGGAATATGATTTACAGCTTGGCGGAGAGGTTATACGATGGCCCAACTCATCCTGAACGACCAGAACCAGACGTTTCGCCAGGCACCCCGCTTCAATGAAGGCGAAAATGATTGCGGACGCGGCATTGAAGGGAAGATTTCCCAGTATCTTATCCGGCCGTCCAAGGTTCCAATGCTCCTGCCAGGTTCGTATCACATCCCCTTTGACGAGCATCATTCCCTTTAAGCCATAGGTTTCCCTCAACCACTGGCAGTAAGCCGGGTCTATCTCAAAACCAGTGAGATCCGAAGTGTAACGAAGAACCAACTCACTCATCCCCCCAAGACCGGGACCGATCTCCCAGACCTTTGAACCTGGATATATGCCGAGAGAATCGACGATTTTCTCACGCACGCCTTGGTTGATCAGGAAGTTCTGCCCCCAACGTCTCCTCGGCGAGATGCCTCTTGCCTGTAAGAGCTTTCGGATTGAGGCTGGGGAGTTGTGGTTTAATGACATGGGCCTCACCCCTATATAATGACGGAAGTATAGTACCTGCCGCCATAAGCAGCCAAGGCAGAAACAAACCTATTCGCAGAGCCGGCATCCTGGCAAACACAGCGGCGATCTCGGTCATCCAGCCTGCTAAAGAATCCAGAGAAGCCGCAATAAACACAGCAGCCTCTCCGGCAGGGATGATCATTAATAGACCTCCCAATGCCATCGCCAGGGCCACAAAGGGGGTCAGTATGGCAGCGGACAATATGGCGGCGGGTCTCCAGACACCAAATACCCGCATGACGATGGGCAGCGTAGCAAACTGGGCTCCGAGACTGATCCCGATTATGCCTGCAATTTTCGATGGAAGATACCGGCTAATAATCCTGGACAGGTTCAAACCTCCAGACAGGATACCGGCGAGTGCCGCATAACTCAGAATAAATGAAAGAGATTGAACACTGTATGGAAAAAGTGCTGATTGGAAGACGAAGGCCGTACAAAGATAGTTCATGGGGGATGTCCTATAACCTCTGCATCGATCAAGAGTCCATAGACCGTACATGAAAACTGCCCGCATCAAAGAAGGTCTATACCCAACAAGGAGCAGATAGAATAAAACCAGTATTAAGGACATTGTTATCGATCCCCGAAGCCCTAATAGCGCCTTTGTCAGCCGCTGGGCCGCGATGGCAATGATGCCCACATGAAATCCGGAGAGCGCCAGAAGGTGCATGCAGCCGGCATCACGGAAATTCCTGATAATTCTGGACCCAGAATCAATGCGTGTACCAAGAATGAGAGCGTGAAGAAAGGTATAGGAATCATAGGAGCATTGCATGAGTTTTTTGCCCATATAGCGAAGGATGCGGTGTCTCGTCCTCATGATTTCCATCTTCCATTCTCCAGGAAGAGCGGAATCCGCATACCAAACCACCTCAGCATCATCGCCTGAGGAGAAGCCTCCGGATGCGCGTGCAATCCGGCCTAATCCTAAATCTAGCCACGGAGTATTTCCTACTACCACGATGCGGCCCCTTGCTTCTGCGGTAAGACCTTCTGACTGCGTTTTGATTAAATAGGCATGGGCTCTCCAGGAACCCTTTCTTAGCGGGCTCGGGTCTTCCAACAGGAAGAACTCTATTTCACGGATATCTTCCATGCGAATCCCCAAAGAAGTCCTTGCTTTCTGAATTCCAAGGCAGCCCTGGACACAGCCCATCGTGAGAAATCCCAATAAGAACAGGGCCAGCCCTGCGGCAATCTCCCACAACCCGTTCTGCGGGCTGCGGCTTATAAGGCTTTGGTTCATGCCAAAAATGGCTGATATAAGTAAGAAAATTCCCCCCGCCAGCATAATGAGGAAAACAACGAGCTTGTTATCAAATACGCCCAGCACCTGATAAACGGCACATCCGGCCGCCATGATCGGCATAGAGGGCCACACACGGCATCTCATATCATGAGAGACCATGGCAGCACCCAAGTTACTTCATTTATTTTGAATTTTTTTGACAGCCTCTACTGCAAGCTGCTTTACCATCGGCGTGAAGTCACTGAATTGTATGCTTTGAAGAGCCTCTAATCCAACCTCGGAACCGGAATCGCCAATGGCGAAGATACACTGCCGTAACAATGATATTTCATCGTTACTCAGGCTGACGCCTGAATCCTGCCTGCCGGCATACTCTAAAACTATTTCAGCAAGATGAGTTACGGCCGCATCACTTCCATCAATTCCAAGAACATGGATCGCAAGCAGTTTCTCATCCTTATCGCCTCTGTTAATGGAAGTACGCAATAAGTCCGGCATTTCGGGGTGAAGAGTTTTCAGGTCGGCATAGCCCCGAATCACATCCAATCTCAATTGGGCCAACTGCCGATTCAATTCAACGGAAGATATGTTTAACCTGAGCCCAATCTGTAATGCGGCAGCCAATGCTTCAACTTTTTCTTCAGCATCGGCATTGACCCGTATTACGGCATCAAGCGCATGGCGTTTCACCTGATAATCATCCGCATTCTTGATGATATTTGAGAGATAGACGACCGGGGTATCATAAGAATTCATAGTAAATTCGTCGGCAAGATTCGTCACCCTATCCTTATACCAACCGATGGACGCATAGAAGAGAGATTCAAAACCTTTCTCATTCCTGAGTCGGCGCAAAGCCATTGCGGCACCGTAGGCCTCAATTTCCGCATTCTCCCTATCAGGGCGTTGGTTCAAGTTCAGCTCATGGAGAAGCATGGCTATGTCTGAGGTGTATTCAACGGCATTCATTTTGCCTAGCGAGATGAGGCACTCCGCCTTGAGCAGAGAAGATTTGGCCGTGCGGGCCAGATCCCATACAGTACCGGAGACGCCTTGGGCCTTGAATTCACCAAGTTCCTTCACAGTTAAAAGGGATAGTGATAACCACGAATCATAGGTGTTCGTGTTGCTGGTACGATGGTGAGAGAGTTTGCCATATACAAGATCATCAATCGCTGTCAGAAAAAACGGCTCAAGCGCATTGTCGTCAAGACCGGCCAACTCCTGCATAATACTATACTTCTGCTCTAAATCGTTTAACCGCTGATATAATCGAGAAAGGGACTCCCCATATTGGCCTGCTGCGGCATACTGTACCGATACAATGCTCAAAGCCGCCAATATCATGAATATTCTATACAACCTCATGGCTGCCCCTCCGCAGCAATGCTGATCCATTTCTTTTCAATGATTTCATAGGCTTTCCCGGAACGGTTCACCCAGGTTTCCTTGATGATATTCCCATAGTCATCATACTCGTATTGAACGGATTTGATTCGTTTCGATCTCGAAAGATATGTTTCTGAAACGACATCATCCCCCGCATATTCGATTGTTTTTTCCTTTTCGACAGTGCCGTCCGGCAGAACAGTGCGTTCACTCATGACTTTGCCCTGCTGGATGACTCTCTCAAACCGGGCATCAGGGGTGCCGTTGGGAAGAAAATCATCCACAGAAACCAGCAGATCGTCTTCATAGCGATACACCGATTTGCTCAGCAGGACATCATCTTTACCGTATACGTTCGATTCCATCAAGCGGTCACCGTTATATTGATATTCAATTCTTAACTGCGGATTCCCCTCTCTGTCCAACCGAGTTTCTTGCAGGATGTTCCCGTCTTCAGCGATATAGGCAGACTCAAAGACTACTCCATTTTGATCTGACTTGATCATACGGCGCAAGTTTTCATCATCCCATTCGTATACGATCCGGCCAATCAGTTCATCTTTGAAGTTTTTCTCTACTGCACTTTGAATATTCCCGAGTGTGTCATATTCATAATACGTCACCTTGTCTACGGTGCCATCTGCAAACATTGCCGTTTCAACGGCGGTTCTCCAGACCTGAATCACTTCCTCCGGCTCAGACACGTCCTCGACAATCTTCTCAAGCGGCGCTTCGACCGGTCTACCCGCACAGGAAAACAGAAATAATGAAAGAATGGTCAACAAGGCATTCTTAAACAGCAGTTGCATAATTATTACTTCCTTGAGGCACTGTACAGCAATGCACACTGTTATTCAATACCAAATTGAAGATTACATGAGAGTTTCACTATTTCAAAGATTCTCTGTTCCATATAATAATCATCTCATGACCAATAGAAACTCAGCAGTCCCTGAGGGATTGTCATTTCTGCTTATCTTAACCGTTCCAATCTTATTAACAGCGTTGTCGTCGCTTCCGACATATTCGCTAAAGATACTGTTCCTGCTTCCCGTTCTCATTATTCTGTTTTGGCAGACTGTCCGCATAGAACAGACATGGCGGACACCTCAATTCATCGATCTTGCAGCAATACCCATCCTGACCCTGTTAACTCTTGCACTCGGATGGTTCTTCTCATGGCTGTCCAAAGTCGATTTGTCATATTCCACAGAGAAAACGGGGCTTCTTACTATCCTGGCCATTCTCCTGGCTGTTATTGAAGAACTCTATTTCCGATCCTGGCTGATGAGAAAACTCATCGAAATCGGCTTGCCCGGGAGTTTGTCCGGAGGATTTTCAGTGCTTCTATTCGGATTCATGCATCTTTGGCAAGGTTGGCAGATGGTCATCTATGCCTGTATCATTGGGTTGATTTACACCTTGATTATAATAAAAAGGAAATGCCTGCTGACCCTGATATGCGCTCACTCACTGCACAATATATGCTCCATCCAAATTGGTACAGCCTAGGAGTCCGGCTTTATCAGCACCCGGCCCGTATAGTCACTGCGGTGTAGCAATGGAACTATTTCCTGTCGCCGAAAGTACTCATCGACAGCCTTTCGCACCCCTGTGAAATGGCCATAGTCATCAATGATGAGCACACCGCCACGGCTAAGCCTGGGATAAAGCGCTTCCAATTCCATTGCCGTCGATTCATACCAATCGGTATCCAGCCTTAGCACGGACAGTTGTCCGGGCACTTCCTTGGCAAGGGTGTTTTCGACCCGTCCCTTAACAAATCTGAATCGATTCCTATCAGGAAATGAAGCGGACAGGAGGCTCTTAACCTCCCTGATATCGACGCTCCACCATCCCTTTGGATTCCTTTCCGTCATGGCTTGTCCGCTCGATGCGATACGGTCCTCGGCACTTGGACTGGGCATCCCTTCGAAAGTATCATAGAGCCATATCTGCTTCTGTTCATCACGTTCTTGCTCGAGAACATGGGATGCGAGGAGGCAGGCTCCTCCTCTCCAAACCCCGCATTCCACTATATCCCCGGCGATGTTGGAACGGCATACATAAGAAACGGCCTGGGCCAAAGCCCAGGCGCGTTCAATCGAAATCATCGTATAAGGACGGATTTTTTTCCAAATTCCGAGAAATTCCTCACTCATATCGATGATGTACTGTTCGGGAGGAACGACTCCCCAACCGGCTTGCCGGAGGGTTTGAGCCATCGTCAGCAGCGTTTCATGCTCCATGTGTCACGGGGGGGTGTAGTGAAACGCATCGGAGGTCAGCGTTGAACGGATCGTCCGGAGAACAGCACCTTTTTCGGCCGGGCGCAACGGCCCTATCAGCAGGCGATACAACCCTTTATCTTCACTAAACTCATAGCTTAACGGGTACCACGGAGATGCTGTTTTCAACTCGTTTATTGCAGCCTTGAGGACATCGATATTCCTATAAGTCCCGATCTGTACATAATGGTTTCCAATTTCAAGGCTTACCGGTGTCAGAGCGAACTCCTGTATCCATTTTTGGCCTGATGCAATTTCACCTTCTACTGAATCTATATCTTCCTTCACCGAAGTCTCATCGGCCGATAGCAATTCATCCTCATTCAAAATGCCTGTCTCTGCCGGATAGAGACTCTCTTCATCCGTTATTGCGGAGTCTTCAGCCAGTGCCATGTTTTCTACCGGCGCATTGTCTTCGACGGCATCGATTGAATCCTCTATGGCGGCATCCTCCGGCTCGGGCGGCATCAAGTCTGCCGAAGTCAAGAAATAGATTCCATGCTCCTCAGGGATCGCCGCTTCCTCTTCGGCATCGGCAACTAGGGATTCATCCTTTTCGCCATCGGCAACTAGGGACTCATCGTCTTTGACGGGCGTGAAGACTTCTACAGACGGAGGATTGTCATCGACTGGTGCCACGACCGCTGTTTCAGCGTCTTTAACGGGCGTGAAGACTTCTGCGGACGGAGGATTGTCATCGGCTATCGGCGCCATGACAGCGGTTTCCGCATCTTTGACGGGCGTGAAGACTTCTGCGGACGGAGGATTGTCATCGGCTATCGGCGCCATGACAGCGGTTTCCGCATCTTTGACGGGCGTGAAGACTTCTGCGGGCGGAGGATTGTCATCGGCTATCGGCGCCATGACAGCGGTTTCCGCATCTTTGACGGGCGTGAAGACTTCTGCGGGCGGAGGATTGTCATCGACTATCGGCGCCATGACAGCGGTTTCCGCCGGCAGGTCGTCGACCAAATAAGAATTTCCATCAGCCTCCGGCAGTCCGTCATCAAGCATGGGAGGGAAGATCATCAATGCGTCGTCATCATGAACCGGCGGTCCGCCGTCTACTAAATGCGGTTTTTCGTCAATTACCGCCACATCCTCAACAGGCGGGGGTTCGGCAGAATCCCTATGGCCTTTCTTGGTGTCCAATGCGGTCTTATCTTCTTCCAGCCCATAGACAAACCGAGTTTTCTCTTCAACCGAACCCTCATAGGGCGGCACCGAAGCAGTCTCGTCAGCAGCATCGTCGAAAACCACCGTCTCTGTGAGTGCAAATTCCCTGTATTCCCCTTCAATTGCCTCGTCATAGTCATGAACCGGCACTTCGGCAAGTTCCCCGGCGAGTTCCCGGCTGAAACCGCTATTTCGAGGGCTTCCCGCCGATGTCTGTTCCAAATCCTCTTCAATGAAGACTGCGGCATCTTCGTCCGATTCAATACTATCCTCATGGCTGTCCACCTCGGACTCGGCGTTCAATTCTGCCACGAACACATCGGATAATTCTTCCTCTGGGTCTTCAACTTCCGGCTCTATCTTGGTTTCAAGCGCCAAGGTTTCGGGCACTGTATCTTCTTCCGGTTCCTTCTCTATTTCTTCAAGTACGGCGGCTTCATCGGGATCAGGAGCTATCCCTTCCGACAGAATCGCCGATTCATCCCCGATAGCGGCCAGAGGATTGATATCCGGATCGGAGCTTCGTTCTTCATCAAGCAGAACCATGGGCATACTTCTTCTGGCCTGGCCGGTTGAAACAGGAGAAACACGAACGGGAAAAACATGATCACTGGGCAAACCGATAACACTTCCCGCCGATTGTTCGACCAATATAAGCACTCCTGGGGTGCCAAGACGACCGATGACCTCGACCTCGACAAATTTTCCGGTTTTGGGATTATTGACACGCAAGAGCGTTCCCGTCGGAAAGGTGCTGGATTTTGCACGGGCTACCGCCGAATTTCCCGGAAAATCCGAACTGTTCCCTACGGCGGCATTACCAGTCCAAATCGATTGGGCGCCGATTATGGTTCCAAGAAGGAACCCGATTATGACCAAGATACTTCTTTTCATTTCCCGAATCTCCCGTTGCTAATTAAGGGAATCCATCAAGTTTCTCCCGACAAGCTGCCCCAGTGCGGCCCACCTCGCCTCATCGTTTCTGTAGTCTGCAAATCGAGAGAGATCCTCATAGTCTCCGTCAATATCGGCACCATCACCACTGTACAGATTCCAGGCGGCACCTTCCTCATCGGGGATCAATCTCAACAGATAATCGGCCCCAGTTTCCGAAGTCAGTGATCGGATGTGCTCGGAAGACAGAGATGGCCTCTCTTGATCCATGAAGTCATACACATTGAAGAAGATATGCCCATTATCGAACAATGACTCCATGATGCCGGATTCAATGCCCAAGACATTGTTCCACGCATCTTTTCCAACTTCGCCCTGAGGGTTATTGATCCATGTCGAAAGAAGAAATGTATCCGGCCATGCCAAGATGCTCCCGCTTATCACAAGAAATATACAGAACAGGGTTCTTCGTAGTCGTCTCATATCTCTAGTTTCGGAATATTCTGAAAGAAAATAAGCGAGGCAGCCACACTTCCCCACACCTAATTTCGGTGCTACATTGACATATATGGCCAAAGGCAAGCGTATTTACATTGTTGGCGCCGGAAAATTCGGACGTTTCATTGCCTGTGAAATCGAAGCGAATGATTTCAATGGCCATGTTGTGGCGTTCCTAGACGATGACAGAGAAAAAATCGGCACAATGATAGACAGCATCCCTGTTTTCGGGCCGATTGAATCCTGTGCGAGGATTCTTGACATTGGACATTCCGCAGAAGCGCTGATCGCGCTTCCCACCGTATCGAGGGCACGCCTCAATAAGGTATATGAAGTCTTAAGAGGCGCAGATTTCGAGCGTATTCGAATACTCCCCTCCGTCAGTCAGATGATTACCGCCGAACCACACTTGATGCAGGCCCGTGAGATGGATCCGCAAGACCTGCTGGGGAGGGAGCCTGTACTCATTGACCTGAAGGAAAACCTTTCCTATGTTCGGGGCAGGCGTGTCCTTGTGACCGGGGCGGGCGGAAGCATAGGAAGCGAGCTGTCCCGGCAACTGCTGTATGGCGGGGCTGAACGGCTGTACCTCCTCGGTCATGGGGAGAATAGCATCTGGGAGATACAGCGGGAGATTAAACGCCTTCAGGATGCGGGGGTGGAAGAGAAGGCTTCCATCGTCCCCGTCATTGGGGAACTCCAGGACAAAAACTATGTCAATTTCCTCATAGGCCGACTCAAGGCCGATATCATCTTTCACTGTGCGGCACACAAGCATGTTCCCATGATGGAACTTAACCCTATCGAAGCCGTCAAGAACAATGTTATAGGCACAAAAAACCTCGTCAAAGCCGCCGCCCATGCGAGAACTGAGCGTCTAGTTTTGATTTCCACCGACAAGGCTGTGGAACCGTCAAGCGTTTATGGCGCCAGCAAGCGAATTGCGGAGATGATCGTCCTCTCACAGAGGGATATGGGCCATGATTTCACGGTGGTCCGCTTCGGGAATGTATTGGGTTCCAGGGGAAGCATTCTTCCCCTGTTCAAGGAGCAGATATCCGCGGGCGGACCGATTACGGTGACTCACCCGGATGCACGCCGATGGTTCATGACCATACCCGAGGCCGTGAGCCTGGTTCTCATCACTGCGGGACTGGCGGCAGACGGAGGTTTGTATCTTCTGGACATGGGGGAACCGGTCCGTATAGTCGATTTTGCTAAACAGATGATACGTTTCTATGGATATGATGAGGAAATGATACCCATTACCTTCATAGGAATGAGACCAGGGGAAAAAAAATCCGAGGCCCTTTGGTCAAAAAACGAGCATCCAGAAGCCACCGGAAACCCCCGCATCATCAGGGTCAATCTTCCGAAGAACGACAATGGCCAGATCGAGGGAATGCTCCGAGAACTCGATCCCATAGTCAATTATCGAATGGACAAGACCGAAGCATTCCGGAACCGCCATGCGCTTCGCCGTCTTATTCATCACTATTTTCCCACCGTCGAGATCCCTGAAAATGAGCCCGAATACTAGTCTTTCCATTCCGTTCTTCAAGCCGCATCTCGGAAGAAAAGAGGTGTGCGCCATCAAACGGGTAATTCATAGCAATTGGCTGACGACAGGCCCGGAAACCCTTGCCTTTGAGAAAGAATTCGCCGCATTCCTTGGAAGAGACGGCGCAGATTCATGGGCTCTTGCGGTTAACTCGGCGACCGCCGGCCTGCACCTCGCACTGGAGGCGCTGGGTATAGGCGCAGGGGACAGAGTCGCCGTTCCCACGATGACTTTCAGCGCTACGGCGGCCGGCATTCGATATCTGGGTGCCGAGCCGGTATTCATCGATTCGCTGCCGAATAACGGCAACATATCCCCGGAGGGTCTCTACAAAGAAAGAAAAAACCTCAAGGCCGTGATTCTGGTTCATCTGGCAGGTAATCCCTGCCGCCTCGAAGATATCAGAAACGCCCTCCCTAATTCGGTAATCATTATTGAAGACGCAGCCCATGCATTCCCTTCACGCGGAACCGAAGGCATGGCGGGAACCCTTGGTGATATTGGGGTGTTCTCTTTCTACGCCACAAAAACCATCACCACCGGCGAAGGGGGAATGGTTGTCGGCAGAGACTCCGAGATTTATGAACGCATCAGGGTAACACGGCTGCACGGCATAAACAGCGCGATTTGGAATCGATACAGCACACAGGCAAAAGCCCGGTCCTGGGAATATGATGTGATTAAGCTGGGATTCAAATACAATTTGACCGACTTAGCGGCGGCCATAGGCCGCGTCCAGTTAACTAAGGCAGACCAGCTTCTCACTATGCGCACGGAGCAAGCCCTGCGTTATTCTCAGGGCCTGGCGAACCTGGCCGGACTGAGCCTCCCTGAAAACAACGCGGGGCATGCCTGGCATCTGTACATACTCAAACTGGATTCCAGGGAATTAAGAGACAGGCTGAATCAACGTCTGTACCATGAGGGAATTGGAACATCTGTTCACTTCATCCCTCTTCACCGCATGAGTTACTGGAAGAAAACACTTAATCTCAGCTCCCATGACTTCCCTATAGCCGAGAATCTAGCCGACAGGATTCTATCTATCCCTCTTTGGCCGGGCCTGAAAAGGAAGGACCAGGAGCGTATCATCGGCGTTATAAGGCAGGAACTTCATGGGCGATGAGGGGGCGGCTAGGCTCGCCGGCAGGGTGAAACGCCCGCACGGAGTGGACGAAGACGGGATACGTATCGGCAGGATACTGCATTCGCCGGTATACAGGGGGCATATAACCAACATGGAACTCCCGCCGTTAACTGCCGATATGACGTTGATTCAGCATGGGGACGTAGCCGGGCAGGCTGAGCCGAATATCGGAGGCTGTTCCCTGCCGATCTTTTCGAACCAGAATCTGCGATGGTTAGGTCAACCCATTCTCGCCGTCACAGGGGAATCACCTGATGCCGTCGACAACTGGCTGTCTCAGGTAAAACTGGATATTCACGAATCGACAGTAGAACCTTTTGTGACCGATGAATTTCAACGGAAAAAGGGAAATTCTTTCAAGGTGTTTCAGAATGCCTTTCAAATCATTGAAGAAAACATAGTCATCCCTCTTCAAGAAGGGAAGCGGGAATGTGCCGGAGTGTCCTGCCTGAAGAAAAAAGACTTTTTTCAGCTGCATGTCGAGACAATCTGGCAGGGACTGCTCTGCAGGTCTATCGCAGAAGTCCTCCATGTACCGATAGAAACTGTTGAAGTGCATTCCTACGATGCCGGGGGCGGGCAGAGTATGCAGAAAACCCTATGGTATCCCGTTCACGCTTCAATTATAGCGGCGCTGCTCTCCCAAAAGGCCGATCACTCAGTCTGCATTCCTCCATCAGAAACAGGGATAGGACCAAGCCTAGCCGGGGCAATGATTCATCTCAAGGAAGCCATCAATGCACAGGGGCAGATCATCGCCCTCGACGGAGACATAACCATTAACACCGGAGCATTCCTTCCATTCGAGGATGAACATACCACCCGCCTCATCCTGGGCATCTTCAGCGTATACCCCTGTCCGAACTATTCCATCAGAGGCCGCATCCGCCGACATCCCATTTCTCCTTCCACTTTGGGCTCTGCCGCGGGGTTCGAGCTGGGCTATATGGCGGGGGGGCTGCTGGCTTCCCGAATCGCCGATACCCATTTGCCTGCCCCGACAGAATGGAAGAGTCATGCCACATATGTATCGCCTCAGATTATCGGTCCCGGAATTGTTCAGCCCAAAAAATACTCCATCCCCGCATTGCTCGAAAGTCTTCTCAAGCAGTCGGATTATGAAAGGAAGTCTTCGTCCTATGATCAAATCCGCCTGAACCGGGAGAAACTCAATCGATCACCTGATTTCTTTCGAGGCATAGGCACTGCTTGCGCCTGGTTCGGCAATGGATTCATTGCGAAGGACCTAAATGCCGTTGGCCTATCGATCACCTTGGACAAGAATGGAATACTCACTATCTGCCTGCCCTCCAAGGTCAGCCAAGTCATGATGGAAATATGGACAGAATTGGCTGAGAAGTCTCTCGGCATAGCCGGGAACCGCATAAAATTCGAAAAATACAAACAAAACCGCATCCTACTGGATGCTCCCGCCATATTGGGCAATCATATATCCTTATATACGCATCTCCTCGAACTGGCCTTCAATGATCTATTGAAGCGCCGTTTTCGAGAGACCTTGCCGATTACCGTCCACCGATCCTATCAGCCGAGCAGAAAAACAAACTGGGATACCAAGTCATTGTCAGGGAGTCCATTCGAGAAATACTCCTGGGGCGCCGGAGCCGTCGAAGTGGTATTATCTTCCCTATCATTGACGGTGGAATCGGTGAAAATCTGGCTTCAACTGGATGCCGGCCAAATTTTGAAGCCCCGTCATGCCCTCGCAGCAGTCGAGCGCTCTGCTGAATCGGCGCTGCTGTGGTGTTACAGTCAGCCTAATTCCACCCTATTCCCGCAAGTCGACGTACAGTTCTTCAATGAGGCCGGCAAACGGCACCCAACCGATCTGTCTACATTGCCCTGGCTGCTCATCCCGGCGGCCTTCATCAAGGCACTGCGCCAGGCTTCCGGGCACAGTATTTCCAGTTTGCCGGTGACACCTGAACAGATTCACTTAGGAGTTCCCTACTTATGAAGCTTACCTTCCGCCTCAATGGCCTGTTAGTCAGCAGAGATTTAATACCGCATGGTGATAGCATCAGCGTTTTAAGAGAGGTGTTCGATTGCCGTTCGCTTCATACAGCATGCCAATCCATTGACTGCGGCACCTGTCTGATTCTTGTCGACGGCAATCCGGTTCTATCATGCCTTCTACCGGTATTCGATCTTCGCAGACGAGATGTCTGGACCATGGAAGGGATTTCCCGGCAGGAAGGCTTCGCTGACATAGTTCGGGGATTCGAGCAATCCAATGCGCATCCATGTCATTTATGCGCACCTTCCCGGGCCTTGCTCTGTGAAGCTCTGCTAAAAAAAACCCTGCGTCCCTCAAGGGAACAACTTGTCGTCGCGGCCGGCTCCGTAAGATGTGACTGCACTTCCACGCCGAGAATCATTGATGCCATGCGGTGCGCGGCAAGGCAGCGGGCCGGCAGACTATGATGTCCGACAGTTTCTCCATTCCACGTATTCTTTTTCCCCACAGCATCAACGAAGCCCTGGGGATGGCCTATAGGGAGCCGCAGGCACGTTTTTGGGCCGGCGGAACAACGTTTATGGCCGAGGCAAGGCGGCATCCGGGCATGGATCTGCCGGTGCTGATTGCCATCTCTCGCATTGAAGAGCTTAACCGGGTCTACCGGACTGATCAAACCTTGGAAATCGGCACGATGACCACCTTGGAAAAGCTTATATCCATGGGCTCGATATCCTTGCCGCCCGTTCTGCTCAAAGCCATTTCCAGCATAGGAACACAGCCGCTACGCTGCCAGGCGACTTTGGGCGGACATCTGGCCCAGCAGAATAATCCTGGGGATATTCGGCCATTACTGCACATTTTTGACTCTAAGTTTGATATCCGCTATCATAGGGAGCGTCGCGGTAAGACAGTTCCTATTATAGAAAGCCGGAAGGTATCATTAACCGAACTCAATGAATATCTTGAGACGCCTGAACGCAATGCCCTCATTACACGGGTAAGCATCCCTGCCAAGCACTGGAATATGGGTCATTATGAAAAAATATATCCTCTCGGCGATGCAGGCAGTCCGCTCATCTTCAGTGCTGTCGCAAAAGTCGATAAGCACATCATCACCGAATTCCACATGGCCATATACACTCCTTCCTTCGGCATGCTCCGCGATACCGAACTTGAAGCGGATATGACCGGACGATCCCTGCCCCTTTCGAAGAGGGAATTGCAATTACTCAGAATTGCGGTGAGCAAGACAACCGAGTCCTGGGGCATTCATTCTCTTCAGAAAAAGATCGCGTTAGATCTTAGCGAAAGATTCTTTACGCGGACATTGGTATGACATATTATAGATGCGGGAGGGCGTGATGAGCGGCTTTGTTCACCTACACAACCATTCGGATTATTCACTGCTCGACGGAGCCTGCCGTATAAAAGACTATGTCGCCAAGGCCAAGGAATTCGGCATGAAACATGTCGGCCTCACCGACCATGGCAATCTGTTCGGTGCGATTCATTTCGAGGAGGCCTGCCACAAGGCGGGAATCAATCCCGTCATCGGCTCAGAAGTCTATGTCGCACCGACAAGCAGGTTTGCGAAGCCGACCAGCGGGCCTCGAAGCTATCATTTCGTGCTCTATGCGAAGAATGAAGAGGGCTATAGAAACCTCATGCTTCTCACCTCCAAGGGCTATCTTGAGGGTTTTTACTATCGGCCGCGCATTGATGATGAACTCCTCGAAAAGCATCACGAGGGACTGATGGCCTCGACGGCCTGCCTGGGCGGTGAAATCCCATCGGCCATTCTCGCCGGTGACATGGAGAAGGCGAAGACCCGGTCCCTGTACTACAATGGACTCTTCGGGGAAGGCAATTTCTGGCTTGAAGTGATGAATCATGGCATGGAGGAGGAAGAAGTCGTCCGACAGGGCATGCGCCGCCTCCATGAAGAAACCGGCATACCCATCATCGCGACCAATGATGTCCACTTCATCGTCAAAGATCATGCCAACGCCCACGACATATTGATCTGCATCTCTACCGGGAAAAAACAATCCGACACCAAACGGCTCAAGACGGAGAATCCCGAGTTCTACTTCAAATCCGAAGAAGAGATGCAATCCCTGTTTCCTGACTTCCCCGATGCAATTGAAAACACGGTGAAACTTGCCCAGCGGTGCGATTTACACATTCCCAGAGCCGAACCACAGCTTCCCCACTATGAAATACCCAGCGGTTTCAGCAAAGCCATCCACTATCTCCGCCACCTCACGGACAGCGGTCTGAAAGAAAGATATACCGAGACATTTGCCAAGGGAGAGGATTCGGCTGAGTGGCAGGCTGTCAAAAACAGGGCGGAGTATGAACTCGAAGTGCTTGCAGGCATGGGTTACGAAGGCTATTTCCTTATAGTATGGGATTTCATCGACTGGGCCAAGCGGCAGGATATTCCTGTAGGCCCCGGTCGGGGGTCCGGCGCAGGGAGCATAGTGGCCTACGCCCTAAGAATCACCGATATAGATCCTCTCAAATACAGCCTCTTGTTTGAAAGGTTTCTCAACCCTGAACGGGTGAGTATGCCGGATTTCGACATTGATTTCTGCTTCGAGCGGCGTGGAGAGGTAATCGATTACGTCCATGACAAATACGGCAGGGAGCATGTCGCCGGCATCTGCACCTTCGGAACATTGAAGACCAAGGCCGTACTCAAAGATGTCGCCAGGGTACTGGACATCCCTTTCGACGAATCTAATGCCATCACCAAGCTTGTTCCCGATGCGCCCCTGCCCAAATCTAAGATTAAAAGTGATAAATCAAAGAGCAATCCCCCCGAGGAAGAGAAGAAGAAGATTACCGTCGATTATGCACTGAAACTGGAACCAAAGCTCCAGGAATATTGCGGGCGCGGCGGTGTGTATGAAAAGATGTTCAAGGTTTCATCCATCCTGGAAGGAATGAACAGGCATGTTTCCACCCATGCATGCGGCCAGGTGATCGGACAATCTGTCCTTACAAACTATGTTCCCTTGATAAAAGATCAGAAATCCGGCGACATAATCACGGCCTACACCATGGACATCATCGAATCCTGCGGCCTGGTGAAGATGGATTTTCTTGGCCTGAAAACCCTTACTCTCCTGAAGAACTGTGAGGAATTGATACGGCAGGTTCTGCCCGGCTTCAGTTTAGAAGAAATTCCCGAAGATGATGAGGCCACCTTCAAGATGCTTGGAGAGGGGCATAGTGAGGCAGTGTTTCAATTTGAAAGCAACGGGATGCAGGATATTCTCCGCAAGGCTAAGCCGACATGCATGGAAGACATGATCGCCCTGAACGCGCTCTACCGCCCCGGTCCCATGGACTACATGGATTCATATATCAGCGGGAAGCAAGACCCCCGCAAGATCTCTTATCCCCACCCGGATATTGAGGATGTGCTGAAATCGACCTATGGGGTGATTATCTACCAGGAGCAGGTAATGAAAATTGCCCAGATCATCGCCGGATTCAGCCTGGGAAAAGCCGATACACTGCGCTCGGCCATGGGCAAGAAGAAATTGGAAGTCATGGCGAAACTGGAGCCGGAGTTCATCCAGGGTGCTGAGGCAAAAGGGTATACGACTGAGCTGGCTAACCGTATTTTTGAAATGCTGAAACCCTTCGCAAAATACGGTTTCAATAAATCCCATGCGGCGGCCTACTCCGTCATAGCTTATAGAACAGCCTACTGCAAGGCGAGATTTCCAGCAGAATTCTGGGCTGCGAACCTTACAAACGAAATCAACAACTCCGAAAAACTGAAAGAATACCTAGAATTCACCAAAGCCGACGGTCTAGAGATACTGCCTCCCGATGTCAATCATTCGGAAGTGCAATTCTCGGTTTCCGACGGCAAAATTTTTTATGGACTGCTCGGCATCAAGGGGATAGGCCGGTATGCCGCCGAAGAAATCGTGGCGGCTCGAAAACAGAAGGGAAATTTCCGCGATGTCTCCGATTTCATCTACAAGACCAACAACAAGACCGTAAATCGCAAGGCCCTCGAATCCTGTATCCAGGCCGGTGTGCTCGACTCCATTGAGTCGCACAACCGTGCTACCCTCCTCTTCAATCTCGACAAGCTCATTGAAACTGTGCAGAGAAGAAAGAAAGAAGAAGAGTTGGGCCAGGCCCTGCTTTTTGACAGTGACGATGATGAAGTATCGACAGATATTGATTGGGAGACCGCCGAAGGGTGGTCTAATAGAAAACTTCTCGAACTCGAGAGAGAGCATCTCGGTGTTTATGTTTCAGGACATCCTCTCGATTCATACCGGGAACTCTGGAAGAAAACCGCCAATTTGGATTTACGCAAGATAGAAAACGCATCCAATGGAAGGCTCTATACAATGCTCGGCATACTCAAGAATGTCCGCAGTTTTCTCACTAAGAGATCTGAAAAAATGGCTGTCGCTGATATCGAGGACTTCCATGACACCATCAAACTCACGGTCTTCAGCAATGTATTTAAGGAACACGGGCATCTGCTGATCGACGACAGCATAGTCTGTGTCAAAGGGTATGTCTCAAAACGGGACGAGACTTTTGAGTTAAGAGTAAAATCAATCACACTCCCCGAGGAAGTCAAGGAGACACGAACCCCTGAAATTCATATCGAGTTGGCCGACATTGAATTGGGCGAAGAGGCGTTGATCGATTTACGAACGACTATACAGGACACCCCCGGCTCTGGGCAGCTATACATCCATGTCCAGGAGAACGGGCAATGGTCAATAATCCGGGCATCGAAACAATTAAGCCTATCCGTCGACGACAGCATCCTGGATAAGATTCGGGATAACGAAGTTGTCGCCACGGCATGGAAGGAGTGATTTTAATGAATTTTTTTCAACTGACTATGAAGATTCTGAGCGGACTGCTCATGATATATTTCCTTCTCATCTTGCTGAGGGTATTTCTAAGCTGGATTCCCAATATATCACCAGGTTCAAACAAGATTAAGACTCTAATCAACCGGTTTACCGATCCCTATATGAACCGGTTCATGAGAATATCCTGGCTGAGGTTCGGCGTATTCGATTTCTCGCCAGTACTGGGCCTGGCATTATTGAGCCTTCTCCTCTACTTGACACAACGGCTCTCCACCGGCGGGATGCCCAGTGCCGGAGAGCTGATCATCCTCGCCATACAATTGATATGGGGGCTGGCGGCATTCCTAGCTACCTTAATCGGCATTCTGATGCTCATTCGCCTGACCACCTTGTATGCGGTTAAGGGGAGACCAGAATGGATAGACCGATTGGACAGATTCCTCTTTCCTTGGGTAGCGAAAATTCTCGGTTTATTCACAAGCCGCACGGTGGCCTATCCCATCGCCCTGGCTATATGTGCTGTGAGTCTATTGGCCGCACGATTTCTCATCGGCAGTTTATTGGACCGATTCATCTACCCCATTCTCCTGCGACTCTAGTTCCAGCGGTGTTTCTAAGCGAACTGACTTTTCCGGTAACAGATGTAGCAAACATAGGGCCCACGAGCGCCCAGAGTCTGAGCCGTCTTGGAATCTTCAACGTTGCCCAACTGATCCGTCATTATCCGCTTCGCTATGAAGATAGAATGACGCACGTTTCCCTGGCCCATTCCACCGCCGACAGACCTGCCGTAACAGAGGCCGAAGTCATCGCTCATGAGAACATCCGCTGGAAGAATGGCATGGCGCTCAAGGTTATCATTAACGACGGCTCTGCCGCCGCCGCAATGCTTTGCTTCGGAAGGAATTTCCTAGCCAGAAAACTGCCTGTCGGCAAGAAAATTCGAGTTGCAGGACCCTTTGCCCGCGGGAAATATGGAGAGATTCAATCGGGTGCGTTTGTCTTTGAGGCAGCCGAAACAGAATTGCCTTCTCATGATTTCGGACTCATCCTGCCGATCTACGCATTGGGGGGAAATCTCACCCAGACATTGCTTAGAAAGGCATTGAAGTCGGCTTTGGCCCGGTACGCGTTCAATCTCCGCAATGAACTGCCGCAGGATATCCTCCGTGAACGCCGTATCCCGGATAAGGCGAAATGTCTCGGCCATGTCCACTTCCCCCCTTCCCTGAAAACAGCCTTCAGAATTCGCAAGGCCCTCATCTTCGAAGAATTCTTCCATCTGCAGATTGCCGTAGCGAAGCGAAAACTCAGGCTGAAAACAGTCTCGCCTGTTGACCGTCGATGGGACGACACGCTGCCCCGCAAGCTCATCGACACCCTGCCGTTTCAGCTCACCCCCGATCAGGACCTGGCGCTCAAGGACATAAAAAACGATGTCAATCGCCCGGAAACCATGCTGCGGCTCATCCAGGGAGAGGTGGGATCAGGAAAGACCCTGGTGGCCTTCATCGCATGTCTGGGAGTCATCGGTTCGGGCCGACAAGCGGCCTTTATGGCGCCAACAGAGCTACTGGCCAGGCAGCATGCAGACAATGCCGCACGCTTGCTGGAACCCATAGGCATCCGCATAGCCTTTCTCAGCGGGGAAGTGGCCGTCAAAGCTAGAAAACCTCTCATTGAGGCCCTGCGCGCCGGAGAGATAGACCTTATAATCGGCACTCACGCCCTATTCAGTTCCGACATCGGCTTCAAAAACCTTGCCATGATTATCATTGATGAACAACACCGCTTCGGCGTCGATCAGCGCCGTGCGCTGGCGGACAAAGGAGAATCTCCCGATATCCTCGCACTCTCGGCGACGCCCATACCCCGTACTATCGCCCTGACCGCATTTGGAGACATGGATGTATCGAGCATTGCAACCATGCCGAAGGGCCGTCTTCTAATCGAAACCCATCTCGCACGCATGGGCAACGAGGCCAAAGTCTACAGTTTTGTCAGGCGGGAATTGCAGGCCGGCAACAGGGCCTACTTCGTCTACCCTCTCATCGAGGAATCGGATAAAAGCAATCTCAAAGACGCCGAAAACATGTTTTCCTATCTCAGCAGCCAAGTCTTCCCTGATTTCAGGGGGGCGCTCATTCATTCCCGTATCGAAGAGGAGGAAAAACGCCGCATCATGATGGAATTTAAAGACGGCCGGCTGGACTTCCTCACGGCTACGAGTGTCGTTGAAGTGGGCGTGGATGTTCCCGAGGCCACCTGCATGGTGGTAGAACATGCGGAGCGGTTCGGATTGTCGGCCCTTCATCAGCTTCGAGGCCGTGTGGGAAGGGGAACACATCAGTCATACTGCTTCCTCGTATACGGGGAACCCCTCACCGAGGAGGGAAAGAACCGGCTGCTGACGATGAAAAACACCAATGACGGATTCAAACTTGCCGAAGAGGACATGAAATTCCGCGGGCCCGGTGATATGGCCGGCGTGAAACAGTCCGGATTTCTCAAACTCACCATCGCCAACCCCGTACGGGATTTGCCCCTGCTTCTTGAAGCCAGGGACGAAGCCCAGCGGGTGATGGCCGCCGATCCTCTATTGATGAGGGAAGACAATAAGAATATCAAGGATATCTTCACATCCTTTCCCCCCTTCAATGAAGACCTGCTGAGCACCCTGTGAGAATCACTGGCGGCCGATACCGAGGCAGGACAGCCGCCTGCCCGCCGGGAGAGATTCGCCCTGCGATGGATAGGATGAGAGAGTCCATGTTTTCCATCCTCGGCGACATCAGCGGCTGTTCATTTCTCGATCTCTTTGCCGGCTCCGGCATCATGGCCCTGGAAGCATTCAGCCGAGGCGCCAGCATGGCCATGCTGGTTGAGAAGGATTCAAAGAAGCGGGCGACTCTATTAAAGAACATGGCGATAGCCGATGCTGAGATGGAAAGTGGGCAGATGGTATTGCTCATACGTCCGGCGGAACGCAGTCTTCACCCCGGAATGAAGCGTTTTGACTTGGTTTACATCGATCCGCCCTTCGCAATGAGGGATAAACCGAAGCTATTAGCACTTTCAGAAAGAGCCGGTCAGCCTGCCCCGGGCGGCTCTCTTATCATGCACCACCCCTCGCAGGAAGGGCTTCCCCTGAATTTACAGACACTCAGACAATACGATGTCCGTGCCTATGGTCAATCCATGCTCAGCTTCTATACAAGGGATGATTGATCCTTCTTCAGCACACCCATCAGTTCCATCTTGGACCGCACGGAAAGCTTCTTGTATACATTTGCCACATGGTTGCGCACGGTGTTGGTGCTGAGGCTTAACTCCTCGGCAATTTCCCTATAGGTAAGGCCCTTTGTTATGGAATTGGCAATGTAGCTCTCCCGAGGGGATAAGGAAATATCGACCTTGCCCCGGGTACTCCTATGAGATTGAGACTGCTCATCGTCGGTCATCTCCCTCAGATAAAACACGATACCCGAGAGTGCCATCGAAAAGTAATAGAGGGTAAGGAAGAGGAATCGCAGTGAACCGCTGATTTCCCAGCTCGGGCCGCTGCCATCCAGCAGCCATCCAATCATCACCAGGGGCAGGAAGGCAATAGTGAGCAGAGTCACGAGGAGAACCGTGGCACGGGAGGAACCCCGCTTGATCAAGGGAATGCCATGAACGATGCCAACGAGTATTACAGCCAATGAAAGAATATACACGAGAGCGGCCGACACGGCTATGGGAACAAGAAAGCCTGTGAACAGATAGACCGCCCCAAGAATGAAATACACCGTGGCGGCACTGATTGCGGCCGCCAAACGCAAAGCCGTCCATGGCTGTCCGGTGATGTGATTAACCGTTGCGGGCAGGTAATAAAGGAGAAGGGCATAACCGGCAAATTCCGCTAACCCCATTCCCAGCCTAACCCCCCTGCCGCCGGATAGGAGTTCTTCCCAATAGAAGCCTATACCGCCTATAAGAAGCAAGAAGGTGAGATAGACGAAGAAAATAAAGGTATTGAATCGACCGGGATTTCGCTTCCTCATCCAATATAGCAGACTCAAAGCAACCGCTGCGGAAGTGAAACCGACGGTGATTATATAGAGGAAGAGAAATATATGATCAATTACTGAATTCACACCCCATTATAGGCCATGTTTTCATCCTATGCCATGACCCGAATTGCCTCATAACTAGAATTTACCCGAATCTTTGCGAATAAGAAGGTTCAAGGGAAGTGGTGACAAGAATGAAAGCAAGAAAAAGCCTACATAGGCTGTTCGAAGAGTCTGACAGGTGAAATTTAGACTTCTGCATATAGCGGGCCGGCCATGTGTATCCCTTAAACCAGAGTTTTTACCAAATTGGTGATGAAATATGCACGAATATCGTGAAAACTTCGGTCTAGAAGCTGCGGTTTCGGAAGCGGTCGGTGGCTTTCTCGAACTTCGAACCATCGCGACTGGCCCTTCGGCCGGCTTGCATGTCGGTGGAAGCACTGCTGCGGCATTTGGGCTGGATACGGAGATGCACAACAGTTCCGGTGCAGACATCGTCAGTTTAGTCCGAGTTGAAGGGAAAGACCCTGGTGCGTATGGCAACCGCCTCGAAATCGAGGTGCGGCCTGCCACTTCCGGTGAAGCGAGTGCCTTCGATTTGGCGGTAGTGGATGACGGCGTCTATCGGGAGGTCTTCCCCAATTTGGAGATGGACCCCGACATAGAAAGATACATCAATGCCGTGATCAACGATAGCCGGTCCGGCTCGCTGCTCATCAGGACCATCGGCCAGCTCGCCGGAGACAGTTTGCTTCCCGATGTGCAGACAGTCGCTCTTGCCGGTTTGGACGACACCGATTTTATCGGCTCGGATACCGGCAAAACAGGAATGTATGCCCCCGACCAAGTCCAGGACTTGTCGTTGTTGCTGATACCAGGCCGCGCCACCGCAGCCGTTCACAATGCCATGGTGAGTTACTGTGAAGTGACACGGGATGGAATGGCTTCTGCGGTCCTCGATCCACCGGAGAATCAAAGTGCCGCCGATATCGTGAACTATGTGACTTCCACTGCGGCATTGCAGGAACTCGCCGAACATGCAGCCATTTATTGGCCGCGAGTTCAGGCGCTCAATCCGGTCAGGAGCGTCTTTGGACCGAAGGACAAAATCGTCGTTCCACCTTCTGGAATCATCGCCGGGGTTCAAGTTCATTGCCGAAATCGACGACATCGGCCACGCTGGTTTCCAGAAACGCAGCGAGCTTTCAGTGGAAGTGGCCAATGTCCAATATTTTGAGGGCGGCTCCCTCATCCCCAACAAGAATCAGGGACGCATGACCTTTGCCGATGTAACGCTGGAAAGAGGAGCGGCCCAGGACCGGGACCTTTTCGATTGGTTCCAGGATGTGGTTATCACTTCCAGCGGCCTCGGGATACTATCCGCAGATGTTTCATACTTTGCCTCTATAAATAATCATGAACATTGAACTTTCGTGTCTTTCGCGGTTAAAATCTTTCCGTGTGTTCCGTGGTTCCCCCCCCCCTCCGCTAAGCCAATGGCTGCCATGAGGGGATAACATGGCATCTTGGTCTTCGGGTGCCCACCAACTTTGACGGTTAGGGCCTTTGCAGCCCTTCTAGAAAATCTTTAGCCGCCTTCCCCGCCTCATCAGGCGCCGCGGCAATCACCTTGACCAGGGCGGAACCCACGATCACCGCATCGACAATCGGCATCAGCATGGCAAGCTGTTCCTGCCGCTGAATTCCGAATCCCGCCATAATTCTTATCCTCTTATCCCCTTGGGCCTTTCTCAGCCGAGAGAGAAAGGCCACCTGTCCATCATCTATCTTGGTATACATACCGGTGATGCCGCTTCTCAGGGCCACATACACCCACTCTATCGGCTCAGACAGCACCTTGCTTTGTCGCCGAAGATTGATCCAGGGAACAATGACAGGAATCGCTGGACAGCCGGCCTCGGCGGCAGCAGCAAAGAGACCTTCATCATCGCCTGGGGTTAGGTCGGGGATGATGAGTCCGCTCGCACCAGCCTTCACGGCACGGCATACGAAGGTTCGCACTCCGGGAGTGATGACAAGGTTGGCATAGCTCATAACGAAAATCGGTATGTTCGATTCGTTTCTTATGGTTTCAAGAAGGCGAAAGGCATCCTCTGTCTTGAACCCACCAGCCAGGGCATCCCGGCAGGCTTCCTCTATCACCGGTCCGTCGGCACTGGGATCCGAGAAGGGTATCTGCATTTCAAGGGCGTATGCGCCCCCCGCTATCAGGCCGCGGGCCGCTTCCAGCGAGGCTTCATAGGTGGGAAAGCCTGCTATGAAATGAGTCACAATCCTTAGTTCGTCATAGGCTTTCATGCTGGATCTTCCCGATTGCCTTCATCTCGAAGGAATGCCCTCCATGCCATTCCATCCAGGGCGGCAGCAGAGATGAAGAGGTCTTTGTCGCCGCGGCCCGACATATTCACCGCCACAGACTTGCCGGGCCCCAACTCTCGGGCCAGATTCAGGGCGGCAGCAGCGCCATGGGCAGATTCCAAGGCGAAGATCAGCCCCTCTTCCCGTGCAAAAAACCGCAAGGCATCCAGGGCTTCCCCATCGAGAACGCTTACAAAACGTATGCGTTTCTTCTCGCCGAGGTCGGCCAACTGTGGGCCAATTCCGGCATAATCCAACCCGGCGGAAATGGAGTGGGTAAGCTGCACTTGGCCATCATCGTCGGTTAGGAAGCGGCTCTTATAGCCCTGGACTATACCCACTCTGCCTTCACCCGTCATGCGGGCGGCATTGTTGCCTGTGCCGCTTCCGCGGCCACCGGCCTCGGCGCCCAGGAGCAAGGGACTCTTAGATTCAAGGTAGGGCTCAAAGAAACCGATGGCATTGGAGCCGCCGCCGACACAGGCTACCAGCGCATCAGGAGGAGCCAGGCCCAGGCCGGCAAGCTGCGCTTGAGTCTCCCGTCCCACCACGGCTTGGAACTCCCGCACCATATCAGGGAATGGGGCCGGTCCAAGGGCAGAACCCAGAAGATAATGGGTGTGCTCCCAATTAGCGGCCCAATCCCTGAGGGCCGCATTTACCGCATCTTTGAGAGTTCGGCTTCCTGAGACGACAGGGCGAACCTCGGCGCCAAGCAGTCCCATCCAGAACACATTGGGATGCTGACGCCGCATATCCACTTCACCCATGTAGACCACGCATTCCAGTCCGAGCCGGGCACAGACTGCGGCTGTGGCCACACCGTGTTGACCGGCGCCGGTTTCGGCGATGATGCGTGTCTTGCCCATGCTCTTCGCCAGCAGCGCCTGTCCCGCGGCATTGTTGATTTTATGGGCGCCGGTGTTGGCCAGGCCTTCCAGCTTAATGTAGATATCAGCCCCGCCATTAGCCGCCGAGGCGTTGCGGGCCGACAGAAGAGGAGTTGGACGGCCGATGTACTCCCGCCTGAATATCTCGATTGCTGTGATGAAATCCTCGTCATCCAAAGCGGAGAAGAATGCCTCTTCCAATTGTTCGAGCGGGCGCCGCAGCACCTCCGCCACATAGCGGCCTCCGTAGTCTCCGAAGAAACCATTTTCAGTCACTTTCAGCCTCTCTCACCGCCGATATGAAACGGCAGATTTTCTCATGATCCTTGCGTCGTCTGATTTCATCGGCTAGGGCCACTCCCGTCGAGACATCCACCAGGGCGGGCCGAAATTTGCGTACTATTCCCGCAATGTTTTCAGGATTCAACCCGCCGGCCAGCCAAAGCCGCCTTTTGCCCGCCGCTGCGCTTGTCAGCTTAGCATCCAATTGCATTCCGCTCCCGCCCCGGATCATCGGGGAGAATGAGTCTACTAGGACGGCAGGGCTGCCGGCCTGAACTATAGACTCCACATCTTCGGGAGCCTGCAGGGACAGGGCCTTGTAAGAGGGCCAGGTGCGAACCGTATCAGGGGTTTCGTCCCCATGAAACTGGATGAAGTCGATCGCTCCATCGGCCAGAAGGCCGATGAGGGCCTTAGACGGCTTCTCTCCAGCCTTCAGTGTAACGACAGCCGCCTTGGGTATGGAAAGACCGGCGCATCTGCGGATGAAGTCCGGAGTCACCTGCCGGGGGGAATCGGCCAGGATGAATCCCAGTAGGTCTGCTCCAGCCGCAACTGAGGCTTGAGCGTCTTCTTTGCTGGTAAGGCCGCATATCTTAACCAGGGTCTTACCGGGTTTGCAGCGAGTATAGAGGCGTTCCCAGGCTCCATATCGGCGTACAGCCTCATCTTGGAGCGGCCAGGCTCGGATGAGTTCGATGGCCAAATGTGGTTCACGTGTCAGTGACTCTCCGGCGAGAAAGCCGTCAAAGCCCGTTCCCCTGACGAACAGGGCATCCTCATGCCTGGTGATGCCGGATTCATAGATGACATGGCATGGCCAATCGATGAGGCTTCGGATCTCCAGCGGAAGCAAGGGTTCAACGCTGAAGCGTCTGAGGTTGCGGCTATTTATCCCCACAAGAGGGGGGGCGAGAATTCTTGCCTTGTCAACATCCTCCTTGGAGTGGACTTCCATGAGGCATTCCAAACCGAGTTCTCTGGCACGTTCATACATGGCCTTAAGGGGGGCTATATCCAGGATAGCGGCGATAAGCAGAATCGCATCGGCCCCTGCCCTGTAGCTCACTTCCACATCGTCTATGGTCAGCAGGAAATCCTTGCGGAGTAATGCCAGACGGGGATGGGCCTTCTTCACCGCCATGAGATCGGCCAGAGAACCGCCGAACTGATCTTCTTCGGTGAGAACGCTAATCCGGCTGAATCCAGCATCGGCGTAGTGCCTGGCTAGTGCAGCCGGTTCAGGTATGGCGTTAATGTGTCCCTTGGATGGACTGCGCCGCTTGATTTCCGCGATGAGGATACCATCTGCCGAATGAGCCGGATGAATGAAATCGACAAGCGGCGCTTCGCGCCCGGCCGGCAGTCTCAGGCCCTGGGCGGCCCCATCTCTGCGTACCCGACGGGTTCTTTCTACAAGTATCTGTTTCAAGATATCCGCGATACCGGCATTGTCGTTTAGCGGCCCGGCCATTTGCGCAATGCCTCCGTCTTCTTGGCCACACGGCCATCGTCGAGGGCGGCTTTGGCCTGTTCATAGCCCTCGGCGATGCCGCCGGCCATACCGGCGATGAACAGGGCGGCTCCCGCATTCAGGCAGACCGCCTCCCGCAGGGCCCTTGGGCCGGTTCCACGAATCAGATTAAGGGCCAGGCGGGCATTTTCCGAGGCATCGCCTCCGGCGAGATCTTCAGTTCGCATATTCAAGATGTTTATGTGCTCCGGATTGAATACACTTTCAGTTTCAACCCCCTTCTCGTCTATCATAAACATTGCGGTGGGCGCTGCCGGGGAAACCTCATCCAGCCCGTCTTTGGAATGAACACAGAGAATCCTTCTCACACCGAGAGCCTTGGCGGCTCTCGCCATCATAGGCAGGAGCGTCTCATCGTACACGCCGATGATTCGATATGCCGCTCCGGCGGGGTTAGCCAGCGGGCCAATGCAATTCATGATAGTCTTCACTTTCAATGCCTGACGCACAGGCCCCGCATACCGCATGGAACCATGGTATAAAGGGGCTGCAAAGTAAGCAAAACCCTCTTCGGCGAGGCAGGCCGTGGCCGAAGCCGGGCTCATATCTGTCGGAATACCCAGCGCATTGAAGAAGTCAGTGCTGCCGGATTTAGAACTGACAGAGCGGTTGCCGTGTTTGGCGACTTTCGCCCCGCAAGCCGCAGCGATGAGGGCAGAGAAGGAGGAAATGTTGAAAGTGTGCCTGCCATCGCCGCCCGTGCCGCAGGTGTCCAGCAAGTCTGTTTTTTCCATTTCGACGGGGCGGCATTTCTCGACCAGGACCGAAGCGAATCCGGCCAATTCTTCGGGGCAGTAACCCTTGGCGGCGAGGGCCGTGAGCATGCCGGCAATGACAGCCTCTGTCAAGTTTCCTTCGGTGAGTTCATTCATGAAGGCTGCGGCCTCGTCTTGTTCAAGATCCGCCCCGGAGATGACCTTGCTAAGCAGTCTCTGGCTTTCCAGGGGATTGCGCCGCCAGTGTAAGAAGTTGGCCAGCAGCCGCTCACCCTGAGGTGATCCTATGGATTCGGGATGGAATTGCACACCTTCAACGATCCACTCCCGATGACGCAGTCCCATGATTTCCCCGTCCTCGGCCCATGCGCTGACTTCCAGTTCCTCGGGCAGGGATGCCGCATCCACTGCTAAGGAGTGGTAGCGGGTGAAGAGACAAGGATTGGAAAGATTTCTCAGAACCCCTTTTCCATCAATGATGATGGCGTCGGACTTGCCGTGGACTATCGATTTAGCCTGGATGATCTTGGCCCCGAAGGCCTCGGCAATGGCCTGATGGCCCAGACATATACCGAGTATGGGAATCTTTCCGGCAAATTGCCTCACCGCATCAACCGATATACCGGCATCGGCGGGCAGGCCGGGGCCGGGAGAGATGATGAGACCCGCCGGCGCCATGCCGACAAGATCTTCCATGGCAATCTCATCATTGCGAAACACCTTCAATTCCAAGCCGCTCTCCTCGACGAGAAGGCTGCTGACCATCTGGTAGATGTTGTAGGTAAAGGAGTCATAATTGTCTATAAGGACAATGGTCTTACGGTTCATACTACAGTTCCACTCCGGCAGACATGGCGAGGGCGCGCAGCTTTTCATTGGTTTCCTCCAATTCCCTGTCGGGGCTGGAATCGTAGACGATGCCGCCGCCGGCCTGGAGGAACAGACGATTTTCCTTTTTCAACGCGCTCCGTATCGTGATGCAGGTGTCCAGGGAGCCGCCTGGTTCGAGATAGCCGACCAGACCGGCATAGAAGGAGCGCGGCATCTTCTCAATGCCCGCCACCGTCTTCACAGCCTGTATCTTCGGCGCACCGGATACAGTACCGGCCGGGAAGGTGGCTCGAATGACATCGGCGGCGCATTTTCCTGCCGCCAGATCCCCTTCCACCTGGCTCACGATATGCATTACCTTTGAATACTTCTCGATAGTCATCAATTCACTAACCTCCACACTGCCAACCTTGCATACTCTTCCAAGATCGTTGCGGCCCAGGTCTACCAGCATCATATGCTCTGCCCTTTCCTTCTCGTCACTTAGCAATTCGGCGGCCAGCGCCCTGTCTTCGGCCTCATTCAGGCCGCGGCGGCGGGTGCCGGCTATGGGTCTGAGAAAAACCCTCCCATTGACAACCTTGACATGAACCTCCGGGGATGCCCCGAAGAGTTGGTAGGAACCGAAATCGAGGTAGAACTGATAAGGGGAGGGGTTAGAACCGCGCAGAACCCTGTAGGCATCTATGGCCGGCATCTCGGTCGCTATTTCAAGACGCCGGGAAGGAACGGCCTGGAGGAGCATGCCCTTGATGATCTCCTGCCGCACATCACTCACCGCTGATTTATAAGCCTCGCTCTCCTCCTTCGTCGATGCGATGATGGCCGGATAGGATTCGGAATGTTCCATCATATAATTGAAATTCATATCCCCAATCTTCGCCTCCGTCCTGTCGAGCGCCTTTTCGAGACTGATGTCGCCATCCTCGCCGTAGTTGACGCCGATAAGATGAATGCGGTCTGTATAGTGATCGAAGATGACGTACACATGACCAAAAATGAAGGCGGCCATTGGCAGATTCAAGGGGTCTTCCCTAAATGGAAAACCCATCTTGTCACAGTAGGCGGCAAACTCAAAGGCTAGAAACCCTATGCCTCCGGCGGGAAAGGGGAATTCATACTCTGTCCCCGCGTTGCGTTCGGCAATTTCCGAGATAACATCGAGTATATCCTCAGCTAGGCCGCCGACCGGCCGCCTCTCCTTGGCGCTGATCAGCATGACCTGATCCCTTTCCTGTACAATGCGGAAGGCCTCTTCCACTAGGAGAACCGAGTAGCGTTCCCTGCCTCGGGAGAGAGACGATGATTCCAAGATCACCTTGGCCTCCAATTTGCAGGCAAGGCCGAAGGGTGTATGCTTCTCTCCCGGCAGGGAGCGCATAACAACACTTCCTTTCAACGACTTCATATACGACCTCCCGCGTGTAGTCCGCATTCCCTATCTCCCGAGTCTTCCCACCACCATCGGGATAGCCTCTCATGCTCCCCGGGCCGCAGGGCTCTCGTACAGGGCGCACAGCCTATTGAGACATAGCCCCTGTCATGCAAGGCATTATACGGCACTTCATTCTCCCTGATGTACTCCCAAACCCGCCGCGAAGACCAGTCCAGCAGAGGATTGAATTTCACCGGGGGTACTCCCTCCTCTCCGTTATGCCTCGAATCAGATTCGACATGGGACATCCCTCCTCTGGTAAGCGGACTCTGATCCCTGCGCAGACCGCTCACCCAGGCATTTCGCCCTTCAAGCGCCCTTTTCAAGGGCTCCACCTTCCGGACGGCACAGCACTCCCTATGTCCGTCTCTGTAAAAGCTGTTAAGCCCCTTCTCTCGAATAAACGGCTCCAGAAGATGGGGGGACGGCATAAATACCTCCAAGGTAATCCCATAGTGTACACGAACTCGCTCAAGAAAATCATAAGTCTCGGGATATAGCCGTCCCGTGTCTAGGCAAAACACCTCGAACGGCCTCCCATTCTTTGCGGCCATATCAATCAGCACCACATCCTCCGCGCCGCTAAAAGATATCGCAAGCCTTTTGCCGAACACCTCCTGTGCATCGGCCAATATCTCCCGGGGTTCCATATCCGCATAGCGTTCCCGGGCTTCGGTGATATCAAAAACGACGGGGGCTTCTGCCTGAGCCTGAACACGGCTCGCCACACAGGACGGGGCGGCGTCATCCATGCCCTTCGGCGGTGCAGACTCCAGGACTTTGACCAATTCATACACCCGTGTATACACTCGCTGAGAGCCTCCCTCTTCCACGATGAAATATGGCGCGAGATTCACCCCTAATTCGTCGGCTAGCCGATTACCCTCCGATGCCGTATCCCCTTCTATGGCATTGATGACGCGGTCTATTCTGTGCCAGATGCCGCGTTTTTTCAGCAGGTCTTCCGCTTGGACGCATTTCGCACAGAGGCTTCCGTCTTTGAGTGTCTTCTTCACCATGGTAATCATCATCTCATCAATGTACCCTGTAATGCCTAAACCGTCGAGTTCATAGGGGCTCTTTCGTTTGTTTCGGTGTTACCATGCTCGGCTAAAAGTGTTACCTATGTCCTGAGCCTCGAGTGTTACCTATGTCTTGACCCTCCATTCCGCCAAGTGTCCCTGCATCTCCGACGAAATAAGATGATGAAGCAGATGCCCTATCCTCTTCCCACAATTCATCTTATTATCCCCGCATGACTACTCATGACAGCCGCTACAAACGTTTCCTCTCCAATCCGTCCATCGCCGGACAACTGCTGACGCGCTTCGTCAAAGAGAACTTCGTAAAAGAACTGGATTTCTCATCCTTTGAACTCATGGACAAGCAGTTCGTTAACCGGAAACATAAACGACACGAGTCCGACCTGTGCTACCGGGCACGCTGCAAGGGACGTGAAGTCTACATCTACATTCTCATGGAGTTTCAATCCTCCGTTGATAACCGAATGGCGCTCCGCTTCCTGCAGTACATCATCGAACTCTATGAATGGCTGGAAAGGGACAGCGAGGGGAAGCTGCCCTCCGTGTTTCCCCTGCTCCTCTACAATGGCGAGGCGCCCTGGACGGCGGCAATCGACACAAGTGATTTGCTCAGGAATGACATCCCCGTTGAATACATTCCAAGATTTTGTTATCATCTTATAGCCGTCAACGAAATCGACGAGCCTGCATTGAAGAAGATGGAAACCATCATCGACGCGGCTCTCTATTTCGAGAGACATAGAAAAATCGAGGGAATTGACAGGGAAATAAAGAAGCTTTTAGACTTGTTTCAGGAGAAAGAACCACGGCTATGGAAGGAATTGGCCCTGTTCATCGGGGGAGTTTTTTCGGCCTCGAAGGCTATCAATCCGGCCCTGGAAATAATAGAAACTACGGAGGCAGCGAATTCGATGATTCAAACGGCAATACGAGAACATGATGAAATGATCAGAAAGCAGGGGATAGAACAGGGGATGCAAAAAGGTAAGCTAGAAACCAGAATGGAAATGGCCCGAGGACTCAAAGACTCCGGAGTTTCCATAGAGATCATCAGCAAGAATACCGGCCTGACACCCGAGGAGATAGATGCTCTTTGACGGACCTGCACGCAATTAGGCGGTTTGAAGAAATTCTGCCAATCTATGATAATCCAAGGTGTTCCAAGGGCGGGAATTCTCTTACTGGGTTATATTGATAAGATGAATCATGCAATTCTTAGGGTACGGTGCATCGTCTTCCTCCTGCCCTGTTTCATTGCATCCCCGCTGAGCGGAATTCAGATAGAGGCGGATTCTCTGTTGACCCATTTTCCGGATGCGGCCAGGATCATTTTAGAATCTGAAGGCAGGGCTTTCCGATACGATGCAGCAAAGTCTGGGATGATGTTAGCGCCGAATCATGCCGCTCTTGAAGTGATCAAACGTACGAACAGCCGTCTGAATCCCGATGTCATGGTCGAGGGACTTTATCTTATTCCCTACCCCCGGGGTGCCGATGGCATAAATCTTCGCCTTTATAACATCACCCGCCGTGTGAGCGAGATAACCCAGGTGCGCTATCCGTCCGCAAGAAAGAAGGCGGTGGTTCCGTTGTTCAGAGACGTCTACCATGTGGATGCGATTAGAAGCAGAAAGCGCCTGCCGGATCCTGTCGTGGACAGCATTCCCATGTTCGACAGCATCCTTTTATTCATGGAGGAAACGGTTCTTGGGGGCGGTTACTATAATGCCCAATATGTACACGATGGCGAGAGTCTGAGCTTCACGGTGAAAAACGTTTCTGTCTTACGGTCCCTCA
The DNA here is from genome assembly GCA_965232165.1 of Spirochaetaceae bacterium. Lineage (GTDB taxonomy): Bacteria > Spirochaetota > Spirochaetia > DSM-2461 > DSM-2461 > UBA2779. The sequence goes on along the minus strand of CBDDOY010000002.1, from coordinate 61,400 downwards.
TCAAAATAGTAGACAAGGAAAACTTGGTGATTCACATCATCCTTTTTCCCACGGAAAAAGGCTATCTCGTGTATGGCTATTGCGGTGTCGTACTGGCAAATCGTGATTTCATCTTCCGAATCATGGACCCATATTCGGCATTCTACAAACGGCTCTATTCCATGGTCTTGTGGGTGGAAAACTCCCTTCATGAAACGGACAAGCAGCCCATTATCGGTCAGGAACTCGGTTTCTAGATTGCCGCTATTCTCAAAAATCAATATTTGGCCGCACCCTTTCGGGCAGGGCTTTTCTCTCCAATGCCTTACGCTGCAATCCCTTGCGGCTGAAATTATTTGAAATCATGTCAAAGACAGAGCACTGGTATACATTGAGAAAACTAACTGGAAAAATTGCAGAAAGGTCATATAAGGTTGTTGCAGTCAGAAGAATATGTGATAATCTTGAACATCCATTTCAAAGGAGGAATACATGAAAAGGAGAGCATTACAGGTTGCTATGCTCGTCGTCTTGGTCCTCGCAGGTGTCTGTTCACTGTGGGCCGAAGGCGAGCAGGAAACCGCGGCAGCCGATCAGATTCAGATCGGCATAGTGTTTGATGTCGGCGGCAAGGGAGACAAGTCTTTCAACGATTCGGCCTATAGGGGTCTGATGATGCTGGCTAAGGAATATTCCGGTTATATCAAGGACGACCCGGACAAGGTTGATTATGGCCGAAACATCGAATTGAAGTATCTTGAACCCAAACAGGGGGGGCAAGACCGAGAACAGCTTCTGCGTGTACTCGCCGAAGATGGGTATGACCTCATCTATGGCGTTGGCTTCATGTTCACTGATTCCATAGCCAAGGCGGCGAAGGATTTCCCCGATGTTCATTTCGGCCTGATAGACGGCTATATCGGAGATTTGACCCCCGAGAGCAACATCACCTGCCTGAATTTTGCCGAACAAGAAGGCTCTTTCCTAGTTGGCTACATTGCGGCCATGTTGGCAGATGGCGCCAAACTCGGATTCATCGGAGGGATGGATATTCCTCTCATTCACAAATTCCACGGCGGTTTCTTCGCCGGAGCCATATATGCCAATCCCGTTTATGCCGAAGACGGCATGCTCTTGGGACAGTACATCGGCCAGGACGGCAGTGCCTTCAACAACCCCAAGGTGGCCGAAAGCATCGCCGTCAATATGTATAACCAGGGAGCCGAGATCATCTACCATGCCTCCGGCGCTTCGGGAACAGGTTTGTTCAAAGCAGCCAAAGACGCTGGTAAACTGGCTATCGGTGTCGATTCGGATCAAGGCCTCGTCTATTCCGAAGGCAATACAGCGGAAGAAAAGGCCATAGGCGACTACATTCTCACTTCCATGCTCAAACAGGTAGACAATGCCGTGTTCCTGACCTCAAAGGCATTCATCGATACCGGTGAAATCGACGGCGGCTACAAGTCATTCAACCTGATGGATAACGGTGTAGGCTATGCCCTGAACGACTATAACAGGGATAAGCTCAGCGGCTTGAAATCCAAGATCGACGATGTCAAAGCCAAGATCATCAGCGGTGAAATTTCCGTTCCGGATCATGAAGACAAGATTTAGAAATGCCCTTTAAGAGCTAGAATATGTGCTGGAGGGTATCTTGTCGCTTCTGAGCATGGAAGGCATCACCAAGGTTTTTCCCGGTATAAAAGCCAATGACAATATCAATATCGATCTGCGGGAAGGAGAAATCCTGGCCTTGGTCGGTGAGAACGGCGCGGGAAAAACCACCTTGATGAAAATACTCTTCGGCCTGTACAGGCCGGATGCCGGGAGTATACGCATCAAGGGGGAACCGACATATATCAAGAATCCCAAGGATGCCATCCGACAGGGCATAGGCATGGTTCACCAGCACTTCATGCTCGTCCCGCCTTTCAGCGTCGTGGAAAACATTGTCCTCGGGGATGAAACCCATAAGGCGGGTGTTCTGAGCTTTGTGGAGCCGATAAAGCGAATCAATCGGCTGATGGAGGAAAACCATCTCTTCCTCAATCCACTGGACAAGTTAGAAGATCTGTCGGTCGGGCTCCAGCAGCGGGTGGAAATCTTGAAGATTCTCTACCGAGGCGCCGAAATCCTCGTGTTTGACGAACCGACCGCCGTCCTCACGCCCCAGGAGGTCGATGAGTTATTCAAGACCTTTCGCTTCTTAAAGAAGCAGGGCAAAGGCATCATCTTCATCAGTCACAAGCTAGATGAGGTGATGGATATCTCCGACCGGCTCGCCGTGATTCGACATGGAAAAATCGTCAAAACGCTTCTCCGCGAGGATGTCACAAAGCCGTTGATAGCCGAACTCATGGTGGGCAAGCCGGTGCTTCTCAATGTGGACAATCCGGCCATGGAACCCGGCAAGCGGGTACTGGAGATGAAGAATGTCACGATGAGCCGGGACAGTGGTTCGGAGGTTCTAAAAGACCTTAGCTTTCACGTGAGAGAAGGCGAAATCTACGGCATTGCCGGGGTGGAGGGCAATGGGCAGACGGAGATTGTCCGGGCTGTCGCCACGAAAATCCCCTTGGTATCGGGGGAAATACTCTTGAACGGGGCCTATATTCGAGGTTGGGATGTCCGCAAACGCCGGGAGGCGGGTATCAGCCATATCCCCGAGGATAGACATAAATATGGCCTTCTTCTTCCATTTTCCCTCGTTGACAACATGACCCTTGGGCGGCACCACAAACCCCCATTCGTCTCTCGCTACCAGGTGATCAAGAAAAAGGAAATTGCGGAATTCGCCAGGAAATCCATTAGGGAGTACGATGTGAGGACTCCATCTGAAAATGTTCCGGCCAACACCCTCTCTGGCGGGAATCAGCAGAAACTCATCATCGCCAGGGAGATGAATGCCTCCCCTGTGCTTCTTCTGGCCAGCCAGCCAACCAGGGGCGTGGACATCGGCGCGACTGAATTCATCTATGCGCAGATAGTCAAGGCCAAGATGGAGGGCCGGGCGGTCTTGCTTATCTCTGCCGATCTGGATGAGATTTTCGCACTCTCTGACCGCATCGGGGTTATCTACAAGGGGCAAATCAGCAAGGAGTTTACCCGAGAGGAGGCGGTTCGGGAGGAAGTCGGATTTTACATGATGGGAGGGGATACCCGATGAGGGGTGTTAAACTCAACAAATACAAACTCCTGGAGCTTCTAGCGCCATTGTTTGGCCTGGTGATTTCTTTGATCATCTTAGTATTCATCATCATGTTAGTGGGAGAACGGCCCGGCAAGGCCTTCGCCGCGATATATAAATTCGTCTTCAGCACCACTGGACGACTGGCAACGGTATTCTCCATCGCAATTCCGCTGTTTCTCGCCGGTCTGGCGGTATCCTTTGCTTTTCAGGCGGGAATCTTTAACATTGGAGTGGAGGGGCAGTACTTCGTCGGCGGACTGACCGGAGCGATAGCCGGCATTTATCTGCAGCTACCCGCGTTTCTCCATATTCCGATGGTTGTCCTAGCCTCCATGGCGGGCGGAGCCCTATGGGCGGCGGCTCCCGCCTTGCTGAAGATCCGCAAAGGGGTTCATGAGGTAATCACGACCATCATGTTCAACAGCATTGCCCTGGCCCTGATGAACTATCTGGTTAACGGCCCCCTTTCGGGTGTGGAGTCGGGGGTCAATTTAGAGGCCCAGACCCGCCAAATACAGGAAACAGCTATTTTCGGTAAGCTCAACCATCTTTTCAGATACATTGGGCTGAACATTCCCGATTATGTTTATCTCGATTACAGCCTCATCATCGCCATCATCATGGGGTTCTTTGTCTGGTTTCTGCTCTTCAAGCTGCGTTATGGGTTTGAGATTCGCGTGGTTGGCACATCGACAGATGTGGCTTCCTATGCAGGGATCAGGACCAGACAGGTGCAGATGGGGGCCTTTCTGTTTAGTGGCGGGCTGGCTGGACTCATCGGCTTGCAGGAGATTTTCGCCATCAGGGAGTTCTATACCTTCGAGATTGCCTCTGGATTAGGCTTTGATGGCATCGCCATCGCTCTCATAGGAAGAAATTCCCCCCTGGGAGTGGTCTTCTCGGCGGTGCTGTTTGCCCTGTTGAAGCAGGCTGGGTATGGACTTCAGCTCTATACCTCGGTTCCCAATTCGGTAATTTACGTGATAACCGGACTCATGATATTGATCATCGTCGTTTCGAATGAGTTGATTGCAGGGTATATCAGAACACTGCGGAAGAAGGAGGCTGGTTGATGGGGATGCTGTTCGATTTCATTTTGAAGGGTCTCGAGATGTCCTCGCCCATCGCATTTGCTGCCCTCGGAGCCGTCTTCTCCGAACGGAGCGGCGTGGTGAACATAGCCCTTGAGGGGATCATGATCATCACCTGTTTCACCGTTGTGTGGGGAGCAATCGCTTTTCAGAGTATCATGATGGGATTGTTAATGGCGATAATAGCAGGATTGCTGGTCGCCCTGATTCATGCGGCGGTGACGATCACTTTCAGAGTGGATCAAATCGTCTCGGGTGTCTCGCTGAATATTTTGATGTTCGGTGTGGCCAGGTTCTTGAGCCAGAAGGTGTTTTTCCAGGAGACTCAATCGGATATCAACGCCTACCTGTTTCCTCAGGTGATGGGTGTCAGTGTTTTCACCTTCGTTCTCATTCCCATAACCCTTATCACCTGGTTTGTCCTTTATAAGACCGTGTTTGGCATGAGGCTGCGCGCAGTGGGTGAGAATCCTCATGCGGCGGATACTCTGGGGATCAATGTGTACCTGATACGTTACGCTGGAGTGTTGATATCAGGTGCCATGTGCGCCCTGGCGGCAGCCACGCTCTATCCCTCTCAATGGGTGAGTGGGATGACCGGCGGACGTGGTTTCATCGCTCTGGCCGCCATGATATTTGGCCGCTGGCATCCGGTAGGTGCAGTATTGGCGGCCCTGCTCTTCGGTTATGCAGATACATTTCGCATCATGTTCGAAACCAAGATTCCCATCCCCGGACAATTCGTGCAGATGTTCCCGTACGTTCTAGCCGTTGCGGTGCTGGCCAGCATGATGGGCAAGAGTAAAATGCCGGCCGCAGATGGACAGCCGTATGATAAGGGGGAAGAGTAAAAATCTCTTCTTGAAGATTCTGGGCCATCCCCTATTCTTTCTATTTTGACCCATTTATCATACTCTTGGGCATTCCATGACATAGGAGTTCCTGAGTTTTACGAAGCATTATCATTGACACCAATCTTCTATAAGAGGAATAGATGAATCAGCCTGAAATAAAAACTGTCGAAAGTGGCAGGGCCATTTTGGGGCTGGAACTCGGATCGACGAGAATTTGGCCTGGCGGCAAACCGCCTGCAGGCGGGAGACCCCGATGAAATGCCGTCATGAGGCGGTATGCGGTGCGAGGAGCGAAGGAAGCTGACGGAATGGGTATATTTCTGCCCTGCGGGGAACACTTCGGAGCGAAGACCTATCTGCAAAGAAGAAGCTTATTCGGGATATTGAAAAACGGCCGGAAGATGCCGAGATGAATCGTGAAATACTAAAGATCACCTAAAGGGCACCTCTAAGAAACAGCTTTAGGAAATTGACGAAGAAATTTTTTATCGATACAAGGCGGCAAAAGCTAAGGGCGTAGCTTAAGCTACGTGAGCATTCTGACAACGCAGTAGCGGCGGAAAAGTTCGAGTCAAGAACTAAATGGGGTTTTTTAGAGGTGCCCTAAACAAAGCATTGGCCTTTTTCAATGAAGCGCCCAAGAAGTTCTTGTTCCCAGCGGCCCTTGCCCTCGGAGACCGTGTAGAGATGCAGTCCGTTTCCGGCTGTCTCGACTTGCGTTGACACTCTGGCGGTCCGCGGATTATGCAGGCTTCTTAGAGAGGCCCTTTAGATGATTCCTCATAGTCCGCCGGAAGATGCTTGCCGGGGGTGATGCCGAGATCTTTGAGCATGAGGGCTTGACGGATGAGGTTGCCCCGTCCTGTGGAGAGTTTGCCCTTAGCACTTTCAAAGCTCTTACCGGCTTGGCCGATACGATTTCCGATGAGTTCAAAATCCTCGACAAAACCTACGAACTTCTCATACAAACTGGAACCGCGCCTGGCAATGTCTAAGGCGTTACGGCTTCGCTGTTCCTGCCGCCAAAGCTGCATGACGATGCGCATTACAAAAAGCAGGGTGGATGGGCTCACTAGGAGGATGTTGTTCTTCCAGGCATCTTCCCAGAGTTTGCTATTCTCAGTGAGAGCCAAGGTGAAGGCCGGTTCAATCGGGATGAACATGATGACGAAGTCGGGGGATTTCTCCTCGTACAGTTTGTGATATTCCTTCTCGGCCAGGCCATTGATATGTGTTCTGACTGACCTGATGTGATTTTTGAGGGAGCCGTCCCGCTCCTTTGCACCCTTTAGGTTAACATAGTCGCTGTAGGCGTTTAGTGACACCTTCGAATCGATGATGAGATAGCGATCTTCCGGGAGATGGATCACAACATCGGGCTGGACACGACTACGGTCGTCCCTGGTATGACTCTCCTGAATCTTGTATTCCACTCCCCGGCGTAGTCCTGACATTTCAAGGACGCGTTCGAGTATCATCTCGCCCCAATGCCCCTGCGACTTGTTATCACCCTTGAGAGCGTTGGTGAGATTGGAGGCCTCCTGAGAGAGTCTATCATTCATCTCTATCAGCTTCCTAATTTCATTCTTCAGGTAATGCCGTTCTTTGCCTTCGGTCTCATAGTTCTCTTGGATTTTATTCTGAAATTCCAAGAGTCTATCTTTCAAAGGATTCAGAATTTCATCAATGCCTGTTTTGTTCATTTCCTTAAAAGTCCGGGTTTTTTCGTCAAGGATATCGTTAGCCAGCACCTTGAAATGATTGGACAATTCTTCCCGAGACTCCTTGAGCAGACGGATTTTCTCTTTGTTCAGCTCTCTTTCACCTTCGAGTTCCTTCATAATGACAGCGATTTGCATTTCCAGATTGGCGATGCCCTTGTCGCGAAGCTCAATATCTCTGTTTCTCGCTCGAGCCTCTTCTTTCAGAGACTGAAGCTCTTCCATCAGGCGGGACTCCTCGGCTTCGTGAGCAGCAATTCTTTCTTTTAGAACGGCATTTTGCGCCACATCTCTGCCTGAGACAGGCCGACTGCGTCGAAAAATTAACACAATCAAGGCTATCGGAGTCAGGATGAGCACAAACCACTGAATAAGTATGATGTTGTCCATGTTATTCCAATTCAGACCTTGGTCCGACTGCCTATGCTGCATCGCTTCATAAAAAGTCTCAAGCGGCTAAAACAGAAAAGGGCGCCTCTAAGAAACCTGTCTGGGACAAGTGAATTTCTATAGGCAGGAGGAAATATGAAGTGTGACCCACCTTGTCGCAAATATCCCGCCCTAACCTCACACCGCATACCACAGCAAGGCACCGTGTATTGAGGTTGTCCAATTTCTCAGTGACGATTCATCCAGTTTAGCTGTCTTAGGCCGACCAATTCAAGAGTTATGGTCCAATAACGGGGATATTTCGAGAACAATGAGCATCCTGAAATTTATTGAAATGTCAGTAATCGGAGTTAGTGCAAGGGTATGCATTTGTCACAATGCCTTTTCCTGAAAAGAATTAATCTGAAATCTGAAGTAATGACTGAGGGAAGTGGCCTATTGCTTTGATTTGTGCCAAGCTAGAGGACACTGATAGGAAAATTTAATGAGAACAAATGAAACGATCCATCGCCTGATGGGTATGCTTCATAACAAATCCCGCTCAGCCTTCCGTTCAGTGCAGGTGGAGCGGTACATTCTCTTCCTCTTGGCTATAACCCTTTTCGGCGTTGCTCAGGGATTATTTATCGGGGTACAGGACAATTTCCTGGCTTGGCTGGGCATAGGAAAAAGTGCCAGGGGAGTGACGGAATTTTTCAGAGAAACGCCTGGCCTGCTCCTTGTCTTCATTCTGTCGCTGTTCTACCGTATGGCCGAACAGCGCATCATTCAGATAGCCATGGGTATCTGCGCAATCGGAGCAGCCGGCATGCTGCTTGTAGATAACCAGGTCGTTTCAGCCGTCTTCTTCCTCGTTATTTACAATCTGGGCGACCATCTTATTATGCCGGTGCATCAATCCTATGCGATACATGCTGCCAAACAGGGGAAGGAGGGGCACTCCCTGGGATTCATGCGCGGCTTGACCAACCTTGGCAAGGTTGTCGGAACCATCTTGGTCAGCGCAATATTCCTGATTCCCCGAGTTCAGGCCGACAGGGACGGAGGCGGGCGGATGGGGTATACAACGACTTATATTGCCATCCTCGTATTTCTAGGTCTTGCCGCCGTCATCGCGCTGGGCATGGCTAGGTCAACAGAACCCCTAGAACGCAAGCGGGTATATTTCCACAGGAAATTCAACAAGTACTACATCCTGGAGATCTTCTATGGGGGCCGAAAACAGGTTTTTCTCACCTTCGCACCCTATCTCCTCATCTTACGATATGGAACCGATGTCGAGTATTTAGCCGGTCTCTTGGGGATATGCGCATCGATCAACATTCTCATCAATCCCCTCATTGGGCGAATGATTGATAAAATCGGCTACCGCAATGTGATGATCTCCGACACCGTCATCCTTTTCTTTGTCTGCCTCATATATGGATTTGCCCACCGTATATTCAATGAACAGACAGCACTCTTCATAATCAGCGTGACTTTCATCCTGGATCGTATGATATCCAATGCATCCATCGCCTCCAGCGTATACGCCGGACGTATCAGCGGGAGCAAAGAGGAAATGACATCGACGCTCACTACGGGTCTATCGGTCAATCACTTGGTTACTATATTGATTGCCTTAGCCGGGGGTTTTATCTGGGAAAAAATGGGGGTTGAATACCTGTTTTCCCTAGCGGCACTCATGGCGGCGGCAAACTCCCTTTTCGCCTGCACGGTGTCCAAGGAATGAATTTCTTGAATACCTATGAATCCTGCCGCCTATGTCCCCACGAATGCGGAGTGAACCGAAATGCCGGAGAACTCGGACTATGCGGAGAAGACGCGAGTCTACGTATTGCCTTGGCCGGACTGCACTATGGGGAAGAGCCGCCTCTGACCGGAAATGGAGGCAGTGGTACGATATTTATCTCGGGGTGTGCCATGGCCTGCCCCTTCTGCCAAAATCACCAGATCAGCCGGAAAGGCATGGGCAGGCCGGTCTTCGCAGACGAATTCGCAGCCATCTGCACCGCATTGCAACTGGCTGGTGCGGAAAACATCAATCTAATAACGCCTTCTCATGCGGCGCTTAGAATCGCAGAATATCTCGATTTCAGCCGCCAGGCCGGGGCGGTAAATCTGCCGGTGGCCTGGAACTCCAGCGGGTTTGAGTCGGTTTCCACCATTGAAAGGCTCAAGGATGTTGTGTCTATATGGCTGCCTGACCTTAAAACGCTGAACAGAGAGGCGGCCGCCCGCCGCTATGGCATTTCCGGATATCCACCGGCCGCCGCCAGAGCCATCCTAGCGATGGCCGACACCGGAGACACCATAATTGATACTGATGGACGGCTGCGGCGAGGCCTCATGGTCCGGCATCTTGTGCTTCCCGGCGAAATGGACTCGACACGTGAGGTGCTTGAATGGTTTGCGCGTTATATTGGCGGCAAAGCGGCCCTTTCCCTGATGTTGCAGTACACCCCGGTGCATATCCCCGGCGAGAAAAGAGCGATACCAGGCAGAGGGATAAACAAGCGGGAATACAATCTCTTGATGCGTTGGGTTGAGGAATTCGGAATCGATGACGGTTATATCCAGGAACCCAATTCAAGTATGGAATGGCTGCCAAATTTCAATCGTGTGAACCCCTTCGATTCCCGTTTGTCACGGACACTCTGGCACTGGGGCAGGGGATTCATTGAGGAACCTAGCACTGATGGCGGTAATTGAGAAAGATGCCAGGGACACTTCCCTGTACTTGGACGCATTGACAGCAGGCATAGGGCTGCTGCCAAGCCGACTTCGGCGGATATGACTTTGTCATTGTTGAGCTGAAAACTTCATGTAATGCCCCGAAGAATGTGGTTGTTTCCTTATGATAAATCCGCTACGGTCCGGGACTTCTTGAATCTACCTAATACACAGTCAGGAAAAGAATTAACCGAATGATCGCACCGGGCATCATTGAAGACCATCGGGGATGGAATTTATACAGTTTCCAGTTATTCAGCCCGATTAAGCCAAAGTTGGCGCAATCCCGGGCAGAGAAAGTTCTGGAACATTCTAGTAACCCGTTTCCTCACCAGACTATACCTCGCCACTAAGCTTCTGGGCACTATACAAGCTTTACTACAGATTCCTGGAACAGAAGAACACAAGTTCTGATCACCCTCAAGGCATCTCAGGCCGCACAGAGCATCGCTCATTAACTTTGAAAATAGATTGCTCCAACACAAAACTCTAGTTCAATCTGCGAGAAGCTGCGCCATCTGCGGATAAGACAGGAAGTGCAAAATGAAGAAATTACGAAATGACAATAGCGCAAGGGATTGTAACGGAAATACCGCCGGCTGCCCCGGCGATTGGCAATGAGCCGGATGGGGGCAGCCGGATTAAGGCATTGGAGAGAAAAGCCCGGCCCGAAGGGATGCGCCCAGTTATTGATTTATGAGAATCATGGCGCCCTAGGGAGAAATAAGTGTTCCTACATGCTCTTTGCCGTCAAGCAATGCCTGTAAGTTGTGTAAATCATGCCCGGCGACAGCTGCCACCGACAGGCCGATATCAGATGCCCGGCGGGCGGCTACGGGATCAAAGGGGATGTTGGCGCCAGGAGTCCATGTCTTCTGGGTCATCGCCAAATACTCATCCCAGGTAATCCGGTTCAGTGGAATCGATTCAGGATTGTACAGGGGATCCAAATCATGAATCTGGGCGATATTGGAAAGCATGTATATGCGCCTGCAGGAAAAGCGTTCGGCGAGTACCACGGCATCATAGTCTGTGGAAAAACCGGGTTTCCATCCTGCCGCCAATAGGACACGCCCCGTGAAACCAAAATCGGCAGAAGGATCGGTGACGACAGGGTCTGGACAAAACGGACCAAGGATGGCACGGACGAGTTCGGCGTTCAGCCTGGTGGCTATCACTCCCACCCAGTCCAGGGAATCCGGAGGTACCTGCGGGTCCAGCGTCTTTGCCGCCTCCTGCCAGGATCGGGCGGCCCCCCCTCCGCCGACTGTCATGATGATTTTACGTGCGGAGTCTTCCCTTAGCCAATTCCTGATGAAGCCCAGGAAACTGCTTAAAAATCGAGTGTCCGGCTTGTCCGGAGCAACAATGGAACCTCCGACATCGAGAACTATAAGTTTGCTATTGCTCATCGGCTCATAGTATTATACTTGACGATGATATGGAACCTCCGACATCGAGAACTATAAGTTTGCTATTGCTCATCGGCTCATAGTATTATACTTGACGATGATATGGATAGAACTGTTATTATGCAGGGAGGGGGGTTTTCTTGTATCGAAATATTCGCGGCCTGTCCGCACTTGTCGTCCTAACAACGGCATCTGCCCTAAGCTCTCAAGAAACAGCTATGCGCTATTTCCAGGCAGTATCGGCACAATACAAGGCCATAGCAGATTACACGGCGAATCTGGTGATAAGCCGTGGAGACAGGATTCAAACCGCAGTTGTTCGGTATAAGAGTCCCAATCTTCTTCGTCTTGATTTCTCTAATCCAGAAGGGATGGTTATTACCGTTAATGATGAAAAACTCAAAATATGGGCGCCTCAGTACAGTGTTACCTTTGAGCAATCTCTGCTTGGAAATAATCAGGGCCAACTTTCCATGGCCACTACCCCAAGAGGATTGGAATTAATGGAGAAGCATTACACAATCGCATATGCAGATTCCCCTGGTCCTGTTCCCCTGGATGATGGATCAAATGAAATGGTTATCAAACTCCGTTTGAATTGGAAATCAAATAATGAAGGCTTTCGAAATCTTGAACTCAGCATTAACCCTTCGCTTAAGACTATTCGAAGAATAAAAGGTATTACAACAACGAATGAATCTATCACATTCGATTTTGCAGACATTGTCTTGAATCGAGGCATACCGATTACCAAGTTCGACTATGAGAGCCCGCCGTATGGAAATACTATCGACAATTTCCTTCTTGACCCCGAGAACTAATGTTATGAAGTCTATAGGCGATACATTGAGAACGGCCCGGGAAGAAGGCGGTATTTCTCTTGACCAGGCTGTACATGAAACAAATATATCTCGATCGTATCTCATAGCCCTTGAGGAAGAAAGGTTTGAGGTGTTTACCGCTGATGCCTATCTCATAGGGTTCCTCCGGAATTATTCTGACTTCCTCGGTGTGGACACCGATAGAATTCTTGGACAATACCGGAATTACAAACTCAATGAATCTCCCTCACCCATTGAGGAGTTAATTGGTCCGCCGAAGCATTCCATTCTCAAAAAAGTTATTTTATGGCTGCTCTTCCTGGCCATCCTTGCTACCGCCGCCGTGCTCGGTTTACCAAACCTGATGGCTATATACAACGAATTCCGCACACAACGGCATCTTGAAGAAGCTAAGGAGGCTTCAGAGCCGCGGGAGGTCCTGTTGTCCACGCCGCTCTGGGAGGGAGAGGTTCATCCTGGCGATGTCTTAGTTCTCGAAACCCCTCAAGGAGAACAGCGCATTACCTTGTCCAATGGGGATAATCGTCTCAAACTTGACGGCGGCGTTGCCGGAAGCTGGTCAATGATTCTGGGTGAAGAGATTTACCTGCCGGATGAGGATGGACACTTAAGGTGGCGCATCTATCTCCGAAGCTTCGGCGCCCCTGGGAATGGCGTTTCCCTCGAGATTCAGCAGCTTCCCGAATTGCCGGCAGAAGGTTACAGGCTTGACGAAGCCATAACACTCGAACCGCCAAGCGGAATTGATGCACGGCGCCGTGAACCAGAGGTTATTCTTAACGCAACGACTCCATATCGTTTTACGGTCAATATAACCTTCAGGGAATTCTGTCTTCTTAGGTACAAGGCGGATGAAGATGAACCTCTGGAAACCACCTTTGCCGATGGGGACACTCTCCAGTTGGAAGCGGACAAGGCGATAACAATATGGGCATCTAACGCCGGAGCGGTCTATATCGAAATCAACAAGGAAGAAATCCGTTTTGGCAGAAGAGGCGAGGTTGTCGCTGGTCTGATACGCTGGGTTCTAGACGAAGTCAGCGGTGAATTCAATCTCACTCAGTTCGCCCTTTATTGAGAGCGCCTCTATAACCCCCGTTAACGCTTCAGATAAGAAAGCTGCTGCGAAAGAACAATGTTGTTGCCAAATTTGTCTTCGCCATAGCCATTTTCGGCCAGGATCTTGATATCCTCAAGCACTCGCTTGTCACCTTGAAAAATAACGGTGTCACCGCTTATGATGTCAATTTTGCCTTCGGCAAGATAACGGGCAATTCCCCGTTTGACGAATTCCTCCAAAGCTTCATCCCTATAGGGAGTCAAATCATTAATGGTATAATCATTGTGATAAACCATTATCTTGTGTTTTTTAATCAAATCAAAGAATACCATGCGAAGAATGGTTTTCATCTCGGATTCTGACAGAGAACTTACCTTGTCACTCCGGATTAATTTATTCTCCATGATGTAACATACTATAGTATCTCTCTTACGCTTATTGAGTTCTTCGTTCGCCCGGAATAGTTCCAGGGGTTTGGAGGCATCGTACACCGCCATTCCCAGCTTCATTCTCACATCACTGCCATAATGGATAACGATTTTAGATATGAGGGTTGATGGCCTGACGTGAAATCCGCGGTAACTGGGAACAGGCACTTCAATCTCCCCTTGTACGGCATAAGACTTCAATATATCTTGGCAAAGATTCTGTGCAGCGATGACGTATTTATCGGCATAGGCGATGAAGTAACCGATGATGATATTCAGCAGTTCCGAATTAGAGAGCGGGGCATGCAGTTCCTTAGTCCATTTCCTTAGCGCATGGCGCTCATAGAAGTGAATCAGTGTTACCGCCGTATCAAGCAGGTGAAACACGACTGTGAGATTCCCTCTCATAACTGGAAGCCGTTGATCTTTTACGGTGATTGCAGCCCCTGTCAGATATGTGTCATACAGGGCCTGGAGACTGTGGAAGCTATTTGCCGACAACCTGAGCTGTTCCTCGCTGATCACGCTAGGGATGAGGGTGTGATAGTCTCGAACTCCTATCTTGGAATGGGCGGCCAGCCAACTGCTCTCTTCTGCAAGGTTGAGCATACTGGACGCAAGATACACCACCGTATCTCCTGGGTCTTTTATAGTCTTCTGTTTTTGATTTGCTTCCAGCCTTCCCTTGATAGGAATGTCGTGAAAACTGTAGAATTCAATGGGCCGCAGACTTTCATTAAGACGCTTCTTCTGGGCAACCTTCATGAAGCCGATGGCGCCCGATGTCATTGACTGAAGCAGTTTATTCAAGGTATCTTCAGTGGCCTCAGTGAAATTTCCTTCGATTTCAAGCAGGTTATAACTTGGAGAAGTACGGTAAATATGGAAAACGTTATAGATAACACGGCTAAAGGATTTGGTGATCGCGACAGCCTTACGCACGGGAGACCAGAATTTGTTTCTCATGGCTCCATAGGCATCAAGCAACTCTTCGCATTTTGAAGCTTCAAGCAGCAGACGGCCAATGAGGGACTTGGGAATTTCCGTAGGCTGCATTTCTGCCATCGCCGCATTGAGCGATACATAGTCCCTAAGATCGGGGCGAATCAGTCGGCTTAGTTCTTCGTCTTTGATGATAGGCATGGCCACTGCTTGTTCATTTGTCATACTTGTTCTAAACGTCTTGTTCAACACTAAAATGAGAGAATAACGATATTGTTGAATGAAAATCAAGGAGTTTCGTCGATATATGAGAATTTTCAGATCTCAATGGCTGCCAGATGTTTCTGAGGATGAATTTGCCCACTCAATTAAGGTCGTATGCCGGCCTGGAAGCGAGGTATTATGTCCGGCGCATGGCCCTTTGGTATTTCCCTTCGTCGAGAGCCAGAGAGGAATTGACCCGACATGGCCGAGGTGGGGAATCGGCACATTGAAAGAACGGTTTCTTATCCTGGTTTTGGCGCCTGCAAACTCCCCGGTGCCGGAAGGCATGAAATGGCAGGAAATTCGCAGCCTCCTCCCCATACTGAGCCAAGATGAACTGGAAGCCCTTTGCAGGGCTGCCATACTGGTCAGTTGGAATGATGAGCATCGTTACTGCGGACACTGCGGCCATTCCACAGCCCTAGATCAGAAGGAAACCTTTTTCGGATGCCCTTCCTGCAAACATCGCAGCTATCCGCGCATTTCTCCCGCCATGATAGTCAGAATAACTGACGGCAAACGCATCCTTCTTGCACATAACAGGAATTTCAAGGAAGGCATCTATAGCTGTGTGGCCGGCTATGTCGATCCAGGGGAAACACTTGAGCGCTCTGTTCTGAGGGAAATCGAAGAAGAAGTGAATCTGCGTGCCTCGCCGCCTCGATACATCATCTCACAGTCATGGCCCTTTCCCAATTCCCTAATGATGGGATTTGAAACCACAGCACGAGGCGATCCTATCCCCGATGGGGAGGAAATCACGGATGCCCGGTGGTTTGATGCCCACAGCCTTCCCGCAATTCCCCGTCAGGGTTCTCTTGCACGGTATCTCATCGATCAGTGGCTGGCCGGGCAATAAAAACAGATTTCAGTGAGTCATTAACGGAAGCGGTCATCAGCCCACCCCCTGACAGAAAGTGCTCACCTGAATCCGCGAAGATGGCCTATCCTTTGAAGAAACGGCAGGCCGTGATTTCAGAAAGGGTTAAGACATAATGAATGTGCCGTAAATTCAAGAATCAGCATCTGAGCGCACCCTTCGGGCCGGGCTTTTCTCTCCAATGTCTTAATCCGGCGGCCTGTTAACCTCGAGTTTGCGCCGACATGCTGGAAGTCGCGGGGTGCAGCAGAGTCATTTCCATGGACCTTCACTCGCCGCAGATCCAAGGCTTCTTCCGCATACCGGCAGACAATTTGCTCGGCCTGAAAACCCTTGGCGATCAGGTGCTCCAGGATGGTGTAAAAAACATCGTCGTCGCGGCGGACACCGATTTCGCCGATGAAGCGCAGAATTTTCTCGATACATTGGGGCTTCCGTCGCTATTGGGGTGAAACAGAGCCATGGTCATGATGAAGAAGCCGAGATGACCGATATAATCGGCATGGTGAGGAATAAAACGGCACTCATCGTGGATGATTTTGTTATCTCCGGTGGAACTCTCATAGAGAATTCCCGAACATTGAAGACAAAGGGTGCCGGCAAAGTATTAGCGGCTGTACCTCATGGCGTTTTCTCCCAGGGAGCCATGACACGTTTGACGGCATCAGACATTGAGACTCTATATAGGGCTTGCTGAAAAAGTCATAATCTATAGATTTTCAAGGTAAAAGCTAGTTACAAATGCTCTAGAGCAACCTTGCTCTCTATTCTTGAAAAAACAGGTGCAAGGTAAATGCGGAAAATGGCTCAAAACCTTTGCACCTGGGTAATAGCAGAAATCAAAATTTCCCCGAAGTTTCTCAAATCATTGCATTCTGGTTCACTTATAATGCAGTTTTGATTCATTATACTGGTATTCAGAGTCAAAAATACTTTTTCAGCAAGCCCTATATATACCCGATACAGCAGCCTATGAAGAGAAGAGAGAATGGCCGCTGATTTCTATGATTTTGACTTAAATTCCTGGGACCGGGATGTTTTATTTTATTGATTTGGTGAAAACTTCAGTCTAATATCGTGGACCGGCTCACGGAAAGCCAAACAAAATGGTCATAAGCGGATTCCTTAAGATTATTGAGGGGATATCTTTCAAGAATGGAGCCGTTGGTGGACAGAGCGCATAAAAATGGTGATGAAAAAACTACACCACAGGCGGATCATTTCCGGAAAATGGAAGATCTATAATAAAAAGACAACCTCCTGAGGCATTGTTTTCCACTGAAATCTCTCCCCCTATTTTGGTTACAAGACTGTAGCAAATAGAGAGTCCCAATCCCAGATTGGAAGACGTTTTTGTCTTTGTACTGAAAAAGGGAAAAAAAATATTATCTGTATTGCTTTTATCTATACCGGGGCCATCATCTTCAATTCTGATTTGTACTAACAATTCATCTCTTTCAACTTTGTACATTGTTTCTATACGGATTGCTCCGCCGTCGGGCATTGCTTCAAAACTGTTTTTAATAAGATTCAGGATGACTTGTTTGAACTCATTCCTGTTTCCGTTAAATATCAGGTTGTCATCTCCAGGGGTGAATTCGATTGTAATGTGTTTATATTCCGCATTATATTTGAGCAGTGACACTATTTCATGGATGATGACGTTTGTGTCTATCTGCTCATCAATAATTCTCTTGCTGTCTCCAAAGGATACAAGGTTGCTTATAATATGGGAAATAGATTTAATTTCATAACCGGCTTTTTCAATAAGCGAACTTATATCCTTGTCGGAAATTCTTAGCTTCATATAGTTTAGATAGTTTGAAATTATCTCCAGAGGGTTGTTAATTTCATGGGCCACACCTGCGGCCAGAAGCCCCACCGCTCCCAATTTCTCGCTGAGAATTAGCTGTTTTTGAAGTTTGTCATATTCGGTAACATCTTCGATGATCAGAATGCTTCCAATCAATGTATGGCCATCTCTGATTGGAAATGTCTTGATATTATTCACATTCTTGGCATTGTTGATAACAAGTTCAACATTGTAAAATGTTCTTGTTTCTTCATTTCTGAGGCTGTTTTCTATATTTATAATTGCTTTGAGATTTCCAGTAAGAACATTTCTCAATGGCTTGTTGATAATATTGGTTGATTCAATTAGAAATGAAGAAGTGAAATATTCGTTCACCATTTTTGTGTTCAGATTGTCATCAACTACAATGATATTCACAGGAAGATACCTGAGAATCGCTTCGTTGAATTTAAGAAACTGGTAGAATTCCTTGTCCAGCTTGGCTTGTTTTGAATCAATCCCAACCTGAGTATAAGCCATTCTTATAAGATTGAGTTTCCCGATGTTGTCAACGAAGTCGGTCAGGAGCAGTTCGCCATTTTTTATTACTGTAACCCTGTCCGCAAAGTTATATACGTCATCAATTTTATGTGTAATTGTAATTATTGCAGTCCCCAAAAACCTCAGCTTCACCAGTAAGGGCAGTATCTGATCGTAGGACTCGGTTGAAAGTCTCTCCAAGGCTTCATCCAGAATCAGGATTTTAGGTTGTTCATATAAATTCTTCAAAATATCAATTACTGTTCTGTCAGAGAGGTTCATCGAGCTTACTTTGACACTGGGGTTTATGGGAATATTATTTTCCGTTAAATACTTCTCGGCTTTTGCAAGGACTTTGTGTTTTCTGTAGAAACCGAATCGGTCAGGATATTTGTGTGTATAGAAAAGGTTTTCTGCTACCGAGAAATACTCATTGAGAAAGGGTTTCTGGTACACCATTCTTATCCCCAGCCGCTGAGCAGTTTTGATATTGTTAAGGGGGGAAATACACTCGTTATTAAAAAACATCTTTCCTGTACTTGCTTTCTGTATTCCGCTTATGATCTGGCCAAGGCTTGATTTGCCGGCTCCATGCTCACCTACAATGGCATGGATTTCTCCGGGGAAAATATCCAGAGAGATATTTTTAAGGGCCTTAAAACTTCCATAGTTAACGCCAATTGAGGTGAGTGACAGAACTGGATTAGTTTGTCTGGATATCATATTTTGAAATCTTTGAATACAGGGTTTTTCTGCTCATCCCCAGTATCTCTGCTGTTTTTTTCTTGTTATAAGAATTTTTCTGCAGGGTTTTTTTTATCAGGTCTCTTTCCATGGATTCCCTTGTGTTGAAAGAACTTCTGTCTTCAGCGGGCTGAATGGATGGAGGAAGATCTTCGATCTCAATCTGCTCAGAAGAAGAAACAGCCACAGCATAATTGACAACATTTTTCAGCTCCCGCACATTTCCGGGCCAGCTATGGGCCATAAACAGATTCATTACTTCCTGGGTAAACGGATTCACAGTTTTTCTGTAATCATTGGCACTTTTTTCCAGAAAGAAATTTGAAAGAGGGATTATGTCATCCTTCCTATTTCGTAATGAAGGCACATTAAGTATAGCTGTGTTAAGTCTGTAAAACAGGTCTTTTCTGAAAACTTCATCCTGAAGAAGTTCACCGATATTCTTGTTTGTTGCTGCAATGAACCTAACATCTACAGTCAGCGTTTTAATGCCCCCAATCCTCCTTACTTCACTGTTCTGTAGAACTCGCAGAATTTTTGCCTGTATAGTAAGAGGCATATCTCCTATTTCATCAAGAAAAAGGCTGCTCCCGTCAGCTCTCTCAAATATTCCCTTGAAATCGGAGTCGGCTCCCGTATAGGCTCCCCGTTCATGTCCGAAAAGCTCATTATCCAGTAAGGACTCAGGAAAGGCAGCACAGTTTATTTTTGCCATTTCACTGCTGACCCGGCTGCTGTTGGCATGAATATAATCGGCGATAATCTCCTTGCCACTTCCATTTTCTCCGGTTATCAGGACCGGAATATCCGTTTGTGCTATCTTCCATGCTCTTTCAATAACATTGATCATTTCCTTATTCTTTGAAACAAACGGGCTTACAATCTTTTTTAATCTCGATTTCAGTGAACTGTTTTCAAAATCAAGCTTCTTGAGCCTTATTGCCGTCTCAACAATTCTAAGAAGCCGTTCAAAGTCCAGTGGTTTGGTCACATAATCGTACGCTCCCATCTTCATGGAGTTCACGGCAGTCTCAACAGATGCATGGCCGGTAATCATTATAACAGGAATGCAAGTGTTAATTTCTTTCATTCTTTTAAGAACATCTATGCCATTTTGCTCCCCTAACATAATATCCAGAAGAATCAGGTCAATACTTTTGGTCACAAGAAATTCATAGGCATTATCGCCGTTTTCTGCATAAAATGTCTTATAGTCGTAATGGTTGAAATTCGGTTTCAGGCTTTTGTAGACCCTTTCATTATCATCGCAGATCAAAATGCTTGCTTTCATTATTGTGCCTCTAATAGATACACTGTAAACAGCATAGTGTATAAAAAGTAAACACTATACTATATTCAAAAAGATATGTTGTCAAGCCAGGATCTTCACAAATAGACTTAATTCTTTATATTATAATGAAATAAGTGAGAAGTTTACCGAGACGAATTTATTTTGCAATTTGGCACAATTTTTGCTTCTCAATATCATCAGGGGTCTTAAATGCCGGACAAAATCCTTCTCAAGGTAACAGGTGTAACAAAAAGTTTTCCGGGAGTGATGGCTTTGGCCGGTGTGGATTTTGAACTGAATTCAGGCTGTGTTCATGCAGTGTGCGGTGAAAACGGAGCTGGAAAGTCAACACTGATGAATATACTTATGGGACTCTACGGGCGCGACGAAGGAGAGATACTGCTGGATGGCCCCCCTGTTCATTTCACTTCTCCAAGGCATGCCCTCAAAGCCGGAATTTCCATAATAGAACAGGAGCTTAATCCTGTACCGGATATGACTATAGCTGAGAATCTCTTTCTGGGCAGAGAAAACACAAAGTTTGGAGTGTTCATTGATTATAAAAATCTGGCTGCCCGTGCAGTAAAGGTTTTGAAGAAAATAGGCGTAAGCATAGATGTTAACAGGAAGATGAAAACGCTGAGCCTCGCAGAGGTTCAATTGGTAGAAATAGCTAAAGCTATTTCCTATGACTCTAAAATAATAATCATGGACGAACCCACATCAGCCATAGGAGAAAAAGATGTCGAACTTCTTTTCAATGTCATAAGATCGCTTAAGGAACAGGGAAAGGGTATTATTTATGTTTCCCATAGGATGCAGGAAGTATTCGAGATTTCAGACCGGATAACTGTTCTTAGAGATGGAAGACTTATTGGCTGCATGAATACAAAAGAGACAACCAAGGCAGAGCTTATAGGCATGATGATAGGCCGTAAACTGGAGGATGAATATATCAAGACCAATGTTCCATCTGTTAAACCGGCCCTAAAAGTAAGGAATTTAACAAGAACAGGAGAATTTGAAAATATAAATCTGGAACTTATGGAAGGTGAAATACTCGGAATTTTTGGTTTGATGGGATCCGGACGCAGCGAGTTCTTCAATTCTCTTTTTGGAGTGAGTAAGGCTGAAACAGGTACAATCTCTGTTTTCGGTAAAGAAAGGAAGCATACCCGTCCCTCGCAAGCTATGAATAGCGGCATGGCTCTGGTTACTGAGGACCGGAAAAACAGTGGTCTTGTCCTGACAAGTTCTGTCAGGGAGAACATTGTCCTTTCTAACCTTCGGAGATTTTCAGGGATTCTGTTCATAAACAGAAATGAGGAAGTTAAGCAGGTAAATGCTTATGTAAATAAGTTTCAGATCAAGATTTCCTCAATAAATCAGTTGGTCAGTGCTTTGAGCGGAGGAAATCAGCAGAAAATTGTCCTTTCCAAATGCTTAATGACACAACCTGGAATTCTTCTGCTGGACGAACCGACCAGAGGAATAGATGTAGGGGCAAAGAGGGAAATTTACAGGTTTATGTCTGACTTTGCAAACCAGGGAAACGCCGTAATAATAATTTCATCAGAACTGCCTGAAGTACTTAGTATGAGCGACAGAATCATTGTTTTTCGACAAGGCAAAATTGCCGGTGAACTCAGCAGAGAAGAAGCAACTCAGGATAAACTGATGCATCTTGCATCATAAACTAAGGAATTAATATGTCAACAAAAACAAAATCAGGCAGCTCTTCGATTCTTCAACTGCAAGATCAATTCCAAACGATGAAGAAGATTTTTTCTGATTATGGAATAGTGTTTGTTTTCCTTTTTCTCTGTGTAATATTGAGTTTTGCCAATCCATACTTCCTGAGAACTAAGAACATTCTCAACGTACTCAGACAGACTTCAATAAACGGGCTTCTTTCAATAGGGATGACTTTTGTCATTCTGACTGGCGGTATTGATCTTTCAGTTGGGTCTATTCTGGCTTTTTCAGGGATTGTTGCAGCAAGTTATGCCAGTGACGCGATGGGAGGAGTTGTCCTTAACCCCTTTACCGCTGCAGGCATCGGAATACTGGGTGGTATGCTTCTCGGTTCGGTTAACGGATTGTTTGTAGCCAAGTGGCGTGTCCCTGCATTTGTTGTTACCCTGGGTATGCTGAGTATGGGCAGGGGATTTACTTTTATCTATACGGATGGAATGCCTATTCCCAATATTGATGATTCATTTCTGATGTTCGGCCAGGGTACAATTTTCGGAATACCTTTACCTGTAATTATTTTCGGGGCAGTTTTCATGCTGGCCTGGCTGGTTTTATACAGGACCAGATTCGGCCGCTATGTATATGCTGTTGGCGGTAACGAAAAAAGTGCCATGATTTCGGGAGTCAATACAAGACTTATAGTTTTTTTTGTATATGTAATAAGCGGGTTCCTGTCTGCCCTTGGCGGAATAATCCTGACTGCACGTACAACTGCGGGACTGCCCCAGGCGGGACAGTCTTATGAACTTGATGCAATAGCAGCAGTAGTAATCGGCGGAACATCGCTTTCCGGCGGTCAGGGAAGACTGTTAGGCACTGTTATAGGAGCACTTCTCATGGGCGTGATAAATAATGGACTTGATTTAATGGGAGTATCGTCATACTTCCAGCAGGTTATAAAAGGGGCAATTATAGTTGGAGCAGTTCTTCTGGATTCATTGCGGAAGAAAGATTAATATTTTGTGGCGTTGCCATAAAAAGCATCAACCACTGTGGCCACAGTGGTTGACGAAGCCATTCGCTTCGCAGCATCCAATCAACGAAGAAAGGAGGTTTTAACGAAATCCAGGCAACTATTATTTTATCACAAGTTGCCTGCCGCATCAAGTATCAAATATCAAATAAGGAGAATACTAAATGAAAAAATTGGTTATCGTGGTTTTAATCATGGCGTTTATTGCTGGTGGAGTTTTTGCAGCAGGACAGAATGACGGTGATGACAGCTCGACATATAAAATAGGAGCTGCAGTATACGGCCTTAAGGCCGAATATATGAGATTGTGGACAACAGCATTGGAAAGGCATCCGGATGTTGTAAACGGAACTATTGAAATCACTGTTTTTGACGGTCAATATGATGCTTCAGTACAGCAGTCACAGTTCGAAACAATGGCAACTCAGGGTTTTGACGGAATTATATTTGTTCCAATAGATATTGAAGCAGGTGCCGCAGCGGTTGCTACCGCTGATGCCGAAGGTATCCCTGTTGTCGGTTCAAATACAAGAGTAAACAGCAATAAACTTGCTTCCTATGTAGGATCAAACGATGTTCTTTCAGGTGAAATGGAAGCTCTTTCAGTACTTGAAAGCATGAACGGGAAAGGCAATGTAGTTATTATTGAAGGTCCAATTGGCCAATCAGCTCAGATCGAGAGAAGAGAAGGAAACATGAAGGCTCTCGAAAAATATCCTGATGTAAAACTACTGGAAATGCAGACAGCAAACTGGTCCAGGGCTGAAGCGCTTGACCTGATGGAAAACTGGCTGAATGCTTATCCGGGTCAGATCAATGGTGTGATTGGTCAGAATGACGAAATGGCCCTTGGAGCGATCCAGGCCATAGAGCAGGCTGGACTCGATATCGATGATTTCCCGGTTGCCGGCATCGACGGTGTAACTGATGCAATGCTGGCAGTTAAAGAAAACAAGATGGTAAGTATCCTGCAGGATGCCACGGCTCAGGCCCAGGGGGCACTTGATGTTCTTATGGGCAGAATTGTCGGAGCAGATTATGTTCCAAAGGCGGATGTATGGTCGGAGATAGACTTTGACGGCGGGAAAGAGGCTGTTTACAGCGTTCCATGGGTACCGATAACGCTGGATAACGTTGACAATCTTCTTGCGATAAGAAAGGAACTGACTCAGCGCTGATACTGAAGAAGCAACCTGTCATGGGAACACCCGGGCAGGTTGCTTCAATGGATATAATTAAGATTCATGGACGGAATAAAAAAAGGACACCTCTAAAAAAACCCATTTAGTTCTTGGCTCGAACTTTTCCGCCGCTACTGCGTTGTCAAAATGCTCACGTAGCCTAGCTACGTTCCGCTTTTGCAGCCTTGTATCGACAAAAAATTTCTTCGTCAATTTCCTAAAGCTGTTTCTTAGAGGTGCCCAAAAGATCAAATCCTTCTGTGAAGTAGTCATTATCAAAGTAGATGATAAGGAAATGCTCTTGCGAAGAATATAGAATAAAGGTCGAACAAGAGGAAGACTAAACAGACATGTTTTGCCATGAAACAGGTTTTGCGGGAAGGTGCCAGAAGGATGCTGATTCACGTGCTTGAAATTGAAGCGGAAGATCCCATCAAGTCTCATGAAAATACCCGGAGCGAGAAGGGTCGGCGGTACGAAGCAGATGCCATCCAAACCGGGAAATTGCAATAGGAGCAGGCCCGATGGAAATCCATGTCCCACGGGCGGTCAATGACAGAGAACTCCACCGCAGCAGGAAGGAGGATTTCAGGGACAGGGAGAAGAAGTATTTGCATCAAAAGACCTATATTGGGGCTGACGGCATCTGTTTTAAGACTTGATGAGGGAAAAGTCGTATTTTGGTCATCATGGGTTCAGATAAGTATGGAAACAAAGAACTGCTGGCTGGCGAAACAGCCAAAGCTGGAAAGAAATGCTGATTCCCTTCGCGTCCGGCGGCCATAGGCGATGGAGGCATGGGTTTGGCTCTTGATGAGATTTTCCCTGAGACCAAAATGCAGTGCTGCAGGGGCATAAAACTGCCAATATCCTGAATGAAATTCATGGAAGCATCCAGGGCAAAGCCAAGTTCCTGCTTCATGCGTCTGATACCAAAAAGAACGCTCTGAAAGCTTCTGAATTGTTTATGCCCATTGATGCCAAGTATCCCAAGTATACATTGTATCATAGAATCAACAGTTACGGCTGTCAGGCTTAGACCCAATAGAACCAAGGGCTGTGGCTCCAGAGCGGCCACCTTGAACATGGTGTGGAAATTTTGCAGGGAAGCCGAAAAAACTGGAAAAACTGAATGGTTATAAGCTGCTCCCTATAGTCATTGAGGGGATATCATGTAAGAATGGAGTCTTTGATGGAGAGACCGCATGAAGATGACGAAAGAGTTGCTTTTTTTCACTGACAGTAACTGACAATATCCCGTTCTTATTCAGTCTACTGTTTATTGAATCAATTATCGATTTCATAAAAGGAGAGCATATGGTATATGAGAAATTTGACAGGAATTTCAGCCTGAAAGGAAAAACAGCCGTCATAACAGGTGCTGTACAGGGTATAGGGCTGGCGATTGCGGAACTTCTGGCTGAGAAGGAGGCTGCTCTTTTCCTTGTTGATCTACAGGAAGATGTACATAAAACTGCAGAGAAAATTAACTCGACAGGCGGTACTGCAGAGTCAATGGTGATGGACCTGACTCTTCCTGAAGCCTCAGAAAAAGTGGTGAAAGCAGCAATAACCGCCCTGGGGAACATCGATATCCTGGTGAACAACGCCGGGATAGTGATTCTGGATGATGCAAAAGACCTTTCCGAAGATGGATGGGATAAAACGATGGCAGTAAACCTGAAAGCCCCATTTTTTATCGCCCAGGCGGTTGGGAAAAAGATGATTTCAGCCGGCGGGGGAAAGATTGTAAATATAGCGTCTCAGGCGGGACTGGTAGCGCTGGACAAACATGCAGCTTACTGTGCCAGCAAAGCGGGAATTATTTCTATGACCCGCAACCTGGCAGCAGAATGGGGAAAATACAATATCAATGTAAATGCCATTTCACCTACTGTGATTCTGACTGAGCTTGGAAAGAAGGCATGGGCCGGAGAAGTAGGCGAAAAGATGAAAAAGAAAATTCCTGCCGGGAGATTCGGTTATCCTGATGAAGTTGCTGCTGTGGCTCTGTTTCTTGCCAGTAATGCATCAAATCTGATTACTGGTGAAAATATTGTAATAGATGGCGGATACACCATCCAATAGGAAAAAAATATGCAGAGAATAGTGAATGATCCTGATTTGGTTGTAGAGGAGATGCTGAAAGGATTTGTTCTTGCTCATCCTGATATTGTCGAACATACAGAAAATCCCAGGGTCCTTAAATATGTCAAGGCCCCTGTAAAAGGAAAGGTGGGCATTGTTACCGGAGGCGGCAGCGGACATAAACCTGCATTTATAGGGTATCTTGGCAAAAATCTGGTAGATTCAGTTGCGGTTGGCGAGATCTTCAGTTCACCTGCTGCGGTGTCTTTCTATGATGCCATCAAAACCGCAAACAGTGGTCAGGGAGTTGCCATTCTGTATGGAAACTACGCTGGTGATAACATGAATGTCAAGATGGCCATGGAAGATGCGGAGGAAGATGGCATAAAAGTGATGCGGGTAGTCGCCAATGATGATGTTCCCAGTGCTCCTCCCGGAGAAGAATCAAAGCGTCGCGGCGTGGCAGGTGAGGTCCTGATGTGGAAAGTCGGCGGAGCCAAGGCTTCAATGGGGGCTTCACTTGAAGAGGTGATAGCCACGGCCCAAAAAGCCATAGATAATACCAGAAGTATTGGAATAGGATTGGCTCCCTGCACAATACCGGCAGTTGGAAAACCTAACTTTTCTATTGAAGCTGGGAAAATGGAGATGGGGATAGGACATCATGGTGAACCAGGCATTAAAGTTGAGGACCTGAAACCTGCTGATAAAATGGCTGAACTTAGTCTGAATGCAGTTCTTGAAGACCTTCCTTTTGCCAAAGGAGACGATACAGTTGTTCTTGTGAGCGGACTCGGGGCGACTCCGGTAATGGAGCTTTATATCTATTACAGAAAAATTGCCGAAATTATGAGTGAAAAAGGCATCAGCATCTATCGATCCTATGTTGGAAATTACTTCACAAGTCTGGAGATGATGGGAATTACTCTGACAATAATGAAGCTTGACAGTGAACTTAAGGAACTGATCGATATGGATGCGTACTCAATGGGTTTGAAACAGGGCGGTTTGTTGGAGTAGATAATGACGGATGGTTTTCCAAACAGTCAAGGCAAAATTATAATAGGGCACCTCTAAAAAACAGCTTTAGGAAATTGACGAAGAAATTTTTTGTCGATACAAGGCGGCAAAATCTAAGGGCGTAGCTTAAGCTACGTGAGTATTTTGACAACGCAGTAGCGGCGGAAAAGATCGAGTCAAGAACTAAATGGGTTTTTTAGAGGTGCCCAATAGAGAAACTGATAGAAACCATACAACAGAACGAGGCTTACCTCAGTGAGCTTGAGGGGCAGCAGGGACCGGAGACCATGGTATAAACATGAACAAGGAGGGAGACACTGGTAGAAAGAGCTATTAATGATAAGGCCCTATCCATGTCCGAATCATTCAAAATTCTTGATAATACCCTGTTGTCCAAGATCAGAGGTTCAATGGGCCCCTGTATGGAAGGATGTTCAGGAAAATGACACGGGTTTCAAAAGATGCTGAAGCCGTGAATTTTACTGTTTTAAGAAATATGGCCTTAGCAGCATTGGAAGGTGTGTATCCACTGAGCGAAACAAAGCCTGGAGATGAAACTCTGCTCGATACTCTTGCCCCGGCCTCTCAAGTTCTTATGGTTGCGGTGGAAAAGGGTGCAGGATTCAAAGACGGGATAGATATGATGATCACTGCAGCAAAAAAAGGATGGCGATCAACTGAAGCGATGGCTGCAAAAGCAGGCCGTGCTGCAAGGATTGGAGAAAGATCAAAAGGAATACTGGATGCAGGAGCAACCAGTTGTTTTCTTATCTTGAAGTCAATTGGAACGACTATTAAAGAGGAACTGATATGAAAATAGCTATAGGATGTGATCCCAATGCTCAGCTTTTGAAAATGGAAGTGATCAATGAGCTGGAGCTTATGGGACATGAGGTAGATGATTTCGGGTCTGATGATCCTATTTATGCCAATGTGGTTATTGAAGTAGGGGAAGCTGTGGTCAGGGGAGACTATATGAGGGGAGTTGTTCTGTGCGGTACCGGTATAGGTGCCAGTATTACCGCAAATAAAGTAAAAGGTATTTACTGCGCTCTTGTAACAAACACGTATCAGGCAGAAAGAGCATCACTCAGCAATAATGCAAATATGATAGCTTTAGGATCTCAGATTACAGGCAACATGCTTGCCAAAAAGATTGTCAGAGAATGGATGTCCCATTATTACTCTCCAAATGCCCGAAGTACACCAAAGCTAAGAAGAATTGTGGAGTATTCAGAAGGTGTAGTGCAAGATTGACGAGCCTGTAAATTTTTCGCATTCAGCGGCAAAGAGGTGGTGTCTAACTGTGTTTTTAGACTATGAAAAACTGGAATAGGCTGTTTGTATAGATCTTCTTGGTTTTGTTATCTTTCCGGAAATCAAAAGATTCCATACCTGTTTTCAGATAACAGAAGAAAATCAACCTGAATACAGTTTAACCGGGCATCTTCAAATCCACTTCATTGAGTTAAAAAAGAAGGAAATTGAGTTGTTTTCAAGCCAATTTCAACAATCCTTGGCCATGCCTGGGAGATATGGGGTCGACGGTTCAAATCTGCCCAGCCTGACCTCTCATAACAAAGAATACTGCTTGGCACCTCTTGTTATCTGGATTGAGGCCATGGATTTGAAAAGAAATCCCGGCGCAGGCTGAAGTAGCGCAAAACTGCATGAACGCAACTTCAGAGATGAAGACAGGTCGGAATTTCAGGGTGTAGCTCAAATCCATCCAGCCCGAAAGAGGTATGGAACTTTTCTCATATTTCTTGAAGGGGGAGATTGAATAGGATTGACAGCCGCCATGAGTGTCTGTTGGACTCCAAAGCTTAAACTGCGTGAGCATCTTGATAACACGGTACTAGGAAAAAGGGCAAATGATTCCCTAGAAAAAAATCTGGTCAGGCATAATCATGAGCATCCTTTCCTCCTGTGAGGAGCGTGGACTGTAAGACAGATTGATGCTTCATGGCTAAACAGGATACTCCCCTTTATTCTGCTTGCCCTGTGGTTTTATGTGGCTTTCAGGAAAACTGCGATAGAAAACTATAGCTTCAGTTGCCAGCGTTTGGAGGATAAGCTCAGGGAAGAATCCCTTCTTGATGGTTTCTCTATTGTGCGGACCAGTGCGGATGCCTTACAACTCTCAGCGGAGCAAGTAGTTTTAACCTGCAAGCGGCTTTCGGCGGTTGAGAGAGCTTTTCGCTCCCTCAAGACGGTCATTTGAATGTGAGACCGCTTCTATCACAGGCTGGAGGACCGTGTCAGAGCGTATACGTTTCTCTGCATGCCGGCTTATTATACGGAATGAGAGATGCGCAGTCAGGCTCCGCCCTCTGCTTTTTGATGACGAGAGTGATTGGATGGAAGACGGCCAGGGCGAGATTCTGTGGACCAGCCGACAAAGAAATCAGCCCTCTTAAAAGCTCCACGCACACCAGGGTGAGCCGATTCATAGCTTCCGTACGGCTCTTGATGACTTGGCGGCTGGCTGTTGTAATACGATTGGAGCGAAAAGCCCGACCCGAAGGGTTGCGCCCAAGGATTGATTTTGAAACTGCTGAATACTGTCTCAATTTGAATGAAAACCGGTGATTCGCCGTGAAGACCATCGCATTGGCCTTCGGCAATGCCACTTATGCGGGTTGAATTAACTTCTTTAACAGGTTATCAGCAGAGAACTGGGTACTGTCAGTTATCAGGGTGTCAAAAATATCTTTACATTGCCCCGAAGATTGCGGGCGGCTGCTCAATAGGGGCAGCTATCGTTTTTCACCGAACTATATATGTCAGCTTAGTGTTTGTTACCCGCCGCTAAGCTTTGGGACACTGTAAAAAACATCTCATACCATGCTTTGCTATGACTTTACGCAGCTTTGAACTCGACACGATCTATCTGATATTATAGCCTCTGCATGGGAGACTTTATATGAATTTCGAATTTCCAAAGGATTTTACCTGGGGTGCGGCTACTGCGTCATACCAAATTGAAGGTGCTGCGAGGGAAGGCGGACGTGGCTTAAGTACTTGGGATGTTTTCTGTGATGAGCCAGGCCGAATTGAAAACGGCGATTCAGGTGCCATCGCCTGCGATCACTACCATAGGTGGGGTGAAGACATTGCCTTGATGAAGGAGCTTAATCTCAACTCCTATCGATTCTCGCTCTCATGGCCACGCATTCTACCCGATGGAGACGGGAAACCCAATGCGGTCGGTCTTGATTTCTATAACCGGATTATTGATGCCCTGCTGGAAGTCGGGATCACTCCCTATATCACTCTGTTTCACTGGGATCTTCCTCATTCTTTGCAACAACGGTACGGGGGCTGGAGAAGCCGGGAAACTGTTGATCGCTTCGCCGATTATTCCGCTCTGTGTGGAAAGAAATTTGGTGACAGGGTAAAGAACTGGTTCACTATGAATGAGATAAGCTGCTTCACCCATATGGCCCATGCGGATGACCGTTTCGCTCCAGGAGGGAAACTCTCCAACAAAGAGGTGAATCAAACCATTCATCACGCCTTACTGGCACACGGCAGAGCAACACAGGAATTGAGGGGAATCGTTCCCGATGCCCATATCGGCTTAGTAGAGAATCTGGTGGCAGTCTGGCCTGTCTATGAAGAGGAGAGGCATGTTGAGGCGGCCAGAACGGCTTTTCGGGAGTACAACTGCCAGCGCCTCTTTCCTCAAACCACCGCATTTTATGACACGAAAGCTTATCAGCGGGTTTATGGAGATATTCCTGACATCCAGGAAGGTGACATGGATATCATCGCAAGTCAGGTTGATTTCCTAGCCTATAACTACTATTTTGCATATCCTGTCGTCCCAGCGGATGATGATATAGGTTACCGCATCCTCCCCTATCCGAAAGGCTATCCCCAGACCGACATGGGTTGGGATATATCGCCGCGGGGTTTGTACTGGTCTCTATACTTTTCTAAGCAATTCTTTCCAGAGCATCCGATCTATATAACCGAAAATGGACGGGCATCCCAGGACAGCGAAGATAGAGATGGAGCGGTATGGGACCTCGACCGCATCGAGTACTACCGAACCCATCTTGAAATGGCCGCCCGCGCCATTAAAGACGGCGTAAACCTGAAAGGTTATTTTGCATGGTCGCTGATGGATAACTTTGAATGGGCCAGTCGGCCTTGTGCGAGTGAATTATAGGACACAGAAACGAACAATTAAGGCTAGTGGACGATTCTACGCCGATGTCATCAAAGGGGGTCGGGTTCTTTGACGTAACAAATGCCCAAAAGCTTGGTGTTTGAAAGAAACAGCCTCTGCCCCCAGTCATTCCTTAGTAGGGAAACGACTTGACAAGGAGGTGTTTATGACTTTTCCGCACTGCCCCAATCCCGGCTGCCCCAATTTTGACGCTCCTGCCGTGGAAAACTGGTATATTCGCTATGGTTTTCATCCTACAATGGCCTTCGGCCCAATTCAGCGCTACCGCTGTAAGAATTGCCGCAGGACTTTTTCTAATCAGACTTTCTCCATAGATTATTATGCCAAAAAAATTATCGATTATTCCAGGATCTTCGAGCATCTTGTCACGGCTTCAGGGCTTATCGACATAGGCCGGGCCCTCGGCATCAGGGCCGAGACCGTTCAGAACCGCTTTGAACGGCTGGCACGGTGCTGCCTGGCCATTCATTCCGAGTTGCTTCCGGCCCTGCCCATGCAGGAAAATATGGCCGCAGACGGGCTGGAATCGTTCTCTTTTTCCCAGTACTTCCCCCATCACATCAACCTCTTCGCCGGCTCTGCATCCGAGTTCATTTACAGCATGGGCTTTGCCAATCTTAGGCGCAAAGGAAGAATGACCCCTGCACAGAAGAAGCAGAGGTTAGAACTGGAAGCCGTCGAAAAGGCCGATCCGAAAGCCGTAGAAAAATCGTTTAGAAGTATAACTGAAGGTCTTATTCAACTGCTTGAAGATAAGAAGGTTACCGGAAAGATATTGACGACAGACCTTCACAAGGCGTATACACGGGCCTTCGCCAAGATTGAGGATTTCAGGAAATACTTTCTTCATGAATGTATATCCTCAAGTGAGTTCAGGAATAAAAACAATCCCCTATTCCCTGTGAATTACCTTGACCGTCAGATTCGTAAAGATTCCTGCAATCATGTGCGGCAGACGGTACAGTTTGCCCGGTGTCCCAGTGCGATGATGACGCGCATGGCCGTCTACCGACACTACCATAACTGCGTGATTGCCCGCCGGGTTCAGGAAGCCCGAAAAAAAGACATGACAACACACGTGGAAGAGGCCGGAGTTAAGCGAACAGACCTGGACAAAATAATCGGCAAGTATTGGATGAAGCGTCCATTCCTGAGCAAGCTCAGACTGGGCACTGAAGAACGCAAGACCTGGTTCAGTCAGTGGCGTAATCCCGGGGTGAAGTTTAATCGCTACAGCCCCCTGTACAGCCGGTTTTAGAGGTGAACACAAGGTTCGGGGCATTTAATAAGGGCAAAACGAATCCAAAAAGAACCGGATGCCTTCAGAAAATCCATTAGGTAGAATAGTTCCACAACATATTCACCATATCTATTTTTGAACGAGTGCCAGTCTTTCGATAAATGGTTCCGATATGATTACTTACCGTATTTGGTGATATATCGAGTTGCGAGGCGATTTCCTTGTAGGTAAATCCTGTAGAAATGAGTTGCGCAATCTCCACTTCTCGCTTAGTTAGCCCGGCTCTGTCGCAGGCAGTATGGAACAGACTGTCCGCATCCTCAATGGAATCAAAATCCGGAGAGGCCAATGCGCGATGAAAGTATACAATTGCGCACATTGCGAGAATGATATGGTAGATGGACGAAGCAATAAACATCGCCAGTTCATATCCTGTAGACACCAGATGAAGAACCTGAATGAGTGGAAGATAGAGAAAGGTGACGCTATATAATAGAGTCAAGGCCATACGGGTTATCTCATCTCTGATGAGGGGCAGTTCCCTTGCGGCAGCGGCGAGTACGAAAAAAATGATAAAAAGAAATGCCAAGACAGCCAATACACCGGGAATTGGCGATGAATTGACAAACAAACTGACAATTCCTGAGCTAAGAAATATCACAGCCGAAACGATCACCCGTACTATGCGCGAGGTAGTCCATCGGCGGCCGAGGAGGAAGTTCATCGTAGCAGGGAGGAAGAAAATAAGTGATGAGAGAACAATTCTCTCGAGAATATCAAATACCAGAGTTCCCCTGTCCCAACCTGCAAAACCAGTGAGAGCAAAGCGCAGCCCCCCAAGGAGAAAAAGCAATGTGAGGTAGGCAATAAACAAAAAGGTTTTAAGGAGTTTCTTCTCTCGATATCGCCCCCATAGCGTATAAGATAGACCTAATGCCGCACCCAAGGCACCAAAAGCGAGGATATACACAGCTAGAGTCAATAGATATTCCACTCTCGAATTGATTCCCTAAGATAAGCGAATTAAATAATTCGCAAGAAATTTCCTGTTCAAACTTTGTATATATCCCATGAGAAATGATACTTCAGCAACTCATCAATGATTCTCTTTGGAGTCACGCAGCGACTTATAACGAATTTCCATCTTCTTATGATATTCATTGGATTTAACTATTCTGGTTATATCAGGGATAATGAGTTTCTGATCAACAAGGATGAGTTCCTTGCTCCCCAACAGCTTATCGACGGCCATCCTGCCTTCTGATACAGGCAGTCCAACCATGTTTGCGAAATCATTCACACCGAATCCGAAATTATGGGGTTTACGAACAGTAAGATCAATCCGTGATTTCTCCAGCTCAAGCACCAGGGCATCATATACCCGACCAACCGGATCTATGATAAGGGTGTTCTTTAACTGCCGATAAAGATTCCAGATGCGTTCCGACAGCGAGGAGGTCAGGCGGGAAATAACCTTAGGCTGCTCGATAACCATCTCCTTGAAATTGGCTCGGTTTACAGCGAGCAGTACCGAATCCTCATTGACAATAGCCGAGGCGCTTCGCGGTTTGTTCTCTAACAGGGCCATTTCACCGAATATATCTCCGGCCTTAAGCAATGCGAGTATCACTTCATTATCATTCACGATCTTAGTTATCCGAATGCTTCCCTTTTGAATAATATACAGCTCCGGCCCACTTTCGCCCTCTGCAAACAACATAGTGCCCTTGGGATAGCTGCGAATGAATTGACCGGTATCCATATTGAAAGTCGAAGTATCGGCATAGGGCTTGATCTTCGCCATCTTCTTCTTGACATCCTCAAGATTTGGACTATTGGGATTTAGCAGGCAATATTTATAATATGCATAAAATGCCAAATTGAACTGATTCTGCTTGGCATAGTATTCCCCCACTTGATAAAGATGCCGCTCATCGGCTTCGGCTGAACCCTTGAAGGTTAACCGAGTGAATGCGTGATCAAGTAAGCGCACTTGTCTGGAAAAATTATTGATGATTTTCATCGCTATAGGCGTATTCCTCTCAATAAGCATTGAGTATTGAGTGGGTTTGACCGTAATTAACGTACAATCTTCCATTGAAACGGCATTTTCGATATGCGCATGATTAGACATAGTTGATACGACGCCAAAAAAATCGCCGGGTTGTTGGATATTGGCACCATCTTCAGCGTATATCTTCAACTCTCGTTCGATACGGACTTTCCCTGAACGGATTATAAAAAAATGATCTGACTGATCCCCTTCAATAGTAATATATGCACCTTTATTGAAGTTGACTAATCCTAATTGAAGGGGGTTTCCCATGCCTTCTCCATATTCCTGGGATTGCTATTCACTCAGTGACAGTATAAGGATCGAATCTCACTCCTGTCAAGTTAATCATGGGCAGCGGCATTCTGTGTATAGATTGGGAACTGATCACACAATTTTTTTACCTGTTCGGAGATGCCCAACAGAATGCCCTCATCACCCGCCGATTTAAGCGCTTCAACCATGAAATCAGCGATTTGAATCATTTCCTTCTCTCCCATACCACGAGTGGTAATAGAAGGTGTCCCCACGCGTATGCCCGAAGAGACGCGAGGCGGCTTAGGATCAAAGGGAATGGCGTTTTTGTTGACTGTCATCCCCGCCTTGTCCAACCATGTTTCGGCATCTATTCCTGTAACTCCGACAGGATTAAGATCGACGAGCATGAGGTGATTGTCCGTTCCTCCTGAAACAAGTCTTAACCCATTGTCCACGAGAGTCTTAGCCAAGACTTTGGCATTCTTAACAACTTGAGCCTGATAAGCATTGAACTCAGGCGACAGGGCTTCCTTAAAGGCCGCCGCTTTTGCGGCAATGATGTGCATGAGCGGGCCGCCCTGTATACCTGGAAAGACGACACTATCGACAATCTCGCCCAGCCGCTTCACCCGCCCGGATTTCGGGGCGACTATGCCCATGTCATTCTCACAATCCTTCCCGATGAGAATCATTCCTCCACGTGGTCCGCGAAGGGTTTTATGTGTCGTCGTCGTTGTAATATGGGCATGATGAATCGGCGATGGATGCTCTCCCGCAGCGACAAGTCCAGCTATGTGGGCCATGTCCGTGATAAGAAAGGCCCCTGTTTCGTCCGCGATCGCACGGAACCTCTCGAAATCCAATATGCGGGGATAGGCCGAGGCCCCGGCGACGATAACCCTAGGCTTGTGTTCATGGGCGAGATCGGACAACTTATCATAATCTATCGTTTCACTCTCTCTAGTGACACCATAGCTGACAATTCTATAATCCTTTCCTGAAAAACTCACCGGTGAGCCATGAGTGAGATGGCCGCCGTGAGCCAAATTCATGCCGAGTATCGTATCTCCAGGCTGCAATACCGCCCTGTAAGCCCCCATATTGGCTTGACTCCCAGAATGAGGCTGAACATTGACATATTCGGCGTCAAACAATTCCTTTGCCCTGTTTCGTGCTAATTCTTCGGCGGTATCGACATATTCACAGCCCCCGTAATAACGTTTTGAGGGATAACCCTCGGCATACTTATTGGTAAGAACAGAACCCGCGGCTTCAAGAACGGCTTGTGAAACAAGGTTCTCAGACGCTATAAGTTCCAGCCTATTCCGCTGGCGCGTTAATTCATCGATAACGGCTATATGAAGTTCGGGGTCCGCAGCAGCGAGGCATTGATTCCGCATGGTTAATTCCGCCTTTACGGCTAAGGATACCTCAAATTCAGCCATGCCGGCAAGCTCATGCGGCATAATAATCTGTTGACACACCCCGCCACAAATAACAAGCCCCGGAACCTGCTGTATTATGGATACATGGGCCGTGTGCAGTATGCAATGCCCAGAAGCTTAGCGGTAAGGAAATATCCACTATATGGGAATGATTTATGCTATTTGTTTGGTGGAAACTTCAGTTTAACATGCTTCAGGGACGTTTGCACAGTTTCTCTGACAGTCCCTGTAGAGCAGTATACCCTCTATTCATGCACTCCTGTTCATCCAATTGATGCCGGATTCTCCTCGTTTACTATTACATATGAATGACCGAGCCACTCTTCAAAGCCCCAAATTGCTGGATCAGCTTCGCGCTGCGCTACGAGTGAAGCACTATGCCTACCGCACGAAAAAATCCTACGTATACTGGGTCCGGCGCTTCATCTACTTCCACCAGAAAAAGCATCCTGGAACTATGGGAACAAGCGAAGTACGTGCTTTTTTAAGTCATCTTGCCCAACGTGTGGCTTAACTGACTGTCGTTATATCGGGGATAATTCCACCTCCAGATAAGGCCAGCCGACCGCATAGCTTCCACCCGCAAAGTCTTTTACCGGCAACTCCATTTTGTCGCTCCAGGCTCCGCTATTGTTCCGGTATGCCCCTGGCAGACCGGCCTCACGGCCACCTTGCATATCCCTCACGGGCTGGCGCAGTACGAAACATACAACCGCAAAGGACGCTTCGACTCTGCGCCGACAGAAACAGATTCTGCCGGCGCAGACACTATCCGCACAATGGAGGCTGCCTGCATATCCTTCAAAGCTGAGCACCATGGGTGCTCTGTAGTGCTCCTCTAAGGAGCAGTACCGCCGTACTCGTAAGCGCCGATGTCGGGACGGTCGGTCCGCTTGTAGCCACGCGCGTCGGTTGCGGTAAGGTCTATTGCATCTTCGGGAAGAGTTGTCAGAGGCAGAGCTGCTGAGAGTCAAATCAGTAAACCAGTTTGTGCTATCCCCACTGTAGTAGAAGGTAAAACTGCCTACCGTTCCGGACCGCCGCACATACACGCCTTTGTCGATTGCGGCACTGTTTTCCAGCAGCGCAATCGTCTGCACAAACCCGCCGTTATCAGCCAAATCGGCAGCCAGCTTGGGATCATCTTCGATATTATTGGCCTGAGTCACAGTTACCTGAGCCTCGCCGCCGCCAATACCGAGTCCGTCAGTCGCATTACCATCGGAAGTCACGCCGGAAGTCTCTGCTATCCCGTGCTGCACCAGGCTGAAGGCGATGGTCATGTTCTCAGCACCGCTATTTGTGTCATTGCGCATGTAGATCTGCTGGCCAACGGTTGTTGGAGTTGCGCCGCCTTTATTGTTCCAGAACAGCGAGTTCACGATGGTGTGGCCGCTTGCTCCATTGGTGTTGTTATACATTCCGCCACCTCTGATTGCCGCCGTATTGCCGGAGAATGTGACATGGCTCAGGGTGAGCGAAGAGTTATCGTTATACATTCCGCCGCCGACGTTTGCCGCCGTATTGCCGGAGAACGTGACATGGCTCAGGGTGGGCGAAGATTTACCGTTAAACATTCCGCCGCCGCTGTTTGTCGCCGTATTGCCGGAGAACGTGACATGGCTCAGGGTGGGCGAAGAGTTATCGTAATTATACATTCCGCCGCCGTAGTTTCCCGTATTGCTGGAGAACGTGACATGGCTCAGGGTGGGCGAAGATTTATTGTTATACATTCCGCCGCCGATGCTGCTTGCCGCATTGCCGGAGAACGTGACATGGCTCAGGGTGGGCGAAGAAGAGTTACCGTTAAACATTCCGCCGCCGCCGACGCCGCCGCCGGTAGCCGTATTGTCGGAGAACGTGACATGGCTCAGGGTGGGCGAAGAAGAGTTATCGTTATACATTCCGCCGCCGCTGATTGCCGCCGTATTGCCGGAGAATGTGACATGGCTCAGGGTGGGCGAAGAGTTATCGTTCTCCATTCCGCCGCCATTACCACTCGACTTCCCATTAGCAATTGTTACTCCATAGAGCAGGGCTGTTTGGTCTATACCGCTGTTAATAAAGACACCCCTTGCATTGTCCCCGCTTATTGTGCTCGTGCCGGTGTGTTCCCATTCATTCCATCCCCCGACTATGGCCACATGGTTTTTCATTGCGAGGGTGGCTTCCGGGATGTGTGTTCCTGACGCCAGCAGCACAAGATAAATCTTGCTTGCCCCCGCATCAGTAATACTATCCATAGTTGTCTTTACGTCTCCTGCGGCATTCGCCCAGCTGCTTGCGTCCCCACTGCCTTGCGAAGAGACATACCTGGCTACTATGGCGGCACCGGCTGCATAGGGCTCAAGCACAGTCTGGACAAGCGAGCCGTATGGGCTCAGATCCGAAGGTACCGTGCCGCTTTCTATAACTGATTTCAATTCATGGTGCCACGCAGCATAGAGTGTTATGCTTTCGGTTACCGGCTGTTCGAAATCATAGACGGTCTGAAAGCTGTCATCGACGTACCAGTTTACAAGGCTGTGCCCTGCCCGCTGCGGATCTTCCGGACGGGACGCTTTCCCGCCTGATTCGACACTCTGGGATGCCACAGCGCTCCCTCCTCCGCTATTAAATGTTAGCGTATAGGTCGTGGTACTTTCTGCACCGACGCAGGAAAGCAACAGCGGTACGAAGACTGCTGACAGAGCCAGAAACACTAAAAATCCTCTTTTCATATATTCCTCCTTAATCTATAGGGTAGCTCTAAAAAAATAGTTTTATAACCCTTGAATCGGGAAAACGTCCTTTTTTTCATGCTAATCAGTATAACAGTTCCAGGTTTCTTTCGGAACCCAGGTTTGGATGATTCAGGGGGTTTTTAGAGGTGCCCTGGAAATATTCTATAATCGACAAAGAAGTCATTCTTATCCGGGGTATAACAGCCCGGAAGAATATAAATTAGAACGTGTGGCTTAACTGACTGTCGTCATATCGGGGATAATTCCACCTCCAGATAAGGCCAGCCGACCGCATAGCTTCCACCCGCAAAGTCTTTTACCGGCAACTCCATTTTGTCGCTCCAGGCTCCGCTATTGTTCCGGTATGCCCCTGGCAGACCGGCCTCACGGCCACCTTGCTATCCCTCACGGGCTGGCGCAGTACGAAACATGCAACCGCAAAGGACGCTTCGACTCTGCGCCGACAGAAACAGATTCTGCCGGCGCAGACACTATCCGCACAATGGAGGCTGCCTGCATATCCTTCAAAGCTGAGCACCATGGGTGCTCTGTAGTGCTCCTCTAAGGAGCAGTACCGCCGTACTCGTAAGCGCCGATGTCGGGACGGCTGCTCCGCGTGTAGCCCCGCGCGTCGGTTGCGGTAAGGTCTATTGCATTTCGGGAAGAGTTGCAGTGCTGCTGAGAGTCAAATCAGTAAACCAGTTTGTGCTATCCTCACTGTAGTAGAAGGTAAAACTGCCTACCGTTCCGGACCGCCGCACATACACGCCTTTGTCGATTGCGGCACTGTTTTCCAGTAGCGCAATCGTCTGCACAAACCCGCCGTTATCAGCCAAATCGTCAGCCAGCTTGGGATCCCCATTGATATTATTGGCCTGAGTCACAGTTACCTGAGCCTCGCCGCCGCCAATACCGAGTCCGTCAGTCGCATTACCATCGGAAGTCACGCCGGAAGTCTCTGCTATCCCGTGCTGCACCAGGCTGAAGGCGATGGTCATGTTCTCAGCACCGCCACTTGTGTCATTGAACACGTAGATCTGCTGGCCATTGGTTGTTGGAGTTGCGCCGCCTTTATTGCTCCAGAACAGCGAGTTCACGATGGTGGGGCCGCTTGCTCCATCGTTGTCGTTATACATTCCGCCGCCATGGGTTGCCGTATTGCCGGTGAACGTAACATGACTCAGGGTGGGCGAAGAGGAACCGTTATACATTCCGCCGCCGTTGTTTGCCGTATTGCCAGTGAACGTGACATGGCTCAGGGTGGGCGAAGAGTTCAAGTTACTCATTCCGCCGCCGTCGCCTGTCGCCGTATTGCCGGTGAACGTGACATGGCTCAGGGTGGGCGAAGAGGAACCGTTATACATTCCGCCGCCGCTGCTGCTTGCCTCATTGCCGGAGAACGTGACATGGCTCAGGGTGGGCGAAGAGTTCAAGTTAAACATTCCGCCGCCGTTGTTTGCCGTATTGTCAGTGAACGTGACATGGCTCAGGGTTGGCGAAGAGGAACCGTTATACATTCCGCCGCCATCACTACTCGACGTTCCATTAGCAATTGTTACTCCATAGAGCAGGGCTGTTTGGTCTATACCGTTGTTACTAAAGACAACCCTTGCATTGTCCCCGCTTATTGTGCTCGTTCCGGTGTGTTCCCATTCATTCCATCCCCCGACTATGGCCACATGGTTTTTCATTGCGAGGGTGTCAGTCGGGATGTGTGTTCCTGACGCCAGCAGCACAAGATAAATCTTATTCTTCCCCGCATCAGTAATACTATCCATAGTTGCCTTTATGTCTCCTGCGGCATTCGCCCAGTTGCTTGCGTCCCCATTGCCTTGCGAAGAAGCAGCGAAATATCTGGCTACTATGGCGGCATCGGCTGCACCGGCTGTATAGGGCTCAAACACAGTCTGGACAAGGGAGCCGTATTTGCTCAGATCCGAAGGTACCGTGCCGCTTACTATAACTGATTTCAATTCATGGAGCCACGCAGCATAGAGTGTTATGCTTTCGGTTACCGGCTGTTCGAAATCATAGACGGTCTGAAAGCTGTCTTCGACGTACCAGTTTTCAAGTCTGTACCCTGCCCGCTGCGGATCTTCCGGACGGGACGCTTTCCCGCCTGATTCGACACTCTGGGATGCCACAGCGCTCCCTCCTCCGCTATTAAATGTTAGCGTATAGGTCGTGGTACTTTCTGCACCGACGCAGGAAAGCAACAGCGGTACGAAGACTGCTGACAGAGCCAGAAACACTAAAAATCCTCTTTTCATATATTCCTCCTTAATCTATAGGGTAGCTCTAAAAAAATAGTTTTATAACCCTTGAATCGGGAAAACGTCCTTTTTTTCATGCTAATCAGTATAACAGTTCCAGGTTTCTTTCGGAACCCAGGTTTGGATGATTCAGGGGGTTTTTAGAGGTGCCCTGGAAATATTCTATAATCGACAAAGAAGTCATTCTTATCCGGGGTATAACAGCCCGGAAGAATATAAATTAGAACGTGTGGCTTAACTGACTGTCGTCATATCGGGGATAATTCCACCTCCAGATAAGGCCAGCCGACCGCATAGCTTCCACCCGCAAAATCTTTTACCGGCAACTCCATTTTGTCGCTTCAGGCTCCGCTATTGTTCCGGTATGCCCCTGGCAGACCGGCCTCACGGCCACCTTGCGTATCCCTCACGGGCTGGCGCAGTACGAAACATGCAACCGCAAAGGACGCTTCGACTCTGCGCCGACAGAAACAGATTCTGCCGGCGCAGACACTATCCGCACAATGGAGGCTGCCTGCATATCCTTCAAAGCTGAGCACCATGGGTGCTCTGTAGTGCTCCTCTAAGGAGCAGTACCGCCGTACTCGTAAGCGCCGATGTCGGGACGGTCTGCTCCGCGTGTAGCCACGCGCGTCGGTTGCGGTAAGGTCTATTGCATCTCCGGGAAGAGTTGCAGTGCTGCTGAGAGTCAAATCAGTAAACCAGTTTGTGCTATCCTCACTGTAGTAGAAGGTAAAACTGCCTACCGTTCCGGACCGCCGCACATACACGCCTTTGTCGATTGCGGCACTGTTTTCCAGTAGCGCAATCGTCTGCACAAACCCGCCGTTATCAGCCAAATCGGCAGCCAGCTTGGGATCCCCTTCGATATTGCTGACCTGAGTCACAGTTACCGGATCCGTGCCGCCGCCAATACCGAGTCCGTCATTCGCATTACCATCGGAAGCCGCGCCGGAAGTCGCTTCTATCCCGTGCTGCACCAGGCTGAAGGCGATGGTCATGTTCTCAGCACCGCTATTTGTGTCATTGAACATGTAGATCTGCTGGCCATTGGTTGTTGGATTTGCGCCGCCTTTATTGTTCCAGAACAGCGAGTTCACGATGGTGGGGCCGCTTGCTGAATTGGTGTCGTTATACATTCCGCCGCCGCTGCTGCTTGCCTCATTGCCGGAGAACGTGACATGGCTCAGGGTGGGCGAAGAGTTATGTTAATTCCGCCGCCGCTGTTTGTTGGAAACGTGACATGGCTCAGGGTGGGCGAAGAGTTCG
This sequence comes from Spirochaetaceae bacterium, assembly GCA_965232165.1. Classification (GTDB taxonomy): domain Bacteria; phylum Spirochaetota; class Spirochaetia; order DSM-2461; family DSM-2461; genus UBA2779. Next base: position 18,768 of record CBDDOY010000002.1, on the reverse strand, counting down.
TGTTATCCCGTATTGCTGGATGACATTCCGCCGCCGCCGCCGCTAGTTGTCCCGTATTGCCGGTGAACGTGACATGGCTCAGGGTGGGCGAAGAGTTCGAGTTATACATTCCGCCGCCGTTGTTGCTTGCCGTATTGCCGGAGAACGTGACATGGCTCAGGGTGGGCGAAGAGTTATAGTTAAACATTCCGCCGCCGCTACCGTCGAGCGTATTGCCGGTGAACGTGACATGGCTCAGGGTGGGCGAAGAGTTCGAGTTAAACATTCCGCCGCCATTACATTCGACGTTCCATTAGCAATTGTTACTCCATAGAGCAGGGCTGTTTGGTCTATACCGCTGTTACTAAAGACCCTCCTTGCATTGTCCCCGCTTATTGTGCTCGTGCCGGTGTGTTCCCATTCATTCCATCCCCCGACTATGGCCACATGGTTTTTCATTGCGAGGGTGTCTTCCGGGATGTGTGTTCCTGACGCCAGCAGCACAAGATAAATCTTGTTTGCCCCCGCATCAGTAATATTATCCATAGTTGCCTTTATGTCTCCTGCGGCATTCTCCCAGCTGCTTGCGTCCCCACTGCCTTGCGAAGAAGTAGCGACATACCTGGCTACTATGACGGCACCGGCTGCATAGGGCTCAAGCACAGTCTGGACAAGCGAGCCGTATGGGCTCAGATCCGAAGGTACCGTGCCGCTTTCTATAACTGATTTCAATTCATGGTGCCACGCAGCATAGAGTGTTATGCTTTCGGTTACCGACTGTTCGAAATCATAGACGGTCTGAAAGCTGTCTTCGACGTACCAGTTTTCAAGTCTGTACCCTGCCCGCTGCGGATCTTCCGGACGGGACGCTTTCCCGCCTGATTCGACACTCTGGGATGGCACAGCGCTCCCTCCTCCGCTATTAAAGGTAAGCGTATAGGTCGTGGAACTTTCTGCACCGACGCAGGAAAGCAACAGCGGTACGAAGACTGCTGACAGAGCCAGAAACACTAAAAATCCTCTTTTCATATATTCCTCCTTAATCTATAGGGTAGCTCTAAAAAAATAGTTTTGTAACCCTTGAATCGGGAAAACGTCCTTTTTTTCATGCTAATCAGTATAACAGTTCCAGGTTTCTTTCGGAACCCAGGTTTGGATGATTCAGGGGGTTTTTAGAGGTGCCCTGGAAATATTCTATAATCGACAAAGAAGTCATTCTTATCCGGGGTATAACAGCCCGGAAGAATATGAATTAGAACGTGTGGCTTAACTGACTGTCGTCATATCGGGGATAATTCCACCTCCAGATAAGGCCAGCCGACCGCATAGCTTCCACCCGCAAAATCTTTTACCGGCAACTCCATTTTGTCGCTCCAGGCTCCGCTATCGTTCCGGTATGCCCCTGGCAGACCGGCCTCACGGCCACCTTGCGTATCCCTCACGGGCTGGCGCAGTACGAAACATGCAACCGCAAAGGACGCTTCGACTCTGCGCCGACAGAAACAGATTCTGCCGGCGCAGACACTATCCGCACAATGTACGCTGCCTGCATATCCTTCAAAGCTGAGCACCATGAGTGCTCTGTAGAGCATTCCTCTAAGGAGCAGTACCGCCGTACTCGTAAGCGCCGATGTCGGGACGGCTGCTCCGCGTGTAGCCACGCGCGTCGGTTGCGGTAAGGTCTATTGCATCTTCGGGAAGAGTTGCAGTGCTGCTGAGAGCCAAATCAGTAAACCAGTTTGTGCTATCCTCACTGTAGTAGAAAGTAAAACTGCCTACCGTTCCGGACCGCCGCACATACACGCCTTTGTCGATTGCGGCACTGTTTTCCAGCAGCGCAATCGTCTGCACAAACCCGCCGTTATCAGCCAAATCGGCAGCCAGCTTGGGATCCCCATTGATATTATTGGCCTGAGTCACAGTTACCAAATTCGTGCCGCCGCTAATACCGAGTCCGTCATTCTCATTACCATCGGAAGTCACGCCGGAAGTCGCTTCTATCCCGTGCTGCACCAGGCTGAAGGCGATGGTCATGTTCACAGCACCGCTATTATTGTTCATGTAGATCTGCTGGCCATCGGTTGTTGGAGTTGCGCCGCCTTTATTGTTCCAGAACAGCGAGTTCACGATGGTGGGGCTGCTTGCTGGATTGGTGATGTTATACATTCCGCCACCTCTGATTGCCGCCGTATTGCCGGTGAACGTGGCATGGCGCAGGGTGGGCGAAGAGTTGAACAGGTTATTCATTCCGCCGCCGCCGCTGCTTGCCTCATTGCCGGAGAACGTGACATGGCTCAGGGTGGGCGAAGAGTTATCGTTAGTCATTCCGCCGCCATGGGTTGCCGTATTGCCGGTGAACGTGACATGGCTCAGGGTGAGCGAAGAGGTGGAGTTATACATTCCGCCGCCTCTGCTGCTTGCCTCATTGCCGGAGAACGTGACATGGCTCAGGGTGGGCGAAGAGGTCAAGTTATACATTCCGCCGCCGCTGCTGCTTGCCTCATTGCCGGAGAACGTGACATGGCTCAGGGTGGGCGAAGAGTTCAAGTTAAACATTCCGCCGCCGTTGTTTGCCGTATTGTCAGTGAACGTGACATGGCTCAGGGTGGGCGAAGAGTTCAAGTTAAACATTCCGCCGCCATCACTACTCGACTTCCCATTAGCAATTGTTACTCCATAGAGCAGGGCTGTTTGGTCTATACCGCTGTTACTAAAGACACTCCTTGCATTGTCCCCGCTTATTGTGCTCGTGCCGGTGTGTTCCCATTCATTCCATCCCCCGACTATGGCCACATGGTTTTTCATTGCGAGGGTGGCTTCCGGGATGTGTGTTCCTGACGCCAGCAGCACAAGATAAATCTTGTTTGCCCCCGCATCAGTAATATTATCCATAGTTGCCTTTATGTCTCCTGCGGCATTCTCCCAGCTGCTTGCGTCCCCACTGCCTTGCGAAGAAGTAGCGACATACCTGGCTACTATGACGGCACCGGCTGCATAGGGCTCAAGCACAGTCTGGACAAGCGAGCCGTATGGGCTCAGATCCGAAGGTACCGTGCCGCTTTCTATAACTGATTTCAATTCATGGAGCCACGCAGCATAGAGTGTTATGCTTTCGGTTACCGACTGTTCGAAATCATAGACGGTCTGAAAGCTGTCATCGACGTACCAGTTTACAAGGCTGTGCCCTGCCCGCTGCGGATCTTCCGGACGGGACGCTTTCCCGCCTGATTCGACACTCTGGGATGCCACAGCGCTCCCTCCTCCGCTATTAAATGTTAGCGTATAGGTCGTGGAACTTTCTGCACCGACGCAGGAAAGCAACAGCGGTACGAAGACTGCTGACAGAGCCAGAAACACTAAAAATCCTCTTTTCATATATTCCTCCTTAATCTATAGGGTACCTCTAAAAAATAGTTTTGTAACCCTTGAATCGGGAAAACGTCCTTTTTTTCATGCTAATCAGTATAACAGTTCCAGGTTTCTTTCGGAACCCAGGTTTGGAAGATTCAGGGGGTTTTTAGAGGTGCCCTGGAAATATTCTATAATCGACAAAGAAGTCATTCTTATCCGGGGTATAACAGCCCGGAAGAATATAAATTAGAACGTGTGGCTTAACTGACTGTCGTCATATCGGGGATAATTCCACCTCCAGATAAGGCCAGCCGACCGCATAGCTTCCACCCGCAAAATCTTTTACCGGCAACTCCATTTTGTCGCTTCAGGCTCCGCTATTGTTCCGGTATGCCCCTGGAAGACCGGCCTCACGGCCACCTTGCTATCCCTCACGGGCTGGCGCAGTACGAAACATACAACCGCAAAGGACGCTTCGACTCTGCGCCGACAGAAACAGATTCTGCCGGCGCAGACACTATCCGCACAATGTACGCTGCCTGCATATCCTTCAAAGCAGAGCACCATGGGTGCTCTGTAGTGCTCCTCTAAGGAGCAGTACCGCCGTACTCGTAAGCGCCGATGTCGGGACGGCTGCTCCGCGTGTAGCCACGCGCGTCGGTTGCGGTAAGGTCTATTGCATCTCCGGGAAGAGTTGCTGTGCTGCTGGGATCCAAATCAGTAAACCAGTTTGTGCTATCCTCACTGTAGTAGAAGGTAAAACTGCCTACCGTTCCGGACCGCCGCACATACACGCCTTTGTCGATTGCGGCACTGCCATCCAGTAGCGCAATCGTCTGCACAAACCCGCCGTTATCAGCCAAATCGTCAGCCAGCTTGGGATCCCCATTGATATTATTGGCCTGAGTCACAGTTACCAAATTCGTGCCGCCGCCAATACCGAGTCCGTCATTCGCATTATCATCGGAAGTCGCGCCGGAAGTCGCTTCTATCCCGTTCTGCACCAGGCTGTAGGCGATGGTCATGTTCTCAGCACCGCTATTTGTGTCATTGAACATGTAGATCTGCTGGCCATTGGTTGTTGGATTTGCGCCGCCTTTATTGTTCCAGAACAGCGAGTTCACGATGGTGGGGCCGCTTGCTCCATTGGTGTCGTTAAACATTCCGCCGCCGGAGGTTGTCGCCTATTGCCGGTGAACGTAACATGGCTCAGGGTGGGCGAAGAGTTATTGTTAAACATTCCGCCGCCGGAGGTTGTCGCCGTATTGCCGGTGAACGTAACATGGCTCAGGGTGGGCGAAGAGTTATTGTTATTCATTCCGCCGCCGTAGCCGTTTACCGCCGTATTGCCGGAGAACGTGACATGGCTCAGGGTGGGCGAAGAGGTCAAGTTATACATTCCGCCGCCGCTGCTGCTTGCCGTATTGCCGGAGAACGTGACATGGCTCAGGGTGGGCGAAGAGATTCAAAGTTATACATTCCGCCGCCATTACCTCGACGTATTGCCGGTGAACGTGACATGGCTCAGGGTGGGCGAAGAGTTCGAGTTATACATTCCGCCGCCATTATCACTCGACGTCCCATTAGCAATTGTTACTCCATAGAGCAGGGCTGTTTGGTCTATACCGCTGTTACTAAAGACAACCCTTGCATTGTCCCCGCTTATTGTGCTCGTGTCGGTGTGTTCCCATTCATTCCATCCGCCGACTATGGCCACATGGTTTTTCATTGCGAGGGTGTCAGTCGGGATGTGTGTTCCTGACGCCAGCAGCACAAGATAAATCTTGTTTGCCCCCGCATCAGTAATATTATCCATAGTTGCCTTTATGTCTCCTGCGGCATTCTCCCAGCTGCTTGCGTCCCCACTGCCTTGCGAAGAAGTAGCGACATACCTGGCTACTATGACGGCACCGGCTGCATAGGGCTCAAGCACAGTCTGGACAAGCGAGCCGTATGGGCTCAGATCCGAAGGTACCGTGCCGCTTTCTATAACTGATTTCAATTTATGATGCCACGCAGCATAGAGTGTTATGCTTTCGGTTACCGACTGTTCGAAATCATAGACGGTCTGAAAGCTGTCATCGACGTACCAGTTTTCAAGTCTGTACCCTGCCCGCTGCGGATCTTCCGGACGGGACGCTTTCCCGCCTGATTCGACACTCTGGGATGCCACAGCGCTCCCTCCTCCGCTATTAAATGTTAGCGTATAGGTCGTGGTACTTTCTGCACCGACGCAGGAAAGCAACAGCGGTACGAAGACTGCCGACAGAACCAGAAACACTAAAAATCCTCTTTTCATATATTCCTCCTTAATCTATAGGGTAGCTCTAAAAAAATAGTTTTGCAACCCTTGAATCGGGAAAACGTCCTTTTTTTCATGCTAATCAGTATAACAGTTCCAGGTTTCTTTCGGAACCCAGGTTTGGATGATTCAGGGGGTTTTTAGAGGTGCCCTGGAAATATTCTATAATCGACAAAGAAGTCATTCTTATCCGGGGTATAACAGCCCGGAAGAATATAAATTAGAACGTGTGGCTTAACTGACTGTCGTCATATCGGGGATAATTCCACCTCCAGATAAGGCCAGCCGACCGCATAGCTTCCACCCGCAAAATCTTTTACCGGCAACTCCATTTTGTCGCTTCAGGCTCCGCTATTGTTCCGGTATGCCCCTGGCAGACCGGCCTCACGGCCACCTTGCTATCCCTCACGGGCTGGCGCAGTACGAAACATACAACCGCAAAGGACGCTTCGACTCTGCGCCGACAGAAACAGATTCTGCCGGCGCAGACACTATCCGCACAATGGAGGCTGCCTGCATATCCTTCAAAGCTGAGCACCATGGGTGCTCTGCAGTGCTCCTCTAAGGAGCAGTACCGCCGTACTCGTAAGCGCCGATGTCGGGACGGTCGCTCCGCGTGTAGCCACGCGCGTCGGTTGCGGTAAGGTCTATTGCATCTTCGGGAAGAGTTGCAGTGCTGCTGAGAGCCAAATCAGTAAACCAGTTTGTGCTATCCTCACTGTAGTAGAAGGTAAAACTGCCTACCGTTCCGGACCGCCGCACATACACGCCTTTGTCGATTGCGGCACTGTTTTCCAGCAGCGCAATCGTCTGCACAAACCCGCCGTTATCAGCCAAATCGGCAGCCAGCTTGGGATCATCTTTGATATTATTGGCCTGAGTCACAGTTACCAAATTCGTGCCGCCGCCAATACCGAGTCCGTCATTCTCATTACCATCGGAAGTCGCGCCGGAAGTCGCTTCTATCCCGTGCTGCACCAGGCTGAAGGCGATGGTCATGTTCACAGCACCGCCATTATTGTACATGTAGATCTGCTGGCCATCGGTTGTTGGAGTTGCGCCGCCTTTATTGTTCCAGAACAGCGAGTTCACGATGGTGGGGCTGCTTGCTGGATTGGTGATGTTATACATTCCGCCGCCGCTGATTGCTTGCCGTATTGCCGGTGAACGTGACATGGCTCAGGGTGGGCGAAGAGTTGAACAGGTTATTCATTCCGCCGCCGCCGCTGCTTGCCTCATTGCCGGAGAACGTGACATGGCTCAGGGTGGGCGAAGAGTTATCGTTAGTCATTCCGCCGCCATGGGTTGCCGTATTGCCGGTGAACGTGACATGGCTCAGGGTGAGCGAAGAGGTGGAGTTATACATTCCGCCGCCGTGCTGCTTGCCTCATTGCCGGAGAACGTGACATGGCTCAGGGTGGGCGAAGAGACCAAGTTATACATTCCGCCGCCGCTGCTGCTTGCCTCATTGCCGGAGAACGTGACATGGCTCAGGGTGGGCGAAGAGTTCAAGTTAAACATTCCGCCGCCGTTGTTTGCCGTATTGTCAGTGAACGTGACATGGCTCAGGGTGGGCGAAGAGTTCCATTCCGCCGCCATCACTACTCGACATTAGCAATTGTTACTCCATAGAGCAGGGCTGTTTGGTCTATACCGTTGTTACTAAAGACAACCCTTGCATTGTCCCCGCTTATTGTGCTCGTTCCGGTGTGTTCCCATTCATTCCATCCCCCGACTATGGCCACATGGTTTTTCATTGCGAGGGTGGCTTCCGGGATGTGTGTTCCTGACGCCAGCAGCACAAGATAAATCTTGTTTGCCCCCGCATCAGTAATATTATCCATAGTTGCCTTTATGTCTCCTGCGGCATTCTCCCAGCTGCTTGCGTCCCCACTGCCTTGCGAAGAAGTAGCGACATACCTGGCTACTATGACGGCACCGGCTGCATAGGGCTCAAGCACAGTCTGGACAAGCGAGCCGTATGGGCTCAGATCCGAAGGTACCGTGCCGCTTTCTATAACTGATTTCAATTCATGGAGCCACGCAGCATAGAGTGTTATGCTTTCGGTTACCGACTGTTCGAAATCATAGACGGTCTGAAAGCTGTCATCGACGTACCAGTTTACAAGGCTGTGCCCTGCCCGCTGCGGATCTTCCGGACGGGACGCTTTCCCGCCTGATTCGACACTCTGGGATGCCACAGCGCTCCCTCCTCCGCTATTAAATGTTAGCGTATAGGTCGTGGAACTTTCTGCACCGACGCAGGAAAGCAACAGCGGTACGAAGACTGCTGACAGAACCAGAAACACTAAAAATCCACTTTTCATATATTCCTCCTTAATCTATAGGGTAGCTCTAAAAAAATAGTTTTGCAACCCTTGAATCGGGAAAACGTCCTTTTTTTCATGCTAATCAGTATAACAGTTCCAGGTTTCTTTCGGAACCCAGGTTTGGATGATTCACGGGGTTTTTAGAGGTGCCCTGGAAATATTCTATAATCGACAAAGAAGTCATTCTTATCCGGGGTATAACAGCCCGGAAGAATATAAATTAGAACGTGTGGCTTAACTGACTGTCGTCATATCGGGGATAATTCCACCTCCAGATAAGGCCAGCCGACCGCATAGCTTCCACCCGCAAAATCTTTTACCGGCAACTCCATTTTGTCGCTTCAGGCTCCGCTATTGTTCCGGTATGCCCCTGGCAGACCGGCCTCACGGCCACCTTGCGTATCCCTCACGGGCTGGCGCAGTACGAAACATACAACCGCAAAGGACGCTTCGACTCTGCGCCGACAGAAACAGATTCTGCCGGCGCAGACACTATCCGCACAATGGAGGCTGCCTGCATATCCTTCAAAGCTGAGCACCATGGGTGCTCTGCAGTGCTCCTCTAAGGAGCTGTACCGCCGTACTCGTAAGCGCCGATGTCGGGACGGCTGCTCCGCGTGTAGCCCCGCGCGTCGGTTGCGGTAAGGTCTATTGCATCTCCGGGAAGAGTTGCTGTGCTGCTGGGATCCAAATCAGTAAACCAGTTTGTGCTATCCTCACTGTAGTAGAAGGTAAAACTGCCTACCGTTCCGGACCGCCGCACATACACGCCTTTGTCGATTGCGGCACTGTTTTCCAGCAGCGCAATCGTCTGCACAAACCCGCCGTTATCAGCCAAATCGGCAGCCAGCTTGGGATCATCTTTGATATTATTGGCCTGAGTCACAGTTACCAAATTCGTGCCGCCGCCAATACCGAGTCCGTCATTCGCATTACCATCGGAAGCCGCGCCGGAAGTCGCTTCTATCCCGTGCTGCACCAGGCTGAAGGCGATGGTCATGTTCACAGCACCGCCATTATTGTACATGTAGATCTGCTGGCCAAAGGTTGTTGGAGTTGCGCCGCCTTCATTGTTCCAGAACAGCGAGTTCACGATGGTGGGGCTGCTTGCTGAATTGGTGCGGTTATACATTCCGCCGCCGCTGCTGCTTGCCTCATTGCCGGAGAACGTGACATGGCTCAGGGTGGGCGAAGAGTTGTACAGGTTACTCATTCCGCCGCCATGGTTTGCCGTATTGCCGGTGAACGTGACATGGCTCAGGGTGGGCGAAGAGTTATCGTTAGTCATTCCGCCGCCGACGTTTCCCACCGTATTGCCGGAGAATGTGACATGGCTCAGGGTGGACGAACAGTCGGAGTTATACATTCCGCCGCCGTCGTTTGTCGCCATATTGCCGGAGAACGTGACATGGCTCAGGGTGGGCGAAGAGGTCAAGTTATACATTCCGCCGCCGCTGCTGCTTGCCTCATTGCCGGAGAACGTGACATGGCTCAGGGTGGGCGAAGAGTTCAAGTTAAACATTCCGCCGCCGTGGTTTGCCGTATTGTCAGTGAACGTGACATGGCTCAGGGTTGGCGAAGAGTTATCGTTATGCATTCCGCCGCCATCACTACTCGACTTCCCATTAGCAATTACTACATAGAGCAGGGCTGTTCGGTCTATATTGCTGTTAATAAAGACACTCCTTGCATTGTCCCCGCTTATTGTGCTCGTGCCGGTGTGTTCCCATTCATTCCATCCCCCGACTATGGCCACATGGTTTTTCATTGCGAGGGTGTCAGTCGGGATGTGTGTTCCTGACGCCAGCAGCACAAGATAAATCTTGTTTGCCCCCGCATCAGTAATATTATCCATAGTTGCCTTTATGTCTCCTGCGGCATTCTCCCAGCTGCTTGCGTCCCCACTGCCTTGCGAAGAAGTAGCGACATACCTGGCTACTATGACGGCACCGGCTGCATAGGGCTCAAGCACAGTCTGGACAAGCGAGCCGTATGGGCTCAGATCCGAAGGTACCGTGCCGCTTTCTATAACTGATTTCAATTTATGGAGCCACGCAGCATAGAGTGTTATGCTTTCGGTTACCGACTGTTCGAAATCATAGACGGTCTGAAAGCTGTCATCGACGTACCAGTTTACAAGGCTGTGCCCTGCCCGCTGCGGATCTTCCGGACGGGACGCTTTCCCGCCTGATTCGACACTCTGGGATGCCACAGCGCTCCCTCCTCCGCTATTAAATGTTAGCGTATAGGTCGTGGTACTTTCTGCACCGACGCAGGAAAGCAACAGCGGTACGAAGACTGCTGACAGAGCCAGAAACACTAAAAATCCTCTTTTCATATATTCCTCCTTAATCTATAGGGTAGCTCTAAAAAAATAGTTTTGCAACCCTTGAATCGGGAAAACGTCCTTTTTTTCATGCTAATCAGTATAACAGTTCCAGGTTTCTTTCGGAACCCAGGTTTGGATGATTCAGGGGGTTTTTAGAGGTTGCCTGAAGTTTCAATCACTCTCTTTTCCTTAAAGGATCGGCTCAATGCCTCCGCAACCAATGTAGCCTGAAAGGCGTCATCAACAGTAATATGAACTTTCTCCTTTCCCAGTATAGAATCAATATAAAACTGCGCCTCACGCTTAAAAGCGTCCTCAAATCTGTCAAAGAAGGTATGGACACCTTCTCTTCGTACTCCATTGCTGTCCAAAATCTCGACATCGGAAACTGAGGAGGTATAACCAATTCGTATTATTCCTTTTGTTCCCTGTATTTCAGCTCGCGTATCGTGACCATGAAAAGCAGTGCGGGACGCGGAAATAAATGCCAGTGAGCCATCTTCAAATTCACAGGTTCCCATGGTGTTATCAGCATCCTGTACCTTTTCAAAATCCTTATGGACATAACTGCCCCCTACTGCGTAAACCCGGTTAACCTCGGACCCAAGATACCAGCGTGCCAGGTCAATATCATGGACATTCATATCATGAAAAATTCCTCCGCCTGCTTTTACATAATTCACTTGAAATGCAGCAAAATCGTCATGATCTGCAGTACGGGAGTGCATCAAAAACGGCTTTCCTATTGCCCCTTCTTCAATACGCTTCTTAGCGTAAACATATGCAGAATCAAATCGTCTCACAAAGCCCATCTGAAAAACCTTTTCCCGTGCGTAATTCCGTATGATATCCAATACCGAACGACATTTTTTCACGCTGCAATCCAGTGGTTTCTCACAAAAAACATGTTTTCCTGCCTCAAAACCCTGAATAATCTGCTGTATATGCATCGAACTGCTTGTTACAATGAATACCGCATCTATATCAGCCTTTTTCAACATGTCTTCATAGCTAAGATAGCATTCCAGTTTTTCACTAAGATTTTCCCGAGCCCATTGCAGTTCCTCTTCAATAATACTGCATACAGCACAAGGAACCGCTCCTCTGGTATTCATTAAATTCCTTGCATGGCACTTCCCCAATCTGCCAAGCCCGGCAATGCCGATTTTTACTTGTTCCACAATCTTACTCTTCTTTATCCTTTTCCTTCATTAAAAACATCAGCCTCATAATCAGTTAAACAATTCCTGAAGCTGCTTTCGCATAATGCAGATGCACTCAAAACTGTCCAATTCCCATAAACTGTCATTGAGAAACTCGCCAGAAACCCACCCATCGTAGCCAGTAGCACAAACAGCATGCACCCAGTCCTGAACTGGAAGAAGATCGGCATTCTCTGTGGTCACGGCTTCAGGACGCACAAAGGGGAAGCGATCCGGCACCGGAAGAGGAAAATGGCCACGATACTCCCGTTCATCTTTCCAGTCTACTGCAGCATCAGGTAAAAGCTGTGGACGAATGCCTCCACAACAGTGTATTCCGAATATAAGGTTTTTATCTATTTTTGCGACTTCCTCAGGTGTTGTGGATCTGCCGGCCCATAAGTGCCAGAAGTCCAGCACCAGTCCAAAGTTATCTTCTCCAACCCTGTCCACCAGTTCCAGACAAGCGCTGACACTGTGTATGGGAGTCCAGGCAGCTCCCTCGTACTGAAAACGAATGCCATGTTCGGCTCCAATTTGTGCAAGCTCCTTGATATTCCGTGCAGTGATGTGCAAATTCTCCTCTAAGGTGAGTCCATCCAGGGCCGTGAATGCATTGAGCTGAATACACTCGGCCCCTATCTGAGAAGCAAGAATGGAAAGAACCCTTGCCTGTTGCTGTAATTTCTTCTTTCCTTCACGATCAGGTGTCTCTACATTTCCAATAATGTCAATAGCAGAGACCTGCAAATTCTGTTTTTTCAATGCTTCAGCAATACCTTCTGCTGTGCATCCACTGTTCAAATAGCGCCACAGTTTTTCTGTATGAAGCTCAATGCCATCATAACCTGCCTGCGCGGCTGTACGAATGTCGCTGAGAATATTGGAATATAAGGTTATCATGCCGTGCATTGCAAATTGCATCAATGAACCTTAGCCTACTTAAATTTTTGTATCATATCCATAATACCTGGAATTGTTTTAAGTTGATAGCTGTGATCAGGATGAAAATACTGCGTTAATGCCCGCTGTGTTTTCCCCACTAATATGGTGAAATAATACATCTCGTATCCAGGGGCAGCCACAACAGGATGATAGCTGTTATCCAGAAGTATAACTGAGTTATCCTTGATATGATAAACAGGACCGAAGTCATCGTCATTTGCATAGGTAAATTGTGCGCCGAATCCAGACGAAGGGCGAAACTTGAAGAGGTAAATTTCTTCATGATCCGATTCAAGAGGCATGCGATCGACATGGTGCTTATGCGGAGGAAATCCAGACCAGCCCCCTGCTCCCACGGTAAATAGCTCACTCAGCAGAAGCTTATCCACTTTTCCCTCCTGCTTCTGCCCAAGTATATGATGTATCTTCCTATGTGTCTTAGTCTCATCACTGCCATACTGCACCGTATCCACTTCATCAGGAGACACCCGAAAGGTATCATATTCCTGTGTTGCCAGCCCTCCGGCAATATACAGCTCAGCCTCATCGCTGAGGCAATGGCATTGAGCTGCAGTATGCAAAGGAACATAAACCGAATCCGGCTTCCCTTCAAAAAGCTCCCTGCGCCTTCCTATCTGTGAAAATGTGCATTCCGTAAGTGCTGCTCTGCGTTCGGAAGTTTTGCTTATAAAAAAATCACACTGACCCCGTGCGACAGTAATACAGCTCTCATAACCCTGAATCTCGTGAGAAAACTGCATCCCTTTTTTCAAAACAACACGATTGAAATATGTCCTCTGAAGCACATGCATCCTAGTGGAGCGAGGATCTACTATGGCTTTGTTCTTATTATCGTAGTATGGAATATGATATGGCATATAACTCCTTTAAGAATCTTCTTGTTCTTTCTGTGCAATAAATTGTTCCAATTCCTGTGCACTGGGCAGGGACTCGGTACAGGAATACCCTGAAATACTGATACTTGCTGATGCGGCTCCGGCTTTTAATGCATGAGAAAGAGACTCCCCTTTCAGCAGATAGCCCAGCATTGCGCTGGCAAAGGCATCACCCGCGCCATAGGGCTTAAGCATTTTGACTGGAAAAACGGGACCATCAAGAAAAGTCAAATCCTGATTATCCTTATAAAAACAGCGGGAGCCTTCTTTTCCCTTTTTTATAATAACAAGAGATGCTTCTCTCTTGAAAAAATACTCGGCACACTCCGCATCATCAAGCTCCTGTGCTGAACGACAACCCAGTGCAATGGCATATTCTTCCTGGGTCCCAATAATGATATCACAGTATGCAGCCGCCTCAACAAGGGCTCGGCTTGCATGCTCAGGAGATTCCCAGCCATAAGGTCTGTAATCAATATCCAATATGCGGAGCAGGGAAAACTTGTGTGCATGGCGCAGAATAGTATGCACTGCGGAGCGGGATGGATTCACCGCCAGGGCGGTGCCACTGACAAAAACTGAAGCAGCAAGCTCTATGAACTCCGGATTGATATCCTGAGGCTCAAGGAGGAGGTCCGCTGCATTATTCCGATACATAATCGTATCTGCATCAGGTCTTCTCTCTGCAAAGGCCAGGGATGTTTTAGCAGAACTGGAATCATACTGCACCTGTTCCACATTGACACCTTGCCGAGAAAGATAGTTCACCACAAAAGTTCCATGCCTGTCATGCATAACTCGTGTAATGATACTGACCTGCAGGCCTAAGCGGGCCAATCCGACGGCTACGTTCGCTGGGGTTCCTCCCACAAACACATCATAAGAACGGGTGGTATCAAGGCGCAACCCCACTGGTGGATACAAATCAAGATTGGCCCTCCCCACAGTTATGCAGTGGAATCTTTTTTTTGTAAGATCAGGCACAAAATTTTTCATCAGTACATCCAGCAGCTCCGGCAGCCTAGAACTTCCGTGCCTCATCAATATGTTCTTTCATAACCCTGGCAGCCTGCTCTACAGAGGCATGGATGGATTTTTCAGGGGTTCCTGCCCGCCACCAGGTCTCATATCCATCACTCATGGACTTGGGCACGCATTCCACCAGAACAAGGGAGCAGCTATTGCTTTTCTCCGCATTTATAATGGCCTGTTCCAGTTCCTCTTCCGTATCTGCCTTCTGGGCATCACAGCCGTAAGACTGAGCATTCTTAACAAAGTCTATGGGCACGTAGCCGCCATCCAATTGACCTCCTGAAGGATTTCTCATGCGAAGTTCACAACCAAATCGCGGTATTCCCTGCCCTGTCTGTAAATTATCTATGCACTGCCACCCATGGTTATCAACCAGGAAAATATTGATGTGCAGACCTTCCTCAACTGCCATTACCAATTCCTGATGATACATAAGATAAGCCCCGTCTCCCAATACAGCCCATACCGGCCTGTCGGGATCAGCTAACCTGGCGCCAATTGCTCCTGCAATCTCGTAACCCATGCAGGAATACGCGTATTCTAAATGATAACCCAGTCTTGCACGTGTGCGCCACAGTCTTTCTAAATCAGAGGGCAAACTTCCTGATGCACTGACTATAATGGCATTTTTATCCGATTTTTCATTCAGAATTCCCAATGCACGTGTCTGCGTAAACATGCCACTGGTTTCACTTTTCAGGGAATAGAGTCTATCCGCCTCCTTACGCCACCTGCTCTGTATATCCTGAATTGCATTTTCAGTGTCATGGGATACGGTCCAGGCATCCTGCTCAGCATTAAGCTCCCTTAGCGCCAGCTTTGCATCGGCATAGTAGGGCTCTGCATTAAGTTTTGTCGCATCCATTCCATTCACATTTATTCCTATGACTCGCAGCTCCGGGTTTCGGAATGCCCATTTTGACGCTGTATGGAAATCATTTAATCGTGTCCCTACCGCAATAAGGCAGTCCGCCTCCGATGCAACACGGTTTGCCGCAAGGGTCCCTGTGGTACCCAGCCCCCCCAGGTTGAGTGGATGATCCCACGGTAACAAACCCTTCCCCGATTGCGTCTCAGCAACAGGAATACGATGTTTCTCAGCAAATAACAGCAGTTCTTCCCATGCCTCAGAATAGCGTACTCCTCCCCCGCAAAGTATAAGGGGTTTTTTATGACGAGCTATAAGAGCGCATATTTCTTTTGCTGCACCGGGAAATAAAGGCCTGCGCTGTATTACATGAACTCTTTTTTCCAGGAAATCGAGGGGATAGTCATAAACCTCGGCCACCGTGTCTTGAGGAAGAGAAAGGGTAACCGCCCCTGTAGCTGCAGGATCACACAGTACACGCATTGCATTTATGGCCGCCGTCATAAGCTGCTCTGGACGCACTATCCTATCCCAATATTTACTAAGCGGACGAAAGGCATCATTGCTGCTTATGGAATAATCATACTCCTGCTCTATCTGCTGCAAGACAGGATCCGGCTGCCGACTGGCAAAAATATCACCGGGCAAAAAGAGAACGGGAATGCGGTTTGCCGTGGCTGTGGCAGCAGCGGTAAGCATGTTCATCGCTCCAGGACCTATGGAACTAAAGGCACAGAGTATTTTTTTTCTGTTATGCTGCTTGGAAAACCCTATTGCCATGTGCCCTGCACCCTGCTCATTATTGGAACGATAATAGCGCAGTCCCCCTGACTGCAAGGCCTCTCCGAGGCCAAGAACACTGCCGTGCCCAAAAATACCCACCATTCCTTCCACGAATTTATACTCTACTCCATCCAGCGATATGTACTGCCTGTCAAGAAATTTAACAAGTGCTTGTGCCATTGTCAGCGTTGCTGTTTTCATAGTTTTTTCTTTCCTCTTCAGCTCATCCAATCCCGTTTATCTTCAGGATTCCACTTTGTTGTAATTTTAACACTGTCAGTAAAAAATTCCACATTGGACCATCCCGTAATTCCACCTTCACCAAAACGTGAATGCGCTATACCGCCAAAGGAAAAGGGCTCACGAGGCACGGGAATTCCAATATTCACTCCCTTCATTCCTGAGCGAACTCCCCTCATCGCATCATGGGCTACCCGTCCACTTTGTGTAAAAATAGACGCTGCATTTCCGTAGGGGGTGCGATTCTGTAACTGTATAGCCTGACTCAAAGTGTCTGCATGGAGAATCTCCAGGACAGGTCCAAAGACTTCCTCCATAGGCATTCTTTCTTCGATCCCACGCCAATCTATGATGCTGGGACCAATATAGCAGCCCTTTTCCGGAACAGGAAATTCACGGCCATCAAGTATTATTTTGGCCCCTTCTTTATTGGCATTATCAAGATATGTCAAAATTTTATCTCGTGCTGCAGCATGAATGAGCGGCGGGAAATCTTTGCCGGGCGCAATCCTGCGTGCAGCAGTCATGACACCTTCAATAATTTCCTGTGCATTCCCTACTTCAAGGAAGACCGAAGCAGCCATACAGCGCTGCCCTGCCATTCCACAGAAAGAAGCCATGATATCACGCACACAAAGAGGATGGGCATCCTCGGCTATCAAGAGGTAATTTTTGGCCCCGCCAAAGGTTCGCACTCGTTTCAAGTTTTGTGACGCACGTCTATATACCAACTGCGCCACCGATGTGGAACCCACAAAGGTCAAAGCCTTAATGCCCTCATTATCACAAAGCTCTTCCACGACTTCTCGAGTACCAAGCACTACATTGAGAAGACCATCGGGAAGACCTGCTTCCTTCCACAACTCAGCGCTGCGCAGCGCTGAAATGGGAGTAAATTCCGATGGCTTGAGAATCATGGCATTCCCCACCGCGAGAGCATTGGGAACCGTCCAATGGGGAACCATGACAGGAAAATTAAACGGCGCTATTGAAGCCACTGCTCCCAGAGGGACACGCAGGAATTTACATTCAATACCCAGACTCACTTCCTGCGCTTTGCCAGAGATCATCTGAGGCATTGAACACGCAAAATCGGTAAGTTCAATGGCTTTATCGACACCCGCGCGTGCTTCATCCATTGTTTTTCCGTTCTCCAGATGGCATATTTCCGCCAGTTCATCCCGACGTTTTTTTAAGAGTGAGCGATAGGCATAATGAACCTCTACCCGAGTCCTGGTTGTCAAAGCTCCCCAATCCTTCTGCGCTTTCTTTGCAATCTCTATGGCTTTCTGAACATCATCCACAGTGGAATCGCGAAAGCATCCCAGGGTTGATTCATTGAGCGGGGATATGAGTTCCCGCTGTTCGCCTGTTCCAGCTTGAAACGAACCATGAATAAAATTCTGTATAGTGTAATCCATTCCCTGATATCTCCTTTCAAATTCTATCTTCGGGTAAGATATTGCTTGCGCACATCCATCACTACAGCCACAACAATGACAATACCGCGTGCAACGTCCTGCCAGTAGGCGCTGAGAAATCTCAAGTCCATGGTATTCTTCAGCACACCGACAAAGAAACCTCCCACAACAGCGCCGGGAATAGTTCCTACCCCCCCACTAAGACTGGTGCCTCCAATAACAGAAGAAGCGATGGCATCCAGCTCATAAAGCACCCCAAGAGTAGGTTGAGCGCTGTTCAGTATTCCTGTCAAAACGATTCCTGCAGCCCCAGCCAAAAAGCCTGCATAGGTATAAATCATAACCAGATACTTATCACTATTGATGCCTGAAACCTGTGCAGCGCGAGCATTTCCTCCTATGGCATAGGCATATCTTCCCATACGAGTATATTTCAGAACGACATAGGATATCACTGCCATGAGAAGCAATATCCAGATAGGAGTATCTATCCCCAGGATTTTTCCCTGTCCAATGAACTTCATCGCAGGATGTAAATTACTGATAGAGCCAGTTTCTGAATAAACCTTGGTAAGAACGAGAGATAGACCACGTGCTGATGTCATCATTCCCAGTGTCGCGATAAAGGGCGGTATCCTGGTCTTTGTAATAAAAAGGCCGTTTACAAAACCACACAAAGAGCCTATGAGCAACCCTGTTACAAGTGGAACTATGAACGGTAACGAAGAACCATCCTCAGCTATACGGGCAAAACCTGCTGTACCCACTGCTGAGAGAGCAATTACCGATCCAAGAGACAGATCAATACCTCCTGAAATGATCACCATAGTCACCCCCATGGCAATCAGCACCACAGGTGAATTCTGGACTATGATGTTCATGATATTTCTGAGTTCAAGGGTTACTCCATTTGTTGCTATAAAAGAAAAAAGCAATAAAACCGCGAAGATGAGAAAAATTGCATATTTTTGAATGAAGTATGCAATTCTGATGACCCTTCGACCTTCTAAACTCAATGTTTCTTTCGATTCAATCATGTTCTCGCTCCTATTGGTATAATGATTCGTCAAAGGTTTCCATGCTGTTTCCT
>CBDDOY010000001.1:0-2121359 GCA_965232165.1 Spirochaetaceae bacterium | reverse complement strand
AGATGGACGAAGCAATAAACATCGCCAGTTCATATCCTGTAGACACCAGATGAAGAACCTGAATGAGTGGAAGATAGAGAAAGGTGACGCTATATAATAGAGTCAAGGCCATACGGGTTATCTCATCTCTGATGAGGGGCAGTTCCCTTGCGGCAGCGGCGAGTACGAAAAAAATGATAAAAAGAAATGCCAAGACAGCCAATACACCGGGAATTGGCGATGAATTGACAAACAAACTGACAATTCCTGAGCTAAGAAATATCACAGCCGAAACGATCACCCGTACTATGCGCGAGGTAGTCCATCGGCGGCCGAGGAGGAAGTTCATCGTAGCAGGGAGGAAGAAAATAAGTGATGAGAGAACAATTCTCTCGAGAATATCAAATACCAGAGTTCCCCTGTCCCAACCTGCAAAACCAGTGAGAGCAAAGCGCAGCCCCCCAAGGAGAAAAAGCAATGTGAGGTAGGCAATAAACAAAAAGGTTTTAAGGAGTTTCTTCTCTCGATATCGCCCCCATAGCGTATAAGATAGACCTAATGCCGCACCCAAGGCACCAAAAGCGAGGATATACACAGCTAGAGTCAATAGATATTCCACTCTCGAATTGATTCCCTAAGATAAGCGAATTAAATAATTCGCAAGAAATTTCCTGTTCAAACTTTGTATATATCCCATGAGAAATGATACTTCAGCGACTCATCAATGATTCTCTTTGGAGTCACGCAGCGACTTATAACGAATTTCCATCTTCTTATGATATTCATTGGATTTAACTATTCTGGTTATATCAGGGATAATGAGTTTCTGATCAACAAGGATGAGTTCCTTGCTCCCCAACAGCTTAGCGACGGCCATCCTGCCTTCTGATACAGGCAGTCCAACCATGTTTGCGAAATCATTCACACCGAATCCGAAATTATGGGGTTTACGAACAGTAAGATCAATCCGTGATTTCTCCAGCTCAAGCACCAAGGCATCATATACCCGACCAACCGGATCTATGATAAGGGTGTTCTTTAACTGCCGATAAAGATTCCAGATGCGTTCCGACAGCGAGGAGGTCAGGCGGGAAATAACCTTAGGCTGCTCGATAACCATCTCCTTGAAATTGGCTCGGTTTACAGCGAGCAGTACCGAATCCTCATTGACAATAGCCGAGGCGCTTCGCGGTTTGTTCTCTAACAGGGCCATTTCACCGAATATATCTCCGGCCTTAAGCAATGCGAGTATCACTTCATTATCATTCACGATCTTAGTTATCCGAATGCTTCCCTTTTGAATAATATACAGCTCCGGCCCACTTTCGCCCTCTGCAAACAACATAGTGCCCTTGGGATAGCTGCGAATGAATTGACCGGTATCCATATTGAAAGTCGAAGTATCGGCATAGGGCTTGATCTTCGCCATCTTCTTCTTGACATCCTCAAGATTTGGACTATTGGGATTTAGCAGGCAATATTTATAATATGCATAAAATGCCAAATTGAACTGATTCTGCTTGGCATAGTATTCCCCCACTTGATAAAGATGCCGCTCATCGGCTTCGGCTGAACCCTTGAAGGTTAACCGAGTGAATGCGTGATCAAGTAAGCGCACTTGTCTGGAAAAATTATTGATGATTTTCATCGCTATAGGCGTATTCCTCTCAATAAGCATTGAGTATTGAGTGGGTTTGACCGTAATTAACGTACAATCTTCCATTGAAACGGCATTTTCGATATGCGCATGATTAGACATAGTTGATACGACGCCAAAAAAATCGCCGGGTTGTTGGATATTGGCACCATCTTCAGCGTATATCTTCAACTCTCGTTCGATACGGACTTTCCCTGAACGGATTATAAAAAAATGATCTGACTGATCCCCTTCAATAGTAATATATGCACCTTTATTGAAGTTGACTAATCCTAATTGAAGGGGGTTTCCCATGCCTTCTCCATATTCCTGGGATTGCTATTCACTCAGTGACAGTATAAGGATCGAATCTCACTCCTGTCAAGTTAATCATGGGCAGCGGCATTCTGTGTATAGATTGGGAACTGATCACACAATTTTTTTACCTGTTCGGAGATGCCCAACAGAATGCCCTCATCACCCGCCGATTTAAGCGCTTCAACCATGAAATCAGCGATTTGAATCATTTCCTTCTCTCCCATACCACGAGTGGTAATAGAAGGTGTCCCCACGCGTATGCCCGAAGAGACGCGAGGCGGCTTAGGATCAAAGGGAATGGCGTTTTTGTTGACTGTCATCCCCGCCTTGTCCAACCATGTTTCGGCATCTATTCCTGTAACTCCGACAGGATTAAGATCGACGAGCATGAGGTGATTGTCCGTTCCTCCTGAAACAAGTCTTAACCCATTGTCCACGAGAGTCTTAGCCAAGACTTTGGCATTCTTAACAACTTGAGCCTGATAAGCATTGAACTCAGGCGACAGGGCTTCCTTAAAGGCCGCCGCTTTTGCGGCAATGATGTGCATGAGCGGGCCGCCCTGTATACCTGGAAAGACGACACTATCGACAATCTCGCCCAGCCGCTTCACCCGCCCGGATTTCGGGGCGACTATGCCCATGTCATTCTCACAATCCTTCCCGATGAGAATCATTCCTCCACGTGGTCCGCGAAGGGTTTTATGTGTCGTCGTCGTTGTAATATGGGCATGATGAATCGGCGATGGATGCTCTCCCGCAGCGACAAGTCCAGCTATGTGGGCCATGTCCGTGATAAGAAAGGCCCCTGTTTCGTCCGCGATCGCACGGAACCTCTCGAAATCCAATATGCGGGGATAGGCCGAGGCCCCGGCGACGATAACCCTAGGCTTGTGTTCATGGGCGAGATCGGACAACTTATCATAATCTATCGTTTCACTCTCTCTAGTGACACCATAGCTGACAATTCTATAATCCTTTCCTGAAAAACTCACCGGTGAGCCATGAGTGAGATGGCCGCCGTGAGCCAAATTCATGCCGAGTATCGTATCTCCAGGCTGCAATACCGCCCTGTAAGCCCCCATATTGGCTTGACTCCCAGAATGAGGCTGAACATTGACATATTCGGCGTCAAACAATTCCTTTGCCCTGTTTCGTGCTAATTCTTCGGCGGTATCGACATATTCACAGCCCCCGTAATAACGTTTTGAGGGATAACCCTCGGCATACTTATTGGTAAGAACAGAACCCGCGGCTTCAAGAACGGCTTGTGAAACAAGGTTCTCAGACGCTATAAGTTCCAGCCTATTCCGCTGGCGCGTTAATTCATCGATAACGGCTATATGAAGTTCGGGGTCCGCAGCAGCGAGGCATTGATTCCGCATGGTTAATTCCGCCTTTACGGCTAAGGATACCTCAAATTCAGCCATGCCGGCAAGCTCATGCGGCATAATAATCTGTTGACACACCCCGCCACAAATAACAAGCCCCGGAACCTGCTGTATTATGGATACATGGGCCGTGTGCAGTATGCAATGCCCAGAAGCTTAGCGGTAAGGAAATATCCACTATATGGGAATGATTTATGCTATTTGTTTGGTGGAAACTTCAGTTTAACATGCTTCAGGGACGTTTGCACAGTTTCTCTGACAGTCCCTGTAGAGCAGTATACCCTCTATTCATGCACTCCTGTTCATCCAATTGATGCCGGATTCTCCTCGTTTACTATTACATATGAATGACCGAGCCACTCTTCAAAGCCCCAAATTGCTGGATCAGCTTCGCGCTGCGCTACGAGTGAAGCACTATGCCTACCGCACGAAAAAATCCTACGTATACTGGGTCCGGCGCTTCATCTACTTCCACCAGAAAAAGCATCCTGGAACTATGGGAACAAGCGAAGTACGTGCTTTTTTAAGTCATCTTGCCCAACGGTAAACTAACCGGCGTGGCATAGCCGCGTCCGTGTTAAGCGCCTTGTTAGGCCGCTCTGG
This sequence comes from Spirochaetaceae bacterium, assembly GCA_965232165.1. GTDB lineage: Bacteria > Spirochaetota > Spirochaetia > DSM-2461 > DSM-2461 > UBA2779. The sequence goes on along the minus strand of CBDDOY010000001.1, from coordinate 2,117,435 downwards.
TTTGTACTCAGAATGTTCTGATGCGTGGTCAGGTTGTCTTTCCGTTGACCCAAAGTTCAGATTCGGCTAGGTCGATGTCATCATTCCAGATGATACCATATCCTCCGGTGTCGACGTGAACTTGTTTGAATAGGTAGCTGTTTTTTAGGGGCTCAAAAACGCTTTCCTTGAGGAGGGGCGTGCAGTCATAGATTTTAGTTGTGCCATTTTCGAAAAGGACTTCTAGTTCATTGTTGCGAAGGGGGACGACACGTGTGATCTTCGGGTATTTCATTCTATTCGAGACCTGGCAGTTTGCGGAATTCCCGGGAGTTCCACATCGAAAGCAGATCATCCTTGTACATTTTCGCCCACTCTATAACAAGAGATTGAGCTTTCGATGTCAGATCTCCCTCAATCATCTCCAGCGTTTTGATGTCGAAAACACCGTTGTATTCATTGTAAACTGCGTGAAAATGTGGGACGCCATGTTCGCTGAAGTACATCTTTATGACTATTCCAAAGAATCTCGTTATTACTGGCATTCTGCCCCCTATCTAATTATAGTGGAAAAAATCTGAACTTTCAATTGCGTTCCTGCTACGCTTGAGCATTCCACCAGAGCGACCTAACGTTTGAACTCACTGGTTTTTACGGAGCGCAGCGTAGGCCGTCTGGTGAAGCCGGATGTTCGGCACCGGTCAATGCTTTACGACGCACACAATGACGCTGTCATTCGCCTCCAAAGAACCCTTGAACGTATCTACGTCCCGTATCGTTCCGATATCATAGACGACGAAGAGCTGATTCCCCCAAGTGGTTTCGTAGGCAAGAATATCGTCGTTGATTTCCGCGATGCGTTCCTTCTCGTGCCCCGGCTTGCTGCAGAGCTTAATCTCGATGACGAGGTCTGCAGTCGGCACGACGAAGTCTGGTCGGTATTGTTTGGACGAGTAGGTGATTTGAGGAGCTTCCCGCTTGTAAGCAATATCAGCACCTACGAGGAGATTCTCGAAAGCATCCTGGACCTCGGCTTCCTTGGTTGGTGGCTGACGAATTACCTTTCTGAGTTTCTTGTCAGCTAAGCTGATGATCGATACAATCTCACTCGCTTCAGGTGCGGTGTTCTTGCCTTGATACACGTCCTCGATCGACTGTGCCTCCTCTAGTTCATCCCGTGCTGACAGCAGAATCCCCAACGCAACATCCTGCGCCTTGGCATATGCGTGGGTGTCATACCTCTCGCGCCCCATGCCCGGCTGATCCACCTCATAGATGGTGACCGGCCGAGTGCCGCGGAAATGCCAGGATATACGGACGAAATTCTGATAGGCCGCTGACCGCTGGCCAAACGTCCTGGTCAGAAACCGGATCACCTTCTGGTGCCACCGAATGTGCTCTGGGTCAGTCTGGAGATGGCCACGCAGAGCTTCGATCTCCTCTATCAGAGCATCAAGTTGTTCGATTGCCTTTTCTCGCACGTTCATTCTTTTTGCCGAACGCTACGGATGAGACGCTTGCGAAGCCGCGCTTGGCGCGGTTTCGCAAGTCGCTTCTCCATCCGTTTGTTGCCTCTTATGAGTCTGTAGGTTCTCACAATGTGATAGTACTTGTGGTACCCGTCACATTCCTCCAGACCCCGGGACTTCAGGTATTCTATGCAGCTGGCGTCACGTAACACCTTGGGAATTCTGAAGGGAACACGGGATTCCTTTCCTACCTGTTCCCAGTCCACACCAGCCTGCTTCTTGGCCGCACGCGCCTCGGGCAAAGCCAGGTCGGACCAGGCGAGGTACACTTCCTTGGCGTGAGAGAACCCGTGCTTGATCAAATACTGGAGCAATTCCGTACCTGCTACAACCTCAGTCAACCACTGCTCAGTGGCGTTCCCTGGCAAAGGGAGGTACGGTGGATTGCACACCAGCAGATCAACGGGTGTGTCCCGCCAGACCCGGTGTCGATTCGGCCAAAGCGTGTAAATACCAAGCAGAGGCCAGCACTCGACTCGTCGATCTCCCAGCGTCTGCGAGAGTTCGATGGCGTTGCATGTGGCAAAAAGGAGCGGCGTGAGAAGCCATTCGGACAAGTAGAGGCGCTTCACACTGGGATTGTGTCTCGCGAGCCACAAACCGAGGAAGCCCGTACCTGCTCCGACGTCAAGCACACTTTCGATATTCTGGTTAAGGACCCCGTTGCCCCGAAGGTTTTCCACGAGATGGAAAGCGTCGATAGATGGGGGCCAGAAGTCGTCGAGATCCCGCCAGAGGACTTCAACCCCATCGTAATGAATGGCGACCAGACTCTTTCCAAATAGCTCACCCATCTTTTCGCCATCTGCTTTGCCATGGATCCTACAAGTGGTCCTGTGCTCCTCTTCACTGACGGAAACCTTATTGCAGTCCCACAGCAGCTCGGGTTGGTCTACGCGGACCACCTCCCTGTCTGTCCTAAATGTAATACGCGCCTGAGCGTCATCCACGAGAACGCGTAAATCCGGGTCGAACCGTTTCGTGAAAGATCTGTGTGACCACTGGAATCTCTTGATAACATTGACCAAGGACAGTCTGTGGGCGTTGAGCCTGGAGTCTGCAATATCCTGATAGGCCTTCCGCACTGTTTCCGGCGGGAGACTGGTCGACATCGCGCGAACGTAAGTGATTAGTTCCCTGTCGACATCCGTGCAAGCGTCAAAGAGCTTGTCGAAGTCCGGGGCGAAAATGTAAGAGAAGAGATTGAAAAGAGGGCCGCCGCGATCTTCGCCCAACGCGGCGGAGGTAATGTCGCGCATTACCTGACCTTCACCGAGCCCATGAAATAGGTTCTTGAGTTTCATAGTGACTGGCCAACTACTGAGTGTACTGCAATATCGAATATAGCTTCCTTCAATACTCCATTTCTGTCGGTATATTGAATCAATTGCCGGATTCTCCTCGTTTACTATTACATATGAATGACCGAGCCACTCTTCAAAGCCCCAAATTGCTGGATCAGCTTCGCGCTGCGCTACGAGTGAAGCACTATGCCTACCGCACGAAAAAATCCTACGTATACTGGGTCCGGCGCTTCATCTACTTCCACCAGAAAAAGCATCCTGGAACTATGGGAACAAGCGAAGTACGTGCTTTTTTAAGTCATCTTGCCCAACGTGTGGCTTAACTGATTGTCGTTATATCGGGGATAATTCCACCTCCAGATAAGGCCAGCCGACCGCATAGCTTCCACCCGCAAAGTCTTTTACCGGCAACTCCATTTTGTCGCTCCAGGCTCCGCTATTGTTCCGGTATGCCCCTGGAAGACCGGCCTCACGGCCACCTTGCTATCCCTCACGGGCTGGCGCAGTACGAAACATGCAACCGCAAAGGACGCTTCGACTCTGCGCCGACAGAAACAGATTCTGCCGGCGCAGACACTATCCGCACAATGGAGGCTGCCTGCATATCCTTCAAAGCTGAGCACCATGGGTGCTCTGCAGTGCTCCTCTAAGGAGCTGTACCGCCGTACTCGTAAGCGCCGATGTCGGGACGGCTGCTCCGCGTGTAGCCCCGCGCGTCGGTTGCGGTAAGGTCTATTGCATTTCCGTGAAGAGTTGTAGAACTGCTGAGTGTCAAATCAGTAAACCAGTTTGTGCTATCCTCACTGTAGTAGAAGGTAAAACTGTCTACCGTTCCGGACCGCCGCACATACACGCCTTTGTCGATTGCGGCACTGTTTTCCAGTAGCGCAATCGTCTGCACAAACCCGCCGTTATCAGCCAAATCGTCAGCCAGCTTGGGATCCCCATTGATATTATTGGCCTGAGTCACAGTTACCTGAGCCTCGCCGCCGCCAATACCGAGTCCGTCATTCGCATTACCATCGGAAGTCGCTTCTATCCCGTGCTGCACCAGGCTGAAGGCGATGGTCATGTTCTCAGCACCGCTATTTGTGTCATTGTGCATGTAGATCTGCTGGCCAACGGTTGTTGGAGTTGCGCCGCCTTTATTGCTCCAGAACAGCGAGTTCACGATGGTGGGGCCGCTTGCTCCATCGTTGTCGTTATACATTCCGCCGCCATGGGTTGCCGTATTGCCGGTGAACGTAACATGACTCAGGGTGGGCGAAGAGGAACCGTTATACATTCCGCCGCCGTCGCCTGTCGCCGTATTGCCGGTGAACGTGACATGGCTCAGGGTGGGCGAAGAGTTCAAGTTACTCATTCCGCCGCCGCCGTCGCCTGTCGCCGTATTGCCGGTGAACGTGACATGGCTCAGGGTGGGCGAAGAGGAACCGTTATACATTCCGCCGCCGATGCTGCTTGCCGCATTGCCGGAGAACGTGACATGGCTCAGGGTGGGCGAAGAGGAACCGTTATACATTCCGCCGCCGTAGTTTCCCGTATTGCCGGAGAACGTGACATGGCTCAGGGTGGGCGAAGATTTATTGTTATACATTCCGCCGCCGATGCTGCTTGCCGCATTGCCGGAGAACGTGACATGGCTCAGGGTGGGCGAAGAGTTATCGTTCTCCATTCCGCCGCCATTACCACTCGACTTCCCATTAGCAATTGTTACTCCATAGAGCAGGGCTGTTTGGTCTATACCGTTGTTACTAAAGACAACCCTTGCATTGTCCCCGCTTATTGTGCTCGTTCCGGTGTGTTCCCATTCATTCCATCCCCCGACTATGGCCACATGGTTTTTCATTGCGAGGGTGTCTGCCGGCGTGTGTGTTCCTGACGCCAGCAGCACAAGATAAATCTTGTCTGCCCCCGCATCATCAATATTATCCATAGTTGTCTTTATGTCTCCTGCGGCATTCGCCCAGCTGCTTGCGTCCCCATCCCCTTGCGAAGAAGCAGCGACATATCTGGCTACTATGGCGGCATCGGCTGCACCGGCTGTATAGGGCTCAAACACAGTCTGGACAAGCGAGCCGTATTTGCTCAGATCCGAAGGTACCGTGCCGCTTACTATAACTGATTTCAATTCATGGTGCCACGCAGCATAGAGTGTTATGCTTTCGGTTACCGACTGTTCGAAATCATAGACGGTCTGAAGGCTGTCTTCGACGTACCAGTTTTCAAGTCTGTACCCTGCCCGCTGCGGATCTTCCGGACGGGACGCTTTCCCGCCTGATTCGACACTCTGGGATGCCACAGCGCTCCCTCCTCCGCTATTAAATGTTAGCGTATAGGTCGTGGTACTTTCTGCACCGACGCAGGAAAGCAACAGCGGTACGAAGACTGCTGACAGAGCCAGAAACACTAAAAATCCTCTTTTCATATATTCCTCCTTAATCTATAGGGTAGCTCTAAAAAAATAGTTTTATAACCCTTGAATCGGGAAAACGTCCTTTTTTTCATGCTAATCAGTATAACAGTTCCAGGTTTCTTTCGGAACCCAGGTTTGGATGATTCAGGGGGTTTTTAGAGGTGCCCTGGAAATATTCTATAATCGACAAAGAAGTCATTCTTATCCGGGGTATAACAGCCCGGAAGAATATAAATTAGAACGTGTGGCTTAACTGACTGTCGTCATATCGGGGATAATTCCACCTCCAGATAAGGCCAGCCGACCGCATAGCTTCCACCCGCAAAATCTTTTACCGGCAACTCCATTTTGTCGCTCCAGGCTCCGCTATTGTTCCGGTATGCCCCTGGCAGACCGGCCTCACGGCCACCTTGCATATCCCTCACGGGCTGGCGCAGTACGAAACATACAACCGCAAAGGACGCTTCGACTCTGCGCCGACAGAAACAGATTCTGCCGGCGCAGACACTATCCGCACAATGGAGGCTGCCTGCATATCCTTCAAAGCTGAGCACCATGGGTGCTCTGCAGTGCTCCTCTAAGGAGCAGTACCGCCGTACTCGTAAGCGCCGATGTCGGGACGGCCGCTCCGCGTGTAGCCACGCGCGTCGGTTGCGGTAAGGTCTATATCTCCGGGAAGAGTTTCAGAGGCAGAGCTGCTGAGAGTCAAATCAGTAAACCAGTTTGTGCTATCCTCACTGTAGTAGAAGGTAAAACTGTCTACCGTTCCGGACCGCCGCACATACACGCCTTTGTCGATTGCGGCACTGTTTTCCAGCAGCGCAATCGTCTGCACAAACCCGCCGTTATCAGCCAAATCGTCAGCCAGCTTGGGATCCCCATTGATATTATTGGCCTGAGTCACAGTTACCAAATTCGTGCCGCCGCCAATACCGAGTCCGTCATTCGCATTATCATCGGAAGCCGCGCCGGAAGTCGCTTCTATCCCGTTCTGCACCAGGCTGTAGGCGATGGTCATGTTCTCAGCACTGCCATTATTGTACATGTAGATCTGCTGGCCAAAGGTTGTTGGAGTTGCGCCGCCTTCATTGTTCCAGAACAGCGAGTTCACGATGGTGGGGCCGCTTGCTGAATTGTTGCGGTTATACATTCCGCCGCCGCCGTAGTTTCCCGTATTGCCGGTGAACGTGACATGGCTCAGGGTGGGCGAAGAGTTATTGTTAAACATTCCGCCGCCGTAGTTTCCCGTATTGCTGGAGAACGTGACATGGCTCAGGGTGGGCGAAGAGTTATTGTTATACATTCCGCCGCCGCTGCTGCTTGCCTCATTGCCGGTGAACGTGACATGGCTCAGGGTGGGCGAAGAGATCAAGTTATACATTCCGCCGCCGTCGCTGCTGCTTGCCGTATTGCCGGAGAACGTGACATGGCTCAGGGTGGGCGAAGAGTTAAAGTTATACATTCCGCCGCCGCCGCCGCCGGTTGCCGTATTGCCGGAGAACGTGACATGGCTCAGGGTGGGCGAAGAGTTATGGTTATTATACATTCCGCCGCCATTACTCGACTTCCCATTAGCAATTGTTACTCCATAGAGCAGGGCTGTTTGGTCTATACCGCTGTTAATAAAGACACCCCTTGCATTGTCCCCGCTTATTGTGCTCGTGCCGGTGTGTTCCCATTCATTCCATCCCCCGACTATGGCCACATGGTTTTTCATTGCGAGGGTGTCAGTCGGGATGTGTGTTCCTGACGCCAGCAGCACAAGATAAATCTTGTCTGCCCCCGCATCATCAATATTATCCATAGTTGTCTTTATGTCTCCTGCGGCATTCGCCCAGCTGCTTGCGTCCCCACTGCCTTGCGAAGAGACATACCTGGCTACTATGGCGGCACCGGCTGCATAGGGCTCAAGCACAGTCTGGACAAGGGAGCCGTATTTGCTCAGATCCGAAGGTACCGTGCCGCTTACTATAACTGATTTCAATTCATGGAGCCACGCAGCATAGAGTGTTATGCTTTCGGTTACCGACTGTTCGAAATCATAGACGGTCTGAAAGCTGTCATCGACGTACCAGTTTACAAGGCTGTACCCTGCCCGCTGCGGATCTTCCGGACGGGACGCTTTCCCGCCTGATTCGACACTCTGGGATGCCACAGCGCTCCCTCCTCCGCTATTAAATGTTAGCGTATAGGTCGTGGTACTTTCTGCACCGACGCAGGAAAGCAACAGCGGTACGAAGACTGCCGACAGAACCAGAAACACTAAAAATCCACTTTTCATATATTCCTCCTTAATCTATAGGGTAGCTCTAAAAAAATAGTTTTGCAACCCTTGAATCGGGAAAACGTCCTTTTTTTCATGCTAATCAGTATAACAGTTCCAGGTTTCTTTCGGAACCCAGGTTTGGATGATTCAGGGGGTTTTTAGAGGTTGCCTGAAGTTTCAATCACTCTCTTTTCCTTAAAGGATCGGCTCAATGCCTCCGCAACCAATGTAGCCTGAAAGGCGTCATCAACAGTAATATGAACTTTCTCCTTTCCCAGTATAGAATCAATATAAAACTGCGCCTCACGCTTAAAAGCGTCCTCAAATCTGTCAAAGAAGGTATGGACACCTTCTCTTCGTACTCCATTGCTGTCCAAAATCTCGACATCGGAAACGGAGGAGGTATAACCAATTCGTATTATTCCTTTTGTTCCCTGTATTTCAGCTCGCGTATCGTGACCATGAAAAGCAGTGCGGGACGCGGAAATAAATGCCAGTGAGCCATCTTCAAATTCACAGGTTCCCATGGTGTTATCAGCATCCTGTACCTTTTCAAAATCCTTATGGACATAACTGCCCCCTACTGCGTAAACCCGGTTAACCTCGGACCCAAGATACCAGCGTGCCAGGTCAATATCATGGACATTCATATCATGAAAAATTCCTCCGCCTGCTTTTACATAATTCACTTGAAATGCAGCAAAATCGTCATGATCTGCAGTACGGGAGTGCATCAAAAACGGCTTTCCTATTGCCCCTTCTTCAATACGCTTCTTAGCGTAAACATATGCAGAATCAAATCGTCTCACAAAGCCCATCTGAAAAACCTTTTCCCGTGCGTAATTCCGTATGATATCCAATACCGAACGACATTTTTTCACGCTGCAATCCAGTGGTTTCTCACAAAAAACATGTTTTCCTGCCTCAAAACCCTGAATAATCTGCTGTATATGCATCGAACTGCTTGTTACAATGAATACCGCATCTATATCAGCCTTTTTCAACATGTCTTCATAGCTAAGATAGCATTCCAGTTTTTCACTAAGATTTTCCCGAGCCCATTGCAGTTCCTCTTCAATAATACTGCATACAGCACAAGGAACCGCTCCTCTGGTATTCATTAAATTCCTTGCATGGCACTTCCCCAATCTGCCAAGCCCGGCAATGCCGATTTTTACCTGTTCCACAATCTTACTCTCTTTTATCCTTTTTCTTCATTAAAAACATCAGCCTCATAATCAGTTAAACAAGTCCTGAAGCTGCTTTCGCATAATGCAGATGCACTCAAAACTGTCCAATTCCCATAAACTGTCATTGAGAAACTCGCCAGAAACCCAGCCATCGTAGCCAGTAGCACAAACAGCATGCACCCAGTCCTGAACTGGAAGAAGATCGGCATTCTCGGTGGTCACGGCTTCAGGACGCACAAAGGGGAAGCGATCCGGCACCGGAAGAGGAAAATGGCCACGATACTCCCGTTCATCTTTCCAGTCTACTGCAGCATCAGGTAAAAGCTGTGGACGAATGCCTCCAGAACAGTGTATTCCGAATATAAGGTTTTTATCTATTTTTGCGACTTCCTCAGGTGTTGTGGATCTGCCGGCCCATAAGTGCCAGAAGTCCAGCACCAGTCCAAAGTTATCTTCTCCAACCCTGTCCACCAGTTCCAGACAAGCGCTGACACTGTGTATGGGAGTCCAGGCAGCTCCCTCGTACTGAAAACGAATGCCATGTTCGGCTCCAATTTGTACAAGCTCCTTGATATTCCGTGCAGTGATGTGCAAATTCTCCTCTAAGGTGAGTCCATCCAGGGCCGTGAATGCATTGAGCTGAATACACTCGGCCCCTATCTGAGAAGCAAGAATGGAAAGCACCCTTGCCTGTTGCTGTAATTTCTTCTTTCCTTCACGATCAGGCGCTTCTACATTTCCAATAATGTCAATAGCAGAGACCTGCAAATTCTGTTTTTTCAATGCTTCAGCAATACCTTCTGCTGTGCATCCACTGTTCAAATAGCGCCACAGTTTTTCTGTATGAAGCTCAATGCCATCATAACCTGCCTGCGCGGCTGTACGAATGTCGCTGAGAATATTGGAATATAAGGTTATCATGCCGTGCATTGCAAATTGCATCAATGAACCTTAGCCTACTTAAATTTTTGTATCATATCCATAATACCTGGAATTGTTTTAAGCTGATAGCTGTGATCGGGATGAAAATACTGCGTTAATGCCCGCTGTGTTTTCCCCACTAATATGGTGAAATAATACATCTCGTATCCAGGGGCAGCCACAACAGGATGATAGCTGTTATCCAGAAGTATAACTGAGTTATCCTTGATATGATAAACAGGACCGAAGTCATCGTCATTTGCATAGGTAAATTGTGCGCCGAATCCAGACGAAGGGCGAAACTTGAAGAGGTAAATTTCTTCATGATCCGATTCAAGAGGCATGCGATCGACATGGTGCTTATGCGGAGGAAATCCAGACCAGCCCCCTGCTCCCACGGTAAATAGCTCACTCAGCAGAAGCTTATCCACTTTTCCCTCCTGCTTCTGCCCAAGTATATGATGTATCTTCCTATGTGTCTTAGTCTCATCACTGCCATACTGCACCGTATCCACTTCATCAGGAGACACCCGAAAGGTATCATATTCCTGTGTTGCCAGCCCTCCGGCAATATACAGCTCAGCCTCATCGCTGAGGCAATGGCATTGAGCTGCAGTATGCAAAGGAACATAAACCGAATCCGGCTTCCCTTCAAAAAGCTCCCTGCGCCTTCCTATCTGTGAAAATGTGCATTCCGTAAGTGCTGCTCTGCGTTCGGAAGTTTTGCTTATAAAAAAATCACACTGACCCCGTGCGACAGTAATACAGCTCTCATAACCCTGAATCTCGTGAGAAAACTGCATCCCTTTTTTCAAAACAACACGATTGAAATATGTCCTCTGAAGCACATGCATCCTAGTGGAGCGAGGATCTACTATGGCTTTGTTCTTATTATCGTAGTATGGAATATGATATGGCATATAACTCCTTTAAGAATCTTCTTGTTCTTTCTGTGCAATAAATTGTTCCAATTCCTGTGCACTGGGCAGGGACTCGGTACAGGAATACCCTGAAATACTGATACTTGCTGATGCGGCTCCGGCTCTTAATGCATGAGAAAGAGACTCCCCTTTCAGCAGATAGCCCAGCATTGCGCTGGCAAAGGCATCACCCGCGCCATAGGGCTTAAGCATTTTGACTGGAAAAACGGGACCATCAAGAAAAGTCAAATCCTGATTATCCTTATAAAAACAGCGGGAGCCTTCTTTTCCTTTTTTTATAATAACAAGAGATGCTTCTCTCTTGAAAAAATACTCGGCACACTCCGCATCATCAAGCTCCTGTGCTGAACGACAACCCAGTGCAATGGCATATTCTTCCTGGGTTCCAATAATGATATCACAGTATGCAGCCGCCTCAACAAGGGCTCGGCTTGCATGCTCAGGGGATTCCCAGCCATAAGGTCTGTAATCAATATCCAATATGCGGAGCAGGGAAAACTTGTGTGCATGGCGCAGAATAGTATGCACTGCGGAGCGGGATGGATTCACCGCCAGGGCGGTGCCACTGACAAAAACTGAAGCAGCAAGCTCTATGAACTCCGGATTGATATCCTGAGGCTCAAGGAGGAGGTCCGCTGCATTATTCCGATACATAATCGTATCTGCATCAGGTCTTCTCTCTGCAAAGGCCAGGGATGTTTTAGCAGAACTGGAATCATACTGCACCTGTTCCACATTGACACCTTGCCGAGAAAGATAGTTCACCACAAAAGTTCCATGCCTGTCATGCATAACTCGTGTAATGATACTGACCTGCAGGCCTAAGCGGGCCAATCCGACGGCTACGTTCGCTGGGGTTCCTCCCACAAACACATCATAAGAACGGGTGGTATCAAGACGCAACCCCACTGGTGGATACAAATCAAGATTGGCCCTTCCCACAGTTATGCAGTGGAATCTTTTTTTTGTAAGATCAGGCACAAAATTTTTCATCAGTACATCCTGTAGCTCCGGCAGCCTAGAACTTCCGTGCTTCATCAATATGTTCTTTCATAACCCTGGCAGCCTGCTCTACAGAGGCATGGATGGATTTTTCAGGGGTTCCTGCCCGCCACCAGGTCTCATATCCATCACTCATGGACTTGGGCACGCATTCCACCAAAACAAGGGAGCAGCTATTGCTTTTCTCCGCATTTATAATGGCCTGTTCCAGTTCCTCTTCCGTATCTGCCTTCTGGGCATCACAGCCGTAAGACTGAGCATTCTTAACAAAGTCTATGGGCACGTAGCCGCCATCCAATTGACCTCCTGAAGGATTTCTCATGCGAAGTTCACAACCAAATCGCGGTATTCCCTGCCCTGTCTGTAAATTATCTATGCACTGCCACCCATGGTTATCAACCAGGAAAATATTGATGTGCAGACCTTCCTCAACTGCCATTACCAATTCCTGATGATACATAAGATAAGCCCCGTCTCCCAATACAGCCCATACCGGCCTGTCGGGATCAGCTAACCTGGTGCCAATTGCTCCTGCAATCTCGTAACCCATGCAGGAATACGCGTATTCTAAATGATAACCCAGTCTTGCACGTGTGCGCCACAGTCTTTCTAAATCAGAGGGCAAACTTCCTGATGCACTGACTATAATGGCATTTTTATCCGATTTTTCATTCAGAATTCCCAATGCACGTGTCTGCGTAAACATGCCACTGGTTTCACTTTTCAGGGAATAGAGTCTATCCGCCTCCTTACGCCACCTGCTCTGTATATCCTGAATTGCATTTTCAGTGTCATGGGATACGGTACAGGCATCCTGCTCAGCATTAAGCTCCCTTAGCGCCAGCTTTGCATCGGCATAGTAGGGCTCTGCATTAAGTTTTGTCGCATCCATTCCATTCACATTTATTCCTATGACTCGCAGCTCTGGGTTTCGGAATGCCCATTTTGACGCTGTATGGAAATCATTTAATCGTGTCCCTACCGCAATAAGGCAGTCCGCCTCCGATGCAACACGGTTTGCCGCAAGGGTCCCTGTGGTACCCAGCCCCCCCAGGTTGAGTGGATGATCCCACGGTAACAAACCCTTCCCCGATTGCGTCTCAGCAACAGGAATACGATGTTTCTCAGCAAATAACAGCAGTTCTTCCCATGCCTCAGAATAGCGTACTCCTCCCCCGCAAAGTATAAGGGGTTTTTTATGACGAGCTATAAGAGCGCATATTTCTTTTGCTGCACCGGGAAATAAAGGCCTGCGCTGTATTACATGAACTCTTTTTTCCAGGAAATCGAGGGGATAGTCATAAACCTCGGCCACCGTGTCTTGAGGAAGAGAAAGGGTAACCGCCCCTGTAGCTGCAGGATCACACAGTACACGCATTGCATTTATGGCCGCCGTCATAAGCTGCTCTGGACGCACTATCCTATCCCAATATTTACTAAGCGGACGAAAGGCATCATTGCTGCTTATGGAATAATCATACTCCTGCTCTATCTGCTGCAAGACAGGATCCGGCTGCCGACTGGCAAAAATATCACCGGGCAAAAAGAGAACGGGAATGCGGTTTGCCGTGGCTGTGGCAGCAGCGGTAAGCATGTTCATCGCTCCAGGACCTATGGAACTAAAGGCACAGAGTATTTTTTTTCTGTTATGCTGCTTGGAAAACCCTATTGCCATGTGCCCTGCACCCTGCTCATTATTGGAACGATAATAGCGCAGTCCCCCTGACTGCAAGGCCTCTCCGAGGCCAAGAACACTGCCGTGCCCAAAAATACCCACCATTCCTTCCACGAATTTATACTCTACTCCATCCAGCGATATGTACTGCCTGTCAAGAAATTTAACAAGTGCTTGTGCCATTGTCAGCGTTGCTGTTTTCATAGTTTTTTCTTTCCTCTTCAGCTCATCCAATCCCGTTTATCTTCAGGATTCCACTTTGTTGTAATTTTAACACTGTCAGTAAAAAATTCCACATTGGACCATCCCGTAATTCCACCTTCACCAAAACGTGAATGCGCTATACCGCCAAAGGAAAAGGGCTCACGAGGCACGGGAATTCCAATATTCACTCCCTTCATTCCTGAGCGAACTCCCCTCATCGCATCATGGGCTACCCGTCCACTTTGTGTAAAAATAGACGCTGCATTTCCGTAGGGGGTGCGATTCTGTAACTGTATAGCCTGACTCAAAGTGTCTGCATGGAGAATCTCCAGGACAGGTCCAAAGACTTCCTCCATAGGCATTCTTTCTTCGATCCCACGCCAATCTATGATGCTGGGACCAATATAGCAGCCCTTTTCCGGAACAGGAAATTCACGGCCATCAAGTATTATTTTGGCCCCTTCTTTATTGGCATTATCAAGATATGTCAAAATTTTATCTCGTGCTGCAGCATGAATGAGCGGCGGGAAATCTTTGCCGGGCACAATCCTGCGTGCAGCAGTCATGACACCTTCAATAATTTCCTGTGCATTCCCTACTTCAAGGAAGACCGAAGCAGCCATACAGCGCTGCCCTGCCATTCCACAGAAAGAAGCCATGATATCACGCACACAAAGAGGATGGGCATCCTCGGCTATCAAGAGGTAATTTTTGGCCCCGCCAAAGGTTCGCACTCGTTTCAAGTTTTGTGACGCACGTCTATATACCAACTGCGCCACCGATGTGGAACCCACAAAGGTCAAAGCCTTAATGCCCTCATTATCACAAAGCTCTTCCACGACTTCTCGAGTACCAAGCACTACATTGAGAAGACCATCGGGAAGACCTGCTTCCTTCCACAACTCAGCGCTGCGCAGCGCTGAAATGGGAGTAAATTCCGATGGCTTGAGAATCATGGCATTCCCCACCGCGAGAGCATTGGGAACCGTCCAATGGGGAACCATGACAGGAAAATTAAACGGCGCTATTGAAGCCACTGCTCCCAGAGGGACACGCAGGAATTTACATTCAATACCCAGACTCACTTCCTGCGCTTTGCCAGAGATCATCTGAGGCATTGAACACGCAAAATCGGTAAGTTCAATGGCTTTATCGACACCCGCGCGTGCTTCATCCATTGTTTTTCCGTTCTCCAGATGGCATATTTCCGCCAGTTCATCCCGACGTTTTTTTAAGAGTGAGCGATAGGCATAATGAACCTCTACCCGAGTCCTGGTTGTCAAAGCTCCCCAAGCCTTCTGCGCTTTCTTTGCAATCTCTATGGCTTTCTGAACATCATCCACAGTGGAATCGCGAAAGCATCCCAGGGTTGATTCATTGAGCGGGGATATGAGTTCCCGCTGTTCGCCTGTTCCAGCTTGAAACGAACCATGAATAAAATTCTGTATAGTGTAATCCATTCCCTGATATCTCCTTTCAAATTCTATCTTCGGGTAAGATATTGCTTGCGCACATCCATCACTACAGCCACAACAATGACAATACCGCGTGCAACGTCCTGCCAGTAGGCGCTGAGAAATCTCAAGTCCATGGTATTCTTCAGCACACCGACAAAGAAACCTCCCACAACAGCGCCGGGAATAGTTCCTACCCCCCCACTAAGACTGGTGCCTCCAATAACAGAAGAAGCGATGGCATCCAGCTCATAAAGCACCCCAAGAGTAGGTTGAGCGCTGTTCAGTATTCCTGTCAAAACGATTCCTGCAGCCCCAGCCAAAAAGCCTGCATAGGTATAAATCATAACCAGATACTTATCACTATTGATGCCTGAAACCTGTGCAGCGCGAGCATTTCCACCTATGGCATAGGCATATCTTCCCATACGAGTATATTTCAGAACGACATAGGATATCACTGCCATGAGAAGCAATATCCAGATAGGAGTATCTATCCCCAGGATTTTTCCCTGTCCAATGAACTTCATCGCAGGATGTAAATTACTGATAGAGCCAGTTTCTGAATAAACCTTGGTAAGAACGAGAGATAGACCACGTGCTGATGTCATCATTCCCAGTGTCGCGATAAAGGGCGGTATCCTGGTCTTTGTAATAAAAAGGCCGTTTACAAAACCACACAAAGAGCCTATGAGCAACCCTGTTACAAGTGGAACTATGAACGGCAACGAAGAACCATCCTCAGCTATACGGGCAAAACCTGCTGTACCCACTGCTGAGAGAGCAATTACCGATCCAAGAGACAGATCAATACCTCCTGAAATGATCACCATAGTCACCCCCATGGCAATCAGCACCACAGGTGAATTCTGGACTATGATGTTCATGATATTTCTGAGTTCAAGGGTTACTCCATTTGTTGCTATAAAAGAAAAAAGCAATAAAACCGCGAAGATGAGAAAAATTGCATATTTTTGAATGAAGTATGCAATTCTGATGACCCTTCGACCTTCTAAACTCAATGTTTCTTTCGATTCAATCATGTTCTCGCTCCTATTGGTATAATGATTCGTCAAAGGTTTCCATGCTGTTTCCTGTGGCAAGGTGCAGTATTTTTTCCTGTGTCGCCTCCTCGCGCATAAGCTCTCCCGACTTTCTTCCTTCATGCATCACAACCACTCTATCACTCATACCAAGTATCTCTGGCAGTTCCGAAGAAACCATCAAAATGCTCTTCCCCTGTTTAACCAAACCGGACATAATTTTATGAATCTCGGATTTTGCCAATACATCTATACCACGCGTCGGCTCATCCAGAATGAGTATGTCGGGGCTTGTGAGAAGCCAACGGCTTATAAGAACCTTTTGCTGATTGCCGCCGCTTAGATTGCCCACCAGCTGATTGAGACTTGGCGTCTTAATGTTAAGTAAATCCTTTTGCTTCAGACCATCTCTCTCCATCTCTTTTCCACTTAAAATCCATTTGTGTTCATAGCTCTTCATATTGGTTATAACAATGTTGTCACGCACACTGAGAATGAGATAGAGACCTGAGAGTTTCCTGTCCTCGGTAAGTAAGGCTATTTTATTTTGAATGGCATCACTCGGATTCCTTATATTTGCTTTTTTTCCGTTAAGGAACATCTCGCCCCTGTCCTTGCGTGTAATACCAAAAAGACACTCCAGAACCTCTGTTCTGCCAGAGCCAATGAGACCGGCAAACCCCAGTATCTCTCCTTTACGCAACTGAAAACTCACATCCTCAAACTGTCCAAAGTGAGTGAGATTTTTGACCTCCAGGACAACATCCCCAATAGGCACCTCGATTTTGGGAAATAGATTCTTCACTTCCCTTCCCACCATATTGCGAATAAGATCCTCCCTTGTCGTTGCCTCGGTGGATGTCGTGCTTATATACTCCCCATCACGATATACCGTGATTTCATCGGTAATTTTGAACACCTCATCCATTTTATGGGTGATGAAAATAATGGTAACTCCCTCTGACTTGAGTTTCTTAACGATACGAAAAAGATGATGAACTTCATTTTCGGTAATTGCGCTTGTCGGCTCATCCATAATAATAAGCTCGGAGTTAAAGGAAATAGCCTTTGCGATTTCCACCATCTGTGTCTGCCCCACGCTAAGTTCAACCATCTGTTCCTTTGGATCAATTTTTATATCCAGGCGATCCAGGAGTTGTTTGGTATCATCATTCATTTTTTTGAAATTAACAAATCTATGAAGTTTTAACGGTTCTTTACCCAGGTAGATATTCTCTGCCACAGTCATGTAAGGAACTGGGCTTAATTCTTGATGTATCATGGAAATACCTGCATCGATAGCATCTCTGGACGACTTAAATACCCTTTGTTTTCCTTTGAATATCAATTCCCCCTCATCGGGTTCATACAATCCGATAAGAATTTTCATGAGAGTGGACTTCCCCGCTCCATTCTCTCCCATGAGGGCATGAATTGTCCCTGGTTTTACGGAAAGCTGTACTGATTTCAGCGCCTTAACACCTGGAAATGACTTCGATATGTTCTTTGCTTCCAATATATATTCCATTATACTTCCCGGGCCTTCACCCTGTTTTTTCTCTGATCAATGACAACTGCCAGGATAATAATAATGCCCAAAACAACCTGTTGCCAATCTGCCGGGATGTTTTGAATATCCATCCCATTTTTTATAACCCCAATAATAAGTGCTCCAATAAAAGTTCCTGTTATTGTTCCCTTCCCGCCAGTCAAACTGGTGCCGCCAATAACCGCGGAAGCTATGGCAAAAAGCTCAAAACTAATGCCTAGACCGGCTTGTCCGGAATCTATCCGCGCTGTTTGTACTATGGAAGCGACAGCTATGAGAAAACCAGCATACATGTAGACAAATAAAAGGCATTTATTGGTATTTACCCCTGACACATGCGCAGCCCGTTTATTTGACCCAATAGCATAGATATACCTGCCCAGGCGGGTATACGAAAGTATTATATGGGTGATAATGCCCATAAAAATAAAAATCAGCACTGGATTAGGAATACCCAATGTAAATCCCTGTCCAAACACATGGGTCAATGTCTGATTCAGACTACTCAGAGGTCGGCCATTAGCATAGATAAAAGCAAGTCCCCTTGCAGTGATAAACATGCCAAGAGTAGCAATGAAGGGGGGAATTTTTCCCCACACTACCAAAGAGCCATTGGAAAAGCCAACTAATACTCCCAGTGACAATGCCGCGAAAATAGGAATAATAAGCGGCATATCTGGTAAATTGGGATAAAGAACATAGGTGCTTGACATCTGATTCTGAGTTAAACTTGCCAGAACCACTGAAATAAGCGCAAGAGCCGCGCCCGATGAAAGATCGATTCCTGTGGTAATAATAATGAGCGTAACGCCATAGGCAATAAGTCCCACTATACTTACCTGCCTCATGACATTAAAAATATTTCCTAACCTCAAAAAAGATCCTTTTGTGATCAATGAGAGGAATACTATTAATCCCAAAAATATGAAATAGATACTGTACTTGCCTAATACTTCCCTGGTTGACTGTTTCATGATCTCCTCTTAATTCTTATGGGCCCTTTATGAGGTTCCCTCGGGTGCAGGGATGCACCCGCCGCTAAAAAATCCGCTGATGGTTTTTTTAGAGGTACTCCAATGTTTAATAAAAAAAGGCTTCCAGGCAAAATGACCGGAAGCCTTCCATTGAGAATTTTAACGGCTTGTTACAATTCTACTGCTTGTTAGAATTACATTGCTCTCTACATCGCTTGCCAGGCCGCAGTATACCAAGAATAATACTCCTTTACTTGTACTGACTGAGATTATCCTTTGTTACTGGCTCAAATGGGATATCGGTAACCTGATCGAAGGCCTCACCTTTAGCCATTTTCACAGCCACCTCTACAGAACCACTGCCTTGCGCCCGTCCATTTTGAAACATCGACATATCCATGCGTCCTTCCTCAATGGCAGCAAGCGCGTCGGGATTGGCGTCAACTCCTACAATGAGAACCTGGTCGCGAATGCCTCCCTCTGTAAGTGCAAGCGATGCGCCCAATGCCATTTCGTCATTGTTGGCAAACACAGCCACAAATTCATCTCCTGAAGCCAGCCAATTCTCTATAACAGTTACAGCATCCGGTCTCTTCCAGTTTGCTGTCTGCTCGCGAATAATTGTGAACTCAGGGGCATTTGAAGCAAGATAATCCTTAACTCCCTTTGTGCGGCCAATTTGAGGGGATGAACCTAATCCTCCTAAGAGTATAACAGCATTGCCAGAACGTATGCCTTTTTCAGCGAGGGTTCTTACAACAAATTCGGCCTGTCCCATTCCAGCTTTTACTTCAGGGGATGCAACAACTGCAACCTTCTTCCCTTCGGGCAAAGCGGAGGGAGGCGCAGGTCTGTTCATATACACCAATGGCACATCAGATGCTACTGCCTTCTCCGTTATAGTGTTTGCAATGTCATTGTTAATAACATGAACAATGACAGCATCGACTCTGGATGTAATGAAGTTCTCAATCTGCTTTATTTGCTCTGCCGGGTTGGCTTTTGCATCAACAATGATAACCTTAACCCCGAGCATTGATGCAGTCTTTTCAACTTCATCCTTAACTCCCTGCATGAAGACATCATCAAAGGTCTCCAAAGTTACACCTATGGTGATATCACTTGTTGATTCACTATCTCCGCCAGCCCAGGCAAAGGCTGAAACAAATAAAACGATAGCAAAAAATGATACTAGTTTTCTCATTTTTTCCTCCTCTAACAATATATTTTTTACACGATAGTCCCTGAATTGCATTCTGTCAAGTTTTTTTCATCGGCAGTCATCAAAAAAGGAAGGCATTACACTCCAGTGAATCGCCTTACAAAATCTCGTCCTCTTCGACCATAATCCAGAGGATTGGCCTGCGCGGGATCCTGCTCCGCCTCAACGACAAGCCAGCCAGAATAGGATGCTTTCTCCAGAATAGAGAAAATGCTCCTGTACCTTGCCTCTCCTATATCACCATCACCTGGTACGGTAAAAAACCCTGATTTCACCCCATCAAGAAAACTCATGTGTCTTTCTTTCATTTCCTTCATGACAGGGAGGCGAAGATCTTTCAAATGCACATGTCCAATCCTTTCCGAAAAGTGCTCAGCAGCTTCAGCCGGATCCTCATCAGAGGCAAAAAA
Source organism: Spirochaetaceae bacterium (assembly GCA_965232165.1). Lineage (GTDB taxonomy): Bacteria > Spirochaetota > Spirochaetia > DSM-2461 > DSM-2461 > UBA2779. The sequence continues at coordinate 2,097,356 of CBDDOY010000001.1, read as the reverse complement.
ATGCCCGCAGTCATAATTGAGTGAGACGTAGCGAGGATCCGTTTCATGCAGCAGTATCTCGGTTTCCTCCATTGTCTGTACACAGGTTCCCATATGATGATGGAAGCAAAGACGTATGCCGTATTCATCGCGTGCAATCTTTCCCAACTCCTCCAGTCCCCGGCACAGGTTCTTCCACTGCTCAGGGCTGTTGACTGGTTTGTGTCCATACAGCGCCTTGCTGCTATCCCCCTGTATGCTGGTGCCTACCTCGCCTCCGCCGACGACCTTTGCGCCCATGGCAGAAAGAAAGTCCAGCAAAGGTATGAAGTCATCCTTCACCTGTTGAAAAGTCTGGGTGCTAAAGCGATAACTCGCCCATTGATTGCATACTTGCAGACCTCTTTTTTCCAGGAGGGGACGAAGCTGTTCTGGATCGCGGGGAAACTTAACCCCGACTTCGCAACCCTCATAGCCTGCTTCCTGCATCTCATCCAGGCATTGCTCAAGGGGAATATCACCCCCCAGTTCAGGGAGATCGTCATTAGTCCAATTGATGGGGGCAACAGCTACCTTTACGGTCTCCTTGCATAACATAAAAACCTCCGGCTCTCCATCAGGATATATCCTGCAATAATACAGGCTTGTTTTCAGTAAATGATTTCTGGGCTGCATAGGCTAAGCGTACTGATTCATAACCGGCATCAATGCCGCAGGGGCTTGGTTCATTGCGCTGGATTGCATCAATAAATGCCTTCTGTTCGTTGGAATAGGCTTTTTCGTAGCGCTCTAAAAAGAACAGCAGGGGCTTCTCTGTACTGATACCCGTATGGGTGCTTGTTGTCAGTTGAGATGGAGTATCATTTGCTATGGAAAGCGCTCCTTGAGTACCCAGCACCTCCAATCTCTGATCATAGCCATATACGGCCTTCCGGCAATTTTCAATATATCCCAAAGCGCCGCCTTTCAACTTGCATGTGACGACGGCAGAATCCACATCACCTGCTTTACCGATATTCTCATCCACAAGCACCGCGGCCGCTGCGTAGACTTCGGTCACCTCCGATGCTGATTGAAAACGAATCATGTCAAAGTCATGAATCATCATATCAAAAAAGAGACCCCCAGAAGCTTTTATGTAGTCCAGGGGAGGAGGAGATGGATCCCGGGATGTTATGCGTATCATCTGCACTTTCCCAATGGCATTATTTTCTATGCCCTGGCGCACAGCCATGAAATTGTGATCGAAACGACGGTTGAAGCCAACCTGGTAAACCAGTGAGCTTCCTCGCAGTGCATTCTGTACGTCGCGAATACGAGAAAGACAAAAATCTACTGGCTTCTCACAAAAAACATGCTTGTTCCTGTCTATTGCACGCAACGAGAAATTTGCATGGGTATCAGAGGGAGAGCAAATAAAAACCGCCTGAATTTCATCATCTTCAAAGACCCTGTTCTCATCCTTCCCAAACTGTTCTACTCCCAGATCGTGCAATTCCTGCCCTGTCGCATCAGTCATATAGGGATCGGCAACATATTTGATGCGCAGAGCAGGATGTCGTGATAATGCTGCGATATGAACTTTCCCTATGCGGCCAGCGCCGAGTACTCCTGCGGTAATAATAAGAAACCCCCTTATCGCTGCGCCTTATCCGGCCAAATCTCAGCCTTTGGGTCTAACAGCCATTCATGCCTGGTTTCAAAATTGCGGCTGTCGGGACCAAATTTGTCATGGGGAAGATGGGGTATCATCCAGATATAGTACATGGGATAGCCTGGAGCGGCGCACTGGGGATGCGTAACAGAGGGCGGTATCATAAGGGTGGCCTGATGCCGTATCTTAAATACCTGCTCCCCTGTTTCTCCATAACCGAAGCCCTGGGGAGAGCCGGGAAAACGATAATGATAAATTTCCGGCTGAGCATGAGTATGGGGAGGATAGCTGGACCACTTGCCAGGATAATTTACGACCTCCCCAAGCACCATAGCAGAATACGGTGCGTTGCTTGCATCAAACACGGTGCGAACAACGCGGGTAGATGTGTCCTGCATGGTATTCTCTCCAAAATTCTGACTTCGCACCTTGTCCTGCTCATAAAAAACGGGATCAAATTTTTGCGGGTTCTCTTTTTTCTGTACACAGAGTTCCACATCACTGAGAGCCCTGATGCTAATCTTCTCCTCCGCAGACACATGCAGCACAAAGGGGGCTTCATCTAACAGACTGCCGCGGGCTGCCTTCCGCTCTTCCTTAGCCCATTGAAATACAACGCTCCCTTCCATAAGGAGAAAAGCACGTTCTTTTCCCTGTGCACACTCATAGACTTCCCCTGAAGAAAGCCGCAGTATGCCAAAATCCATGAGCATGGAAGCATGTGCTCCATGCTCCTCTGTAATGGGGGTGTATCCCTTAGTGAAAATAATGCTATGGACAATCATGATCCCCCCTCAGCTACTTCACTTCAATCATGTGGGAACGGACAAATGAAACAAGAGAATCGTAGCCTTGTGCGAATTGCAGCAGGGTTCGCGCCACCGCGCCATAGCTGTTAAACTGCGATACCTGCATACCGGCAGGTTCATATGCCTTTTTGAAATCTCTAATGCTGCTTAACTGTTTCAGGATAACAGGATCGACCGGATTTTCCATGCGCTCCTTCACTTCAATCCTGCTTTTGTTAAACTTGACCTGCCATCCATAGGGTATTGTTTCAATAATACTGCCCCCGATAAACTCTGACCAGTGGTAATGATTTCGATATGCTGCCGAGAGAAGCCTGGTCTTGAAATTTTTCTCATTATATATCTGATACGCACGTTTAACCGCTGCTACACCAGCCCATTCAAGGCATTCTGGATCCACAACAATACCATCACGGTCACATACGACCTTCAGCCAGTCATCAAGACGACCTACCATAATGGTGCAAACAGGATTGATCAGAGCATTGTTTTTGCCTTCCTGTTTCCGCCTGTGCAAAGCCCGCTCTACTGCCTCGGCAACAGCGATTGCCTGCGGCACCGTAAAGCACACTGTTGCATTGATGCTCACACCGGCATAGGTAACTTCCTCAATTGCCTTAATACCTGCACTCGTGACCGGCAATTTTACCTGCATGTTCTTTCCCAGGCCATGGAAATGGATTGCCTGTTTTGTCAGCAAATCACTGTTCTGGTAATACTTTGTATTGGTTTGAATGGAAAGTCTTCCCTCGCCTTTTTCAGGATCAAACTTTTTCTCCAGTAATTTAGCACCGGCCTTTGCCATATGCTCTATAATAAGCCAGGAAATATCGTCCTCAACGGCGGTGGGATTGTCACGTATTACCTTTGTGAGGGTACTCTTGTATAGGGCAAATTCCTTTGTCAATACAGTGTTGACGATGACAGGGTTCGTCGTGGCTCCTGTGGCTCCTCGGCTTATTGAGTATTTCAGTTCGGCCATCGAACAGGAATCATTCCAGTATCGTGTATCGGTTGTTTTGACCATCTCAAGCAGCTTGTCTATAGCCGCTGGCTTCTTTTGCGTGTTTTCTTTCTTTCGCATATAAGAGTTCCACCTCTCTAATTCATAATATGGGGATTCTCTGGAAAATCCATCTGCATATCATAGTTTACTAATAAACGCAATTCATATCAAATACCCGCGTTGCCTCCATAAGGGCACCTCCAAAAAACCGCTTTTGGAATTTGGCGCAGCTATTTTTCTTCGATGCAAGGTGCCAAAAGCGCAAGCATAACCGGGTTATGTGAGCTTTTTGGCAATGCAGCAGCGGGGGAAAAGAGCAAGCCAAAAACGGGATGGGGTTTTTAGAGGTGCCCATAACTATAATGAGTGATGAGTTCTTCCGTATCAAATCTTACCCATGTCCTGAACCCGTGCCATAACCCTCGGCATACTTATTGGTAAGAACAGAACCCGCGGCTTCAAGAACGGCTTGTGAAACAAGGTTCTCAGACGCTATAAGTTCCAGCCTATTCCGCTGGCGCGTTAATTCATCGATAACGGCTATATGAAGTTCGGGGTCCGCAGCAGCGAGGCATTGATTCCGCATGGTTAATTCCGCCTTTACGGCTAAGGATACCTCAAATTCAGCCATGCCGGCAAGCTCATGCGGCATAATAATCTGTTGACACACCCCGCCACAAATAACAAGCCCCGGAACCTGCTGTATTATGGATACATGGGCCGTGTGCAGTATGCAATGCCCGGAAGCTTAGCGGTAAGGAAATATCCACTTGCAAGTATGTATAGTTTGTTGCAAAACAAATTACTAGAATACATTCAAACTTACCCTATCCGATACTGCTCGAATTTCAGCGAATCTGACTGAAAAAAACAATCGTATAAATTCTATCCGCGATGAGTTTTATTGATGCCCGGTGCGATAGTTCTATAATTCTTTTTCTGACTGTGTATTAGAGAGATTCGATCAGTCCCGGGCCGCCACGAATTTATCTATGGAAACAGCCGCAATTCTCCGGCACTAAATGACAAAATGCGCAAGGGATTGCAGCGGAAATGCCGCTGGCTGCCCCCCCGGCGATTGGCGATTGAGCAGGGGGGCAGGCTGCCGGAAAAAGGCATTGGAGCGGAAAGCCCGGCCCGAGGGGGGGCCAGATATTGATTTTTCAATATTTCAGCATAATAGTATTTGATGCTCTTCTCTGATATGAGTCGTCAAAGCTCCAGTGCAGCCCAAGTCCCTCCTGAGCAATTGACAAACACCTTACCGGTGGAAAATGCCAGAATCGAAACGGAAACATAAGAGATGCCCTCCAAGCTGGACGGCAGACCTCCTACCGATACACCGCCGTCACCCAAGGAACAGGCCAATCACTCGTATAGGCATGGAGGTTGCCGGAAACTTCTTCCCAAATTCCTTGGAGCGAGTATATCACAGGGGGAATTCTCGACTCGGAGCCAGGTTGCTGAACTGCTGTTTCCATTATTCCCCGCGAAAAGGCGATGTGACGTTCATCCAGGCCGCCAAAATAGTATTCTTTAGGATTGTCAATGGCAGCTAGCCAGGAGGGATACGGCGCCAAGTCTCCGCAGGCCGGGTCAACAGGAACCCATCCCAGCCCCTCTATCCATATTTCAGCCCACCGCCAACGCCGACTCTTCTCTTCCATCTCGATGAGCAGCCCACTGACAGGCCTTGCCGGGATTTTTGCCGCACGGGCAAGAGAGCAGAAAAGAAAGCTATATCCCGCGCTGTCGGCCTGGGAGGTTTTCAGATAATCAGAATGGCCTGATGCCGCATCAGTCCAATTCAACTGCTCTATAACATAGTCATATATAGCTCGGGCTTTCCTCCAGTCATCATTGAAAGTCCCGATGATACGGGCAGCAGTCCCCGCAGCCAAGTCCGGGCGAATCCATTCATCAATCCCTAATGATGCCTTGATATCCGGATTCGTCGGATCGTATGGGGCTAGGGCGTTTGGATCAATCTGTGCCCTTATAGCCGCAGTACTTACAAGTATTTGCCGAGATATTTTCCTCTGCTCACCACTTGTAAACTCACTCAACCTGAAAACATCGAGACGGCCCTCCCTATGCAGCTTCATCACACCGCTTCCGCCATTCTCCTTGAGGATGACGGCTGCCCCTTGGCCCAATCCATCGTCCACTGGAGCAGGAAGGCGCAGGTAGAGCGAGTTGCCGGGAAACGCTCCTATACCGGATATGATGACCTCCTGCCTGAGAGACCAGCGAACCAAAGGCCCAATCTCAAATTCCCCCGGTCCTGGTAAAAGCTCAAAATGGATGGGGTTGCTGAAATTCCTCCCTTTCTTGACATAGATATAACCGGAAGCAGAATTCGGAGGCATCCAGAATCGTATCATTGAGTCTGTCCAAAGATCGTATGAGACGACTTTGACATACTGCCCGCTATCAGGATATTCCTGTCTAAAAGATGCCGATGTATCAGACCGATTGACCCAAATGCCGCTATCACTTCTCCTGCTGCCGAATCCTTTCCCTAGCAGGGTTACAAGGGTTCCCGGAGCGGCTATACCGGGATCAACGAATTCAACAAACGGCCTGCCGGGCAGCCAAGAGCCGTATTCAACTTGGGGGAATCGCTCCGCATCACCAAGCACAATGCCATTGGAGATGCCGGAACGATTTTTGACTTTGATCAATACGGCCCCGGCAAGCCTTGGGACTCTTGCTCTGATACGGCTGTCCTGCCACTCAATGATTCCTGCAGACGACAGGGGCTGTGATCCGACAATGAGTCGGGCTCCTTCTATTTCATCGCCGAAATGATTCCCGGTCAATTCGATATTCTCACCAGTCGAGGCTACAATGTGATCAATGGAATGTATGACCGGTTTACGCTGATATCGTATCATTAGAATCAAAAACACGGTCAAGAAGATAAAAAACAGGACTGTCGGCAGCCCATGTAGAATTGGATTTCGGGAACTCACAAGCCTATTGCTTCCCTGATAAATCAAACCTGGCAGAAGAATCGAGAGAAGATTCCAGTTCGTCACGGAAGTCATTATTCATGGTATTGAGATAGGGCATAACCTTCAACTTCACAACAACCTCGACCGGATCGACCTCTACGAGGTCATCGGCCCGGCCCAAGGGATAGTAGTAGACCTCGTCACTATACTGTAAGGGAAAAGTTGTCAGCGTGCGATTATAGTCGTCCCCTATCCATGTTTCACTCTGTGCCACAAGAATTCTCGTGTCATCCTCTGCGGGGTATACGGTAAACTGCATATCCAACTTGGAGTCAGTACCGTCAAGAACTACCGACACTGTTCGCCCTGGAATCGTAATTTTATTCATTACTGTGCTCCAAAGAATTTCCGATGACTCAAGGGATAGCACCGAAAGATCAAATTGGAGATAGAGCGAATCCTTGAGAAGCTGTATGTCGTTGAAATCGTAGTCTTGGGCATCTATGGAAGATGGAAGGAGAAGAATACTCAATAATACAACACTTTCAATAACCCGCTTCCTGAATCTGGTATAGAAATTTTTCATCGATGCAAGGAAATAAATGCTCAAGCACAATTCCGTGTTACGCGAGTATTTTGACAATTCTATATCGCAAGAAAAAACTGAGCCGGAAACGGAATGGATGCTTCTTGAGTCATCCCTATGACATCTGCATTTTCTCAAGGAGTGCGCTCTGGATTGATTGTACGTAGAATTTGAGGCTCTCCGAAGCGTGTTACCGGCAGCTCAGTGGGCAATGTATAGATGGTATCCCGGCTATATTCCAATCGGTCTTCCATCAGGGAAAGCAAATTCTCTACATCATTCGGCGTGAGGGACAAAGACACGACCGTCTGCGGGGGGGAAAGCCGTTCTACCTGGGCAATTGAAGGAAAAGACACTCTCGTAATAGGAATGAAATTCATCGCTATTGAAATAATCAAAGCAGCCAGAATCGCCAGGGCGAGCGGGATGGGCACCGTAAGTTGGCGGATTCTTCTTTGGATTCTTAGCCTTGAACGGCCGACATAGCGCCAGAATCTGGGCAAGGCGCCATCATCGGCATCTGATTCGAGGGCGGAAATACAGAGCCGCCTTCTCTGGGCGGCTAATAGATTCAATGCCTCCCCGCAAATTGGACAATTCTTGACATGCAGCGACAGCTCGCAATGCTTGGACGCTGTGAGTTCATCATCAAAATAAGCCGAAAGAGCAACCATGTCGGGGCACACAAAAAGCCTCCCTAAGTCAATAGTTTCGAGAGGTGCTGCCGAGCACGAAAAACTCGTATTTTCACGTTATTCTCCGAAATTCTCAAGATTTTTGCAATAGTCGCATAGGGAAATCCCGCATATTCTTTCAATATCAGGGTAATTCTCAATTTATACGGCAACATGCCAAGAGCCTTCCGCACATCTTTGCGAACCTCTTCCTCCAGAACAGTTTTTTCTCCCTCGTTTTGGACTTCAAGGCGAAGTTCTTGAGCATAGTCTCTATAAACCTTGTTCTCGCGTCCACGGCGTTTCTCATGATTAAATGCCAAATTTCTGACAACACGTATTAACCAGTAACGGGCCTCATTTCCTACGGGAAGGCGGTGCCGGCGTTCATAGTATCGTAGAAATGCCTCCTGAGAGAGTTCCTCGGCGACTGCCTCATCTCCACAAATATGAAAGGCAATCCGCTTAAGATTGCCGTAAAAGACAGTAAACAGCTCAATGAAGTCCTTATTGGCGGGATCGGCTTCACTCATATAAACAACCACGCCTTGCGAAGGTTACCAATCCTCTTCAAGGGATTGCTCAATTCTTTTTCTCCAGTCTTTGACCCTCCGGAGAATCGACGACCTTCCAGCCGCGGCCGGCAAGCTCATCCCGAATACGGTCCGACAAGGCCCAATCCTTGGCCGAACGAGCCCGGAGACGTTCCTCCAAAAGCCGTGTAATCTCGGCATCCATGGCGGCCTGCCCGCTCTCTGAACCGGCTTCATCGAGATGAAGTCCCAGGACTTCATCCATACTCAACACGGCGGCGAGTTTATCAGATGGCTTCAGCCTGTCATCTTTAATGAGTGCCCATAGTTCGGCAAGGGCACGCGGAGTATTTAAATCCTCGGAGAGGGCGGTGTCAAACGCCTCAAGACGGATACGGGCCTCCGAATCTACGGCATTCAAGGAAACAGGCGAGCAAATGCGGCGCAGGGCGGCGACACGCCCGAGGAGAGAAACCCTGGCTGAACGTGCTCCTAGCAAACCCTCGAGGGAGAAGATGAGCTGAGACCTGTAATGGCCGCCTAGCAGGAAGTAACGGTAATCCAAAGCATCGTAACCCTTGTCGAGAAGATTCTGAAGAGTAATGAATCTTCCTTTGCTCTTGGCCATTTTGCCGCCTTTAATGATGAGGAATTCGTTGTGCAGCCAGTAGTTTACCCATTTACGGCCAGAGGCTCCCTCACTCTGGGCAATCTCATTGGTATGGTGGACGGGAATGTGATCTATGCCGCCGGTGTGAATATCGAATTGTTCCCCAAGATACAGGGAACTCATGGCCGAGCATTCCAAATGCCACCCAGGATACCCCTTGCCCCAGGGAGAGTCCCAAACCATGGCTTGATTGGTGAATTTGCTGTTGGTAAACCACAGGACGAAATCTGCAGGGTTCCTCTTGTTGGCATCCACTTCCACACGGGAACCATGGTGAAGGTTCTGCCTGTCGAGAAGGGCTAGGCGCCCATAATCGGGAAACTGGTCTGTATCGAAATAAACATTTCCGCCAGTACTGTAAGTGAAGCCTCTGTCTTCCAGGCGTTTCACCAAATCTATCATGGATTTGATATGCTCAGTGGCCTTGCATGTAATGGTGGGCTGGAGAATATTCAAGTCGTGAATATTGGAAAAGAAGGCTTCTGTGAAGTGTTTCGCGATTTCCCAGACGCTCATACCTCTCTCACGGGCGCCCTTAACCATTTTATCCTCTCCCTCATCCCCATCATCGGTGAGGTGTCCCACGTCGGTGATATTCATTACATGAGTCACTTGGTACCCGAAGCGTTCCAGGACACGCCGGAGGATATCCCACTGGATGTAAGCCCTTAAATTGCCGATGTGGGCATAGTTATACACGGTGGGCCCACAGCAGTACAGACCAACCTTGCCGCTCTGCCTGGGAATGAATTCCTGTATTTCACGACCGTCAGAGTTATATAAATAAAGGGATTTCACGTCAATCTCCGGTTGCGATTACTATGTTCGAGGAATAAGATAGTCCCCGTGAGAGGTATCATACGCACATCGCCAAGCATATTCAACATCGCAGGATTCATTCTGCCGCGAGAGCCGCTCTGGCGGCACTGCTCCCTGCTCATAGGCGGTACGGCTGATTATTACTGTGTTCCCCGAGATGAGGCCGATCTGAGGCTATTGCTGGCCGCCTGTTCAAGCTATGCTATGGATTACTTCATTCTCGGCGGCGGATCCAATCTTCTAGTAGCCGATACAGGCATTCGAGGAGCCGTGATTGATATGAGCCGCTTCGATGAATTCAAACTCGAGGGGGATCTTCTGATATTAGGGGGCGGCATGGATGCATCCACAGCCGCCTGGGCATCTGGGTCCATGGGCTGCCGGGGACTGGATTTCCTCTTCGGTATGCCTGGAACCATGGGCGGCGCCATCTGGATGAATGCGCGTTGCTACGGCGGGGAAATCGCCGATGTTCTGGAGTGGGTGGATATGATGACCCCTGACGGCAGAGTTGAGCGATTCACATTCGATGCCTCCCAATGGTCATACAAGTCTTCGCCGTTCCAAGGTATTAACGGGGTCATCTTACGAGGTGCATTTAAGATCAGTGCGGAAAACCCTGAAACTCTTCGTCATAGAATGAGAACACACCATTCCGACAGGGAATCAAAGGGCCATTACAGGGCGCCCTGCGCCGGCAGTGCGTTCAAGAACAACAGAGCATTCGGTGCGCCATCTGCAGTGATAATTGATGAATGCGGACTGAAAGGATTTACCATAGGCCGTGCTGCCGTATCTCGTTGGCATGCGAATATCTTCGTGAATCTTGGCGGGGCCAGTGCGGCCGATTTTCGGGAGTTGATGCTCCAGGTCGCCGACAAGGTGTATAAGAAAACCGGTCACAGGTTAGAATCCGAAATTCTCATGGTTGGGGAATAAATTGATGGAAACACTGATGCGTATAGTCGAGAATGATTCCCAGAATCTCCATGAAGTGTTACAGGATTACACCATCGCCGCTCTGGCATCCGGTTGGTATCTACTAACTGAAAAAGACTGTCTCAAGGTGTTTCTCGCCTTGAATCGAGATGTTCGCGGTGAGTTAATCAGTGAGCTGCAGCCCGCCGATCAGCGAAAATTGGTTACCGCACTGTCCGAACAGGCGACAAAAGACCTCCTTGAGGTGATGGACCCGGATGACCTAGTCGACCTCATTCAAACTGTTACACCCGAGGTGCGTCGGGATGTTCTTGGCCATCTCAGCGATGAGGCGCGCCGTGAGGCGGAATTCCTTCTCAGGTTCGACGATGATGACGCCGCCGGTTTGATGACGACAAAATATGCCGCCATACGCGGCGACATCACTGTCACTCAGGCCATGGCCTTTCTGAGGCGGGCGCCTGAAGATCTCGAAACAATCTACTATGTCTATGTGGTCGACGGCCTTCAGCGCCTGTCCGGTGTCGTATCTCTCCGGGACCTGCTCGTCGCACAGGACACCCTGAAAATTGCCGATATAATGCAGCGCAACGTGGTCAGTGTTCAGGACGACACCGATCAGGAGGAAACGGCTAAGGTGCTGGAGGATCATGATCTTATCGCCCTTCCGGTCACCGACCGATGGAACAGGCTGCTGGGAATCGTTACCTTCGATGATATGATCGACGTTATCCGCAAGGAACAGAGCGAGGATGTGTACCGCATGAGTGCTATAGGCGGCGAGGCTAAGACTTATCTGGAATCCTCAATTCCTCACCTTATCTGGCGGCGGCTGCCATGGCTTGTCATTCTTTTACTCGCAGGAACCATTACCACCAACGTCTTGGCCGAGTATGAGAGCATGATTACCCGCTTCGCCTTTCTCGCCCTCTTCATCCCCGTCATAACTCAGACCGGCGGAAATTCCGGCACTCAGTCATCAACCCTGATAATACGCGGACTGGCTACGGGGCAACTCCACTTCCATCTGATAGGGCGGGCCCTCATAAAAGAATTGGCAACAGGGCTGGCCATAGCGGTGTCCACCGGCATGGTGATTTTCTTTCGGAGCATATTGCTCCCTCCTGGGGTGACTGTCATTGAAGCCTTTGCAGTGGCGGTGTCTCTAGGCGCCGTCGTTCTGTTCGCGACCCTCCTCGGATGTCTGACGCCCTTCATCATAGACCGGTTCGGAGGCGATCCGGCCGTTGCCGCCGGACCGCTCATGTCCACTCTCATTGATGTGGCCGGTCTCACCGTCTATTTTGAAGTGACCCATCTGCTTCTGGTTTAAACAGCCATGCCGCAAGTATCATTCTATTCCCGTCCGGCCGATCAAGTAGCTCCGGACCTTTTAGGCCGAGAATTGATATGTGCTAACTGCCGGGGCATAATCGTCGAAACCGAGGCATATCTCCAGGATGATCCAGCCTCACACTCCTTCAAGGGAAAGACACTTAGAAACGCATCAATGTATCTCAAGGGCGGCCATGCCTATGTCTATCGCATATATGGTGTCCACAACTGTTTCAACGTGGTAACAGGCGGTTGCGGAGAAGGGCAGGCGGTCTTAATCCGGGCCTGTATTCCCTCGGGAGGCTTAGAGGAAATGTGGCAAAATAGATATAATGAACGGATGCCGCCAGAACTATGCGGGGAACGGCCGGGCTGCTTCGAAAAAGAAGAACCCAGGAAGGATAAACGGCTGAGAAATTTATGTAACGGCCCTGGAAAGCTCGCTTCCGCTTTCGGGATAAGCGTGAAAGAACACGACGGCATCCTCCTTGGCTCCGGAGTTCTCTCCATTCAGCCAGGTTTACCGGTAAACGCCCATCAAATATGCCGCAGCCAGCGCATCGGTTTGACACAAGGCAAGGGCGAAAAACTGCTTCGGCGCTGGTTTATTGGAGATAACGACGGCTATTTCAGCCGATTAGCTATGCCCAAACGCTTGCACAAAGCCCATTCGAGGAACTGCGAGTGAACCCTCCATGCTTCCGAGCCATAGCCCCCGGCCGTGAGCCAGGCCGAAGGAAGACCGGCGGTTTCCAAAAAATCGTACACCAGCATATCTCGCTCCAATAGCTGCTCCAAGGTAAGCTTCATCAGGGAGGCAGAGGGCAATGCATCGTTCTCCCAGGGGTCGGCCCCGGCCAATACGAAGACGAAATCGGCGCAATAGTTCCGTTTGAGTTCAAAAAGAGCCTTGTTCAGCCTTTCCAGATAATCACCTTCTTCCCCGCTCTCAATGGGAATATCGAAACTGCTTGGCGTATAGACCGGATGATCCGCAGGGTAGCCCCCGTCTAAAGGCCATCCTTTGGCCATGTGTATGCTTAGGGTGGCGACTCTTTCATCATCCGCAAAAATGGCTGCCGTTCCATCTCCTTTATGAGCATCCACATCGATTACCCAGGCACGTCTAATACGTTTTTCTTCCATGAGCTTACGGATTGCTAACGCCGTGTCATTCAGCGGACAGAATCCATGGCCGAAATCCCTATGGCCATGGTGAGTTCCTCCGCCTAAAAAATGGCAGAAACCTGTTTCAAGTGCAATTTCCCCTGCATCATAGGCGCCGGACACGGTTCTTAGGAGCATAGGCACCATGTCGCTTAAGGGGCTTCGAGCTTCCTGCGGTATCCAACGGCTATAACTCCCGTCTCTATTAATCAGCTCATAGCCATTGATCAGGAATTGGTCGACATTCTCGTCAAAAAGACCTGCCGTGTATTCCCGTGAATGGGCCAGACAAAGATCTTGGGCCGACAGAGTATAGCCGGATTCTTCAATGAACCACTCGGACTGCCGCCTCTTTAACCCAGGATGGGAGAGCAAGGTTGCGACAGTTCGCACTTTTCGGGAAGAATGAGAGGGTATCTGGATGCCGAATCGGGGGAAATCAAGAAATGATTTCTTATCGTATAAAATCATAGCTATGAGTGTAGCAGTTTCCTTGAATAAAATATCCATTTCATTCTAAGATGCAAGAAGATATCTCAGGCTATAGAATTTCAACTGAAGATATTGAGGGAATGTGATGGAGCCAAAGAAAAAGACTAATGGAAATGGTCTATGGACAATGTGCGTCAGGACCCACAAGAAGCTGATACAGCTATTTACTGCTGCCGATTCAACGCGCCAGATCAGTGAATTTGGTCCAATGATGCCATTGTTCCGGGAGATGTACTGGATGGCTGCCTTCCTCGGCCTAACGGAAATCGCGGATATCGCCGCCGGCAGTGCGGTATATATCTCCCGACTTCAAGACATGAGACAGGATTGGTCGGAAGAAATCTCGGCGGCAATAAAGGAATTCCTAACTATAATCACCGAGTATCTCAAGACTCAAGAAGATGTCGGCGGCAGGAGCCCAAAAGATGATAATCAGAAGCGATCCAAGATTCAGATCAGTGAAAAAGTCGATAGAATGACCGCTTTTTTCCGCCAGCGTCAAATCAATCTCGATGCTGTTTCTTTTTGCCAGAAGCTCACAATCGATCATGCGGAATCAGCGAATCTCTCCATAAAAGTGCCATCATTTGTCAAGGAGCGGCATCATCCAAATCGCAATTTACTCATGATCTATTTTGATTTGAAAGACCATATCCAAGGAATCGAGAACCTCATCAAGACACTTGAGGATGAAATCAAGAAGACACACCTTCTGCTGCATGGACCGCTGCTTGCCGCAGCATCTCGAGTTGGAGAGGCGGAATACCGATCACCCTATTTTCTCTTATTAGAACTCAGTCAAAGCGGGAAACAATGGCTGGAAGCTATTCCGATGAAAGGTCAAGTCGTCAATATTCACAAGAAGACCGAGAACCGGCGCCCCGTTGCCCCCCCCCCTGTGGTTCCCAAACCTCCCAATTTGTCGAAACAACCGATTGCAATCGCCCCTCCCTCACGGCTTCAGCAAGAGTCGACTAATTCAGATTCATTATCATTCGATGGAAAAAAGGCTATGGCTGTAGAACCACTGGAGAAGATTAAAACTCCCCGCCATAGCAATAAGAAACGAAAAATTCGCAATAGGGATATCCAAATCCGATTCAGTGTCGGCATCAAAATGCAGTTGATTGTCTCATCAATTATCATTGTAGCGATGATGTCCTTGTCTTTCATCAGTCTTTATTTCTTCCGCAATGAAACGCGCAATCTTATCGATGATACGAATATTGTCCTAACAAACCTTGTGGCGAAGCAAGCAGAAACCGAAATAGTAAAATTATTCGAATCGGCAAATCTGCTGCTCCAAATCGGTGCATCAGCCAATGATTCTCAAACACTGATTGATGATTTTTTTCTCAACTATCAGACTCTGGTTTATGTTGGAATTTCCGGGGATAATCTAGAATACTACAATCGTGATTGGTTCCGGGAGAATCGCATTATCGATGAGCAAGCCATTTTGAAGAGTATTTTGGGGGCGCGTGAGGCCGAAATTGTCGACAGTGCCCGCATGGGCGGAACTGTCATTGTCAATGTTTCCCCGTTCATCCCTAACCTGGAAACGCCGGTATTGGGATTAGCGGCTCCCTTCCTCCTGGGAACTCAACAAGAAGCCTTGATAATACTTGCCGATATCGGCGGCAACCTGGCTGAAAGTGTCCAGATGCAAAAAGGAATCACCACGACGGTCGTCGTGAACTCTTCAGGAGAAATACTGGCACATCCTGATTTCTCTCGCATCTTCAACGGTGAAACCATAAAAGACACCCAATTGTTCTCCAAGATGTACTCCCAAGGAACGAAGAGCGGTCAGTTCCAGTTCGAAAATGAAACCGAAGACGGCCCATCAACCATAATTGGCTCATTCACCCTCATGACCGTAGGAAACCTCGGAGTGATGACGACAGCCCGTGAACAAGATGTGTTTATCGCTGTCGACAGAATCCAGATTCTCAATGTCACACTCTTAGGCGCAATTCTCAGTATCACCACCCTTGGGATTTTCTTCTTTACTCAAAGCATTTCGGCGCCTTTGAAAGAACTCACTTTGGCGACAAGACAAATCAAGGCAAAAAACTTTGCTGTCTCACTTAAACCACATTCAGTTGATGAAGTCGGACAGTTGGCAAGACACTTCTTAAACATGATTCCAGAATTAGAAAAAGTCGAAAGATTCCAAGAAAAAATCAGGAAATTTATCAACCCCCAAGTCGCGCTAATGATCGCCGACAATACACTGCCGACACAGGCGCAGACCAAGGATATTACCGTATTTTTTTCTGATGTCCGTAATTTTACCAAACTAAGTGAACTTATGGCGGATCCCCAATTGGTACTGGACAATCTTTCGGAGTACTTCCGAACTGTCGTCCCCTGTATTGAACAAACCAGAGGAATTGTCGATAAATTTATTGGTGATGCTATTATGGCCGTATGGGGCAGCATGTTCGACTTACCCAACACCGCCGAAAGCGCAATAAACAGTGCTCTGCACATTAGAAAAACTCTCATAGATTTCAATGAGGGAAGAGGTTCCATTGTGCAGCCGGTATTTCATACAGGATGCGGTATCCACAGCGGCCCGGCAACTGTTGGAATAATGGGAGGCGGCTCTGCGAAGGAAGAATGGGCGCACATGGGAGACACGGTCAACCTGGCCAGCCGTATTGAAGCCCTGAACAAACCAATGGGAACAGATATTCTCATCTCCCAGGCAACCGCATTAAGAATAACCGACATATTCGATCTGGTTCTCATGAACAGGATCAAAGTCAAGGGGAAATCCGAGCCTCAGAAGATATATGCAGTACTCGGCCGTATGGATGACGACAATCGCCCCCGATCCCTGACGGAGCTGCGAACAATACTGAAAATTGAAGGCAGTTTTGCCGATGTCAAAGCCAAAGAAATTAAGGAAGAGAAATTTGAGATTCTCAATTCGTAGCATCATTATTACAACTCTCCTCCTCGGCAGCTCTATTACATTCAGCCTGCTGTTTTGGTCCGAATTAAACCGTACTGTGCAAATCTCTGCTCATGACATGGTTGTCGGTGAAATTGTGTCTCTTCATGGCCAAGTTCAAAGACGTCTTAATCGACAGCTTCAATGGAACAACCTTGTGCCCCAGGAACCAATCTACAGCATGGATGCCTTACGCACAGGGGAACGGTCTTCTGCGGTAATCTCATTGATGTCCAGAGATGATGACGGCAATGAAGTCTTTAGCGAAATTCAACTAGGTGCGGGAACTTACATCATCCTGGAGCTTACAGAAAATACCCGGAACATTGCATTTATTGGCGGAAATATCTCGGCTGCAAGGGCCCAAGGACTCACCCTCAGCACAGAAGATACCATTGTTGAAGCCGGAGCCGGATCAGTCAATTTAGCACGTGCAGAAGGGCAAGAAACCAGCATCCAGGTAACCGAAGGAGTAGCCGGAGTTTTAATTGAAGGGAACCGCACCACAATAGATACTGAATCGGTGTTGAAAATTGATGAGGATTCAGGACAGGCATCCGAAATACAAGTCGCTGTGCTCCCGACTGCCCCAAAATCCAATGCTCTGCTTCTTACTTACAACCCCCCTAGACAGGTGGATTTCTCGTGGGAACTGTTTGCCGACTGGGACAATCCTGTACTGGAGATTTCATTAGAGCCAAACTTCAAGGACGAAGCCATCCGCCGTGTCGGCGCGGAGAACTTCGCTACTTTGGATATAGAACCAGGGCAGTGGTATTGGCGGGTAAGAGATGACGATTCCGGTGAATCCGGATTAATCGATATATTCACTGTCGGCACAGAGCGGTTAGCTGCTCCGATATCTCCTTCACATGACATCTCTATCCCCTATCAAGGTGATGCAACTTCAATAAATTTTCAATGGGGCAGTGCTTCGTATGCCGATTCATACACCTTGGAAATCGCCGATAATCCATTATTCGCCAATAAACAAGTTTTTAGAGATGTAGAAGCCAATGCTATTCTCGTTAACGAACTCGTTGCAGGACAATGGTGGTGGCGCGTGCTCCCGCATTATCGCCGAGGGGAAATCGATGAGGAAATTCTGCCGGATTCTTGGATTTTTTCTCTAGAACGTCAAAGCGGCTACGAGCAAATCGCACTTCTTGCCCCATTCAATAACCATACTTTTTCTTCAATGGAAGTCATGGATGGTGTTGGATTTCGATGGCAAAATCAGAAAGGTATCATCTCATATAAGATTGATATATCCCAGGATCCAGATTTCAATCAACTCATTGCCTCGGATGAAAACCCCGCAAACTGGAGAACCTTACTCGAATCCCCTGCCCCAGGAACATATTACTGGCGCGTAGAGGCAACAGCCGCCGACAATCAGCCGGTGCCAGCCTCACGGGTTCAGCGTTTCGATATAGAACCGCTTACCAGCGCAATTGAACTTATTGACCCCGGGTCAGGAGAAATCAAACGGATTGAACCGTATGCTGCCTATAGTTTTATATGGCGGAGTCAGGTGGAAGGAAATTATCAGTTCATTCTTCAGAGACTCATCGGCAATACCAAACACCGAGTAATCGAAAGCCTAACCCGGGAACAGAGTTTCACGGTTCCATTGCCTGGAACCGGTACATATATCTGGAAAGTTCAACTTCTCGACAAAGATGGAAATCCATTAATAGAGAGCCCTGAAAGTTCATTCGATGTCATAGGATTATTCGAACCGCCTGACCTCCTTGTGCCCAGCCCCGGTGAGCATATATCCCTGCGCGGTTCAACAGACTTCCGCCTTAATTGGACCTCTGTGCCGGGTGCGGATGCCTACAGCGCTGTCCTCACTTCCCCGAATGGCACGATAATTGGCAGGAATAATAGGGTGGAGAGCACTAAATGGGAATTGACCCTCCCCGGGACCCCCATAACAGGCACATACAAGGTGGAACTCACTTCCATCCAAGACAATCCGCTAAGGGGGGCTGGAGACAATCTCAGCCAATCCGCGAAATTTCTATTTTTCATTGATGAAGTTCTGCTATACAACGCCGCTGTTCCCATCCTGCCGAATAACAATAATGTTTTCAGATTAGAAACGATATTGAGAGATGGTATTCTTCTCCGTTGGAATCAATATCCACTCCTGGACAGATGGACTGTCGAGTTGAATAACGGCAGCTTCACCCAGCTCGTCCAGTCTGCAATTCCTCAGGTTGTCCTGAACAATCTGATTCCTGGAGAGTACAGCTGGCTGGTGCGTTCCTGGGATGAAAATGGTATAGAGGCGCCCGTTAGCCGAATTAACCGCTTCACGATAAGGGACTTCCCCGTGCCGCCGCCGCCAATTGTAAATGCCCCCGCATCAGGCAGCGACATCGACATGACCGGCGCCAAAAATCTGCGTTTTGAGTGGCAAGACTTCCCTGGAGTAGACTATTACAACATGGTTCTTTACAAAGAAGAATCAAGAGTTCCGATACTTCAGGAAAAAGGCATCACAAGATCTTCCTATGTGCTGAACAATCTCAAGATACTTAATGCAGGCAATTTCGTATTAGAAGTCACCGCCTATAATGAATATGCCGAGGCGGGTGCTATTCGGATCAGCGAAACAACTCGTGTGCCTTTTTCACTGTCAGTCAGAATCCCCAAGAAAGCCCCGAAGATCCTCACCGACGAGTTTCTCTATGCTGATTAAGGGTATCTCTAAAAAATCGCTTATAGAATCTGGCTCCCGCCGTTTCTCTTGTATGGTTCTATTCTCAATGATGATACTGGCAGAACTCCATGCGGTCAATCATATCGAATGGGAACCCGTTGATGGAGCGGACTACTATCAGATCGTATTTCGTCAAAATGGCGAACAAGTTTTTGTTACGAGAAGTGATGCCGCAAGACTGCCGGTGTTCCTTTCTCCCGGCAAATATGAATTCAGAGTTGATGTAATTGATCTATTTGGCAATATCGCCGTTTCGAGCAAATGGAATCCACTCACCATACTTCTCGCTGAACAGCCTTTCATCATCGACAATACACCCGACACATTGTTTGCTGACGAAAAAGTCTTCCTAAAGACACGGGTCTCAGGGTTCATGAGCGGAGAGAAAGAAAGCACACGTTTTCATATTGAAGATGACCAGGGCACTATACTTCCACTGGAGATAGTCGCCGCTGAGGAGCAGGCTGAAGGCTCAGAACGCTGGACAAGTGTTTCACTCGCATCAGCCCGGCGAAAACCATCTGAAGGAAGCTGGAACCTCATTATGACCAACCCGCCTGGGAGCACATACCGCATGGATGAAGCCTTCGTGGTAAAAAGACGGCATAAACCGCATATCACAAGACTCAGCCCCAATGCATTGCAGGGAGGGAAGAAGTATAATCGAATCACCATCAAAGCGACCGGCTTGGAAGAAAACGCCGAGGTCTATTTTGACGGACCATCAGAAATAGAAATGACTTTCTTAGAAAAACCCGATGAATATAGCTTGACATATAGTCTTGATCTGACACAGGCCGCCTATGGCTGGTATTCAGTTGCAGTCCGCAACCCTTCGGGGAAATCTGACAGGAAGCATTCAGCATTTAGGGTACAGCCGCCTTCTATTGATGACTACAAGGAATTAGACATCGACAAGAAAAACCCAAAACCTTTGCCGAAGTATCCCCGTTCTCTCAATATGGGGTATATGATAAGTATACCCATCGGCGAATCACGGACTTATTTCGACAACGGTCTCCTGGGTTTCAAATTTGGTTATTATCAGAATTTCTTTAATAACCTCATCAGAAAAATACCCGTATTAAGAGACATGGGCTGGGGAATCGGTTTTCTGCTATCTACCACACAGAGGCTTCAATTATCGATCAGCAACGTTACCGCCTACCAATTCATACTCCTGCTTGGAATTCACTATCTCACTCCTTTTGACTTCCCGCTGAATATGCTGTTGCATACAGCAGTTGGTGTTTCCTATTCATTGTATAATTCCCCTGACGTGAGCCGTCAGGCCAACATTGGAGAGATTTCCCTTGAGAGTATGGACTCAATCGACTTGGTATGGCGCATTGGAATTGGGCTAAGAATCGATTTCACCCCCCGCATCTTCTCCATTCTCAGTCTTGATGGAAATTTGACTCTCTATACCAATAACCCCATGTGGTCTCTGCATCCACAATTTGAAGTAGGTTTGACGCTGTGAAATGCCGGTGGGGGGCTATATGCCTGGTTTTCTGTATTTCGCCTCTCTTTGGACAGGAGTCGAGAATAATACAAGAAAAAGGGGAGAAAATTCTCATCTCCTGGGAAGCCGCCCTCTCCACCTATCATGTGGCTATCCGAAAAGAGGGGGAGATATTTTATACGCTGGACACTGAAATCAATGAGTTATGGATAGACCTCGCACCTGGAATCTATGAGTACCAGATTGCATTTATTGATCCCTTTGGAGGCACAATATCGAAAACCGATTGGAATAAACTGGAGATACTACATGATTCTCCGCCATATTTCAGGGTTATAAAGCCAATAAACGCGTGGGCCGATGACGGTGAAACCAAACTGGAAATTGACAGTGCTGTTTTGAAGCCGGGTGTGACATTTCTCCTCATACAAGGCGATCAAGAGATGCCCATTACCGGCACAACTCAAGGCCGAATCACCCAGTTCACCATCGACACAAGAACGCTCTCCACAGGTGCATGGGGACTACTTTGTACTAGTCAAACAGGCAAAACCTTCCTAGTCAATGAGGCCTTCACTATTCGAGAAAAACCAATCCTTCAATTGGATCAAATGAGCACTCTGGAATTCATGAACACTGATCGTGCCACTGTAAGAATCAACGGAGCGAATTTCGATAAATCTATGTGGATAGACATTGAGGGTCCTTCAGGTAAGATACAGGTTGTCAACATCGAGATCAATGACAGCAATGAAGCATGGATTACATTGAACACAGAAACGGCTCAGCCGGGAAATTACTCGCTTACCATAACCAACACTGCCGACCAAATGGCAAGTCAGGAAGATGTCATAATTATTCGTGAGAAAATTACTGAAGATGAAGATGCTGAAGAGATGCCGTCGGCCAAACAGCAGAGATTCAAAGTATCCAGCGGGTTTTCGCCTATGGTTACACTTTTCACCGAAGAATCAAGCACATTGATCAATCCGAGTTTCCTCGGAATAGAACTCACGGCCATTCTGAATTCAGGAAGCGGCCAGCCATTCCTGCGTGCATTAGGAATAGGGCTGCAAGGAACATTGAACGTCAATGGCCCAAATCAGGTATATGGCCCTTTCGACATGACTGGAGCGATAAATGTTTTGGCCTATTGGCAGCCGTTATTAAAGAGCAGCATCAGGCCCCTCATTGAATTAGGCATTGGCAGTATGTGGATGAATTTCATTACAAATGAATCATCGTCAAATAAACTCTATTTCCGCCTCGGACTTGCAGTGGAATTCCTGAAGGTCCGAACATTCTATCACATCGGTGTCTCGCTTATGGCCAGTTTCGGTGAGAATAATATAATACCTGCAATTGGACTGATATTTAGAAGAGGCTTGCGGCTCTAATCAAGGGACCTCTAATCGATATTCATAGAATAGAATCGATTAAGCAATCCGGCTAGAACATCTGCCAATTTTTTTTTCTTCCTGATTAATCCGGTATGCGCCTCGCTAACGGTTCGTCCATGAGGGTCGGCCATGAACCAGTAGATGCCGTCCCTCCGGACGCTCGCCGTCAAAGCAGCCGCAGTAGGCAGATTATCTCTCACAATGCTATATCCCGCCGAATTCAGCACCCTGCCAATCCTTCTCTTCAGTCGCGTTGATCTCTCGCCGGATACATTGATTCGAATGGGCAGGGTCAACCCATATTGTCTGAGGCCACCCTGATTGAGAGTATAAAGATCAGTAAGTATGCTATCGGCAAACCGTGGTTTGCGGGGCAAATTCTCCACTATAGATTTCAATCCTCTTTCGATGGGTTCAAGTTCTATCGGCTGAAAAGTGCTGAAGGCCTGTTCAATGAGACTTGGGTCTTCCTCCTCAATACCGGCCTCCAGTATGTACCAGGGAATGGAGAGGGGAGTTAGGGCTGTTTCCAATTGACGTGCCCTTTCCAGATGTCTCATAGCCGAATGGCCATAACCCTGATTGAAGCGAAATGCGTACCACTCCGAATCGAGAACGTTGCCTTCGGCTTTTAATTCACCTGCATATCGGGCCGTCAACGCACGGTAACGCATGTTATGGTAAACACCCCGGGCTTTCCACAGCATGGCCCTGACGAAACGAAGTATCCGACGGCCCCGTCCCCAGCGTGGAGTCAGCAATTCAGTCTCTGCCTTACCCTTCCATGCGGCGGACAGTATCTCAGTGAGGTCCATATCAAACCTCACTGTATCGACCCCATAGCGATACATCCAGGAATCATCGCCTTCCGCATTGACCTTGTCGATGAAGCGTATCGCCTCGTCTAATCGGCCGATGCGGCGGTAGAATTCGGCGGTATCGACCCTAGACAAGGGCGTTGTATCCATACTCTCCGCCTGCATATAAGAATTGAGGGCATCCTTGAGATGCCATTCCATGAAAGACAACTCGCCGATTACCAGATGACCGCCTGTGCGGCTCTGGAGTTCAAGGGAGCGCAGTGCATAATCTCGTGCATTCCTGTATTGATAGAACGACAATTCCAAGAGAGAAAGATTGTAGTAGGCCACTGAGGCAAATCGTTCGTCTCCCGAATCAAGGGCATCCTCAATGGAACGCTTATACCAGTATCGAGCCTGATCAATATCGTAATTTCCGTAGTACAAGGTTCCTAGGGTATGGGCCCAGCCCCGATTGAAATCATCCTCAAGCACCCGCTTCAGCAGCATGATGCCGTCATTCATTCTGAAAGTCTTGAAATACATCCAGCTCAGATCATCGATGATTTCCTCCCAAAGCTGTTTGTCTTCGGCTATGCCAAGCGCCGCTTCCAGGGCGGTAACGGCGGCAGCATTATTGCCGAGATAGCCGTGAGCCCTTGAAATCTTGTATAGGATATAGGGGTTATGCGAATCCAATTCATCGGCTTGACGGAATTTAGCCAATGCAAGGCGGTATAGTTCCTGAGCCATGTATAAGTCTCCCGACCGCATCAGTATTCTTGTGTCCATGGGCCAGGCATCTTCGCCGTCTTCCAGGAGGGCGAGCGCCAAGGTGTAGCGGTTGTCCTGCACGGCTTCATCAACTTCGGCAATAAGGTTGTCAACCGCATCTGTGTAAGCCATCTGACGCAACAAGACCAGTACGATGAGCATGATACATCGTGTTCTATGCTTCATGGCCGTGACCTCCATGGAAGCATCGTGTTCAGTCCTGGAGACAACGCGGCAGGAAGCCGCCATTTCCACCCAGATTTCTTCCAGGAATTCAGCAGTCTTTTCTCAATCTCAGCCGCATTTTCATCATCTTGAGATTCGAAAACCCCTGAGAATTCCGCCTTGAGGTAAATTGCCGTCCATTTAGAGAAGCCTTCGATACCGCAGCCATCAACCCTCCTGGCCCATTCAAGGGCGGTCTCGCTCGGTTTCGGCCGCATATTGCTGCGTACCAGGCGCCTGGCAAAGCGCCGCCATCGGCCCTTCACCCGACATCTTGAATTTCTGGAAGAAGCATTCCGTAAATCGAATATGGCCGGCAAGAGACGGCCTGGTGCGTATAGGAGAATTAAAAGCAGTATGAGCGCCCCTATTGTGAAGGACGGAAAGGATTTCACCTGGAAAAACAGATTCTGCCACCATGGATTTTGATTCGACAACTCATTTGCTTCCTCGATTACCGCACTCACCTCGCCGCGGCGTGTGAGGACTTCTTCAATCAAGGGCAGCCATTCATTGGGAGAGAGAAATCGCGTGGGATATTCTTCCCCCGGCGCCATTGTCTGTGAAGTTGGATCGAATATTATCCAGCCGTAACCTTCAATCCACACCTCCACCCAGGTGTGGGCCTGATCGGAACGCACGGGGATGAATCCCAGCACCGAAGTGGCGGGATCGGTGACGAATCCCACGGCAACACGTGCAGGGACACCGGCGGCGCGGCAGAGCCGGGTCATGGCAAAGGCAAAATAGGAGCAGTATCCCCGTTTCGTTTTGTTAAGAAACCAGGCGAGCTGGTCGCCGTCCGGCGCCAGTCCGGGGTTCAGGGAATAATAGTAATTGGATATCAGCCATTTCTCTATCGCCGATGCTTTCTTCCAAACGTTGGTTTCTTCTCCGAGGATATCCTCCGCAAGACCGGTGTACATGGGGCTATCCCCTCCACGAAGCAGGTATCTCCGGTAATCACTGGAAAGGCTTTCACGCGGCGCATCTTCGAGTTCCCAGCCCTTAGCGTAAGAAACCATGGAATTGACCGTATAGGCCCGAACAAAGGAGGCATCATCCCATATTTCCCATGGCTCGACTCTGACAGGGCTATTCAGGGCGAAGAAAGATGCCGGATCTAGCGCAACCAGATAATACTCCTGGATTATCAGTTCCAAATCATCAAAGGGCGGATATCTCCACTCTCTTATGCCCCGAGGCAGCACCGAGGGCAGGGGCGGCCCTTCCGAGTGATCACTCTCCATGGGTGCGTCTCTGAAAAAACCACGGTCCCCATCCCAGCCGGACAAGGTAAAGCGCCTGAGATACCTTATTTGAGGCATTCCGTCCTCCCGGTAAAGCATGGTGAGTTCGGCGTTCAGTTCTATCTGAGGTTCAAGGGTGAGAATGTCGCCGAAGTCAAAACGGAATAGATCGCTGGATAGCAGCCCTCCGCCGGAACTTAACGATTCCTCCCGTCTTACCCTGTTGCCGATCAAGGTCAACAGAACCACCAGCAGTGTGAGGCTGCTCCAATAGATGAGATGATGAGATAGCCGCTGCCCCTGGGATTTCCCACGGCTCTGCCTGAAGGTTGAAAGTAAGCAGAACATGGTGAGAACGAACACACCGATGGAGATGAGAAGCCGCCGCCTCTCCGCCTGGAGTACGGAGAGAGAAGAGTGCTGATCAAGGAAGAAGGTAATGAGAATTCCCCCGAGGACAGAGAAAACCAGGGCCTCCAGATAACCATACCGTGGTTGACGGAGCACAAGATAGCGGCTTATCGCCGTGAAGTACCACAATGGAGCCGTGAGGAACCAACCCCTGTCCCAGGACACTTGCAAATCTATTTGGAGTGCCGCTGCCGCGATAAAAACAAGGCCGCGAATCATCCAGGGGAAGAGGATGATCAATATGAGGGCCGGTACCGGCCTCACCCGCGTCCGCGCCAGAACATAACCGGCGAGAACGGCGGCCGGAAAGGCCGCCCATATCCAGACATCAGGGACAACATCACTCACCCCCAGGCAGAAGAGAACCCAAACGGCTGCGCCTAGCAGAACCCCCGGCAGTTTAACGGCCCATCTCATAAGCATCTCTACGGTCAAAGAACCACCATCCGGGGGAACGCCTGCGGGGCGTGTGATCATCTGAAGCCATCAACACGGCATGACATCCCATGTCGACGGCATGACTGAGGTAGTCCTGCCCCATGCTGTCTGTCGATTCGGACACGATGCATAGCGTATCGCCGGGGGCCGGGACACCGGCCGGCAAGATGCCGTCTGGGACAGTCTGGGATACGCGTTTCTGCCAATCATCGCGGCCAACGCTGCCCCAATGAACCTCGCCGGGCAATCGCACGAAAACCTCCTGACCGGCTTCGGTGAGGATTTTGACCAGGGTCATAACCAACCCCAGAGAACGGTCCAGCCGTTTGAAATCTTGCCGTTTCCAATGCCTAGATGAACCGATTACCTGAAGCCACAGCCTCCCCCGAGTCGGTATCTCATCTTCACCGACCCGGATGATCAATTCTCTGGTGCGGGCATAGTGCCGCCAATCGATACGGCGGGAATCATCCCCCGGTATGTACTGCCGTCTCTCAAGCCATTCCTCAGCATCTTCACTCAATCGAAGTGCGGTCTCCGAATCCGTCGACAGGCGTCCCGACGGCAGACCTCCCTCAAAACCCGTTGGTTCAGGCGGCACCACGATGTGACGGACGATGCCAATGGGAATCCGAAAGACGAAGAAACCAAAAGGATCGGTGACATAGAAGGATGGCCTGGCCTTCCAGCAGCCCCGCCTTGTGAATCGGAAACGGCCGGTTCCCTTCCCCCTAGCCGGCAAAAGTATAAATGATTCTTCCTTGAATGGTCCGAACTCGAAACGCCAACAGAGAAAGAGCCGCACACCCGGTAGAAAACAGGGCCGGTGCGGGTCAGCCTCAAGAACCAAGGGCTTCCCGACACGGCATGCTCCAGGGAGGGGGGGCAATGGCATTTGATCAGTCTTTTTGGCCATCATGAATAGTGCAGGAAGTCTGAATACCAGAAAAACCAGGGCGAGAAGAACCAAAACCGGTAAGCCCATGCCTAAGATGACGGCCGGAACACCGGAGCCCTCCAGTCTTGGATGCAAGAGCAGCAGAGGGAATGCTCCTGTTAAAATTCCCGCTATGGTCGGATAGAAGGCGATGCGGCATCGTTTAATCATGACAAATGCGGCGAATCTCCCGTGCCGCCAAATCTGCCACAATTGCTTCGGCCTGAGATGTCCCGCTGCTAAGCCGTATGCGATGGGCATAAGTCTCTACGGCGAGATCGGCAATATCCTGATCGATAACATAATCCCTTCCCCTCACTAGGGCCAGCCCCCTCATCGCATCCACCAGCATAAGGATGCCCCGTGTCGATACACCAAACGCTGTATCCGGGTGCTCCCGCAGGGCGGCAGCGATGTCGACGGCGCAACGAATGATACGGTTATCGACATGCACTTCCCCTGCACTCCGCTGCAAGGCTGTTATTTCGTCCACAGTACAAACCGGCTTGAGATTTGGCAGCATCTTACGGCTCGGATTGTTGGTAACGATGGTGTATTCGGTTTTCCTGTCGGGATACCCCGGATGAAGTAAGAGCATGAATCTGTCCTTCTGAGCCGCTGGCAGGGGATAGGTTCCTTCAGTTTCAACGGGATTCTGCGTTGCGATAACCAGAAACGGCATGGAAAGAGGATGGGTGTGATTTCCAACCGTCACCTGAGATTCAGCCATGGCCTCCAGCAATGCCGACTGTACCTTCGGAGTCGTCCGATTGATCTCATCGGCCAATACGATATCGGCGAACACCGGCCCTGGTCTGAAGACAAAGTCCCGCCTCTCTTCATCCCATACATCCATCCCCGTGATGTCATAGGGAAGGAGATCCGGCGTGAATTGTATGCGTTTGAACTCGGCGCCTTCGATGAGTTTAGCCAAGGTTCTGCCTATGGTGGTTTTCCCCGTTCCCGGCATGTCCTCAATGAGGATATGACCGCCGGTGATGAAAGCCGCGATGGTTTTCTCCAACACGTCCCTGTTGCCATGGAAGACCTGATTCAGTCCGTTGTATAACCGCTCTATAGATGTATTCCCGCTCATGGGCCCTAAGTATACACGAATGAGCCGCTTTCAAAACCTATCTTGCCCTCCATGCGCCGATATGCTGCCCGGCGTTCTTATTGGACTCCGATAACGGCACCGGCATTAGCGGTTTCAGGCTATCCCATCGGACGATACTGCCGCCGGCCATTTCTTGCACCTTCTCCCAGGATCGATGCCAAGGCTCCCTGAAAGCCATTTGCAATTTCTCTCTCCGGGGCCGTTTCGAACTAATGGGCACCTCTAAAAAACCCATTTAGTTCTTGACTCGATCTTTTCCGCCGCTACTGCGTTGTCAAAATACTCAACTAAGCCCTGCTACACTCCGCTTTTGCCGCCTTGTATCGACAAAAAATTTCTTCGTCAATTTCCTAAAGCTGTTTTTTAGAGGTGCCCTAATCCTATGGCCATTCTCATAAACTTTCATCGAGTGCTGTCCAATGAACACATGGACTTCATTTCCTATGTCCTAGAGCAGCATCCTTTAGCCTCTTCTCCCGGTATCAGTACAGACCAAGTATCTGTGTGTTTCTCAAGCCTATTTTCTGCAGCAGTATGAATCATGGAGCATCTCCCCCTTGTATTGGTTTCATAGTGCCCCGAAGAATGTGGTTGGTTCCATATAATAAATTCGCTACGGTCCGGGACTGCTTGAATCCACCTAACATACAGTCAAGAAAAGAATTAACAGACTGATCACACTAGGCCTCATCGAAGACCGCCGGGGATGGAATTTACACAGTTTCCAGTTATTCAGCCCGATTAAGCTAAAGTTGACGCAATCCCGGGCAGAGAAGGTTTTAGAGCATTCCCGTAACTCGTTTTTTCACCAGACTATACCTCGCCACTAAGCTTCTGGGCACTATGTATTGATTTAGAGGTGTCCCCAAGATTGTTACGATTTGCAGCAATGGGTCTCTTCCTTCGGATATCACTCCCAAAAGGCCGTTAATTCATTTCTGCCGAAAAATTCATGTATCATTTCTTTCATTGCCTTAATCCCGATTGCAGGTGGTGTTTTGAGAAGCTCCCGGATGCCTGATTCCATGGAATCTATCCTTGCCCCCCCTTCCGGATTGGCCGATGGTAAACCTCGATGACTTTGATTCTAATAAGCATGCCGGCGTACTAGACTATCATCTGTTCAGAGATGAATCGATCTGCCATACTGCTCCTATGTATCGAATCATGTTTATATGCACCGGCAATATATGCCGCAGTCCGCTCGCCCATGCCGTGTTCGCCAACCTCATTGAGGAACAAGCCCTTGATTCTGCGATTGCCATCGAATCCAGCGGCACGGATGCCTGGCACATCAGGGAACCGATGGATCCTCGTATGCGCCAGACGGCGGCACGGCATGGACTAGATTTTGATCATAGAGCGCGTCGGCTTACAGCGAAGGATCTGGCGGAATACGATCTTCTGTTGACTATGGATAGGAGTAATTACCGGAACACGGTATTTCTGGCCAGAAATGAGGATGAAAGAACCAAAGTAAGGATGTTCCGAGACTATGATCCTGCAGGTCCAGGGGATGTTCCAGATCCCTGGTACGGCGGCATGAAGGACTTCGAGGCGGTCTGGGTTATTGTTCAGCGTACATGCGACGCGCTTCTCAAGGAGATTCAAAAAACCCTGCTCTGACCTCCCGGAGGATATACATGAAAACCAAGGGGTGATCAGTCATTTACGCAAGCACACGGCGCCCCTAGAAATCTGAAAACTTTTTGTATCCGCAGCGATAGGTCTTCACGGCCACCATCTTGCCGCCGCTCATATAAATGCGTGGAATACGGGGAGTCAGATCACAGGTGATCTCGTAAGTGATGGTATTGGCAAGTTCGGCCCAATCCTCAACTGTAATCTCTTCGGGAGGATCCTTTGTATTGCCGGGCTGTGCCTGGGATCCGATGAGAACGACTTCCTCTTCAAGCTCAGGCCGATACGGCAATTTCGATAGGTCCAAAGTAATCATATCCATCGAAACTCTTCCGACGATGGGCACACGAAATCCGCCTACCAATGCCGAACCACGGTTGGATAAAGCGCGGGGGAACCCGTCTCCATACCCGATTGGAACGATGCCTATTACCGAACCCTTAGTTACGGAGTAGGTTCGTCCATAGCCGATTGTCCAGTCTTGATTGTATTCGGTGATTTTGATGATCCGGCTCACCAGACGCAGCACGGGCCTAAGGCCTATGCTATGATCAACATCCTGACTGGGATAGAGGCCATAGATGCTGATTCCCGGGCGCACCATTTCCCAGGAACCCATTTCTGCTAAATCAATGATCGCCCCGCTGTTTGCAATATGGCGATATTTTGGTTTAAGGCCCTTGGCAGCAACTTCGCTAAGAATACCCTGGGTCAGGGAGATTTGCTGGTATGAGAATTCCTTGTCGGTTTCGTCAGAGCAGGGAAAATGTGAAAAGACACCCTCAATTTCGGTATTATCCATTGCCGCAATTGCAAGAATGTCATCTACCGGCTTGTCGGTGTACAAGCCCATTCTGCCCATACCCGTATCAAGGTTCAGGTGCAAGACGGCCTTTTTGTGTAATCTGCCGGCCTCCTGATTGACAAGCCATGCGTATTCCATGGAGCCAACACTTAACCGCGCACCTTCATTTAGAGCTGTTTCAACCTCGTTTCTGAATAAATCCTCAAGAATCAGTATCGGCTTCTGAATACCGTTGTCCCGCAGTGAAAGAAATTCTTCCAAGTTTGCCACCGCCAGCATTGCCGCTCCCCATGTTTCACAGGCAGCGGCAATGGCATTTGCGCCATGCCCGTATCCATCGGCTTTGACGGCGGGAATCAAATCACAGTTGGGCACTCGGGATGCAAGGCATGAAAGATTATGCCTCAACGCATCCAAGCTTATTTCCGCCTGAGTTGCACGCAAGGGAAAACTGATTTCATCTTTTAATCCATGAATACCCATGCATCCCGCTCCCAACTGAACTAATTCTTCTTCTCATACTCCTTGAGGATCATGAACACAACAGGGCTTAACGCAATGAGCGCTATAAGGTTCGGAATAGCCATCAATCCATTGAATGCATCGGAAAGGTTCCACACAAACGCCAATTTGACCGATGCCCCAATAAAGGCCACTGCAACCCATATCCATTTGAAGTATTCGGCGATTTTGCGGTTTGTCAGGAACTCTAAGGATTTGAATCCATAGAAATACCAGGTCAACAGTGTGGAGAAGGCGAAGAACACTAGACCAAAGCTAACGATGAAACCGCCAAATCCGGCAAATTGAGTACTGTACGCCGCCGTAGTGAGTTGAGCGCCGTTGAGTTGAGCGCCGCTCGAGTCAGCAGCAACCTGCATAACCCCGTCAGGCATGGTTATAAGACCGCTGGTTAAGATAACCAACGCCGTCATCGTACAAATAACGATGGTATCAATAAAGGAACCAAGGCTGGCTATCAAACCCTGCCTTGCAGGATCGTTGGTTTGACTTGCTGCATGGGCAATTGGAGTGCTGCCCAACCCGGCTTCATTGGAGAAGATACCACGTGCAACACCGTACCGGATTACTGCGCCGACCAATCCCCCGCTCACCGCCTTACCGGAAAATGCATTGCTGAAAATCCAACTGAAGGCTATACCAAGATTCGAAGCATTAGTGAACAGAATAATGAGTGAGCCAATGACATAGACTGTCGCCATGATTGGAACAATGGCTTCTGATACACGAGCTATGCTCTTGATTCCGCCGATAAGAACGAGGGCTACGGCGACTGCCATGACGGCGCCGGTAATCCACGGGCTAATGCCCAGGGATTGTTCCAAGGACGCGGCCACACTGTTGGATTGAACCATATTGCCGATACCAACTGATGCGAAAAAGGCAAATAAAGCAAACAACCACCCTAGCCACTTCCAGTTTCCGCCGAATTTATCTTCCATGCCCTTACTGGCATAGTACATGGGGCCGCCGGACTGCTCGCCCTTCTCATCGGTAACACGATACTTAATCGCCAGCACAGCCTCACTGAACTTCGTGGCGCCGCCCAGGACTGCTGTAACCCACATCCAGAAGACGGCTCCAGGTCCGCCGAGGGCAATGGCTGTGGCGACACCCGCGATATTACCGGTGCCAATAGTGGCCGACAGTGAAGTCATAAGAGCGGCAAACGGGCTGATTTCACCGTCTCCCTCAGACTTGCTCGCCAATAGCTTAAAAGCTGTCCCGATTTTTCGATACTGAACGAACTTTGTTACGACAGTGAGCACTAAACCTGTCGCAAACAGCAAAATGATCATTACCGGTCCCCAAGCGAATCCGCCTATCTTACCGACAATATCGTTAATGATATTGTTAATCGCTTCCATGACATTCCTCCTATAAAATGTTTGTCAGGAAAAAATACATGTTACCCGCCGACTTCACAGCCGACGAATAAACGTTCAACTTATTCAATAACCTCGGACACAGGTTTATAGGGCAAATTAAAAGTCTTTGCCACAGCGTTGTATACGAGGTGTCCGCCATAAGTATTGAGCCCCTTGGCAATAGCCTGATTCTCTCTACTGGCTTTTTCAAGGCCCTTTCGAGCAATTTCCATGCCAAATGCCAATGTAGCTGAAGTAAGCGCCTGTGTTGAAGTCCTTGATACGCCTCCCGGCATATTCGCAACACAGTAATGCACCACATCATCAATGACAAATACAGGGTCATCATGAGTTGTTGGCCGGGTCATTTCGGCACAGCCGCCCTGATCGACTGCCACATCCACAATGACAGATCCCTTCTTCATGGTCTTTAAGTCTTTTCTGGTGACAAGATGAGGCGCTTTGGCACCATGAATTAACACCGCGCCAATAACCAGATCACTCTGTGATAAAGCCTCTTCCCGATGCGCCTGGCTAGAATACAATGTTGTAATCCGGCCGGAAAAGACATCATCCAAATATGTGAGCCGATCCAAATTGACATCCAGCACCGTTACATCAGCACCTAATCCAACGGCCATTTTGGCCGCTTCGGTACCGACGACGCCTCCTCCCAGGATAGCAACCTTACCCTTCTCCACCCCAGGGATTCCGCCAAGAAGAACACCACGGCCTCCATGCGGCCGCTCCAGGAAGTACGCACCTTCCTGGATACTCATTCGTCCTGCAATAGCGCTCATAGGACGCAACAAAGGCAACAGCCCGTTATCCAACTCCACAGTCTCATAGGCGACACCTTTAACCTTGCGTTCCATCAGCACTTTTATAAGCTTTTCATCGGCCGCAAGATGAAGGTAGGTATATAACACCAATCCTTCCTTCATCATGGGATACTCATTGGGCTGAGGTTCTTTCACCTTGACTACCATATCGGAGCGTTCCCAAATTTCCCCAGCGGAATCACAGATAGCCGCTCCGGCAGCTTGGTATTCGTTATCCTCGTAGCCTGCCCCCAAACCGGCAGATTTCTCGACGAACACCTTATGCCCTGCTGCGGTGTAGCTCTTCACACAAGACGGGGTCATGCCGACTCGGTACTCATGTCTTTTAATCTCTTTCGCACAACCGACAATCATTCAATTCTCCTAGAAACCCTTATCACAGGCATCCTCATCAAAAAAAGAACAAACACGCTTCTACTTATTTACCTAAAAGCACCTCAAAAGCGACTTCTTTGGGGCATCTCTAAAAACCGCTTTTGGAATCTGGCGCAGCTATTCAAGAATTCAAGCGCAACTGGGTTACGTGAGCTTTTTGGCAACGCCGCAGCGAGGGAAAAGAGCAAGCCAAAAACGGAATGGATTCTTTAGAGGAGCCTTTTATATAACATCCTTTGATATTGAATAGATTCACATTTGATTCAGCACTCGATATGAACCCGGGCATTTGGGGTTTTCATTCAAAAATTTTGAGATGCATTGCAATCGAACGGATAGAACCTGGTTTACTTCGCACCAAGTGGTAATGGATAATGCAGACAGTAGATTTCGTAAGGCGTTTGTGCACATTGGACAAGCTCCCGAGCCTCAGCAGCAGATGACAATATGGTAAATACATCGTTCATCTGTTTTGTTAGAAGAAACTCTACAGTATTAACACCTGCTTTGCATTCTTTCTTATTGTATAGCATATATGAAGAAGGTGTGTCGAGTGTTTTCTTGTTTTTTTCACTGATGAAATTCTGAATTCAGCACCCAAAAGGTCATAGCAGTCTATTTGCAGAGGACAACACTCATACCCTCCGTTTCCAGAATGTGCTGTGCCCAACAAATAACCCGATGACAGGCGCAAGGGATTGCAGCGGAAATGCCGCTGGCTGCCCCGGCAATTGGCAATGAGCCGGGGGGCAGGCTGCCAGAATAAGGCATTGGAGCGAAAAGCCCGACCCGAAGGGGTGCGCCCAAATATTGATATCTGAAGATGGGCCACACCGGGAAGAGGTGCCCCTAAGGAATACCCTGCATCCGAAGGCGGGATGACAGTAATTCCCTTATAAGAAAAATGCTTTATGATGAGTTCTGACTACCACCCCCCCTAGGAGGAACTATGCCCGATATCATCAAGCCCAAGGTTCTCAAAGGCTTCAGAGACTTCTTGCCC
The DNA here is from genome assembly GCA_965232165.1 of Spirochaetaceae bacterium. GTDB lineage: Bacteria > Spirochaetota > Spirochaetia > DSM-2461 > DSM-2461 > UBA2779. Next base: position 2,062,671 of record CBDDOY010000001.1, on the reverse strand, counting down.
AATATGGAGATTTCTAGACGCAATCTCATCCATGCCCTGGAGAAGCATTTCAAGTCTTACGGTTATGTTCCGATAGACACCCCTGTACTGGAATACGCCGAAGTACTGTTATCCAAAGGCAGCGACGAAACGGATAAGCAAACTTACCGATTCATTGATCACGGCGGCAGGGATGTCGCCCTGCGCTTCGATCTCACCGTACCCTTCGCCCGTTTCGTAGCGGCCCATAAAGATGAGCTGTACATGCCATTCAAGCGCTATCATATCGGCAAGGCATGGCGAGGTGAAAATACTCAGAAAGGCCGTTACCGTGAATTCATTCAGTGTGACTTCGACATCGTTGGAACCGACAGCCCATCGTCAGACCTGGAGATACTGCTCATGATAGGCACGAGCCTTGAGGCCATAGGCGCCGGAGAAGTGCAAATCCGCTTCAGCCATCGAGGTCTCTTCAATCGGCTCTTCAAAGAACTGAAGATAGAAAACCAATACACCTCGGTGCTCCGCATTGTCGATAAGCAGAACAAGATAGGCCCCAGGGAAGTTGAAAGACGGATTGGCGATATTGTCGGCACACGAAATACCGAAGCCCTCATGGATTTCATCACACCAGAGACCGACAACAGGAAGACCTTGGCGAAGATGGCTTCCCTAACCCATTCAGAAGACCATGAGATATGCCGAAGGATGAACACTATTCTGGATGCGGCCCAGGAGAGACAACTCCGCCTGCTGTTGGATCCTTCCATATCTCGTGGATTGGATTATTACACAGGCTTGGTATTCGAAACCTTCCTGAATGACCTGCCGTCGCTTGGATCGGTGTGCTCGGGCGGCCGTTACAGCAATCTTACCGGTTTGTTTATGAAAACGCCCCTAAGCGGTGCCGGGGCGTCAATAGGCCTGGACCGGCTCATGACCGGCCTCACAGAACTGGGGAAGCTGAAAACTCATCCCTCGACAAGCGATGTGCTGGTCATCATGCTAGACGAGAATTTGCTCGCCAAATACCAGGGCTATGCACACAGTCTGCGCTCAACAGGGCTATCGGCTGAAGTCTATCCCGAGACGAAAAAGCTCGTTGTCCAGTTCAAATATGCCGCGGCGAAAGGCATACCGCTTGCGTTAATAGTCGGGCCTGAAGAGGCGGCGGCGGGTACGGTGAATCTCAAAGATCTGCTGCATAAGGAAAGCTTTAACGGTTTGACTTTTACAGAGGCATGCAGCAAGGCGACGGAACTCAGAAACCGAATAAAGGAAACCTGAAATCCTCGTGGGCAAGAGCCAGAAATCTGCCGGACTTTGGAGTTCTTGAGGCTGTTTTGATGATTCTTCCTGATACAAGGCGGCAAGAAATCAAGCGCAGCTTGGCTTTGCCTAAGCATTTTGGCGGCCTAAGCAGCCGGAAAAAACAGAGACTGACCAGAAGAATGAAGTCCGTCAGGCTCCGAGGCGGGCTAATCCAGTATTTCAGGAAGCGGAGACAGGGATTCTTTGAGTTTGTCAATCTTCTTCACCGAATCCGTCATAGCCTTCTTTGCGTCCTTGAACTGGCTCTGTAATTTCTTCACCTTCGCCTCCAGGTTGCCGACGACAATTTCCTGTTTATCCCGATCCGATTCCAACTCCAGGAGTTTACAATGCGATTCAAAGATATGTATTTCAGTCTCGAAATTCTGTAGCTGCTCGCGAACAGCAATACATTCGCGTCTGTACTTATCGACATCAGGACTCAATGCCTCTTTCTCTTCAGATTCCAGCCATGCTGCGCCCAAGTCTCTGAATGCGTTCTCCAGTGCCGCAGCGCCTTCATTAATGGCCTTTCTAATCCAGGAAACACGTTTATTCAGGCTTCCCTTCCCCGGCATGTTCTCTACATCAGCCTCAAGGCCTTCCTTAGTAGCAGCAAATGCTAACAGATTCTTCTCTATTTCCTGCTTCCTGGCATCAATTTTGGCTATGGCTTCAAACGCAGCCTCGACACTGGTGCCTTGAAATCCTTTTCCGTCAACTGCGGAGTAGATTTCATTACCGACCGACCGCCACAATCTATCAATAGAAGAAGCGGCGGTTCGGCGGCGGCCGGCTAAAAACAAGGCCCTCCCCTTAGACAAAATGGCCCCTCCCAAGTTTCCAACGAGCCTTTCGTTGCGGGATACGGCATCTTCAACGCTATTGAGATGCTCATCGGCCCTGATGAGTTCATCCAATGCGTCCTCCAAACCATTGATGCTCTCTTTGCCGGATTTCCAAGAACTCCAGGCACTGCGAGCCAGTGCTTCCATACAGTCTTGCGTCTTATTATTGAGATTGCGGAGTTCTACATTTAATTTCTTAATCTCATCAGTGACGGCAATGCCCTGCTCTTCTATTTCCAGAAGGCGACGCAGCGAATCTTCGAGTTCACGACCGTCATTCTGAATGTTCAGAACGGCATTGAGTACGTGGGAATCCAGTCCGTCTCCGCCACCCGAACTATGAACAGCCCGACCTAATCGGGCCAGCATTGTCAACTCACGATCCTTCTCCTTGACAATGGCGCTGTTTCTCTTATTGATTTGAGCTTCCAGCATTTGCAGATTTACCATTCAATTCTCCATAATAATGATTTCGACTCGGCGATTCTTCTTTCGACCCTCTTCAGTATCATTATATGCAAGAGGCTGACGATCTCCCATACCTTTTGTGATTATTTGCGTCGATTTCCGCACTCCGGCATCGACAAGGTACTGGGCGACGGCCCCGGCCCTTTCCTCAGAGAGTTTCTGACCGGTATGATGGGGGCTGACAGAGGCCGTATGGCCGACGATGAGAAGATCTCTATGGGGAATTCCTCTTAGAAGACCTGCAATCTTAGAGAGTTTGGAATCCTCTCCTGGCAGAAAATCGGCGCTGTCAGGTATGAAGAGGATGTTTTCAAGGGTAATACGGACACCGTCATCAGTAATGGCTGCGTCAACATCATCCAAGGTTTCAGCTTCCCTGACAATGTTTTCCTTATCTAAATTCTTAATATATACGGAGCGGCCTCGGGTTGCCCCTCTAAATGTGTAAACATGGCCATCACTCATGGTATAGGAATAGGAAAACATGCCTTCCTCCGCATAGTTCTTTCCGGCGATGACATCCCAATAGACAAACTGCTCAAAATTTCCAACGATGCCGACAGGATAGATCTGATACTTCTGCAAGCGTCTGAACAGATGCGAATCAGGCGCCCATTCATAGGCATAAGTAATTGAAACCTTTTCAGTGTCAAGTCCATCAATGATTTCCGGGCCCTCATACTTATAAGCCGCAAGAAATTCAATCACGATTATCTCCGAAATCCCAAAAGAGGGTTTGAGGTCGAAGCATTCCTGGCCACGTTCCTCCCAGGTATGAGAAACTGAGACGGCTTCTTCCGGATAGACCGGAACATTCCGAACCGCTGGAACGGGAGGGTCTTTTTCAAGCTGGGAAACACGGCCTCGTGAGTCACGGGCATAGAGGACTTCATACTCCTTGTTCCAATTGTAGAAGTCTTTTCCAATTTGCTTTTCCGCTATCTGATACTGGGCCTTTAAGAGTCCGTCACGGCCATTGCCCTTGACAACCTCCACCGCAACCTTGTTAAGAATTTCCACTCGATGGTAGTGTTCGCCGTCATAGAGCACCTCCTCATCGACAATACTCGTCAAATGCCATTTGTCACCCGTCTCATGCCTGTATTGAAAAAAGACCTGGGCATGTCCGTGCACACGGATAAACATCAGGCACAATAAAAGGATCTGTGAGAGTTTGATTTTCCTGATAGCCATGCAGGGAATCAGGCACTGACTTGAAACAGAATACCGATATTTGATGTGCCGCCGAACGTACCAAATACATCGGGAGCAGCCGATATGGCCCGATGGAGTTCGGCCGCATACTGATTGATCAAAGCCTCGGAATCTACTTGAGAGAAATCAAGACGGGAGGAAAGAACCGCTTTGTCGCTGGCTTTATTCAGATTATCAATGAGGCTGTTCAGTATATGAATCCGAGTTAACGGCACTGTCTTCTGACCCTTTGCGGCAGGCGTACCGGCGATATACTTATACTGAGCGACAATCGCTTGAGACGGCCTAACCGGCACAAATACCCTGTTTCCAGAATTGTATATCTGATTCAACTGCATAGTAGACATTGGCCCTGTAATGGAACCGATACGCATCACTTTTCCTCATACTAATTATCGGAAGAAAGATTGGGGATGCTTAACCCTGTTCAAAACTTAATGCAGCACTCAGAAACTGTGTAAGAGGATTAAAAAACAACCCGCTCTGAGGAACATGTGTTTATTCAAGCTCAGCCACAGCTTCATTTCTCAGCATTGAAGAAGAAAAACCTCACATGACATAGTGGACCGTAGTCCGAAATTAAGACATGGGCGCGCCCCCTCGGGTCGGGCTTTTCGCTCCAATGCCTTAATCCGGCTGCCCCCCGGCTCAATCGCCGGGAGAGGGGAGAATTGCGGGATGGGTCAAGACATAGGTAACACTTTTAGCCGAGCATGGTAACACCTTGGAGGTGGGAGCATGCCGTGGCAGGAGAGAAACACCAGATCAATGGGAACACGGCATTTCATGATCCAGTTTCCAAAAACATAGCCATTCCTATGAAATAATGGATTACATTTTTTCTTCTTTGAATAGGACAGGCATGAATGCCGTAAATGAGTCTGAAGAGGTGTTGATAGACAGCCTCGTATACATATTGATTCATGAACTTGGCCATGCATTTATAGATATATACCGGCTGCAATTCATGGCAAGGAAGAGGACGTTGCCGATCAGCTTTCTCTGATACTCATGGTAGAATTACTGGAGCATGATGCGGAAAATCTGATCGATATGCTTCACACCTCCCCCATCTTCTTTTACCTGGGCCTATTGCAGACCTCCTATACTATAGAAGAAGCAAGAGAAAAGACGAAACAAGGCCCTGATGATGAGGGAACGATACAACTACATGAGGGCACCTCTAAGAAACAGCTTTAGGAAATTGACGAAGAAATTTTTTGTCGATACAAGGCGGCAGAAGCTCAAGCGTAGCTTAAGCTACGTGAGCATTTTGACGACGCAGTAGCGGCGGAAAAGTGCGAGTCAAGAACTAAATGGGTTTTTTAGAGGTGCCCATGATACAAAAGGGTTCTATTCCGATGTTCATTCACTCGATTATCAACGGGTTGTGAATATGATGGCTCTGATATATGGGATAAACCCTTTTGATGCCGAATTTATGGCGGATGCGGCGCACCAGCACTTGAAGCTTTCCCGTGATACAATCAATAATGCTCCTGATATTTATCTGGATACGAGCAATTTCTGGTTCAATGTCCTGTTTCCTTATATGAAATGAAGCCTCTTTCCATAAAAAGGAGGCATCACGGACAGGGTGATGTTGAGGCGCCCAAAACAACCACATTTTATGCCTGAGCCGGACACCCTCCATTACCACTTGTCTTGCCCTGCATTGGATTCCCATTTCCATGCCATCATTATGACGAACCGAGGTATGGACATCCATGCTTCGCTGGGAAAAGCGTATGAACTGGGTCTGAACGGCGGGCTGGAAGTGGCCATTGACGAGAACCGCTTCCATGAGCGGCTGAAACTGTCTACCCGATTCCCCTGGCTGAAGCTGTCGGCGGGCATACATCCCTCTGCATGCGCACGGGAAGGAAAATGGGCTGACCGACTGGCGCTTATTGAAGAACAGGCCCGCCATCCTGCCGTGGCTGCCCTTGGAGAAACCGGACTGGATTTCTTCCGGGATTACGCCCCCGCCCAGCAGCAGGAAAGGGTATTTCGGGATCACCTGGAACTGGCTTCCCGTCTGAACAAGCCAGTCATCGTACACAATCGGGATGCCGATGCACGGATACTGGATATTATACGTGAATCACCCTGCCGGAAAGGCATAATGCACTGCTTCTCCTCCGATTGGGAAACAGCAAAAACGGCACTGGACCTGGGCTTTTTTATATCGTTCGCCGGTAATCTTACCTATAAAAAAACGGATGCAATCCGCCATGCAGCCAGTCTGGCGCCTCTGGACCGCCTGCTCATTGAAACCGATGCACCCTTCCTGTCGCCGCAGTGCGTACGGGGTAAGTTGAACCATCCGGGTCATATTGGCTACACCCTGGAATGCTTGGCGGAAATCAGGAATACAGCTATTGACCAGCTTGGCGAAGCTCTTGTAGAGAATGGGCGTTCTTTGGGATTGATGGGAGACGCGGCAAGTTAGCCGGCGGTTCTTGGGAGTAAGGCCAATAATCCTGATCTCAAACCTCGCACCCAGGAGGAGATGTCTTTTTGGGGTTCCGTGCAGTCTTTATTTGGGCCTTCCGTTCAATACTCAACGAGACGGGGTTTGTCCACGGAATAGCCGCCTTCATCAATGAATTTTTTGAAATTTGCAATGCCTTGTTCCAGTTGTATAGAGGTGCCCTAGGGTATGAAGTGTTCCCGCATTGACAAGAAACCATCCCATTCTATCACCTTCCTTCTGCTCCGTTTATGTAGTGCCCCGAAGAATGTGGTTGTTTCCTTATGATAAATTCGCTGTGGTCAGGGACTTCTTGAATCCACTTAATACACAGTCAGAAAAAGAATTAACCGAATGATCGCACAGGGCCGCATTGAAGACCATCGGGGATGGAATTTATACAGTTTCCAGTTATTCAGCCGATTAAGCCGAAGTTGACGCAATCCCAAGCAGAGAAGGTTCTAGAGCATTCCAGTAACTTGTTTTTTTACCAGAGGGCTCCTCTAAAAAACAGCTTTAGGAAATTGACGAAGAAATTTTTTGTCGATACAAGGCGGCAAAAGCTCAAGTGCAGCTTAAGCTACGTGAGTATTTTGACAACGCAGTAGCGGCAGAAAAAATCGAGTCAAGAACTAAATGGGTTTTTCAGAGGTGCCCCAGACTATACCTCGCCACTAAGCTTCTGGGCACTATACTCAGTTTACAGCAATCTCTAGGCTAGGAGATGTACAGCTTCTTGGATGCGCCAGAACCTGCACTGTTGATGGAAATGCCTCCCGTCAATCTTCGGCACTCTTCAATTTTGCGGCAGCATCCCCGCATATACCGCCTTAACTCCTTCTTGTGTTCCCGCTCCCGCCGGCGGCTGTCTTCCGGACTGCCCCAGTTTCTGAACAGCACGCAGGACAGGATAATTAGACCGCAGGACGGCCAGTATCCAATGGGCTTCAATCCAAAAATCTCCGGCATGAGCCAATTCCGCAATTTCATGGTAACGAGTCCTGTCAGAAAAAAACCGGTGAGGGCAAGCCGATGCCTATTCCTCTCAGAACTTTTCCGGCTATGCCTTGAGCTTCTTCAGCCAACCGCAAAACAGTCGGCACTTCTACACCTGTGACGGCGGTGATTCTCTGCACAGCTTCGATTCTGCTTCTTGTTCTGGGAATCCATTGGTTCAACTTCTTCACTATCCGGCATGTTATTCCTCCTTGATGAGTTCCGTCCGGAAAGGTTTACTCATCAATCCAATGCCTAAGCGCCTTGGAGAGTTTGCGTATGGCATATCTCTTGCGGGCCGTCAATGTATCAATGCTCTCACCCGTGGATTGAGATATTTCTCTAAAGGTCAGGCCGCCGAATACCTGAGCCTCCATAACCTTCCTCTGGGGACCCGGCAGGGCTTTCAGTGCGGAATTCAAGGCATCGACGAGGCTTTCCTGAACGAAGCTGTCCAGCGGATTGAGGCCCGCGCCGCTAATGATGTCTCGGAGAGCCTCTTCCGACACTTCCGTCTCGCCACGGGACGCACGCATCTTGTCGCGCCTCCAGGCATCAATCACCCGGCGTTTGAACACCATGTTGATCCATGCCGGAAGATTTCTAATTCCAACCGGCCCGGTGAAGCTTCCCAGGACTTCGGCATAAACATCATGGACAATGTCTTCCGCCTCTTCCAAGGTCCGTCCTATGGCTTTCAAGCGCGAAATCAGGCGCGGTTTCTCACTGAGATAGGCTCTTGTCAGACGCTGCTGTGTTTCTCTGTTCATGCTTTCACCTACATCGTCGAGCTTCCTTGTGTTTTGGTGTAGGGAAATCCTCCATCTCATTACAAAGTCAATACAGCCTTATACCGCTTTCAGGTTAGGGTCCCCCTAAAAAACCGCTTTTGGAATTTGGCGCAGCTGTTTTTCTTCGGTGCAAGGCGCCAAGAATTCAAGCACAACTGGGTTACGTGAGTTCTTTGGCAACGCAGCAGCGGCCTGTCTGCGTGCGGAACACGCACAGGCAGGCGGAAAAGAGCAAGCCAGAAACGGAATGGGGTTTTTAAAGGCGCCCGTCAGATCCCCGGAAATACACATCGACAGGGTTTCATCAGGGGTTTAGTCATTGCTCAAACTATTTCAATGTACTATCATATTCATAAATGACAACAAAGCCCCTGTCTCTCCCTGTCTACACACAACGGCAGCGCATACTTGATGCACTCAATGAGAATCAGGTCATCGTAGTCGAGAGCCCGACCGGTTCCGGCAAAACCACTCAGATTCCTATTATTCTTCACGAAGCCGGCTATGCTGCGAAGTCCGTCATCGGCATCACCCAGCCAAGGCGCATCGCCGCCGTAGGAGTTTGCCGGTACATAGCAGCGCAGTTAGAAACCGAGGTGGGCGGTTATGTTGGCTACAAGATGCGTTTCGAGGATGTTACAAGCAGTGAAACCCGGCTGAAGATACTCACCGACGGCACCTTGCTCCAAGAGATGAAAAGTGACCGGCTGCTCTCACGCTATGGGGTGCTCATCGTTGACGAAGCCCATGAGCGCACATTGAATATAGACTTCATCCTCGGTTTGTTGAAAGAAATCCTGCCTCATAGACCAGATATCAAGGTAATCATATCATCGGCCACCTTGAATCCCCGGGTTTTTAGCGAGTACTTCGACAACTGCCCCATAATAACCATCGACACCCCCATGTATCCTGTGAAGCTTGTTTACAAGCCACTGCCCATGACGGGCAGCGAGGAGATGTTGATCGCAACCATCACGGCTATCGTCGAGAAAATCGCCAACGACATAACCATCCCTGAAGACGGCGGCATTCTCATCTTCTGCACCGGTGAGAAAATGATCAAAGACACCGTTACCAGTTTGATGGGCTGCAAGTCACGAAGGCCGTTGCATGTATTGCCGCTCTATAGCCGTCTTGGCAGCGAGGAGCAGGAGAGAATTTTCGCTCCGGCTCCAGTCGGTCAGAGAAAAGTCGTTATCGCCACCAATGTAGCCGAAACCAGCATCACCATCGACGGCATAGCCGCCGTTGTGGACACTGGCCTGGCTAAGCTCAACTACTATAACCCCCGCACCTATGCGAGCGCCTTAGTGGAAATGGAAATATCCCAGGCCTCGGCCAAGCAGCGCCAGGGCCGTGCCGGACGTACCGGCCCAGGGGTCTGTTACCGGCTGTACTCTGAAAAGGGTTTTCATAAACGTCCCGAATTTACTCAGGAGGAGATATACCGCACCGATCTCACCGAAGTCGTGCTGAGAATGGCGGAAATAGGCATCAGGGATTTTGAGTCTTTTCCATTCATCAATCCCCCCGACGCGAAGGCCGTGCATGGGGCCGTCGAAGCCCTTCGGCTGATGGACGCCATCGACGATGAGAATAGCCTCACCGACATAGGAAGGCAGATGGTGCCCTATCCCCTGATGCCCCGCCATGCCCGCATGATAGTCGAAGCCATCCGCCATTACCCCGATGTGCTCAAGGAAACCATCATCGCCGCCTCTTTTCTGTCCACAAAGTCGCCCTACCTTCTGCCTCAGGGTGAGGAAATGGAAGCCCGCAGGGCGCATCATGTGTTCCGCTCCGAGCATCATGGGGATTTCGCCAGCTATCTCAATCTTTATTGGGATTATGTCAGCGCAAAGAACAAGCAGGATTTTGCAGAACGCCATTATCTGGACAAGAAAATACTCGACGAAATTTTGGCGATTACTCAACAGATTGAGGATATAACCGGAGAGAGAGGTATTCCCATAACCGAGGGAGGCTCCACCGAGAATTTCCTCAAGTCATGCACCCGGGGACTTATTCCTTTTATCTGCATTAAGGATGGCCGCTTCGATTACCGGAGTGTCGGTATAGATCGTATTGTTATTCATCCGGGATCGGTACTCTTCAAGGAAAACCCCGAGTACATCGTTGCCGGGGAAATTGTTCAGACAAGCCGAACCTATGCCCGCTCGGTGTCCCCCTTGCTGAAGTCATGGCTGCCGCAGATCCACCCTAGACTGCTCACCATGCTTCGGGACGGCAGAAGAAAGGCCGGGGCCCAAAGAGACAAAGGCTATGGGATGGAGAAGTCATCGAATAAGGACACGACAAACCAGATATGGATAGCCGGCGAGGCATTTCCTCTCACCCGAGAGCCTGGAAGGGGCGGCAAGAAACGTGCGCTGTTTGAATGGAAACGACTCCATGAAGCCCTTTCTAAATCGAATGAAATGCTCGCTGACTTCGGCAATCTTCGCGGCACACTCCTTCTCGGCAGAGATGAAGTTCTTCCGGATTCCAAGGTGAATACCATCATAAAGGCGGCCAGACTCCTGGACCCCCGCAAGGATGTCAGGGATCACGGACCCCGCGGCAGCTATCATATCCATAAGGAAGGCTCCCGCAAGGAGCTATTAACCGAGCTGGAGCATCTTCTCACCGTTACCCGAAGCGGTAAAAAGACCAAGCGAAGGGCGATGGGATTTGTGGCCCTCTACTCAGACGGCGAAGGGCATTGCTGGTTTAAATCCATTCGCAGTTTCCACGGCGCGGTGTCGGTCAGTTTAGAGAGCCTTGAGAGCATAGCGGATTTTATCGGCAATGAAGTGAATGATGACAGCACCAGGGCATTGGGGCAGGCTTATCGGCGTGTAGAATCCATGCTGTAGAGGTATCCTAATATCCTTCGTCTGCCGACTCCTGAGGTTTTTTAAGAGTCGGACGCATCTATGAATAGGATTTCATCAGCTTCATAAAAAGACTCAGGAACCGTGACCTATCAAGCGTCATGGCGACCTGGGCGTTGGGCTTTTTCCCCGTTTCGCCTTGAATATCCACCTTTGACCGGCCCATTGTCTCCCTCTCCCCAGTCTCAATTTCCACATAAAGGTGTTTCATCCCGGCCAATGAAGCGTCTATGGCGCAGGCGACCGCAAAGGGGTCGTGCATACCCAAACCTGGATGACCGGCGGCACGGTAGAATCTCAAATAACACTCCATCATAGAAGTCAATTTCGTGATGACAGGACCTCCGAATTGTTTGATTGACCGAATATCTGCGGGATAGAGCAGTGCCTGATTGGTAACATTGAGGCCATACATGGAGATGGGCACTCCCGAGTGAAATACGACGGCCGCCGCATGAGGATCGCTATGAAAGTTGAATTCTGCCGATGGGGTGACATTCCCTCCAAAGACACCGCCACCCATAAGGATTATGCCTTTGATCTTCCCCGCCGCAGAAGGGGAAATTTCCATCAAGAGGCGGGCAATATTGGTCAATGGCCCAAGGGCAATCAGTTCCAACTCTCCGTCTCCTTCTGCTATCTCATCTATCAGAAGTTCGACGGCGCCACGTGAACTTGGCTTTCCCCCTTCGGGAAGTTCCACTCCGCCCAGTCCATTGCTGCCGTGGACGGCTTCGGCGTATTGATGCTCCCCTGTAATAGGCCGTTCCGCACCGGCGGCAACTTCTACAGCCTGATTAGCCAGAGCGGCAATCCGAAGGGCATTTTCGGTGGTTTGACAGACGGGCACATTCCCCGCCACAGTCGTTATGGCTCTAACATCCAATTCTTCCGATGCGAAAGCCATCAGCAGCGCCATGGCATCGTCGATTCCGGGGTCGCAGTCGATGACAACTCTTTTTTTCATCTAGTGTACCGTATACTATAAATCACCAAAGGCGCATAGAGGGCCCCCCGCCTTGTTACGAATTGAAGCAATCGGCCACTTCCCGCAATCATTACTTCTGGAGACCCATTAATTCATTAATAAGTGCCCCGAAGCTTAGCGACAGGGAAATAACCGCTTGCCAGTACGTATAGTCTAGTGAAAAAACGAATTTTGATTTTTGAGTTCTGAGGCTCTGCTGTCCACAATAGATTACTAAATGAAGCGCAAGGGATTGAAACGGAAATGCCTCTGGCTGCCCCCCTGCGATTAGCAATGAGCCGGGGGGCAGGCTGCCAGAGCAAGGTATTGGAGAGGAAAGCCCGACCCGAGGGGGCGCGCCCAGTTACTGTTTTATGGGCACCTCTATGGCCGGACTTGGATACGCTTCATCCGATTGGTTCTGTTGACGGCATAGATAACCAATCCAATCACCGTGGAGGCGTAGGGAACCATCTGAACAAACTCCACCGGTATGCTCAAAGAGTGCAGGGAGTTGGAAAGAGCATCGAAAAAGCCAAACAGCATCGAAGTAAGTAAGGCCCCGAAAGGCGTTGCCCCTCCCATGGCTTCCGCTGCCAGGGCGATGAATCCCCGGCCGGCGGTCATGTTCGTGCTGAACCAGGACACATAGCCCATGGACATATAGGCGCCGCCGAATCCGGCCATTAAACCGCTAAGTGTGAGGGCAATATACTGAGTGCGGCGCACGCTGATACCCACAGAGTCGGCGGCATCAGGATTTTCGCCCACCGCCCTTATATGCAGCCCGAGAGGCGTCTTGTTCAGGAGGAACCACACTAGAAACACAGACAGGACGGCCCCATAGGTGAGAACATTGTGCCCTGACAAGATGGAACCGAGAACGGGAATATCCCTAATAAACGGCAAAGTCAATTTCGGCAGCACCTTGCTGGGCAGGGAGGAGGATATGCCCTTGTCGCCCGCGATAAGAAACATGATGAAGACGGTTCCGCCGCTTGCCATCAGATTCAGCGCGATGGCAGACAGGATCACATCGGTTTTCAGATTGAGGGCGAAGTAAGCCAGCAGCATGCCTGCCAGAGACCCCGCCAATGCGGCACAGAACAAGCCGATCAGGGCACTCTGGGCCAGGGCGCTGAAGATAACCCCGGCCAGGGCGGCGATCAGCATGATGCCTTCCAGCGCGATGTTGATAACCCCCGCCTTATCCGAAAGAAGAGCGCCCATAGCGGCAAAAAGGATTGGGGTGGAAACCCTCAATACGGCATAGCCGAATTCAACCGAAAAGATGATACCGAGGATGTCTTGCATATATTATTTCCAAGCCGTCTTATACACCATCCTCTGGTGCATGGAAGAGAGAAAACTCTCTGCCGCTATCAGGACTATCATGATACCCTGGATGATGGTGACCACCTCGTTTTGAACATCGCTGGTACGGGCCATCAAATCGGCGCCGATGCGCAGATAGGCCAAGAAGAAGGCCCCTGCCGGCACCAGGACAGGATTATTCCGAGCCAGGATGGCCACGATGATGCCGTCCCAACCGTAGCCGGGGAGCGCCTGCCAGGAGAAACGGCGATACATGCCTAGAATCTCAATCGCGCCGCCCATGCCGGCAATCATTCCACCCAGAACTTGAGATGACATGATAACCGCCATGATGTTTATTCCCGCATAGCGGGCAAAACTGGTGTTGGCTCCTGTCACCCTCAATCTATACCCCCAGCGTGTCCGGAACATGTAATAACGGCAGGCAATAAACATGGCGATGGCGATGATTAAGCCAAAATGCACCCTGGTTTTAGGGATTATCCGAAACAGCCTGGCACTGGAAGGCAGCCTCTCCGAGACGATGGCGCCGGCATCGATATCCCTAAGGAGGTATTTAACGATGAATATACCCATGAACAACGCCAAATAATTGAACATCAGGGACGAAACTAGTTCGGACGCATTCCATTTCATCTTCAGATAGGCCGGTATGCTGCAGACACCCGCCCCGGCCAGACCCCCGGCCAGTATAGCGATCAGCGGATGAAGCAATGGCGGCAGATTCCATCTCACGGCAACGAAAGCGGCGGCCACTCCGCCCATGAAGAAGGCTCCTTCCGCAGCCAGGTTGAACTGTGCGGCAGAGAACATCAGACTGATGGCCAGTCCGGTGAATATCATGGGAATCATCATTTCCAATACGTTGCCGAAATGCCGTAAACTGCTTAGCGGTCCGATAAGAAACTGACTCAATGCGATCCCTGGCTGCCGGCTGACAAGAAGTATCAATACGAGGGAAAACCCCAGAGCGATCAGAATGGCCAGGGCAGTACGGACTGTTTCGAATAACAGCTTACTTTTATTCATGCTATTCATGGATGGCATCTTGAATCTCTTCAGGCATCTGCCTGCGTACACCCAGCATGTACAGTCCCAACTCCTCCTCGGCCATACCTGAGACATCCTTGATGTATGCGGCGATACTTCCGCCATACATCACGATTAGGCTGTCCGAGAGTTCCATAATCTCGTTCAGATCGGCTGATATGAGCAGTATGGCACTGCCTGAGTCCCGAAGCTCCACCAGTCGCCTGCGGATAAATTCCGTGGCGCCGACATCAATTCCCCTCGTAGGCTGATCGGCGATAACCAGCATGGGGTTAGTGGAGAATTCCCTGGCCACGACAACCTTCTGGATATTGCCTCCCGAGAGCCCCTTGAGTTCCTGTCGGGGGGAATCACATTTGATGCGATACTCGGCGGTCAACCTCTCGCTGTTCTTTCTGATGGCGTCCGGCTTGTTGAGCACCTTGCCCGTGAATTCAGGCCAATCATGCTTATCCGCTAAAAGGTTCTGCTCAATACTGAGTGTATCGGCCACACCATAGGCCATGCGATCCTCGGGAATGTGACAGGTGCCAAGCTTGCGGACTTCTTTGATAGACAGATTTTTGATGCTCACATTCTTAAGGGCTATATCCCCACGATGAAATCTTTTGAGGCCGCTAACGGCTTCCACCAATTCCCGTTGACCGTTCCCTTCCACACCGGCAATGCCGAGGATCTCCCCCCTCCTGAGATCAAAAGAGACACCGTCTACAACGGTCTTCCCGAAGTCGTTGATGATGGTGACATCCCTCGCCTTCAAGCAGACATCCTCCGGTGCCGATTTGGTCTTGTCTGCTTTGAGGACAACATCGCGCCCCACCATCAGGCGAGATATGTCTTTTTCGCTCACATCCACAGAATCAAACATACCTTGATTCCTGCCGTTACGCATGATAGTAAGCCGGTCGCAGAGATGCTTCACCTCGCGAAGCTTATGGGAGATGAAGATGATGGTGTTGCCCTCTTCCTTCAACAGCCGAAGCTCATGAAATAATTCCTTGGTTTCCTGCGGTGTGAGAACCGCCGTGGGCTCATCAAGGATCAGTATTTTAGCCCCTCGATGCAGAGCCTTGAGAATTTCCACTTTCTGCTTGGTGCCGACAGGCAAATCCCGAATTTTTTGCTTGGGATTCACCTGAAGATTGTATTTCCTAGAGAGCTTAACGCTCATCTCAATCGCCCTCTCCCTGTCAATGACAAGGCCCCTTGCGGGTTCCATACCCAGTACCAAGTTCTCGGCCACGGTTAAGGACGGCACCAGCATGAAGTGCTGATGAACCATCCCTATACCGTATTCAATAGCCTTGTGAGGGGAAGGTATCTGAATGGGCATGCCATTCAAGGTGATGCGTCCTTTTTCGGGGGTTTCCAGTCCGTAGAGTATTTTCATCAGCGTCGATTTGCCGGCGCCGTTTTCACCGACCAGCGCATGGATTTCTCCCTCCTTGATGGAGAAATCCACTCCATCGTTGGCGATGATGCCGTTTGGATAGACCTTGACCACCCCCTCCATGGCGAGCAAATTCCCCATACTTCGTACTTCTAGGGTTTAACGGCGCTTCGCAGGCTATCCAGGTCTTCAGTACTCATGCCAAAGGCCGTGCCCACCTTGATTTCGCCGCTGATGATCCGATTCTCGACATCGATCAGTTCCTGCCTTATCTCCTCTGGTACGGCTCTCATGTATATGTCGTTGTCCGCTATTCCAACACAGTCTTCAGCGAATCCAAGGTATTCCATTTGACCATAGGCCAGATTTCCCTCCGTATGAAGATCTATGACCCTCAGCAACGAGTTGTCCACCCTCTTCAAGATGGAAGTGATAATCAATTCCGCCTTGGCCGGGTCGGTTTTGGCAAATATCGCCGCCTGATCGGAATCCACACCGATGGCATAGCGGCCGGAATCTTTGGCGGCATCCAACTGCCCCAGACCGGCCTGTCCGGCAACGTTGTAACCCACTTCTACGCCTATGTTGTACTGGGCCAGGGCCATCTCCTTCCCCTTGGCGGAATCATCGAAAGACCCAATGTAAGATATGGCGACCTTGGCGCCCGAATCGGCATACAGCGCCCCTTCGATGTACCCGACCAGGAAATCATTGATGACGGGGACGTCCACCCCGCCAAGAAACCCAATCGCCTTGGCTTCCGACGGCCGGTGTTGACCTGTTGACATATATACGGCCAAGACTCCGGCCAGGAAGGATGCCTCATTCTGCCTGTAGCCGATGGAATAAACGTTATTTAAGTTGCCTAGGGAGTAGTCTACCCCCTCATCGAAAATGATATAGCGTTTTTCCGGATGTTCCGGCGCGATATCCTGAAGGAATTCCACCATCTGCCAGGTTCCGCAGATGATAATATCCCAGTTTTCCTCGGAAACATCCAGCAAAGTGGGTTCCCACTTAGTTTGATCGTAACTCATCTCTATGGTTTTCCCCACAACCCTGTCGCCATATTTGTCCTTGATCAGCTTCATCCCATTGGCGGCGGAATCGAAGAAGGACTTATCGCCTAGAACCCCATTGAGCAGCAGCACGACTCGCAAGGGGTTATCCACGGTCGCCGCCCCTTGTGCGGCAGCCGCTTCGGAGGCCTTCTTCTTATTGCAGCCGGCCAGACCAAGTGACAGCAGCAGAATGACTGCCGACAATCCGAAAAACACTCTTTTCATGTCAATCTCCTTTTGTATTTCATTGCAGTCCATGGTTTCATGAGTTGCGCTAACTTGACAAGTATCAAAGATGCGTATTGCTTCAGGGCACCTCTAAAAAACCCATTTAGTTCTTGACTCGAACTTTTCCGCTGCTACTGCGTTGTCAAAATGCTCACGCAGCTTAAGCTACGCTTGAGCTTCTGCCGCCTTGTATCGACAAAAAATTTCTTCGTCAATTTCCTAAAGCTGTTTTTTAGAGGTACCCTTCATTACAATTCAATAATGGCTGTGTATTGCCTTGTTGGCATCATACCGAGTCAGTATAATTAGCACAGGATTGCCCTTCAGGCATGAATTTCTTTGCCTGGGCGCTCCAGTCTTAAGACTTATGACAATGCAGGAGGATGGAAGTTGAATAAAACTTATCTTGTCGTTACAATTTTATTCATGGCTTCGTCTATTAACGCCATTGAAAACCACGCCGTTTTTGCAGGGGGCTGCTTCTGGTGCATGGAACCTCCATTCGAAGCCCTGCGGGGTGTGAAGGCCGTAGAAAGCGGATACTCGGGCGGAACAGTCAAGAACCCAACGTATGAGCAAGTCTCAAAGGGTAACACCGATCATCTTGAAGTCGTCAAGATTACCTATGATAGCGAGAAAACATCCTATGCGGAGCTGCTGGAAGTCTTCTGGAAAAGCATAGATCCCACAGACAGCTCGGGGCAGTTCTGCGACAGAGGCCGTCAGTACCAAACGGCGATATTCTATGCGAACGATGAAGAGCGGGCACTGGCCGAGAAGTCGCGGAATAATCTTGCGGCATCAGGAAAATTCTCCAATGATATAGCGACCGAAATTCTGCCCGCAGCGCCTTTCTACAGGGCAGAAGAGTATCATCAGGATTTTTACCGCAAGAATCCCGGACATTATTATGCCTATGCCGAAGGATCGGGAAGGAAGGCTTTCCTGAAATCAAATTGGAAGGATGAGGCATGGACCGATTACACCCCCCCCGATGACAAGAAATTGGCATCCACCCTCACCGAGTTGCAGTATAAGGTTACACAGAAGGACGGCACCGAACACGCATTCACCGGTGAATACTGGGACAACCATGATGAGGGGATTTATGTGGATATCGTATCGGGCGAACCACTCTTCTCATCGACAGATAAATTCGACTCCGGGACGGGTTGGCCATCCTTTACCAGGCCCATCGACAGCCGCTTCATCGAGAGCAGACCCGACCAATCATTCTTCTCTGTAAGAACGGAGGTGCGCAGTCAATACGCCGATTCCCATCTCGGGCATGTCTTCGACGACGGCCCCGCGCAAGAAGGAGGTCTTCGCTACTGCATCAACTCCGCATCGTTGCGGTTTGTACCGAAAGATGACATGGAAGCCCAAGGGTATGGGAGGTATCTCTATCTCTTTGAATAAGTCACATCGCTGATTCGTGGACAACATCCTCATTGAACTGGAAAAGCATAACCCATTCCAAGACTGCGAGAAAGCCCTCTTAATCGGCTTCCGGAGCAAAGAGCTTGCCCCGCAGACGGCAGAGGCCCATATTGAAGAACTTGAAGAACTGGTGCGTTCTCAGGGCATATCCATTGCCGCCTCCATCATCGTGCCTCTCAGGGATATCCATCCGCGCTGGATGATCGGGAAGGGAAAGGTCGCCGAAATTGCCGGTCACCTGCGTGCGGAAAACATCAATCTCGTTGTTTTTGACGAGGATTTGTCGCCAATCCAGCAGCGAAATCTCGAAAAAGAATGGAATACACCTGTCATCGACCGTCGGGAAGTCATCCTAGACATATTTGCAGACCGAGCATCAACCCGTGAAGCCGTTCTTCAGATCACCCTGGCCCGCATGCAGTACATGCTTCCCAGGCTCACGCGCGCCTGGACACACCTTTCACGCCAGCGCGGCGGCGCTCGGGGAAACCGTGGAAAGGGAGAAACTCAGTTAGAAACCGACCGCCGTCTGGTGCTCAACAAAATTTCCGGCTTGCAGAGCAGTATTGCCAAGGTACGGGATCAGCGGATGATTCGCCGGAAGAAGCGGCTTGGAAGACCGGTTCCCTCTGTCTCATTAGTAGGATATACGAACGCCGGCAAGTCCAGCCTTCTTAACGCGCTGAGCGGATCCGCCGTGCATGTGGAAGACAAGCCCTTCGCCACCCTTGATCCCACAACTCGGCGCATGGAACTGCCGGGAGGCCAGGAAATAATCCTCACCGACACCGTCGGATTCATCCGCAAGCTTCCTCATGAACTCGTCGATGCCTTCCATTCCACCCTTGAAGAGGCGGTGTTAGCCGAAGTCATCCTGCATGTCGTCGATGGCAGCAGCCATGAGATTGAAGAGCACATCGCCGTAACAGAAAAAGTATTGACCGAATTAGAGGCAGGCCAAACTCCTCGGATTCTTGTGCTCAACAAATCCGATGCCTTAAGCCCCGATCAAGTATTCAGGCTTTCCTCCTGCTACCCCGATGGCCTAGCCGTATCGACCCATCATGGAAACGGACTGAAGGAATTAGTAAGACTCCTAACAAAAACCCTGGATTCTCAAAGACCGGAGGTAACGGTGCGCCTTCCGAAAAATAGCTGGGACATCCGATCGCGCCTGCACAATGAGGCAACCATTCTCCACGAAGAGTATGAGGAAGACGGCATACTGTTAAGAGTTCGCTTGAACAATAAGGATTTCAACCGCCTCGCACCCTATATTATCTCTCACACGGAATCAGAAGAAGGGCCGCTCTAGTCTGCCATAAGGGCAACATCGAAGCATCAGGGACACAGGGCGAAAAACTGACCAGACGAGTTAAGTCCGGCAGACTCCCAGGACGCCGTCAATTCAAAAAAAGCAGAAGGGCGCACCCCTTCGGGTCGGGCTTTTCACTCCAATGCCTTAATCTGGCTGCCTGCCCCCCGGCTCACTGCCAATCGCCGGGGCAGCCAGCGGCATTTCCGCTGCAATCCCTTGCGCAATTCCATATAGGACGCTGCCGTGCACGGTCCCAGTATCAACCCGTCACGCTGAATTGCTGTGCTTTGATGCAATAAAGGGCATCTAAATGAGCTAGAGGAGCCCTTGACATCGAGGTTCTACTGAGAGCTTAAGTGCCGGACCCTAGTAAAGGGGTTTTCTCTTTTTTCGGTGCCGACATCGGTTGATGGACCATGTCCCGAAAGGAGCATTGTCTTGTTACTCAAGGTGTAGATACACCTGTGAATCGATTCTATCAGTACGTCGAAATCGCCTCCGGGAAAGTCGCTGCGGCCGATGGCGCCGCGGAAAATCAAGTCGCCGACGAAACAGAGCGATTCGCTTTTCACATGGAATGCCGCCGACCCAACGCAGTGCCCTGGTACTTCAAAGACTTCAAACTCCAGGCCGGCGAAATTGAGGCGATCAGCACCGCTAACGACATGGGTTACCTCGGCACCGGGGAGAGAGCCCGATTCCTTGGTAAGCAGTCCCATGTCATCCGGTGTTGCAATGCCGCCGACGGCCTCCGCCAATGCGACGAGGGGCAGATCTTTTGATGCATATTTCGACACATCCACGACATGATCAAAATGCGGGTGGGTAATCATAATGGCCGCAATGGTGCGTCCATCCTTTCTTAGGGCCGCGTTAACCTTATCATAGCTGTCGGGAGGCGTGTCTATCAACACCGCCTCCCGAGATGACTCGGCGCCTATGAGAAAGGAATTGGTCTCAAACAGCCCTGAGGTGAAGGTTCTCAAGTAAGGCATGGACTGCGCATCCTCATGACGTTTGAGATCATCAGACTACCTCCCTCCCTGCACCTTGATGCTTAACGGCTGAACTTCCGGCTTCTTCTTCAGTACGACTTCCAGCAGACCATTCTTCAGCTCGGCATTGACTGCATCCTTGTCGACATCTTCCGGCAGGGTGAATGAGCGGCTCCTGTTGCCCCGGATCCTCTCCCGAGTACGGAACGAAGACTTCTCCTCACTGATTTCGGCTTGCCTGGCCTCGATAATCAGCAGGTTCTCCTTCACCTTGACCTCGACTTCCGAAGAAGAAAAACCCGGAAGTTCGGCCTCTATCCGATAGGAATCGCCGGATTCGGCGATGTCAACTGAAAATCCCCGGCATTCATGAGCATCAGCGTACTCACAATACTGGTTAATCATGCGATTCATGCCCTCCAATATGCTCGCGGGGTGATTGATTTTAGCAAGATATCTCATCTTGTACCTCCTATGATTTAATCTCACTGTCAATAAAGCATATAGCGTGCCAATTTTCGCAACAATGAATCTATTTCATTATAATATAATAAATTACCCAATGCAAAAAGGATCGACAGCAAAGAATATCCCGAAGATATTCATGCTTCCTTCGACTTTGATGCAAAAACACTGACCCAAAGTGTGCTATATTGACACATCAAGTTGCAGAAAGTACACACCTGGGTCATAATGACCTATTATAGATGCGGCATCTCCTCATATTGTGCCCCTGTCAACTCCTTCCGGTTGACGGCATTGATATAAGCCAGGGCCGAGGCCTCGATAATATCGGTTGAGGCAGCCTTGCCGTCGATCAATGATCCGTCGAAATCCACCTGGAGCTTTACCTGGCCCTGGGCATCTTTGCCTCTGCCTACGGCCTGGATGATATATTCGGTGAGGCGGCCCGATATTCCGGTGCATTCATCAATGGCCTTGAAAACGGCATCTACAGGGCCATCGCCAATCTGGGCAGAGCGGAAACGCTCTTCGCCTTTGGTCAATTCAACTACTGCGGAGGGAATTACCCTGTTCCCTGTCCATGTTTGAAAGTTCTCCAGACTCCATCCGGTGGTGATGGTGCCCAGAATATCGGACACGAGGGGGAAGAGGTCTTCATCATACACCTCCTTCTTTCGGTCGGCTATCTCGATGAATTTCTTATACAGGGTATTAACCTGGTCCTCTGTAAGCTTGATGTGATAACGGTCCAGCTTGGCCTTCAGAGCGGCCTTCCCGGAGTGGCGGCCCATGATGAGGGAATCCCTGCTGCGGCCAATTTGCTCCGGATCCATTATTTCATAAGTTTCTCTATGCTTGATAACACCATGCTGATGAATGCCGGATTCATGGCTGAAGACATTGTCTCCAAAGATGGGTTTGTTTCGCGGAATTATCAATCCGGTGATGTTCTGCAGGAGTTTACTTGCGGGATAGAGATACTCGCAGTCGATGGAGTTTTCAATATTCCATATATCCTGACGCACCATGAGTGCCATCACCAATTCCTCCAGCGCCGCATTGCCTGCACGCTCGCCGATGCCGTTGAGAGTTACTTCAACCTGGTCGGCACCGGCCTGTACTGCGGCAAGGGAGTTGGCAAGGGCCAGCCCCAAGTCGTTATGGCAGTGTGCCGACAGAAGAACTCCCTGATTGAGTTCAGGGATCGCCTCTCTAAGTGCGGCCATACGTGCGCCATATTCATCAGGCATGGCATAACCCACTGTATCCGGGATGTTCAATGTATTAGCCCCGGCTTCTATGGCTGCTTTGAGCGACTTCAACAGGAAGTCAAACTCGGTTCTAGATGCGTCTTCCGGCGAGAACTCTATCAGCTTGAATCCCTGCTCTTTGGCATAGGTGATGCACTCGGTAATGGATGCGAGTATCTCATCCTCATCCATCCGCAACTTATGCTCCATATGCAGGGGACTGGTTGCGATGAAGACATGTATCATCTTATTAGGGCAATCCGCCAGAGAATCCCTCACCGCATCGATATCTGTTTTTTTACACCGGGCCAAACCGACGACGGCGGCGTCAGTCACAACTTGCCCAATGCGTTTCACCGCTTCAAACTGTACCGGTGAGGACACCGGGAATCCGGCCTCTATCCTGTCCACACCCAGGCTGTCCAATGCCGTGGCCATTTCTATTTTCTGCTCTATACTCATTGAGGCGCCCGGTGACTGTTCGCCATCCCTCAATGTTGTGTCGAAGATGGTTATCTTCCTTTTATTCATCGTGTTATTCTCCATTTTGTTCCTCATCTTTCTTGAGTTTGTATTCGATAGACTCCACCAGAGCCCGCCAGGATGCCTCAATGATATTCTGCGAAACTCCAACGGTTCCCCATCGCCTTACAGCATCGGCACTGGTGATCAATACCCGCGTGACGGCCCTGGTGCCGACCTCTTCGTCGAGGATGCGCACCTTGAAATCTGTCAGTTTTATTTCCGCCAACCTAGGATAAAACCCTTCAAGCGCCCGATGTAGAGCCCGGTCCATGGCTTCCACCGGACCGGCCCCTTCGCCGACGGTATGCTCCCAGGACGAATTCTGTCCCTGCTTACCGGCAACTGTGTCTGGAACCGATATCTTGATGGTCGCTTCAGACCAGATATCCCCCTTATCATTCTCCCAGGAATGAACACGGAAACCATGAACCTTAAAATAATCCTTGCGGATTCCAGTTAAATCATCGGTCAACAGTTCAAAAGAAGCATCGGCACCCTCAAAATGGTAGCCTTGGGCCTCTAATTCCTTGATTTTGGCGACGATTGATTTAGCGTGCGAATCCTCCATCTTCATGCCCAATTCCTTGGCCTTTACCAGGATGTTTGCTTTGCCTGACTGATCGCTGATGGGTACATTTCTCATATTACCAACCAACTCGGGTTCAATATGCTCGTAAAGCTTGGGAATTTTGCGCACGGCCGAGGCATGAATGCCGCCCTTGTGGGTAAAGGCACGCTCTCCCACATAGGGCAGGCTGTCTTGATGCGGCTTGTTGGAGAGTTCAGATACAAGCCGGCTCAGGCTGCTGAGCTTGGCGATTTTATCCGGTTTCAGAGTCTGATAACCCATCTTGAGCGACAGGGTGGGAATTACGCTGCAAAGATTGGCGTTACCGCAGCGTTCACCCAGGCCATTGATGGTGCCCTGAACCATCTGGCAGCCCAGTTCGACGGCAATCAGGGTGTTGGCCAGGGAGAGATCACTGTCGTCATGGGTATGTATGCCCATCTTCTTCCCATAGGGAGCAATAGCCTTCACGGCGGCCTCGGTGGCCTCCTTGACGAATTCCGGCAGGCTGCCGCCATTGGTATCGGCTAAGACAATCCAGTCCGCACCGGCCTCCGCCGCCGCCTTCAGGGTCTCTACGGCATATTCGGGATTCACCCTATACCCGTCGTAATAATGCTCAGCGTCATACACCACCTCATCACCCCATGGTTTCAAATAGGCTACGGTGGAATGTATCATGGCGAGATTTTCCTCTAAAGAGGTGCCTAGGGATTCATGAACATGGAGATCCCAAGTCTTTCCAAAGATAGTGAATACCTGGGTTTCGGCCTTGAGAAGCTCGGCGAGTATCTTATCCTTGGCTACATCGGTATTCTTAAGCCTGGTAGAAGAAAACGAGGCTAGTTTGGCATTCTTCAGCGGAATCTTTCGCATCTCATTGAAGAACTGGATATCCTTTGGATTGGATCCAGGCCACCCCCTTCGATGTAATCAAAGCCCATCTCATCAAGTTCTCGGGTGAGTTTAATCTTGTCTTCCACCGAAAAATGCACTCCGCGTGTCTGTGCACCGTCACGCAGAGTGGTATCGAATAGAACTATCTTCTTTGTATCCATCGTTGAACTCCTTTTACTCCCCAATAAGTGAAAAAGCGACCCTTGGAGGCCGCTTCGATTCATTAGAGGGATTATCATCATTTTTTGACGTGTAATTACGCCCTGCCGCGATGATACCCCCACGCCGAATCGAGGGGCATAATAATAAGCGATAGCAGCAGTAGGCAGAATTTTGAATCTGATACTTGGGTTTTTCGCTTATACGGCATGAGTACAGTATAGGTGCTCTGCCAGAAAAAGGTCAAGAGGTGTTCAGTTCGAGTAGATTTTATACTGACGCAGCGGGTGGTTCAACCCACAGCCAATGCAATTTTTTTTAAGGTGAATTGTAACATTAACTGTCCGCGATAAAGAGGGCAAAAGAAGCCCCATGAAACTCATGTATACTGCTTATATGAAAAGACAGGAGTTAACATGGGACAAGAACACAATAGCACAAGCTATAGAAGGGGAAAACACTTCAATTGGGAGGAACGGCTAATTCTGGAAAGAATGATCCGCAAAAAAGGGAAGGACATGCTGACAATCAAACAGATGGCAATCATCCTGGATCGCCATGAAAGAAGTATACGGAGAGAACTCAAACGAGGATCGGTTACACTTCAGAATAGTGATTTATCTGCATATATGACCTATAGCGCGGACATTGGCCAGAGAAAAGCCCGTAGGGAGCTTGAAGCAAAGGGACCAGCATTGAAGCTTGGTGCCGATTACAAATTTGTCAAGGAGACCCAAAAGCTCCTTAAAAAGAAATACAGCCCTGACTCAGTCATAATGCATTATAAGAAGTACTCATGGCCAACGGGTACAAGAATCAGTACGAAAACCCTCTACCGGTATATCTATGAAGGCCTGCTGGGGAATGCCGAGAATTATCTGCTTCGGGGTAAAAGGAGGTGCAAGAATGGCTCAAATGGCCATAAGAGGCATAACAGAGCGAAATCAGCAATGAAAAGTATTTCGACCAGACCGGCGTATATTGAGGATCGAGAAGAATTTGGTCATTGGGAAATAGACAGCGTTGTGGGTGCTGAAGGCAAGGGCAAGCAAACTCTCATGACACTTGTAGAACGCTCAGGACGGGTGGTCATCATGGAAAAGTTGGGGCTGTGTCAGAAACTGCTTAAAAACCGAATAGAAATCTTTTCACTTGAATTTTCTCGCATCCTTCAATATTT
Source organism: Spirochaetaceae bacterium (assembly GCA_965232165.1). Classification (GTDB taxonomy): domain Bacteria; phylum Spirochaetota; class Spirochaetia; order DSM-2461; family DSM-2461; genus UBA2779. The sequence goes on along the minus strand of CBDDOY010000001.1, from coordinate 2,036,865 downwards.
TCAGTATTGGTCCGATAATTCGCCCACCTAGCAAAAATTCCGCCAAAACAAGCTATAAATGAGCAAACAAATGAATACAAGCTAACAACAAGAGTATTTAAGGGCCTTAATACCCCTACAGTACCCATCTTACGCAGGTTATACGCAAGCATATACAGATAAGACTCTGCTTGCACGTTCTCCAGCCCTCGCAAGCTGAAATGTGTAAATTTCTGGTTATGTTTCATGTCTCCAAATACACTTTCAACCTCATTAGCTCGGCGAGAATATAATCTCCGGCCTGTATTCGTTTCCAGCAGTTTTCTCGCTCTTTTCTGCTGATGTCGATAATGTCGATTTACTTCAAGCCTTTTGTGTTCTTTATCTCTTCCTATACAGTACAATTTGTTAGGACATATACCACAAAATTCACAAATATATACACTGGCATTAAAGTGTAATAGTTCATCTTCTTTCCGCATCTTATAGCCAGCTGGACAATGAATCTCGCCAGAATCATCCATTTTGAATTTGAAATGCTTATACCGGGATTTCATCGAATTTTTATTTTCTGCCCAATATCCAGGATATTTTATGTAGGCCTCCATGCCATTATATTCAAGATAGTCATAATTGTTTCTATAACCATAACCCGCATCGGCTATTATATTTTGTGGATTGGCAATTCCAAGCTCAGCCCGCCTTTCTACATGTTCCCGAAAGACCTTGCCGTCATTGGCATTCTGATGAACGGTTACTCCAGTTACAAATCCATCCTGGGTGCCGACTTGTAAATTATACGCCGGAAGTATTTCATCGTTCTTCATCTTCATAAAAGTCGCATCTTCGTCTGTTTTGCTGTAAGAGTTGCGCTCTCCCAAAGTTTCCTGCTGTTTTTCATATTCTGCTATTCTGGATGATTCCTCTTTTAATTTTTTAGACAGACTTTTCTTTTTCCTTCGGGTTGACTTTGAATCTGTATCTTCATCAATACTCTCTTCAACCTTCTCTGCCGCAGCGTTCAGACCTTCAGGGTCGGCATCCTGTGGTATTTCCACATCGTTTAACCGGTTGGCTTCATCAATTATTTCCGATGCCCGCTGACGAGCCATGTCTTTGTATCGCTCACTGTTCTTTTTCCAGACCGCCTTGAATTTGTTCGCATCAGCTTTCACTTTCGTGCCATCGACAAAATAATCTTCTTCTTTAATGTATCCTTCTTCCAACAGTATTAGAGCGACTTCGGCAAAAACTTCTTCCAGAATCTCTTTGAAATACTTTCCCCGAAACCGATTGATCGTAATAAAATCAGGACGCTGGAATGCACAAATCCACATAAAGTTGATATCTCTTTTAACCGCTTTCTCCAGTTTGCGGCAGGAGTATATCCCTTGGGTATAGCCGTAGAGCAGAAGTTTCATCATCATACATGGATCATAGGGTGGATAGCCGCGCTCCCCCTTAAAAGGTTTGCACAGAATCCTGCGGTCTAGCTGATCAACAACCCGGCTGACAACTCTGACGGAATCGTCCTGGTCAATCAATTCGCTCAGGTTCGGTGGCAGCAGCATTTGTTCATTCATGTCATAAGGGCGGAACTTCATACTTTAGTTTACCAGATTTTTTATTACTGACACAGCCCCGAGGAACACACCGCCAATTCGTCAATTTCCTAAAGCTGTTTTTTAGAGGTACCCCAAAGAGAGAATAGAAGGGATCATTGGACTACTGAACCTTAGCTATAACATCTGTCGTTATGTGTATTTGAGACAATCCCTGGGATAAGTGGGCACTGAATGTGCTCCGTAAGCCGAAAAAAGCCTGATAACGGGTTGAAATCGCTAAGAAAGGTCGAAATTTTCAGACCAAAATAAAGGTCGAAATTTTCAGACCAAAATGAAAAAAAGGACGTTTTTCCCGAGTCGAGAGTTGCAAAACCATTTTTTTAGAGGTACCCTATAGGTGGCTCTTTCACAAACCTATTTCTGAAAGAGCCTCAGAAGAAAATAATTTATTTGGAGGTTCATAGAATGAACAGTAAGAACAAAAGATTCACAGTTTGACACCTGTCTCTGCTGATCTTATCGGTATTCATCCTTTCCTGCTCGGAAAACACTCCCGAAGTAGTAGAGGTAAGTAGCGTAACCATAGATGGCGGTAATCAGACAGTGAGCGTAGGTAGTAGCATAACCCTGAGCGTTGCTCTGCTACCCGAGAACGCCGAGGATAAAACCCTTGCCTGGACATCCAGCGATCTATCGGTGGCCAGTATCGACGCAACCAGCGGTGAGGTTAACTCGCTAAATGTAGGTACCACCGTCATCACCGTCGTAGCCGGAGGCAAATCGGACAGCATCACCTTGACGGTGAAAGAGCCGGTTACTTCGCTGTCGGTTGAGTTCAGGGGAAGCGACTATCCCGCCGTCATCGAAGGAACTGCGGCATCCCTTACCCTGCCCGGGATGGCTCCATCGGAAATAGCTGTAAAGGGCGTGTTATTGACAGGTGCGACTGGTTTGGAAGCGGACACCGGCACAACCATTTCCTTGACCAACGGCATAGGGAAGATTCCCATCAGCACAAACGGTATCACCAAAACCTACACCCTTACGGTAACCAACGCCTTTACGGTGGAGTCCATCGCCAAGTCGGCTCCAGACAAGGACCGCCGTTTTCACTACACGCTGTTCACCATTTCTACGGGGGACGTGGAACTTCAGGGCCGTCACAAGCTGGCACTGAAGCCAAGCAGCTCCCAAGAACCCGGCGTTCAGGAAATGACGGACGGCACCGGGCTGTGGCGCCGTATTGGGGAAACGGCGAAGCGCATCCTTCTGCCCTACCACATTGATTCGGGCATCAAGGCCTTCACCGAGGCCAACCTTGGTCAGATCCGTCTGCACGGCGGAGCGGTGGCGGAAACCAGTGATACCTACGACATCAACCAGTATCTGCTTCGCCCCGGCACGGCCTACACCCTCTATGCGCTCAAGGAGGGGAGCCAGCGGGTGCTGGCGGTGGCGAAATTGTCAACCGATATCTTTGACAGTACCGCCGAGTGGCCCCTTGAGACAAAGCATTATGTTCAGGACCTGCCTTGACCGGAACCTACAGCTATGATGCGCAGGACCCCGTGTTTGTAATGCCGGCTATTTTCCGTGTTAGCGGTTACATCCAGACGTTTGAATATTATGCGCCAGCTTCACGCTCTACAAGCTTTAGGCTTACAGTTCAACCCTCAATAAATAATCTTTCTATTTCTATAAGCAATAATGTAGTCCTGATTTTTCCTGAGGAATCCACAGATGGAACCAAAAAATATGCTGTGATTGATAACAAGGACATATCGATTGCTTATCTGCTCTTTCCCCAGTCCTGGCTGGGGACCGAAGCCAAAATGGATTACTCAACTCAAATACAAGATATATCATTCATGACAATAACCGCCGATTAGCCGTACCAAGGGGCTCTGGGTCAAACCGGGGCTTTTTGATTTTTGATGGACATGTTTTGGAGGCTCTTTCGAAAATGGCTGATTTTTGAAAGAGCCTCGATACAAGGCGGCCTTAGAAAAACTCGCATTCTTGACAACGCAGTAGCGGCGGAAAAGATCGACTCAAGAACTAAATGGGTTTTTTAGAGGTGCCCATGAAGATGAGTTAATAACAAACTCTCAAAAAGGCCGTGCTCCGGCGAAAACTATTTCAATCCGCTTCCAAATTCTTAGCGTTCCTGCATTTTGGAAATCCGGTGCATGCCAGAAAGGGCCCCCGGCGACTGAGTCGGACAATCATCGGACAGCCGCATTTTTCGCATTTCGTGCCATTAGCTTTTGGGAGGCTTATTGCCTTGTCGTCTTTGACAGGCAACTCCCTCTTGCAATCCTGGTTAGGACATACCATAACCGGGCCCCGGCGCTTAGATTTGATTTCCATGGGACTGCCGCATTCGTCACAATCCATTTTTATATCCGGCAGGAACACGGCTGTACCATCGGCCCCGAGATTGGCCGTGACCTTGCACTCGGGGTAGCCGCTGCACGCATAAAACTTACCGTAGCGGCTGGATTTGAGGAGCATACGCTGCCCGCATTTGGGACAAATAACCTCTTCTCCATCGGTTTCCCCATCATCCACGCCTTCCCCGGGTACAGGGAGAAGTCCCTTGCAATCTGGATAACCCGAACACCCGAGGAATGCCCCAGCCTTCGAATACCTCATAACTAGCGGCTTCTCGCATATAGGACATTTTTCTTCGCCTTCCCACATACGCCCCTTGAGCGGTTCGGCGGTATTGAGGGCATTCTCCACTTGTTTGGAGAAGCCTTTGTAGAAATCATCAAGGAGCTTATGCCAGTCTACGGTGCCCTCTTCCACGGCATCGAGATTATTCTCCATTTCGGCCGTAAAGCGGTAGTCCATGATGTTGGGGAATTCCAGCACAAGGATGTCATTGACGGCAATGCCGAGTTTGCTAGCGAAGAATGCTCTCTTCTCAAGACGGACATAGCCTCTATTCCGGATGGTGTTGATGATAGTAGAATAGGTGGAAGGTCGGCCTATTCCCCCCTTCTCCAATGCCTTTACGAGGCTGGCCTCGGTGTAGCGTAGAGGCGGCTTGGTCCATTTCTGTGCGGTGTTCAGGTTGTCAAGGGCAAGTACTGCTTTGCGGGAAATCGACGGAAGATCCTGAAATTCCTCCTTAAATTTCATCAATTCAGGGATTAGCATGGTGAAGCCGTCAAACAAGGTGACGCGCCCCTTGGCCTCCAGTATGCCATCGGCCGCCTCAATTCTCACCGTCGTGACGGCGTAACGCGCATCTTTCATCTGGCTTGCAACGGCTCTGCGCCAGATGAGTTCGTAGAGTTTGTATTGTTCCGGCCTGAGATAGGGCTTCACCGATTCGGGGGTCTGGAAAATTGAGGTGGGGCGTACGGCTTCATGGGCATCCTGGGCCTTAACGCCGCTCTTCGGCTTGCTCCCGTAGCTCCGCGGAGCTTCCGGGAGATAATTGGGATGGTTTTGGCCTATCCAGTCCCTTATCTCGCCAACGGCCTCGGGATCAAGCCGGGTGGAATCCGTCCTCATATAGGTAATCAGACCAATGGTTTCATTGGCCAATTCAATCCCCTCGTACAACTGCTGCGCAATCCTCATGGTACGGCTGACTGCAAACCTGAGTTGAGAAGATGCCGCCTGCTGAAGCGTGCTGGTAATGAAAGGGGGCTGCGGTCTCCTTTGAGTATCCTTGCTTGATACATCGCTGACAATGTATTTGGCGAATTTTAGGACGGATTCAACCTCTCGGGCACTTGCCTCCGACGATGAAAATTTCCCTCCAAGGGCAAATTTCTCGCCCTTCCACGAGGTGAGATTGGCATTGAAATGGGTGCTCTCTCCATGTTCGTTATGAAGATCAGCATCAATCTTCCAGTATTCCTGGGGCTCAAAGCTCGAGATTTCCTTCTCTTTCTCAACGATGAGCCGCAGGGCCACAGACTGTACCCGTCCCGCTGATAGATTCTTGGTAACCTTCTTCCATAGGAATGGCGACAGGCTGTATCCGACGATTCTATCGAGAACACGGCGGCCTTTCTGAGCACCTACCAGATGCATGTCAATGCTGCGTGGATTCTTAAATGCTTCGGTTACGGCCTTCTTCGTAATGGCCTGGCAGGTGACACGCCGAGCTTTCAAGTCATTGAGCTTCAGCGCCTCTTTGAGATGCCAGGCAATGGCCTCTCCTTCACGATCGGGGTCGGGTGCGAGGAAGACCTCTTCCACCTTGTCGGCGGCGGCCTTAAGCTCTTCAACCGTTTTCTTCTTGCCCGGGATAATCACATAACGCGGTTCATACCCATTTTCAAAGTCTATGCCGAAGGAATTTCCACGCTTGCCTTTAACGTCGAGATCTCTGACATGTCCCACAGAGGCCTTCACCGTATAGCCTCGGCCAAGCATCTTCTTGATGGTTTTTGCCTTGGCCGGGCTTTCGACGATAACCAATTTCCCTTTCGCTGCCGCCATAATTACTCCTAAGCGATGCTAGGCCGAAATATAATGAAATAACCATGATAATCAAGACCATACCACTATATTCTCATTTCTCGGCTATTTCTATATACTCCATTAAATGCCAAAAAAATATCTTAAAGCATTGATGCTGCCGCTTCAAGGGTTTGAGATGGCCGGTTCTGCCGATACTCTCATAACATCCATTGCCTACGATTCCCGTGAAGTGAAAAAAAATGGATTGTTTTTTGCGCTGAAAGGGGTTCACGCCGACGGCCATCATTTCATCGACAAGGCCCTGGATGCCGGTGCAGCCGCCATAATTCATTCAGAGCCGCTATCCGTTAGACGGGATGGAATCACCTACATACGAGTTGAGAACACCAGGGCCGCCCTCTCCCCTGTTTCGGCGGCCTTCTGGGATCACCCCTCCAGGGATATGACAGTGATGGGCGTTACCGGAACGGATGGCAAAAGCACCACGGTCAGTCTCATCCGGCAGTTATTGAACCTAAAGGGCATATTGGCCGGCAGTCTGTCAACGGTGGATTTCTTCATAGGCGGTCAATCAGACACCAACCCCCTGAGACAATCCACTCCTGAGGCCCCCCAAATCCATCGTCTTCTACATGATATGCGCAATGCGGGGCAGAACTACGCAATTCTGGAGGCCACCAGCCACGGCCTCTCCTTACGGAACAACAGATTAGCCGATGTCGATTTCGATGTGGCTGTATTCACCAATGTAACCAGTGAGCACCTGGAATTCCATGGTGATCTTGAAACCTACAGGTCGGACAAAGCCAGGCTTTTTCAGATGGTAGCCGAAAGTGACAACCCGGATGCCTTCGGTGTAGTGAATGCCGATGACCCTCATGCAGGGCGCTTCATCGCCGCCGCCGAAGGAAAAAAGGTCTTCACCTACAGCCTGACTCACCCGGAGGCCGATCTATTCGCATCCAATCTTAGATTCCATCCCTCAGGAACGGAATTTTGTCTTAACCAAGCCGAATACCAGATAAATGTCCGGCTGAATCTTCCCGGCATCTTCAACGTGGAAAACCTGCTTGCTGCGCTCTGTGTCGTCTCAAAACTCAAGGAAGGAACCCCCGCGGACTTCGCCGAGCTATGCCCGAAACTCACCGGCGTCAGGGGAAGGATGGAGCCAGTAGAAGGCGATATGGATTTTCATGTGCTGGTTGACTATGCCCATTCTCCCGGCAGTTTCAGAAAGGTACTGCCCTTCTTAAAGGCCCTTACCCCGGGACGCCTCATCATCCTCTTTGGTTCCGCCGGTGAACGGGACCTGGAAAAACGCCCTGAACAGGGCCGAATCGCATCAGAATACGGGAATATCCTGATTCTCACCGATGAAGACCCCCGAGAGGAAGAACCTCTAGCCATTCTTGAAGACATCGCCAGGGGTGTGCAAGGCAGGGGCAGGGAGTTATTCCTCATCCCTGACAGACGAGAGGCCATCAAAACAGCGTTCAAGATGGCAAAGACGCATGACCTCGTGGCGGCTCTGGGCAAGGGGCATGAGGATTCCATAATTTACGCCGACGGTCCTCGTCCTTGGAACGAGATAGAGGTCTGCAAAGAGGTATTGACCGAGCTAGGATACGTCGTTCGCCGCTCTTCAGTAACCTGAAAAAGCCCCGGATAGTATCCTCTTTGCCGCCAAAGAGGTAACTATTCCTATGAGGAGGCCTACTATTACCTGGGGATAAGAATGCCCCAGCAACGTCTTCAACGCCTTGGGGCGGGCCTTCCCGCTGAAGAGATGGGAGAATCCCTCGATGAATTCGTTGAGTATCTCCGCATGAAGCCCCGCCGCCCGGCGTATGCCTGTCGCGTCATAGATGACGATGGTGCCGAACACGATGGATATAGCGAACAAGGGGCTGTTTGAGCCGTAATACAGCAGACAGGAAGTGCAGAGGGCCGACACGATGGCCGCATGAGCCGAAGGCATTCCGCCGGTCTCGGTCATTCGTCCGAAGGCCCATCGATGCTCGGTGAGTATGGCAATACACACCTTCGAAGCCTGTGCGACAATCAAGGCAATGAGCGGGGACACGACCAGGGGATTGTTTAACAGCATAGGACTTCCATGGTTCTCACGGCCGACAAGTCCAGTTGTCGGATGAGAGCAGGCGGAAGAATATGGCAAACGCCTCTAAGCAGCAAGGAGGCTGAGCCAGAAACAATGTAAATATCAAAATTCCAGGGAACATTAAAAACATCCTTTCAAATCAATAGCATAATAACACACTCTTATACTAGGAGTCTGGAGACTATGGGATTTCAAGGTAGTTATTGCTGTTTTTCTTCTGATGCAAGGCGGCAAAATCTCAAGCGCAGATTTAGCTTAGCCCGTGCATCATTGCAGCTTAAGCGGCAGGAAAAAGGCAAAAACTGACCAGAAAAGTTGAGTCCGGCAGGCTCCTCGTATCCCGTAATTATCAAAAACCAGTATCTCGGCTCACTCCTTCAGGCCGGGCTTCTCATCTCCAATGCCTTATTCTGCCGGCAGCGGCATTTCCGTTTCAATCCCTTGCTCTTATTGTCATTTGGGAGCAGGTTGATGACGGAACACTGGAGTGAATATCTGATCCCAAGAGCTTCGGACCGGATAATCATCGGAGTCAACCAAGGCGGCAAAATGTTCCAGCCAGGACGGGGAGGCATCTTTGCGTACCGGCCCGGTCAACCTCTGCTCCAGTCCTGCAAGTATGGCCTCGCCATGATAGGACCGGCCATTGAGCAGCGGCCAATCTGTGCCATCCAACATGATTCTATGAATACTGCCGAATTTGACTTCACAGGTCAATACTCCCGCCTGACAGCCTGGAATGTCGGCAAACCGTTCCGTGAAAAACGGAGTCTTGCCCCATATCCATTGAGGCGAAACGATTCGTTCGTAGGCCCGGATGTAGTCGGGATTATCGGAAAATTTTTTCGGTTCTATAGAATTCAACGCATACTCCCCCGTCCAGGCATGGGAAATAGACGCCTTCACTTCATCGAGAGAGAGCCCCGGTGCAAGCTCATGAAGATTTGCCACTTCTGATCTGATCGATCCAACAGACATCCCGCTGATATCACGCGGGGGAACCCTCAGGAGCAGCCGAAGAAGATGAAGAGATGCATTGATCAATAGGGTGGCATGATGCAGGCTGCCCCGAGAAGTCTGTCTGAATGCACTGCCGCTGATCTTAGGGCTAACGCTTTTCCCGGGGAAGGGAAGTAAAAGATCATGCCGACTGTTAGTCATCACCTCAAGCCCAAGGGCGCGCAATCCCTGCCGCATCTTATTGATTGTTCCTGCTTTCTCAGACAAAGGACTTGGGGATATGATGGACCAGTTAAGATTCCCAAAAGTGTGTACAACCGTACCTCCGCCTGAGATTCGCCGCAGTATAGGAATGCCTAAACGCCGCGCCAATCCGGTACGACACTCACGCCATGGATTCTGAAACCTGCCGACTACCACGGCAGGAGCGTTCTCATAGAGCAGCAGCACCGGTCCTGCACCGCTATTGAGCAGGGTTTCCTCCAGTGCAAGGTTTTCTCGAGCATCGTTGGATACAGAGCAATAGACTTTCAATTATTGGCCCGGCGAGACTCCGAACAGCCTCTTGCCGGTAATACGAATTCCCAGCATTTCCAACGGTGTTGCGATGAGAATACTGAGTACAGCGTATGCGAAAATGGTTTCACCTCCGCTATTCCCAGTTGCATAGGCAAGGCTCCGAGTGCGGCCTGTACAGGTAGCTTTGGGGATGCAGACAAAGACGGAGAAAATCCTTTCATTCCAAGGCATTGATGCAAACTGGGTGGCCAGGATCATCCCTGCCGCTCTTGCCGTAAGACCTAGGGCTATCATGAGGATACCCCAGGGAAGAATCCCCGTCACCGACTCCAGCTTGATAGATATGCCGATCAGCACGAAAAGCACAGCTTCATTAAAATCCCAAAGACCTTTATATTTAGCAGATAACAACTCGGATACCTTGGGCATTCTTGTGGCCAAAACGGAACTCATGGCTATGATACCAAGCAGCGGGGAGACTTTGAGCCAGTCACTCACCTGAGTAAGAAAGAGGCATAGCCCGAAGATAAGAATGGTTTTTTCGTTGATCTGAATTCTCGTATCAAATCGTTCAAACAGCCATATCAGAAATAACCCGGCCAGCCCCCCCGATAGTACGCCCATAATCAAGGTCCAAGACAGCATGAGGGCCGTGTGCAATAGAGAGATTTCTCCTCCCTGTATCAGACCCAGGACCATTGTATAAAGGACAAGGACAACCTCCAGACTTGCGCCGGTCAGTATCGAATTAGGCATATCGTTATTCTCTCCATATCTATTTTCTTTGAGAGTTAACATAACAGGTATGGCGACGGCGGGGGACACCGCCGTAATCAGGATGGCGGCCAGGGCTGCAATAACCCACTCAAAACCAACAAGATACCGAAATAGCAATACAAGGATCAATGATTCCAGCACAGCCGGAATCACTGCCAGCCGAACAGCCGGCGGATCAATGCGGTGAAATGTGGAAAGATCAAGGCTCAGTCCTGCCCGGATTAAAAGAACGGCCAGGGCCGTCGATTTTATCAGGGGCACAACGGCCCAGATGGCTTGGGGAATGTCATCATGATACAGCGTCCCGAGCAGCAGCCCCCACAGCATCATGCCGAGTATCCTCGGCAGCCATAAACTCGAAGCGAGGCGTCCAAACAGCCAGCCACCCACAAGGATCAGAATGACTAAGAGATGAATTGTCATTGTATTATTTCCAAGATATATGCCACGGTTATGATGATATCCGCATCTTTCAAAGCCGTCAACTGCGCCATTATATTCCCTGATTGAGTTTATTCTCAACAGTGTTGAAATAGCCCCGCTTTTCGTCTGTGGATTTCCGCTATTCAGAAATCAATGACGGCGAAGATGTGTATTCCATCGAAATAGAATGAACTGATTTCATTCTACCACCCTGTTGAAGCTTGATATCACACAAACAAAGGCCCGTACTTGAAAACCGGCAGAGCGATTTAATATGACTTCAAAATCAATTTAATAAACCGACTATTTCCATATAAATAAAGAACTTATTAACGGAATTTCTAAAAAAATACTGGTTTGGCTGTTGATATTCAGCAAAATAAAATTACTGTCTCAATATTTCCTGAAATACATACAGCAGAACTAGTTTTATTCTATCCAGGAGGTCTGTTATGTATTAGATAGCGTTTTATAGTCCTTCAGAATTATCTAAGTTCTCATTATATTTAAAGGGATAAACATGAAGAAACTCATCAATGATGCCGGTTCAGTAATCAAAGATTCTCTCCAAGGCATGGAAAGCCCATGGAGATATTATCAAAGTTTGTTACAATCCTGATTACATCGTTCGGGCGAATTCACCGGAGCGAAGCAAAGCTGCCGTGATTTCAGGGGCAGGCCGGCAGACAAGATCGAATCAAGAACCTGATGTGTTTTTTAGGTGTCCATAAGAAAAACCTAATTCCTAAGCTGTTATAAGAAGTATGTATTCCTATGTCCGTGACAATAACATAGCCGATATGCCCGTTGAACTTCGGCCAAGAGAACGGCTGGCTCAGCATGGCGTGAGCGCCCTCTCCGATATTGAGCTTCTTGCCCTTATGCTGGGAAATGGCAGTGCCGGTAAAAATGTCAATCTGCTAGCCATGGATGTTCTTTCTGAACTGGAGAAGGGCCATGATCTCGCAGATACCGCTAGGCTCATCGGCATACCCGGGATCGGACCGGCCAGGGCAGGGCTGATAGCCGGAGCGTTGGAATTTGCCCGCCGTCGGCTGCGTCCCTCCGCCAGGAAGATAAGTCAGCCGACTGATGTGGTTCCGTTAGTCTCCAATTGGGCATCAAGGCCCCAGGAGTTCTTCCTCGTACTCAGCCTGAACGGGGCGCATGAAGTCCTGCATATCAGGGTTGTGAGTCAGGGAATACTTGACCGGACCATAGTTCATCCGCGGGAAGTCTTTGTCGACCCGCTGGCAGATCGGGCTGCGGCTGTCATCTGCGCCCATAATCACCCATCGGGCAATACCGAGCCCAGCGGTGAGGACAGAGAACTCACCCGCCGACTTAAGAATGCCGGTATCATTCTCGGCATACCCCTGCTTGATCATATCATATTCAGCAACACCAAGTACTACAGCTTCCTTGAGCACGGCGAATTAGGGAAACCGGAGTGATTGATTGGACATAACTCAAGGGCACCTCTAAAAAACAGCTTTAGGAAACTGACGAAGGAATTTTTGTCGATACAAGGCGGCAAAAGCTAAGGGCGCAGCTTAAGCTTAGTTGAGTATTTTGACAACGCAGTAGCGGCGGAAAAGATCGAGTCAAGAACTAAATGGGTTTTTTAGAGGTGCCCTCAATGAAGATGCGGAGATGGAGGAATTGCAGTCCAGGAGGGCATCCCCCCGGACGCAATTCCACAAGAAATCTTGTTATTTCAGGATTACTTTATATATATAAGTATCATTCTCATTATCTGTAAGCGTAAACCGGACACCACTGGCACCAGCTGAAACTGTTACTGTTACCTTATTACCCGTGACAGTGGCAGAGCTATTCACCGCCCCGTCTGCATCAATTATACTGGCCTCAATTTTGGTTATTCTACGAGAGGAGCCAGTTCCGAAAGTCGGATAGTATGACACAATAGCAGCTTTAGATTGTCTACCGTAGTCGAAGATCATGGTATCTTCGCTAAACGACAAGGAGTAGGCATCGTTTCGGGTATCAAATGGATTGGCTTCAAAACCCTCCACTCCTTCAATTTCAAGCTTTGATATTCCAGGCCCTACTACCACTTCCACCTCATTATACCCTGGAGTTACGGTTATGTTTTTCAGTGCCAATCCGGTGACTATGTCCTTCTTATTTTTCAACACAACCCCCAACAGGTAGGTTCCTGCTTCGATATTGGAGAGAACCACTTCACCTTTTATCAATTCATGGGTCTGAGTATACTCATTTAAGGAATAGACTTGATCACCCCGGCCAAGAATAACGTAACCGCTGGTCATCGTTGCTGCATCGACAAAGCGGCCGCTCGAAGCATTACCGACACCGGGAATGGCTATACGCACACTCCCGTAGGCTCCTCCAAGTGTTCCGGAACACGTGGAGAAGAACGAAAGCCATCCTATTACCATGGCCATAGTCCAGATTGTTTTTGACAGTTTCATAATACTACACTCCTTATTTCAGTTTGATGCTGACGCTGCCCACCTGAGATGGTGTTGGAGCAACGGCTTCTTCTTCAATAGCGGCTATTTCCGGTGAAATAACCTCGCCAACTTGCGCTATAGGCTCAGTGGGCCGGGTTTCAGGCGCCACCCAGGATTTCGAACCAGCCGGAGCGAGCACAACCTGATTTCCTCTTGAAAGTTCCACCAGCCCTTCGACTGTAACGAGTTTATTAGTGCTTAAGAAAAAATCCGTTCCCCGTACAGCCGCCGTGGCCACCGGAGTACTCACCTTGAAGTTAATCGCCCGGCGGGTTTTCCGTTCTGTCGGCGGACTACTGGCTCGGAGCCTGCCGGTTTGTAAGGACATCAAGGTATTAACGACTTCTGGTTCTTCGGTAAGACTGTCAATGCTCACTCGTGTTAACGGAGACAGGACAAGGTCCATGCCGCCAACCGAGAGCGATGCCTTTGAGTTGAACCCCGTAGCAATCATCGAACTAGAAGAAACAACCTGTCCCTCTTGGGCTTTTTGCCAGTATGACCCAGGTTCCTTGATCTCGACAGAACCGGAAATACTAAGGATCTCCGCTTCCATAGCTGATAATCCAACTGTGCCAAGAGTCAAGAGCAATAAGAAAAAAAACTGTTTCATATCATCCCTCCTATAAGGATAAAAATTACAAACTAAAAGTGAGATTCAAACCAATGCGTGGTATCACAGGCAAATAGTCTTTGAGATTATTATGAAGCTCAATTAAATCGCCAGGAAACAACACACCGATTTTTACATTCCATCTAAAATTCGGACTTGGATATCCGCTAAGTCCAACTAAGGCTTCTTGACCAATGAATGCGCCTTTGGACTCTGAAGGAACATAAGCCGATGAGACATGCCCCTCGACTGGACGCAACAAGGTCGTTGTCCGCAATTCCCAAGAAAATGCCCTGGAAACTGTATGCTTAAAAAATGCCGCTAAGGATACTATATTTCCAAGCTCGAAATTTACCACATACCCACTCTGGGAAACCGTGGTAACAGGCAGATACTGTGTCAACTGTGATCCTTTTTCGTTATTCGTGCCGGTGGCTCCAGTGAGCTGATAGCTACGACGCTCCCATGTATCCCCAGTAACGGCCCGGCCCTCTATCCCAATCAGTATTGAGGTGGTGGGCAGCCAAGAGAAATTGAGTTTTCCCGCACCGGCCAGAATGGAGGAGTCTCCATAGTATCCCAGTTGACCTGAGAGTGCTAAATCGTAGATAAACGATTTACCTAGGAATCCTCGGCTTCTGAACTCGAGGTACATTGAGTTGATACGTTTCGTTTCGTACTCGCTGAGATCTGTGTCAGATGACAAATCTTGTACCGCGAGGAAAAAGAGAGAGGGGCTCAACCAGGTGGCTATCGACGGCAAAGACAAGGATAAGTATTCGATGAGCCGGGGAGTTGCCAGCAGGGTGGAATCTGAACTCCTGCCAAGATCGCTGCCGGTCATGGAATAAGAGGTTGACTGATTGAACAGCAAGCCTGTATATCCGACCCCGATTTCGAATACCAGCTTACCGAAGTCAATACTGAATTGTGTGCCATCTAATGGGGCTGTGATGATTAACTTCCCCGGATCTGTATGCATATAGCGCCCCACTTTGTAGCCAAACCTTCCCGAACTTCCATAGAAATTGAATTTATTCAAAATGGGATAGATACTATATTGCATATCATCAAATGCAAATTGGGACGTGTCGCTTACGGCAAAATTCCAATCCATGTCGAAGGCGACTCCGCCGTCAATTTCTATCTTTGCGGCATTGCTCCACATTCCTTTATACCAGAGACTGGCCTTATTTGTCTGATCGATGGTAAGGGTTGAGCCAAGAAATGAGGGGACCTTGAAGCTGAACAAATTGAGGTCCAATCCCCAAGTACCGTCATATGCAGCAATGCTGCTAACCGGAAGCGCCAGTAAAACAATGACAAGTAGAAAAAATACTTTTTTCATGCCCGGCAACCTTTTGACTGGCCCATAAGGCTTACAGCCACAATAGTAATAATAGATATCAGTACAACTGTTTTCATCATACGCATCTCCCTTCTCCTCCCTGTGGAGGTATCAATTATGCTTAACTCATAGCATTATACACTATTAAGCAATTGATATATAGATGTTCTAAACGGATAACCTCCTGCTATTACTACATATCGCATCAATATCAAGTATGAATGTTGCCTCATGCATACCGTGTCTACAGGAATATAGCCAAAACACCGTCAGATGACATGAATTATTTGTGTTGATTAGCTAGAGAATAATGAAGATACATTGATGACCGCCATAGATTCGTCTTCAATCCCAGTATTCTTACTTCAGGGAGCCTCTAAGAAACCACTTTGGGAAATTGGCGAAGAGATTTATCGGACGGTCTCAGGCAGTGAGGCTGAGAGATGATTTTTGATTCTTGAGTTCTGAGGGAAAACTCAGGACATAGGTAACACTCAATGCTCGGAAGGGACTCTTGATAGAGGATGACTTCGGCACCCGGAGGGCAAGGAGTAAAAAATCTCAATGTTTTATTTCTCCAGGTAGAATTCTACCCTTCTGTTTCGCCAGCGCTCTTCTTCATTGCCGTGAGGGACGAGGGGCTTGTCGCCGCCGACACCAGAGGCCATGAGCCGACTTGCGGAAATACCCCGCTTGGTGAGTTCCGTGACAATGGCATCGGCCCGGGAACGTGAAAGAGGGATCAACAATGATTCCTGTTCCTTCTTCGCAGCCGCAGGATTGGCCCATTGCAGGCTGACCGCATGTCCTTCGACGATTACCTTGTAGCTCCCATATTTCTTCATGATTTCCGCCAACCTATTAAGCACCTGATTATTCTTCTCACCCTCATCTCCGGTGAGGGTGAAACTGCTCGAATTCGGCTGAAAGGCCAGGTTGTTGATACGAATTTTCAGGCGACTGCCCTCACGAACAACTAATACATCCACGGCGATAGAACCCTGTTCTATGGCGATGTTTCCCAGGATGTCGGATACCGTGAACGTATAGGGATAGTCCTCGGCTGATTCAACCAGTTCACCTCTCTCGCTGCGGCCATCCCAAATAATCTGCTCTGAGGGACGCCCGCGGCCAAAGAAGGCAATAAACGGTTTATTCCGCCTGTCGAGTACATTGAGTTTCCACTCGCTGATGCGTGAACTGTCTTCTACAGCAATTCCGATAGTTACCTCATCGTTCACATTGTCGTTATCTGGACTGAAGGGCTGCGGCTGAATTTCTATTTTTACCACAGGAGGACTGTCGTCGGAAATGAGGGGACGGGGTTCGACCTGCGGGGCATCATTATCAACTTGTTCCGTCTGCGGCGTCTTCAGATTTACCGGCATATCCTCCTGGACATAAGTAATGCCTGTAAGAACTTCGTAAGGCCGCATGGAACGGGTATGGTAAAGCATAGAAGGATCGACATAACCCAGATATCCGGCTTCATTGGCGGCATAACGCGGAGTGCCAAAGAGGTTGAACATGAATCCGCCCCTCATATCGGACACCTTCAACAATGCGAGATAAAACAATCCAAGACTCATGGGGTCCTCAGGGGTCATCTTGGCAACATAAATGCCAAAACTCTGTTCTGTTGCCCAATAATATCCCTCCATTGGAGTAGCATCCATCGGCAATTCATCGACTGATTGAGCAATCAGTGCCATCGAAGTTGCGACATCTGCCCTGTCGGCTTCCAAAAAGGCATCAATCATCTCGTTTGACTGGCCCATAAGGCTTACAGCTACAACAACAGTAATAATAGACATTGGCACAACTGTTTTCATCATATAAATCCCCCTTCTCCACCCTGTGGAGTCATCAGTTATGCTTAGTTTACAGCATTATACATTATTGATCAACGGAGTATCGCTTACTATTACGACATGCCGCATCACTGTCAAGTGCAGATGTTGACTAGCGCATACCGTATCTAAAGAAGCATAGCCGAAACACCGGCAAGTGACATGAATTATTTGTGTTGATTAGCTAGAGCTTGCATTCGTGAGTTCAATTCACAAAAAACACATTTTCTTGCAGGATGACCCTAAACAGTTTAGCACTCTGATATGTTCTTCTCGGATATTCATGGCCTCAATCGTTTTGTTCCCATAATACAACAGCAGAACATCCTCAGATATCATGAATACCCATCGAATAGCGGGACGTTGAGCCGGTTTGTTCTTCTGATCCCATATCGCAGCTTCATTTGATGCCGGAGTCTTTCGTATCCTCTTTTCCGCTAAGGAATAAATCAGCAGCGATAACGTCATCACCATTATCAGCGCCATTATACGCTGTGGTTTCTTTGAGTACAAACTCTCTGCGTAAAAACAGGGATCCTTAAGAAAACGAAATCCCCGTTCGGCCGATACCCCCCTGGTCTTTGTAGACGGAGATAACTTGCTCATCACTTTAGAATTTCCGGATCCCTCTCACTGGCTGCCACAATAAACATTCCCCTGCCCTGCTTCCCTCTGGAGACAGCCTCATCGTCTGAATGAAGTTCACCGACAATATGCCATTCCTGCTCCTGTGGGGACTGATTCTTGGAAGAACGTTCTTTTTGCCTGTACACGTCTTTCCTGTGTTTATAGCAGGCCTGCCGGGAAAATACGGCCAGCCATCTTTGTGTAATTTCTCCGCAGGTGGATTGTACTGAGCTATAAGCGTATCCATTGTCCATAGGAATCATTGCAGACTTGTTTATGACTATTTTTAACATCCTTCAAGGTTTCAGGGACTCGGGTGATCCATTTCATTCCTTCGGTCATCTTGAGATTCTCTTCTGGGTACCTCTAAAAAACCGCTTCTGGAATTTGGCGCAGCTATTTCTCTTCGATGCAAGGTGTCAAAAACTCAAGCGCAACTGGGTTACGTGAGCATTTTGGCAATGCAGCAGCGGAGGGAGAAGAGCAAGCCAGAAACGGCATGGGTTTTTTAGAGGTGCCTTTTACACAATCAATTTCCAATTGACTTTAGGCGCAAGGGATTGAAACGGAAATGCCGCCGGCTGCCCCGGCGATTGGCAATGAGCCGGAAGGCAGGCAGCCGGCTTAAGGCATTGGAGTGGAAAGCCCGACCCGAAGGGTTGCGCCCAAATATTGATTTCTGGGCACCTCTAAAAAACCGCTTTTGGAATTTGACGCAGCTATTTTTCTTCGGTACAAGGCGCCAAAAGCGCAGGCGTAACTGGGTTACGTGAGCATTTTGGTAACGCAGTAGCGGGGGAAAAGAGCAAGCCAAAAACGGAATGGGTTTTTTAGAGGTGCCCTTCTGAAAGCTGCTGAGAAGCAATGTCTTGCGGCGCTGATTTTGTCAAGGCTGTGCGGATTCATGGTAATCTGCTAAAACTCCAGCAGCGATGCGTATGCGCGAGTATTGCAAAGTCAGGATGAAGGGTTTCCTGGGTTAGGTCCTTGACGGCGTATTTCTTTCTCAAGGAGGGTTCTAATATGAAACGGCGGTAATTCACTGAGAAGATAAGCATTCCTGTGGGTTTCAGATGTTCCATCGCCAGCTCTATCAATAATCGATGATGCTCCTGTACGGACCAATCCCCCCTGCCGGCCCCGTTTGAATAGGTGGGCGGATCGGCAAAGATAAGGCTAAATTGGTCTTGCGATTTCCGCAGCCACTCGATTGCATCGGAGCGGATCAGTTTATGCTGCAATCCTGATACCCTGTTTAGACGGAGATTATCACGGCACCAATCGAGATAGGTGTTGGAGGCATCCACACTGACTGTCGAACTCGCTCCGCCAAGAGCCGCCATTACTGTGGCCGATCCGGTATAAGAAAAGAGGTTCAGGAAACTGCCATTTCCTATCCACTGTCTGATGAGGGCCCTCGTCGGCCTGTGATCGAGGAATATGCCGGTATCGAGATAGTGAGTGAAGTTGACGAAAAATTTGGCTTCATTCTCTTTCATTATCATTCGTTCGCCATGGCCGCTTCGGCTGGTATAGGGACGAATGCCCCGTTTTCGTGTCTTAAGGAAGATGTTCTCATCTGTACAGGACAGAAGCTCTTTGAGGACGGAGACGAGGGTCGTCAGACGACGTTGACTCACATCGGGCGGCACCTTAGCCGGTGCCTCAAATTCCTGCACATGAAGCCATCGGCCTTCGTACCAGTCCACGGCGGCATTGAATTCAGGCATGTTCGAATCCCAAATGCGGTAGGAGCTAATACCGCATTTCTCGGCCCATTTCCCCAATGCGCTCAGGCTGCGCTGCAATGCCTTGCGGAGAGAGGGGGCCTTGGTGTCCAAGATGATTTCTTTTGGGGCCGCTATCTCAGAAGGATCTGATGAGGACGGGGCCCGCTCCGCCTTGGTATCCAAGATGATGCTTTCTTTCTTCGCCTGCCTCGAATAAATGCCCAACACGAGGTTTAGCCCGCCACTGACCATCGGGATGAACTTATCGGCCTTAAGATAGCTGGAAGCGGCGGCGTTTCGATCCGGGGCCAGAAGTGCAAGCCGCCAGTCGGGGTTCAGGGTTCGAAAGACTGTGCCTATGGCCGAATAGACCGGCACGGGAAATTCAGACTGACGATGTCCGTAAGGCGGGTCGGCACAGAGTAATCCACTTCCGGCCGCGGGCCAGTTTTCCGGCCTGCCCTTGCGGATATCGTGTATGGCTATCCTGACGACGGAACCAAGGCCGGCACGGCGAAGGTTGTTTCTTGAAGCTTTGACAGCCTCAGGATCGATGTCATAGCCCATCATGGCCGGCATATTCGTCAGGCTCTCGCCATAGTCAATCCGAGCCTGATTCAATATATCGAGCCACAAATTCTCATCGTGATCTGCCCAAGCGGAGAATCCCCATTTCTTCCTATGCACACCGGGGGGGGCGCCGACCGCCATCATGGCCGCTTCGGCTAGCAGGGTTCCGCTGCCGCAGACAGGATCGACAAAGGTTGCCGTATTAGCGGTATCTTTTTGCCAGCCAGCCAGAGCCAGTACTGCGGCGGCAGTCGTTTCTCTTAGGGCCGTCTTTGTGTGTTCCAGCCTATAGCCTCGCTCATGAAGCGGCGGACCGCTCCAGTTCAGGAAGATGGCGGCCCTCCGCCCCTGCCAGTGGGCCTCTATGCGGATATCCGGATTGATTTTGTCCACCGTAGGTCTTGTTGAAAGCGTCTTCGTGAAGCGGTCGGCTATGGCATCTTTGAGCCTCAGTGTGGCAAAACGAGGGTTTTTGACCGTCCCCGTCGCACGGCAGGCGAAGCCGGCTGCAGGTGGAAATTTCTTCTCCCAGGGTATTTCCATTGCAATGCGATAGATATCGTTTTCATCAACGGCATCGGCCCTGGCTAGTTCAAGAAGAATGCGGGAGGCCGTTCGCAGCCTCAATGAGGCATGGTAGGCCATCTGAAGATCACCTTCGAAACCAACCCCGCGTATCCCGGGGGCAAGCCCGGCGGCACCCAATTGAACACACTCTTGACGGAGGATGTCTTCGGCACCCGGAGGGCAGGGAGCAAAAAATCTCAATGTTTTATTTCTCCAGGTAGAATTCTACCCTTCTGTTTCGCCAACGCTCCTCTTCATTGCCGTGAGGGACGAGGGGCTTGTCGCCGCCGACACCTGAGGCCGTGAGCCGGTTTGCGGAAATACCCCGCTTGGCGAGTTCCTTGACGACGGCCTCGGCACGGGAACGTGAAAGAGGAATCAACAATGATTTCTGTTCCTTCTTCGCCGCCGCAGGGTTGGCCCATCTCAGGCTGACCGCATGTCCTTCGACGATTATCCTGTAGCTTCCATATTTCTTCATGATTTCCGCCAACCTATCGAGTACCTGAGTATTCTTCTCCCCTTCATCTCCGGTAAGAGTGAAACTGCTCGAATTCGGCTGAAAGGTCAGGTTGTTGATACGGATCTTCAGGCGATTACCCTCACGGATAACTAATACATCCACGGCGATAACACCCTGTACGATGGAACTGTGCCCCAGGATGTCGGATGCCGTGAACGTATAGGAATAGTCCTCGGCTGATTCAACCAGTTCGCCTCTCCCGCTGCGTCCATCCCAGATGATTCGCTCTGAGGGACGCCCGCGGCCAAAGAAGGTAATAAACGGTCTGTTCCGTCTGTCGAATACATCGAGTTTCCACTCGCTGATGCGTGAACGGTCTTCCACAGCAATTCCGATAACTACCTCATCGTCCACATTGTCGTCATCTGGACTGAAGGGCTGCGGCTGCATTTCTATTCTTACCACAGGGGGGCTGCCGTCGGAGATGAAGGGACGGGTTTCGCCCCGTGGACGGGCGCCCTTCTCATACACGACATTCAACACGCCTTTGAACACGCCCTCTATTGGTTTACCGCCGTCATCGACGCCGTTCCACTTGAAACTGCCCGGCACAGGATGCTTACCGGATTTGGAAATGACGCCCCTGCCCTCTTCGTCTTCTATGACAAATTGCCATGAAGAAATGCCTTCATTATTGGGAATCACCACGGTGAAGGACTGCATTTTCTCTGAATCGGTCTCACCGGCCTTGATATATCCTTCCTTAGCGGTGAGATATACCGCCGTTGGAGCGGTGTCGATTCTTATGCCTGTCACTTCCCGCCGTGTTTCATTGCCGGCGTTGTCCATTCCCGACACCTCGTAGCGATAGGCTCCGTCTGGGAGGGCGTTCCCTGACTCGTCGGTACCATTCCATTCTATCGGTTCCAAAGCTTCAGCCCAAACCCAGCTAAGGACTTCCTGGCCGTTTATGTCATAGAGGCTCGCATTGAAGCTCTCCTCTTCGGAAGAACGCTGACTGATGATCAGCGCATCCTTCTGTCCATCTCCATCCGGGCTGAACAGCCTGTCGGTGACGTTTATCTCAATCATGGGCGGCTGTGTATCGACGAGGATGGAACCGGTACGGGCCATGGCCGAATCGCCCTTGACGTAGTTGACGGTGAGTTCTCCGGTGTACGGTCCATCGTTTACTCTGCCGCCGCCGGTCTTCATGCCGTCCCATTCCTGTCGCTCAGGAAGGTTTCCCCTGCCGTTCCAGCTCATGACTTCGGCGCCATCGGCATTTCTAACATGCAGGCTCCAATCTGCTAAGGGGGAATCCTCTTTGGCGCTCATATAGAAAAACACCGAGTCTTTTCTGCCGTTTCCGGTGGGGCCGAACACATCGAGAGAGGCCGTGAGCGACGCCTCGACGGCACTGGTATCCACGGTCACCGAGACCTGTTTGGATTGACCATAATTCCCTGCACGGTCGACCGAATAAAGGTAGTAGCGGTATTCGCCGTCAGGCACGAGGCGGCCGACATCACTGCGGCCATCCCATGTCAGTTCCCGTTCGGCCTGTTTTATCCAAGACCATTCCCTGACAAGCTGGCCGTCACTGTCGATGAGGGATCCTTTCCAAACCTGTTCCGTCGATGATTCCTGGATAAACGTGACTTGATTGCGGCGGCTTCCTCCGTGCGGCGAGAACAAGGACCAGTTAGCCCTTACCTGCGCGCTGGGCGGGGTTGTATCGATGAAAAATCTTGGCGAAGCGGTATCAGGCTGAAAGCCATTTCCGTACTCTATGCTAAGCCGGGCAAAGTATTCCCCCTCGGGAAGCATGCGTCCATCATTCCCTTTACCGTCAAATGTCAAGGTTCCGGGGACAAGGACCGTCTCGCCCCTATTCCAAATACGGCCTACAGCTTCATTTTTATCGATGACTTCCAACGTCCAATCCATGATGCCGGCGGTTTGAGGAATATCCGCATCGAGGGTGAGTGTCGATAGTTCACTGGCTGTTCCGGGGGAGAACACGGCCTTATCGATAGTCAGGCCGATTCGGGGTCTATTCGTATCGATGATGATTCCTTCAATAGCCCCCTGAGTGGAATTTCCGGCCCTGTCGGTTGAATGTACAAAATAATGGTAGACCCCATCGCCGATGAACTTTCCGGATTCATTCTGACCATTCCATGTAATAGATTGAGGGGCATCTTCGTTCCATGTCCATTTTTTTACAGCCGTTCCGGCGGCATCTCGAAATTCGGCCTCCCATAGACGCTCCTTGCTGCCCTCTTGAAATATCTCAAACTCATCCTTGTTCCCATCTCCATCCGGTGAGAAGATGAGATCGAGTCCTTCGAGCTCGCTCATGTCGAGAGCGGGTGGAACCGTGTCGACCACAACGGGAAAGGGACCCGAAGATGCGGTATTGTCGTTATCATCGCTGAATTGAAGGTATATGCCGTATTTACCGTCGGGTGCGATGGATCCGGCATCGCTTACTCCATCCCAACGGAATGACTCCGGAAGAGGTGTGCCCTCTTTGGGAGAAATGAGCCTGGCCCATAGATTGCTCACGGTTTCGTTTTCAGGCCGTTCATCCTTATTGACATAGGTTCTGACCGTCTTCCCCAGCGAATCGACGATACGCCATTCGAAGGTTTTGATGTAGCGTTCATCTTCGACGCGGTACGGCGTGTTGAGTTCATCCTGAATCCCGTCATAGTTTGGCGAGATGTACTTGAGTTCCCCAAATTCTGTCTTGATTACCGGAGGATTGTTGTCTTTGACCCCGAAGGGCAGCATGACACCGGCGCCGAATCCCCATATACCGCCATACAAAGGCGCCCCGACCGCTTGAATATCGAGTTCGGAGGTTTGGATATTTTTTTCCGATTTCTTGCCGCCGAGGGCGAAATTGAATCCAACAGAAACGGATGGAACAACCGTTTGAAAAGAACCGGTAAACAGATCTCTCAACGACAGAGACGAGGAGATGGAGAGCCGAGCGAATGGACCAAGATGAAGATCGCCGGCCACTCCAACCCACAGGTCTGTCACCGAGGGCAGGCGCAAATCCGACCTCAAGGTCAATTTCACCTTCTCACCCTGGACCGCATCGAATGCCAATCCAACGGCCGGCGTAATATTGCCCGGAATGGAATCCAGATATCCCCTGGAGAGACTCCCAAACCGGTACCCCAACCCGCTGACACTCCCCCCCCAGGAGAAATTTTTCAACCCCCATATTTTCTCGGGGAAATGAAGAAAACCAATGCTCAAGGCGCCGCCGCCCTGAAAGGTTTCATCTAATTCGCCAAGTTCACCAACTAGGGCCACGCCAAACCACATATCGGAATAGATTTCCTTGGAAAATGCGACATTGAGATGCCCGGAAACCCCCAGATTCATTGCAGAATCCTTGACCGCAGAACCCTTGAATCCGGATGTATGGAGTATCCCGATGCTGCTGGTTAACACACCTAGCCGGGTAGGAATGGAAAAGGCCAAATTCGCGGCATGTCCCATCTCCTGTGCTCCTGTCAAATTCTGAAGATTGATATAGTTTATGTCTAGAATTTTACGTTGAAAGCCAGCCGCCGCGGCAGGATTGAGATACGTGCCCTGAGGCGACTCTGTCTTTGTAACATGCATGCCTCCGCCGAGGTAAAAAGGAGATATAAGGCGATAGGCCAACTCCCCGTTTGAAGTTGCCGTCGATTGCCCGAAGAGCAATGCCGATAGCACCGGCATCATGCCGATGATGAGTAATCCGCGTTTCATAGACCCAACTCATACACCGAGAAAGAAGTGTTGTCTAGATGCAAAGCATCGTAGTTTCATAGTTTCAAGACATGTTTGATCGATTCGAGATTCAGACGGAAGCGGGACCCCCGTCCTTCGAGGAAATCATGGGCCTCCAACAGGTGAATCGACAGATCGGTATAGAAGAATTTTTCTCCTGTATCCTTGCGCTCGACAGTGACATTGATCTTCCGGCAAATGCCATCCTCCCAGGGGCAGGCCAGATGCCCCCGAGCCTCATCGGTCTTCACCAGCCAGTCTTCATCGACGGTTAAGGGTTCGCCGAGCCCCTTCCGTCCATGCTCCATCAGATAGCGCAGCTTCTCGACAAGCATCGATTTATCCAGTTCCAACTTGCGCATAACCTGCAAATCCTCATCAATGATGGTAGACAGGCTGCGCTTGTCGTTGCCTAGAAAGCCTTCTGCCGTGATAATACCGGGTGACATATTGGCTTGTGCCGCCGTGAGTTTAGGCGTCATCTTCATATTTACCCCCTCTATGCGAATTTATCGTAGTAGACGTTGTCCTGGATAATGCCATTCTCATTCATCACACGGTTGCAGGCATCAATCATTCCAGGGCTGCCGCAGAGATAACCCTCAAGCTTCTTGCCGACGGCGTCAATGTGCGTCTTGAGATAGGTGTCGAGAACATCGGTGATTAATCCGGTCGGACCGGCCCAGCCATCTCCCTCCTGGGGTTCCGAAAGGGCCGGAACGAAATGGAAATTGGGAAGCTTGGTCTCCAAGTCCCGCATCTCATCAAGATAGAACATATCTCTTGTCGAACGAGCCCCAAAGAAGTACCACACTTCCCTATCTCTCTCTCCGCTCTCGAGCATGTCATAGAGCATGGACTTGAACGGCGCCATGCCCGAACCGCCGGCTATGCAAAGCATCACCGAATTTTCTCTTGTCCGCCCGAATTCCCCAAAAGGACCGATGAGGTCCATCTTCTCCCCTACTTTGAGATGCTCATGTACGTAGGTTGTGGCGATGCCCCCAGGCACTAGACGCACAAGAACCTCAATATGGGTTTTATCTGAAGGACGTGACGACATGGAATAGGCTCGCTGTGTTGTCCCTTTGATCTTGTCATAAGGAGGAATTACGAGCTGAACATATTTACCGGCCTCGAATTCCACCGTTTCTCCATTCAAGTCGAAGAGAACCTCTTTGATATCGTAAGTGACATCCTTGATGGACAGCACCGTGGCATGGAATTGTTTGACATTGAACAAATCCTCGGATATTTCTATGCCCAAATCGCCCTTCACCTTGATCTGACAGGCCAGCCTGATGCTCTCCGCCATTTCCTCTTTCGTCAGATAAGGTGTCTCTGTGGGCAAATGAGGGCCAAGGTCGGTAGTCACCTTGCACTTGCACGCGCCGCAGCTTCCCCGTCCTCCACATGCCGAAGGGAGATACAGCCCCTCGGAGGAAAGCGTGACCAAGAGTGGCGAACCACCCTTCACCTTCATGTCCTTCTTTCCGTTATTGATGTCAACCGTCACCTCTCCGTAATTGTTGGCCGCCAAGTCTACCACGGCGATGAGAGCGGCCATGACCCCGGCGATTGCGCTGATGGTTAATGGTGCGATCAAATAACTCATGAAACCTCCCTACTGCACATTGAGCATGCCGCTGAAACCCACGAAGGCCAGCGCCATGAATCCAATGGTTATGAGTGTGATACCCGGCCCCTTTAATCCCGCCGGAACAGGCGCGCGAGCCAGTTTTTTCTGTATGGCCGCCAGGGCTAATATGGCCAGCCACCAGCCCAAACCGGAGCCGAGGCCGAATGTGACGGTTTGAATGAAGTCGTAGTTTCGTATCTGCATGAACAAAGCCACGCCCAGAATGGCACAGTTGACGGTGATGAGGGGCAGAAATATGCCCAGACTCATGTAGAGTGCCGGACTCACCCTGTCGATAATCATCTCCAGCATCTGCACCGTAGCCGCGATGATGACGATGAAGATGATGTAGCGGTACACCATGAGGTCCAGGGGGACGAGGATGTAACGCATCACCGCCCAGTTAAACGCGGCGGTTATGGTGAGCACCACCGTTACCGCCAGCCCCAGGCCATTGGATGACTTCATGTCCTTGCTGATTGAAATGAAGGAACACATACCCAGGAAATTTGTCAGAAGAATGTTGCCGGTGAAGACCGAAGCGAATAGGATTACCAGCGGGCTGATTTGCGGCGCCATTATGCGGCCTCCTTCTTAATCATGATGCTCTTTGCGGCCCAGATTAGACTGCCTAAGAGGAAGAATGCACTCGGCGGCATCACCATGATGGTCCAGTTTGTAAAACCCTCGCCCAGGATGGGGAATCCAAGCAGAGAACCGGCGCCCAGGAACTCCCTCACTATGGCAATGATGACGAGAACTCCCATGTATCCGGCACCGCTGGTTACCCCATCCCACAGTGCCGCAATCGGCGGATTGGCCTGGGCAAAGGCTTCGGCCCGGCCCATGATGATGCAGTTAGTGATGATGAGACCGACATAGGGCCCCAATGCCTTGGATATCTCCGGCATATAGGCCCTAAGAACGATGTCGACGATGATAACATAGAATGCGATGATGATGGTCTGCACGATCATGCGTACCTTGCGCGGTATCAATGCCTTGATGACCGACACCGTTATGTTGGACAGCCCGGTTACGAAGATGACGGCGGCCGTCATGATGAGGGTGTTCGCAAGGTTGTTGGTGACCGCCAAGGTAGAGCAGATTCCCAGGATCTGAACGAAAATGGGGTTATCTGTCCACAGATTCTTCTTGAGTATGGACGATGCCGTTTCACCGCTCATTGGCTTGCCTCCCGCAGCTTCTCAATTTCATTATTGACAATCACCTCCATGGCGGCGCTGGTAAGCGAGGCGCCGGTTACGCCGTCTACAGATGAGTTTTCGGTATCCGAGTCGGATCCTCCCTCGCCCTTGCGAACCCGTATCCCATCGGAGTTTATCTTCTCATTACGGAACTGGGCCTTGAACCATTCTTCCTCTATGCGCCCGCCGAGGCCGGGGGTTTCGGAGTGACTGATGATATCCAGACCGAGGATGCGTTCAACAAAGGCATCGACGGCGACGACGCCTGTCACGGTCCCCCAGAGGCCCTGCCCGGCGAATTGCTTCACAAGGAGGTCCTTTCCGTCTATCGTGGCCCGCACCACGGACTCGCCCTCCACGGAGCCGAAGAGAGAAGAAAAGGTTTTCAGAGACTGCTCACTATTCTCTTCCGCCCGATTGACCACATTGAGGAAGGCATTGGCCGTTACCAGCGCCTGATTTTGAGCGACCCTCGCGGCGGTGGCATTATCGGCTAAGGCGATGATGAAAACAAACACAAAAGCCACGATAAAGGTGAAAATGACGACGTATATAAAGGATTCCTTATTCATGAGGCCCCTCCTTTTGCCGGTGATTTCTTCTTGGCCGTGGAAAACCATTCATCGAATAAACCGGCGAAGGTGTTGCCGATGAGAATACCAAAACTCACCCCCTCAGGGAAGAGAGAGAAGATTCTGATTGCCGCCGAAACTCCGCCGATGAGAATGCCATAAACCCATTGAGACACCGTATTCTTCGGTGCCGTGACAGGGTCGGTCACCATGAAAACGGTGATGAAGAGGAAACTGCCGGAGAGCATGGCTTCCAAAGGAGGAAATGGCATCATGCTTCCTGCGGGTATGATGCGAGCCGCCCAAATGGAGATGGTAACCGCCGCAAAGCTGACGAAGGTGGATAGCATAATTCTCCAGTTGGCTGTTTTCGCAGCGATGAGATAGATGGCTGCAGCCGCAATAAGAATAACGGCACTCTCCCCCAAGGCTCCCATACGGAGACCCAGGATGAGGCTGTTCAAATCCGGCAGAATACCATCCTTCAAGTTCATCAGCGGGGTAGCCGCTGTTGCCGAGTCAATCGATGTTCCAAGACTGAAATTCCATGCCGTGCCCGGCATCCAAGGCTGGATGAAGCTGCGCTGCATACCGTCTGGAAACGCGACATAGATGAACAGCCGCCCGGCGATGGCCGGGTTAAATATGTTTCGTCCGAATCCGCCGAAGATGCACTTGGCGAACAGAACACCGAAGATGATACCGATGGCGGCAATCCATAATGGAACCGCCGGAGGCAGGGACAGGGCGTAGAGTGAACAGGTTACCAAAACGGCCTCGCTCACCTTCTTGCCCCTGTGCTTCATGAACAGGTATTCGGTAAAAATACCGAATACGAACACCACCCCTGTAACCGCCAAACTCCTCCATCCATACAAAATCATGGAAAAGATGAATATCGGTATGAGGGAGTAAACGACTTTTCGCATCATCAACTGTTTCTGGAACATGGCTATTTACCCCTTGAACCCTTTATCAGTAAATTATTATCCATATCTCACAGTATGCCAAGCGGAATTCAAGAAATTTGATAAATAATCCTTATTTAAGTAGTATATAGTTTGATAGTGGAGGCCAATATGATTAGAAAAGCCAAAGTTGCGGGCTTCGGCGAATCCTGGGTGAACTTAAGAATAATCGACGAGGTTGAGAGAAGCCAATCATGCGACCGGAGCATGGGCTGCAACTCATCACGTTGCGGCTGCCGAGTCAGCGGCAGGCCGTTCAAGGCCGCTATGCCGACTGTCATGTCATTGAAACCCGGAGATACAGTCGAGGTGAGCGCCCCCATAGGCATTGCCGCTTCGCTCCTGATACTCGGCCTTCCCGTCCTCACGGCGGCGGCACTCTGGTTTGTTACACTCAGATTGCTGCCAGGCCCTGAAGACGGTCTTGCCGCTCTTGCCGGCTTCATAGGGCTGTTTGGCTCAGCGGGACTGATATACCTCGCCGGAGGTAAAAGGAAGGGCAAATGCTACCCGGAAATTATTTCTATTCTCAAAGAGAGGAAGCCGGCATGAGACGCGGTAT
Organism: Spirochaetaceae bacterium; assembly: GCA_965232165.1. GTDB lineage: Bacteria > Spirochaetota > Spirochaetia > DSM-2461 > DSM-2461 > UBA2779. The sequence goes on along the minus strand of CBDDOY010000001.1, from coordinate 2,007,064 downwards.
CCGCATCTTTCTTCATTCTGTGATACTCATTCCCCTCATGGCCATGGATATGGGCTCCGAACCCATCCAAGACCTCCTCGACCGCGCCGCCAATCTTGAGGGAAGGCCGTACCGGAACGGCGGCATGGATCCAACCGGATTCGATTGCTCAGGATACGTGAACTATCTCTACAAACCCTCCCTCCCCAATCTGCCGCGAACATCGAGACAAATGGCCGCCATCGGCAAACCGGTGGATAAGGGAAATTGGCGGCCCTGTGATCTTCTATTCTACGCCACCGGCGCCAATCCGAACCGCATCAACCATGTGGCAATTTGGTATTCTGACGGCTACATCATCCACAGCATCTCAGGCGGGCCTAAGACCGGGGTTGTTATCAGCCCTGCCGACAGCCGCTACTGGAGCCGCCGCTATGTAACGGCCAGACGGGTTCTTCCCTGGAAGGACGATCCAAGTGAACGGTCCATCCAGCCCAAGGCTGAAAAACCAACCCCTGAAGAGGAATCATTCTGGGAAGACTTCGAAGGGGTACTCCAGGGAGATTATGAATCCTGGCAGAAAGCGGATGATGAGGCATTTGAGGCTTATAAGAGGAAGAATGACTGACTCTTCAGAGATGCCTATCCCCCATTCCACTCCAACGGGCATGCAGCCAACGACCATGCGCCTGAATCATCGTACCACCGCGCGATGACCAGAAAGCCTCGGACAATTCCGAAACCTTTGGCGTAGGAGGCCGAGGCCGAATCCGTTTTGGACCATGTTTGTGATGACAGAGTCTTATCGATGTTTATGGTACGGTTCTCGCCGTACAGTCGTTGAACAATCTCTGCCAAGGCCGCTTCATCCGCCTTGCGGATCGACTTAGACAGGGTGCTTTGATGACTTCCAAGTCCGACGGTCACCAGCCAGCCGCTGATTTCCGGCGGCCTATGAAGCCATGTCGGCTGTCCCCCCAGGTACTCAGGCTGCCAGTTCATGGCGGGAATATCATTCTTCTCAAGTTGGTATTTAACCCAGGTGCCCTCATCGGTTACCCATTCGCCTACCGCTTCTAACTGTTCTAAGGCGGCATCTTCGGCACTGCCGTCATAGTCGGCCCTCGTTCTTTCCGAAAGATTCGTACCATGCACACTGCTCACTATGAAATCCTGCCTCGAACCCCAGAAGCTCGAAAAGACCCCGGCCTGCATTGCCGCATCTTTTAAGGCCGACAGCTTCTCCATGTCTCGATTTGAATGCATGGGCCCTGCGGCCACAAACACCAGGGTATTACCCAATGGCCGGGTGTCTAAAAGCCATTCAAACTCCGTCGACGGCGGTGATTTCTCCTGGGAAACTTGAGATTCCGCAGCCGGGGCACTGGTGACACAGGAGACCGTTGTGATTAATATAGCGGTGAGCATGGCAATGAAAACGGCATCGGCACTGTGATTTTTCATGGTCATTTGTTCCAGTTACATAATATATACTGTGATGACTCTAAGCAAGGATGAAAATGGAAACAACAATCGATCTGTTTCGTCATTTTGGCAACCATGAGCTTGTCTATGGCACGGGAAGTCTCAAATCACTGATTCATCTTGCCCAGCAATCTGCCCGTCTCTTCGTGGTGAGTGGCAGGCATTTCCCCCACACGGATTATTGGAAAGCACTGGAAGCCGGTTTCCGCTCGACCGGTATCGAGTATCAACGAGAAACCGTCAGCGGCGAACCGACACCGGAAATGGTAGATGAACTTACGGCCATGGCACGGGATAGAGGGGCAGGCGCCGTCGTGGCCATAGGCGGAGGATCGGTGCTGGACGCCGGAAAAGCAGTGGCCGCCATGCTCAGACATGAAGGAAGTGTCATCGAATACCTCGAAGGCATAGGCAAGAGGAAGCCGAGAGCGGACAGTGCCCCCATGATTGCCGTGCCCACCACGGCCGGGACGGGAAGCGAAGCGACTAATAATGCCGTTATCAGCCGCCGGGGGAAGAACGGTTTCAAGAAATCACTGCGTCATAATGCCTTCATCCCACGGACCGTTCTTCTTGATCCAGCCCTGGCTTTGGGCTGCCCGCCGGAGGTGAGTCTGGCCTGTGCCATGGACGCTTTCTGCCAGCTCCTCGAATCCGCCATCTCCACAAAGGCCACACCCTTCACGGCCTTTCTCGCCCGAGAAGGCTTCAAATACTTCGGGCGGGGAAGTCGGCTCTTCTCCGACCGGCTCTATGGGAAGGACAATGAGATCTATGCGCGGGGCGAACTCACCCTGTCGGCCTATTTCTCCGGACTGACACTTTCCAACGCCGGTCTTGGCGCGGTCCACGGTCTTGCCGGACCATTAGGCGCCGCCTGCGATGTTCCTCACGGCGTTGCCTGCGGTCTGCTGGTGATTCCAGTGTTTCGCCGCATGATCAATCGGTTAACCGATGATCCGCAGCATCGTCATACCATGAGCATATTGGAGGATGCCGCAAGTATTCTTTTCTCATGCGAGTTAACGGCCATGTTAGACCGCATTGACTACTGGGCGATGGGACTCCCTTGTCTATCGGCATACGGGCTGAAAAAGGAGCAATTGGACGCAGTAATTCAGGCATCGGACAGTAAGAATTTCCCCGTCCGGCTGAGTGAAGAAGACCTCCGGTCCGCCCTGAATGAAGTGCTGTGAAAGAGAGCCGGACACTGACGGCAAACCTTTCCATGTTCAACCCTCAATCATCGCCCCGCCCAGGCAGAGGTCTTCCTGATAAAACACGGCAAACTGACCCGGTGCGACGCCCCTGTCGGCTTCATCCATCTGAACAGAGAGCCGCGCCAGACCCTCCTGTGACGGGGATGAGAGAGACACCTTTGTCCGGATGAGTCTGGGGCCGTGGCGAAGTTTCACGCTCAATCTGGCGGGAAATGCAGGCGGACCGGCAATCCAATTGGGCCGAACCACGTTGAAGCGGCTCACCGCCGCTTCCTGGGCGGTCGCAGCATGTCCTACGAATACTATGTTTTTCTTTACATCCCGGTCAATCACATACCAGGGACCGCCTGAGAGGCCGAGGCCGGTCCGTTGTCCAATCGTATAAAACCAGGCGCCCCTGTGGGCGCCGAGAATATGATTTGTTTCCCCATCGATGATGACGCCTTCCTTTTCACCCAGATAGTGCCGGACGAACTGAGGGTATTTTATTTTCCCAAGGAAACAGATTCCCTGGCTGTCTTTCCTGGACTTGGCGGGCAAATCCCAATCCTGGGCAAGACGGCGCACATCCTTCTTCGTCATCATGCCGACGGGAAACAGGGCGAGGGATGCCTGCTGCTGCGTGAGATGGGAAAGGAAGTAGGTTTGATCCTTCACCTCATCCGGCGAGCGCCTGATTCGGAACAGGCCGTCTGAATCCCTGGAAACAACGGCATAATGCCCCGAGGCGATTTTGTCCAGCGAATCCCCTGCCCTCTCGATGAAAGCGCCGAATTTGATGCGCCGGTTACAGAATATATCGGGGCTCGGTGTGCGTCCGGCCCTAAGCTCGGTTATGGTGTAGTCCACCACCCTGTCCCGATATTCCCGCTGCAGGCTTATTACCTTGAGCGGGACCCCCACGACTCTGCACACCTGAGCGGCGTACTCCATATCCTCTTCCCAGGGGCAGGAGCCGAAGTCGGATAATTCATCTTCAAGCCAGATTTTCAAATAGAACGCTGTTATTGCCGCATCGGGTCTATCCTTTTTCAAGGACACCAACGCTGTTGAGCTGTCCACCCCCCCGGAGAGCAGAACGCCAATCTTCACGGGTCAATCAGGTATAATCACGCGGCGAAGCGTAGAAATCCAACTGTCCGGCGTTCCGCTCCATGCCGCCTGAAGAGAAAAGAAGGGACAGAACCGCCGTTGTCGGCATATCGGAGTCACAATCACCACAGAGCCAGGATGCCAACTCCCCCAATGTGGGCTGATGCCCGCAGATAAACAGGTGGGAATTGTGCCCGGCGTGTTTGAGAATCAGTTTTCGAAGCTCCTCCGGAGATGCGAGATAGAGAGCATCGGCGTAGACGACTTCCCGATTCACCGCCGTCCATTGGCCAAAGAACAGCTTCAGTGTTTCACGCACCCTCTGTGCCGGTGAGGCCAGTATGATATCAGGTGTCGGCAGTTTCTCCGCACAAACCCTCCCCATAAGGGGGGCATCATGTCGTCCGCGCTGATTTAGGGTGCGCCGAATGTCGGGAGTTTCGCCATCCCCTTGAGCACTCTTGGCATGGCGCAGGAGTGTTAGTCTGAACATAAGAGCATTATAACAAGTATTTTGGTGTTGTACACGTGTTCGGGAGACGCGCTCTATGACACTGGCCCCAGGGAGCGGAGCGGCATACGCAAGGCGCAGCCTTACTGTAGCAGGACCCGGCATTTTTCTTTTTGCTATAGGGCACCTCTAAAAAACCCCATTTAGTTCTTGACTCGAACTTTTCCGGTGCTATATGCCGCTGTTGTTTATCCCGGAACTCAGAACTCCCCCGCACAAATTTTCTGCGGGCACTGGACAAACGGTACCTGTCGAGCCTCTGTGTCTATGAATTTAGCCGGGAGAAAAGATTGCCGGAGCCCCCCATTTCCATCTGGAGAGAGGGGGAAGGCGTTTGCATATATAAGGAGGAGCATAATGCAGAACAATTTTGATATGGACTGTTCTTTGATCTGCTGTTATGCCGGCAATAATGATATTTATAAGGCTGATATATCTGATCAGCTGCTATTTTTCGAAGGAGAAGGAAAATGAAGAAGTTTTCCTGGCTAATGAGCAGGGGAGCCCTGCTCTCAATCGGACTGTTGGCGTTTCTGGCATCGTGCCCGGGAACGACGGATGATGAGAACGGCGGTACAACGCAGCCGTCATTCACGTACAGCAGCGGAGTCACCGCAGAATTTGGCATGGCTCAGGACGCGGCGAGTCCTGTGCCGACGTGGACAAACCTGCCGGCGGGTACTATCGTCTATAGCCTGGAGGGCAGCCCGCAGGGCGTAAGTGTTAATGATGCAACCGGTGTTGTAACGGTTGCACCGGACGCGGATGTCAGGAACACTGCTCAAATTACCGTGACGGCCACTGTTGGAGACTCAGCGTACACGGCAAAGATCACGATAACAGTAACGGCCAAAGATATTGCAGATGTGCAGGGCTTCTCTATTTCCATTGGTGACCAAACTGTCACCGGCTCGCAAGCATCAACTTTCACCGTAACGATCAACAATACCCGTCTGACCGCAGGAACTGATTACGGCCTGAGCATAGAGAAAAAAGATGGAGCCCCCGTTACTGCCGTCACCATAGATAACAGCGGTCTAGTCTCTATAGCAAACACGATCGGCACAGGCGATACCGGAACATACACCGTGAAGGCTGCCGGTAAAACCAACTACACTGGAGAGACAACAGTCGATTTCGTACTGACGGTAGTGTACAGCATAGGCGACACCGGCCCTGCCGGAGGGAAAATCTTCTATGTGAATACTGATCCCGCCATTGTTGAATGGACTTACCTGGAGGCGGCCCCCAGTGCTCTTCCTGGTAGGTATAAATGGGGTAATACTACGACAGAAGTAAGAACAACAGGTACAGCCATAGGAACCGGAGAATCCAACACAGCGGCTATTGTTACAGCCCTGGATACTGCCGGTTTCACAGAAAACTATGCGGCAAAGGCATGCGTTGACTCCACATTGGGAGGGAAGGACGACTGGTTTTTGCCTTCCAAGGATGAGTTGAATGAGTTGTATACGCAGATAGGTTCAGTAGGTTGGAAGTTATCCTGGTCCTCGTCGGAGGCCAGTTTGAGCAAAGCGTGGACTCTGGACTCAGACAATGGCCACCTGGACGACTTCAACGCCAAGAGCAACGACTTCTCTGTTCGTGCGGTGCGGGCTTTTTAACTATTTGCCCATTTAACTATTGCATTCAGCGTTGGTTAAGCCATCGCTGAATGCCGCATTTCTTACACAGCCTAAATTACATAGAATTGTTGGTGCTTCTTCAGGCAGCGCATCATTAAGGGCACCTCTAAAAAACAGCTTTAGGAAATTGATGAAGAAATTTTTTGTCGATACAAGGCGGCAAAAGCTCAAGCGCAGCTTAAGCTACGTGAGTATTTTGACAACGCAGTAGCGGCAGAAAAGATCAAGTCAAGAACTAAACGGGTTTTTTAGAGGTGCCCTTAAGTTGTGAGTTATGGAGTATCAGCCTGTGCGGTGAACGCAGAGGGGTGAATTGTGATTCCATCTCTGATCGCCGGTCGAAGGGTGTGAAGCATGGCCTTTGAATTCTGATTTTTGAATCCTGAGGCTCTGCTTTGCACAATAAATTTCCAATTGACTTTAGGCGCAAGGGATTGCAGCGGAAATGCCGCCGGCTGCCCCGGCGATTGGCAATGAGCCGGGGGGCAGGCTGCCGGAATAAGGCATTGGAGCGGAAAGCCCGACCCGAAGGGTTGCGCCCAATTTTGGTTGTAGGACAATACCTTAGAGATTGTTGAGATTGTTACAATGGTGAATCTATTTCTTCAGGAATAGAATCCTTGGGTGTAACATCTATTTCTTCAGGAATAGAATCCTTGGGTGTAACATCTATTTCTTCAGGAATAGAATCCTTGGGTGTAACATCTATTTCTTCAGGAATAGAATCCTTGGGCGCAGCATCTATTTCTTCAGGAATAGAATCCTTGGGCGCAGCATCTATTTCTTCAGGAATAGAATCCTTGGGCGTAACATGCTGAAGAATGCCCATTCGCTGTGGGCTGACAATCTTGCCGCCTCTGAACAGGATGAAATTATCTTGTGCAGTGTGAGATGCCCAGAGTGCCCTGCCATTCGGCTTATATGCTATCAAGGAGCCATCCTTAAAGAATGAGACTCTTAACAGGGCCTGTGTGCCATCGGCGACATCCCAGAATACGAGTGAACCCTCTGCATCAATTCCATAGAGCACGGCGCCGTATTCATCAAAATCACGGATGGCGGATGGCCACTTGTAAGCAGTTTTTCGAGAACCAAGTATCTTGATCAGTTCGCCCCCAAGATTCGTATGCACACCTTTCCCTTGTTTCCGCGGGATGACCTTTGCCCTGATATCTTCACCTTGGAATTCCTTGAGAATAAAACTTTGCTTAAGGTTTTCAATGCGGTGTGACATGAGCACTGTCAATGTCCCTTCTAGCGGGAGATTCTTGACCCCAATGGTGTAAATGGATTCTTTGTTTATGTTTATATGATAAACCATGAATCTGTCATCGGGAATTTGCATGGACTCCTGAGTACTCATATCTATGAGTCCCAAGGGGCTCTGATAGCTTGAAGACTTGCCCGTAAGAATGAAATCACCTGTTGCCGAGTATACGGCATCAAGAATCCCTAGGGCCGAGTATTTTGAGAGGATCTTCCCAGTTTGATAGTTGATAATACCAATCATGCCATTTTGATCTATTGTCATGATGCGGGAATCATCGATGATCTTGAGTCTGGCGATTGGACCGGTACTGTCAATGGATTGACCAGAATCGATGCTGTGGGGATCTGATATACGTATACCCTGCTCCGAGCCCGTACCATCCCTGAACCAGCTAATAATCCTCCCATCGGGAAGTGTGCCGAGACCCATTTCCCCATTTGAAGCACCGATGGTGATCAATTGACTGGTGTGATTTGTGAGATCATCAAGACGGATACTGGAGTCCAGGGAAAAAAATGGCGAATTGAACCGCCATATCTGATTGTTCCCGCCGATGTATAGATTGTCTTCAATGAAGGTTAAGGCCTGTGGCTGCCAGGTGATGTTGTCGGCGATGACAGATGCTGCTCCATCGGAAATACTCGCTAAGCTTCCGGAGGCAGCGGCTGCAAATACCTGCCTATTGCCCCTTGTTATGCGTAGAGGATGGGGTAAGTGAGTCAAGGGGAGGGGCGCATCCTGCTCATTAATCATCTTAAACATCCCGCCCCTAAGAGTGTATTGATGGAGTAAAGCTCCTTGTGAAGAAGAACTGAGTATATCCAATGCTCCATCAACGGAATCAACCGCAAAGTCGACAATAGGCCCTGGGGCTATCATCTGATCCAGTATCTTCCCGGACTGGCGGTGAATGAGATAAAACACCTTCCCTTTTCTGGCAAGCAGGATGGATTTATCTTCGATCTGCAAAACTGCTAAGTCGACGAGATTGGGCAGAGTCTTCACCGATAGTCTCAAAGATGAATTGCGTATGTTCCAATAACGGATATCACCAGTTGAGGTGTAGGTCATCATAGTCTGCTCGGTAGAACCTATATATCCAGAATCAAATAAGTAAGGCAAATCATCAATGTAGGGGAGTAGATGTCCCTGCTTCCCGTTAATGAGAAGAAGACTGGGAGAGGTGATTTTGCCCACGGCAAGATATGCGCCCCGAGCCGACCAGGTAAAGAACAATGGCGCCGAGTCCAAGTTTAGATCATACAATTTCTTCTCTTCGCCCCAATCCCAAACCGACAGGTTGTATCGGCCCGCATTTATAGTGAGGAAGGCTGCCCTGTCTCCGCTTGGATCGCTTTGAAACTGGTAAATCGGCCCATCTGTCACCTTGAAACGATGAGTTATTATCTTCATTTCCGGATCATAAACGATGAAACGGCCATCTTCTCCGGCAGAAACCAGCGTTTGAGTTCTTCTATGCCACTGTATGTCGACAGGTTCGCCGTCATGCCCCGATTGGAAAACAAGCCGGTCTTCCGCCGATGTATGGGATACTGCCCAGACGAGATAGACGATGAGAAAAACTGTTCTTCTCATATCATTGGTTCTCCTTACTGTCCCCGGAAAAACATCAGATCACCCGTAGTGGCCGCGACCGCTATGATCAATACGATAATTGCGCCGACGAACTGATATCTGTGAATGGAGCGCGGTTTCAGCGGACGCCGCCGCACCCACTCGATGAGAAAGAGCAGAATCTGTCCTCCGTCCAGCACGGGTATGGGCAGCAGGTTCAAAATAGCCAATGACACCGAGATGAGTGCGATGAGTTCAAAGGTTACTAAGATGCCCGGCCCCGGGCCGATTTCAAAGCCTCTGGCCACAGCCGTTCCTGTTATGGAAATAAGGCGCAAGGGGCCGGATACAGCATTCTGAAGCCGAATCCCCATGAACATCATGCGAATTCCTTTCATAGTCGATACGATGAGACTCCATGCTTCCAAGCTCCCGCGGAGCAGGGAGGGGAATAAGCCGAGCTGCTCCGAACGGCCGCTCTTCATGACGAATGTGATGCCCAAATCGGTATCAGGTGCAACAGCCAAGCTCCCTGTGAGAGACTTGCCTGCGCGAATGAAATCGACCCTAATTTCTTCGCCGCCGGCTTCTTGCAATACGGTGTAGAAATCAGCCGTATGGAGAATCTGTTTATTCGCCATGGCCGTAATCCTGTCACCGGCTTGAAGCCCCATTTCATCGGCCATGGTTCTGGGCTTTACTTCGGATATTATTGGGTCAACCCAATTCCTCACACCAATTAATGCCCTTCCTGTTTCCTTGTCGAGTTCGGGGATAACGCTGGTAATGAACTCCTTATTGTTCCGCTGTACGGTTAGGAATATCTCTTCTCCTGGTTCCAAGATAAGTTTCCGGCTCAATTCTTGAAACTTATCAATCTTCCGGCCGTTCACCGCAACGATGAAATCGCCGGTGGCCAGACCGGCGGCATCTGCAGGCCATACAGTCTGATCCATGGAATAATCAGATGCAAGTATGATTCTAGGTTCGGTATACTGCTCCTGGTAGCCTATCCAGGAAATGACCGTGAAAATGAAGACGGCAACCAATATGTTGGCCACCGGACCGGCAATCGATACAAGAATGCGAACAAAAGGAGAACTGCCGTAGAAATCTCCTTCGTTGAAGGCTGATTCACTCAATCCTTCTTCTAATGATCGCCTGAAGGACTCTTCTCCGTAGAAATGGCAGTAACCGCCGAGCGGAATCAGGGAAAGCCGATATTCTGTATCGCCACGATGAAAGCCCACGAGTCTTTTCCCGAATCCTATCGAAAATGTTTTCACCCGTATTTTAGTCAATCGAGCCAGGATATAATGACCCGCCTCATGGACGAGAACAACGATAGACAGGCCTAAAATCCCTAGAACAATTCGCAGCACAGGATCAAACATAGGCTACCCTCCGATCTTGAAAAGCATGTAATACACAGGCGCAGTGAACAATAAGGAATCCACGGAATCCAGCATTCCTCCACGTCCAAGCATCATACGGCCAGAGTCCTTGGTGCTGGTTGCCCGTTTGATAGCCGATTCAACCAGGTCTCCCATGCCGGTGGTTACTCCTAAGAGGATACCGAACAAGACAAGCTGCCACGTAGGGAGGACAAGGAAGTCGGGCAATAAAAAGCATGCCGTAAGAATCACTATGAGGGTTGCGGCAATTCCGGCAATGAATCCCTCCAGGCTCTTATTGGGGCTGACGGCGAACAGGTTACGGTGTCGTCCGAAGAGAAGTCCGAACAGCCAGGCAGCGGAATCATTAAGAAAAATGATCAGCATGAAGACCAGCAGCGCATAACGGGCCTGAGCAAGATCCGACATCCGTTGTATCCACCACAGGAAGAAGCCCGGATAAAGCAGCATAATCAATCTTGATCCAATTCGCTGAATGCCGAGAGAAAGCTCTTCCTCGGTGATGAAGATTACGCCGCCAAACGCCCACATACAACCTAGGGTCAGGGCAATAACGGCACTTTCCGGCGGCAAGAAACCGGCAGAGATAGACCAGGCTAGAAGAGGAGACAAGCCGGGGAGTACCGCCGTCCAAACTGGCAATGACAGCCCTTTCATCATGAATCTCATTTCCATACCACTCTTGATGCCGATCAAGGTTAGAACAGCACATAACCCGAGAAAATGGAGATGCGTCACAAATAGGAGAAATACCGATAGGCACGGTATGGCAATTATGAAGAGTATGACTCTTTTCAGGGTATTACTCATCGGCAATCTTACCAAAACGCCGCCGACGGGACTGGTAATAGACAAGAGCCGCATCAAGGTGCTCCGAGGTCCAGTCCGGCCAGTAGACATCGGAAAAATACATTTCTGCATAAGCAGCCTGCCACAGGAGGAAATTGCTTAAGCGCACCTCCCCGCCAGTCCGTATCATCAGATCCAAATCCGGTATTTCCGGATGATCGAAGTATTGAGCAAATTGTGCTTCCGTAATGCTATCCGGACAGCTATCATCTTCGACAAGCCGTCTTACAGCCCTAACAATCTCATCACGGCCGCCATAATTAATGAGCAGGTTGATCCTCATCCCATCCAATTGAGCCGTTTTCTCCTCGGCGAACCGAATTTCTCTGCGGACCGACAAGGGCAGCCCTTCCAAGTTACCCGAATGGACTATCCTTAACCCGTTTTCCCTGTAGAAGTCATACTGCTGGCGCAGGTGTGTTTTGATGAGATTCATCAGGAGGTTGACTTCCTGTTCGGCCCGCCGCCAATTCTCAGTCGAAAACACATAAAGGGACAAGATATTGATGCCTGTATTCGAGGCGTGGGTCACTATGCGTTTCGCTGCTTCGAGGCCCTCTTGATGACCGCTGGTGCGGGAAGAACCACGCTCTTTCGCCCAACGGCCATTTCCATCCATGATGATGCCGACGTGGGAGGGGAGCGCAAGATTATCCAAGACATCAAACCTCCATGATTTCATGCTCTTTAGTTTTCAGACATCCCCCTATCTTTTCTATATAGGCATCCGTAAGCTTCTGAATTTCTCCTGTTGCTTTTTTCTGCTCATCTTCCGCAAAATCACCTTTCTTAATCTGCTCATTCGAGTCGCGGCGAATGTTCCGGATGGCTACACGGGTGTTCTCGGCGAGATTTTTAGCCTGTTTGACGAGTTCTTTGCGCCTTTCTTCATTCAGCGGCGGAATGCCTATACGGATCACCTTGCCGTCATTACTTGGATTGAGGCCCAAATCCGATGATTGTATTGCCTTTTCAATTTCACCAATGGAATTTTTGTCGAAGGGCTGAATGACAATGAGCCTGGCTTCGGGAGTGGAAATATTGGCCAGTTGATTCAACGGCGTCGGCGCCCCATAGTAATCGACTCGGACATTGTCAAACAACGCCGCCGATGCCCGGCCCGTACGCAGACGACTGAAATCATCCATCAGCGCATTAATGCTCCTTTTCATCCGCTCTTCGGCTTTTGACTTGAATCCCTCCATGCTTTTCTCCTTTCTTCTAGTGTGTCATGGTTTTCAATTATTAATATCTGGGCGCACCCCTTCGGGTCGGGCTTTTCTCTCCAATGCCTTACTCTGGCTGCCTGTTCCCCGGCTCATTGCCAATCGCCGGGGCAGCCAGCGGCATTTCCGCTGCAATCCCTTGCGCAGTTGTCATTTCATAAGGTGCTGGGTACAGCACACTAGTCTTCCCGGCCAATCGCTATGTAGGAGTAATCAGACAGTATCAGCCGACCGCCAACTTTTGCAGAGATTTCATCAATCACCTGCTTGACTGATTTCTTATTCTCCTTGACGAAGTCCTGCTCCATAAAGCAAATTTGAGCAAGATGTTTGTTCAATTTCCCCTGAACTATGCCTTTGATAACATTTTCAGGCTTGTCCCCCAGGCTATTGGCCTGAGCCGTGAAAATTTCCTCCTGTTCTTTGATGTATTCAGGATCGACGGAGTCTCTCTGCAGATAGGCCGGCTTATAGGCTGCTGCGTGCAGAGCCAAGTCAAATGCAAGAGTTTTGACTTCATCCTTCCCCGCCGCTGCCGCATTTTCACCGGCGAGTTTTACCATGACTCCTATGATACCCCCATTATGTGAATAGTTAACAACGATTTCGTTTTCGGAATACTCCCAATAGACGACTCGGCCTAGAGTCATATTCTCCTTGAGAACGGCGATGGCTTCCTTCACCATGGTTTCAACTTCTTTGCTCTTGCTTGCGGAGCCCGAAGCAGCTATGGCAGCGGCTATTTTTTCTCCCGCTGATCGAAACACCGCGTTCTTTGCCACAAAGTCAGTTTCACATGTCAGTTCGGCCATGGCTGCTTGGCCATTGCCGATGAATGTGAAAACCGCCCCATTATTGGTCGCCCGGCCTATGCGCTTCTCGGCACTTGCCAGTCCTTGTTCCTTCAGTATTCTCTCCGCTTTCTCAAAATCACCCTCGGCCTCAATCAAAGCATTCTTGCAATCCAGCATTCCGGCCCCAGTCTTGTCCCGGAGTTTTTTCACTTCTTTGGGTGTCACCATCACTGTTCCATCTCCATCCTTCCTGGCAGAACTGTCTGCTTTGGGCGACTTCACACCGTCAGGAAGCTTGCTTTCTGAGTCTTTTTTCTGGGTCTTGGACCCTGTTTCGGTCTTGGGCTCGGCTTCGGCCTTGGGCTCGGCTTCGGCCTTGGGCTCGGCTCCGGTCTTGGGCTCGGCTCCGGTCTTAGCCTCGGCTCCGGTCTTAGCCTTGGCTCCGGTCTTGGGCTCGGCTTCGGCCTTGGGCTCGGCTCCGGTCTTGGGCTCGGCTTCGGTCTTGGGCTCGGCTTCGGCCTTGGGCTCGGCTCCGGTCTTGGACTTGGCTCCGGCCTTGGGCTCGGCTCCGGTCTTGGGCTCGGCTTCGGTATTGGGCTCGGCTTCGGTCTTGGGCTCGGCTTCGGCCTTGGGCTCGGCTCCGGTCTTGGGCTCGGCTTCGGCCTTGGGCTCGGCTCCGGTCTTGGACTCGGCTTCGGTCTTGGGCTCGGCTCCGGTCTTGGGCTCGGCTCCGGTCTTGGGCTCGGCTCCGGTCTTGGGCTCGGCTTCGGCCTTGGGCTCGGCTCCGGTCTTGGGCTCGGCTCCGGTCTTGGGCTCGGCTCCGGTCTTGGGCTCGGCTCCGGTCTTGGGCTCGGCTCCGGCCTTGGGCTCGGCTTCGGTCTTGGGCTCGGCTTCGGTATTGGGCTTAGCTTCGGTCTTGGGCTTAGCCTTGGCTCCGGTCTTGGGCTCGGCTTCGGTCTTGGGCTCCTCCGGCCTTGGACTTGGCTTCGGTCTTGGGCTCGGCTTCGGTCTTAGGCTTGGCTTCGGTATCGGGCTTGGCTCCGGGCTTGGGCCTGGCTCCGGTCTTGGGCTTGGCTTCGGTCTTGGGCTTGGCTCCGGTCTTGGGCCTTGGCTCCGGTCTTGGGCTTGGCTTCGGTCTTGGGCTTAGCTCCGGTCTTAGCCTTGGCTCCGGTCTTGGGCTCGGCTTCGGTATCGGGCTTGGCTCCGGCCTTAGTCTTGGCTTCGGCCTTGGGCACGACTTCGGTATCGGGCTTGGCTCCGGGCTTGGGTTCGGCTCCGGCCTTGGGCTCGGCTCCGGGCTTGGGCTTGGCTTCGGTCTTGGGCTTATCGGGCTCGGTCTTAGCCTTGGCTCCGGTCTTGGGCACGGCTTCGGTATCGGGCTTGGCTCCGGCCTTAGCCTTGGCTTCGGTCTTGGGCTCGGCTTCGGTATCGGGCTTGGCTCCGGCCTTGGACTTGGCTCCGGTCTTGGGCACGGCTTCGGTATCGGGCTTGGCTCCGGCCTTAGTCTTGACTTCGGCCTTGGACACGACTTCGGTATCGGGCTTGGCTCCGGGCTTGGGCTTGGCTCCGGGCTTGGGCTTGGCTTCGGTCTTGGGCTTAGTTTCGGTCTTAGCCTTGGCTCCGGTCTTGGGCACGGCTTCGGTATCGGGCTTGGCTCCGGCCTTGGACACGACTTCGGTATCGGGCTTGGCTCCGGGCTTGGGCTTGGCTTCGGTCTTGGGCTCGGCTCCGGTCTTGGGCTTGGCTCCGGTCTTGGGCACGGCTTCGGTATCGGGCTTGGCTCCGGCCTTAGTCTTGACTTCGGCCTTGGACACGACTTCGGTATCGGGCTTGGCTCCGGGCTTGGGCTTGGCTCCGGGCTTGGGCTTGACTTCGGTCTTAGCCCTGACTTCGGTATCGGGCTTGGCTCCGGCCTTGGGTTCGGCTTCGGTATCGGGCTTGGCTCCGGCCTTAGTCTTGACTTCGGCCTTGGACACGACTTCGGTATCGGGCTTGGCTCCGGCCTTGGGCTTGGCTTCGGCCTTGGGCTCGGCTCCGGTCTTGGGCTCGGCTCCGGTCTTAGCCTTGACTTCGGTTTTAGCCTTGACTTCGGTATCGGGCTTGACTTCGGTTTTAGGCTTAGCTTCGGGCTTGGGCTTGACTTCGGTCTTAGCCCTGACTTCGGTATCGGGCTTGGCTCCGGCCTTGGGTTCGGCTTCGGCCTTGGGTTCGGCTTCGGCCTTGGGCTTGACTTCGGGCTTGGGCTTGACTTCGGGCTTAGCCTTGACTTCGGCCTTGGACACGACTTCGGTCTTAGCCTTGGCTTCGGTCTTGGGCTTGACTTCGGTCTTGGGCTTGGCTCCGGCCTTGGGTTCGGCTTCGGCCTTGGGTTCGGCTTCGGGCTTGGGCTTGACTTCGGGCTTGGGCTTGACTTCGGGCTTAGCCTTGACTTCGGCCTTGGACACGACTTCGGTCTTAGCCTTGGCTCCGGTATCGGGCTTGGTCCCTGTTTCGGTCTTGGGCTTGGCTCCGGTATCGGGCTTAGCTTCGGGCTTGAACTCGGCTTCGGCCCTGACCTCGGCATCGGTCAATTCATCACTCACAGCATCACTGGCCTTACTGTGTAGCGGTTCGTCAGATATCGCTTCCATACGGGCGACTCGGTCATCGAACTCGTTCTGCATGGCCTTGTCTGCGCTCAATTCACCAAAGGCTGACTCCTCGGTGTCATCTTGAAGCGTTTCGATAACTTTCAGGCCCTGCTCATTGTCGGCTTCAATAACGGCATTGGCTATCACTTGGGTGAAAAGGCTGATGGCCCTGATTGCATCGTCATTTCCAGGAATGGGATAGTCAATGCCTTCAGGATTGCAGTTTGTATCGACCACGGCAATAATGGGAATGCTCATCCGCCGCGCCTCGGCTACCGCAATGGCTTCAGTATGGGTGTCAACGACGAACATGATCCCCGGAAGCTCATTCATATTCTTGATGCCGCCAAGGTTTTTCTCTAATCGGCCTTTTTCCTTAAGAAGCCGGGCGACTTCCTTCTTGGTGAGTTGCTCGAATGTTCCATCAATTTCCATTTTCTCAAGCTTCTTGAGCCTCAGAAGTGATTTCTTAATCGTGCTGAAATTGGTTAACATCCCTCCCAGCCAGCGATTATTCACATAGAACATATCGCATCTTTCGGCTTCTTGTTTTATTGAAGCCTGAGCCTGTTTCTTGGTACCGACAAACAGAATCGATTTGCCGTTCATAACCGCTTGCCGGACCAAATCATACGAGTCTTTGATTGCAACAATGGTTTTCTGTAGATCGATAATATGGATCCCGTTTCTTTGTGCGAAGATGAATTTCTTCATTCTTGGATCCCAGCGCCGAGTCTGATGCCCAAAATGTACACCGGACTCTAATAGGTTTTTCATGGTTACAACAGCCACGAACCCTCCTCATTTTTTTTGAGAACTACAGTAGATATCCTATGATTTACCACCGCAGCCCTTCCCTTATTCTCAGATTCACACCTGGAGTTTCGAGCCTCTTTCAATCGACTCCGGCTGTTTTGTTTACAGCGATGACAATATGGCATGAATAGCCATTGATGGCAAGCCCTTTCTTGGGAAGTGCTTCCCTATTTATGCCAATTCATCCATCATGCTTAAGAATACTGTATCGATTTCGGAGAATTTATGTTAGGATTTGGATGGTCATACCAAACATCTCGTACTTGGAGATTGAGCCTCAATGTCAATTCCTGTTTTTAAGCCATCTATAAAGAGACGTGATATGCACTCAGTACTCTCTTGCCTCGTTACTGATGTGATTGGATCGGCAACCTTGGCGGAGGAACTGGTCAATACAGTGGCTGGGGAACACAGGTTTCAAGGAGGCATCGTCCTGCGTGAGTATACGAGAGCCATAGAGATTGCCATGGGAAGCCTCGGTCTCACTAAGGGAAACCGTGTATTGATCTCGCCCCTGGCGCCCAGCGCTTATGGGAAGGCATTGAAATCTCAAGGGGTGATCCCAGTATTTGCAGATGTTAAGGAAGAGGATGCCTGTTTGGAACCGGAATCGGTGCATAAGGTGTCTATGAAGGATGTCCAGGCTCTTTTCATTCATGCCCCCCTAGGCCGTATTCCCGATATGGAAGCATTCTGTGATACGGGTATCCCCATCGTCGTCGATATCGGAGAGGCTTTAGGTGCAAGGGAGGGCAACGGCCCTCTGGGAAGTGGTGCACAATTCATCCTCCTGCCCATGGAACCCGAGGGAATTGCTACCGCCGGCGGCGGGACAGTCATTCTCGCAAAGGATAAATCTGATCTGAAGAAACTCAATTCCAAGGCTGCGGACTTGAGCATCGATGCCTTTCTTTCGGACATCAATGCATCATTAGGTCTCATGCAGTATCGGGAATATCCGCAGGCCCTGGAGATACGTGAAACTGTGCTCAAATCCTATGAGCAGTCATTACAGAAAGGACGGCACCGAACTCTGTCCAGCCCCCGCAGCGAAGAATACAGAGCCGTTGCATATTCTTTTCCCGTTGTCGCAGACAGCGGTGCAAACGATATTCGCTCTTATGCCAGGAAGAAGGGAGTGGAGACTCTGCTTGCATTTTCAAATAGGCTTTTAGAGGAATATCCCGAAACTGGAGAGATTTGCCCCAAAGCTCAGTCCTTGGCACTCAGTACGATTTTGTTTCCGTTATATCCAGCATTGGGCAAAAAGAATGTTCAACTCATCATGAATGTCCTGGCGACATTGCCCTAAAATAGGTGAATTAACCCTATGAAGAAGGACAAGGCTTTCATAGTTTATAATCGCTCCATTGAGTCGGCATGCATTTTGTTCGATGAAATGAAGGATTGGATGGCTAAGCGAAATATCGAGACTTGTGGTTATGATGCACGTTCTTACCATAAGGGAGATGCCCGCCCCGAAGCCCGATTTGCCGTTTCCCTAGGCGGTGATGGAACATTTCTAACCTGTGCCAGAATGGTTTCAGCGAACCCCATTCCCATTCTGCCAATTCACTTAGGCACCTTTGGTTTTATTACCGAGGTGCAGCAGGAAGAGTGGGCGGAGTCCCTGGAACTGTGGCTGGCGGGAAGACTGAGAGTAGAAGACCGCATGGTAATTGATATATCGGTATGGCATAAGGGTGATATAGCAGAACGGTTTATCGGCATTAATGACGCCGTCGTATCCACCTCTGGAATAAGCAAAATCATCCGTCTATCCATGCAGGCAGGGGGATTCCCTGCCGGTCGTTTCCTGGGTGACGGCATGATTCTCTCAACCCCTACGGGTTCAACGGCCTATTCCATGGCCGCCGGCGGTCCGATTATGGTGCCGCCCATGGCGGCACTGGTTCTTACCCCTATTTGCCCATTCTCCTTGGCCTGGCGTCCCATGGTGATGCCGGATAGTGATGAAATCGTGATTTCAGTGGACTCAGGGCAAAGAGCGCAGCTCCTGCTCACCGTTGACGGACAGGAATCATATCCATTAAAGGAAGAAGACATGGTGAAAATAGTGGGACGGCAAGGCGGAATGAGGATAATCAAATCCCCTCACCGGAATTTCTATGAAGTGATTCGAACCAAACTAGGCTGGTCAGGAGGGCCGCATGCTTGAGGAGCTACGGGTGAAAAACTATGCCCTCATCGATGATGTTTCGGTTCATTTCGGCCCAGGGTTCAATGTTCTCACGGGAGAAACCGGTGCGGGAAAGTCCATTCTCATCGACGCCCTTTCCCTCATTCTCGGCGGAAAGGGCAAGAGTGAAAGTGTGCGTCAAGGAGTAGAAGAGGCTGAAGTGACGGCCGTTCTCCATACGCCCGAATCAGAGGCATTGCAGCAGTGGTGCAGCAAATACGGCATCTATCCCGAAGACGGCAGCCTTTTGATACGGCGCACATTGCGGGTCAACGGGCGGGGAACTTCCAGTATTCAGGCTGTTCCCGTTACCCGTGTCGCATTGGCGGAGTTAGCATCATTCCAAGTAGACCTGCACGGCCAGCACGAGCATCAATCATTATCCCAGATATCGACTCACCGAAGGCTCTTGGATCGATTTGCCGGACTGGAGGACAAGGTGCGTAGGTTTACAGAGAAATTCACTGAGTTGACTAAACTAGACAAACGCATTGAAGAATTAAGCCTTAACAGGGAGCAGATGCTGCAAGAAGCCAGTTTCCTGCGCCATGCGTTAGAAGAAATCGAATCGGCGGAACTCAAGCATGGAGAGGAAGAAGCACTTGAAAAAAGACAGAAGGTTCTTTCTCGACACGAGGAATTGACCGCTAATCTCGAAAGGGCCTTCAATACAAGTGCCGAGTCCCGTAACGGCGCAGTTGCTTTTCTGCGAAAGACATCGGATGGATTAAATAAAGCCCTTAGAATCGATTCCACTCTTGGAGATCTGAAGAAAAGACTCGATACCGTCTTCTATGAAATCGAAGATATCGTCAATGAAATCCGTATGCGGCGGGAAGGAGCCGAATTCGATTCTGCCGAGCTGGAGCAAATTGATGAACGTCTGGCAAGAATCAAAGCACTTGAAAAAAAGCACACCGCTGCCACAGTCGCCGAAATACTGGCTTATGCCAAACAGGCAGAGGGCCGACTTAATACGCTTGATCATCGGGACGATGAAATCCACGGGCTTTCAGAATCGAAGGACAGGATTCAGAGAGATTTAATCTCCGAGGCAAAGGCTTTGAGTCATGAAAGGAAATCGGCCGCATTGCTGTTGCAGCAAAGAGTTGAGGAACATCTTGAATCTCTTGGCATGACCGATGCACATTTTGACGTTTCATTGAGCAGCAAACGCGGGGAACAAGGGAAATCGGCGATGGGTCCCTACGGCATTGATGACATTGAGTTCCTCCTCTCGGCGAATCGGGGTGAGCCGCTTCGGCCCCTAAGCACTGTGGCCTCCGGAGGAGAATTGTCCCGTGTGATGTTAGCGCTCAAAACGGTTCTCATCGAGTCGGATCCTGTTTTGACAATGATTTTTGATGAAGTTGACGCAGGTATAGGCGGGGAGGTTGCGCGGTCGGTGGGTGAGCATTTATACGAGTTATCAAGAAGCAAGCAGATCTTCTGCATCACACACCTTGCTACTATTGCTGTTTTCGCTAATAATCATTTCCAAGTGATGAAAAGGATAATCAATGAGCGTACGGTGACAGAAGTTAGCCCGATTGAAGGTGTATCGCGTGTTCGGGAAGTCGCGCGCATGTTAGCAGGCGACAAAGAAGACTCGACATCATTTGATCATGCACTTAGATTGCTGAACTCTCAGGGTTATGGCACCGATATATCGGCCATGGGTACTCGTAGTGGCAAAGATTAGCAATGAATCAAGAAGACAGTATTTGGAGCACATTGCCCCTTATAAGGATTCTATTGACAAGCTCATAAATAAAGAGACCCGCATCGAGGCTTCGTTCGCCGAAGCAGACCGGCAAGACCCATATAAACTTCTTGAGCTTTCAACGGATAATCTTACGGTAATATCTCTCTATATCGCCATGAATCATATTTCATTATCATTGCTTGGTATAAAGAATGAAACCGCACTCAATAACGCTCGAAAAACATGCTACAAAGCCGTGATACACATGGAACAGGTATTCACAAATCTTATTGATGTTCCATTTAGCGAATACAAGGATTCTCTTGACTCAGTGCCTTCTTTCTCGGAATTTGAACGCTATAAATTGGTCAGGAAGTTAGGTTTTTCCATAGCCATAGTCCGGGATGGTTTTGGTGAAAACACTCGGTGGAAATGGTCCCTAGTTGAGTTGGACGGACGTCTGGCGACCGTGGCGAAGAACATCTTGAATCTAAGGATGATCGTCGAAGACTTGGATCCGCGGGCAGATAAATATAGGGAACGCAATGAGTATTTCAACCTTGTCTGGAGACTCCTGCAAGAGTCGGCAGACAGTTATCGTATAAAATATGAGGTTTCCACTGGACGAAGAGACGATTTTCGAATTGCCATTCAGTATCTCTCGGCGATGCGGCGCCTTGCGTATACCCTGGGCAGACAACACGAAGCGATGGACCTCAAGCAGAAAATCGACACTTGGAAAGACAAGATGGAGGCGGATGAGAAGAATCAGGAAAGAAAACAGCGTCTACAGCATTTGGAAGACAAACCATCAGCCAAGACCTACTCATGACGAATTCATGAATTTCCGGTTAAATCCGCAGATTGCGCCATGGACGCAGATGGAGTCCTTAGCGTCGGCTTCATAGAAGGCTCGTGCGTAACGAGTGTAAAGTATAGTTGAGAGCACCTCTAAAAAACCCATTCCGTAACTATATGTGTCTGCATGTGTTTGTTTTCACACCACTAAGCTTCAGGGCGCTACTTATATTCTTTACAGGATAAATCATGCAAAGAGTCTCTGGGAAGCAATTCTCCGATACTGGAGATGATGTACCCATCTGCGCCATCGTCGTAGTAAACAGGGGTATGAGGCGGGCAGAATTCGCTGAGCACCTGACGGCAGGCGCCGCAAGGAGGCAGGGGAGATATGGTATCTAACCCGACGATGGCGATGGCCGTAATGCCCTGTCTGCCCATGCCTATCATCGTATTGATCGCCGAACGTTCCGCACAGCTAGAGAGACCAAAGGATCGGTTTTCCACATTGACACCCGTCACAATTTCTCCGTTTTCCAGCCTTAACGCCACACCGACACGAAACCTCGAATATGGCGCATAGGCATTCAAGGCCGCATTTCTCGCACTTTGCATCAAATCATTGGCATCCATACGCTTCCTCTTCTTCTTTATAGTATGCCATAATCATAAAATTGAACAGATGAGAAAAACCGCCTTCCTGCTCGCATGCATCCTTATCCTCACCAAATTAATTGCCCAGCAATGGCCCGACGACCCAGGCCGAATTCTTGCATTCTTTGGAGAACCTTCATCTGGCCACTTCAGGCGGGGACTGGAGTTTGATGCATTGAAACGGCGGGCCGTTGCATGGGATGACGGTGAGGTCATTTGGGCCGGACCGGCGCCGTTTGACTCGAATATATCCGGTGATCAGGTGATTGCTGTCGAGCACGAGAATGGTTTTCGCACCTTCTACAAAGGAGTGCAAGGCCGTCCGAATCTTGAGAGAACTGTTATCCAGGGTGATTGGCTGGGCTATGCGAATGATGTGCGCTGGGCGTTTCATATTGTCGACACACGGCGCTCACGCATCGTCAATCCTGTGTATCTGCTTCCATCCTGGGAAGACGATGAGGTTATTTCAGGGTTCAAGGTATTTTTCATGCAAGACAACAGGAGGGTGGAACTTGTCAAGGACCTTACCCTTATAGCCGGTCAATGGTCCTTGGCTATTGAAGGCAGAATTCCTATGGAAATATCGCTCTACTGGGCGGGTGAGAATCTCGTTTCCATACGGTTTGAATCTCTTTCGGAAAAAGATGACATTGTCGTCATGAAAACCCCGACACCGGTCACATACAATCAGGTCTATGATGAAAAAGGGAGGCTGGTACTGAGGAATATCACATTCAGCCCCGGTACTGGGACACTGGAACTGAGAACGGGCAATGCCAGAAACAAGATCAGGTCGTGGAATCTTACCATCCAGGCCGAATGACAGGCACCTTATGAAAACCTATTCAAAGGCCCCTTCCATTCACGAAACACAGGAAACAGCCCATTGCCCTCTATGCGGGAGGAATCAATTCTCCGAACGGTGGAGAGAGCAAGGCACCCGGTTTGTTACCTGCCCCTGCGGGCTGGTCTTGCAGAATCCCCGTCCAATATCCAGGGACTTAGCGGCCAGATATGATGAGGAATACTTCCAGTACGAGATAGCGAATGAGGAGAATTTCTTCCATCTCATGCTGCTGGGACTAAAAGACGCGTCCTTTTTTCAAACCATAGTTCCATCTCTGCCGTCTATCAACAGAATCCTGGACATCGGCTGCGCCACAGGCCGTCTACTGAGCCATTTCAAGTCCTTGGGATGGGAAACCGGCGGTGTCGAACTCTGCGCCGAGTCCGCCGCATACGGCAATGAGAAATATGGTGTGGGGATACTGAAGGGAGACTTATGCGATATGAGTTTCCCTGACGGCCATTTCTCAGTCGTGCATGCCTCTCACCTCATTGAACATGTTGATAACCCGGCAGCCTTCACACTGGAGGTTGCCCGGATAACCGCTAACGGCGGTGTCTTTATCTGCATTACTCCGGCGATCGACGGTTTTCAGGCGCGGCTCTTTGGCTGCAAATGGCGCTCTGCAATACCAGACCATGTCACATTGTTCAGCAAGAAGACTCTCAGACGCCTACTGCACAATGCCGGTTTCACAGTTGAAACCGCCAGAACCTGGGGCGGTCTTGCGGCGGGGACGGCGCCGCCATGGCTGAAAAACCTCATCGATCGGTGGGTGAAGGTTCTCGGTTGGGGAGATGTCATGCTGATGGTCGCACGAAAATAACCGCGTCGGCTTCATTTCATGCAGGCTGATGGATGGATCTTCTGATTAACTAAAAAATGTGAACCACAAATACCGCCCCAATGCTTTTCAACCACAGATGAACACGGGCGGAATTCTTACGGTGGATTGCACCTGGGGCTCTCGTGTGCTGTACACAACAGATTACTAAATAGGGCTTGCTTAAAAAGTCATAATCTATAGATTTTCAAGGTAAAAGCCTGTTACAAATGCTTTAGAGCAGCCTTGCTATCTATTCTTGAAAAAACAGGTGCAAGGGAAATGCGGAAAATGGCTCAAAACCCTTGCACCTGGGTAATAGCAGAAATCGAAATTCCCCCGAAGTTTCTCAAATCATTGCATTCTGGCTCACTTATAATCCAGTTTTGATTCATTATACTGGTATTCAGAGTCAAAATACTTTTTCAGCAAGCCCTAGATACAGAAACATTTATTATAATATACATCGACAGATACCGTTTGTCCACTGCCTGCAGGAAATTTGTGCGGGGGAGTTTTGAGTTCAGGGATAAACAACAGCGGCATATAGCACCGGAATCCTGTCTGTGCTGCGTTCACCGCACAGGCTGATAATCCACAACTCACAACTTAATGATGCGCTGCCTGAAGAAGCGCCAGCAATTCTATGTAGGGCTTGCTGAAAAAGTAGTAACTATAGATTTACAAAAGAATTAACTTCTAGTAGAATAGTCTCAGGTGCAAGCATAATCTTTAGATTGTACTGAAACCCTTGCACTTGGGAGAGAACAATGTATAAGTATATGGAGTCAAATCAACAGAAACTGTTCGATTTCTATCTTCCGTTTGGAGGACACCTTAACGGACACCTTAACGCCGATAATCGATGGGCGGTGTTAAGTAACAAAATCCCCTGGCATGAGCTTGAATCAGAATACGACAAGCATTTTTCTCCGGATGAGGGAGCCCCTGCGAAAAATATAAGGGAAGCTTCAGGAGCCCTTCTGATAAAAGAAAAACTTCAAGTTTCTGACAGGGAATTAGTTGAGCAGGTAAGGGAGAATCCTTACCTGCAGTATTTTCTCGGTTACGAAAGATACTCTGATGAGGCGCCTTTTTCCGCTTCTCTGCTTCCTTCCTTTCGTGCTCGCTGCAGCGGTGTTCTTCTTGGTAAACTAAATGAAATTCTCTTTCGGGAATATCAGGATGATCTTAAAAAAAAACGCCGCAAGACAGCAAGAAAACAGAAGAAAATGAAGTAGAGAACAGAGGGAAACTCATTATTGACGCCACATGCTGTCCCGCAGATATTTGTTATCCGACTGATGTCTCACTGCTCAATGAAGGCCGAGAAAAATGCGGGAAGATCATTGACAAACTGTATATAGCCGTAAAAGCACAAGGGATTAAGAAACCTCGGGACTGCCGCCGGAATGGTCATCGGGATTTTCTTGAATATGTCAAGAAACGGAAACCGGGGATGAAGGCAGGACGAAGTGCCGTCAGGAAGCAGCTGCAGTACCTTAAGCGAGATCTGAAGTACATCAAATGTCTTCTGGGTTATGCCGAACACGATAAAATCAGTCCCGACGTATGGTGTCAGCTCCATGTTATTGAAGAACTCTATAACCGACAGCACGAAATGTGGAACAACCATCTTCAAAGGTGTGATAATCGTATAGTCAGCATAAATCAGCCTCATGTGAGGCCAATTGTAAGAGGCAAAGCGGGAACTCCCGTAGAATTCGGCGCTAAGATTTCTGTAAGTCTGATTGATGGATTCTGCTTCATAGATCGACTCTCATGGGACAATTACAATGAATCGGCAGAGCTTAAAACTCAGATAGAATTGTATAAGAAAAGATATGGCTGTTATCCCGAGTCGGTTCATGCGGACAAGATTTATCTTACAAGGGATAACCGGAACTTATGTCGTGATACATACCATTGCCGGTTATCGGGAAAACCACTCGGACGCCCCAAAAAGGAAACCGACAAAAATCGTAAGGAGCTGTTGCGGGAAAAGAAAATAAGAAATCAGGATTATGTTGATCGAATTGCAATAGAAGGACGATTCGGTGTTGGTAAAAGACGATATGGGATGGATAGGATAAAAGCGAAGTTGGCAGTTACCAGTGAATGTGAGATACAAATCACGGCCATCGTTATGAACTTGGATAAAATGGCAGAAGATGAGATAAGCGCGATTAAGGAAACCTATAAAATCCGTAGGAAGAAGGTGGCGTGATGACTTTTTAAGCAAGCCCTATGTAGGGCACCTCTAAGAAACAGCTTCAGGAAATTGACGAAGAAATTTTTTGTCGATACAAGGCGGCCTGTCTGCGTGCGGACACGCACAGGCAGGCAAAAGCTAAGGGCGTAGCTTAAGCTTAGTTGAGTATTTTGACAACGCAGTAGCGGCGGAAAAGACCTACCTGCGCCGTGTCCTGCGCGGCAGGCAGGGCGAGTCAAGAACTAAATGGGTTTTTTAGAGGTGCCCGTAAGCTTAGGATGTGTAAGAAATGCGGCATTCAGCGTTGGCTTAACCAACGCTGAATGCAATAGTTAAATGGGCAAATAGTTTAAAAAGCCCTCACCGCACGGACATATCTATCGCCGCCCTTGTCGCCGCCGTCAGCCTGGACGCCATCGGCGAAGTTCTGTAGCCACGCGGAATCGGAATCGGTCTCCGACGAGGACCAGTAGTAGCTAGATTCGAAGTTACCTACTGAACCTTTCTGCCCATACAACTCATCCAACTCATCCCTGGACGGCAGAAACCAGTCGTTATAAATAACACCGAAATAGTTTCTTGTATACTCGCTACAGATTTTCGCCGCGTAATTCGTTCCTCCGTTATCACCAAGTTTGGCCACTATCGCCGCTGTGTTGGATACTCCGGTTCCTATGTCTGTGCCCGTGGTGTTAACCGATGTTCCTCCACCACCCCATTGCACAAAACTAATGTCACCAGGGGCAGCCTCCAAGTAAGTCCATTCATCGCCGGCATTAGGATTCACATAGAAGATTTTCCCTCCGGCAGGGCCGGTGTCGCCTACGTTGTACTCCACCTCCTCTGTTACCGTCAGGTTGAAGTCGGCTGTTTTCTCTCCACTGTAGTTGCCTTTACCGGCAGCCTTCACGGTGAACGTTCCGAGATTGCCTGTGCTGATCGTGCTTGCTATAGAGACTAGACCGCTGTTATTTATGGTGACGGCATCTACGGCGGATCCATCTTTCTCTATGCTCAGGCCGTAATCAGTTTCTAGGGTCAGACCGGCATTGTTGATTGTTACAATGAAAGATGATTGGGGGGGGACATTTCGGTCAGCAGTGGAAATAGAGAAGCCCTGCACTGTTGCAATATCTTTGGCCGTTACTGTTACCGTCAGGGAAGCGGAGTATTCTTCTGCTTCGGCGTCTGCTGCCTTCACGGTAATTTGAGCAGTGTCCCTGACATCCGCGGCCGGTTCAACCGTTACAACACCGGTTGCAACATCAACACTTACGCCCTGCGGGCTGCCCTCCAGGCTATAGACGACAGTACCTGCGGGCGGGTTTGTCCAAACAGGTGCTGAACTCTGTCCCTCTGTTCCGTGGACTGTTTCAATACCGCTTGTGTAGCTGAAATAACTATCCAGAACGTTGAGAGTCACCTGGATATCTTTGCTTCCTGTATAGCTGCCCGTGCCATTTACGGTTATATTGTGCACCGTATTATGATTGTCCGTATTATTCTGCACGGGTATTGTCAGAGCACCGTCCGCAGCCACCTGGACAGGGCCGGTTATAATCGGTTCAAACCTCAATGCCTCCGCCATTGTGTCGCTGCCGATCAAGCCGCTCACCGTTATAGCGCCGCTGAATTCAATGCCTGCATACGCCGTCAGGTCACCAAAGGTTAGGTTTGTGAGGGCGTTTATATCTTTTTGAGCGATAGTGAGAGTCTGCGCGCCTTCAACCGAAGTGTCAAAGGTTGATGTCGCCGTTATGGTGACTTCTCCTGCCGCTGCTATCGTCAATTCTCCTGTCCCGGAGTCCACGTCCGCAACAGCGGCATTCGACGTGCTATATGTCACAGCGGTGTCGGCGCCGTTCGCCGCATCCACCGCAGGAGCTGTCAGCATCTGGGGTGCATCACCGTAGGTCAGCGCTGGAGGCGTGCCGAATGTAATGCTTTTTACTTTCTGCAAGTTTACTGTGACCGTCTCCTGGAAGTCGGCATAGGCGCCGCCGCTGTCGATTACCTTTATATTGAAGGTGAAGTCATTCCCGTCAATGTCCGAGAGAACCGCTCCGGCTGAGATGGTGATCTCTCCAGAGCTGCTGTCGACAGCAGCTCTGTTTTCCACGCTGGAGTACTCTGCTGTTATGGGAGATGTGACATCGGTCTTCTGTGTGAGGACGGGCGGGGCAATGGTTACTTCACCGGCGACTGCGCCGCCCTTCACTTCAACGAAGACAGAGGCGGTATCATAAACCAGAGATTCCACCCAGGGGGCCCTGGCGTCAGCGGTGACGGTGACTGTTATTGAGGCTGTCGCCGTTCCCGAATAGTTCCCCGTCAGGGTGAGGGTAACGGTGTGCTCCGTCTCTGCCTGCTCCGCGGAGGGGGTCCCGGTAATTTCTCCCGTGGCAGGGTCGAGGTCCAGGCCGGCGGGAAGAGCGGGGGCCACCGTGTATACAGCCGCAGCGCCACTTGGCAGTGCGTCTGTAAAGCTCGGTCTCACCGGCGTAATCTCAACATCTTTGCTGGCGGTTATCGCCGTATAGGACACCGTTCCTATCGTGTGTTCTTTCGGATTAACTGTTATCGTGATCTTTGCCGTGTACGTTGAGCCTCCAGCGGCGGCCGTCACGGTCCAGTCCTCAGCCGCGGCATGGGCGTCTTTCGGGACGGTCACAGCTCCGTCATTTCCTACGGCGGGTGCAACGTTAAGACTCGAGCCGTCCGGCGGCCCCTCGATGCTGTAGGTGACGGTGCCCGCCGGCAGGTTTGTCCACGTCGGCGCAGAACTCGCCGCGTCCTGAGCCATGCCGAATTCTGCGGTGACTCCGCTGCTGTACGTGAATGACGGCTGCGTTGTACCGCCGTTCTCATCATCCGTTGTTCCCGGGCACGATGCCAGAAACGCCAACAGTCCGATTGAGAGCAGGGCTCCCCTGCTCATTAGCCAGGAAAACTTCTTCATTTTCCTTCTCCTTCGAAAAATAGCAGCTGATCAGATATATCATCCTTATAAATATCATTATTGCCGTCATAACAGCAGATCAAAGAACAGTCCATATCAAAATTGTTCTGCATTATGCTCCTCCTTATATATGCAAACGCCCTCCCCCTCTCTCCAGATGGAAATGGGCAGATGCCGGTTCAATGCCTTCATATTGACTCTGATCCGGAATACTAGATTTTGGGCTCTGCTGAGTATCAATATCTTCCTCCTGATTTGATAAAGAGTATCTCTAAAGCATAATTACCAGAAGAAAAAACAGTTAGTTAGCCCCTGCCTAGGCCGGTGTATTTCGTGCTTCTAGCGGTTAAATATCTTCTGGGCAATCCGTGTGTTTCACCTGACTGCGTACATAGAATGGATGTTTTTTGAGATGCCCTCTATACTCCTATTTAATGGATTCAGACGACAAGCCGCTTATCGTTCAGAGTGACGGTTCACTGCTTCTTGATGTGCATCTTCCCGTGTTTGACGCGGCTCAAGGCGAGATATCCGCCTATGCGGAGCTGGAGAAATCGCCGGAGCATATCCATACTTACAGAATTACCCCTCTATCCCTGTGGAATGCCGCCGGTGCGGGGTGGACTCTAAATAAAATCATGACATCACTCAGGTACTGGAGCCGTTATGATATTCCTGGCGCACTCATCATACAGATAAGCGACACCATGGGGCGATGGGGGAAGCTGAGGCTGCTCCCTCTCCCTAGGGATATCACCATGCAGGGAAATAACCTAGATGACTGGCTTCTCCTTCAGGTAGAAGATACAGACATAGGCGAACGGCTGCGTGCCCATAAATCACTCTCTCGCCGACTCATACCGATGGGAGGAAATTTTGCCATTCCGCTCACATCACGCGGCACGGTTAAGGCCGAACTCATCAAATTAGGTTTTCCCGTCATCGATCTTGCCCCCTTGAAAGAAGGCCAGGCGTTCAATATAAGAATAAGGAGATGCTGTCTGGATGGCCGTCCATTCGTGATCCGAGACTACCAGAATTCGGCCGCACGCGCCTTCCTCGGCAATGGAAAACCGGGCACAGGTTTCGGCACCGTGGTCATGCCCTGTGGGTCGGGAAAGACCATCATCGGCATCGCCGCCATGGCCAATCTTGGCCGCCGCACCCTCATACTCACCACCAATATCGCCGCAGTCCATCAATGGCGCAATGAACTTCTCGACAAGACTCATCTTCAGGATGAGGACATCGCCGAGTATTCAGGGGAAAGGAAGGAAAGCGGTCCCGTCACCATAGCCACTTACCAAATCATCACCTGGCGCAAGGACAAGCAGAGTCCTTTTGTGCATTTTGACCTCTTTCGCAATCATCCATGGGGCTTAATCATCTACGATGAAGTCCATCTTCTGCCCGCACCGATCTTTCGGGTAACGGCAGAACTCCAGGCGGTACGGCGACTTGGACTCACCGCGACACTGCTGAGGGAAGATGGAACCGAACGGGATGTGTTTTCCCTTGTCGGTCCCAAACGCTGCGATGTGCCCTGGAAAGAACTGGAGGCATCGGGATGGATAGCCGAGGGGCGATGTCAGGAAATCCGTGTCGACCTTCCTAAGAATCTGCGCATTTCCTACGCCATGGCGGAGAAACGCCGCAAGGTGCGCATAGCGGCAGAAAATCCCAGAAAAATCGACATTGCCCTGCAACTGATAAAAAATAGCCCGGAAGACCTGATATTGGTCATCGGTCAGTACATCAATCAGTTAGAGGAGATGGCACGGCGCCTTGAAGCCCCAATCGTAACCGGAAAAACTCCCAACGCAGAACGTGAACGAATATATGAAATATTCCGCCGGGGCGAGGTAAGAGTTATCGTGGTGTCCAAAGTGGCGAACTTCGCCATAGACCTGCCGGACGCCTCGATGGCCATCCAATTATCGGGCACCTATGGTTCGCGGCAGGAGGAGGCCCAGCGGCTGGGCCGCATTCTGAGGCCGAAGAAGAGGGATTCCAGGTTCTACTCCCTGGTATCCCGTGGCACCGTAGAAGAAGATTACGCCCTGAACCGGCAGCGTTTTCTCATCGAACAAGGATATCGTTACAACCTTGATATATGGGAGGAAACAGAATGAAAGAAGACTGGGAGCGCGTCTTTTCTTCCCTGAGCGATGCGGCATTTTTTGAGGTTATCCGTCACTATCTTGGGCCGGTGAGTACTCCCTTCCATAAACCGGAACTCATCAGCTCATTGATCGGTTTCTTGAATCGGGAAGAGGTGCTGAGATGCAGCATCGCCTACATCGATGAACCCGATGCCATATTGCTCTCCTGTGCATACCTCTGCGGCACCGTCTCAGAGGCCATGCTGACTCAGATCATTCCCGGCACGAGAAAATTTGCCGTTCATAAGCGCATTCTCAATCTCGAAGAACGACTCCTGATTTGGCAGATTTCCGCTAGTGATCAGGACATAAAATACGCGTTAACCCCGCTAGGAGAACGCATACGCGAGGCCGGATACATCGGCCCGGGTGTTATCCTCGGCAGGTCCACAGGCGATCTCGAAGAAAATCAAAAACCATGGTTCAACGACATTTTCTTCAATTCGATCTTGAATTTCCTCGCTGAATCCCATCTCGTACTGCGGCTAGATGGAAGCTGGCGAAAGAGGACCCTTGAAACGATGCGCCGACGCTTCGGCAGCCTCTTCCAAGACGACAAGGGCGAGGATCGGATCAACATTATAGGGCATGCGTTAATGCAGGCTAATCTGGTTTCCCTCAAGCAAGGCGAACTCAAAGCGAATTTAAAAGCCTGGCAGGACTTGGAAAACTGTTCTCCAAGAGACAGGCGGGCCGTTATGATCAGTTACGCTATCCTGAGACACAGTCGAAGTATCCATACGGCGGCCAGGATTGTCCATGTCTTCACCGAAATGCTGCCCCCTGGAAAGACTTACGAAACCGAGAAGATAACCCGCTTGATTCGAATCATCGCCAGTGAAAGTTCCTTGCTGTCTCATAGGAGCGCCAGGAAAATTCTGTCCAATCTAATGCTTCTGGGAGAACTCGTTACTGGAGAAAACGGAGGAATTGGCCGTCCTGAACCTCGTCAGCAGAGCGAGAACAGCACGCTGAGCATCACCCCCGCAGGAGACATCATCTGCAAGCCCGGATTTCCACTGTCCTGTGCCCTGAGCCTGACGGCCGCAGAGATGCGCTATGAAACAGTGATAAGCTGCCGCCTGGAGAAGGAACACTTCTTAGCCGGAATGGATGCCGATGTCGCCCCGGAGTCCCTGATCCGAGTCATTGAACGGCATTCCGGGTATCCCGCCCCCGATAACATCGCCATCATGATACAGGAGTGGAGCAAAGAATACAGTTCACTCTCCCTTCAATTCGGCCTTGTGCTGACCGCCAAGGGCCGGCAACTCAGCATCATCGAGGAAACACAAGCCCTGAAGGACCATGCCCTCAGCCATCCGGCGAAGGGATTGTGGCTGCTTGACTATGCTGATAGAAAATTCTGGCCGCAGGCCCTTGCCAAGATAGGCTTGAAGCACATACCACGAGTGAGGGGATTACCCGAATCCCTGTTGAAAACGATAACCAAGGAGTTGAATGAATGGAAAATTGAAGGCATGCGGTATCATGCCGGGTGGAATTCCGTCACGAACGCCGACAAACCTGTCCATCTTAATTGGCTGGCGCCAGACTACTCCCCGCCTACCGCTATCCTAGAGGAACTGACCAGACATCCGGCGGTAGAAGAGTTGAGTGCCGAAGAGAGGGTGATTTTTTACAAGAGGCTGGACCGCCGTCTCATACTCACCCCTGAGCAGATACGCCCGGGGGCCTGGCGAACCGGAATCATGCATGCGACGGGTTTGGATTACCATGCCAAACTCAATCTAGCTGAGGCCGCGATGAAAGAAAGAAACGAGTGGCTGGAACTCAGCCTGGCCCGTGACAATGACATGGAAAGCATCACTATTATCCCGCGCCATATCACGAAGCAGGGGGAGAAACACATACTGTCGGGCTATTCCATCCCCAATGAGGAACCTGTCGAATACCCGATGAGCAAGATCGGCTACCTAAAGCGAGTGAAAATTTCCCTGTTTTAACCCCGCTATCAACCGGGCAATATATCTGCGGCGCGCAAGACAAAAAAGATGGACCCTTCATAGATGAAATACCGCCGGAAACCTCGTATGCCGAAACTTTCAATAATCAATATCTGGCCGCAACCCTTCGGGTCGGGCTTTCCGCTCCAATGCCTTAATCCGGCAGCCTGCCCTCCGGCTCATTGCCAATCGCCGGGGCTGCCGGCGGCATTTCCGCTGCAATCCCTTGCGGCTATTCTCATTTGCAATATGCTGTGGACAGAACATTGAAGGGTCTCTCTAAGGATTCTAATTCCTATCCTCTATTTCAATCCAAGGTCTGTCGATCTCGCCGACGAACAGGGCCTTGGGCCGGTACAGCCTATTCCTGGTACGCTGCTCAAGAATGTGAGAAATCCAGCCTGATACCCTCGCAATGGCGAAAATCGGCGTGAAGAGGTTGTCGGGAATCCCTAGCAGATTGTACACCGCTCCCGAGAAGAAATCGACATTGGGATAGATGGGTTTGCCTTTCTCTTCCATCTTCTCACGGAAAACTCTTTCAACCGACTTGAGAATATCTTGATTTCTGAAATCATTGTACTTCTTCGACAGGATATCCAGATAGCCCTCGATAAGAATTGCACGGGGGTCCTTGGCCTTGTAAACACGGTGCCCCATTCCCATGACTTTGCGCTTCTCGGCCAAGGCTTCCTCAATCCAGGGCCTGACATTGTCTGCGCTTCCGATGTCGTTCACCATGGCCATCACCCGCTCATTGGCTCCGCCATGCAGGCTGCCGAACAGGCTGCCGATGGCGGCAGAGACGGCACAGTAGCAAGTCGATAGTGTGGAGGCCACCACCCGCGCCGTAAAGGTTGAAGCATTAAAGGAGTGTTCGGCATGAAGGATGAAACACTTGTCCATGATTTCGCCTTCTTCCACATCCGGCTCCTCGCCCTTGAGCTGCCATAGAAAGTTGGCTCCATGGGAAAGATCGTCCCTGGGGGGAACATAGTCCAGGCCATTCCTAAAGCGATGAAAGGCGGCCACCACAACCGGCAACTGGGCAATCTGGTGCAGTGTTTGCCTGCAATTACAAGTCGGGGAATGCTCTATCTTATGGTCCACATACCCGGAAAGAAAATTAATGACGGATTGCAGAAGCTCCATGGGATGGGAATCCCGGGGAAAATCCCTGATTATCTGCACAACCGGCGGTTTTATTTCCCTGCCTGCACGCATCATAGCGGCGAACTCTGTCAATTGCTCTTTGTTCGGCAATTCTCCATAAAGCAGCAGATATGTCACCTCATCAAAGGAGGCTTTAGCCGCCAGATCGCTTATGCTGTAGCCATAGTAATAGAGCTTTCCCTGTTCGCCATTAACCTTACAGATCTTGCTTTCACCCGCGATGACTCCTTCAAGCCCTTGTGAATAAGCTACTTGTTCCATTTTCAACTCCTTGACTTAATTATATCCCATATTTCAATCGGGGAGACTTGCCGACATTCTACGAAATCAACTCCGGTATCTGGCTCGGGGTATCCGCCACAGGAATTCCGGCCTTAGTTAAGGCGGCAACCTTTGCCTCAGCCGTCCCCTGCCCCCCAGAGATAATGGCCCCGGCATGCCCCATGCGTTTTCCCTCCGGGGCGGAACGCCCGGAGATGAATGCTGCTACGGGAGTCTTCATGTTGGCGGCTATGTATTCGGCGGCACACTCCTCCGCATTCCCTCCGATTTCTCCGATCAATACCACGGCTTCCGTGCCGGGGTCCTTTTCAAACCTATCCAGCAGATCCAGGTAGCCGGTGCCAATGACGGGATCCCCGCCAATACCGACACAGGTGGATTGTCCCATCCCTGCGCCGGTGAGGGCGTGAACGACCTCATAGGTGAGAGTGCCTGAACGGCTAATCACCCCAATTCTGCCGGGTTTATGTATGGATACCGGCATGATGCCGATTTTTGACTTCCCCGGACTGATAAGACCAGGGCAATTTGGCCCAATAAGTACCTGACCGCGCTCCCTGACAAGATGGTACAACTCTATCATATCAAGGACAGGAACGCCTTCGGTTATGCAGACGATGAGGGGAATTGCGGCATCGGAGGCCTCCCTGACTGCATCGGCGGCAAACCTCGCCGGAACGAAGATGACACAGGCGTTGGAACCCGTGGCATTCTTGGCATCGGCCACTTTGTCGAATACAGGAATGCCGTCGACATCGGCCCCTCCTTTCCCAGGCGTGACACCGGCTGCCACCTTGGTGCCGTCGGCCTTCATCCGCTTGGCGTGGAAAGAACCATCCCGCCCGGTTACCCCCTGCACAATGACCTTGGTGTTTTCATCCAACAGTATGCTCATGCCGTCTCCTCTGCCATTCGCACCACTTCCCTGACGGCCTCGTCGAGATCATCCCCTGCCGTTAAACCGGCTTTCTCCAGGATAAGCCTTCCCTCATCCTGGTTGGTTCCGACGAGCCGTATCACCAGCGGCACCTTGATACTCAATTGACTGCGGGCTATCAGAATGCCATCGGCTATATCGTCACAGCGGGTTATACCTCCGAAGATATTGATCAGCACCGCCTTTACCTTTGGATTTCTCAAGATGATATCCAGCGCATCGGCCACCTTCTGTGGATTCGAACTGCCTCCAACATCAAGGAAATTCGCCGGTTCACCCTTGAAATACTTAATCAGGTCCATGGTGGCCATGGCCAGTCCGGCGCCGTTGACGATGCACCCTATGTCTCCGTCCATGTTTACGAAGCTGAGATTCTTCTCCCGGGCATCCCTCTCATCCTCACTGCACTCCTCGGGATTTCTAAGTGCGGCGATAGAAGGATGCCGATAGAGGGCGTTTTCATCGAAGTTAATCTTGCCGTCGAGCGCCAGCATCTGCCCGCTCGGGGTGAGGGCATAGGGGTTAATCTCCGCCAACGATGCATCGGTTTCCTTGAACAGGGTGTAAAGAGACTTGGCAGCCTGGAGCGCCTGTGCCCGCTGTGAATCTTTTGAAACGACCTGAGCCAGAAAAGCGTCCAACTGCTTATCATCGAAAGGGTGCTGAGGATAGAGGGTAATCCGGTGGATGGCACTGGGATCAGCGGCCGCCAGTTCCTCAATCTCCACACCCCCCTGATCGGTGAGCATCAGGGTAATGCCCTGATTAGAGCGGTCAAGAACCATGCCGAGATAGTATTCCTGGGCGATGGGCGCAGAATCACAGACGAGGATTCTATCCACGGCATAGCCTTTGATATTCAGACCGAAAATGGCGGCGGCTTTCTGCTCCACCTCATCGGCCGAGTCAGCCAGCTTCACCCCGCCGGCCTTGCCTCGCCCGCCCGTCAAAACTTGGGCCTTCACCACCGTCTGCTTCCAGCCCTGGGCCGCCTGGCGGGCCTGAAGCGGGCTGTTGACCAACTTGTAATCATTCACCGGAATCCCATATTTTCTAAAGAGATCACGGGCCTGGTATTCATGTATCTTCAATGCGATTCCCCCTTGTACTTCTTCACGGTTTTCTTGGTTAGGTTAATAAGCTTCGTCACCTTTATCTCCCGCGGGCAGACTCTAGTGCATTCGAAATGATTGTCGCAGGCCCAGACAGCATGAGGCTGATCGACAATTTCCAGGCGCTCATCCAAGCCCTTGTCCCGGCTATCGAAGACAAATCGGGCCGCCGAAACCAGGGCGGCCGGTCCCAGAAAGTCAGGATTTTCATCGAGTTTGGGACAGGCGGAATAGCAGGCGCCACAGTTAATACACTTCGTCGCATCATCAATCAATTCCCTGTCCTCGACCGATTGAAAAAACTCGCCACGTGGCGGCGGCGCATCCTTGGGAAGGAAAAACGGTTTGACATCACGGAATTTTGCCAGAAATTCCGTCTGATCCACCATGAGGTCCTTCTGAACCGGAAAATGCCTCAACGGGGCCAGGCTGATGACATCTCCATCCTCATGAGCAACATCCCGAATCAAAGTTTTGCAGGCCAATCTTTCCTTGCCGTTGATTCTCATGGCATCCGATCCGCACACCCCGTGGGCGCAGGATTTTCTAAACGCCAATGTTCCGTCTTGATAGCGGACGATGTGCATCAGGGTGTCCAGCACACGGTCGGCAGGTTCCGCCTCAACATGGTAAAGTTCCTGTCTCACTTCGGCATCGGTTTCGGGATCAAATCGTGTTATGTCCAATGTTATTTTCATATTCTACCTCTAGGCTCACGCCAAACTTATCATTTAACGGCAATGCGGGAAAAGATATAGAGGAAAATTCCCGTACCGCCTTCTCAAGAGTTACACTTGAACATGCTCCGGCTCACCTGTTCTCGTTGTCACATGCCCCGGGGGAGCCAAAAGCACTAATACACCCGGGGTTTCGGTTCCCAGCGGCTCAAATCGACCCGCTTGGAATCCATGACAGCTTTGTCTCCTTCAATTCTGCTCAAGGTATGCTTCAGCCAATTCTCATCATCCCGATCCGGATAATCCTTTCGGGAATGAGCGCCGCGGCTCTCGGTGCGAGCCAGGGCCGCCGATGCCGTATGCAGGGACAAATCGAGGAGATTCTCCAGCTCTAAGATTGAAAGAAGTTCGGCGTTGAAATTATTATCCTGGCTTTGAATGCCTATCTCGCCGAACGAGGCCCTCAGGCGGCTGATATCGTCCACCGCCTTTTGCATATCCTCCCCGTTGCGGTACACGCCTACATTCGACATCATGGTGGTTTTCATGGCATCAAAGGTGTCCCCAGGCGATTTTCCGCCCTTCTTCAATCCGGCTATCTTCGTCTTCCAATGGGCAATCCGGCCCTCGGCGGCTTCGGTGGACCCAGGCAGGGGCGCTGATTTCATGTACTTGGCAATGGACTGCCCCGATCTCCTGCCAAAGACGATGAGTTCGACGAGGCTGTTGGTTCCCAGTCGGTTGGCGCCGTGCACCGAAACACAGGCGCATTCACCGGCGGCGAATAATCCTTCCCATACCGTCCTGCCGTCGGTAACCCGGCCATCGACATCGGTGGGGATTCCCCCCATGGCATAGTGAGCCGTTGGCTGAACTGGCATGGGTTCCGCCGCCGGGTCTACCCCCAGATATGTGCGGCAGAAATCGGCAATATCGGGAATCTTCGCCTCAACGGTCTTCCGCCCGAGGTGACTGGCATCCAGAAGAAGCCAGTCATCAATCCTGCCCGTGCCTTCCATGCCATTCCCATTGGCTATTTCAGTCATCATAGCCCTGCTGACCATGTCACGAGGGGCCAGATCTAACAAGGCGGGGGCGTACTTCTCCATGAAGCGCTCGCCGTGACGGTTGTAGAGGATCCCCCCCTCTCCGCGCACGCCCTCGGTGATGAGTATCCCCATCTTGCGAATACCGGTGGGATGGAACTGGTAGAATTCCATATCCATGAGGGGGATTCCCGCCCTGGAGAGTACGGCCGGCCCGTCACCGGTGTTGGCAATTGCGTTTGAGGTGACCTTGAACAAACGGCCGAAGCCGCCGGTCGCGAAAAGCACGGCCTTGGCACATATCAGATGCAGCTCGCCGGAGGAAAATTCAAAGACGATAAGGCCGGTAATCCGCTCGCCGTCCATGACGACATCCAGAACCTGCCACTCGTTGTGAAATTCGACATCGTTCTTGATGCATTGCTGATAGAGGGTTTGCAGTATCATGTGTCCGGTGCGGTCCGCCGAGTAGCAGGAGCGCCTCACCGGGGCCACGCCGAAATCTCTGGTATGTCCCCCGAAACGGCGTTGATCTATCTTGCCTTCCGGTGTGCGGCTGAATGGCAGACCCCTGTTTTCCAAATCGCATACCGCACGGATGGCCTCTTCGGCGAGGATGACGGCGGCGTTCTGATCCACCAGATAATCACCGCCCTTGACGGTATCGTAGGCATGCCATTCTGTGTTATCCTCTTCAACATTGCCAAGAGCCGCACTTATACCCCCCTGAGCGGCGCCGGTGTGGCTTCGCTGGGGATAGAGCTTAGTCAAAACCGCCGTTTTCCCCGAGGCGGATGCTTCCAAGGCCGCATACAGGCCGGCTCCGCCGGCGCCGACGACAACGACATCGTAATCAATTTTCATTGAACCTCCTCATAGGCACCTCATAGTTTCCTCAGAACATAGTTCAGGATTCCTCCGCTTCTCCAATACCCCATCTCCACGGCCGTGTCGATGCGGCACAAAACCGGAATTGTCTTCTCTTCCCCCCCGGATGCGGTTACCTGGACTTCCAGCTCGGCATGAGGCTGTAAATCCGACAGGCCGGAAATAGCGAAGGTTTCAGAGCCGTCGAGACCGTGGAAGGCCACTGAGCCTTGCCCTGAGAATTCGAGGGGAAGGATACCCATGCCGATGAGGTTTGACCGATGGATGCGTTCGTAGCTCTCGGCTATCACTATCTTCACCCCCAGAAGCATGGGGCCCTTTCCGGCCCAGTCACGGGATGAACCGGTGCCATATTCCTGACCGGCCAATACGACCAAGGGAACGCCTTTATGCCTCCATGCCCGGGAAGCCTCATATATACTCACGATACCACCATCGGGGCCTCTTGTATAACCGCCTTCAGTACCTTTAATCATGGAATTTTTGATCCTGATGTTGGCAAATGTACCACGCATCATCACCTCATGATTTCCGCGCCGACTGCCGAATGAATTGAACTCGGCCTGTTTGACGCCGAGGGAATTCAGGTACAGGCCCGCCGGACCATCGGCAGGAATGCTCCCTGCAGGAGAGATATGATCGGTGGTGGCGGAATCCGGCAGGATGGCAAGACAACGGGCGCCGCGGATGGCATCGACGGCATTGCTGTCTTTGAAATTATCGAAGAATGGGGGCTTCTGTATATAGGTGCTGTCGGGCTGCCAATCGTACAGATCGCCTTTGGGCGCCTCCATTTCACGCCATTGCGTCGGTCCCGTGAACACATCGGCATAGATGGC
Source organism: Spirochaetaceae bacterium (assembly GCA_965232165.1). Taxonomy (GTDB): domain Bacteria; phylum Spirochaetota; class Spirochaetia; order DSM-2461; family DSM-2461; genus UBA2779. The sequence goes on along the minus strand of CBDDOY010000001.1, from coordinate 1,967,272 downwards.
CCTGAACATCTCGGGCTTGAGATGATTTCCCAGGGCCTTCCTGATTTCTTCCTGAGTGGGCCATATATCCTTGAGATACACGGGGCTGCCGTCAGAACCATGTCCCAGCGGATCTTTTTGGACATCGGCCAAGATGCTTCCGGCTAGGGCATAGGCTACCACTAGGGGAGGAGAAGCCAGATAACTGGCCTTTGAATCCGGGCTGACACGCCCTTCGAAATTGCGGTTCCCCGAGAGCACGTTGGCGGTAACAAGTCGGCCGGAGTCGATGGCCTCTTTGACGGCAGGCAGCAAGGGGCCGGAATTGCCTATGCAGGTAGCACAGCCGTAGCCGATGAGTTGAAAGCCCTGTGCATCCAGGGCCTCCGACAGGCCCGACTCATCGAGATATGCTGTCACAACCTGACTGCCCGGCGCGAAAGAGGTCTTCACCCAGGGTTTGGATAACAGACCCCTTTCCAGGGCCTTTTTCGCGACTAGACCGGCCGCTATCAGAACGGCGGGATTAGAGGTGTTGGTACAGCTTGTTATGGAGGCGATCACCACATCGCCATGGACTAATTCATGTTCCATGCCGGCGACCGGCGAGGCGGCCATGGTATCCCCCTGGTTCACGCCATAGACCGATTTAAGAGATTGGCGAAAATTCTCAGGGACACGATTCAGGGCGACGAGGTCTTGAGGGCGCCTTGGGCCCGCCATGGACGGGACGACGTCTCCCATATCCAACGTGAGGGTATCACTGTAATGTGCGGGGACGTCATCGTCGCGCCAGAGTCCTTGGGCACGGGCATACGCCTCCACCAGGGCGATTTGATCCTTGTCCCGACCGGTGAGTTCCAGATAGGCAATCAGCTCTTCATCAATGGGAAACAGGCCGCAAGTGGCGCCGTATTCCGGAGCCATGTTGCTGATCGTCGCACGATCGGCGAGAGACAGGGCATTCAATCCGGCTCCGAAGAACTCGACGAATTTGCCGACGACGCCCTTCTTCCGGAGCATATTCACGACGGTAAGCACGAGATCGGTGGCGGTGCATCCTGTCGCCAGGATTCCTTCAAGACGGAATCCCACTACTTCAGGGATGAGCAGTGTAACCGGTTGACCAAGCATGGCGGCCTCGGCCTCTATGCCGCCGACGCCCCATCCGAGAACCCCCAGGCTGTTAATCATGGTGGTATGACTGTCGGTGCCAACCACGGTGTCGGGATAGGCCTGTTTTACGCCGCCGGTGTCCGAGGTCCACACGACTCTCGCCAAATACTCAAGATTTACCTGATGGATGATGCCGGTTCCCGGAGGAACAACCCTGAAATTATCGAAGGCTCCCTGCCCCCATTTCAGGAAGCGGTAGCGTTCCCTGTTGCGTTGAAATTCCAACTTCGCATTGAGAGCAAAGGCATCGGCCGTGCCGGAATGATCCACCATTACCGAGTGATCTATCACCAGATCAATCGGCACCCGTGGATTGATCTTCTTAACATCTCCGCCGACATCGGCCAGGGCATTGCGCATCGCCGCCAAATCGACGACGGCCGGGACGCCTGTAAAATCCTGCATCACCACCCGTGCGGGATGATAGGCGATATCCCGATGAGAGACTTCGTCGGGCTTCCAGGATGCTAGAGCCTTGGCATCTGCGGCATCCACCGCCGGAGATTCAAGATTGCGTATCAGGTTCTCGAGGAGAATCTTAAGCGAAACAGGAAGTCGTAGGATGTCCAGTCCCTCCGACTGGGCGAAAGCGTTGATATCACAGTATTCATAGTTATCGCCGCCGACTCGAAGAATATTTTTACCCATAGGGACCTCTTTGAACTAAGATATCTTATAATAACGAAGAAAGGGCTTTGCTTCAAGACGGGAATTGCTCGTTTTATAGCCTGACCGAAGCATACCACGTGTCCTACGAAAGAATACAACTCAAAAAGCTATCCCTTGAGGGCGCCTCAATGAAGCTTCATTTGGAATCTGGTGAATTTCTCGCCGCACACTTGTCCCCATACAAAGCGGAGGAACATGGCAGAATTATGAGCCTTGAATTGTGATTTTTGATTTTTGAATTCTGCGCCAAATATTGGTTTTTTAAGTTACGGCACATTGGCTGGGTGCAAACATACACAGTTTTTTAAGTTACGGCACATTGGCTGGGTGCTGTGGAAACATACACAGACACTTACGAAGACGACTGTTAAATCCAGCCAGTATACAGTGTTCCCTCATCGGGATTAGGGCAATGGGGTGAATTGAATATATATCTCTCTACAGAAATGAATTAATGACTCTTCAGGAGCGATGACTGAGGGAAGGGGTCATTGCTTTAAATCGAGACAAGGTTGGAGACACTGTATTTCCCCTGAGCCGCCCCTGCCGGAGCAGCAGAAGCTCTTTTGTAGAGGAACCATTATTTCAGAAAATATCATAGCTGTTATGGTGTTTTGCAGGACAAATCTGCTACAATTTATTCTGTGGAAAAGTCTCCTGCACTTGCCAGGATCAAGATCACCCTTGATCACTTCTTCAAGTTCCAGTTGCGTGAGTTCCTGGGTGTCTGCGGCTGCCGTGTTGAATCAGAACACGAGATGCTGCATTTTCCTAAAAAACTGGATGCCATCGTCATCGGGGAAGGCTCAGCAGCCGCCAGTGATTTCATGATTTCTAACTGCTTCAGACGCTACAATCTGATCAGTTAGAGGGCACCTCTAAAAACCCATTTAGTTCTTGACTCGATCTTTTCTGCCGCTACTGCGTTGTCAAAATACTCAACTAAGCTTAAGCTACGCTTGAGCTTCTGCCGCCTTGTATCGACAAAAAATTTCTTCGTCAATTTTTTAAAGCTGTTTTTTAGAGGTGCCCTTGATATTTCTGGCCCTGCCGGAATATTCTTATCCGAATTCTGCCGAGAAATTGGCAGGGATACAGAGTGCCAATTATCCCCAGGAGATAATTGACAAATTGCTGTCAGGGTACAAAATGAGAATGGGACTCTTTGAGAACATGGGAGCCGTTGCCGATGTGACAGAACTCGTCAGACCGAAACTTAAGCAGGCATGGAAAGAGGGACAACAGTTGGGCCGACAGGAAGGCTTATACCAAGCCGCCAAAGGGATGAAGAAAGCCGGTGTTGCCGCCGATATAATCTGCAAGACAACCGGATTGACCCAGGCGGAAATTGATAAACTTTGGCTTCGGTGTAAGAGGATTGATAATTCCGGCGGTATTATCTGCCTGTGAGTTGCAGGCAGACGGTTGAAAATTCCAACGCCTGCGCCGGGATTCAGGCATCCGAAGCGGCGCAATTCTCCCCTCTTCCCTCTCTCTCCTTCCTCCCTCTCCCGGCGATTGAGCCGGGGGGCAGCCGGATTAAGGCATTGGAGCGAAAAGCCTGACCCGAGGGGTTGCACCCAAATATCAGTTTTTGAAATCTATAGCACACTTGAATAGGCAAAAATGATTGGAGAGGGGCATGAAATGGCTTCAATATCAACTCCACATCCTCTTTGGCAGTCCATTTTCCATTATCGCTGATTACAACGGCAGCAATGAAAGCATTTTGCCGATGCTGCAATGGCACTGAAAAATCAAACCAGAAACGGAATGGATGTTTTTAGAAATGCCCCGTATACTCATCCTGTGATCGCTCATTCCCCGCTGGGGCTGCTGGCCACGGATCTCGACGAGACGCTTGCCGTGAATGGAATCATAGCTAATTCGGCCTTGGATGCGGCCAGACGGATTAAGGCCTCCGGCATCTCCATCCTGGTGGTTACCGGAAGGAATTACAGGTCTTTGCTGCACGTGCACAGGCTGTGGGAGGTCGCCGATGCTGTTATCTTTTCCTCCGGGGCCGGGCTTTGGGAGGACAAGGCCGATCTTCCCCAGGAATGCGGCAGGATGGGCGCCCCTGATGTGCTGAAAATTCGGCAAATCCTTGCTCAGGCCGGTGAGGATTACTGCATCCTAGACCCCATCCCCGACACCCATTGTTTCCGCTACAGACGGCACAGACCCGCCGCAGACAACCCAGACTTCGATACCCGGATGGCCCTCTACCGGCAATGGGCCAGAAGAGACAGCCATGAACCCGGTGATGCCACCCAGATATTGATGATACGGCCCGCCAACCTGGAGATTCCGCACTCATTGCTCAATCGTCTCTCAGCATGGTCGGTGTTCCGCAGCACTTCTCCCCTGGATCATCGTTCGACTTGGCTTGAGATATTCCCGGCCGGTCTGAACAAGGGTACGGCCCTTAAGAGCTATTGCCGCAGGAAGGCCATACCAAGGCAGAGGGTGCTCGCCCTGGGGAACGACCACAATGATGAATCAATGCTAGCCTGGGCGGGGTATGGATGTACAGTGGAAGGAGCGCCCGAGGAACTCGCCCATCACTACAAGGTGTTACCGCCAGCGAACAGGGGCGGCTTCACGGCCGCGGCTGAGGAGGCGTTAAAGATGTTTACTAATGGGCACCCTAATGCATAACCTGGGTGATAAGAAGATCGGCATAACCCATAGACTCCAGCAGGGCCACCAATTCAACGACATCGGCCTCCAAAACCTCGTTCATAGACAGGCTGGTGATGCCGCTATCGCTCAGCTCGGCTTTCGGTCTCAGCCCCGCGTCCTCCAGACGTTTTCGGTGTTGGTCGGCATTCTCCAAATCTCTCCAGGCCCCGATCCGCACCTTGAAACGCATTTTCGGGAGTTCCCCGTCCACCGCCTCGATATACACCTTGGCTGTCCCATCGCGAATCATATCCAATTCCTTAGCAGCGGCATAGGTTAAATCGATTATACGATCATCGGTGAAGGGTCCCCGGTCGTTCACCCTGACTCGAACCACTTTGTCATTCTTAAGGTTCTTCACAGCAAGTATGGTGCCGAAAGGCAGTGTTTTATGAGCACAGGTATAGCCATAGGTATCATAAATCTCGCCGTTAGCGGTCAATCGGCCATGAAAGATGCCGCCGTACCAGGAGGCGACGCCGGTTTGGTTCCAGGAGTACGCCGGAAGACAAAAAAGAACAGCCAGGCAAGGAATGAGACGGAATTTCATACTATAGATTATCGGCCCGCACACTTATGTAATAAATCACGAGCCCCCTTGCAGCTTCTTAAGGGCACCTCTAAAAAACCCGTTTAGTTCTTGACTCGATCTTTTCCGCCGCTACTGCGTTGTCAAAATACTCAACTAAGCCCTGCTGCGCTTGAGCTTTTGCCGCCTTGTATCGACAAAAAATCTCTTCGTCAATTTCCTAAAGCTGTTTTTTAGAGGTGCCCTTAATTTCTTCTCTGTAAATTGACAGTGCCGCCATCATTCTCGGAAATCCGGCGGTGCCGGCCGTGAGCAGAATGGCGTGCTCAATCTCCTCTTCAGAGCAGCCGGTTCTCAGGGCCTTTTCAATGTGGCTGCGCAGGGCATAATCGAATTGACTGGCTACCGCAACGCCTATCTTCACCAGGGCACAGACCTTGCCCTCCAATGGGCCGCCGTCTTCCTCAAGAGCCTTTCCAAAAGCATGATAGGCTTTGTGTATCTCGGGGTATTTGCTGACGAAATACCTCCAGTTTTCCTTTCTATTTTCCATGGGATTTCATCATGTGGGAGAGCACCGGTTTCCGGGCGGCATGCACCTCGTCAACCCGCCTCACCGCCGTGCTCAAGGGCATAGAATGAAGAGCCTCGGGATTTTCATAGGACAGGGCGATAATGCTTTTCATCACGGCGATGAAGTTGTCCAGAGTGTCCTTCGTTTCCGTCTCGGTGGGTTCAATCATCAGGCATTCGGGAACGATGAGCGGGAAATATACCGTGGGGGGATGTATGCCATGTTCGATAAGAGCCTTGGCCACATCCGCAGCCGTTACACCGGTTTTCTCTTTCAAGGACTTGGCCGAGACGACAAATTCATGCTTGCAGGGCCCAGGATAGGGGGCATCTAGGAAGCGGCTTAAGGCTGAATGGAGGTAATTAGCATTTAACACCGCCATTTCCGACACCCTCTGAAGGCCGTCACTCCCCATGGACAGCAGATAGGCATAGGCGCGAACGAGGACTCCCGTATTGCCGTACCAGCCAGATACCTTGCCGATTGTTTGAGGCAAGTCCCAATCGCGCACCCAGTACCGATCTTTTTTCACTAGCACCGGGACGGGAAGGAAAGGAAGCAGATTCTTCTTGACAAGGACGGGTCCGGCACCGGGGCCGCCGCCGCCATGAGGGGTGGAGAAGGTTTTATGGAGATTGATATGTATCACATCGAAACCCATATCACCTGGTCTGACCTTGCCCATCACCGCATTGAGATTAGCGCCGTCATAGTAGAGCAGTCCTCCTGCACCATGAATTTTTTCAGACACTTCCCCTATCCGGGTTTCAAACAGTCCCAAGGTGCTGGGATTGGTGAGCATGATTCCGGCCAGCCGATCATCAAGATAAGGATCCAACACGGCCGGGGCGATAAGTCCGTCTGCCCCGGAAGGGATGGTGACGACCTCAAAGCCTGCCAAATGGGCACTGGCCGGATTAGTGCCATGAGAACTGTCCGGCACGAGAAGTCTGATGCGCCGTTCTGCTCCCCTGGCCCGAAACGCGGCCCGAAACAGTTTCATTCCGACGAACTCCCCATGGGCGCCCGCCAATGGCTGGAGTGTCCCGCCGGCCATACCGGTGATCCGGCACAGGTCATTGAGCAGATTTCCGGAAAGCTCCAGAATCCCTCGGACTTCATCGTCTCGCTGCATGGGATGAAGTTTACAGAAGCCCGGCTGGGCGGCGGCGGCCTCATTCAGTTTGGGATTGTACTTCATCGTACAGGAGCCTAAGGGATAGAATCCCAGATCGACGGCGAAATTCCGTTGAGAGAGATTGGTGTAATGCCGCACCACCTCGATCTCGCTCTTCTCGGGAAGATTGGCCGAAGCCTTCCGCCTGAAAGAAATCGGAATTTCCGCCGAGGCCATGCCGTCTCCTGCCGGAAAACGGTAACCCGGAGCGTCCGGCCGGGAGGATTCAAACAGGGTCTTCTCTAAATGTTCAGTGCTCATCTCAAAGCCTCCGCCGCATATTCTGTGTATCTGTCCAATTCCTCCCTGCTGCGCTTCTCTGTAACCGCCACGGCGAGCAGGTTCTTAGGAAAGGATTCATTGAGGTCCGACAGCCAAACACCCGAGACGAAATCATGCTTCTCGAAGACGGCATCCCATCGGCGGCGCTCAACCGGAATCTCAAGAGTGAACTCGTTGAAATAAGGTCCGCCGCCGTATTCGCTCAGTCCCAACTCTCTGCAAAGCTTGAGGCGAAGGGTTTCGGAACCATTGATATTCAGCCTTGAAACTTCGGCGAATCCTTTCGCTCCCAGGAGGGCGAGATAAACAGTGTTGGCCACGGCGGCGAGAGCTTGGTTGGAACAAATGTTGCTTGTGGCCCTTTCCCGTTTGATATGCTGCTCCCGGGCCTGAAGGGTGAGTACAAAACATCGTTTGCCGTCAGCATCGACCGATTCTCCGACGATGCGCCCAGGCATTCGGCGCATCAGGTCTTCTTCACATGCGATGTAGCCCGCCGATGGTCCGCCGAAGTATGGAGGCAGGCCGAGACTCTGTGTGTCGCCCACGGCGATGTCCGCGCCCCAGTCCTTTGGCGAGGCCAGATGCCCAAGGGAGAGCGGATGGGCCGATATGATGAGCCGCCCACCGGCTTCGTGCACCGCATCTGCCCAGCCGGTGAGGTTCTCCAATGCGCCGTAGATGTTCGGTGTCTGAACGAGTACGCAGGCTAGATTCTCACCGTGTTCCTTGATCATGCGTTTAAGGGCGGACAATTCTACACGTCCGCCGGCCTCGGCCATGATGTGAATATCCACGTCAAGGTCACCAAAAAAACTATGCAAAACCATGAGGGTGTAGGGATGTACCGTCCCTGCAATGAGAAGCACATGCGAATTGCGGCGGCTGTTCAGCGCCATGACACAGGCCTCGGCCGCTGCGGTAAAGCCATCATAAAGGGAAGCATTGGATACCGGCAGGCCGGTGATCTCGGCAATACACGACTGAAATTCGAACAAAGCCTGAAGGATGCCCTGGGACAACTCCGGCTGGTAGGGCGTATAGGCGGTAACGAATTCGGCACGGCCGGCCAGATAGTTCACCGCTGCGGGGATGATGTGATCGTACTGACCGGCGCCGGCAAACAGCGTCCGCACCTTGTTTGCCTGGGCCAATGCACTGAGGCGCTGCTGCACCTCATACTCCGCCTTGGCTTTCTGCAAATCCAGGGGTTTTTTCAATCTCAAATCTACGGGGATATCAGAAAACAGATCGTCAATGGAATCGACCCCAATGTCGGCGAGCATCCGGCGGATTTCTTCATCGGATTGAGGCAAATAGGCAAACATATTTCCTCCTGAAAGCCGCCTCCTAATCCTTGGATTCAATGAATGCCTGATAGGCATCTGCATCCATGTATCCATCGAGTTCGGAAGGATCGGTCATCTCTATTACATAGATGAATGTGCCGTATGGGTCCTCATTCAGTTTCTCGGGCTGCCCTTCGAGACTGTCGTTGATATCAACTACCGTCCCGGATGCGGGAGCATATACGCCTTCGGCCACCTTCACCGACTCGATATTCATGACTTCATCACCCTTTGACACCTTGATCCCGACTTCCGGAACCTCGACATAAACGATGTCCCCTAAAGCCTCTTGGGCATAGTCACTGATTCCAACGGACGCCTGGCCCTTTTCTACAAGAATCCATTCATGGGTTTCCGTGTAGATCAATCCTTTTTTTACTTCCACAACATTCTCCTCATTAGAGTTTATCAGACGGTCCTTATATCTGCATACTCAAGGGAAACGGAAAAACCGAATTCCTTGATTACAGATGATCACACTTGTTTCAGCATCTCCCCGAACCTTGCTTTCCGGCCTAATCCGCTTATTTGGACAGACCGGCTCCTTACTTCACGAGACAAATCATCTCATCCGTTTATAGAAAGGCTTCTTCACGATACGGGCCTTCTTCCTCTTTCCGCGAATATCCACTTCTACAGCATCACCTATCTTGAGCCCAGAGTTTTCGAGGATGGCTAAGGCGATGAAAGCCCCGCGCTCCGGTGATTTGCCGCCGCTGGTAATGCTGCCGACAGGGAGTTCTGCTTGAGAACTGCCGCCGCATGCCGCATAGACCTCGCAACCTTCCCTAGCGACTCCGGCATCGATCATTTCCAGGCCAAAAACCCGCCGCGGTATGCCGTCTGTCTTCTGGGACTGCAAAACGGTCTTTCCGATGAATTCATCTTTGTCCAACTTAACAAATGGCGCAAGACCGGCTTCTAAAGGACTGATGGAATCGGTCAACTCATGCCCATAGAGAGGAAGAGCCGCCTCCAGACGCAACAAATCCCTGGCACCGAGGCCGCATGGTACGGCAGAGGCTGCTTCCAACGCCTTCCAGAGGGACGGGGCATCCGCCGTCCGGCTGTACAACTCAAAACCATCCTCCCCTGTATACCCGGTTCTAGAGATCAGCACCGGAATGCTGTCGATGCGGCAATCCATTTTATGATGGTAATAAACAAGATCGCAGGGATCGAAAGACACTGTCAAGCTGCGTAAGATGCATCGGCTGTCTGGTCCCTGAAGGGCCAGTAATGCCCATTCATCCGATGCGTTGTTCACCTCAGCTTCCCAACGGCCGGATTCCAGGACGGAAAGAATCCACTGATAGTCTTTTTCGATGTTTGCCGCATTGACGACCAGAAGGTATCTCGACGGCTCCAGAACATAGACCAGAAGATCGTCCACAGTACTGCCGTTCTGTCTGCACATCGGCGTGTAGAGACAGCGGCCTGGCCCGACCTGGGCCACTCTGTTGGTCAGCAGATAATCGAGAAAGGCCTCCGAATCCCGGCCCTGAACGAATAACTCCCCCATGTGAGATACATCAAATAAACCGGCATGCCTGCGGACGGCATTATGTTCGGCGAGTATGCCTCCGGCGAACTGAATGGGCATCTCCCATCCGCTGAAATCCACAAGTCGAGTTCCCGCCCTGTCGGCGTAAACGGAATGAAGCGGGGTGACTTTCATAATATAGCCCCTAATGAAGAAGAACCTATTTTCGGTTTAATTCTCCCTCCGCTGTGCCGGAAACTGAACAGACTCAAGTATTTCACGTCTGCGGCCCAAAAATTTGCCGGAGAAAGGCTGCACACCTGGGTCAGTATAACACGGATGGGCCCGCCATGGGTTGATATCAACACTGTATGGGATTCGTTTTTTTTCAATAGGACTTCCAGACTCATCATCACACGATGTGTCAATTCCTGCAGAGTTTCGCCTCCGGGCGGCGACACCAGCCATGGATTGCCCAGCCAGCGGTTCCAGGTATCAGGATCGTGCTCCTGAATGGCTTTCCAATCCATCCCTTCCCACTTTCCAAAATCCAATTCAGCGAACCCTTCGACAATTACGGGATGTATCCCCAATCGCCGCGCTAAGGGAATGACGGTCTGCCATGCCCGCCTGAGAGGACTTGTGTAAATCACTGCCGGAGCCTTCTGTTCCAAGGTTTTCGCCATAACGGCCGCATCTGTTCTGCCTCGTCTGCTGAGCGGCGGATCGCTGCCCCTCCCTATGTAGGCGCCGGACAAGACCGGCTCTCCGTGGCGGAGCAATAGAAGTTCGCTCATCGGAGGAAGATGAGAACACCGAGAAAACCGGCTGTGTCGCCTATTTCAATCAAGGCTCCATAGCAATCCCCTGTTAAACCGCCAAGGGACTTGGAGATTCCCAAGCCGGCAACGCTCATGATCATGAAGACTGAAACCGAGAGAATCAATCCTGAAGGGAAGAAACAGGCGCTTACAGGCAGAACCCCAAATAGCAGGGCCATACCGGCACCTATGAATGTTACGCTGCTTCGTGCCTGTTTGCCCATGCCGCCGGGACGGGCCGCCGGGAATCCCTTCATCAGCAATGGAATCATCCCTCGGGAAAGGGCTGGTATGAGGACGACCGGCAAGAATGTCATGACTTCAGAATTCTGAGATAGGATGGCGCTATTGATCCATTCGAAGATGAATACCGTCTGTAGGCATAGGACGACCATGAGGGCTAATGCTCCGAAGCTGCCGAGACGGCTGTCGGCCATGATGGCAAGGCGTTTATCTCTATCACGCCCTCCTCCCCAGCCATCGGCTAGATCGGCCAGGCCATCAAGGTGCATACCGCCTGTGATGATGATACGGGCCACCGTCGCCATCACCGCGATACCCCAGACGCCTAGGATCATGCCTGCACACCAGGCTGCAGCCGCACTCAAGATACCAATGACAAGACCGGCCAGGGGATAGGCGGCGGCGGTGCCGCCTGATTCCAGACTTCCGGACGCGCCGAACTGTCTTCCAGGAATGGGAAGCAAGGTAAGAAGACGCAATGCCTGGATTAAAGATTTCATGACTGAAGATTCCATGTTATAATTGGGCTATGACGATCAAAGAATTTATCGGCACCTGCAATCATGGAATGGCATCAACGAACTGGCCTGAAAGCTGGCATCCGCTCCAACGTGCATTGGCATTGGACAGTATCGGCCAATGGGATGCAGCCCATTCCATTGCCCAGGACGACCCATCGCCTCTCGGAAGCGCCGTACACGCCTATCTTCATCGAAAGGAAGGCGTGCAGTGGAACGCAGAATACTGGTACCGGCGGGCCGGACGCTCACCGCACCCAGGGACACTTGAAGAAGAGTGGAAGGAACTGGCGGCAGAATTGCTGGATTAATCGAAGCCGAGGTCTTCCTCATCATTCGAGGCTATCGCCGAAACAGGTTCCGATGGATCGGGCATGAGCTACCAGGGGAGATTCGACCGGTACTGTCTTCGTCTGACCGGCGACTTCGGCAAGGGGCACGCTTACAAGCCTACAGCCCTGATAGGCCGCCATCTGTCCAAACTCGCCTCGGGCTATCATCTCGGCCGCATGGGAGCCCATCTCCGTTGCCGCCACCCTGTCTCTTGCGGTGGGACAGCCTCCGCGCTGGACGTAGCCGAGTATTGTTTCACGAGTTTCAAAACCGGTGTTCTTCTGAATCTGATTCGCAATAAACGCCCCGGCGGGAACGGCTCGCTTTGCGCCGCCTTTCTTGTTCGGCAGGGCAATGCCTTCGGCGACGACGACGATGGAATAGGGCTTGCCCTGTTTAGACCGTCTTATGATGCAGTCGAAGATGGTGCTCAGGGAGTAGGGAATCTCCGGGATAAGAATGACATCTCCACCGGCGGCGACACCGGCATTCAGGGTGAGCCAACCGGCATTATGGCCCATCACCTCCACCACCATGATGCACTTGTGAGAGTTGGCGGCGGTATGCAGCCGGTCAATGGCATCGGTCGCTATGGACACCGCCGAATCGAAGCCAAAGGTGAGATCGGTTCCGAACACGTCATTGTTTATGGTCTTCGGCACCCCGACGACATTCAATCCAAGCTTCGAGAGACGATGGGCCGTCTTCTGCGTGCCGTTTCCTCCAATACACACAAGACAGTCCAGGCCGAGGGCCTTGTAGTTCTCGATGATGAGATCGGGCTTGCTCTTGATGTATTCTTCGCACTCATTCTCCTTGAACGGCTTTTCCCTGGAACTACCCAAGATGGTGCCGCCGACAGTCAGGATTCCAGAAAGCGCCAGCTCATCGAGAATCCTGTATTCGTTGTGGATAAGACCCAGAAAACCGGAAGAGAAGCCGATGACTTCGCAGCCGTATTTCAGCAGCAGAGTCTTCCCTAGACCGCGTATTGCTGCATTGAGCCCCGGGCAGTCTCCACCGGCGGTCAGAATGCCGATTGTCTTCCTATGCAATGCCATAGACTACCTCGCCTTTGTTTTAGAGAGGTATTCCGAATGAGAAATTTTCCTCATAGGGCATTTTAACCGATGGAAGCATCTGTCTGCAAGTATGGAATCAGGAACTCGCTGCTGTGCACTTGAAGTATGCAAGAAGGGGGGGGCTACTTCTTATTGAGGATATACTCCAATTCCTGATTATTTCTAACCACCTTCACCTCAATCCTGTCTCTATCATTCACGAGTTCATAGAAATGCCTGAGATTCCTGACAGTCCTGTTATTTATACTCTTAATGACATCGCCGCTGCGAAGACCCAGAGCAGAAGCATGGCTGTCGTTGACGGTATTGATAATGACGATTTTTCCGGCGCTGCGGGAGATATTGAACTGCTCCCGAAGCTCGTCGGTTATCGGCACCGCCGAAAAACCCGGCCAGATACTGACCCGTGTACTATCTCGCTCAATCGTTCGGACATCGAGTGTAATATCAAGGCTGACTGTCTTTCCGTTCCTGATTATCTTGATGGGAACTGTGCTCCCTGGTGATTTTGAGACTACGGTACGAGCTAACTCATCGGAATTCCTAATCTTCTGTCCTCCGAGTTCAACGATGAGATCACCGGGGAGTATGCCGCCCGACATCGCCGGGGATTTCCCATAGACATTGTGAACAAAGGCGCCGTTTTGATCGTCCAGGTTAAACGCCTTATCAAGCACATCGTTCACATTGCCCATGTTAACCCCTAGCCAGGCGTAATCCACCGAACCTTTTTCGATGAAGTCATTGATATCTTGCCGAACGTTATTGATGGGTATCGAGAACCCCAGCCCCATGCTCCCGCCGCTGCTGGACTTAATCAAGGTATTGATACCTATGACTTCTCCGTCGAGATTTACCAGGGGACCGCCGGAATTCCCTCTGTTAATGGATGCATCGGTCTGGAGGTAGTCCGTGTAGCGCTGACCGGGACTCACTCCAACGGTTCGGCCCTTGGCACTGATGATACCGGCTGTAACTGTAGAATCCAAACCAAGAGGACTGCCGATAGCCAGCACCCAGTCTCCCACCCATACTTCGTCCGAATCGCCGAGCTTGGCGATGGGCACCTCCTCACGAGTCTGGAACGAAACCAATGCGAGGTCTCTAAGAGAATCTCCTCCCACGAGTTCTCCGCTGAACACCCTCTCGTCATTGAGGGTGATTTCGATTTCATCGGCGCCATCGACGACATGGTTGTTCGTGAGAACATATACCTTGTTTCCCCGCCGTTCGACGATGACACCGGAGCCCAGGCCCTCACTGCGAAAAGGCTTGTTGCCGAATGGATTTATCCTCGGATTGTTCGGATTGTCAGGAAACTGGAAGAAGAACTCAAAGGGATTCATCCTGTCCTCTTCAACAATGTTCACCGTATCAATCTTCACCACCACAGGAAGAACTTCCTTGGCAATTTTTCGGAATGTGCCCTGCAGCTCCCGCACCGCATCGGTCGACTGGGCGAAAGCCGATTGAACGGCGACAAGCATCGTGAAGAAGAACCCGGCAAAAAAGAGTATCCGCCTATTTCGGCAATTTACCACTGTATCCATGTATGTATAATAGCACAATAACATTGCTGCATTCTTACTGAACCCTTACGATCATGAAATATTTGGGAATTTCACACGGAAAAGGGCCCCCCTGCCCTTCTCCCGCATAATAAGGATATGGCCATTGTAGGCATCCAGCAGGGCCTTCACCATGCTCAGGCCCAGGCCAAGTCCCCGAGAGTCACGACTGCATTCACCCCGATAAAGCCTATCGAATACCCGGGAAACCTCCTCCTCCGGCACTCCCGGACCATCGTCCGCCACTTCCAGAACAATTTCATCCTCGCCGGCAAAGCAGCGCAGGTCTACTCGTCCGCCATCCGGCCCGTACTTCAAGGCGTTGTCCAGGAGGTTGCCGAGTATTTGTCTAAGCCGCACCGGATCGCCTTTCATGGGAAGAGACAGAGGCGCATCCAGGGCTATGGTTTGCCCTCTTTCTTCGGCCACAAATTCATATATCTCAATGACCTCTTCGGCAAGGGTTCTTAAATCGCATCGTACCGTATTGAGCTTGAGCATCCCCTGTTCAGCCTCGGCTATATCCATCAATGCCGACAGGAGTGCTCCGGCCTGGTCTATCTGCTCCACCACAAACCCCAGCACATCCTCGTACTCATCCTTATGACCCTTGGAGAGAACAAGCTCTGCACAGCCGCGAATGCTTGTGAGAGGAGTGCGTAAATCATGGGCAACGGTATCAAGGGCTTCATTCATACCGTTGATGAGGGACTCCACCCGGTCGAGCAGCCGGTTATACCGGAGAATTAGCTCGTCCAGTTGATCTCCGGTTCCAGAGCTATCCAGGCGTCTATGCAATTCGCCGGTGACGATGATGCGGTCAATTTCTTTATTGAGCCGCCGCATCGGCTTGAGAAGCCGCCTTGCGGAAACAACCCCGACGGCTATTCCAGCCAGGATGATGCCGGCCAGGGCGATGGGATACCGATTCTTATACATTCGAAGCAGTAATTCCCGGTTCTCTGTACTCATGCCTACCACCATGCGCGAACCATCGTCCAGGTAGATGCCGGTGAGTAACAGGGAGAAATTCTTGCCCTCACCATGCAGGGTGTGATAGGTTCCGGGATTAATCCAATTCAGGGCGGTATCATTGAAGCTGAAACTTTCCCATCCGCCAGGGATGACTCCGCCGACCATCTCGCCGTCGGCATCATTCAGCAAGAGGAGGAAGGGCTGTTCCCCCTGCTCCTGTATGTCCCTATTGGCCCTTTCGAGTATGGCATCATTTCCGCCATGCTGCCATTCGGCCCAGTAAGATAGGAGGCGAGAATTCAGTTCGATTCTATTCTGATCACGGAAACTCATGGCAAGCGATCCGAAGAGAAAACCAAACACCACCAATGAGGCAAAGGCCGCAACGAAGGTGACAATGAGAACGAGGCGAAAACTAAGGTGACGGAAGAGTCTATTGAGGGTTATCCAGGGCATATCCCACTCCACGTACCGTTCGGATTAATTTCGTGGGAAAATCCTTATCAATTCGACTTCGCAGCCGCGATACAAGAACATCGACGACATTGGTCTGCGGATCGAAATCATACCCCCAGACCCGTTCCAGTATGAGTGTTTTCGTAACCACCGCATCGGCATTGCGCATCAGGAATTCCAGCAGGGCATACTCACGGGGCTGGAGTTCGATGTTTTCCCCTGACCGGGTTACACGCCGGGTTAAGGGATCGAGCGTAAGATCGGCAACCCTAAGCTCCTGGGCCGCCACTGCCCGTCCGCCTCGGCGGATGAGGGCCTCCACCCGCACGAGAAGCTCCGCGAAAACGAAGGGCTTAACAAGGTAGTCGTCGCCGCCCGCCTTGAGGCCCTTCACTCTATCGTCGACACTGCGTCTGGCGCTGACGATGAGTACCGGAGTGTGAATATCTCCCTGACGCATCTCCGACAATATAGTCATCCCATCCTTTCCCGGAAGCATGAGATCCAGGATAACGATGTCATAGAGGCCGGACATGGCACGCTGCATACCGATGTTTCCATCCAAATACACCTCTACCCCGTAGCCGGCTTCCCGAAGTCCTCGCGACACAAAGGAGGCGATATCCGGGTCATCTTCAACCAATAGAACTTTCATAAGGGTTCCCTCATTGACAGTATACGGCAAAAACCGCAAAGAGAAAAATGACAATTCTGCAAGCCGGGCGGTGGTAAATTGCCGTATTAACTGTCCACTCCAAGGAGGTTTGCCCGGCAATGGATTATAGCGCCCCGAAGACTGCGGACGGCTCAACAGGCTGAATTAGCGGCGGTCCGCAGCCCTTTGAAAACCTGCACTGTCAGAAAAAGAATTATATAGTTGACCCATTGGGCCTCGGCAAAGGCCGTTATGGAATAGAATATAGGGCACCTCTAAAAAACAGCTTTAGGAAATTGACGAAGAAATTTTTTGTCGATACAAGGCGGCAAAAGCTCAAGCGTAGCTGGGCTTAGTTGAGTATTTTGACAACGCAGTAGCGGCAGAAAAGATCGAGTCAAGAACTAAATGGGTTTTTTAGAGGTGCCCTATATGAGGTTTGGCCGTTTTTTTAGCCTAAATGAGCCGAAACTGAAGAATGGGATTGAGACGGCGGAAAGGTTATAGGCATATACTTGTAAATCGTTTTTTCACCGAACTATACATGCCCGCTCAGTGTCTGTTGCCCGCCCTAATCTTCGGAGCGCCATAAAAAAAACAGAAAAGGCTTGACTTTTCTGGATTAGCTTACTACTATAGTAGTACACTACTACAGGAGGAATTTATGGTAGAAATTGATAATATGTCCTTCGGGTACAATGGGGAACTCCTGTTCAACGATTTATCTTTGAGATTGGAGAAGGGGAACATATACGGCCTTCTCGGTCTCAATGGTGTGGGGAAAACCTCGTTGCTGAAACTCATATCGGGGCTGATATTCCCAAAGGAAGGCCGTATTGATGTGATGGGAGAGGAGCCTCGCCTGCGAAGACCCGGTTGGCTTTCCAGAGTTTCCGTATTGTTAGAGGAGTTCAATGCTCCCAACATCTCGCTGCAAGGCTATGTCTCATCCCGCAGCCCGTTTTATCCGAGTTTTGACCGTGAGCAGCTTGAGCGATTTCTACGGGAGTTTGACATCTCCGGGAATCCTATACTAAGCAAACTGTCCTATGGTCAGAGAAAGAAATTCCTCATTGCCTTCGGTCTGGCATCGGGGTGTGAGCTGCTGATTATGGATGAACCGACCAATGGATTGGATATCCCGTCCAAGGAAATCTTCCGCAGCCTAGTCGCAGAGTCCTTAACCGAGGACCGGGTGTTTGTGATTTCCACTCACCAGATTCGGGATGTCAATGCCCTGATTGATCCCCTCATCATTTTACACAACGGCCAGATACTCTTCGCGCATTTCATGGCCAAAATCATGGAACACATCCACATGACGCGCACCACTTCACCCCCTCCCTCGGATGCCGAAGGGCTGATTTACTCACAGGCCGCAGTCGGAGGTTATTGGGCGGTATGGTCTGGCGCAGGCGGCAATAACAGTCCTGTGGACTTAGAAATCCTGTTCAATGCCGTCATTTCCAAGTCTCAGATATTAGCAAAGGAGCTGTCTTATGAACAAGGTATTTGATTTTGAGCGAATCGTGTTTTTGATCAGGAAGGATTTGCTTCAGGTTTGGCGGGGAATATTGGCTCCTACCGGCGTCAGCATGGGGATACTCATCCTGGGAAACATTCTTTTCGTGCTATTCAAGACTCCGAATCCTGACTCTTCTTTTTTCGACCTCGTGAGGACTCTCCTTTTCGTCATGGGATTCATTGCCACCAGCATGGCATTTGCAGAAATTCATGACAAGAATAGATGTGAGGACTACATCTTGCTGCCGGCTTCTACCATCGAGAAAACATTCGCACGGCTGTTTCTGGTGTCAATTATCCTGCCTCTTTACATCATCTCCATCGTATTGGTGTCATCGTTTATATCCGAGACAGTCAATGCCTGGGCGTTCAGAGATCCCATTGCAGTTTTCAACCCATTCAATGCGAAGATGGGTAAGACGATGCTGGCATTCTTCCTCATACAGCAGGCCGTGTTCCTCGGTGCGGCATGGTTCAAAAAAGCTCATCTAGTAAAAACCATACTCACTTGTTTAGCACTGTTCCTCATGTTCTGTCTTCTGGCCTTCCTCACCGTCAGAATCATGTTCTTCAATTCCGGCGGTATCCCATGGGACGGATGGCTGATGGAGACGCGGATATGTTCCTACCTGGAGTCTTTGCTTGTAATAGGGAAAGTATTATCCTATGGATTACTGGTGCCGTTTTGCTGGGTTCTTGCCTGGATGCGAGTCCGGGAGGTGCAAAGCCATCATGGAATTTGATAATCCTAAAGGCATATATCATCAGATAGCCGAACAGGTGCAGGACCGCATCACGACAGGAGAATGGCCAAAGGGAGAGAAGATTCCTTCTTTGCGGGAATTGGCAGTTCTCACAGGGGTGAACCCCAACACCGTAGCGCACGGCTACCAATCCCTGCTTGATGAGAAGATAATTGAAAATCGTCGTGGAATCGGTTATTTCGTCATGCAGGATGCCCAGGAAAAAATTCTGAAGAAACTGAGAAAACAGTTCATTGAAGAAGAAATACCCAGATTGTCCTGTACTATGGACAAACTTGGAATTAGAATTGAGGAATTCATAGAATACTACAAAAAACATATTGATGCCAATAAAGGAGGAAGAAAATGAGAACGAGTCTAAAAACGGTTTTGATAGCCATCATCATTCTCGCCATTTTGATGATAGCGGCTATTGTTTTCGGAAGATTCATAGTCTTCGAAAAGGATGAACGCCCAAGGGGTCCCATGGTATCCGAGGCATTCAATTTCGAGGATTTCAATGCTGTCGTCATTACTGGCGGCGCATGGGAAGCGCTTATTGAACAGGACAATGAATTCTACGTCGAGGCCGCTTATCCAAAACACTTACGAGATGATTTCGATATTCAAGTACAGCAGAATACATTGATAATAGACAGCCCAAGATTTGGCCTTCGAAGCTCCATAAAAACAGATGACCAAGAAATTAGCTCTAAAGATTCCAGAAGGCGGAGGCTGTCTTCG
This sequence comes from Spirochaetaceae bacterium, assembly GCA_965232165.1. Classification (GTDB taxonomy): domain Bacteria; phylum Spirochaetota; class Spirochaetia; order DSM-2461; family DSM-2461; genus UBA2779. Next base: position 1,947,707 of record CBDDOY010000001.1, on the reverse strand, counting down.
GGCAATTACAAGGCAAAAATCAAAATCCCATCGCTGGTTTCCATCAAATTGGATGGCGTCGAAGATGTGGTGATTAGTGGATTTAATGAAGAATCACTCGATATTGCTGTCGAGGGTGCGTCGAAAATTTATGCCGAAAATTCTTCAGCCGACCGTCTGAATGTTTCCCTTGACGGAGTGGGACAGGCAGACCTCAGAGATTTGCTTGCGGTTGACGCAAATGTCAGTTTAAATGGAGCCGGCGAGTTGTTGCTGAACATGAATGGAGGTGTTCTCCAAGGAAGCCTCGACGGAATAGGCGCTATTCGCTACAAGGGCGATGTTCTGAGGGAAGAAATCGAAGTGAATGGACTGGGCGAGGTGGTCGACGAAGACTGACGGCGCTGCACGGCGCTCATCGAATTTGAACTTATCAGATTCGATGAGTGTTCAGGGCCTGCCAAAAGGCGTGTATTTTGCCTATGATAGATGAAATAACCTATGGGCACCTCTAAAAAACCCCGTTTAGTTCTTGACTCGAACTTTTCCGCCGCTACTGCGTTGTCAAAATGCTCAACTAAGCCCAGCTACGCTCCGCTTTTGCAGCCTTGTATCGACAAAAAATTGCTTCGTCAATTTCCTAAAGCTGTTTCTTAGAGGTGCCCTTATGATGAGAACGATATTGCTGATAATCTTAGCCTCTGTGCTCGCCGCCTTCGGATGTGTAACGGATCAACAGGACGGCTTCCCCGTGGATGCAGACGCCATCGACACCGAGAATTTGTTTCCCAGACCCCAGTTTGGAAAGCCCGTTCTTCGCCCCCTTGGACATTTCCTGCTTACTTGGGATAAGATTAACGGTGCAAGCGGATATGAATTACAGGAATCGGATTCAGAGGATTTTCAGCGCGTACTGCAGAACTGGACAATGAGCGGTACGCATATTGAATTACCCTTCTCGAAGGGAATGACCAGGTGGTACAGAATTAGAAGCTTTGACCTGGAAAAAACGAGCTATTGGAGCCCTGTTCTGCGCTTGGACGGGAAGGACTTTCGATGACGAACGAATGGTTATGGTTTATCTTGCTCATTTTCAATTTCGTGTGGATTCTGGTTGCTTATCGTTTATTCGGGCGTGCGGGGCTCATCGCATGGGTACCCATCTCGATCATCATCGCAAATCTCCAGGTCTTCAAAATTGTGGAACTCTTCGGGATAACCGCCTCCCTGGGCAACATCGTCTATGCGACGAGTTTCCTTGCCACGGACATACTCTCAGAGAACCATGGCAAGAAGGATGCCGGATGGGCCGTGGGCATGGGGTTCATTGCCCTGGTTACCCTGACGCTGTTTATGAATATCACCCTTCTCTTTGAACCATCTGTGATAGATACCGCCCATGAGAATATGAAGAAGCTCTATCAATTTCTTCCCCGCATTGCCCTGGCCAGTTTCATTGCCTATGGCGTGAGCCAGGTTCATGATATCTGGATGTACGCTTTGCTTAAAAGTCGGCAGCCCGATAGCAAGTGGATATGGATACGCAATAATCTGTCAACCATGCTCAGTCAAATCATCGATTCGATTGTATTCTGTGCGATTGCATTCGTTGGAGTCGTTCCTGCCAAGGAGTTCTGGGAGATCGTCGTAACCACATATCTGCTGAAATGGTTAGTGGCCGTTGCCGACACCCCATTAGTGTACCTGGCTCGGCATTGGAAGAAGCACAACAAGATTGTCAATTTATAGAACCGGTATGTTTATTTTTTCCCTTAAAAAATCATTTTACGATGCCTGGGACAATTTCATCGGCTTCATCCTGACGAATTTTGCCCTGTTGTTCGTCATATTGGCGGGTTTATGGCCGGTGTATTGGCTCATGGAGAATCGAGGAGTGACGGGAATGCTTGCCCTGGCCATCTTCCTCCTCATACTCGGCATCGCACTCGGTGCGGTTTCCCGGCTCATGTCGGACATGGCCGATTATCATCCTCCTAAATGGGGCAATGTAAGCCGGTCGGTAAGAACCACCTGGAGGGCGAGCCTGGCATTTTCCCTCCTGCTGATGGGAACGGCAGTCATATCCACACTGGGGATGAATTATTACCTTACCATCAAGAATTTTTTCGGAATTGCAGCGTGGGCACTGCTTTTCTGGATGGGATTTGGCTTCTATCTTACGGCGATATGGTTTTTTGCCGTGAGGAGTCGAATGAACGACGGTGTATTTAAGTCTTTGAAAAAAAGCCTGTTGATCATGCTTGACAACTTCCTTTTGTCGCTGTTTATCGGCTTCATAATGATACCGTTGCAGTTTATACTCTGGCCATTAACGGCCTTTGCCGCCTTCGGCCCGGCGGGAATTCTGCTCTATATCAATGCGGCCATGAAGCTGCTGATGCATAAATATGATTGGATGGCGGAACACCCCGATGCGAAGCACGGAGATATCCCTTGGCAGAAGCTGCTCATGGAGGACAGGGAGAGGGTGGGGACAAGAACCTTGAAGGGGATGATATTCCCCTGGAAAGAATGAAGTGATTACAGGGCAGAAGAGTCTTGCGGGTACCGCTGAAGGTTCCTTAAATAAGGAGGAAAGCATTGGCTGGAAAAAATTTACTTGAAAAGGTCTGGGAATGTCACAAGGTGAGGACATTGCCGACGGGGCAGGACCAATTATTCATAGGATGTCACCTCATCCACGAGGTGACATCTCCTCAGGCATTCGGAATGCTGGAGGAGAAGGGTCTAGGGGTGAAATATCCCGGCAGAACTTTCGCGACCGTCGATCACATCATCCCAACTGACAGTCTGGAGAGGCCTCTCGCCGATCCTCTGGCAGAAGAAATGCTCCAGGCATTGGAAAGGAATACCAGGAAGTACGGCATATCATACTTCGGCATTGAATCGGCGAGCCAGGGTATCGTTCACGTGACAGGACCGGAACAGGGCCTCACCCAGCCAGGCATGACCATCGCCTGCGGTGATTCCCATACGGCCACCCATGGAGCCTTTGGGGCGATTGCCTTCGGCATCGGCACCAGCCAGGTGCGCGACATACTCGCGACAGGCACCATGGCAATCTCAAAACCCAAGGTCCGCCGAATTCGGATAGACGGGCGACTCGGCCCGGGGGTCGGTGCCAAAGACCTTATTCTGGCCCTCATCGGCCGTCTGGGAGTCAACGGCGGCCTCGGTTATGCCTATGAGTACAGCGGCAAGACCATTGAAGCGCTGACGATGGAGCAGCGCATGACACTGTGCAACATGAGCATCGAAGGCGGGGCCCGTGTCGGCTATGTCAATCCAGACGATGTTACCTATGAATGGATGAGAGGCCGTCCTCATATAAGGAATTTCGAGCGGATGAAGTCCTTTGGCGAAGAGATGAAATCGGATGAAGATGCCCATTACGAAGATGAAGTGGTTTTCTCGGCCGACACGCTCAAACCCATGGTAACTTGGGGCATCAATCCCGGACAGGTTGTGGCCATTGACGGCACCCTGCCGGAGATCGCACTTCTGCCTGAAGACGAACGGGAAACGGCAAAGCGGGCCTATGAATACATGGAATTCTCCCCCGGCGAGTCCATCGAAGGAAAGAAAATCGATGTGGTCTTCATCGGCTCATGCACCAATGGACGTCTTTCCGATCTGCGGGAGGCGGCCGAAATCGTGAAAGGCCGCCGAGTCGCCGCGCATGTCACCGCACTCGCCGTTCCGGGAAGCCGGCAGGTGGCCAAGGCCGCACAGGACGAAGGCTTGGATGAAATCTTTAGCGAAGCCGGCTTCCAGTGGCGTTTGGCGGGCTGTTCCATGTGCCTGGCCATGAACCCTGACAAGCTTTCCGGCAGGCAGTTGTCGGCGAGCACATCAAACCGGAACTTCATCGGCCGCCAGGGCTCCCCGACCGGCAGAACACTGCTTCTCAGCCCATGCATGGCGGCCGCAGCCGCTATTACCGGTGAAATAACAGATGTCAGGAAAATAGGAGGCATCCAATGAATCAATCCATCAGCAGTCTTAAAGGGCGGGGCATTGCCGTGCGGGGGAATGACATCGACACAGACCGGATTATTCCGGCCAGGTTCATGAAAGTCATCACTTTCAGCGGTCTCGGGGCTCACGTATTTCATGACGAGCGCTTTGATGATAATGGAGCGAGCAAGGGTCATCCATTTGACGATGCCCGCTTTGCCAGCCACTCCATACTGTTGGTCAACGCCAATTTTGGCTGTGGATCGTCCAGAGAACATGCTCCCCAGTCCCTCAAAGACTATGGCATACGGGCCATCATCGGCGAATCCTTCGCCGAGATATTCGCGGGCAACTGCTCCTCTCTCGGCATTCCGGCAGTGATGCTCAAGGCCGCCGAGATGAGCCGGTTACAGGACCAAGCCGAACGCCATCCCGAGACGGAAATCTGCATAGACCTTGTTTCCATGACGGTTGAGGCCGATGGTAACAGGCGGGAAGCCGACATGCCGAATTCCTACAGGCAGGCATTGCTGGACGGCACCTGGGACTCCACTGCCGTACTCGCCGAATCCATGGACGCAATAGAGAAAGTCGCCGCGAAGCTTCCTTACATGGAGACTGATTAGAACACTCATGAATATCATTCCTAAGCTCGATGAATTAGCTGAAAACGATTGGCCGCAGTCCGGAGACATGCCCGGCGATAAGATTCGCATCGATGACTCACACATCCATAGGGCCGGGCTTATCTTCCCGCACCTGGAGAGCTTCCTCAGAAGCAGACATTCCGCCAAGACCCTGGTATCCGTCTTCGGAGGTTCCGGTGCAGGGAAGTCCGAAATTGGTTCCCTCCTGGCCCAGTATTGCCGCCGTGCGGGGTTTACACCCTATCTTCTTTCAGGGGACAACTACCCCTTCCGTTATTCGGCGCTCAATGATGCGGAACGCCTCAATCGCTTCCGAGACTCCGGCTGGGCGGCCATGGTTAATCATGAAAATTTCAATGCTGAATGGAGTAAAGACCTGACACAGCTCATCGCCGGAGGCATGGACGCAAACCCAGAGGAAGGGAAAACCCATCTCGGAATTCAGACTTTTCAGTGTGCGGGCCGGAAGGCCCTCTGCGAATACTTAGGTTCGCCGGAGGAGATGGATTTCGGCACTTTGAACAATATCATCACGCTTTTCAAAGACTCAAAGAAGCCGATTCCCCTGAAACGCATGGGAAGAGCCCCAGGGGACACAAGATTCGATGTGGTTGACTTCTCGGAAACCCCGGTGATGATCATAGAATGGACCCATGGCAACAGCCCTCACCTGCAAGGCGTGGATTTTCCCATATTCCTCTATAGCAGTCCGGATGAAACCGCAGAACATCGCCGTATTCGTGGACGGGACGCACACACAGACACCCCCTTTACGCGACTCGTCCTTGACATTGAACAGTCCATGATTAACCGCCAATCCCAGAACGCCCGGATAATCATTACCAAGGCCGGAACGATAATCTCCCATGAGCAGACAGCAAAGGACCAAATTTGAACACAGACGGGGTGATGCTCAACGCCTATCCCGACAGTTGCGGAGGGAGCCTCTCAGCCCTGGTTTCTCTGCTCGCCGACGAGGATTTCAGAGATGCTTTTGAATATCTCTACATATTGCCGTCCATGTTTCAATCGGATTTGGACAGGGGATTTTCCATTGTTTCCTACGATCTTAACGAAGACCTCGCCCGCAAAGAGGATATCGAGAGTTTGCACCGACTCGGCATCGGACTGAAACTGGATTTCGTCCTTAACCATCTTTCGGTGCGTTCATCGCAGTTTCAGGACCTGCTCCTAGAGGGTGATTCATCACCATATCTTGAAATGTTCATCGACTGGAATGAGTTCTGGAAGGGACATAGCCATGTCGGTTCAGAGGGCTATGCCATGCCCGAGGAAGAGCATCTGGCCAGGCTGTTCATGAGGAAGCCTCAACTGCCCATACTCAAAGTCCCCTTTCCTGACGGTTCTTCTCGGTATTATTGGAACACCTTCTATCAGAAAACTGACCCCCATGATGCGAAGAACATACTTGGACAGGTCGATCTCAATGCGAAATCGGCACTGGTATGGCGGTTTTATAACGATACGATTCAGAAACTTGCCGCCTACGGAGCGCGCATCATACGGCTAGATGCCTTTGCCTACCTGCACAAGGAAGTTGGGGCGAAAAATTTCTTCAACGAGCCGGGAACTTGGGAATATCTGCGGCGTATTCGGGGCATGGCGGCCGGTAAGAAGATAGAACTGCTCCCTGAGATTCATGCAGCCTATGCAGAAGGCATGCACAGGAAGCTGGCCAATGAGGGGTATCGATTCTATGACTTCTTCTTCCCCTCTTTGATAATCGATGCTCTGGAGAACGCCGACGCGAGCCGCTTGGCACCCTGGATAGAGGAAATCAGAACTGAAGGATACCGCACGGTCAATATGTTAGGCTGCCATGACGGTATCCCTGTGCTGGATGCCTCCGGACTTCTCGATAGCGAACGCATCGAAAATCTCATCGCATTGATCACCTCCCGTGGCGGTTTTGTCAAAAATCTATACGGTGCCGACGGCCGGAAAATCTCCTACTACCAAGTGAACGCAGCCTTCTTCAGCGCCCTTGCCGAGGATGAGAGGAAACTTCTTCTAGCCAGGGCCATTCAGATTTTCATGCCCGGCATTCCTCAGGTGTGGTATCTTGACCTCTTCGGCGGAACCAATGATTATCAGGCCGCAACCCGGGACGGGCACAAGGAAATCAACCGCACATCGTTAAGCCGAGAAGAACTGAAGAGGCGGACAGCCCTTCCCCTCGTTCAAAAACAGCTTAAGCTGCTGAAGTTTCGCAACACCTTCGGCGCCTTCGGCCATAACGCCCGCCTCACCATTGACAACTCCGAAAAATCCCTGCTGCGCCTCAAATGGGAATACAAGGAATACCAGGCCACACTTGAGGCGAATCTCGCAAGCTGTCATTTCACCATTCACCATGGAAGGGGTGCAGAAAAGCATACCCTAATGTAGATTGAATTTGCAGCAAAGAGGACTTGAACCTCCACGGCATCGCTGCCACTAGCCCCTCAAGCTAGCGTGTCTACCAATTCCACCATTGCTGCATAAAGAGTGTCCTGAAGCTATAAGTATGCCAAAGGCATCAGGGGCTGTCAATAGCAGATGTTCAGAAGACTGCAATATGATGGCCCCCCAGTTTGACTCGCTCAAGATATCACTGTATACAAACTGAAGGATGCCCATGCACCGCAAATACAACAATCAGTATTTGGCGCAACCCTTCGGGTCGGGCTTTCCACTCCAATGCCTTATTCCGGCTGCCTGCCCCCCGGCTCATTGCCAATCGCCGGGGCAGCCGGCGGCATTTCCGTTTCAATCCCTTGCGCCTCCATCAGGCTAAAATTTTCACCAAATCAATGAAACAAATCAAAAGCCATGCTTCATACCTTCCGTGTATCCGTGGTTCAATCCGCAGATAAACACAGATGACTAGAGAATCAATTCTATATAAACCACCTAACTTATGGGCACCTCTAAAAAACCCCATTTAGTTCTTGACTCGAACTTCTCCGCCGCTACTGCGTTGTCAAAATGCTCACGTAGCTTAAGCTACGCCCTTGAGCTTTTGCCGCCTTGTATCGACAAAAATTTCTTCGTCAATTTCCTAAAGCTGTTTCTTAGAGGTGCCCTTATATACAGATAGCTTGAAATCAGGTCAGAAACCTCAGAGTGCTTATGTGTTCAATTCGGATTTCTTATGCTTCAATAGTTCATGTAGAACCCGGAACAAACTATCGGAATCCGCAGCTTCTTCGATAAGAGTGCGGTTTTCCGCCGATGCCAGCGCCGTGGCGATTGATGAAAGCACATGAACATGGACATCCTCCGTGCCAAGCGGAGTGGCGAGAAAAAAGACATCTCTAACAGGCTGTCCATCGGGTGAGTCCCATTGAATCCCCTCCAGGGATCGGCCAAAGGCGATAACGGGGTTCCTCAGACCTTCCACGTGCGCATGAGGAATCGCTATTCCGGCACCGATTCCGGTGCCGAATTCATGTTCACGCTTCAGCGCATGCTCAAAAAGCACTGAAGCATCGGGCAAATCCACCTGAAGCGCTATGACGGACGCAAGCTCGTGGATTGCGTCATCGCTGGTCGTGCCCGCCAGTGCCGGGATGATTGTTTCACTCATCAGGAACTGTGACGGCTCAATCCATTGCCGACGGGCCAGAGATATCGATATCCATGGTCCCACGAATGCAGAAGAAAACACGGCGCTGAATACGATGGCAATGAATACCACAGGAGTTATGAGACCGGTCTCAAGGGCGAGGAGGGCCACTACGATTTCCATCATCCCGCCCGGTGTATGTGAAATTGCGATAAGGCTGCGATTGATCTGAGGGACATTGGTAAATAGCACGCCAACCCAGGCGCCTAAATATCGCCCGGCAATGCCTATCACGCACATAAGAGCGACAAGAAGAGGATCGAAACCTGTGAGAAAATCGATTTTGAGTCCGATATTCGCAAAGAATAGAGGGACAAACAAGGAATGAACCATCTGTGAGATGATGCCTCTTGTGCGTTCTGACACGCTCTTCGCCTCACCGACAACAACACCGGCAATGAAGAAACCGAAGAGAGCATGAACGCCCAGCTTCTGTGTGAATGCGCCGAATAACAGTCCCAGCAATACGGTGATCGTCAGTGATGTCGCAGGTTCAGGGGCGTTCATACGGTGTAATGCGTTGAATCCCCTGATGGAGAGCCAGCGTCCAATCGTAAGGGCTAGGAAAACAAAGCCCAGGGTTGCGGCGAAGATAAGGACAACGGAGCCGATTGAGGCGGTAGCCGTTGTGAATATACCCAGAATAATGGTGAACAGAACCCATCCAATAATATCATTGACGGTCAGGGCAGACATCACAAGGAACCCAAGGTCTGCCTTCAGCAGGTTCATGTCGTGCAGCACGCGCGCGGCCACAGGCATGGCGCTAATGGTCATAATGGTCGCCATGAAGAGCGAGAACACAATCCGCTGGTTTGGGTTAACCATGTAGTGTTCGGGCAGAAAGACCACCGCACAAAAGGCGATAATCATGGGAATAATGACATCGGAGACAGCGATTACAAGTGCACTGCCACGTTGCCGCCATGCGATGGAGAAGTCAATCTCCAGTCCGGTGTCCAGAAGGAGGAGCAGAACCCCAAGCCATGCAATGGTGTCTAGCATGGCCTGCTGTATCGCATCGGGGGGAAATAACGAGGCCTGTAGACCGGGCAGAAACCGGCCGAGCAACGTAGGCCCCAGCAAGACACCCACGAGAATCTCAGCTGTCAAGGCGGGCTGCTTCCACCTGCGAAACAACCCGCCAAGTCCCCGCGCACACCCCATGAGGATGAAGACCTGAACGAGAAAGAGAAGGATATGGGATTCGTCAAGGTAGTGCATGATTTCTGCTCCTGCCACAGTCAAATGTCTAGTTTACTTCCATGTGCAAACGGTCCATGCCGACATTGTTTGGCATCTATAAGAGTAAACTATAACTTTTTCGAGATGTAGTCAAAACTGTGGAAAGGCAGGAATCTGGAAATGTGAGAACTGGAAAAACTCTGGAAGCTTCTGCGGCAGGCTGGGAAAATGAAATCGAAGCATGACTGTGATTCATTCCCTAATCGATGAAGAAGTCCGCCGTCTTGCCATTGAGTTTAGGGTACCTTGTATTTCATGCGCCGCCGCCCTGGTGCATACGATGACTAGGAGTCTGTCAGGCTCAACTCTCCTGGTCAGTTTCCGCCCTGTGCTCCTTCAATCACGCTGCGAAGCTGAAACAACGCTCCACTTCTGCCGTCCTGTATCAGAAAAGGCCATCAAAAACTGCGAATCTCAAGTCCGACAGATTCCCAGGATACAGGAATGCTTAAGGGCACCTCTAAAAAACAGTTTTAGGAAATTGACGAAGAAATTTTTTGTCGATACAAGGCGGCAAAAGCTAAGGGCGTAGCTTAAGCTACGTGAGCATTTTGACAACGCAGTAACGGCGGAAAAGTTCGAGTCAAGAACTAAATGGGTTTTTTAGAGGTGCCCTCTATATTAGAGCTTCTTAGCACACGTGGCACGAATGATTTCATCTGCGACTTTCTGCTGAATACCCGATTCAAGATGACTCGTGAATCCGACACATGAGCAATTAATCTCGCCCAGTACAAATTTGTCGGTCCCGTCGGGATTCGTGTCCAACATGAAATCGGCAGTCCAGATTAACGGTGTGTCATGACCGCCAAGGCGCTGACGAATATCAGGCCATTCATTCAAAAACATGCCCACCAGCTGCTGCCATTGGGCAGGATCGTCATACGTGTACTGTGCGCCGGAGAACAAGGTAGCCGAAAACCCGCCATCTGCAGGCTTCTTGTGAACCACAAACACAGGGGCTTCGCCGACGAACAGAATCCGCACCTCGCCCTCGATAATCCGCGGCAGGTAGGGCATGTCAACAATCATGCCGCCATCTCCCACAAGATATTGGTCACACTGACTCATGAACTCGTCGAGACGATGTTCCTCAACATGATTGTCCAGTGCTTCGGTGCATCGGACGGCCATATCGCCAGGAAGCGTTTCTCCGCCTACGAATCGACGCTCGTCAATCACTTCGACGCGCCAGATGCCTGAACCGGTGGAACCGCGATTCTGCTTCAGTACACGGATGCCGGAGGAAAGCGCCGACGGGAACGACTGTCGAAAATCTTCAGCTTCATAGTAAACGAACGTGTCCGATGGCACCATGTCAAGATCACGCAATTTAACCAGAGCATCTTTCGCACCAAAGGCAACCATTGCTTTCGGGGTGGGTAAGCCGACAACCCCTTCTTCGCAAAGCCGATTCAGCAGTTCAAAGTACCTTTCCTCTCCGCCGGGTATGTGTCCAGGGTTGATTCGAGAAATGTATGCATCGTATTGCTTGGGAATTCGACTAAGCAGGGCATCAAACTCGGATTCGCTGTAGAACACGGCATCGGCGTTCCACTCTTTTTCACGAAGGGCGGCAATCATTGGCATCGTGTCTTTTCTATGCCCATCAGCCCCTTTGTCATTTCCACCTTCCACTTCAAAAAAAACAACAGATTTTTTCACGGTTTCCTTCACCTCTAAGAAATTTGTATCGCAAACGGGGCATGCAGGTGACTGCATTGCTCCAGCCGAGTATCCGCCGAGGCTTTCATCCAAGGCTGGGTATCAATTTAACCACGACTCTTGTGTATACTTTGCTTATGCTCCATTCAACTCTGATGGTTCTGGCTTGTCAAGACCTGCTGTAGGATGCGGATATGCTGTAGGAGAAGCCTTGATGAGGTTTTAAGGTCCTCTCAAGTCCCATGCGTTTCCAGGAATGCGGCAGAGGGCCTACTGCCCTTATAGCTACAGAGAGAAGCCTTTATTCGGGAACAACTGCCCCGAAGAATGAAATTCAACGGATTCCTGGACGCTTTGGAGCAGGCAGAGCGGATAACCCTGCATTAAATTGAGGGCACCTCTAAAAAACCCATTTAGTTCTTGACTCGACTCTTTTCCGCCGCTGCTGCGTTGTCAAAATACTCAACTAAGCTTAAGCTACGCTTGAGCTTTTACCGCCTTGTATCGACAAAAATTTCTTCGTCAATTTCCTAAAGCTGTTTTTTAGAGGTGCCCTTGACAGGATACGTACGATAGGATACGGGTGAGCCGATGTCTCGCGTTGAGCAAATATTCTTCGAGGTCTTTGAGGCGCTGCCCAGACAAGGCCCGGGTAACCGCAGCTCAGCGGCCAAGGCACTCTCTCTCTGCCGTGACCTGCCGCCGTTTCCTGCAGTAATTGACCTCGGCTGCGGCGTTGGCGGGCAGACAATCCATCTCGCCGCACTCACAGCGGGAACAATCGTCGCCCTGGACAAACACGCTCCTAGCATCAGGCAGTTGCGCCAGACGGTAATCAAACAGGGTCTCTCCCAACGGATCACGCCAGTGCTGGGTGATCTGTTATCCCCTGCACAGCCCTCTGAGAGCTTCGACCTCGTCTGGTCTGAGGGAGCACTCTACAACATCGGCATCGAGAAGGCCCTTCACATCTGTCACAGGCTGTTACGCACCGGCGGCTACCTTGCTTTCACCGATGCCGTATGGCTCAAGGAAAACCCGCCGCCAGAGATCAAAGCGATCTTCGAGGAAGATTATTCGACCATGGGCCGGGTTTCAGATGTCCTGACGGCTATCGAGAAATGCGGTTTTTCGCTCATCGGCCACTTCCCCCTGCCGGACGAGGCCTGGTGGGATGATTTCTACACGCCGATGCGGCATCGCATAAAGGAACTCCATATCCGCTATGCGGACGATGCCGAGGCTCTCGCCATACTTAATCAGCTTTCACAGGAGCCAGAAATGTATCAGAAGTACTCCGACTGCTACGCCTATGAGTTCTTTGTGACACGTCGGGCGGAAAGAGGAGATTCTACTGAGAGATCCTGAAAAAATCTGCAGGAAACGAGAATCTTCATCTCGCATTCTCTTCCAATGTATCCACAAATTCGAACTCGAGGATTAAGGGCAAATGATCGCTGTAGCCCTCTTCCAAGTCGGTCCGCCACCTCAACGGATGACCCTGATTATCCAGCATCACCGCCAATTCACCAACTCTGGCGCCGAGGAACAGCAGGCCGGAGCCTTGGACTAAACCGCTGCTGAGAAGCGCCCTGTCCGGTCTGTCCCAATCACCCCGGTAATTATAGGTGCCAGGCGGACCGGAAACCGGTTCAGGATCGTAGAGGACAATCTCATCCGTATCAAAGGGCGGAAACTCGGCGACATCGGTCCGCCATAGAACCGCCTCGCCCGCCGGAAGCCCATAGGGTCCCAGGGCGGCTGGACGAATGAGTCCATCGCCAGGCGTGTTTAGGTCTCCCAAGATGAGAATGGCTGCTTCAGGATCGGCCTGAATGCGATTTCTGACCATATCCCTGACGATGCGGGCCTCCCGCCGCCTTGGCTCCTCGGTCGCGGCCCTGTTCCCTCTGGGAGACTTCCAGTGAAGGGCAATGACATTGACCGTTTCCTTCTCCCCTATCCGGACTGAGAAGCTCAATGCGGGACGCAGGGACCGTTCAAACCATTCGCCGCAGTCCACGGCATTTACCTTTTCAATGGGATGACGGCTGATGATGCCGCAGCGAATGATCCCGAATCCAGGTATGCTCAGGGCATAGTCGTATCCCCTTCCTTTAAGGGGTCCTTCTAATAGCTGCTCGAGGACATTGCCATTCTCGATTTCCTGAAAAACCACCAGATCGGCTCCGCCGGGTACGGTTTTAACCACAACCTCGGCAACCCTGTCCAAACGCCTCTTGAACAACCGAGAATTCCAGTCGCCGCTACCCGGATCGAATTCGGGGTATTCATCGCCGTTGTCTACCGCATCGAACAGGTTTTGAACGTTCCAGGTCATCACGGTCCATGCCTCCTGTCCATGGGGGATGAAACAGCTCGTGAGGAGTAACAGTGTGCAGAAAGAAATCATTTTCATATCATACTCCACTCTATAAGACGAGGCGTTAGCCGATTAATTATTGAAATAACGAATAAACCTCGGATTTCTTGCTGATGGGGGTTTTCTGGGTTATCCTTGGAACCGATGAAAGAGCTTTGGCTGATTAAAATCGGTGAGATATCGCTGAAAAAGGGTAATCGCGGCTATTTCGAGCGCATTCTAAAGGAAAACATCAAACGGCGATTCGCTGAGATAAACGCGTTCGCCCAAATCAATATAAGGCATGGCCGCTACTACCTTAATACAACCCTCGACAAACAAACTACGGCGGAAATTCTAAGAACCACGCCGGGCATAGTCGCATTCAGCAGGGCGGTGAGGGTGAAGAAGAATCTCGATGCCTTATTCGCCGCATCCTTGGATATGGCACGGCAAAATCTATCTAAGGAGCGGAAGCAGACCTACAAATTCGAGGTGAGGCGGGTGGATAAAAGCCTTCCGCTTGACTGTTATGCCTATGCGCGAGAACTGGGCAATATGATGGGCAAGGCGTTACCGGAGCTGCGCGTCGATGTCAAAAACCCCGATTTCTGTATCAGGGTGGAGTTGCGTGAATGGGGATACGTCTACCAGAATCAACAACCCGGTCCGGGAGGTTTGCCGGTGGGAACCGGGGGGAGGGGCCTGCTGCTTCTTTCAGGCGGCATCGATTCACCTGTTGCAGGTTACCTGATGGCAAAGCGCGGGCTGAAACTAGCGGCAATACATTTCAGCACTCCTCCCTATACAGGGGATGAGGCTCATGAGAAAGTTGAGCGTCTATCTGCGGCTTTGGCGCCCTGGTGCGGCGGGCTTTCCCTGCTCAGCGTCCCGTTCACCGCATGCCAGTTGAAAATCAAACAGTCTGTGGAACGCTCGGCTCTCACCCTGCACACACGGGCCTGCATGATGCGGATTGCCGAGATATGTGCTGCGAAAAGACGTTACATGGCCCTGGTTACAGGGGAATCACTGGGGCAGGTTGCCAGCCAGACTCTGGAGAGCCTCGCCTATACCAATTCATCTGTTCACTTGCCCATCTTCAGGCCGCTAATCGGCATGGACAAGGAGCAGATTACTCACCTGGCCAAGTCCATCAACACGTACAGCACATCGGTGGAACCCTTCGAGGACTGCTGCTCTCTATTCAGCCCGGACAGGCCGCTTGCCCGTCCAAACCTCTCATCACAGCAGTCAATGTTTGATTCAATTGAAGGTTTGGAGGAAATGATGGATGAGACCGTCTCAAAATCCCACATCATCCGTTTTGACTCCCATGGAGAAAGAGTCGCTGGCTAAAGGCCCTGTCAGGCGCTTGCCTGCCCTGCTTTGTTTTCCGGCTTACCCGAACCTTCTGATACGGTTGGTTTTGTAGAGGCATCGGGGGATTTGCTTTTAGAGGCGGATTCAGACTTGCGGGTATCTGTAACATAGAAACCCGATCCCTTGAAGATTATGCCCAATCCGCCGCCGATAAGGCGGCGCAGCTCATTGATGCCGCACTCGGGACAATCAGTCAATGCATCATCGGATATTTTCTGAAAGGCTTCAAAGCGATAACCGCAGGAGCGGCATTCATAATCATAGGTTGGCATCGGTATGCTCCTCAACGATAATATATACAGACAACCTCAATCCGACAATAGCTTTTGATCCTCTTCCACGAGAATTCCTGCTCAATGCACATGACTGTCCTTCGGAACGTCTTTTGTATCTTGGTAAAAATGCGGCCCGCCCGTTGCGTCCCGACAATCCCTGGGATAAGTGGGCACTGAATGTGCTCCGTAAGCCGAAAAAAGCCTGATAACGGGTTGAGATCGCTAATAAAGGTCGAAATTTTTAGAAAAAAATGAAAAAAAGGACGTTTTCCCGAATCAAGGGTTACAAAACTTTTTTTTTGAGGTATCTAATAGAATAGTTGCAAATACAGGAGAAGCAGAATGAAAATGAAAGACTATACATTACTGGCCATGGTTCTGATGAGCTTGACCTATGGCTGCACATCGACCCCCTCCCCCAACAAGGCAAGCGGTGAAACGAAGGCGCTGGCGGCGGATGTTGACACCTCGAACGGAATTAGCTCGTCCATGGATGATTACATCATATATCACGACAGGATCGGCAATATCACCTACAGTATAGCCAGTTATGAACCGATGGAAACATGGTTCACATCCCAGGCCAAAGGCAAAAGTGACGAAGAGATTCTCACCCTATACGATCAGCTGCCCCTTATCAAAGACACCGACAGCTATGACCATGATTCGCCCGAGAAGAATAAACGGATAATGGCAATTACCGAAGCCATCCTTGAAAACGAAAACTATGCATTCACCAAGCAGCTAATATTGGATTCCACTGCCCCCGCATTAGAGAAGTCCAGCCAATTCTTCAGTCATCTCTACCCGGAACAGGAAATGAACATCATCCTGGTACTGAACCCATTTTTTGTTAACGGCGGAATGGGCATTATGAAGACATTGCCGGATGGCCGTAAGCAGGGCCGACTGGAAGTGGGTACTGCAGTCATGTCCGATGCTTTCAATGATGAATTGGATGCCGTTACATTCCTGGCGCATGAATTAACCCATATCGTCCACCAATATTTCGGTGGTGCTTCCGAGGAAATAGTTGATTTCACATCACCAGACATTACAATGGATCTCAGTTTATTCATGGAAGGAGCGGCATCCTATTATTCAGGTTTGATAGCGGAAACTGACGATTATGGCCATATATTTCTGCAAAAGGAATATGATGAGCCCGGTCCCATATACGATGAAGGCTTTGTCAAGACCGTCGCGGCGAAATACTATGAGGAAATGGCCGGACAGCCATATAGCGAGGTGCACCGTTTATGGTATAGCGGTTTCACCGCCCCGGAGGAACGTCCATTCGCCCAGTATCCGGCCATTGCCTACTTTCTTGGCTACCATGCGGTGAAGAATCTCATCGAAACCAAAGCCTTTACTCTTAAATCGCTCCTGGAACGGCCTGCCATGGAGTTACAAGAACCCATTCGCAGGGCAGTGAGAAACCTGATGGAGGGATGATTGTGTGTCTTTGATTAGCAGGCTTTTTCTCCGGTGATGTTTTTGTTCATATCAGGTCTTGGGGAACAAACTTCAGGGCCTGACATGAATTTCATGATGGAGGGCACGGAGCCTTACCCCAATTCGCCCTCCAAACCGCCGAATATCCACAAAATAAATTCATTCGATATCAGTTCATTTTCAGGCGATATCAGGAGAACAACTTGATTCCCTGATTATATTTATTACCTTCTAATCGTCTATTAACTCTGAATAGAGTTGAATGATATAATTGAAAATGACAGATGGCTGCATACCTGAGGATGAGCCGGACAAAGCTCCAGGGCATGACGCAGAAAGGTAAAATTCCGGCATCAAAGATCGAAAACCACTGGCGGTTTGACCGGGATGAAACTGATGGGCACCTCTAAAAAACCCATTTAGTTCTTGACTCGACTCTTTTCCGCCGCTACTGCGTTGTCAAAATACTCAACTAAGCTTAAGCTACGCTTGAGCTTTTACCGCCTTGTATCGACAAAAAATTTCTTCGTCAATTTCCTAAAGCTGTTTTTTAGAGGTGCCTAGAGCGGCTGAATCGAGAAATCCGCCGGAGGTCCCGGGCCGTTGGAATATTTCCCAGTATTGAATCATATCTCAGAGCAGTCTGTTGCTATTTGACAGAATACTCTGAAGACTGGGCTTCTGGGAAACGGTATATTAGTGAAAAAGCGATAGATGAACAAAGACTTAAATTGGAACAGGCTGCCTGATGGGAGAATTCGATGGCTTCTTGAAAGAAAATTGCGAACTATACTGGACACTATCATTCTTTTCCTGGCTAAGTTTTAGAGAGATTCGAGAAGTCCCGGCCCGCAACGAATTTATTTCATGGAAACAAACACATTCTTCGGGGCACTATAAAAAAATAAAACCGATCCCGCATGCCGGACTCGGCAGCAGAATCGGCTTCACTGTATAATCAATGGAGGTGAAGGGAGTCGAACCCATGGCCTCGTGAATGCCATTCACGCGCTCTAACCAACTGAGCTACACCCCCAATGCCGTCTATATTGTTATCGCAAAGTTCAATATTTTGTCAATACCTATATTTCGGCGCAAGTTCAAATCCCTTCAATATTGCCTCTTTCATGCTCACAGGGTTAGCAATACCCTGCCAGGCTATGTCCAAGGCGGTACCATGATCAACACTCGTTCTGATAAATGGATAACCGAATGTGACACTGACGACACGGTAAAAATCATAGCACTTAGATGCAATATGCCCCTGATCATGATAGAGGGATATAACCGCATCATAGCGGCCTTCTGCAGCATGATGGAACACGCTATCCGCCGGCACCGGTCCCACGATATCGATTCCCCGCCTCCTAGCCTCGTCAACAGCCGGTTTTATCTCCAGAGCCTCCTCCTCTCCAAACAGGCCTCCATCCGATGAATGAGGATTGAGTCCTGCCATGGCTAGATGAGGATTGACAACACCTATCGTAGAGAGACAATTTCGGGCGGCTTCAATGGAATCAAGGAGCAGTTCCTTCTTGATAAGATCGATGGCCTGCCGCAGACTCACATGGCGGCTATGGAAGAAAATATTCATCTTATCCACCTGGAATTCTGTGAGCCCCTTCTTGCCATTGGACATCTCCGAGATCATCTCGGTATGGCCGATGTAGTGGAAGCCGGCCGCCCTGATGGCTTCCTTGTTAATGGGAGCCGTACAAATGCCATCGGCATGGCCCGACTTGCACAGAGCAACCGCGGCCTGGACATAGCTTACAGCCGCCTGACCCGCCAGGGCATCTACCTTGCCAACCTTAAGACGGGATACATCGGTAATGACCCGCTGGTCAAGAATGGGAACCACAGGCATTCCGTTTATCTCCCATGATAGAGCGGCAGCCTCTGCAGCGTTTTTGACGGGTACCACGGAGACAGGAATTGCCAGTTTCCTGCGAACCTCGTCCATAACTTTGAGATCGGCACAGACTATCGGCACACCGTACTGCCAGAAGTTCTCCATCTCAAAACTCTTAAGGGTTATCTCAGGACCTATACTGGCCGGATCACCCGCAGTGACTGCCAATACAGTTTTCTTTGTCATAATCTTTACTCCGTTAGAAACCAGGACATAGCCCGCAGCATGATAGATCGGTCCCCGACAAGACCTCCCTTAGTAACAACTTTCACGCCATCAAGCAGACCATCAAGCATGACACCGCCCATCACCAGTGAGGCGAAGTCTTTCTCCGGGCGAATAAGGGCAGCGCCTAAACGGCTTATCAGTTCTCCGGCAGTTTCTCCCCCGGAGAGTATTAATCCAGAGACTTGGTTATTCAAAGCATCAAGTACCATTTGAGCCGCATCGGTTACAGCCCTAAGAATTGTCGATTCCAGTCCAGGTCTACCCATCCTCCATTCGGGGCGAACAACGAGAACATCTGTTTTCTCTCTGTTCCAAACTGCAAGGAATTCTTCAGTGGTTCGGCTTACCGTTCCCTGAACGATGGCATCGGCCGGAATCTCAAGATAGCTCACTTTGTACTTCTCTTCCAACGCTGAAACCTGCTTGCGTGTCAATTCGGTTGCACTGCCAGTTACGGCCAAGGCTGGATGACGTGTCGTTTTTTGACAAAGAAGACCCAGGACTTCACTGATAAACACTCCCGGACTCGTTAGGATGTACTCGCCATCCACGCCGATTAGAGCCTGAGCAATGCGGTTGATATCGGCATCACTATAGGCATCAACCACGAGGACTGCCCCAGGCTGCAGCATCTTTTTTAGATCGGCCCTCAATTCTTCATCACTGTTTGAAAGTGCCTGTAGCGGCAGATGCCGCACCCTGCCGCTCCGCCCGGAGACCGCCGCCCTGAAATAATCGGGCACATAGCTGCTGCGAATAGGCCAGCGGGGATCCGTTGCAGCCTCGGTCAGCTCAATTGGCACGCCGTTAATGAGCTGATATCCGCCTAGGCAATGGCGTCCCCCTGCTGGAAAGGCTGGTACCACGACTGCCGCGGCCTTCGGCCTATGTCTCAACATCTCGTCCAGTTCCGCACCAAGATGTCCACGCAGGGTTGTGTCAAAACGCTTCACGACCCGTGTTTCGGGTGGCAGGTGATTCATCACCTCTGCGATTCTATCTCTTGCCATATCGGAGTCAAGAGACCGTGTATCGGTATTAATCACCAAGGCATTGGCCTGACTCAGGGAATCGACGGCGAAGTCCGCATCGCCTGCTTCAGTCCTGCCCTCTAAGGCCAATTCTCCCCTATCCCAGGCGGTGAGAGTCAGGACTGGGATGTTTTCTTTGGCAATCAGCATGGATAAGCCGAGCGCTCCGGTTAAATCATCAGAAAGCGCGACTGTTTCCGGGACTTCAATCATCTTAACCGCCCTTCAGTAGACGCAGCAATCCCAGGCTGATCGCGGGAATGTTACTCACCATCAGAATTCCCACCAGTTCCGCCAATAGGAAGGGCACAATTCGCAGGGCTATTTTCTCCATCGTCACCCCATATTCCTTCACCAGCCCCGAGGCCACGAAGAGATTGACCGCCATGGGCGGCGTTATCATCCCTACCGAGGTATTCACTACCATCATCGTCCCGACAAGTATGGGATCCATGCCTAATCCGGTTAGAAGCGGCAGGAGTATAGGAGCTACGAGCAGGATGATGGCCTGTGTTTCGAGGAAAACCCCGAGGAAGAGCAATAACAAATTGGTCAGAGTAATGATGATAAACGGATTTTGTGAGAGGCTAAGCATACCTGTGGTAATCTTCTCCGAGATACGGGCGGCGGTAATCAGCCAGGAAAATGACTGGCTGGTCGCTATGACAAAGAATACGACCGCACTGCTGATACCGGCCTTGATAAGAACCTCTCTTAAGTCCTTCAGATCAAGCTCCTTGAATATGAAAGAAGAAACAATCAAACTATAGACCACCGCCACCGCTCCGGCTTCTGTTGGAGTAAAAATACCGCCATATATACCTCCGAGAATGATCAGCGGCATAATGATGGCGAGTATTGATTCTCGAAGTGCCATGAGTATGTCCTTCAGCGAAGTGCGGTCTTCCAGGGGGATGCCCAGCTTCTTGGCTTGGACAACCACGACGAAGGACAGCAGCAGCGCAAGCAGAATCCCCGGACCAATCCCTGCGATGAACATATCTCCGATGGAAACCCCTGCTACCACGCCGAAGGTGATCATGGGTATGGAAGGAGGAATGACAACACCGAGCGTGCCCCCTGCGGCGGCCACCGATGCGGAGAATGGTGCAGGATACCCCTTGCTTATCATTGCCGGCACCATGATTCCCCCAATGGCCGCCACAGTGGCAGGATTAGAACCACTGATCGCACCGAAAAAGGCGCTGGCGAGTATAGTGATTAATCCGAGTCCCCCGCGCAGTCCCCCAATCAGTGCCGATGCAAGATGAATAAGACGCTTGGATATGCCGCCCTTCCCCATGATTCCACCGGCCAACATGAAGAAAGGAATGGCCATAAAGGGAAATGAATCAACCGCTGTGAACATCCTTTGCGCTATGACCACCGGCTGCATGGGAATATCGCTGAAGACGATGCCTATCATCGCCGAAAGCCCAATAGAAACTCCCACGGGGATGTTTATGAGTATTAACCCAATCAGAGCCCCAAACATAATCAAACCCATGTTAGTGCTCCTTCTCTCTAAACGCTTGCCGTGCATAAATGAATCCCTGCACCGCCCTGATGCTCACGAGAATCATTCCATAAGGAACGGCGGCATACATTACCCAGATAGGTATGAACAAGGCAGGCGAGGTTTGATGCATTGCGATAAGTTTTCTAATAATGCTGATCATCATTATGGTGATTGACGATGTGAAGAACAGAAGCAATGCCAAATTCAAAAGATCGAACACAAAGCGGATTTTCACACTCTTTATGCGGTCGACAAGGAATTGCACACTTATGTGAGAGCCCGTCTTCATCGCCAAGCCAGCTCCAGTATAGGCCAGATAAACCATGATATACCGTGCCAGCTCCTCGCCCCAGAACATCGGAAAAAGATCAAGATACCTGGCGAGGGTGGCGACGAACACCACAATTACCATGGCAGGAAACAGAATCAGGAGCATATGTTCTTCGAATCGATCAAACCATTTACGCATTTCACCCCCCGATACAACAGCAGTCACGGCATGAGATGAGTTACACACCAAGACTGCCATTGAATAAAAAACTACCGCTGAGCAGCTACAAGGCTTCTAACCATGTCCTGGTCAATTCTATCCGAGAATTGCTCATAAACAGGCTGTACCATCGCAAACCATTCGGCGGCATCCACCTCTGCAATTTCCATACCCTGGCTTTCCAGCTTAGAGCGGAGTTCCATTTCGCCTTTTTTGCTGAAATCGCGCTGCCACTTGCGTGCTTCTTGTTCTGCCTGAGTGATGATGCTGCGCTCATCGGCATTCAATGTGTTGTTCCAGAAATCGAGATTGATCATCAATACCGCTGGAGAATAAAAATGCCCTGTTAATGCGAGATAACCCTGCACTTCGTAGAATTTACTGGTGTCGATGATTACCAAAGGATTCTCCTGACCGTCGACCGTGCCCTGCTGCAATGCTGTGAAGAGTTCGCCGAAGGGCATGGGAACAGCACGTGCGCCAAGTGTTTCAAATGTGGCGACATGAATGGGATTCTCCATCAGGCGTATTTTCAAACCATCCATATCATTGGGAGCATCGACAAAGCGCTTGGAGTTGGTCAGATTGCGAAAACCATTCTCCCAAATGCCGAGACCCTTGATATTTGATGATTCGAGGGATGCGAGAATTTCCTGTCCCTTGGGACCATCCATCCACTGGTATGCCTTCTCCCTGTCCTGAACGATGAATGGCAAGTCAAATACCATGAAAGCATTGGTGAAGTTGGGGAGCGGGCCTGTAGAAGTAAGAGTTGCATCTACCGTACCCAATGAAACCCCCTCGACGACATCCCGTTCGCTGCCGAGTTGGGCACTGTGGAAAATCTCCACAATTACGGAGCCGCCGCTGCGCTCTTCTACGAGCTTCTTCCACTGCATCAGTCCCTGATGATAATGACTCTCAGGTGCCAGAGTGTGGGAAACACGCATCGTTTTCATCTCCGTCTTCCCGGCATCCTTGCCCTCTTCTCCATTGCCTGCTGAAAAAAGAATTCCCACAACAAACAGGCAGCCGACTGCACTAAGCAGTAATCGTTTTATAGTCATTTCTGACCTCCTTTATGTTCTTCGCATAACGCGAAAAAAGTTCTCAATCTTCTAAGCTAGGCATTATTCGGAAGAAACAATCACCTTGCCTGGCTCCACCCCCAGCGCATCCCACTCATCAGCCGAGAAATCGGCATTGGTAATGATGTAATCAAACTCTGACAGGGGGCATATCTTCCATAAGCTGGAAACATTGAACTTCACTAAATCGGCCAGCAGCACCCGGATGCGGGATGAGCGCATAGCATACTGTTTGAGCCTGGCCTTCCCCATAGTCGGCGTATACAAAACTCCTTCAGGGGTAATGCCTGCAACTCCGACAATACCGATATCGGCGTGCACCCTGTCGATGAAGTCTTCGGCGGCCGGACCAAAAAGCGTGCCGGTGCTGCTCTGCACCTCTCCGCCAGTGACATAGGTTTGGATTCCTGCCTGAATGAGCTTTGTAGCGATACGAAGATCATAGGTAATAACCACGTTTTTCCACTCAGGGCGAAGAAGACAAGCGACTTCGAAGGTGGATGTTCCGGAGTCAATGAGAATAGTGGTGCCGGATGAAATCAATTCGATGCATTTATGAGCCATGGCAACCTTAGCGCCATGTTCGTGAACCATCTTGTCGTCGTAACGCTCCTCAAAGTTCAAGGCACGTACTTCAGGAAGAACGGCGCCTCCATACACACGGGTGAGCTTTCCCTGTTCCTCCAGGGATTTCAGATCGCGTCTAATCGTGATGGGGCTAACATTGAGAATACGAGCCAGTTCATGCACCTTGACGGTTGAATCACTCTCAACCCTAGACTGGATGTATTGAATACGTTCTGTTAACGGCACAATGCCCCCAAATGATCATGAACAATCATAGATGAATCATTATTAATGATTGTTTGAACCTTTTCAAGTGATAATTTGAATATTTTTGATCATTTGTTTGAAATGATGCGAGAATGCCGACTTAAGCATCTAAAAAAGCAGCTTCAGGAAATTGACAAAGAGAAAGGACCTGGAGAGGCGCCCTATATACTTCTCCCTGCTCTTAAGAACCGTCATCCTCGGCATCTTTTCAATGGACGTGTCATGGCCCTTCCTGCCGGAAGAGAAATTGTCTCGCCCCAATCTGCTCTTTGGTCATACCTCGATGTCTTCTCTTGACGAAGAAAGCCAGTCCCTTCAGGCGGGCGGCGCGCCCCAAAAACTGGATCATCTACGAGCCTTTCTTCTTACCTAAGTTCATTAACCCCGTCAGGATGTCTCGGAACTGAGAGCCGTGCCGATGCTTGAACCACCGGTGAACCAGATAGAGAGGATTGGTGTACTGTCCCTCCCGAAGAGCCGGTCGCGCTGTCTCAGGAATGAGAATGCCAATAGATTCGATCAATGCCGAATTCTGGAAGTCTTGGAAATGGGAGAGATGCTCAGAGGCAGCCTCATCAGGTTTTAAGAAGAGCAGGGGCTGTGGTCAGGTTATTTTGCACCTCCATTTCCGGCTGCCAGACCTTCTTCTCAATCATCACCAAATCGTCATCCAGGCCATGCCGCAACAGGTCCAGGCGTGGTGACATCGAGACCAGTTGTTCTGCTGACACATGCATGAGTCGAAAGGGGAAAAGATTTGTGCTGCCCAGTAGTTCCTTTACCGCTGCAGAGCCGCTGGAGCGCGCGTGCAGGGAAACCTCGACAAGCCAGGAGATAAGTCTGGGATCGTCTATGGAGTATGGGTGTCCCTGACTGTAGATGCCTTTCTCTTTGGTTTCGCTTAAAACCCCCCAATCGATGAAAGACCGGATAACGCGCTGCGCCGCTCTTGAAACAGTTTTTCGTTCTCCATATTGCTCGCGGGCCCGCCGCTGTATCTGGCTTGCGGCGACACTCTCTTGAAGGCGAAGCAGCCGCCCGGTTTGTCCGGCAACAGCCCCCCAAAAAGGGTAGGCCGCCATGATCATTCCCCAGTGAATTGCGAGATGATCACTTCTTTTCGCTGATTGAAGCAGTTCAAGACCGGTGTCTCTCAAAGGGTGAATATATCGAGGTACGCGCAGCCATGTTTTTAACAGAATGGTGAGTGTTTTGGAAAGAGACCCCCTCTTGGCGGGAGATGAAGAAGGGAAGGCCGGCGCAAGCAACTGCACAAGTTCATCTTTGACAGCATTTTCATCATTGCCGGCAAGTATCAGGTTCGAGGTACACTCGAGCCACTTCAAACGAATAAGCCGGTCAATGCCAATCTGTTTCTGACGATTATTCATGTCTCCCTCCGTTCAATTTGAATCAGAGGGACAATCAGCTCTTCGATAGAGATCCCGCCGTGGCCAACAATGGTTTCGCCGTCGCTAATAAACGCCTTTCGATGCGGGGCCAGTAAGGCGCGATAATCCTCCGGCAGGCCGAGCGGCGGCCATTCTATGGCATCAGGAAAGCGTTCCTTGACCGCTGCCCGCAATAGGTCATCCGGATACACCCGAACGCGTTCGCCCCGTACATCCGCGACCGCGCCTTCAGCCGGCCGCCCACAACCTTTCGCCTCGATATTGCCATGATCGGAACTCAGGAAAATCTGAAAGCCTTGGTCGAGAAGAGTGTCAATAAGTTCGGCCATAAAGCCCTGCATAGCCCACTGCCGCACCTGGTTAAGCATACCAGCGACACCCAGTTCCATGCCGTGCATGATCTTGTCCACTTTGTCGAGAACAAGCCCTGCAACACGAATCTGTGGCTGCGATAGAATCTCGCGAACCTTGCCGATATCACCATCTCCAAGACCCTTGGCGTAGGCTGCGGCAGGCCCTGTCAATCCCTGATCCGCCCAGAACTGGGTCCACAAAGTTTGTTCCCTGTTCGTTGTATGGATGCGCGCGGGGAAGTAAATCGGCGGCTTACCGGCAAAGGCTGCCTGCCGGGACACTGACGTGACGGTGGGAATCCATGCAAACACGGCGCTTTCGCGGAATGTCAGATATTGCCTTTGAGATTGCAGCACGTCACGTAAGACGATCCATTGCTCCAGAGCCAGACCATCCACCAGAAGAAACGCTGCTTTCTTTTCGCGTGAGCCGCAGACTGCCCTGGCTAACACCCTCGGGATGTGATGAAGCATTGCAGGCGGTACGGGAGGCTGGTTATGCAGACCGGCAAACCGGTCCTGAACCCACGTGCGGAATGCCGAATCAACAGATAAGCGAAGCGCTGAGATACGCTTCTTGGCATCACTCGACAATCCACTGCCCAACTCGTGTTCGAGTACGCTGATTTCGGCATAGGCGTACCCAAAGCGAAACCAGTCGGCATGTCTGGCATCCTCTTTGGGAATGGTGTATCGAATCGTCTTGATCAACCGGTCCAGTCTGCGCTGGTGATCTTTTGCCGGATCAGTCTGGATACCAATTTCAACCCAGGCTGATGTCAAGTCTCCGGCGTTATCGTGAGACACTGAATGGAGCAGTCCCTCTATGAACAGGTTGTCGATATAAACGCGAACATCGTCATGATCGAAGGGAAGGTCTAATGGGCCGGAGTATTGGAGTCCGTAAGCCGCCTTGTCTTCGCCCACTGTCTTTGGTTGTCCCTGGGCTGCCATACGATCCAGGAATGCCGGCCAGCGTTCTTGCAGGAAGGAAAAGAATGCCTCGCTGTCGGAAGTGATTTTATCGAGCGGCCATTGTCCGAACAGTCCGTTCTGCCTTAGTACCTGAATGAAACGCTGGTCGAGGATGGCAGGTATCCGCAGGCCCCGATAGTGGCGGCGCAGCAGCGCCCGCATCAGCTCGGACGGCTTGCGGATGAGTTCCGGTGCGATCTCAAAGACATGGCGCAGAACGAATTCTTTTGTGGCGTTATCGCCCAGCACTCCGGGAGCGTGGCGCTTCTGGGCTTCGTAGAGTGCATCCAGCTCACCACGATCCAAGGCGGTCACAATGGGATAGCTCAGGTTGGGGAATATCTCCCCAAGGTTGAATGACAGCCAACGGCCGGCCTGGAGCAGATCGTATGGAAGACCGCCGAGACCGCTGGCCGCAGAGTGCAGCACGACCGCCAAGTCTGACTGCTCGCCCTGATCCCAGCGGGAGCGGAATTGGGATTCGTAGGCATAGCGGAAGGCGACATGATCCTCGAACGGAATCAGTTCAAAACCACGCTCGCGTATACCTGCAAGAACGCCTTCTTCCAGGAGCAGACCGTCCGGATCGGCAACCAGGGTCAGCCTGGCCACGTTGGGAGCAAACTCTCTGAGAATCTGGTCCCGCCAGGAATTTAACAGCGAATGAGCACCAATGGATCCGAGTGAAGTCATAAAATCAGTCTTTCCCATTCGAGTTTTGACTTTTTGAAGTTCAGGATCAACCCGGCCCTGAGTTTGGCTGTTTTTAAACAGTTGAGAATCTGGCCGCTCTCTGTATCAGTGATCCGGTCAATCGTCTTGGCCTCCACAACAGCCTTATCGAATGCGATCAGGTCGGGAATGGCATCCCTCACCTTGATGCCCTTGTCGTTTACATCAAATCGCTGCTGCTGCCTGTACGGAATTCCCTGTATGCCGAATTCGACAACCAGAGCATCTTCAGATGGTTTTTCCAGCAAACCATGTCCAGGCGTATTGAGCACTTCCATGGCACATCCAGCGGCCTGAAACACTTCCTCTTTCAACAACAATTTGTGTGTATTTGTGTTCATTCGTGGTTTCCCTCACCCCGGACGACGAGGAGAGGCGCCATTTCCGGGTAAACCTGAGCCTTGCGTTCGAGTTCCTTGTTCCATGAGCGTCCTTCCCGCCGAAGCAGGTTCAACCGATAGTCGCGGACCTGGGGCAGGCCGATGCGTTCGATGATTTTGCGTCGGGCGGGAAAGACATATTCGCCTTTTCCCTCTCGTGCGTCAGGCGCGAACGGTGTTCTTGAATAAGCTCGTCATAGATGGGCCGGCCATGCTCTTCGGCGATCTGAGAGAGGCGGTCAAAGCCATCTTGGGCATCGTCAATCTCAAGGGTACCTCCAAAAAACCGCTTTTGGAATTAGGCGCGGCTATTTTTCTTCGGGACAAGGCGCCAAGAATTCAAGCGCAACTGGGTTACGTGAGTTCTTTGGCAACGCAGCAGCGGCCTGTCTGCGTGCAGAACACGCACAGGCAGGCGGAAAAGAGCATGCCAAAAACGGAATGGGGTTTTAGAGGCGCCCTATCATGTTTTAATCGTTATCTTTCTGTTTTCCAAGCTATCTGTATGTATCGTAGTTCACTTACGTAAAATTCCCTTTATCGATATTTGACTGTGCGAAGGTGCTTTCCAACGTAACCGATCAGGAGATGGCCAGGTTCAGAAGCAGGTTCAAAATAAATGCGCCACTGACCGACTTTTGCATGCCAGCGAAAAACGCGCTTTTTCCCGTCCGGGCATAGAAATGTTCGCTCCGCCTCAAACTTTTTCATCGTCGGGGCAGATTCGGGAGAGACGGCACAGCCAATATCAGCATGGTTGAATGCACCATGCTTCCAACTAACGCAATAATCGTTCAGACGGAACAAACCCCTTATAAGGCTGGGCATCGATTCTGTCGGCATTCCGTCCATTTGCTTTTGTATGTGCTTACAAAAGTTTAGGCAAGGAAAAAAATCTTTCACGTGCTTCCAGAGTTTATCTCCGGTGTTAATCGAAGACTTTATCCGCTGTTGAATCCAATCTACTTGTGTATCGACGTGCTTTGCTGAAGAAGCGTGATGGACATCCTCTTTACGGCATGATACGTCATTCTCTACGATCTCCTGAATCTCGACGCTGATAAAATGGCTGTCCCATTCCCGACTTGATGCCATGCTAATTGCAAGCCCATCAGCTATATAAGCAGCTTTAAGCCCTTGAGCGGATTTCCCCTCCCAAAAGCAGTCTACACTGCCCCAAGCAGACTCTGACTTGGGATCATCCTTAAAAAATGGGTATTTCGTGCTTACTGTCTCAAAATACCTCCGTTTCTCGATGTCTATTCGCTTATCGCTAAACCAATCTTTCCAATAGTAAGCGCCAGCAAGAGGCATAGCAAAGAAGTCTTCTGGCAACCGCAGTTCTGCACCACGCGATTTGGCGGCCTTAATAGTCATAATGAACTGTTCGACTTGACTTTGAGCTATTGCCACGTCTTTAGCAGGCGGGATGAACGAAAGTTCATTGGCATACATTTCCAGTAACATGTTTACAGGCCTTCTTCACGTGGTGTAAGCAACCGCTCCAAGCTTTTTTCCCACTCGTCAAAGAAGCCTTCAGGCCACCTATCTAATCTGCCGTTCTTATCAAGAATAGGTGATTCTACACAGCTATGCACTCGCCCTTCGTTTACGGCACGAGAGAAATAGTTAATAGCTACAGCATCCGGTTCGATTGCACCATCATGAACAGCCAATCGAATTCCGTTGAGCAAATGATCGCTGTGTGTTTCCACGACAACCTGAATGCCTACTGATGCAGCCCTCGCCAACAGTTCCCCCATACGAACTTGTCCACGCGGATGAAGATGAGCTTCCGGATTTTCAACGATCACCAAGCTGCCAGGACCGGAGGACAACACGGCCACAAGGACGGGAAGCACATATGTAATGCCGAAACCAACCGATGTAGATCGGTATTTGTTGCTACGCTGCTTTTCCGTGATAAAAGAATATCGAAGATTGACGATATCCATTTCAGTGTGCAAGGCAAGATGCAACTCCGTTCCCGGGCTTATATCGTGTAGCCACCCCTGCACTTGGCTTTGAAGGTCCCCTGGTTCGGAACTCGAATGACACAGTATCTTGTCCGCAACAGGCTTGCTGCCATACACGTAAAGAAAGTGCTCTGCAAATTCTCCAGCGGTGCCTATCTGTCGATGCTGCCGCACCTGATAATCGGATACGGCATTCGTCGTTCTTGGTCCCAATCTCTCAGCCTTCAGATAATGGAAGTCATCTTTGAATGGTACCCGTTCAAATAACTTTTTATCGACGGATTGGCGCTTAATCCCCAACACATCGGCATCTCGGTGATACTCAAGGACCAAGGATGCCTCAGCTAAATCGGTCCAAGTTATGCCAATCTCGAATTCATCGCTCTGCGCATTTTCGTAAAGAACATCTTGAGCAGTTCCAAGTTGAACCAGCGCTCCGTTCAGTTCCAGCCCCGTCTCCGGAAGAAGACCATCCAGATACGACTGTCTCAAGAGCAAAAGTGCATGCAGTAAAGAAGACTTGCCCATTCCGTTGAGACCTGCCAAAAGCGTCACATTTCCTAAACTAATCGTTTCAGATTCAAAACACTTGAAGTTTCTAAGGGAAACCTGTTTTATCATGTCAGTACCTCCTCCAAAATTTTGCGAAAACGGGCAAACCGGAGACGGACTTTTTTGATATCTCCCGTACCCTGCGACACTGCGTTTAGGAATTCCCCATCGCCTCGCATCCGATTTTCAACCTTCTGGGTCACTTCATCGCGGCAGATTTTCATCTGTTCTAGCATCTCGTCAGTTAGCTGATCCATCGCGACAGTCCATACTTCAAACAAGGCTTTATTGACCGGAGAGCGGACTCCCTCTTTTGGCTTTCGGAAAGCCTCACGGCCAAATATCTCGTTGGAAAAAATAAGCGCCCTGTTCAGACGGCCTTCTAGCTTGTCTCTTTCATCATTAGTCATGTTGTTTAGTTTTGCCATCGTTTCACTTAGAAACGCGTCGAAGTCGGTGTCGTATTTCTCCGGCGGTTTCAGTGTGAAGGCGAGAAATCGGAGCACGCATTCTTGAGCGGCCATGCGTTTGTCGCTGACACCCTGATCTGTCGCACACCTAAACTCGTTTGAATTCGCAAGTTTTTTTAGGTATGAGGTTACCGGCCCCTGGTTCAACGTGTGCCGAATCTCTTGCGAAGAAAGCGGGAGTCCTCCTGTGTTGATTCGTTTGAAAATGTTGAACTTAACATCGGCTGGAGTCCCCTTTTCTATAAGATAGACCGTAACTTGAGTCTCCTCAATTCGTCGTTGATAGTCTCTAGGAAGATCATCATATCGGTATTCATGAAATTGCGTGAGAAACTCCAATTCCTGCAGCTTCATGGTTTTCTTGATGACAAAGTCCCTGAGAGTCGAGAGCCTCTGGAGTCCATCAACTATGAGCCACTTATTGTCGTCTGTAGCATCCATGTAGAAGGCCGGTAGGGGTATTCGAATGAGAAGAGATTCTATCAAACGGGATTTCGCCGGGGATTTCCAGACTTCATTCCTCTGAAAATCAGGCGATAGGTCCACTTCCTCCTCCCTCATACGTTTAACTAGAGTATCCAGACTCATTTGCTTTGTAATGATGTTAATAAGTGTTGGGTCGAATGGCCTTGTTATACCTGTATCCTCGTACTCAGTCCCATCGGCTGTTATACCGGGAGCAGACTGTGTGTCGAGTTCGGCGCCGACGTTATTTCTTGGGATTGCTTCTACAGTATTGGTGTTAATTCCTTTAGCTTTCTTCATCATAATGAACCTCCGATCTCATTCTTCCCCCATTCGTGTCACTGCCTGATCGTACCACATAAGGAGTTTGGAGTCCTCATGGAGGACGCTTTCGGGTATTTTCTGGGCAACGCCTATGATTGTCTTATAGCCGCGTTCCTGCCATGCCTTCTTGAATCCGGCCCGGACGGCCTCGAGGCGGAACACCTTGAGTTTCTTTTTAACCTTTTTGTACTCTTCGAACTCTTTGAGCAGAGCTTTCTCGCGCAGTTTCTCCAGATCGCCGACCTTGTTGGGATCAGGCACGTACCAGCGGTCACGGGCCTTGGCCTTCAGCACCGGATCGTCCTTTTCCAGATTGCGTAGCTCCTTGAAGTTCGAAGAGAGATAGCTGTGAATTTGGCCGGGAACTTCGCCCTTGCCGTCATAGCGTAGAAAGTTCTGCTCCAGCAATACATCAAGCTCAAGCATCTTTTCGTTCTTCTGCCAGCCGCCGATCTCCTGCATGAATTGCGGTTTCAGGTTGCCCGCCTTTTGCGGCTTCTTTGTGATTTGCTGTTTGAGCCACTGGATGGCAGAAGCCTCGTCGAAAACAAAAAGCTGAAGCTGGAGCACCTCCTTGACTGTCATCCGTTTCTTGTCGTACTCGGCTGCCTGGTCCGGCAGGAAATACATACCGTCACGCGGCGGGAAGCGTTGTTCCAGTCCGGCGTAAAACTCGGCCGCTGATAAGGGAACCGTTACCCCCCGCTGGACATGGAAGGCCACCATGCGGTCGAAGAGAAGGTAGTTTTGACGTTCGGCAATGACTTCGGCCTGACCATTTTTTGAAACAAATACCGGAAGCTGCTTTAAGTGCGTGCGTACAAAATCCCAGACTCTATCTTCAACGCCAACTGACAACTTGAAACGTTCTTCAAGCCCTCCATTTGGTTTGTATGCGGAAATAACAAGGTCTTGCTCCACTGCCCCAGCCCTGTTGACTGCATTGAAAGAACGTTGCTGTTTATCAAGAACACGAACGTCGGCCACAACCATGCCTGATGCTTCTATAGATTGTTGGATAGCACTCCAAACGGCATTTTGACTGTTGTGAAATTCAATTGTTATCCATCGGCCTGGTTTTAACACTCGTGCATATTCCCTAAATGCCGATGCCATCATATGGGAATAAAACGGAAGGTCCTTCTTGTGTACGTAGTTTAGAACGCAGTCAATCTCCTTGACACTTCTAACGCGTATCCATGCTTCCACAAATAGATTTAGTTCTGAATACTGAAGGGATTCACCAAATGGCGGATCGGTAAAGATATAATCTATTGAATTGATGGGGACATTCTTTAGATCAGTAACGCTTTGCGTAGATATTGTAGAAGTTCTGCGCACAACAGATGATAGGTTTCCAATTTTACGTATCTTTCTCCGCAGAACATCAAAAACGTTTCTTTCTAAGTGAAGAGATGGTGTGAACAGTGTCCCTGATACGCCGCCTCCGCCACCAAAAAAGCCCTGCTTCCTGGAAATATAGTTGTTGATTGCACTTAGACAAAAGCGAAAAAGTGATGTATGACGCGACGAAGACAGAGTAAATTGCCATAATTCCCCCAAGGCGAATAGCACCCTTGGGGTGTACATGTGACAGATATGTGAAATTCCTGTTCCATTTATGAGCTTATTGGTTTGGCGGCCTAGGAAGAAAGTATCAGTAGGGACATGCGGCCACTGTCGATTGTTGAAGCTGCTTTCAAAGGACCTTCTATCATCATCGGAAACCTTGACTTTCACACGTTTGGAACCAGACTTGACAGTCTGTTCAACAAGCACGAATTTGGGGACACGAACAACTTGATTCTGAACAGGATCATATTTAGTGTCAAATGCCCGTTCGAGTTTAACGGCTCCAGTTGCCTTAGAAGTGCTCTTCCCTACAATAGAACCACAACCTGGACATGGAAACGACTTCCGCATTTTTCCATCTTCCAGTGCAGCTTCCCAAAAAACGAACTCGCTACTGCAGTTAGGACACAGAAAAACGTCAGACCAGATTGCACTCAAAATCAAGCCAGACTTGCTTTGGTACAACCAAGAAAGAGATTTCTCAACTTCATCAATAAGTTGAAGAGCTTCTCTTTCGAAATACTCAAGCTCTGAAAAATCGACGTAGTTCCGAGAAATGAACGTAGCAATTGGGGACAAATCTGAAAGTATAGCGTGTCGCTCCCCCATCTTCGAAATAGCTATCCCCTGTCCGCCATAAATAGTCCCGTCAGACTTGGTTCTGCAGCCGAGGGATTCGACTTCTTTAGCATCGCCGCACATTTGAGCCGCCACACCCGTCATACCCGTGCCACAGAAGCCGTCGAACACAACATCCCCCGGCTGCGTGTAATGGAGGATGTAACGCATGATGGCCTTGTGCGGCACCTTGGTGTGATAGGAGTGGGCGTTGTAAATTGGATCGTTTTTCCCCTCACTCACATCAGCCGCAAACGGCTCTCTGCGGTAAGCATCACTGGCCGGGGCGTACGGTTTCCCATAGTGTTTGATGAAGTCTTCAATGAACGGATTTGGGCAAGCCGTGTAGTACGGCGGATCGGACAAAGCCAGGATGTCCCCGTCCTCGCCAATGGGAAATCCCTCGATCTTGCGGAACTGCGGATCGCGCAACCGTTCGGCTAGTTTTTCAAGGAAATAGGCTCGGCGGGCCTCATCACTCTCAAACATCATACCAAGGCATTCGACCGGTTGCGGTTTCGAGTTACGAGTTGCGGGTTGCGAGTTGAAAAGACTATCCTGTTCCATTAGCGTCCTCCGGCGGAAGAGTTGCGAGTTGCGAGTTGCGAGTTGCGAGTTGCGAGTTTCGAGTTTCGAGTTTCGAGTTTCGAGTTTCGAGTTTCGAGTTTCGAGTTTCGAGTTTCGAGTTGCGAGTTGCGAGTTGCGAGTTGCGAGTTGCGAGTTGCGGGTTGCGGGTTGCGAGTTGCGAGTTGCGGGTTGCGGGTTGCGAGGTTGCGGGTTGCGGGTTGCGGGTTGCGAGTTGCGGGTTGCGAGTTGCGAGTTGCGGGTTGCGGGTTGCGAGTTGCGAGTTGCGGGTTGCGGGTTGCGAGTTGCGAGTTGCGAGTTGCGGGTTGCGGGTTGCGGGTTGCGAGTTGCGAGTTGCGGGTCGAGTTGAGTTTCGAGTTTCGAGTTTCGAGTTGCGGGTTTCGAGTTGAAAAGACTATCCTGTTCCATTAGCGTTCCGGCGGAAGAGTTGCGAGTTTCGAGTTGCGAGTTGCGAGTTGCGAGTTGCGGGTTGCGAGTTGCGAGTTGCGAGTTGCGAGTTGAGTTTCGAGTTTCGAGTTGCGAGTTGCGAGTTGCGGGTTGCGAGTTGCGAGTTGCGAGTTGCGAGTTGCGAGTTGCGAGTTGCGAGTTGCGGGTTGCGAGTTGCGGGTTGCGAGTTGCGAGTTGCGGGTTGCGAGTTGCGAGGGTTGCGGGTTGCGAAGACTATCCTGTTCCATTAGCGTTGCGGGTTGCGAGTTGCGAGTTGCGAGTTGCGGGTTGCGGGTTGCGAGTTGCGAGTTGCGAGTTGCGAGTTGCGAGTTGCGAGGTTGCGGGTTGCGAGTTGCGAGTTGCGGTTTGCGAGTTGCGAGGTTGCGGGTTGCGAGTTGAAAAGACGAGTTGGCGGAAGAGTTGCGAGTTTCGAGTTGCGAGTTGCGGGTTGCGGGTTGCGAGTTGCGGGTTGCGAGTTGCGGGTTTCGAGTTGCGAGTTGCGAGTTGCGAGTTGCGAGTTGCGGGTTTCGAGTTGCGAGTTGCGAGTTGCGAGTTGCGGGTTGCGGGTTGCGAGTTGCGGGTTGCGGGTTGCGGGTTGCGAGTTGCGGGTTGCGGGTTGCGGGTTGCGGGTTGCGAGTTGCGAGTTGCGAGTTGCGGGTTGCGGGTTGCGAGTTGCGGGTTGCGGGTTGCGAGTTGCGGGTTGCGAGTTGCGA
Source organism: Spirochaetaceae bacterium (assembly GCA_965232165.1). Taxonomy (GTDB): domain Bacteria; phylum Spirochaetota; class Spirochaetia; order DSM-2461; family DSM-2461; genus UBA2779. The sequence continues at coordinate 1,912,435 of CBDDOY010000001.1, read as the reverse complement.
GTTGCGGGTTGCGGGCGAGTTGCGGGTTGCGAGTTGCGAGTTGCGGGTTGCGAGTTGCGAGTTGCGAGTTGCGGGTTGCGGGTTGCGAGTTGCGAGTTGCGAGTTGCGAGTTGCGAGTTGCGAGTTGCGAGTTGCGAGTTGCGAGTTGCGAGTTGCGAGTTGCGAGTTGCGAGTTGCGAGTTTCGAGTTTCGAGTTGCGAGTTGCGAGTTTTTTTTTAGGTAGCGGATGAATCCGCCGATGAGACGGCTTGTGTCGCCAGCAAGGCTGTATAAGCGTTGAAACTGCTCCTGGTTCAAGTAACCTGTATCGAGTGCAACGTACAGTTGCGCCTGGACTTCAGCGGCTGACCCCTTGGCAATGTAGAGGAACTGAATCAGCTCACGATTCCCGCCACGATCAAACCCTTCCGCGATATTGGACATCACGGAAACAGCAGCCCGGCGAATTTGGTCACACAGGCCAAAGTCGCGAGCGAACGCACCTTTGTTCGTTACGCCATATACAGCGCTTGTCAGATCCCTGGCCTTTTGCCAGGCTTCGATGTCTTCGAATTTCTCAATTTTCGCCATTGTCAACTCGCAACTCCCAACTCGTTACTCGCAACCCGAACTTGGTCAGTGGAAAAGTGACCAAGTTCGCCTATGGGCATGCCCGACTTGTGCAGTGACTTGGTCACTCTCGGACGGATAATAGCCATTTTTATTGCATTTTCGGTATCATAATTCCGATTCCCGCATCTGCTCCTCAATAAACCGTTGGATTTCCTCTTCCCTCGGCAGTTCAAGCTGATATTTTGAGACGAAGAGCCCGTTATCCATGCCAGCCAAGGCATATTTGACCAATGTCCGATTCCGCTGGGTGCACAGAAGGATGCCGATGGGCGGATTGTCCCCTTCGGACATCATGTTTTTCTTGTACCAACTCACATAGGTGTTGAGCTGGCCGATATTTTCATGGCTGAACCGTTCGAGTTTCAGCTCTACCAGGACGTGGCACTTGAGAATGCGGTGATAGGAAACAAGATCAACGAAGTTGTGGGTATCGCCGATCAGAATCCGTTTCTGGCGGGCTTCAAAACAGAACCCGTGGCCCAACTCCAGCAGGAATTCCTGCAATTTATCAAGAAGTTGCTCCTCCAGATGGGACTCGCTCATGACTTCCTTTGACTTTAGGCCAAGAAATTCAAGGGCACCTCTAAGAAACAGCTTTAGGAAATTGACGAAGAAATTTTTTGTCGGTACAAGGCGGCAAAAGCGGAGCGTAGCTGGGCTACGTGAGCATTTTGACAACGCAGTAGCGGCGGAAAAGTTCGAGTCAAGAACTAAATGGGGTTTTTTAGAGGTGCCCTCAAAGATATATGGGTCACGTATCGCCAGCTTGGGATTGGCGGCTGCCGCGCCTTCCTGCGCCAGCGCAGCCAGCTTTTTCTTGTCTTTGGAAAGGCCTGATCGTTCGTAGTAAAGGCTTCCGATCTGCCGCTTCAGCTCCCGGACCGACCAGTTGCCCCGAATGCACTCGATTTCGTAGAAGGCGCGCTTGAGATCATCGTCAATGGCTACAATCAGTTCGAAATGGCTATAAGAAAGGCTGCCCACGAGCTTTTCCGGTGAAATGGCCAATTGTGCGGACACTGTCCGCACTTTCTGGTTGTCGATGGTCTCGGGAAGCAAATGGCGGGATTGTGCGGGCACCGTCCGCACAATCTGGGGATAGGCACGGTAAAAGGCCAGGTAATTATAAAGTTGCCTGCGTCCGGTATTGCTGACTTTATGACTGCACAGCTCTCTGGAAAGCTCGCTGAGCAGACGGTCCCCATAATTTGCCCGGTCAGAACCGCGCAGCTCGAATTCAGAGATGTAAGCGCCGATCAACCAGTTTCGCAAAGTCAGACTGATATTGATTGCCCGCCCGGCCTGCGCCGCCAGTTCTTCGTGCAGTTGCCGGATAGTCCCCACAAGCTTTTCAAAATTCCATTCGTGTCTATTCGTGTTCATTCGTGGTTCCTATTCCAGTACAATCCTCACCGTGCCGGGCTCCTTGCCCCTGGTGAGTTCGTCCAGGTATTCCTCGAATCGTTTCTTCATCTCAGCCGGTGTTGCCGGTGAACCGCCGGAGAGCAGCGCCGCTCGCAGGTCCGCGGTCTTCACCGGCACCTTTTGAAGGTCGGAAAGCACATCGATAAGGGCATGGATGAAGTCCTGGCCTAGCTCGTCGGGCAGCTCCCGCTTCTTGATGAAGCCGTTCACCAACTTCTTGGATTCGGGCTTGAGCAGGTCCAGTCTGTCCTTGGTGGTCGGGTCCTCCGTGTTGGCCAGCAGTGTCTGGGTCCAGTTGTCCACCAGCTTGTCCAGTTCGTCGTCCAAGCCGTCCAGCACCGATCCAGCGGGCGCAGCAGGCGGCTCAGCCCCTGGCTTGTAGTTGCAGTGGGGACACACCGGTGAAGCGTCCAGTTCCTGCTCGGTGAGGGCAAAGCAGCTCTTCAATCCGGCCAGGCGGTTTTGAAAATCAGACAAATGCTGTCGCGGCATCAATTCGATGGCGGAGAGCTTCTGCAGCGCCTTGAGCCGTTCATCGCCATTGAGTCCGGTCTTGCGCCTGTCTTCGTTCACACCCAACCGCGCCTTGGAGTGCATGCCCAGGTAGGTTTGCACATAGGGCTTCTTGAGGTCATCCAGTTTGCGCTGGGTCTGTTGGCGGAACGCAGGAGCGCCGCGTTTGTCCGGATCGCCAAGCTGGGCGAGCACTTCATCCCTCGTCTTCTTCATCTTGCCCACCCACTCGTGGTCGGCGGACAGCACCGCCTCGGCCGTGGATAAGAACGATGCAGCAGAACCCAGCTCAGCGGCCAGTTCCTGAAGGGATTCGATCTCGGCCAGGGATTTGAGCCCGTCCCGATGGGCAACCACCTCCTGGGTGTCATATCGGAGGTTTTTGAGCTTTCCGGGGGAATTGTAGGCCTGGAGCGATTCCAGGAAGCTCTTGGTCGCATCAAGCCGTGTGCGGATTTTCTGCGCCTCTTCCTCTGCCAGGAGATTCCGGCCCCAGAAGATCAGACCGCTTTGCAGGCTCTGCTGCAGGACGACCAGTTTCTCCACCGATTTGGAGACGGCCTTCTGGAGCTGCTGGACCGGCTCTTCCTTGCCCTGGGTGACAAGCTGAGCCATGCCGGGGGGAAGACCGAGCAGTTCGAACAGGGCATTGAGCGCCGGAAGGTTCCAGTCCTTGGGCCGTTCGATATGCTTGAACTGCGTCAATTCACCGATGCCGGTTCCTGCCAGTTGAGGCAGACTGGCGGCATCGAATTTCCTGCCCGGAATAGCGAGGACCAGATCGCCTGAGTAAACCAGGGCGGCCATTACGACCGCAACCCATTCGGGCTCCAGCCGCTGCCGGTCCTTGTCCATGTATTCCACGCCTTTGTCATCCTGGATCAGCTCGGAGCGGTTGACTACCTGGCCGTGACCTTTCTTCTCGAGCAGGCCGAGGACGTGTTTGGCATGTTTCGATTTGCAGGGATCGAGGCGTTCGCCGTCGAGCAGTTCCAGAGCATCGAGTACCGCCGTGGCCTGCTTGGTGCGATTCTGGCCGGCTATGGCGCGCAAGGCATCCTGCGCGGCCTGGTCCCGGTTTGTCCCGGTGATGAGCACCGAGAAGAAGGGATATTCAGGTGCCTGATCCTGGAAGTGGGCTCCCAGGCAGATGCCGGAGATCGTGTTCACCAGGTCGCGAAAATTGATGCGCTCATGGGAGCCGATGCCGGACAGCTCCCGGATCGATTTGCCCTTGGCCCATTCAGTGAGCGACTTGGAGCGCCCCTGATAGGTGACCTCGAAGGCATCGGTCATGTGTTTCTGCAGCCATTGCACCAGGTCACGCAGGAAATGGAATGACTTGGACTCGTATGTGGACTTGGCCTGCCCCGACGAGGTGGAAGCCAGGTCCAGGGCTGCCGCGTAGTTCCTGAGTGCGGTGCGAAATTCGTCATCTGTGCTGGTGAGCCGCAGGAACAACTCATCGGCGTTCTTTTCATCCTTGAAATGCGGTGGATCAAATGGCTGGATGAAGTAGAGGTAATAGTCCCGCGGCGGCACGGCGGTGGATCGTTCGTTGGGCGCGCCGAAAAACAGGTATCCCAGGCGCGCGGCCTTGCGCTCCAGCCATTCCAGCTCGTGCTGCCATATCCTGTAGCCGGTCACATAGGTCTGGTCCATACATTCCATGACCCGTTTCAGGGCCTCGTAGTAGTAGCGGTCCATTTGGGAGGAGTCGAGGCTCTCGGCCCGCTTTTCGATCAGGGCGTCGAAGTCGTCGGTCTTCTTCAGGTCCAGATAGAACTGGCGGTTGTCCGGGTTCGATGAAAGGAACTGCCCGCTGACCGTATTGTGGATTTCCCGCAGCACCGTCTCCACCTGGGAGAGCAGGTCGTCGGCAGGATCGCCGCCCAGTTCCTCGATGCCCGGCTGATAGAGGCAGAGCCCGTCACGCAGTTCCCCGGCTGTTGCGCCCAAGGCAGCGGAGATGTCGCCGGTGGTCAGCCGGTGGACCGACAGGGCATGGATGAGCCGCAATGCCATGGGTTTGTAGGCCGGGCGCGTGAATGCCTGCTGGATGCGGGACTCCAATACCTGGCTGCAGTCGATCACCGCCTTGATATCCGGTACGGCACGGAACGAGGGGTTCTCTCGGAGATTGGTCCAATAGGTATCATAAGTGATGAGCCCGGGCCGGTCATCCGGCATGTCCTGCTCGACTATCTTCTTCATGGCCAGCGAGAGCGTCTTCAACACTTCGCGCTTCTCCACGGCGGTCATCCGTTCAAAGGTGTCGATATAGTCTGGATGCACAGGGAAGAGTCGGACGAACTCGTCCATGCGTTCGTTCATGTGGCCGTAGAATTTGCCGAAGGGTGTCAGATACTCGCGTATCCTGGCCTGCTGCTCTCCGGTTTTCTTGAGCAGCCGCGCGGCCACTACGAACTTGATGTCTTTACGGGCGATGAGGACCTGCTCGAAGCGATCCTTCACCCGGCGGATGCTGTCGGATACAAAGGAAAAGCGCGGGCTGTCGAAGATGGCTTCCTGGATGCCGGCCATGAAGCGGAAGCGCAGGTCCTTGCACACCTCGCCGATTTCACGCAGGAGGTTCAGGTCCAGGATGAGTTCCTGGTCTTTGCGGGTGCGCAGATAATCAAGCAGTTCGTCCACAACGAGGAACAGTCCGTAGTCTGGAAACTCCTGATGAAACGCTGTCATCATCTCTTCAAAGGAACGCTTGTTATTGGAGACCCGTTCTGCAGAGGGGAAGCTGTAACTCACGCCCATGTCCGCGAGATGCTCTTCCAGCTCGGCCACGAGGATGTCCCGCAGCGACATGGTGGCGGCTCCGATTTCGGTGCGAACCACCTTGAACCGGCCGCCGATTTTCCCGGCGGCGTCCGCGACATCTGAATTGCTCAAACCGGCGGCGAGGTCGGGGTTCTCGGCAAGCCCCGAGATCACCGACATCAGGTGGGACTTGCCGGTGCCGTAGTTGCCGACGACAAGCAGCCCTTTGTTGTCAACGGGTTGATCAAACTGAAGCTGGGGAATAACAAGATTGGCAAGTTTCTCAGCCATTTCATCAGAAATGACGTAGGTCTCGACAAGTTGACGGGCGGCAGCGGCCTCGTCGGCATCCCGCAACTGGACCACGGACTCGATGGGTTCAAACTGGATCAGGTCACCGTATTTCATCACGTCTGCTCCCCTGCAATGGAACTTGAAGTTCTCATATCCTTACCTCCAGGCTTGCCGCCAGGAAATCACGGACCATATAGCGGCGGTACTCCGGATGGTCCGGTACGGCATAGATCAAGTGGTCGCCATCAATGGAGCCATTCCATGCAGCAACCACAGTTTTATTACGAGAGAGTCCCTGGAGAAGCCGTAGAGGGTCCTGCTTCAGGGATACGTCAAACAAAATCTCTATGTTATCCAACAACACAACTTCACCGGCGGTATCGTGTATGACCTCTCTCAGCAGCCGGGGAAACTGCAATGCCCGCTGACGCTCAGTCAGGTCAAGCATCCGGCGTGACAGGTCCAGATTGACGTTGACCAGCGGTGCGCCTATTCGTTCTTGTACAGCTTGAAGGGCGGTGGTTTTTCCTGCTCCTGCCGGAGCCACGACCAGTATAAGCCGGTGATATAATTCCTCGGCCTGTTTGATCTTCCGCATAACCTGCTCAGCGAGTGGCTCTGTCATTACTGTTCTCCCTCTGCATCCGGCTTTTCGGCTAGCGTTTCATCCAGCCATCGGTCGATGGACTTTTTCCGGAAGCGCCAATGCCGTCCCACTTTCTGAGACGGAACCCTGCCTTCCCGAACGAGTTTATAGAGCGTGGATTTCGAAATTTTCAGGTATATGGAAAGTTCTTCGATAGTCAGAACATCGCCTGGCTTTTCATCCATCAGGTGCATCTCTTTGGCCACAAAGCACAATTTTCTTCACAATACCTCATAACAAATAATTAATGGGCACCTCTAAAAAACCCCATTTAGTTCTTGACCCGAAATTTCCTAAAGCTATTTTCTAGAGGTGCCCTAATTATACAGTTAGTGACAGTTGCTGTCAAAATTTCCTAAATTTGGGGCAATCGACATCTCATTCCACCAGATGCCCGTTGGGATGATCATTATTCCCCTCTTGAGGAATTTTGTAGCGGACCCCATCGTCAATACAGTTTTTCCCATTTCTTAATGAGATTTAAGCTGTCCTTCTGTAGACCTCATCCGGGGTATGAATCCCGTGTTCTGAATGCGGACTGAAACCGCTATACTTTCTGATATATAAGGGCACCTCTAAAAAACCCCACTTAGTTCTTGACTCGAACTTTTCCGCCGCTACTGCGTTGTCAAAATGCTCACGCAGCTTAAGCTAGCTCCGCTTTTGCCTGCCTGTGCGTGTCCGCGCGCAGACAGGCCGCCTTGTATCGACAAACAATTTCTTCGTCAATTTCCTAAAGCTGTTTCTTAGAGGTGCCCATAAATCTATTCCGTTCCTGGCATCCTGTACCGGATGATATTCCTTGAGGCAGATTTCGCCGTATTTGAGTGTGTGAAGAAACGCTCAATCCCGATATTGTCCAGGGCACGGCTTCTCCCGTCCATGCTCAACCGGGCTCTGGATTTCTTGGCAATTGGCTTCTCTGAGCGGTATTCATGATCTCCGGTGCACTATTCAGATTCACCGCCCGCCTGTAAGCAGGCAGACAGAATTCCTGCTCCATTGCTGTGGAGACTTCCCCGCTGAGGATCTTCCGGCAGCCCTGGTCAATGACAGCCGTAAAGGCTCTCTCAACCGCCGAAAGCCGCTTGCAGGTTAAAATCACTTGCTCCGATGAGAGTTCTGAGGCATCCGCACTGGTCCGCACAATGCAGAAACCGTCAAGAAGAGGCTCTTCCCTGATCTTATCCTCCAAACGCTGACAATTGAAACTATCGTCCTCTATCGTCTATCGTCAGTTTGAAATGCCTGGCGGTTTTGTATTTGCTGATGATCTTCCCCGCCCGCAAAGCGATGTTCTGTTCTCCGCGAAGAGCCCTGCTTTCCCTGTGGACGGGCCTTTGGCAATGCGTCTCAATTCTCTCTCTGCCGCAAGAGGCAGTTCCTGACACCTCCAGGTTCCTTTCATGGGCCGACAAAGGATTGCGGCATACAACAAGCCGTTCTCCGGATAGCAGGGGCTTCTGATCTATGCCAAGTCCTGTCCTCAAGAGGTACGAACTCAGAAAAGTTCAGTGTGCATGAAATCGCTAGCGATTTCATCAGTTATCCAATGGAATCAATACCATAGTCTTGAGTGATTCTTTACTGGTGGTCCTTGGGCTGTTCAGATAAATCTCTATCGATTCTCCCTTTGACTTCAATCCCCGGTCTTTTGACCATGCATGCATCTTTTTATATGTGCTGCCCAACTTCTGATATGCCCCATAATGAATTGCTTTGATATATTTCTTGCTCTGTAACAGTCTGTATTTTAAATTGTCAGTACCACTTAGCTGTACCGGTGTCGGCATGCCAGCTAGGAAATGCCATTTCTTAGTGAAGATTCCAATAAAATTGGCTATTATTCCTCTTGTCATTTCCGATTCCCAATCAATTTCAAGGTATCTGGCGTATGAATATGGCACCTCTGTATCGGCAATCCCGCTGGTTTTCATATATTCTATAATCAACCTGAAATCCTTTCCCATGACTGATGGCATTTTCCATACGGGAACTCGTTCTTCGATTTCGATTACGCTGCCTATTTCTTTTTCGATTATTTCTATTTCTTCCATCACTATTTTCCTTCGCTAACGGCACGGATGAACCGCTCCGGCGGGGCTGCCGTCCGCGGCGGCCTTACCGGAGTCGCGTTCAATCCGCTTGTTATGTCCTCGTTCTCACGCCTACCCATTTCTCCGTATTCGGAGGCTCGTACGATTCCATCCGATTCAACAGGTCTCTTGCCGAATCTGTTACCAAAAGCATGTCTCTGTGAACTCCCTCCATGAATCCGTTCTCGACTGCACCGTCAAGGAACTCAAGCAGCAAGTCGTAGTAGCCGTTGACATTGATCAGACCGCACGGCTTGGAATGCAGGCCCAACTGCGCCCAGGTCAGAAGCTCCGACAGTTCTTCCAGTGTGCCTAAACCGCCCGGCAGGGCGGCAAAAGCGTCTGACAAATCGAACATCAACTGCTTCCGTTCATGCATGGAGCCGACGACATGCAATTCTGAGAGTCCTTGATGCGAGACCTTGTGCGCAAACGATTCGGGGATGACTCCTCTGACAACACCTCCGCCGTTGAGCACCGTGTCGGCGACCTCTCCCATCAGACCTACGTCAGCCCCGCCATAGACCAGTTCGCACTGGTTCTCAAGTATTGCCTGACCCAGTTCCTGTGCTGCCGCCATGTAGCAATCGTCGAAGCCCGGGCTCGATCCGCAGTTCACACAAATTCGTTTCATCTTCCATCCTTCTCGGGACTAACGCCTGCCGTAACCGGCGCATTTGCAGTGAGCGCAGCGAACGAAAAATGCGTCCGCGTTTACGACATTGTCAGGCATATTTACGTCAATTATCTGTTCCGCTACCAAAGTTGTCCAGCGTATTCCAGTCCTTTCCGGATTCTTCTACAAACACATCGGTTGCGCCGTTAGTGTATTGACCTTTCTGAACCACAGGATAAAGTGATAAATACTCTTGCCCTTTAAATGCCGAACCCTCGTATTCTAAGAGAAGAATGGCGACTCCTTTTGGCTTATATCCATCAGAGCACCCAAGTTCCCATGGCATCCACTTAGAACCACTTGCATTATCAGTCGCAACATAGATCAGCGATTTTGATTGGCGCATACGCTTCCTTAGGATTTCCGCTGTTTCTTCTGAAACGCTTCCTCTAAACATCTGCGGGTCATCATGCCAATCGACGTAAACGCTAAATCCTTGGTCTTCTAGGATACTTTTCACGCCGAGAATAAGCTCCGCGTCTTTGAATGAGTGTGATAAAAATATATCAAAGGATTGATAATCAGGAGATATAATCAAAAGTTGTGGATGGGGTAAAAAAAGAGCAAATCCTTCTGTAAAATAATTGGTAATAAAGCCAAACAGAAAGGAGATGCTCTATGGAAGAGTTTACAACAAACGGAAATGATTCGGAAGTGCTGAAAAGCGAAACAGAATCGGTTTTGGATCAGGTTTTGCGAGAGGGAGCCAGAAAGATGCTTATTCATGCCCTGGAGTTAGAAGTGGAAGACTACATCAATGCCCATAAACATGAGCGTGATCAGAATAATCAGCGCAAGGTTGTACGCAATGGTTACCACGCCCAACGAAAAATTGTGACAGGGGTTGGTCAAATGCAAATCAAGGTTCCAAGAGTGGATGACAGGAAATTAAAGAGCAAGCGAGAGGATCGCTTCACCAGTGCCATACTGCCAACCTATATGCGCAGAACTCCCAGTATCGACAACCTTGTTCCGGCGCTGTACCTCAGCGGTGTGTCCACATCTGCTTTCCAGACAGCTCTTGCCTCGATTCTGGGTGAAGGTATTGCCGGACTGTCGGCGACGAACATAGTCCGCTTGAAAAGGTTCTGGGAAGATGAGTTTCTTCAGTGGGAGAAACGTGATTTGAAAGCTAAGGAATACGCCTACATCTGGGTGGACGGCATCTACTTCAATGTAAGGCTTGATGATCAAAGGAGCTGCATTCTTGTAATCATGGGAGCTGACAAGGATGGGAAGAAGGAACTTCTAGCCGTCAGTGACGGATACAGGGAAAGCTCACAAAGCTGGAGGGAGATACTGCTCCAACTGAAAGCCCGGGGTCTCACCACCGCCCCCAGGCTGGCCATTGGGGATGGTGCGCTGGGTTTCTGGAATGCCCTGGATGAAATCTTTCCCGAAACAAAAAAACAGCGTTGCTGGGTGCACAAGACAGCGAATGTGTTAAACAAAATGCCCAGGAATATCCAGGGCAAGGCCAAGTCAATGATTCATGAAATGTATATGGCAGATACCGAGCAGAATGCTCTTAAAGCCTATGACTTATTCATTGATTCCTTTCAGGCTAAATACCCCAGGGCCACCCAGTGTCTGGAAAAGGACAGGGAGAAGCTGTTCACGTTCTACAAATTTCCGGCGATGCACTGGACTCACATCAGGACGACCAACCCGATTGAGTCAACCTTTGCTACTGTCCGCCTTAGAACGAAGAGAACCAGGGGCTGTGGTTCAAGGGTGGCAACATTAAGTATGGTTTGGAAGCTCTGCCTGGAGGCTGAAAAGAACTGGCGAAAGCTACGTGGATACAAGCTAATCCCCAGGGTTATTGAGGGTGTGTTTTGTAAAGATGGAGTCTTCAAGGAAGAGGCCGCGTGAAAAAAATGAAGGATTTGAAATTTTCTCATCCACAACTATTGACAATAACTCGATAATCAGTTGATGCCGCTATAGCCCCACGCAATATCTGCGAAGATGATCTTTGAGAGAAGCTTTTCCGCAACGTTGACTGAGCTGCTCCTCTGGCTTCTCTTAACGTGTAATAGCCCACTTTACTCTCCTTGCATCCTTACAATGCTTTTTTCTAATTAGCATTTCGTATTTTAATGGCCTCTTCAACCGCATTTTCTAGATGTTTCGCAATCCATGCGTAACGCTCCTTACTGTTACTTCCTGTGGGGTTGCAGCGCTTAACGATGCTAGAAATCTTCTTTCCGGTGTTTCCATATCCGATATAGTCAAAGGGGTTGTCTCCCCTATCCGCTATATAACCATCTGTGTTTTTTAGCCCGTGAATACGTATCCCGACGACATCCATTCCTTCGGTCTATGATTTAATGATTTCATAGTTTATCCATTTTCTATTTGCCGTGTCTTGACTTACTGGAACAGCAGTGTATGAACGGCACTCCATCTTTTTATCACAGGTTCTTTCCCACTCACGCCCGTTTCCCAGTCATTGTCTCTTGCTGGCTTGTTTGCCTCCAAAGCCCCAATACTCCTTACCTGAGAAATGCTCATGACATCCGGCTTGCAGTGGAAACTATAGGGCACCTGTCAAAATAACTACTGCCACAATGACACCAAAAATTACACCATGAAACATTCTTAGCGTTACAGAAAAACAAACCGAAAACCAAGAATTTACTTCGTTTTCATATTTTTTCGCATTCATATCAAAATCAACTGAATCTGGAGCGATTTCAGTAACGTTTTTATACAACTTTCTGTACATTCTTTCTTGCCATAAGAAATAGCCGTCCAGTCCCCAGAATGCCACGCACGGAAAACATGCAAGATAGATAAAAAACTGATTTGAGTCTTTTGCGGCCAGAACTAATAACGCGGATACCAGCGTGACACTCCACCCTTTAAGGAGGAATGAGTTGCCTGCCATTCGATTAATTACACCCTGAATTAGCTCAAGGTGTTTCAACTTGGATTCCATATCTTGCCTCCATATTGCGTATGGTTGACATGTCTAACATATACTAGACCGTTCCACCTAATTCTCTACCACCGCTTGCAATTCTACCACATATCCCGCCAATATGCTATCTCCTTATTACTATAATTCTGAAGATATAAAACTCTTATCAATGTGCTTCAAGTGTTTCGTTACACATTTCCGTATAAGTTCCCCGGACTTCTACAAATCATCAAGAGGACTCTTACCGCCGCAGGGACACTTATTCAAAACATGCAGAGCATGGCCGTCTTCACATCCGTATGACCGACCCAGCAGTTCCTGAGCGGTGCGAATATCGTACCCGCTCTCCGGCAAATGTGCAGCAAAAAGGAATGTCGGAAGGTATGACAGGATGCCCGCCTGCTGATTCAGGAGAGACGTACGGCATTATGGACAGCACGCCGAACAAGAGGGGAATCCTGATGATGCAGCCCTTCTTCTCCTGTTTCCTGATTCTTCCAGTACCGGGCTTGAGGGAAAATCCATTGCCAGCACCAATCCGTTGCTCCTCCCGGATATTTTTTTTGCCAGAGCCCTCGGGCATCGCCATCTTGCCCCATCCAGCCTTCATATCTGTCTATCCTTTTGACGTTTCCATATTTTCCTGAAGCGGCGTTTTGAGAGATTCTGGAAGCATGATACGACGGTCCTTCGAACCTTTTCCATCGCAAATCAGAATCTGGTTCTGAGAAAAATCGCCATCCTGAACACGAAGCTCAAAATACTCTGTCAATCTCATCCCGGAACTGTGAAGCAGCTTGGCAATCAGCCATTTATCTCCGGTGTGATACTGCAGTACCTTTCTTATCTCGTTATGGGACATAACAACAGGAAGTTTTTTCGGCTTCATGGCTCTGATAACTGTTTTCAGGGATATCCCACAGGACGATCTGGAATAGCCTAGTAGAAGAACAGGAAGGCGGAGAGAGCCTGATTCTGTGTAGAAGGACTCACATTCTCCTTGACAGCCAGATGAGTCAGAAAATCATTGATATGCTTGTCTGCCCACTCGTCCGCCGCCAGGTTTCCATGAAATGTTAATACACGGTCCATCCAGGATTTATACACCTTTATTGTCCGGGGACTGTAATGACGCGCGTTAAGAGCGTCCTTGCACTGTTCCCTGCAGTTCCCGTCAGAAAGCCTTTCCGGAACCTCATTTTCGGAAGCCGTAAAGAGTCCCGAATTATGAAGCGATTGCAGGAGTTGATCGACATGATGCTGTAAATTCGGAATAATCCGGATTTTCAGCGAAGCATCCCATACCCGAACAGGAACTTCTCTGACGGATTGCACGAGTGACGGATGATAGGGGATTTCAACGGAGAGAGAACCCTTCTGTGTACCAATTATGGAAACAACCAAATGATTACCTCTTTTTCTTATGATGTTTAAGAGATTGAACCTATCCTATTCGTCAATGGAAAGCTTCAACTGTCGGTATCAAACCTCATCATGTAAGGCCGGATTTATCTATCAACCATAAAAAATCCCCGGACATACCGGGGCTAAATTTCTATCCAACGGAAGTTCCTGCCTCTTCGAACTCTCCCGCTTCATCCGGTCAGGCGCCCGCACATCTCATGCGTCTCATCACCGGCATCCTCAGGCGATCAGCCCTCTTTCCGGCGGTTGATCACGGCCATCTGGATGTCATGCCGTTTCTCGCTCACGCCGTAACGAATGGCAAAGCAAAGCACCAGGAAAACAAAGAAAGTGGGCACGATGACAAACTTGCCACCCGCCGGGGCCGCCGACGGCATTTCTGTTTCAATCCCTTGCACCTATTGGTATTTGGAATTATGTTCCATTGTTTTCATGAAATATTTATCAAATGCCCCGAACCTTGTGTTCACCTCTAAACCTGGATGTAAAGGGGGTTGTAGCGATTAACCTTCACCCCTGGATTACGCCACTGACTGGACCAGGTCTTGCCCTCTTCCGCACCCAGTCTGAGCTTGCTCAGGAATGGACGCTTCAGCCAATACTTGCCGATTATGTTGTCCAGGTCTGTACGCTTAATTCCGGCCTCTTCCACGTGTGTTGTCATGTCTTTTTTTCGGGCTTCCTGAACCCGCCGGGCGATCACGCAGTTATGGTAGTGGCGGTAGACGGCCATGCGCGTCATCATTGCACTGGGACACCGGGCAAACTGTACCGTCTGCCGCACATGATTGCAGGCATCTTTGCGAATCTGACGGTCAAGATAATTCACAGGGAATAGGGGATTGTCTTTATTCCTGAACTCACTTGAAGATATACATTCGTGAAGAAAGTATTTCCTGAAATTCTCAATCTTGGCGAAGGCCCGTGCATACGATTTGTGAAGGTCTGTCGTCAATATCTTTCCGGTAACTTTCTTATCTTCAAGCAGTTGAATAAGTCCTTCAGTTATACTTCTAAACGATTTTTCGACGGCTTTCGGATCGGCCTTTTCGACGGCTTCCAGTTCTAACCTCTGCTTCTTCTGTGCAGGGGTCATTCTTCCTTTGCGCCTAAGATTGGCAAAGCCCATGCTGTAAATGAACTCGGATGCAGAGCCGGCGAAGAGGTTTTTCGACGGCTTTCGGATCGGCCTTTTCGACGGCTTCCAGTTCTAACCTCTGCTTCTTCTGTGCAGGGGTCATTCTTCCTTTGCGCCTAAGATTGGCAAAGCCCATGCTGTAAATGAACTCGGATGCAGAGCCGGCGAAGAGGTGATATGATGGGGGAAGTACTGGGAAAAAGAGAACGATTCCAGCCCGTCGGCTGCCATATTTTCCTGCATGGGCAGGGCCGGAAGCAGTTCGGAATGAATGGCCAGGCAGCACCGTGCCAGCCGTTCAAAGCGGTTCTGAACGGTCTCGGCCCTGACACCGAGGGCCCGGCCTATGTCGATAAGCCCTGAAGCGGTGACAAGATGCTCGAAGATTCTGGAATAATCGATAGTTTTTTTGGCATAATAATCTATGGAGAAAGTCTGAGCCGAAAAAGTCCTGCGGCAATTCTTACAGCGGTAGCGCTGAATTGGGCCGAAGGCCATAGTAGGATGAAAACCATAGCGGATATACCAGTTTTCCACGGCAGGAGCGTCAAAATTGGGGCAGCCGGGATTGGGGCAGTGCGGAAAAGTCATAAACACCTCCTTGTCAAGTCGTTTCCCTACTAAGGAATGACTGGGGGCAGAGGCTGTTTCTTTCAAACACCAAGCTTCTGGGCATTACAAAAAGAATAAATATGAACTGAAACCACATCAAACGCAGACATTTTCATCTTCCACACAGATGCCCGCCATTTCATTCTATTCTGGAAGGGCTGGATTTGGTGTCTTGCTCCACCTGATACCAAGAAGAATCAGAATATTCAAGGGCACCTCTAAAAAACCCATTTAGTTCTTGACTCGATCTTTTCCGCCGCTACTGCGTTGTCAAAATACTCACGTAGCTTAAGCTACGCTTGAGCTTTTGCCGCCTTGTATCGACAAAAAATTTCTTCGTCAATTTCCTAAAGCTGTTTTTTAGAGGTGCCCTCAATTCTTTAGATGAAGATTAATCTGGAACGCCGGACAATCTCTGTTATTTGCCGCACGCACTTCTGCACTCGGCAACCTGCGAGATTTAATCCCAAAGAGTCTGCAACCCTTTGGGTAAGATGCATCCCAAGTAATGAAATAATGAATGCACCTAGGACAATAAGGGGGCGGTTTGCCGTCATTCACGTTACTAAGATTGAATTGAATACCTAGAAAGAATATCGTTATCCATCTCATGTGATCCATGATTCGCAGCGAAACTCATACATAGATTAAGGAGTTCAATGAAGCTGTTTATCTTATGCAGAATATCGGCAAGTGTTTTTTCAATAGGCTTTCGAGATCCAGTGGATATTTCTTTCAGGTTCAAAATCATTGTTTTCTTATTGGATTCGTTTTCATCAGCAAGATAGCTAATACAGTCACTTAAATCTGCAAAGAACCGGATAGAAATTTTGACGAGATTCTCTGCCCTAGAATTGATCATTTTGAGGGTTCCAATCAATGTATCCCGTGAATATGGGTCATTTTGAATTTTCTGTATTAATGATCTAATTCTAATTCCTTCCGTCTCTTCGCCTGAAAGATCATTATTAAATGAAAGAATCTGCTGTGAGATTTCAATGATTCCATTAAATGCATCAATAATTTTTTGCTGATAATAATCAGATGCCCATTTCCCATGATTTATTAATGCTTTAACCATTTGCTCTATCTCCTTTTCAAAAATACGATGATGGAATGTTTTAATAAAATCCAATGGTTGAACAAATGCTTGATTTTTATATATTTTTTTGACATGAGGTTCTGAGAACAACTCAGAGTAATTTTGGTTATGAACTAATTGGTTATCCCCAAACAGATCAACCAGTCGCTTAGCTATTTTTTTTTGATCTTCTTCGGCAGTCATAATCTTGATAGTCAACTCAGCATCTTGGGTCATTTTAAGTATGTACTCTTTTACTATATCAACATTATTTCGATAGGATGAAAATTTCCAAACAGGGTCATTAACTACATACTGGACAATGTGTTGCAGAGTTTTTGTTTGCATCATATTCTCACGGAAACGAAGAATCTTTTCCCACGAAGGCATAGACACAAATTTCTTACTGCCGCCTCTTTCTAGGATTGCAAATAACCGGCTCCAATCCACGTCTTCACTCAAGGCATATAACCCATCAATGAAGTCGATTATATCATCAATGAGATACTTAGCTTCGACCGGTTGAAAACAGGGTTTGTATGAAAAATTATTCTCTTTAAATTGAAGGTCAAATTTTTTAAGAAAATAGTAATAAGGGAATCGGATAAAATCCAAAAAATTCTGCGCAGCGTTGTAAAAAATGTAAATAATTTCCGTATCAACTGTATCAAATTGCAATACAAAATTGGCTATATTCTGTTTCACCTCTTCTAGAATCTCATCAGTATCACCGCCTTGATTCCGTTTTTCAATAATGGTATCCGGATACAGTTCTTCAACGATTGAAATAATTTCTGCCGGAAGAAGCTTTTCAATGATCAGCGATGCCAATAATCCTGGTTTCCTAAAGCGTTCAAGATGCCGTTGAGCCGGGCTTAGGGTTTTGTAAATCGCATATACTGCTTCGGCTAATGCAGGTGTGACCATCTGAGTATTTATTTGAAAGTATTTTCTATTCTGCTTCAGGTTTGCAGTGATTCTTTTCATCAGATACTTCTCTTCATGTTCACCTGTCGATATGCGGAATAGACTTCGGAGGAACTTCAGAAGACGTGCCAGTATACCTAATTTCTCCGCAACTCTGCTGTCTTGCTCTGTTGCCATGACAATCTAGTTTATCCATTAGCTGGAAACCTGTCTACTGAACGAATTGCATCATATCCAGTGTCAGTCCAGAAACATCTGCTTCATCGATGATTTGTCAGAAACAGCAGGTTTCACGGCTCTATTTCGTGAACGAGGACCATCAAAAACCGCATTTTGGAACAGTTTTTTGTGCATTCTTCTCACTATCAAAGCAAACCTCATGTTTTTTCATAGTCCGGCATATACTTTGCTCATCTGGAGTCAAAAGAGATACTCTCCCCTATTAACAGAGAAGGTGCCCAAGAGGAGGTGACAGAGATGAAGTATAGTGAAGGGTTTCGAAACTCGTTGGCAGCCTCTCCCCCCTCCTCAGCAATCAGGATGTAAACGCCGCGGCTGAGAAATTCGGAGTGGTTCAGCGATCACGATTTCATTCCCTGCTTTCGCAATTGAAAGATGGTATTCTGAAGATGCACAGAGAGCACCCAGCATAATGGCTGAAGTCCATCCCTTTTTTGTTTCTATTTCGGGATAATCCGGAGAAGAAAGAAATCAAGCCGTCATGAGAGAAGCGCTCTTTCTATGATTATAGACAGGTTCACATCTGTTAAACACGGCAAACCTGAATCGCCGAGTACACCGGGCATATCGCACAACATAGTTGAAGAACCACTGAACCGGAGAGAATAGCCCCCCCTGCCAGAAGACATACGAATTTCTACTGTTAACAAATCCGATTTATCTATATATACTGAATCTAGGAGTATTCTATGCAAGCCTTGGCGCTGACAAGTGAACAGCTAGAGCATGTTGCCGGCTATATAAAAGAACGGATTCATGAATGGATACAGGAACCGTCATCTGCAATATCAGCTTCATCGAAAGCGGCTGAAAATTCAGACACCATTCACGAAAGAATAGTGCGTGTCGAGGAAGCCCTGAAGAATCAGGGAGAAGTACTCAAACTCATGCTCAAGCAGAATGAAGAACGGGCTAAACAGACTGACAAGCGCTTTGAGATGGTTGATAAGCACTTTGAGATGGTTGACAAGCGCTTTGAAGAACTCAGGGAAGATATGAACAAGCGCTTTGAAATGGTTGACAAACGTTTTGAAGAACTCAGGGAGGATATGAACAAGCGCTTTGAAATGGTTGACAAGCGCTTTGAAATGGTTGACAAACGTTTTGAAATGGTTGACAAACGTTTTGAAGATATGAATACACGCTTTGAGCAATTGATAAAACGGCTCAACACCCTCATGTTAATAACAATCGGCTGCTTTGCCGGACTCGGCACCCTGATTTCAATCCTCACGTATTTACAATGAGGGCATCTAATCAGGCATTCCTTCATGGTTCCATGCTGACGATAACTCTGCGTTCATCGGACAATCCCGTATCATCAATAAGAATGAGATCATACTCGCCTGGGGAAAGGGGCCAGAAAAGGGGCTGAGACGGGGAGTTTCTGCCCAAGAAGACGCCGTCGGCAAACCAGTAGATATTTCTCACCTCGCCATCGGCTGAGGCGGTGAGCGGGATGCGGTTAAATCGCTCTTCCTCCAGCCTGTGATAAATCGGTATCACTCCAAATTCACCAAACTAGACAGCCTTGGTAGTTTTTTACGACCACTGAAGTCGCCATAACTCAAATTTAGGCTTACATATCTCGCAACACCTCAATTTTACCCATGGATATATGAATAACGCTGATGCATGCGATTGAATGCAAGTTACGCAAGGGAGGAGATTTACGGAGATGGAAAACAATAAGAGCTATTCTTGCCGCTCACCAGAGAATAACCATGGAGTACGTTTCGAAGACTAAAAGAAGGGCTGGTGAATAATGAAGTGAGACTCGACTCTCAGCAAGAACCGGAACATCGTAAGATTTATGCCATCCTTGGGCTGACAGGAAATGCCTTGAACAGGCGACTGACGACCCGTCAAATCTGTAGTGCAGACAAAAAATAGTATATTCTTTTATTATAAAGAGTTATAATTTTTTTGGTGAACTTGGGCTAGGCTAAAAATTTCTCTGCCCGGGATTTCGCCAACCTTGACTTAACAGGGCTGAATAACTGGAAACTGTAGGTGCCCTGCATAAATTCCATCCCCGACAGTCTTCAGTGAGGCCCGGTGCGATCATTCGGTTAATTCTTTTCCTGACTGTATATTAGGAGGATTCAAGAAGTCCCGGACCGCAGCGAATTTATTGGGTACCTCTAAAAAACCGCTTTTGGAATTTGGTGCAGCTATTTTTCTTCGATGCAAGGCGCCAAAAGCGCAAGCGTAACTGGGTTACGTGAGTGCTTTGGCAACGCAGTAGCGGGGGAGAAGAGCAAGCCAAAAACGGAATAGGTTTTTAAGAGGTGCCCTTTATTTTATGGAAACAACCACATTCTTCGGGGCACTGAATTCCCCCGGAGCGGGGTTCCCATCTCTATTGGGATTCAATCGCCTCCAGGGCTATTCGAGCGGCTTCCTGTTCTGCATTTTTCTTAGTGCTTCCACGCCCAGGGCCAAACTCCGCTTCATCGACAAAGACATCAACCCAATATGTACGCTGGTGATCTGGACCTGTTTTCTTATTAATGACGTATTTCGGATAACAGCGAAAATGCTTCTGCACAGTTTCCTGTAAGAGGGTCTTGTAATCCTTCTTATGCTTATTTGCCAATACCATCTCTATGGATTCTCTCAAATAGTTCAACACGAACCTGGCGGCCTTATCATATCCGGCATCAAGATACCAAGCCCCGATAAGTGCCTCCATACAGTCAGAGAGCAGTGCTTTTTTATGCCGTCCGCCTGAAAGATCTTCTCCTCTGCCGACCCTGACAATCTTGTCGACACCAAGACTCATCGCCATAGAGGCTAATGAATCCTCACTCACAACATGTGACTTTATTTTAGAGAGATCACCTTCAGCTTTATCGGGCAACAGACGGAAGAGATAATCAGCCACAACCATACCGAGAATCGAATCGCCTAGGAACTCCAAACGCTCGTTGTTATCGACCTCTTCCTGTGACTCGTTAACGAAAGACCGGTGGCAAAAGGCGAGATCCAGAAGATCAATTCTTCTGAACCTCAACCCAACCTTCTTCTGAAACAGAGTTAACTCTTTTCGACGGGCATAGTCGCTCGTCGGAGTACTCAATGATGGAATGCCTAAACCCGTAGAAACCGAAAACACTTCTTACTTTGCTTTCAATTGCTCCTCAATGAAGGCCAGTGCATCCCCTACCTTTTCAAATTCAGTCGCCTTCTCATCTGGAACAGAAACGCCCAGTTCCGAATCGATTGCATACAGCAATTCGTAAGTGTCAAGGCTATCGGCTCCCAGATCCTCGCGGAAACGCGATTCCAGGGTGATCTTGTCCTTCTCAACTTCAAGTTTTTCGGCAATGAGATCCTGCAGTTTGTTGAAAAGCTCTGTGCTCATAAAAATTGTAACTCCTTGATGGATAATCAACCCATATCTTTGGGTTCGATTATTTGATTTCCCTTATAGAATCCACATTTGTGGCATACACGATGCGGAACAACTCTATGTCCGCAGTTTGAACAAGTCATTAGGCAGGGAACAGCTATCCTCATATTGATTGATTTCCGCCGACGGCTACGCGCCTTAGAAATTCTGTATTTGGGTACCGCCATAAATTTCCTCGTTTAGTGTTCTTGAGTCCATAATACATGAACTCACAAATATGTCAAGCAGTCATCTCTACTCAATCACTCTTTCTCACAAAACTGATTCTAATGCGATTTTCACCTCAGGGGGCACCATGCAGGAAATATCACCGCCCAATCTGAATAATTCCATGATAGCACTGGAACTCAATACAAGAAATTGCGGTTCCGCCGGCAATAAAACGGTTTCTATCCCCAGATGTCTGTTGAGAAGTGATAATTCGAATTCATAGTCGAAGTCACTCCTGGAACGAACTCCGCGAAGCAGCACCTTGGCGCCTACTTCATGGCAATAATCGGCCGCCAAGCCATCCCAAGTTCTTACCGACACCCCCCCAATTTCCATGAGAGTCAGTTGTTCAATGAGCAGTTCACACCGCTTCGCTGGGCTTAAATAAGGAGATTTTTCTGAGTTTAACGCAACAATGACATCCAAACTATCAAAAAACCGCCTCCCCCGAGACACAATATTGAGATGGCCATAAGTGGGAGGGTCAAATGTTCCAGGAAAAACTGCTTTGATCATAGTTTGAAATGCGCTTTCAATTTGGTTAGGCCGCTTTCCCCCTCATCTTATTGGATAATGCAGGCTCTTGGCAATCCTCTTGTAAGTGCTATTGAATTCAACTTCCAGTACAACTCTTGCAACTCTTCTTGAGGGAAGGGGCAATCTCGCTCAAATGAACTCCCCGCTCCCGCGACAAAGAAGGAACACCATGAATGAATACAAGCAACTCACCCTAGAAGAACGATACCGGATTCATGCATTTCCGAAAACAGGGCATGAACCAGTCCAAGAGCGGCTAATCTGCCTTGCTGCAGTAAATTGGCCGCTGGTGTGCTGTTAATCTCAAAAATCAATATCTGGGCGCAACCCTTCGGGTCGGGCTTTCCACTCCAATGCCTTATTCCGGCAGCCTGTTCCCGGCTCATTGCCAATCGCCGGGGCTGCCGGCGGCATTTCCGTTTCAATCCCTTGCGCCTCCATCAGGCTAAAATTTTCACCAAATCAAAAGCCATGCTTCACACCTTCCGTGTATTCTGTGGTTAAATCCACAGATTGCGTCGATGAAATGCTTAGGACGGCCTGCACCTGGTTTGCTGGTCAACTTAGGCCGTTGTCCACAAACAGAAATGATAGGAACTGTAACTTCTCGGGTCTACCTGTGTCTTTCGCAGTTGAAAACCTTCTGTATCGCCAATTCATCCCAGGATGAGGGGACACTGAAAATGCTGAATCCTGCTGTCATTGTAATCATGCCGACGAAGAAGAGGGTCATGGCAAGACTGCTCAAGCTGTTCGTCATGTCGGGGACAAGGCTGTGGAAGGGTCCATCAATCAGCGGAAATCGACACGGTCTGAAGTACTCTTCGGGAAATAGTATGCTGGAACTCGACTGGTCCAGCATCGGCAATACTGTTTCCCGCGAGTAAATAAAGAAATGCATACCAGACTTCTTGACCGCCCAGAGAGATTACAGCATCCGCCTGACTGCTTAACTCAGGTACCAATATGGCAGATTGGGACAGAAAGCTGGGCTTACCCATGGGCTTGGATGCATTGAAACTGATTCCGCCGATGAGGGGGATACGGCCTCCCAAAGATATGGCATAGGAATTGAATCCGCTGTTCGGCAGCACAAATCCAAGAGGGATAACGATGAATCCGTCAGCCTTATCATAGGTGTAGGTATCTGTGTAGACAGCAGGATCCAGAAAACTATCTGCGGTAAGAGACAATTCTCCCTGAACAGCGTCAGTGGTGAAGTCCTTGAGTTTTTTTACTTCATCTGACCCATCCTTCACTGCATACAATGTGTAGGTTTCACCGGGTATCAGGAAATACCGATTAACATCCACGCCATTTCGGCTTCCATGGATGACTTCCTGATGATTCATCGTCGGAATGAAGTCTTTTATGCCTGAATCCAAGGTGTGTGTAAGTAAGACCGTCTTAATCTCACTGGTAACCCGGCGATGAAGGCCGGCTCCCTGCCTGAGCTGTGCGGACGAAGGAGCAGGGCGGTTTTTCTGTCTCAATGCAAAGAAGTAACGTCCCGAATCACTTTGCCCATCAACTGATGCTACAGTAAAGACCACGTAGTGGAAGCGTCTGTCCTTGTCCGGATTAGTCTTGGCAATCTCGGTTATCTGCATCAGGGGAGCATCTCTCTGAAGGGCCTCATCGGTGACAGCAGCAGTTGGACTTATGGGAGAGGCCGGTTCAGGAACGGCTTGAATCTGCACTGGCGGTGCCGGAGGCTGAGCCGCTGCTGTTTCCTCTTCTTCCTGACTTCTTTCCTCAGTCTTTCCATCATTCTCGGTTTTTTCCAACACCTCTGACTCAGGGGCCTGTATTGGAGGAGGTGCCGCATTGTTCTGTTCAGTGCTTACCCTCTCAGGCTTCAGGGCAGATTTTTTCTCACAGCTTCCCAGACTGGCTGTCACGAAGCCTGTGATGAAGACAAACACGATAAATATGACAATACGCTGCATGATTCCTCCAGCTTGCATGACTTATGGATGCCTCTAACAAATATCCATTGAACGGTTTGGGCTTTGCCATCGCAGCGGCATTGGAGACATGCCCAAACCAGGCTGAAATCTCATTGGTGTTTCTGCCGCTTTGTGTCAATGAAAGAAGCTTCTCTCCAGATTCCTGGAAATTCTGAGGACCCTTGAAATTATGATAATAAAATGCTGGGATACGTTCAACCTCTCAAATTACATCATAAGGAGCCGGTTGAAACCGCAGATGACACAGATGGAATTCTTGGGGCGGCTTCAAGGACCGCTTCAAGACCGCCATTTTTTCTATTTGGGAGGGTCGGCTCTTCTGCATTTTTCCACCTGATATCCTAAAGGTCCCTGATTATGCTGCAATTCACAAGATGGCCAATATCGCAAACCCGTGTTACAATATGTTCAATGAGCAAAGAAAAGAAAGGGCGAGCATTATATAAAGCCATTTCGAGTCGGCAGGATGCAACCGAGCCGAATGCTCAATTCCGTGAGGTTTCTCAGGGTATAGATCAAGAAATCTCCAATAAGGCCGCCAGGCTCCTCCTCCTTCTCGGAAAAGACGGGGCCGCTAAGATTATGGCGAAACTCGCACCCCATGAGGTTGAGGAACTTGCAAGGCAAATTGCGGATATACAACGTGTCAGTACCGGCGAAGCCAAGGTGCTCCTCGAGGAATTTGGCCAACAATTTGGGGAAATTGAAATTAAAAGGACCCATGGAGGAATTGATGCCGCTCGTCAAATCCTAATAAGCACTTTTGGAAAGGAACAAGCTGAAGAAATACTTGCCAAATCTGTGCCTGAAGTCCGACCTGTTCCGTTTTCCTTTCTTAATGATCTCACCGTTACTCAGTTGATCAGTCTTCTGCAGAAGGAGAACCCGCGAACTTTGGCACTGGTTATGACATATATCGAACCCTACCTGTCATCCCGTCTGCTCAAATCGCTGAGAGATGAAGACAGATCCGAGGTGATTCGTCGAATGGCCCACATTCGAGAAATTTCCCGTGATGTGCTTGCGACGATGGAGGAAACGCTGAGGAAGAAAATACGCTGTCTTGTTCCGGAAGAAAGTGAGGCATTGGACGGCAAGGCCGTGCTCGCCGATATGCTCCGATACATGGACAGGGAAGACGAGAACCGAATTCTGACAGAACTGGATCGAATCAATCCCGAGATTTCGGAGCAGATAAAAATGAAACTCTACACCATGGAACTCGTTCTGGACCTAAGAGACAGGGATATTCAAAACATCCTGAGAGAATTAACCGAGAAGGAAATTGCTCTTCTTCTTAAAGGGCAGACGGAAGAAATCAGGGAGAAAATCAGAGGCTCCCTCAGCAGCCGCCGCCGTCTGTTGGTTGATGAAGAAATCGAACTGCTCCAGCCTGTGCCTAGAAGCGAAGTTGACAAGGTGTCACGGGAATTTCTGAATAAGATGCGCAAAGGGGAGCAAGACGGCGTCTATGTCATCATGAGGGCTGCTGAAGAGCATCTCTAATGCTTCTGCTGTTTATTTCTCGCCTTGCATTAACAAAAGACCTCTGTACCGGCCTCTGAAAGAAAATTTCTTAGCGGTGCCTGAAGGTTTCGTCAAATAATAGAAACTCAAATCTTACGGCTTGAAATTGCTTCATGGACAGGGTATTCTTGTCATATGACCGCTAACGAATTGAGAAGAAAGTATCTGGATTTCTTCATATCCAAAAATCACGCCGAGATTTCCGGCAAATCGCTCATTCCCGAAAACGACCCGACCGTTTTATTCACCACGGCCGGCATGCATCCTCTGGTTCCCTATCTCTTAGGGCAGGACCATCCTGCCGGTTCCCGCCTAGCCGATGTACAGAAATGCATACGCACGGGAGATATTGAATTGGTTGGAGACACATCACACTTGACGTTCTTCGAGATGTTGGGCAACTGGTCCCTGCGGGATTATTTCAAGAAGGAAACCCTCACCTGGAGCTTGGAATTCCTCACAGCACCGCAGTATTTGGGGCTTGACCATGACCGGATTTCCGTAACCGTTTTTGAGGGAGATGAGGATGCCCCCTTCGATCAGGAGTCTTATGATACATGGGTAAGCTTGGGTATTCCAACGGAACGCATTCATCCTCTGCCGAAGAAGGATAACTGGTGGGGTCCCGCAGGAAAAACCGGCCCTTGCGGTCCCGATTCGGAAATGTTCTACGATACCAATGTTCTCCCCTGCGGCCCCGATTGCAAGCCCGGTTGTTCCTGCGGCAAGTATTTTGAAATATGGAATGATGTTTTCATTGAGTACGACAAAAAAGCGAATGGGAGCTTCGTTCGATTGCCCAAGCCCTGTGTGGACACCGGAATGGGAGTTGAACGCACCATCACCATGTTGCAGGGCAAGACAAATGTCTATGAAACCGAAGTCTTCATTCCGATTCTTGATGCAATAGCCGAAATATGCGGGCGGAAATACCAGGAGAGTGAGTCAACAATTACCTCCTTCCGCATCATAGCCGACCATATCAAGACCGCCATTATGATTCTTGGTGATGAAAACAGCGTTAAGCCGTCCAATCTCGGACAGGGGTACATACTCAGACGCCTGTTGCGCCGGGCCGTCCGGCATGGGCTGAAACTCGGCATAAAAGAGAATTTTCTTGATGCGCTCGCCGATTCTGTCCTAGCGGCATATCGGGGAGTATACGATGAATTATACGAAAAACAAGACTCTATAATCAGCGAATTAACCCTAGAGGAAACCCAGTTCAGGAAGACCCTGGAACATGGGCACCGTGAGTTTGATAAGCTTCTCCCAAACCTCCGGAGCACACCGGATAAGACAATTCCGGGCGATGCAGCCTTCCATCTCTACGACACCTATGGTTTCCCCTTAGAACTGACGGAGGAGTTGGCTTTGGAGCAAGGTCTCACCGTAGACAGAAAAGGTTTCGAAAATTCGTTTAAGGTTCATCAAGAAGTGTCTAGACAAGGCGCCGACAAGACTTTCAAGGGCGGTCTGGCCGATAATTCTTTGATGTCCACTCGCTATCACACGGCAACACATCTGCTTCACGAGGCCCTGCGCAGGGTGCTCGGGGATCATGTGGCTCAGAAGGGTTCAAACATCACGGCGGAACGCCTCCGTTTTGATTTCGTTCACCCCCATCCCATGACAGACCAGGAAAAGACAACGGTGGAGGAAATAGTGAACAAGATGATCGCCAAAGATATCAAGGTCACCATGGACTCCATGACACTCCAAGAGGCGCGGGATTTGAACGCCCGTGCACTCTTTGAGGGCAAGTATGACGAGCAGGTGAAGGTGTACCGAATCGGCGATTTCTCCATAGAAGTCTGCGGCGGACCGCATGTCTCATCAATTGGGGAACTCGGTGTTTTCAGTATTACCAAGGAACAATCGATTTCCCGGGGGGTAAGACGCATTCGAGGGGTATTGACTTAGGGTTTGCTGAGGTTTTTCTGCGCATGGTGTAAATCAAGGCACTATGCCGATGTATCATTCTGGAAGAAAATCTGCCGGTATTCTATCAAAAGCTACTAGGGCGGAAGCTCTTCCAGACGATGGCGGTTCTGCCGATTATTTCTCACCCTTTGATGTCTGCCATCTTAGGATTATCTTGCTTCTTCGGCCTCTTCCTTCTCCGGATGCCGGCTGTTTTCACAACTAAGGGCGAACAAACCGGAAGCCCAAGTAGGTGAAGCTATCGCCCGGGGGCTTGCGGCTGCGGCAGGCCGGACGCAGGGGCTTGATATCACTGTACCAACCGCCGCCGGGTAAAATTCGATACGATCCCGAAGCAGGCCCACGGGGATTACTCTGACCCCCCTGAAGAATAATCAACAAACCTGTCCCAACACCACTCCCATACGATCCCGCTCATGTCATAGAGACCCCCCAGCTCATTGAGCTTCTTCCGGCTCACAGGATGTGTTTCAACCCCGCTGTTACTCGAATACCAGGCCACTTCATCAGATTAAAACTTGTTCGTTCAATCGGCTCATATCGTTTAACTCCTTCTATGTATAGGATAATCGTTTATAGGGCACCTCTAAACTGAAGTTTTTATCGCAAGACCACCATATTTCCATACAGGGAAAGCAATTAGCCAATTTCCCAATGTTACGTTACTGGGGATATATAGCGACTACATACTGACCCCCAAAAGATTCAGGATTACTCTTTGATGTTTTACTGGTTCTGTAACCCGCGTGAAGGATGCGGATTCTTTACAATCAAATTCAATTGTGTTTTGGCAAATAGTCGCAAGACAATTTAACGCCGTTCGGAAACTATGGACGAGTTCTCCATCGTCTGTTTGTTTTGTTGATGCTTTCGCCAGGGCTTTACCAGATTTTTCCGCAGGAGAAACGATGGATTTCTTTTTCTTCTCCCTTTCAATGGCAGAAGCTTCATCTTTAAAGAGAATGGGAGCCATCCGTTTCCGCATTTCCCATTCAACATAGTAGGCAAGCATACAAACCAATACATGCGCCCGAACCCTGTCCTCCAGGCGGTGATAAACGGGCCGTAGCTTCAAGTCCACCAACTTTATGTAGCGAAATGCCTGTTCAACGTTGGAGAGCCGTTTGTACGCAAATACAACCTTTTCGTCAGAGAGTTCTTCCGTTTTTACGCTTGTCCGTATAATGTAAAATCCATCAAGACGGGCCTCTTCCTCAATCTTTTTTTGCCGGCGGCTGTACGAGAAAGAATCATCTCCCATCGTCAATTCAAAATGCTTGCCAACCTTGAATTTATTGATGATTTTTCCTGTGCGCAAAGCTATCGTTTCTCTACCGCGCAAAGGCCGATTTGTTCGGTTGACCGCCAAACGGATACGCTCCAATTCCTTTTCCGTTGCCTCAAGAAGTTTTTCTCTTTTGCAGGCCCTCTCGTGGGTTATAAGAGGATTTCGACAGACAATCAGCCGTTCTCCCGGGTAGTCGGGACTTTTGATTACCGCCATGTCCTGGGTATCGAACAACGAGGGGTTAAATGCTTCCTGCTCAACAAGTTTTCTGATCGCAGGACCCCTAAGCGCACTTATCCAATCCCAACCCTCTTCTTTCCGGATTTCCCTGTCAATGCTCGCTTCAGTTAGCATTCCTCGGTCACCGACCACAGTGATCCGTTCAAGACCGAAGCGATTTCGGAGTTTTTCAATCTGGCTGGAAACCGTCATCGGATCGGCTGTGTTGCCTTCAAAGACTTCAACCCCCACAGGACGTCCTTCTGAGTCACAAAGAAGACCCACTTCAATTTGTAGCTTGCCCCTCTTACCGTCTCGAGAGTATCCCCGTTTAGCGAGGGGACAGTGTTTTCCCTCATACCATGCAGATGTTAGGTCGTAAAAAACTAACGAACCGTTTTTGAGGTGTCTGTCAGCTAGCTTCGTTTCAATCGTATGCTGACGTTTTAAGAGCCAATCAAGCGATTTGTAAATATCATATTCTCCAATGGTTTCATCCAAACCGATCTGTTCTGATAAAGTCGTGGTCTTTGATGGTCCGATAAGTTCCCTAAAAGTGGCCAGTTTCGATTGTGGATTAAGAATACGTTGGGCGATAAGGGCGATAATCAAATTACGTTCGGGAGTTCGGCGGGAGGAAATTAACCGAGGGATATCAAGATCTTTCATAACCTTGAGGATGGCAACGGCATGACCATGTGGCAGAGTTCGAGTGATTTTGAAATCATTTCCAGGTAGGGCTTCTGGTCCTTCTTTAAGCAACCGTCGAAGGCCTTCAACGGCATGACCTGGCAGTTTGGTTAAATTAGCCAGAGTCTTTTTGACAACGCGGCCATTCTCTCGGTGGTCTTCCCGCAGCAGAATGCAGGGAGGCGAATTTCTGTTTGGTACTATTTGAATATACATGGGTATATTATGAAATATATCTACATAATTGTCAATACATAAATATAATAAAATTGTAATATTACATGGGGACGTTTTGAAGGCAAAACTAGCTCAACTTTTTTCTATATAAGTATTTAGCCCGAAATTCCCTTAAAACTTCAGTTTAGAGGTGCCCTGCTCTTTGGCAATGCCTGAAGAAGTCCGCTTTGAAGATGTTCCGGTGTTATCCCATTCCGCTTGGACGGCTCTACTGTACACAGCAGATTAACTCGTGAAGGCGCAAGGGATTGCAGCGGAAATGCCGCCGGCAGCCCCGGCGATTGGCAATGAGCCGGGAGGCAGGCTGCCGGATTAAGGCATTGGAGCGGAAAGCCCGACCCGAAGGGTTGCGCCCATATATTAGTTTTTTAAGCGGCCCTCGAACTGAAATTCTGACCAATTCCGCTTCGCCGAAGTTCCAGCCTCCCCTCTTCAGGGGACGGACTTCCAGGGAACCGCTTTCGGATTCTGGCGGAGAGATTTTTCTAAGCTGCCCCAATATATGACGGCCTTTAGTTTAGGCTCAGTGTCATCAGCACTTAGTTTTCTTAAAAGCGAATCAGTTTAGGTCAATAACGAAAACCGCTGCGGCCAATGAATTCTCTCAAGATTGAAAACTGCGGCACCTCTTCGACTGGAAATGGTGAGAAACTTCGCAGCAAGTCCATCAACCGTCTAGCCTCACCATATTCATCCTCACTTGGGGGCACGGTGCGTAATAGGGGTTCGGCAAACCCCTTGAGAACGGCCAACTCATAGTCCAGTGCGGAATTGAACAACACATCCGCCGTTCCCTGCCAGGGGAATATATGCTTCTTCTCGCCTCGACGAACGGATGGCCATATTTTCAATGTATCAATGGCCCGATATTGTCTAAACTGATGATCCCGAACGATACGTCTTATGAGTCTGTTATCTGTTGTGGGAATGCGGACATGATCCTCAATATTCAATGAGGTGAAGGCAGAGATATAGATGCGGAAAATTCTATCTTTACCTAATCTCGGTGTTAAGTTGGAATTCAACGCATGAATGCCCTCGAAAAGCAGGACACCGTTCTTATCAATCCGGATGCTTCTGCCCTTGGGAAGTCTTCCGCCAGCTTTGTTGAAATCGAAAATGGGAATTTTCGTTTCTTCACCGGCGAGGAGTTTGATCAGATGTTTATTGAAGAGCGGAATATCTAACGCCGTAAGGGCCTCAAGATCTGGCTCATTGCCTTCATCCCTTGGAATATCCTTTTTTTCTCTGTAGTAATCATCCAGGCTGATCAGTTCAGGATGAAAGCCGCTTGATTTAAGGCTCAATGCCAGTTTCTTTGCGAAGGTTGTTTTACCCGATGATGAGGGGCCGGCTATCATGACAGCCCTGATCCCTCTACTTTCGGTTATCATGCCGGCCACTTCGGCTATTTTCCTGTCATGCAGGGCCTCGGCCGTCAATATGTATTCTCTCGCTTCCCTTCTGTTCCTGGATAAGGCATTGAGACTGGCGACATTGGGTACGCCTAGTATATCCCCCCAGCGTTTGTGCTCCTCATAAACGGAATAAAGATTCGGCTCATCATCTCTCTCCGACAGAGTGTAAGGTAAATGACTCTGTGGATACCGAAGCAGGAGACCATCCTCGTATGGTTCGACGGCAAAAGTGGTCAATACACCGGTGCTCTTAACGAGGGGACTATGGCGTAAGGCTATATGGCTGCCGCAACGCCAAATTCGTATGGGAAAATCATTAAGGTCCTGCAATAGCCGTAATGCCGACCAGCATTGCCGCCGTTCAAAGCATTCCACCGCATCCTTCCACGAAATCCTCCCGGGAACGATGCGTAGATCTTGGCCAGAGAGGTTTCGCATGGTTTGTTCGATTTTCTTTGTATCTATTTTGGTGAGGGACGGACCTTCATCCCGAGAACGGTAAAAAAACCCATGTCCCAGAGAATGTCCAAGGACGATATGCCGGTTTGCAAAATGCTGATTGACGGCGTATTCAAACAAAAAGATCAAGGAGTTTCGGTAAATGCGTGCTCCGGGCGTTTCATCGCAATGAATCGGCCGGAGTTCACAATCCACTGCCACAGTATCCATAAGCGAACAAAACACGTTATCCATTCGAGCCGCAACCAAACTCTTCCCATATTTATTCCGGCTTGCAATGAAGCAGTCTAAGATTCTTGCCCCACTTTCGACTTGGATGGTTTTCTTATCGGGAAAAATCTTTATGCTCAGGGTCATTCTTCCTCCGTCTGGTAATTAGATCGGTTTAGGGTATCTTTAAACTGAAGGCCCTTATGTAATGCCCAGAAGCTTGGTGTTTGAAAGAAACAGCCTCTGCCCCCAGTCATCCTTTAGTCTGAAGTTTTCACCGAATAATAACATAATCCATTCCCATATAATAATTTAACTTAAATTCCATACTTCACGATACTGAGGACATTACAGTTTAACTCCTAAGATTTCAACCATCTTCTGCTGATGGATTGTCAGTTTAGTTACTTCCGGCCGCGCCCCTTAGATAGTTTGGCTCAATCGTGCTGCCTCAGGGAACCTCTAAAAACTCCAATTTAGTTCTTGACTCGATCTTTTCCGCCGCTACGGCGTTGCCAAAATGCTCACGTAGCTTAAGTTACGCTTGAATTCTTGCCGCCTTGTATCCGCCTGACTGCAACAGGCATGCCTACCTGTTGCAGTCAGGCGAAAAACCTCTTCGTCAATTTCCTGAAGTGTTTTCTTAGAGGAGCCCAACCGACAGTCGCCAAGTCATCAAGAGCCGTACGGAAGCTATGAACCGGCTCACCCTGGGATGTGCGTGGACGCTTTTAAGAAGGCTTTTGAAGATATTTCTGCCAGATGGACAGCAGAATCTCGCCCCCGCCGTCTTCCATCGAATCACTCTCGTCATCAAAAAGCAGAGGACGAAGCCGCCTGCGCATCTCCCATTCCGTATAATAAGCCGGCATGCAGAGAACCATATACGCTCTGACACGGTCCTCCAGCCTGTGATAAATCGGCATCACGTTCAAATCGACCGTCTTGAGGGAGCGAAAGGCTTTCTCAACCGCCGAAAGCCGCTTGCAGGTTAAGACCACTTGCTCCGATAAGAATTCTGAGACATCCGCACTGGTCCGCACAATGCAGAAACCGTCAAGAAGAGGCTCTTCCCTGATCTTATCCTCTAAACGCTGTCAACTGAAACTGCCGTCTTCTATCGGCGGTTTGAAATGCCTGGCGGCTTTGTATTTGTTGATGATCTTCCCCGCCCGCAGAGCGATGTTCTGTTTTCCGCGTAGAGCCCTGCCTTCCCTGTGGACGGCCTTTGGCAATGCGGCTCAATTCTCTCTCTGCCGCAAGAAGCAGTTCCTGCCGCCTCCAGGTTCCTTTCATGAGCCGGCAAGGGATTGCGGCATACAACAAGCCGTTCTCCGGGACAGCCGGGATTTTTGATCTCGGTCCTGTCCGTCAAACAGAGAAAGTTCAATGGCGCCCTGTTTCATCAGTTTTTGTATCGCAGGTCCTGCACTGATCCAGTCCAAACCTTCACGGCCTCGGAGATCGCAGCTAATGCGGGCCTCGGTGAGCATTCCCCGGTCCCCGACAATCACGATGCGCTCCGGATTGAAGCGGTGACGGCATTTCTCAATCTGACTGGATACCGTTGCGGAGTCAGCCCGGTTTCCCTCAAAGACCTCCACGGCAATCGGATGTCCGTCGATATCACAAAGCAGACCCATCTCAATCTGGAATCTGTTCCGCCTGCCGTCCCGGGAGTATCCCCGTTTGGCTAATGGGCAATCGCCGGGAGAATGGAGAATTGGAAATGGAGAAGGGAGAAAAAGCTGGAACCAACTTCAAAGCCCCCTTAGCCGGAATTCTTGAATTCACGGGTCCAATACATCACCATTCATGAAGCGGGCAATCATCCGACAGTTCTTGTGAGGCTCATGGCAGACCGGCGGCTCAATGTGCAGAAAAAATGATTGTCCTAAATCCATTCGATTCGGCGATTTTCCAAGAATCGGCGCACCATTTTTCATCTTTTTTTGAGGAGGAGCGCAACCCTTCGGGGCGGGCTTTCCGCTCCAATGCCTTGCTCTGGCAGCCTGTTAACTGTGCCAATCGCCGGGCAGCCTGCGGCATTTCCGCTGCAATCCCTTGCACCTCATTTAGTAATCTATTGTGTACAGCAGAGTCTCAGAACTCATAATTCAGAAATCATAGTTATGGATGCAATTAGCAATGAAATATGCACGGATATCGTGAAAACTTTGGACTAGGGGTTCTGGACGCATGGCCATCACTCCGACCGCCGCAAGCCGCCGTTTCAGCCGAAGAAAAATCAATTTAACAGACAAGATTTTCATCAAATCCTGTGGCAGCGCGATTGCTTGCTAAAGGGCGCCTCTCCTAAAAATAGCTTTAGGAAATTGGCGAAGAGATTTCTCGCATGCCTGCAGACCACGCACAGACAGGCAGAAAAAATCAATCCAAAAACGAAATGGGCTATTCAAAGGTTCCCTTCGTCCATTTTCAAAGACTTCACCTGCTGCAAGGTAATGGCACGGCTGATCGATGGGCTGTCTTCATCCATGGTGTTCACAATTGTAGGCTGCCTTACCTTAATTAAGCTTTTATCAAATAGCAATTCCACGATAGGTGCCTTGATATTCTTGTCGTTAAGCATGACGACAATGCCAATTGATTCATCATCCAGGAGGACATAGGTGCCGGGAGGGTAGAGGGAGAAGACTGAAAGGAGTGCCTTCACAACTTTTTCGTCGTACAGAGACCCCATTTCTCTGAGCATCATGACCATAGAGGAATGCCCATCAAATCCCTCTCGACTTGATCGGTTAATTAACTTGGCATTGAATCCATTGGCGACAGCAAGAATTTTGCCTATCTGCGATATTTTTTTCCCAACCGCCCCCTTGGGAAATCCTGTACCATTTTCTTTTTCATTGTGTTGGCCTATGCCGATCAGAATTTCAGGATCGATGGATATCTTGTTTTGCCTGAAGTAACTGCTGAGCACGTTCACCCCAACAGCCGGATGAGATGAAAAGAGTTTTCTCTCCCTATCGGGTAATTGCGAAGCTATGTTATAGATTTTTTCAATAATATAAGATGGTATCTTTATCAAACCAATTTTGTGTAAGAGACCGGCAATTCCCACATTGACAATGCCGAATTGAGGTAATTTCAACGCCTCTGCTATAAAAATGGATATGATAGTGATTCTCGCCACATGTTCGAAATAATCAGAATTCTTTTCGGTATTCTCGCCGACAAGCCGCATCATATGGAGTTTATGCTTCTTCGTCATGTCAATAGCTTCTTTTGCTCTTTCAGTGATCTCCCCAAGATTGAATTCGTTTCTGGCTCTAAAACCTTCATACGTATTTTGAATATACTGGGTTAACTCTATATAGTATTTTCTTGCTAACCGCAACTCTTCATTTTCTTCTTCATCGAGTTGGGAGGCCGATGTATCTTCTAAATTCAGCCCAGTTGGTGGACTCATCTCAATCATCGAACCCTTGGTGACGACTTCCTTGAATCCCCAATTACGGAGATTCTTAATAAGCTCTTCCGTTACCGGTAGTCCCTTAGTAAGAAGTAGAAATTTCTCATCAAGCCATACCGAGTTATCAAAACATGTGTTTGGCCTCAAATCCCTGACACTCTTCCTGCTGACTGTCGACATGATTTCACAATCCTCCTTCAAACTTAATAATAAACTACAGTGAAAGATCGTTCTATACATTCTATGAAAACCTTTCAAAATAGCGGGGATTAAGAAGTGTCCCCCAGCTTGTCACGATTTGTAGCAATGGGTCTCTTCCCGCTGTCATCACTTCCAAAAATCAATTAATTCATTTCTGTAGAAAAACTTATGTGCTATTTCTTTCATTGTCTTAATTCCAATTGCAGGTGTTTTGAGAAACTCCCAGATGCCTAATTCCATCGGAATCTATCTTTCAAAAAATCAATATATGGGCGCACCCCTTCGGGTCGGGCTTTACTCTCCAATGCCTTACTGGTGCGCTTAGATATTTATTTTCAAAGTCTGGAACACTCAGTCCTAGGAAATTTCGTGTTGTTCATGCAGACTTTACACTCCCTGTAAATCGGTCAAAGCGGCTTTCAAATCATTGTTAAGGGGTTGACCGCTTGAGTTTAAACGGCCATCTTCTAACTATGACCAAACTGCAGAAAACTTTTGTCATTGATACCAATGTTTTGATACATAGGCCTGATGCTTTTCTATCTTTTAGAAATTCTATGGTGATCATTCCACTTTGGGTCTTTGAGGAACTGGACAACCTGAAATGGGATCATTCGGCACGGGGGCGTAGTGCGCGTGAGGCAATCAGGCAGATCAATGAGCTGTCTGGCAGGGGTAATCTCCAGCAGGGGATCAAACTTATCAGCTCAGGGGGACTGCTTAAGGTTGGATTTGCACATGGAGTGAAGATTCCTAGAGATGTTACTTTCGATAAGATGGATAACAAGATTATCCTCTGCGCACTTTTGCAAATGCAGAACGGACAGGATGTCTTCTTTGTTTCCAAAGATATAAATGCGCGGTTAAAGGCATCTGCACTCGGGATCAAGGCAGTCGATTACGCCAAAGACAGGGTGAGCATGGAGCACCTCTACAGCGGTGTTATCGAATCCAGTATCGGGAAGAAGGCATTGGAGAATTTCGAGAACTCCGGCCGTATAGCCTGGGCAGATCACCCATTATTCCCTAATCAGTATATAGTATTTCATCACGAATCGGGGAGCGGCAGGAAAACCCAAATAGGGCGTCAGGTACAAGATGAAGAGGAGGTCTGTCTCATTCCATCTTGGCAGGAGCCGGTGTTGGGCGTAAAACCGCTGAATATCAATCAACGCATGGCCTTTGATCTCCTCCTCGATGACAGCGTTCCTCTTGTTACTCTGATCGGCATTGCCGGAACGGGCAAAACCCTGCTAGCGATGGCCGCAGCTCTCTATAAGACTTTGGAAGAAAAGCAGTATTCCCGGGTTTTAGTGAGTCGTCCCATCATTCCCATGGGCAAAGATATCGGCTATCTTCCTGGGGCGAAGCAAGTCAAGATGTCCCATTGGATGCAGCCTATATTTGATAACATCGAGATTATTATCGATTCGTCCAAGAAGCAAAATATCAAGAGTGTCGATAGCCTCTTGCAGAGTAAATCGCTGGAAATTGAGGCCATTACCTATATCCGTGGCCGCTCTCTCCCGCGGCAGTACATCATCATTGACGAGGCCCAGAACCTAACCCCGCATGAGGTGAAAACTATAGTCAGCCGTGCCGGCGATAGAACCAAGGTTGTCCTCACGGGGGACCCCTATCAGATTGACAGTCCCTATCTGGATGCGGAGTCCAATGGACTCACGTATCTGGTGGAGGCGTTCAAGGATGAGCCTTTGTCAGGGCATATGTCCTTGACGAAGAGTGAACGAAGTCCTCTTGCAGAACTGGCAGCGAGAATTCTATGAGTTGGCACAACTACTCGGCCAAGGTTGGGAAGGACCTGCATCGTCTGACTCTATTGGCTCAGACACGGCTCAAAGTGGTCAATCTGACATCCATCATGACGATAATCAAAAAATGGCAGGATGGGGAAATTTCGGAAGATGGCGCATTGGAGAGTATATCGAAACTGCTCATAAAAAAAGAGCCTTCTTGGTCTGAAGGGGCTGATCCGGGTGTTCCCGTGGCTCAGGCAGTGACTGAATCTGTCCTCTCGAGAGAGGATATGGATGACGAAACTTGGCTGTCAATAGAGCATCTAGTGACTCTGGCCGAGATGTAGGATGCCGAGGGTGGCTTTGAAGGAACCATTTGGGGTTCTGGTGTGATTTATTAGAGTTGCCCTAGAGATTTCTTGGCGGTATAGTGTTTTAAATGCCCCGAACCTTGTGTTCACCTCTAAACCTGGATGTACAGGGGGCTGTAGCGATTAAACTTCACCCCTGGATTACGCCACTGACTGAACCAGGTCTTGCCCTCTTCCGCACCCAGTCTGAGCTTGCTCAGGAATGGACGCTTCAGCCAATACTTGCCGATTATTTTGTCCAGGTCTGTTCGCTTAACTCCGGCCTCTTCCACGTGTGTTGTCATGTCTTTTTTTCGGGCTTCCTGAACCCGCCGGGCAATCACGCAGTTATGGTAGTGGCGGTAGACGGCCATGCGCGTCATCATCGCACTGGGACACCGGGCAAACTGTACCGTCTGCCGCACATGATTGCAGGCATCTTTGCGAATCTGACGGTCAAGGTAATTCACAGGAAATAGAGGATTGTTTTTATTCCTGAACTCACTTGAAGATATACATTCGTGAAGAAAGTATTTCCTGAAATTCTCAATCTTGGAGAAGGCCCGTGCATACGATTTGTGAAGGTCTGTCGTCAATATCTTTCCGGTAACCTTCTTATCTTCAAGCAGTTGAATAAGACCTTCAGTTATACTTCTAAACGATTTTTCGACGGATTTCGGATCGGCCTTTTCGACGGCTTCCAGTTCTAACCTCTGCTTCTTCTGTGCAGGGGTCATTCTTCCTTTGCGCCTAAGATTGGCAAAGCCCATGCTGTAAATGAACTCGGATGCAGAGCCGGCGAAGAGGTTGATGTGATGGGGGAAGTACTGGGAAAAAGAGAACGATTCCAGCCCGTCTGCGGCCATATTTTCCTGCATGGGCAGGGTCGGAAGCAGTTCGGAATGAATGGCCAGACAGCACCGTGCCAGCCGTTCGAATCGGTTCTGAACGGTCTCGGCCCTGACGCCGAGGGTCCGGCCTATGTCGATAAGCCCTGAAGCCGTGACAAGATGCTCGAAGATCCTGGAATAATCGATAATTTTTTTGGCATAATAATCTATGGAGAAAGTCTGATTAGAAAAAGTCCTGCGGCAATTCTTACAGCGGTAGCGCTGAATTGGGCCGAAGGCCATGGTAGGATGAAAACCATAGCGGATATACCAGTTCTCCCCTAAAGGAGCGTCAAAATTGGGGCAGTCGGGATTGGGGCAGTGCGGAAAAGTCATAAACACCTCCTTGTCAAGTCGTTTCCCTACTAAGGAATGACTGGGAGCAGAGGCCGTTTATTTCAAACACCAAGCTTTTGGGCATTACATTTTGCTTAGCTGGAAAAAAACTCAGGCCGATATTGAAATGATGAAGCCGGTTCTTCTCTTTCTAGTCATTTTTCTCATTGCGTCATATCTCGAAGCTTCGGAACCCGCCTTCACACCGAAGGACCTCATCAATAATGATCAACTGATCTTTTCCTGCGAGACGGAACAACCGGGCTGGGGATTGTTTCAAACGGTGCTCAAGGCCGATTTAAGCCAGCTCAATGATACGAATAACAAAGCTGTTCGAGTTCTCACTCACTTTCCCGAGCAAACCGCATACTATGCCGGCACTCAGGAATTGGAAATACTCAACCGTTTCGGCCTGTTCCGCATTAAACTGGATGGGGATACGGGTCTTCATCGTCTTGATGCGTATCCATCATACAGGCAGGGGAACAGTATTCCTAAAGGCCGGATATTGCCGACGGCGGCTTCTCCGGACGGACAATGGGTGCTCATCCAGGAAGCCGCTGATGGAATGAGAGGGAATCTCTACCTCTACGAAGTATTGTCTAACAGAAAATTCCTTATCTCCAGTGACCATTTTCTCATGTTTCAGCCTGAATTCGCACTTTGGTCGGAGAATTCGGATTATGTCGTTTATTCCCGCAATAACCGCCTTTATTATATGGCGGTGAATTTCACAGAGGATGCTCATATCCCAGATGAGAGTCATCGTGATTTTGGGAAAGGGAGGCTGACGAATCTGCGGTGGGCTGATGGCGATACATTGTATTATCTTTCGAATTCATTGGTTACGCTGATTCGTCCTTCCGAGCTATTTACAAGGACTTTTTATTCCAACCCCCTGCCTGCGGGAGAGACAGTGGGCCGCATTCCCATCGGTTTTGATCCCAGTTTTGACAGATTTTGGCTTTCACCCGATGGACGTGCATTGATGCTCCTGAAAGGTGGCCAGAATCTGTTCTTGATACCCTTAGAGGTAGATGGGGCGGAAAACAAAGGAACGTCTCTCAGTTTGCCCTATCTCCTTTTACCGAAGAAGATGAAACTCCTTCAGTTCTGGTGGAGGAATAACGGAGATACTATTGTCCTTGCCGGAGGCAGTCGGCACGATGGTTCCCTATCTCTTCTCTATCAGATGAATGCCGGCGGAGAGAAGCGGTTCAAGCTTCAAAACCTCATTGACATCAGACGATTTGTCCCCTCTCCTGACGGCACGATTCTTGCCGTGCTGGAAGATGGGGGTGTGTCGATGCGTAACGTCGACGGCTTTGAGGAAATCAAGTATATCAACCATCCCGATCCTAGGGAGCTTCAGTGGGTAGACATGGATAAGGTGTTGATTTCAGGGGGATATCGCATTGAGTCTGTGCTGTGGAAGAGTGATGAACGTCATCTCATCACTATCTCCACGGCAGATGAAGTGGGGGCTGATCCGGCAGGGAATATCGTCGGGATAAGCGATGGACGGCATTATCAGTGGCGGGATGAGACATCGACTTGGCTGGAAATCAATGCCGAAACAGATAAGAACATCGGCACCCCTCGATTGGATTCCAAGTTGTATAGGGTGTATGAAAAAGTGCTGTCTTCATCAGTCTATGCCAACCAGATCATGGTGCGAAGTATCAGTGGGTTTGGCAACCGTGCACTGCTCAATGTTCCAGAAGTATCGCAGTCGGTACCTGGGGATTTCAATGATGACGCTTTCCAGTCGGCATTCGATGAAAGAGTATTTGATCATGGGTCACGTGTGCGCCAACGGGAAATAGCCTTGGTATTCAACGCGGTAGATAGTGACGAAGGCATCGGAGAGGTTCTCAATGTACTCGATGACTATGGCATCCGTGCGACATTTTTTCTGGGAGGAGATTTTATCCGCCGCAACCGTGAATCAACTAGAACCCTGGCATCAACGAATCATGAGATTGGCAGTTTGTTCTACACACATATGGACATGGCGGATTATCGATACCGCATCAATAAGAACTTCATCATCAGAGGCCTGGGGCGTAACGAGGATGAATACTTCAGAGTGACGGGTAAGGAACTGTCTACCCTTTGGCATTCGCCATGGTATGTTGTCAGCCCTCCTGTACTTGATGCCACGCAGAGCATGAATTATCTTTACGTGGGACGGGATGTTGATCCTCTTGACTGGGTAACATTTGATTCCCCAGAGAGCACAAGGAATCTCTATAGGTCCAGTCTTCATCTCGTTGAGAGAATACTCAAAGAGGTTAAACCAGGTTCAATTGTACCCATACGCCTCGGCAAGCCGGGGAATAGGGAAGACTATCTTTTCAATGAAATTGAGCTGTTGATCAATGGTTTACTTCGTGATGGTTATGATATAGTGACGGCTGGGGAACTCAAGGAGCATTCTCTTTGAGTTACGAAAATATCTTGAACAAGCCGATTGCCAATATGGAGGGAATGAAGATTCCCTGGAAGGAAGGAGAGTAGATATTCATGATACCTAACCCACTCAATGCCTATCGTCAAGTCAGGGTTAAAACAGCTACGCAGGACAAGCTCATCGTCATGCTCTATGACGAAGGACTCAAGCAACTGCAATATGCGAGAAAAGAGCTAAGCGGGCAACAGCCTGATTTGGAATTCGCGCATAATGCGATCGTGAAGGCACAGGATGTCATTACGG
Organism: Spirochaetaceae bacterium; assembly: GCA_965232165.1. Taxonomy (GTDB): domain Bacteria; phylum Spirochaetota; class Spirochaetia; order DSM-2461; family DSM-2461; genus UBA2779. The sequence goes on along the minus strand of CBDDOY010000001.1, from coordinate 1,871,239 downwards.
AACTGATGGTTTCATTGAATTTTGACCAAGGGGGGGAAATCGCTCAGAATCTCTTCCATCTCTACATGTACTTCAACCAGACTTTGGTCGAGGCGAACATATCTAAGGACCCCGAGGGCGTTTTGCAGGTTTGTGAACTCATGAATGAATTGCGGGAGGCATGGAACGCCATTGCAGGCACTGTCAAACAGCAGGAGAGAGATGTCACCAGCGGGATCAATTTGGCAGGGTAAACACTCAAGCGATTTACCGGATTGGTGGCGTGACATGAGTCAATCGCTGGAGTCCGCATTTATACAGTTCGACCGATATGCCTGTGCCTTGGATACACGATTAGACGACATTCCGTACAGAAATCAGAATTATGCCCTCAGCCATCTGGCGCTTGGGCTTGATCATGCGTCTAGGCGATTGATCCGAGTATTGAATCTTGCCGGAACCCGTTTAAGCGATGCCGGGGCTGTCGGACAACGGGCGGCGCTGCTGAAAACATATGAGATTATGGCCGTCAATGGGCTGACCCGGTGTAACAGGCTCAAAGAGAAGCTTGCGATGAAAATGAAAAAGATCAAAAGAGATATGGAACACAAGCCATCTTTCTGTGGGGCCAACCGAATATTTCGGACCTCTGCTCCCTCCTATATCGATATTCGTTTATAATACAGAGCATCATGAGTGATGTTATATATCTTCTCGATGGCTATGGGCTTATATACAGATCGTATTTCGCTTTCATCAATAGGCCGCTGACCGATAGAGACGGGAACAATGTCTCGGCGATTCATGGCTTCTTCCGACAGATCATTTCCCTGCGCTATCAATATGATGCCGAGAGAATCATCGTCGCATTCGATCCGGCGGGGCCGACTTTTCGGCATCACCGCTATCCTCAATACAAGGCTAACCGAGACCTGACTCCTGAGGATTTACACACCCAGGTGCCGTTGATTGAGGAGGCCCTTGGCTATCTCGGGCTTCCCGTCGCGTGTATAGATGGATTCGAGGCCGATGACATCATTGGCTCTGCGGCCAAGTATTGTCGTGAAAACGGGTTATACTGCCGAATCGTCAGCTCAGACAAGGATATGATGCAGCTCATCGGCGGCCCAGTCACCATGCTTAAACCCGAAAAGGGTGTGGGATTTCGTGTTTTCGACTCAGATACTGTACTGAAGGAAAAAGGCGTACGGCCGGGGCAGTTCACTGATTATCTCGCCCTTGTCGGAGATTCTTCGGACAACATCCCCGGTGTCCCGGGCATAGGAGAGAAGACCGCTTCCGAACTGCTAAACCGCTGGGAAAGCATGGACAATCTCTATGAGAACCTCGACAAGGTGACGAAGGGAAGACAGTCCAAGCTCAACGAAGGCCGCACAAGTGCCTATCTCAGCCGTGAGCTGGTTACGATTCGGCTCGATCTGGATGTTGCCGATATCATCAATGACTCGGCAAAAACCATACGGGATATGCCTCGGGCAGAGACATTCTTCAGGGACAGGGGAATGAAGGTGATAGCCGAAGAGATCAAGGTGTTCTCAACCAATTCCGATCTTATCGAGAGGTCTTCGGAACCGAGTCAGGGCGCAAGAAGACTCCATGCGGACTACTCTGCGATACTGACCCAGGATCAGTTGATGCATTGGAAGGAGAAGATACTTCAAGCCGGTACCGTGGCATTGGACACCGAAACCGATGGTATTGATCCGATGCAGGCATCCCTCGTCGGCGTCTCCTTCTCAATCGACTCAAACGAGGCGGCCTATCTTCCGCTGAAGCGGCCCGATGGGGAATGCCTCGATCATGCGGTGGTGATTGACTGGTTAACCGAGGTGTTCTGTGAGAACCCAGTGAAAATCATAGGTCAGAATTTCAAATTCGACGTTGAAGTGCTCCGCCGATCCAAGGTGCCGGTTAGACCGGCCTGGTTTGATACGATGATTGCCGCATGGGTGCTGGATGCATCTTCAAAGGTAGGGATGGATGCGCTGGCCGAACGCTATTTGGAAATTGACACCATCAAATTTAAAGACATCGTTCCCCGCGGAGCGAGCTTTGCCGATGTGCCGCTGAATGAGGCGATGGAATATGCTGCTGAGGATGCGTTGATTACTCTGCGTCTGTATGAGTGCCTCTGTCCGCTGTTGGAGGAGGATGAACGGAGGAAGGAAATATTTTGGAACCTTGAGATGCCTCTCCAGCCTGTTTTGACTGATATGGAGATTGAGGGGATAGGACTGGATGTGCTTGAGCTTGCAGACTATGCCAGAGAACTCGATCAGGGCATAACAGGTCTTGAGAAGACAATCCACACCCTCTGCGGCAAGGAATTCAATATTGCTTCTCCTAAGCAGCTCCAGCAGGTTCTGTTTAAGGAGAGGAAATTGACACCGGGAAAAAGAATAAAAACCGGTTATTCCACAGATAATTCGGTGTTAAGCGGCTTGGTCAATGAAGATCCGCTGCCCGAAAAAATTCTCCTTTATCGCTCGTTAACCAAGCTCAAATCCACCTATGTCGATGTTCTGCCTAAGATGATACATCCCGAGGATGGGCGCATACATACCTGTTATTCTCAGACCGGGGCCGCAACCGGCCGCCTGTCCAGCAATAATCCTAATCTGCAAAACATCCCTATCCGGGATGAAAACGGCCGCCGTATTCGCAGGGCCTTCAAGAGCCGTCCTGGATTCCAATTCATATCGGCAGACTACTCCCAGATTGAACTGGTCATCCTTGCGCATATGTCCGGCGATGAGGCGCTCTCCGCCGCATTTAGATCCTCCCTGGATGTTCATGCCCAAACAGCGGCCCTCTTGTATGGCATAGAGACCGCCGATGTTACCCCGAAACAGCGGCGCATGGCCAAGGCCGTGAACTTCGGCGTGATGTATGGCATGAGTCCATTTCGCCTGGCGAATGAACTTCGAATCAGCCGCAGGGAGGCCAGGCATTTCATCGATACCTACTTCATCACATACAGCGGAATAAGAGCCTTTGTCGATAAAACCGTGGAATTGGCCGAACAGGATGGCGGTGTGCGTACAATGGACGGGAGGTTCAGACCCCTGCCCGGCATCAACAGCCGCAACAAGGTGGAGAAGGTGGCGTTCGAGCGGGCCGCGGTCAATTCCCGCATTCAGGGCACCGCGGCCGATATCATGAAGATGGCGATGTTAGCCGTGTACAACGTGTTAAAAGAACGCCGTCTCAAGGCGAAGATTCTGCTTCAGGTTCATGATGAATTACTCATCGAGGTTCCAACTGCGGAGATTCAAATTGTCGCCGACTTGGTCAAATCCACTATGGAGGGTGTCTCCCGGCTTTCTGTGCCGCTTCGGGCCGAAGTGGAAATCGGTTCGTCCTGGGGGGATATCCATTAGACCCATGCCTCTGATTCTTGGCATTGCCGGTAAGATGGGAGCGGGTAAGAATCTCATCGCTTCCATCTTGGAGGAAAGGGGATGGAGAACACTTGATCTCGATTCATTAGCTCATCAGATACTTGATCAGAATGCCGTGGTCATCGAATCGGAATTCGGTTCTGAGGTTATTGATGCAGAGGGGAAGATCAATAGGCGAAGCCTCGGCGCCAAGGTGTTCAACTGCCCCCCGCTGCTCCGCAAACTCGAATCCATCACCTATCCGCTGATTGAAAGGGAAACTCTTGGATGGTTAGCGGCTGACACTTCGGTTTCGGTTGCCATTCACGCGATCAACCTGCACAAGACGGCCTTGCCGCAGCGTTGCGATGCCATCTTATGGGTGCATGCATCCCGGAGACAGCGGCGAAAACGGGTTATGGCGCGGGATGGCCGGCCATGGAATGAAATCAAGGCACGTTTTAAGAGTCAGAATAAGCTGAAACCTAAACTTTTTTCCCCATACGCCGAAACCTATAGCATAAAGAATTCTGGAAACCTAGGCCGAACCAGGCATAGGCTGGAGGAGATTCTTTGTCATATAGAGGGATAATATGGCAATCGAAACAAAGAATGACTCGAATCTGATGATAGTGCTCAGCGTGCTTGGTGTGCTATCAGTCGCCTTAATCGCCGGATTGCTGCTGATGCAGAAGAAGGAAGGGCAGAGCTTTGATCTTGGCACAGTCCTTTCTTTTCAACAGGAAAACCCGCCTGCAGATAGCTTTGATCCCATCAGTTGGGCCCGTGAAGGCACCGCTTATCCGCCGCTTCAGGAATCCCCGAAAGCGAAAAAGACGGAAGAGACGGCACTGTTAATCAACTATAACGGTGACGGCGCGATTCCTAAGGTGGAATTGGAGGCGGTGCAGACTGTTGAATCTGCAACGAAGAAGGCAGTAGCATCGAAGTCGGATGTCGTCCCAAAGAAGCAGGCGGTGAAACAGCCAAAGACCCTTATCCTCCCTGTGAATACCGCAAAGCGCAGAGAGATAACCGAGAATGCCTATTGGATTCAAGTGTTCTCCTCCGAAGATCAATCAAGGGCCGAGGATATTCGAGATGAACTGGCGGCGAAGGGTCTGTCCAGCATCGTCCAAGTCAGGAATGTGAATGGAACACCGAGATATCGTATTCGGCTTGGGGCATTTTCCCGCCGCAGTGAGGCCGAGTATTATGCGCTGACGGTACGCAAGATTCCCGGGTATGAATCAAGCTTTGTTGTCATTGCGCCTGTCACCCGCAATATAGGATGGCAATAGGCGGGCAGCGCGTTATTCCACCACATCGATACGATGAAATCGTTTCTTCCCGGCCTTGAGGATTATCTTGCCGTCAATGATGTGGGAGGATGCGATCATCGTTTCCATGTTGTCAATTCTTTCTCGATTAATCCTAGCGCCGCCTTGTTGGATTAGGCGCCGGGCTTCGCTTCTGGAGGGGCACAGCCCGGTCATCACGAATAAATCGACAATGCCTATGCCCTCGTCAAATTGGGCTGAGGTCAGCCGTGTCGCCGGTATGCCGCTTTCATCGCCATCGCCGCTGAACACCGACCGTGCGGCATCCCGAGCCGCGACGGCCTTCTGTTGGCCGTGTATGATTTGGCTGACCTCGTAGGCAAGCCGTTCCTTAGAGGCGTTGATGTCCGAAGCCGTCCCGAGATCCCTGCATTCTTCTGCATCCAAGAAGGTGAAAAGAAGGAGAAAGCGTTCGACATCATCATCCGGTACATTGCGCCAGTACTGAAAGAAGTCATATACGGGAGTAAGCGTTTCGTCGAGAAACAGCGCACCCTTTTCTGTCTTGCCCATCTTCGCACCGTCGGAGCGGGTAATCAGAGGGAAGGTTAGCCCGAAGGTGGCTGCTCTTTCCATTCGGCGTATCAATTCCATGCCTGCAACGATGTTGCCCCACTGATCGTCTCCTCCTATCTGCAGCAGACAGTTATAACGCCTGTAGAGTTCGAGGAAGTCATAGGACTGGAGAAGCTGGTAGTTGAATTCGAGAAAGGATAATCCCTTTTCCAGACGTTGACGGTAAGCCTCGAAAGTAAGCATGCGGTTGACGCTGAAGTGCTGTCCGATGTCGCGGAGGAATTCGATGTAATTGAGAGGTATAAGCCAGTCGGCGTTGTTCACGACGATGGCATTGGAGTTCTCAAAATCGATGATCCGGCCGAGTTGTCGCTTCATGCTCTCGATGTTCCTGGTAATCTGAACCTGGTCTATCATTTTCCGCATTTCCATCTTGCCTGAAGGATCGCCGATGAGGGCCGTGCCTCCGCCCATTAGGATAATGGGTGTGTGACCGGCCCGCTGGAGATGGGCCGATGCGTAGAGCGGGACGATGTGACCGATATGACATGAGGGGCCGGTGGGATCCACCCCGACGTAAAAAGTCCGGGGTTCTTGATTGAGTCGGTGCCGCAGACCGGCCTCATCGGTGCACTGCTGGAAGAATCCCCTTTCCTTCAATATATCAATGACGTTTTTCATGGATTCTTCAAGTACGGATGTATTTCCGGCTTTCGTCCCGTATGACCTGGGGGATTTTATTCAGCGGCACCCTCACCTGTTCCATGGAATCTCTGAACCGCAGTGTCACCGTGTTGTTTTCCTTGGTTTCGTAGTCCAGGGTAATGCAGAACGGGGTGCCTATTTCATCCATCCTGCGATAACGGCGGCCAATGGCGCCTCCCTGGTCGTAAAAGGTAGCGCAGTCCTCACGGAGTTCCATTTCTACTTTCCGGGCGAGTTCGGATAAGCCATCCTTCTTAACCAGAGGGAAGACCGCCACCTTCACGGGTGCGATGTCGGGATGCAGATGAAGCACGGTGCGCCTTTCCTCTCCTATGTTTTCCTCGTGGTAGGCATCCATCAGGGCTACCAGAACGCTTCGGGTCAGTCCGGAGGATGTTTCGATGACATAGGGCACATAACGGCTGTTGTCCACAGGGTCGAGATAGGTGATTTTCTTGCCGCAGAATTCACCATGTCTCCCCAAATCATAATCGGTGCGGGAATGGATGCCTTCTAGTTCCTGCCAGCCGAAGGGATAATTGTATTGGATGTCGAATGCCACCTTGGCGTAGTGGGCCAGTTCATCCGGGCCATGTTGCGAGAATCGAAGGCGTTCGGGGCTGATGCCGAGGCATTCTTTGTACCAGTTGAGACGTTTGTTTTTCCACTCCTCGTAGATTTCGTCTTCAGTGCCGGGTTTCACGAAGTACTGCATTTCCATCTGCTCGAATTCGCAGGTTCGGAATATGAAATTCTTCGTGGTAATCTCGTTGCGGAAAGCCTTGCCTACCTGGGCGATGCCGAATGGTATCTGCACTCTGGAGGTGTCCACGATGTTCTTGAAATTCACGAAGATGCCCTGTGCCGTCTCTGGCCGGAGGTAGATGATGGAAGCTGAATCGGCCACCGGGCCCATATGGGTGGTAAACATCAGATTGAACTGTCGCGGTTCGGTTAATTCCCCGCCGCATTCCGGACAGTTCTTGTCTTCGAGACCTTTTTCGGCTCGGATTTCTTCCAGGTGATCGACCCTGAAACGTGTCTTGCATTGTTTGCAATCCACCAGGGGGTCAGTAAAATTTTCCACATGCCCCGAGGCTTCCCATGTACGGGGGTGCATCATTATGGCAGCATCGAGTCCGACGATGTTGTCGTGACGCCGTACCATTTCCTTCCACCATGCTTCCTGGATGTTCTTCTTCAGCTCAACTCCCAATGGCCCGTAGTCCCAGGTTGCCGAAAGCCCTCCATAGATTTCACTCGATGGATAGACAAAACCCCTTCTCTTGCAGAGAGAAACGATTTTTTCCATTGAGGCGCTGTGTTCGTTGGCTGTGTTAAAGGCATTTTGTTTTTGGGTCATGAAACTTCCTTCTTCGCAAATCAATGCTTACGGGCACCTTACCATAGCATCTTCATTTTTCAGGGACAAGGGACGGCAGTTTCTCAAGTTCGCCGATCAATCGATCTGCCCGCTCCAGGGACTGTCTGATGCCGAGTAAGCGTATTGCAGGGAACAGGGGCGGGCTGATTTTGCTGGACGTGACGGCTAGGCGAAGGGGCTGCATCATCGTTCCAATCTTCCAGCCCCGGCGTTCGGATTCCGCCCTGAATTCGGCCTCACGCTCCTCATCCCATCGCGCACAGGCTTCGTTATCCTGAATTGACGGCACAGCCTTTGCTTCTGATAGGAGTTTCATTGCGGTTTTCAAGACGGCGGCGGCGGTCGGACCATCCATCTTCTTAGGGATGGCATCCTCCACTGACCCAATCCCCGGGTCTGTAAAGAGAAACCGCAACATTGGAGAAACCTCTTTGAGCCGTTTCAAGCGTTCTCGAATGATGGGGAAGGCCCCCTCAAAGGTATTTTCTTCCGCCATCGTCGGCGGATTGGATATTAGCCGGTCCTCCGTCAATATAGACTTGAGTTCGGTTTTAAGCGCCGACGGTTCTTTTATGCGGATGTACTGCCCATTGAACCATTCAAGTTTGCGGTAATCAAAGACGGACGGGGACTTGTTGATCTTTTCAAGGCTGAAGAGTTCGCAGAGTTCATCCATGGTAAAAAATTCCCGGCTATCGTCATAGCCCCATCCTAACAGGGAGATGAAGTTAATCAACGCCTCGGGAAGGTAGCCGGCACGGCGGAATTCAGTGAGAGCGGTGGCCCCATGGCGCTTGGATAGCTTCTGTCCATCCTTGCCCATAACCATGGGAAGATGGCAGTAATGGGGCGTCGGCCAGCCGAATGCCTTGTAAATCAATACATGAAGCGGTCCGGAGGGTATCCATTCCTGTGCGCGCATGATGTGGGTGATTCCCATCATGTGGTCGTCGATAACGTTGGCAAGATGGTAGGTAGGGAAACCGTCAGTCTTGAGGATGACCGGATCGGGATTGATGTCTTTGTTTTTGCGCCCTGTTCGGCCTAGAAGAAGATCGACAAACTCGGTTTTTCCTTCAAGAGGCGCCTTGAGCCTAATCACATGCCGTTCATTCGAGGCCAGGCGGGAAAGGCTTTCATCTTTCGACAGGTTCCGGCATTTTCTGTCATAGCCGATATCGCTTTTGGCGGCCTTCTGGGATTGTCTGAGGCGATCCAGTCTTTCGGGCGTGCAGAAACAGGGGTAGGCATTTCCACTCTTGATCAGATCTGTCACCTTGTCCCTGTATATCGCTAACCGTTTGGACTGCACATAGGGACCGCAGTCTCTCTCCTTGCCGGGGCCTTCATCATACTCTATGCCCAGCCAGTTGAGGCTGTCATACAGGTCTTCAAGGGCTTCAGGGGTGCTTCGCCCCTGGTCTGTGTCTTCCACACGAAGTATGAATCGGCCTTTGTTCGCCTTGGCGAAGAAGTAATTGAACAAGGCGGTTCGGATTCCGCCGATGTGCTGCAATCCGGTCGGGGAAGGTGCGTAACGAACGCGGACACTCATAGCAGTTTCTCCTTTGCCGTGTTGATACGGGAGGCCATCACCATGGTCAAAAAATGACTTTCACGCGAACGCCGCAGCATCTGCTCTCCCTTATTACCCGACAGGGCGGTACGAATTTGAATTTTGGCCTTGTCGATCAATGCGCTTTCTTCATCGCTTAGCTTTGCTCTTTTCTTTTCGAGGGTGTCAAGGACTAATAGCCTGACTGACGGATCCTTCGAGTTCAGCAAGGCTATAAGCCCGGTGTCGTCTTGACTGCCAACGGCATCAAGGCAGCACCACTGTGCCAGATCTCGTCTCAATGTTCGTTTGTTATCGGCAAGAGGTTGATAAAACTCCGCTATGGCCTGGTTATTCTGCTCGATGAGCAAGGGTATGCCGAGCGCCACTCCAAGGCTGGGGAATAGGGCAGGCTTTTTATGTCTCACCTCGCTTTCCAGTTTTCTCACCGAACTGAAATTGGATACCGAAAGGGCGGTGTTTATCAACAGATTGGCGTATTGTCTGTTGAGTTTCCCTTTGACATAGATGTATTCCTCCAGGCAGGCAAGAAGGGCGGGCCAGTCTTCTTTTCCCAATAGATCGAATAGCCGCCAGTTCCGAATGAAGAAGTAATCGAGAAATCCTATCAGGATGACGAAAAAGGTGGTAAACACCCACATTCTTTGCCAATAGAATGCTACGTAAACCCTGTCGAAGAAGAACAGTGAGGCCAGGGCAGCCAGCAAGAGGGCTAAAAGCACTAATACATTGAGAATCCAGAACATGGACTTAAACCGCATGTGATGCTCCTGATCATCTTTTCTTCAGCGAGTGCCCGGCCTTCTGTGAGCTTGCTTGGAGCACGCTGAGAATGGCACCGTTATTCGCCGGAGGGAAAGGCAAGCTTTCCGGGTGTATTGAAGAGGTGTCTATGGCTAGATAATACTCATTTCCCGGTCGGCAATCAATACACGGCAGACCCGGCTCCATTGAACTGTTGACTCGGCATGTCTTCAGCGGCATATCTGATGAACTCATCGACTCAATTTCCTATGGCCTGGAGCAACATCCTTTGAGTCCCTTCAATGCGTATTTTCCAGTACAGACCACGTATCTGTATCTTTCTTAAACCTGTTTTCTGCTACAGTATGAATCATAGGGCATCTCCCCTTTGTATTGGTTTTGACATCACTTCTTATACAGGAGGATTTTTTATCTCAGCCGCAGCTTGGGATTATAACTCGCCCCCCCTCCGCAAAGCCCGAGGGGGAGGGCTCCTACAATGAGTCTTAAACATCGGATCAGTCCGCTGAGAAAATGATGCAGGCCGTCAGGTTTGAAAATGGGACTATCAAGGAATACCGTGCGTTTATAGGCTGTTCGCCGATGCTTTCGAAGACCAGGATTTTCGTGGGATTTCCGCCTTTTGAGGTGCACAGCCTAGTGATCACTTGGCCGCATACGTGATAAGTTTGAGCAGGAGTGCCGAGGGGGGCATGAGAAGAACACGCCATCGACGGATTCAAGGCCGTCGTTAAGAGCTATGGAGCATGGACCATCTTTGTACAGACTTATTGCGGAAATTTCCCGCTATTGGCCTCACCGCTCTCTAGGAATCAAAGAAGAGGTTCTGCACTTCACCGTCAGTGTCACCTGTAAGCCATAGATTGAACCGTCTCGCCCCGTGCTCCGGAATTCTCTGTTGAATCCGATATCTACGGCATCATTCGAGTTTTTCAGGATTTTACCCGGAATGACCGAAAAAAATGAAATGTGGCTGGGGATGGAGACTCTTTGAGAGGCGCAAGTCTCACGGTTGAACACAAGAAGACAATGGGAATCTTGGCAATGAGATATACCAGTTGTTGTTCTGAGATGGGAACTCTAGGAAAGGAATTGACAGGAATCGGAAAATTGAGTAGTTTTGTTTCTGTTCTTGATCCCCTGTAGCTCAGTCGGTAGAGCGGGTGGCTGTTAACCACTAGGTCGGCAGTTCGAGTCTGTCCGGGGGAGCCAAAAAAATCCTGTGCGAACCGAAGCACAGTTTGGTTTACAGAAAACCCGTCCGGATTAATCGGGCGGGCTTTCGTCGTTAAGGGCCTGGAATCGCTGCCTTTTGCGCTCACCGCTGCACGAGAGCACCGCCCTCCTGGCTCTCGAAAATTGACCCCAGAGATCACTCTTGGGGGTGCTCGGCACCCTTCTCAACCCCGATCACGCTCTCTAACGCCGAGAGCGGGGAGAGAGCACGGCCCGTTGGTTTACACAACTCGGGCTTGCGGAAATTTGGTTTATAACCCGGTCATCCACGGGTCGGTTTACAAGGGGCATCCCGTTGCTACATTGAAGTGTGCGAAATCGCGACTATACTACCGGATGCGGCTGCGAGCGGAGGCGGATACATGAACGAGACAGACCATATCAAACCCAAGGTGAGGACCTGCCTTTGGTTCGACGGCAACGGCGAAGAGGCCGCCGAGTACTACGTCTCCATTTTACCCGGCAGCGCCATCGAGACGGTGTCGCGTCCTGACCCGGACAAGCCCGCGCTGGTCATCGAGCTCTCCCTCGCGGGAACCCCTTACATATTCCTCAACGGTGGGCCCCGATATCGGCTGTCGCCGGCAGCATCCATCGCCGTCCGCACGGTCGATCAGGCTGAAACCGACCGGCTGTGGGATGCCCTCCTCGCCGACGGTGGTGAGGAGAGCCAATGCGCCTGGCTAACCGATCGCTTCGGAGTGTCGTGGCAAATCGTGCCCGATACGCTATCTCGGATGTTGGGGGCAGACGACCGAGATGCTGCCGGACGGGCCATGCAGGCGATGTTGCGGATGAGGAAAATCGACATCGCCGCACTCGAGACGGCATTCCGTGGAGAGTGAGGACTCGATGGGCTCAAAGATTGCCACAGGAGTCGTGCACAAGGTGCCCGCAGACCTGCGCAAGGCACTCAACGCCGCATCCGAAGTCCGAGAAGCCTGGAACGACCTCACCCCTCTCGCTCGCAACGAGTGGATTTGCTGGGTGATCTCCGTCAAGAAACCGGAAACAAGACAGAAGCACATCGAGCGATTGTGCGTCGAGCTTCTGGAAGGCAAACGCCGACCATGCTGTTGGCCGGGATGTCCGCATCGATGAGCGGTTGAGGGATTCTTTCCAAAACCAATCCAACTGAAGGCTTTTGAATGGCTTGATAATGATATAATTATCAAATTGGAAAAAGTAGGAATCAAGAACACTTTGCAGCTTCATGATGCCAATGATGTCGGAAACAAGACACTTACTGAAAGGGTGGGGATTAATCAAAAGAAATTGTCGGAGATATTAGCGCTTTCCGATCTATCGCGCATACAGTGGGTCAGCCCAACCTTTTCGAGGGTGCTGGTGGCAGCGGGATTCACCGATGCAGCCAACGTGAGCAAGGCAGATCCAGAATTACTCTACAAGGCTGTCATACGGGCCAATGAAAATGCCCGTTTCTATAAAGGCAAGGTTGGACTGCGTGACATCAAGCGGCTCATTGCTGCCGCCGCGTATGTTCAGGGGTAGGACAGGATGAAACATGTCATCGACTGGTTGATGACAGGACCCGCATTTGTGCGCTACAGGTGCCTGCTCGACCTCATGGATCGAGATATGGCGCATCACGATGTCAAGGCTGCCTATCGCGACATGCTCGCCGACCCCTTGGTTCGAATGCTCATCAACGAGGTCAACGACTGGGAGAACCAACGAATCATTACCCGACACAACGATGCCGTACATCCTTTGCACAAACTTGTTTTTGCCTCCGACATTGGTATTCAACGCAAAGATCTCCGAACTGCGATAAGGGCCGTTCAGGATCATGTATCGAGTGAGGGTCCGTTTCAGATTCGTATCCAGATTCCCCGAGCGTTTGGTGGTGACGATAAACCAAAGTGGGATTGGGTGGCTACTGACGCACCATTGATTCTCTATGCCATGCTGCGTTTAGGAGTGCGTAACAGAAGAGTCCAACACGGCGTTTCTCACATTTGTTCGCGTATTGCCGACCACGGTTTTCCCTGCTTTGCCTCGACCGCCATGGGCAAATTCAAAGGACCAGGACGACGGGGAGACCCGTGCCCCTACGCCAATCTCATCATCCTCCGAATGCTCGCCGAGCAGGAGGGAACGCGGCAGAGCATGGAAGCCAGGCGGGCTGTAGAAATGTTACTCAGCCATTGGCAGGAGCGCGGTAAAAAGAAGTACTATCTTTTTGGAATCGGTACGGATTTTTCCAAGCCTAAAGTGCCCCTAGTCTGGTACGACGTTATGCACTTCGTCGATATCCTAACGCTATTTCCCTTTGCACGCAAAGACGAGCGACTGAAGGAGGTCATGGCCCTGCTCGACGATGAAGCGGATGAAGACGGCCGACTCAAATCGATGTCCATTTGGACAAAGTGGAAGGGTTGGGAGTTTTGTCAAAAGAAGGAACCTTCGTATTGGGTCACCTTCTTGTATCATCGCGCGCTGGCCCGCATGAAGGAGTAGCCATGAAAGAGAACACGGCGAACAAGGATATGATGGCTTGCTGCAGCCTCTACCGCGACTTGGCGGACTGGTATCCCTTGCTGACCCCAGTAGCCGACTACGCCGAGGAGGCCGCTTTCTACTGGCGTCTCTTTGAGACCCACTGTCAACGGCAACCCCAGACCCTGCTCGATCTTGGCAGCGGCGGCGGTCATAACGCGGCCCATCTCAAGAAGACGCTGACCTGCACGCTGGTCGACCTCGCACCCGAGATGCTCACGATCAGCCGTCGTCTCAATCCGGAATGCGAGCATGTCCAGGGCGACATGCGATCTATCAGGCTCGGGCGTGTTTTCGACTGCGTCCTCGTCCACGATGCAGTGAGCTACATGGCCACCCGCTCCGATCTTGCCCGCGCCATTGCCACGGCGTTCGAGCACACCGCCCCAGGAGGGGTTGCAATGTTCCAGCCGGATTTCGTTGCCGAGACCTTCGAGCCAGGCACCGAGACAGGGGGCAGCGATGCCGAAGGGCGAGGCTTGCGATATCTGGAGTGGCGCTGGATCCCCGAAGCGACCCAGGAAACATATGTAACCGACATGGCGTACGTTCTTCGTGACGATGCCGGCGACATCAGGGTTCTCAACGACCGCCACACGATGGGACTGTTCTCCCGAGCCGTCTGGCTCGAATTGATCGCGTCCGCCGGCTTTGAGTCGCTCGCAGTTCCTTTCGAGCACAGCTCGTACAGCAACACCGGGCACGAGGTGTTTCTCGGGCGGCGTCCAGTCCGTTTCGAGGAGGCATAACATGAGCGAACCAAGCCCGCGTTTCTGGAAAGTCTTCTTCGAGGTGTACGAGGCGCTCCCGCGGCAGGGCCCGGGCAACCGCGCCTGCGCCGAGAAAGCGCTCGGTCTGTGCCGCGACCTGCCGCAGATGCCGGCGGTGCTCGACCTCGGCTGCGGTGTCGGCGGGCAGACGCTTCATCTCTCCCAGTTCACCCGTGGCTCCATCTTGGCTATCGACAGTCACGCGCCGAGCATCGAGCGGTGGATCGAAGATCAGAAGGAGCGGGCATTGGAAGCCGGACAAGAACAATCGACAGAGATAAGAAGGAAACGGCCATGACCACTTCCACGCTCTTGGAGTTGAAGCTCGTCGGTAACATTGCCGGACGATTCTTCGTGGCAAGATACCAACGCGGCTACCGATGGGGCTCGGACGAGGTCCAGCGACTGCTCGACGACCTGTGGGAGCACCGTGCCAAGGCATACAGCCTTCAACCCGTCGTGGTGAAGGAACGATGTGGCGAGGAATGGGAGATGGTGGACGGCCAGCAACGCCTCACAACACTCCACCTTATCCTGACCTCCATGAAGCAAACCGGACTGCAGAATGTCGGGCCCATCCATGTACGGCATCCGATACGAGACGAGGACTGACAGCGAGGTTTATCTCCGCAGCCCCGATGCCGCAGAGAGCCACCAGAATATCGACTACTTCCACATCCATCGCGCATGGGAGTGTATCCGCGCCTGGGTCAACTCGCTGAATGAGGGCGAGCGCCAATTCCGAGCCAACAAGCTCTACGACGCCCTTTTCGAGAACGTCAGCGTGATCTGGTACGAGGCACCGGCGCAGATGGATTCTGCAACGCTCTTCACACGTCTGAACGTGGGCAGGATTCCTCTAACCGATGCCGAGCTAGTCAAGGCACTGCTGTTGTCGCAGATTTCTGACAAGGACCGTGCCTACCGCGCGTCAGAGCTTGCCGCTGAATGGGATCGGATCGAACGCGACCTGCGTCGACCCGACGTGTGGGCCTTCGTCACGACCTCCGTGCCAGAGGACTTTCCGACACGGATTACGCTGCTCCTCGACATACTTGCCGACGACATCAGCGGAGGCCATGGTCAGCGAACACGCCCGCGCTATTTCACCTTCGAGGTTCTTCGAGAACAGATCGAGAAAAAAGGGCCCAGGCCAGTCTGGGACCGAGTGGTGGACCTCCATGGCCTGGTACTCGGGTGGTATGAGAGTCGCGACTTGTACCACAAGGTCGGATACCTCGTTGCCGTTGGCCAGCCGTTCGCCGACCTGGTCTCACTGGCGCATGGATGCACAAAGAGTGAGTTCGAGGCGTTGCTCGATGCCAGGATCCGGGATTCACTCGGCCTTTCGCCCTCGCAAGTGTCCGAACTGAGCTACGACGCCAACTACAAGAAATGCAGCAACCTCCTTCTCCTGATGAATGTCGAGACCGTTCGGGGAGTCGCTGACTCAACGGAGAGATATCCTTCCCGGCGACATCGGGAGCGAGGAGATGGTGAAGGTCTCTGCTGGTCTTTAGAACACATCCATGCGCAGCAGACCGAGGGGCTGACCAAGGTCGAGCAGTGGAAGTCGTGGCTGGAACTGCACCGCGATGCTCTTATCGACCTACCCACCGAGGACCATTCGCGACGGGATGCGTTGATCAAGAAGATCGATGAAAACTTGGATAGCATCGAACGATCGACCTTTGATGATCTGGCCCGAGAGATCACCGCGGTATTCACTCTCATCGACGACACGTCCGCCCGCGATTCAGTTCACTCGATAGCTAACCTTGCACTTCTGCCCGGCGACGCGAACAGCAAGCTGAACAACGCCGTCTTCGAGGTCAAGCGTCGTCGAATCCTGGAGCTCGACCGCGGGGGAGCATATATCCCAATTTGCACACGTCGGGTGTTTCTCAAGTACTACACCGAAGCGGGGGCGCAGCAGATCCACTTCTGGGGGCCGCAGGACCGAGAAAGCTACCTCCAGGCGATGACCTCTCCCGAGCATGGGGTCCTCTTCAACTACCTGAATACGGAGCCCCCCCAATGACGCAGAGCTACGTCACCTCCTACTCAGAGCTATTCGGACTCGAAAGAAATGGAGCCCCGCTGGTCAGGAGCATTCGGATACCGCTAATCCAGCGTGACTACGCGCAGGGACGGGGCGGCGACTCAGTCGTGCGGATTCGCAAGGCGTTCCTGGACGTCTTGCACGAGGCATTGGTAGGGGGGGGGGGGGGGGATCCGATCAGTCTCGATTTCGTGTACGGGGACGTCACGGACGGCGTTTTGGAGCCACTCGACGGGCAGCAACGCCTCACGACTCTGTTCCTTCTTCACGTCTACCTCGCGCATCGCGCCAACGTACTTTGCGAGCCCCACGCATGGACGAACTTCACATATGTAACCCGCGCGAGTGCGCGCCTGTTTTGCGAGCGGTTGGTGAAGTTTCCTCCGCCGCCCGGCAGACCCCATAACTCTGATTGGATTGTCGATCAGCCATGGTATCTGCACACGTGGGAGCACGACCCCACGATTCAGTCGATGCTCGTGATGATCGACGCCATTCACGATTGTTTCGCCACTGACGACGCGGCTGATGCCTGGTGTCGGCTGACCGATTCGGAGACGCCGGCCATCTCGTTCCATTTGTTGCCGATCGCAGAACTGCAGCTCACAGACCAGCTCTACATCAAGATGAACTCACGCGGGAAGCCGCTGACTACGTTCGAAACCTTCAAGGCAAGGTTTGAACAGATGCTTGAGATTTCCTGCCCAGAGCGTGTCGAAGAGTTTGCCTTGAAGGTCGACCGCACTTGGTCAGACCTGCTCTGGCCTTACCGTGGGGATGACGACGTAATCGACGACGAGTTTCTGCGCTATTTCCACTTTGTTACGGAGCTTTGTGCGTGGAGCGAGAACGGATCTGCCAGCACCGACGCCGCCGATCTTGCGGAGAAGGTGTACGGTCCAAGCAACGCGAGCCCGGGGACCCACCTCGACTTTCTTATCCGCGCATTCGACACCTGGGACAGCGTCGATATTGCCGCGTGGTTCAACGAGAGATTCGCTCTACAGGCTCCTCCGGTGTCTTCGGGCGAAACTTCACGTGTCGTGATCACCGGACTTCAAGGCTACCCCAACGCCGATATCTTTGAGGCTGCTTGCCGGACGTACGGAATCCCCAGGGGCCGTGGCCGGCGTTTTCCATTGCCGCTCACCCTCTACCTCTACGCAGTAGTGCTCCATCGACTGCGTGACACTGCCGACTTCCAGAGACGCTTGCGCATCGTCCGGAACCTCGTCGAAGCATCGAGCAACGAACTGCGTCTTGAGCGCATGCCCGTCTTCCTGCAGGAGGTCGAGCGTATCGTCGTCCACGGTAGCCTCGACGAGCTGGACACATTCAACCAAGCCCAAGTTGCCGAAGAGCGCCTCAAGCGGGCCCTCTTGGCAGATCACGCAGAGTTGGAGACTCCATTATTCCAGCTCGAGGACCACCCGTTGCTGAAGGGCAGCCTTGCCGCGTTTGAACTCGAACCCGAGCGTTTCATCGACCGCGCTTCCGCCTTCCATGGAGTCTTCGCAGACCCGCAAAACTACGTCGCGTTGACCGCGGCTTTGTTGGCCACCGGCGACTACTCAAGGAAGCTCAACCACCGCTTCTTCCAGCTCGGGTCAATTTCGAGGGACGCGCCCTGGCGCGAGCTTCTGACGGGTCTGGCGCGCGACAAGATGGGGGGCATTCGAACAATTCTCGGCGAGCTGCTCGACCAGATCAACGAATCAGAGCAGCCTATCCGTGACCAGCTCGATACCATCTCGTCGCAGTGGCTGACCGATAGAGAGGTACAAGGGATCTACGACTGGCGGACATACTTCGTGAAGTACCCAGCCATGCGGGAAGGCGCATCAGGCAGGTACGCCGGGTGGGACGGCAAACTCGGATACCTGGTGTGCATGCTTCGAAGGGAACGGGTCAGCGGGTACTACCGTGATCCATACCTGCTTGCGATCCATCGCCTTTCGGATGTCGGGGATGCAGTCGGCGATCCCTAGTTCACTGGCTATGAGGACAATCCTCGATGGTTGGAGCTAAAGCAAAGCGGAACCGGAATTCGGAGCGTTGACGGTGGAATTGCTCTCCGTGCCCCACTGGCGGATAGCGCGAAAGACATCTTCTCAAAGATCTGCGCTGAGCACGGTGTCACTTCCGATATGCTCCTGCCAGTACAACAGACTGATATCGATGGGGTGCTTGTCGACAAGGAAGACCGCATTGTCCTGGGAGCCGAGTTCCTTCAGAAACTGGTCGAGGCAGGTCTGTAGCTCTGCCCCTGCTTACTGGATCAACTCGAAGAAGTCGAAGGTCAGCGTCACGGACTCGATGACGTTCTCGTCGGACTCGTTATCCCAGTCGCCGGCGACGAACTCCACGGGCCAGGCGCGGGACAGGGACCAGCGGCGTAGCGTGGTGCCGTCGCGGTCCTGCTGGACGATGTCGATGTTGCGCTTGTAGTTGACATCGGTGAGACCGAGGCCGCTCGAGGTGATCGCCACGTCCTGGAACCAGTCGAACAGGTCCCGATCCTGGGTGGCGCCTCTTTCAAGGGTCTCGTCTGCAAAAGTCAACCGACCAGGGCTCTTATTGGGGATGAGCGAGCCGCCCTCGAAGTATTGAACGTTCGCCACCTCCACAGAGAGTTCGCTGCACTTCTGAAAGCCAGCGTGGCCGATGTCGTCGATCTCGACGATGGATTTAAACTTCTTGTGGAAGCTCCTGGGATTGCCGATGACCGCCATGGTTTCGTCCTCCTATCTCATGCGCCGGCCGCGGCCAGCTCGGCCTCAAGCACTCGGGTGTCCTGGGAAATTCGAAGCACGATGAACTCAGCCGGTTTGTTCGTGACCAGGCCCACCCTGGCGATGAGCTTCCCGGCGAAGACCACCGTAGGCGTGTTCAGCGTCTCCGAAACATCCACAAAGAAGACCTTCACGGGCTCCCTGCTGCGGAATGCACCGTTGTTCATCTGGGTGATCAGGAATGCGGTGATGGTCCTGCGCACCTGGGAGCGTAGTCCCTCTGTGTTATTCTTGGCCTGGCGAACTGCAGCCCTTGCTTGAGGCTGCGCTCGATGAAGATCACCCCTCGCCGCTCGGCAACGTACGGGAAGTTGCCGCTGCCCTTGAGGGTGCGGGAACCGTTTGGAGAGGTGTCCATCGGCTACCTGTTCCTCTTGCGGGCTGCCTTGCGTTTGCCCTTCTTCGCCTTTGCTGCCTTCTTCGCTGACGGCGGTGGTGCATCAAACGAAGGCAGGCGCACCGACGGCGGCAGCGGCTTGCCCTGCACGGATTGCATCCAGGCTTCGATGCCTTCCTTGGACTGCATATCGAACCCAGCATCGACACCAGTCATGAACACGGATTTGGCCATGCCGAAGTTGTTGCTGTCGGAAAGAGCCGCCTCAAGTTTTTTGATCGCGGCGTCGCCGAGCACTTTGAGGCAGGCATCAGCCTGTTTCAGTTGGAATTCCCGCTTAAGGAAGCCGTAGAAGGCGCGATTCTCCTCAATGAACCAGCGCGCCTCCGATGCGTCGATGTTCACCTTGCGCGGGATGATATCGAAGATGATCTCTCTCAACTCGGATGCGCCAAGGGTCGCGATGGTCTGCCCGAAGTAGTTTGCGGCAAAATCCATCACAAAGCCGCAGGCCTGGATTTCGTCGATGTCCTTCGCTTCGGGCGACGATGTGAAACGATGCATCAGCTCATCTTCGAGGGGCTTGCGGGCCTTTGGATCGCTCTCCTCATCCTGGCGGACAAGTGCTGCGAGATCGGCCATGATGTCGTGAGTTGTGTCGAAAACGACAGGTGCACGCATGTAGGGCGCACCTAGGTTCACCTCGATTTCTCCCTGGTGGGTCTTTACTGAGAGCGTGCGGGATACTGGCTCGCCGCCTTCCCACGCAGCACTCAGTGTTTTCTTCTCAGCCATCACGTTGGTAAGGGAGCGGGCGATGGCCTCAGCCATAGCGATCTCGCCAGCAGTCGGGGGACGCGCCGCCAGTTCCTCGTCAATAGCCGTCAGCCATGGATATGCATTTGCATCCACAACTTCCCAGTTGTGCTCGGCGATCTCCTCGCGCAGCACAGGGGCAAGGTCCGCCTCACGCTCGAACTCCAAGGCGAAGTGGGGAGGTATCTCGGGCTCCTCACCGTGCTCTATGGCATCGGCCGCGCTGAGGTATGCCTCGAAGTCATCCAAGTTCGAAAAGAGCAAGAGTCCCATGCTCTGGCCCATCTGTCCGATGACCGATATAGCGGCATCGCGAAGACCGAACTTCTCGATGGTCACCGAGAACAGGCTCTGATCGCTCGGCACGACCTTCCATGGCTTGGAGCGAAAGAGCCCCGCAGCGGCCTGGAAGAACGATGCCATGACATCTGGCCCGATGTCGGGTGACAGGTAGGATTGCTCGGCTGCTCCGTCTTCGTCCATCTTCTCGTGCATCATTTCGAACACTTCGTCGAGTTCTGGCGTGGGAGCGAAGACAATGTCGATCCCTGGATGGCCCTCACGGAGAGTATCAGCCAGCTCGGCCGAGGACACGCGCACCCGCGTCGGGGTGTGCGGACGGCCGAACATCGGCGTCTCGATGGCATTCCGCAGGCTGGCGCTGGCCATCGGGATCAACTCTCCCGGTTTGGCCATGGTGGAGCCGAGAATCGCACCTTCAGCACTCATCCAGAACAGCGCCTCGGGGCGGTACGGCTCTCCCTCACCTGTAACGCAGACAGGCATCAACACGGTGCCGCCAACCCATTCAATGGTCTTCAATTTCTCTGTGCCAGAACGAATGGGGCCTTGTTTCTTCTTTGTCGTCATGTATGGTACTCCGATGGGCTCGACTGCCTCACTGTGATAAACGGTGAGCCCGGTATGTCTGAAATTCGCGGCAGCACCCGGACCTCGACTATTTCCATTTTGGAAACAAAGGACGCGCTCCGCTTCCTCACGTCCGTGGGACTTGGGCCGGTTGCTCTCAGAGCGTTCGATGATGCTTTGGCAGGGGCGAGCAGCCGCTTCACTTCGTAGGGATTGGTGAAGTCCGGCGTGCGATAATACTGCTCGATAAACGCTCGCCGCTGGCCGGAAACATCGGGTTCATGGTTCCGATCGCAATCGATATCCGCGGCTTCGAACCCCATCTCGATTTCGCGAAGAGTCCATCCCACGCGAACATCTTTGCGTGTTCGCTTGCTGACGAGATCGCTGATCATTCGCTCTCCGATGTGGCCGCGTTCAAACCCAGCCCTTCTGCGATTTTCTGTAGGTGGTGGTTGTCGGCTGTCAATATCGAGACCGGCGTTCACAAAATTCGCTGCATCTTCGCGTTTATTGAGGTGGATGGCTAGCCATGTCATTCGCGAGAAGTCGTCTGCGCCGGCTTCGTTCTGTCTTTCAATGAGAACATTGAGAATGCGCTGAGCAAGTGCTCCTTTTGGGAATGGATCGATCTCTGTCCCATGATCTCGCAGGAATTGGTTTAGCTTATTCGCGATGTCCGACAGATCGCTGTAGGGAATATCGGAAGACTGGGCACGTTTGGCGCAGGGAGAGAGCGCCGCGTAGGTTCGCTCAAAAAGTGCGGTTAGAATATCGCCGGTACCTGCCAAAACGTGAGGTACACTCGCCGCCTTCTTCATTTTCGCGACTTCCCCGAGCAGGATTTTGATGACGTACGGGTGTCCCTCGGATTGGGCGATGAGTTCGTTGACATACTTGCTGTTCAGGTGGGCATCGGCACCCAAAGCAGCGGCAGTTTGCTTTATGAGCCGCCGGGCTTCCTCGTCCGTCATGCCCTTTACATCAGGGGGGTAGTCGCCTTTGAAATCACGCAGTCTCGTCGTAATCAAAGCCTTGTTTGGCAGTCGGATGAATGTGTCAATCCAGGTGAACACTTCTACGGGGCTGTCGGTTGTTTCGAAATTGTCAAATACAAAGAGGCACGGACCGAGATCGGATTCTTGAAGTTGCTGCTCGAAAAAGGCACGCGCATTGAATTCCTTGTCCTTCAATTTCTCCTCTTGGAGGACAAGGGATGCGTAATTTTTGCTGATGTCATCCATCGAAACAACCGATGGGAAGACTGGCTTGGGTCCCGAAAGCTGGAGATCCACATCGCTGGAACTCAGCCAGACAATTCCCTCGAATCGGGAATTGTTCAAAATGTCATGAATGACCTTCAGGGCCAGTGATGTTTTTCCAATACCGCCTCGTCCAACCAGCGTCACTATCGACCGTCTATCGTCGGGCAGGAGCTGTCGCAGTTCCTCCTCCATCTCGTCTCTGAGCATGTAGTCACTGTTCATGGCTGGCACAGGCGACGAAGCTGTCGCCTGATGCGTGGCCAAGGCAGAAGAACGAGTACTCGGCATCGATGGACTCGATTGCGGCGATGTCTGTGCTGCACAGACCGTCCACGGGAACGATTCCCATCTTGTGAAAATATGCCCCCAGTTCACCCTCAGCCGCTCGGCCTTGTTGAACATCTCGGCGAGCGGACGGGGGGGGCTCCTCATGTTTCTTAGGCCGGTCCTTCTTGAAGTGCCTGCTCGCGTTGAGCCGCGCGATTCGGTCCTTGAGCAAGGCGGCCTTGCGCTTGTTGAGGTCCACGATGATGCCGGGAGCGGCAGCATTGTAGAAGAGGTTGTCGGGGTGCAGGATCACGCCCTCGACGAGGTCGTTGTCCACGAACCACTTGCGGATGCTGCGTTCCTTGTCTTCGTTCTTCAAGCCTGAGCCTCGTGTGGCAGTGCCGGTGTCGAGGACCACGGCAGCGCGGCTGTTCTTGTTGAGGCAGGCCAGCGTGTGCTGCAACCAGGCCCAGCCGCCCTTACCGGCGGTGATGCCGCCAGCCGCGCGGAAACGATCGAAGGGGTCGTTGGCAGGGATGTCCGCCGGGAAGGGCCGATTCCACATTGGATTGGCGACGACGATGTTGCTGGTCCGGATGCGGTGCTCGACACCCCAGGCGATCATTCTTTCGAGGAGAAGCTTCCATGTGGACAAGTGCGATCCATCGCCTGTCTGAACTTGAGCAGACAGGCCCGCTCCGACAAAGCGAACACACCTTTTTTCTCGCCTTCGACGAACGAGCATTTCAGGTATGAGACCTGCAAATTGGTGGCCACTGCTCATAAACAATCACTCCACAATAAAAACTCAGATGAGTTTAAACAACTCCTCGATCTGCCGCATTGCCAGGGGCGAAGGCTTGCTCTTTCCACTCTCTCAGCGATTGACTGTACTGAAGGTCACGCCAACTTTGACAGCGAATTGTTCCTGCGTCAGTCCTAACTTGGAGCGCAACTCCCTTATCTTTTTCGCCAATACGTTATCCCCGGTCTTCGGCATTGCTTTTTTCCGGTACTCATCGTGAGTTACTGCTTAGAGTCAAAGGCCATCGCAAATAATATGGCGTATGATACATGAACATGGAGTTATTGTCAATAGTTGTGGATGAGAAAATTTCGAATCCTTCATTTTTTTCACGCGGCCTCTTCCTTGAAGACTCCATCTTTACAAAACACACCCTCAATAACCCTGGGGATCAGCTTGTATCCACGTAGCTTTCGCCAGTTCTTTTCAGCCTCCAGGCAGAGCTTCCAAACCATACTTAATGTTGCCGCCCTTGAACCACAGCCCCTGGTTCTCTTCGTTCTAAGGCGGACAGTAGCAAAGGTTGACTCAATCGGGTTGGTCGTCCTGATGTGAGTCCAGTGCATCGCCGGAAATTTGTAGAACGTGAACAGCTTCTCCCTGTCCTTTTCCAGACACTGGGCGGCCCTGGGGTACTTAGCCTGAAAAGAATCAATGAATAAGTCATAGGCTTTAAGAGCATTCTGCCCGGTATCTGCCATATACATTTCATGAATCATTGACTTGGCCTTGCCCTGGAGATTCCTGGGCATTTTGTTTAACACATTCGCTGTTTTGTGCACCCAGCAACGCTGTTTTTTTGTTTCTGGAAAGATTTCATCCAGGGCATTCCAGAAACCCAGTGCACCATCCCCAATGGCCAGCCTGGGGGCGGCGGTGAGACCCCGGGCTTTCAGTTGGAGCAGTATCTCCCTCCAGCTTTGTGAGCTTTCCCTGTATCCGTCACTGACCGCTAGAAGTTCCTTCTTCCCATCCCTGTCAGCTCCCATGATTACAAGAATGCAGCTCCTTTGATCATCAAGCCTCACATTGAAGCAGATGCCGTCCACCCAGATGCAGGCGTATTCCTTAGCTTTCAAATCACGTTTCTCCCACTGAAGAAACTCATCTTCCCAGAACCTTTTCAAGCGGACTATGTTCGTCGCCGACAGTCCGGCAATACCTTCACCCAGAATCGAGGCAAGAGCCGTCTGGAAAGCGGATGTGGACACACCGCTGAGGTACAGCGCCGGAACAAGGTTGTCGATACTGGGAGTTCTGCGCATATAGGCTGGCAGTATGGCACTGGTGAAG
Organism: Spirochaetaceae bacterium; assembly: GCA_965232165.1. Classification (GTDB taxonomy): domain Bacteria; phylum Spirochaetota; class Spirochaetia; order DSM-2461; family DSM-2461; genus UBA2779. The sequence continues at coordinate 1,846,540 of CBDDOY010000001.1, read as the reverse complement.
CGATCCTCTCGCCTGCTCTTTAATTTCCTGTCATCCACTCCTGGAACCTTGATTTGCATTTGACCAGCCCCTGTCACAATTTTTCGCTGGGCGTGGTAGCCATTGCGTACAGCCTTGCGCTGATTATTCTGATCACGCTCATGTTCATGGGCATTGATGTAGTCTTCCATTTCTAACTCCAGGGCATGAATAAGCATCTTTCTGGCTCCCTCCCGCAAAACCTGATCCAAAACCGATTCTGTTTCGCTTTTCAGCACTTCCGAATCATTTCCGTTTGTTGTAAACTCTTCCATAGAGCATCTCCTTTCTGTTTGGCTTTATTACCAATTATTTTACAGAAGGATTTGCTCTTTTTTTACCCCATCCACAACTTTTGATTATATCTCATGAACATGTTGCAAATGTCAAACTCAATTTCCAGCTATCGCTCCACTCACCCAATCCACCGCTCCCCTCCCGACACTTTTCGGCGGTTTCCGGTAGGTATCCAGCGACAGGGCTCTCCGCCTGTCCCGCGGGCTGCGATCCGCGGACGGATTGCCCCAACTGCATAAACCGGATTGTAGCGACCGGAGAACCGAATAGTGAAGCTATTCGCAACCGCCCGTGACCGGCTGGCGTTCCCTGGAAACTACCGCCGCGCTTGACATGGACTTCGAGGCGTTCAAAACCCAGGGACACGATGTCTCGGAGGAAATGCCTCCTGAGAAACGGCCCAGATGCATCGCCAATTACATCAGATCGAAGCAGAAGCAGGCGATTTGGAAGCACACCCTCCTGCCGCATTTGGCGTCTTTGGATAGAGCATTGACGCTCAACGCGATTTCGCATGACTTCCGATGGTTCTTTTCTGGATGACAATCAGCATCTGGCATCTCCTCTCTGGACCTCATTTCATGAACTCGAACAGGTCAGTTTGAATTTGGAGCGGGATGATGCACCCGAGCATCCCGTCTATTCGAAGTGGCTGAAGATGTTGATTGCGCCTGGCGGTTCCCTCGGGGGAGCCCTGCCCAAAGCGAGTGTTCTCGATGAAAACGGATCTTTATGGATTGCGAAATTCCCCAGCCGACGAGACGACGACGACATCGGCGCATGGGAGGAAGTGGCTCACATCCTGGCCAGACGAGCCGGTATTCGCAGCGCCGCAACGCAAACCAAGCAATTCGTCAGCAAACACCATACGTTCTTGTCCAAGCGTTTTGACCGAACGCCCGATGGCGGCCGTCTGCATTTTGCTTCCGCCATGACTCTTTTGCAGCGGTCGGATGGAGACGATGCGTCATCCGGTGCCAGGATGGAGACGATGCGTCATCCGGTGCCAGTTACTTGGAACTAGCCGAGTTCCTGATCCGCTCAGGATCACGAACCGATGAAGACCTGGAAGAACTGTGGAAACGCATAGTGTTTTTTATTTGTATCCCCAACACGGACGATCATCTTCGCAATCACGGATTCATGCTCGAATCTGACGGGTGGACGTTATCGCCTGCATACGACATCAATCCCACAGCCCACGGCGCCGGACTCAGCCTCAATATTTCCGAGACCGACAATGCCTTAGACCTCGATCTAGCACTTGAAGTGACACCCTATTTTCGTCTTGGTGAGTCGCATGCCGAAGAGATCATTCGAAGCACGGTGAATGGCGTGCAGGACTGGAGGGAAGTTGCTCAGCACTGCAAAATCTCGAAAAGCGAACAAGACCGAATGGTGTCTGCATTTGATTATGAGCGTTGGTGATCAGCCGCAACAATCCTCTCCAGATTGATCTCGTCAATCACAATGCTTGTATTTCGTTGGTCTGGACTCCAAGTGGCCGGCCAAACCATCTCTCGAATCCTGGCAGCTTCCTCTGTAGATGAAAGCATTCCCCATTCATCCACAGAGCTTTGACAGAAGTCTTTTTACTTCTCGTGGCGCTGAGACGATCTTCCAGGGATTTGCGAGTAGCCATTCTACTTGGCCTTCGACGACATGCGCCGCGACTTGAACAGACGGTTTGCATGGCGAGTCTTCGGCATTTCCGCGACGGCGGCAGCAGCGGTGTACCTTAAGATTGCCATCGGTCCTGCTTCTGATGCGACTTGAAGAGGTAGTCATCGGGCGGTCGCATTTCCCGCACCGCAGGATGCCCCTAAGTACAAATGGATCATCATCTTCTTACTGTCAGGTTTTCGAGAGCGTCTCCGGGCGATTTGCTTCTGGGGCTCAGCTGCAAGCGATTGGGTGACAAGAGGTTTATGCACTCCGGCAATCCTTGAGGAGGTGGAGGGTCTTGATGTCATCGACTGCGAACGGCTCCGTCTTAACTGTCGAGCCTGAGCTTAGCCAATTGACGCTCGCCGCTGCCAAACGTGGTCAGTTGTCCTTCTGCTCCCCAGAAAACTGGTCGACCGCTTCGCTAAGATTGTCAGGGACATTGCCAAGAAGCTCGACGGCAAATAGCAGTCTCCTTTCAAAACCATCTTGCCTCGCCCGACAACGGCGGTGTGATCATCGTGGCCCGCCTTTCCCCCGGGGCGAAAAGGTGAACAATGATCAAAGATACGTAGTCGCCCTAACACGTCGTGCCGCTCCAGGGGCACAACGCGATCCACACCGCACAAATCCATCACCTCGACGTATTTCGGAAAGACCTGAGTGTTACCTATGGGCACCTCTAAAAAACCCCATTTAGTTCTTGACTCGAATTTTTCCGCCGCTACTGCGTTGTCAAAATGCTCACGTAGCTTAAGCTACGCTTGAGCTTTTGCCGCCTTGTATCGACAAAAAATTTCTTCGTCAATTTCCTAAAGCTGTTTCTTAGAGGTGCCCCTATGTCTTGCCCCTTCCTCAGAGAAGGCATCTCGCACATCGCCCTCCTGGCCCCTTTTTGCCCCCAATCGCTCGATAACGTACTCCATAAGCGCAAGGACAGGTGCTTCGGGAAATTCCCCGGCATCGTCGCGGATATAGTCTTCCATCGCCAGATTCACTGCTTCGTGATATCGATCAGGGAACTCGGCGAGGGCCCACCGCCCCCCTTCAGCCTTCGAGAATATATGCTCGGCTTCGACAAAGGCGCATATCCGGCAGGAGTTGAGGACACCGTACCCCGGAGAAGCCTGCCGCCTGTCAAACGCCCACCAGAGATCCGCGAGCAGCGAATCGCGGCAGTCCTCGAATGGAACGCCCGGGAACACGCCTTCGATTGGCTCTCCAGTGAGGGCTATTCCCCTCTCCCGAGTCATTCTGAAATGCGCCGCGAGGTCAGTATCCGGTCTTTCGTTCCACGAATTCTCCCATTCGTCAGACCGGAGCGCCTTCTCGAACTCGTCCCTGTACTCGTCCCCGAAATGAAAATCGAACGGGGTCGGGTAACACCACGGGGTGAACTGGTTCGTATGAAGAACGCTGAGTTCCAACGGCCCCGGCGGACCAGGGAGACCAACCAGGAATTCCATGAGGGCCCTGCGGGAGGCCCGGCCGGGGCGGTCCCGCGTGATTGCCAGGACATCGAGGTCGCTTCGGCGCGGGTTGAAGCACCCGATCGCTAGCGAACCGTGCAGGTATACCCCGCGAAGATTCCCGCCTAGAATACTCCCTGCACCGGATGTCAATTCGTTCAGTTTCCCGCGGACCTCTTCAGGACAGTTATCGAGACTATGCATCATCGGCGTTTCCCATGACTTCGGGGGTTCTTCCCCCAGAGCTTATCCCCGGTCGCCGCCGTGGCAGACAGCCCTCCTCGCGGCAGTGTTTGCCGGAAGCACTGCGCCGTTGATAACGAGGCCAGTGCATGTAGCCTGATCGTCTATACGGAGTCACCAGAAATCCTGCTCGCTGTGCCGCATCATCGACTAAAGGGCACCTCTAAAAAACCCATTTAGTTCTTGACTCGAAATTTTCCGCCGCTACTGCGTTGTAAAATGCTCACGTAGCTTAAGCTACGCTCCGCTTTTGCCGCCTTGTATCGACAAAAAATTTCTTCGTCAATCTCCTGAAGCTGTTTTTTAGAGGTGCCCTAAAGACTTTTCCGGACACTGCGCCACTGGCCGCACAACGTTCTTCTCAATCCACGCGTCGATGCCGTTACGCCGGAACCTCCACTGGCCATGCTCCTTGAAGCCGGGGAACTCCCCGGAATGGGCCATGGTGCAGGCGGTCTTCTCTCCGAACTTCAGCAGGGCGGCGACCTCACGGATAGTGAGTATCTCGTCATCGGCCATTGGTCATATTCCAGAGCAAAATTGGAATACGAATTGCCAGAGGTTACCAAAGGACACCAATCCGCACAAGAGGAGGAGAGCCGCGAAGAATGCCGAGCCTTCCCGACAACGCCTGTGTGTTCCGCCCTTTTCCCCCGGGCCGAAAAGGTGAACAATGACCCAAGCACCGATGCCCCGCCCACCGTCGCCGCGGGAAGAGGTGATCGATATCCTGGCCCGCTGCCTCTGCGAACTGCTGATGCGCGGCAGTAAACCAGACCAGCCGATAGAGCAGCGTCATCCCGTTTTTGGAGTCCAGGCCCGCCATCGCAGCCCGGTCGGGAATCGACGGCCTGCCCAGCGTGCTGCCTGATAGCATTTCGCAACATCAATCAATATCAGTACTTGCAAACCAGAGAGTAATTCCCGTATTATGGGTCAGAGCCATGCTGTATGGGCGGCGGAATGCCTTTTAACAGCCGCCGCTTCCAAAGTGCCGCACACCGTCGCGAGCAAAATGCAGCGCATCGGGGGGGTGTGCGGCTGCTGGTGCCGTCGGAGCGGTCTCCGATGAGTGCCGCGGAGAGCATTTGCGATTCGTGTACGGGCCTTGCTCGGGGTTGAAATGGCTCTTTAAGGCGGAGATGGGGGAGAGAGTAATCGCTCTTAGTTAACAGGCCTGTCCAACTCGCTCTATGTCGGCAAAGCCGTTGAAACCAGCCGTTTGAGCGGGACATCGTCGTCAATCGGGTGGCAGGGGTTCAGCCGGACGGCAAGACGAGAGCAATTCTCAAGATGAGCCGGGACTGGCCTGGATTGTGAGGTACAAGGATCGTCATGGGTGAGTGGGATGCCGAGACTGCGGAGTGGTACGCCAAGACCTACGGTGAGTACGCGACCTGCCGCCTCGCTGTCGACGCGATGGAAATCGCGCCGGATGCCGTCATCGTAGATGTCGGCTGCGGCACGGGTGCAGCCCTGCGTCACGTCGCCTGCCGCGTCCCTGATGGCACCCTCATCGGCACCGACCCTACCCCTCGTATGGTCGAAATTGCCCGTGAGCGTGCGGCATCGCATCCCGAGGGAGCCCGCATCGATTTCCGAGAAGGCCCTGCCGAGAAGCTGCCGGTGGACGATGCTTCCGCTGACATCGTCTTAGCCTTTGACTCCATCGACCACTGGCAGAACCAAGAACGCGGGTTAGCTGAGATTCGCCGCGTGCTCAAGCCTGGCGGCCAGCTCGCCGTCGTCAAAGACGACGGTGTTTCCGGAGGGGCGGAAGCTCGGCGGGCATTTCTCGACGGTCTTGCGGCATCAGGCTTCGATGTGACCAGCGAGCGGGCGATAGAGGGTGAGGACGTATCCTTCACGATGTGGCTATGTGCAGAAGGACTCGACTGATGGAATGCAGGAGCAGGATGCATTTCGATTTTCTCACCACCGCCAATGAGGTGCGCAGCGATTGGGAGGATGTCCGTCCTCTTGGCGAGTATCGGGCCGTGCCGAGCGGCAGCTTGCCCACGGCCGTTCCAGCGGGACTCAGAGAGGGTCTCGATTCGCTAGTTATGGTGTCTGGCTCGAACGATGGCGCGGCGTATTTCTTGTTGACCCCTTGCGCTCAGAACAGCATGATCAATCCGTTGCTCAGCAGCCGTTCTGTCCGTGGTTCAGCGGCAGCGCCGCCGTCCCCATCGGTTGCCTAGTTCAGCATGGGGACTAGGATGGCAGGACTGTGACCGTGCCGGATGCCTTTTTTACCGAGGTCGGTCGAACGGGCATCGACTCGTGTTTTAACCTCCTTGAGCGGCCGGCGAGCGGCTGCAGGCCGCTGGTGGGCATCTCCTGCTCCAGCCATGAATCCGCTTTCGGTCGGGGCGTTGATCATGTGAAAGGGCTGAGCGCCGATGACGAGTGAGACCGAACAACGGGGCCCAGGATGACTGTCGTCCGAGAAGCCTCCGGCATCTGCACCGTGATCGTTACCGTTGACGCTCCAGCAGAAACTATCTCTGAGATGGAATTCCACGCTCGAGATGGTCTTGTCCGGTTCAAGGAGTACAAAGGCTTCGTGTCTGGTGCACTGCACAAGAGCACAGACGGCAAGCGCCTCATCCAGTACCTCCAGTGGGAGACCGAAGCCGATCACCTTGCATGCATGAACGACCCCCGCTGGGATGACCGACCCTCCACTCGCAGGTTCATGGAGCACGTCGAATCCGGGGGCGCTCAAACCGATGTGCGCGTCTACGAAGTCGTATCGAGTTCAAAGGGACGAGAATGAACATGGCGAGAGAATCTACGGCGAGTGACTGCGGCACGTGGAGGGGGGGGCTGCGGTTTCGAGCAGTACAACCTCAAGACAAGGTCCTCGTTGTCCCCAGCTTCTCTGACCACGAGAGCAGGGGCGCACTCAGAGAGATTGGCCTGAAGTACGAGTGCCCCCCCGATATCGGCAGGACCATCGCGGAGCTTCTCGTCCCGGGAATCGCCCACCTCAGGGACGAATGGAGTACGGCCCGCGGGCAATAGAATCATCCTCTGCCAAACGACAAATACGGCAGTCAACGACTGGCTGAACGGGAGGCTGGACAGAACAGAGTTCATGCCTTTCGCTCCTGCGGCCCCGGAAGGAATTGACCGCCGATTGGCGGCGATGACATAGATGGGTCCGCCTACACGGCCCTGTTCATGACGCAGAAAGGAAATTTCCTATCGCCATCTGCCTGTTCTTCACGATGGAGCCTATCATGGTTAAGATAGATTTCTCGGAAGTGCTCAAGGCCGGAAAAACTTAAACTGATCGGCTAATCCTATTCATCAACTGGGCTGTCAAACCCTTCCCATGTACGCCATCTCAGCATTTCTCCTGGGTACCCTGTTCATCGGTTTCATCGGCATTGAAGCGGTGGCTCAGATCAATATGCCCCTCGGACTCAACCTGCAGGCCGGTGATACCCGCGGTGCCGGGACAGCCGTATTCCACAATGGCATCAAGATGTTCCAAGACCCTCTATGGCAATCCATCTATGGCCGCCGTTGTTGGATTGCTGATCAAGGCATCGGCAATGTTGATGCCGGGACGTATTTGTCTCAAGACCACGAATTAGTTTGGCCTAAAAGTCGGGTCTCAGTCTGAGAGCAGAAAGAACAACTGACTTAAGGGCACCTCTAAAAAACCCCATTTAGTTCTTGACTCGAACTTTTCCGCCGCTACTGCGTTGTCAAAATGCTCACGTAGCTTAAGCTACGCTTGAGCTTTTGCCGCCTTGTATCGACAAAAAATTTCTTCGTCAATTTCCTAAAACTGTTTCTTAGAGGTGCCCTTATGAAAATTGAATTTCATATTTTTTTAGAGGTACCCTACAGTTTCCAGTTATTCAGCCCGATTAAACTGAAGCTGACGCAATCCCGGGCAGAGAAGGTTTTAGAGCATTCCAGTAACTCGTTTTTTCACCAGACTACACCTCGCCACTAAGCTTCTGGGCACTATGTAAAATATCTTAAATGCCCCGAACCTTGTGTTCACCTCTAAACCTGGATGTACAGGGGGCTGTAGCGATTAAACTTCACCCCTGGATTACGCCACTGACTGAACCAGGTCTTGCCCTCTTCCGCACCCAGTCTGAGCTTGCTCAGGAATGGACGCTTCAGCCAATACTTGCCGATTATTTTGTCCAGGTCTGTTCGCTTAACTCCGGCCTCTTCCACGTGTGTTGTCATGTCTTTTTTTCGGGCTTCCTGAACCCGCCGGGCAATCACGCAGTTATGGTAGTGGCGGTAGACGGCCATGCGCGTCATCATCGCACTGGGACACCGGGCAAACTGTACCGTCTGCCGCACATGATTGCAGGCATCTTTGCGAATCTGACGGTCAAGGTAATTCACAGGGAATAGTGGATTGTCTTTATTCCTGAACTCACTTGAAGATATACATTCGTGAAGAAAGTATTTCCTGAAATTCTCAATCTTGGCGAAGGCCCGTGTATACGATTTGTGAAGGTCTGTCGTCAATATCTTTCCGGTAACCTTCTTATCTTCAAGCAGTTGAATAAGACCTTCTGTTATACTTCTAAACGATTTTTCGACGGCTTTCGGATCGGCCTTTTCAACGGCTTCCAGTTCTAACCTCTGCTTCTTCTGTGCAGGGGTCATTCTTCCTTTGCGCCTAAGATTGGCAAAGCCCATGCTGTAAATGAACTCGGATGCAGAGCCGGCGAAGAGGTTGATGTGATGGGGGAAGTACTGGGAAAAAGAGAACGATTCCAGCCCGTCTGCGGCCATATTTTCCTGCATGGGCAGGGCCGGAAGCAGTTCGGAATGAATGGCCAGACAGCACCGTGCCAGCCGTTCAAAGCGGTTCTGAACGGTCTCGGCCCTGATGCCGAGGGTCCGGCCTATGTCGATAAGCCCTGAAGCCGTGACAAGATGCTCGAAGATTCTGGAATAATCGATAGTTTTTTTGGCATAGTAATCTATGGAAAAAGTCTGATTAGAAAAAGTCCTGCGGCAATTCTTACAGCGGTAGCGCTGAATTGGGCCGAAGGCCATGGTAGGATGAAAACCATAGCGGATATACCAGTTTTCCCCCAAAGGAGCGTCAAAATTGGAGCAATCGGGATTGGGGCAGTGCGGAAAAGTCATAAACACCTCCTTGTCAAGTCGTTTCCCTACTAAGGAATGACTGGGGGCAGAGGTCGTTTATTTCAAACACCAAGCTTCTGGGCACTATGTAAAATATCCAAAGAGGGATTCAGCCTAACAAGAAAAAACGCTTGACTTTATGGCCAATTCGCCATATATTGACAAGTGGAGATTAGGAAACTGATGAAAGAACGTTCGGCATATAAACAGCAGGCCAAGGTGCTCAAAACACTGGCTAACGAATCACGATTGCTGATCGTTGATAGACTCAGTTCAGGCGAATGCACCGTTGGTGAACTGACAGAATTGATCGGTTCTGACCAGTCCACAGTTTCAAAACATCTGGCCATGCTGCGCTCCCATGGAATTGTCGAGGATCGGCGTGAGGGGAATAATGTCTACTACACCCTTTTAACCCCATGTGTTTTGAATTTCTTCACATGCGCGGCTCAGGTGATTGAAGATCGGAGGTGATTCTTTTGGATATTGGCATTATGCCCATATCCACAGGCGATTTTGAGGAATTGAAACGATGAAAGAACGAACCAAATTACTCCTGATGTTGGCTGTCTTCGCCGCCGTCTGGTTCTTGCCTGTCGGAAATAACCGTTTCATGAATGCGGTAGGCGAGAGTCTCAAACTTCTAAAATGGTATGCACGGGAGCATGTTCTTCTGTGTCTGGTGCCTGCGTTTTTCATCGCCGGAGCCCTCAGCGTATTCGTCAGCCAAGGGGCCGTGATGAAATATCTCGGCCCTCAGGCGAAGAAGATCATCGCCTATCCGGTCGCAGCCGTGTCTGGAACTATCCTGGCCGTATGTTCATGTACGGTTCTGCCGCTTTTTGCCGGCATACACAAACGCGGAGCAGGTCTTGGACCGGCCAGTGCCTTTCTCTATTCAGGCCCGGCCATAAATGTGCTGGCCATTATCCTAACAGCCAGAGTTCTTGGTGCCGAGATCGGGATAGCACGAGCAGTGGGCGCTATCCTGTTTTCTGTCATTATCGGACTTTCCATGCACTTCATCTTTCGCAAGGAGGAGGAAGTTCGCACTGGACAAAACGGTGCTTTGGTGATGCCGGATGCTCAAGGCAGCAGAAAACTCTGGCAAGACGGACTCTATTTCGCAGCCATGGTTGGCATTCTTGTTTTTGCCAATTTGGGAAAACCAGCAGAAGGAGATGCCGGCATCTGGGCACTGATTCATTCATCGAAATGGATCGTGACCGGGCTTTTTGCTTTGGCACTTGCTGCCTTTATCCGATGCTGGTTCAAAAAGGACGAACTCGTGGATTGGACAGATTCGAGTTGGACCTTTGCCAAACAAATTATGCCGCTGCTCTTTGCGGGAGTCGTCGTCGCTGGCTTTCTTCTGGGCGGACCCGAAGGCGGCCGGGGAGTTATTCCAAACGAGTGGGTCAGCTCCATGGTCGGCGGAAACTCACTTGGAGCCAATTTGTTTGCTTCGGCAGCCGGGGCGCTTATGTACTTCGCCACACTTACAGAAGTTCCCATTCTGGAGGGACTTCTCAATGCCGGTATGGGCAAAGGACCCGCTTTGGCTCTATTGCTTGCAGGACCGGCACTGTCGTTACCGAACATGCTGGTTATCCGCAGTGTGCTCGGAACCAAGAAGACATCGGCATTCATTGCATTGGTGGTGTCGCTTTCCACCGTGGCCGGGATGATTTATGGAACAGTTTTTTAGTTGCAGATATTCATGTTTCAAAGGAGCAGTGAGATGAAGATCAAAGTATTGGGTACTGGTTGTATGAAATGCAAGAAACTATTTATTGAAGCCGAAAAGGCACTGGCTGCGTCTGGTGTAGAAGCTCAGATCGAGAAGGTCGAGAACATCGACGACATCATGAAATACGATGTGATGATGACACCGGCTTTGGTGATCGACGAAGAAGTGAAATGCAGCGGCAAGATTCCAAAAAGTGCCGAGATTGTGAATTGGATCACCTCGAAGGCAGCAAAGTCAGGTAAATGAAGTTGCACAAAGAATCGCTTAGGCCCTTTCTAAGCCTAACGGGAAGGCAAGCTGATGACAGACGAATTCCTTGCGAATGCTGGTCAATAATCAATACCACCCGTAGTTGGCCATGATTGCGATCTTTGCCGAAGGCATGGACACCGCCTCGAACCAATGTGTTCGGGCCATGATCCCTTTAATCTGAAGTTTTCACGATATTCATGTGTCTTTCATCGCTAATTGCATCCATAACTATGATTTACGATTTATAATCTGTGATCCCAAGCGAAATATCATCGCAGTTCTGATCGTCGGCCGAGTGGTGAATCCACAATCCAAATTGGCCGTTTTCCGAGAAATCAGCGGACCAGCCCAAGCCAGTGCTCTTGCTGATATCACCGGCCTAGGCGAGGATTTAAGTCAGAGGGAAGCGTTGGACGGGCTCTTTATGACTTGGCGGCTGTCTATGTAACACGGAGCCGAACTATCCGGGGGCGCGGCCGGAAGTAACCGAACTGACAATCCATCAGCAGAAGATGGCTGAAATCTTAGGAGTTAAACTGCAATGTCCCCAGTATCGTGAAGCATAAAATTTGAGTTAAATTGTTATATGGAAATGGATTATATCATTTAATTGGTGAAAACTTCATCTTAGGAGTTAAACTGCAATACCCCCAATGCCGTGAAGCAGGAAATTCCGGTTAGGTTCTTATGTGGAAATGATTTATTGATTTGGTGAAAAATTTGGTCAATCTTCAAGAGACTGAGTGTAGTGACATTTGGGAAAATTGCTGCATCCCCAAAACCAGCCACGCTTGCTCTTTCTTCGCACCATGGGCCTTCCACAGTCCGCACATGGCCGTGAAGGATCGGGAGCAGACGGCGTTTTGGCCGGCAGTTTTCTTGTGGATGATCGTCTACTGCGTTTTTTGTTGCCGACATTGACAGCCCGAAGTTCTGTGAGTCCTTTGAATGGATTGATCCCCATCTCCTGCCGTTTTTTTACATTACCTATCAGCTTGTTCAGCCAAAGCTCCGATTTCCCCATGAACTCGGCCAGAGAACTGCTGCTGCTGGCGATATCATCGAGAGTCTGCTCCCAGACAGCCGTTGTAGCAGGGTCTGTGACGCTGTGCGGCAGAGAGTCAACTAACACCCGTCCAGCCGGCATGCTGACCAGATTCTTTTTCCCTTCTTTGATGAGCAAACAGCGTTTGATTAACGTTTCTATGATGGATGCACGGGTTGCCTCGGTGCCGATGCCAGATGTGTCCCGGAGAATCTTGCGCAGCCGGGAATCTTCTACCCGTTTGCCAACCGATTTCATTGCCTGAATCAGCGTACCCTCGGTATAGCGGTTTGGCGGACTGGTCTGTTTGGCAATAAGTTCTGCTTTTTCAATTCTAGCATCCTCCCCAGACCGAGCGGCAGGAAGATTTTGAGCATCCTCTTCATCGCCCTCATCTTTTCCCTTCTTCGGCTTCGTAAGCACCTGCTTCCAGCCAGGAGCCCGCTCAACACGGCCGGTTGCCCTGAATGACTCGGACTGAACCAGAGTGTCGATGACAGTTTTGTCGAATTCGTATGGCGGAAAAAACTGCGCCAGATAGTGACGGCGGATCAGGTCGCAGAGGAATGCTTCTTCTCGAGTCAGTCTGTCAGTATTCACCTTGGCTGCGGTCGGGATGATCGCATGGTGAGCCGTGATCTTCTTGTCGTTCCACGCCTTTGATCGAATTTCTGGATCAGAGAGTTTGACCAATGGAGCCATCCTGAGATCACTGCCGGCAATCGATTGAAGAACCTTGTGCGCATCCTTGAACTGCTCAGTCGGCAGAAATCGGCAATCCGTCCGGGGATAGGTGACGGCCTTGTGCTTCTCGTAGAGGGACTGAGCTGTTTCAAGCGTTTTCTTGGCACTCAATCCCCATCGGCGGGACGCCTCCTGCTGTAGAGTGGAGAGTTCAAGTGGAAGCGGCGGAGGTTCCTTCACCCGCTTTGTCTCCGCTTTGGTCACTTTGCCGATCTGTCGCTGGACCTTCTGAACAACCGCTTCAGCGATTGTGCGATCCAGACATCGGCCTTCTTCATCGGCGTGCTGCTTTGGTGGAATCCATTTAGCGCTGAAGGCGCCCCTTGCAACCCGGTGCAGAGCAATGACATCAAAGAAATCGACCGGCTTGAAATTCTCAATCTGACGGTCCCTGTCTACCACCAGTTTCAACGTCGGTGTCTGAACACGTCCGACACTCAAAACACCATCGTAGCCGCCTTGGCGGCCAATGATCGTATAGGCACGGGTAAGATTCATGCCGATCAGCCAATCGGCTCGGGAGCGGCCCAGCCCCGCCTGGTAGAGGGGTTCGGTTTTCTGCCCAGGCCAGAGGGATGCCAGGGCTTTGCGAATGCTGGCATCATCAAGTGCCGACAGCCAAAGACGGGAAATTTTCCCCCGATAGCGGCAGTGCTCCAGGACTTCGCGCCCGATAGTCTCCCCCTCACGATCGGCATCGGTGGCTAACACCACCTCGTTCACGCCATTCAGGAGTTCTTTTATGATTTTGAACTGCTTGCTGCCCCTGCGGGTCAGTTCCAACTTCCACGCTTCAGGGACCATGGGGAGCGTATCGAGTTTCCATTGCTTCCATTCCTGCCTGTACCGATCTGGCTCGGTCATTTCCAGCAAGTGACCGATACACCACGTCACCCGGATGCCGGGGCCCTCGACATATCCGTCTCGCTTGGTTTTAGCACCTAGAACTCGGCCAATGTCTCGGCCTTGGGATGGTTTTTCGCAAAGATACAGGATCACGATGATAATAGCCCAATGTGCTCGGGAATAGTGGCCGTCAACTTTTGCTCCCGCCAAATTGTCATGTCTTTTGCTCCTCTCAATATACGCTTTATCTTTCAAAGCATATCTTTAAATAACTGCAGAATCTCTCCTGAGCGCTCTGTCGTTGGACTGGCAGGATTCAAGTGATCTCCTATCAATGGTTTGCTCAGAGCAGGAGCAGCGGTCCTCATCCATTTCACATAGGATTTCTTCTTTTCCCGTCCAAAAGTTATAGCGGCCAGAGTTTTATGATCAGAATCAGAGATCACGTTGAAATCACTCTTCAGCAATCACACCCAGGCTTATCACAGAAAAGCTCAATAAAGGGGTAATCGACAGCCGGGAGATTTCAGGATGACTTCTCAACAAGAGTAACGACTCAAATCTCTTCCTCGGCCATTTCATTGAACATTTCAAAGACTTCTTCGTATATCTGACAGCCAAAACAATTCTTTCTGCGGCAGTATCGATAATGAGGGCATCCGGCAATTTCTTGTGCGCCTCTTCCTAAATGATGACCTGGCAGGAACAATCCGTTCTGTCAGTTTTGGTAAAGGGCATGTTTTGTGCCTTTCCAGTAAGCAGCGGCTGTATATCTCCGGCGGAATATCCCGGAGACGAACGATGAAATGCTCCTTGTACGGGCGCCTCGGTCGTCGTCGGCAGCGGATTGCTGAAACTCCTTCTTTCCCCGATGAGTCCAAAGCGGCTGTTCGCACGATTGCCCGGATGAATTCGGCTTGGCGTTCAACCGCTGCAGGAATTACCAGATTCATGGCATCATTTCGGCATCAGGAGGAAGTCGTCTAAAATCAGTAATACAAGTCATATCCAAATCGCTTCTCTTCGATCATAGCTTTGAATTTATTCCGCATTCTGTATGTGAAAGTCTTGTCATCCGCCAGTTCTGTCAGTTCAACCTCTATCATCTCCAAGGGGAAATAATACAATGATTTCAGGATCGTGTTGATGTACCGTCTCGTGGTATTGGAACTCCTTACACGACGAATTCCCGACAACAGGATTTTGGCGCATTCTTTCGTCTTATACCCTTGGAGGTGCTTAACAATCTCTGTCAGGCGTTCAAGGTCATCTCTATAATAGTGAATCAACCCCATGAGAAAGATGGCAGCACCGGTTTCTCCTTATATGATACATAGATTGCAGGATATCACAGGCATTTTGGAATTCAGAAAATTCTGTATCAAGGGCACTTCCAAGAACCTTGTCGATTGGGAATTTGGCAAGATTGATCATGCCGTCACTGGTCATTCACGGGACATCCAGTCCGGTTATCTCATCAGAACCTTTCTTTCTCATTTCTCCATCCTGTCATGCATCACATTGATTTCAGGTGCCGGCCAAGAATATCCTTCAAACAAGCATCACTTTTCCAGTGTTTTCCACATTGACATGAAAATACTACATCCCATCATCTTTCTTCAAGCCTCACACCGCAAGATGTCTGCATACCGCCTCATGACGGCGTTTCATCGGAGTCTTTCAAAGGCGGTTCAAGGCCTTTAGGAGTAATGACTGCGGAATTTGGGCCATTGCTTCAATTTCTGTCAAGGTTGGGGGCATTATGTAAGACTGGCAAAATCAGCAGCACTCTGAAATAGAATGACTTCGCATTAATTGGCAAATCCAAAAAAGCTCACCCCCTAAACCAATTGCTCCTGCTGGGAACTCAACGATGCCAGCCAGCAGAGGCACACGGCCGTGCGCCTCTGCTATTTGGTGATATCAATCATGTATTGTCAGTTGGCGTCCTCGACAAAATTGACGGCTTATTGTTTTTACTGAACAATGAAGTTGAAGGTATAGCTATCTCCTGTTCCATGTTCCACCTTAATATTCAAAGTTGTTCCAGCAGCACCGGCTTCAAAGTCCTTTGCAAGCACATAAAACTAATAGGTGCTGATGCTGCTTGAGATGAGCAACTCTCTGTCCGAGTACTTCCTGATGAGGGAACAACTAGATTATCAGTAGTATAAGAAATAGCAACTAGAATTTCCGGATCCAGCTCACTGGCTGCCACAATAAACATTCCCCTGCCCTGCTTCGCTCTGGAGACAGCCTCATCGTCTGGATGAAGTTCACCGACAATGTGCCATTCCTGCTCTTGTGGAGACTGATTCTTGGAAGGATGTCCTTTTTGTTTGTACACGTCTTTCCTGACGATTCTGCAGGGAAGGGTTTGGCAGCGCAGTTTTTAGAAAACCTTTCTGCAGCACTTAAGAGCATCTGTATCACAGGAAAAGGGCTGGTTTTTCAAGTGTTTAAGGTCTATGGCATTGCGCTCATGCGTATTGGCAAGATTTTTCTCGAATGTCTTCAATTGTTTATAGCAGGCCTGCCGGGAAAATACGGCCAGCCATCTTTGTATAGTTTCTCCGCAGGTGGATTGTACTTGAGCTATAAGCGTATCCATTGTCCATAGGAATCATTGCAGTCTTGTTTATGTCTATTTTTGACATCCTTCAAGGTTTCAGGAACTCGGGTGATCCATTTTATTCCTTCGGTCATCTTGAGATTCTCTTTTGGGTACCTCTAAAAAACAGCTTCAGGGCACCTCTAAGAAACAGCTTTAGGAAATTGACGAAGAAATTTTTTGTCGATACAAGGCGGCAGAAGCGGAGCTAGCTTAAGCTGCGTGAGCATTTTGACAACGCAGTAGCGGCGGAAAAGTTCGAGTCAAGAACTAAATGGGGTTTTTTAGAGGTGCCCTTTTGTATAAAAGGCTGAATCCATGACCATGCAGGGCATATCGGATAATTGAAACTGTTTCTGAAACTTCTTAACCGTCTTGGGAAATCTCTTCTTGTCACTTGTGTTTCCGCTCAAAGTTTCTATCCACAGCGGAATGCTCGTTCTATTGGAAATCTTAAGCCGCCACCTGACTGAGTTCAGGAGCGTTGTCTTTGGAGTATCCCTTTGTTATATGGACGACTCCTTCGGCTATCTCTTCATCTTTACTGTTATACCGGCCATGCAGGTTAGATGTTGTGGAATCTAAATGGGCAAAACTTGTTTCTATTCCGCAGTTTTTGAGTATCCTTGAGGCTAGACCGAAAAACAGCTTGAGTTTAAGAACCATAGCCTGCATAGCTTGGCCGACTGAGACTTTCCGTTTATTGGGTGGCATAATCTGATTAATTTGCTGGACAAGTTGCACTTCATCACAAATTCCGGACACAATTCCAAGGTATTGAAGCAATTTTGACGTATTTTTGGACATGATCCCCTCCTGATCGGGATTATGCCATACAAAATGAATAAATATAGACGTTCTATTGGAACACTTTTAAGAATTTAAATAGAATTATTTGAAAATTAGCTCACGAAAGTAGGGTGTATCTGCTTTTCGTGTTTTTCGTGCTTTTCGTGGTTAAAATCCTTCCGTGTGTTCTGTGTGTTCCGTGGTTAAATCCGCAGATGAACGCAGATGGATGCCGAAGTTTTCATACTTCACCTCCCTAAATAATCATGAGCATTGAATTTTTCGTGTTTTTCGTGCTTTTCGTGGTTGAAAACCTTCCGTGTGTTCTGTGGTCAAATCCGCAGATGACGCCGATGGACGCCGATGGAGTACTTGGAACGACTTCATAGAAGACTCGCGTGTATCTGTTTTTCGTTTTCGTGTTTTTCGTGCTTTTCGTGCTTTTCGTTAAAATCCTTCCGTGTGTTCTTGAAAAACCTGTGTGTTCCGTGGTTAAATCCGCAGATTCCGCAGATGGATGCCGATGTTTTCATACTTCACCTCCCTAAATAATCATGAGCATTGAATTTTTCGTGCTTTTCGTGCTTTTCGTGGTTAAAATCCTTCCGTGTGTTCCGTGGTTAAATCCGCCGATGGAGTACTTGGAACGGCTTCATAGAAGGCTCGCATGTATCTGCTTTCGTGTTTTTCGTGCTTTTCGTGGTTGAAAACCTTCCGTGTATTCCGTGTGTTTCGTGGTCAAATCCGCAGATGGCGCCGATGGATGCCGATGGAGTACTTGGAACGACTTCATAGAAGACTCGCGTGTATCTGCTTTTCGTGTTTTTCGTGCTTTTCGTGGTTTTTCGTGCTTCCGTGTGTTCCTTCCGTGTGTTCCGTGGTTAAATCCGCAGATGGTGCCGATGGATGCCGATGGAATCATACTTGGACGAGTATCTTCCGTAAAACCTAAATCCGCATGAGCATCCGCATACTTTCGTGTTTTTCGTGCTTTTCGTGGTTGAAAACCTTCCGTGTGTTTCGTGGTCAAATCCGCAGATGAGCGCCGATGGACCGCCGATGGAGTACTTGGGACGGCTTCATAGAAGACTCGCGTGTATCTGCGTGTTTTTCGTGCTTTTCGTGGTTGAAAACCTTCCGTGTGTTTCGTGGTTGAATCCGCCGATGGCGCCGATGGATGCCGATGGAATACTTGGAACGGCTTCATAGAAGACTCGCGAAGTATCTGCTTTTCGTGTTCGTGCTTTTCGTGGTTGAAAACCTTCCGTGTGTTTCGTGGTTAAATCCGCAGATGAACGCCGATGGATGCCGATGGATACTTGGAACGGCTTCATAGAAGACTCGCGTGTATCTGCTTTTCGTGTTTTTCGTGCTTTTCGTGGTTGAAAACCTTCCGTGTGTTTCGTGGTCAAATCCGCAGATGGCGCCGATGGACGCCGATGGAGTACTTGGGACGGCTTCATAGAAGACTCGCGTGTATCTGCTTTTCGTGTTTTTCGTGCTTTTCGTGGTTGAAAACCTTCCGTGTGTTCCGTGGTTAAATCCGCAGATGAACGCAGATGGATGCCGATTTTTCATACTTTTCGTGGTTGACCTCCCTGGTTAATCCGCAGATGAGCATTGGATGGAGTACTTGGAACGACTTCATAGAAGACTCGCGTTTCGTGCTTTTCGTGTTTTTCCGTGTGTTCGTGGTTAAATCCGCAGATGACGATTCCGATGGATGCCGATGTTTTCATACTTCACCTCCCTAAATAATCATGAGCATCCACCTTTCGTGCTTTTCGTGGTTAAAATCCTTCCGTGTGTTCCGTGGTTAAATCCGCAGATGGCGCCGATGGATGCCGATGGAGTACTTGGGACGGCTTCATAGAAGACTCGCGTGTATCTGCTTTTCGTGTTTTTCGTGCTTTTCGTGGTTGAAAACCTTCCGTGTGTTCCGTGGTTAAATCCGCCGATGGAGTACTTGGGACGGCTTCATAGAAGACTCGCGTGTATCTGCTTTTCGTGTTTTTCGTGCTTTTCGTGGTTAAAACCTCCGTGTGATTCGTGGTCAAATCCGCCGATGGCAGATGGATGCCGATGTTTGGGACTTCACTTCATAGAAGACTCGCGTGTATCTGCTTTTCGTGTTTTTCGTGCTTTTCGTGGTTGAAAACCTTCCGTGTGTTCCGTGGTTAAATCCGCAGATGACGCCGATGGATGCCGATGGAGTACTTGGAACGGCTTCATAGAAGCATCCGTGTATCAGCTTTCGTGTTTTTCGTGCTTTTCGTGGTTGAAAACCTTCCGTGTGTTCCGTGGTTAAATCCGCCGATGCGCCGATGGAGTACTTGGAACGGCTTCATAGAAGGCTCGCATGTATCTGCTTTTCGTGTTTTTCGTGCTTTTCGTGGTTGAAAACCTTCCGTGTGTTTCCGTGGTTGAATCCGCAGATGACGCCGATGGATGCCGATGGAGTACTTGGAACGGCTTCATAGAAGACTCGCGTGTATCTGCTTTTCGTGTTTTTCGTGCTTTTCGTGGTTGAAAATCCTTCCGTGTGTTCTCCGTGGTTAAATCCGCAGATGAACGCAGATGGATGCCGATGTTTTCATACTTCACCTCCCTAAATAATCATGAGCATTGAATTTTTCGTGTTTTTCGTGCTTTTCGTGGTTGAAAACCTTCCGTGTGTTTCGTGGTCAAATCCGCAGATGACGCCGATGGATGCCGATGGAGTACTTGGAACGGCTTCATAGAAGACTCGCGTGTATCTGCTTTTCGTGTTTTTCGTGCTTTTCGTGGTTGAAAACCTTCCGTGTATTCCGTGTGCTTTTCGTGGTTAAAACCTTCCGTGTGTTAAATCCGCAGATGAACGCAGATGGATGCCGATGGATACTTCACCTTCATAGAAGAATCATGAGTATCTGCTTTTCGTGTTTTTCGTGCTTTTCGTGGTTGAAAATGGAGGAGTACCTTCCGTGTATTCTTTTCGTGGTGCTTTTCGTGGTTGAAATCCGCAGATGACGCCGATGGATGCCGATGGAGTACTTGGAACGGCTTCATAGAAGACTCGCGTGTATCTGCATTTCGTGTTTTTCGTGCTTTTCGTGGTTAAAATCCTTCCGTGTATTCCGTGGTTAAATCCGCAGATGACGCCGATGGACGCCGATGGAGTACTTGGGACGGCTTCATAGAAGACTCGCGTGTATCTGCTTTTCGTGCTTTTCGTGTTTTTCGTGTTTTTCGTGGTTGAAAACCTTCCGTGTGTTTCGTGGTCAAATCCGCCGATGGTGCCGATGGAGTACTTGGAACGGCTTCATAGAAGGCTCATGAGTATCAGCTTCTCGTGCTTTTCGTGCTTTTCGTGGTTGAAAACCTTCCGTGTGTTTCGTGGTCAAATCCGCAGATGACGCCGATGGACGCCGATGGAGTACTTGGGACGGCTTCATAGAAGACTCGCGTGTATCTGCTTTTCGTGTTTTTCGTGCTTTTCGTGGTTAAAATCCTTCCGTGTGTTCTGTGGTCAAATCCGCAGATGGACGTAATAAATTGACCTTAGCCGTGAGATACGATGCGGCAGGGAAGGAAAGGCAATAAGAAACCTGCACAAGCCCGGCGATTGGCACGCATACAGACCCAAGGCTTGTCCTCATACTTGTTTTCCAAATCGGACAAACAGGATATACTGCATCCATGACCATAGAGGAAAGGTGGACCTTTTTTAAATCGGAATTGGACAATGCGGCTCAACTTCATGGCCGCCAAGCTTCCGATATCAGGGTAATGGCTGTATCAAAGACCAGGACTATATCAGAGATAAAATCCGCCCGAGACGCAGGACTGGATCACTTCGGCGAAAACAGAGTGGAAGAGGCGTTGACGAAATTCGACAAGATGGACAGGGCTCTTTTCCCCATGTACCTCATCGGCCATCTGCAAAGCAAAAAAGTAAAAGAGATAACCAGGCGATTCGCCGGTGTCCACTCGATTGATACCTTAGCCCTGGCCGAGAAACTCTCCCGGTTCAGAGAGCGGCTTGGTCATCCATTGGAAATCCTGCTCCAGGTGAACACGTCTGGCGAGGAAAGCAAGTCGGGGTTTTCAGACGAGGAAGAATTCGCCGATGCGGCGGCTAGGATAGCCGCCCTGCCCTGCCTCGATCTCAAGGGAGTCATGACCATGGCTCCTTTTGTAGATGATGAGAAAACCCTGCGGTCTTGCTTTGCTCAATGTAGAAGATGGTCTGAGCGGATTGAAGAATTTGTCGATGATGATATCATTCTCTCCATGGGCATGAGTTCAGACTTCAGGTATGCTATAGCCGAAGGGAGCAACTTGCTGCGCATAGGATCTCTGATATTTGGGGAAAGACCTTGAAACGCATTCTCTTGCCGATTCTTTTATGCACCGCCGTCGGATTGCTGCCCCTCCCCGGCCAGGTAAAACCGCCTGAGGCCCCCATTACACCGGAGGAATACGAACCGGAGGAATTCCCATTGTGGGCACAGGATGTGAGAAGATTTGAGGTTATAGCGTTCGGCTCCTTTCCGCTAACCTATTTTCTCTCTTCACTCGTCTATGATATCACCCTTTCGGCCATAAACAATGGGGATCCGGAGTTCGAATTGGGGTCTCAGCGAGGAGAACAAGACCTTACAATCATCATCGGTGCCGCCGGCATAGCCTCAGTACTCGTCGCGATTGCCGACCTCATCATCACTCTATCGAAACGGAATTCCTCAGACAGCCATGAAAAGCGCCCGCTTCCGCATCCGACTCCCTGAAGGAGAAACGATACGCCTCGATCAGTACATCGCCACCCTCGGACTCTTCTCCAGGAGTCAGATTAGCCGCCATTCTGTCGTGGCCAGCGACGGCCATGGAACGTTGTTGAAACTTTCACGGCGGCTTCAGGACGGCGAAATGCTGCACCTAGAATGGGAAGATTTACCGCCAAGCCGCATTCTCCCCGAAAGTATGAATCTCAACATCCTCTATGAAAATGAAGACTGTGCCGTTATCGACAAACCTCAGGGCATAGTCGTACATCCGGCCATAGGGCACATGAATGGCACACTCCTCCAGGGATTGCTGCACCGGTATGCTGGGCTGGAATCCCGATTTGATGGCGAGTGTATTCGTCCAGGCATAGTGCACCGGCTGGATAAGGATACCTCCGGCCTCATCATCATAGCAAAACATCAGCCTGCATTGGATTTTCTCGCCGAGGAATTTCGCCAAAGGCGGGTAAAGAAAGTCTATCTTGCCATCATTCGAGGGAAACTGCCGACCAGTGAAGGAGAGATCACACGGCCCATCGGCCGCGATCCACGCAACAGGAAGAGATTCAAGGTCGGCACTCGGAATGCCAAGGAAGCCCATACATACTACCGTGTATTGTCCCGATGTGGTGATTACAGTTTGATCAAGGTGAGAATTTTGACAGGGAGAACCCATCAAATCCGGGTGCATCTCAAGTCTATGAATACTCCTGTCCTTGGAGACCCCATCTATGGCAGGGCAGACTCCCTTCTTCCGGATGCCTCATTGATGCTCCATGCCTGGAAACTCTCCCTGACTCTTCCATCGAATGTGAAGCGGCGTTTTGCATCGGATATCCCTCTTAGATTCTTTCAAACCGCCGAAACCCTGGGGCTGGACATAGAAAAATGACCGGACCCATGATCTTTGACGGGAGCCCTTATAATCAGAGCCCTGTGTTTCGTCAATTCAAGAATCAATATTTGGGCGCAACCCTTCGGGTCGGGCTTTCCGCTCCAATGCCTTGAGATGGCTGCCCCCTCCCGGCTCATTGCCAATCGCCGGGGCAGCCGGCGGCATTTCCGCTGCAATCCCTTGCGCCTAAAGTCAACTGGAAATTTACTGTGCAAAGCAGCGTGCGAAGGTGTACAGGTGTACATAAAAAAGGACTTGACTAGCCCGCAGAACTTGTTGTATTTTACTCGCCGTACGAGTGGACGTGTTTGAAAGGGAGATTGGAAGAACGAAAAAACAGGCGAAGAAGGATGGCATCATGTTCACGAATCGATCATCCAGAAGGCGGTGAACAGCGCTGTGAGAAAGGCAGGTTTGGCCAAGCGCGCCACATGCCGCACCTTTCGACATTCGTTCGCCACGCAGCTCTTGGAAACTGGATACGACATCAGGACGATGCAGGAACTTCTCGGCCACAAGGACGTGAAGACCGCCATGATTTACACCCATGTCCTCAACCGGGGCGGCAAGGGAGTCAAGAGTCCCGTGGATGATTTGTAGAGGAGAGATGAAGGTGTATTATATAGAAACCATATATTCCCCCGCGACCCGTGCAGAAATCAGCCTCCATACTTACTAATGCGGGATTTGCGTGCAAGTGCCACATGACCCAAGTTCACCAAAATACACCTGCTAAATATTTTTTTAACGACCAAGAAAACGAATTACTTCAAAAAAAGGCTTAAATATTTCCCAAAACCTCATAAATACCATAGAATATTTAGGGATTCCGCTTTTTGGGGACCTCAAATCACCTCAAATCAAAATGTAGTGCCTAACACTTTATTTTTCGCTTGCCTCTTTTGTGGCTGTGGTGTATCTTAGTGGTATGTATATAAGATCAATAAAAGTTGCCAACGGTAAAACGAAAAAACAGTACACCTACCTCAATCTTGTAGAAAATATCCGCACTGATAAAGGCCCCCGACAGCGGATTATTCTCAACCTTGGGAAACTGGATATTGATTCTTCTCAATACAAAGCTCTGGCAAGAAGAATTGAAAATATTCTTTCAGGAAACAGAGAATTATTCGACTTGGATGAAGACATTGAGAAAATCGCACAGCAGGTATCAGACCGCATTTTCACCAAGCGGGCAAAAGACGCACAACTAAAAGCTCAAGCGCAAGCCAATTTTGTAGCGGTCGATGTTAACAGCCTTGAAACAAAGAAAGTCAGAAGCCTAGGCCCTGAGTACGTCTGTCATCAGCAATGGAAAGAGTTGGAAATGGACAGAGTTCTAAGGAAATGCGGTGTGCCTAAGGGAACGATCCCCTTACTTGAAGCTCTAATCGTCGGTAGAATGATCAAACCAGCCAGCGAGCGATTTACCAGGCAGTGGGCGGAAAAACATTCTGCTCTTTTTGAGCTGTGCGGCTTACCCCATTCGTCCTCCCTGAATGCGTACTACAGGGCTGCCGATGTTCTCTACCGCTGTAAGGACGAGCTGGAGAAGCATTTGGCTTGTAAAGAACAAGATTTATTCTCCCTCGACGAAAGCATTGTACTTTACGATTTAACGAACACCTACTTTGAGGGTCAGTGCAAAAAGAACCCAAAGGCATCTTATGGTCGCTCGAAAGAAAAGCGCAGTGACTGCAAATTGGCTACCCTGGGGTTGGTTGTCGATGCGGATGGATTTCCCAAGTATAGCAAGTTCCATCCGGGGAACCAGTGCGAATCCAAGACTTTTCAGGCCACGATTTTAGATTTGGAAGCCAACGCGGGCCTAAAAGTCGGGGCAACTGTCGTAATGGATGCCGGGATTGCCACAAAAGAGAATATCGAATGGCTTAAAAAGCGAAAATGTACCTACCTTGTGGTTCACAGAGGGAAAAGTCCTTTGGAGCTTGAGCCATCGCAAGAGATGAATCTGGTCATGGAGGACAAGAAAACAGGTGCCAAGATTGAAGTATTCGGAAAAACAATCTCGGATGAGCATTGGGTTCTGGTAAAGAGCGAGCACAAACGTCTTAAAGAAGAGGCCATGGCTATGCGTACCGAAACCGTCCTCCTTGAAAGACTTCAATATCTTCGTGACGGATTAAACAAGAAAAACCGCATGAAACTGTATTCTTCGGTTCTTCAGAGCATTGGCAGGCTTAAGGAAAAATATCCAAAGGCTGCAAAACTTTATGAAATATCAGTTATTCCTGGGGAGCCTGCCAAGCGGACAGGAAAGTTGAATGCGATTGACATTAAATGGGAGAAGAAAACTCAGACAGGAAACAGTGAAGGAACTTATACCCTTAGAACCAATCGAAAAGATTTGGATGACAAAAATATTTGGGAGCTCTACAAAATGCTTGGCCGTATTGAAAACTCATTTAGAGACATGAAGTCTCATCTTGGCTTTCGGCCTAACTTTCACCAACTGGAGAAGAGAGTTCAGTCGCATATGTTTATATCGGTCCTTGCGTATCACCTGATGCATGCGACTGAATATAAATTACGAAAAGGGGGAGATACACGGAGTTGGAAGACCATAAAAGAAGTTCTTTCTACCCACCAGAGGATAACCATAGAGTACATTTCCAAGACTGAAGAGGGAGTGCTGATGAATAATGAAGTGAGACTCGACTCCCGACAGGAACTAGAACATCAGAAGATTTATGCGATGCTTGGGTTGTCGGGAAAGGCGTTGAACCGTCGGATGACGACTCACCAAATCCGTAGTGTAAATAAAAAATAGTAACTCCATTTATTATAAGGAATTACGTTTTTTAGTGGTGAACTTGGGATGAGGTTTATATTGCGATATCGCAACCTAAAGGTGTTATAAAGAAACCATATAAACATAGTTGGGCGGCTGGCTCATAAAATAATCAAGGAGAGATATTTTGAAATTCAATGGTTTTCAACTCAAAATAATTGCTCTTGCCCTGATGTTCGGCGAACATTTTGGCAGTTACTTGGGTGAATTATTGCCAAACCGTTTTCCGCTTTATCTCGAATATGCAGGACGCATCGTTGCCCCTATTTTCTTTTTTCTTGCAGTGGAAAGTTATTTCAAAACCAGCAACCGCCGCCGTTATATCACCCGATTATATGTATGGGCGTTAATCATGCAGGTTGGGAATTTCATCATTAGCCGAATTGTTCAGACTGCTTATCAACCTGAACGCTTTTTTCAAGTAGCGCAGAACATATTTTTATCCATTGCAGTTGGCGTAAGTATAATTGCCGCTTTTGAATGGGGACGCTCACAAATTGGAATCAAGAAATGGGGCGGATTCGCTTTGGCAGGTTTTTTTGCATTTGCCAGCCTTTTGACAAGTGCGTCTTATAATGGGCTTGCCATGTTCCTTGTCTTTTACTTCTTCTACAACAAAAAACCTGCTTTGTATGTTGCCTATGCAGGTTTAAGTGTGCTATTTCTCTTGTGGGGTCTTACCAATCATGAATATTTCTGGACCTTCGAGTTCCAGTGGATGATGATTGCCGCCTTGCCGTTTATTATCCTTTACAATGGTGAACGTGGGCGATATAGTCTGAAATACTTATTCTACGCCTTTTACCCCTTGCATATTTGGATTCTATATTTCATAGGCTATGCAATTGGATTGCATAAATTCTAAAAAACCGCCCAACCCCGCGTTAAGCTGACCCGCCTTCGGCTCTGGGGATTCGGCGCGACTTTTGGTGTTTCTATTTCGGGTAAAATTGGGTTGTGTTTGGCAAGTCGGCGGGCAGCTTACGCAATCCGTTGGGTTTAAAAGGAAAAGATAAATCATACTATGAATGAGACACACACCTTTCTTTTAGTGTTGGTGCTCTTTGAGGTGGACCCCAAATGCTAGACAGCAACGCTGTCCGTTTTTGATGGATATACAGGCTTTAACTCCTGCTCATCCTGTTGTTGCTTTATTGGGTTGTGTTTGGCAAGTCGGCGGGCAGCTTACGCAATCCGTTGGGTTTAAAAGGAAAAGATAAATCATACTATGAATGAGACACACACCTTTCTTTTAGTGTTGGTGCTCTTTGAGGTGGACCCCAAATGCTAGACAGCAACGCTGTCCGTTTTTGATGGATATACAGGCTTTAACTCCTGCTCATCCTGTTGTTGCTTTATGTTACCATAAAACATAACCGGTGTCAAACCATTTATGGATGAATGGGGTCTCTGCTCATTGCAATTTCTGATGAACTTTCCTATCTCTCTTTTGGCATCCTCCATGGTTTCATAGTCTTTTAGATAAACCTCCTCATACTTGATGGTTCGCCAGAACCGCTCCATATACACGTTATCTATGGCCCGGCTTTTGCCGTCCATGCTCAACTTTGCCGATGCTTCCTTAAAGATGTCCTGAAACTCCGCGCGAAGGTGTACAGTGCAAAGCAGCGCCTCAGAACTCATAGTTCAAAAATCATATCCAATGCCTTAATCTGGCAGCCTGCCTCCCTGCTCATTGTCAATCGCCGGGGAGGCAGCCGACGGCATTTCCGCTGCAATCCCTTGCGCCTATTTGGCAATTTGTTGTATACAGCACACTATGGCCGCTAAACTATAGGGAAGGAGGTTTCGATGACACGGTTAGTGAGAATAGTCGATCCTGTCGGACCCGATGGCTGTTCTCTCGTGCTCAATGAGGAAGATTTCCCGGCAAAGCTCAAGAAAAGGGCTTATGAAGTTGCCAATCCTCACAATATCCGATTGCAGAAGGATGACATTGTAGAGATATTCATCCCTCCCGGACGTGCCTTTCTGTTAGCAGTACGGCTGTTTCTCCTTCCCCTAACCCTGTTCCTGACTGGATACATGGCCGGGGTTAAACTCTTCCCGTATATGGCGCGGCCTGAAGGGTTGGGACTAACCCGTGACGAATCGGCATTCTTCGTCGGTTTGGCATCCATGCTGCTTCCTCTGCTCCTGTTTCTCATGCTTCGGCCCCACCTTAGGATGCCTCGGCAGTATCGGCTCAGGAACCTGCCGTCTATAATCCGCAGAATCCCTTCGGAGAATCCATGCTTTCACAAAGCGAAATCAACCGACGGCTGCAGTTCCTGCAGTTTCTGCGCGGGCACCGAATAGGGGATATTTTCCGCCGCCGGATGATTGTGTTTGGTAAGGCGAATTTCTAAAATCCATCTGTTTCAAGACTATCCATTATGCGCTGCAGTCTCCTGCCGGCTCGCCCCCGGTGTGACAGGACATCCTTATCCTTTTCCGACAACTCGGCGACACTGCAGCCTTTTTCCGGGATATAGAAGATGGGATCGTATCCGAAACCTCCTGTTCCACAGGGAGAGTGGGCGATGAGACCGGAAAATATTTCCTGGGAGGTAAAAACCCGGTACTCATCAATCATCAAAGTTAGGCAGCAGACGAAGAAGGCGTAGCGTTCCTCCCCTGTCAGATGGGATATGTCCTGAAGAAGAAGCGTGTTGCGCTCTGTTGAAGTCAAAGGCATCCCGGCCGGCTCACTCCCATAACGGGCCGAATAGATGCCGGGCGCTCCTCCAAAAGCGGGAATTGACAAACCCGAATCATCGGCAAGAACTGGAAACTCACTCACGGTTTGGAACAGGGCCCTGGCCTTGATAAGTGAATTCTCAAGGAAGGTTGAACCTATTTCATCAATATCAAAATCGATGCCGATATCCGTAGGCATGAGTATTTCATGCGCTTGAAATATCCGTTTAAATTCCTCTTTCTTATGGGAGTTACCGGTTGCAAGCAATACTTTCATACAGAAAGACTAACCTTTGCTGTTATGTTCGGTCCAGTACTTCCTAAGAAAATAGAGCCCTGAAGCCACTGTACCGGCGGGCAGGCTCATGATTTGGCCCACCTCGTGCAGTGAAAGCCTGATTGTAAGACTAGATAGAGCTTTGCGGGCTATCAGATGTCTTTTATTCCAATACTCATACTTCTTCTCCCAACGCCTGTCTATGCCTTGTTCACAAGTGCTATCTGAATACATACGTTTCTTTACCCACTCCATGTTATACCAGCATTCGTTAAGGACGCCTCTTAGCTTTTTCCTTCGCTCTATTTTCTGAGAGAGTTGATTTCTTGCCTTTTCCAGGGCATTTTCCAACCAGGATTGTTCGACACCGGTTAGCACGGACAGTGCAGGAATCTTAGCGGTTTCGATGTCTGATGCATACACCAAAATGGCCGCAAGGATACGCGTTCTGAATACCTTGTTTTTTAAACGGCCGCTGCCGTCAGTCTTGAACGGACAATTCTCTACGAGGATTTGTCGCTTAGGAGGAACATCTTCTGTCTGCGATGGATGATATTCTGCCAGATTCTCCATTGCCATTCTGCCCTCATTCACCGCCCAATTGTCGTAGTACTCCTGTGCGGCCAGGTATTCGGTGAATGTTTTCATATACCATTTGAGACAGGTGTAAAGATATGTTTCAAAGGAATTGATAGGCCTGTACCGCTTGACCAAACCCGGTATCTTCGGAAGGAATGCAATATAAAAATCACAGCAGCGGTCATGATCCCATGAGGTATGCTTAAATGGGAAATCATAGACACATCGATTAATTCGTTCCGAAAGGGCCGGCCAATCCTCACCGGTTTCCTGATAGGTCACTACGGCATCTGTCAATAAACTGTTCATTTTCTCCTCCTCCATTATTCATAACTATATAGTGCAAAAACCATGCCAGATTCTATGGAGAGAAAACGGAATAAACCACGGTTAGGCCAGTGCGGTATCATTTTGTTTAGTAAACAAGTGCCTGAAACAGGAAAGAAATGTCAGTTTTGATTAGAAGTCGGTGCCCGTTAAGGATATCTAAAAAACAGCTTTAGAGAATTGACGAAGAATTGTTCCGCCTAGCCTGCAGAACATGCACAGGCAGACCTTCCAAAGGCAGGCAGGCGGAAGAGAGCGAGTCAAGAACCTGGCGGGAGAGGGTTAGAGGCTCCCTTGAGAAATCGACGGGTCTGTATCACGACCTGTTATTTCATTAGGAACTGGTTCATCGGAGTTCCGAGGGCATACTCAAGATCAAGCAGAGCGGCAATGTAATTATACCTAGCTAGCAGAAGCTGCTGCTGTGCCGTCATATAGTCATTCTGGGCACTCTCCACGTCAAGAAGCTGACGGGTCCCGACTTTGTATGCTTCATCCGTAAGCTCAAAATTCTTCTTAGCCAGTGCAACCCCCGAGGTATTGGCCTCTATGGTCAAACGGTAAATACCGAGATTCCCGATAAGATTGGTGATTTCGGTTTCAGCGGCCTGCCAGGCAATTTTCCGCGTGAGTCCGAGGCTGTCAATACTATCCTGTACCTTCTTGATATCAACATTGGACTTTGAACCGGGAATCAAGCCATCCAGTTTCCATCGGAGTTCAAGGCTGAAAGTGCCTAAATCCCCCCAATCTGACCACGGGTCTATAACCTCTTGCGTCATATTGTTGGTTTCGGCATTAGAACCACTGAGAGCATAGTTGTACCCAAGGGTCAAAGTCGGGGTGTTGGCATTGCGGCTGACCGCCTTCTTACTGAGTTCCAATGCCATGAGCTGTTTATCAAGACTCCTTAGATCCAGACGGCTCGCTGCATACTTATTGATCAATTCTTCGGCATCCAAATCGTAAAGATCGGTAGGAAGCTCACCAGCTAACTCAATCACATCGGTCCGCAAGACTCCAATGATGGTTTTGAATTGAAGAACCAATCCATTATAGGTTTGAACGGCACTGTTGAGAGCCGGCTGCAGCTTCAGCAGCGAGACCTCTGCGGAGAGAACATCGAGTTCCGGAACAAGTCCATTTTGGAAATTCTCCAAGGTTTGCGTATATCTTTTTTTTGCCAGATCTATATTAGCCTGCTGAATTCTTATATCTTCCTGATTAGACAGAATGCCGTAGAAGGTTTTTTGAACTTCTCTTGTTAAACTCTTCATGGCAGCTTCATAGTCGAGCAAACCGGCCTCATAATCCATTACCAATTTCTTGTAAGCAGGACCGATGGCTGCATTCAAAGGCAAAGATAATGCTATGCCGGTATTGAATCCAAAGTTCCCCGGATCACCGATTCCTGTCGGGCTGTTATTCTCAAATTGAAAAATTCCATGTTTCGCCGTTACCCCGGCAGAAAGTGCTATCGAAGGGAGAAAAGAATTCCATGCGGACAACTTAGACCGTTCTGTACTCTTCAATGCGATACCCGATTTTTGCAGCTCTAAGTTATTGGAAAGAGCCCTCTTAATGGCATCATCAATTGTCAAAGCAAGGGTTTCAGAACCGAGATATACGGCAGAAAAAACTAGAAGCGATGCAATGTATGTAATCTTTTTCACTTTGGAACCATCCAGAAATCAGTTTTTAATTTTCAATCTATCTGCAACAATCTTCAACAGGTGTTCCATAGCATCATGGCGGTCGCCGCTGATGAAGCAGCCTGATGCCTTCCGATGCCCCCCTCCTCCGAAGTAGCCGGCAATCTCACTGACATCGAAATCCGAGTTCGATCTAAGGCCAATCTTACAGAATCCATCATTCTGTTCCCGGATGACTATCGCAATCTCAACATCCACAATACCCATAAGAATTTGATAAAGCAAATCAGCATCACGATCGCTCCCACATTCCCGCCAGTCTTTCCAATTGTCCCAAGTCATAATTACACGGCCGCCAAAATGGGCTTCAGCCCTATTAAGCGCCCTGCCCAGCAGCTTACGGGAACCAATTTCTTTGCCTCCGGAGAGCTGGCGGAATATCTCAGACGGAGAAGCTCCGATTTTAACCAGGCGGGAAACGGCTTCAAGATGTTTTGCATTGTTTGGTCCAAGGTGTCTGAAAAAACCTGTATCTGTACAGAATCCAAGAAGCAGCAGCTTGGATTCTTCCAATGTCAGGCTATCGCCTGACAGCTCAATCAGCCGCTGTATCAGCAGGGATGTCGAGGGGCTTTCAGATTCAATATAACGGTATTCCCCATAATCATCGCCAGTGGCATGATGATCAATGACGAGGGTAGGATAAGAGAAGATGCCCGATTCCTTGAATCCTGTCCTTTCGGGTGAAGAACAGTCCAGTATTACGTTAAGAACCGATTCATCTTCTGCGATTCTTGGAATCCTGCTTCCAAAATAAGCCTGCCAAGCTGCTATTTCCGGCCTATCCCAAGGCCCAGCCGAGCAAAGATGAACCTTTTTATCCCTACGTTCCAACCACGATCCCAAGGCCCGTTGAGAACCGAGACAATCGGCATCCGGTTCCAGATGGCCAAATACACAAAACACATCATACCTATCTAATACGCCGGGTATTTCTGACAGCTTCAGAGATGTCACAAGTTAGCAAGACCTAAAGCTCAAATACCGGCGCAGAGTCCGGTGATGGAAATTTTTCGCTGTAATCTGTTAGGGCGCTCAGCACACCCCAGCTACTATGCGCTTTACTCTCAATGAGGTAGAGTCTGAAATGGTTTAATTCTCCATTTTTGAAGTAAAAAGTTATGTAGGGATAGGCAAGGCTATCTCCATACGCCATCGATCCGCTACCTGCTGTAGACCGGAACCACTCAATGGGGGCCCACAGGGTATCGATGCTATAATCCTGCTTGATATAGTCGATGCGGAATCCGAGAGTATGAGTGTAAATCTTGTGGATTTGAAAGGATTTGGGATAATACTCCGACTCATTCTCAAATTGCTGGGCCATGGTGCATACAGATGCCGCAAGAGCTATTAAGAAGATGAGGGTAATACGTTTCATATAAATGCCTCCTGTTCGATGTCATTATGGCTGATAGTTCTAGGAGTATCAAGAGGTATAAGAACTCCTTCGGGGAATAAATCCAATAAAGCGTCACTCAGACACTCATGGAAGATGAAATCCATCTTCTCGCGTACTTCCTGCGGCAGTTCATCGGCATCCCTCTTATTATCTTTAGGCATGATGAGGGCGGTGTACCCCCTGCGTCTTGCCGCCAGCGCTTTCTCTTTTACGCCCCCGATTGGAAGAATACGGCCGGTGAGGGTAATCTCTCCTGTCACGGTGATGCCTGGCCGCACTGGCGCCTGAAGAGCCGCTGAGAGCAGGGCCGCCGTCAAGGCTATTCCGGCAGATGGTCCATCGACTGGAATAGCCCCTTGCGGGATATGAATATGGATAGATTTATTCTTGTCAAATTCACTCTTTAAGCCAAATCGATGCTTGTTCGCCCGCA
Source organism: Spirochaetaceae bacterium (assembly GCA_965232165.1). Lineage (GTDB taxonomy): Bacteria > Spirochaetota > Spirochaetia > DSM-2461 > DSM-2461 > UBA2779. The sequence goes on along the minus strand of CBDDOY010000001.1, from coordinate 1,813,769 downwards.
GATAGGAAAGGGCTATCATGGCACTTTCCTTTATCACATCCCCCAGTTTCCCCGTGAGAAAAAGCGTCTCTTCCCCATCGAAAATCAGGACCTCCACCGGCAGAACCCCGCCGCCGCCGCTCCCATCGTAATAGAGTCCGGGGACGACTCCTGCCCGCCCGGCAATTCCAAGGTGATCTTCAAGGCGTTCAATGCCCAGATAATCACGTACCATCTGGGGATCAATATCGAGATGACATCCCTTAATCGGCGGCAGGGCTGACTTGGGGGTACGGCAGACCGACGATATCTCCTGGTTCAAATGCAGTGCGGCACTGTTAACAACCCATCTGCCGGGACGGGTTTGTTCGTCCTGGAGGAGTTTTCTAGTTACTTTGCGGATAACCTGACTAATGGCTCGTTCCATATTGCGGACTCCGGCTTCCTGGGTGTAGCCGCGAATCAGCAGATTGAGAGACTCTTCCCGAAAACTGACATCGGCATCCTGCAAGCCATTCTCATTAATCTGCTTCGGGATAATGAACTGCCAGGCAATGCTTTTCTTCTCCTCCATGGTATAACCGGGTGTGCGAATCACTTCCATTCTATCTCTCAAAGGATAAGGAATGGCCTCAAGGCTATTGGCTGTTGTGATGAATATAACCTCTGAAAGGTCGAACGGAACTTCCAGGTAATGATCGGTAAAACTGTTGTTCTGCTCGGGGTCAAGGACTTCCAGGAGGGCAGAAGCGGGGTCTCCCCTATAATCATTAGACATCTTGTCGATCTCATCTAGCAGAAATACGGGATTGACTGAGCCTGCACGCTTCTGGGCCTGAATGATCTTCCCGGGGAGGGCGCCAACATAGGTTTTGCGATGCCCTCGAATTTCTGCTTCATCCCGAACTCCGCCGAGGGAAATTCTTGCGAAATTCCTCCCCAGTGCCCTAGCGACGGAACGTCCCAACGAAGTCTTTCCAGTTCCTGGCGGACCGACAAAACACAGAATGGGACTCTTAGCCCTAGGGCTTAGCTGTCTGACTGCGATGAAGTCCAGGATGCGTTCCTTCGGCTTCTCTAATCCGAAGTGGTCGGCAGCGAGAACGCAGGCTGCTTCGCCTATATCATGCTCATCCTTGGTCCGTTTCCCCCAGGGCAGCTCAACAATCCACTCCAAATAGGTTCTTAGAATACCGGACTCAGGACTCATAGGCGGAAGCCGAGCAAGGCGCTTCACATCTTCCATCACCTTGCTATTCACTTCATCGGGTAATTCTAGATTTAAGACTTTGCGTTCAATTCCCCGGGAACCGGTAGGATCGGCCTCATCACTTCCTAGTTCCTTGTGAATCTCTTTGAGCTGCTCATTGAGGATGTATTCTTTCTGAGTCCGTTCCATTCGGGTTTTCACCCGCCGTCTAAGCCCGTTCCTTAACTCTATGGCCTCATTCTCAAGTTTTATGGTAACAGCCATGTCTGACAGCCGTTTCCTGTTATCTATCTCCTGCAGGAAGGGAATGAGGTTTGGGGCATTGATATCCAAAGCGGCACACAGTTGGCCGATGAGCTTATCCGGACTATCGGTTCTCATGATGTTCGCCAACAATTCACCGGGGATACTCTTATTGCATATTTTGGAATAGACAAGAAAATTCTCTTTGACGATTTGACAGAGCGGCCGCAATTCCTCGTCGGAGGCTTCTTCGATATTGGAGAACTGCCCCCACGGAGCATCTTTTCTGATGTGAACTCTTCTAAGCTGTGCCCGCCGGTGACCTTCGACAAGAACCTTGCACATGCCCTGAGATTTCAATACCTGAATGATTCGGGCGATTGTACCAATGGAATGGAGATCGTCACAGGACGGTTCCTCGGCAGGAGTTTTCTGGAAGGCAACGAAGACATCGCTGCCACCGGACATAGCCGCTTCAAGGGCATTCTTTGAGGATGGCGTGCTAACCGTAAAAGGACTGACGTTGTGGGGGAACACAACCATATCTTTTAGAGGAATCAGCGGCAGTTCATATCTTTGTTTAGGCAGTAATCTGCTTAGATTCTTCAGAATTGTCACGACTTTTCTCGGAGAAATCACCGAGTTTCACGATCTTCGGCTTCTCAATATCGAGTATGACATCGCGGTTTATCAACACCTTTTTCCGGCCTGCCATCGACGGAATTTCGTACATGATGTCAATCATGGTCAACTCGATAATGGACCGAATCCCGCGTGCACCGGTTTTGCGCTTAATCGCCTGCTTTGCTATCTCACTGACAGCTTCTTCAGTGAATTCAAGCTCAACGCCATCCATCTCCATTGACACGGCATACTGCTTGACAATGGCATCATTGGGCTCTGTGACAACCCTGACCAACTCTTCCTCGGAAAGATCATTCAGGGCTACCTGTATGGGAAGACGCCCGATAAACTCCGGTATAAGACCAAATTTAATGAGGTCGTCCGGATGGATCTTCCCGAAAAGTTCACTCAGTTCTATCTCTCTGATCCTCTTGACATCAGCCATATACCCCATTGGATGTTCGGTTACCCTGGACTGTATGATCTTATCTAACCCAATGAAGGCGCCGCCGCAGATTACAAGAATGTTCGAAGTATCTATCTTCAGCATCTCTTGGTTTGGATGCTTCCTGCCGCCCTGGGGAGGCACAGAGGCAATGGTGCCTTCGATAATCTTCAATAATGCCTGCTGCACCCCTTCCCCCGATACATCCCGGGTGATGGAAACATTCTCACCCTTGTGGGCAATTTTATCGATTTCATCTATGTAGATGATGCCGCGCTCGGCCGCCGCTATGTTGTTGCCCGACGCCTGTATGAGTTTGAGGAGGATGTTTTCCACATCTTCCCCGACATAGCCAGCCTCGGTGAGGGTGGTGGCGTCAGCGATGGCGAATGGAACCTTGAGCTTGCGGGCCAAGGTTCTTGCCAAGAGGGTTTTACCTGAACCCGTAGGGCCAAGAAGCAGAACATTGGATTTCTCCATGTCAACCTCTTCATCAATCTTCCCCTGATGCTTAATACGCTTATAATGATTGTACACGGCGACTGAGAGCACCTTTTTCGCCATCTCCTGCCCGATAACGTATTGATCTAAATAGGCCTTGATTTCCTTGGGGGGAGGCAGCTCGTCTGTGAATTCAGCCGTGAGAGACTTGGTTTCATCGGCAATGATACGCTCACAAACCGCTATGCATTCATCACATATATAGACACCGGGGCCGGCGATGATTTTCTTGGCCATATCTTCGGTTTTACCGCAGAAGGAACATACCTTGCTTTCTTTATTCTTTGCTCTGGCCATTGCCTGTTTTCTCCAATAACTTATCGACGATACCATACTCTACGGCTTCTGTCGCCGACATATAGAAATCCCGTTCCAAGTCTTTGGCAATTATCGCTTCGCTCTTTCCCGTATCCTCGGCGATATACTTGACTATCAGTTTCTTCAGACGCAGTATCTCCCTGGCCTGAATACCTATATCCACGGCCTGGCCCTGAACACCGCCCCAGGGCTGATGGATCAGAATTCGGGAAGAGGGCAGCACAATCCTTTTCCCCCTTGTGCCTCCTGCCAGTAAAACCGCTCCCATAGATGCGGCCTGCCCCATACATATAGTCTGAACATCGGCATTGATATGCCTCATTGTATCATATATGGCCAGTCCGGCCGTAACAGACCCGCCAGGGCTGTTGATATAAAAACTTATATCTTTGGCCGGATCCTGCGATTCTAAATAAAGCATCTGCGCCACGATATGATCGGCATCTATATCACGAATCTCTCCGCCTAAAAAGATGATGCGTTCTTGAAGAAGCTTGGACCAAATATCATATCGGGTCTCGCCTATTCCGGTTTTCTCTATAATAAAAGGATTATACGCAGACTGAACATTCATAAAGACTCCTAGTCACTCACTAAATCGCTAAGCTCTATCACTCCCCCGCTCTGAACAGAAGCCGTATCCAACAAAAAATCAAATAGCTTCTTGGCGGTTGACTTGCTCCTAAGATACTCCTTGTATTTGGGATTGCCAAATAGTTTTTCGTAGTTTTCTGCTTCTATGCGGCTCGCTTTCCTCTTTATTTCAATTTCAGACTGCAATTCCTCGTCTGTGACATTCAAGCCTTCATCCTCGATGATCCTGTCATGAATCAGCCTCTTCTTGACTTCCTTCTCTGCATCATCACGCAATTTCTCCAAAGCATCCTGCTTATTCATGCCTTCCCTCTCCAAGCCTGCAAGCAGTTCCTTCTCTTCCCCGCCAGAGCGATACACGAAATTCTTCCAAGCTTCTTCCATCTCTGCTTTCACCAAGGACTCAGGCAGATCTATGACGGCATTGGCAATGAGTTTTTCGTTGATGGCCGCAAGCATTCGTTTCCGTACGACCTCATCGGCATGTTCTTCGAGATGGCTCCTCACCTTTGCACGCAGTTCATCAAGAGAATGAAGATCTTCTGAGATGTCCTGGGCCAGTTCATCATCTAAATCCGGCAGTTGGCGCTCTTTCACGGCCTTGATTCTGATTCGAAGCCTGATCTTGTGTTCGTTTAGATCATCCCCTAGAGTTTTGTGAAGATACTTCTCCTCACCGACTTTCATGCCTTCCAAGTCCTGTTCGATAGCATAGGGATGCTCATCTCTGCCCAAGGTGAACACAAAATCTTCCCTCTTGGCGGTGTTCTCCAGCTCCGCCCCATCTTCCCCAACCTCTGCATAGTCCATGGTTATCACCGTACCATCCGTGATTATTCCATCCGGCTTGTCGATTACAACGGCATTTTGCTCACGGAGAATCTCTAACTGCCTGTTTTCATCCTCCTCCGAAATGTTCACCTGGCTCTTCTCCACCTCCAATCCACGGTAATCACCTAAGGCAATCTCCGGAAAAACATCGTAGGTGACGATGAATTCAAAGGGCTGTCCCGAATCTATAGAGTGAAATTCTTGCAATAGGGGCTGGGAAATCGGTTGTTTATCAACATCTTTCAATGCTTCGGACAACGCCTCTTCTATGATTTTAGATGTCGCCTCCTGAGTTATGCCCTCACCAAATTTTCGGACAAGCAGGGACAGGGGCACCTTTCCCTTGCGAAATCCAGGGATTTGGGCTTGCTTCTGATACTTCGTGAGAAGTCCCTCGTAGGTTTGCCGTGTGGTCTCCCCAGAAACCTTGACGGTCATCCTAACCGCCGAGTTCTCTATCCTTTCTACCGTCTTGTCTTCAATCATAAACACCCCTAGTCTCTTTCAGCGATGCATCCTGCACCCCTCTTCGCAGAAGAACATGCCTCATGCATGGCGGCATTAGCCCTCCATCATCGGGGCACTCTGCTCATTCCGAAAGAAACTCTTATCGATGAAACTGCGAGAGAAGGGACTTGAACCCTTATGCCGGAGCACCGGCTCCTAAGGCCGGCGTGTCTACCATTTCCACCACTCTCGCTCTTCTACTGCGAAGAAAAGGGCGGCTCTGCCGCCCAATCACTTCTTGAGCCGTAAAGGGATCGAACCTTTGACCCGCAGATTAAGAGTCTGCTGCTCTGCCAGCTGAGCTAACGGCCCCAAATATCATCTTGCGCGTCCTGCAGGACTCGAACCTGCGACCTACGGGTTCGAAGCCCGGCACTCTATCCAACTGAGCTAAGGACGCCTTAGGGTGGACGACGGGATTCGAACCCGCGACAACCAGAACCACAATCTGGTGCTCTGCCACTGAACTACATCCACCAGGTAATCTATATGTAGCTCAAACACTCTCACTATGTCAACGGTCACTCACCCCTTTGCCTTAAACACCGCCTTTCCGTATAGGAACGGTCTCCCAACCCCAAGCTTCAAGAAGTCATAAGGCGACTCTGAAGGGGCAAAGGATGCCCATGAAGGTTCCAGACATGATAGGGCAACTCTGCGCTAATCGCTTCTGCGAATCTGGCAGGCCGTAAAGAAACGTCTGCCCCCTGTGATGCCGATTCCCGCATTCTCTTACCCAAAGTTCACCAGCAAACAACTCGATTTCATTGCCAATCGTCGGGGCGGCCAGCGGCATTTCCGCTGCAATCCCCTGCGCTATTGTCATTTCGTAATAAGAATTCCAGAGCACCCGTCACGCTAATCCTGCGCTTTGAGACAACAAATTTACCAATGGGCGGCAACACAGCATCGGACGATGACATTCGGCGATTGCCTCCTTGGTTCCAGGCAATGCCCTAATCCAGTTTCACCGGCATGACACTTCTTACGGTGAAATTATAGTCCCTGTCATTGATCTGGAATTTCAAGGTGTCCCCCGCACATTTTCCTAAAAAAGATGCCCCAAAGGGCGAAAGGTAGGAAATCGTTTTCTGCGAAGGATCGGATTCCCAGGGACCCAGGATTGTATATGTTTCTTTCTTAGAGTCTTGCAGATTTTCCAATGCAATCATTGTACCAAATCCAATCCGGCCTTCTTCCCTGTCATCTTCTGTGAATACTCTGGCCCGTTCGAGTTCGTCCTTAAGTTTGCCCGCTTGAATTTGCAATGACTCCTGCTTCTCCTTCCCGGCTTTGTATTCGGCATTCTCACTCAGATCGCCCAGTTCGATTGCTGCGCCGATTTCCTTGGAATTCTTGGGAATCTCCACTTCGATTATATTGTTCAGCTCCTGTCGCTTCAAAACCAGACTATTCTGCGTTGTGAAAAAATATCGATTAGAGGAGACGTTTGTCGGCTCAGGATCCTGTTTGTCCCCGTAAAGGCGAATTTTGGGGAACTGCCGACGGACCAAAGTCTTTAGATCCCGCTTGATAACAGGGTCAATCTCTTTTATTTCCTCAAGAAGGGTGAAGATTCGGGTAACGGAGAGTTTATCGCCATTTGATATGAAATCTTTGAGCTTTTCTTCTTTGAATAGGAAGTTTTGAATCTGCCGATTAAGTCTACGATTGCGGCTTACGTCTCGTTTGCTCTCTATTTCAGAGAAAGTTAGGTCAAGCAGAAGTATTATATTGATAAAGATTCTTTCGCTTCTCAAGGCCAATGCATCTGGCCAGGCACTCTCATATATATGCCGAGCGATCCAGAGCAATCCTTCCCGATATTCCCGGTAGTGCTCAACCATTTCTTCAAGTTTAGCGAGCACTTGTTCTATGTATCCCGCGTGGAGCAATTCATCAAGCATGGTTCTCGATAATTGAGTCGGAAAAAGCAATACATATATTATATGCCAGTCCTCGATTTCATTTTTGACAGCGGCAAGAAACAGCTTTCTCAAATCACCATCTTCTATCTGAGAAAACAGTTCCACGGGGTTTTCGATGTCTTGCCATAATTCCTTGAATCCCCAATCCAATCCGGGATTCAGAAAGGGGTAGGTCGGCGACAGTTTCTTCACGAAAAGGAAGCTTGCGACAACCTGAGGGGTAACACTGCCAGTTTTGAGAATTGCAGTAAAATAACCGAACATCTCGCCAAAGAAATCCGAATCAGGCCCGCAGTGCTCAAGGAAGTCTCTGACATATTGTACTTTCTTGAAGAAGTTAGTCTCGGCTTTGAACTGATTGAATGTTTTTTCTTCATAACTCATAGGCTTGTCACGGACAACGAACAAATCGAGTTCATCGGGGACATTGCCGAAAATCGAATCGGTTTTAAGTATCTTCCTCGCCTCAAGGCTCCATGTTGTCCATTCATTGCTTGTTAATATGGTCGGGACTAGCTCGTTCTTGATTTTTTTTACATCCGCGACATTGTCGAAACTCCGAATGATTGTTTTGAGCGCCCATGGAATATCCTGCTTAATCTTGGCCTTGAGTTTTTCCTTTGAATGCATGCTTTTCAGTACCCAGATATGCTCCCTGCTCAGACTCTGCAAGGCTCCGACAGCCATCTTGAGGGACATGCTATGGGCACGTTTTTTGGTGAAATCAATCATGATTTCGTCATCTTTAATGTTCTTGATGATCCCGACACCCCAGTTTTTATGAAATACAAAACTGCCTGTATCAAAGGAGATATGCTTTTCGAAATCTGCTATGGCTTCTAAAACATTGCGCCAATTTTGATCTAAATTAGAGAGTTTTATACATTCGTCTACCTGACTATGAGCGACATATCGTGCTTTGTAGCATTCAATGATTTCCTTTCGGCCCCAATTATTCCGGCCGTCATAGTTCAATATCCGTTTCAGTATCTCAATAGCAACAGTCCATTCCTCCCGCTTCTTAACGGCGGGGTATAATTCTTCCAACAAGGTGATTGCTTTTGTTTGAGATATGGATTTTGCGACTTTTTTCTCGGTGAGGAAGAAGAATTCATAGTCATCTATTCCATGCTCAACGAGTTTCTTCCATATATCCCGAACTTGATTGAACTGGCCCTTATTGACATAACGCTGCAGGGCTTTCCTATAGTAGAGTATGGCCTCGTCTAAACGGCCTTCTTCTTCCTTCTTTCCCGCGAGACTCTTAACGATATCTGTTTCTTCGAAATCAACTTTTATCAGCCGTTTCCATATCTCGTACCTTTCGTCGGGTCTATTGAGGTGCTCAAGTGTATCTGCAAGGGTTCTTAGAGCATCTTTGTTTTCGCCAAAGTCCAGAATGCGGCGGCAAAGATATTCTACGGCAGCCCATTTATGATTGTCCGCGAAAATACTGATAAGACTCAGCAGATATGTGTCATCTATCTGATGTTTATTCAATGAAACTATGCCTGATATATATAAGGCAATGATGCTGTTCTTGGCATGTTCAAGATGTGTCTCGCATAGGGTCAAGGCTTCTTCCTGCAGATCGTCTGACAGAATTTCTTTGAGGAGGCCGTCTAATTCCTGAAAACTGCTAACGGCAAAATCATTGAGCGTTGCTCGCGTCCATTTCTCCTTGTTGAGCATCTCTGTAATAGTATTGATAGTTTTTTCTGGCATGATATCTCCCAATTTATTCTCTATATATTATTTACTATAAAACACCGGTGTGCAAAGTGTGATATTCATCAAGGTTTCTTCAGCAGACAACCTATCGGTTCCTGTTAATTGACAGTGATCATGCAATTTATAATAGCAATTGATCAATTTCGGAGTCAAATTCCCGTTGTTGTTCCCAGAAGCGATTTCACTTTTTAGGGCATACTCGGCAGAGAGGAGTTCCCGTTTCACACAAAGTATGGACCACACAACATCATACACCGGAAGCCATTCCTGGAACGCCGGAGAATCAGCCAGAATTCCCGCTTCTATGCGAATGATGAGCTGCTTGAATAATTGAGAAGCGGGTTTGTCCAGTTCCACTCTGGCGGCATTAAGGAATAGCGCCTCTCTCATCTTGATTTTCCCGGCATCATAGATAATTCGGCCATACGGCCAGAGTCGTCATTAGATTCTCTGCCAATATACTCAAATCTCTCAATTGCTTCATCGCAGCGTCCAGTGTTTTCAGTCATCTAGCCATCTGAAATGTGGTTTCAAGATCATTTGTTTCTTTGAGTTGATGCTCATAACAGTTCAATACCTCTCTATATGCCCAAGCTGGCCCATCCCCTTACTTCCAGGAGTTGTCCTCATTGTTCCCATGCAGATACTTCACAAACTCTCCATTGATGCTGCCGATAAGCACCTTTGGCCCTATTCCCATCGATATCACCTCGCTTTCGGGCTCGTTGTTTCCATATCCCGCATGGCCGCATAGCAATTTGCAGTTCTCCATTTCCGAAATCAATGGAGCGGGCTGTGGCTAGAAAAAAATCAGCCTGGAAGAAATCACCTAGCTCAAAACTATCATAAGCTTTGCCTGTCAAATTTCCAATCTCAGGTAATTTCGTGTTCCCCTCCAGTATAGTTCAGCAAGTATTCTGATAATATAGCCGATACCCAAGGCTGCCGTCAACAGATGGACTTGGATGTATAGCCATTGAATTCTATAATTCAAGCCATGTCAAACTCAGGAAGACTCATAGCACCTTCGATTCTAGCCGCCGATTTCTCGAATATCAGTGCCGGAATCTCTCTTGCCGCAGAATCCGGCGCCGATTGGATACACCTTGATATTATGGATGGATCATTCGTTCCTCCCATCAGTTTTGGGGCTCAGATGGCTGCCGCAGTGCGCAAATTGACCGACCTCCCCCTTGATGCTCATCTGATGGTTGTTAATCCCCGATTACACGTGAAATCATTTATCGATGCGGAGGTTGATCGACTGACGTTCCACATAGAATCCGAAATCCATGCTCATCGTCTGGCCGCCGCTATCAGGGAGGCAGGGGCAGTGCCCGGCATATCCCTAAACCCGGCTACACCCATCTCTTCAATCATTGAATTACTGGAATTTGTCGACCAAGTACTGGTCATGACGGTCAATCCAGGATATAGCCGACAAAAATTGATCCCATCCGCCTTGAACAAGGTTAGAACTCTTGTGGAACTCCGAAATAAAGGCGCAGGCCAGTATGTGATTGTTGTTGACGGGGGATTCTGCGAATCAACGGCCGCCGAAGTATGGAGAGCAGGCGCCGATGCTGCTGTGATGGGATCGGCCTTTTTCGATAATGCCGACCCCCAAGCATCCATGCACAAGTGCAGGACTGCAAATTGGACTTCTAAGGAATAGTAGGCTACATTCCGATAACCATGGTGTAGGGGAATACTGTGAGGTGCGCTATCCGCATTGCTACATTTCTATTTATCGTCTCCGTTGCTGTTAACGGGCAGCTCCTTGCCAATGACGTTCTCCTCAAAGCCGGGATCGCTGAACTCGGGAACGGAAGTTTTGACCAGGCTTCTGAAACTTTTCAGTCTATCTTGAAAGACATAAACCTGGCAGAATTTCACGCAGATGCCCATTATTGGCTTGTCAAGACAGAAATACTGCTGGAGAATTATGATTCGGCTGTGAAATATGCCGAGAACTTCTTTGCATTTCACCCTCATGACAACCGTATCGTTGAAATGAAGTATCAATATGCCCGATTGTTTTTTTTTCAAGGATATCCTGAAAAAGCGGTCATCGCCCTTGGCCGTTTCATCGTTGATTACCCTACCTCACTGCTAGTGCCGTCGGCCCGTTATTGGATAGGCGAGTCCTTAATAGTTCTTGGACGGCTAGAAGAGGCGGAAGCGGTCTTCAAGGACCTGATTGAAACTCATCCCCAGAGCGTAAAGCATGAAGCAGCCCGCTATAGAATCAATGAAATAGCTTTTCACTACCGTGAACGGACCCTGCTGGAATTACTTCGCTGGAGTCATGAAAGATATCTCGAGTATGCAGAGGATCTCCAGAGACAAAGAGTCGAATACTATGAAGCCGTCAAAGATCTCAATAACCTCAATTCCGAAGGCAGGCAAGTTGAAGACAAATTGATATACAAGGAAAGATTGTTGAAGGCCAGGGGCAAACTATTGGACATGAAAATGTTTTATATCAACGAATTACTGAGACTTCGAAATGACGACTAAGAAAGTTTTTGCGATTGGCCTGCTGTTGATTGCATATACAGGGGCTCTCTCAGCTCAAGATATTGGCCAAGATGCGGTATTGGAATTATCTCAAGAAAAAGAGTCGACATCGTTTTTTCAGATTCAAGCCGTTGCCGGAGAGGATAAATTTTATATTTGGGATAACCATGCCCAAGATACGTCTTCAGAATGGGCAATCGCCATAAATGAAAGAATTTTCCACCTTAAAGCTAACAAATGGGAACTAATGACTAAAATGAGCGCGTCCAGGTATTTTTTATCTTATCCGGACAGCGACTTCGGCATTGAGCAGGTACTGGAATTCACAGAGGACAGAAGAAAAGGTTCACTGAAGCTTGTATTCATCAATCAATCCGGAGCGGAAATCAAGATACAGCCTACATTGATTCTTGATACATATCTGGGGGAGAATACAGACAAACCGTTTCTCATTTCTGATGGTTCTGCTGTTTCCACTATAACAGAATTTGACGAAGGGCTGATTCCTGAATGGATAACAACAGCACAGGCAAATGACGGTATAGGGGTAACCTTTAGTTTTGATGCCGATTCAATGCCTGAAAAAGTGATTATGGCGAATTATTATGAATTAGTTGCTAATCCCTTGGATTTCGTTGTCAAAGAGAATAGGAGTTTCATTACCATTCATCGTCAAAAAGAATTTGACAGCGCCTTGTTGATAAGGTTTAAACAAGTTCATCTCAGCACTAATGAGCGTGTGGAGTTCGTGCTGAAATTCAGCCTTGGAGTCGGAGCCATTTTTGACACTTCTTTGATCGCCGAGAGTCAGAGCATACTGCTTCAGGATGGCAAAGGGGTTTCTAAACAGCAATCTATACTGGATAGACTGCTGTCGATTGATGCTATAATTGAATCCATTGATGATAAGTTAGAACCGGATATGGCCATGATCAATGAAGAAGAAATCACATCCATTGAAACCATGACAGAAGAAGAAGAGAATCTCCGAAGAGAGTATGGGAATTCAGAATAAAGAACTCCGCCGGGCATGTCAGTGGTTGTCTCACGGAAAATACAGCAAAGTTATACAATTTCTTGAACCGAAAGTACCGCTATTCCTTGAGGATCCAGATTATTATACTATTCTTGGCCGGGCCTATCTTGAAAGCGGGATGCTGAAAAATGCCGAAACCTACTTAGTTCGCGGTTTGCAGGCCGCTCCGGCTCATTTGGATATTAGGCTGTGCCTCGCTGTCTGTCATATGAAAAAAAAAGACTCCTCTTCAGCCGTGAGAGTATGGCTTGAGATTCTGGATGATTATCCCAACAACAGGTTTGCTGCCAAGGGCTTGAGGGCTGTCCAGAGAATCACCGATATCAATAGTCAGACGGTTTTTTTTGAGAAATTACGGACGGGGCCGTATCTGCCCAACATCAGGGCGAAGCGGCCGCTTGGGGTATTCGCAATGCTTACAGTGCCGCTTCTGTTCCTGTTGTTCGTATACATAAATAGGGAGTCGTGGATTTTCCCTGTCTTGAGGAAATCAGTTGCGGGACAAAGACCGGGGGCTGAATACTTTCTACCCGGGAATCAGGCGGCAGTTGGCGGCGAATCAGAGGATTTGTATCAGATAGATGAGGCCGAAGCGGTGTCTCTGTTGAAAAAGTCTTTGCGGTATTTTGAAAACTATGAAGACAATAGCGCCCGGTTTGAACTAAATAAAATACGCAATGCGAGTATTTCTGAGGAGACGCGGAAGCGAGTGGATAACATCTTGAAATTTCTTGCTCCGCCAACTATTGAGTCGCTGGAGACAGCTTATACCGTCAAAGAAGTCAGTAACAATCCTCGGCTTTATGAAGGCTGCTGGATTCTATGGAGAGGAGTCACCGCCAATGTGGAGTTCCTGGAGGCATCCATCAGTTTTGATTTTCTTGTTGGATATGAAGATGGCGAGGTACTGGAAGGCCGAGTTCCCGTCATTGTTCCTTTTCTGGCCGTAATGGAACCGCTTCCTCTTGAACTCCTAGCGAGAGTTGAACTTGTCGATGATTCATTCCGCCTTGTAGCCAAGACACTCTATTTCATTAGGGATGCCTCAAAGAAGCAGCTTCAGGGCACCTCTAAAAAACAGCTTTAGGAAATTGACGAAGAAATTTTTTGTCGATACAAGGCGGCAAAAGCTCAAGCGCAGCTTAAGCTACGTGAGTATTTTGACAACGCAGTAGCGGCGGAAAAGATCGAGTCAAGAACTAAATGGGTTTTTTAGAGGTGCCCTTTAGGAAATTCGAGTCAAGAACCTGGCGGTGTTTTTAGAGACCCTACAGGCGGATGAGCCCTTTTTTATTTCATCTACAACTCCTGATCACAATTCTTGAGGCGCCCCTGACATTTCGATTTCTGTTTACCTCCATTGATCGGCATTCTGCCCTCGACATAATCCTTGAGCAATTTATAATGAAGTCATGAAACAGGAATCTGTTCTGAGCCGTATAGTACAAATTTCTACTTCGCTTATGTCCGAAATTGAGATCAATAAGCTGATCCCTATTCTCTTAGGACAATCGTCCGATTTCACCCATTCCGATCTGGCATGTGCCTACCTTTCAAAGAATCATGGGGATTCAGCAGATTCTATGGTGCAGACCTGTATATACGGAATGGCCGAAGTGCCTCAGTTTTTTCTCCATGACTCTGAGTTCATCGAATTTCTTGTCGAATGCGGTAAGCCTGTGGTTTCGCTGTCACGGAGGCATGGGTTTTTTGAGAGCATCCTTCTCAATGAAGAAATGAGAAGCGGCATAGCCATGCCCCTCAAAGCTGGTTCAGGCCTTCTGGGGGTGTTGTTCTTCAACAGCCGCAACGAAAATCATTACAGGAGTCATTGCATCCTCTATTTTGACGCATTGATTAAATTCATTGCCGGCTATTTTCAAAACCCCTCGCTGAAGTTCAAAGGAAGCTGTGAATGACCGGAGTGATTTTGAGCATTCAGTCGCTTATGGTTTCAATACCTCCGTTTATAAAGGTTTCCGGAGCGGTTCTGCCTCTTGCATCTGTGCTCATTCCCATAGCCTATCGGATTATCTTGACTCAGCGGTCGCTTCGGAAATTCGCGAGAAAAGAGAACGATGAATCCCTCCGGGGCCGGCTTCTGGCCCACCCGGGCATAGTCAGTAATCTTATTAGACGAAAAGGAATGGAGATAGTCCGCCATTTTGGTTTGGCCGATGCTCTGAGGCGGAGAATGCTTAGGCTCAATAGCATAGAGGATGCCAATCGGCTCCTTGATTGGCCGGGCAGTCAAGGGATTTTCTGGGTTTTCTTGGCATCCCTGAAGAGCAGCCGCATAGCCCGTTCCTTCAATGCCTGGCTCGTGGATCATGCCGACCCTTCATCACTGCGCAATATGGCCTTGGCTTCAAAAGGACAAGATTTTGATAACGGAAAGGCAAGAATTCTATTGGATGAAGCTATTGAGATAGTGAGAAATCTTTCTGGAGACATGGAGTGGACTGTGCGCTATTTTGCGCTGCGGGTGATCATTGACGATACGGACAATCGTTCTATTCGCATCGTCAAAAATTCCCTGAATGATTCTCATCCCATCATACGGCGCACGGCAATCAGGGGAGCCTTCCTTGACCGGGAAGACTGCATCAATCAGCTCATGTCAATCGCCTTGAATGATCCCGTCTCTGAAGTGCGGCTAAGCGCCAGAGATCGCATCGAATCCACATCCCCGCATCTCTGGCAGATTGATCATAATAACCTCACTGTTACGCAGTCCCTCCATATCCTGGAACAGATGAAAACCGGCTCCAAGGTGGATGAGAATCTTGCCATTCTCGCGCTGAAGAAGGACTCGGCCGAGCTGAGGCTGGCATCGGCGCGGTTTCTCGAGAAAGCGGGAACACTCCTGAGGCTGTTCAAGGAAGCGAATCTCGGCGACATGGAGGATTGGAACAGGCGGTTCGCCCTGCTTTCCTCATCCGTGTCAGTCGGCATTACCGGCTTTCTTTCTCATCTCCAGTCAACTCAAGCCATAGATACGCTTCTTCTCGGCGCAAGGCTTCTCCAGCAAGGCGGCACTGCCGAACTCATGATACCCCTGGCAAGAAAAGCCTTTGATCTTTGGTCGGCTATGCCGCCATACGGGAAGATGCTTTATCGAGATGCGATGACCCTTGCCTGTACAAGGGGGAACGAGAAAACATGGTTATTGGTAAGGGAGGAACTGAAGAAACGGCGTGCTCACAATGAATTGCTCAGTTTCATCCTGCCCCGTTTACCACGGGATGAGGCCCACGTTTTCAGGGATGTTCTGCTGGAATTCCTCGTCGATCCTCAATTTATCGCTGATGATGCCTATCTCGACATCATGGCTAAGCTGCCTTATTCGATGTTCATCAATCCCGTTCTTGATATTCTTGAGGCTGACAGAATTCAGCATCATTACCTGGTTCGTTTGCGGGCGCTGCGAATACTCGGCGCCTGGCAATTGGAACAAGCGCTCCAATCCATGATTGAAAACCTGACGCTTCTTCCGCCCGATCTCTATGACTGCTTCCGTGATCACTTCGAGAAAATGAATGACAAGGTGCTCAATGACAGGGCTCTTTTCATCCTCAAGTCACCGGATTCCGGATTAAGAGCAGCCTTGGTATCCTGCTTGCCGGCGGGCAGCGTCGAAGCATTGAGCGAAGAGATAAGGGAAGGTTTAAATGATGCGAATCATGAGGTTCGTTTCGCCTGTATATCGGCCCTGTCAAGAACCAAGACCCTGCTCACTGCAGACAGTATCCTTAGGTTTTTGCATGATCCCGTTGAGGATGTCAGGCGTAAGACGGCCGGAATCGCAGGGAAGAAATCGACAAAAGATGTCCTGAAGCTCCTGGAGACGATACTCTTTGATACCAATGAATCACAGGTTGTTCGAGTGGCTGTGCTGGAAGGATTAGCCTCAAGTCACTTACTGGCATCAGTCGATATATTGGTGCGCTTCTTGAGCCTGGGGCATGATTTGAGAGACGAATTGCTGCGGGCTCTGGCCTGCAAGAATGACGTGAAGATGTTCCGAAAGATGGTTGAACATTTCAAGAATTCCGATGCGGTGCTCAAAGAGAAGCTGGCCGAGGTCTTCGTGTTAATGGGTGAAAAACTGGAGAAAACTTTCTCTGAAATGCTTAAGGGGGGCGGTCCGTCGATGAGGCCGTTCCTTGTCGAGATTCTCACCCGAACAGGTTTCGTCGAGAATCTTATCAATCGGCTTGGTCAAAGGGATGTACAGTCACGGCGGGAGGCGGCCGAATTGCTTAGCATCATCGCAACTTTGCCTGCATATCGCGGTATAGTCCATGCCGTCAGAGATCCCGATACAGAAGTGAGGATACTCGCCGTCAGGGCGCTGGAAACCTTGGTGAACGAGGATAACGAGACGATACTGGAATCATTGTTGTCTGATCCGGACAAGAAGGTCTGCCGATACACCAGATGGGCTGTGGAACGAATCAAGGCGAAGAAAATGACCTGGTAAGCCGACATGTTTATCATTGTCAGTTCTTGGGCGTTCCCGCTTCGGCCCTTGCAGTTCGGGAGAACAGAGGGGCGTGAGGGACTCCCTGTGTGCTGGACAAGGCTGATTGTGAAATGATAAAAAGCGCAAGGGATTGCAGCGGAAATGCCGCCGGCAGCCCCGGCGATTGGCAATGAGCCGGTTAACAGGCTGCCGGAATAAGGCATTGGAGCGGAAAGCCCGACCCGAAGGGTTGCGCCCAAATAATGATTTTTGCATGTATGGCGCCCTGGGAGTCTGTAGGAAAAATGTGTCATTGTGTAAGATTACCCGAATTTTGGAGGAGTAGAATATGACTGATGAAGAAATCAGGATCAAGGCGGAAGCCTATCTTGAAGTGGAGAGCAGCTTGGATTTCAAGGCCGAAGTTGAGAGTCTCCTGGAAAAAGAAGACATGGCAGAACTCGGTGATCGATTCTGGCGGGAATTAGATTTCGGAACCGGCGGTCTGCGCGGCGTTATAGGCGGCGGTTCAAACAGAATCAACACCTACACTATATGCAGGGCGACACAGGGCTTGGCGAATTACATCATATCCTATGTTCCGGAAGAAGAGCGCGGGGTGGTGATTGCCTTCGACTGCCGCAATTACTCGGATGTATTTGCCAGACAGGCCGCACGTGTGTTTGCCGCCAATGGAATCAAGGCATGGCTGTTCACCTCTCTTCGGCCTACTCCCGTCCTGTCTTTTGCGGTCCGCCGGCTAAGTGCCTGCGCCGGTGTAATGATTACGGCCAGCCATAATCCGGCGGAATACAATGGATACAAGGTGTTCTGGGCCGATGGAGCCCAGGTTGTTCCCCCTCACGATAAAGGAATTATCGCCGAAGTGCGCAAGGTGAATGGCCATGTGGCGGCGATGGACATGAAGAAGGCCGAAGAGGAGGGGCTCATCATCTCTATAGACAGGGAGATTGACGATGCCTACCGCCAGATGGCGGTCAATCAGTCTTTGAATCCCGAAATGATGCGAAGAAGCGGCAATAGGGTTAAGATTGTCTACACACCCCTTCACGGCGCCGGCACTCTTCCGGTGGAAGGTGTTCTGCGTGAACTGGGCATGACCGTCATGACGGTATCGCAGCAAAGGGAGCCGGACGGGAACTTTCCCACCGTCGATTTTCCGAACCCTGAGATAGCATCGGCGTTAGAGATGGCGCTGAAGCTGGCCGAAGATAATGGAGCCGATCTTGTCATGGCGACCGATCCGGATGCAGACCGCCTGGGTATTGCGGTTCCCGATGGTGAGAAATGGTGTCTGCTGAGCGGCAATCGCCTAGGAGCATTGCTGACAGACTACATATTCCGAATTCAGAAGGAGCAGGGAATCATGCCGGCTAATCCGACCTTCGTCAACACCATCGTTACCACGGGGCTGCAGAATGTCATTGCTGAGTACTATGGGGCAAAGAGTTTCCGTGTCCTTACGGGATTCAAGTACATCGGCGAGAAGATACGGCAATTCGAAGCCGACAGTCTCTACACCTATGTGTTCGGCGGCGAGGAGAGTTACGGTTATCTCGTGGGAAGCGCCGTCAGGGACAAGGACGCGGTATCCGCCGCAGCCATGACGGCAGAAATGGTTCTGTGGAACTTGGAGCGCGGCAAGACCCTGCTGCAGCACCTGGAGGAACTATGGGGTCGTTTCGGTTACTACCAGGAGGAGCTGTACAGCCGGGATTTCGAAGGTCAGGAAGGTCAGCAGATTATGAATGGGCTGATGGAATCGCTGAGGATAAATCCTCTTAAACACATCGCCTCCACGCCTGTTATCGAGATGAGGGATTTTGCTCATGGCACAACTTGGAATGCCGACAAGGATGAAACTCTGAAGAACATCACTCTTCCATCCTCCAATGTGCTTCAATTCATCCTGTCGGATGGCTGCATGGTTACGGTTAGACCCTCGGGAACCGAACCCAAGATTAAATTTTACACGTCCTGTCATTCGGCGGACGGTCATAATCTCTCGGCGGCACGTGATGAACTGCGAGAAAAAAACAAGGGCATAGAGGAATGGATCAACTCCTTGATCGCAGCGGCGGCGAACGAACGCCGAACTTAAGAGGATTGAATCCGCTATGATTAGAATTTTTACAGACGGCGGCTGCACCGGGAATCCTGGACCGGGCGGCTGGGCCGCCGTCATCTTGAGAGAGGCATCGGAACCGTGGGAAATTTCAGGCGGAGAAGAGTATACCACCAATAACAGGATGGAACTCACTGCCGTGATTCGTTCCCTTGGAGAGATAGGGCTGACAGATGAAACCATAGAGTTGTTCACAGATTCGAAGTATGTCCAGCAGGGCATCACGCAGTGGATGCCTCATTGGGTGAAGAGCGGATGGAGAACCGCCAGCAAGACGCCGGTCAAGAACCGTGATCTCTGGACCAGGCTAAGAGAATTCGACGATGCGCTCTCCATAACATGGACATGGGTGCAGGGCCATGCCGGGCATAAGTGGAATGAACGATGCGACTCCCTGGTTCTGCAGGAGAGACTGAATTCCGCCCGGGGTATTTCACAGGGATAGAGATTCTGCAAAATCTTCAGTTTGGACGCCGTTTGTTCGGAATTTGATAGTTCTGCCGCTTGAGATGAGTCTTGCATAATGAGGCAGCCATGAATATCTATGCATATGCGGCATCCGGTTATGCAGGGCAGCTCGTATCGGTGGAGGTGGACATCAGACGGGGCATACCCGGTTTGGACATTGTCGGGCTGCCGGACAGCGCCGTGCGCGAGTCCAGAGACAGGGTGCGCATCGCCATCCATCGGAGCGGATTCGTCTTCCCCCTCGACCGCATCCTCGTCAACCTTTCCCCTGCCGATTTGAAGAAGGAAGGCTCATCCTACGACCTCCCCATTGCCGTGAGCATACTTGCAGAATCGGGTCAACTGCCACTGGAAGGGGATGAGCACATTCTCTGCATCGGCGAATTACAGCTTGACGGCTCGGTGCGTTCGGTCTTCGGCGTATTGCCGGCGGTTGCCTCGGCATTTGCCCACGGCATCAAGCGTTTCATCATCCCCTCGGATAACCTCAGAGAGGCGGCAACCTTGGCTCCAGGCCGTTCTCTCGGCATCGCCAATCTTACTCAACTGCTTGAGGTTTTGAACCGGCCGCAAAGCGGAAATGAAGCCGCAGTAGAAGAAGAGGAAAGAGCACTCGAGACAGTCCCTTCTGAAGACATTTCAGGATTGCGGGGGCAGCCCATCTTGAAGAGGGTGCTGGAACTCTGCGCGGCCGGCGGTCATCATCTCATCGTATTCGGCCCGCCGGGCAGCGGTAAGACGATGGCTGTTCGAACTCTGCCCGGTCTGCTGCCCCACCTTGAGCCCTCCAGGTCCATCGAAGTGACCCGTATCTGGTCTCAGTCGGGCTGTCTGGGCGAGAGGCAGGGACTGATACGCCGCCCGCCTTTCAGGGAACCGCATCATTCTTCCACCTGCGAAGGCATCATAGGCGGAGCCGCAGGGAAACCGGGTGAGGCATCTTTGGCTCACGGCGGCATACTCTTTCTCGATGAGGCGCTGGAGTTCGGACATAGGGTGCTCCAATCGCTGAGGGAGCCGATGGAATCAAGCCGGGTGGAACTGGCCAGGGCTGGGCGGCAATGGTGGTTTCCGGCTGATTTCCAGCTTGTGATGGCCATGAATCCCTGTCCATGCGGCAACCTCGGGAAGGAAGAAGTATCCTGCCTGTGCACCATGCCGGAAATCAGCCGTTATTGGCGCCGCATAGGCGGGGCGCTCATGGACAGGGTGGATGTTCGGGTTCCGGTCTCACCCATTGACCCCGTAGACCTGCTCATGCCGGCGGGCGAGGATTCTTTGACGGTGAGAGAGAGGGTGAAAGAGGCCAGGATGCTTCAGGCCCGCCGTTTCAAGGACCTCGATTGGAACATCAACGCCGACATCCCTCCTTCCGAGATCGGCAAGATCATCTTACTCGACGACTCATCAACGCTGTTTTTCACCGAATCGGTCAGGAAGCTGGGCTTGTCTTCCCGGGCCGCCCATGGTGTTTTGAAGGTGGCCCGCACCCTGGCCGACATCTCCTGCCGCGACGAAATAATCCCTGATGATATTCTGGAGGCCGTTCAATACCGGCGTCTTGGCGACCGAGACCTTTATTGGACCACCATTTAGCACCAGAGTGACGGATTTTTCAAGAATCAATAGTTGGGCGCAACCCTTCGGGTCGGGCTTTCCGCTCCAATGCCTTATTCTGGCTGCCCCCCTCCCGGCTCATTGCCAATCGCCGGGGCAGCCAGCGGCATTTCCGCTGCAATCCCTTGCGCTTCATTTAGTAATTTATTGTGTACGGCAGAGCCTCAGAATCCATTCTTCACGATACTGAGGACATTGCCGTTTAACTCCTAAGGTTTCAATCATCTTCTGCTGATGGATTGTCAGTTCGGTTAACCACGTAAAGGGCCGCGCCCCTAAAGACAGTTCGGCTCAATCGTGTTACAACAGACAGCCGCCAATCCAGCACTTCATAGATGTTCCTCTGACTTAAGTTCTCGCCTTAGGCCGATGCTATCAGCAAGGGTACTGGTTTGGGCTGGTCTGTTGATTTCCCGGAAAGTGGCCAATTTGGATTGAGGATTCACCACCCGGCCGGCACCCCCCTGTGTCAAGATAGTTTTCGCCGCTAGGAGGGCAGAACTGTATGAGATATTCACCAGGATTTAGGGCTTCAATAGTCTGAAAAACACAGGCTGGGAATGGCAGAAGTATTAATCAGTTGGCCAAGGAAACAGTGATCAGTTATTCGGCCATATCAAACTGGATGTAGCCATGCCGTCCTCGGCGGTTATTGTCACCTTTACACGGCCATCTGTTAATCTGAGAGTGGCGCCAGCCGTTAGACCAGATGCTCCGGCTGAAAGCTCAACACCGCTGATGCTGACTTGAGCCGGCACATCTTCGGACATGGGCAGTGAAACCTGGCCTGTATTACCGCTGAAGTTAATTGAGTAATCAGTGCTGTTAACCGTTATCGTGAGTTCGTTTATTTGGGCTTCGCCGCTGGAACTGCCGCCACTACAGGCGATGATGAATGCGAAGACCGGTGCCGACAGCAGAAGAGTCAGATGGGAGGGAACCTCTAAAAAACCGCTTCTGGAATTTGGCGCAGCTATTTTTCTTCGATGCAAGGCGCCAAGAATTCAAACGCAACTGGGTTACGTGAGTTCTTTGGCAACGCAGTAGCGGGGGAAAAGAGCAAGCCAAAAACAGAATGTCAGAGCAGGCAGTGCCGACTGCAAATAGCAGGGCCGATAGGGAGAGCAGTTAGCGTACTACATAAAAAAAGATTATACATGCCTGGAAGAGGACTCGAACCTCCACGCCCTTGCGGGCACTAGTCCCTGAAACTAGCGTGTCTACCAATTTCACCATCCAGGCAGACCCTGAAGTTAAGGATAAGAATGATAAGGAATCATGTCAATACCAGCCTCACCGCAATATAAAAGTTCGGTTTTCATGGACGAAAATGGAATGCTCTAAGTATAGGGAGAGGGCATGAGTTAGAGTGCGGCGTTCTATATCCTTTCCCATGCGCATCATCTGTTGAATGGAAAGGCGGTCGCTCACATGGACAACTTCCTGAGTGATGATGGGTCCTTGATCGAGGTGTTCATTGGCAAAATGCGCTGTCGCACCTATTATTTTCACACCTTTATACCAGGCCTGATGATAGGGTCTTGCACCCTTGAATGCCGGTAAGAATCCATGATGGATATTGATAACCTTGTTTTCCCATGCGCGAACAAAGGACGAGGAGAGGATTTGCATGAAACGTGCCATGGCAATGAGGTCAATATCATATTCCAGCAGTATTTCCCCTATTTTTGCCTCAGCCTTCTCCCTTCCCTCAGAGTAATCAATACAATAAAAAGGAATATTGAATTGCCGTACTATGGGTTCGCAGGCAGGATGATTGGATATAACTACAGGAAAATCGCAGGTTAATTCACCATCTTGATGTTTGAGAAGCAACTCCCACAGGCAATGAGTGGTCTTACTCACCAATATGGCGATTCTTTCCCTCGACGTAATCGGGTAGAGTTTCCAGTCCATGCTGTATTTCTTGGCCATCGGTTCAAAGGACTTACAAAATAATTCCCTATCAAACTCAGAAGACGCCTCAAAGAGTGATTTAAGCATGAAAACATCCATATCCGAGGCGGTGTGCTGGGTGAGGTCCAGGATATTGATTCCGCAATCAGCCATGTGTGTGGCTACAGCAGCGACGATACCCTTTTGATCAGGGCAGATAACCTTAATGATATATTGATCCATAGACTATTTCAGCAGATCGGCAAGATTTATATGGTCGAGTGTGACGGCCAAATCGTACGCGGTCTTCCCTTTTGCATTTCGGGCAGCTTTATCTGCACCCTTGGCGAGAAGCAGTTCAATGAATCCAGGATCGGCTTGACTGCTAACGGCTAGGTGCAATAGAGTATTTCCCTGATTATCCTGCTGATTAATGACCTTAGGCATAATAATGTCTGCGGCTGTGTCCGCATCGGTCTTGAGTAATAGGTCGAATGAACTATGATTATTGGCATCTACCGCGAATATATTTGCGCCAAAATCAATCAGTGTGACGGCCCCCTTATATGCCTTGGCGATTATGCTGCTGTGCAGAGCTGTCCGCCCTTCATTATCCCGTAAGGAGAGATTCGCACCTGTTTTCAGCAGAAGCTTAATCGTTTCGACTCGATCATTTTCACCGGCGATAAACAATGGAGACCGGCCATTCTTGTCACTGATATTGGGATCTGCCTGGAAATTCAGCAGCCACTCACATATCTCGTTATTACCGAGCTGGGCCGCCAGGTGGAGCGGGGTTTGTCCTGAGCGATCTTGAATATCCATGTCTGCCCCATGGCTGGCGAGTAATCTGACATTTTCTGTTCGCTCCCATCTAACGGCGATATGCACCGCAGATTCTCCCAACGCATTAATGCCATTCGGATCGGCTCCGGATTCAATGAGTTTCACGGCCATGCTGAGGTTTTCTGACAGGATGGCTTTATGAAGAACGGTTTCTCCCTGCTTATTATGATGATTTGGATCGGCCTTGGCCGAGAGGAGGGCCTCTATTACCAAAAGATTCTCCCATTGTACTGCGTGAAACAGCGGAGTGTTCCCCCATTGATCTTCGATTTTGAGATGATTGCCAAAGATCGCCAAAGTAATCTCAATTCCTTTCTCAAATGCGGCAGCCAACGGAGATCGGCCATCATTGTTCTCCAAGTATGGATCGGCACCCATGTTAAGAAGCAACTGTGCATGTTCGGCAAGACCATTTTTTACAGCGTAATGGAGCGGTGTTTCTCCGTTGAAATCTCGAGAATCCTGATCAGTACCGATATCTAAGAGCAGTCGAAGGTTTTCCAAACTTGTCTTATAGATGATTGCATGATGAAGGACATTGCGGCCCTCATCATCAGTTATAGAAAGACGCTCTGCGTTATAAAACCAGGAAACCGCACCGTCATTATTGCCCAATACAGCCTGTGTCGGCGTCCGGCCTTGATTGTTCTTTGCAAAAACTTCGGCGCCTTCAGATAATAAAAGCTCTGATAATTCTTGTTCATTCTGCTCTATGGCCAAGAGCAACGGTGTGTTTCCCTGCATGTCCCGGATATCCACCAACGCCCCCTTCTCTATCAACAACTGGGCGATTCCCACTTCTGCAGACAGAATAATCATAAGATGGAGCGGAGTGCGGCCCGAGCTGTCTTTTACATTGATTTCCGCCCCATTATCGATAAGGAGTTCAACCAGTGTTATTCCCTCTGGAACGGCGATTGCCTCATGAATGGGGGTATTGCCGCTATAATCACGGGAATTGATATTCGCTCCATTGTCAATAAGAATTGAGGCGATGGTCTTGTATCCCTTACGCACGGCGACATGAAGGGGAGTGTTTCCGGGCTGATCCCTGACATCCGCCGTTACGCCTTTCTCAATCAGGTATCGCAGCATACCCTCATGATTTCTCTCCGCCGCAAAATGCAGAGCGGTGGCGCCTGAATTGAACCGTTGCTCATAGTCCTTAAATCTGAGGGGTCCTGTGATATAGCGCCAACTCTCATCCTGAGGCTCTAAAGCGCCATTCTGTAGTAATAAGGCGGCGCATGCAGCCTTGCTCTCTGTCACATTTCCTGTAAGCGAGGTGTCAAGCGGGGTCTGTCCAGCGGAATTTTTTGCGTTTACATCGGCTTTTAGCTCAATAAGAGCCGATACGTGGGACTCCAAACCTTGTTTGGCCGCAATATGCAGCAAGGTGTTCTCTTCTTCATCCAGACGGGTGTCCACTGTACTTGTTTGAAAAAGGCTGTCCAGTACTTGAGAGGGCTGAGACAAAGTGAGTAACGCAGGGGACAGACCTTCTTCGTTTTTTATAGAAAGATCGGCTCCTGTAAAAGCCAATAAAGAGACGGCCTCTAAGTGCTTATTCTCCACAGCGATGAATAGAGGCGTTCGGCCAATACTGTCAACAGGGTCAATGGCAACTCCCCGTTGCAGCAAGGCAGAGATTAATTGAGCATGACCGATTTCGGCAGCGGCATGGAGCGCCGTCAATCCGTTGTCGTCTTTGTAGTCCAAATCCACATCGATTTGGAGAGATTGCTCGACGGCCTGTATGTCACCGGATTGAATCATATCCAGCAACTCCCGTTTCCCTTCTGGATTACTCGCAGTTTTTGTATCACCTGTCGTGCTGCCTTCCGATTCTCCATTGGCCCACACACAGAATGGAAGCAATAGTATGCACAGTATTAGCATTTGACTCTTCATTGGTTAAACCTCTTCTACCCGAAGAATCGGCAGTTTAATCAGTTCTCATTAATAAGCATTTTATATATGATCGTTCACATGAAATTAAGATTGCCGATTACAAATAGCGCCAATTCATACGATGTTAATCCAAGTAAGATAATCGCCGTGGGATTGAATTATCGGTCCCATATCGCTGAGAGTGCATCCATCAGGGTGCGCGGCCTAGATGGAGAAATTCCGGAAGACCCGGTTATCTTCAGCAAGACACCCAATGTTCTCATCGCGCATAGGCAAAGCATTGTTCTTCCGCTAATCCGGCCGTCAGAAGATCAGGTACAGGACTCCCGAACCGATTACGAAGGAGAACTCATCGTCATCATCGGCCGAAGGGGAAAAAACATCCCCGAGGATGCGGCGCGGACCCATATTCTTGGCTATACCTGCGGCAATGATGTCAGCCAAAGAAATGTACAGCATTCCGATAAATCCGGTTGGTTCAGAGGGAAATCATTCGATACATTCGGTCCTGTAGGCCCATGTATCCTTCCGGCGGAAAGCGCAGGATATCCTTTAGCCCTACAATTAGAGACCAGACTCAACGGAAAGACGGTACAGACGGCCAACACAAGCGAAATGATCTTTTCCATCCCCAAACTCATTTCCTACATCAGTTATCAGATGACACTGGAAGATGGGGACTTGATCTTCACGGGCACACCGTCTGGAGTTGGCCCTCTCCAGTCCGGCGATGTCGTCGAAGTTGAAATTGAAGGCATTGGAGTGTTAGAAAACCCCGTTGTCGATGCGGTATAGGACCCTCAAGCTTAGCGGCGGGCAACAGACACTAAGCTGACATTATAGTTCGGGGTGAAAATGATAGACCTTTTCCGCCCCGAATCAATCCCCGTTGCTTCAATTTCGGCTCATTGGGTCTAAAAAACTGCTCACCCCGTATGTTCTTCCACAACAGCCTTTGCCGAGGCCCCCAATGAACCCGCTATAGGGCGCCTATTCGGCATGGTGAAGACAGCATCCTGCCGCCCGCATTTCCACGGGAAGAAGAGGGGAAGCAGTCTGCATATCGAGGGGCCGAAACTTCCAAAAATCAATATTTGGGAGCACCCCCTCGGGTCGGGCTTTTCGCTCCAATGCCTTATTCTGGCTGCAATCCCTTGCGCCTATTTGGTGATTCGCTGTGTGCAGCACACTGAAGACTGTATGCCAATCTGGCTATAAGAAGGAGTGCGCTCTGCCGGGGCGCAGCATGAGGATCAGGGCCGCTCTAGTTCCGCGGCGGACAATAAAAGGCATGGATCGAACCTTCGGGTTCGGTCTCATCCATCGACATATTATTTGCCTGCTGCCCGATTCAGGGCATCTTTGTACATCGCTGCATATTTAACCGAGGAAGAAGCCCAGTCAAACCGCAGCTTCATAGCCCGTTTCCGTGCGGACTTCATCGATTTTTTATTCCCATAGAAGGTGATGGCGCGTTCTATAGCGTCTTTCAGTTCCCGGCTCTCCGGCTTGTCGAAGACAAAACCATTGCCGGATTCCGGATAGTCATCCAGAGCAACAACGGTATCGGCAAGCCCCCCGGTGCGTCGGACTACGGGCAGTGTCCCATAGCGAAAGGAGTACATCTGATTTAACCCGCAGGGTTCATAGCGGCTAGGCATGAGGAAGAAATCCGAACCGGCCTCGATAAGCCTGGAATACGGCAGGCTGAAATCTATTCTGACGCTGCAGTTCTCCGGATATACTCGATTAAGCAGGGCAAACGCCTCTTCATAACGCCGTTCCCCCGTGCCAAGGACAATAAGCTGCGCCTTTCCTTGGCGAAAAGCGTCCAAGGCCGGAGACAAGGGCTTGTCCATGAGGTCTACACCCTTCTGGGTGGTCAGCCGGGCAATCAGCCCAAAGAGAGGCAGTTCAGGATTCAACGGCAAACCGGCTTCAAGCTGCAATCGCTTCTTTAACCGTTCCTTGCGCCACAGAGTCCAATGACTATAGTTGTGCGGAGCCAAGGCTCTGTCCCGAGAAGGATTCCATTCGCTGTAATCCATCCCGTTGAGAATTCCGGTGATCTTCTTGGCATTGCTTCTAAGAATTCCGTCGAGACCGTGTGAATAATCTGCCCCCATTATCTCGGCTGCATAGGTAGGGGATACCGTGTTAATGGCATCGGCGTTTTTGATTCCTGCCGCCAGGTAGTTGAGTTCGTTATCATGAAGGAGACTGTCCCTGCCGGAATCGAGTGCCGCTCGGGGAAACACCTCTGCATCGGAAGGCGAAAAGCTTCCCTGATAACCAAGATTATGAATTGTCAGCACAGAGGCCGTGTTTTCAAATCCACGTTCCCTCTCCCAGTTTTTGAGCAGCCAGGCAGACGGGGCCGTCGGCCAGTCATGGAAGTGCATGATATCCGGTATTCGTTTCAAATAACGGGAAAGCTGGAATGATGCTGCGCATAAGAAGGCGTAGCGCAGGGCATTATCAGGCCAGGATTGTGAGCCATCAGGACCATACAGCCCATGCCGCCCATAGAGGTCTTCCCTGTCGAGCATCCAGACCGATACATCGCTTTTGGGAAGCCGGGTTTCATAAACGGCACACCACATCTCTTCCGCCCCCATTGGCACACCCAATGGCTGAGCAAGCTTCTTGAGGCCACGCCGATCGGTTGAATAGTATCGGGGCATAACAATCCCAACTTCATGCCCCATCTTGCTAAGCGACTGAGCCAGGGCGGGGACGGCATCCCCAAGTCCTCCGGATTTCGCAAAGGGAATAGTTTCCGAACAAACCATGAGAATAATCATCTTTCAATCCTTCCAGTATGAAATGCGGAATCCGCCTCTATCTACGAATCCCATAGAAGTATAAAGGTGAAGCGCCGGTTTGTTCGAGATGTCTACAAACAGACAGGCCCGCCGGTGCATTCGTTCAATGGTCTTTAGGAGTTCCTGCATTACTAGACGGCCTAAGCCAAGGTTCCTGTACTGAGGTGAGACAAAAACTCCGCCAATCTGATCATAATTCCAGCCTCTGGCATTGGTTCCGGCCTTGGCCGTCGGCAGGTCCTGCAAGAGTGCGCAATAGATCAAATGATTTTTCAGGGCATGGCGGAACTGCCGCTGAGCCTTATCTTCGTTGAGTTGACTTCCTTCATCTATAACCTCTTCAATCAGATAGCCTCTTTCCAAAGGCCAGAGCAGCCGAACATCTTCTGTGTTTACTGGACGAATTTTGACGGAAAGCCCTGTTTTCTTCGTGCCGCTGACAGAAGAAGAGCATGTGAGCAGACGATAGTTCCTCTCACGGGACGGCAGCATTCCGAGAAGCTCGTCAACAAGATTCACACGCGGCATCATGCCCTGTACCATGTAAATCCTGTCCCGCTGGGATATGAGTATCTTGCGCAGTGCCTGTTTTGCCGGAGTTCCCAGTTCTTCCGGGTCGAAGACGGGAAAGACAGCTCCTTGCCGGGAGATGTATAGACATCCATGGATGATACCGTCATTCTCCAATAACCAGATGCGCCCACCGGCAACGGTGCCAAAGAATACATCGTCGGAATTTTTCAGCTTGGAGGTCAGGGCGACATGCCCCCATTCCTCATTCTTAAGCATCTCGATGAGCTGCTGATAGGCGGCCTTTCTCACGGGACGCCAATTCACGGCGCTGACTCCAGGGGGATGGGCAGTCTGCCCTCGGGAACAAAATCGCCGAACAGGGCGGCAAATGCCGCTCGAAAACTCTCCCTGCCGGTCCCATAAACAGCGAGTGCCGTTTGGGCCCAATCCAGCGTGTCAAGATGCGTCGGAGAAAGAACCGATATGACCACGACACGATTGGCAATTTTTTCCAGCTCATTGAGCAGTATTGCGGTTTCGGTATCCGCCACGAGGGCGATGACTGTGTCGTATCGCGCCGCGGCCTGTGCCAGATTCCTGCCGTTTCGCTGTAAGCCTTGTTTTGTCTCCGCGTAATCAATCAGCCAGGTTTTCGCCTTGGGGTAGCGCCGTTTTCCTTCGATGAAAAAATCCTGATAGGTTCCGGCAAGAAGCACCCTGCCGGCATCCTCCCGCTTAATGGGGAACCGCCGATTTCGTACGAGGGTTATGCTTCGTGCCGCCTGGGTCAGAAGGAATCCATAAGACCCATCCGCCGAGAGCATCTCCTGGGGCGGTTTTGGATGATAAGAGACGGCATTCGGGCCTTTAAGCCATTGAAGTTTCATTTTCATTACTCGGTAAGCGGCTTCACGTACTCTCTTGGCAAATAGCTCATTGTCAGACATCTCATTTATAAAGCGGTTGATTATTTCTCTGTGGTTCCTATTGCCGTGAGAAATCAGCAAAATATCCGCACCTGCCATCATAGCGAGATAACATATTTGGTGGGCGGGCGTATTTTCAATTCTTGCTCCATGCATGAAAAGGTCATCAGTGATGACAACCCCGTCAAAACTCAGTTCTTCCCTAAGGAGTGTCGTAAGAAAATACTTGGAAAGCGTAGCCGGCAGCCGTTCATTTTCGATCAAAGGGAATGCCAGGTGTCCTGCCATGATTGCGGGTAATCCGCCTTGGATTATCATGCGGTAGGGTATGAGATCGCGGTTTCTTAAGGTGTTTATATCGGCATGGACAATTGGCAGGGTTCCGTGTGAATCCTCCGATGTGTCACCATGGCCAGGATAATGCTTCGCTGTGCTGATAACGCCGAATTCCTCTTGTCCCTTTATGAAAGCTAATCCCAGTATTCCCGTCCAATAAGGGTCTGCCGTAAAAGTTCGGGGAGCAATGACCTCGGCCCGGGGATCGCTGAACACATCAACAGTCGGGGCGAAATTCATGTTCACACCGACTGATGCCAATTCCCGGGCAATGAGGCGTCCGGTGTCCAGGGAGTCGCCAGGGACGGGATCGGCGCCAAGGGCCATGTTTCCGGGAGTGATTGATGTCCAGCCCTTAATATGTCTTACCCATCCGCCCTCTTGATCAGTGGCAATTAACAGGGGAATTCCAAATCTCGAACCGAGAGCGATTTCTTGATACACCGACACCGTTTCGGCAAGGAGTGTGAGATCTTCGGCATTCCAACCGAATATCTTCACACCGCCTAGGTTGAATTCCTTAATCCAACGCATGATGTTTCTATCCGGCGCCTGCCCGTCATAGCCGAACATCAGCACTTGGCCAAGGACTTCCCTGTTGTCCATCACATCAATCAGACGATGAGCGAGAAGCACCGGGTCTAATTCATCGGTGAAATGAGGAATTTCTTCGCTCTGGATTTGACTCAAGGCCGTGCAGGCGATAAATCCTATGATGATGATGCTTCTTGGATGCTTGTTCAAACTCGATTCAATACCGTATAGGATTCACCTTTCATATCATCAATATATGCCGATGCCCTGTGAGCGGCGACTGCGCCTTCACCGCAGGCTACCACCACTTGCCGAAACGGGGAGGAACGGATATCCCCCGCCGCATAGAGCCCCCCGATGCCGGTCTCCATATTCTGATTCGTTATCACGTACCCGGATTCATCCTTCTCAATGTCCGGTACAAGCTGGGTTTGAGGTATGGCCCCAATGAAGATGAAGACAGCATCCATCTCCTCTTCATAGGATTCCTTCGTATCTGTTCGTGTTAAGACCACCTCACTAACCCCATTCTCACCTTTGATTTCTTCAAGAATATGATTAAACCTTATGTCAATGTGAGGATTCTGTTCCACCCTTTGCGCAAGGGCTTTCTGGGCGCGGAAACGATTACGGCGATGAATCATGACAATGTGATCGGACAGCTTCGCCAGATACGATGCCTCGTCGCAGGCGGCATCGCCGCCTCCTACCACCAGGATTCGCTTGCCCTTGAAGAAGGGGCCATCACAGGTCGCGCAGTATGAGACCCCCCGACCGGTTAGTTCCATTTCACCTGGAACACCTAGATGCTTATGTGTCGCTCCAGTAGAGAGAATCACCGTCCGCGCCGTAACACGGCCTTCGCTTGTCTCGATGGTGAACAGATCATCTTGCTTAACCAGAATTTTCGCAGCAGCCGTCTTGAAGTCGGCGCCGAATCTTTCGGTTTGTATCCGCATTTTTTCGCTGAATTCATATCCGCTAACGGGCTCTGGAAAACCCGGATAGTTTTCCATGTCATTGATGAGGAGCACGGCTCCGCCAGGGGCCATTTCCTCAACGACAAGAGTTTTAAGATTTGCACGGGCACTGTATTGCGCGGCAGTCATGCCCGCAGGGCCCCCTCCTATAACGGCCACATCGTAATTAGGTGTCATCATCTTCTCCTTATGCAATAATCAGGGATTCCCCCTGTTCTTCTAGATTATTAGTATGTTATGCCTAATGAGTCAAACAATTCACAGACCTCTATCTAAGAATTTTCTTGTGGGCACTTCTCAAATCACTTTGACGAATCCAGCGAAGAAATTTTTTGCCGCTAAAAGCCGATACAAAGTGATGAAGCTTAAGTGCCGCGGGGCAGCAGGAGCATTATACTGATGCAGAAGAGTCGGATAAAATCTAGCCCGAAACGGATTGGATATCTTAGAAATACCCTTGTTTATATATGGACAACCTGTGCACTGTTGTTTCCTGCACTCATCTTCGGGGAGATCCGGCTGACCCCGGACAGTGAAATTGAGGCTATTGGCGATATACCGGAACCGATTCCGATTGATTCCCTCATTCACGCATCTCTCATCGCATCCGGCACACCTGCCGATGAGATGGAACATTACTCCAAGATAATCCAGGATATAATTGGCTCCTTGAAATCGACGATAACGGGAGATGATTTGCCTGACGGCGAGGCATTGCTTTATTGGATGCACAGCAACTGCTTAAGCCGGTATATTGAAACACAAACCCGTCTGGACGTACTGCTGAAGACAGGGCGATACAACTGCGTGTCCTCTTCGGTGCTGTACATTATTCTCGCGAGGGCTGTCGGTTTGGAAATTCATGGCGTGGTGACAACCGATCATGCTTTTTGCAGACTGCCGCGAATCGGCAATGGCATTGATGTGGAAACCACGAATCCATACGGATATGATCCGGGCAGCAGGCAGGAAGCCCGAAACCTATTTGAGGGCCAGACCGGATTTGTCTATGTCCCTCCCGGCAGCTACAGTCTTAGAAGAGATGTAGGGGAGAAAGAGTTCATCTCATTAATCTACTTAAACCGTATTTCCCTACTTCAGGATAAGGGAAATTGGTATCCTGCCGTTGGTTTGGCATTGGATCGGTGGGTGCTTTCCGGCACTGACTCTGCCCGCAAAGAATTTGTTATTGCCCTGAACAATGTCGCCGCCGAAGCCAACAGACTAGGAAATCCTGAAGGAATCTTGGCGGTTCTTAACGATGCAGCCGCCCTTCTTGGTGAAAACCATGGGCTTGAAGGCACCGCAATGGCCCTGTTTGGAAATACCTTCGCCCGTTATTGGAATGCCAACCGCATCAATGATGCACTGGAACTCATCGAGAATCCTGAGGCTTCCAGCCTGATTCCGCCCTTCTTTCTTGGAGAGAAACGCCGTGAAATCAAGGTCCGCTTATTGGAAGAAAACATTCGGGAAGCCCCCTTCAGCGAAGCCCTATCTATGCTTGAAGAAGCGTTGGAGGGTGAGTATGTCGATAGAGAAAGGTGGGCTGAATTGGCTCTCTATCTCTGGTCTTCTGAAGCCAAGAAGCGTTCAGTTGGAGGAGAATGGATTAAGGGCTGGGAATTACTCCAGGAAGCCCCTCCTGAATACAGCCGCTTCCCAAAGTGGGACGGCCTGGTCAAAACTTATGAGTATAATGCCTCCGCCGTATATCACAACCTCTTCGTAAAGAGTTTCAAGAACAAGGAATGGGCCAAGGCTCGTGAGATTCTCACTGAGGGGCTATCCCGGTTTCCAGCAAATGAAGCGCTCTTGAAGGATGTCGAGATTCTGAACCAAGTGAATTGATTCATCTCTTCCAAAGCCAGGAAACTGTACTCAAGGCAATAGGCGGACCTATCGGGAATACGGCTTGTAATCCTTTGCATTGATACCATGTTTTTTTAGCCGCCAGGAAACCTGACGCGGTGTTAATCCTATTGCCTTGGCTGTTCGGGTTATGTTCCCCTTATGCAACTGGATTTCTTTGACAAGAACATCATACTCCGCCATTTCAAGTTGCGGCTCAAATACATTTTTTTTGGGAGCATGAGGCACATGTCGATAGGCTGGCGGCAGATCATCGGCTCCAATCGAAGTTGAATCGGCGGAGAGATGTTTCACGGTCCAAGTCATCATTTCGGCCAATTCCCTAACGTTTCCGGGCCAATTATGGTTTTGCAGTATCTTAAGTGCAGGGTTT
The DNA here is from genome assembly GCA_965232165.1 of Spirochaetaceae bacterium. Classification (GTDB taxonomy): domain Bacteria; phylum Spirochaetota; class Spirochaetia; order DSM-2461; family DSM-2461; genus UBA2779. Next base: position 1,779,594 of record CBDDOY010000001.1, on the reverse strand, counting down.
GAAATTGCAGGGATGATCCCGCCCCTCACGGTCATCGATATAGAAAGAAAATGGCTCGTCAATAAGGGAAAGTCCTCAATTCTGTGGCGCAATGCAGGCACTTCTAATACTAGGCCATGGCCATCTGTCTCGCTCCGCCAGGTGTTGATAACATTCTTGATATCATCGTGGGGGAGCACCGCTGCGATGAGCCGCTGTGAGTTCTTAAGGTAGTGAGACTTCTTCTCTTTCGTTATCTGCCGCCAATCAGTGATGTAGCGTGTATCAGAATTTGCCGAGGACTTCGAATACAGGGTAGAGAACGAGGAGAAAGGGTCAATACCGTTTGCATGGATTAAACGGGCTAGATGATTTTTGCCGCTTCCGACCTCTCCGATAAGCAGGATGGGACTCAATGTATTATAGAGTAGAGGAAGGCGTTCACGAACTTTGCGTGATGCGGGACTTACCGTGATCCAGGCTGTGTCGTAAGGAGTCAATTCCGGTTCAATGAGTTTCTTCAATCGGAATTGCCGACGAAGTTGTTCATTTCGCATCCATTGCTCAGTAAGAAGATCGATTACTGGTTCGATACGGGACTTGAAAGCGCGGCCGCCATCAAAGAGCCAATGGGACTTCCCTATGGGAAAAGGTTTAGACCAATGCCCATCGCTGGTGGGAATTCCTTCAATTTTCACAGATTCACTCCAGCAATAGCCCCTCGAATTGTCATACTCCAGCCTGACACATGAAGCCTTCAGGAGCACTGCGAATAAGCGGCACAGTTTACGGGCGCTGCACCGGGGATCGGAATGCTGATTGATGATGCGCCATCCTTCGACGGCAAGATTAAATTGATCTATTGATTCATTAGGAGAATTAATACTTTCGCGTATGCTTTCCATAGATGTGGCAATATCGGCATTGTAAGCTGATATAATCTAATCATATCGACTCATTATAATTGAAGCTAGGGGCCTGTCAAACTTCAACCTGGCTCGATATAAAGGGCTTCCTGATACATTTTACCAGCACTGCATCGAAAACAATTACGCCAGAAACAAAATGGCCTGATTAGGAGATGCCAGTAGACTAATCCTGATGAAACTCCAGCCCCTCCTCCCCCTTCCGGCGATTAGCAATGAGCCGGGGGAGGGGGCAGCCGAATTAAGGCATTGGAGTGAAAAGCCCGGCCCGAGGGGGCGCGCCCAAATATAGGGCACCTCTAAAAAACCCATTTAGTTCTTGACTCGATCTTTTCCGCCGCTACTGCGTTGTCAAAATACTCAACTAAGCTTAAGCTACGCCCTTAGCTTTTGCCGCCTTGTATCGACAAAAGATTTCTTCGTCAATTTCCTAAAGCTGTTTTTTAGAGGTGCCCTATTGATTTTTGAAAGTTACAGAACACTGTCATTCGCTTTTTGGCCGCCACTTCTGAAGGGATTGTGTTCAGCGTTGCAATCGAGTCTCAAAGAGATGCCCTTTGGTTCAACCAGCGGTGCACGGCTTCGGCCGCCAGGCGGCCATGATTGATGGCCCTCACCACGAGGGATGCGCCGGACATTGCGTCCCCGGCGGCGAATATTCCTTCGATATTGGTTTTATAGTCTTGAGTTTGGATATTGCCCCGTTCGTCCAGGGCGAGTGCTGGAATACTCACCGCCCGAGAATGTTCGGTGTGGAGAAAACCCATGGCTAATAAGACAATGTCAATCTTAAGTTCGAACTCACTGCCCTTCACCGCTTTCATAGCGGGCCTGCCGCCTCTTTCTTTTTGAACCCATTCGATACGCCTGAACAGCCCCTTGGTCACCTTGCCATTGGTTCCTTCGAAATGAACGGTATCAATACCCCAGTCCCGCTCTACCCCTTCCTTGTGGCTGGAAGATGTCCGCATTATCTGAGGCCATTGGGGCCAAACAGGATTCCAGGGTTTGTCCCACACCATGGGCTTCGGCATTATCTCGAATTGAAACACTTCCCTGGCCCCCTGTCGGCGTGATGTGCCGACACAGTCCGAGCCGGTATCTCCTCCGCCAATGACGAGCACGCGTTTCCCTTCTGCGGTGATTTCCGGCTCATGAATTTCCTCCCCGCTAATCCGGCGATTGGATTGAGCGAGAAAATCCATGGCGAAGTGTATGCCGTTCAGCTCTCTGCCGGGGACATGCAGGTCTCGAGGGATACCGGCCCCGGTGGCGAACAGGATGGCATCGAACTTGTCCTGCAGATAGCTTATCGACAAATCTTCGCCTACGGTGACACCTGTTTCGAAGTTCACTCCCTCGGCGGCCAACTGCTTCAGCCTGCGATCGATGACCTGCTTGTCGAGCTTGAAATCAGGAATCCCATAGCGAAGCAGACCGCCGATTTTTCTATTCTTCTCAAATAGAGTCACCCGATGTCCGGCCCGGCGAAGCTGTTGAGACGCGGCTAACCCTGCGGGCCCGGAGCCTATAACCGCCACCGAACGGCCTGATTCTCGTTTTGGCAGCCTTGGCAGCACCCAGCCCTCTCTGAAGGCCTTCTCAATGATGGCCCGTTCGTTTTGCTTGATGGTAACCGGGGCGTCATTGATGGAAAGGGTGCAGGATGTCTCGCAGGGTGCAGGGCAGACCCGCCCTGTGATCTCGGGGAAGTTGTTAGTGAGTTCCAGGCGTTCGTGCGCCACCTGCCATTGCTCCTTCCAGATCGCATCGTTCCATTCCGGTATGAGATTAACCACCGGACAGCCGTTGGTATGGCAAAACGGGGTTCCGCATTCCATGCAGCGGCCGCCCTGTTCCACCAATTCCTCCACACTCCTGTCGAGGGTCACTTCCTTATAATCGCCGAGACGTTCTTTGACATCGCGGTATTTGAGTTCAGAGCGCTTATATTCCAGGAAACCATTTATTTTGCCCATCAGACGAACACCTCCTCTGTCAATGCCGTCGTATCCGTATTCTGTGTCTCCCGATCACGGATATTTTCCAAGGCCCGTTTGTATTCGATAGGCATGACCTTCACGAATCGCGGCAGGCTTTCCTCCCATGCCCCGATGATGCGCTTACCTACCAAGCTATCAGTATATTCCGTATGACGCTGTATTAATCGGCGAAGAATGCCGATGTCTTCGTCTTCCATGACGGGTTCGATATCCACCATCTCCAGATTGCAGCGCGTATCAAACAACTGGCTGCCATCGTAGACAAAGGCGATCCCGCCCGACATGCCGGCGGCGAAATTCACCCCTGTACGCCCGAGAACAACGACGATCCCGCCTGTCATATATTCACATCCGTGATCCCCGACTCCCTCGACGACAGCCGTGGCGCCGGAATTGCGCACACAGAACCGCTCACCCGCCATACCGTTGATAAAGGCTTCACCGCCTGTGGCGCCAAACAGGTTCACATTTCCTGTGATGATGTTTCTGAAGCCCGAATAGGTAACTCCTTCGGTCGGATACAGGATGAGCCGGCCTCCAGATAGCCCCTTCCCGAAGTAGTCATTGGCTTCGCCTATGAGTCTGAAGGTTATCCCACGGGTGAGAAACGCACCGAAACTCTGGCCTGCCGAACCCCTGAACTGCACGGTAATGGTATCGTCGGGCAGACCGGCCGAACCATGCACCTGTGTCACATGATAACTCAATGTCGCACCGACTGTGCGATGGCAGTTCCGAATATTCTGCTCCAGTATGATTTTTTCGCCTCTTTCAATGGCCGGGGCGCTGTCCTTCACCAGCGCCGGATCAAGAGCAAGGGAGAGGTCATGACTTTGAGAATCGGTGCAGTGCAGCGGTTCGCCGTCTGAGCGGTTAGGCATCGCTAGAATTTTGGAGAAATCCAGCCCTTTTGCCTTGTAGTGCTCGATGGCCTCGTCGACTTCCAGCATATCGGCCCTGCCCACCATGTCTTCGATGGTTTTGAATCCCAATTCGGCCATGATTTCCCTGAGTTCCTCTGCGACAAACAACATGAAATTCTGCAGATGCTCGGGTTTTCCGGGGAACCTTCCGCGTAATTCGGGGTTTTGGGTTGTAATGCCAACCGGGCAGGCATTCGTATGGCAGGCCCTCATCATGACGCAGCCGATGGCAACTAATGAGGTGGTTCCAAACCCGAACTCCTCGGCCCCAAGGAGCGCGGCAATGGCAGTATCCCGGCCTGTTTTCAGTTGACCATCGGTCTGAACCCTGATGCGGCTGCGCAGCTTGTTCATCACCAGTACTTGCTGCGTCTCGGCCAGTCCCAGTTCCCACCAGGTGCCCGCATGCTTGATTGAACTCAGCGGGCTGGCGCCGGTGCCGCCATCACATCCCGATATAAGCACCATATCCGCCTTTCCCTTGGCCACCCCGGCAGCGACGGTTCCCACGCCGTACTCCGATACCAGCTTCACCGAGACGCGGGCATTGGGATTGGCGTTCTTAAGGTCGTATATGAGCTGAGAAAGGTCCTCTATGGAATAGATATCATGATGAGGCGGCGGACTGATCAGCATCACTCCGGGAGTCGTAAACCGCACCCGGGCGATCTCCTCATTCACCTTATGGCCTGGAAGCTGCCCGCCTTCGCCGGGTTTGGCTCCCTGGGCCATCTTGATTTGCAGTTCGTTGCAGTTAGCCAAATAGGCCGCGTTGACACCAAAACGTCCCGAGGCAATTTGCTTCGTATAACTCTTCCTGTCCGTTCCGTCTTCATCCTGAGTGTAGCGGGTTTCATCCTCACCGCCTTCGCCGGAATTACTCCTAGCCCCCAGGCCGTTCATCGCGATGGCTATGGTTTCATGCGCCTCCCGGCTGAGAGAACCGAAGGACATGGCACCGGTGGTAAAACGCCTGACAATCTCTGAAGCGCTTTCCACCTGGGATAGGGGTATGGATTGTCCCTTTCGAAAACTGAAGAGGCCGCGCAGGGTGTTCATTCCCCTTGATTTGTCGTTGATGACGGCGGAATACTCCTTGTAGATTTGATAATCTCCCTCACGGACTGCCCGCTGAAGTGTAATCACCGCTTCGTCATTGAAGAGGTGCCGGGCATTTCTCACCCTGGACGAGTAGGCGCTGCCGGAACGGAACTTGTCGTTATACACATCGTCTTCGGCCCAGGCTGCGCCGTGCCGGATGCGGATATCCCGCTCCAGCGCCGCCATGTCCAGTCCGCCGACACGGGACTCGGTTCCCCTGAAATACTTGTCGATCAGATTCTGAGAGATGCCGACGGCCTCGAACATCTGGGCTCCCCTGTAGCTTCGCAATGTGGAAATTCCCATCTTTGACATCACCTTGAGCAACCCTTTCTTGACGGCCGTGATGTAGCGTTCCATCGCATTCTGAAGGGATATATCCGCCGAAATGAACCCAAGCTCCCGCATCTCCGACAAGGCGTCGAATACGAGATAGGGGTTAATGCCGCTACAGCCAAACCCGACGAGGGTAGCAAAATGGTGAACTTCCCTCCCCTCTCCTGATTCCAGTATCAAACCGGCTAGATGCCGCTTGCCGACCTGTATCAAATGATGGTGCACGGCCGAAACGGCGAGAAGCGCCGGAATGGCCATATGATTCTTGTCGATTCCCCGATCAGACAGGATCACCAGAGAGGCGCCTTCGTCGATTTTGTTCTCAACAGCCGCACAAACATCGGTGAGCTTCTCTTCCAGAATGCCGTCAGAGCCGTTCGCCGTCATCAGCAGGCTGATCGTTACCACCTTGAAATCATCAAGCTCCGCATCCCTGAGATACTTGATATCGTCATTGGTAAGAACCGGATGGGCCAGCTTTAACTGCCGACAATGTGCAGGCGTTTCGGTAAGCAAGTTACCTTCTCTGCCGATGAAGCTCATCAGGGACATCACAAGGTTTTCGCGGTATGGATCGATGGGCGGATTAGTAACCTGTGCGAACTGCTGGCGAAAATAATCATAGAGCAGTACCGGCGTTCGGGAGAGGACTGGCACGGGGCTGTCGTTGCCCATGGAGCCCACCGGCTCCTGTGCATTTGTGGCCATCGGAATAAGAATTTTGCGTATATCTTCATAGGAATAGCCGAATGTACGCATGATCGAACTGAGTTTTTCGGGGTCATATTCGGTGTGCCTCGGCGCCTGCAGCAAGCCTGAAAGCTCAATCTTGTATTCACTCAGCCAACGGCGGTAGGGCTGTCTACGGCTGACATGGCTTTTTACCTCGTTGTCCAGGACTATGCGTCCCCGCTTGATATCGACAACAAATATCTTACCCGGGGCCAGACGTCCCTTCTCCAATATGTTTGCCGGAGCAATGTCAATGACACCCGCTTCTGAAGCCATCACAACCAATCCATCCTTGGTAACCGTGTACCGGCCGGGCCGCAGACCATTGCGGTCAAGGGTTGCACCGATACGTTCACCATCGGTAAAGGCGATAACCGCCGGGCCGTCCCAGGGCTCCATGATGGCGGCGTGGTATTCGTAAAAGGCCCTCTTGTCCTCGGACATATGATATTTGGCGCCAAAGGGTTCAGGGATCATCATCATCATGGCATGCTCCATCTCACGCCCGGACTGCACCAGGAGTTCAAAGACATTGTCGAACACCGCCGAGTCGCTCACCGTGGAGATCGAGATAGGATAGAGTTTTTGAAGGTTCTCGCCGAAGAGTTCAGAGGACAGGCTGGCTTGCCTAGCGTACATGGTGTTGAGGTTCCGCCGGATGGTGTTAAATTCTCCGTTATGGGCGATGTAGCGGTAGGGATGCGCAAGCGGCCATGAAGGGAAGGTGTTGGTGCTGTAGCGTTGGTGCACCAGCGCCAGAGCGCTTATCATGTCTCTTTCGGCCAGGTCCGGATAGAAGCTCAGAAATTGCCTCGCGACAAACATGCCCTTGTAAACCATCGTGCGATGCGAAAGCGAGGGTATGTAATACTCCTCAATTGTCAAGTTGGCCTGATTACCGGCGCGAATAAGACATTTGCGCAATATATATAATTCGCGCTCCAATGCATCTTCTGTCAAACCATTTTTTTTGACGATGAATTGCCGGATGTGAGGCATATCACGGCGGGCCATCTCTCCTAGGCAATCGGGATTGATCGGCACTTCCCGCCATCCTAAGAAATCCCAGCCCTCATCGCCGCATGTCTTTTCGGTCAAGTCAATGGCTATCGCTCTTTTCTCTTCCTCGAATGGGAGAAAAATCATTCCCGCCCCATACATTCCTTCGTCCGGAAGGGTAAAGGAACACACCCTTTTCAAGAAACGGTGGGGAAGCTGAATGAGCATGCCGGCGCCGTCGCCTGTCTTCTGGTCGCCGCCGACGGCCCCTCGATGTTCAAGGTTACAGAGAATCTCCACTCCTTTTTCGATGATGTCATGAGATTTCTCTCCATCGATTTTGACTACGAAACCTACTCCGCATGCGTCATGTTCCTGTTTCGGATCGTATAATCCATGGGCGTTTAACATTTGATCTCCCCTATGTGGCACAGGTAGAAATACCAGGCCTGTACAGTTATCGCACTGTTGTATGATTCATTTCCCATTGAATGCTGCAACTGGGAAAAGGCTGCTTGATGGACATCGAGGTATTCATAGGTATCCAAATTGGGGTCGGCAACTTTTTTCAATCCCCGGGCGAGGAAGGTATAGGTCTTATTACTCATAAAAGCCGGATTAGGGCTGACCGCGCTGAGTTTCACCAGTTCAGACGCCGTATAACCGGTTTCCTCCAGGAGTTCCCTCGCAGCCGTGGCCGCGGGCTCTTCTCCGGGGTCCACTGTTCCTGCTGGAAATTCCATTCCTACCCTCTCATTGCCATGCCGGTACTGCCGCACAACCAGGAACTCCCGCTTATCGCTGTTTCCAGATATTTCAGGAATAATGGTTACCCAATCCGGTGCGGCAACCTGAAAGAAAGGCACCTTTTCTCCCCTGGGTGAAAGACGTTGAACCAGTTTCAATTTGAATATGCGTGTATCGTAAGCTATCTCACTCCCAAGGTTCTTCCAAAGAAGATGGGCATGCTTCTCACTCATCATAGACTCCTGACAAACTTTACACAGGATTGACAATGAGGGGAATGCCCTATTACTCTATAATCGCAATGCACGACATTCGCGAATCCAAAATTGACCAGATTAACCGATCCATTATCGATTCATATAGCAATCTCGGTGGAATTAATCACATCAACGGCCCCAATCTCCCATCCCGCCGGGGAGTGGAAAACATACTTGAAACCTTTGAATCCCTGATATTCCCAGGATTCCAGGTGGAAGAACGACTCGAGGACAGTCTAATCGCCTACACCATTGGTGCCAAAACATGCCGCCTAGTGAGGGAACTCACCTTGGAAATCTCGCGCAGCCTGGAATTCGCCTCCCGCACCAGTGGCCGGAAAACCAGCGTCGGCGCCTGTATCAAGAAAGCCGAGGGAATCGCTCTTTATCTGCTGTCACAGATTCCATCTCTCCGGCAGCAGGCCATGTGCGATGTCGAGGCCGCCTATTCAGGAGATCCGGCAGCCTTGAGTCATGAGGAAGTCATTCTCTCCTATCCCTGTATCGAAGCCATTGTCTGTCACAGGATTGCCCATGAACTCTACACTAAGGACATACCACTCATCCCACGAATGATGAGCGAGTACATCCACGGCAGAACAGGCATCGATATACATCCCGGCGCCTCCATAGGCAATAGATTCTTCATAGACCATGCCACAGGGGTTGTCATCGGCGAGACTGCGGTCATTGGCAGCAATGTCAAGATTTACCAAGGTGTAACCATTGGTGCATTAAGTGTCGCCAAAGAACTAGCCGCGAAGAAGCGCCATCCGACGATTGAGGATGAGGTAACCATATATGCCGGCGCCACCATTCTTGGAGGAAAAACCCTCATAGGCAAGGGTTCTGTTATAGGCGGCAATACCTGGATTACGGATTCCATCCCGCCCTACTCGGTGGTCAATAACAAGCCCGCCGACTACCGGGTGAAAAACCGCTACGCCGAGGGAGGCATGGATCACTGGTCAATATAGGGCAGGGATGGACAATTCCGCCTGATATTGACCAAATGTACATAATCATCTATAAATCACCTATGAATCATGATAAGCAGTTCTTCTCTGAAAGACGTATTGTCATAACTGGTCTTGGCACCATCAACCCCCTTGCCAACGATGTTTCAAGCTATTGGGCAGGTCTAAAAAACGGCAAATCTGTGATTCGGTCACTCCAGAATACCGACTTGAGTAATTATCACGTATCTATAGGCGGTGAAGTGGATTATCCTGACAACATCAGGAGTTATTTCAAGAAACCGAAAATGATCAAAAGGCTCGATCGCAACATCGTTTTCAGCCATGTTGCCGGTGTGCAGGCGCTCAGAGATTCTGAATTGGATATAGAGAGTGTGGCCGACAGATGCGGTGCCATTCTTGGGACAGGCGCCGGCGGAATACGTGCTCATCAAATAACTAGCGACTATATTCACGATGGGCAGCCCTATAACGTCTCGCCGTTCTATGTGATCAGCTCAATCCCCAGTACATCAACATCCTATTTCGTTACGGAGTCAGGTCTTAAGGGGCCGATATTCTCGGTAAATTCAGCCTGTGCCACGGGAAATCATGCCTTTGGCTTATCAAGTATGCTAATCAAAGCCAATTTAGCCGATGTCATGTTTGCAGGCGGAACAGAAGCGGCCGTAAACGCCCTGGGAATTACTGCCTTCGGAGCCATTGGAGCCCTCTCGACTAGAAACGATGAACCTCAATCAGCCAGCCGTCCTTTTGACAGGGACAGGGATGGTTTTACCATGGGAGAGGGGGCAGGGGTGCTCTGCCTTGAAGAGCTTAATCATGCCAAATCCAGAGGGGCCAAGATATATGGCGAATTGACTGGTTTTGGCTTCACTAGTGACGCAAGTGATTATGTGGCCCCTCACCCCGAAGCCGAGGGGTCTGTCCGGGCCATCGAAGCCGCCTTGGATATGGCCGGATTGCAGCCGTCAGACATTGGTTTGATTAACGCTCACGGTACGGCGACTCCTTTGGGTGACGAAATTGAATATCTTGGCATCAGCAAGGTGTTCAAGGAATACAGCGCCTCCATACCCGTTCACAGCACGAAGTCCATCACAGGCCATCTTCTCGGCGCTGCAAGTGCAGTTGAGGCCATTGCGGCATTGATGGTATTCAGCGAGGGAGTCGTTCATGCTACTGCAAACCATGAAATCCTGGATCCGAAGATTGAACTCAATGTCGTAAAAGAAAATTTAGACGGGTCTGGAATTGATCATATCCTTTCGAACGCATTTGGTTTTGGGGGAATGAATGCATGTGTCATCCTGTCCCGCTATGAAGAATAACTCATGGGCTTCTCTCAGCTTATAGAATGAGTACGGCTCGCAGCCCATGTTCTTGAGGGCGGATGCTGCTCATTGCCGGGGAGAGCGAGGCGCCTGCCGGACTGAAATCCTCTGGCCAGTCTTTCTGGTTTTCCTGCTGCTGAAGCTGCCAGAATGCTCACGCAGCTCAAAGTTTGATTGACACAGACGTATTGAACAAAGGAAGCCATGGAGTCCTCAAGCCCTGTCAATAATTTGCAGTTTGTTTATGCAGTCTGTAAAAACCGGAACCAGCGATTGGCAAATCATCAGTAAGAGTTGTCATGATAAAGACTATGATGCAATCCAAGAAGTCATGGCAATTACATATACAGAAAGAGATGGTCTGTGCTGACTTCTTATAGGGCACCTATACAAACGGCAGAAGAATTGTTAGGTTTCAAGAAGCACAATTAAATCAAGGAGCAAAAATGGCTGAAGATAAAAATCCCAAAAAAGACGAAGTCATGAAATCAGGAAAACCCCTGGTATTCATAAGCCATGACACAAGAGATGATAAGCTTGCCGAAGCCTTTAGCGCGCTTCTGAAAAGCGTAAGTGCCGGTGTTTTGAAATCGTTCAGAACGTCAGACAGAAAAGGAAATCAAGGAATTGAATACGGGGTCGAGTGGTATCCGGAAATCATAAAAAACATTCAAAACGCTTCTGACGTTGTCTGCCTGCTTACAGAGAGAAGTATAAATAGGCCATGGATTCTATTTGAAGCTGGAATGGCAAAGGGGAAACTTGAAACCCCGATACTAGGTGTTGCGTTAGGTATTTCTCTAAAAGACGCTTCATCTGGTCCATTTGCTCAATTTCAGAATTGTGGAGATGATGAAGACTCTTTGACTAAATTAGTCTTTCAATTAGTAGATCGCATTCCCAGTTCAGAACCAGACGAAGATACGATAAAATTTCGGGTTGGTAAGTTCAAAGAGTCGGTTTCAAAGATATTAAAAGCCAATAATAAAGACACAACTGAAACTGTAGAATTAACGATAGGTGATAACTCATCTGCAAAACTATTTGAAGAAATTAAGGTCATGTTCCAAGACCTGCTGTCAAGAATTGAAATGAATATGAATCCTGAATTAAGAAGCAGAAAAAGACGACGTTTCCATCCCATGATGATGGAAGAGATGGTGGACATGAGTGAAAATCGATATGTCGGAATAATGATGGCACTTAGTCTTTTCAGGGACCCTATGCCTTGGTTGTATGAAATTGGAATGGAAACCATCAAGACTATTAAAACAGGAAAAACGAAGACAGAAAAGAAGAGAGCTATTTCAGAATTCCAAGAGATGGTTAAAATGTCTGCACATCACCCAATGATGCGTGAATTCTTCATGGATTCAAAGGAAGACTACATACTCTTTAGAGAATTGTCTAGAATGCTGTCAAAAATGATAGACAGTTCATGGATTCAAAGGAAGACTACATACTCTTTAGAGAATTGTCTAGAATGCTGTCAAAAATGATTTAATAATCGAAGAAAAATAAAAACATAACAAATCACTGCACTGGATTTTCACTCCGCTGCGCTCCGTAAAAACCAGTGAGTTCAAGCGTTATCTGCAGATGCTCCTAGGAGAATGAGATATGAAGAAATCATTTACAATAATTATACAATTGAAAAACTTAATGCAAAAGTTGCACAACGATCAAAAAAAGAAATGAACTACAATCGCAATAAGGGATTAGACCTAGTCGCAAGATTCAATGGGAAGTATGTCATAGGAGAAGAAAAATTTTTAACAGATTTTGGCGGTCATCAGAATACGCAGTTTGAAGATGCAATAAGCGCCATTGAAGATACAAATATCAATGATATAAGATTGGCCATACTCGATGGAGTTATTTATATTCAAATCAAAAACAAAATGTATAAGTACATTTCAAAACCATATAAGGACTATAAAACAATGAACGCACTGGTTCTACGAGATTTTCTATATCAATTGTAGATATCTGTTAGGAAATGAAAACAATAAATGAACCATATACTGATAAAAGGCGATAATATTCAAGGCATGAATTTTCTCTTAAAAGAGAGAAATCTCAGAAGTAAAATTGATCTTATATATATTGATCCGCCCTTCGCAACAAACGGCAATTTCACCATTACCGATGGAAGAGCTTCAACAGTTAGCAATTCAAGAAATGGAAGTATTGCATATTCGGATAAGATTGTTGGTAAAGATTTTATTGAATTCTTAAGAAAACGGCTAATTTTATTAAAAGCTCTTCTGTCTGAACAAGGCTCAATTTATTTACATATTGACTATAAGATCGGACATTATGTCAAAGTAATGATGGATGAAGTATTTGGAATAGAAAATTTTAGGAATGATATTACAAGAATAAAATGCAATCCTAAAAATTTTGACAGGCCGGGTTATGGAAACATTAAGGACCTTATTCTTTTCTACACTAAATCTTCACAGCCTATATGGAATGAGCCAAGAGAAAAATACACCGGAAAAGATATAGAGAAATTATTTCCCAAATCTGATAAACAAGGTAGAAGATATACAACCGTTCCTATCCATGCACCGGGTGAAACTGAAAACGGCAAATCTAACCAGCCATTCAAAGGAATGATGCCGCCCAAAGGCAGGCATTGGAGAACTGATGTTGAAACATTGGAGCAATGGGACGAAGAAGGACTAATAGAATGGTCATCGAAAGGCAATCCGAGAAAAATTATTTTTGCAGATGAAAGAGAAGGTAAAAGAGTACAAGATATTTGGGAATATAAAGATCCTCAATATCCATTCTATCCGACAGAAAAAAATTCCGATCTATTAGATTTGATTATTCGCACTTCTTCTAACCCTGAAAGCATAGTTCTGGATTGTTTTTGCGGTTCAGGAACAACCTTGAAATCTGCACATCTGCTGGACAGGTATTGGATTGGGATTGACCAGTCAGATCATGCAATAAGGGCAGCTATTAAAAAACTTGAACCAATTAAAGGAGACCTTTTTGTGTCAAATCAGGGATGCGAACTTATTGATATTGAAAATAATGAACCGTATAACAAATCGCTCACCCTGCCCGATGAACCGCTACGCTCCATGTCGGCAGATGAGCACAGGCGTTAGGTCGTAGTGAGGCCGGAATATGAGTTTAGGTATTGAATCATGGAATGATCGGTATGCCCGATCTCAGGTAACACAGAAAGTAACCCCCTGAATGGCGTTTGCATTTTCAGAACTATTGATATATCATGGAATCAAATCAAGAGACAGGAGGAGCGCAATGTCTGTAGAAGTGGCAGAAGTCAAAAGCCGACGGGATCAAGAAGTCTTTATTCGCCTGCCGTATGGAATTTACCGCGGAGAGAGAGAGCGATATGATGCCTGGGTCCCCCCTCTTGATCTTGATGTCCGGCTGGCAATGGATAAGAAGAAGAATCCTTTATACCACCACACAGACGGCAAATTCTGGATAGCCAAAGAAAACGGCAGAGTCCTGGGACGAATCGCCGGATTCATTGATCGCAATTTCATTGAATTTCAAAAAACTCAAACGGGATTTTTTGGTTTCTTCGAGTGCTATGATGAACTCGAAGCAGCACGGGCACTCTTTGACTGTGTCGAGAAATGGCTCAAGTCCAATGGAATGGAAAGGGTTGTCGGCCCAGTAAATGGATCAACAAACCGCCAAATCGGCAATCAGATCGACAGTTTTGATGAGATGCCAGTCATCGAAATGCCCTACTCTGCCCCATTTTATGGAAATCTGATTGAAAGTGCCGGCTATAGTAAGGATAAGGATGTCTATTCGTTCCGCCAAAATTTCAAAAAGCATCCGGTCAGTGATAAGATTCAGCGTGTTTCGGCAATGGCTGCCGAGCGCAATGGTATCACCATCAGATTAGCCAATATGAAGAAATGGGCACAGGAAGTTGCCATTGTCAAGAAGATATGGGAAGAGGCATGGCATGACAACTGGGGGTTCACCCCATGGTATGATCCTGAATTTTCCGAACTGGCGAACAATCTCAAACTCATGATGAATCCCAACCTTATCTATATCGCAGAGATAGCCGAAAAACCCGTTGGATTCTGTTTCCCAATTCCTGACATAAATTTCGCCTTCCACAAAATCAATGGAAAACTCTTTCCCCTGGGCATATTCCATCTCTTAGCCGCAAAGAAAAAGGCCAAAGCCATCAGGCTGGCTGCCTTTGGAGTCTTAAAAGAGTATCAGAACAAGGGCATTGACGGCATTATGCTGACGAAGCTGTATTACGATGCGGCAGCCTGCAACATTGACATTGGAGAATTTAGTTGGATTCTTGAAACCAATTATCCCTTGATAAATCTGATGAAAAAGCTGGGCTGTAAGCATTATAGGACTCATCGAGTATACGAAAAGGGGCTTTAAGGCATTTCCAGTTTACATAGACGGACCATAAGGCTTGATGCGTCTAGGGTTATTGAGGTATGCTTTTATCACAATCAAGGGAGCAGCCATGAACACCGTATATCTCTTCCCCGGCCAAGGTGCGCAATATCCCGGGATGGGCAGAGATTTCTACAACAATGACAGCAGGATACGCGAATTATTTGAGGAAGCCTCTGTTATCGCCGGGCGGAATTGGGCCAAAACTGTATTTGAAGGAACGGAAGAAGAGCTTAGGTCTACTGATGTGACACAGATCGCCATCGTATTAGTCAATGTAGCGGCTTCCATAACCCTTGCATCATATGGGATTAAAGCCTCATCCTGTGCAGGGTTCAGCCTCGGTGAATATACGGCCCTCTATGAGGCCGAAGTTCTTAGTCAGGGCGATCTGTTGCGGGTTGTTGATGCGAGAGGGAAAATACTTGAGAAATTCAGCCGCCTCAAGGACGGCAATGACGGACCGGTGGGCATGACTGCCGTATTGGGATTGACCATAGATGAGGTTGAGGAAGGCATTAATGGGATTGACGATGTTTACATCGGCCTACATAGCAGTCTAAATCAAACCGTTCTTTCCGGTACAGCCGCGGGCCTTAGCGCCGCCGAGGACAGGCTGGAAAAGGCGGGGGCGATGAAACTGGTTCGACTCAAGGTTTCAGGACCCTTTCATTCACCGCTGCTTAAGGATGCCAAGGCTGAATTTAAAGAGGTGCTTGAGAGTGTCGAGTTCTCTGATCCCAAGATACCTGTCTTCGTAAACACAGAGGCGAAGTCGCCTAGGAAGGGTGCTGATATGAGAAAAGCATGTCTAGAGCAGATCGACCATCCTGTGAGATGGGTTGATTGCCAGCGTGCCCTGATGGACACAAACCCACAGCGAGTTCTGGAGGTTGGCCCTGGGAAGGTTCTTTGCGGCCTATGGAAAAGCACGAAGAATTCACTGCGTGCACAGCCAGCCGGAACATTGTCCGCAATCAAGGAATTGTTATGAACAAACGAGTCGTTATCACCGGAATGGGAACCATCAATCCTCTCGCCGATACCCTTGACGGGTACTATGAGGCATTAATTGCCGGAAAGTCCGGCATAAAACGGTGGAAATCCATAGATTTAGACCAGGTCGAATGTAAAATAGGCGGGGATTTAGGCGACTATGACACCAAGGCCGCACTCGCACAATATGCCGGCCTGCTTGGGCCGACCCGCTTCAAAACGGTAAAGAAACTCTTTCGTTATACGACATTTTCCGCCCAGATGGGGATGCTAACCACACTGGCCGCATGGCAGGATGCAGGATTGAAGCTGGAAGAGGGAAAATCTTTTGATACAGGAGTCATTGTAGCCGGACATAATTTCAATTCGAACTATATGTTTGGAGTTACAAAACAGTTTCTTGAGGAACCCGAATGGATAGACGCCATGGCAGGGGTAGAAGCGATTGATCCCAACATTCCGGGTATTATCTCCGAAATGCTGGAGGTAAGGGGTCCTTCGTTTACCATAGGCGGTGCCTGTGCCAGCGGAAACCTGGCCATAAGAAATGGAATGATGGACATTCAGTACGGCGACTCAGTCAGGAGTGTCGTTTGCGGCCCGCCTTTTGATGTATCCCCCGCCGACATCCAGGCTTCGGCCATCATCAATGCTGTTGTGATACGTCCAGAATATCAAGACAGACCGACTGAAGCCTCCCGGCCTTTTGATGTTGATCGATGCGGATTCCTCTATTCCCATGGTTCAGCCACTCTCATCCTTGAGAGTCTGGAATCGGCCCTGGAACGGGGGGCTCACATCTATGGTGAAATATTGGCCGTAAAGGCCGGAACAAACGCAAATCACTTGCCCATGCCCGGAGTGGAGGATCAGATACGCGTCATGAAAGACCTCATGCACATAGCCAATGTAAGCCCTGGCGATGTCGATTATGTCAACTGCCATGCAACCGGTACGCCTTCAGGCGATCTGCAGGAGGTACTTGCCATTCAAGGAGCTTTTGGTGAATATGCAAAGAATCTTAAGGCTAACGCCCCAAAATCGATGCTAGGGCACACCTGTTGGGGCAGTCCCCTAGTGGAGACCATTGGAGGACTCCTCCAGATGAAATATGGAAGGCTCCATCCCACTATCAATATTAAAAGTTTGGACCCTGCCATAGTACTCAATGTCATAACCAAAGCAGAGAATCATCAGATCGAATTGATGCTGAAGAATTCATTCGGCTTTGGAGGAATAAATTGTTGCACTCTGATCAAACGCTATAAGGAGGGAGCATGAACGCATTCGTTACCGGTGGTTCCCGTGGAATAGGCCGTGCCATAGTCTTAAAACTGACTGAGGAAGGTTATGGCTGTGCTTTTAGCTATGTCCATGACTCAGAATCCGCCAATATGACAGTAAAACTCGCTAAAGAAATCAACCCTGATGTGCAGATTCAATGCTACCGGCTCGACCAGGGGTATTCTGATCAAGTGGAGAATGTGGTGGAGCAGGCCATTCAGGATTTCGGTGAAATTGGCGTCCTGGTAAATAATGCTGCCATCAACTGTAACAATGTCACGGCCTTCATGAGCGATGAAGAATGGGGCAATGTGATACGAACAAATCTATCCGGCCCATTTTTTCTGATACGGCAGTTTCTTATACCGATGATAGGGGTCGGTTTTGGGAGAATAGTCAACATCTCATCTCTCGCACAGGATGGCTCAAGCGGTCAGGCGGGTTATGCGGCGAGTAAGGGAGGTCTTGTCGCTCTCTCAAAAACGGTGGCCCGTGAGTATGGCATTAAGGGGATTACCTCCAACGTCATAACTGTCGGCTATGTCACAACCGATATGACGGAGAAACATTTGACGGAGAGACTCAATGAGATTTGGATGGAGCATTGCCCCATGAAACGTGTCGGTGAAGCCGATGAGATAGCCGATGCCGTTCATTATCTGACTACTGAGAAAGCCGGATTCATCAATGGCGAGGTGATTTGCATCTCAGGCGGTCTAACCTATACGCCTTAATTGCTTCTAGAAAATCGCTTCGGCGAATCTGACAAAGAGCCGGGGAAAGCTTAAGGGCGCCTTTTCTAAGAACAGCTTCAGGGCGCCTCTAAAAGAGAACTTGGTGGTTTTTTCGATGAGCCCTTTGAGCCAGAGTTTTAGCTGCAATGAGCATTTATCTATGCTTTTGCGGTGGAAATAATTGCACCTGAAAATCTCAAGAAGATATTTCTAGCGTGCTGAACGCAATCATCACCAATTGGCAATAGCCGCGCAAGGGATTGCAACGGAAATGCCGCTGGCTGCCCCGGCGATTGGCAATGAGCCGGGGAGCAGGCTGCCAGAATAAGGCATTGGAATGAAAAGCCCGACCCGAAGGGTTGCGCCCATTATAGAGCACCTCTAAAAAACCCATTTAGTTCTTGACTCGATCTTTTCCGCCGCTACTGCGTTGTCAAAATACTCACGTAGCTTAAGCTACGCTTGAGCTTTTGCCGCCTTGTATCGACAAAAAATTTCTTCGTCAATTTCCTAAAGCTGTTTTTTAGAGGTGCCCTATAGATTGCTAAACATCGCAGAATTCTGGAATTACTTCTATGCTACAAAGTATATCTTGAGGAGATGAGCCCGTGTAGGGTGCCTAAGACGGACAATGGCCTTCTTCTCAATCTGTCGAATTCTCTCCTTAGTGAGTCCATACTTTTCACCGATTTCCTTTAGGGAGAGTGCGCGGCCGCAGCCAAGTCCGAATCGATAACGCAGGATGTCGGCCTCTTTCTGAGTCAGGGTTTTAAGAACCCCTTCTATTTCCTCCTTCAGTGAATGCTGTATAACCTGCTCATCGGGAGCCGCATGAGTTTCATCCTCAATGAAATCACCAACGGTTGACGAATCTCCTCTATCATACATTGGACTCTCCAAGGAAACCAAGTCACGGCTGATGGACATAAGGTCTGTAACATCAGTCTCGCTGATGTTAGTCATGGCAGACAGTTCTTCAGTGGTCGGTTCCTTGCCTTTCTCGATCAAATATAATCTCTTGGTATTTTCTATCTGCACGAGTTCATTGGCCCGATTTAGCGGCAATCTGATCATGCGGGACTTCTCATAGATAGCCTTGAGGATGGCCTGCCGTATCCACCACACCGCATAAGATATGAAATGATAGCCTTTATCGGGGTCGTATCGTTCGATTGCATTCATCAATCCGATATTTCCCTCACTGATAAGATCTTCCATGGGCAGTCCCTGGTTCTGGAATTTTTTTGCCGTGGTTACCACAAATCGCAAGTTGGCTTCCACCAGCTTTTCCTGTGCATCTTTGTCGCCGCTAACGGCCTTACGGGCTATTTCATCTTCCTGTTCACGGGTAAGCAAGGATATTTTGTTTATCTCTTTGAAATAGAAGGATAGAGTGTCATCGTCTTTCAATTTCATTAATACTCCTGTACTGATTATTCAAAGCAAATACCATGCCAATAACTGAGAATTGATTCTAAATGGTTACTAATAAAAAGGATATGCGATTATTTGAATGCTAGGACATCAATTCAATGCGTCATTCCTGCCCAAGCATACTTGCCCCCGCAAATAATGGGTTATATTAGCCCATCATTCCGACTGGGGCGCGGAATTTTGGGTCATAGGAACACAAATTCTAGTCCCTGTAACAAAGTCAACAGGTATGCAGCTATCAAAACCATCTGCGACATATCCGGGAAAAACAATGATGGTATTGAAATACAGGGCTTCCCTTCCTTGTCGGCTTAATCCGTCTAACCCCCCAGAACAGCAGAGTTCAACCCAAGTATCAGAAATAAGGCATTTCACGGCATCATACTCACACCGCCCTGAGAAGCGATGCTGTGGGCGTGAAGCTAAATACCGTGCTATCTGGATGGCAAAAAACCGTTGTCCCTCTGAAGCTCTATCCATTTCACTCATCGCTACTTCCATTACTAAAGGATATCTCTGATATGAAAGTAATCATAAATCAAGTGAAGAGCAACTGTTTTTTACAGAGTCTTGAAAACTTGCGGCAGCCTTCTATTTTTGCTAGTCCAAGAATGTGACTTCCATCAATGCGGCTGTAGCGACTTGCCCGCCTACCAATGTCTGACCAAGGAGAATGCCAAAATAGGCATCATATTCCACCACCTTGGCGATGAGAGTCATAGTGTCTCGGGGCCTGACCTCTGAGCGGAAATAGGCGCCGATGATGGCGGTGGCCCTGATATTCGGCGGGCTTGCATGTTCGCTGATGGAGTTGACTTTGTTGGCGACAAAGTGCACGAGGCATAATCCAAGTTGTCCGATGGCCTCGACTTGCAGGCAGCCCGGATAGACCGGGAAATCAGGGAAGTGGCCTTTGAATAGGGGAATGTCCGGAGAAAGATAGAACTCTCCGGCAATGATATTCTTTTGTACATCCAAAGCCTTGAGGGAATCGACAAACAGAAACGGCTCTCGGTGAGGAATTATGCGCCGTATTTCATCACGGCCGCAATCGAGTGATGTGGGCAGAGAGGAGGGACAGCAAAGGGGTATCCGACGATGCGACCTGAGCAATCTATGTCTATCTTCAATCGACATTTTTCACGAGGACATCTTCGAGTATATTGAGTGTCTCATCCATCTCGGACTGACTAAGCTGAGAGGATACAGAGATACGAAAACGCCTAGCATGAGCGGGCACCGCCGGAAAATCCACAGGCTGCAGGAAAAGGCCGCGTTTCTGTATTGCTTCGGCATACCGCATGAGTTTCGCCCCATCAGACCCTATAATAATGGGGATAACCTGTGACTGGCTATCGCCTAGATTCAAGCCAAGCTGATTCAGGCCGTTCTTGAGATACGCAACATTCTCCCACAATTTATCCCTGAGAACGGAATTCCGTGTGGCGATTTCCAGCGATTTAAGCAGACCTCCCGTCACGGCGGGCGAAGGGGCACAGGAGAAATTCCATGGCGATGCATAGCCCTTGAGGTAACGAATCATGGGTTTTTTCCCGCAGATGAAACCGCCCACTCCGCCGAATGCCTTACTCAATGTTCCAAAAGAAGCCCCGATGCGGTCTTCAACCCCGAAATGCTCGGCTACCCCGCGTCCATGTTCACCGAACATAAGGGTGGAATGGGCTTCATCAATATAGGATCCGGCTCCGTATTGATCGCAGATATCGAGGATTTCGGGAAGCTTCGGTAAATCACCATCCATGGAGTACACTCCCTCAACGACAACAAGAGTACGCTTCCCTTTGGTTTTTTCCATGAGCATCTGAAGACTGTCTAAATCATTATGGTCAAAAAAAAGCATTTTGGCGCCCGACAAGGTACCGCCATCTATAAGGCTCTTGTGACATTTCTCATCCATCACAAGATAATCACCCTTTCGTAATAAGCCTTGTATAGTGCCGACATTGGCACCCAGTCCACTGGAAAAAAGAAGACAGTCTTCCTTCTGCTTGAATTGGGCGATTTTCCGGGCAAGCTTTACGTGTATATCCAGAGTGCCGGACAGAAGGGGCGCGCCGGATGAACCCAGGCCATATTGGTCAAGAGCGTCCTTCGCAGCTTGAATAACCTCGGGATGTGTAGAAAGCCCTAGATAATTATACGAAGTAAGATTGATGATTCTCCGTTCTTGACCATCTAGATTGCTCCGCACTCGCGTAGACACACGGGGCGCTTCCAACAGTTCCTGTTCGAAAAAACTGAAGCCTTGTTTGACAGCAGGATGACTCATCCAAGTCTCGAAATCCGATGGCGGAGACAGTACATCGGAACTATCGTTGAAAAAGAAATCGGCGAGACTGAAATCTAAAGCATTGTCGTCAGGCATGAATTACTTATCAGTGTATTGAAGAAACTTATCGGCAAGCGCATCAATGCTCTTGATCTCCGCAAGTTCGGCCCTGGGCACCTTGATGCTCAATTCACGCATCGAACAGGAAACCACTTCGATCATATCGAGGCTGTTTGCCCCATAGTCTTTCATAGTTTTCTGTGGATCTATTTCATCCATGCTGACATCGTCGAGGTTCTCCTCGATAATTCTCTTAATAATCTCGATTACTTCTAATTTGGTCATTTATTCACTCCTATTGTACGTTTAGCCATGTAATCCATTAATGCATTGTCCCGGAACGGCAGTCCAAGGTCAGCATTGATTATCTGGCCATTAATCGCCGCCATGAAACCACTGCACATAGCCAATATAACTTTACCGCAATCGGCGGGAGTTAGGATAGAGCCTTCTCCAACACCTTTATTCTTCTTCATCCAATCAAAATACTCATCCCCGAAAATAGCGTTGAATGAAGGAGTACGGACTGTCCCGAACCGTATGGTATTCACGCGACAGCCTTCATCATACAGATGTACAGCCAGATATCGTGTAAAGAATTCCAGCAGGGCCTTGGACGCTGCCACATAGTCATACCCCTGATAATAATTATCCGGCCCATTTGAGGAAACCCCTATCACGGTTTGGGGATACCGCCCAAAGCGTTTTTTGGCTTGCCGTACATAGTCAATCAAGGGCCATGTGCTGTAGTCGAAGGATTTATAGAGGGATCTTTTACGATAATCATCCAATGTTTCGGCTTTGAGGGCAAATCCCACGTTGGAGACAAAGATATCGATGCTGTCATGCTCTTCGGAAATTTTTTCCATGACGGCCGGTGTATCTTCCTCTCGGGACACATCCGCTTCAATAATCAGGGGCTCCAGGGCACCCTTTTCCTGAAACAGGCGCCTGATGTCTTCCTCTGGCGTGGAGCCCCAACGATAGGTGAGTATAGGCCTCGCACCCGCAGCCCCAAGTTCCAGCCCTGTCGCCAAACCTATCCCCCCTGTGCCTCCCGTTATGAGCGCAACCTTATTACTCAAGTCAATGGGGATCATGGGGCCTTCCTAGTTCGCATAGAATTCATCAATGATTCTTTTTGTTTCAGGATAACCGAAACTGATGCGATGCATCAA
This sequence comes from Spirochaetaceae bacterium, assembly GCA_965232165.1. Taxonomy (GTDB): domain Bacteria; phylum Spirochaetota; class Spirochaetia; order DSM-2461; family DSM-2461; genus UBA2779. The sequence goes on along the minus strand of CBDDOY010000001.1, from coordinate 1,756,873 downwards.
ATCTTCCTGTTTTCTCGCGTCGGTGAGCAGTTTCTTCTTCCTCGCCCCCAGGCTATACTTCAGGAGCTGTACGGAGGCAGGATTCTTCTCGGATATTTGTTTAGCAATATCTCTTGCGACACTCATAACCCGAATTTTCGCGGCGAAACGATTAATATTTGTGTTCATGCGCTCCAGTTCCATCCCCTTGAACCTTTTAGCGGTAAACATCATCTCATTGGCCACAAAAGGTCCGACAAGATCAGGCAGCAGGGTGGTTATGCCCATACCGGGCGTGAAGCCCATCGACATAAACACAGCCCCGTATCGGCTTTCCCTTGCCGCAATAACGATATCTGAACAACAGGCGAGAGCCAACCCCCCGCCCAAAGCGTGACCTTCCATGGCCGCGATGATGGGAAAATCGGCATTCAACAGCCTCTCGGACATCACAAGGTCTTTCACGAGTATCTCCCCGTCTGTGAGCGCCATCAAGGTCTTCTTATCAGCACCGGCACAGAATACGTCATGCAATCCACAGAGAACCATGACCCTCGGGGGTGATCTCAGTGTTTCCAGTTCATCCATTGTTCTCACGAAATCGGCTATGAACGTTTCTGAAAAGACATTTTTCCCCGCTATGTCATTCATTTTGAACCAGGCAACACCGTTAAGGTCCATGGTAAGATTTATCACACCACTCATTTACCGCCTCCTTGGTGAGATAGACATAATGGCCCGGCAGGCCGAAAACTATCAAACCATACCGGCAATTCCCCTCCGGCAAAGTTCTTTATCGCTTCATGCACTTCGGGGCTCGATGCAGCATCGACTAATTCTCTTACCGCCAAATCCCGCTGTTCCTCCATAGAAGAAAACCGCAGGGTCTCTATGAATGATTTATGTCTTGCCGTAGCAATCGGTGATAACCGCATCAACCGGCGGCCCATCCTATTCAAAGCCTTCTCCATTTCATCTATGGGGTGTATTTCGTCAACCAAACCCCAATGTAATGCCGTTTGCGCATTTATACATGCCGCAGTTTGCACCAAATAAGCCGCCCGTTTCACAGGCATGCGCATGGATAACACATAAGGCATAACATTCGCAGGAACAAGCCCCCAATAAAGCTCACTGAGTTCAAACTCGGCCGTCTCGGCGGCGAGTACGACATCACAGGCTGCGGCCAATCCCACACCACCGGCCTTAACAGAACCTTCAACAAGACCGACAACGGTCTTCGGACATCGATGTATTCTGTCCAGGAGCCGTGAATAGGCACAGACCCCAGAGTGCAAACCGGAATCATCCCCGCCAGACTCCCCGTAAGTAAAGGGTTCAAAGTCCATTCCCAGGCAGAACACGGAGCCATTTGATCGCAGCAGGATGAACCGGACTTCTTCATTATTGATATGAGCTTCAAACGCATGCAGGAGTCCCTGAATCAGCTCCTGGTTAATCCGGTTCCCTTCATCGGCATTGAGCATCGTGATGAGGCCAGCCCCCGAATCCGCTACTGTCGAAACAGTCAATGCATCAGCTCCACTCGTAGGACCGAACGTACCCATCGATTTCCATGAGGGAAAGAAGTCTCTTGCCCTGATAGTGGGAATCCCACAAACCTTTCGGAAAGTTCAAGTCGGGAACATAGTTTTCCCGCTCCATGCTTTCCTTTCGCTTAACATCAATTTCTTCATACTCTTTGACATCGGCCTCTCGCCGTCGATCCAACTGTGCATCAATATTCATGACTTCTATGCGTTTCTGCCCGTCAGCGAGTGCCCGGCCGCTCCAGAACTCTCCAATCGCACCAGAGCCATAGGCATAATAGCCAATACGATCACCCTCTTTAGGCGGCTCATCTCCGGAAAACAAACTGGCTGTGCCGACAAAGTTGCTCGACCCATAAGTAGAGCCTACCCGCCGTGAGTAACGAAGCGCATGGCTAACTCTCTTAGCAAAATCATCCTGCACCTCGGCTTTCTTCCTGGGGCCGTTAAGGTTGCACAAGGTGCGGTGAGCCTGAAACGCCATCCCGGGGAATGGCGTATGGTAGCATATCCATTGATGGTCCTTGTCGAAGTCAACCTCGGTTGCGGCCTGTTTAACATAGTGGTTCCAAGCCCCTTCTAAGGCATCTAAGTAGGAATAGAGACTGACTTCATTGTTGCCGACTTCTGTAATGGCGCTCGGTCTCCATGTATCATAGATATTTGTAGACCAGGTGCCTTTGCGGAATGGTTCAAATTCAACTATTTCAGGCTGGTCGCTTATTATCATGGCGGCAGCGACACCGCCCAGCACAAATTCTTCTTTGGCATTGAGATGTTCACGAGAGAAATCCGTGGAAATTACTAAGGCCTTACGTCCGCGGCTTAGACCCGATGCCACCCAATTAACCGCCGTATCAAGGGCAGCAAGGCCGCTGTAACAGGCATGTTTAACTTCGTAATTGCGAATGTTCTCATTCAACTCCAAAGCACCGATTATGTTTGTGGATATGGGCTTGCCAAAGTCCACCGAACTCTCGGTGCCGACGATGAGCATTCCTATGCTTTCTGGGTCCACATGTTCCATCAATGGTTTGGCTGCATTGGCTCCCATGGTGACGCAGTCCTCCCAGATGGGATTAAGCGACCTGGTTTCAATTAGGTAATCTCCAATAACCTTTTGGGGATCTTTATTCCGTGCATATGCCAATTTCTGTTGTGAGACAAACATGCTGCATCCGTAAACGTTGAGCCACTCTACTCCAACTCTATTCATTCTTTCTCCTAAGACGAAATTTTGTCAGATCCCATACACATAACTTAACAGAAAAGTGAACGATTTCCATAATAAGCGTCCAAAAATGAGTTATTTTACATATTCGAGATGAAATTTATCCTCAAATTTCTTTGAAGTCAAGTCCCCAATGAAGAATGAGTCTTTCTCTCTCATCATTCACCTTTAGCCTTTCAGTCGGAAAGGCGGGAGCAGTTCGGCAGAGGCATAGAAAAAAGGCTTGGAATGCCTCTTCTCTAGGGAGAGTTCGAAGAACCATACCTTCCCCCGGCCCCCTCCCATAAGGCTGAAATACTGAAAGAACATCAGGCCATGGAATACTCCTGAATCATCTTTGTATTGACTGGTGCGGGGGTTCCGCCTGACTCAGGAATTGCAGGCAGTGCAGGAATGCCTGTCTGCGTGCAGAACACGCACAGGCAAACCTGCCAAAGGCAGGCAGAAAAGATCGAGTCAGGAGCCTGGCGGGGTTTTTAAAAGCACCCTAAGAAATAGGATGTATCACACCATGCACACTAACCAAGTGCAAAGATTTCTTCACCGCTTCAAGACAGCAGGTAAGCGAAAGACGAGATTTGAACTCGCGACATCCACCTTGGCAAGGTGGAGCTCTACCACTGAGCTACTTTCGCATTGATCACTTGCCTTCTAGGAAACTTGTCCTCCAGTTTGAATTCTTCCCCCGCTTCATGAATTGGCCAGATGCTCAAAATCACGTTGGTCTTCTGCCATCTTGAACCAGGAAGCAGCTTCTTCACCGGACTCCCTCATTAACTCCTTCAAAGGTCTTAAAGGCAAGATACTAAAATTGTGACCAATTGATCAAGTCAAGAATCAGAAATTCTACCCACTGTTATCATCAAACCGAACAATTTATACTTCCGGCTATGCATGTATGGTATTTTCTAGTGGATGAGCAGGCATTGAGCCGCCTCTTTCAGGACGTGCCCCTCTGGCTTCTCGTCTGCATCATTGCGGGAACGGTCTATCTTCTATCCAAGGGAGCCGATTGGATGATAGACGGCACAGTCAATCTGGCTCTTCGCGCCAAGCTTCCTAAGATTGTGATAGGCGCAACCATTCTCAGCTTAGGAACAACGATGCCGGAAGCCTTCGTATCGGTTATGGCCGCAATTATGGGCAATCCAGGGCTGGCACTCGGGAACGGCGTAGGCTCCATTATCACCGATACGGGCTTGATATTCGGCATCACCGTATTGATCACGTCCGCCCCAATGAATAGATGGATACTCAATAGAACGGGATGGTGGCAAATTGGGTCAGCCGGTTTGCTCGTCGTTTTCGCACTAATGTCAAGCGGTCTCCATCCTGGAGCACCTGTCATTAGCCGGTGGATGGGCGCCATTTTGTTTCTTCTCCTCATTGTTTATTTATGGAAGAACTACAACTGGGCAAGAAACAGGGAATCTCACGGGAAGGAAGAGGTATCTGCTGACCAAGCCGTATCGGCATTTCAGATATTCATTCTTCTTCTGGGCGGGCTGTTCTTCGTAATTATCGCATCACGATTACTGATTCCTGCGGCAGGAGAGACGGCCCGCCGTCTCAAGGTGCCCGATGATGTCATCGCAGCCACCATGGTAGCCTTCGGCACATCCCTCCCTGAGTTAGTCACCGCAATAGCGGCCATTAAGAAGGGGCATCCAGAAATTACCATCGGCAACATCATCGGTGCGGATGTCCTCAATGTACTTTTCGTCGTTGGTTTGGCCTCATTAGCTACACCTCTTGACATACCGGGGAATTTCTTCAGAATTCATTTCCCCGCCATGATACTCATCCTCCTATCCTTCAGGCTATTCATCGGGATGAATAGGGCCGGCCGCTTCAGGCGCTGGCAGGGAGTGTGTCTACTACTTATCTATGCGGCCTACATTGCGGTACAATACATCGCCGTCATTTAATTGGAGCTTTGAAATATGGAAGTTATCGTCGCGAAATTCGGTGGAAGTTCTCTTGCAGATGCCAAACAGTTTGAAAAAGCCGCGAGTATTGTCCACAGCGATAAGCGTCGGAGAATCATCGTGGTTTCCGCCCCGGGCAAACGCCACGAGAAAGATGAGAAAATAACCGATCTTCTCATCTCTTGTCATAGCCATGTGGCCTCGGGTTTGGAATTCCGTCAGATTTTTGCACAGATACGTGCCCGTTTCTGCGCCATTGCGGAGGAAATGGGAATAGCCAGGAATATAGATTCAGCACTGGATGAGGTGGAAAACCAACTGGCATACGGTACCGACCTGAACACCATCGTTTCACGGGGCGAGTACCTCAACGCAAGACTCTTTGCCGATTATCTTGATTTCGATTTCATAGATGCCGTGGAATTAATTGAATTCAGCTCGGCTTCCAAGGTGAACATTGAAGCCACCAAAACACGCATCGACAACAGGATCAAAGATGGCCGCTATGTCATTCCAGGATTCTACGGTGTTTCCCCCGCTGGCCAAATAGAGTTATTCACCCGCGGCGGTTCGGACATCACCGCTTCCTTTATTGCCAGGAATACAGGAGCAGATGTCTATGAAAACTGGACCGATGTCTCCGGTTTATTTCGTGCCGATCCTGACATTGTCGAAAACCCACAGCCCATCGAAACAATGTCCTATCGGGAGTTACAGGAACTGAGTTATCTCGGCGCCTGTGTTTTTCATGAGGAAGCCGTTACACCGGTGAGACAACAGGGAATTCCCATCAATATACGCAATACAGATAATCCCCATCACCCGGGAACTATGATCACACTCGATTGGAAACCCTCTAAGCCCGTCACAGGTATAGCCGGCAGAACAGGTTGTCGTTTTATCTACGCTGAAGAAGCAGTTGGAAGTAATGGTATGCAGGTAACAGGCGAACTGAGCCGCATTCTTTCAAAATACACTTTGCCTCCCATCTACACGAGCAAGGGCTGCAATTCGTTTTCTACCCTCGTTTTAGACAAGGAAGGCATTGATTGGGAGCTGCTGACCGCCGAAATTCATCAAACACTTCCTACCTGCCATATAGATGCACAAGTACTCGCAGCGGTGGTGGGAGTGGCGGGATTCAACATATCCCGAAATTGCGAAGTGATTTCTCTTGCTCTTCGAGAATTCTCGGCAAGAGGAATCCCTATGCTGGCCATTCGTGGAGATTATTCTCCCCACAGTGTCATGTTTGTGGTGGCCCAGAAGCTCTATAAAGAAACAATAACAATATTGTATGATGCGGTAATAGAGCAGAAGTAAGAGGAGAGAGTTTATGCCGGAAAGAAAGTACAATGTCGCTGTTGTCGGAGTCATGGGTTTGGTTGGCACCGAGATCCTCAGAACCTTGGAGCGCCGTCGGTTCCCCATTGCCGAGTTTCGGCCCCTTGACGTGGAGTCTTATACCAGTAAACACATCGATTTTCAGGGTCAACCGGTTCCTGTACAGGTCGCAGAGAAGGCTAACTTCAAGGATATTGACATCGCCATATTCTCCGCCGGTTCCAAAGCCAGTAAGATATTGGCGTCACAGGCAGTCGATATGGGGGCAGTGGTGATAGACAATTCATCCCAATGGAGGATGGACCCGGAATGCCCTCTCGTGATTCCGGAGGTCAATCTCGATCAACTCCAAGGCCATAGCGGTATAATCGCTAACCCAAACTGCTCAACCATACTCTTGGTTACGGCACTCAATCCTCTCTATAAGCAATCGAGAATCACCCGCGTCATCATCTCAACCTATCAATCGGCCGCCGGAATGGGTCAGAGCGGGTATGATGGACTGCGGACTGAGTCAGAGGAATATCTGCGGACTCTTTCTCCGGTCAAACCCAGGGTTTGTCCTGTCCAACTCGCCTTCAATGCCATTCCCCATATCGATGTTTTCCAGGAATTGGGCTACACGAAAGAGGAATACAAGTTGGTGAACGAGACGCGTAAGATATTGAATAACCAAGTCATCTGCATTACCGCCACCTGTGTGCGCATTCCCGTTTTCATCGGCCATGCCGCATCGGTTTACATTGAAACCGAAGAAAGAATAGGTGCTGAAAAGGCGCGTGAAATACTGGCCGATTCGCCAAGTTTATGTGTGAGAGATGATCCCTGGAACGATGTCTACCCCACTCCATTCTCATGCGAAAACACCGACGAGACATTGATCGGCAGAATCAGAGACGATCTACATATCCCAAGGGGAATCAATCTGTGGATAGTATCGAATAACATCCGCAAGGGGGCGGCCCTGAACACAGTTCAGATCGCCGAAAAACTTGTTCAAATGAATTTAGTCTGTGTACCGGAAGAGGATATTATAAACTGATCTACTCTGGTATCATAGGTAAAGCTGATTAGGAGGACCGCTATGCAAGTCAAAAATCGCATGACTCATAACCCATTCACAGTAAAGGAGTCGACACCGGTTTCAGAGGCCAGAGAGATGATGAAGAAGGATAAGATTCACCGTTTGCCCGTCATCGACAATGATGGTCATCTGGTGGGAATCATCACCGAAAAAGACATTCTCTCTGCTTCACCATCTCCGGCAACTTCCCTCGATGTCTGGGAGATTTCATCTCTTTTAGCCAAACTCAAGGTTTCAGAGATAATGACATCTCAGCCCATTGCTTGTTCGCCAGACACGCCGATAGAGGAAGCGGCCCGTGTGCTTTCTGATAACGACATAGGCGGTTTGCCGGTAACAAATCAGGGGCTGCTCGTGGGTATCATCACAGAATCAGATCTTTTCAAGGTTTTTATTGAGTTATTCGCCATTCGGGAAAAAGGCATTCGCATAACCTTTTTGATTCCTGATCACCTCGGGGAATTGGCAAGTATTTCCGGGGCCATAAGGGATGCGGGAGGGAACATCCTGTCTTTTGGTGTCGCTCGAGGGGAATCCCCCACCAATAAACTGTGTATTGCCAAGGTTTCCGGAATAACGGAGCAAGAACTCAAAAAGGCGGTGGCCCCATTTATCGAAGCAATCGAAGACATTCGGCTGATGTAGTCCTGTATGTTATATTCAGGGACACCTCAATAATTCACCGAATGACAGGCGCAAGAAATTGCAGCGGAAATGCCGCTGGCGGCCCCCCGGCGATTGGCAATGAGCCGGGGGGTCAGGCTGCCAGAGTAAGGCATTGGAGCGGAAAGTCCGGTCCGAAGGGTGCGCCCAGATATTGATTTCTGATATTTATGTGCCACTGACTCTCCCCTATAGCACATTCAGATGAGTACGGCATAGCCGGAAGGACCTGATTGACAAGAGCATTCATAGCTATCAGTCGCTTTGTCCCCGGGATAAAACCACTAAAGGGCACCTCTAAAAAACCCATTTAGTTCTTGACTCGATCTTTTCCGCCGCTACTGCGTTGTCAAAATACTCAACTAAGCTTAAGCTACGCTTGAGCTTTTGCAGCCTTGTATCGACAAAAAATTTCTTCGTCAATTTCCTAAAGCTGTTTTTTAGAGGCGCCCTAAAGAAGAAGTTATAGCTCAACCCATTACTTGCCGCACTTCGTCGGCGATAATATCGACGGCTTCCCTGAACTGCTGTGGGTCTTGTGCATAGGAGAGCCGGAGGCATTCATTCGCATGTTTCCAGGGTTTTTCCAATCCATAGAAGAAATAGTGGCCGCTGACTACGAGAACATCGCGTTTTTTCAGCTTCTCATACAAGTCTTTAGAACTGATGGGGAGCCCGGGAAACCATAGCCAAATGAAGATGGAGCCCTCCGATTCGTGGATGCGGTAAGGAAAGTCATCATTGAAGGCTTCGATTATGGCCTCAATGGCGAGTTGGGATCTATGCTGATAAAAGGGCCTGATGATGTTTCCAGAGAGGGTGAGGATGTCGCCCGATTCGATGAGCGGTTTTATCAACACCTGTCCGAATGATCCATTGGCAAGGCTCACCACAGCATTACAGGCCGACAGAGCCGATATGATTTCCTCATTTGCTATCATGATGCCGGTACGGACGGAGGGAAGTCCAAGTTTGGACAAACTCATTTCCAGTATCACATGGTCATCCCAAAAAACCTGAGCCGGTTTGAATAGGATATTAGGAAATGGGGCGCCATAGGCATTATCGATGATGAGAGGAATATCCCGATCGGCAGAAAGTCGAATTAGATGAATGATTTCATCATCGGTGAGGACATTCCCAGTTGGATTAGTCGGCCTTGACACGCAGAGAGCCGCTGTATCATCACCAATGATTAGGCTCTCAAAATCCACATGATACTTGAAGAAATGTTCGCCAATCGTTTCAATCTTTGCCCGATGGGTTATTAGCGCGCCTGGTTCAATCAATTGGTCGGCGTAGCCGATATACTCGGGACAGAGAGGGAATTGAATCCGAAGTAAATCGCCCTTGATGCTCTTCCCTGCAAGTATGTTCAGCAACACAAAAAATGCCGACTGGCTGCCATTGGTTATGGCGATATTTCTGGCACTCAAATTCCAGCCATACTGTTCATTGAAGAGCACGGCGAGTGACTCAAGAAAAGACTGCTTCCCCTGTGGCGTGTCGTAGTTGACCAAGGTTTCTTCCAGTTCAGCGCCATTTGAAAGAATTTCCTCAGTCCGTCTACGCCATATTGCGTTCACTTCAGGGATGTGGGCCGGATTTCCACCTCCTAACATGCGCATGGAGTTCTTATGCTGCATAGCTTTCCCTAGATCTTCCATCAATTCACCGATTCCTGTCTTTTTCGTCATCCGCTCGGCAAATTGTGTGATTCTCATTTCTTCAACCCTCCTGAAATTCGATGATAACATAAGATAATAATGATTGACGACACCCACTGTCCATCGATATTATGCAATGGATAGGGCCTATAGCTCAGTTGGTTAGAGCAACGGACTCATAATCCGTTGGTCCTAGGTTCAAGTCCTAGTGGGCCCAAAACAAAAGCACCCCTACAGGGGTGCTTTTGTTTTGCGGGGGTCCCACTAGGACTTGAAGGGTGAGGCCGCCGACCGGAGGGAGGATGAGGCGGCACCGGATGCCGCCGGAAGGCCGAACCGGCGGCCCGGAATGAACCGACACGATGCCGGTGAATGAAGGGCAAGTCCCTGTGCGGTACCGCGGAGACTCGAAGGGTGAGGCCGCCGACCGGAGGGAGGATGAGGCGGCACCGGATGCCGCCGGAAGGCCGAACCGGCGGCCCGGAATGAACCGACACGATGTCGGTGAATGAAGGGCAAGTCCCTGTGCGGTACCGCACAGGGACTTGAAGGGTGAGGCCGCCGACCGGAGGGAGGATGAGGCGGCACCGGATGCCGCCGGAAGGCCGAACCGGCGGCCCGGAATGAACCGACACGATGTCGGTGAATAAAGGGCAAGTCCCTGTGCGGTACCGCGGAGACTCGAAGGGTGAGGCCGCCGACCGGAGGGAGGATGAGGCGGCACCGGATGCCGCCGGAAGGCCGAACCGGCGGCCCGGAATGAACCGACACGATGCCGGTGAATGAAGGGCAAGTCCTCTTTCTGCGGAGTTTCATAAAATTTTGTGAAGGACTGACTAGTGTGCCGTACATAACACATCACAGATGACAGGCGCAAGGGATTGCAGCGGAAATGCCGCTGGCGGCCCCGGCGATTGGCAATGAGCCGGAGGACAGGCCGCCAGAATAAGGCATTGGAGCGGAAAGCCCGACCCGAAGGGTTGCGCCCAGCCAAATCCCGGATTAGGGACCCCGTCGGCGGTTTCCCGAGCGATGGCGGCGAAGAAATGGAATCACTAAGAAAAGCAGCGGACTGTAACCGTCCGTTACAGAAGCCTGATTCTCACCGCCGGCACGGCTCTTCTTGGAACTCTTCCTATGTTGGTTAGTCCGCACAAGGGCTCGGCGTGCATCCTGGATATCGCCCTGATATTGAATCTTGGTCTATTCGGTTCATTTCTTGTTTCCCTCACATTTTATCCTGCCTTGCTGGCTTTGATTCATCGGGGAATGAACAAAGAACGGAGCCAGAGAGAGGCGCAGGCACTGGTTCTCCATTCTTTGGGTTTTAAATTTTCAATAAGATTCCCTGATAGACAAGGCTTCTATAAACACCCTGTTAAAGACTCTTCCATCCCGGTGTATTATTATGAGCATCAAAATGCTATGATTGGGCATGGATATGATTGAATGGAAAGACTTTGAGGCTGTGGAATTGCGCACTGGCACTATTTTATCGGTGGAAGACTTCCCTGCGAGTCACAAGCCGGCCTGGATCATCACGGCCGACTTCGGCTCTCAAGCCGGTATCAGGAAAACCAGCGCCCGAATTACTGACTTATATGACAAGGATTCCCTCCTGGGACGACAGGTCATCGGGGTTGTGAACATTCCGCCCCGGCAGATCGGCCCGGTACGTTCAGAATTTCTGCTCACGGGTTTTTACAGGGATGACGGAGCCGTGGTGATCGCCATTCCTGAAAGACCGGTATCAAACGGTGCCAAGCTGGCATAACGAAAAGGCGCCCGATGCGAACGATATGGCTTGCCAGACTGGCATTCAAAAACCTGTCTCGATACAAGAAGCGCAGCATCATAACGATGAGTGCTATTACCTTCGGTCTCGGGCTCTTCATCCTCGTCGATTCCATCCTTGAGGCCGCTGACGAAGAATCCATGCGCAATCTGCGTCGGTATGAAACCGCCGACGGGGCGTTGGCCCCGTCCGGATTCACCGATGAACGAGAAGACCCAAGCCTGAAGAATTCATTTCGTTACAAGTCCCTTATGGAGGAACTCCAGGGTATCGGCATTGAAACGGCGCCAAGGGTTGCATTCCAGGCGGATTTGGTGTTCTTTAAACACCCCTTCCCCGAGGACGGCTCCATTCCAGTCCTGCTCAATGCACTGGACCCACTCCAGGACAAGGGGGTATTCCGGCTGGACGAGACAGTCTTTGAAGGCCGTTGGCTTGAACAGGGCCAGGACGGGATAGTCCTCGGACGCTATCTAGCCGAGGACATGGGAGCAGTGATCGGCGCTCCCATGATAGCTCTCACCCAAACGCGGGACGGCTATCACCAGGTGATAGAGCTAGAAGTCGTCGGCATACTCGATTGCCCAAATCCCCAGGTGAATCGACTGGGTGCCTATATAACCTTGGAAACGGCGGACACATACTTGGAACTGCATGACTCCGTCACGGCGCTGCATGCCCGGTTCCCGAGCCAATTCACCAGAATGAACCCGACGGATCAGTTGAATACGATTGCCGCAGGCCGCAGCCTGAAATGGTTCGGATGGGAAGAGCTGGCGCCCGATTATGTTGCGGTCATACAGGCCGAAAGAACGAGTTCCGGCACCATCGTGTTTCTAATACTCATTATTGCCTCGGTGGGAATCTCCAACACCATGCTTATGGCCATACTGGAACGCCGCCGGGAAACCGGAATAATGCGGGCCATGGGCCTGTCGGACTGGCAGCTCCGGCGGCTTTTTCTGTGGGAAGCACTAGGTTTAGGCGTTTTCGGCAGCTCGCTGGGCCTAGTGTTCGGGGCCATCATCAACATCCCCCTAGTAAAATACGGGCTGAACTACTCCAGAATCATGCGGGAGAGCAGCTTCGGCTATCGGGTAAGCGGAGTATTCTATGGAACCTGGCACCCTTCAGGGTTTGTCCTAGCCTTTCTTCTGGGCACTGGGATATCTCTTCTCGTGGCGGCCATATCCCTCCGGCGGCTGCTTCGGCTGGACATAGTGACGGCACTGCGCATCGATTAGACGGCCTAGAAAATGATGGATTTTTCTTCGATCCACACCACAAAATGCCTTGAGCCCATCAATGCCCCTCCAGTGCTTCTGACAGGCAGCCGGGCACTTCAGAGCAAACCCGGCGGGCGGCGATGTTATCTTCACTGGTAATCGCATGGAATACTGAGAAGGCCGACGAGATTCAACGCCGTTTTGGACGGCATCCATGGTTTTCCGGACATCGGACGGTGATTAGGCCGCCTCCGTTTCCCTCCGCCGGATAGTTCCCCAATGTGTCATAGCTTTCAAAAATCAATACCTGGGCGCACCCTTCGGGCCGGGCTTTCCGCTCCAATGCCTTATTCTGGCAGCCTGCCCCCCGGCTCATTGCCGCTCGCCGGGGCTGCCAGCGGCATTTCCGTTTCAATCCCTTGCGCAGGGAGGGCTATAATCAATTAGGGGCACCTCTCCTAAAAAACAGCTTCAGGTTTTCAGAGACCTATAAAAGGAATGCTCCCTGTGTCGCTGCAGCATGCGTTAGGGATAGCAGAGGAGCGAAGCGGGGGCTGTGTCAGTTACCTATGTCCTGAGCCTCGAGTGCTGCCTATATCCTGCCCCCCCGTTTCTGATACAGCCCCGCACCTTCCCCGCCGTTCCAGCCTCTCCAGCCGTTTCGGCCTCATCCTTCGGCCTTTTCGGCTGTTTCGGCTGGAACGGCATCCTCCTTCTCCGGCTGTCGTGCTGCCGGATGCTTTCAAAACTCACGCCGAACAAGCCGGAAACCCAGGTCGAAGTTGTCGCTAGAGCCCGGGCTATTGCTGAGGCGGTAGGCCGAACGCAGGCCCCTGGCGCTATCGTACCAACTGCCGCCGCGAGCAACACGGCCCGAGCCCGAAGCGGGCCCCCTGGGATCGCTCTGACTCCCCGAAGAATAATCGTCATACCAGTCCCAGCACCATTCATACACGTTCCCGCTCATGTCATAGAGGCCCAGCTCATTGGGAGCCCTCCCTCCCACAGGCCGGGTTTCACCCCCGCTGTTAACATTATACCAGGCCACTTCTCCGACATTATCGCTTCCTGCGTAAAGGTATCCTTTAGAGGCATTGCCCCCACGGGCCGCATATTCCCATTCGGCCTCGGCGGGCAGGCGGTAGCCGTCGGTATTCCAATTAGCCGTTACATTCTTTCCATTTAAGCGGTACACCGGCGTGCTCCCCTCCCGAACGCTCAAGGCGTTGCAGTACTTCACCGCATCAAACCAGGTCACACCCTCCACCGGCCTGTCATCCCCCTCGAAGGAAGACGGATTGGTTCCCATAACCTCGCGCCATTCCCGCTGCGTCACTGGGGTGGTTTTCATGTAAAACGAGCTTACAGTCACCCGATGCCGAGGCCCCTCATCAGAATCCCGGTCCGGTTCATCGGGCGGAGAACCCATCATAAAGCTGCCCCCCTCCACAAACACATAACCATGGTGAGGCCCGGAAGAAGCCGCCCGATACATCGTTTCTTTCTTTCCCGTTTCCAGTGTTGACACACGCTTCTGCATTTGTTCCAACGCTTCACTCATTTGATTGTTCTGATCCTGCATCCGCACCATCTGTTCGGCAACGCAATTTCCGCACAGGCTCAGGGGAGTCAGGTACTCGGCATCGGGTACATTCTCGCGCTTGCACGACCGGCACACATTGGTGATGGTTTTCATGGACACTCCTCCAGCGGTTCGCTTGTCTTTCCGGAATCAATTATAACATAATGGCACAGCCGATTCCCCTGACAAATTTCGGGGTTGTGTCAGTTACCTATGTCCTGAGCCTCGAGTGCTGCCTATATCCTGCCCCCCCGTTTCTGATACAGCCCCGCGGAACCCTCTGTCAGCCCGACCCTCTGGCTGCCGGAGTAATTCGGCGGCCAGAGGGGAACGCCCAAAAAATTCCCGTTGGGCCTCTACAATGGCCGATACGTTCGCATTTCTGGGAGATGGCATAATTCTGGCCGGTGAGAGTTTGTCAGCGGGAACTTGAATTTTCCCGATAAATTGTGATGCGGTTTCGGCCATTGCTTTTTGACTGATAGAGTGCCTCATCGGCTTCGTTTATCGCATCATCCATACTCTTTCCGCTGCCCGTTTGAGTGCCTGCGATACCGGCACTGACTGTTACAGGGCGGGTAACTCCTTCTATCTTCAACTTGGAAACATCCCGGCAGATACGGTCGACAATGCTAGCCGCCGTATCGGTCGATGTATCGGGAAACAAGATGATGATTTCTTCGCCTCCATACCGAGCGATGAAATCTGTGGTGCGGAGAGTCTTCTCGATTGTTTGACAAACAGCTTGAAGCACCCTGTCCCCGACAAGATGCCCGAAATCGTCGTTGATCTTCTTGAAATGATCCAGGTCTAACATGGCAAAAGCAAGTTCTCTGCCTTCACGTCTGGCCTTCTCAAAGAAATACTTCCCGTTGAGATTGAAGGAATGGCGGTTGCTAATACCGGTGAGGGCATCATGCATGGCCAATTGATAGGTTTCACCGTGCATTCTGGCATTTTCAAGGGCAATGGCCACAGGTCCTGCAATGGCCTGCGCCAAATCAAGATGTCGTTGATTAAACGAATCGGCTTCGAAATTGGCAAAGGTCAACAATCCGATAACATCTCCGTGGGCAATCAGCGGAATGCCCAGCCATGATCTTATTGTATGCACACCATCACTTAATTGATTGTATTCGAGGGAATCACGGGTAACATCATTGCTCTTCCAAGGGCGTCGTTCCTGGATGGCCCTGGTGCTTAAAGACAACTTATCGGGAAATGGATACTTGATATTCCTACAAGGAATTTCCTCTGGAAAACCCGCCCCGCCGAGAATCTCGAGGAATCTCTCATGCAGCACCTGTATTGAGGCCTGATCATAGGGAAACAATCGTTTCCCCTGGTCCAGGATACGCTGCACCGTATCATCGAGGTTAAGACTTGATATGATAACCTCAATCGTGGACAGCAAGATGCCCGCAGCCTGTGCATTCTGATCCACAGATTCCTTTTCCTCTTCCAACGATGTCAAGTCACTGCCAATACTGATTGTGATTTGAGGAGTACCATCCTCATTCCTTAGAAATACTCCTGATTTACTGGATATATATCTCCAATTTCCCTGTTCGTCTCGAATACGGAACTTATTTTCATATACCAGGTTCTGACCATGACGCAAGGCCGCTTGCTCCTTCTTGAATTGCCCTAAATCATCGGGATGAATCAGCGATATCCACTCATCCTCATCAGGGCTGCCTATACCGGCAATCTTACTGAAAACACCTTTTGATATGAAACGGGATTCATTGTCGTCAATGATAGAGACACCCAAATTATTCAAGATTTCGACTATTTGAGGATGCTCTCTCACGGCATTCAATAGTTGGGCCAAACTCATTGATTTGTCCTGCATGTATGTAGAATGTGGACAGGATTGCAAGCAAAAAAATGACATGTGGAATTCATAGCCTAGTAACGGTAACGCTCGGATTTAAACGGGCCGTCAACAGGAATACCCATGTATTCGGCTTGCTTTGCCATAAGCCTAGTGAGCTTCACTCCGAGTCGGTCGAGATGAAGCCGCGCCACCTCTTCATCCAGCTTCTTGGGAAGGGTGTACACCTTTTTTTCCAATTCATTATTGGCGGCCAATTCAATCTGAGCTAGAACCTGATTGGTAAATGAATTGGACATGACGAAAGAAGGATGCCCTGTCGCACAGCCAAGGTTTACCAATCGGCCCTCTGCAAGCACGATGATGGACCGCCCCGACTCCAGGGTCCATTTATCAACCTGCGGCTTGATGTTCTGGCACCTGCATCGTGAATTGTTCTCTAAATAGGTCATCTCAATCTCATTATCAAAGTGCCCAATGTTACAGATTATGGCTTCATCTTTCATCTTTTCCATCATCTTGCCGGAAATCACATGCAAGTTGCCTGTAGCCGTCACGAATATATCCGCATCATGCATCACCTCTTCCATGACGGCCACTTCGTAGCCTTCCATCGCCGCCTGTAATGCACAGATGGGGTCGATCTCGGTAATCATAACTCTTGCGCCCATTCCTCTCATCGCCTGGGCACAGCCTTTGCCGACATCACCGTAGCCGAGAACAACCACCTTCTTGCCCGCTATCATGATGTCAGTCGCACGCTTGATGCCGTCAATGAGAGACTCCCTGCACCCATAAAGATTGTCGAATTTAGATTTTGTAACCGAGTCATTGACATTGATGGCAGGAAAAAGCAGCTTGCCGGTTTTTTCCATCTGATACAGCCTTTGAACACCGGTCGTCGTTTCTTCGGATACACCCCGTATCTGTTCGGCTATCTTGCGCCACTTACTGGTATCATGCCGGTATGAATCCGCAAGGCGATTCATCAGAATACGAACCTCTTTGCTGTCATAGCCGGCATCCAGCAGAGAGGGGTTGTTTTCGGCTTCAACGCCCTTATGTACCATTAACGCCGCATCCCCGCCATCATCAACGATGAGGCTGGGCCCTGAGCCGTCCGGCCAGGTTAAGGCCATTTCCGTACACCACCAGTACTCATCGAGAGATTCGCCCTTCCAGGCGAATACGCCGGCCATGCCGGAATCGGCAATGGCGGCGGCGGCATGATCTTGTGTTGAAAAGATATTACAAGAAGCCCACCGCAGATCGGCACCAAGTTCATAGAGAGTTTTGATGAGCATTGCTGTCTGAATGGTCATATGAAGTGAGCCGGCAATCTTGAACCCTTTCAGGGGTTTCTTTCCGCCATACTTGGCAATGAGAGCCATTAAACCGGGAACTTCCCGCTCGGAAAGCTGCATTTCCTTATACCCGAGTTCGGCCAAAGCTATATCGTGGACCTTATATCCGATATCCCTGTCAAGAGGAATTATGCTGTCAACATCTGTCAAATCAGTTCTCCCTAACACCACGGTGATTCTCTAATAAACCATAAAGTAATTAGCTGATAGATTCAAGGGGTGCATTGTGTAGATTCTAGGTTATAAGCCGGGGAAGGAATCCTGTCAAGCTTTGACGGAATCGGTACGGGTTCAGGACCTATGGGCACCTCTAAAAAACCTCATTTAGTTCTTGACTCGAACTTTTCCGCCGCTGCTGCGTTGTCAAAATACTCAACTAAGCCCAGCTACGCTTGAGCTTTTGCCGCCTTGTATCGACAAAATTTCTTCGTCAATTTCCTAAAGCTGTTTTTTAGAGGTGCCCCCAAGTTGCCAAAGGGATGAAGAAGGCCGGTATTGCCGCCGATATAATCTGCAAGACAGCCGGATTAACACAGGCGGAGATTGATAAACTTTAGCTTCGGTGTAAGAGGATTGATAATTCCGGCGGTATTATCTGCCTGTGAGTTGCAGGCAGGCGGTTGAAATTCCTCGCGCCTGCGGCGGGTTACAGGCATCCGAAGCCGCCCTTCGGGGCTCGTTCCTCACCCCTCTTTTGACATCCGCCGATGCCCCTGTTCCAGTTTGGCGGCGGCAATGGTCTTCTGTCTCAGGGCTGTCGTCGGCCTGAGTGCGGTCAAAAAAGGGGGGCCTGATTTTTGAATTATGAGTTCTGAGTGGAAACATTGCAGCGGAAAGCCCGGCCCGAAGGGTGCGCCCAGATATTGATCTTTGAGCGGCTCTCCAACTGAAATCCCGGCCAATTCTGCATCCCAAAAAATCGAATATTTTGACCGCATAATCGGTCAAAATATTTACACATTTCCCGCCGTTCCAGCTTCTCCGGCTGCTGGCTGCCGGATGCTTTCAAAACTAAAGACGAACGAGCCGGAATCCCAAGAAGTAGTAGCTATCGCCCGGGCCATAGATGTTGCGAGTGGCCGAACGCAGGCGCCAGTAATTACTGCCCCAACTGCCGCCGCGATTAACACGGTGCGAGCCCGAAGCAGGCCCCCTGGGATCGCTGGAAGGGGAACTTTCATAATAATCCCCGCCATACCAGTCCCAGCACCACTCCCATACGTTCCCGCTCATGTCATGGAGACCCAGCTCGTTGGGTGCCTTCCCGCCCACAGGATGGGCTGCATCCCCACTGTTATAATCATGCCAAGCCACTTCTCTATCATCATCGCTTCCTGCGAAAAGGTACCCTTTAGAGGCATTGCCTCCACGGGCCGCATACTCCCATTCGGCCTCCGTCGGCAGCCTGTACCCGTCTGCGCTCCAGTCTGCCGTTACACTGGTTCCGTTTATCGTGTAGACAGGGGTCAAGTTCTTCTGAACGCTTAGCGCATTGCAGTACGCCACCGCATCATACCAGCTCACTTGCTCCACAGGAAGATTATCCCCGCTGAAGTGAGACGGACTGCTCCCCATCACTTCACGCCACTCTCCTTGCGTCACCTCGTATTTGCTCATATAAAACGTACTCACCGTCACCCGGTGCTGTGGTCCTTCGCCATCAAACTGCCCTGGTTCGCTTAAAGGCGAGCCCATTTGGAAGCTGCCCCCCTCCACACGCACCATCAGGTTCTCTGTCGGCAGAACACCTTCATCTCTCACGGGATCAATACAACCCGCCAAAACCAACAGTGCCATTATCAGCAGCACGCCCATTGTTTTCCTGTTTTTCATCCTTCTCTTCTCTCCAAGACTTCAGCTTGAGCAAATTAATTATAACACGGTAACTTGTCAAGTTAACTGTCCACTTTTCCATGAAACTCATGCTCTCTTATACCTCAAGCTATCAGATGAATTCCGATAGCCTCATTGGCCGACTTACCACCCAGTATCCGCCGTGGGTAGTTGTTCACCCAATCCTGTATCATTTTTATATCCTTCTTGCTGTAACGGCCAATATCACAACTTTTAGGTATGAATCGCCGTATTAAGCCATTGGCATTTTCATTACTTCCCCGTTCCCACGATGAGTATGGGTGCGCGTAGTAAATAGTCGTTCTCTTGCGCTGGGTTAAGCAGGAGCGTTCCATATTCTCGCTATCCATAAATTCACCGCCGTTGTCGCATGTGATTGACTTAAACACCCTCCAAAACTGCCGACTGCCCAGTTTTCTCTCCAATTTGTCCAGAGTTTTTACAAGGCTGCCCGATGTTCCATCGGGCAACTTTTCCATGATGACCACCCGTCCTGAGCGTTCTACAAGTGTCATGAGAGTTTGCTTGCCCTTGCCTTCAGCACCCACAACGCTGTCTATTTCCCAATGACCAAATTCTTCTCGATCCTCAATATACGCCGGTCTGGTCGAAATACTTTTCATTGCTGATTTCGCTCTGTTATGCCTCTTATGGCCATTTGAGCCATTCTTGCACCTCCTTTTACCCCGAAGCAGATAATTCTCGGCATTCCCCAGCAGGCCTTCATAGATATACCGGTAGAGGGTTTTCGTACTGATTCTTGTACCCGTTGGCCATGAGTACTTCTTATAATGCATTATGACTGAGTCAGGGCTGTATTTCTTTTTAAGGAGCTTTTGGGTCTCCTTGACAAATTTGTAATCGGCACCAAGCTTCAATGCTGGTCCCTTTGCTTCAAGCTCCCTACGGGCTTTTCTCTGGCCAATGTCCGCGCTATAGGTCATATATGCAGATAAATCACTATTCTGAAGTGTAACCGATCCTCGTTTGAGTTCTCTCCGTATACTTCTTTCATGGCGATCCAGGATGATTGCCATCTGTTTGATTGTCAGCATGTCCTTCCCTTTTTTGCGGATCATTCTTTCCAGAATTAGCCGTTCCTCCCAATTGAAGTGTTTTCCCCTTCTATAGCTTGTGCTATTGTGTTCTTGTCCCATGTTAACTCCTGTCTTTTCATATAAGCAGTATACATGAGTTTCATGGGGCTTCTTTTGCCCTCTTTATCGCGGACAGTTAATGTTACAATTCACCAATTAATTATAACACAATGTGTTCGATTGACAATATAGAAATAATTCGTTTTCATTTGGTTCTTCGATACCGCTTCTTCAACATTCTCCCGGAATCTCTCTTTCAGAGCAAGGAAAATAAGGCGGAAGGAATGGTGTTTTAAGTCGGACTTCCTTCAGGTACATACCGACAGAATTCTCCTTGTGCTGCTTCACATCATCACAAATTACACATAGGAGAACATTTAAAATAACTTGGCTTTGTCAGTATCACAGGCGCTATGAAATTGCACCCCTGATTTGGACAAAAGCCAGATATTTCCTATTTTCATTGAAAATTTAAGTTCCCTTTTATAGCAGGTATTTCTCTCCTGCCAAGGCATGCTTCCACCTCCAAGGTGTTACCATGCTCGGCTAAAAGTGTTACCTATGTCCTGAACCTCGAGTGTTACCTATGTCTTGACCCCTCCCCTCGAGTGTTACCTATGTCTTGACCCCTCCCCTCGAGTGTTACCTATGTCTTGACCCCTCCCCTCGAGTGTTACCTATGTCTTGACCCCTCCCCTCGAGTGTTACCTATGTCTTGACCCCTCCCCTCGAGTGTTACCTATGTCTTGACCCCTCCCCTCGAGTGTTACCTATGTCTTGACCCCTCCCCTCGAGTGTTACCTATGTCTTGACCCCTCCCCTCGAGTGTTACCTATGTCTTGACCCCTCCCCTCGAGTGTTACCTATGTCTTGACCCCTCCCCTCGAGTGTTACCTATGTCTTGACCCCTCCCCTCGAGTGTTACCTATGTCTTGACCCCTCCCCTCGAGTGTTACCTATGTCTTGACCCCTCCCCTCGAGTGTTACCTATGTCTTGACCCCTCCCCTCGAGTGTTACCTATGTCTTGACCCCTCCCCTCGAGTGTTACCTATGTCTTGACCCCTCCCCTCGAGTGTTACCTATGTCTTGACCCCTCCCCTCGAGTGTTACCTATGTCTTGACCCCTCCCCTCGAGTGTTACCTATGTCTTGACCCCTCCCCTCGAGTGTTACCTATGTCTTGACCCCTCCCCTCGAGTGTTACCTATGTCTTGACCCCTCCCCTCGAGTGTTACCTATGTCTTGACCCCTCCAATTACGCAGGAGATACTCCTTGACAAGACCTAGGCTCCCAACTACCGTTACCTATGCTTCTTAAGGGTAAACACCGGAAAGTCATCTTCCTATACGTGAGTATACTGTTAATAACTGCTGCGGGTTTGGGAATGGCGCTCGGCATGATCATTGCAGTGAATAAAAACACAATGGATATGGATGAACTGATCGCATCAAGACCGGCCATCCCATCACGTGTCTTGGATATAAACGGCAATCTGATTACCGAGTTCTTCTCGGATGAGAAACGCGAAATCCTCCCCATTAATTCATTGCCTGAGAACCTAATTTACGCTGTGCTGACTCGGGAGGATACGCCTTTTTTTGAGCACAATGGCTTTTCCTTCACGGGCTTTCTCCGTGCCTTCCTGCAAACCACCCGTTATATAGTTACCGGCAAGGGTTCACTGCAGGGAGCCAGCACCATCACCATGCAGTTGGCCGGTGCCAGGCATGCCGATAGGACGGATATCACATTGAACCGCAAACTCAAGGAACTATGGTGGGCCTACCAGATAGAGCGCCGTTTCACGAAGCTTGAGATACTCGAACAATATCTCAATTCTGTGTATTTCGGGCATAACACTTACGGAGTGGAGGCGGCTAGTCAGTTCTTCTTCGGCCATACTTCGGTTGAAAACACCCCCGCCGAGTCGGTAATGCTGGCGATACAACTTGCGGGCTCGGGCTTGTATTCCCCGATTATTAAACCGGATGCGGCCCGAACCCGACAACGGCAAATACTCGATCAAATGGTGAATGCCGACTTCATCACACGGGATGAGGCCGATACTTCGTTTCAGGATTATTGGAACGATTTCGACTGGTCTCGCTCCCCTTCCGATTCGCCATACTTTGACCGCTTAGCAGAGGACAAAGCTCCGTACTTCAGCGAATACATCAGACAGGAGATTGAACAGTACCTCTTTGGTCAACAGAATATCTACAAAGACGGCTATGTGATTCACACAACCTTGAACCTGGATTATCAGGCAATTGCCGACCAGGAGATAGCCAAAGGGCTAAGTCAATGGAATCTCAAGTATCAAAAAGACAGAAAGGCGAAGATGAATTACTCTTCGAATAGTTTAGTAGAGACAATAGATTTACTCTCATTGGCCTTTGGTATTCCAGGCATTCAAGTAGCCGGAGTACAGAACAGCCGTCAAGCCCGGAGATATTTTGAAAACGAACTCACTCCCCTGTTAGACACATTATCTATGACCTATGGTATATCTAATCTGAAATCCCTGACAAACTTGGCTTATAAGGATGCCAAGAGCCATGCCCAGATGAACAATGTGGAAACCGCATTGATTACCATTGACAACAAGAACGGTTATATCCTAGCGATGGTGGGAGGCAGTGAGTTCAACAGAAACAATCAGTTTAACCGCGCTATGAACGCCTATGTCATGCCTGGCTCGGCATTCAAGCCCCTGTACTACGCTGAAGCCATCAGCTCCGGCACATATACCCCGGCCAGTCTCATCTATGATGGCCCCGAACAGTTTGTCAGTCCTGATGGCACCCTCTATGTTCCAGGGAATTATTTTGGCCGATGGCATGGATATGTCCGCCTGAGAGAAGCCCTCGCGAGATCTTTGAACATTCCCGCACTCATAGTGCTGGAGTCCATAGGATTTGATGCGGCAATCGCCCGATCCGCCGCACTTCTCGGCATCACCGATCCACAGGAAATTGGACAGACCTTCGATCGCTTCTATCCATTAGGGCTTGGAACACTGAGTGTAACTCCTGTAAGCCTAGCCAGGGCCTATGCGACAATGGGAAATCGCGGACATGCGGTTGAGCCACTCGCCATACGCTATATAGAGGATAGAGACGGAAACATCATCGTTAATCCGGAGAGAGAGCTTAGAAGAGCGCAGACACAGAGGGATCTCCAAGTTCTATCCCCTCAGGCATCCTATGTCATGGCCAGCCTGCTCCAATCCACTGTCAGTATGGGCACCCTCGCATATGCGCGCCGAACTGTCGGAGGATTCGACGGCATGCCCATTGCAGGCAAAACAGGCACGACACAGAACTGGACGGATGCCTGGACCGTGGGCTTCAGCCCATATTATACCACGGTCATCTGGATAGGTTTTGACAAAAGAGGGAATTCTCTTGGGACGGATCAAACCGGCGCCACATCAACTGGACCCGTGTGGGCGCATTATATGAAAGCCATACATGAAAATCTTCCAAGGATAGATTTCCCGAAGCCGGGAACCGGAATTGTGGAAGTTCAAATTGACAGAAGAACCGGCATGAGGCCCGACAAGGACACACCCAGAAAACATCGCATATCCGAAGTCTTTATCGCTGGCACTGAACCTAGGGCCAGCAGCCCCTTGGCCGCGTTTGAGGCCGAACAAGAGGAAACTCAAACAATCAGAATCGCCGTAGATTCTTCCACCTTGAATATCAATGACCCGACAATATCGTCGAATACCACTCGGGATCTCTTTGAAGAACTGGGGATTGAACCTCTCTACCTCTACGAGGAATCATCATCGCCTCCGAACTCCGAATCCTACGATATAAGCTCCAGCATACTGGACTAGGAGCAGCCGCATTTATATAGTGCCCGGAAGTTTGCGACTGCTTCAATATGACAAATTCGCTGTGTCCCTGTAATTCTCGAATCACCCGGCAGACAGGAGAAGAATTGTCAGATTGATCGTGCAGGGCCTTATTGAAACCCATCGTGGATGGAATTTATACAGTTGTCAGGTTTTCAGCCCTGTAGAGCCGGAATTGTAACAATGCGGGGTAGAGAGAATTCCTATCGTCGGCACTCCAAGAAGCCCTAACCCAAGTTCACCAAACTAGACAGCCTTGGTAATTTTTTACGGCCACTGAAGCCGCTATAACTCAAATTTAGGCTTACATATCTCGCAACACCTCAATTTTACCCATGGATATGTATGAATACCGCAATTTGAAGCACTATATTCATTCCATTGCAATTTATAGTGCCTAACATCCGGTTTTTGCACTTTCCTCTTCTGCGGATCAGAATTCAAAGGCCATGCTTCATACCATTCGACCGGCGATCAGAGATGGAATCACAATTCACCCCTCTGCGTTCACCGCACAAGCTGATAATCCACAACTCACAACTTAATGATGCGCTGCCTGAAGAAGCGCCAGCAATTCTATGTAGGGCTTGCTTAAAAAGTCATAATCTATAGATTTTCAAGGTAAAAGCCTGTTACAAATGCTTTAGAGCAACCTTGCTATCTATTCCTGACAAAACAGGTGCAAGGGAAATGCGGAAAATGGCTCAAAACCTTTGCACCTGAGTAATAAGCAGAAATCAAAATTCCCCCGAAGTTTCTCAAATCATTGCATTCTGGCTCACTTATAATCCAGTTTTGATTCATTATACTGGTATTCAGAGTCAAAAATACTTTTTAAGCAAGCCCTATGTAAGGGCACCTCTAAAAAACCGTTTTTGGAATTTGGCGCAGTGGCGGTGTGTTCCTCGGGCTACGCCCTGCGGTACACACCTGATTAAATTTTTTCTTGATGCAAGGCGGCAAAAGCGGAGCGCAGCTTAAGCTTAGTTGAGTATTTTGACAACGCAGTAGCGGCGGAAAAGACCTGCCTGCGCCGTGCCCTGCGCGGCAGGCAGGTCAAGTCAAGAACTCAATGGGTTTTTAGAGGTGCCCGTAAGTTCAGGCTGTGTAAGAAATGCGGCATTCAGCGCTGGCTTAACCAACGCTGAATGCCATAGTTAAATGGGCAAATAGTTAAAAAGCCCTCACCGCACGAACATAGATACCGCCGATGTCCTTGCCGAAGTCTAACTGGGTGCCTGGGCCTGGATCGTAGACCTCCTGAATCGACGCTTTGTCCGAACTGGCCTCCGACGAGGACCAGTAGTACGCGCCGTGTCTGAAGCCACCTGAACCTACGTAATATATCTTGTTATACAACTCATTCAACTCATCCTTGGAAGGCAAAAACCAGTCGTCCTTCCCTCCCAATGTGGAGTCAGCGCATGCCTTTGCCGCATAGTCGTCTGTGAAACCGGCAGTCACCATAGCTGCAACGATAGCCGCTGTGTTGGATTCTCCGGTTCCTATGGCTGTACCTGTTTTTCCTACTTCTGTCGTAGTATTACCCCATTTATAAGAATCAGGAAAATCACTGGGGGCCGCCTCCAGGTAAGTCCATCCATCGCTGTCGGCATCAGGATTCACATAGAAGATTTTCCCTCCGGCAGGGCCGGTGTCGCCTAGGTTGTACACCAACTCCTCTATAACTTTGAGAGTCACCTGGATATCTTTGCTTCCTGTGTAGTTCCCCGTGCCATTTACGGTTATATCGTGCACCGTACCATGATTGTTCGTATTATTCTGCACGGGTATCGTCAGAGCACCATCCTCATCCACCTGGACAGGGCCGGTTGGAATCGGAACAAAACTCAAGGCCTCCGCCATTGTGTCGCTGCCGATCAAGCCGCTCACCACCGTTATAGCACCGCTGAATTCAATGCCTACATACACCGTCAGGTCACCAAAGGTTAGGTTTGTAAGGTCGTTTATATTTTTTTGAGCGATAGTGAGAGTCTGTTCACCTTTAACCGAAGTGTCAAAGGTTGATGTCGCCGTTATGGTAACTACTCCTGCCGCTGCTATCGTCAATTCTCCTGTCCCGGAGTCCACGTCCGCAATAGCGGCATCCGATGTGCTATATGTCACCGTGGTGTCGGCGCCGTTCGCCACATCCACCGCAGGAGCTGTCAACATCCGGGGTGCATCACCGTAGGTCAGCGATGGAGGCGTGCCGAATGTAATGCTCTTTACTTTCCTCAAGTTTACTGTAACCGTCTTCTGGAAGGTGGCATAGGTGCCGCCGTTGTCGCGTACCTGTACATTGAAGGTGAAGACATCCCCGTCAATGTCCGAGAGATCCGTTCCGTCTGAGATGGTGATCTCTCCAGTGCTGCTGTCGACAGCAACTCTGTTTTCCACGCTGGAATACACTGCTGTTATGGAAGATGGGACTCCGGTCATCTGTGTGAGGGTGGGCG
This sequence comes from Spirochaetaceae bacterium, assembly GCA_965232165.1. Lineage (GTDB taxonomy): Bacteria > Spirochaetota > Spirochaetia > DSM-2461 > DSM-2461 > UBA2779. The sequence continues at coordinate 1,730,347 of CBDDOY010000001.1, read as the reverse complement.
AGGGAATGGTTACTGCACCGGCAACTGCGCCGCCCTTTGAAACCAGAGCCGGTTTTTCATTATAATCCAGAGATTCCACCCAGGGGGCCCTGGCGTCAGCGGTGACGGTGACTGTTATTGAGGCTGTCGCCGTTCCCGAATAGTTCCCCGTCAGGGTGAGTGTAACGGTGTGCTCCGTCTCTGCCTGCTCCGCCGCGGGGGTCCCGGTAATTTCTCCCGTGGCAGGGTCGAGGTCCATGCCGGCGGGAAGAGCGGGGGCCACCGTGTATACAGCCGCTGCGCCACTTGGCAGTGCGTCTGTAAAGCTCGGTCTCACCGGCGTAATCTCAACATCTTTGCTGGCGGTTATCGCCGTATAGGACACCGTTCCTATCGTGTGTTCTTTCGGATTAACTGTTATCGTGATCTTTGCCGTGTACGCTGAGCCTCCAGCGGCGGCCGTCACGGTCCAGTCCTCAGTCGCGGCATGGGCGTCTTTCGGGACGGTCACAGCTCCGTCATTACCTACGGCGGGTTCAACGTTAAGATTCGAGCCGTCCGGCGGCCCTTCGATGCTGTAGGTGACGGCGCCCGCCGGCAGGTTTGTCCACGTCGGCGCAGAACTTACCGCGTCCTGAGCCATGCCGAATTCTGCGGTGACTCCGCTGCTGTACGTGAATGACGGCTGCGTTGTACCGCCGTTCTCATCATCCGTCGTTCCCGGGCACGATGCCAGAAACGCCAACAGTCCGATTGAGAGCAGGGCTCCCCTGCTCATTAGCCAGGAAAACTTCTTCATTTTCCTTCTCCTTCGAAAAATAGCAGCTGATCAGATATATCAGCTTTATAAATATCACTATTGCCGGCATAACAGCAGATCAAAGAACAGTCCGTATCAAAATTGTTCTGCATTATGCTCCTCCTTATATATGCAAACGCCTTCCCCCTCTCTCCAGATGGAAATGGGGGGCTCCGGCAATCTTTTCTCCCGGCTAAATTCATAGACACAGAAGCTCGACAGATACCGTTTGTCCAGTGCCCGCAGAAAATTTGTGCGGGGGAGTTTTGAGTTCTGAGTTCCGGGATAAGCCGGAATCCTGAAATTTCCGGCGATGCACTGGACTCACATCAGGACGACCAACCCGATTGAGTCAACCTTTGCTACTGTCCGCCTTAGAACGAAGAGAACCAGGGGCTGTGGTTCAAGGGCGGCAACATTAAGTATGGTTTGGAAGCTCTGCCTGGAGGCTGAAAAGAACTGGCGAAAGCTACGTGGATACAAGCTGATCCCCAGGGTTATTGAGGGTGTGTTTTGTAAAGATGGAGTCTTCAAGGAAGAGGCCGCGTGAAAAAAATGAAGGATTTGAAATTTTCTCATCCACAACTATTGACAATAACTCCCCGCGAGTCTGTCATTTCGCCAGGAGGTTCTTCATATTGTCTAACGCAGGACTCCGTGAGATGAAGAGCTTCCTGCAAAGTGTGTAAGCTTACCGCCGAGAATCATAAGTGCACATCATGTCACCGTATATTATTCTTTCACTCCGCCGAACGCTATGCCGGAAATAAGATACCGGGAAAGGAATGCAAAGGCCACAATAATGGGTATGACACTCAGAGCGATTCCAAGATACATGGCGCCGAAATCCCGCTGGTAGGTGGTGGTGTTGAGCTGCTGGATGATCAGCGGGAGGGTGTATTTCTCCTGGCTGTTGAGCAGCGTGAGAGGCACCAGATAATTGTTCCATTGCACCAGGAAGCCGAATATAGACATCGTGGCTATGCCCGGTGCCATCAGCGGCAGTCCGATACGATGAAATATGAAAAATTCACCGGCACCATCAATGCTGGCCGCCTCGACAAGGCTAGGATTGAGAACACTCTTCGTGTACTGGATAGTGTCCAGTATAGTTCGCAATTTTCTTTCAAGAAGCCATCGAATTCTTCCATCAGGCAGCCTGTTCCAATTTAAGTCTTTGTTCATCTATCGCTTTTTCACTAATATACCGTTTCCCGGAAGCCCAGTCTTCAGAGTATTCTATCAAATAGCAACAGATTAATCTGAGATATGATTCAATACTGGGAAATATTCCAACGACCCGGGACCTCCGGCGGATTTCTCGATTCAGCCGCTCTAATTGATTGGCTGATGATGTCTTTCTACTGTCTATTTCCGAGAATTCAAAGAATTGGACAGAGTCTTCAAGTCCCTCCTCCAGGCAGTTCATCGATTTGGGAAACTGCTCCTCGAATTCGTCTATAATTCTATTGGCATATTCACGGGCTGAATGTGAATCCGGCTGATTCCATATCTGTTTAATGCGGCCTGCCAGATACTTCTTATCACGAGCCGGTACATGGGAGAGGATATTCCTCATGAAATGGATCTTGCACCGCTGCCGGGAACATCCGATGAGTTCTTTACGAATAGCTTCCTGAGGACCAGGATGAGCATCAGAGACGCATAACCAGGCTTTCCTGAATCCTCTCGCCTTTAGAGACCTGAACAGCCCGACATAAGTAGATTCAGCTTCTTCCGGCATAGGTTCTACTGCAAGGATCTCTTTATGTCCTTGTGAATTAACACCGGAAACGACCATGACTGCCATATTCCGAACTCTCCCGGTTTCGCGTATCTTTTCATACAGTGCGTCTACCCAGATGACAGGGTATTCGGAATCGAGTGTACGGCAGCGGAATTCATCCGCCTGTTCATCAGGCCCTCTGTTAATTTCGGATACCTGACTGGCTGATATATTTTCGATCCCCGGACTCATGGCGAGCTTTTCAATCTTCCTGGTCGAAACCCCGTTGATGAACGCTTCTTGAACTGCCTGAATCAGAGCCTGTCCGGATCTCTTCTTTTCAGTGACAAAGAAAGGAATATACCCGCCTTTTCTCAGCTTAGGGACCAGTAAATACAACGTTCCTAACCGGGTATCGAAACGGCGAGGTCTAATCCTTAAGAAATGTGTGGTCCTTCCTGTTGAATGAAAACCCTTTTTTGCACGGACTTTGTTCGCCGCTTCGATTTCCATAAGCTTCTCCGGCAGCCATTTCAATAAACTGAAAAGGGGATCCGGTTCCGTAATGAATTGGAGCAGCATGTTTTCCAGATTCCCATTATCATTTTTCTTAGCCGTCGTCTTCCTCCTTGTGGTTTTGATGGTTTAATACCATTCTGGAGAATTCGATGGCTTCTTTCAATTATGTAAATTGCGAACTTGATTGTACGTTATCCATCTCGTATGCGGCGGTTTTTTCAGAACAAATATCTGGGCGCACCCCTTCGGGTCGGGCTTTCCGCTCCAATGCCTTAATCCGGCAGCCTGCTCCCGGCTCATTGCCAATCGCCGGGGCTGCCGGCGGCATTTCCGCTGCAATCCCTTGCGCCTGTCATCGGGGAATTTGCCGGCAGAACACCGGAATCAATGCTTAATCGCTAATAACTGGACCTTAGCAGGCGTATGGTGTATCTTTAGAAAACAGGGAGGAACTGTGAAATCAACATATCCAGTCTATGTTTCATTAGTCTTCATAGCGTTTGTATCGACAGGTTGCGGTTACAATAGAATGGTAGCCTTGGAGGAAGGGGTCAGTTCGGCCTGGGCCCAGGTGGGGAACGTCTACCAGCGGCGTATGGATCTCATCCCCAACCTCGTGGAGACGGTGAAGGGCTATGCCGCCCATGAGCAGGAAACCTTAACGGCACTCACCGAGGCACGCAGCCGGGCGGGAGGGGTGATGAGCATTGATGAAAACCTACTCAACAATCCCGAGGCATTTGCCCGTTTTCAACAGGCGCAAAGTGGTTTGGGCGCAGCCCTGCAGCGCCTGCTTGTCGTCACCGAGAACTATCCTGATCTCAAGGCAAACCAGAATTTCCTGGCCCTCCAGGATCAGCTAGAGGGGACGGAGAACCGCATCGCTGTGGAACGCATGCGTTTCAACGAAGCAGTACGCGCCTATAACACCCTCATTAGACGATTCCCGCAGGTGCTCATGGCACGCATGACCGGATTCGAAGCCAAGCCCTATTTCGAAGCGGCCGAGGGTGCCGAGACGGTTCCGCAGGTGAATTTCTGATGGGCCTGCTCACCGCCGAAGGCAGCAGGCGTATCGCCCGGGCCGTTGAAGATGCCGAAAAGTCCACAGCCGGGGAAATTGTTGTGGCCATCATACCCGAGAGCGACGATTATGCGGCAAGAGAACTCGTGTTTGCCATTGCCTCTGGATTCATCGCCTCCGTTATCATGGTTATATTTTCAGAGCAATTAATTCAATTGTTTGATTCTTTGCTCTGGATTGATTCCGCCCTCCTCTTTCCTCTGTCCATGTTGGCAGGGGCCTTGCTGGCCGGATCATCAGCCTATGCCCTGGCTCAGATTCCGGTCTTAGACCGACTCATCGCGGGCAGACATCTTATGACCGAAGCGGTGCGCCGCCGCGCCCTGCGTCACTTCACCGAGAGCGGCGTATACGATACGGTGGATAGGACAGGCGTTCTCCTGCTTGTTTCTGTCTTGGAACATCGGGTCGAACTCATTGCCGACAGGGGCATAAACAAGATGGTCGCGGCCAATTCCTGGGAAAATATCGTCGCCGCCCTGGTGAAAGGCATAAAAAAAGGGCAAACCGCCGATGCCATTGAGAAGGCCGTCAGGGACATAGGCGGGATACTCGCCGAACATGTCCCCCCGAGAGCGGATGATGTCAACGAGATCGCCGATGTCCCGACTGAATTAGAAAAGGGGTCTTGAAGATGAAAAAATCGTTGACCCTTCGCATCCTCTTAGGTTTGATCATTTCACTGGGCCGTATATTTCAAATCGCATCCCTCGAAGTACCGCCGTTGTCCGGATACGTCAATGACAACGCAAGGCTGTTATCTTCTTCGGAGAGTTCTCAGATAGAGAATTATCTTGCCGCCGTCGAGAATTCAAGCGGCGCCCAAATCGTCTTGCTCACCATTCCTTCTCTCGAAGGGGACTCCCTTGAATCTTTCTCCATCAGAGTCGCCGAGAAATGGGCATTGGGGCAGTCTGACAGAGATGACGGCATCCTCTTACTGGTGGCATTTAAGGAGAAGAAGATTCGCATCGAGGTGGGCTACGGCCAGGAAGCCGTCCTCACCGACGTTGTGAGCGGCTATATCATCCGCAATGTCATCGTGCCCGAATTTAAGCGGGGAGATTTTGTCAACGGCATCGCTAAGGGACTCCAAGCCATTAGCGGAACTATCACCGGCAAAGAGACCATTTCCCAAAAGGAACTGAGCAAGGCGAAATCCAATGAAGGCGGCTTCCCTGCTTCTCTATTCGCCATACTCTTCATCTTGATCTTCTTTCTCTCCAGAATAGGAGGCTACAGACGCTATCGCCGACGCGGGATTTCACCCGGCGCCGCACTCTTCATGGGCATGATGCTGGGGAGCGGCAGGCGGCATGGGGGCGGCGGATTCTCGGGCGGAGGGTTCTCGGGCGGGGGGTTTTCCGGCGGAGGCGGCGGTTTTGGCGGCGGCGGCGCAAGTGGGGGCTGGTAAACAGCACCGGCACAGAGCCGTATTTGGGCCATCATATAGCGGCAAGGAAGCCGCAATACTTCCAGGTCTTGTTAATGACTCAGCCCCTAATGCCTCGTATCAGAATGGAAACATGCTGCAAGGAGGCATAAAATGAAAAAGATTATTGTCATAGCTGTGGTGCTGTCTGTCCTCGGCAGTTTCGCTGCAATGGAGATACTTGAGGGCACCTCTAAGAAACAGCTTTAGGAAACTGACGAAGAAATTTTTTGTCGATACAAGGCGGCAAAAGCTAAGGGCGTAGCTTAAGCTACGTGAGCATCTTGACAACGCAGTAGCGGCGGAAAAGTTCGAGTCAAGAACTAAATGGGGTTTTCTAGGGGTGCCCTTGAGTCCTCGGAAACTCCAGAAACTGCCTTTGAAACCTATGCGGCATTGGCTGAGTCAGGGTATTTGAAGAAGGGGTGGATACCCGAATACCTTCCCTGGGACATCACAAACATAGCGGAAGTGCATAACATGGATTCGAACGCTGTATGGATTGAAAGTGATTTTACGGGCCAACTCCCCATTGATCCGAAAACGATGGTCCATTACGGCAGCCAGGATGTGAAAAACCGCATTGTGAAGCGTTGGGGGCTTCAGTATAAATCTGTGGAATTCTACACCCGCCTCGATAGCGGCGGTGTTATCGCAATTGATTCTCAGAGAGGAAAACTCTATTTTCATCGTCCTGGGCAATAGCGAACTGCCAATCAGATTGACAGTTAGGCAGGCCGCGTCTATACTTTGGATATTGAAGGGCGATTAACTCAGAGGCTAGAGTGCTACCTTCACACGGTAGAAGTCACTGGTTCAAATCCAGTATCGCCCATAACGGCCGGCCTAAACAGCATCTTCAAGGAACGGGTTTCTCTAAGCTTAACAGAAGAATCAAACCTTAAGGGCACCTCTAAGAAACAGCTTTAGGAAATTGACGAAGAAATTTTTTGTCGATACAAGGCGGCAAAAGCTAAGGGCGTAGCTTAAGCTACGTGAGCATTTTGACAACGCAGTAGCGGCGGAAAAGTTCGAGTCAAGAACTAAATGGGGTTTTTTAGAGGTGCCCTTAATACTATTCGCATCGATCTATAGTGACTGTACACAGCACAATATCGAATGACAATAAACGCGCAAGGGATTGCAGCGGAAATGCCGCTGGCTGCCCCGGCGATTGGCAATGAGCCGGGAGGCAGGCTGCCAGCGCAAGGCATTGGAGCGGAAAGCCCGACCCGAAGGGTTGCGCCCAAATATTGATTTATGATTCTACGGAGCATTGACTGTTTCGTGTATCAACTGTGAGTGGGCATGGCGGCCGCTTCAAGGGGACGCAGGGAGGCCAGGAAGAAAAACTCGGCGGCATGGGCCAGGGAATAGGACAAAGCCGTGATGCTGATGGAAGGGCAGGGAAGCAGCTTTATGCCGGTGAAGAGTGCACTGACAAGAATGGCGGCGTTCACCAGGACGCCATAGGTTACTTCACGGGTGCGCCGCTGGCGGATTAGGGAACCCCGATAGAGGGATATGAAGGCGGAAAGAGGTATCACAGGAAGGGCCAGCATCGTGGGTAATCGGGACATTGCCGCTAACCCATGTTCCATGTGAGTAATCTTCCCATGCCATACTCGCCATAGCGGTGTGATCAGAACTATTAAATAGACGGCGATGAGCGTGGAGATATAATCAAAAGTTGTGGATGGGGTAAAAAAAGAGCAAATCCTTCTGTAAAATAATTGGTAATAAAGCCAAACAGAAAGGAGATGCTCTATGGAAGAGTTTACAACAAACGGAAATGATTCGGAAGTGCTGAAAAGCGAAACAGAATCGGTTTTGGATCAGGTTTTGCGAGAGGGAGCCAGAAAGATGCTTATTCATGCCCTGGAGTTAGAAGTGGAAGACTACATCAATGCCCATAAACATGAGCGTGATCAGAATAATCAGCGCAAGGTTGTACGCAATGGTTACCACGCCCAACGAAAAATTGTGACAGGGGCTGGTCAAATGCAAATCAAGGTTCCAAGAGTGGATGACAGGAAATTAAAGAGCAAGCGAGAGGATCGCTTCACCAGTGCCATACTGCCAACCTATATGCGCAGAACTCCCAGTATCGACAACCTTGTTCCGGCGCTGTACCTCAGCGGTGTGTCCACATCTGCTTTCCAGACAGCTCTTGCCTCGATTCTGGGTGAAGGTATTGCCGGACTGTCGGCGACGAACATAGTCCGCTTGAAAAGGTTCTGGGAAGATGAGTTTCTTCAGTGGGAGAAACGTGATTTGAAAGCTAAGGAATACGCCTACATCTGGGTGGACGGCATCTACTTCAATGTAAGGCTTGATGATCAAAGGAGCTGCATTCTTGTAATCATGGGAGCTGACAAGGATGGGAAGAAGGAACTTCTAGCCGTCAGTGACGGATACAGGGAAAGCTCACAAAGCTGGAGGGAGATACTGCTCCAACTGAAAGCCCGGGGTCTCACCACCGCCCCCAGGCTGGCCATTGGGGATGGTGCGCTGGGTTTCTGGAATGCCCTGGATGAAATCTTTCCCGAAACAAAAAAACAGCGTTGCTGGGTGCACAAGACAGCGAATGTGTTAAACAAAATGCCCAGGAATATCCAGGGCAAGGCCAAGTCAATGATTCATGAAATGTATATGGCAGATACCGAGCAGAATGCTCTTAAAGCCTATGACTTATTCATTGATTCCTTTCAGGCTAAATACCCCAGGGCCACCCAGTGTCTGGAAAAGGACAGGGAGAAGCTGTTCACGTTCTACAAATTTCCGGCGATGCACTGGACTCACATCAGGACGACCAACCCGATTGAGTCAACCTTTGCTACTGTCCGCCTTAGAACGAAGAGAACCAGGGGCTGTGGTTCAAGGGTGGCAACATTAAGTATGGTTTGGAAGCTCTGCCTGGAGGCTGAAAAGAACTGGCGAAAGCTACGTGGATACAAGCTAATCCCCAGGGTTATTGAGGGTGTGTTTTGTAAAGATGGAGTCTTCAAGGAAGAGGCCGCGTGAAAAAAATGAAGGATTTGAAATTTTCTCATCCACAACTATTGACAATAACTCATGAGCGTGACGGCAAGCCCTGATATGAACCGGATGAGTTTTCTATTCGAAACTGAGCCGCCGATTTGGGCGATTACCACTTCCTGGGATGCCAGAGATAGGGAATTGTATAGAAACATATAGCCCATGAAAACAGGCCATATAGCCAAGGATTCCAAGGGGAAGGCGCCGCGGGACATGCCCATTTGCATCACCGGCCTTATTCCGAGGTTGATGAAGCTGGTGAGGGCCAGGGGGACGTAGAACTTGATGAGTGTGTCCCAGCGTATAACTTCCCCGCCGTTGCCGTTCATAATTGAAGGCATCCTGTTTATCACTGGACGGACATAGAACCAAGTGGCCAGGGCGCCGGTGCTGACACCGGCAAGGAGTCCGATTGCGCCGGCCGCAGCGCCGCTGAACCATCCTGTCGATAAAGACAGCCGGAGGGCGGTGATGAGGAATAAAATGCGGATTGTCATGCTGATAGGAATAACTCGAGTTCTGCCATAGTGAATGAGCACTCCCTGCCACAGCCGCCGATAACCCACCGCTATCGTCCATGGCAGCATGATTAAGAAAGCCCTGCGGGATGGGCTGATGAGTTCCTCGGGAAGCCCCAGAATGACCGATGCCAATGGATAGAAAACACCGGGGATGCAGAGTGCGGCATGGATGGCTGTGGCGGTTATGCCGATGATGTGCATCAGCATCAAAAGGCGGCGGTAGTTTTCCCTGCTGTTTGATATGGCCGTGCCGGCAGCCAGCATCTGGATGATTGAACCTTCAATGAATAAGGCCATGGAGAAGGCCACCCCAAAGGCGGCTAATTGGATTGTCGCGTTGTCCATCCTCGCGATTACAGAGGTTATCATCGGCTGTTCGAGTGCCATGATCATCCACATAACGGCTAGAGGAAGCCAGATAAGGAATAGGTTAGGGGCTGTTTTTGAGTGCAACTGCTAAATCTATGCCAAGACGCCGTTGGAACCAGGAAATTAAGCGGGATTCATACTCTTCCCTGTGATCCATTAAACTGTCGGCGTGCTTGGATTCGGGGAAGAGTTCTAGGTCTGTCGGCGCTATGTTCTTCCGTGCTTCATACATTCTGATCGATGCGGCGGGCGGAATGTATGTATCACCTTCACCATGCAGGATGAGGATTGGGATGGCCGTTTTCATTATATCCAAATCGGGTCTTATACTTCCAACTTCATAGCCGGCTAGGGAGTGAACGAACCATTTTACCAGATTCAAGGTGATGTCGCGGAGCCATTGGGGTATGGGTATCTCCTCGGCGCGGAGGCTGAGCACCTCGTTTAGGCTGCCGAAGGGACTGTCGGCTATAACAAAAGCAATCCTGTCATCCTGGAAGGCGTACTGCATTGCAACGGCCGAACCCATGCTTTCGCCAAAGAGTCCCAGCAGCCGGGTTTCAGGAAATCGCTGGAACGCCGCATCCACGGCAACCCCGAGGTCCTTGGTCTCCATCGCTCCGAATGTTGCCGTGTCGCCGCCGGAATCCCCATGCATTCTGTGGTCAATGGCGATGATGTTCCATCCGGATCGCCTGAATATGGGCGCATATTTCATCATGCTCCAGCGGTTCATGGTGAAGCCATGACAGAAGAGAACAGTGTTAGCGGTATGGCCTGGAATATAGAAACCGGCGATTTCATACCCCAAAGGTGATAAAACCCTGAATTCTTCCTTGGGGAGGTTCATGAATTCCTGATCAAACTCACCATTCTCCAGTCCTGAACTTATACCCTCTGCTATGGTCAGTGTTTCAGGGCTGTACAGTTCCCGTGATTTGCTCCATGCCAGAATCAGGATGGAAATGGCAATGAGTATTGCCAATCCAGCCCCGCCAATTCCCAGCCCCGCCAAGAACTTCATCCATTTACGCATTGTGATTTCTTGAGATTCCTTTGGTTTACAAGCCAACGCCGGCGGAATGATTTACTGATCTTCCCCGATCCCATCATTATCGCCAATGGCTGTAAACTCTTAATATGATCAAGGATGATCTTCAAGGCCACGGTGAGAGGGACGGCGAGAAACATCCCCGTAATGCCCAATATCCATCCCCATAATACGAGGGATACTATGATAACTAGCGGACTAAGGTCTAATTGGTCGCCTTGTATCATCGGATCCAGTATGTTGCCCATCAATACTTGTATGGCCGGCATCACAATCCAGACGGCAATGATTTTATTCCATTCGGGATAAAACTGGGCCAGACCCAGGAGCATCGTTGCCGCCATAATAAAAGTGCTTCCCAGATTTGGAATGAAATTCAGTAAGAAGGCCATCAGCCCCCAAAGAGCGGCCATGTCCTGGCCGATAATCCGCAGCGACAGCCATACCAGGACACCGGTGACGGCACTGATGATGGTTTTGACCCGCAGGTAATGGGCCACCTGCTGGGTGATGTCGGCAAGGGCATTGCCGAATTTGTTGTTGAAATGCTTGGGAAATGCACGGTGCAGTTTTCTCCAGGTTCGGGGTGTTTCCACGAGCATGAAGATGAGGAAGAAGAGCACTAGACCAAGGTTGGTTCCAAAATTCACGAAGCTGCCCGAAATTTGCACGATGCGGTTTATTAAATTTCGTGTCCAGCCGAATTGAGGGAAATACTCCTGTGGAATATTAAAACGCAGCCATAATGCATTGATAATCGCAATGAAACGCTGTTGATATTCTCCAAAGACTTGAGTAAATGTATGCAAGCTGGAGTAGAATAGTCTGCCGACTGTGTATAGCAGGACAAAGAACGCCCCCATCACTATTGCTATTCCGATGAGGCGGGGGATCTTAGTTTTCTCCATCAGATTCACCAATGGGGTGAGCAGCAATGCGAAAAGGGTTGCAATGATCAGCGGGATGAATAGAATCTGCATGAAATGAATGATTGCACCGATTGCGAGGATGGTGAGAATGACCAGGCAAATTGACTGAGTCCTGCGGGGTTCCACGATTCCATTATATACATATTTAAGCATTGATGCATTAATTCTATACTGTTTTGGAGCAATATTTGAAAATATCGGATAACTCGTATTTCCATAGCTCATCGGCCTGTTTCGGGGACCTTCCGGGAGATAGCGGAGCAGAAGTCGCCTTCGCCGGCCGGTCTAATTCGGGGAAATCCACCGTACTCAACACACTCATGAATAGGAAATCCCTGGCAAGAACTTCTTCAGAACCCGGGAAGACGCGTCTTGTCAATCTCTTTGCCCTCAACAAAAAGGGGGACAGGAGGTTAGCGGACCTTCCCGGTTATGGGTATGCCAAGGTTGGCTGGCAGGAAAGGAATCGATGGGATGAGGAACTCTCTCTCTACTTGCAGCGGCGAATCAGTCTTAAAGGTGTGGTCATCGTAATGGATTCAAGACATCCGATGACCGAGCTTGACAGGATGATGATATCGTTATTCCTAGGCGGTCCAATGCCGTTCCATGTTCTCTTAAATAAATCAGATAAATTATCCAAGAATCAGCGTAAAGTCATGATTGACAGGGTGGGAAGGGAACTGAAGACCCTATCGCCGGATATCGGCCTTAGCAGTTTCTCCTCACCGAATAGGGAGGGCATAGGCGAACTTTGGAAGGTATTGAATCGATGGCTGCTGCCCCCCCCCCCCCCCCACACACACACACATAGTGAATGATCGGGAATTCTTCCAGCCGGGGGACTAGGCCTTCCTAGTTATCTGTGAACGTTTTATGATAGTTTGCATGCGGCTCATTATTCTCGGCGGACTGAAACATTGCGGGAAAACATCTCTGGGAAGAATTCTCTCTCAGAGTCTTGGATATCATTTCTATGACTTAGACAGTCTGATGCTGGACGCAACTGGGGGGGAGTGGAGTTCTGTGCGTGAGATTTGGAGGTCTGTTGGTCAGGATGAGTTTGTCATGATTGAAGAGCGGGCGATGCGGAATTTCATTGACTGGACTATGCCGACATTGAAGAGTCAAAGCGTCATCCTTTCGCTGGGCGGCGGTACTGTCGAGAACAGTAATGCCATGAATTTGATCCTCGAAAATGGATTAAAAGTATATGTACGAGCCGATGCCGAACTGCTTTATAATAGAATCATGAGGAAGGGGAAACCGCCCTTTCTCTCGGAAAAGCAGCCGAGGAAGGATTTCAGGGCTATCTATGAGAGGCGTCATAGGCTCTATGAGAAGTATGCGGATATCATCGTCGATGTGTATGATGTGCCGCTCAAAGTCAATGCTCAACGCCTGTCGGTTAAGCTGGAGAAGTATTATGCAGGGAAATAGTTTCGGGCGGTTCTTGACGGTCAGCACCTTCGGTGAATCTCATGGAAACGCCGTTGGGGTGGTGATGGACGGGCTTCCGCCAGGATTTGAAATTTCCGAATCTGATATACAGGTGCAACTGAATAGAAGACGGCCCGGTCAATCCGAGTTTTCTACGCCCCGCAAGGAGGCCGATAGAATTTCTATTCTGTCCGGTGTATTTGAGGGGTATACCACGGGCGCTCCCTTGGCCATGATGCTTCAAAACACCAATATTCGTTCAGCGGACTATGGGGACATTGTTGACAAATTTCGCCCGGGGCACGCAGATTACACTTACCTGAAGAAATATGGCATAAGAGACTGGCGGGGCAGCGGCAGGGCTTCAGGACGGGAGACCTCGGCCCGGGTTGCCGCCGGTGCTGTTGCTAGGAAATGGCTCAAGGGCAGGGGGTTTGAAATTCTTGCATGGACGCAGGCGGCAGCAGGTGTCGTTTGTAAGAACTTCGATGCCTCGGTGATAGAACAGAACCCCTTCAGGGCCTGCGATAAGGAAGCGGTCGAAGAAATGGCCGCTATCGTACGTCAGTTAATGGATGAGGGCAATAGTGCCGGAGGCATAATAGAATGCCGGGTAACTGGTATGATACCGGGATTGGGCAGCCCTGTGTTCGATAAGCTGGAGGCCGAACTTGGAAAGGCCGTCCTCTCTATCGGAGCAATACGGGGATTTGAAATAGGCGCCGGATTTGCAGCAGCCGGTATGCGGGGCAGTGAGCACAACGATCAGATGAATGAAACAGGGTTCCTCACCAACAATGCCGGCGGTGTTGTCGGTGGAATCAGCACTGGCCAAGACCTTGTGTTTCGGGCTGCTGTAAAACCGACGAGTTCGATCAGTTATCCACAGACGACCCGGAACATCAAAGGCGAGACGGTGGAAATTCGGACTGAAGGCCGACACGACCCCATCATCTGTCCCCGCATCGTTCCTGTTGTCGAGGCCATGACCGCCCTTGTGCTTATGAATGCGTGCATGGCTCAACAGGCTCAGTGCGGCATGGATACCTTCAGCAAGTAGCATTATGCCGCTTCGTTTTAGGAAACGGCATCATTAGATCAATCTTCTGCAACGAAATCAGCCTTTTCGGAACCGCAGAGGGGACAAACCCAGTCTTCGGGCAGATCCGCGAATTCAGTTCCGGGCGGGATACCATTGTCCGCATCACCTTCAGCCGGGTCATAGATATAACCACATACTTCACAAACATATTTCTGCATTGCTATCTCCCTAATTCAATTATTTTATACGGTTTCTGCCCGCTGGGTGGAAACCTCTTTATCCAACTGATAAAGTCCAAACTTACTATCGCCTACCATCTCAAGTTTGTCGATGAGCGTCTGGGCCGCCGCTTCCTCTTCAATCTGCTCGGTGACATACCAGCTTAGGAATGTCTCTGTGGAGATGTCATCCTCTTTGCGGGCTAACCTTACGAGATTGTGGATGCATTTTGAGATATGCTGTTCGTGGTGCAATGCGGCTTTTATCACCTCAAGCGGGCTGTCCCATTCGGTTTGAGGCTGTGGGATAGCCGAATGGAATACCCTCTCACCATTTTCATCAAGGTAGCGATGAATTCTTTCGGCATGGGTGCGTTCTTCAGCGGCCTGCATGGTCATCCAAACCGCAAAACCTGGAAGCCTCTTCGCATAGAAATCCGCAACCATGGATTCATACAGATATGCTGAATTTATTTCCTCATTGAACTGCTTATTCAAAGCATCTGTGATTATTTTCGATAGGGCCATTAGAGCACCCCTCTCCATAGACCGTGGAGATTACAGTATTCGCGGGCCGATACGCTTGACTGAGTATCACAGGAGCAGCAGAAGGTTGCTGTTGGTTCATCTCCCGGGGCCAGTTCTGCAATCATCCGTTCATTGTTGACGATTAGTTCAATCCATTGAATCCAATGCTTGTCGAGCATTGGGTGAGGAGTGCTTCCCACGAGAACCTTGAAGCCGCCCTCAATCTTCTCGATTATTGGAACGTGCTTCTCTTTTGACGAATCCGCCGTCTGCTCAGGAAGGCGCTGCATGTCTTTTCCACAGCAGGTAAGATTATAATCTCCATCCGTCATAGCCATTACAACATTGTCACATCCTTCTTCGCATTTGTATACATCATATTTAGCTGCCATGTATTCCTCCTACAGAATATTTTTCTATGCCCTCAAGAACCATAGGGTTCTCCTGACACTCAATATACAACAACTCCCCAAGTCTGTCATGGGGAGCATTGGCGCGATTCTGAAACTGTTGCAATTACCAGTTCTCGCCCAAAATCTCAAAATAGGATTTGGGGCGGCCAGATGCCGGACACTTTGCAGGCGGCTTAGTACCCTCGAAAAGGTAACCACAGTTCATACAGCGCCAAGCTGCCTTCTCATCTTTCTCAAAAACTCTGTTTAAGTCAACATTTTTTTTTGAGTTTCAAATGGCGTTTCTCATGCGGCTTCTCGGCTGCGGCTTTGACACGCGCCGAAGGAGGGCAGACCCGCTATACTGACAGCAATGAGCATACCGGCATATCAGTTTACTAGTTTGGAGGCTCTTCTTGCTTCTTTAAGGCATTCTTTGGCGGTTTTTCGTACAATGCTCACGGTGTCCCACAGTAATGGCGGCAGAAGCTCAAGCGCCTCCTTATGGTCTATCCGGGAGAGTGCCCTAGCCGCCGAGATTCGGATATCGGCGTCCTGGGAGGACAGAGCGTTGGCAATCCGGGGCGACCATTCTATCCAGTTGCCCTGTTCGACAATTTCGAACAGAAGGACGGAACAAATGTCATCGTCGGGCGGCGGGAAGGCCATCTCCATCGCTCTTCTAAATTCTGTATTGTCGAGGGGAAGCCGGCTGCGTATTGCGTCCCGGTTGGTTTCTATCTGGCCATGGATGTCCCAAAAGAGCTTTTTCACTGTGGTAATATCGAAGACTTCAGTCTTGACCGATTCTGTTGGAGATGGATGGATCGCAAGTATACGGCGATGAATGTCATCCCTTTTGGCAATCTTGGAGAGCATCAATGCCGCATCTTTGTTTGCGGCCGGAATCGGCGATGCCTGAAGTTGATCGGCGATGCCAAGCTCGGAACAACGTTTGAGTATTTTTAGAGATTTCGGCCCTCCGTTGAGAAGCAGCAGTCTAAGGGTTCCCCATTTGTATAGGCAGCGGGCGGCGTAGAATGCCGATTCCCTTGACTCCGAGAATAACAGCTCTATTGCGCATTCCTCATCGCTGTGGGATGTTCCTTCCAGGGTGTCGAGAATAAGCATCCGGGATAGATTTGGTATTCCTCGAAATTCCATTGAGTAAAGATCGGCAAACGATGAGGAAAGCCGTTCCCCCGCGGCTTTCCTCACCCTTCTGTCAGGATCTTCGCGTATCATTTTGATGAGATGATTGTAGAAACGGGTTCTATCTTCATCTGTATCACTCAACCTGACCGTGTCGCAGCGGATCAGTGCCGATGAGTCTCCCAGCCCCTTCAGCAGTATAGGATCGTATCCCTCGGTCCTTAAGTGGAGTATGATACGCGCCACCCTCCTAACGGCGTCATTGGATGCCTGGGCCAGTTGGCGCAGTTCATCAGCAGGGGTTCTAACGGATCGGGTTAGCTTGTGTATCCTATGCGTTTCCGGCATATCGCCGAGTAAGGAGTCAATTTGAATGAAAGTGGTTTCCGCTTCTTTGGATCGAACGAGATTCATATCAAGACAAGTTTCCTGTTATTTTTGTCATACGACTGTATGCTGTCTATCCGGCCTCAATACAGCATCAAAATATCGATTCAGTTTGTATTCTTAAACTAAAATTCGATTTTGTCGATATCAAGCGGGGGATTAATTGACAAAAGTTATTATATGAAACCATAATTAAACAATGAGAAAGTTACAAGTTCTACACGGAGTATGGTGGGTCGATATCCCTGAGGAGGATTTATCTATCCTCTGCGGTGCGCCAATGGATATTACGAAGCATCTTATGAAACTTGGTATTATCAGGGAAATCGAGAAAAACGGCGTTAACTATCATACTGGCCCCAATGCCATATTATTGTCAGACATCCAGGTGCAAAATGGATATTTCTGGAATTTAGCAGAGTTTCCTCTTCTACACATGATGTACCGGCAGGGCATGGCATTAACTGACCATCCCGGCTTTAAGGCCAAGAAACCGATGCTTATAGGTCTTTCTGAAATCACAAGTGGTATAAGCAGCTATGTAAGACGCGGGTTTTACGGATTGTTTTCCATGGATGAAATGAGGAAGTGCGGAGTCCCCGATAGCGACATTGAGAATTTATGGCATTTGAAACAGTGTTTTGCCGGAGGCAAGATTAGAAGCATTGAAGAATTGATGGATATTGTACCCTTAAATCAAAAGGGCGGAAGAATCACGAAAAACCTTTTAATCGAACGCCTCTCAGTAAATCGTTACCGGTTCCTCACTTCTAACGACACGCTTGAGATTGATATGAGTTTCCCTGAACAAAAGAAATGGTACCCTTCTTATGATCTGAAACATTCTGCTATAAATCCAATGGGATTCTCCGTTGTCCACATTGGGGAGGGGAATGGATGGGATCCGGAACGCCCTTGTGTTGGGAGTCTTATTACTTATAAAGGAAGAAAATATCTCATAGATGCCGGTCCCAATATTCTTTTTTCGATTGAGCATCTCGGCATGAGTATCAATGAAATTGACGCAGTGTTATTCACCCATACTCATGATGATCATTTTTCCGGATTTTCGGAGTTTTTGAATCGTGATAAACCCATTATTATTTATGCAGTCGATCCGGTTATAGGAACTTTGAGATTCAAGTTTCAATCCCTTGTAAGCAATGATGAAGATATCTTGAACCAAATGACTGATATACGTAGTATTCCCCTCGATACCTGGACCAACATAAATGGATTGGAAATCATGCCGAAATGGTCGGCTCATCCGGTTGAGACAACCATTTTTTATGTTCGTAGCAAAGAAGGCAATAACTATAAAAACTATGGGCATATCGTCGATATAGTTTCTCGAAAAGTAATGAATATGCATATAAGAAATGGCGAGTTGAATGAATCCTTTGCGAAGAAAATTATCGCTAATTATTTATGGGAATGTGATGTAAAGAAAGTCGATGTCAGCAGGGGATTGATCCATGGTCATGCGGAGGATTTTTCCGACGACACTTCGAATATAATTGTCTTGGCTCATACCGAAAATCAGGCAAGTGAAGAGGATAAGAAATATGGAGTGGAAGTTGATTTCGGTGATGTCGAAGTCCTAATACCGGCTCAGGTGAGCTATGAAGAGTATTTTTTGAGTAATGAACTTGAGCAGTCTTTCCCGTTTTTGGGCGCCAAGGAATTAGATCGCATGAAGGCATGTCAATTCGAGACTCTTGAATCGGGAGTCAATCTTTCAGAATTTGAGAATTTATCTGAGAATTTATTCCTGATCCTCTCCGGTTCTGTGCAAAGATGCCCGGAAAAAATTTTGGTATCACTTAAATTTACCTCCGGAGGTCTGATTGGTGAAGAGGAATACCTGTTTAACAATGAAAACATTCCACGATACTTATCTCTGACCAGCACCCGGTGTCTGAAGATTCCATCCGATCTTTATAATGAACTGTTGAATTCTGCCGGGTATTTCAAAAAGCGGCAATACTATCTTGAAATTCGGCGTTTTCTTTATTCTTGGAGTTTCCCCGGTCAAAAAACCGCTTGTCCTCAACTAGATAGACTGACTGAGAAAATTGAGGATAAGTATTTCAGGAAAAACAGTAGTATACGAACTGGTTATAACTCGGATGATATGATTTATCTATTACGTTACGGATCGGTCGTCAATACAAAAACAGGCCACTATCTTCTTCCTGGCGAATGGCTGAATATGAGCCGGGTGCTGTCGCCTGGCAAGGGACAAACTTCATCTGAATGGACAGTTTCCCATAATTCGCAAATTATTATGATTCCAGGACCGCTTGTGCGGTCGATACCATCATTGAATTGGGCCTTAAGGGAGATAATGGCCAAGATGTAGTTTTGAATGAAATATGTGAAGATATTTTGAGGATATTTCTATGCCGATATATGAGTATATCTGCCATAACTGCGGACGTGAACAGGAGCATCTTGTAGGCTTAAATGCGGATGACCCCTCCTGTAAGCACTGCACCGGGCATACACTGATAAGAAGCTTCAGCGTTTTCTCCATCAACACAGGACCGGTACAGGGGAGAATGGATTCCTGTGCCCACGCCGTCGGCGAGTCATGCGGAAATGGCTTGAGGGGCGAAGGCTGCTCTACCGGCATCTGCCGCCGGCTTTGAGTCATGCAGTCCTTCTATCCGATGAAAAACCCCATCCGGGACTACGATTGGGGTCATGCTGACCTAATTCCCCGGTTTCTCAACCTGGATTGGCCTGCAGGAAAGCCTGCCGCCGAAGTTTGGATGGGGGCGCACCCATTGGCGCCTTCCATGCTAAATATCCAGGGGCGGTGGCTTGGTATGGACGATTGGCTGCAAAGCAACAGGGAAGAAGCCCTGAGCAGTGAAATCGCCGGCAGTTGCGGCAGCCTTCCCTTCTTGTTCAAGCTGCTGGCCGCCGGTAAATCGCTATCGATTCAGGCCCATCCAAACAAGCAGGAGGCCATGGAAGGGTTCGCGCGTGAGAATGCAGATGGGGTGCCCTTGGATTCTCCGCTTCGCAATTACAGGGACGACAATCAAAAGCCCGAGATTATCATGGCCCTCAATCCGTTCACGGCTATGATAGGCTTTCTGGAACCCCGGGAGATTGCCGCAAATTTCTGGTCCTTGATAGGGAAGGGCCGTCCTGATCTCGCTGACATATTGGCTCTCCCCGTGATGCAGAGCGGTAAAACGGAGGGAATTCAGTTATTCCTGGAGAGTCTCTTGACTATGAGGGAATTCGACCGGAATTATCTCATCTCACAGGCACGGCATAGTTCGTGGCATGGCGGGAACAGCCTGCAGCGGGAATGGATTCATCGTCTTGTTCGTCAGTTTCCATCAGATATCGGAGTTCTTTCTCCGCTGTTTCTCCATGTCCTGCAGCTTCAGCCTGGCGAGGCGCTCTATCAGCCCCCGAAGTCGCTTCACGCCTATCTCGAAGGCTTCGGTGTTGAACTCATGGCCAATTCGGATAATGTTCTCCGAGGCGGTCTGACTTCGAAAAATATCGATGTGCCCGAACTCCTTCGTATTCTGGACTTCAACGCCGCTAAGCCCGCTGTTCTGAGGCTGCCCGCTCCTGGCGGTGAGGATGCCTTGGAGTTTTTTCCCACTCCGGCAAAGGAATTTGCCCTCGGGGTGGGAGTGCTGAGCGGGCATTCCAGGACAGGGCTGCGAATTCAAGGCAATGAAGGCCCGATGGTGATCCTCAGCCTTGAGGGGCAGTTGTATTTGGATGATGGTGTCAAATCGTTGGAATTGGCAGTAGGAGAGAGTGCGTTTGTACCGCATTGTGCGCCCGCTGTGGCCATCAAGGGCAGCGGCCGCGCGGCTGTTGCGAAAATAGGCCGTTGAAGCTGTGGATAGACGGGGACAACTTCCCCGCACCGGCATTGAAGATCGCCCTGAACCTGGTGTGCAGGAGGGGTGTCCCCGCCGATGTGGTGGCCGACCGCAGGATAGACGGCGTAGAGGGGGAACACATACGGCTCATCCAGGTCGATCATGGTTCCGGTTTAGCCGATTCCCTCATATCCGAAGGTGCCGGTCCGAGTGATGTGGTGCTCACCCGCGATCTTGGCCTCGCACATAGGCTTGTGGTTAAGGGTGTAACAGTCATGAACGACAGGGGCCGCATCTGGAGCAAGAAGGCATTGATGCGGCGGATGGAGGATGCCGGGATAATGAGAGCAATGCGTGCCGGAGGAATGGTTTCGTGGCGGGGATATGAATACAATGCCGAGGATGCCTGCCTGTTTAAGGCCAAATTGACAAGCCTCCTGGAAGATGATGAGGGCCTTGGAATTTAGAGGCTCCAAATCCATGGTATTTCTCTCCTGCCAAGGCATGTTTCCACCTCCAAGGTGTTACCATGCTCGGCTAAAAGTGTTACCTATGTCCTGAACCTCGAGTGTTACCTATGTCCTGAACCTCGAGTGTTACCTATGTCCTGAGAGTGTTACCTATGTCCTGAACCTCGAGTGTTACCTATGTCCTGAACCTCGAGTGTTACCTATGTCCTGAACCTCGAGTGTTACCTATGTCCTGAACCTCGAGTGTTACCTATGTCCTGAACCTCGAGTGTTACCTATGTCCTGAACCTCGAGTGTTACCTATGTCCTGAACCTCGAGTGTTACCTATGTCCTGAACCTCGAGTGTTACCTATGTCCTGAACCTCGAGTGTTACCTATGTCCTGAACCTCGAGTGTTACCTATGTCCTGAACCTCGAGTGTTACCTATGTCCTGAACCTCGAGTGTTACCTATGTCCTGAACCTCGAGTGTTACCTATGTCCTGAACCTCGAGTGTTACCTATGTCCTGAACCTCGAGTGTTACCTATGTCCTGAACCTCGAGTGTTACCTATGTCCTGAACCTCGAGTGTTACCTATGTCCTGAACCTCGAGTGTTACCTATGTCCTGAACCTCGAGTGTTACCTATGTCCTGAACCTCGAGTGTTACCTATGTCCTGAACCTCGAGTGTTACCTATGTCCTGAACCTCGAGTGTTACCTATGTCCTGAACCTCGAGTGTTACCTATGTCCTGAACCTCGAGTGTTACCTATGTCCTGAACCCTCCTTTAAGGAGTTTTTCCCACTTTCCCCTTATCCCTTTCTCCATCCCCCCCTTGACATTATTCCGACTTTTCTGAATACTGAATCCCATGAAACACCTTACGATATCATTATTATTTCTCTTAACCGCCATGGCGGCATCCGCCCAGGATAGATCTGTAGCACTGGTATTTCCTACCGGACATCCCCAGTTCTCAAACCATGCCCGAAGTGCCATCTTGAGGGCAGCGCGTAAGAACAAGGTTGATATTGAAGACTACAGGATACAGAAGGTGAAACCGGCCATGTTAAATCAACACAATGGAATACTGCTGATGCTAAGCCCTGCAGACCTGGATACGCCAGCCATAAAAGCCCTGCTTGAGGCAGAGAGGAAATCGGGCAAGAACGGCGCCGATATCCTTATTTGGCACCTGAATAAATCCAAGACAGCAAAGGCCGAAGTCTCAATGGATGCCGTCAGTTCGGCCACCATCAAACGAGAGGCCAAGCCCATGATCAAAAACCACATCATCCCTTTCATCCTGGGCCAATCATTCTGACTCGGGTTTCACCGAAGGTCTATACATTCGGGCTATTGCTCCTTGGGTGGGTAATACTGCCCGCCTTGGTGCTGTATACATATTACTTGGCTCAATATCAGCCTCCTCTGTTCCTGCTCGTGCCCAATGCACCCGGTGTATTCCTCTATTTTCACTTCAATACCCAGATAATGACCGGCTCGCGGCTTCGAGTGATGGATAGAGCCTTCGGTCAGCCATGGATCATCCGCCTGCACATCGTCTCGGCCCTCATGACCGTATTATTCCTCCTGTTTCATATTGTTCTTCGATTCGATTGGTACGAGATAGGTACGGCCTCCACCATCTTGGGGCTCTTCGGCGGACTTACCGCCTTGTATATCATCGCCCTGTCTGCCATGAAATGGGTCAAAACGCCTTTTAGCAAGGGACGGGCCGGGCCATACAACAGGCTGCGGTTTATACACAACTTCATGGTGCCTGCCGCTGTGCTCCTTTGGGTGCATGTCATCATATCGAGTGCACACGACAACAACTTCCCGGGTACGGCCATCGTGACAAGCTACTTGGTTTTTGTGCTCATCCTATACTTCCGCCACAAATGGTGTTCCCTGCCGCATATCGCGAATCGGGGGCATATTCTGAACATAGAGCGCTATGATGAGGCCGGCATCATCAGCCTGAATATCGGCGAACTGAGCCGGCCCTTCCAGTACCAGGCGGGTCAGTACGGCTACCTAAGGATACTGGGTTCAGGACTGCCCAGTGAAGAGCACCCCTTCTCATTCTCATCCCGAAGCACCCAGCCGGATGGAACGTTTCAGCTCAGCATCAAGGCAATCGGAGACTATACCACGCAACTATATGAACGATGTGTTCAAGGCGCCCCTGTCAGTTTCACCGGTCCATACGGCCAATTCGTTTTCCATCCTAACTGGTATAAGAAGACCCTGTGCATAGCCGGCGGCGTGGGAATCACACCATTCCTCGGCATCGTCGAGGAAATGATGGCACAGGATTCATCTGAGTCAGTCCATCTTCTATGGCTATGTGTCCGTGAGGAAGATTTTTTTGCCGGAGAAATGCTTCAAGCAGTCGCAAATAAGCTGGAAAATTTCACACTCGAACTCATCATTGACCGCCGTGGAGAAAATATCAGCCCCGAAAAACTCAAGGCAAGAGTCGTAGAGCCAGGCCGAAGCGGGCTCTACGTATGCGCCCCGCCGCCGCTAATGAAACTGGTAATCCGATGCGCTATCGCGATAGACATACCGAAGAAACAGATTCATCACGAGGCATTTTCATTCTAATGCTCCGCAGTTCTTAATAGAATATGGGAGTGCCCCCTCGGGTCGGGCTTCCCACTCCAATGCCTTGCTCTGGCAGCCTGCCTCCCTGCTCATTGCCAATCGACGGAGGGCGGCCAGCGGCATTTCCGTTTCAATCCCTTGCGCCATCGCCATTTCGCAGTCTTTAGTGTACATAGTGTCCCAAAGAATGTGGCTGTTTCCATACCCCAAATTCGCTGCGGTCCGGGACTTCTTGAATCTACCTAAAGCACAGTCAGGAAAATAATTAACAGACTGATCGCACCGGGCTTCATTGAAGACCGTCGGGGATGGAATTTATACAGGGCGCCTACAGTTTCCGGTTATTCAGCCCGATTAAGCTGAAGTTGGCGCGATCCCGGGCAGAGAAGGGTTCAGAGCATTCTGGTAACTCGTTTTTTCACCAGACTATACCTCACCACTAAGCTTATGGGCACTATCTTCAGTATCCAGCGCTTAGGTCCGGCATATCACTCCTCACCCTGTGGGTCGAAGCTCTCCAATATGCTGTCTCCGATGTAAGAGGAGATGATAACCGGAAAGGGATAGGCACTTGTGCTTGCAGGGTATCCTTCATCGCCTTTCTCATAGAGGGAGAAGTTCACTTCACTGGCTCCCATTAAACTGATTTCGGCAGCCTTCTCATCCTCAGACGGGGCATCGTCGGGAAAACCTACAGCCCGAAGAGAGATGAATCGGCCCAGAATCTCATTGATCTTCTCCTTCTCCCATTCATGGCCCTCCGCATCGGTCCAGGCGGCTTCCTCCCCCCTGGTGAGAATCACGGTATTTTCACCGGCTGCTTCGAAGGAAATCCTGGTTACCGAATCGCGGTCTATCTCCATTATCAGCTTGTCCCGAAAAGATTCCGAATCCTTCGATACCGTTTCGACGAGCGTGCCGCGTACGGTGTACACGTTTTTATTCCCCGGGAAAAGGACATAGCTATATTTATTGGAGGAAGACACCTTGCCGAGATGGATTTCTCTTATCAAGTTCTCATCCTTGTATCCCTTAAGGCTATGCATTCCTTTCTCATCCAGCTCATATCGACCGTATTTCTCGGATTCCGAAACGAGATCCACCGGAGTGGGCGCAGATAGAAAATCAAGGATGCGGTTGACGATAGCCGGATCGGCGGGATATCCATCCGAGAGAGTCCACTGCCCCTCTCCCTTATCCATTCTCAGAGTCTCACCTCCGGGACTGAGAATTTCCAAGCTGTTAAAATCCGCTGCGGCAATCTCGGGAAATGTCGGCAAAGTATAGTTCATCTCGCTGCGTTCCCGAAAGCTTATGTACAAAAGGCATCCCAGGGCCATGATTCCCAGGATGATCAATTCCTTAATATCTTTCTTAGGTATATTGAATTTCATTACTCCGCCTCCCTGCTAAACAGTTGTGCAATGCGTTTCCTACGTGACGTATTTCGCAGCCAGACGATCAGTCCCGATAGGATGACTATGATGGGAAGTCCGGCGATATTGAAACCCTTTATCAATCGTTTCAGTGTTGCCGAACTCTCTTCTAAGGGGCTGAATGACTGCCCCTTGCTCCGCATCTTCGCATAATCCGCCCTGCCCCCAATGGTATCGATGAGGTTCAAGATGAAGGTGGCGTTAGTGCTGTTCCCACTGGCATCCAGGATGTTATCCCTCAGCAAAGTACTGCTCCCTATGAGGAACAGCTTTCCCTCCCCCGATTCAATCATCGCTAAATCGGCTTGAGCCTGGTCTGCGGTAAAGGTGGCATCCAAATCGGCATCCTCGCCTTCCTCAGCTTCTTCGGACGGCTCAGGCGGCGGGGGGATGGATTTATCCTTGAAATAACTCGTCATACCGCCGGTGATGAAGGCGGCGGCGGCCATGGATTTTCTTTCATCATCCGCCGGGGGGTTAATCATCATGGGATTGTAGAGATTGATGTTTTCCTTCATTTCCCATGCATTCGGGGATGAAGAAAAGATCACCTGAGGAACAGGCCCAGCCGGAGTCTCCGTGTCCACAGTAATCGGCGAATTGTTCAGCAACAGCAGTTGTTTGATGTTCCCCATGATCACGCTTTCTGTGTTGATATCATCCTTCTCAATGAAGGGAGCGAAATAGAACCGAATCTCACTCACCCCGCCGCCCTGGGCAGCATCAGTCCTGACGAAACAGTTTTCATCCAGGATATAGCTATTCTCCACCTTGAGGCCGAAGTGAGTCAGCAAGGGTTCCAGCCCCGTGTTCCGGGGCAAGTAACTGGGGGTTTGTCCGTAATACTGATTTCCGCCCTGAGGGCTTATTTCTGTCATGGAATCAATGAAGAAGGCGATAGAATTCCCCTTCATGAGATACTGGTCGAGCTGGAAGAGATCCCATTCCGTAAATGTCCCTTGGGGACTAACCACCAGCAGGACGCTGATATCATCGGGGATACCCTGTTCAATCGAAGCATCAACCAGATCGTAATTCTCCCCAAGAAGTGTACGCAAATTGTTCAAACCGGGAGCCGCAGGGTCTTGGGAGCCTCCATAGGAAGACAATGCGCCATAGTCCGTGAGAAAACCTATTTTAGGGTTGATTCCCGCCAACGTATCAATCACTCCGGGCAGGGCCTCTACCAGAGCCTGAGGATCTTCAATCGTCTGCCCGCCGAAGATATTCTGTCTGAACAGATTAATCTTCCGCGACATCTGGCTGTTCTCGATCACCAAACTGGCATAGACCTTCTGGCTCTCACCGGTATTTAGCCGGAGATTGAGGGAACTCAAGTCGTATTCCTCCGGAGGTTTATCCCCCGCCGCCAGCTTCTCCGGATCGATGTGCCTGAAATCGAGCCGGTCATAATACTGCCGGTTCAAATCTTTGATCAACTTGGAAAGCTCATCGGGATAGTCAGCGAGTGAGGCATTGATGCGCCCCAGTGCCGAGGAATGATAGAGTTTGAGGGCGATATCATCATCCATGGCGAGTATAGCCCCTGTCTTATCACTCATTTTCTTGATAGTGGAGGTAATTGTCATCTCCTTATTCTCACCGCTGCCCAGGACAGGAATGGTTTCTATGATGTCACCCTGGATAAAGACCATGCCCATGAATGCACTCACCAGCTTAACCTCATCGGTCTCAATCTTCTGAATCTGGATGGGGAACACCCCATAACTCTGGGCATCGGTCCGGTTAGCCTTCGAGGTTTCAGCCTCATCATCCCTCTCGGTTCCTATGGTGTGTATGGAATAGTTGAAGAATTTATTCCCCCTGAACCCGTATGCCTCCAATAGATCGCCGACTTCCTGCTCCAGGTTATTGTAGGGAGAAGGAAGGTTCTCAGAGAAAAATGCCTTTATCGTGAGAGGCTCTTCAAGATTGGCCACCGCATCAATGCTGGCCCTGGAGAGAGAATGCGTCCTGTTACGGGTAAGGTCTATGCGGAAAAAGAGCGTCGATGCCGTGTTGTTCAGCAGTATGAGCACCAGCGCGTAGGCTGCCAGCTTAATCCATTGTATCTTGTGTTTCATCGTCAAACTCCTCTATCGTGCCGTTCGATTAATAACCCACGCGGCATAGTGAGTTAAGAAGATCATAGAGGCAAAATAAATAAGGTCTCTCGAGTCTATGATACCCCGGCTGATATTGGTGAAGTGATATCCGGTGCCCAGGTTCTGGAGTGTCTGAACCAAACTGGATGGGATAATAACCAACATCCTGTGCACAATGGACAGAGAGAGGCAGGCCACTGCGCCGATGATGAAGGCCACAATCTGATTGCGGGTTGCCGAGGAAGCTAATAGGCCGATGCCTATATAGGTCGCGGAAAGGAATAGTCCTCCGAGATACCCGCCTATCACCGGTCCCCAATCAATATCTCCCAGCGTCATGATAAAAAGCGGATAGGAGATGGTGGGCAGCAGCATACAGATGACACTTAACAGGGAAGCAAGGCTCTTGCCGACCACTATATCTGCGGTTACAACCGGCAGAGTGCCGAGTATCTCCATGGACCCGCTGCGGTACTCTTCGGAAAACTGTCTCATCGTTATCGCCGGTATGGTTATACTGAGGATGAGGGGCATGAGACTGAAGAAATCTCTCATATCGGCCCTTGCAGACAGAAAGAAGGTTGAGAAAAAGAACCACCCGGTAATCAACAGATAAAGGGTGATGAGAATGTACGAACCGGGAGATTGAAAGAAGGTCGAAAACTCCCGCCGAAATATCGTTCTTGTCTGTTTCAGATTCATTGCTTCACCTCCGTTGTCAGCTCCCTGAATATCTTTTCTAGGGACTGCTTCTCCTGAACCATTTCCAGAAGCATCCAGTCGCTCTTCTTCACCGTTCTGTACACCGTTTCTCGAAGATCCTCTGATCCCTTGACCAAAACCTGCAACTCGCCGGCATCGTCATCGGCTGTAATCGAGAGCACCCCATTCAATACTTTGAGGGTGTTTTGAACCTCATCGGAAACGGCTCCCTTCAGTCTCAGATGCAGGGTTTTCTCGGCAGCCAGGGAAGCTTTGAGACTGTCTGCCGAACCGTCGGCTGCAATTCGGCCTTTATTGATGATAAGCACCCTGTCACAGGTGGCTTCGGCCTCGCTGAGAATATGTGTGGAAAAGATGATAGTCTTTTCCTTCCCTATTTCTCTGATGATATTCCGAATTTCGACGATTTGATTCGGATCCAGGCCTGAGGTCGGTTCATCCAGGATAAGAATTGGGGGATCCTTCATCAGCGCCAAGGCGAGCCCCACCCTCTGCCTGTAACCCTTGGAAAGCGTGGCGATGGGCTTGTGCATCACCTCGCCTATACTGCAAAGCTCCGCCAGTTCCTTTAATCGCGCCATCGATGACTCAACACCCCGGATATCGGCAATGTATTTAAGGTAGTCGAACACTATCATCTCAGAATAGAGCGGGGCCGACTCGGGCAGATACCCCATACGCTCTTTCACAACCCTCGGGTCCAACGTCACATCATGGCCATCGACAATGATCGTACCGGATGTCGGAGACAGATAGCCAGTCATTATTCGCAATGTAGTAGATTTCCCCGCACCATTAGGGCCTAGCAAACCAAGAATTTCCCCTTTGGGGATTTCAACGCTGAGCTTGTCAACCGCCAAGGCACTGCCATAGCACTTGGTGAGACTCTGAATGCTAATCATACATACTCCAAACTATTGTTGTACGGCTCCTACACAGCGAGATGCTGTATAAGCTCTATATAATCTATTCATTCTGGCGAGTCTTCGGCAAGCCATAACTCCCATTGCTTACAATATGTTAATACTTCGGAGATGGCACATGATCTGATAATTTCCGCTTGACCGCTCACACTTCATTCCGTATATTCTTCACCATGGGCGACGGAGAGAGGCAGCCATTACCCTAACCGACGCTCTAATACATCAAATAAGAGAGGATTCTAAATATGACCGTCAAACCTCTACAGGACCGAGTCCTGATCAAGGTGGGAGAGGCAGAAACCGTTACGGCTTCCGGCCTGTACATCCCAGACACCGCCCAGGAAAAAACCCAAACGGGTACTGTCGTCGCAGTCGGCGATGACAAGGATGCGATTACCGTCAAGGTCGGCGACAAAGTTATGTATGACAAGTACGCCGGCACCAATGTCAGCATTAAAGACGTTGATCATCTCATCGTCAAGAGCGCCGACATCCTGGCAGTTGTCAGCTAAAAATTTCAAGTGCCAGAAGCCTGCTGAACTTCATTCTTCTGGCAGTTTTTGACCCTTCTCTGCTGCGTTGCAGCACAGGCGCTCCGGCACAGCTTGGCCGTGCCGGAGCGCCTGTGCTTTGTATCAGAAGAAGATCATCAAAATGCCTTGGAATCCAAAATTCGACAGACTCCCGGCGCGTCGGCATGCTTATTGCTGTTAAGTGTTCTGGAGCTTCCGCCTTGGCTCTCATGGTCCGGGGCGGGCCTGTCTGCATGCAGAACACGCACAGGCAGGCGGGGGTTCTGTCCAGTTTCAATCATGAGGTGCGCTGCCGCCTAAATCTGTTACGTCAAAGCACAAAACACGGCGAGACGGGGGAGGGAGGGGGTTAGCACGCTGTACACAACAAATCACGAAATGAAAATAGCGCAAGGGATTGCAGCGGAAATGCCGCCGGCTGCCCCTCCGGCGATTGACAATGAGCAGGGGGACAGGCTGCCAGAGTAAGGCATTGGAGCGAAAAGCCCGACCCGGGGGGGCGCGCCCAAGTATCAATTTTCAAAAATTATGTCACACCGGCCGGCCTTACAAGACTCGCCGCTCAAGGCCCGGTGCCGGGAAACTCTGAAAACCGCAGTGCAGCGCGAGGTTCCATTCTTCCGCTTCCTTTTGAAGGGGATACAAGATGCGGTCCTGAAAGAGGTGTCAATTGTAAATAGAGGGATTATTGGAAACCCCTTTATTTCTCACCCTTGATGGATTTAACATATTGGAGACGATGATAATAGCTTTTCAGATGATCATCTTGCAGGCTGAGAAGACTCTGAAAATCCCCTATGCCGTTGAAGCCATGTTCTTCCATCCATTTTTCTAAGCCGGCGAGCATTTCATCGATGACACCTAATCCCTTTCGATAGAGAACACTGCAAAGCTGGGCAGCCTTGCCGCCAGCCAGGATTACCTTGATAAGGCTATCGGCATCATAGATCCCGGTGGATGCCGATAAATCCAATCCGCTGGAATCTGACAGTATGCCTATCCACCTCAGAACGGTTCCGAACTCCTCGGCCGATGAAAGCGAGTTCCCTGATTTAAATTCGATGGCATTGATGTCGAGGTCCATCCGATAATACCTATTGAACAGGGTGAGGGCATTGGCGCCGGCCGCCTTTAAACGTGAGGCCAAATGAGGAAGAGAGGTGAACCCTGGTCCCAATTTCACGGCCAAAGGGATTTGGACGGTCTTTCGCGCCAAGGATACCATGTCCACTATCTGCCTCTCTATGGCTTCTGCATCGGTTTTATGACTGAGCGCTATGGGAGAGAGATTCAGTTCTATCCCATCGGCGCCGACATTGGCGATGCGTTCAAGATACTCCACCCACCAATGCGTGGAATAGCAGTTGAGGCTGGCGATGACGGGGATGTCTACGGCCTGAACACATTCCTCAACAAAACCGATATATGCATCGGGTTCCAGCATCATGTGCATCTGTTCAATGTACTCATAGGCCTCGGGGTGAAGGCTGTTATCGACATTTGAATTCGCCTTCACTTTGGCGATATCCTCTTCAAAAAGAGATTTCAGGACGAGGGCTCCGGCCTTCGCATCATAGGCATTCTTCACCGCTTCTAAGTTGGCTGTCAATGATGATGAGGCAACGATCACAGGATTTGCAAGCCGTAATCCCATGTAATTTGTGCTAATATCCATGAGTTTACTCTAATGGTATTCCCCGGATCATGTCTATTCTCAAAAGCCCCCGCTACATGGATTGATAGAGAAAGTTTTCCAATTCCCGAAGCACACCCTCGGTAGTTTTGATGGATAAAGCCGTCCTGGGAAGAGCGTCTCGGAAAAGACTCCCATATGACTTGCTGACTATTCGAGCATCCAACACCAGGACGGCTCCGTAGTCGTCTTTTCGGCGCATGAGCCGCCCAAAACCCTGGCGAAAGCGCATCACTGCGGCGGGAACAGTCAATCTGAGGAAGGGGTTGCTGCCTGAAGCCATGACGGAATCCCTTCTGGCCTGATCAATAGGGTCTGTCGGCGGCCGAAACGGAAGCCGTGTGATGATAACCAGACGCAGTGATTCGCCTGGAACGTCTACACCTTCCCAGAACGAATCGGTGGCAAACAGGACACTGGAGGGATTGTCTCTGAATCGTATTAAAAGCCTAGCCCTGTCATCCTCCCCTTGAGCCAGGAGCAAAGGCGCCTCATCTCCGAGCAGGCTGCGGACACCGCTTACCGTTGATCTCAAGACTTCATAGGAGGTGAATAACACTAGGGCATGCCCCCCTGATGTTTCCAACGATCTCGCTATAGTTTGAATGAGGTATTCCTCCCAGTCGCCGCGATTCTCAGGACTCGGCGCATCCACGGGAATGCCTAACAAAACCCGAGTCATAAAATCAAACGGTGAAGGATAAATTCCCTCCAAAAAATCGGCGGCCGTTGACATGGCGCCGACATTCGATCTCCACGCCTGAAAACGGCCTCCCATGGACAAGGTGGCGGATACGCTGATTACGGTTTCAAATGCTTCCCAAACCGACTCTCTGATTATGTCGGACACTTCCAAAGGCGTACAATGGCATTGCAGCATTTCATTGCCTCCGGAACTCCGGGTCAGTTCAAGCCAGAACACCTGATCGGAAGAGGTTTCACGGTGAATGAAGGCTTCGGCGATGCCCGCAGATTTCTGTAAGGAGGAGGCCGTCTGCTCCAGTTCAATGACGATCCCCTGAATCTCGCTATCCTCATCATCCTTCAGCCCTTCAATGCCACTCACAATGTCGGCAGTGAGATTACCCAGGGCATTTTGCAGATTATTCATGGGATCGGTGAAATTCTTACGCTCAGTTTCCCCAAGCGGCCCATTCAAACGGATGGAGGATGAATTCTTGAAGAGAAAACGGCCAAGAGTATCGAGAGATTGCGCCGCATTCCTGGCATCATCAATCAATGCCGGTACAGTTTTAAACGATTCACCCGCACCGGACTTCACATCGGCTATTTTCCTTAGTAGTCCGCCTTCAGGTTTAAGCTGCCCGCGGTACAGACGATGGAAGAGCCTGTTGAGGGAGGAAAACGACAGGGTTCCAGAGAACATAGACGTGGCCCCGCTCTCAATATGATGGGCCTCATCGAATACGATGCATTGATAGGCGGGAAGGACGACGGTTTCCTCCTGCCCCGTCCTCTCACGGCGGGCGGCAAGATCTGCAAACAGAAGGTGGTGATTGACGACTATTACCGACGCAGTAAAGGCCCTGCGCCTCGACTGCATGAAGAAGCATTTTTCGAAGTGTGCACAGAGTGATCCCGGACAGGCATCCCCCTCACAGCGAATCCTTCCCCAGATTCCAAATCCAGGCGTGAAGGGGATATCGGATAAATCCCCGCTGTTTGTTTCCATCGCCCACTGGCGGATGGCGGTCATCTCAGCCACTGATCCGAAAAGGTCATCTTCGGTTCCCGCCTCCTCCAGGCGTTTGAGACAGAGGTAGTTGCCGCGTCCCTTCACTAAGGAGGTTTTCACCTTCGAGCCGAGAAGTTTTTTAGCCAATGGAATGTCTTTGTTGACAATTTGCTGCTGCAACGCAATGGTTGCGGTGGAAACAACGACTCTTCCCTCATTGAGTTCGGCCCATCGAAGGGCCGGAAGGAGATATGCGAGAGATTTTCCAAGCCCAGTTCCGGCTTCGGCAATCAATGGCCGCTGCTCATTGAATGCCCGTGTAATCATCTTAAGCAATGCGATTTGTCCTGGACGCGTTTCATAGGATGCGAGAAGCGTCGCGAGGTTCCTGTTGTCTTCTATAAGGCTGACGAGGTCCTGTTCTGAAAGGGCATGTTCCATCCGCACCCGACTCCTTCTGTTTTCCGGACTGAACTTTCTTATTCCGGTTTATCTCTTCCAACAGACCTTATTACATGTGGAACTTGACTAAACAAGCGAAATAAGGCTAGTTTTCAATCTCAACCCGTCCTTAGGAAGTATATATGGAACACAAGATTCCCGTTGCGATACTCGGAGCCACCGGAACAGTCGGTCAGAAATTTATCGTCCTTCTACAAAACCACCCTTGGTTTGAAATCATTGAGTTAGTGGCTTCGCCTCGCTCTGCGGGCGAAGAGTATTCCAAGGTCTGCCGTTGGAAACAATCTATTCCAATTCCATCCCGCCTTGCAACCAAAACAGTCATAGCCGCGGGGGAAAAGCTTGAGAGTTCCATACTCTTCTCAGGCATTGAATCCTCGGCCGTCGGTATGCTGGAGCGGGAATATGCAGAAAAAGGGCATATCATCATTTCCAATACGAGCAATCATCGCATGGACCCCGATGTGCCGATCATCATTCCCGAGATCAATCCTGACCATTTCAAATTAGCGGAGAAGCAAAACTATGCCGGCGCAATCATCACAAACTCGAACTGTGTTGTCATGCCCATGGCCATGGTCCTGTCTCCATTATATGATGCATACGGCATCGAATGGGTTCAAATCACGTCGATGCAGGCCATCAGCGGCGCAGGCTACCCTGGAGTATCTGCCTTCGATATTCTTGGCAATGTCATTCCCAGCATTCCTAATGAAGAACCAAAGGTGGAACGCGAAAGCCAGAAAATTCTCGGAACCCTTAAGGAGGATCACATTGAGCCTGCAGATTATATGATCAGTGCACAATGCAGCAGGGTGCCCGTTATTGATGGACATACCGCTGCCATAAATATCAAGTTCAAGAAAAGTAATTTCTCGGTAGAGGACGTTAAACAACTGCTCAAGAACTGGAAGGGGATGCCCCAAGAAAGCCGTCTTCCGACAGCGCCGGCTACGCCCCTTATCGTCTTTGAAGACGATTCAAGGCCCCAGCCGATATGGGACATTCAGTTAGCGGGAGGAATGTCTACCTGTGTGGGACGAATACGGGAGTGCCCCATAGGTGATATTAAGATGGTGATTATGGGGCATAATACCATACGCGGCGCCGCCGGGGCATCGATTCTTAACGCAGAAGCATTCGTTGAACTCGGTTACCTAAAAAGATGAGCGGCTCTGTAATCAGATTCCTCCATAACCATCCTGAAAGGTTCGCAATAGGGCCACACCAAGATAGAGGACAAAACTGAGGGCCGCCGCAAGAATTGAAAAAAAGACAGCCGCTAAATGCCGCTTGTTGCGCAGGGGTTTCGTCGCTATATAGGTTATTGCGGACAAGGCCCCAAAAACTGCCGCCATCGACAGAAGCCGGAGTTCAATTTCTATGAGGAGGTTAAGAGTGCTATCGGAAAATCCTTGAATGTTTCCGAGAAGATAGAAATAGAGGGTTATAAGCGATACGGCCATAAACAAGGCCGTGGCGCGGCCGAATATACTGGGAAGCCATGTCTTCCGAACCCAGAAATTTCTAATAGGCATAGGCCATCATAGCTGTTTGTAAGTGTTCACGGAAGATGGCGGGAATGAGCAAAAAATGAAAACCGAAGCATTGAGCGCACTGATCGCAAATCTTACTCCTCTCAGTCCGATTAAAACGGATGCTGTCAATAGAATTGATAAGCGGATGCGTGTGCGTGCGGTGCTATTTGATGTCTACGGGACTCTGCTCATCAGCGGAACCGGAGATGTTGGCATAACATCCCTGGAAACCTCAAACGAAGATGTTTGCAAAATATTTATTCAGTCCGGCTATTCAATAGCTGATCGAACAAATTTACCCCGCATCGTATCGACAGCCCTCCGGGAAGTCATCGGGCATCATCACCGGCAGCTTCGGGCGCAGGAAGTGGAATATCCAGAGGTGGATATCAGGGAAGTCTGGTCTGAAGTCCTAACGAGGCTCTGGGAGAATGGGTATCTCGCTGGAAAACCTGACCATGGAATTCTGGAAGAACTTGCCTTTCACTACGAAAATTTGGTCAATCCCGTGTGGCCCATGCCCGGATTTCCACACATCATTCATCAATTCAGGCAGGAGCATTTCAAACTGGGCATCGTATCTAACGCTCAATTCTATACCCCCATTCTCCTTGAGGCTCTGACAGACTGCTCCTTGGCCGATCTCGGATTTGAAGATCAATTCTGCGCATGGTCATATCTCCTGCGGGAAGCCAAGCCTTCTTCGGCCATTTTCACCGCACCCCTTAGAGCGCTCAAGTCCATAGGCATACTTCCCCACGAGATTCTTTTTGTCGGCAACGATATGCTTAACGACATATCCGCCGCATCAAAGGCCGGCTGCCGGACATGTCTATTCGCCGGTGATAAGCGCTCCCTCAAGATGAGGAATTTGGATAAGCGTATGACCGCAGAGCCGGATATGGTAATAACCGATCTGAATCTGTTAGAATGCTTATTGGACAAGGGAGGATAGATGGAGAAGACTCATAGGAAAACATCTCCCAGGAAGAAAAACCGAGGCAGAGCGGCATTGATCACCCTATTTCTGTTTCTTATCGCCGGTGCGGCGGGGTTCTACTTCGGATGGATTCAATTCAGACTCAACGCCGGTGAGTATGGAATCATATACACCAAGACTAGAGGCTGGGAAGATACGGTCGTCAACAATGGACAGTTCACGTGGAGATGGGAAGCCCTGCTCCCCACGAATCTTACTCTCCATATCGTCAAACCCGCTCCACAGACACACATCATATCAAAAACCGGCACACTGCCGTCCGGGGAATTATATGGTTCTATGGTGAGGGAAGGCGAGACTTTTAATTGGTCCTATCGCATTGGCGTCGGCTACCGTATTAATCCCGAGGCGCTGCCCAATCTGTATGAACAGGGCTGGGGAGATGAGGGATTAGAAGCCGTCATGACTGAATACAAATCCCGATTGGAAGATACAATCGGCCGTACCATAGGGGAGAACCTCGAATCAGAAGACTTGAAAGAGCTTCAGAAGACCCTGCAAGATCGCCTTTCGGCAATGGACGACAGGGTGGATGTTCTGAACACAGTTATACTCGATTGGCATTATCCGGATAGGGCGCTCTACGAAGAGGCGAAGAACTTTGCAAGAGAGAATATTCGGAAACGGCAGCAGGTATTAGCCGAAATCGAAGAAGCAAGACTTCGACAATTGGACATAGAAGACGCAAGGATCAATCTCCTGTCCCGTTACGGTGAATTGCTCACCGCCTATCCTGTGCTCCTTGATTTCTTCGCCTTAGATATCAATCCTGGAGAGTATCTGCTTCCATCTCCATAAGGTTCCGTATCAGCAAGAAGCTTCCTGCGAACACCTCAAGTTCAACCCTGTCACGGCTAATCCTGTTACTCAGGCTCATCGCTCCACGTTCCCAAGGGACATCATTTATTTCCCAGCGCAAACCCCGGCTGGCAATCTTCCAGGGCCCGTGCCCCAATGGATAAAAAGACACCATATCTCCCCGCTTTCCAAAGAAGACAGTGGATTCCCTGAGCCAGCGAATTGCCTCTCGTGCCGTATACCAATAATCCGGAGCCGTTTCACTCTCAAATATCTTCAGCAGGGCGAGTGTGTGATCCAACCGGCCTTCTCCTCCGCCAAGCATGAGGATAGGGCGGCAAGAATGCCGCTGCAGCCAAGCAATGCCGATTTCCGTATCGGAACAATCCTTGTCCTTTTCGTACTTCACCACTGCATCAGGAGAGAAGTCATTCAGCACAGCATGATCGGAGATGGAATCCATATCGCCAACAACGGCATTCGGCCGAATGCCATGGGACAAGGCGGCATCCAATCCGGAATCGGCGGCACAAATCACATCATCATCGGTAATCAGACTGTGAACCAAACCTTTATTGGGTCCCATACCCCCAATGAACAGAACGCCTCTTGACATGTACCCTCCACGGTTATTGAGAGGTCTTTGCTCTCGGCAATAACCTATTGAGATCCTCCGTTCTCAATAACACATTGAGTGGATTCATCAATGACTCATCGCCGTCAACTCCAATCCGCCAATAATAATGAAAAAATCCTAATCCGATTTTTTTATCTACCGATAGTAAAGGGTAGTGGATATGGATGTCCACATAAAACCAGATTGATTAACATCAAGGAGGATGTAATGATCATAAATCACAATATGAGTGCTCTATTTGCAACTCGTCAAAACAAGCTCAATGATCTTAGTACGAAACTGAGCATGGAAAAACTTTCATCCGGAATGCGTATTAACCGCGCCGGCGATGATGCATCAGGCCTGGCCGTATCTGAAAAGATGCGTGCTCAAATTCGCGGTCTGCAACAGGCTAGTCGAAATGCCTCAGACGGTATTTCATTCATTCAGACGACAGAAGGCTATCTTCAGGAAACCACGGATATCATGCAAAGAATCCGGGAATTGGCCATTCAATCCTCGAATGGCATTTACAGTTCAGAGGATAGAATGCAGATACAAGTCGAAGTCTCCCAGCTTATTGATGAAGTTGACCGCGTTGCCTCTCATGCCCAATTCAATGGCATGAACATGTTAACAGGCCGCTTCGCACGGGATACAGGGCTTAACAATGTCACTGCTTCTATGTGGTTCCATATCGGCGCCAATATAGATCATCGAGAGAGAGTTTTCATAAGGACGATGACGGCGGAAAGCTTAGGGGTCCGTCAGATCGGATCGGGCAGCATCATCTCTATGACAACATCTGAACAGTCAAACCGCAATATCAGTGTTGTTGATACCGCCTTGAAGTTGATCAATAAACAGCGCGCCGACCTCGGGGCATATCAGAATCGTCTTGAAATGACGGTAAGAGGTTTGGATATTGGTGCGGAGAATCTCCAGGCATCGGAATCCCAAATCAGAGATCTCAACATGGCAAAAGAAACTGTATCGCTGACCAAATCACAGATACTGAATCAGGCAGCTAACGCAATGCTGGCCCAGGCCAACCAGCAGAGCCAGTTAGTCCTCCAACTGCTGCAATAATAGGTTTAGGTACAGTCGGCAATCAGCTAGTTCAAAGATGACTCCCCTAGTCGAAAGACTGGGGGGGGACGTTCATAACAGGCCCCCTCCCGTCAGGTTCTTGACTTGCTCTTTTCTGCAAGTCTGCACTGCATGAGGCCGGGCGAAAAATCTCTTCATCAGTTTTCTAAATCTGTTTTTGAGGAGCCCTTGACAGGAATATGCCGGCCCGGCTAGTTTCCTCAACATGAAATTCCCTCACATACCTCAAGACCTTACGACAGCGGCGCAAATATTCCAAAGGGCCGGATATCAATGCTGGCTGGTGGGAGGCGCCGTGAGAGACCAATTGCTCAACAGGTATTCCAATGATTTTGACCTTGCGACCAATGCTGTGCCAGAACAGGTCATAAGGCTGTTTCACCGCACCATTCCAACAGGAATCAAGCACGGTACGGTGACCATCCTTCTCGGTTCGCACCAGTTTGAAACAACCACATTTCGCTGCGATGGGAATTACCATGATGGGCGCAGGCCTGACAATATAACATATACTATAGACATCAGAGAAGATCTTGCGAGAAGAGATTTCACCATCAATGCTATAGCATGGGATGTCATTAACAAAAAACTGCTTGATCCCCATAACGGCAGAGAGGACTTGAAAAACCGAGTCATTAGGGCGATTGGTGATCCGAAGACTCGTTTTGAGGAAGACAAATTGCGCGTGATCCGTGCATGCCGATTCGCTGCACAGCTCGATTTCTCTATCGCTCCGGAAACTCTCAAGGCCATTGAACCATCAATGATCATGAATCTCAGTGTCGAACGCATCTGGGATGAGCTGAAAAAGACGGTCACTTCACCTAAGCCATCCGTTGCTTTTCGGCTGTTCAGGGACACTGACCTTCTCCGGACTCTGCTTCCAGAGCTTGCAGACTGTGTCGGCGCCCCACTGCACAAAACCGCCACGGATGTCTTTGACCATTGTCTCAATGTCTGTGATTTGGTGCCTGCCGACAATCTGCATGTCCGGACGGCTGCTCTTCTTCACGACATAGGCAAACCCAGGACAGCAATGATGATGCAGGAGAACGGGAAGCCGGCCTATCCCAACCATGCAGCGGCAGGGGCGTCTATCGCTAAGGATATCCTCAGTCGTCTGAAGGCATCAAAGCAGGATGTGGATGTTGTCACACGCCTAGTGCAGCATCATACCATCCGTTATTCGGAAGACTGGAACGATGCGGAGGTTCGGCGGTTCATGATGCGTATCGGCATCGATATTCTGGACAACCTCATGACTCTGCGCCAGGCAGACAGCATAAGTTCCCCTGAAGAAACAGCGCCAGAATCAGGAAAAAGGTTGATTGAGAGAATTGATGTCATAAGAAAACGCAATGATGCGCTTCAGATAAAGGATTTAGCCATTGACGGTCATGTTCTGATGAAAGAATTTGACCTCATGGCCTCTCCATCATTAGGACTGCTCCTTCAATACCTGCTCCGCCAAGTCGTAGAAAACCCAGAATTCAATCAACGAGATACGCTCATCGGCCTGTCAAGAGAGTGGATAAACGACCACACCCCATGAGCATTCCCATTCTACGCCCCATGTAACCTTTTTACAATGCCCAGAAGCTTAGCGGCGAGGTATAGTCTGGTGAAAAACGAGTTGCCAGAATGCTCTGAAGATTGGGCTTCTGGGAAACGGATTAGTGAAAAAGCGATAGATGAACAAAGACTTAAATTGGAACAGGCTGCCTGATGGAAGAATTCGATGGCTTCTTGAAAGAAAATTGCGAACTATACTGGACACTATCGTTATGAATTTGGATAAAATGGCAGAAGATGAGATAAGAGCGATTAAGGAAACCTATAAAATCCGCAGGAAGAAGATGGCGTGATGACTTTTTAAGCAAGCCCTAAATACCGAGGGACCTCTTATACGCCCGAAGTCCGCCTGACTCCTAGTGCGCTGCACAGAACATATTTCCAATTGACTTTAGGCGCAAGGGATTGCAGCGGAAATGCCGCTGGCAGCCCCGGCGATTGGCAATGAGCCGGGGGCAGGCTGCCAGAATAAGGCATTGGAGCGGAAAGCCCGACCCGAAGGGGTGCGCCCAAGTATTGATCTTCGAAAGCTGCGGAACAACCCTGACATCCTTATTCTAAGGGTTCAGACTCGGGCGATATGACTGTTTCATACTGAAAGAAAGAGGGTATATCCATAAATTTTCGATGATACAATGCCGCCCTCTCTTCATCTTTCTCATTAAGCAGCTTCTGCAGCAGGATGGCGCCGTTTACATCGTTTTTTTCAAACGACAAGGAGTTCTGATTCGATTGTATATAGACACCGGTGTGCAGCTTGCCGTTATTCCTATCTATGAAGCTGATCTTGAGAAAACCGTCGTATCTTTGACTGCTGACAGCCACAAGCTGTAAGCGATCGAGTTTGATCGTGGTGAGCGCCGTCAGTCTGGGATCCTCAAAGACCCGCACATCCCCCCCGGTGACGACGGCGGCCTTTGCATCAGTGATGATGAAGGGCTTGGAACTCCAGCCGGCATACCCGTTAGGGGATTCGACGAAGATGTAATTTCTGCCTTCATAGGTCATTTCCTGGTCGCTTGCATAGACGATTTCCCCCATTTCCAGAGTTTCAAAGAAAGCGAGAGTCTCGCTGCCCTGTTCATCGGCGCTTTTCTTCCTAAGTGCGATATTTTGGTAGAGATTGACGGACGGCACTCCGTTCCCTGAATAAACACTGTTATCCTTCAGCCGAGGCCTCTGGACAATCATCTTGCGAAGCGGCTGATTGGTCACTGCGGAATCGGCCTGAGTCCAGCCCAATAGTTCACTGCTGTCTATTATCGCATACCAGTCCTCGGCATTTCCTTCCGTGTGCGGATTGATGGCGAGAACCCGCGAGGTCTCCCTATTCGCTATGGCCGGAGCAGAAGGGTCATAGTCTTCGTAAATGAGGGAATCGGCATCAAGACGTATAAATGAATCAAATATAGACTCAAGAGAAGCGGCCAGGGAGAAGAAGTCGTCACGCTGATCGGGCAGCCTGAACGCCTTCAAGACTAACTGGGCGGCGTTCAGGTCCTTCTCATCAACCGACAATGTTTCAAATTCGATGTAATAGGTTTCAGGGCTGGAAATACGTCCATCCACGTAGAAAGAGAAGGTAATCTCCACAAAACCGTTGACAATGCCTTTGTCCAGCGAAGCCGCGGCGATCTGTCCGGAGGGCACGATTCGGTTGACCGGAGTAGTTATAAGCGGCTTCTTATAGAGGCCGGACTGTTCCACTACAACCGCAGTAACGGCGTTTTTCGCCAATCGGAAGGTGGAAACCCAGCCTTCGGTGCCGTCATCGAGCCGGACATGAGAGAAGCTGTAGGAATTGCTTCCGACGGAGAATTCCTCATCGGAACTCAGATACATCACCTCTTCCCCCATATCAAGGAGGGAGAGGGGCCTGTCCGATAACTTGCCGTTCTCATTTTCCCAAATTCCCACTTCATCTCTGAGCACTACGGAGGGAATCGGCTCCGGCACAACCTTCACTTCTTCCGGTTTAGCCGTTTCCTCTTTGACATCGCCCTCAGCTTGTGTGCGGCCTTCGGATTCTTCACTCTCCCGGCATGATACATGGAATACCAGCAATACGATAAAAATTAATCCTTTCAATGAACGCATAATGATATGATCCTTTATTTATTTAAAACTACTCTTATGTAGATTCAATCAAATTCTTCCCTGCTTCCTCTTCTTCGGGCTTGGCCGATTTGGAGGAAGAAGGGGGGGGCTTCTTGGGGCGCCTGTTCTTTCGGCGGAAACTCAATTTTCCGGATCGAGAATGAGCGGAAATTCTGTCCCCCGACTCAAACCGCCCCTTGAGAATGGCCATGGACAGGGGTTCCTCAATTTCTTTTTGTATGGTTCGCATAAGCGGTCTGGCACCGTTGATGCTGTCATACCCTTTTTCCATCAGCAGTATTCTGGCTTCGTCGGTTACCTCCAGGCTGATATTCAATTCCTTCAGTCTTTTGGACACTTCGTTAAGCATTAACTGCATGATCTGCATGACATGATCATAACCGAGACTATGAAAGACGACCACTTCATCCACCCGATTTAAGAATTCGGGCCGAACCAGGTTCTTGAGTTCTGCCATTGCCGATGCCTTCATCTCGGAATGAGGTGTTTTTCCGTCTCCGGACCCAAAGCCGAACTGCCCTCGGCTGATTTGTCTCGCACCGACGTTAGAGGTCATGATCAGCAATGTATTCCTGAAGCTTACCTTATGTCCGAAATTGTCCTGTAATTCCCCTTCCTCCAAAACTTGCAAGAGGAGATTGAAGACATCGGGATGGGCCTTCTCTATTTCATCAAGGAGAACCACGGCATAGGGCCGCTTGCGAATTTTTTCGGTCAGTACGCCGCCTTCTTCATAGCCTACAAATCCCGGAGGGGCGCCGATGAGGCGGGACACGTTGTGTTTCTCCATGAAATCAGACATATCGATGCGTATCAGGGCATCAGCGCTTCCAAACAGGTACTCGGCAAGACTCTTGACCAGCAATGTTTTGCCTACACCGGTGGGGCCCAGGAATATGAATGCCCCCAAAGGCCGGGATGGAGAACTCAATCCCGTGCGGGAACGGCGTATTGACGAGGCAATGGTCGCAATAGCCTCGTCCTGACCTATGACAGATTGATGCAGAGCATTCTCAATTTGAAGCAAGGCATCTGATTCGACCTTCTCTATGCGGATCATGGGAATGTTCGTAATCTCGGCGACCAGTTCCTGTATGTCTGCACTCTCAATCAAGTTGTTCCCATTCTTGATGGATTTCTCCCACTGCATTTTCTTTTCATCAATTTTTTTCTGAATAGATCTTGCCTTATCCCTCATTTTGGCCGCATTCTCATAATCCTGTGAATTTACATAGGACATTTTCTCTTCCGTAAAGAGTCTCACCTTCTCTTCCAATCCGCTGATGTCCTCTGGATAAACAGTGAGGCACAGTTGTTTATTGGCTCCAGCTTCATCAATTAAGTCAATGGCCTTGTCGGGCAGATTTCTCTCAGTGATGTATCGGGCAGATAGTTCGACGGACGCACGCAACGCATCATCGCTATAAGTGACGCTGTGATATTCTTCGAAATTCTTCTTCACGCCCTGGAGTATCTGATAGGTTTCTTCTATGGTCGGTTCATTGATGATGATGGGTTGAAACCGTCTTTCGAGCGCCGCATCTTTTTCAATATATTTCATATATTCATTCATCGTCGTCGCCCCGATACATTGAAGTTCTCCACGGCTTAGAGCCGGTTTCAGCATGTTTGAGACATCAAGTGTTCCTTCTGCCGCACCGGCCCCTATAATGGTGTGCAACTCGTCGATGAACAAAATGATATTGCTGTTTTCATGGATCTCCTTAACAATCTTCTTCAATCTATCTTCGAACTCGCCGCGGTATTTTGTTCCGGCAATCAAAGCCGCCAGATCCAGGCTTATGAGCCGCTTGTCGGAGAAAGCCTTCGGTACAGCGCCATTTGCAATGGCTATCGCCAGCCCTTCTGCCACTGCGGTCTTACCAACGCCGGGTTCACCGATGAGGACGGGGTTGTTCTTGGTTCTGCGCGCCAGTATGCGTATGAGCCGGCTTATCTCCTTACTTCGGCCTATGGCCGGATCAATGAGCCCTTTTCGTGCCATGCCGGTGAGATCTCTGGAATAATTTTCAATAAATGAAGGGTTGAATTTTTGTGTTTCACTATGTCTTCTATTGAAATACCCGTGCATCCTGATTTGTCCAGGTGATTTCCCTGACTTGTTCTGTGCGGCATAATGCTCTGACACGACATCCCGAAGCAGGTCGATAGGTACCTTGACTATGGACAGGCGGGTGCTCATTATGCTTCCAAATTCGGCGGCGGCTGCCAAAAGAAGATGTCCCGTGCCAATGAAGCTATGACCGAATACGTCCGCTTCATCTGAGGCGGTCTTGATGAGAAGCTCGGCCCGTTTAGACGGACGAACATCATTGACTCGGACTGAGGAATCAGGATCGGAAAAACTGTTTTGCAATTCGGCGGCCATCTTCATCGTATTGATGTTTAATTTGAGAAGGCATTGAAACGCTGTGCAGTCTTTTTGATGCAGCATAGCAAGGAGGATATGCTCATTAAGCAGCATGTCCGCATTGAATTGCCGGGCCAACGCCTTGGCTGAAACCGTGAGTATATGATGAGCGTGTGTGGTTAAACTCTTAAGCATGGAACTCCCTGCTGCAAGTATACCGGATCGCAAAAATTTAAGCTATATGCCAGCGCATTATCTAGGCATTACTCGCGATGCGGCATATCTAACCGGAAGATTTTCAACAGCGAAAGGCACGGAAAGCCGATACTCACGAGTCTTCTATGAAGCCGTCCCAAGGCCGCCATCTGCGGAATCTGCGGGTAAACCTGGAGCACACGGAACATTCGGAAGGATTTAACCACGGAACACACAGAACCACGGAAGGTTTTTAACCACGAAAAGCACGAAAGGCACGAAAAATTCAATGCTCATGATTATTTATGGAGGTGAAGTATGAAAACATCTGCGTTCATCTGCGGAATCTGCGGATTTAACCACGGAACACACAGAACACACGGAAGGTTTTTAACCACGAAAAGCACGAAAGGCACGAAAAATTCAATGCTCATGATTATTTATGGAAGCAAAGTATGAAAACATCTGTGTTCATCTGCGGAATCTGCGGATTTAACCACGGAACACACAGAACACACGGAAGGTTTTTAACCACGAAAAGCACG
The DNA here is from genome assembly GCA_965232165.1 of Spirochaetaceae bacterium. GTDB lineage: Bacteria > Spirochaetota > Spirochaetia > DSM-2461 > DSM-2461 > UBA2779. Next base: position 1,685,381 of record CBDDOY010000001.1, on the reverse strand, counting down.
AAAGGCACGAAAAATTCAATGCTCATGATTATTTAGGGCTTGCTTAAAAAGTCATCACGCCACCTTCTTCCTACGGATTTTATAGGTTTCCTTAATCGCGCTTATCTCATCTTCTGCCATTTTATCCAAGTTCATAACGATGGCCGTGATTTGTATCTCACATTCACTGGTAACTGCCAACTTCGCTTTTATCTTACCCATCCCATATCGTCTTTTACCAACACCGAATCGTCCTTCTATTGCAATTCGATCAACATAATCCTGATTTCTTATTTTCTTTTCCCGCAACAGCTCCTTACGATTTTTGTCGGTTTCCTTTTTGGGGCGTCCGAGTGGTTTTCCCGATAACCGGCAATGGTATGTATCACGACATAAGTTCCGGTTATCCCTTATAAGATAAATCTTGTCCGCATGAACCGACTCGGGATAACAGCCATATCTTTTCTTATACAATTCTATCTGAGACTTAAGTTCCGACGATTCATTGTAATTGTCCCATGAGAGTCGATCTATGAAGCAGAATCCATCAATCAGACTTACAGAAATCTTAGCGCCGAATTCTACGGGAGTTCCCGCTTTGCCTCTTACAATTGGCCTCACATGAGGCTGATTTATGCTGACTATACGATTATCACACCTTTGAAGATGGTTGTTCCACATTTCGTGCTGTCGGTTATAGAGTTCTTCAATAACATGGAGCTGACGCCATACGTCGGGACTGATTTTATCGTGTTCGGCATAACCCAGAAGACATTTGATGTACTTCAGATCTCGCTTAAGGTACTGCAGCTGCTTCCTGACGGCACTTCGTCCTGCCTTCATCCCCGGTTTCCGTTTCTTGACATATTCAAGAAAATCCCGATGACCATTCCGGCGGCAGTCCCGAGGTTTCTTAATCCCTTGTGCTTTTACGGCTATATACAGTTTGTCAATGATCTTCCCGCATTTTTCTCGGCCTTCATTGAGCAGTGAGACATCAGTCGGATAACGAATATCTGCGGGACAGCATGTGGCGTCAATAATGAGCTTCCCTCTGTTCTCTACTTCATTTTCTTCTGTTTTCTTGCTGTCTTGCGGCGTTTTTTTTTAAGATCATCCTGATATTCCCGAAAGAGAATTTCATTTAGTTTACCAAGAAGAACACCGCTGCAGCGAGCACGAAAGGAAGGAAGCAGAGAAGCGGAAAAAGGCGCCTCATCAGAGTATCTTTCGTAACCGAGAAAATACTGCAGGTAAGGATTCTCCCTTACCTGTTCAACTAATTCCCTGTCAGAAACTTGAAGTTTTTCTTTTATCAGAAGGGCTCCTGAAGCTTCCCTTATATTTTTCGCAGGGGCTCCCTCATCCGGAGAAAAATGCTTGCCGTATTCTGATTCAAGCTCATGCCAGGGGATTTTGTTACTTAACACCGCCCATCGATTATCGGCGTTAAGGTGTCCTCCAAACGGAAGATAGAAATCGAACAGTTTCTGTTGATTTGACTCCATATACTTATACATTGTTCTCTCCCAAGTGCAAGGGTTTCAGTACAATCTAAAGATTATGCTTGCACCTGAGACTATTCTACTAGAAGTTAATTCTTTTGTAAATCTATAGTTACTACTTTTTCAGCAAGCCCTATTTAGGGAGGTGAAGTATGAAAACATCTGCGTTCATCTGCGGATAAGCTGCCCCAATGAGCGGAATTGGTCTTGGCAAGACTCGCTGCCGGTTTAGACATTGAACTTGAAATGAATCACATCGCCATCTTGAACCAGATAATCTCTTCCTTCTATTCTCAGTCTTCCAGCGGATCTTACAGCGGTCTCGCTGCCGAGTTCAAAAAGATCATTGCAATGATAAACATCGGCCTTAATGAATCCGCGTTCAAAATCTGAATGGATGATGCCCGCACACTGCGCGGCGCCTGCGCCTTTGTTGAAAGTCCAAGCCCTGTTTTCCTTGCCGCCGGCAGTGAAAAAGACCTCCAAGCCCATAGCCGCATAGGCACTCCTTGTCAACTGAGACAAACCGGACTCAGAGATACCGGAATCGGCGATGAACAACGCTCGTTCATGAGGGTCATCCAATGTGGCGATGTCGGCTTCCAGTTTTCCTGCCAAGACAATGACTTCGGAACCCTCTTCCTCGGCAATTCTTCGAACGGCGGCAGTATGGGGAGTTTCGGTTGAGATTTCATTCTCGCGAACGTTACAAACATATATCTGTGTTTTCAGTGTGATGAGAAACAATTCGTTTAATCTGATTAAGTCTTCCTCATCGGTCTCCATGGTCCGCAGAGGCTTTCCCTCATCAAGATGCATGGCAGCCCTGCTAAGGAGGCTTTGAACGGCTTGCGCCTCTTTCCGGATATGGGGAATAGAGGATTTCAACTGCCGAGAATTCTTCTCTAGACGTTTCTCGACCGATTGCAGGTCGGCTAGAGCAAGTTCCGTATTGATGATCTCAATGTCGGCAGAGGAATCCATCTCGGCATTGACATGGATGACATCATCATCTTCAAAACAGCGAACAACATGGGCAAGTATCCCCGCCGTCCTAATACTCGAAAGAAACTGATTTCCCAGGCCCTCACCCTTGGACGCACCCTTCACCAAACCGGCAATATCGACGAATTCAACCGCTGCCGGAATTCGGTTTTCCGCCTCGATAATTTCGTGAATGCGATCCAATCGGGGATCGGGAACCTCGACTATGCCGATATTGGGATTGATCGTACAGAAGGGATAATTCTCCGCTTTGGCCGGTGCGGCTGTAAGAGCCGAGAATATGGTTGATTTACCAACATTTGGAAGACCGATTATACCGCAGTTCATTTAAGCAATCATAATCTACCTATCCCAATCTAGGGAAGTGACTCGCGCCAGTTGCAGCAGCAAGAGAACCAAAGAGATGCAGGACTGGATTGACAACTGCCCAAGACGGATTTCAGGCAGGCCGAGAAATTTGGGACTTCGACAGGCTGTATGATAAATACAGAATATGCGTTTTGTGAATCAGATTGGAAAGATGCCTTGTCAGATGCGCTAATGCTTCTGAAGAACCTCCAGGGGCTTGAGCCTGGCGGCCCGGTAAGCGGGAATCCAGGATGCCCCTACCGATAAGACCAGGGTAGTTAAGCCGATAATCACTATCACGGACCAACGCATATATATGGGAATGTGCTGGAGATAATACCCCTCGTTCAGCAGGGATGGAGGCAGGCCGTCGCCGAATAATCTGACGATTAATGCCAAGACATATTCTATGCCTCCGATAATGGCATTGATGTTATAAGCCATCAATGCCCCGACACAGAGTCCGAATAAAGTGCCCGCCAATGCGGCCATGGTTCCGGCTAGCACGAAGATGCGGCTTATCGTTTTAGGGGCTGTGCCGGTGCATTTGAGAATGCCGATTTCACGTCGATGCTCTAGGGTTAGCATTACAAGGGATGTCATCACATTGAACACCGCTACTACGATGATGAGTGCCATGATTAAAAGGAGTATGCTGCGTGTGCTCTCCAAATTGCTAAGCAGATACCGGTTGATGTCTCGCCAATCATATGCTGTCCAGCCTGAGATGAGATCGTGTTGAATATCCACCCATATCTGCGGGTCCTGATTTAGGCTGTCCAGTTTGCCGCCGACGAAGGTTCGGCTGCTGTCTTCAGGAAGGATGGTCCATCCGAGTTCCAAAGGAATGAAGGCCCAGGTCCGATCCAGGTCCTGATAACCTGTGGTAAAGACACCCTGAACAATGAGACGGCTTATCTTGGGAATGATGCGATTATTGAGCGTCGTCCTTGCCGTCAAGAGAAGAAGCTCATCCCCAACCGAGGCGCTAAGCCGCCTGGCGGCTTCCCTGCCAAGGAGCACGGAATTCCCCTCAAGATTCCAGGAACCCTCATCGAAGACGATGTATTGCGCAAAGACCGGATCCCGTGACGGGGCATCTGCAGGCAGGGCCCTCAGGGTGAGTCCGTCTCTGGCGCCCTTGGCACGAGCCAGGCCGAAGCCTGACCGTTCAATCCAGGCCATGCGGATGCCCTTCCTTTGGACAAGATTGTCTACAAGATTGTCCCATTCATCTCTTTCATGAGCGGCCCATGAGGTGATCTGAAAATGATAGGACGAGGTTTCCCTGTAACGGGCAATGATTCCATCGATCATTGCTGCGGCAAAATGATCGACGACGACTAGGGGTATCAGGGACAGCGCAATGCCGAACGCAGCGCCAAAGAGGGGCCGCCCCTGATGCCGGCCATGGCGAAAGCGTACAAACAACCGCCAGGCGGTGAAGACAGTCCCGCTCATTTAGGCTGCAACAACCCCTCTTTGAGAAGGTATACCCTGTCGGCCTGAACGGCCAGATCCTCGGAATGGGTCACCAGCAGCAGGGTTTTCCCTGATTCGCGGATAAGGGAAAAAACAAGGTCCGCCACCAGCTTCTTATGCTCCTCATCGAGATTCCCGGTCGGTTCATCGGCGAGTATCAAACTGGGATCGTTAATCAGCGCCCGGGCAAATGCCGTTCTCTGACGCTCCCCTCCAGACAATTGGGAAGGATAATGATTACCTCTGGAGGCGATGCTGACTTGCTCCAGAGCCTGCCATGCCTGATCGGCGGCAAGTCTCTTAGATTTCCCCTGCATCAGCAAGGGAAGCATGACATTCTCCAAGGCGGTGAAATCCTTAAGCAGGTAGTGGAACTGAAACACGAAGCCGATGGCCCTGGCTCTATAAGCCGTGAGTTCGTTCTCACTCAGTCCATTAACAGGGAAGCCGCAGAAGTTAATTTCTCCTGTGTTTACCCTGTCGAGTCCGCCGATGAGGTTGAGCAGGGTACTCTTCCCGCAACCCGATGCGCCCATGATGGCGATGCTTTCCCCCTCTTGAACCTCGAGATTGACATCCTTCAGGACGCTCAATGTGGCCGAGCCGGATTTGTACGACTTTTCGACCTCGCGAATCGACAGTATGGGGGGGGCTGGCTCTGATATGTGTGACAGGGCATCCGGTTCAATACTCCCCCCGCCTCCTGCGCCGGCAAGATGCTCATTTAACCCCGGAAATTTCCGGTTCCGGCGCCTTGATCCTAAGGCGGTATTCTGCAACTGATTCTTGATTCTGTTTTTCATGCTATTCACTTCGAAGCACCTCTGCCGGTCTCGACCGGGCCGCCATGGATGATGCCCTTATCGCTGCGAGAAACGTCAGAACGATTGACAGCATGAGTATGACGAGCACATCCATTGCCATCACTTGGGTGTTCTTGAAGAGAGCATCCATGGTTTGCATCTGTATCAGACTGCCTGGCCGGGGACTGAACAGATGACGGATTTCACGGCCAAATTTGATGATTTTGTCTACATGCTTCCCAATCAGGACTCCCAACACGCTTCCGAGCAGGCCGGATATCCCGCCTATCATCCAGCCATGACGTAGGAATAGAATCCTTATTTCACCCGGAGTGGCTCCCATGGCCTTAAGGATGGAAATATCCTCGACACGCTCTGTCGCCATCCGCCGCAATGATTGGTCGATGTTCACGGCGACTACGATGAAGATGAGTGTCAAGAGGAGTATCATCATAATCTTTTCGTTTCTCAGCGCTCCGAAAAAGGCATGATTGCTTTCCCGCCAGGAGTGAAGCGACCCTCCGGCAAGAGAAGGGTGCCCATCTAACCGCTTAAGCACATCCCTGTCCGCCTCGGGCCGTATTAATTTCACGCCGATTTCCATGGGGATATCGCCCAGAAATCGTTCGCTCGTATCCAGGGATACAAACGCCATACTGCTTCCATATACCCTATAACCACATTCGAAGAGACCTGAAACCTCAAGGCTAATCACCTTCGAGGCCAGTCCGTCCCCGGAAAGGCTCAGAGCCCGGACACTGTCGCCGATACCGACACCCAGATTCAAGGCTAATTCGTTTCCTAAAACGACGGCCCCGTCTCCTAGCTCAAATCTTCCTTCAACTATCTCTAGGCGGCTTGCCAGGGACGCATCCGTTATGTAAACATCGGGAGAAACGCCCCGCACCAAGGTGCCCGAAAACCCTGACCGCTGTCCGCCCAGCATGGTTTGGCCTTCTCGGAACGGAACGGCGAGGATAACACCAGGATCAGACTGCAAAACATCCGCTATTCTATCTATTTCACCGTCTATTTCACCGTCATCCTGGCCTGGTATCCAGCGGAGATGATATGAGCCGATTTCCAGAATACTGTTGATGAAGCCCTGCTGAAGCCCGTTCATCACGGCAAGTATAGTGTTCAGGGTTGCCACCCCGATGCAGATCAGCAGGACTGAAAAGAAAAAGACCATGCGCCCTCTGCCGCCTCGGCGTCCGGTAAGAAAGCGCCCCGCAACCCACGATGTCCACCCCATTTTCATTGTCTTGATCCAAGAACTCGAATGATGCGTCCTTCGCTAAGGAATTCTTCCCTTATGGGTCTGTCATCCACCCAATAAACCCGAACAGACGGACTTCCATCCCTGTAGATTGTTTCGGTTTTTTTTCCTGGCGCGGTCCAAACAATTTCTTTCGTTTTTAGGTTGTTGTCATAGAAGACTTCACGGCTTTTATTCCCCTCGCTCCACTCAATTTCCTGCCGTAAAACTTTTCCATCACCGTGTTCATCAATCCGAATAATATCTTCGCCATCCCAAGTATAGACGCGAGAATAAAGGAGAACTCCATTCTTCGTTCGCTGTTCCAGTGTAAGATGTTCTTGTGAATCATATTGACTGAAATCCGTGATTTCGCCCCTTACGGCTGTGGTTTGAAGCAGCCGGCCATCTTCTGAGCGCATCCATTCCCAGGTCTCAACGACTTCACCATCCTGGTAGGTTGTCTGCTTGAACGGCAAACCTACTTCATTCATGTCGGTGAATACCCAGTCATCATCTTCACCATAGATGCTTCTGAACACCGGCCCGTCGGCCTGGATTAGGGATTGACTCCCTACAACTATGGGGGCATCCCTTGCCGGTGCAATATAGACTGCCTGGGGAGTCCCTTCAGAATTATATACATACTCGACTTTGGAAATGAGAGTCCCTTCGGCATCCTTCTCAACCCACGATACAAGCTGCTCATCAACCCTGGTTATCACCGCGACAGAGTGGATTTTGTCTCCCTGATGAAGCGTACGGGTCTCTACACCCTCAGCAATTTCCACCGCCATGGTCCAGCCAAGTCCCGCCTTACCTCCCGAATCTATGGATTTTCCGAGATAACCTTCCGGCCCAGACCTATACCACTCTGCCGCACCACAGTTCAAAGAGACCATGGCGAGCAGCACGGCAGCCCGGATTCTATGCATTATCATTCTTTCGGACCAAGAAGCTCATTCAAGTACGCATCGGGATCAAAGGGCCGAAGAGCATCCATGCCTTCGCCACAGCCAAGAAATGCGAATGGAATTTGAAGCTTCCTGCTGATAGCCACGATGAGTCCTCCCTTGGCGGACGAATCATACTTGGTCATGATGATGGCATCAACTCCGATGGCCTCGTGGAAGATTTCCGCTTGTTTCATAGCATTTTGTCCTGTAGTCGCATCGACAATGAGGATTTTTTGATAGCAGCCGTTTTCCCCGAGGCGAGTCTTTATGATACGGTCAATTTTTTGCAGTTCCTTGATGAGATTAGTCCTGTTATGCATGCGTCCGGCGGTATCGGCTATGATGATGCTGTCCGCCCGGCTCTTCGCGGCATTGATGGCATCGTAGATGACGGCGCCGGGATCGGCGCCATGCTGCTGCTTGACGATACGGGCGCCGACTCGATCAGCCTGGATTTCCAACTGATCAATGGCCGCCGCGCGGAAGGTATCCCCTGCTGCCAGTACCACCGGTCCAAGATTATTCCTGATGAAACGATGGGCCAGTTTCGCAATAGTTGTTGTCTTTCCGACACCATTGACCCCAAGCACAAGGTATAGGGCAAGATTTTTTGCCGGAGGCTCAAGTTCGGCCCTTGCCAATGAGGGTTTGATGAGCCGCTTAAGCTCTTCTAAGCATTGTTGACGACTCCAGGCCGATGAATCTGACTGTGCCGTTTGCCGTAATTCATCGACAAGGGCCACGGCCGCTAAGGCGCCGAAGTCCGATTCAACCAATAAATCTTCGAGGTTTTCAAAGAATTCGTTCAAATCGGCGCTATGGTGTGAAAAAAGCTCCCGAATGCGGCTCCCCAAATTTCTCACGGAGCCGCGTGCTGGGGCGGTTGGTGTTTTATTCTTACGCTTACCGAACATACTGCGGGTATTCTAAGGCATGTGCGATTATTCTGGAATCCCGATCAGGGGCATTTAATCGGTCAACTCCTCGGTTGAGCGAAGAAATCGTCCTAAATTTATGAAGGAAAAGGTGAGCAGCGTCGCATTTAGGGCTATGCTCCCCCACATGAAAGCCGTAGAAACCAGGTACGATGTATGAGCCGTTTCGATATCTGTCGGACTGACACTTGTGTTTTCCATCTGGAGAAAATTCTGACTGATACCAATGAGAATCAGGGTTGGAGCTAAAGACAGGGAAAACAATGCGGCTACGAAGTCAAATTTACGCCTGGCTTCTTCCATTTCCTTGACGGGATCAAATACATCCTCATGTAGCGGAACGGTTAACCGCTCGGTGTCGGGGTGAAACGGCACGGTCCGTTTCCGGTATCCTTCCATCTCAAAAGACAGCGGAAGTATTTGGTCGGCCATCGTCACCGATAAAGGCGTTAATCCCATCCACACCGAACCCAGGCGCACCGATGCTCCGGTGGGTATGGAGTTCACCAATACCTGCTTCGTTTCTGCCTCTTCCAATGTAATCAGCAGCTCTAGGTGTTCACCTTCCAGGAGGGTTTCCTTCTGAATAAACGGTTTGTACCCTTGGGCGCTCACTTCCAAACTTATATCGCCGGGTGTCATTGTCCCGTCAATCCAATAACCGACACCCGCCAGTTCCCCGTTAACACTGATCAGCCCAGTCGGCGGTTCTACCGTGATACTCAAGGAACTCCAGGGACGGCCTAAGGCCACTCCCAGTGCCGCCTGGGCAATTTCCTGGGCGATATCGGCGAATTCGGCATTGTCGGCCACTCCCTCCCACAGCACCTTCTTCCCTGTATTTGTCCAGGCATGGGCGAGGATGCCATAGTACTCCCCTACTCTCGCTATCTTCCCGGCAATAAGGAGATCGAGATCGTTTATTTCACGAAATATATCGGGAGAAATTCCGTCGAGTTCCCAAAGAAGGCTGCCGTTTCTCGTTTCGGGAAAACTGATCTCCATTGCGTCAGGGATAACTATTTGCAGGGGGGAGAGTTTTTCGGTATCTTGCAGCGACTGACGCTCCGCAGCGATTTTATTCTTCAGCGCAGAGATATTTTCCGGATTGATATTGAATTCGAAGAGGAGCTTATCCAAGTTCTCGTGATATCCCTTGAGCGTGTTGATCCGCTTGAGTTTTGCGGCCCTGACAGTCTCATTGGCAATAGCATACTTTTCCACGACCGACAGCTTATGTGTCCGTGCCTGGTTCAATTGATCCTGAACAAGCCGACTCATCACGGATGAGACCGATATCAGGGACGAATCATTGGGGTCGATTTCGAATTCGGCCACCCCTACATTCCATTCCTTCTTCTCGGCAGCCAGTGTATTCAATGCGGGCAGGCGCAAGACAATGGCTGGAAATACGGCGATAAAGAGAAGAGCCCGAAGAAAGCCAAGTTTCACGGCGTCATTCTACCGCGCCAACGCAGATATGCGTCAATAAAGGGATCAAGATCGCCGTCCATCACGGCCTGGATGTTCCCTGTCTCATGCCGAGTCCGGATATCTTTCACCATGGTATAGGGATGGAATACATAAGAACGTATCTGGCTTCCCCAACCAATGTCTTTCTTCTCAGCGGCGTCCGCGGCCCTTTCTTCTTCCTGTTTCTGCCGGTAATACTCGTAAAGACGTGACTTCAGCACTTTCATGGCCGTCGCACGGTTTTTGAGCTGACTTCTTTCATTCTGGCATTGAACGACTATACCGGATTCAAGATGTGTCATACGTACAGCGCTTGAGGTTTTATTGACATGCTGACCTCCAGCCCCGGAAGCCCTATAGGTATCCACCCGGACCTCCTCCGGCCTGACTTCGATCTCTTCAATATCATCGTCGAAAATCGGCGATACATATACCGAGGCAAAAGAAGTATGTCTCCGGGATGCCGAATCAAAAGGACTGATGCGAACAAGCCGGTGTATGCCGCCCTCCCCCTTAAGAAACCCATGCGCATACTGTCCATCAATCTGAAGGTCAACGGATTTCATTCCGCCCTCGGCATCCTGTATATCCAGCAAGGTCATCTTGAATTCATGCCGCTCCACCCAGCGGCCATACATCCTGTACAGCATGGCGGTCCAATCACAGGATTCGGTTCCTCCAGCGCCGGAGTGGATGGAGAGGAAGGCCGATGCCGCATCGTTCTGTTCCCCGAGGAGTTCAAGGGCGCTAAGCCTCTCATAGGTCAATCTCGCCGCTTCCAACGCCTTTCGGATTTCATCTTCCATCTCCTCATCGTCGGCCTCTCTGGCCAATTCAAGAAGTATAGACACATTCTCGACATCCTTCAGCAGCACATCCCAGGGTTCATAGCGTGTCTTGAGTCTCTTGATCTCGGCCATCGTTCTTTCGGCATGTTCCCTGTTCTGCCAAAACTCCGCTGCCGAGGAGAGTTTCTCAAGGCGCGATGCCTCCTGCTTCAGTCCTGCCGAGTCAAAGCCCCCTCCATGTATCAAGGATGTTGTTTTCCAGGTCTTTTAAGATGGGTATTAAATCACTGAGCATACTGTTCTCTACTTTTTTTTCTTCTGCAAATCCTGATATTCACTCCAGATACTCTCCCTCTGGTTAGCCGTATAGGTCTTCGACGGCTTGGATGCTTTGTCACTGAGTCCCTGCCTTCCGGTGCCCTGCCTTGAGGCCGTCCGTTCTTCATTTAAGCTGCCGGTTTTATTCTTTGAAGCTGATTTCTTTTTCGAAACTTTTTTTGGCTTCGTTCTTCTGGATTTTTTTTCGTTCTTGACGACCTGTTTTTGTGTTCTCTCGTACCGAACAATAGGATTATACATTTTCAGATAGCTCTCATAACGCCCGGATATCCGCATCAAAAATCGGCGCCACGGCATCAACTGAGAATAGGCCTCTTCAAACACATGAGACAAGGCAAGTCCAAATAACTCATCAAGGACTCTATACCGCACGGTGCCGGGTACAAAATACTTCTCCAATACAACTTTGAGCCTATTCATATCCGATTTCTTCAACACCTTGGTACCGTAATGAATGATACCATCTGCGACAATGCGGGGATTATTGATCAGATTGTTTAAAACAGGATATTCCCTATTGAGACTCTCCTTGATAGCATCTCGGAAAGAACTGATATTCGAGAATACTGTAACCCCATTTCTATTATTCGACCGCAGCACATCCCTGAACTTCTTCACATATTGCTCTTTCATCTCGGAAGAGGCTGTGCTATGAAGTGATTTGAAGAGTATATACACATGATTCCGATAAATATAATCGGTGCCAATATTGACAACAACAGGCAACCCTGCCCGCCCTGATTTCGTCATATAATGACGGCCAAACTCTGCCTGCATGTCCGGCCACCGTTCAATATATGGATCAAATAATTTAGTAAATTCCTTGACACTCACAATGTATTCACTCTTCTTGGCGATGGAGAGAAGAATGCCCTTCATAGCCTTCATCTTCTCTTCACGCTCTTTTTCGTCCGTCTCTTTCTGGTCCAGTTCATTCCGTACGAATTCCAAGAGTATCTCGACCGCAGTTTGCATTTCTGTCGAAAGATTGATTTTCCTCGCAATCAATCTCTCTCTATTTTCCATAAATGCCTTGGTGAATCGATACCAGAACTTATCATCTCCCCCAGAAGCAGAGTTCAGCAGTGCGGCATTCGGCATTCCTAACAAACGGGAAATTTCAGTCTGCAACTGAAGGCTCTTTGTGATATTTTGATGAACCCTCTTCCGTGAGACGCTAATCATGTTATCCAAAGTTGCAGGGGTAGCGATGATACGATGATTACTGGCAGTCTGTATGGAATAAAGGACTATCTCATTGGCATGTTTATCGATGAATTCCCTGGAGATATCGGAAAGAACCAACCTTTGGAGAATACCGGCGGAGAATCCTCGCATCTTCTGAAACGACTCGACGGTTGGGTAGGATTCTTGATTCGAATTCTTTGCTGTCAGCCAGGCATTCTCAATATACCAATACCAAAACCTGGACGAATCTCTTTCGGTTAGGATTATACGGGCGCTTACCGTCTGATCCCCCTGGAGGGCTTTGACAATGATTCCACACCGGCCTTCCTGCAAATGCTCCATAAGCACGTCGAGCATTTCGACAATGGCAGGAAATTGGGGAAGCATTTTATTGATGAACTTCTTATAGTTCAAATCAGGTTCCAGCATTTCGCAGAGCATGCTGAACAAATTCCTGTACTCATTCCCAATAGCGCCTATTTGAGAGAGGAAGGTTTCTCTTCCAATTCTATCATCGCTAAAATATGAAGGCATCTCCGGCTGATTTCTCATTAGAACCTTATCACTTTGCTGATCAGTCATCTCCTACCCCTACGGCCTTTCATCTCCCTCCAACGCGGAATTGCATGAATCAGCGTCCTTAGAATAACCATTACACCAAGAAAGCAAAGAAGAGAAACTGCGGCCGCCCTCATTACTATATTCTATACTTCACCGAGCCCTTAAGCAATAACAAATTGCGGCAAGATGAAAGTGAATTGCGGAGGGGCCAGATACCCGCTATGGGGAGGAGGGAAATAGCACCGGCACACCCTGCGGCCTATGCGGAAGTAGAGCGAGCCGATATTGGAACCAGGCGCCTGTCGGACTTACCTCTTCTGGCATCTTGCCTTTCCTGCTGCTTAATCTGCCAAAATGCTCCGGCAAAGCCCATCTGCCCTTGGCAGGCCGCCTTTGGCGCCTCTCCAATCATCAGGCGCACTACGGACTACCGCCCATTGGTGATTCTTAAGGGCACCTCTAAAAAAACCCATTCCGTTTCTGGCTTGCTCTTTTCCCCCGCTGCTGCGTTGCCAAAATGCTCACGTAACCCTGTTACGCTTGAGCTTTTAGCACCTTGCATCGAAGAAAAATAGCTGCGCCAAATTCCAAAAGCGGTTTTTTAGAGGAGTCCTTAAGGCATTGGAGCGGAAAGCCCGACCCGAAGGGTTGCGCCCAAATATTGTTTTTGAAGATTGCGGTGCAATAACCATCTTGCCAGGGCCCAGGTTCTTTCGCTAATTGACTAAGCGTCCCTCATCATATTCCTGTTCAGGTTCTGTGCCCCTCTCTACTTGTTTTAATTGGATGATGTCCGGATTCTTTCGGAGACCAACTTGTTTCCTGTCAACAAAAAACAGTGTCGGCGGCTATGGGTTAAGGCTGCGGCCAGGAATAGGTGTTAGGAATTTCTCTGTTGTCGATTTCATCAAGCACTTCTCTGAGGATGGGGTTCAGTACATCCATTCCCTTCATACTCAAGCGCAGGTATGTCTCATCGTCTTGCAGCATATTCGAGGCATATAGTCTCTCGGCTGTCCTATGGATGACCTCCAGCGGGTCTCTGCCGAAGATGGCCTTGAAATGCGGACGGGACAGGCCGTACTTCGTTCTGAGGCCCATAATGAAATGTTCAAGCATGAAATCCCGCACACTCAGAAATTCTTTGATGACCCCTTCTTGTGATCCATCAAGCCAGCGGATGATGTCCTCGGGTTCCTTCATGCGCAAGGCCCCTGAATTATCCCATATCGTGGAGGAGGAACCGGGGCCTATGCCAAGGTAGGGCCTTAACTGCCAGTAGCGCATGTTGTGAAGACATTCTTGTCCCGGCTTGGCGAAGTTCGATACTTCGTAGCGCCCGTAACCCTTCTCTCGGAGAAAATCCAGCACGCTGAACCACTCGTGAAGTCTGGCCTGAGATGATGGCAGTTCGCTCAGGCGATGAGAGTCTAAGGCAAGCGGTGTACCCCGCTCTATGGTCAATTCATAGATGGATATGTGACCCGGATTATCTTCTGCGGCTTGCTTGATGTCCCAGGTCAGGCTGCGGTTTTTTCTGGGAAGACCGGTCAGGATGTCACGGTTCAGTTTTCCCTTCCAATGCTTCCTTATGATTTCATCGGCCTTTTGGAGTGTTTCTAAATTTCCAGGTCGGCCAAGCCAGTTAAGCAGCCTGTCATCATAGCTTTGTGCTCCCATGCTTAAGCGGTTTATCCCGTTCAGTCCCAGTATCTGGAGAAATTCAAGGCTCAATGATTCAGGATTGGCTTCGATTGTTATCTCATCGACATCGCCAATCAGTTCTTTCAGCACTGAAAGGAAGCCTTGAAGCCTGTCCGACGGGATGAGGGAGGGGGTGCCGCCTCCAATATAAGCCGTATCGATATGGGATGGCGCATATTTTGCCAAACCTCGTGCTATATCGCCGAGTATCTTGTCCAATACCCGCTGCATGAGTATGGGGGATGCCCCCGCAACGCTGAAGAAATCGCAGTAAGAACAACGGCGGGAACAGAAGGGAAGGTGAATATAGAGGGAAAGCTCAGGGGAGTTTGCCAACGGACTTAATCGGCCAGTAGACAAAGACGGCCCGGCCATGAATCGCCGATTCATCAATTGGCCCCCAGTAACTGGAATCATTGGACCCGTTACGGTTATCTCCTAAAACGAAATACTGATTTGAATCGAGTAAGATGATCTTGGATTTTCCGGACAAGGGCATATCTTCGTTCCATCCCGCCGGAAGTGTCCTCTCCGCTATGTCGTAGCCCAGGCCGCTTCGTTCGAATTCACTGAGGAATCGCTCTTCTCCCTTCTGTTTTACATAGGAAAGAGATCCTTCCATGCGGATTGTGTCTCCCGGAATGCCGATAACCCGTTTGAATATTATCTCATTTTCCCAGATATGCCGGAATGGCTTTGAAAAGGACAGCTTCTGAAGGGTAATCAGCCGAACAATGGAGTTGAGGAGGGAGAGATGCCATGGTGTTTCTGGAATGTATGGAGGCCGAATGGCAACAATATCACCCCGTCGCGGAGGATTTTCAAGCTGCCCTTGCGATGTTTTTTGCAGGCAGGGGACGACGAGAACACGTGCTCCCGATATCAAGGCCGGTTCCATGGCCTTGGATTGGAGGACCCAAGGCGATATGAAGTAAGTCGTGAGAAGGATGTAGAGGACGGCGATAATAAGGATGAAAACGAAGGCGCGCAACCTCTGCTGCTGATGACTCCGCCTGTCCTTATATGACAGGCGAGACGAGGATGAGGCTCTCACCGTATCAAGCCGGCTCTGCCCAGCGGCCAATAGTTTATGAGGGCCCTGCCAAGTATGGATTTCGATGGAATGGGCCCGAAATAGCGACCGTCCAGGGAATCGCTACGATTGTCTCCCAGGGGCAGAACCCAGTCTTCAGGAACATAAATGCCTTGTTCATAGGCGGCTGCATCGCTTGAATAGCCTTCGTTCTGAGGAAACAGCTTGTTTGATATCCTTGAATGGACACGATCTTCCTCATAGGGGTCCATGACCATTTTTCTTAAGGTCGCAGTCCATTTTGCCGATGCCCGATTGCGTAGTTCCATACTCACGAACAGCCCCTCCTGATCATACATGACGGCCTCTATGGCCGCCTCAAGTTTGTCATAATACTCGGGGGGGAGAAGAAGATTGTTGCCGTATTCCAGACGGCTGAGCCGTTTGAATTCTTCTTCGGGGATAAGCATGGATTCCCCCATGGGCTGTACGAAGAGATGCCCTCTCTTAAAGACGGCCCGATCTCCATCTTCGGCAACCTGTCGCTTGATAAGGAATTGATGAGCCGTCTGACCGCCACGGCGATTGAGATCAACAAGGGAGAGTGTTGCCATATAGAGAATCCGCTGCGCTATCTCATGGGCCAGGGAGGGGCTTTCATAATCGGGGCTCTCGAAGATGATGATTTCTCCTCGCCTGGAGCTGCGGAATCCGGGAAGCTTGGCTACGCCGGGGAGCAATTCGGGGCCGAAGGTGAGTTTATCGACGAAAATTCTATCGCTTTTACTGACCTCCCCGGTGTAGGGATCGCGTCCGCCAATCAGGGTGTCTCTCATTGATCCCGATGGTATCTGATAAGCCTGGAAAAAGTACTGGTTCAACAGCAGCACCATCATTACGGCCCAGAGGAAGGCGTCCCCCCATTCCCAAAGAAGTCCTCGCCGTTTCTGTTTCTGCTTCAGTCTCGCGATACGGCGGGCCCTGAGGGTTAGCAGATGTTCGGTGCAGGCAAGCATCCATGAGACGATTCGTGTTCCCAATGTTTCGTTCACACCGCCATCTTATCAATATTGATGATGATTGACCACCGTCTCAGTCAGCGCCTATAATCGTCGTCATGCAATTAAAGAAGAACCAAGTCTCAGACCTTGAATCCATTGAGGTGAAACTGAAGCCCGTTTTGGGAATCCCGCCAAGGATTTATGTTCCGGTTATATGGCTGCTTATCGGTATGACGCTGGTGTTCCTTCTGCTCATTTTGCCCGGCATCCGCAGAAACGGCACATGGCTGACTGTGTACAGTGATCCGCCGGATGCATCGATTATCGCCGATGGGCAGCGTCTGGGCCATAGCTGCAAGCCGGTGTTTGTGCCAAAGGGAGTGCAGGAGATCCGTCTGCGGCGGCCGGGGTTTTCCGACAAGGTGCTAAGGACGGATATAGGCGGGCGAATATTGGCCTCCAGAATTTTCCCCAGACGCGATGAAATGACAGTCACCCTCGATGCGGAGCCCTCTCATCCCCCAATTCATGAGGGAATAAAGGAGTTCGCCGCCTGGAGTGCGGCCAGACCGGACAGAGAACGCTATGCGATTCCGCCGATTCTTACCCGGCTCGCCCGCGATCTCACGGCGGCACATTCACCCCTTATCGAAGCGAATGCCATGGCCAAGGCCATTCTTCCCATGGCAAGAGATGCCAGACATCTGGCCGACATCAACCGTGCCCTGTACCTCCTCAGTTTCCCTGAATCCGCTGTCAATCCATTGAATCTCGCCGCCTATCTAGGAAAGGCCGCTAACTTCTTGGATGAATACTCCAATCTGTCGGGATTACTGGCTATCGCCGGTGAGGATGCCCCCGATGAGATCAGCCCCCGAAGCAGTGCCGGTCTGGAGACGGCCGAATATACCGGTTCCGGCGAGGCGCTCCGGCAGTTATACGAAAGAATTCGGAATGAGGGAGAATTCCCCCGAACCGCCTACAGCGGCATCGCCTTCGTTACTATTCCCGCCCTCAATGCGGTGATTGGCGATGTCGAGATTGTCGATTTAGGAAATTACCGGCCCCGATTCGGCGCATTGCCGGTCAAGGTTGTGCTGGGGTCTTATATGATTTCCCTTCAGGAGATAAGCAACGATCAATTCGCCGCTTTCATTGCGGAAAACCCGTATTGGTCGGTGAAGAATGGACCTGCGCTGATAGAGCGGGGATTGGCTGATGACGGATATCTCCGGAAGTGGAAGGACGATGTACCGACCAAGGGGGAGGGGTTCTTACCTGTTACTGATGTTTCGTGGCATGCGGCCAATGCCTACACCGAGTGGCTGAGCATGAAGGTTTTTCCGGCAGGCAATGGACAGGTGCGGCTTCCCCGCGAGGACGAATGGGAAGTCGCCGCACGGCTCAACAACGATGCTCTGTCCGAAGGAGAAAACAGGGATGTCCTTTTGGCATCCAAGTACAGCGTAAGGGGTGAGATCGGTCTTGCGGGAATGGCAGGCAATGTCCGTGAATGGTGTTACAATCCCTTCAGATATAATGAGAATACTTTTCGAGTGCCCTCAGGGCGGCCCTCCTACCTGGAGATTGACTCCGAATTGGCAAGCGAGGATAGGACGGTTAGAGGCGGGGCCTACATCGACAAAGACCTGCCTTATCCGGCCGCTGCCCGGGGCTCGCTCAAAGCAAATCAGACAAGCCCTGTGCTGGGATTCCGCATTGTTGTTATCCGTTGACCACCAGGGGCTTCCTATGACATCATCTCTGTTGCCATGGCCGGAAAGAAAAAAACCAAATCCAGTGCTTTGGGATTACTCGCCGACAACAGGAAGGCCCGGTTCTTTTACTTAGTGGAAGATGTCTTGGAATGCGGAATAGAATTGGCGGGCACTGAGGTTAAATCGATGAAGAGCGCCCAATTCAGTTTCACCGATGCCTTCGCCGAAGTACGTGACGGCGAGCTTTGGCTGAAGAACTTTCATATCACTCCCTATAGCCATGGCGGTGTCTTTAACCACATCGCAGAACGGCCAAGGCGCCTTTTGGCAAAAAAGAAAGAGATTCTCAGGATGGAACGGCGGGTGAATGAAAAGGGTAATACATTGATCCCTCTCAAGTTTTATCTTCGCAGGGGCTATGTCAAGGTGGAACTGGGACTCTGCCGCGGCAAGAAACTCTTCGACAAGCGTGAAAGCATAAAAAACCGTGATATTGACCGTGATATGGAACGGGATTTCAAGAATCATCGGTAATAGTCTTGCGCTTTTCCTGCCCGCACAGTATATTTCTTCATTCTGCCGGGGGTGCCCTGGTTTCGACGGGAGGTGTACGTAGGTCGTACTGCAGGTGGAGCGCCAACTCCTTAAACTAGCGCACAACTTTAAGTGCCAGAAAAAAAGAAGATGAGTTTGTCGTCGAATTAGATGACACCCTCGCCCTAGCGGCTTAATATAGGCTGCTACGGATCTCCGTCACGCTGTTCCGAGGGACGGATGCTCCATCATAAAACGGAACTCACCTATGCGGCGGCCCAGAGCCGTATAGGAAAAAACATCTGAGGATAAGGTTCGGTGGGTCGTCGGCCACTCATACCGAACACGAAAACTGCCGGCCGACTAAACCTGTAGATGTGCGTCAAACGCCCTTCCGGACGGGGGTTCGATTCCCCCCACCTCCAAATTTTGCGCCCCGTCTCTCCGGAGTGATTCGATGGACAGGCTGCCAGGGGCGAGATTCTGTTGTCCAGCCGGTAAAAGCTCCACGCACATCCCAGGGTGAGTCTGTTCATAGCTTTCGTACGGCTCTTGATGTCTTGGCGACTGTCTGCTGCAACACGATTGAGCCGAACTGTTGTAGGGGCGCGGCCTTTTACAGGTTAACCGAGCCGGCAATCCATCAGCAGAAGATGGTTGAAATCTTAGGAGTTAAACTGTAATGCCCCCTGTATCGTGAAGTATGGCATTTGAATTGTTCTTATGGGAATGATTTATGTTATTGATTTGGTGAAACAGCATCAGCAAGGGGTAGATATCGAGCCGTGAGTTATATGACCGACAGGCCCCATAACAGAAAGTGTATTCCTACCTCCCTGAAGGTTCTATATTCCGGATCGTCTTACCCAATACCGGCGTATCTTGTCCTCTTTGCTACTTGCTGAAACCGGCGTACACTTGCAGTGCGGCGAGCAAGGTAAAACCAAGCATAATCATCCATTCCATAAGACTCACCTGCTGTTTTTAGGCCATTGACCTGATCCTTAGAGCCCATTGAACTCATATTTGGCGACCATCTGTTCGTCCCGATGCGCAATGTGGGCTTGCTGAAAAAGTCATAATCTATAGATTTTCAAGGTAAAAGCCTGTTACAAATGCTTTAGAGCAACCTTGCTATCTATTCTTGAAAAAACAGGTGCAAGGTAAATGCGGAAAATGGCTCAAAACCCTTGCACCTGGGTAATAGCAGAAATCAAAATTCCCCTGAAGTTTCTCAAATCATTGCATTCTGGCTCACTTATAATGCAGTTTTGATTCATTATACTGGTATTCAGAGTCAAAAATACTTTTTAAGCAAGCCCTATGTAGATAAAGCCGCCACAGGGTGAGCCGGTCGGAGGAGGAACTCGGATTGCCGCTCGATGAGGCCGAAGCCTGTAGCACCGTTCTGGATAAGATGCAGCAGGATGAATCCCGAAATGCGGCCATTCATACCAGCCTGATCACGGGCAGCAGCCCGGATACCTGAGCCCATCCCGTCTGTAAAAACAGCCAACGCGCGGAGAGTCTGTACTCTTCCGGAGTGTTTTATTTTGTGGCCTCGACCATATTCTCCAAGGCAGTTTACGCCTTCCCTGCGGGTACTGGGACGGCAGGAAATTGGGTTAAACTCGGTTAAATCCGGAAAGAAAACTTGATTTTTCTATTTCATCCATATATCGTTAACCCTTTTTAACCTAATATAGCCGGATTGTGCCCCTATGGGATTGCCGTCCGGTTAAACAAATGACGAGCCGTTTGGACGGCCCTCAAAGAATGATGGAGTCGAAAATGGAAGACAGATGGTTGTCCGTAGATGAAATTGGAGACTATCTCGGGATCAAGCGAGATACCGTCTATAAGTGGATAAGCGAAAAAGGCATGCCCGCCCATAAAATCGGTCGTCTTTGGAAATTCAAAAAAGATGCGGTCGATGCATGGGTTCGTGATTGGAAAGCAAGTGATTCTAAAGAGGGTGAAGATCAGTGAAGCAGTCTGCGGGAATACTTGACAATAAAGCTCTGGGAAATGTTGTATCAGAAATCAAAGAAAATATTGCAGCCGGATGCACACTCTCTGTGGTTTCCGCTCTGTTTTCTCTTTACGCCTATGATGAACTGAAAAAGGAGCTTTCAAAGGTTTCGAAGTTCAGACTCCTTGTTCCAAGTCATGGTGATAAAGCGGGTTTTCTCAAAAACCTGCAAGGAAATCACCTGGACCGCCGTCTCCGGAATCGACTCGATGTTACGCGGATTGCACGGGAATGCTCAAAGTGGCTGAAACAGAAATGCGAAGTCCGCGAGTTGCCATCATCGACCTCACGCTGAACGACTTCCGTATGGTTCTCAGCGATTACACAAAAGCAGGCAATGCCTGCTCTTTTTCAGATTGGGGTGTATCGCCACAGTACATGTCTTTTCTGCAATCGGGTTCTACAGAGAAATCAGACGACATCTGTGAGAACCTGCTGGAGCGTATGCCCTCTGGCGCGTATGCCGTGGCCACCATCGACGACTCTTTGAAAGGTGAGTTCTCCCCCGGGGTGATTTTCTGCCTCAGAAATGAAGGCACTCAAACCGTTTCAGATTCCACCTATGCCTTGTCGCCTTATTATCTGGTCTACGTGAAAAACAACGGATCGGTCTTTTTGCAGTTCACTCAAACCAAAAAGATTCTGGATTTGCTGAAAAAGATGAGCATCTATGGAAAATCCGTTGATGGTACAGCCACAAACCGCTTTTCCGGCCTGACACGCAATGGCTCCGATATGTCACAGTATCGCAACTTGCTGTCCAAAGCGGCGCAGGCTCTGACCGGTGCCGCTGAAGAGAGCGGTGTGGAAAGTCTCTTCTCTCCCGGCGGAACCGTAATCAATAAAAACAGCTTCAAGGGAATGAATGACTTTGAAGTGGTATCATATCTAATTTTATTAGACCACGAACCACACGAAAGGCACGAAAAGGGATTAACCACAGAACACACAGAATACACGGAAGGAAATACGCAATCTTTTCGGCTCTCAGGTCTTCTCCTACCCAAAACCAACTGGGCTCATCAAGTTTTTCATCGAAAATATTAGCGATCCAGATGCAATTGTTATGGATTTCTTTGCTGGCTCCGGAACAACTGCAGATGCAATGATGCAGCAAAATGCCATTGATAAAGGGAATCGTAAATTTTTGCTTGTGCAGCTTCCCGAAGTAATTGATCCAACAAAGAAGGAACAGCAGACTGCGGCTCAATATTGTAACCAAAACAAACTTCCATTGAAAATTACCGAGTTAACTAAGGCGCGAATTTCATTATCTGCCGCCAAGATCAAAGAAGAATTAGCAACCACAGAACACACTGAAAACACAGAAAAAGAGAATTCTTTGTTCGGCGAAGCCGACCAAGAAACCTTTCGTGACTTTCGTGCTTTTCGTGGTTCCAATATCCCTGACCTTGGCTTCAAGGTATTCAAACTCGACTCCACCAATATCAAACCGTGGGAAGCGGATTTTGATCTGACCGAACAAGACTTACTTGATTATGTGGAGAACATCAAAACCGACCGCCGTGAGGAAGATGTCCTTTACGAGATCCTGCTTAAGTATGGCCTCGACCTGACCCTGCCTATAGATGAATGGATAATGGATAATGGAAAATTGATAATGAAGGAAAAAAGCAATTCTCAATTATCAACTGTCAATTCTCAATTGGTTTATTCTATCGGTAGAGGAGCACTGATCATCTGCCTGTCGGATGACATTTCCCTTGAGGTGGTTCAAGGCATTGCCAAGTTGAAGGATAAGCTCAATCCGGAAATCATGCGCGTGGTATTCAAGGACTCCGGGTTCAAAGATGACGTGGTTAAAACTAATGCGGTTCAGATTCTCAAACAAGCTGGCATTGTCGATGTAAGGAGCTTGTAAAGATGGAAAAAATGGATGGTAAAACAATGGACATCGTAGCCGAAAACGTGGGCAAACTGAAGGAGATGTTTCCGGAAGCCTTCACCGAAGATGGGTCTTATGGAACCACGAAAGACACGAAAAACACGAACGAAAAAATACTTTTTAAGGATGAGTGTTATGAGATTCAGGGTGCCATTTTTGAGGTGTACCGTGAGATGGGGTGTGGTTTTCTCGAGTCTGTCTATCAAGAAGGCCTGGAGAAGGAGTTGAGCAAACGCGGCATTCCTTTTGTCGCACAACAGGAATTACAACTGATATATAAAGGCGAACCTCTACAACAAACTTACAGGCCCGATCTGATTTGTTATGGACAAATCATTGTTGAGCTTAAGGCGGTAAAAGATATCGCACCTGAACACAAGAGATATAATCAAAAGTTGTGGATGGGGTAAAAAAAGAGCAAATCCTTCTGTAAAATAATTGGTAATAAAGCCAAACAGAAAGGAGATGCTCTATGGAAGAGTTTACAACAAACGGAAATGATTCGGAAGTGCTGAAAAGCGAAACAGAATCGGTTTTGGATCAGGTTTTGCGAGAGGGAGCCAGAAAGATGCTTATTCATGCCCTGGAGTTAGAAGTGGAAGACTACATCAATGCCCATAAACATGAGCGTGATCAGAATAATCAGCGCAAGGTTGTACGCAATGGCTACCACGCCCAACGAAAAATTGTGACAGGGGCTGGTCAAATGCAAATCAAGGTTCCAAGAGTGGATGACAGGAAATTAAAGAGCAAGCGAGAGGATCGCTTCACCAGTGCCATACTGCCAACCTATATGCGCAGAACTCCCAGTATCGACAACCTTGTTCCGGCGCTGTACCTCAGCGGTGTGTCCACATCTGCTTTCCAGACAGCTCTTGCCTCGATTCTGGGTGAAGGTATTGCCGGACTGTCGGCGACGAACATAGTCCGCTTGAAAAGGTTCTGGGAAGATGAGTTTCTTCAGTGGGAGAAACGTGATTTGAAAGCTAAGGAATACGCCTACATCTGGGTGGACGGCATCTACTTCAATGTAAGGCTTGATGATCAAAGGAGCTGCATTCTTGTAATCATGGGAGCTGACAAGGATGGGAAGAAGGAACTTCTAGCCGTCAGTGACGGATACAGGGAAAGCTCACAAAGCTGGAGGGAGATACTGCTCCAACTGAAAGCCCGGGGTCTCACCACCGCCCCCAGGCTGGCCATTGGGGATGGTGCGCTGGGTTTCTGGAATGCCCTGGATGAAATCTTTCCCGAAACAAAAAAACAGCGTTGCTGGGTGCACAAGACAGCGAATGTGTTAAACAAAATGCCCAGGAATATCCAGGGCAAGGCCAAGTCAATGATTCATGAAATGTATATGGCAGATACCGAGCAGAATGCTCTTAAAGCCTATGACTTATTCATTGATTCCTTTCAGGCTAAATACCCCAGGGCCACCCAGTGTCTGGAAAAGGACAGGGAGAAGCTGTTCACGTTCTACAAATTTCCGGCGATGCACTGGACTCACATCAGGACGACCAACCCGATTGAGTCAACCTTTGCTACTGTCCGCCTTAGAACGAAGAGAACCAGGGGCTGTGGTTCAAGGGTGGCAACATTAAGTATGGTTTGGAAGCTCTGCCTGGAGGCTGAAAAGAACTGGCGAAAGCTACGTGTAAAGATGGAGTCTTCAAGGAAGAGGCCGCGTGAAAAAAATGAAGGATTTGAAATTTTCTCATCCACAACTATTGACAATAACTCTTGAACACAAGGCTCAGGTAATTAACTATTTAAAAGCAACCGGCATAAGGCTTGGGCTGCTCGTAAACTCTGGAACATACCCCAAAGCATCAATTACACGTTTGGCCCTTTAACCTTTCGTGTCTTTCGTGCTTCTCGTGGTTAAAAATACAGGAGATTTAAGATGGAAAAAATGGATGGTAAAACAATGGACATCGTAGCCGAAAACGTGGGCAAGCTGAAGGAGATGTTTCCGGAAGCCTTCACCGAAGATGGGTCTTATGGAACCACGAAAGACACGAAAGGCACGAAAATTGATTTTGAGGTTTTGAAAGAGCTGTTGGGTGAGTATGTGAACGATAAGGATGAACGCTACAGCTTCACATGGAACGGCAAGAGCAAAGCCCGGATGATCGCCCAGACACCCAGTACCGGAACCTTGCGCCCCTGCAAGGAAGAGTCGGTGGAATGGGATTCCACCCAGAACATTTTCATTGAAGGCGACAACCTTGAAGTGCTCAAGCTCCTGCAGAAGAGCTATCACAAAAAAGTGAAGATGATCTATATCGATCCACCCTACAACACCGGCAATGATTTTGTTTATAAAGACAACTTCAAGGACAACATCAAAAATTATAAGGAGATCACCGGTCAGGTGGATGGTGAAGGGCGTAACCTCTCAAACAACCCTGAAACCAGCGGACGCTATCATACCGATTGGCTGAATATGATGTATCCGCGTCTGAAGCTTGCGAGGAACCTGCTGAAGGATGATGGGGTGATTTTTATAAGCATTGATGATAGTGAATCGTGTAATTTGAAAAAAGTATGTGATGAAATATTTGGTGAGGAGAATTTTGAAGGAATTATTCACTGGAGACGCAGACATAATCAGCCAAATGACCCGACAAAAATGATAGGACTGGTTGCCGAGCATATCCTTGCATATGCTAAAGATGAAATTCGTTTCAAAGAGTCAGGTGTTGGAAAGATTGGATTAACAGGAAGTTTTTCTAATCCGGATAATGACCCACGAGGAGATTGGGCTTCAAAACCATGGAAGGTTGGAAGTGATCAGAGCGGTTCTCGGTATACAATTGCAACCCCAACCGGTGCAGTTTTAGATGAAGATTGGATGGGTGAAGAGAGTACGTTCAAGTCGCTTTTGGAAGATAATAGGATTATTTTTCCAAACAACGGGAACGGAGCGCCAAGGAAGAAGTATTACAAATCCGAAAGAAAAAACGAGGGGCAATGCGCAACCAATTGGTGGCCACATGATCAATTTGGTCACAATCAGGAAGGAAATACAATACTAACCGAATTAATGGATGGCATTAAGAATACTTTTAGCAATCCAAAGCCTCCGAAATTAATTAAAAATCTACTCTCAATAGCAAATTGCAAAGATGGTGACCTTGCTTTGGACTTCTTTTTGGGTTCTGCAACGACCTTTCATGCTGGCTTTGATTACGACTCGAACCTAAGAATCATTGGTATCCAGTTTCCAGAAATCTTATGCGCTGAGAAGAAAGAGCATAAACCATCAATCGAGTTTTGCGAAAGCAACAACCTTCCTTTGACCATCGCCGAAATAAGCAAAGAACGCATCCGCAGGGCTGCCGCCAAGATCAAAGAAGAATTAGCAACCACAGAACACACTGAAAACACAGAAAAAGAGAATTCTTTGTTCGGCGAAGCCGACCAAGAAACCTTTCGTGACTTTCGTGCTTTTCGTGGTTCCAATATCCCTGACCTTGGCTTCAAGGTATTCAAACTCGACTCCACCAATATCAAACCGTGGGAAGCGGATTTTGATCTGACCGAACAAGACTTACTTGATTATGTGGAGAACATCAAAACCGACCGCCGTGAGGAAGATGTCCTTTACGAGATCCTGCTTAAGTATGGCCTCGACCTGACCCTGCCTATAGATGAATGGATAATGGATAATGGAAAATTGATAATGAAGGAAAAAAGCAATTCTCAATTATCAACTGTCAATTCTCAATTGGTTTATTCTATCGGTAGAGGAGCACTGATCATCTGCCTGTCGGATGACATTTCCCTTGAGGTGGTTCAAGGCATTGCCAAGTTGAAGGATAAGCTCAATCCGGAAATCATGCGCGTGGTATTCAAGGACTCCGGGTTCAAAGATGACGTGGTTAAAACCAATGCGGTTCAGATTCTCAAACAAGCTGGCATTGTCGATGTAAGGAGCTTGTAAAGATGGAAAAAATGGATGGTAAAACAATGGACATCGTAGCCGAAAACGTGGGCAAACTGAAGGAGATGTTTCCGGAAGCCTTCACCGAAGATGGGTCTTATGGAACCACGAAAGACACGAAAAACACGAACGAAAAAATACTTTTTAAGGATGAGTGTTATGAGATTCAGGGTGCCATTTTTGAGGTGTACCGTGAGATGGGGTGTGGTTTTCTCGAGTCTGTCTATCAAGAAGGCCTGGAGAAGGAGTTGAGCAAACGCGGCATTCCTTTTGTCGCACAACAGGAATTACAACTGATATATAAAGGCGAACCTCTACAACAAACTTACAGGCCCGATCTGATTTGTTATGGACAAATCATTGTTGAGCTTAAGGCGGTAAAAGATATCGCACCTGAACACAAGGCTCAGGTAATTAACTATTTAAAAGCAACCGGCATAAGGCTTGGGCTGCTCGTAAACTCTGGAACATACCCCAAAGCATCAATTACACGTTTGGCCCTTTAACCTTTCGTGTCTTTCGTGCTTCTCGTGGTTAAAAATACAGGAGATTTAAGATGGAAAAAATGGATGGTAAAACAATGGACATCGTAGCCGAAAACGTGGGCAAGCTGAAGGAGATGTTTCCGGAAGCCTTCACCGAAGATGGGTCTTATGGAACCACGAAAGACACGAAAGGCACGAAAATTGATTTTGAGGTTTTGAAAGAGCTGTTGGGTGAGTATGTGAACGATAAGGATGAACGCTACAGCTTCACATGGAACGGCAAGAGCAAAGCCCGGATGATCGCCCAGATGCCCAGTACCGGAACCTTGCGCCCCTGCAAGGAAGAGTCGGTGGAATGGGATTCCACCCAGAACATTTTCATTGAAGGCGACAACCTTGAAGTGCTCAAGCTCCTGCAGAAGAGCTATCACAAAAAAGTGAAGATGATCTATATCGATCCACCCTACAACACCGGCAATGATTTTGTTTATAAAGACAACTTCAAGGACAACATCAAAAATTATAAGGAGATCACCGGTCAGGTGGATGGTGAAGGGCGTAACCTCTCAAACAACCCTGAAACCAGCGGACGCTATCATACCGATTGGCTGAATATGATGTATCCGCGTCTGAAGCTTGCGAGGAACCTGCTGAAGGATGATGGGGTGATTTTTATAAGCATTGATGACAATGAAGTTTCCAATCTCCGCAAAATGTGTGATGAGGTTTTTGGTGATGAAAATTTTATAGCAGTTTTCCCATGGAGATCCCGAACAGCAAAAGCAGATGTCCCATTTGGGGTATCAAATGATGTTGAATGGCTTGTTTGTTATGGGAAACCAGATTTTATCGCTGGTAGGGCTGGTGAAAGGAAATATTACAGCTCTGATGATTTTTTTGATCAATGGAGATTGCAGGATTTAACAAAGAACACAACGAAGGCTGAACGACCCAATTCCTTCTTTGCAATGGTTAATCCCAAAAATGGTGATGAATATCCAGCAAGCGAAACCAGAACATGGTCAGTTACTGAAGAAACTTTCCCGGAATACTATAAAAATGGAAAAATAGTCTTTCCTGGCGACTATGATTTTCTAAATATCAAACGTCCTGCTTTTAGAGTTTTTGAGAGCGAGGACAGGGAAAAGGCTCTTAAGAAACATGGGACAGAAGAAGTTCGCATGGCAATTTCTTCATACTTACCCGAAAAAGATGTCGGAAGAACAGAGCACGGCTCAAAGGAAATACGCAATCTTTTCGGCTCTCAGGTCTTCTCCTACCCAAAACCAACTGGGCTCATCAAGTTTTTCATCGAAAATATTAGCGATCCAGATGCAATTGTTATGGATTTCTTTGCTGGCTCCGGAACAACTGCAGATGCAATGATGCAGCAAAATGCCATTGATAAAGGGAATCGTAAATTTTTGCTTGTGCAGCTTCCCGAAGTAATTGATCCAACAAAGAAGGAACAGCAGACTGCGGCTCAATATTGTAACCAAAACAAACTTCCATTGAAAATTACCGAGTTAACTAAGGCGCGAATTTCATTATCTGCTGCCAAGATCAAAGAAGAATTAGCAACCACAGAACACACTGAAAACACAGAAAAAGAGAATTCTTTGTTCGGCGAAACCGACCAAGAAACCTTTCGTGACTTTCGTGCTTTTCGTGGTTCCAATATCCCTGACCTTGGCTTCAAGGTATTCAAAC
Source organism: Spirochaetaceae bacterium (assembly GCA_965232165.1). Lineage (GTDB taxonomy): Bacteria > Spirochaetota > Spirochaetia > DSM-2461 > DSM-2461 > UBA2779. Next base: position 1,656,692 of record CBDDOY010000001.1, on the reverse strand, counting down.
TCGACTCCACCAATATCAAACCGTGGGAAGCGGATTTTGATCTGACCGAACAAGACTTACTTGATTATGTGGAGAACATCAAAACCGACCGCCGTGAGGAAGATGTCCTTTACGAGATCCTGCTTAAGTATGGCCTCGACCTGACCCTGCCTATAGATGAATGGATAATGGATAATGGAAAATTGATAATGAAGGAAAAAAGCAATTCTCAATTATCAACTGTCAATTCTCAATTGGTTTATTCTATCGGTAGAGGAGCACTGATCATCTGCCTGTCGGATGACATTTCCCTTGAGGTGGTTCAAGGCATTGCCAAGTTGAAGGATAAGCTCAATCCGGAAATCATGCGCGTGGTATTCAAGGACTCCGGGTTCAAAGATGACGTGGTTAAAACCAATGCGGTTCAGATTCTCAAACAAGCTGGCATTGTCGATGTAAGGAGCTTGTGATTATGAGCCACGAAAAGCACAAAAAGACACGAAAAAAGAAAATAACCACGGAACACACGGAAAACACGGAAGAACGACGGTTGACCACACGGGATGAGTTGACGGATTTTCTGCTCTATACCGCTCCAGATGGACAAGTGAAGGTGGAGTGCGTTCTGCATGATGAAACAATTTGGCTACCACAGAAACGGATTGCCGAGTTGTTTGGTGTCGGTATTCCCTCCATTTCCAAGCATTTAGATAATATTTACCAGGATGGTGAATTGTCGAAGGAAGCAACTGTTTCCATTTTGGAAACAGTTCAGCAGGAAGGCTCACGTCAGGTTAAACGTAAGCTGGAATTCTATAATCTGGATGCCATCATTTCCGTCGGTTATAGGGTAAATTCATCTAAGGCCACCCAGTTCCGCATCTGGGCAACACAGTTGCTGAAGGAATACATCACCAAGGGCTTTGCCATGGATGATGAGCGGTTGAAAAACGGTCGATTTTTCGGCAAGGATTACTTCCGCGAACTGCTTGAGCGCGTCCGCTCCATCCGCGCCTCGGAACGTCGCATCTATCAACAGATCACCGACATTTTTGCCGAATGCAGTATTGACTACGATCCCAAATCGGAAACGACTAAGAATTTCTATGCTCATGTGCAGGATAAATTCCACTTTGCCATCACCGGTCACACGGCGGCAGAAATCATCTATCTCAACGTCGATGCCGAAAAACCGTTGATGGGTATGACGACCTACAAAAACGCTCCCGACGGACGGGTACTGAAGTCCGATACCACAATCGGCAAAAACTATCTCCAGGAAGACGACATCAAGAAGCTGGAACGAACCATTACTGCCTTTTTCGACTACATCGAGCGGATTATTGAAAACCGCACCACCTTTACCATGGGGAGCTTTGCAGAAAGCGTGAACCGTTTTCTGGAATTTAACGAATATAGAATCCTCGAAGGATATGGTTCCATTTCCCGCAAACAAGCCGAAGAGAAGGTCTTTGCAGAATACGACAAGTTCAACAAAACCCAGCGCATTGAGTCCGATTTTGACAAAGCGGTTAAACAGATCGAAGCCTCAAATAAAAAAGGAGGCTCCAATGAGTAACCGACTTTCGTGTTTTTCGTGCCTTTCGTGGTTAAAAGATATTAGTATTCATTCGTGGTTCCAACCTTTTCTGTGTATTCTGTGGTTTAAAATGGAGGTCTTGCATGAAAATTCAATTTGACCCAAATCTGGACTTCCAAAAGCAGGCCATAGAATCCGTTGCCGGTGTATTTGAAGGTCAAGAAATTTGTCAGACCAATTTTACCGTGGCTCCGCTGCAAACCATTGGTAATGTCGCTCTGTTTTCTGATCAACAGTTAGATAACAATCTGGGTATTGGCAACCGCTTGAAGCTGCTGGATGAGGATATCCATAAAAACATCCGCAAGATACAGTTGCAAAACAGGCTGGCTCCTTCCGAGACCTTCAGTTCTAAGGACGGCATTCATTTAACCGTGGAGATGGAGACTGGGACCGGAAAGACCTATGTCTATCTGCGCTCCATCTTTGAAATGAACCGGCTCTATGGCTTCACCAAGTTTATCATTGTGGTACCCTCTATCGCCATAAAGGAAGGCGTTGCCAAGTCATTAGAGATTACTGCCGAGCATTTCAAAGAGCTTTACGAGAATGTCACTTTTGATGCGTTTGTCTACGATTCCAGCAAACTTTCCAACGTAAGAAATTTCGCCACCAGTCCGGACATACAGATCATGGTGATCAATATCGATGCTTTCCGAAAAAGCTTTACCGATCCGGAAAAGGAGAACAAAGCCAACATCATCCACCGTTCCCATGACCGGATGACTGGGGCCAAGCCCATTGAATACATTCAGGAAACCAACCCCATTGTTATCGTGGATGAGCCCCAGAGTGTGGATACCACGTCAAAGAGCAAAGAGGCTATTCGCTCACTCAATCCGCTTTGCACTCTGCGTTACTCCGCTACTCATATCGACAAGCATCACATGCTTTACAAACTGGATTCCGTTGATGCCTATGAACAGAAATTGGTAAAGCAGATCGAGGTGGCCGGGCTTGAAGTCAAAGACGGCCACAACAAAGCCTATATAAAGCTCCTGAGCGTAAACAATAAAAAGAGTCCGATCACTGCCAAGATCGAGATCGATTGCCGGATGAAAAACGGCAGCATCAAACGAAAAGCCGTGGTGGTCTCAAGTGGTGCCGATCTGCTGGATGCAAAGTACAGCGGAGGCCGTGATATCTACGATGGCTACATTCTTGAGGATATCTACTGCGAAAAAGACAATGAATACATCAGCTTCACCAGCAAACCTGAGATATTGAAAATGGGTCAAGCCATTGGTGAAGTTGATCCGGATGAATACAAGCGCCTACAGATCCGCAAGACCATCGAGGAACATCTGGATAAAGAGATGCGCCTGCGCCCTCAGGGTATCAAGGTGCTCAGCCTGTTTTTCATCGACAAGGTGGCCAATTACCGCTGGTACGATGAGGACGGCAATCCGCAAAAGGGTAAATTCGCTCTGATGTTCGAGGAGGAGTATGCCCGGGCAATCCGCAAACCTAAGTACAGCACCCTTTTTGAAGGGGCCGACTTGGATACAGTGGCTGCCGGTGTGCATAACGGGTATTTTGCCGTCGATAAAAAGAAAGACGCTTCTGGAGAGGCTAGACTAAAGGATGCCTCCGGTAAGACAGCAGCGGATGAGAGCGCCTACAACCTGATCATGAAAGAGAAGGAGAAGCTCCTTGGCTTTGATTCCAAACTGAAATTCATCTTCTCACACTCCGCCTTGAAAGAAGGATGGGACAACCCCAACGTCTTCCAGATATGTACGCTCAATGAAACCAATTCCGTCATTAAAAAACGTCAGGAAATTGGCCGTGGCCTGCGTATATGTGTCAATCACGATGGTGAGCGGGTCCATGGTTTTGAGGTCAATACCCTCACGGTTATGGCCAACGAATCCTATGAGAAATTTGCCGAACAGCTCCAGAAAGAAATCGAGCAGGAAGAAGGTATTAAATTCGGCGTGGTTGAAGAGCACCTGTTTGCCAACATCGTTGTTCCGGTTGACGATTACAAAAACGGAAACCTCGGTGCCGATGCCCCCAAAAAACTATGGGATCACCTGAAAACCACTGGTTACATTGATACCAAAGGCAAAGTTCAAGATGCCTTGAAAGCAGCCTTGAAAGGCGGCGAGCTGGAACTGCCTGAAGAATTCAAAGAACACGCCCCGCAAATTGCTGCGGTGCTGAAGAGAGTTTCCGGCAATCTGAACATTAAAAACCGTGACGACAAGAAGAAGGTGTCGCTGAATAAGGCCGTATTTTTAAGCCCGGAGTTCAAAGAACTATGGGATCGAATCAAATACAAGACCACATTCAGAGTGGATTTTGATGTGGAGGCACTCGCCACAAAATGCGCTGAAAAAATCAAAGCTGATATGCAGGTAGGCAAAGCCAGGTTTATTTACCGGAAGGCCAAGGCCGAGATTGACCGTGGCGGCGTTCACGCAGAGCAGGTTCAGGAAACCGCCAGCGTTTATGAGTCCCGATCTTTCGAACTCCCGGATCTGATCACGTATCTCCAGAACGAAACCAACCTGACGCGCCGGACAATCGTAAAAATTATCAACGACAGCGGTCGTCTGGAATCATTTAAAAACAATCCGCAGAAATTCATCGAACAGGTCTCGGCCATCATCCAAAACCAGATGCGCCTCTTTGTGGTGGACGGGATTAAGTATCATAAGATCGGTGATGACCACTTTTATGCTCAGGAACTGTTCAGCGAAAACGAGCTGTTTGGCTACCTGCAAAAAAACATGGTCGAAAGCCAGAAGTCGGTCTTTGACCATGTGGTTTACGATTCCAATGTAGAGATGGAGTTTGCCGCCGCATTTGAGCGAAGCGATGACATTAAGCTCTACGCCAAGCTCCCGGACTGGTTCAAAATCGACACTCCGCTGGGCACCTATAACCCGGACTGGGCTGTCCTGATTGAAGTGGATGGCAAAGAGAAACTCTACTTTGTTGTTGAAACCAAAAGCACCTTATTCACCGATGCGCTACGCCCGACTGAAGAAGCCAAGATCGCATGCGGCAAGGAACACTTCGAAGCTCTGGGCAAAGAGGTTGAGTTCGCCGTCACAAATGCATTCGAGGACTTTTCTGGGAAGTACGTTTAATCAAAAGGAAGGCCAAATAGCGATGAGCGGTGAGATAAAAAACATGGCGGTTTTTCAGGACTTCCGATGGGCGTCATCTGTCAGGGATGGGATAAGTCCGCTGCTGTTATTCCTTCAGAATAAACATTTAACCAGATGAGAGAGGGAGGGGGCTAAATGACCTGAATCACCCGTTTTTACACGCAAAAAGCCGCCCGCAGGTTTCGGGAGGTGATATTCATTCGGGTTTCCGAAGGTCAGTATTGCTTAAGAAAATACTCTTTGCCGCTTGCCAGATGGATTGATCGGCCTGTTTCAGGGTGAACTCTTCCTGTCCATAGAACCGGCTGAAATCCGTCCGCACAGCAAGGTATGCTGGATGGTGTTTGAGGTCGTCCTTTTCGAACTTGAAGAATTTGTCCACCCGCTTGAAGTGCATGACCATCCTTTCAACAAGGCTGTCATAGTATCGGAGAGTCCTCCGGGAAATGATGGCGGCAGTGCCTCTTGATGTTCCAAGGATGGTTTTTTCACTAGCTAGTACAGTATTTCATTTCAGTGCCGGCATGTATCGAAAGGGCACAGGTTCGATATCTGGCCCTAACTTATAATGTTTATTAACATCAAGTACAAAGTTTTCAAACGGGTATTTGAATTCCGTATTAACTCTTTTTATAAAAAATCCTTCAGTTTTTCCATATTGATATTCACCCAGAAAGAAAATCTCACCAGGCTCCGTTTCAATGACAGTGAGCAGCTTCAGAGGAACTGGCAAGCTCAATTTCGATCTATTATTCTTGCCTTCGATGTGCGCAATTGCCCAGCGGCCAGGTGGAATCTCAGCAATACTCGGAATGTCCTTATCAGGAAAACTAATGGTTAGATCTTCACGAGTGTCAAGATTTTCAAATTTCACCTTATGGGTGTACTCATTAAAATATCCGCCGATGTATGCTTTTTCATCCGATAATGGTTTTTTCGTGGAAACAATAACACTCGCGCATCCAACAGATAGTACACTCACAATCACTATTAGCATAAGCCATGATTTATTCATTGCTGCTCCTTAAATCGGTGTATTCCAAGACTTCATCAAATTCATCAAAGTCGATCTCGGTATCGTCAGACTTGCGTACTGACATTTCCCCTGCACTGCAAGTAAATATGTTTTGTTTCTCTGGTTCAACATTAATGATATATGAATGAGTTCCTAAATATTCATAATTATGATTTCTGAGGCTTACCAGGTATTCACCCGGAGGAAGCTGCAAACTGCAATATTCTTTGTTGTTTAACACGAATTGGATATGCTGATTAATAATTATTTGTATTTTCGCCGCAAAGCCGGCAAAGCTGTAGGGTCTATTGAATACCACATTGCCAGATGGCTCTTGGGCAAATCCTGCAATATAAATGGAGAACACTAGGAGAACGAGTAAATATACTTTTTTCATTTTCATTCCTTTTCTATATAATTATTAAAATGGAAATTTCACATATAGCGATGGCTTTATATGGACAGAATCATGATCATATACTGGGTCTTGTGCAAGTGCTTCTAAGAAACTGTAAAAAATAAACTGTACATCAATGCCAAAATGAATGCTGGACTCCAAGCCATTGAAAGTAAAATCTGAGCCAACACTCAAGATTGGCGTCAAAAACGAGTTATCCGCGGGCAGGTCTGAGGCGTAGCCCAATCCTATTCCGAAATAGGGTCTTAAGTAGCCGCCATCTGGGTCCGCCTTAAATAGGTATCGGAATTTCATTAAAAAATAGAAATGCATCTGGGTAGATATCTGTGAAAAATTGATCCCTGCGTACAGAACAGAAGCCAAAGAGCTGCTCCATGCAAAATCCAGGAAGGCTCCAGTGCTTCCGCCATGAGCGGAAATACTGTTCGTTGGCAGTATAAATAAATATGCCCCATTGAAACCCCATGTATACGAGTAATCACTTTCTGGCAAGTTATATTTAGATGGATTCTCGGCATCTTTGACTTTCTCGGTCTTTCTCTTTTTGGAAGAAGTGCGGATATTGTTAAAAAGCTGAGAATCCGAAAGTCTCCAGGAACCTGTTTCACGAATCCATGTGGTTTCAATTATCTCTTCATCGCTCGTAAACCGAACCAAGGCTTTTTCCCCATCTTCTTCGTATTCTAAATACGATACCCGTGCTTCATCGTCAGAGTCAATCCCTCCAGTGAAGCCTTCAACCAATACCTGGGCTAGACTCAGGCGCATCACACTTGCTGCGTTACTATAGAAGTTTTGATCGAAGTCCGCTTTTTCGGAGTCCGACATTTGATTTCTTATATTCAGCGCGGTGTATTCCCCTAATTCAATGACTGTATGGTCTGAAATATAACGGGCAACGGTCGATCTCAAAATCGTTTCTGATTCCATGACTTGTGCGAAGGATTTGCTGCGAGCCGCTAAATCGGAATATGTGGCGGAGATATCGGCCTGACTGCCCCCAAAATTGTTGATAAGTGATGCGACATACTCGGACGGAACCGCAAAATAGGTATTGTCTCTACCCTGGATACTCCAGGTATTCACCCCTATAACTTTGTAATTTCCATCAATACCACGGATTAGCAGTGGACCTCCGCTGTTTCCCGGGTCAATTGGCGCCGAGTGCTGTAAGGCCCATTCCAAACCGGGAGAATGGTTTTTGAGAGCGAACGAACGCTTATCAGTGATAAATCCTCCTCCCAACTGCCAGGCCGGCTTTCCCAGTAAGCCTGGGAAACCGGCTGACCAAACCTGAGAACCGTCTTCTAATGGACCCGTTTCAATCTCCAGTGATTGATGCTTCCCATTTTGAGAGGCTGGCAATCCAATCAGAGCTAAATCATAATCATCCCAGACACCCAAAATCGGACAATTCTCAAGAACTTCTATTTCTCCGTCACTTTGCAGTATTTCTACATCGACCTCTCGGGCAAAGCGGACAACATGGAGATTTGTTACAATAAACTGATTATCCTGATTGGCAATAAAAAACCCACTTCCGAAGCCGCCGGATAATACATTCTTGAATCCTTCCGAAAAGACATCAAGATATGTGTCATCGTATTTTTCAATCAAAGCTTCAAGTCTTTCCAATGCTTCCGGGATAATTTTAGGCTTGAGGACAACAACTGAATCTCTTAATTCAGCCCTCAGGGGGGAAATACAAATGACAAAAACTAGGATAAAAGCCGATACCTTACCCAATCTGTTCACCGCTGCATAACATCCTTTGAAATGAAAAACTTTGAGGCTGTCTATCTCAAGACTGATGAATGATACGGCATCTGAAGATTTTGTGCAATAGAGATGAATCCGCACATTATCCAGTCCTCTACACAGAATCAGGCTCTCTCCGCCATCCTATTTTTCTGCCGGACTGTTCCGGATCGTCCTGCGGAATTCCTTAAAGCAGTTATCAGAGGCATGAAGCCGAAAAAACCTCCTGTCGCTATGTCCCATGAGGGATAAGAAAGGTACTGCCGTATCTCACCGGAGATAAATGGCTGATTGCCAAGCTGCCTTGCGGTTTCGGGATGAGATTGACGGAGTGTCTTGAGCTTTGTGTTCAGGATGTCGATTGTTCTCAGAACCAGATTCTGATTCGCGATGGAAAAGGATCGGAGGATCGTCGCACCATGTTTCCGGAATCTCTTAAGGGCACCTCTAAAAAACAGCTTTAGGAAATTGACGAAGAAATTTTTTGTCGATACAAGGCGGCAAAAGCTCAAGCGCAGCTTAAGCTGCGTGAGTATTTTGACAACGCAGTAGCGGCGGAGAATCCAGTCCTTGGCGCCCTTCCCAAGATCATGAAATCGCCCCGCAATCTCAACCCATTCACGACCACCAAATGTATCAGAAAATTTGGCAGCTATCACAGCCACGTTTTCGAGATGCTCCTCCAAACTCTGCCATTTGTATGTCGCTTCACCTTCAATTGGATGCACATAATAGTTCGTCATAGGAGCCTCCCTTAACGTGTCCCATGAAATAAAAATGCTACAGTGATATCAATTAGGTAGGCGAAAAACTTGATTTATCGCCCATTGATTACTGATTATGCCATGGAGAGCCTCTGTCCGGAGAGGCATGGGCTTCACACAACTGCCGCAACAGGGGTAGGGTTTGTTTGCGGGTGGATTGTCCCATACCATCAAGGCTGCTAAACATCTCTCAACACCCAATTATCCATTTCCCCCCTGCCATCCCATGCGTTGAAGCTCATCAAAGGATTCTTCTTTAGTAGCAGGAAAGATATTCCTAACCTGTTCACCGGATAATGCCTGCAATCGGGAGATCAATTCATCCACATTGTCGGCAATGAAACGCCGTGTTTCCCCGATATGTTCATCGGACAAATTAGTTATTCTTTGGTAGGAATATCTCAAATCTCTCAAATCTCTCAAATCTCTCAAATCTCTCAAATATCTCAAATCTCTCAAATCTCTCAAATCTCTCAAATATCTCAAATATCTCAAATCTCTCAAATCTCTCAAATATCTCAAATATCTCAAATCTATCAAATCTCTCAAATCTCTCAAATCTCTCAAATCTCTCAAATCTCTCAAATCTCTCAAATCTCTCAAATCTCTCAAATCTCTCAAATCTATGAAATCTGTATAGACAAGACATTGAAACTCCAATTTACACCGCTGCAAGTTTTTGACGAGTTTGTAGAACGAAAGAAAATCGCCCGAGAGGAATACAAACCGGGGAAGGGCCTCGTTGGCAAAAACCATTTCCACGGATGAAGCGCTTCCGGATTCCCGGACCGTCTGGAGAAAGGATTCCAGCGAATCACGAAGAATGGCGGCTTTTTCTTCCGGCTTGGCGGCCCTGAGCCGCAGCCGAAGCAGCAGGTCTTTTAGGTATGGATGGCTGCCGTTGGAAATTCCCCCATCCAGGATGCTTATATATTCCTTGGGATAGAAGTGAAAACCATAATACAAACTGGTGTTCCAGATGCCATCATCATCGGTCTTTTCCATGTTCAGCATCTTCCCAAGCAATTGCCGGCCAAAACCGATCTCCAGCTTCCTCCTCTGGTCTCCCTCCGCTAATTCACCAAGACAGTCTTCCCAAAGATTCATGCTCCGATGAAATTGGCCTTCGGAGTCCATGCCGTTTACCGCCTCGGTTAGGAAGGCTGTCCTCAGGTTCTCATCCGCCGAGCTGAAGAGCAGGCGTATGGGTTCATGCCAGTAGCTTTCCCGGTGCTTGCGGATCATGTCCAGGGGATTGGATGCCTGGGTTTTGAACTGGTGGGCCGTCAGATACTCCTGGAAACTCAGGTGGATGAAGCCCGTCTGCCCCTCGGAGCGGTAGAGCAGGCCGATGCGTTCTATCATCTGATCCAGGAAATACGCAGCATCCTGGCCTTCAATCTTTTTGGGGAAAAAATCGCATGCCTGGCCTAAGGAAATGGCGCGGGAATTCGCCTCGGTGAGCCCACGGGCCAGGGATGCCAGATGACGGATGATAATGTCCTTCTCGAAGGGATAATCTGCAGCGGCATGTTTGAACTTGAAGCGATAGGAATCGGCCATAAGCTCGATGATGTGTTTATAGAGCTCGTGCCTGTCCCTGGGCAGGCGGTATTCCAGCTTGTAGACCAGGGCAATCATGGTTAGGAGCATGGGGATGCGCGCCAGAATAAGGATGCTGGCGTTGACATCGGCGAAGAGATCGTCAATCATCTCCTGGGAGTTATTTTTCGCGACTTTTAGCGATTGCTCCCTGTCGCGCTCCTCCGTTGCATGGGTTTCATATAACTCGTACCAATTACGGCAGAATTCCTCTATAAGCTCCCTGTCCAGGTCCATCACCACGTAGTTGTCGATAAACCCGGCATTAAAGCGCAGGTTCTTCTCTTCGCTCAGTCCGGTGAAGCGCGAGGTGATGATCACGGGGTTTTTGCCGAAATCCATTCGCTGAAACCATTCTATGGCCCGTCGGCGAATCTCCTCGTCGGCAATTTCGTCCAGGCCGTCGAAGAGGTAGAGTATGTTACCCTGTTTTGCGGATTCATCGAAAAAACGCAGTCTGTTGCCGCCCACTAAGCCGGTTCCCTTCAGGCTGGCCTGGATGTCCATGGCTTCCCAGTTATTCAGACCTATCCATTCGTGCAGCCGGATGAATATGGGCGTGTAACCCCTATAGGGTTCTTCCAGTTTTGCCGTTTTGATGGCCAGGTATTTGAGCAGTGTGGTCTTGCCGCTGCCGGGTTTGCCCAGAATAAGGAGCTTTCCAGGGGATTCGCGATTTGGATCTGTTATTTTCCGGAAGAGTGTTTCGATTTCAAAAGGATCGTTCTTCTCAATGCCCTGTTGCTCCTGTTCCTCCCCGCTCTGTTCCAGTTTGGCCAGCCTCTGCTCATCGATGGCATAGCCCCCAAAGGCGGCCTTAAGGCGGATGTAGATTTTTTCCAGTAGCACGGGCTTGGCGTTCATGGCCTTGAAGCCGGCGAAGTCGATGAACTGCATCTTGTCAATCCAATAGCGTAGCAGATCCTGGCGATCCTGTTCGGCGGCGGTTATGGTTAACTGTTCGGTCTTACGTTTTTCCTGGGTTTCTCTGTTGTCACGGCTCTCTTCTAATCGGACGATTTTTTCCTGTAGCCGGTAGTTGCGTTTCTGTAACCGATAGTTGGAAATACCGAAGATGATTCCTGCAAAAACGCCAATTCCCGCGAAGGCCAGGGTTATTAGAGTGTTAATGTCCATGCTGTCTTCTCCCTTTGTCTTTGCCCCACCGGCTGAACCCGCGCCTCTCATCGTGCAGGCTGGGGTAGGCCGCTGTTGCCCTGAGGATGGTGTCAAATCGATCTGCCAGGGGGGTATCCATCTCTTCAATGCCGTAAAAACCGCTTTGGATGAGATTTCTCATCAGATTCCCCGCACCCGGCGTGTTTTCCTTGCGCAGTTCCTCGACTATTCTGTCCATATCCCGTGTTAGCGCTTCGAGACTGCTGGCCGATAACACGAGGGTTATGCTGAAATAATTATGGTTGGAACAGAACAGGGGGGATATGGCCCGTATCCGGGCTTCCTCTTTTATTCGCCGCAGACCCTCCCCGAGTTCGCGCATTATTCCGCTTTGCCGAAGGGTTCGGGCGATAAGGATGTTGCGCGTCGACTGGAGGTGATCGTCCCTATACATCTCCTCCAAACTGAGATGCGAGAGCAGTCTTCCCGGGTTTTCAAACTCGACCGCATGGGCATAGCGGTATATTTTGATGTCGGAAGCGGTGTTATAGCACCGGTGGGCCAGTGCATTGACTAGGCATTCCCGGCTTATCAATTCGGGCAGGATGGGATTGTTTTCAAACCGCATGTTCTGGCCGAAGGATTCGCCCTGGGAGAGAAAATTGGAGTAATTCTGCCATCTATCCTCCAGCAGGTGGAAGATGTTGCCCCTGTATTCCTCCTGACGGAGGACATTGTAGTTCTTCCCGACATGGAGTTTGTCCCCGTCCACCCGTATCAGGCGCACAGAAGATTTGGGGAAGAGAGCAGGAAGGCGTTCCTTTAACCCGAAGAGCAGGAGGCAGGCATTGCGGAAAACCATTGCGTTCACACCGTATTCAGCCAGCCCCTGCTCCCTCAAAAAATCCCTTGCCGACATGGAGCTATTCGGATAACAGCGGGAGGCGATTCTTTCCACGCAATCCCAGTCAATATCCTTTTCCGATGCCCCGGCACAGACTCGCCGGTCAAATTCCCTGGAATCGTCTTCTTCTCTGGTCCGGCTTATCTCGACAACGGAGAAGGGTTTATTCTCGTCGCTTACCCGCTTCAGGCATCGGCCATCGGTCAACTGGAATGGCTGGGCGCGGAAGTTTTTTATCTCGTAGGCAAGAACGCACTTTTTATCGTATCTGAAGGCGTAGGCCGAGTGGAGGGGGAAATTCCTGGAGTCTTGAATCAACTGGATGAAGCCGGTCTTCAATTCGGCGATTTCCGCTTCATCGTGGGGGATGCCGTCTACGGTTCTATCGTCTTCAACCCCGACATAGAGAACTCCCCCCTCGGCATTGGCAAAGGATATCAGGGTTTCGGCAATGTCCTTTTTGATGTCTTTAACAGGCCTTTTACGCCTGTTTCCCGGTTTTCCATGGAAGGCGCTCTTAAATTCCACATACTGGCCTTCGCCTGCTTTGAGATGATCGGAGAATAGTGCTGGGGGTTCAACCATCGAACATAACTATACCCACACATGGGCTCATTGACCAGTCGATGACAATCAAATTCCGTTAAGAGATTGTGGCCTGACCCTGTCAAATAAATCACATGCAACTAAGCGAGTTCATGCGCAGGGGCGTATGGAATTTTCTTGCCTGCTTACGAAAGGGCAGGGAACGGGTTAGCTAATAATTTCCATTGCTGTGTCAAGCCCAGGCACCCACCGCAGGCTGGTACTTAGGCTGCCACAAAATGAAAAAATACTCCGGGAGGCTGAACTGACCGAACAAATTCCCGTATACGGTACGCTATAGCAGAAGCTAATGGGATACATCCGGCGGCACGAGGCGGGGAGCCGTCACAACCGCCTGATAAAAGGCCATCAAAACAGTGATTTACCTTTGAATCGTTTAGTCAAGCAACAGCAGAAACACTTAGGTTTATTTCTTTGTCAGTTTCATATAGTTACCTGTTCGTCAATTTCCTAAAGCTGTTTTTTAGAGGTGCCCTTAAAAGTTTTGAATCTCCTCTTCGCTCAAGCCTGTGGCCTTGACGATGAGTTCCATGTCGGCTCCGGCGGCCTTCAAGCGTTTGGCTGTTTGGGCTTTTTCCTCATCTCGGCCTTCTTTTTCACCTTCTTTAAAGCTCTCTTCCCTGATTGTCGCCTGATCGTGTAGCCATCTCTGCCTGCCCTCATAGGCCTCCATCAATTCAGGATTGCTCAAAAACTTATTGTACGTTTTATGGACCTCCTTCAAAACTGGATCCTCCTTTATTATTTCTAACAATTCCGACTCCGGTACTTTGCCCTCTAATTTCAAATAGGTTAACCAGCCGTTCAGGCCCGCGCTTAAGCCCTGCGGATGATCCTCCAGCTTGGGAGCTTCCAGACAATGAACAATGATGTCATTCGAAAAAACGCAGTCTGGATTCCTCTGTTCCCTGAGCATGAAACAACTATGCACCTGTTTTAGTCCGGGCCACAAAACGAAATCCAACAGGTTAATGCTGATCACCGGTGAAAGCTCACTGTATCCATGGCCCTGCTCCAGGTCTGACGTGTACGCCTTGCCCCAGTAAAACAAAGCCTTCTTGTCGAAATTCTTTAACTCGCCTGTCTGAATCTCTATGTTGAAGACTCTGCCATCATCTGATTGCGCCCGGCAGTCTATGACGCTTTCCTTGTGCCCGAGGTATTCCTTCAGGTTGAAGGGATTGAGAATTGTCAGACTACTCACTGTCGGGAAATCAATGTCCTGAAGAACGGCATTGACAAAGTCACGGCAGTTGTTCTCGCTGCCCTTGCTCCCCAGCAGGTAGCGCATGAAGAAGTCGTTCATTGGGTTGATATACTTGCTCACGATAAGTCAATGGTATCCCTGTCAGGGTGTGCTGTCAATAAAAAGTGGGGTGTGATGCCTCTTCTGAACCTTGAAATCTGTTACCTATGTCCTGAACCCGCACCAAAATCCCATGGCCCCATTCCCGCCGGGCTTGAGCAGAGAATCAAGGCTCAGAAAGACAGGGGTGTTCTAACGGAATGGCTCAACCATGAATGACACCCACATCGGTTTGTACTTGCGGCATCGCAACATACACCGCAAGGGAAAACGCCTGGCCAGTCAAACTGCAACACCAAAACATCAGCGACTTTTGATGCTGTAGGCAGGCTTCTGACTGGCTGTTAGGCTATTACTGTATTTTCAATACGGAAGTACGAAGCGTGCCTGTATTAGAGGTATCATCATAGTTAAGTCGTTTACTAAAGTAGATTGGATTAGATTCGTCGATACGGCTTAAATCCATCCTTGATGTGTCCATAAGCACATACGCGCTTCTAGACCATATTTCTCCAGTTGAGGCTTCAGAGCGAAATAGAAGTAGTTGATAGATGAATCCAGCATCTGTACTTCCAAAATATGTTGATGGCGAAGCATTCGCTATGAATAACGCCGAAGCAACTTGACCAGAATAGAAGTACTGACTTGATAGTAAATTTTTTGTTTTTGGAAATCCACTATTGGTCTGAAGCGGAAGTATGTAATATTCTTCGGCGTTAAGACTAAGTTCAATATGATCTTTTGCCAGTGTGGTGTCAATTAAACCAGTGTTGATATCCGTCGGATGTGTCGCCGAGGCATCTGTCATAAATGTTTTAAGCTTTAATACTTCCGTACCGCTGTCCGCCATGCCGTAAAGTACATACTGCGAGTTCGGCTCCAGGACAGATTGCGCCACCCATTTATTCTCATCACTAGCCGCTGTCCATGTGCTCGTTTCGGTGTCGTATGTGGCATCATAGACCAAAGCAAGCAAGGGTCCGTGTTTTTTAGCGGTCATATCTGTAGGCACTTCACTTGTATTACCATCAAAAAAGTCTTTAGCAAATGTTACCATTGGAGCATCCAGCCGTTGGGCTATAAGAACATTTATTGGATTCGTTCCTAAGTTACGTTTTAATGCTCCCGCGGTCATCTCAGCGGCGGAGGGAGGGTCTTCTCCTGTTTTTTTAACTGCCAGATGATAAGCACTTAGTGATTGACTGGCTGAGATACTAAAAAGTACATAGGAGTCTCGTATATCGGAAGTAGCTTTTTTGTCAATCTCGTCTACGACAAGTAGTGCATCAACAGAGATGGTATAACTTTTTGTTGTCGTACCATCCTCGGCGGTAACGGTGATGCTAATCTCGTCGTTCCTTACCTGCAAAGTATCTCCTTGCGCCACCCCAGTAGCCCCCGCGGAGAGGGTAACACTGGCAACCCTTACCGTCTGCGGAATGTTTCCACTGGAAGGCAGTTCAATCATGGGGGTATTGCCTGCAAAATCAACCGAATACTCCGTGTTGCCGATTGCGAGGGTCAGCTCGCTTATGTTCGCCTCCGAGGATTTCGATTCCGCTGGGGAGCCGCATCCCGTCAATAAAATCGTACCAACGTATAGTACGAATGCCGTTTTCAGAAGATTGTATCCAACAATCCTGGTCATGATTTACCTCCATGAAAAGTTAAATTTAGGGAACCTCAAAAAACCTTTCAGCTCACCTTTACAGTTTCAAGGGTACCTCTAAAAAAATAGTTTTGCAACCCTTGATTCGGGAAAAACGTCTTTTTTTCATGCTAATCAGTATAACAGTTCCAGGTTTGGAAGATTCAGGGGGTTTTAGAGGTGCCCTTAAAAGTTTTGAATCTCCGCTTCGCTCAGTCCTGTGGCCTTGACGATGAGTTCCATGTCGGCTCCGGCGGCCTTCAAGCGTTTGGCTGTTTGGGTTATGCCTTCTTTTTCACCTTCTTTAAAGCTCTCTTCCCTGATTGTCGCCTGATCGTATAGCCATCTCTGCCTGCCCTCATAGGCCTCCATCAATTCAGGATTGCTCAAAAACTTATTGTACGTTTTATGGACCTCCTTCAAAACTGGATCCTCCTTTATTATTTCTAACAATTCCGACTCCGGTACTTTGCCCTCTAATTTCAAATAGGTTAACCAGCCGTTCAGGCCCGCGCTTAAGCCCTGCGGATGATCATCCAGCTTGGGAGCTTCCAGACAATGAACAATGATGTCATTCGAAAAAACGCAGTCTGGATTCCTCTGTTCCCTGAGCATGAAACAACTGTGCACCTGTTTTAGTCCGGGCCACAAAACGAAATCCAACAGGTTAATGCTGATCACCGGTGAAAGCTCACTGTATCCATGGCCCTGCTCCAGGTCTGACGTGTACGCCTTGCCCCAGTAAAACAAAGCCTTCTTGTCGAAATTCTTTAACTCGCCTGTCTGAATCTCTATGTTGAAGACTCTGCCATCATCTGATTGCGCCCGGCAGTCTATGACGCTTTCCTTGTGCCCGAGGTATTCCTTCAGGTTGAAGGGATTGAGAATCGTCAGACTACTCACTGTCGGGAAATCAATGTCCTGAAGAACGGCATTGACGAAGCCACGGCAGTTGTTCTCGCTGCCCTTGCTCCCCAGCAGGTAGCGCATGAAGAAGTCGTTCATTGGGTTGATATACTTGCTCACGATAAGTCAATCGTATCCCTGTCAGGGTGTGCTGTCAATAAAAAGTGGGGTGTGATGCCTCTTCTGAACCTTGAAATCTGTTACCTATGTCCTGAACCCGCACCAAAATCCCATGGCCCCATTCCCGCCGGGCTTGAGCAGAGAATCAAGGCTCAGAAAGACAGGGGTGTTCTAACGGAATGGTTCAACCATGAATGACACCCACATCGGTTTGTACCTGCGGCATCGCAACATACACCGCAAGGGAAAACGCCTGGTCAGTCAAACTGCAACACCAAAACATCAGCGACTTTTGATGCTGTAGGCAGGCTTCTGACTGGCTGTTAGGCTATTACTGTATTTTCAATACGGAAGTACGAAGCCATGCTGTATAAAAGGAATCATCATAGGCAAATCGTTTACTAAAGTGGATTGGATTAGATTCGGTGATATTATTAAAATACATCCTTGATGTGTCCATAAGCACATACGCGCTTCTAGACCATATTTCTCCAGTTGAGGCTTCAGAGCGAAATAGAAGTAGTTGATAGTTGTGTCCAACATCTGTACGTCCAAAATATGATGATGGCGAAGCATTCGCTATGGAAAACCCCGAAGCAGCAACTTGACCAGAATAGAAGTACTCACTTGAGAGTAAACCTTTTGGAAATCCGCTATTGGTCTGAAGCGGAAGTATGTAATATTCATCGGCGTTAAGACTAAGTTCAATATGACCTTTTGCCAGTGTGGTGTCAATTAAACCAATGTTGGTATCCGCCGGATGTGTCGCCGAGGCATCTGTCATAAATGTTTTAAGCTTTAATACTTCCGTACCGCTGTTCGCCATGCCGTAAAGTACATACTGCGAGTTCGGCTCCAGGACAGATTGCGCCACCCATTTATTCCCATCACTAGCCGCTGTCCATGTGCTCGTTTCGGTGCCGTATGTGGCATCAAAGACCAAAGCATGGGTGGTTCCGCTTTTGGTAGCGGTCATACCTGTAGGCACATCACTTGTATTACCACCAAAAAAGTCTTTAGCAAATGTTACTATTGGAGCATCCAGCCGTTGGGCTATAAGAACATTTATTGCATTCGTTCCTAAGTTACGTTTTAATGCTCCCGCGGTCATCTCAGCGGCGGAGGGAGGGTCTTCTCCTGTTTTTTTAACTGCCAGATGATAAGCACTTAGTGATTGACTGGCTGAGATACTAAAAAGTACATAGGAGTCTCGTATATCGGAAGTAGCTTTTTTGTCAATCTCGACTACGACAAGTAGTGCATCAACAGAGATGGTATAACTTTTTGTTGTCGTACCATCCTCGGCGGTAACGGTGATGCTAATCTCGTCGTTCCTTACCTGCAAAGTATCTCCTTGCGCCACCCCAGTAGCCCCCGCGGAGAGGGTAACACTGGCAACCCTTACCGTCTGCGGAATGTTTCCACTGGAAGGCAGTTCAATCATGGGGGTATTGCCTGCAAAATCAACCGAATACTCCGTGTTGCCGATTGCGAGGGTCAGCTCGCTTATGTTCGCCTCCGAGGATTTCGATTCCGCTGGGGAGCCGCATCCCGTCAATAAAATCGTACCAACGTATAGTACGAATGCCGTTTTCAGAAGATTGTATCCAACAATCCTGGTCATGATTTACCTCCATGAAGAGTTAAATTTAGGGAACCTCAAAAAACCTTTCAGCTCACCTTTACAGTTTCAAGGGTACCTCTAAAAAAATAGTTTTGCAACCCTTGATTCGGGAAAAACGTCTTTTTTTCATGCTAATCAGTATAACAGTTCCAGGTTTGGAAGATTCAGGGGGTTTTATTCGAAAAAACGCAGTCTGGATTCCTCTGTTCCCTGAGCATGAAACAACTGTGCACCTGTTTTAGTCCGGGCCATAAAACAAAATCCAACAGGTTAATGCTGATCACCGGTGAAAGCTCACGGTATCCATGGCCCTGCTCCAGGGCAGACGTGTACACCTTGCCCCAGTAAGATGAGAAATCAGGATAATTTTGATGGATTCGATTTACGGATTAAAGCCCGAGCGAGGATTTCTGTCGGGTCAATAAGCGGGATATTGATATTGCTTTGTTGTAAAGCCAATGGT
This sequence comes from Spirochaetaceae bacterium, assembly GCA_965232165.1. Classification (GTDB taxonomy): domain Bacteria; phylum Spirochaetota; class Spirochaetia; order DSM-2461; family DSM-2461; genus UBA2779. Next base: position 1,637,741 of record CBDDOY010000001.1, on the reverse strand, counting down.
ATCTCAGTACACCCCATAATAATGGCTTGCACTCTTTCCTTTTTTTGTAGGACATGAATGACTTCATGCAACAATTCTACAGCCCTCTCCGATACAGGAAATGAAAATGCTTTTATTCCGAATTCCTTATCGTAGATGGCTCTATGAACTTTCGCCCTATCTTCATCACATGGAAGCACAAGTTTGATTTCCGCATTTGATGCAAAGGCAGATTGATAAATTCCCGATCCATATGTTCCCAATGTTGATAATAATCCAATGGATTTCAGCTTATTCGGGTTTTCTTCTATGATTTTTTTTGTTTCTTCAATCATACTGACAAGTTCCACATTAAGCTCTGCATTGGAAATAAGGGAAAGAATTCTATTGAATATCAGCGGGCTGTGAGCTGTGTTACAGGGGATGCCAACTATTTCGGCACCAATTTGATTTAGTTTGCAAATAACATTGAAAATAGCATTTGCCGGGTTTTCAATGCTATCCTGATTATGGAGATATTCTGTCCTGTCTGTTATATACCTGGAGCAGGATAACAGATAGACTTCGAGGTGATCTTGATCGGTGATTGCTTTTGTGTTTTCAAATATTTTCCTGTTAATATCAAGTCCTGCAAAGGGACCGACTCCACCAACAATTCCTATGATCCTTTCAGTGTCCATATTCATCAGTTTATCATTTAGTATGGAGGACATAAACCCCATCCCATTCATCAGGCGGAGGATTCTCCAGGTATTCCTGACAACGGGTAAGCATAGTTCTGGATAGAACATCTCCACTCTTCATCTGAAGAAGTTTTGTGTAAACAGAAGCAGCTTTCTCCCATTCTTTGTTGAAATACAGGGAGGCACCGTAATCAGATTCTTGTATGAATTGTTCCCCAGTTTTATCGATTTCACCTTTCCTCGATATCAACTCATAGATTCTGACACCCTGGTGTTTCCCTTTGACCGCTACTCTGTCCAGAAGTCGAACCTCAACGTTATTGAGCCTGTTATAACCGAACAATCTACAGTTGTTTCTGAATCCTTGACAAATTGATAAAAGTCTTCATTTCCTAATATCGAAATACTTATCTTGTACTCTGAATTGGTCTTCGGGCTCTCCGTTACACTCATAGGCTGAACTATGATCGAATGGAACATAAGGTTCTTCCGTCGAAATTCCTGAACGATGGTGATTTTAAGAAAGTCGTTTCTGAGTATCTGATGAAACAGGTTTACAACAAGATTCGAGAGGGGATGACGGCATAAAATTTAGGCGCCCTGTAACAATAATACTGCACCGGCAGATTTTGATTTGCATAAAAAGGAATTAAACCTGCCCTGAATGGCACAGGAAAATCCACACTGTCGAAATCCATCCACAGTCATTCCAAAGAAGCATATCTTCAGTTTCTTGAAACCATTCTGTTCAGGGCGCCTCTAAAAAACCCGTTTAGTTCTTGACTCGATCTTTTCCGCCGCTGCTGCGTTGTCAAAATACTCAACTAAGCTTAAGCTACGCCCTTAGCTTTTGCCGCCTTGTATCGACAAAAAATTTCTTCGTCAATTTCCTAAATCTGTTTTTTAGAGGCGCCCTTCAGATAATACTCCCATTTTTGAGGGCGATGAGCCCGTCGGATTTGGATTCTTGCGGCAGATATTGATACTCTTTACAATGCAAGACGGCAGAAGTGTTGTATTGGAGATATAATCAAAAGTTGTGGATGGGGTAAAAAAAGAGCAAATCCTTCTGTAAAATAATTAGTAATAAAGCCAAACAGAAAGGAGATGCTCTATGGAAGAGTTTACAACAAACGGAAATGATTCGGAAGTGCTGAAAAGCGAAACAGAATCGGTTTTGGATCAGGTTTTGCGGGAGGGAGCCAGAAAGATGCTTATTCATGCCCTGGAGTTAGAAGTGGAAGACTACATCAATGCCCATGAACATGAGCGTGATCAGAATAATCAGCGCAAGGCTGTACGCAATGGCTACCACGCCCAGCGAAAAATTGTGACAGGGGCTGGTCAAATGCAAATCAAGGTTCCAGGAGTGGATGACAGGAAATTAAAGAGCAAGCGAGAGGATCGCTTCACCAGTGCCATACTGCCAGCCTATATGCGCAGAACTCCCAGTATCGACAACCTTGTTCCGGCGCTGTACCTCAGCGGTGTGTCCACATCCGCTTTCCAGACGGCTCTTGCCTCGATTCTGGGTGAAGGTATTGCCGGACTGTCGGCGACGAACATAGTCCGCTTGAAAAGGTTCTGGGAAGATGAGTTTCTTCAGTGGGAGAAACGTGATTTGAAAGCTAAGGAATACGCCTGCATCTGGGTGGACGGCATCTACTTCAATGTGAGGCTTGATGATCAAAGGAGCTGCATTCTTGTAATCATGGGAGCTGACAGGGATGGGAAGAAGGAACTTCTAGCGGTCAGTGACGGATACAGGGAAAGCTCACAAAGCTGGAGGGAGATACTGCTCCAACTGAAAGCCCGGGGTCTCACCACCGCCCCCAGGCTGGCCATTGGGGATGATGCGCTGGGTTTCTGGAATGCCCTGGATGAAATCTTTCCCGAAACAAAAAAACAGCGTTGCTGGGTGCACAAGACAGCGAATGTGTTAAACAAAATGCCCAGGAATATCCAGGGCAAGGCCAAGTCAATGATTCATGAAATGTATATGGCAGATACCGAGCAGAATGCTCTTAAAGCCTATGACTTATTCATTGATTCCTTTCAGGCTAAATACCCCAGGGCCACCCAGTGTCTGGAAAAGGACAGGGAGAAGCTGTTCACGTTCTACAAATTTCCGGCGATGCACTGGACTCACATCAGGACGACCAACCCGATTGAGTCAACCTTTGCTACTGTCCGCCTTAGAACGAAGAGAACCAGGGGCTGTGGTTCAAGGGCGGCAACATTAAGTATGGTTTGGAAGCTCTGCCTGGAGGCTGAAAAGAACTGGCGAAAGCTACGTGGATACAAGCTGATCCCCAGGGTTATTGAGGGTGTGTTTTGTAAAGATGGAGTCTTCAAGGAAGAGGCCGCGTGAAAAAAATGAAGGATTTGAAATTTTCTCATCCACAACTATTGACAATAACTCTTTAACTTTTCGTGTTTTTCGTGCTTTTCGTGGTTAAAAATACAGGAGATTTAAGATGGAAAAAATGGATGGTAAAACAATGGACATCGTAGCCGAAAACGTTGGCAAGCTGAAGGAGCTGTTCCCGGAAGCATTCACCGAAGGCAAGGTTGACTTCGAAGCCTTTAAGGAGGTGCTCGGCACCTTTGTGGACGACCGCGATGAACGCTACAGCTTCACATGGAACGGTAAAAGCAAAGCCCGGATGATCGCCCAGACACCAAGCACCGGTACGCTGCGCCCCTGCAAGGAAGAATCGGTGGATTGGGATTCCACCCAGAACATTTTCATTGAAGGCGACAACCTTGAGGTGCTCAAGCTCCTGCAGAAGAGCTATCACAAAAAAGTGAAGATGATCTATATCGATCCACCCTACAACACCGGTCAGGATTTTGTGTATAAAGATAACTTCAAGGACAACATCAAAAACTATAAAGAGATCACCGGTCAGGTGGATGGTGAAGGCCGTTACCTTTCAAACAATCCCGAAACCAGTGGGCGCTATCATACCGACTGGTTGAATATGATGTATCCGCGTCTGAAGCTCGCCCGAAACCTGCTGAAGGATGATGGGGTGATTTTTATATCTATTGATGACGGTGAAGTCGCGAATTTGCGGAATATCTGTGATGAGATTTTTGGGGAAGAGAACTTCATTGCAAATCTAATCTGGCAAAAGAAATATACTCGTGCAAATGACGCTAAATGGTTCTCTGATAATCATGACCACTTGTTGTGCTACGGCAAAAATAAGCTGGGCATGACATTAAATATGCTTCCCAGAAATGATGAGCAATTAGCAGCATATTCTAATCCTGACAGTCACCACAAAGGGATATGGAAAGCCACACCTCTACACGCAAAAAGTGGCACCAACACATCACCTTATACTTTCAATAACGGTATAACGTGGGCTCCCCCAAAAGGTACGTTTCGCAGGTTTAATGATGAATCCATGAGACAAATGGATGTAGGAAATGAGATATGGTTTGGCAATGATGGTTCTCAAACCCCTTCCAGGAAAAGTTTTCTATGTGATGTAAAGGACGGAGTGACACCTGTAACGTTATGGCCATATGAAGAAGTTGGGCACAATCATGAAGCAAATAACGAATTAAAGGCACTGGAGTTAGGTGGGTTATTTAATAATCCAAAGCCTACAAGATTATTAAAACGTGCTCTGATTTTGTCTTGTGATAAAAAAGATTTGATTTTGGATTTTTTTGCCGGGTCAGGAACTACTGCTGATGCTGTTTTACAACTCAATGCGGAAGATGGAGGTGACAGGCATTATGTTGTAGTTCAGCTACCAGAAACATGTGATGAGAAATCAGAGGCGTTCAAATCCGGCTACAAAACCATCGCCGAAATAAGCAAAGAACGCATCCGCAGGGCAGCCGCCAAGATCAAAGAAGAATTAGCAACCACAGAACACACTGAAAACACAGAAAAAGAGAATTCTTTGTTCGGCGAAGCCGACCAAGAAACCTTTCGTGACTTTCGTGCTTTTCGTGGTTCCAATATCCCTGACCTTGGCTTCAAGGTATTCAAGCTCGACTCCACTAATATCAAACCATGGGAAGCGGATTTTGATCTGACCGAACAAGACTTACTTGATTATGTGGAGAACATCAAAACCGACCGCCGTGAGGAAGATGTCCTTTACGAGATCCTGCTTAAGTATGGCCTCGACCTGACCCTGCCTATAGATGAATGGATAATGGATAATGGAAAATTGATAATGAAGGAAAAAAGCAATTCTCAATTATCAACTGTCAATTCTCAATTATCAACTGTCAATTCTCAATTATCAACTGTCAATTCTCAATTGGTTTATTCTATCGGTAGAGGAGCACTGATCATCTGCCTGTCGGATGACATTTCCCTTGAGGTGGTTCAAGGCATTGCCAAGTTGAAGGATAAGCTCAATCCGGAAATCATGCGTGTGGTATTCAAGGACTCCGGGTTCAAAGATGACGTGGTTAAAACTAATGCGGTTCAGATTCTCAAACAAGCTGGCATTGTCGATGTAAGGAGCTTGTAAAGATGGAAAAAATGGATGGTAAAACAATGGACATCGTAGCCGAAAACGTTGGCAAACTGAAGGAGATGTTTCCGGAAGCCTTCACCGAAGATGGGTCTTATGGAACCACGAAAGACACGAAAATTGATTTTGAGGTTTTGAAAGAGCTGTTGGGTGAGTATGTGAACGATAAGGATGAACGCTACAGCTTCACATGGAACGGCAAGAGCAAAGCCCGGATGATCGCCCAGATGCCCAGTACCGGAACCTTGCGCCCCTGCAAGGAAGAGTCGGTGGATTGGGATTCCACCCAGAACATTTTCATTGAAGGCGACAACCTTGAAGTGCTCAAGCTCCTGCAGAAGAGCTATCACAAAAAAGTGAAGATGATCTATATCGATCCACCCTACAACACCGGCAATGATTTTGTTTATAAAGACAACTTCAAGGACAACATCAAAAATTATAAGGAGATCACCGGTCAGGTGGATGGTGAAGGGCGTAACCTCTCAAACAACCCTGAAACCAGCGGACGCTATCATACCGACTGGTTGAATATGATGTATCCACGGTTGAAACTTGCCCGAAACCTGCTGAAGGATGATGGGGTTATCTTCATCAGCATAGATGACAATGAAGTTTCTAATCTCCGAACAATATGTGATGAAATTTTTGGCGAGGAAAATTTTGTAGATCAGATGATTTGGAAAAAGCGTTATGGTGGTGGAGCAAAGGAAAAATATTTAGTAACCTTACATGAATATGTTTTGATATATTGCAAAACAATAGAATCTTTTAACGAAATATTCACACCACTCACAAAAGAGAGCATTGAGCGCTACTACAAATTAAAAGATAGTAACTATAAAAAAAGAGGTCCTTATCGAACGCACCCACTGGAGGCTGGAAAGGCTGTTGATGAAAGACCTAATTTGATTTTCGACATTAAAGCTCCAGATGGCACTATTATTAAACCTAAAAGACAATGGTATTGGAATAAAGAGCGTGTAGAAAAAGCTATCTCCAATAATGAGATTGAATTTATAAAAAATGCACAAGGAGAATGGTCTGTGCATAGCAAACAGTATTTGAAGAATGAAGATGGAAGCATTAGACAAGGCAAAGCATTTTCCATTATTGATGATGTTTACAGTCAACATGGAACAAATGAAATTATAGAATTGTTTGGTAATGCAAAAATATTTTCCTACCCAAAACCGTCTAAACTTCTTAGCAAACTGTTGCAAATTGGATTTGAGAATGATGAGGAACTTGTGCTGGATTTTTTCTCCGGTTCTTCCTCAACAGCACATGCTATATTTAGATTGAATGCCGAAGACACTGGAAGGCGCAAATTCATTGCGGTTCAGCTCCCCGAAGCAACGGACGAAAAGTCAGAGGCATTCAAAGCTGGCTACAAAACCATCGCCGAAATCAGCAAAGAACGCATCCGCCGGGCAGCTGCCAAAATCAAAACAGAAAACCCTGAATATGATGGTGACCTCGGCTTTAAGGTATTCAAACTCGACTCCACCAATATCAAACCATGGGAAGTCGACTTTGATATGACGGAGCGCACCCTCGAAGACTTTATTTCCAATATCAAAACCGAACGCCGTGAGGAAGATGTCCTTTACGAGATCCTGCTCAAGTATGGCCTCGACCTGACCCTGCCTATAGATGAATGGATAATGGATAATGGAAAATTGATAATGAAGGAAAAAAGCAATTCTCAATTATCAACTGTCAATTCTCAATTATCAACTGTCAATTCTCAATTATCAACTGTCAATTCTCAATTATCAACTGTCAATTCTCAATTATCAACTGTCAATTCTCAATTGGTTTATTCTATCGGTAGAGGAGCACTGATCATCTGCCTGTCGGATGACATTTCCCTTGAGGTGGTTCAAGGCATTGCCAAGCTGAAAGATAAGCTTAATCCGGAAATCATGCGTGTGGTATTTAAGGACTCCGGGTTCAAAGATGACGTGGTTAAAACCAATGCGGTTCAGATTCTCAAACAGGCTGGCATTGTCGATGTAAGGAGCTTGTAATGGGAGAGAAACCACGAATGGACACGAATAAACACGAATTGGATAAAACCACGGAACACACTGAAAACACGGAAGTGGGTTTTGGAGGATTGATTGGTGATGTTCGGGAGATTATCTCTCAAGCTAGGTCGCTGACTCGGCGTAGTGTGAACTCTTTGCAGGTGATCTCCAATTATTTGATCGGCATGCGCATTGTCACGGAGGAGCAACGTGGTCAGGAACGGGCGGATTATGGAAAAGCGACCTTAAAGGAACTATCAGCAGAATTAACCAAGGAGTTTGGACGGGGTTACTCTCGCAGTAATCTGGAATATATGCGGAAGTTTTATTTGACCTATGCACCATCAGTGGAGGAAAAATCCCAAACACTGTCTGGGATTTCTGAAAATCGACAAATTAGCCAGACAGTGTCTGGCCAATCTCGCTCGCACAAACCTCAAACATTGTCTAAGAAATTTGATTTGACTCAGATAACGCAGACACTGTCTGCGCAATTGCCGTTGAGCTGGTCGCACTACCTGTTTTTAATGGGGATTTCCGATGTAAATGAGCGCCGTTTTTATGAGATTGAATCCGCCAATGAAGGCTGGTCGCTGCGTGAGCTAAAAAGGCAATTCAATTCAAGCTTGTATGAAAGACTTGCGCTGAGCAAAGACAAAGCAGGTGTGAAAAAGCTATCGAAAAAAGGACAACTCATAGAGAAACATTCGGATGCGATCAAAGATCCACTGGTTCTGGAATTCCTGGGTTTTGAAGAACACCATCGGTATTCGGAAACAGAATTGGAAACCGCCATCATCGATAAGATCGAGCACTTCCTGCTGGAGCTGGGCAAAGGATTTCTGTTCGAAGCACGCCAAAAGCGCTTCACCTTTGATGAAGACCATTTTTTTGTCGATCTGGTTTTCTATAACCGCCTGCTTCACTGTTATGTGATCATTGACCTGAAAATTGGTGAACTGAAGCATCAGGACCTCGGCCAAATGCAGATGTATGTGAACTACTTTGACCGTTATGTAAAACTCGATGATGAGCAATCAACAATTGGAATTGTCCTTTGCAAAAAGAAGAAGGATTCACTGGTAGAAATTACCCTACCGGAAGGCACCAATATTCATGCCACCAAGTATCAGACCTACTTGCCTGATAAAGATGCTCTAAAGAAACAACTTGAAGAAGCCCAAGCAGAATGGGAAGCAGCTCACGAGGATTCCTCGGCAGTTCAAAAAGGAGGCGACCATGAGTAATCAACTTTCGTGTATTTCGCTCTTTTCGCGGTTAAAAAATATTCGTGTCCATTTCGTGGTTCCTGCCTTTTCTGTGTCTTCCGTGTGTTCTGTGGTTAAAAACGGAGGCTTATCATGAAAATCAAATTTGACGCAAATCTGGACTTCCAGAAACAGGCCATAGAATCCGTCGCTGGGGTATTTGAAGGTCAGGAAATTTGTCAGACCAATTTCACCGTGGCTCCGCTGCAAGCTATTGGAAAAGACGCACTTTTTAGTGAAAAGCAATTAGGCAATTCGCTTGGTATTGGCAACCGCTTAAAGCTGCTCCCCGAGGACATCCACAAAAACATTCGCAAGATACAGCTGCAGAACGGGCTGGCTCCTTCCGAAAAAATGGACTCCATGGATTTTACCGTGGAGATGGAGACCGGAACCGGAAAGACCTATGTCTACCTGCGCTCCATCTTTGAAATGAACCGGCTCTACGGCTTTACCAAATTCATCATTGTGGTGCCGTCCATTGCCATCAAAGAAGGCGTTGCCAAGTCTTTAGAGATTACTGCCGAGCATTTTAAAGAGCTCTATGAAAATGTGACTTTTGATGCGTTTGTCTACGACTCCGGCAAGCTATCCGACGTGAGAAACTTTGCCACCAGTCCGGACATTCAGATTATGGTGATCAATATCGATGCTTTCCGAAAAAGCTTTACCGATCCGGAAAAGGAGAACAAAGCCAACATCATCCACCGTTCCCATGACCGGATGACTGGGGCCAAGCCCATTGAATACATTCAGGAAACCAACCCCATTGTTATCGTGGATGAGCCCCAGAGTGTGGATACCACGTCAAAGAGTAAAGAGGCTATTCGCTCACTCAATCCGCTTTGCACTCTGCGTTACTCCGCTACTCATATCGACAAGCATCACATGCTTTACAAACTGGATTCCGTTGATGCCTATGAACAGAAGCTGGTCAAGCAGATTGAAGTTGCCGGAGTTGAAGTCAAAGACGGCCACAACAAAGCCTATATAAAGCTCCTGAGCGTAAACAATAAAAAGAGCCCGATCACCGCTAAAATCGAGATCGATTGCCGCATGAAGAATGGCAGCATTAAACGAAAAGCCGTGGTGGTCTCAAGTGGTGCCGATCTGCTGGATTCAAAGTACAGCGGAGGCCGTGATATCTACGATGGCTACATTCTTGAGGATATCTACTGCGAGAAAGGCAATGAATACATCAGCTTCACCAGCAAGCCGGAAATCCTGAAACTGGGTCAGGCCATCGGTGAAGTTCACCCGGATGAATACAAGCGCCTGCAGATCCGCAAGACCATTGAGGAGCATCTGGATAAAGAGATGTGTCTGCGTCCTCAGGGCATCAAGGTCCTTAGCCTGTTTTTCATCGATAAGGTTGCCAATTACCGCTGGTACGACGAGGACGGCAATCCGCAAAAGGGTCAATTCGCTCTGATGTTTGAAGAGGAGTATGCCCGGGCAATCCGCAAACCTAAATACAGCACCCTCTTTGAAGGGGCCGATCTGGATACAGTGGCTGCCGGTGTGCATAACGGATATTTTGCCATTGATAAAAAGAAAGACGCTACCGGCAACGAAATGTTGAAGGATGCCTCGGGTAACACTGCAGCGGATGAGAGCGCCTACAACCTGATCATGAAAGAGAAAGAGAAGCTGCTTAGCTTTGACTCAAAGCTGAAGTTTATTTTCTCCCACTCCGCGCTGAAAGAAGGCTGGGACAACCCCAACGTATTCCAGATCTGTACGCTCAACGAGACCAATTCGGTTATCAAGAAACGGCAGGAAATTGGCCGTGGTCTGCGTATATGTGTCAATCAAGATGGTGAGCGGGTTCATGGTTTTGAGGTCAACACCCTCACGGTTATGGCCAACGAGTCCTATGAAAAATTTGCCGAGCAGCTCCAGAAAGAGATTGAGCAGGAAGAAGGCATTGAATTCGGAGTGGTTGAAGAGCACCTGTTTGCCAACATCGTTGTTCCGGTTGACGACTACAACAATGAATACCTTGGTGTCGATGTCTCCAAGAAACTGTGGGATCACCTGAAAACCACTGGCTACATTGACACCAAAGGCAAAGTACAAGACTCCTTGAAAACAGCCCTGAAAAGCGGCGAGCTGGAACTCCCTGAAGAATTCAAAGAGCACGCCCCGCAAATTGCTGCGGTGCTGAAGAAAGTGTCCGGCAATCTCAATATCAAGAACCGTGACGACAAGAAGAAGGTGTCGCTGAATAAGGCCGTATTTCTAAGCCCGGAGTTCAAAGAACTATGGGATCGAATCAAATACAAGACCACATTCAGAGTCGATTTTGATGTCGAGGCACTTGCCACAAAATGCGCTGAAGAAATTGAAGCCAATTTGCAGGTGGGCAAAGCCAGGTTTATTTACCGGAAGGCCAAGGCTGAGATTGACCGTGGCGGCGTTCACGCAGAACAGGTTCAGGAAACAGCCAGTGTTTATGAGCCACGATCTTTCGAACTCCCGGATCTGATCACTTATCTCCAGAACGAAACTAATCTGACACGCCGAACTATCGTTAAGATTATCAACGACAGTGGTCGCCTTGAGTCATTCAAAAACAATCCACAGAAATTCATCGAGCAGGTATCAACCATCATCCAGCACCAGATGCGTCTCTTTGTGGTGGACGGGATTAAGTATCACAAGATCGGGGATGAACATTTTTACGCTCAGGAACTATTCAGCGACAACGAGCTGTTTGGCTACCTGCAGAAAAACATGGTCGAAAGCCAGAAGTCGGTCTTTGACCATGTGGTTTACGATTCCGATGTAGAGTTGGAGTTTGCCACTGCCTTTGAGCGAAGCGACGACATTAAGCTCTACGCCAAGCTCCCGGACTGGTTCAAAATCGACACTCCGCTGGGCACCTACAACCCGGACTGGGCTGTATTAATCGAGATAGATGGTAAAGAGAAACTCTACTTTGTCGTTGAGACCAAAAGCACCTTATTCACCGATGCGCTACGCCCAACTGAAAAAGCCAAGATCGCATGCGGCAAGGAACACTTCAAAGCTCTGGGCAAAGAGGTTAGGTTCGCTGTCACAAATGCGTTCGAGGACTTTTCAGGGAAGTACGTTTAATGAAGAAGGAACCACGAATGAACACAAATAGACACGAATGTTTTTTGGAACAACGAAAAACACGGAATACACAAAAGGGAAATGGTTATGAAGATATCTCAGGTTAAAATTTCAAACTTTCGTGGCTACAAAGATGAAACCACGATCGACTTCAACGATCTAACGGTATTCGTTGGCAAAAACGATGTGGGAAAGTCAACTGTCCTTGAAGCTCTCGATGTGTTTTTTAATGAAGGCAAGGGTGTCATAAAGCTCGATAAGGAAGACGTAAACAAACAAGGGATTGCAGATGAGAATAAGGATATCCGCATTACTGTAGTTTTTGAGGAGTTACCAGCCAGCTTGGTAATTGACAGCACAAACGAAACGACGATTCAAGACGAGTATTTGCTTAATAGCCAAGGCAAGCTGGAAATCGTCAAGACTTACCCGAATGCAGGCAAAGAAAAAGTATCTGTAAAGGCGACGCATCCTGCGAATCCGTCCTGTGCGGACCTGCTGCTCAAAAAACAAAAGGATTTGCAAGCCATCATCAAGAAGGACTCCATTACATGTGGTGATGAAACGAGAAACGCTGTCATGCGCAAAGCCATTTGGCAGCATTATGCAGAGAATCTTCAGCTTGGCGAGCTTGAGATAGATGTATCCAAAGAAGATGCAAAGGACATCTGGGATCAGCTTAAAAACTATATGCCGCTCTATACTCTCTTCCAATCTGACCGAAAGAACAGCGATGGCGATAGTGAGATACAAGATCCGATGAAGTTAGCGGTTCAAGAAATCTTGAAGGACACAAGTATTCTATCTTCTCTGAATCAAATTGCGTCAGAAGTTGACTCTAAACTTAAAGAGGTCGCTGATCGAACCTTGGAAAAGCTGAAAGAGATGAACCCTGAAGTTGCCAGTAGCCTGAATCCGGTCATCCCTTCTGCGGAGGCTCTGAAATGGGCTGATGTTTTTAAAAATGTCTCTATTTCCGGCGATGGAGATATCCCAATCAATAAACGTGGAAGTGGTATTAAAAGACTTGTTTTGCTGAACTTTTTCAGAGCCGAGGCCGAGAGAATGAAATTAGAAAAAAATGTCCCAGATATTATTTACGCAATAGAGGAGCCAGAAACATCGCAGCACCCTGAACATCAGAAAAAACTCATTGATGATTTTATAGAGCTGTCAAAGAACCAACACACTCAAATCCTTCTAACGACTCATAGTCCTTCAATTGTCAAAATGTTGGATTTTGATCATCTGAAGCTGATCAAAGGCAGTGAAACCAAAGAGATCATTAATATTGAAAGGAATAATCTACCTTATCCGTCGCTTAACGAAGTAAACTTTCTTGCCTTCAATGAATCCGATGACGGGTATCACAATGAGCTTTATGGATACATTGAAAGTGAAGGCTGGCTAACAGACTACAAAAGCGGCAAGCCTAATCGTGCTTACAAAAAGGAAAGGAACGGGAGTGTTTCAGAGACCCAGATAATTCTAAGTGAATATATCCGACATCAGATTCATCACCCTGAAAATACGCATAACCAAAGATTCTCAGCCGAAGAATTAGGGCAATCCATAGGCGAAATGCGAACCTTTATCGTGGGTAAACAAAATGCATAGGCTGTTCTTTCCGTGTTCTACCGTGTTTTCCGTGGTTCAAGAATTCGTGTCTATTGGTGTGCATTCGTGGTTAGAATTGGAGGTTAAATGAAAATCCTCCACACATCAGACTGGCATTTAGGCCGTTCCCTTTACGGACGGAAACGCTATGAGGAGTTCTCTGCGTTTCTGGATTGGCTGGCTCAAACCATCGAAGATGAAAAGGTCGATGCCCTGCTGGTTGCCGGTGATGTGTTCGATACCAGCACACCCAGCAACCGGGCGCAGGAACTCTACTATCGCTTCCTCTGCCGCGTTGCGGCATCCTGCTGCCGCCATGTTGTCGTCATTGCCGGGAACCACGATTCACCGTCATTTCTGAATGCTCCGAAAGAACTGCTCCGTGCGCTCAATGTGTATGTGGTCGGCTCCATGACCGATGATTTGGCAGACGAGGTGATTCCGCTCTTGGATTGCGGATTGCAGAATGAGGATTCAAAGACCGGCGGGAATACCTCAGAAATCAATATTCAAAAATCGGTCATCATCTGCGCGGTTCCGTATCTGCGAGATAAAGATCTGCGGACCGTGGAGCCGGGTGAGACGATGGCCGACAAAAACCTAAAACTGGTCGAAGGCATCAAGGCACACTATGCCGAAGTCGTTAAGACTGCCGAGCGCAGACGTGAGGAAATCATTCAGCAATCCATAATCAACAATTCACAATCCCAGATTCCCATCGTTGCCATGGGCCACCTGTTCACGGCAGGCGGTAAGACCGTTGACGGTGATGGCGTTCGTGAGCTTTACGTGGGAACGCTGGCACATGTCGGTGAGGAGGTGTTCCCTTCGTCAATCGATTATCTGGCCCTTGGCCATCTGCATGTTCCTCAGACAGCCGGCAGTGCGGAGCACATCCGCTATTGTGGTTCGCCTATTCCGATGGGCTATGGCGAAGCGGCTCAGGAAAAGAAGGTCGTGCTTGTTGAATTCAACAGCGCCACGCCAAGTATCCAAGAACTCCCCGTTCCTTGTTTTCAGGAGATGGTCCGCATTGTCGGGTCTCTGGATGATATCCACGCCAAGCTGGAAGAACTCAAAAAGGAAGATAGCGCTGCATGGCTTGAGATTGAATACACCGGCAGCGACATCATCAGCAACCTGCGCGAGATGCTCGATGAGGCCATGGCCGACTCTGCCATGGAAATCCGACGGATCAAAAACCGTCGCGTTATGGACAGGGTAATCAGTACGGTCGCTGAAGATGAAACCCTCGATGATCTGGATGCCGGAGATGTTTTTACCCGCTGTCTGGATGCTTTTGAAGTGCCGGATGAAGACAGGGAAGAACTGACAGACTCCTACAGCGAAATAATCAAGGATTTAATGGAGGAAGATATAAATGCCGAATAAATCAAAAAAACCCCCGCCGTTAAATCCCGATGACCACGGATGGGAACCGGCTAAAGGGCAGTTTCTGGTTTATCAGGCCGAAGACGGCAAACTCAAGCTGGATGTGCGTTTCGAGGATGAATCGGTATGGCTGACCCAGCAGTTGACGGCAGACCTGTTTCAGACGACAAAACAGAACATAAATCTTCATATTCAAAACATTTATGAAGAAGGCGAGCTTGTGCCGGAGGCAACTGTCAAGAAATACTTGACAGTTCGATCCGAGGGAAATCGCCGAGTCAAACGCCTGCTCGATTATTACAATTTGGACATGATTATTTCTGTTGGATACCGGATAAAAAGCCATGTTGCCACACGTTTCCGCATCTGGGCTACCCAAAATCTGACCGAGTTTATCAAAAAAGGATTTGTGCTGGACGACGAGCGGCTGAAAAACCCGGATATGCCTTTTGATTACTTTGAGGAACTTGAGCGGCGCATTCAGGATATCCGGACCTCTGAGTGTCGTTTTTATCAGAAAATCACCGATATTTATGCCACCAGCATCGACTATGATCCAACGCTGGATATCAGCATTGAGTTCTTTAAGACAGTTCAGAACAAAATGCACTGGGCAATTACCGGACAGTCAGCGGCGAAAATCATACATTCCAGAGCGGATGCCAACAAACCGAACATGGGCCTGACCTATTACCGTGCTGCCAAAGTCCGCAAAAAGGATGTGACAATTGCCAAGAATTATCTGAATGAGGATGAATTGGCGGCACTGAATAATCTGGTTGAACAATATCTGATTTTTGCGCAGGGTCAGGCCATACGTCGTATCCCTATGTATATGAGCGGCTGGATTGAAAAGCTGGATAATTTTTTGACCCTCAACGACCGTGATATTCTTACGCATGCCGGTAAAATCTCCCATGAAATGGCCAAGCAGATGGCAGAAGATGAATATGAAAAATTTCACACCAGCCGCCTGGCTGAATCAAGTAAACAAATCAGCGATTTTGACAAAGCGGTTAAGCAAATTGAATCCACGAAAAAGAAAGGGTCAAAATCATGAACAACACCCTTTCGTGGTCTAAAAGTATCTGTGTTTATCCGTATCTATCTGCGGACCAAAAATCATGAGAATCCTTGAACTCCGATTTAAGAACCTCAACTCCCTCTATGGCGAATGGGTCATAGACTTCACCGATCCCGAATATGTCGCGGGCGGAATCTTTGCCCTGACCGGTCCGACCGGCGCTGGCAAATCGACGATCCTCGATGCCATCTGTCTGGCCCTCTATGGAGCCACGCCCCGCCTTGGAAAAATCACCAAGAGCGGAAACGAGATTATGTCCCGTCAGACCGGCGAATGCTACGCCGAGGTGCTGTTTGAATCCCAGGCTGGCCGATTCCGCTGTCACTGGGAACAGCGCCGGGCGCGGAAACGGGCTGAAGGCAGCCTGCAGGATCAGGAGCACCAGATTGCGGATTCTGATACGGGCAAGCCTGTCGAAACCAAGAAGAGCCTTGTCGGCGGGGTCATTGAAGAAAAAACAGGGATGGACTTCGACCGTTTCACCCGCTCCATCCTGCTGGCACAAGGCGGGTTCGATACCTTCCTGAAGGCTGGTGTTGAGCAGAAATCCAAGATACTCGAACAGATCACCGGTACCGAGATTTATTCAGAAATCTCACGCCGTGTTCATGAGCGTCAGCGTGATGAGCGGGAAAAACTGAACATCCTGAATGCCGAAACATCCGGCATTGTGATTCTGGAGCCGGAACAGGAAAAGGAAATTCAGGACGAACTTGCTGCCAAACAGGAACAGGAGACTGAGCTTGCCGAAAAATCAACCGAAACCGACAAGGCCATCACATGGCTGATCGCCATTGAAGACCTGAAAAAGGAAATTCTCAGCCTTACGGATGAGGCCGCCAAACTGAAGACCGATACCGAAGCATTCAAACCGGAACGGGCCAAACTTGAACAGGCCGTCAAAGCGGCGTTATTGGACGGAACATACGCAGTGCTTAGGTCCCTCCGCAAACAGCAGGCTGACGATCAGACCTCCTTGAAAACGGATGAAGCAGTGCTTCCTGAGCTTGAAACATCTGCAAACACACAGGCAGAGACTCTTAAAGCTGCCGAGCAGTTCACCCTAAAAACCAAAGAGGATATTAAAACGGCAGCCCCGCTGATCCAAAAAATCCGGTCGCTTGATCAAAAGATTGCCCAACAGACAAAGACTGTATCAGAAGGTGCCGATGCCTGTACCAAAGATGCCGCAAAGATTGAGACCGACAAACAGGCTCGGGTGAAGGAACAGGAAAAACGGACCGCCGCAGAGAAAACACTGGAAACTGCAGAGCTATACCTCAAAGAGAATGCACAGGATGAATGGCTGATCAGTGGACTGGCCGGTATTGAAGAACAGTTCGGCAACCTGCTCGCCAAACAACAGGAGATCACGCATAAAGAAACCGATCTCAAAAAAGCCGATACGGCCGTAGACGATGCTTCAAAGAAACTGGAGACAGCCACCAAGCAATGTTCCCTCAAAAAACAAGAGTTGGAGGCAGCCAGTAAGAATCTTCGGCAGGGCCAGGATGCCCTGAACGAATTGCTGGGTGACAAACTGCTCCGGGAATATCGCACCGAGAAGGAAACCCTGCTTCGTGAAATGGCCTTTATCAAAAAAATTGAGGAGCTTGAAGATCACAGGGCCAAGCTGGAAGACGGCAAACCCTGCCCGCTCTGCGGCTCGGCCAAGCATCCATTTGCAAAGGGCAATGTTCCGGTTCCCGATGAAATCGAGCAAAAGATAGAATCGCTCACCAAGCTGATCACCAAGGCAGAGACTCAGGAAGCCGCAATCAAAAAACTGGAACAGGCGGAAACCACGGCCCGTAAGAACCTGAATGACAGCGAGAAGCTGGAAACCGATGCCATTAATGACAAGAAGGCCGCTGAAAAAACACTCGCTGAATTGAAGGACACCCTCACGAAGCTTCGGACCGGCTTTGATGAACTCAAGCTGGCTGTTTCCGGGAAACTCCAGCCACTTGGCATCACTGAAATACCGGAGTCAGAGGTCGAGTCACTGCTCGAATCCCTCAGGTCAAGACTGAAGGCATGGCAGGAACAGATAAAACAAAAGACCGACATCGAAAAACAGATTGCCGCCATCGACAGCGAGGTGAAGCGTCTTGATGCCGTGATTGATACACAGGTCAAGGCTCTGAATGAAAAACAGTCAAATCAGGAACGGCTGAAAAAGAAACTGGCCGACGGAACAGAAGAGCGAAAGCAATTGTACGGCGACAAAAATCCTGATGATGAAGAAGGCCGACTGAACAAAGCCATTGCCGATGCCGAAGATGCCGAGAAGAAAGCCAGAGACCTGAACACCGGGCTGCAGCAGAAACTGACAACGGCGAAGACCCATGTTGACTCCCTGAAGAAGCGTATCGAGCAAAGAACGCCTGAATTGAAAAAAACGGAAACCGACTTCTCAGCCGCTCTGATTCCGGCAGGCTTTGCAGATGAGAAAGCCTTCCTCGAAGCCAGACTGTCACAGGGAGATCGGGAATCTTTATCTTCCCGGGCCAAGGAACTCGATGACGCGGGAACGGAACTCAAAGCCAAACAGAAAGACCGCAAGACGCGTCTGGCCACAGAGACCGCCAAAAAGCTCACGGACAAGACGCTTGAGGAACTGGAACCGCAGTTCAAAGAATTTGAAGAGTCCCTGAAAGAATTGCGCAATGCCGCTGCCGGTCTCAAACACAAGCTGAATGAAAATACGGCGGCCAAAGAACGGATAAAAGAAAAGCAGTCTGCCATAGAAGCCCAGAAAAAAGAGTGCCATCGCTGGGAGAAGCTGCATGGCCTTATCGGTTCAGCCGACGGGAAAAAGTACCGGAACTTTGCTCAGGGATTGACCTTTGAGTTGATGGTTTCCCACGCCAACCGGCAGTTGGAAAAAATGACCGACCGCTATCTGTTGCTCCGGGATGAACAGCAGCCGCTGGAACTGAACGTCGTCGATAACTATCAGGCCGGTGAAATCCGGTCAACCAAGAACCTGTCCGGAGGTGAAAGCTTCATTGTCAGCTTGACGCTGGCTCTGGGGCTGTCGAAAATGGCCAGCCGAAAAGTCCGGGTGGATTCCCTGTTTCTGGATGAAGGCTTCGGCACCTTGGATGAAGAAGCTCTAGAGACCGCGCTGGAAACATTGTCCGGCCTTCAGCAGGACGGCAAGCTGATTGGAATCATCTCCCACGTATCGGCACTGAAAGAAAGAATCAGCACACAGATAAATATAACACCTGTCTCCGGCGGCCGCAGTTCACTGTCCGGTCCGGGATGTACAAAGGTGGTTAAAAGTGAAGGATAGGTTATGGACAAACAGACACTAAGCATTTTATTTAGCGGGAAAATTTTCAGAATACCTGATTATCAGAGAGGATATGCTTGGGAAGACAAGCAATGGAACGATTTTATTGAAGATATCGATGCTCTTGTTACGGATGAGCGAGTCAAATCACATTATACAGGTACTGTTGTTACCTTTTCGCCAAAAGACAATACCGATGTTTATAACCGGAAGCCTGTGAAGGTTGTTGATGTTGTTGACGGACAACAACGCCTAACAACTGTATGCCTTTATGTCGCCGCCATTATCAGAGCTTTGGTCGCAAATGGGGAGTCTGATTATGCACAGGACATCCCTGAATTCCTATATCACGATACTAAATGCCGCTTAACTTTGAATAATTCTACTGATGAACTTTTTTATCAATTGATCAAAGATGGAAAGCCGAGAAAAAAGGTGGAAACGCCTCATCAAAAACGATTAGTTGCAGCTTCTGAAAAATTCTCCGGTTATATCGAAAAACAATTGAAGGACACAAACAGAGGCGTTGAACACTTAAAACAACTCTTCGCGGCAATAACAGGAAGCCTAGTGTTTACCTATTACACCATTGAAGAAGAGTGTGAAATTGGAATGACATTTGAGCTGATGAACTCTCGCGGGAAAGGGCTTTCTGTTCTTGAGCTTTTAAAAAACTATCTCATGCATTGGATATCAAGAAATGGAACGGATGAAGAAAGAAAGCCGTTAACTGATATTGTCAATAGTGCATGGAGAGATACATATAGCAATATAGGAAAGTCCACGGGAAACGATGAGCAATGTCTCCGAGTCGCTTGGATTTTGTATTGTCATCATCTGCCAAAAAACTGGAAGGGTTATGATGGATTCAAGTCAAAGCAATACATTCCGCTTAGGGAATTTTCTGTTAAAAGGAGAGATGAGGTAAAAGACTTCCTTATATCTTTTGCCAATGGCCTTGCTGAAATATCTAAGCACTACAGTGTGATTGTCTCGCCTGCACAAAACAACACAATGAATGACCGCGAGCTGGAGTGGCTTAGCAAAATTCACAACACTGGTAATATTGCCAATTTCCTTCCTCTTATGGTAGCTGCACGCATTCAGTGTGAAGATAAAAAGATTGATGAAAATTCATATATCAGTTTGCTTGAATCATTAGAGTGTTTTGCATTCAGGGTGTTTTTGATTGAAGGAAAGAGAAGCAACGCCGGTAAATCGAGTTTTTATCGCTGGGGTAAAGAACTGTTCAAGGATGAGTATTCAACAGATATTGTCAGCTTTGTACATAGCCTAATTCGATACTATTCAGCAGAAAACGAGTTTATTGAAAAGTTAAACAAGCCATCAAGTTGGTATTCACGACGTCATTCGCTCAAGTACACACTTTTTGAATATGAAAAGCATCTTTTGGATAGCGAAAGTAAGGGCCAGAGACCAAGAATAACATGGGCAGATTTATCGAGAGATTCAACTATTGAGCATATTCTGCCACAAACTCCAAAAGATGATTCTCACTGGCTTAAAGTTTGGAGTGTCGATGATATTAACAAATACCTCCATGACATAGGGAACCTTGTTCTCACACGAGATAACTCAAGCTATCTGAATTTTGAGTTTATTAGAAAAAAAGGCGATGTAGGTACTGGGGTTGGATATAGTAATTCCGATATCAGGCAGGAACGAAAAATAGCAGCATTCCCTGAATGGGATAAGAAAGCAGTTGAGACTCGTCGAACAGAATTGATTAATTGGATAACCTGCCGATGGAAGACTGATGATGTTGTACCTGAATCTGACGTGGACGAAGATGCTGATGAAGAGATAATTAATGAATAACGATATCCTACGAGCCCAAGGATGCCTGCTGGGCCAGCTTGCCGGAGACGCCCTCGGCAGCCGGCGGCATTTCCGCTGCAATCCCTTGCGCCTAAAGTCAATTGGAAATTTATTGTGCAAAGCAGAGCCTCAGGATTCAAAAATCAGAATTCAAAGGCCATGCTTCACACCATTCGACCGGCGATCAGAGATGGAATCACAATTCACCCCTCTGCGTTCACCGCACAGGCAGATAATCCACAACTCACAACTCAATGATGCGCTGCCTGAAGAAGCGCCAGCAATTCTATGTAGGGCTTGCTTAAAAAGTATTTTTGACTCTGAATACCAGTATAATGAATCAAAACTGCATTATAAGTGAGCCAGAATGCAATGATTTGAGAAACTTCGGGGGAATTTCGATTCCTGCTATTACCCAGGTGCAAGGGTTTTGAGCCATTTTCCGCATTTACCCTGCACCTGTTTTTGCAAGAATAGATAGCAAGGCTGCTCTAAAGCATTTGTAACAGGCTTTTACCTTGAAAATCTATAGATTATGACTTTTTAAGCAAGCCCTATGTAAGGGCACCTCTAAAAAACAGCTTCAGGAAATTGACGAAGAAATTTTTTGTCGATACAAGGCGGCCTGTCTGCGTGTGGACACGCACAGGCAGGCGGAAAAGATCGAGTCAAGAACTAAATGGGTTTTTTAGAGGTGCCCTCAAATTTCCGGTTCATCCGCAGATTGCGCGGTGCAGAGAAAGAATGAACCACGAATGGACACGAATTGTTGTTTTGACCACAGATGAACACGAATGAATACAGATGTTTTCATACTTTGCCTCCATAAACCTAAAAAAAGCAGTCAAAAACCTAGAAGCATAGAAATTTCCGACTGAAATATTTTGATATAAGTATATGGAATCCAGAAGCCCGGCAGCCGGCACGCACCCAATGGGTGAACTTTAGAAAAACAGAGAATCTGGAGACCCTGGTAAGAACGGCAGAACTTCACAGGGATGAAAGTCGAAGTCATTCAGACTGCGGCCAGGCGGTATATTCTGCCCGTTTCCTGCGATTGACCGGTTTGTATGAATCCTGGCGTAGAGAAATACCGTTCTCCTTTAAGAGCAGCAATGCTCCGCTAAAGGAAGACGCAGCGGGCACGGCTTTTCTGGCCGCACTTACCCCCGCACCATAATCGTTACGCCCGCATAACATCAATACGCGGGGATGCGGTGTTAAGGGAATGTTTTGGAATCAAGAAACATCTTGAACACAGTTATGAGCCTTATGTTTTAGAGGTGCCCTTGATATAGATGTAACGGTTAAAACGCTCTATGCTCATCAGGAAAAAGCTGAAGCTGGGTATAATCCGCACAGGCCGGGTCGTCCTCCTCATACATAGGGCTTGCTGAAAAAGTATTTTTGACTCTGAATACCAGTATAATGAATCAAAACTGCATTATAAGTGAACCAGAATGCAATGATTTGAGAAATTTCGGGGAAATTTTGATTTCTGCTATTACCTAGGTGCAAGAGTTTTGAGCTATTTTCCGCATTTACCTTGCACCTGTTTTTTCAAGAATAGATAGCAAGGTTGCTCTGAAGCATTTGTAACTGGCTTTTACCTTGAAAATCTATAGATCATGACTTTTTCAACAAGCCCTATGTACGGGGCACCTATGGTTCATAGTTGCAGGTGTCAAGTTGCCTCCGGCACCTCGATTTGCCGTCATACCTCATTTTGATAAAATAGAGGAACCCTAGACTTTGACGGCTACTCCGGAATTTAAAGCCAGGATCAGTAATTCCATTTATAAAGTGTGTATTTTTTGTCTTCTGCGCTACTGGAATACTGCTCTGTACTTGTTTTTTGAGATTTTCTTCTATGAGACAGGGCATTCCCGATATTCCGAATTTCGTCGACTCTTCACCATAGCTTCACGAAAACTAAATTAGATTCACATATTGAAACAGGGCCAGTCTTGTGAGATTGTGTAATTATTTGTGAATTATGGAATTAATTGGATTATAATGCAAATAGAGGCATATATTGCGATTCGGATAAGCAGAATAAATTTGATTTCAGCGAAATTCCCTAGTATACTGATACTGTATATAATACGATGACTGGCAGAGACCGGTAGAAATGGATATCGTTGGAGGAATATGTATGATCAAACGGGAAATTCTGATACTAGGGCTGTTGGCACTTGTTTTGGCGCAAATTCATTCCGGTACCTTTTTTGAGGACGAGAAGAGAACAAGTGATCCATATATCGCCGAATTTGGCGGTTTTCGTTCTATTTTCATCAACCCTGCAGGAATCGCCGGACAAAGTGGATTTGATTTAGCGGTTAATGTAGGTGCAGAAGGTTCCTTAAGTGAATTAGAAGCCATAATGGCCACGGCGGACTTGTCTACTGCCTTCAGAAATTCTGATGATTATGAGTCTTATGCTGCTAGTGACCAAACGCAGATCGCTTCTGTTTTTGAGAATACAGCGAAAATCATCAAGAATAAGAAAATCAATGAACGGACCATACTCGAGGCTGTGTTTGGCAATGCTGAGAATAATCGAAAGGGAAAATCGAGTAATTCCGATATTCTGAGGTTGCTCTATGGGGATGACAATACCCTTGATGTTGATTTGGATGATGAAGATGCCGTGAGAAATATCATCGATCAACTCAATGACAAAGATTGTGACCACATCAAAACCAATGTTAATAACATCCTTGCAGGAGAGAATAGTAGATTTTATCAGGGTGTCCCCCATCAAATGTCGACAAAGCTTCTGGCGACTGTTAGAGCAGGATTTCTCCTTAAGGGTTTCGGCCTAGGTATTTATAGCCATATAATGGGCACATTGCTCCTGGATCCCGACAGACAAGAACTGAGTGTCGACTCGGTTTTTAATGAATTCGGCACTATCATTGGTTACGGATTCACGATCCCCGACACATCAATCAGTTTGGGATTTTCTAGCAACTTTGGTACCCTCGTAGGGAATGAAGACTCTGTATCGCTGAATGAACTCTCAACACTCTTTGATCAAGGTATCCGGTATGGTTATATCTGGGGAATTGACGCGGGGGTAGTCTGGCGTCCCATTCCGATGTTAAGCTTAGGCATTGTATTTAATGATATCGTTGGTTCCAATCAGATTGATACTCCTTATTATGCCGAAGGATTGAATGGACTTTTCAGTAATGGCAATGTCTATACCGACTACAACTATGAGTATGAATTCTCTTTTGATATGGATATTGGAGTTGCCTTGTTGTTTGAAAGCGGGAAGGTGAAATCCCAATTCAGTTTGGACTTCTATGATTTCATTGACTTCCTCCGCAAAGCCGAATCCAATGGTGATAGCTTTCAGGATATCATGTATAGTGCACTTGGCCATTTCAGGATTGGCGCCAATTGGACTTTGTTCAAAGTGTTGAAGCTTGCGGCTCAGTATCATAATAATTATGTGGGCATTGGAATGGGATTAGATCTTTTGTTTTTTGAACTCTACGGTGAGGCGAAGATTCATGACAGCATCGATCTATCTCGATATGATGAAGACATCCCCATAAAGCTGGATGTCATGGCTCGGATCCATTTCTAGCTTGGATTACAAGAGCTGAAGTTTATACAGATCGTAGTAGGCGCTGCGACGAGCGAGAAGCTCTTCGTGGCGGCCTGTCTCAATCAGCCTGCCCCGGCCTAAAACCAGGATTTGATCCGCACGGCGTATTGTGGACAATCTATGTGCAATAATCATCGTCGTACGGTTCTGTGAGAGAATCTCCATGCCTTCCTGAAGCAGCGCTTCGGTTTCGGTGTCGATGTTTGCCGTAGCCTCATCCAGGATAATCACACTGGGGTTGTGGGCAATTATGCGGGCAAATGCTATCAACTGCCGTTGCCCGGTGGATAGGTTAATTGCTCCTTCGGCTATCTTAGTGTCATAGCCCATGGGTAAACGGTTAATGAAGGTATCGGCCTTAGCCAGTTCGCCGGCCTTTTCAATTTCCTCGCGGCTGAGACCCAGCCCGAGGTCAATATTTTCTGCGATGCTTCCCGTGAAGAGAAAGACATCCTGTTGAATGGGCTGAATTATCCTGCGCAGGGAACTCAGGGGAATACTGCGGATATCTTGACCATCAAGGAGTACTCGTCCCTCTTGAGTGTCCCAGAGACGGGTGAGGAGATTGGCGACAGTGCTTTTACCGGCGCCAGTTGTACCGACAATGGCCGTGGTAGAGCCGGCGAGAATGGTGAAATTCAAGCCTTTTAGCACCGGCTCACCATGAACATAGGAAAAATGCACATTGTCGAATGTGATTCGCCCTGATTTAGGTTTCGATTCAATCTGAGGTTCAGGGATCCGTTCCGATTTGTCCAGCAATGCGAAGATGCGTTCCCCTCCGGCCATGGCAGATTGCAGTATATTGAATTTCTCTGCGATGTCCTTCACCGGCTGGAAGAATTTCTGTATCAGTTCGACAAAGGCGATGAGCACGCCGAGTGACACCAGGCCGGACTCATGGAGATTTGTGGAATACCAGATCACCAGCGCCACTAATGCCGAGGCGAATAACTCGATTAGCGGCCTGAAGATTGCCATTATGCGGATTTGATTCATCTCTGTATCCAGCAAAGCCGTTCCCTTCTCATCGAATTTATGGATACTCGATTCTTCAGCAGCGAAGAGCTGAATGGTGTCTATGCCGCCGATCCGTTCAGACAGGAAGGCGTTCACCTCACTTACCCTGGCCCTTACACGCCGAAAGGCTTCCCTCATTCTGTTCCGGAAGATGATGATAAGCATGAATGTGGGAATCAGCGCCGTCATGGAAATCAGCGCCAGGCGTACATCAAGGGCAAACATTACAAAAACAACCCCGGCCATGATGGAGAAATCCTTGAGGAAGGAAATCGTGACATTGGTAAAGAATTCGGCGATGGTTTCAACATCGTTGGCCGTTCGAGAGACGAGGCTTCCTACTGGTGTTCTGCCGAGATATCCGAGTGATTGGCGGATGATGTGAGAAAATAAGGAGTTGCGTATGTCGGCCATCACCTTCTGTCCTATCCATGAAGCGGTGTATACTTGGATGAAGGTGAATACCAGAATTATAATCAGTAAACCGAGATATTGGGAAGTTCTTTGCCTCAGGCCGAGACGGTCAGTATATCGGATTTTCCACCGGTCTTCCGCACCCAGACTAGCCCTATCCTTAATCCGTATGGCATGCCAGTCCTTGGAACTGATAAACAGGTCCGAATAATTGTTGACCACTTGGGCGGCAGGGTTTGTGACAGCCTGAAAAACATACCAATCCTCCTCATCCAGCGAGTTGGCCCGGCGTAAGGCATCTTTCTCCTTGTCATTCAATGCTTTCAGTGCTTCAGCCGGTAGGAAGAGATGCATCCCTATTGTTCGGCCTGCCTGAAGCAATTCATCGGTTAATTGAGAATTGAGGATGCCCGATTGAATGGCGACTAAGTCAATACGGTATTTCCTGTGAAGAAGATGATCATCTACCGTCCTGCGAATGACGATGGGGGTGAGAATTTCCGCTGCAGTAGAGATGATCAGGGCTGCGACAGTAAGGAATACGGCGGTGTTATAGGGCTTTGTGAGATTGAAGAGCCTCCTGGTAACCTCAGGGGAGTAACCGCGAATGATTTCATCGGCATGTGTCATGAAGGATTCTCCGAACTGTTTTCCAGCCTTTGCAGAGCGGCAATATCCCTATAAAGGCCATCTGTGGCCATGAGTTTTTCATGTGTTCCATCTGATGTTACCCTGCCGTCTTCAAGGGTGATACAACGGGCACAGCGGGAGAGGGCCGATACCCGATGCGCTATCATCACTGTCGTTCTGCCCGCACATAGCTCAAAGAGTCCGTTAAGAATACGTTCCTCGGTATCCGCATCAACGGCAGAGAGCGCATTGTCAAGAATGAAGATGTGCGGCCTAGCAATGATGGCCCGGGCGATGGCGATGCGTTGCTTCTGACCTCCTGACAGGGTTACCCCTTTTTCTCCCACCATCGTATTCAGACCATCGGGGAAATAGGCGAGGTCTGGCTCTAAACCGGCAACCCGGACGGCTTCGGATATTTCTTCCTCCGTGGCATCCGGCCTGGTGAATACGATGTTGGAGCGGATAGTTTCCGAGAAGAGGAATACATCTTGGGGGACTATGCCCAATGCACGCCTCAACGACGAACGGGTAAAGGTGCGTATGTCCTGCCCTCCGATACAGATGCTGTTCTCTGCAGGGTCGATAATGCGGCTGATGAGCTTTAATAGAGTCGTTTTACCGCTTCCGGTACGTCCGAGTATGCCCAAGGTGCTCCCTTCCGGTACGGAGAAACTGACTTCGGTGAGGACGGCGGCCCCTGTGCCATAGTCATAACTCACCGAATTGAATTCCAAATCGCCGTTAGGGGGTGTATCAATCGCATTCGGGAGGTCAACTATATCGGGCTCTTCGCCCAATATCTGATTGATGCGCCTCATTGATGCGGCGCCGCGCTGCATCAGGTTCACCACCCATCCCGCACCCATTGCCGGCCATATCAGCATACCGAGATAGGAAAGCATAGCGATGAAATCTCCTGGGCTGGTTCGATCTTGTATTACGGCCTGGCCACCGAAATAGAGCAGGAAGAGCACCCCTAATCCGGCCAGAAAACTCATGGCGGGAAACAGCATCCCCCAAAATCGGATCAGGTTCATGTTGGCCTTTGCATATTCTGTATTGATGCCGACGAAGGTCTCTTCGACTCTTTTCTCCATTACGAAGGATTTTATAACCCTGATACCCGAAAGGCTTTCCTGCAGATACTCACTGATTCGGGCAAATCGTTCCTGGACTTTGAGAAAAAGCGGGCCCACCATGCGCCCAAGGAGCAATGCCAGACAGGTGAGCAAGGGCAGGGGAATGACGATAATGAGTCCTAACGCGCCGTATCGAATGAATAGGGTGGACAGAATAACCAGTGTCATGAAAACCCCATCAACGAATGCGATGGTTCCCATGCCCACGGACATACGGACGGCTTGCAGGTCGTTGGTAATTCTGGCCATGAGATCGCCGGTTCGGTGATTGGCAAAGAATGTGTCGGTGAGGGTGAGGAGTTTGACATACATACGATGGCGTATGTCGTATTCCACTCGGCGGGCACTGCCTATGATGAAATTGCGCCAGCCATATCGGCCCAGGGCGACAAAAACGGCCAGGATAACAACTTGCATCATCAGGCGTCCTATGTCGCCAGCCGTCGAGTTCCCGTCAGAGATGAGGTCCACGGCCTGGCCGATGAATTGCGGTATGAGTATCTGCCCCGCATCGGTCAATATGAGAAATAGCAAACCCCCGAGATAGGCCCAACGGTAACGGCGAAGATGCGGTATTAGGGTTCGATATTCTCGAAAGAAGGCCTGTTTGGGTTTAGGCATCAAAGAATGTGTTTCAGGAATTTCAGGGTCCGATCTTCTTTCGGATTGTCGAATATTTCCTTTGAGCTGCCTATTTCGACGATTTCACCCTCGTCCATGAACACGACACGGTCTGCCGCAGCCTTGGCGAAACCCATTTCATGGGAAACCACCATCATCGTCATGCCGTCTTTGGCCAGATCCAACATGACATCCAGTACTTCTTTGATCATTTCAGGATCAAGGGCGCTGGTAGGTTCGTCGAATAGCATAACCTTTGGTTCCATTGCCAAAGCCCTGGCAATAGCGACCCGCTGTTTCTGACCGCCTGACAGTTGGCCGGGATAGGCGGTTTCTCTATCGGCCAGGCCAACCCGTGTCAGGAGTTTCCGCGCCCTGGCCTCGGCCTGTTTCCGGCTCATCTTCTTCACCTTCATCGGAGCTAGGCAGAGGTTTTCGAGTACGGTGAGGTGGGGGAAGAGGTTGAAACTCTGAAAAACCATGCCGGTTTCCTCGCGAACCTTGCGGATATCTGCGTTTGGTCCGACCAATGGATCGCCATCGACAAATATCTGTCCTCGTGTGAGCGTTTCCAAGCGGTTGACGCTGCGCAGGAGAGTGCTCTTCCCTGACCCTGAGGGCCCGATGATTAAGACGACTTCCCGCTCGGCCACCTGAAGGCTCACACCCTTCAGTGCCTTGACAACGCCAAAATCCTTCTCCACTCTCCTTATGTCCACCATGGGTCTTTCAGTGCTCATGGCGCTTCAACCTGTCTTCCATCAGTGCCACCAGCTTGGAGAGGATGAGGGTGAATATGAGGTATACCAATGCGACCAGCGCATAGGTCTCCAAGGAGAGGAATGTGCGGGCGACGTGTTCCCGTCCCCTCCGGAGAATGTCCCGTAAAGCGATGACTGATACCAGGGAGGAATCTTTGAGCATGGCAATGAATTCATTGCCTATGGCCGGGATGACAATCCTCATGGTCTGGGGAAGGATGATGTAACGCATGGACTGGGTGCGAGAAAGGCCCAGCGCCAGCGCTGCTTCCATCTGGCCCTTGGGAATGGCCTCAATGCCGGCCCTGAATATCTCACCCATGTAGGCGCCGTAGCATATGGACAGGGCGATAATGGCGGCCGGCATACCGTCGAGACGGAAAAACTTGCCGAGGGCGAAATAGATAAAGATGAGCTGCACCAGCAGCGGTATGCCGCGTATCAGCTCGACATACACTCCGGCGATGAGCCTAAGTAACCGGACTCGGGTGATTTGCCCTATGCCCGTAAAGAGTCCTAGGACTACTGAGCCGAGTATTGCACCGAGAGTTACCTCAAAGGTGAGGGGTGCACCCTTGAGGACGACACTGAATATCCGGCTATAAGGGTCTCTCACGATGAGCACCATCACTATCAATCCAATGATGGCGATGGCAAGAGTGACCCGCCATGAATCGATTATGCGGTGCTCTCCCTTTGTCGGCAGGAGCGCGCCGTCTGTAACATCTAAGTGCGTTGTATCGTGTGTATCTAACGCAGCCACTTCTGAACTAGTTGGGCTTGGGTGCCATCTTTGAAGACCTTTTCAAGACCGGCGTTGAGAAGATTAAGCAGTTCGGTGTTGCCCTTCTGCACGGCGATGCCGTACTCCTCTTCCGTGAATGGTTCGCCTAGAATTTTCAGTTTCCCCTTGAAATTCTCGTTGGCAGCGACATAGTCGATGGCGGTTACCGAATCACAGACAACGGCATCGAGGTTTCCGTTTATCAGATCTTCTACGGCCAGGCCGATATCATCGTAGGCTCTGCGGTCTATGTCCGAAACTTCTTCTACGGCAAAATCGCCGGTCGTACCCTGTTGAACACCGACTTTTTTTCCGCTGAAGTCGGTGAGGATATCCCCGCCCGAGTATTCAGAGGAAACGATAAGAATCTGCCCGGCATTAATGTAAGGATCGGAGAATCCCATGGTCATCTTCCGTTCCTCGGTTATGGTGACCGAACTAATGATGGCATCGTATGAACCATTGGCGAGTCCTGCGAATATACCGTCCCAGCCGGTGTTTTGGACTTCATACTTGAACCCCGAAGCCTCGGCAATGGCCTCCAGTAAATCCATGTCAAACCCGACAATATCGCCATTGTCGTCGACATATTCCATAGGCGGCCATGTGGCATCCGATGCGAATACGTACACGGTTTCACCCTGTTCCTTTCCGCCGTTGGCACAGACCGCCATAACGGCTGCGAGAAAAATGACCAACAATACAATGAATCTTCTTTGCATAATACACTCCTTTTTGCATTCTGCATTTCAGGTATACATACGAAACGGAAACTGCGAATCGAAATCCTATTCGTTTGAATCAACCTGCAAGCTTAGTCTAAGGCTATCATGCAAGGAAATAAATAGCAATGGTCTATAATAAGAACCGCTGTTCAGGTTCCCTTATCAAATGCCCCGAACCTTGTGTTCACCTCTAAACCTGGATGTACAGGGGGCTGTAGCGATTAACCTTCACCCCAGGGTTACGCCACTGACTGAACCAGGTTTTGACCTCTTCCGTGCCCAGTCTGAGCTTGCTCAGGAATGGACGCTTCAGCCAATACTTGCCGATTATTTTGTCCAGGTCTGTTCGCTTAACTCCGGCCTCTTCCACGTGTGTTGTCATGTCTTTTTTTCGGGCTTCCTGAACCCGTCGGGCGATCACGCAGTTATGGTAGTGGCGGTAGACGGCCATGCGCGTCATCATCGCACTGGGACACCGGGCAAACTGTACTGTCTGCCGCACATGATTGCAGGCATCTTTGCGAATCTGACGGTCAAGGTAATTCACAGGGAATAGGGGATTGTTTTTATTCCTGAACTCATTTGAGGATATACATTCATGAAGAAAGTATTTCCTGAAATTATCAATCTTAGCGAAGGCCCGTGTATACGATTTGTGAAGGTCTGTCGTCAATATCTTTCCGGTAACCTTCTTATCTTCAAGCAGTTGAATAAGACCTTCAGTTATACTTCTAAACGATTTTTCGACGGATTTCGGATCGGCCTTTTCGACGGATTCCAGTTCTAATCTCTGCTTCTTCTGTGCAGGAGTCATTCTTCCTTTGCGCCTAAGATTGGCAAAGCCCATGCTGTAGATGAACTCGGATGCAGAGCCGGCGAAGAGGTTGATGTGATGGGGGAAGTACTGGGAAAAAGAGAACGATTCCAGCCCGTCGGCGGCCATATTTTCCTGCATGGGCAGGGCCGGAAGCAGTTCGGAATGAATGGCCAGGCAGCACCGTGCCAGCCGTTCAAAGCGGTTTTGAACGGTCTCGGCCCTGACGCCGAGGGCCCGGCCTATGTCGATAAGCCCTGAAGCGGTGACAAGATGCTCGAAGATCCTGGAATAATCGATAGTTTTTTTGGCATAGTAATCTATGGAGAAAGTCTGAGCCGAAAAAGTCCTGCGGCAATTCTTACAGCGGTAGCGCTGAATTGGGCCGAAGGCCACAGTAGGATGAAAACCACAGCGAATATACCAGTTTTCCCCGGCAGGAGCGTCAA
This sequence comes from Spirochaetaceae bacterium, assembly GCA_965232165.1. GTDB lineage: Bacteria > Spirochaetota > Spirochaetia > DSM-2461 > DSM-2461 > UBA2779. The sequence continues at coordinate 1,605,959 of CBDDOY010000001.1, read as the reverse complement.
AATTGGAACAGCCGGGATTGGGGCAGTGCGGAAAAGTCATAAACACCTCCTTGTCAAGTCGTTTCCCTACTAAGGAATGACTGGGGGCAGAGACTGTTTATTTCAAACATCAAGCTTCTGGGCATTACATTTTGCTCAACGTCAATTGGAAAAGTTACGATAAAGAGCCAAAGGAGCATTGAGGATTTGGAGAAAAAACCGGCCATGAGGAACATCTTTTTGAGAAGGAGCTGGGCAGTTTGCTCAAAAATGTGTTCAGAATAGCGTTCATCAGCGGGAAGCTTGGAGATGTCGATGGAGTGTCTTTGGAGACCGATAAATGGATAGAAGCCCTGTCGGGGCTTGGGCATGAGATTTACACCATCGCGGGCTCTTACAAAAAGCCTATTAACAAGGTGCCTGCCGAGAGGCATATTTTATTCGAAAGAATAAGCTTCAATTCACCGGAGCAACAATACTTCGAACAGCATGTCTTTCCATATCTATCCAATCGTCCTCAACATATTACCAAACACCGCATAGCGCAGATTCAGTCTGAGATGGAAGCGGCTGGGGCAGATGTGGCGAATCACCTCTACGAAATCATTAAACAGAATCGAATTGATGTAATAATCGCCGAAAACACCAATGCTATGCCCATGAGCCTGCTTGGCGGCATCGCCGTATATAGGCTGGCCACAATTCATAGGATGGCGACGGCCTTTCATCATCATGATTTCTGGTGGGAGCGAAGCCGATTCAGTGAGAATTACATCACCCAGCTTCTCAACCGTATCATGCCGCCTTCCGATCTCGGCACCGAGCATGTCGTCATTTCATCTTATGCCGCACACATCCTGAAATCCATCAAAAGGGTCAATCCGTATATCATTCCCAACTGTGAAAACTTCGACAACCCCGTCATCAAGGATGAATGGAATTCGGATTTCAGGGATGAACTGGGATTCTCTGCCGACGATCTGCTCATCGTTCAGCCGACACGCATCGTTCCTCGCAAACGTATCGAGGATTCCGTTAGGCTCGTCGGCCGTTTCATTGATTTGAACAAGGATTTAGCTCCCCGCATTAAATTCATCATTTCCCTCTACCAGGGGGATGAAACAGATGATTCCTACGTAGAGAACATCAAGAAGCTGGCGCATCAGTATAGGGTGCCCCTGTACTGCATATCTGATAGATTGGCCTCCCACAGAGGAAGGGATGAGGATGGTAAGAAGCTCTATTCAACCAGAGATATCCTGTGCAATGCCAATCTGGTCACCTATCTTCCGATCTGGGAGGGATTCGGCAATGCCTTCCTTGAGTCTGTCGCCTGCCGTGCCCCCATCATCACAACCACCTACCTCGTCTATAAAATAGACATTCAGGGAGCCGGGTTCAAGGTAGGTGAAATTCGGGATCGCTATGGCAATGACGGCTCGCTAAAGATACCCGAATCGGTCTTCAGTGAGATGCGGCAATACCTGACTGATTTCAGAATGAAAGAAGAGGTTGTCGAGCACAATTTCAATGTGGGTAAAAGAGAGTTCGGCTTTGACATCCTTAAATCAGGTCTGAAACGCCTCATTGATGATTATACGGATGAGATCAAGGCATCCCGCCGCCGATTGGCCAAGAGCATGACTTCCTATTTCGTTTAGTCGGCTTTGTCGCCGATAATCGAAAGGTGAGAATCAGTTCCTTACCCATAGCTCCGGTATTATTTCTCTCATTGACAATGCTGTCATTTAGCGATGATCTGGAAATCAAACCAGGGGACGCCTACATTGAACTGTCCGAAAATGGTGAAGGGTTTGATCTTTACATTCGAGCGACACCCGGTTTGGGGTCTGTTTTGATTACCGAGTCCACAGCCGATCCGCTTAAGCAAACAGATTCCTTTTCCTTTCGAGCCTGGGACTACAACCCGGTGAACGGAGATGAGCGGCGAATACTGAACGGCCAATTCCTCAAATCTTCACAGCCGCAGTACTTCCTCTTGGATTCCTCTCCGGAGGAGAATGCCTTACTCGGCAGTGCGTTTCATATCTATGTGCCATTTCAGCTCACCTATGGCTACCCATGGAGCAGAGAGGGGCAGGTTGAAGTGCATCGCGGAACCTGGCTTAACATCCGTGCATTTGAGGAGCCCTATGCCGACTACAGAGGCGGCTGGAAGGACAACCCTTTCATTCTCTCGATGAAAGAGATGCCGCCCCCTCCTGTGGATATAGAGGAAGGGCCGGTGAAGAACATAGAGGCGGCTGTCGAGCGTATTTCCGAAATCATTGAGGTGGCTCAGGGAAGCGTCGATGTGGTGCTGGTGGTCGATACGACAATAAGCATGAAAAACGACATAGGATTCATCCGCGAGGCACTGGTGCCACTAGTGAAGGAGAAGGTGGCGGGATTCAAGTTTTTCCGTGCTGGTCTCGTCCTTTATCGGGATTACAAGGAGGCTTATCTGACTCGCAACAGTCCGTTCACCAGCGATCTGAATATACTACAGCAAAGACTTGACGAAGTGACGACGGCAGGCGGCCGTGATCTCCCTGAAGCGGTGAACGAGGGCATCTTCGCCGCCTTGACCGAATACGAATGGCAGGCCCCCCAGCGTATCATCATCCAGGTGGGAGATGCCCCGGCACATGAAAAACCTCGCGGCGCGATAACAGAAAAAATGGTGGCACAGGTTGCAGAAGAACTCGGAGTTGAAATATACACGATACGGCTACCTGACAAGTGACACGCCAATGGCCTTCCTTAGACGCGACAAGGTGATTCTGGCCGCCTGTACGGCTCTGTGCGCGCCATCGGCAAGAATTGTATTAATCTGGGACTTGTCGGCCATGAGGGATTCATATTTGTCCCGCATTGGTGCGATGTGCTCGTTCATTTTCTCAAAGAGTATCTGCTTGGCTTCGCCCCAGCCCATGCCTCCCCGGCGGTAGAGTTCGGCCAAGGCCGTCTGCTCCGCCTCATCCGCAAAGAGCCTGTAAAGAGCGAAAAGATTGCAGGATTCGGGGTTCTTAGGTTCGTCGAGCGCCTGGCTGTTAGTAACGATCCTCATAACGGTTTTCCGAAGCTGTTTTTCAGGAAGGAAGAGAGGGATGTGATTCCCATGACTCTTCGACATTTTCCTGCCGTCGAGTCCTGGTACAGCCATGGACTCCTCGATGGTTTTTGCCTTGGGTATAACAAGAAGCGGCTCCTTGTAATTATGGTTCAGCATGGCGGCGATGTCCTGGGCCATCTCCACATGTTGAACCTGATCCTTCCCGACCGGGACCACATCAGTGTCAAACAGCAGGATGTCTGCGGCCATTAGGACTGGATAGGTGTAGAGTCCCATGTTTATCTGATGATCTTCGGGCTGGCCTTTTTTCTGGTTGATATCCACCGCCGCTTTATAGGCATGGGCCCGATTCATTAATCCCTTGGCGGCGAACGCCATCAGTATGGTACATAGCTCAAAGATTTCAGGGACATCGGATTGTTTGTATATAAGAGCTCTCTCAGGATCCAGACCCGCCGCCAGCCAGCTCGCCGCTACTTCGTATATGAATGAACGGAGAGTATCGGCATCTCTCACCGTGTTCAACGAGTGATAATCGGCAATGAAGAAATATGCGCTGGTTTTATCCGCTTTGGCAATTTCCAATGCCGGGTGGATTGCGCCGAAGTAATTACCTAAATGGGGCATGCCCGTGGGTTTTATGCCGGTCAGTACGACCTGTTTACTCATGAATCAAGGATTGTACGGCAGTTCCAGAGATAGGTATAGGGATCCCCTGAAAACCATCAATTCTTCATAAAATCTTCACAATTCCAAGATGAACACTAGCCATATAATCGGAAAAGCATTAGAATCAAGTCATGGCATGCATATATCTTGTGGAAGATGAAGATGCAATCCGAGAAGCTGTTATAGGCTATCTGCAACTGGTTGATTATCAGGTTTCAGGGTTTGGCAATCTTGCGGACGCAAGAAAAGCAATAGCATCACATCCACCGGACCTTATCCTGATGGATGTAAACCTTCCCGATGGCGATGGATTTTTATTTGCCAAGGAATTGCTTGCAAAACAGCCAATCCCACTGATTTTTATCTCAGGGCGGGAGTCTGAATCTGATCGAATAACAGGTTTTGAGGTAGGCGGCGATGATTATATCGTCAAGCCGTTTAGCCCGAAAGAACTCGTTCTGCGGATCGCCGCAATACTCAAACGGACATCAGAGCAGGTGAATTCATCTGGAAGTGCCGTCTGGACCTTGGATGGGTTCACCCTGTGTGCAGACGAGCTTGCCCATAGAGCCACCTTGAATGACGAGCCGTTAAAACTCACCGCCACCGAATGGAAGATTCTTCTTTTTCTCACCTCAAACAATGGTACCGTTGTAACACGGGAACAAATCCTGAACCGCTGTTTAGAGTACACCTTTGAAGGATATGATCGGACAGTCGATACACATATCAAGAATTTGCGCGCCAAGCTTGGTTCTCCCGATTGGATAGAGACAGTAAGGGGGTATGGTTACCGATTTGCGGGGGAAACGGCATTGTAATCACACAATCTACATGTTATTTTCATAAAAAGTCCTTAAATCCATTTTTTGTATTGACTATGTGGTTGCAGTCTTATAACATGAATGATATGATTATCAGAGGGATTAGGGTACGTTGAATTCTCATCGGCCAATGCCGATGGAGGGAATAGATATAGTAATAAAAAAAACGCCGGGTTCCGGCGTAATAAATAATTTCATTGCGATAGGAGAAAAAAGTAATGAAGAGATTCTTGATTTTGGCCCTCGTGGTGACAATTGCCGGGGCTGCGTTTGCAGAAGTGGATCCTGCGTTTAGCGGGACATTCTCCACTTATTTCGGGTTTTCAGTTGTAGATAGAGAAGTTAAGGAAGATGTTTCTGACGCTATGAAACTAGAACTGAATGCGACTATTGATGAGTGGAACAAGGTTTCCGTTACCGTTGGAGTGGCTGACGCTCTCTACTGGGATGATATCAATGATGACAAGTCCATGAACACGGATAGGATTGGCAATACTGCGCTTCCAGTGGCTGGAGATGAGCTTGACAACAGGCAGGACTATCTCCGCATGGATGCTTACACACTCACCACAGATCTGTTCGGGGCTCTTGGCATTAGCGGTCCAGTCGGCTTGAGCCTGAAGCTCGGTAAATTCGGATTTGGTGGTACGGCATCCGTTGTCAATGTGGCGCCTCTTTCCACCGAGAAGGCCGATGGCACCGGCGGGACTGATGACGGTATGGTCGGCATTGGGTTTGATTTCAAATTCGTAGACATGGTGACTCTCAGCACCGTTATTTATCCCAAGAACCTGGGTGATATCGGTAATGATGATACTAAGAGATTTGAAGGCGGAGTCGTTCTCAAGGGTACCGGTATTGCCGATGTATTCGATTTCGCGGCCTATTTCCTAGCATCGGATTCTGATAATCGTACAAAAGAGAATCCTGATAATGATACAAAAGATGACTCGGGAATGAGTGCGGGCGCCAGTGTGGCATTGAAATTCGGTGATCACAAGGTGGGGCTTGGCTTCCAATATGATTTAGATGAAGCGATCAGCCCGGATGGTCCCAAATTGCAGCTCGATTACTCCGCTAAATTTGGTATCCTTACAGCGGGACTCTCATACGGAATCGGCGGTATTGAAAAATTTGCCGCAAATAGTGCTGTGAAAGTATCTCTATTGGCGGATGTTTTGGATAATTTCAGTATCTTTGGCGGCATCGAATTAGGTAACTTCGATGACTTCGATGCAGCTAACATCAAATACGATGCCGGTATTTCCACGGCCCTTGGTTCATTGTCGATTCTGCTTGGCATGACTAATAATATGAACTACAAGGCGCCCGAGGATGACTGGAACGATACAATTTACCTGAAATTCAGCACAGCCTTCTAGGGTTTAAACCTATTTCGACAACTTCAATTGCCCCCGCTATCAAGCGGGGGTTTTTTAGAGAGATATCCATTGATTTGCGATATGAGACCCCTATTAGAGCGACTTCGCTTGTTTTGCAGCTATTAGACAGTCCATCTTGAAGGAGATTCACTATGCGAGGGAATACAATGGAAAAATCAGCCATCCTATTCATTATTATCTGTCATCTACTGATTGTCGGCTGTAACACGGCTCCTCCCAGGCCTGTGCTTTCCGAACCCATTATCTATGAGATTGCCGATCTGAAAATAATTCTCCGGTACATTGATGAAGAGACCCTTGTCAGCCGACATGGGCGCAATGATTCCAGATTGTATTTGAATCCCTACTATGGCTATCCCTCACTGATCACCAAAATACGCCTATTGGTTTTTGAATTATCGGCCGAAACGACTGAATCAGAGGTGGAATTCAGCCTCAATGACATATCCTTGGAGATAGATGATGTGCGGGGAAAGGCAAAAAGCCGTGCATATCTCAGAAATACATGGAGCATTGTCTCTTTTACCAGAACCACATTGATGGATTTATTGATGAAAAAAACTCTCTTGTCTGATGAATTCACTGTCACCCCTGATACGCCGATCTCCGGGTACTTGGTATTTGGAGAGAACTATCCGGAACTCGGTGGTGACGGGTTATTGAAATTCAAACTGTCAACACCATCCGGTGATGGGGGTCAACTGGAAATACCCCTTTATTTCAGCGATGACGGTACGCCCAAAAAAGATTCTGTCGGCAATACGGGAATCTTCAGTGAAGATTAGGAATACACACTAATGGGCACCTCAAAAAACCCATTCCGTTTTTGGCTTACTCTTTTCCGCCTGCCTGTGCGTGTTCTGCATGCAGACAGGCCGCTACTGCGTTAGCCCTGCTCACGCAACCCATTACGCCTGAATTCTTGGCGCCTTGCATCGAAGAAAAATAGCTGCGACACAGAGTTTGAAAGAAATGCCGTTTTTCTCGCTGAAAAACCAAATAGAACAGCCCGCAGCGTTGAACAGTCATGGTGGTGGGAATGGCAAACGGAATGATCGGGAGAGAGCAATCATCCAGGAAGATCACCAAAGAATATCTGATGAATCAGCGCAATGTTTTATACCATGGGTGTCTCTAAAAAACAGCTTTAGGAAATTGACGAAAAGGTTTTTCCCCTGTTGCAGGCAGGACGGCCTTTGCAGGTCGATACATAGCTTAAGCTGCGTGGGTATTTTGACGGAGCTGCAACAACGGAAAAAATCGAGCCAAAAACCTAAGTGATGGTTCAGAAGATACACTTACCCCAATGGGCTGATATCGGCCCCGTAATCCACACCTTCCCAGCCAAAGCCATGAAGCTGCATGAAGTCGTTTCGGAAGCCGGCAATATCGGTAAGACTATCGAGATTTTCAGTATTGACCTGCTGCCATAGGCGCTCTATTTCGGCCTGGATATCGGGGCGCATTTCCCAATCATCCATGCGTACGAAGCCTTCTGAATCCCGTATCGTACCATCGGCGCCATAGACTTTTGCGGCCAGCAGCCTATACATCTGCTCTATACAACCCTCATGAACACCCTTTTCCTTCATTATCTTAAACAGAAGGGAAATATAGAGGGGCACCACAGGTATCACCGAACTCGCCCGGGTTACTAGAGCCTTATTAACCGAAACGAAGGCTTCCCCCTGTATGATCGACAGCCTGGCGTTGAGAGTCTTGCCCGACTCTTCAAGATGCTTCTTTGCCGCGCCAATGGTTCCGTCCCTGTACACCGCATAGGTAATCTTCGGACCGATATAAGTATAGGCCATGGTCTTGGCGCCATCGGCCAGGACACCAGCCTTTAACAAGGCATCTATCCAGAGTTCCCAGTCCTCTCCGCCCATAACCTTCACTGTATGAGCCTTTTCATCACTCACGGCCGGGATCACCTCGGTCTCGGTAACGATGCCTTTCAGGAAGTCAACGGATTTGGACTTGTACGTGTTTCCAAGTGGTTTGAGTACGGACTTGTAGGTAATGCCGCTATCCGGATCCTTGCGCATCGGAGATGCAATTGAATAAACCAATAGATCAATCTGTCCGAAGAGATCTTTGATTCTGCTGACAACTTCATTTCGTGTTTCATGAGAAAACGCATCTGCATTCATGCTCACGGCCGTCAGTCCGGACGCCTTTGCGGCTTCGTCGAAGAATTTATTGTTGTACCACCCTGGGCTTGCGGGCTTGCGATCAGTGGGTTCCCGCTCAAAGGACACATTCAATGTCCCCGCGCCTCCGCCAAAGGCAGCAGCAATACGGGTCGCCAAACCATACCCAGTGGATCCGCCTATCACCAAGACGCGCTTAGGCATCTCAATTTGTTTTTGGTCCTTGACATAGGCAATCTGCTGTTCGATGGATTTCTTCAACCCGCCTGGATGGGCGGTCAAGCATACACCGCCGATGATTTTAGGTTCCAGAATCATATCAGCCTTCCTTTTCGCCCATAAGGCAAAGCCACGAAGCCTCGGCGGCCAATTTCTCGCCAACATAGGCCTTTCCGGTTTGGCGGATGCCCCGTGAGGTCACCTGAACATTGACGATCTCGAAGCGCACTTCATCGCCCGGCACCACCTGCTTGCGGAATTTCACCTTATCTACCGTTGCCAGGAAGAACAGCTTATCTCCCAACACACCGGACTGCGCCGCACCGGCACCTCCGCATTGGGCCATGGATTCTACGAGTATAACCCCGGGTACTACGGGATAGCCGGGAAAATGCCCCTTGAAGAAGTAATCATCCTCAGTATACTTTCTAGTACCGACGATGTGATCATCACTTACCTCATCCAATTTATCTACATATAGAAACGGCTCCCTATGTGGAAGCAGCTCTTTTATATCTTTCATTGTCTTTCTCCTCTATTCTTTAAATTTCCGATAAATCAGGGCTCCGTTATGTCCGCCGAACCCCAAATTGTCGGACATGACCGCACGGAGTTCCGCCTTGCGGCCGACATTGGGCACGTAATCCAAGTCACACCCTTCGCCTGGGTTTTCAAGATTGATAGTGGGCGGAATGAAGCCATCACGGAGAGCCAAGAGACTGATGATAGACTCAATGCCGCCTGCCCCGCCAACCAGATGTGCCGTCATGGATTTGGTTGAGCTTATCGGCATCTTATAGGCATGATCTCCAAAAGCTTTCTTGACGGCCAAGGTTTCTAAAGGATCATTGGTGAGTGTAGAAGTTCCATGAGCGTTGAGGTAATCTATCTCAGACGGATCCATTCCTGCATCTTGCAGTGCCCATTTCATCGCCTTAGCCGGGCCGTTTCCTTCCGCATCGGGACTGGTAAGATGGTAGGCATCGCAGCTAATTCCATATCCGGCTACCTCCCCATAAATTTGCGCTCCCCGTTTCAGGGCATGGCTGAGTTCCTCAAGAATCAAGATACCGGCCCCTTCTCCCATGATGAACCCGTCCCTATCCCTATCGAAGGGGCGGCTAGCCATCTTTGGATTATCGTTATAACGAGTGGCCAAGGCCGTGAGTTTAATGAATCCGGCAATGGAAAACGGAGTAATGGCCGCCTCCATCCCTCCGGTAACAGCCACATCTATGAGCCCGGATCTCAGTGCCATCAATGCGTTGCCAATGGAGTCGGTGGACGAAGTACAGGCGGTCACCACAGCGTAACAGGGCCCGAAAAAACCAAACCGTATGGCTATATTGGCCATTGCCTCATTAATAATCATCTTGGGAACGGTTATAGGCGATATGCCCCGAATACCCTTTGTCTCTAATTGCCGCATTCCTTCCACGACACACTCATTGCCGCCGATACCATTCCCCAGAATCACCCCTACCCTATCAGGATCAGCACCGCCTCTGTCTAATCCGGCATCGGCGAGGGCTTCGACAGCTCCAGCCATGGCAAATTGAGAAAACCTCGCCATTTTCCTGGCCTCTTTCTTCTCCATCCAATTAGCCGGATCAAAATTCTTCACCTCGCCGGCTATTTTGCAGACAAACTCCCCAGTATCGAACGCCGTGATGGATTCAATACCGCTCTTCCCAGACTTGACAGCATCCCAAGTACTGGGAATATCATGCCCTAGGGGATTGACAGTTCCCAGCCCGGATACGACGACTCTACGACGCGCCATAGATGACCTCCTACATCACCAATCCACCATCAACGCGAATGACTTGTCCGGTAATATAAGACGATAAATCGCTCGCAAGAAATAGCACTGTATTAGCGATATCTTCAGGCAGTCCCATTCGGCCTAAGGGAATGGCCTTGACATAATCCGCCCTTACCTCATCCGGGAGTTTGGCCGTCATGGCGGTTTCGATGAAACCAGGCGCCACGGCATTCACCCTGACATGGCGTTTCGCGGTTTCCTTGGCCAGGCTCTTAGAGAAACCGATGAGACCGGCCTTGGATGCCGAGTAATTAGTTTGTCCGGCATTCCCCATCTGCCCCACCACCGAGGCCATGTTGATGATACTCCCCGATTTCTGCTTCAATGCCATGAATGCCGAAGCTTCCCTCGATACGATGAAGGCCCCTGTCAGATTCACTTTGAGCACCGACTCCCACTGCTCAAGGGGCATTCTAAACACCATCCCATCTCTCGTGATACCGGCATTGTTCACCACAATATCCAGAGGCCCTGCCGTTGTAATACTCTTGATCAGCTCTTTCACCTGATTCTCATTGGTGATATTGGTCGAGTGAAAAGTTACAGCAGCGCCGCTTATCGCTGCTGCATCCATTTCTTCCTTGAAAGGACCTTCCTCTAGATCGCAATAGTGTATAGACGCTCCTTCCTTGAGGAACTTCATAATGATTTCCTTCCCGATTCCCCGTGCTCCGCCGGTTACCAGGGCGACTTTTCCCTTTAGCATCATTGACTAACTCCTTTAACTCCATGCTGTACTAATACCTTAGCTTATTGACTGAATCATAAAATGAGCGGCTATCCTACCAGATGATATAGTTACCGCCATACGTGAGACCGCTTCCAAACCCAACAGTGAGAATTCTCATCCCACGCCTGAGAAGACCCTTATCCTCCATCTCCGCCAGGGCCAGGGGGATGGATGCCGAAGAAGTATTCGCAAATTTTTCTATGTTTAGATAGTACTTCTCCATAGGTATTTTTGACCGTTTGGCGGCGGCGGCGATGATGCGATAGTTGGCCTGATGAGGCACAATGTAATCAATATCATCAGGCTGCAAGTTGTTGCGTTTCATCAGATCGCGAACCACCTCAGTATTCACTCTTACAGCGAAACTGTATACCTTCTGGCCATCCATTTTCAAATACCCCTGCTCCTCAAAGGGCATATCCGAATCGTAGGGAGTCGCCGTACCGCCGACAGACATGAACAGGTATTCGGCGCCGCTGCCGTCGGTTCTCAGTATACTGTCCTGAATTCCCGAATCGGATTCGACTTCTCCGAGTATCACTGCGCCCGCACCATCACCAAATAGAACGGCAGTACTGCGGTCCTTCCAGTTCACTATTGCCGAAAGCTTCTCGGCGCCGATGAGCAAAACGCACTTAGCCGTTTTCCCTAAAACCAATCCGCGCCCAACTTCCAAGCCGTAGACAAAACCTGTACAGGCCGCCTTCAGATCCAGAGACCCCACCTGCCCAATAGATAAATCCCTCTGCACCAGATTAGCCGTAGCGGGGAAATCTCTATAGTCCGGTGTAATGCTGGAAACAATGATGAAATCAATATCCTCTTTGGCCAATCCAGCATTAACCACGGCAGATTTTGCCGCCTCGGAAGCCATAAACGCAACTGTTTCCCTTTCCGAAGCGATATAACGGCTCCCTATTCCCGTGTGTGAACGTATCCATTCATCAGAAGTATCGAGAGTTTGCGCCAACTCATCATTACTCACACATCTTGAAGGGACATAAGAACCAATGGACAGTACACCAACAGCCATTTCATCTCCAATTTCTTGTTACTGCATATTATTTGCGCAAAGCGGCGAACTGTCAATATTGATTTAAGGTACACGAAGGAATGAAGTTCAGATTCCGGCTGGATTATTACAACTGCATCATCTCGACAGCATGATCATTCAACCCTGTTAAACCTAAGCCTTTGCAGCCCTGTATCAGAAAACCCATCAAAAACAGTGAATTTCAAGTCCGGCGGACTCCCAATGTGCCGTAGTTTTCAAAATCACTATCTGGGCGCAACCCTTCGGGTCGGGCTTTTCACTGCAATGCCTTATTCTGGCAGCCTGTCCCCGGCTCATTGCCAATCGCCGGGGCTGCCAGCGGCATTTCCGTTTCAATCCCTTGCGCTATTGTCATTAGGGCACCTCTAAAAAACAGCTTTAGGAAATTGACGAAGAAATTCTTTGTCGATACAAGGCGGCAAAAGCTAAGGGCGTAGCTGGGCTTAGTTGAGTATTTTGACAACGCATTAGCGGCGGAAAAGATCGAGTCAAGAACTAAACGGGTTTTTTAGAGGTGCCCAGTTAGAATAATGCTGTGGACAGCACACAAGACCAACGATTTTCATTTTAGAGGTTCCCACAGGAGCCGCTATCCGTTAATATCTAGTCAATATGGATCAAGATACAATATATGAATTAATGAAGAAGTTCGACGGAAGTCATCTTGCCGAGCTGATCATCGAATCCGAGGGCTTCAAGATCACCATGAAGAAGCCTGATCTATCATCGTCTACAGTCTCGACGACGAGACAGCTTGCCGAGTCTGCATCTGTCGCCCAGGAGCCCACAGCCGAGAAGAGTGAGGAGAGTCCATCGGCGGGAACAGAAATCATCACTGCGCCTGTCATTGGAACTTTTTACCGCTCGCCGGCCCCTGATGCCCCCCCATTTGTGGGCGAGAGAACCAGCGTAGCGGCAGGCGATGCAATCTGCATCATCGAGGCCATGAAAATCATGAACAAGGTCGAGGCTGATTTTGACTGTGAAATTGTCAGGATTCTCGCCGAGAATGGTCAATTAGTGGAGTTCAACGACCCGCTATTTGAGGTGAGGCGGACCTGAGCCTTATTATGAAAAAAAATTCGGTCGGTTCTTTCATTAGAAATATTCTCATTGCCAATCGTGGTGAAATTGCCGTGCGTATCATCCGCACTTGCAAGGAAATGGGGATCCGCTCTGTAGCTGTGTACTCTGAAGCCGATTCAGATGCCCTTCATGTCCGCATGGCCGATAAGGCTGTATGCATTGGGCCGGCAGCCTCTTCCCAAAGCTATCTTAACCAAGAAGCCATAATTACCGCCGCACTCCTAACTCATTGCGATGCCATTCACCCCGGGGTGGGCTTCCTCTCTGAAAATGCGGATTTCGCTTCCAAGGTGCAAGAATCCGGCTTGATTTTCATCGGGGCCGAAGCCGATACGATACGATTGCTCGGCGACAAATTGCAGGCAAAGGCTGTTGCCCAGTCGGCCGGCCTGCTCCTAACGCCCGGCAGTACAGGGCCCGTGAACAATATCGACGACGCCATACAGATAGCGAAGAAAATCGGCCCTCCACTTATCGCTAAGGCGGCCGCCGGCGGCGGAGGCCGCGGAATGCGCATCATCCGCAATATGGTGGAACTGGAGGAAAGCATCCGTATCGCCTCCGCCGAGGCCATGAGTTTCTTCTCGGACGGCACCATATTCCTGGAAAAATATCTGGAAAACCCAAGACATGTCGAATGTCAGATTCTTTCAGACGGTAAGGGCGAAGCCATCTATCTCGGAGAACGGGACTGTTCCATACAGAGAAATCATCAGAAACTCCTAGAGGAGAGCCAGTCAACGGCGATGAGCCCCAAACTCAGAGAATCAGTCAAGAAGGATGTCCTTCGTCTCTTCCGTAAATTGAAATACACCGGTGCGGCCACTGTTGAATTCCTCGTAGAAAAGGACAAGCATTACTTCATGGAAGTTAATGCACGGGTGCAGGTAGAGCATCCTGTTACCGAATGCACCACAGGCGTGGACATCATCAGAGAGCAGATACTCGCATGCAGCGAAGGACGAATAGATATGACTCAAGACTCCTTCGCCATCCGCGGATATGCTATGGAAATCCGGCTGAATGCCCTCAGCCCCGGCATGGTGAGCACCTTTGTGCCGCCCGGGGGTCCATTCGTTCGGACCGACACCTTCCTCTATCCAGGCTGCACTATTTCACCTCACTACGATTCTCTGATCGCAAAGGTAATCATCTGGGCTCCCGATCGCAAAACAGGTATTGCCCGCATGTTACGCGCCCTCGGAGAGACACACATTGAAGGAATCAAGACAAACATTGAGGAACAGCTTATGATACTGAAGTCTCCACAGTTCCGCAGCGGCAATTTCGGTACAGGCCTCTATGATCAGTTGACAACGGAGTAATATATGGGAATCGAATCCATCAAAGACAAGCTGCGCAGAAAGGGGCCATATTCGATATCAGAGCCATTTGCCAACTTAAAGGACACGCAGTGCAAAGAATGTCAGCATTCCATAAGCAAAGCCGAACTCATAAAAAACCTCCAGGTATGCCCCGAATGCGGCTTCCACATGCCCATGCACCCCTACGACCGCATTTCTACACTGGCGGATCCGGATTCTTTCGTTGAGTTCTCCCAGGAACTCACGAGCCTCAACCCCATATCCCTGACAGGTTATGAGGAGAAGATCACCCAGGCCCAGGGGAAATCCGGTATAAGAGATGCTGTGGTAACCGGTGTCGGCACAATTGACAAACACCGCGCCATACTCGGGGTAATGAGCTTCCAATTTCTCGGCGGAAGCATGGGTTCGGTCGTGGGAGAGAAAATTACCCGCGCCATCCTAAAAGGTGCCGATGAGGCGACCCCTGTCATCCTGATCACCTCATCCGGCGGCGCCCGCATGCAGGAAGGGATATTTTCCCTTATGCAAATGGCCAAAACTTCAAACGCCGCCGCCTTTCTTGACGACCTCGGCATCCCTCTGTTTATAATTCTTACCCATCCCACAACAGGGGGTGTCACGGCGAGTTTTGCCATGCTGGGCGACATCAATATCGCCGAGCCCGGAGCCCTCATCGGATTCGCCGGCAAAAGAGTCATCGAAGGTATACTTCGAGAGAAACTGCCCGAGGATTTCCAACGGGCCGAATTTCAACAAGAAAAGGGATTTGTAGACATGGTGGTTCACAGAGCCGCATTGCGAAACACGCTGAGTTTTCTGCTGAAAACTCACCAACCGGAGAAAAAGGGATGGATGATTCGATAATAAGAAATAAGATCGAGGAAATTATGATTCTCGCCGAGAAGGAACAGGTCTCCGTTCCCGATCTTAGCGATCTGATGGCCCGATATGCCCCAGACGGCAATGACACTTGGGAGAAGGTGCAGTTGGCCAGGCGTATTGATCGGCCGAACACCCTGGACTATATCAATCTCATTTGCGATCAATTCATGGAACTCCATGGGGATAGGCATTATGGCGATGATCCGGCCATGATAGGCGGCATAGGCACCATTGAAGACCGGGCCATCACCTTCATCGGTCATCAGCGCGGTCACAACTTGAAGGAGAATCTCGCCCGCAACTACGGGTGGGCCTATCCCGAGGGCTACCGCAAGGCCCTGCGCTTGGCAAGACAGGCCGAGAAATTCCGCCGTCCGGTGGTAACCTTCATTGACACCTCCGGCGCCTATCCTGGCATTGAGGCCGAGGAGAGAGGAATTGGCGAAGCTATCGCTGTTAACCTCAAGGTCTTCAGTATGCTCAAAGTCCCCATTATCTGCTTCATTATTGGTGAGGGCGGTTCAGGGGGTGCTTTGGGCATAGGCGTAGCGGACAAAGTTTATATGCTGGAAAACTCCATCTATTCGGTAATCAGTCCGGAAGGTTTCGCGTCCATTCTTCTCAGGGATGCAGAAAAAGCCAAGGAAGCCGCTGAAATCATGAAGATAACCGCAAAAGACATCCACGAATTCGGTATAGTCCACGGGCTCATTCCAGAAGTCCCAGGGGGCGCCCATCTCGATCCAGGCTTCACCGCCCAAGAGATTAAACGGGTCATTGTCAAGGATATGAAATCTCTGATGCCAAGATCACCCGAGCAGCTCATCCGTTATCGCTCGAAAAAGATTAGAGAAATTGGCCATGTCAATAAGAATACTGCCAAGACCCAAGACTTATTCGGCATATTCGCAAAAGTATTCGCCCGCGGGGGCAGTAATTAGAGTTCTTTGGCTCTTGCTGCCATAGAATATATAATAGGAGGAAGATTGTGGTAAAACATGTCGTGCTGTGGAGTTTCAATGACAAAAAGGATATTTCCATCGCCAAGGAACTTCTGGAGAGTCTACAGGGAAATGTGCCGCATATGCTGAGTTTAGAGGTAGGAGTAAATTTTAATGAAAACTCATCGGCGTATGATTTGGCACTCATCACAACGCATCATGATAGAGCATCCCTGGAAGCCTATCAGGACGATTCTTTTCACGGTGAAATCAGGAATAAACTGAATGGAATTAAGAGTTCCCGTATATTCGCCGATTTTGAAGCATAGAACATGCAGTGAAGCATTCTTCATACGGGATATGATTTGTTGAGTAATAAATTCAGAGATAAAGATCGATTGCATAAGATTCTCGAAATTGATCGTGATTTAGACAGAATCAAAGATCTGGATATTCTCCTGGAACGTCTCTTGTTCCTAGCGAGAAAGGAAGCACGGGCAGATGCCGGCACAGTCTACATGCATGAGGGCGGAGAACTGGCCTTTACCCATGCCCAGAATGACACTCTCCAAGGGAGATTGGAGCCCAACGAGAAACTCCCTTATAGGTACTTCACCATACCCATTGATGAAAAATCAATATCCGGGTTCGTGGCAAAACATGAAGTATTTCTGAATGTACCCAATATGTATGCCATTGACAAACATCTCCCCTATAATTTCAACGCTTCGTTCGATGAAATTACAGGCTATAAGACCATTTCCAGTTTGACATTCCCCCTGATAACCGGTGAAAACGAACTCTTGGGTGTCATGCAGCTCATCAATGCCAAGAAATCAAAAAACACATTCATCCCCTTTAGGGATAAGGATGTTCCATTCTTCGAGGTATTTGCCCGATTTGCAGCCAAAGCCATACAGCGTGCCAAAATGACCCGGAACCTTCTTGAAACGATCTCCCGGTTTGCCTGTCTCAGGGACCCCACAGAAACCGGCGCACATGTTAACAGGGTTGGCGCTTACGCAATGGAGTTATATGAAACTTGGGCCTATAAACACGCTATCAATGCCGAAGAACGGGAGAAGAAAAAGGACAGTCTTCGTATGGTCGCCATGCTTCACGATGTCGGGAAGGTTGGCATAAGTGATATCATACTTAAAAAACCCGGCAAATTGACCGAACAGGAATACCGAATAATGCAGTCTCATACCTGGATAGGAGCCGCGCAATTCCATGATGATTCCGACCTAAGCACCCATGCAAAAGAAGTGACCTTACACCATCATGAGAATTGGGACGGCAATGGATATCCTGGGAATATTGACTATGAGGAAGTGCATGATTTTTCTGCCACACCCATTCATTCAGGACTCAAAGGGGAACAGATTCCCTTATTTGCCCGCATTGTCGCCATCGCTGATGTATATGATGCATTGAGTTCTCATCGCGTTTACAAAGAAGCCTGGCAAGAAGAAAGAATCCTGGCCCATATTAAATCGGAGTCAGGGAAGAAATTTGATCCTGAACTCGTCGAGTTGTTTTTTCCCATTCTGCCAAGTATCCGAAACATTCAGCAACGTTATACCAGCAAGCCTTGACCTCTCTCCCATCCCCCCCCCCCTCCCCCCCTTCTCCCCTCTCCCGGTGATTGAGCCGGGGAGCAGACTGCCGGAAAAAGGCATTGGATATGATTTCTGATTTTTGAATTATGAGTTCTGGGGCTCTGCTTTACACAGTAAATTTCCAAGGGCACCTCTAAAAAACCGCTTCTGGAATTTGGCGCAGCATTTTTCTTCGGTACAAGGCGCCAAGAATTCAAGCGCAACTGGGTTACGTGAGTTCTTTGGCAACGCAGTAGCGGAGGAAAAGAGCAAGCCAAAAACGGAATGGGGTTTTTAGAGGTGCCCCCAATTGACTTTAGGCGCAAGGGATTGCAGCGGAAATGCCGCCGGCTGCCCCGGCGATTGGCAATGAGCCGGAAGGCAGGCAGCCGGATTAAGGCATTGGAGCGGAAAGCCCGACCCGAAGGGTTGCGCCCAAATATTGATTTTTTTTTTAAGCTGCGCACACTAGAGACACCCTTACGGCTTGGATGCGAAAAAACTTCTCGCGATGAATGCCATTCTGGCTTTACTGTTGGGTGTTCCCGCAGTATATTGGTAATCGTGCTTTTAGGAGGTGCAGTCATGAAGAGAATTTACGCGTTAGCGGTCATTTTGATATATGTTACAACTCTTGTATTCGCCGAGTACCCGCCCAAAGGATGGACGGACGACATCATTGAGGGGGCAGAGCGCGCCCGGCAGGAAGATAAGATGCTTCTGCTGAATTTCTCCGGCACAGATTGGTGCATTTGGTGCAAGAAACTGGAGGCAAACATTTTCTCGGATCCCGAGTATGGCGAGTGGGCTAATGATAATTTGGTACAAGTTCTTCTCGATTTTCCTAGCAGCATTGAGCAATCGGAAAGAGTCGTTCGTCAGAATCAGGCTTTGCAGCAGTTTTTTGGCATCAGGGGATATCCGACTATTATGGTCCTGGACTCCAATCTCATTCCCTTGCTGCAAACAGGCTATTTGGATGTCGATGCGAAAGGATATATACAGCATCTGCAGGACGATAGGAATATCAATCTCACCTCGCCCGAGAGATTCAAGACGGAATTCGACAAGGTGATCAGGGATATTTCCCTGTATTAGCAAACCAGTCATTCTGAGCAAATTTCTGGATAAGAATAAACCATGAGAACGTTCCCCCGCAGCAGCGGTATACTGCTTCATCCCACTATGCTTCCCGGTCCCTGCGGGATTGGCGCTCTTGGTGAATATGCGCTGAGCTTCCTGGACTGGCTCAAGAAGGCCGGACAAAGCTATTGGCAAATATGCCCGCTCGTTCCGACAGGATATGGCGATTCTCCATATCAGGGTTTCAGCGCCTTCGCAGGTAATCCCAATCTCATTGACCTCGATGAACTCGTTTATCTTGGCATGCTGAATGCCGAGGATATCAGCCCCTTGGGACGCCTTCCAGATTCGGCCGTAGACTTCGGAAGGCTCATCCCTCTCAAATCCTCGATTCTGCGCCAGGCTTGGAAACGGTTTTCCTCGGGGGCCGGTTCCAGGAAGCTGCATCAGGAGTTCTCGGATTATCGTAAGGACATATCTCATCGACTTGAGGAGTACGGCCTGTTCATGGCCATCAAAGAGAATCAAGGGGGCAAACCCTGGTACCAATGGCCGACTCCATTAAGATTCAGGGAAGGGCCGGCCATGGAGAAAATCAAGGCAGACCTGGAAAACGCCCAGAATTATCATCTCTTCCTGCAATTCATCTTCAATAAGCAGTGGATGAAGGTAAAGAGGGAAGCCCATCGCAAAGGCATACACATCATTGGGGATATTCCTATATTTGTCTCCTATGATTCTTCGGATTGCTGGGCTAATCCTGAAATTTTTCAACTCGACGAAGACAGATGCCCCGCCCATGTCGCCGGCGTGCCGCCGGACTATTTCAGTGCCACGGGACAACTCTGGGGAAATCCCCTGTACAACTGGTCTGCTATGGAACAGGATGGCTTCGAGTGGTGGCTATCTCTCCTAAAGAATAAATTCGAGCAATACGATGCCCTCCGTATAGACCATTTTCGGGGTTTCGTCGCTTACTGGGCCGTGCCCTATGGCGAAGAGACCGCCGTCAACGGTCAATGGGTTTCCGCTCCGGGTGAAAAGCTGTTTAGGAAAGTGAATGACTTGCTGAAGGATCCGCCCATCATCGCCGAAGACCTGGGCGTGATCACGGATGATGTGAGGGCATTGATGCAGGAATGCGGCTTCCCTGGAATGAAAGTTTTACAGTTTGCCTTCGACTCTTCCGAAGAAAACAACTATCTGCCTCATAACTACGGCCGTCATTGCCTCGTTTACACCGGCACACATGACAATGACACCACAGCCGGATGGTATGAAACGGCCGCAGAGGGTGACAAGGCCGCGATGCGGGGCTATCTCAAACTTCCGGAGGGCATCAGCGGACGACAGGCCGCCGAAGCCATTGTGAAAGCGGCGATGTACTCCAAGGCTGCTCTGGCGGTTACTCCCATACAGGACATTCTCGGCCTTGGGAGCGAGGCGCGGTTCAATACGCCTGGACAAACCCATGGGAACTGGTCTTGGCGGGTGCCGAAAGACGCATTTAGCCCGCAATTAGCCGATAATCTTTGGAAATTGACTCAGAAATCCGACAGGTTGGCTCAGAAACTCGCCTGAAATATCTTTTAAGCATAGGGGCCCTCTAAAAACCAGCTTCCAGCTTTAGGAAACTGACGAAGAGATTTCTCGCCTGCCCCCTGCTGTCTGCGTGCAGAACACGCACAGGCAGACCGGCCAAAGGCAGGCAGGCGGAAAAGATCGAGTCAAGAACTCCGGAGGGGGGTAGAGGCGCCCTAACGGGGTTATCGTTTGTATAGTGTCCAGAAGAATGTGGTTGTTCCCATGAAATAAATTCGCTGCGGCCCGGGCCTTCTCGAATCCCCCTAAAGCATAGTCAGGAAAAAAATTAACAAACTGATCGCACGGGGCATCATTGGAGACCGCCATGGATGGAATTGATGCAGTTGTCCATTATTCAGCCCTATAGCGCCGGAATTGGAGCAATACGGGGCAGAGAAAGTGCAGGTATATTCTGATAATTCGTTTTTTCACTAAACTATAGGGCACCTCTAAATATACGTACTAGCAAATGGTTATTCCCCTGCCACTAAGCTTCGGGGCATTCACTGTCGCTCAAATCTCTATGTCTGACGATGATTATTGGAACGGAACTAAGCAAGAGGGCATCCCTCAATCATTGCTGCGATGCAATAAGAGAGAAAAGGCTGTAGACCTAAGCAGGTTCGGTGATCTGCACTTGTTCGGCGGAAAAATCGCACCATGAACCTTAGTGCCTTTTAAGGCTCTCTTCAGTCATAAAATTTATTCGACCACCTGAGTTCAATGTCGAGATCACCGGCACTCGAAGGACCGTCCTGCCAATCCCGTGGAAGGTCCAGGGCGGTGCAATTCAATTCAATCCTGCCCCGTGCATACCGCAGTGACAGACCGGCATGGATATCGGCCAGCAGGCTTGTTTCCCGGTGAAGTTTAACCGAAAAATCAAAGCCCCACACCCGATTGATTCGCTGCTCCCATTTAAGCCTGATGGACCATGCTTCGATGAAATCCCATGATGCGTCCAAATCGAAATATACATGGTTCCCGCTCCACCGCAGCTCTCCCGCAATCCGTCTTGCTGCGGGTGTGCCGGTCAGTCCGTCCCATTCCAATCGGCTGCGTATTTCGAAGTGATCAAACCGCCATCCCAGGGCCGCCATCCCTGTTTCTTTCTCTCCAGGAAGGAGACGGTGATAAGTCCATATCGGAAGATGCGCTTTCCACTTAATAATCGGCCCCCTGTTCGGACTATAATGCCCATCCAGGGCGATTCCCGCCGGAACATCGGGCAGTTCGCCCTCGGCGTTTCTAAAGAATTCGGTTGACCATGTCCCCCGCATCCTCAACTTCCAGGCCCTGGCCGACAGCCCCATGGAACCTGCGAGAAACAGCCCGGGCCTGAAACTGGCGCCGCCAGAAAGAAGGCCCGTCAACGCGCCGTTCCAGGAGCCGAATTCGAAGCGGCTTCTCAGCGCATATAGGGTGAAGGCACCTCCGGGACGGGGGGCTTTCTTCGGATACCATTCATCCTCTTCCACTTCTTGAGCTAATAGTCCGAAGGACCAGAGCATCTCCAGCCGCCAAACATCCCTGTCCACCAAGGATGCCCACATTAACCCTGTATCCAGTCCGGGACGCCTCTCCCATCCCACCCCCGCCCGCCCGTCCCAGTGCGAGAGGACAATGCCCATGCGGGATGCCGAAAACGACCGTAAATCGGCGCGGTAAACCGTTCGTTCGGCGGCCCTGGACAAAGCGGAGCATTCAGGGTTCCTGGCCTCTGCCGCCAGCCCGGCATCACTGAGGTGCCCCAGGGTGAGTATGGGGGAATTAATGCCCGGCATTCCGAGGGCCTCGCCGACAGGGTTCCATTGCCCTGCGGCTCCAAACGACCAAGAACCGGCAGAGACGATCCCATATCCCTGCCATCGGCCGCCGCCGTCATACCCCAGGGCGGTGTCCATGCGCACCTTGGTATCAGCGCCGAGGACAGCAGAAGAAAGCAAAGCCGCCAGCCATATAGTCATACCCCATGTTTTTTTTCCCATATATCCTAAGACATGGACAAAACCGCTTAGAATTGAAAGTATGACGATGATATGCTAGAAATATCATAGGGTACCTCTAAAAAACCGTTTTTGGAATTTGGCGCAGCGATTCTTCTTCGGTACAAGGTGCCAAGAATTCAAGCGCAACTGGGTTACGTGAGTTCTTTGGCAACGCAGTAGCGGAGGAAAAGAGCAAGTCAAAAACGGAATGGGTTTTTCAGAGGTGCCCCGTAGATTATCGTCAGGAGGTATCAGTGCTTATCCTTACCCTCAACTGCGGAAGCTCTTCGGCAAAGTATCAGGTATACGATTGGAACAGGAAAGAAGTTCTCGGTGTTGGAATGATTGAACGCATTGGTCAGCAAAAATCTAACATCCAGCACAAATCTTCCGGCAAAGATATGTATTCTCAGGCAAAACCCTGCCCGGATCATAAGATGGCGATTGAATGGATCATAAGAACCCTCGTCGCCCCTGCATACGGGTGTATGACAGACATCAAGCGCATCAGGGCCGTCGGACACCGCATGGTTCATGGCGGAGAAATCTTCACCAAATCCGTTCTGATCAATGATGGGATTCTGGCCGACTTAGAAAGATGTTCTCCTCTGGCGCCCCTGCATAATCCCGCAAACATAACCGGAATCAGGGCGGCACAGGCCATACTGCCCGATATCCCTCATTCTGCGGTTCTGGACACGGCCTGGCATCAAACCATGCCGGAGAAAAGCTATCTGTATGCCCTCCCCTATGAGTGGTACAAGAAGTACAAGGTTCGCCGATACGGCTTTCATGGCACCAGCTATGTCTACACCGCAAAACGTGCCGCCGTTCTTCTGGGCAAGAAGCCCGCCGACACAAACCTTATCATCGCCCATATCGGCAACGGCGCATCGATATGCGCCGTTAAGAACGGTCGGAGTCTTGACACATCAATGGGCATGACCCCGCTCGAAGGACTGATGATGGGTACGAGGTCGGGGGATATTGATCCGGCCATTGTGACTCACATGATGAGGACGACTGGCATGAGTCCTGTGGAAATGGATGCGGAACTCAACAAAAAGAGCGGCATCCTGGGGGTAACAGAAAAATACATCGACAGACGCGATGTGCACGCCCAGGCCGAGGCCGGAAATGCCCGCTGTAAAACGGCCCTGGAAATGGAGTGCGGCCGCATAAAGAAATACATAGGCGCCTACTATGCCGCCTTAAGCCGCCTCGATGCCGTCGTTTTCACCGCCGGTGTAGGAGAGATGAATCCAGCCTATAGATGGAAAATCCTTCATGGACTATCGCGGCTGGGCATCAAGGTTGACAAGGAGAAAAACGCCCTGTCATGCACCCGCAATGCCGAGACTTGCATATCGGCCGACGATTCACCGGTGAAGATTTTCGTAATTCCCACCGATGAGGAACTGGTAATGACCGAAGACACCCAAGCCCTGATGAACGGCGCCTATGAGGTCCATACCAGCTTTCACTATTCGTTCCAAGATCCCGGCTACCGCAATAGAGCCAGAGATGCGGCCCTACAGCATGAACTGGCGGAGAATCCGAAGCTGAAAGACATCCTTGCCGACATACCCGGCATCTAGGCTGAAGTTCTCACCAAATGCATACCATAATCCATTCCCATATAACAATTTAACTCAAATTCCATGCTTCACGATACTGGGGACATTGCAGTTTAACTCCTAAGATTTGGTATCTCTCTCCTGCCACGGCATGCTTCCGCCTCCAAGATGTTACCATGCTCGGCTAAAAGTGTTACCTATGTCCTGAGCCTCGAGTGTTACCTATGTCTTGCTTAAAAAGTATTTTTGACTCTGAATACCAGTATAATGAATCAAAACTGCATTATAAGTGAGCCAGAATGCAATGATTTGAGAAACTTCGGGGGAATTTTGATTTCTGCTATTACCCAGGTGCAAGGGTTTTGAGCCATTTTCCGCATTTACCTTGCACCTGTTTTTTCAAGAATAGATAGCAAGGCTGCTCTAAAGCATTTGTAACTGGCTTTTACCTTGAAAATCTATAGATTATGACTTTTTCAGCAAGCCCTACCTATGTCTTGACCCCTCCTCTTATCACCCTTGTCTAGTATCAACCCTGCGAGAACTCCCACAGTGTCGTAACTCCCCGTATTCCCTGCTATAATTGTCGGATCCTCAAAGGTTAGATGACCGATACGCAGCCCGCTTATGTTACCCAAAAAATTCACTCTTTGGAACATGCCGATATTTTTTGGCGGTGAATCCTTCTTATCCGCATTGATATAAAAATTTCTTATTACACGATTACTGCCGTTGAAATTCGCATAGAATTCTTCATCTGCCTCCGTCCCAATTGGCTCGAATCCGTGCTCTGGAAATCCATACTCACCAGGCTCTGGGAATCCAATATCACATCCGAGATTATAGGTGTTTGAAGTTAATCCAGGGTCCATCTGCTGCAAGTCATTCCAGGAATATAGAGTGGTATCTCCCGTCGTTTTGAGACTGAAGACCCTTTCAGGATATTTTTTCCCACCTTCTGTGATGGCAATTTTTACAGTTGCGTTTGGATCCACGGTCTGATTGTCCGGCAAGGCGTAACCGCATCGAGAAGAGTCATGGATGGGACAGATACCCCTTCGTGAGATACTGCTTTGCTTCGTCTTCTGTAGCTTCGTCTTCCTTATATCCAATTTCCAAGACGCTTACGGTATAATCATAGGTGTTTCCATAGTGAGAAGTTACCCTGAATGCTACATCATCGCTGTAGTCATCATTCGTTGTGCCGACAGTCTCACCAGTAGCACCCGGTGATAACAATGCTGTCGCTTTGAGACTGGAACTCATACCCCAGGACACTACAGCGGTGATGGTACGGTCCTTTATGGTGATGGTATTGTCCTCTGTATCGGCGACCACCTCATGATTCTCTATGGGGAACTTGAATGAGGTGATTTCCGTGGAAAGGCACAGTGCCGTAGATAAGCCGCTTAAGGGCACCTCTAAAAAACAGCTTTAGGAAATTGACGAAGAAATTTTTGTCGATACAAGGCGGCAGAAGCTAAGGGCGCAGCTTAAGCTTAGTTGAGTATTTTGACAACGCAGCAGCGGCGGAAAAGATCGAGTCAAGAACTAAATGGGTTTTTTAGAGGTGCCCGTAAGTTTAGGCTGTGTAAGAAATGCGGCATTCAGCGTTGGCTCAACCAACGCTGAATGCAATAGCTAAATGGGCAAATAGTTAAAAAGCCCTCACCGCACGAACATGGTTTTTGGCATTCTTGGTGGAGCCGTCGCTGTACTGCAAGCCATGGCCGAAGTGCTGCATCTCCGCGCCGCCAGCAGTTGCCTCCGACGAGGACCAGTAGAAGCTAGACGCGAAACCTCCAACGGTATTCCTCTGCTTATACAACTCATTCAACTCATTTCTGGACGGCAGAAACCAGTCCTCATAAACAACTTCGTTATAGGTTACTGTATACTCGCTACAGATTTTCGCCGCGTAAGGCGTTCCCCCGTTATCACCAAGTGCGACCACTATCGCCGCTGTGTTGGATTCTCCGGTTCCTATGTCTGTACCTGTTGCTACTACTGGTGTCGAAGTACTACCCCATTTATAATTAGGAAGATCACTGGGGGCCGCCTCCAAGTGAGTCCATTCACCGATGGCGGGATCAGTATTCACATAGAAGATTATCCCTCCGGCAGGGCCGGTGTCGCCTACGCTGTACACTACCGTCAGTACGAAGTCGACTGTTTCCTCTCCAGTGTAGTTGGAGTTGGTTTCACCGGCAGCCTTCACGGTGTATGTTCCGGTATCGCCTGTATCGATCGTGTTTGCTATAAAGACTAGACCGCTGTTATCTATGGTGACGGCATCTACGGGGGCTCCATCTTTTTTCTCTATGCTCAGACCGTAATCAGTTTCTGCGGTCAGACCGGCATTGTTGATTGTTACGGAGAAATCTGATGCCCGCAAGCGGGGGACAGTTTTGTCATCAACGGAAATAGAGAAGTCCTGCACTGTTGCAATATCTTTTTGAGCGATAGTGAGAGTCTGCGCGCCTTTAACCGAAGTGTCAAAGGTTGATGTCGCCGTTATGGTGACTTCTCCTGCCGCTGCTATCGTCAATTCTCCTGTCCCGGAGTCCACGTCCGCAACAGCGGCATCCGACGTGCTATATGTCACAGCGGTGTCGGCGCCGTTCGCCGCATCCACCGCAGGAGCTGTCAGCATCTGGGGTCCATCTCCGTAGGTCAGCGCTGGAGGCGTGCCGAATGTAATGCTTTTTACTTTCTGCAAGTTTACTGTGACCGTCTCCTGGAAGTCGGCATAGGCGCCGCCGCTGTCGATTACCTTTATATTGAAGGTGAAGCCATTCCCGTCAATGTCCGAGAGATCCGTTCCGGCTGAGATGGTGATCTCTCCAGAGCTGCTGTCGACAGCAGCTCTGTTTTCCACGCTGGAGTACTCTGCTGTTATGGGAGATGTGACATCGGTCTTCTGTGTGAGGACGGGCGGGGCAATGGTTACTTCACCGGCGACTGCGCCGCCCTTCACTTCAACGAAGACAGAGGCGGTATCATAAACCAGAGATTCCACCCAGGGGGCCCTGGCATCAGCGGTGACGGTGACTGTTATTGAGGCTGTCGCCGTTCCCGAATAGTTCCCCGCCAGGGTGAGGGTAACGGTGTACGCCGTCTCTGCCTGCTCCGCCGCGGGGGTCCCTGTAATTTCTCCCGTTTCAGGGTTGAGGTCCAGGCCGCCTGATTCGTCATGGAAGGAATTTGTTTCTTAAGCTAACGGGCATTCATGGTCATTAAAAAAATCCGGTATTTAATGACTGAAGCAAACCGTATTCTCCAATGAATAAGCGAGAATGCGGAGCAGTTGAAAGAGTTTGAATTGTACCGGATAATTTTGAGTACAGCTTCTCAGTATTCTCTTGAAAATCGTCCACTCAAAGTTCCACAGGAGTTTGTTTTTCAGCAGGATTTGAGGGACAACTGCTTTTTTTTAGGATTATAGCACTCCCAAGAAACTGTTAAGCTCCTAAATTGGAAATTGCTGTAAAATGAACAGCAGAATGAGTATAGGGCACCTCACTCCCGGTAAGAGGATTAGAAGACTGCTCCGGCGATCCGCCCTTGACAAGATTTCTCTCAACCAGGCATTCTTTGGAACGAGGCTGTCTGCTGCATCTGCGAGTTGAATTCGCTCAATTCTTCGTCGATATGAGGCGTTCAAAACTCAAGACGTGCTATGTAAGCATTCTGCCGGCACTGTAACGGGGGCTTAAGTCAGGACAAAGGATTTGGTTCGCAGACAAGGCGGAAAATCCGCTTAAAAGCGCAGTGTATGCGCACTACATGATCATTTTAAGCGGGTTTTTCAACGCCGTATGCGGGCCAAAAACGAGTTCTGACACAGCCCCAGGCGGAAAGATCAACCCAAAAGCCTAAATGGTTTTTTGGAAATGACCTTGTAAATATAAAGGGCACCTCTAAAAAACAGCTTTAGGAAATTGACGAAGAAATTTTTTGTCAATACAAGGCGGCAAAAGCTAAGGGCGTAGCTTAAGCTACGTGAGCATTTTGACAACGCAGTAGCGGCGGAAAAGTTCGAGTCAAGAACTAAATGGGGTTTTTTAGAGGTGCCCTAAACTGTTAGAACATGAAATACCGAATGATACCCGGTGATAAGAAACCGCACTCAATCCTTGGTTTCGGTGTGATGCGACTACCGACTCGTGCAGGGATTATCGACAAACGGCGTTCGACGAGGATGCTCCTGGAGGGCTTATCAGGCGGCATTAACTATTTTGATACAGCTTACCCCTATATGGCGGGTCAATCAGAGCCATTTCTAGGCCGGTTTTTGGAAGAACACAAGCTCCGCGATAAGGTGTCCATCGCGACGAAACTCCCGCACTGGCAGATACGCAGCCGCCGAGACATGATGAATATGCTGGCAAACCAGCTCGGCCGCCTGCGCACTGATCGCATTGACTATTACTTGCTCCACAGCATTACTGGCGGAAGCTGGAACGAACTGCTCCGGCGGGGTGTCATGGAATTCTTGGATACAGCGAAACAGGAAGGCAGAATACTCAATGCAGGGTTTTCCTGGCATGGTTTG
Organism: Spirochaetaceae bacterium; assembly: GCA_965232165.1. Lineage (GTDB taxonomy): Bacteria > Spirochaetota > Spirochaetia > DSM-2461 > DSM-2461 > UBA2779. Next base: position 1,577,402 of record CBDDOY010000001.1, on the reverse strand, counting down.
CCTGAGGATTTCTCCGGCGTTGTCGATGCCTATAACTGGGATTTCTGTCAGATTCAATACAACATTCTCGACGAACGCCGACAGGCCGGCACAGCGGGCTTGGAATATGCCGCAGCCAAGGGTCTTGGCATCATCATCATGGAACCCCTCCGCGGAGGAAACCTCGCATCGGGAATACCCGGCGCCGCCCTGGCGGAATGGAAGAAGATGCCCGGGCGGTCACCGGCAGCCTGGTCTCTGGCCTGGCTGTGGAACAAGCCAGAGGTGAGCATCGTCCTTTCGGGGTTCTCGAATACCGCCCATATAAGAGAAACAACGGCTCTGGCAGACGAGGCATATCCAGGCATGCTAAGTGCGAATGAACTTGAGGGAATAGCCAGGGTCCAGGCCGCCTATGCGGAATCCAAGATCGTCGGCTGCACATCCTGTCGATACTGTATGCCCTGCCCCTTCAGCGTATCAATCCCCGAAGTTTTTGATTGGTATAACGAATGGAAAACGGTGAAGCCCGGCCTCGCCCAGCGCATGTTCTACCTCGCCATGGTGGGCGGCATCTTCTCCAAACGAAGCGGTCTGGCATCGCGATGCACCGCCTGCGGCCAGTGCTTGAAAAAATGTCCTCAGTCCCTTCCCATCCCCGAGTTAATGCAAAAAATCTCGAAGGAATATGAGGGAGGACTGGGCCGATTCATCGATAGAACGGCCGCCGGATTATGGCGGCTTTTCAAGGGTAAACCGAAATAGTGGCTCTGATTATCAAATTAGATGACATAATGAATGCAATCAAGGAGAAGTTGACCGGCCGGTTTGATATCGTGCTGGGCATAGAACGGGGCGGCATTCTTCCGGCCTATCTGGCGTCCAGGTGGCTGAACATTCCATTCACTAGCATGCGGATCAGCTTCAGAGATGATGCCCACCTGCCCATCTCGGCCGCTCCTCGGCTCATTAATGGGCCCCTCCAGGAAACGAACGGCTTGCATGTTCTGCTGGTTGACGATGTGTGCAGTACCGGCGCCACCCTGAACAAAGCCTCTAAGGAACTCCAAGCCGCCGAAATCACAACCATGGTAATTTCAGGAGAGGCGGATATATCCCTATTCGGAGCCCATGACAGGTGCATACGCTGGCCATGGAGCCGATAAGTGATCATCCCTTCTTAACGATCTTGGACCAGCTATCCCTCAGCCCCGCACTGCGGTTAAAAACAGGAGTCCTCCCCGGGATATGATCAACCATATCGGCGACAAAATAGCCGTTGCGGATGAATTGGAACCGTGCTTCCTTCTCGGCATCCGCGAGCATAGGCTCTACCTTCGCGGCTCTAAGCAGAACCTCCGAATCCGTCCGGAGATAATCCTGAAAGTCCCGGCCCTCTTCGGCCTTGCTGATATCTTCCAAAGTGAATAGATGCTCGTAAAGCCGAATTTCGGCATCTGCGGCATCGTGCCGAGAAAGCCAATGAAGCGTCCCCCGCACTTTTCTGCCATCAGGCGTACTCCCTCCCCTAGTAGCCGGATCGTAGGTGCAGAGAATCTCGACGGGGTTTCCATCCTGATCCCTGAGAACCTGCGTAATAGCAATGATGTATGCGTACTTGAGCCTCACCTCCCGGCCCAGAGCCATCCTAAACCATTTACGGGGCGGGTTATCCATATAATCCTCCCGCTCCACCCAGAGAGCGCCTGAAAAACTGATTTCCCTGAATCCGGCATTCGCATCACCGGGATTATTCTCGGCCGTGAAGACTTCAATCCTGTCCTTTGGCCAGTTGACAATGGTGAGTTTGATAGGATTCAGGACAGCCATCCGCCGTTGGGCGCAGGCATTGAGTTCCTCCCGGACATGGAAGTGAAGGAATTCGATGTCCACAAGACTGTTCACCCGGCTCACCCCAATTTCTTCGATAAACTTGCGTATGCTTATCGGCGGATACCCCCGACGCCGCATTCCACATAAGGTGGGCATTCTGGGGTCATTCCAGCCCCTGACATGGCGCTCATCAACAAGCCTCTTCAGATGGCGCTTACTCATGATGGTATAGCTGAGATTGAGCCTTGCGAATTCATACTGCCTGGGCCTGGACGGGACAGAAGTGTTATCAAGAAACCAATCATAAAGGGGCCTGTGATTGACGAATTCCAGCGAGCATAGGGAATGGGTTACCCCTTCGATGGCATCCTCATACCCATGCGCAAAATCATACAGGGGATAGATACACCATTTATCCCCTGTTTCATGATGAGGCTCCTTACGAATACGGTAGATAGCGGGATCGCGCATCAGGATATTCACATGTGCCATAGAAATTTTCGCCCTGAGCACACATGTTCCCTCTTCAAAAGAGCCGTCTTTCATCATTCCTAACAGCTTGAAATTTTCCTCGATAGATCGATCGCGATAAGGGGAATTTCTTCCTGGTCTGGTGGGAGTGCCTCGGTTTTCGGCAATTTCCTCAGGACTCTGATGATCGACATAGGCCTTGCCTGCCCCGACGAGTTCCAATGCCCATTGATAAAACTGATCGAAATAAGAAGAGGCATGACGGGGCTCCCCCTCCCATCGGCAGCCCATCCATCGTAAATCCTCTTCTATCCCTTTGACATATTCTTCGCTCTCCCGTTCCGGATTAGTATCGTCATAACGCAGGCGGCAAACCCCTGAGAATTCCTCGGCAATGGCGAAATTCAACAGAAAGGCCTTGGCATGTCCGATATGAAGATATCCGTTGGGTTCTGGCGGAAATCTGGTAACAACCGTCTTAACCCGGCCTGAATCCAGATCGTCCTGTATTATCTGTCTGATGAAATCACTCATTCGACTTCCTGATTGCGTGCGCCGTAAATTCAAAATCAATACTTGGGCGCAACCCTTCGGGTCGGGCTTTCCACTCCAATGCCTTATTCCGGCTGCCTCCCGCCGGCTCATTGCCAATCGCCGGGGCAGCCGGCGGCATTTCCGTTTCAATCCCTTGCGCAGGCTATTGCCATTCAGTATTTTGTTATGTGTAACACAAGAGGACAATCTACTCCAGTGCTATGAATTGCGCAAGAGTTCGATGATTCTCACGCCGTGAGGATCGACATCGAAGGCCATCACCTCGCCTATGCGGGGCGGGGTGTCATCCGGCCAAAGAGCCGTAAGCTGCTCAGCTTCTAACCGGTTTACTCCCGGACTCTCCGGCATTAACTCCAGACGCCACCCCGCTGCGGAGAATTCTCTGCTGACGAGCCTCCCCCGCAGCGGGCCATAGGGGCTTACTTTGAGGTATTGAGGCCGGATCATGATTACGGCCGGAAGTCTCACTCCACAGGCTTCGCCAGACAGCCTCACCTGACCGGCAGAAGTTATGGCATTTTGCCCGTCAAAGGTGAAGGCCTTTATGTGCAGCCAGGATTTCTGTCCTAGAAACGCAGCGGTGAAGTGATTCTGAGGATTCGACCATAGCTCGGCAGGCGGGCCATGCCGAACTATGGAGCCATTGTTCATAATGGCAAGATAGTCGGCCAAGGCGAGGGCTTCCTCCTGGTCGTGAGTCACCAGCAATGCAGTAACCCCGGACGCATCGATGATGCGGCGTACTTCGCGCCGCAGCTTGAGTCTCAAGGCGGCATCCAAGGAACTAAACGGTTCGTCGAGCAGAAGAACACCCGGATCGGCGGCCAGTGCCCGGGCGAGAGATACCCGCTGTCTCTCACCGCCGGAGAGAGAGTCCGGCCGACGTTCAGCCGGTTCTTCAAGGCCGACCATGGCGAGCTTCTTCCTGGCGATGCGCCGGGCATCTCCACGGCTGCACCCCCTCATCCGCGGTCCGAAGGCCACGTTGTCCATCACCGTGAGATGCCCAAACAGAGCATAGTCCTGAAACACGAAACCAAGATTCCGTCTCTGCGGCGGAAGGCGGGTTATATCTTTGCCTCCAAATAAAATACGGCCTGCATCTACTTGGAGAAACCCCGCGCATATATCGAGCAGAGTCGTCTTGCCGCTGCCGCTAGGACCGAGTATGACCGAGAGTTTCCCGCCCGGCAGCTCAAGATTCACATCGAGATGAAAATCATCCCTGTTAAATTTTGTTTTCTCAAAGATGATAGGCTGCATTTCAGCGGCCTTCCATGCTGTCCATGAGGAAAAAGGCTGCGGTACAGATGAAAATCAACACAGTGCCCAAGGCACAGGCGGCGCCAAAATCATAGGTTCCTATGAGGCGGTATATGGCCATCGGCAAGGTGGTGAAATCTCCTGGCGCCAGCACCATGGTTGTGTTGAGTTCTCCGGCAGACAGGGCAAAGGCAAACACCCCCGAAGTCACAAGGGCAGCACGGGATGAAGGCAGTTCGACATGGATAAGGGTCTGCAGGGCATTGGCTCCAGACACGCGTGCAGCCAGCGGCATACGCGGCGAGATCAGTTTGAAGCGCCCGGCAACGATGCGGAAACAGATTGGAACGGAGATGAGACAATGAGCCGCACCAAGAACAATGATACGCAGGGCTTCGCCTCCCGGCACTCTCTGCAGAAGGATAAGCCATCCCAGCCCGAGGATGATGGAACTGACTCCCAAAGGAAGGGACGTGATGATCTCAATGAAATTCCTCCGCCGGGAAACATTGACCGCATACCAGGCTAGTAAGGAGGCCATCAGTGTGGAACACAGGGAAACCCCAAAGGACAACATGATGGTGCGCCGCAGGGCATGGAATGTCACGCTATTCGCCCCGCTGAACAGGCGCCGCCAGTGTATCAGCGAAAACATGGCCGGAGACACCCTAGTCGCCTGGGTGAACATGCTGCGGGCAACGACAGCAATCAGCGGGCCGATTATGAAGAGCAATGCCGGCAATAAATAGCACATTGCTGCGGCGTAATGTATCCAGCGGAATTGTATCGGTGTTCTAAACGCCTGGCTCCGTGAGTCCTCATTGAGCCTTGAGCGGAAGCGTGAATCTGTTCGCGTATACAGGTGCAGCAGGAAAAAGCAGATAAGAGATTCCACCGCGGCGAGCGTGCTGCCTCGGGCGAAATTCATTTGATGTTTGATCAGCCTGTAAATTTCCACCTCGACAGTGGACAGTTCAGGACCGCCTCCCAATACCAGCACGATGGAAAAACTCATGAAGCAATACAGAAAGGTCATGACTGCGGCCGTTAGGATGGAGGGCAAAAGATGCGGTAAGTCTGCGAGGAAGAACGTCATCATTCGTCCCGCCCCAAGGGATGCGGCGGCCCGACCTTCGGATAGAGGCAGGGCCGTCCAGGTGTCCCCCACAATTCTCATAGTGAGGGGAAAATTGTAAAAAACATGGGCCATGACTATGGCCGGTAGAGAATAGAGGATTTTCCAGGGGATGAAAGACTCCCCAAGGACGAGTCGGCGAATAGCATTAATGAACCCGCTATTGCCGAAAACCAAGACAAAACCGAGGACGGCCAGTATGGGAGGCAAGACAAACGGCACCGTTGCGAGAGATTTCAGCATGCGGCGCCCAATAAAATGGCATCTTCCGATCAAGAAGGCCCCGGGCAAGCCGAAAAGCACCGAAAAAACCGTACTGAGCCCCGCCTGCTTCAGGGTGAAGAGGAGTATTCCTCTATAGTAGGGGGAACTGAATATGCCGGCTCTCATCCCATCGGCGGCGATTGAATGAAATATGACAAAAGAAAGCGGAAGACCGAAAGCCAGGGCAATAAACATAACCGGAACGATGAGCAGCAGAATATTCCGGTCATTCTCGGACCTTATCAATGAGTGAATACCTCGACCCATCTGTCGATAAGTTGACCCGTGTCTTCCAAACCGCTGGGAAGAGCGAGAATCTGCGCTGGGCGAAGCACTGAATCGAACGAGGGCGGAAGCGGTACGTCCTTCCTGACAGGAAGCATGATGTTGCTCAAGGCCAGAATACCCTGCGCCTCCTTTTCGAGCATGAAGTCAATCAATGCCTCGGCGGCACTTCGATTCTCGGTGCCATTGATGATACCCATGCCCTCAATCTGCATGATGTGCCCGTCGGTAAATTCCAGTGCGGCATAACGGCCGGAGCCCTCATATTCGACATGATACACAGGGCTTGTCCCATAACTGAGAACCATCGGCGCCTCCTGGGAGGTGTAGAGGGCATAAGCCTGGCTCCACCCATCGGCAATAGTGAGAATGGAGGGCCTTAACCGTTTCCAGTAGGCCGGCCACTCATCAGCGTACACGGTAACGGTCCATAGCAAGAAACCCAAACCGGGGGTGGAGGTCCTCGGGTCAACAAGAATTAATTGATCTTTGTACTCCGCAGCAGTGAGATCCTCAAGAGAGTCCGGCGGGTTCTCCATGAACAGGGTGTCGTAATTGATCGCATAATGCCCATAGTCATAAGGCAAGAGGTGATGACTGCCATCAAAGACAAGGTGATCGGGGACGTTTCGAAGTCCGGGAGACGCATAGGGCTCAAGTATTCCCTCGGCCAGGGCCGTATCCAACAGGCTGTTATCGAGGCCGATGACCACATCGGCCCAGGGTTCGGCCTTCTCAAAGATAAGCCGTTGAAGCACCGTCACGGCATCGCCTGGTGCGTGCAGATTAACTCTTATACCAGTCTGTTCGGTGAAGGATTCGATGATACTCGGGCCTGGTCCCCATTCCGAACTGAATGAGTCGTAACAGTAGACCTCCAGAGCCAAAGACGCAGGAGCCTCCTTGTTCCCGCCGGCAAATAAGGGAACCGTGGAGAAAGATATCAGGATGAAGATATGCAATAAGCAATAAAGATTTTTTTTCATGGAACTTCCCGATGAAAAAGGACGGTTCCAGGTATGAAGAGCATCGTTCCTACGCCGGTATTATCCGGATCAGGTATACGAGTGTATTCTCAGGTCCAACGGACCACCCCGGAAGCTCAATTCCCACTATATAACGCATATTCGCCATTGTCAAGCAAGCGAGTAATGGGCGCCTCTAAACTGAAGTTTTCACGATATTCGTGCATATTTCATCGCTAATTGCATCCATAGCTATGATTTCTGAGTTCTGAGGCTCTGCTGTACACAATAGATTCCTAAATGAGGCGCAAGGGATTGCAGCGGAAATGCCGCAGGCTGCCCGGCGATTGGCACGGTTAACAGGCTGCCAGAGCAAGGCATTGGAGCGGAAAGCCCGACCCGAAGGGTTGCGCTCCTCCTCAAAAAAAGATGAAAAATGGTTCGCCGATTCTTGGAAAATCGCCGAATCGAATGGATTCAGGACAATCATTTTTTCTGCACATTGAGCCGCCAGTCTGCCCTGAGCCTCACAAGAACTGTCGGATGATTGCCCGCTTCATGAATGGTGATGTATTCAGTTTTTCGACTAATTCCGTACTCTAAGCATAAACTGCTGAAGTTCTGCTTTCCCTGCTGAACTCGAATAGACCGAAATTCTCGTTGTCGATCAGTTCGAGATCGTAGTCCTTCCCTTTCTGATCCGGAGACTCATGGGTGATTATGATGATACCCTGCTCACGGGCACGGTTGAACACCGGCCCGAGGGCTTCCGCATTGTTCGGCATCACACAGATCGCATCGACACCTTTGCTGATGAGATCTTCGATCATGCGAACCTGCTGAGCAGGATCGGCATCCGGATAGGCCTTGACACCGAGTTCGTCTGACGCGCGTCCCACACCGATTTCCATCCGGTTGAATCAGGGAATACCAGTGATTTTCACCACCGTAGCGATTTCATGCTCCTCGTCTCTGCCATCGGATATGCCGCCCGCAGCCAGGCAGGCCGGAGTCAGCAGGACAAGGATTAACACTAAACATACAATGAGATGTTTCTTCTTCAACACACAATTGAGAAAAAACGATAAATTTGTTTCATTAAATCAAAACATGCTGAAAATGTGCAAATAGCAGCAAAATACAAAATTTTGGAGAGAATATATCTACATCTGTTGTGAATACTGTGTTTGCAATTACTCGAAATAATTCTCAGGACAAAAACTATGAGCCAGAATCACGCGATTATGCATTACCATTATGTTGACATACACACACATTTCTTGGCAAAATCACAATTATTCAACATCTGGTGTTGACGATGCAACATTTCACTGAAGAAGATGAGAAAAGAGTGTAAGAAGAATCTGTGAAATTGTCGTTATCAGGGAAAGCAGCCGTTGTAACCGGCAGGGCTAGAGGTATTGGAGCCTCCATCAGCGTCGCCCTCGCCAAGTCGGGAGTAAAAGTCGTGATCAACCACCTTCCGACAGATAGGGATGCCGATGGATTTCGAACGGTTGAGCAGGAAATCAGCGGCTTCGGCGGGGAGTGCATCTCGAATCCCGGGGACGTTACCGATACCGGCTATTGCAAGAAACTGTGCGAAGCCGCAGTCGGGCAATATGGGAAACTCGATATCATGGTCAACAGCGCAGGATTTGCCAATCCGAAAACCTCTGCCGAAACTGCCGACGAACCTTGGAGAAACGGTATCGAAGTCAATCTTTCTGCAGCGTTCTACTTAAGGGCACCTCTAAGAAACAGCTTTAGGAAATTGACGAAGAAATTTTTTGTCGATACAAGGCGGCAAAAGCTAAGGGCGTAGCTTAAGCTACGTGAGCATTTTGACAACGCAGTAGCGGCGGAAAAGTTCGAGTCAAGAACTAAATGGGGTTTTTTAGAGGTGCCCTCAACTCAAGCCGCTTTGGAATACCTGGTCCGCAGCAGTGCCGGCAGAATCGTTTTCATCGGATCTTCCGGATCTATTACTGGAGGCGGCGGATCGGCGTTTTACTCGGCGGCGGAGGCGAATGCACCGACGGCAGTTGCGGCAGCTACACCGGCACTTCGATGGTTATGGCGACTTTTTTCGGAAGAATCCGTGATAAAGAAGCTTCGGAAGATGGGCGGGCAGACAAATATGTTTCATTTCGAATGACTCGCGCACTCCATGACAAGTTTGTAGAGAAGTACGGCAGCGTACTCTGCAGCGGAATTCAAAAGGCGATATACAACGGACGGCATTTCGACCTGCGTATCGACGCGGACAAAGAAGCTTTCAGGGCGGCAGGGGCCCATCACGACGATGACAAATGCTGCATGGTGGTTGGTGATGGCGCCCGATGGGGCCTGGAACTGATCCTAGATGAAATCAAAGCCAAGGGTATGACTTCAGAGTCTTTCTGCGGCGAGAACGGGAACCAAAAGTGAATAAATAGGAGGCAAAACGATGCCGGAAGCTGATTCTGCAGGACGTAACTATCACATCGACAAGCCCGCCAAATCAGAGTTATTTTACCTCAAAGGCTCCAACGAACTCGGGTGGGGAATGAAAAACCGTATGGCTCGGGTTTTCAACCCGAAAGACGGAAAAACGATAATGTTGGCTATCGATCACGGGTACTTCCAAGGACCGACGACGGGATTGGAAAGAATCGATGTTGATATCATGCCGCTGGTTCCCTATGCGGATACCTTGATGTGTACACGGGGCATACTGCGAAGCATTGTTCCCCCATCCTGTACCAAACCCGTGATGATGCGCGCATCCGGCGGTCCGAGCATACTCAAGGAACTCTCAAACGAAAATATCGCCATGGACATGGAGGACTGCATCCGTCTCGGCGTATGCGGAACGGCCATCCAGGTATTCATCGGGGGAGAATTTGAAACACGAAGTGTCGTCAATATGACGAAACTCGTCGATCTGGGCCTCCGATACGGGATTCCCACGATGGCGGTTACCGCGGTCGGCCGGGAAATGGCACGCACTCCGAAGTACTTCCGGCTGGCAACTCGAATCTGCGCGGAACTCGGCGCCCATATCATCAAAACCTATTATACAGATGAGGATTTTGAGACGGTTACGGCCGCATGCCCGGTACCCATCGTCATCGCAGGCGGAAAGAAACGCCCCGAACTGGATGCACTGGAAATGGCCTATCGGTCAATTGATCAAGGGGCCGCAGGAGTCGACATGGGCAGGAATATTTTCCAATCGGACTCCCCGCACGGAATGATGCAGGCGATTCACGCGGTAGTTCACGGCAGCGCCAAACCGAAAGAAGCCTACGAAATATACCGGCAAGTGAAATCCGAAGAAGAGAAATAACATATGAGCCTCTACGAAACGCATAAAGCGGAAGTCAAAGATTTCCTAGATGTATGTCATTGGCCGAGTGATCGGCACTTTGCAACGAGCCACGGCGGGAATCTCGCCTAAGGTGGACAACGTTGTTTATATCATCACCCCGACACGCCGTTATAAAAGCATTCTCGTCGCCGAGGATCTGGTTTTTGTCGATATCGAAGGCCATACCATCGAGGGAAAAAGAAAGCCGAGCGGCGAAATGCCGATGTATCTCAATTTCTTCAATCTTCGGCCGGATATTCGGTCGGCTGTCCACTGTCATCCCCCGTGGACCAATGCTTTCACGCTGATGAAAAAAAACTGACTGATGAGACCGTTGTTTCCCGAATGCATTATCGAAATCGATCCGATACCGGTGGTGCCCTACGGCGAACCGATTTCTCAACAATAGGCAGACAATTTCATTCCGTATTTGCAGAAATACAACACCTTCATCATGGAGAATCACGGAATCACGGCCATCAGCCCTTCACCCAAGTTCACCAAAATACACCTGCTAAATATTTTTTTAACGACCAAGAAAACGAATTACTTCAAAAAAAGGCTTAAATATTTCCCAAAACCTCATAAATACCATAGAATATTTAGGGATTCCGCTTTTTGGGGACCTCAAATCACCTCAAATCAAAATGTAGTGCCTAACACTTTATTTTTCGCTTGCCTCTTTTGTGGCTGTGGTGTATCTTAGTGGTATGTATATAAGATCAATAAAAGTTGCCAACGGTAAAACGAAAAAACAGTACACCTACCTCAATCTTGTAGAAAATATCCGCACTGATAAAGGCCCCCGACAGCGGATTATTCTCAACCTTGGGAAACTGGATATTGATTCTTCTCAATACAAAGCTCTGGCAAGAAGAATTGAAAATATTCTTTCAGGAAACAGAGAATTATTCGACTTGGATGAAGACATTGAGAAAATCGCACAGCAGGTATCAGACCGCATTTTCACCAAGCGGGCAAAAGACGCACAACTAAAAGCTCAAGCGCAAGCCAATTTTGTAGCGGTCGATGTTAACAGCCTTGAAACAAAGAAAGTCAGAAGCCTAGGCCCTGAGTACGTCTGTCATCAGCAATGGAAAGAGTTGGAAATGGACAGAGTTCTAAGGAAATGCGGTGTGCCTAAGGGAACGATCCCCTTACTTGAAGCTCTAATCGTCGGTAGAATGATCAAACCAGCCAGCGAGCGATTTACCAGGCAGTGGGCGGAAAAACATTCTGCTCTTTTTGAGCTGTGCGGCTTACCCCATTCGTCCTCCCTGAATGCGTACTACAGGGCTGCCGATGTTCTCTACCGCTGTAAGGACGAGCTGGAGAAGCATTTGGCTTGTAAAGAACAAGATTTATTCTCCCTCGACGAAAGCATTGTACTTTACGATTTAACGAACACCTACTTTGAGGGTCAGTGCAAAAAGAACCCAAAGGCATCTTATGGTCGCTCGAAAGAAAAGCGCAGTGACTGCAAATTGGCTACCCTGGGGTTGGTTGTCGATGCGGATGGATTTCCCAAGTATAGCAAGTTCCATCCGGGGAACCAGTGCGAATCCAAGACTTTTCAGGCCACGATTTTAGATTTGGAAGCCAACGCGGGCCTAAAAGTCGGGGCAACTGTCGTAATGGATGCCGGGATTGCCACAAAAGAGAATATCGAATGGCTTAAAAAGCGAAAATGTACCTACCTTGTGGTTCACAGAGGGAAAAGTCCTTTGGAGCTTGAGCCATCGCAAGAGATGAATCTGGTCATGGAGGACAAGAAAACAGGTGCCAAGATTGAAGTATTCGGAAAAACAATCTCGGATGAGCATTGGGTTCTGGTAAAGAGCGAGCACAAACGTCTTAAAGAAGAGGCCATGGCTATGCGTACCGAAACCGTCCTCCTTGAAAGACTTCAATATCTTCGTGACGGATTAAACAAGAAAAACCGCATGAAACTGTATTCTTCGGTTCTTCAGAGCATTGGCAGGCTTAAGGAAAAATATCCAAAGGCTGCAAAACTTTATGAAATATCAGTTATTCCTGGGGAGCCTGCCAAGCGGACAGGAAAGTTGAATGCGATTGACATTAAATGGGAGAAGAAAACTCAGACAGGAAACAGTGAAGGAACTTATACCCTTAGAACCAATCGAAAAGATTTGGATGACAAAAATATTTGGGAGCTCTATATAATGCTTGGCCGTATTGAAAACTCATTTAGAGACATGAAGTCTCATCTTGGCTTTCGGCCTAACTTTCATCAACTGGAGGAGAGAGTGCAGTCGCATATGTTTATATCAGTCCTTGCGTATCACCTGATGCATGCGACTGAATGTAAATTACGAAAAGGGGGAGATACACGGAGTTGGAAGACCATAAAAGAAGTTCTTTCTACCCACCAGAGGATAACCATAGAGTACATTTCCAAGACTGAAGAGGGAGTGCTGATGAATAATGAAGTGAGACTCGACTCCCGACAGGAACTAGAACATCAGAAGATTTATGCGATGCTTGGGTTGTCGGGAAAGGCGTTGAACCGTCGGATGACGACTCACCAAATCCGTAGTGTAAATAAAAAATAGTAACTCCATTTATTATAAGGAATTACGTTTTTTAGTGGTGAACTTGGGACAAGATTTTTTCGAGACTTTTCTGCAATGGGTTCCCGCTCTGACTGACAAACTACATCTAAAGAAGACCAACTTTGCTATCGTACAGGATATGCATCTGAAAACTTTGACAGAGTTCGACACATGGCCATCAATTTGATGAAGCCGCTGAAAAGCAAGAAGCGTTCAAAACCTTCGATGAAGTCATGCAGAATGAGATCGGCCTGTGACGCAGAATTTAGGGAGAAGGTGCTTTTTCAACATATCATGCATTAGCCCTGAGCACACGACCTTGACTCATATCTTTTGTTAAGCGAGAATTAGGGGAAGGAGGAGCCCCTTGCTAAATCATGAGCAGAACCTATCCATCGCTCAGAAGCTGACACAAAAGCAGGTAATGACTCATCAATTGATTCAGTCGATCAAATTGATGGCCATCCCCTTAGCCGAACTTCAGGCGGCCATTTATGAAGAAGCCGAGAAGAATCCGGCATTGGAAATTATGCGTGATGAGGGAAATATGGATGCCATGTCAACATCCAATAACAAAGCCGAAGAAAACCCGGCCGCTGAAACGGATCCCTTTAGCAACAGCTCCGATCCGGGCTATCAACCCCCTGCAAGGGAAGCTGCGGACAGGAAGCAGCAATTCCTAGAAGGGACAGTGTATCGGGAAGAATCTCTCTATGACCATCTTATTGATCAGCTTCATCTCATGGATATTGATGATATACGGGTTAGTTTAGCCGAGCGTCTGATATGGAATCTCGACAGTGACGGATTCCACAGAGAACCGCCTGAACTCCTGGTAAGCAAAACAGAGTGGAATTATCTTGATGAAGTGTTACATACCATAAGAGAATTGGAACCTATGGGCTGCGGATGTATGAACTGGAGCGAATCTCTCCTGATACAGGCAGCGATTCGCGGGGATGCACCAGAATTGTTTGAGGAGTATATCAAACAGGCTTTGCCTCTCATGGAAAAGAAGAAAGCCGAGGAGGTGCGTATCAGCCTTGGGATTACTCAGGATGACTGGGAAGATTTGGAAAACTATATACAGATACTCAATCCCTTTCCAGGGCGTTCATACAGCCCGGAAACGGTGCAATACATCATACCGGACTTGATTGTCCGTCAGGAGAAGGATGAGTTTTCCCTGATACTCAACGACGAAGTGCTGCCGGTCCTGAGGGTAGACCCTGAATTTCAAAAAATCATGGAAGATGGCGCAACGGATAAAAACACAAAGCGTTATATCTCCAACCATTCGCGGCAGGCTCGCTACTTTATCAACAGTCTTGCCCAGCGCAATAATACTCTGTTAAAAACGGCGATGGCCATTGTAGAATTTCAAAGAGAATTCTTCACCGGCGGACCACGTTACCTTAAGCCATTGATATTGAAGGATGTTGCTGGAGCGATAGGTTATCATGAAACGACGGTTTCTCGTATCACGACAAACAAATTTATTCAAACAGCGTGGGGACTTTTTTCGCTAAAATACTTCTTCTCGAATTCCATTTCCGGATCGGGGGCATCAGGTTCCCGAATTTCAAAGGTGGCGGCTAAGGAAATCATTAAGGAAATACTGGATGAAGTTGGAAATGAAAAACGGATTTCCGATCAGAAAATCTGCAACCTGTTAGCCAAGAGGGGAATCAATCTTGCCAGAAGAACTGTAGCCAAATATCGCAAAGAGCTTGATTCTCTCTCTATTTTTGCAGGACAATCCGGAAGGAGGCTGTAATGACAATTGAAGTAAAGGGTACTCATCGATACCCGCTGGACGATGAAGTCAAGGAAATTATAGACAAGAAGATGGCTCGCTTATCCCATGTAAAGGACCATGTCGTCGATTTGCATATCACTCTGGACAGAGAAACACATGGTGAATACATGGCAGATGCCAACATTCACTTTCGCTGGGGAACCGTGGGGCATGGCAGTGCCGCCAGTCATGAGTTGAACAGGGCTGTCGATATGCTGTTTGATAAACTCGTGGCAAAAGCGACAAAAGAGAAAGAGAAGAAACAAAGTCATCAAAGTCATCCGAAAGGGGGGGACTGAAGATGATTTATGGATCCGGCGGAGAGAGCCGAAAACCGAATCATGTTTTTTAGAGGCATTTATAAGTCGATGGGGTGATGGATAAATTCACAGTACTGGATCTTATTAACCTTGAACCGGAGAAACCCAATGCCATGAACCTCCGCTGTATATGCGGACGCCGTGGATTGGCACGAGAGATATGTTCAACGGAAATCAACAGACCGGGCCTGCCGCTTGCCGGTTACTTCGGTGATTTCGGAGGCAAAAGAATCCAGATTATCGGTCGCGGCGAATCCTCTTACATCAAATCGACTCCTCAAGAGAAGCTTCAACCGCATCTCAGCCGTATCCTTTCATACAGCATCCCCTGCTTCATGTTCTGTTGCGACATATATCCTCCAGAGTACTTCAAAGATGCTTCAGAAAAGGCCGGAGTCCCTATATTGACAACCCCGTTAGATTCCGCATCTCTCGTGATTCGCCTGTTACGGGCCCTGGATGATGTTTTTGCTCCCCGGCAAACCATTCACGCAGTTTTTGTGGAAGTCGAGGGTATGGGAGTGCTCATCCAGGGAGAAAGTGGAATTGGCAAGAGTGAAACCGCACTTGAGCTGCTGGATCGTGGGCACAGACTCATCGCCGATGATGCGGTACTCATAAAATGCCTCAATGGAAATAGCCTGTGGGGCTATGGAGTTAGTCCGCTGCTTGAAAACCACATGGAAATTCGCGGGTTGGGGATCATTAATATTTCAAAAGTTTATGGAGCGAATGCAGTAAACAACAGGAAGCCGGTCGAAATGGTTTTTCAGCTTGAAGAATGGGACAGTGAAAAAAAATATAATCGCTTGGGAAATTCAGAAACGACAACAACCCTTCTCGGTGTCAATATTCCATTCATCACTCTGCCGGTGAAACCCGGGCGGAACATTCCCATCATTATAGAGGCGGCAGTACTCAACCAGAAACTCAAGGCACAGGGTATAAATAGTGCCAAAGGATTCAATAAGTCTCTTATTCACTATTTAGAAAGTGAAAACCTGCGCAAGCAGAAGTATGGCCGATTTGAATTAAGACGGAGTGACGCATGAAAACACGCACGGTGAAAATTCTTAATAGAGCCGGCATACATGCTCGTCCAGCTTCGATTCTGGTACAGGTTGCCCAGAAGTATGAGAGTTCGATTTGGCTGGAAAAAGGAACAGCCAAAATCAATGCTAAATCCATCATGAATATACTCACACTTGGAGCAACTTATAAATCCGATCTTGTCATTCGTGCCGAAGGCGAAGATGAAGAAGATGCTGTAATCGCCATAGCCGCACTGTTTGACAATAAGTTCAGAGTTAAATAGGTTAGCGAAGCATGAGCCATATCTTGGTTATTGACGATGATCCATCTATTCAGGACGTGCTAACGAGTATTCTTAAGAGTGAAGGCTATGAGGTTTCTGCCGCTGAAGATGGTGTGGAAGGGCTCAGCATACTCAAAACAGAGCCCATTGATGTTGTCTTTCTCGACTTTCGCCTCCCGAAAAAGGGAGGGTTTGAGGTGCTGGAAACAATCAAATATGAGTGGCCAAATGTGGAAGTGATCATTATTTCAGGGCATGCCAATGTCAAAAATGCCGTAAAGGCCATCAAGCTTGGAGCCTATGATTACCTCGAAAAACCCCTGGGGGTGGAAAGGGTGCTCACAATCGCCCGTAACGCAATTCGGCTGGAGGCATTGAAACGAGAGAATGCGGTGCTTCGTCTTGGGCCTTTTCTGGATGAAATGGTCGGGACAACCGAACAGATGCATCACATTCGGGAGATAGTGAATCAAAGCGCCCCATCCGATTCCCGAGTTATGATTCTTGGGGAGAATGGAACAGGCAAGGAACTGGTAGCCCGAATGATCCATGCGAGAAGCCATCGCTATAATCGGAGTTTCGTCGAAGTCAACTGTGCCGCCATCCCGGACAACCTGATTGAAAGCGAACTGTTCGGCCACGAGGCCGGGTCTTTTACCGGCGCGGTAACGAAGCGCCGAGGCAAATTTGAGATTGCCGATAACGGCACCTTGTTTCTAGACGAGGTAGCCGACATGTCTCTTGATGCCCAGTCCAAGCTGCTTCGAGTCATTCAGGAGATGACATTTACACGAGTGGGCGGCGAAACGCCTATCCATGTCGATGTGCGCATAGTCGCGGCAACCAACAAAGATATCCATAGCGAGGTCAAGGCGGGCCGGTTCAGGGAAGATTTATACTTCCGGCTCAATGTGATCCCGTTGACAGTCCCTCCCTTGAGGGAAAGACGTGACGACATCCCCATCTTAATCGCTTGTTTTCAGAAGCGTCTCATCGCAGAAAAGAAGAACACCATTCAGCGAAGCTTTTCTCCCGAGGCAATGCAGTTCCTTATGAATCACATTTGGCCGGGCAACATCCGAGAATTGAAAAATTTCATCGAACGCATCAGCGTACTTGCCGACGAACCGGAGATTTCCTTAGAAGCGGCAAAGTATTACCTTGGAGAAGCCAATCCCGATATGCCCGCCTCCATACCGGATGTGGGCTACCATAGTATGGAACTCGCAGAGGCACGGGGGAATTTTGAAACACATATCATCGCTCATCGGCTTGAACAGAATAACTACAATATGGCTCAAACTGCTCAGTCACTCGGCATGTATCCCAGCAATCTGCATAGCAAAATGAAGAAGTATGGAATCGAGGTGCGGAAGTGAGGAAACCTACAAAAAGGCAGCTTGAGGTCCTTGATTTCATCAACAGCTTCAGAAAAGAAAATAGCTTCTCGCCCACTATTCGGGAAATTGCAGGCCATTTCGGGATTTCAGTTAGAGCTGCCTACGATCATGTTGGAGCGCTTAAAAAGAAGAAATTGATTATTTATCATGTTGGACGATCTCGAACCATAGAAATCGTTAATCTCGAAACAGTTTCAGATAATTCTGCTCATACATCAGTGCCATTGTTGGGGAAGGTTTCGGCCGGTGTGCCCATATTCGCGGAAGAAAATCATGAATACAACCTATCTCTTCCCAAGACGATTGTAGGAGAGGGTACACTGTTTGCTCTAAAAGTGGAGGGTGACAGCATGATTGATGCCTCAATCAAGGAAGGAGATATCGCGATTTTCTCCAGGCAGGAAGTGGTGGAAAATGGACAAATCGTAGCCGTCCGTGTCGATGAGGCCTTTACTATTAAACGATTATACAAGGAAAAAAACCGGTTTCGGCTCCAGGCCGCAAATCCATCTTATTCACCAATTTACAGGACAGATATTCAGGTGCTTGGCCGCCTCATTACTCTGATCCGCCAGTATTGAATCATGTCTTCTCTCATACATCCGGTGTATTTCTTCCCTGGTCCGGAAGTAGGAAGGAAACAAGCCCGCATTGACGAAATTCATCGGAATATCACAAATAAAGACCACGCCGAGCCAGAATGCCATCATATCTACCCTTATGACAACAAGATTACCGATGTAATCTCGCTCCTGCAGAACGGCTCGCTGTTTTCATCCAGGCGCTTGGTGGTGTTTTCAGATGTGCATGCCTTGAGTGCCGCGGATATAAAATCTATCAGCCGGTACATTGATGCCCCTACGGCGGATGCCATACTCGTTTTGACCACGGATCAGGCACCCGGCTCCCGGACCTATCCATTCAAACTCGCCGCCGCCATTCCCAAGAAAAAGGACAATATTGAGGTGTTCTGGGAGATGTTTGAGAAGGACAAGCGGGGGTGGGTGACAAAATTTTTTCGGGACAAGAATATACAGATTGACAGCGAAGCGGTTGATGTCCTGCTGGATGTCACCGAAGGGACAACTGACGCACTCAAAGAAGCATGTGAACGTCTGACCTTTGCCTCTAAGAATCAGATTGACCTGGATGATGTTGACAAGGTGTTGGAGCATGACCGAGGTGAAACGGTATACAGTTTATTCAACCGTTTCTGCCGCCGCGATTTTGGCGGCACGCTTGAGGCGTATAGAACAATGCTGCATTCAGACCCTGCATCAGTAGAGAATATTCTCATAATGCTCGCAGATCCATTGATACGACTCATGGATTTCAAGATACGGATTGCCCGTGGATTATCTGAGAATCATGCCGCATCAGAAGTGAAAATCAAGGGCGGGAAGCGCGCCTTTCGTGCATACTGTGATGGGGCGCGCCAGTATTCCAGCGACGAACTCCAAGAAGCGGCACGAAGCTTGATTGATTTGGAAGCCTGGCTTCGGGAAGCTCCTCACGAATTACGTATCCGCAAAATAGAACTCTGGTTCAGCCGGATCATTAATAGAGGATACGGATGATTTCTGTTTCGGCTCTGTGATAGATTTTTATGTACAGAGTTTCTGTGGCCCTATCATAAAACCACCCCCCGTAGTATCGTTGGAAATTAGGGTCTTGATTCCATACGATTCCATTTAAGTAAAGCGTATTAAATGGCCTGACCCCCCTTATGGCGATATGATGGGTTCCCCCTGCTGGAAATAACACGGTCATGTTCGTTTCCCTGGCGCTATGCCTAAGGGTAAATTCTTTCGCGCAGGTGAGCATCCAGGCTCCCTGAGAAAGTTCCCTTGCGAGGGATACATGCCGTGGGTATGCCTGAATTCCATTGATGACAGAATATACCTCTTCATTGGCTATTAGACCGAATTCGACGATTTCTCCATCGCGTTGAAGACGCAGGGTCTGCGGCATTCTGCCGTTCTCCCCTGCATGAGCAAGAAGGGAAATCATCATTTGCCGGCCAATATCCCGGTAAATATCTTCATTGGAGTATTCGGCCTGTCTTAGAAGAAGCCGGCTTGCCCGCAGGCTCAGCCTCACATCGACTGAGTTCCCTTTCTCTAACAGCCACAATCTTTCATTTATCCACTTCATTCGCTCCAATAGATAATCGTTGATCATGATGCTAATCACCGATAAATCTGGATTTCTCATGTCAAGATTTATAGCCTCATGGATAAGGGAAAGCCTGTCGATGAGTTCTTCATTCAGTATTGAATCGTTTGGTAACTCCGAAGCCTTGGTGACGAGCTTGAGCGCATCATCATCATGTCCGGTGTCGATTAAATAGGTCAAAGAAAACGGAATATCGAAAACAGGATTCCCCGCCGCAAGCTCTCCTGTCAAGATATCGGCGACTTCATTCATCTCCCTGGAATGCACACGGCTTTGATTGACGATATCTCCCAGGTAAGGGCTGAGCAGCCATCCAGTTTTGCCAGCCATCCTGTTAGATTCCGATAGGACTTGCGGAAGGGTTGTTCTCAGTTCTCCGGTATTCGCCGCATCGGCTAGGATTGCCGCCAGGAAAAGGTCCCTTCTAGCGGGATACCCCTCCTTCTCTTCTATGAGTTTTCTTTGGGTATTCCATAGGGTTCGCCAGTTTTCCCTTACCTTCCGCAACCATTGGTCAACAGTTTTTTGATAATCATCCTGTGAAGGCACGGCTCCTTTAAGCCACCAATCACGCACTATGGCTCCACGATACTGACTGTCGCCGATAAGTTCGAAAGCCAGGCGGGTGTCTTCCTGTACGGCTAAAAGCAGCTTCCCGCCTGCCTCGTCCCAGTTTGACCCGCTGCTCAATGTCAAAGAATACGATTTATCCGGTGTCAATACGGCCTGCTGACGGGGTGAGTTCTCAAACTGTGTGAACTTCTTGGGATGAAAAGGCATCTCAAGGGCATACGCCGGAGGCGATGTTTCAGGAATGATGAGTGTCAGCCGCAGTCCCGTATTGTCCGTCTCCAGCTCGAACAGCAATCCAGTTCCTTCGCTGAGATCGACTCGTAATGAATTGCCGGAAATACTCCAGCCGAGGATATTCAACTTGTGCCTGATCCGGTCCTGAGTAATCAGCAAAACGTTGTTATTACTTCGTATATCAATCTTTATAGCCTCCCAGTCCAAGTTTATGCGCCTGATACTTGGCTCAGTGAAGGCTGTTCCTAAACTCGAATAGCCCTTTACCTCGGCATTCCCCACTATGGCGCCGAATTCCTCCATGCGGGTGAAATGTATCGTGAGGAAAATTGCCGCCATTAAGAGATAGGCCGCCGTGAAAATGACTTTTCCTGATAGTTTCCAACACATTTGGCAATATAATACTGATCCCTTAAACTCAGTACAAGCTTGCCTGAGAACGATATGGTCGGCTATCATAACCGAATTGGGAGAAATCATGTTTCGTCTGGCAGCCGTTTATCTAGTTTTCGTATATGTGCTGATACTGTTGGGATGCACCTCGACCCCAGCCAAACCTGATTCCGTTATGGGCGATGCGGAGAAGGCATTGGAAGAGGAGAAGCCGAGAGAATCTCAGTCCGCAGCCAGTATTTTGCAGAATATCTACGTTGGGATAGACGATGCGGATAACGCATTGAAGGAACTTGAACTCAATGACGTTGAATCAATGGATGCCGAATCCCGGCTCATTTACGCGATTTTGCTATATAGCCGGAGCCGATTGGATGATGCCCGATCCGAGCTTGAGTCTCTGCTCAATGTCGATCCGGCAATGGCAGATGGGTGGTTTTATCTGGCCTTGGTTGAAGACCTGTCAGGCAATCAAGAGGCTAGGGACAAGGCATTGAATCAAGCTATTGAGGCCGATGAGAACATGGTTAAGGCATTGACTTTTCGGGGCAATATAGCCTCGGCGAAATCGGACTGGAAAAACGCGGAAATCGATTATAACAGAGTTCTGGCGCTGGAGCCGGAAGAGGTGAAGTCCTTGGTGGGCCTGGCATGGGTCTATGCCAAGAATGACAAGCTCGACAAGGCGCTCTCACTTCTCGATGAAGCGGTAAGGATTGCGCCGGCCTATACCTATGCGTGGGTAGACAGATCTCGGGTCAACTTAGGCCTGGGCAACTATGGCAGGGCGGAACAAGACCTAGAAGAAGCAATAGCGCAAGAGCCGAACGTTCCATGGCATTACTTGGACAGGGCCAAGATACGGCTGCGGTATTTCAAGAATTACGAGGGGGCATTATCGGATCTTGAAAACGTTGAGAAACGAGATCCCGATAACTTCGTCGCAATGGTGTATCTGGCAGGCCTTCACGATGAACAGCGGCGTTTCGCCAGATCTGAATCATATTATTCGAAAGTACTGACGATGCGCCCCGATTACATCTGGGCGTTTGCTCCCATGGGAAAATTGGCCTGGATGCGGGGGAAATATGACGAGGCGGCTCATTGGTTTGGCAAAGCCGCCGCTGAGGACACAGAAGAATTCTCATTTCAACTGATGAGAGCGATGTCATTGCTTAAGGCGCAAAGAATCAAGGAGTCTCAGGCTGAGTTTTCCGAGGCGCTCCGAATGGTTGAACAGGAGAAAACCACCTACAATGTTGTAAGATTCTGTAGCGAACGCAATTCTGACTTCTTTGCAGTCAATTCATTGAACAAAGAAACAAATGAGGGGCTGAGAGAACGGTTATGGTTTTATATGGGTGCGATATATGAAATTGAAGGACATAACGACGGTGCCAGAGCGGTATTTGAAAGAATCAGCCACTTTGAAGGCCAAATGGAATATGATATGGCCTGGGCGGCTGTCAATGGCATGGGTGAGTGATGGGCGATAAATTAGAAATCGAAAAGATATCCGATGCACTGACACGGATAAGTATCGGCAGCAAGACAGTCATTCTCGTCGGCACGGCACATGTATCGGCCGTAAGCATGGAAGAAGTGAGGATGAATATTGAGTCAGAAAAACCTGAGCATGTCTGCATCGAATTGGATGAAGGGCGTTTGCGGAATATTGAAGAAGGAAAAAAATGGTCGAGCACGGACATCAAAAACGTCATCCGGCGCGGCCAGGGGTTCATGATGATAGCGAGTCTTGCCCTGACCTCTTTTCAACGGCGTTTAGGCGCAGACATGGGAATACAGCCCGGTGCGGAGATGAAAGCGGCAATCGACACCTGCAAGAAGATCGGTATCCCTTTCACCTGTGCCGATCGTTCCGTCCAGGTGACCTTGAGCAGAGCATGGAGAGCCAGTGGATTCTTTTCTAAGCTGAAACTCATCTCGGCCCTATTTTCTTTCATTTTTTCTAACGAGAAGGCTTCCTCCGAGGAGATAGAGAATATGAAGAATACTGATGTCATGCAGGGAATGATGAGCGAGTTAGCCGGCTACCTTCCTTCGGTCAAGACTGTTTTAATTAACGAGCGGGATCACTATCTTACGGCCAAGATTCTGACGGCTCCAGGTGAAAAGATTCTTGCGGTAGTCGGAGCGGCCCATGTGCCGGGTATTATCGATGCGATCTTCAAGATATCGGAATCCAAACTGACAACTGATACCAGCGAAATTGAAGCGATTCCACCGAAGAAACTGATTGGGAAGGCCGTCCCATGGATTATACCGGCCATCATCATCACGCTATTCGCCGTCGGTGTCGCCCGTTCCGGGACGCAGAAAATTTTGGAAATGAGTACGGTATGGATTCTTGCTAACGGCATACTGGCTTCTCTCGGAGCCTTGATTGCATTGGCCCATCCCCTCACCATACTTGTCAGTTTCATTGCCGCCCCGTTGACATCTCTGAATCCCGCCATTGGTGTGGGAATGGTTTCGGGGCTTCTGGAATATCTGTTCAGACCTCCTCGGGTGATGGATATGGAAAACCTGAACACCGATATAGTCACGCGGCGAGGTTGGTACCGCAACAGGGTCACCCGGGTGCTTCTGGTGTTTCTGCTAAGTTCAATAGGAAGCAGTGCAGGCACTTTTATAGCGATTCCCTGGCTGACACGAATTATGGGGGGGGGCTAAAAACAAATGACACTCAGAGGTGCCCTTATGGCAACTAATACGCCGATATGCTCTTAGGGAAAGGCCGCCTCATCGCAGTCCACAACAAATTGCCGAATGACGATGGCGCAAGGGATTGAAACGGAAATGCCGCTGGTTGCCCGGCGATTGAGCCGGGGGGCAGCCAGAGCAAGGCATTGGAGCGGAAAGCCCGACCCGAGGGGGCGCTCCCAAATATTGATTTTTGAATTTACGGAACACTAGACACGATGATTGATGAATTATATACTACTGTCAATGTATGAATTATGTGACCTTCAACCGAGGGTCTTTGTAGTTTAAGGAGGAGAATTGGCCGGAAAAGACATGCAGATTAACGAAGAGATCCGCATCCGCGAAGTGCGACTCATTGATCAAGCCGGCGGGCAAGCGGGAATCGTCCCCACTGCTGAAGCCTTGAATATGGCAAGGGAGGCAGGACTTGATTTGGTGGAAGTGTCCCCCCAGGCACGGCCCCCTGTCTGCAAGATCCTTAACTACGGCAAATATAAGTATGAGTTAGAGAAGAGATCCAGAGAGCAGAAGAAAAAAACTAGTCAAACACGCTTGAAGGAAGTGCGAATGCAGCCTAAAATTGATCAGCATGATTTGAATTTCAAGGCTAAACATGCTCAGGAATTTCTGAATCAGGGGAATAAGGTAAAGGTTACCATTCGGTTTAGAGGACGCGAGCTTGCCCACACCGAGTTAGGCCGAGTTAAGCTCGACAGTATATTGAGACTTCTTAACGGGGATAGTTTTAAGGTAGACAGTCCTCCCCGGATGGAAGGTCGATTCATGACTATGCTGCTTAGCCCTAAGTCCAAGAAATCACAGGGAAAGTAGCGCATAGCAATTAAGGAAGGGCGGTAATATGCCAAAGATGAAAACAAAAAAAAGTGCTTCTAAGCGATTTAAGAAGACAGCGAATGGCAAATTTAAATTCAAGAGCCAAGGAACTCGTCATATACTCACGAAGAAATCGCCGAAACGGAAGCGCCAACTCCGGCACAAAGTTGTCGTGAGTCAGACGGAAGTACCACGGCTGACCCGTATGCTGCCTTATGCCTAGGGATTAAGCTGTAATAGGAGATCGTTATGCCAAGAGCAGTCGATGGAACCCGACGTAAAACCCGCCGCAAGAAAATTCTTGATGAGGCGAAAGGCTACTGGGGACGTCGCAGCAAACTGACAAGAACCGCAAAAGATGCCGTCCGCAAAGCGGGGCAGTATGCCTATCGTGACCGAAAGGTTAGGAAGCGGGAATTTCGCAAACTGTGGATCGCTCGAATTTCGGCGGCCGTCCGTACCGAGGGACTTACGTATTCACGGTTCGTCAATGGATTGAACAATGCGAATATCGAGATCAACAGGAAGGTGCTTTCCAATATGGCCATTGAAGATACCGAGTCATTCAATGCCTTAGTGGACACTGCGAAGAAGAGTCTCGCGATATAGGGGGGGATAGATGATCAAACTTGAACAGGTTCTTCAACTGGAAATTCGTGTGAAAAAGGCTGTGGAAGCTATCAGATCATTGAGGTTGCAGAAGGAGGACTTTCAACGTCAAATAGCCGGCCTTGAATCTGATCTTGAAAAACTCCGGAATGAAGCCTCGGAACGAAGCACTAACGAGGAGCAGCTAGAGATGAGTTTACAGGGTGTAATCGATATTCTCGATGAAGTTGATCAGACGGCAGAAGACGAGTCGATACCTGAGTTTCCACTTGAAAACGATGATAAATCTCGGGATAAACCGGACTTTGAGATAGAGATGGAGGAATTGCCGCTGCTGTCGCAGGAATCCGAACAAAGAGATGATGATTCCCGCCCTGCCGGAGCCGACGATAGTGAAGAAATCGCATCGCATACCTCGGAGCTAAGGAAAGATGACGATTCCAGCAGCGATGGAATCATGGACGATGAGGATAATGATTCTCAGCCCGAATTCGACATATTCTAATGTCCGATGTTCATCAGTTCAGGATAGAGCTTCTTGGTACGACCTTAACCATTCGCTCCAGTGCGGCCCCTGCCTATTTCAACCGCATCCTCTGGTATCTTGAGAAAAGAGTAAAAGAAACAGAACAGCGGACGAAGATTTTTGATCCGGTAAAAATAGCATTAATCGCGAACATCAACATCATTGATGAATTGCTGAGAGAGAAAGACAAAGATGGCAGGAGCACGGCTCTGGAAGGCGAATCCGAAGAGATGGAATGTATTACTCAGCGCATGATTACAGAGATAGATGGAGTCATTTGAACTGATAGGGGCTCTAAATGATGATTTTGACTACAAACAGTGCCTTAATTGATAGGTACTATGAGCAGTACCGCCATCAAGAGATTGCTTTTACACAGGAATTATATAAATCACTCCATATTGCGCATAAACAAATCAGACTGAAATACAAAAATGTGCAATGGCCGTGTGTCCTGTATGCTTCTTCCCTGGTCGAAGCGAAGATAATTCTTGCGATATCCGGTATGCAGATTGAAACGCTTACGAAATCCGGCCTTGTTACCCTGAAGTATAGTTTTCTGAATGCCCCTAAAGGCGATTTTTTTAGTCTTTATATTCCAAGCCGAATTGTCGGAGTAACTCAGTATGACAGTAATAAAGAGATGTATTTCATCCAGTTAGCCTTTGTCCATAGGCCCCCAGATAGCCTTGTACAGGCTTTGGGGAGTTTGCTGGATGCAAAGAAAAACGCTTCAATGCGGCGGGAAGAACGAATACCTGTCAATGCTGACTCATTGCGCCGTTTAGGACTTGATTCAAAGAAAACATCAATTATCTTGGATGGAATTCAGGGGGATTGCATCTTGCGGGATCTGTCGTTCGGAGGATTGAAGGCAATTGTTGCCGGACATCAGGAAACTATGGCTAACTCTGATGCGGCAGTATTGCTTGAACGCCAGGGAAAAAGGAAAAGCACGATAACGGTTAAAGGCAAAGTGTTGCGCTTTGACCCGGTTGTCGGCCAGAATGATCTCTCGGTAGTCATTATCAAGTTCAATGAGGAATCAAACATTGCAGAGTACAAAATGATGATTAATCATTACTTTGGGCATCCAGGTCACATGAAACCCTAATCGCCGCGGCATCTTATATCGGCAATTCTGCTTCCGACTTAATTTATTTTTTCGATTTTCTTCAAGTTTAACAATAGTCTATTCCGATTATTTGAATAGGAAAATTCCTAAAGTTCTTTGCTCAGATGCCGATAACCGGCAGCCAAAGCACCTTGGGAAGGATTCTGCGGGCAAGGATGCCCGGAATTTCAGTCATCATTATTTCATGGAGGGATAGATGATTATTAATCACAACATGAGTGCTTTGAATGCCTTACGCGCTCAAAAGAACAACGACTTGAATTCGATGAAGAACATGGAGAAACTTTCAAGCGGTTTGCGTATTAACCGGGCCGGCGACGATGCTTCTGGACTAGCTGTCTCAGAGAAGATGCGTGCTCAGATACGCGGACTTAATCAAGGAAGCCGCAATGCTGCAAATGGCATTTCGTTCATCCAGCTCACCGAAGGAGCATTGGAAGAAACCACGGCTATTCTCCAACGAGTTCGGGAATTATCCATACAATCTTCGAATGGTATCTATTCATCTGAAGATCGTATGCAGATCCAGGTTGAGGTTTCTCAGCTCATCGATGAGCTGGACCGTGTCGCATCACATGCTCAATTCAACGGAATGCAGATGCTTACCGGGCGTTTCGCTCATGACAATGGGCTCAATTCTCCGACCGCCTCAATGTGGTTCCACATTGGTGCTAACATGGATGAGAGGATGAGAATGCACATTGGCACTATGACCGCTGCCGCACTTGGCCTCCGTCAAATAGGCACAGGACTCATTATTTCTCTAAGTACACCGGAACAGGCCAACCGCAACATCGGTATTATCGATAAGGTGCTAAAAACAGTGAACAAACAACGAGCTGATCTTGGGGGCTATCAGAATCGCCTCGAAATGGCAATTAAAGGTATTGATTCCAGCGCAGAAAACCTTCAAGCCGCCGAGAGCAGAATTCGTGATTTGAATATGGCAGCGCAGATAGTCGAGTATAGCAAGAACCAGATCCTTAATCAGGCCAGTACGGCGATGCTTGCTCAGGCGAATATGCGGACTCAGAATGTGCTTCAGCTTTTTCAATAGAATGAAAGAGGCATAGCAGCCTTCCTCCCATAGATGAGCATTTTACCGCTTGATGCTCATTGGCTTATCATTCCCATTTTAGCAATGGGGATGATGAAGCCTTATAAAAGTACTCAAAGAATGAAAAGTTCCTTGCTTGTTTTCATTTTTTGGAGTATGATTAGTTATATTGAACTTTGATCTTTGAAAAGCACCTACTTGGATGAATCACGGGTGAGTGTGCTATTCCCGTCTAAATGGCGGTAATAGCTCCTCGCTCCGACGGGAAATGGACGGTCCGGAAATGACGCGCATTGAAGTTCCGGTTCCTTATCCCGTGATAAGAGGATAGGCAAGGATGCCGAATCATTCAATTTCAAGGAGGGAACATGATTATTAATCACAATATGAGTGCTATAAACGCAAACCGGCAGCTTGGCGTTGCGAATAAGGCCACATCACAGGTCATGCAGAGGCTTTCTAGTGGTCAACGTATTAACAAGGCTGGAGACGATGCCTCGGGTTTGGCGGTAAGTGAGAAGATGCGAAGTCAAATTCGCGGACTTAATCAGGCGGTGAAAAACATCGAAAACGGTGTCTCTTTTATTCAAACCGCTGAAGGATATCTGCAGGAGACTCAGGATATTCTGCAACGAATTCGTGAATTATCGGTGCAATCGGCAAATGGGATCTATACAGCGGAAGACCGTCAGCAGATC
Source organism: Spirochaetaceae bacterium (assembly GCA_965232165.1). Lineage (GTDB taxonomy): Bacteria > Spirochaetota > Spirochaetia > DSM-2461 > DSM-2461 > UBA2779. The sequence continues at coordinate 1,548,933 of CBDDOY010000001.1, read as the reverse complement.
CAAATCGAGGTCTCACAGCTTATTGATGAGGTTAACAGAGTCGCCTCTCAGGCGCAGTTTAACGGATTGAATCTGCTAACTGGACGTTTCGCCCAGACATCTGTTACCAATGAGCCAGTTAGGATACAAGTTGGGGCCAATATGGATCAGTCGGAGAATGTCAGTATTGCTACCATGACGGCACAGGCTCTTGGCTTGGTGAACGAACAGGGGGCCGGTGGAGTCGTATCGATTTCAACAGTTGAGGTCGCTAACCGTACAATCGGTTTAATTGATGACGCGTTGAAGATGGTTAACACACAGCGGGCCGAATTAGGGGCATATCAGAATCGATTCGAAATGGCTTCCAAGGGAGTGGCTATTGCGGCTGAAAATCTTCAGGCATCGGAATCTCTCATCAGAGATGCCGATATGGCTTCGAGTATGGTAGAATACATGAGAAATTCAATTATCAGCCAAGCCAGTACCGCGTTATTAGCACAGGCGAATATGAGGTCTCAGTCAGTTCTTCAGTTACTGAGTTAGTATTCGGTTTAAAATCCGTTCAGAAGAGAATAGAAAAGATATCTGGATGTCATCTTTTCTACCGGGTTCCAGGGAGGACGCGTCCCTCCCTGAGATGCCCATTTACGGTGTTATAGTGCTAGGAGGACGACATGGATGTTAAGCGCCTCACCAATGTTGCGACTGTAAAAAACCTTGTGGCCACCCAAAAACGGTCAGGTCATTTGCAGGATGCTTCGGTAAGAAAAAAACCTGAAGCCCCTCCCCCAGATTTGGGTATAGACAAGGCGGCCTTAAAAGCAGTCTTGGATAAGGTTATCAAGAACACGCGATTTCAGTATGAAGTCAAAGACAAATTAGGCTATTTTGTTGTTAGAATAATCGATAGAGATACCGATAAAGTAATTAGAGAGATACCTTCGAAAGAGATTCAGACCGTTCGCGAGCACATTGAGCGGGTCATGGGGCTGCTTTTTGACAAGGAAATCTGATTTTCGGCCCAACGCAGAATGGCGTTGACACCGGGGCCTCGTGAGGAGTCTTCGTGTCAGACATCAGTATTCCCGGGATTAGTTCCAAATACAACACCACCAAGCTCATTGAAGACTTAGTACAAGCTGAACGTGTTCGGCTTACAAGAATGGAAGAGCAAGTCGATGAATTGGAAACCAATCAATCGACATGGCAACAAATAAATCGGGATTTAAGCGATCTCCAGAGAGCGGCAAAGTCTCTCTACGGCTTTGAAAACCCCTTTAGTGAAAGAATTGTCGTAAGTTCCGATGAGGGCGTATTGGATGCGGCGGCCACTCGTGTGGCATCCGTCGGCAAGCATTCGATAACTGTAAAACAATTAGCTTCTTCGGATCGTTTTCTGACGGCTTCCTTGGAGAAGTCGTTCAGGGTAGACGGAGGGAAGTACACATTCTTGGTGGGAGATCAGTCAGTCTCACTCCATTACAGAGGAGGAACTTTGGATGACTTTGCCGACCGGCTCACCGACAAGGGTAAGGGAATAGTCAGAGCCTCGGAAGTAATGAACACCGCAGATACTCGAGTCTTGCTGATAGAAGCTGTTCCGACTGGTGCGGCCAATCGTATTCAATTTCAGGACGATGCCCATGGGTTCGCCGTCAAAACCGGAATGATGCAAGTCAATAGAGCCCGATCAGGCGGGGTTACACCAGGAAACCTGTCTGAGAATCTCCAATCAATCACGGACACCCCCCAGGGCATTGAGATTAAAGGTGAAAGCATTGTTATTCAGCCGTTAAGTACCTTACGTATGCCTTTGGATGATGAAATGGTGATTGAAGATGGCATGATGCTTGAGTTTGCCTATAAGACTACCGAAATGAATGATGAGGATATCGCTAGTTTCAATCCTCCAGGACCGAAATGGCCAGAAGTTCCCAGTGGGAACTATAAAGGTATCATAGTAAGAAGCCTTACACATAACTTCTCACTGCCTGAGAGTTTAAGCGGAAATTCTCCTCTTGAACGTGTGGATGATTGGAACGTCTTTTCAGTGGAAGGGAGCACCGGCACTCAGAATTTGCCTCCGGTTTCCCAAGCTTCCGAATTCAGGGTTGTTAGTATCGCAGGCAATACCCTGCCGACGGATATGAAGGCATTGCTTGTCGAGAATGATAATACTCATAGGGCTTTCGAAATAAAAGATATCCGCCTGTTTGATCCTTCGAAACCCGGAAACTTAGAACCTGTCCATGCTGTAGAAACAGCAGGGGACGCCATTGTTGATTTTCATGGAATAAAGGTGATTCGCCCAACCAATACGATAGAGGATTTAGTCGAGGGCCTCACGTTCAATCTTAAGAAACCCTCGGAACAACCGGTTGACATATCGGTGGAACCGAATGTGGAGATGGCGAAAGAAGGCATAATTCGGTTTGTGTTCTCCTACAACAAACTCCTCACACGGATTTTGGTTCTTACGGGCAGCAATCGGGCGGGCAGCAATCAGGATGTGGTGGATGAATTAACATATCTTGAGGATGACCAAAGGGCTGAGATGAAAGAACAGCTTGGCCGGTTAAGAGGTGATACGACACTCAACCAAATAAGAAACCGCATGCAAACTATTACCGCCAATCCCTATATCACCAGTGCTGGAGCGGCTCTCAGGTTATTGGCTCAAATCGGCATATCAACTGACGCATCCCTGGACACAACGGGGGGAGGCGTTGATCGTTCAAAGCTCAGAGGCTACTTGGAAATTGACGAAAAGAAACTCGATTCATTTCTCTCTACGGATATCTTGGCGGTCAAAGATCTGTTTGGGAATGATACAACAGGGGACCTGTTCATAGACAGCGGGGTAGCCAAGGTTTTGGATGATTACCTAATCCCTTATACTCGAACAGGCGGGATAACAGGCGTTCACATAGATGGGATTGCGGGTAAGATAGAGGACACAACTGAAGAGATTGCCGATTACAAGGAGCATCTCAAGGATTTTGAGGCTGATTTGAAGCGGCAATATGGAACCATGGAAGCCATGCTGAACCAATTGGAAAACAGTTCAAAGGAATTGGATAACTTCAGCCGCCAGCAGAGAGGAACCCAGTGAACAGCACCGATATTTTGATAAATGGAGAAAAAATTGATTACTCATTGGAAAATGAGAAGACTATTGGCGAGGTCATAGGAAGCATAGCCGAATGGCTTAAGAAATCGGGAATGTGTGTTGATTCGCTATTGATTGACGAACAGTATCCGTCAAATGATCAATGGACAATTCGACCTATCGACGATGTGAGCAGCCTGAAGGTGTATGCGATGAGTCTGCGTGAATACAGCCTCAGTAAATTGGAATTGGCCAGGAATTATCTGCTTCAATTAACGGAATCTTATAAGAATCATGATAAACGGGCCCTTAATGAGCTTGCCAAGAGTTATGACGAATTTCTCAGGATGCTTTCCGACATTCTGAAGAAGGATATTTCAACCATTTCAATTGAGGAAATTGGGACTGTATTCTCGGAGGATGATGAATCGGCAGATACTCGCCCTGAGCAAGTATTGAACAGCATTACTAATATAATTGAGCTGCTCGAAAAATACTATGAGGAAGTGGCTCATCCTCAAGAAAACGCAGTGATAATTGCCGGCAAACTGGCCTCGCTTGCCGAATCATTTGACGAAGCGGCGGTTCATCTTCAAACCGGAAGAGATGCCGCTGCCATGAATACGATCATTTATTTGACAGAACTGCTTCAGGCCCTCTTGAGGTGCATGATATGGATGGAAGAGGAGTCCCTTGCGAACAAACTCTGTGCGGAATTAACCGAACTCCTGGCTGAACTTGAAGAAGCCCTCGCAGCACATGATACCGTTCTTATCGGAGACCTGCTGGAATACGAGATGAAGCCTCGTCTTATTGATCTTCAACGAAAACTAGTATGAAGGAAGAGCCGTAGAATGATACCACTGTTACAAGCTATGAATTTTTATCAAACACAGACCGATTGGCGGACAATGCTGATTATGGCTGGGATTGCAATTGCTGTGATTTTATTCCTCATTGTTTTCAGTCGATTTTCAGGGAAACAAGGGAAGAAAGGGGGTCATAGGCGTTATAGCCGACTGGCATTTCGACGTGAGGCGTTGTCCCTGGGTTTGTCCATGACACAAATACATATTTTAGAGCATTATATCCAAACCTTTAACATTCATCGCCCTTATCAATTACTCACATTTTCCCCATTACTCATTAGCACTATCAAGAAGGCCGACCGTTGGATTTCAAATTCAAAGACTAGCGAGGCAGCCAAGGAGGAACAGAAGCTCCATCTATATCGAATACTGCAAAAAGCCGATGCTTCGACCCGAATGCGCAGCTCGAATTATTCGACTAAGAGCTTGCGCCCCGGCCAAGAAGTCACTCTGGCCATAGTGCAAAGACAGGAAGTGCATTCAGTTGTTACTACAAATGTTCAAGATTTGTTTACGGTTAAACAGCCTATGTCCGATCCGGAATTTGGAAGTTCTCAGCTACGCAAACGCAAAAAAATTATAATTACAGTATACAAGCAGAATGAGGACAAGCGAATTTCTTTCGATGCAAAAATACAGGGACTTGCTCGTATAAACGATATTCCTAACATTGTTTTCAAGCATACGGTGCGTACAACTCCGTCTGAATCGAGATTATTCAGCCGCCGCCCACTCAAATGCCGGTGCACTTATTATCCATTGAACATCCTTGAACAGAAATCAAGACGCAAACAAGTACGGCGAACCGTTGTGGCTTCTCATCAGGGTATAAACGGTAACATGATTGATATCTCCCCTGGAGGCTGCTCTTGGGAGAGCTTGAAGCCTCAATCTCTTGGCAGTTTGGTTAAGGTCAATTTCCAACTTCCCGACACTGGGGAGGTGGAGGCATACGGGAAGATTGTTAATCTTGAGACAAATATGCGTAAGAAAACGATATTCAAGGTTCAGTTTACTCGAACTTCGGCCAAATGTTTGAATAGAATCAGTGAGTATTGCTATGAGTTAACGCAATCTTAGGATGCGAGATTCACGTGAAAAGGTAAGGAATTGAACATTCTTGCATTGGAATGCTTAGGAAAAAGGGCCTTGGCTGCGCTGCTTTCCGAAAATGCTTTCCTGGAGTTATGCATTGATACAGGTTGCCATCATGCGGAAACTCTGATGCCGGCCGTAGACACGCTGTTGAGATTCACAAAGCTCTCACCCAAGGATTTAGATTTGGTAGGCTGTCCGTCTGGTCCAGGCTCCTTCACCGGTTTGCGTATAGGTATGGCCACGGCCAAGGGCATAGCCAGGGGTGCCTCTTGTGCACTCAAGACTGTTCCCAGTCTTGAGTTTCTGGCCGCTGGACGGGAACACTGGCCGGGGATTGTTGTCCCCATCATAGATGCGCGTAAGAAGAGGGTATATGCCGCCGCGTTCAAAAATGGTGAACGAGTCATGGCCGATTGCGATGTAGACCTGCGCACGTTTCTACGTTCACTGCCGTCATCTCAGCCTATATTGGTTACCGGTCCCGGCGCCTGTATGGCGAAGGCGGAAGAGAATATCATCGTAGACCCGATGCATGACACGGCGCGGGGTCGGCAGTTAATCAACTTAATGCTTAAGCACTATCAGACGGAAGGTGGGGACAGCATGGATACATTTCCAACGTATCTGCGCTTGTCCGAAGCGGAGCGAATCTCCTTAACCCGTAGAGATGCCCCCTAGTACCCCGTCTCGCTATATTTTGTGCCCTGATGCAAGAATTCTCATCAATGGGCGGCAATTCGTTAGGACTGGGAGGGCGGTGATCCCGCTCCGATAAAACGAAGAGTTAGTTAAGCCCCTGATAGTGTCCAGTATAGTTCGCAATTTTCTTTCAAGAAGCCATCGAATTCTTCCATCAGGCAGCCTGTTCCAATTTAAGTCTTTGTTCATCTATCGCTTTTTCACTAATATACCGTTTCCCAGAAGCCCAGTCTTCAGAGTATTCTATCAAATAGCAACAGATTAATCTGAGATATGATTCAATACTGGGAAATATTCCAACGACCCGGGACCTCCGGCGGATTTCTCGATTCAGCCGCTCTAATTGATTGGCTGATGATGTCTTTCTACTGTCTATTTCCGAGAATTCAAAGAATTGGACAGAGTCTTCAAGTCCCTCCTCCAGGCATTTCATCATTTTTTCCCTGCACCGCTCAATCTGCGGACAAACCGGAAATTTGAGGCATAAGTCAAGTTCACCAAAATGCACCCGCCAAATTTTTTTTTAACGTCCAAGAACACACATTACCTTAAAAAGAGGCCCAAATATCTCCCCCCCCCCCCCCCCCGCACATCATTAATACACTAGAATATTTGTAAATTTCACTATTGGAGGGCTTCAAATCACCTCAAATCAAAATGTAGTGCCTAACACTTTATTTTTCGCTTGCCTCTTTTGTGGCTGTGGTGTATCTTAGTGGTATGTATATAAGATCAATAAAAGTTGCCAACGGTAAAACGAAAAAACAGTACACCTACCTCAATCTTGTAGAAAATATCCGCACTGATAAAGGCCCCCGACAGCGGATTATTCTCAACCTTGGGAAACTGGATATTGATCCTTCTCAATACAAGGCTCTGGCAAGAAGAATTGAAAATATTCTTTCAGGAAACAGAGAATTATTCGACTTGGATGAAGACATTGAGAAAATCGCACAGCAGGTATCAGACCGCATTTTCACCAAGCGGGCAAAAGACGCACAACTAAAAGCTCAAGCGCAAGCCAATTTTGTAGCGGTCGATGTTAACAGCCTTGAAACAAAGAAAGTCAGAAGCCTAGGCCCTGAGTACGTCTGTCATCAGCAATGGAAAGAGTTGGAAATGGACAGAGTTCTAAGGAAATGCGGTGTGCCTAAGGGAACGATCCCCTTACTTGAAGCTCTAATCGTCGGTAGAATGATCAAACCAGCCAGCGAGCGATTTACCAGGCAGTGGGCGGAAAAACATTCTGCTCTTTTTGAGCTGTGCGGCTTACCCCATTCGTCCTCCCTGAATGCGTACTACAGGGCTGCCGATGTTCTCTACCGCTGTAAGGACGAGCTGGAGAAGCATTTGGCTTGTAAAGAACAAGATTTATTCTCCCTCGACGAAAGCATTGTACTTTACGATTTAACGAACACCTACTTTGAGGGTCAGTGCAAAAAGAACCCAAAGGCATCTTATGGTCGCTCGAAAGAAAAGCGCAGTGACTGCAAATTGGCTACCCTGGGGTTGGTTGTCGATGCGGATGGATTTCCCAAGTATAGCAAGTTCCATCCGGGGAACCAGTGCGAATCCAAGACTTTTCAGGCCACGATTTTAGATTTGGAAGCCAACGCGGGCCTAAAAGTCGGGGCAACTGTCGTAATGGATGCCGGGATTGCCACAAAAGAGAATATCGAATGGCTTAAAAAGCGAAAATGTACCTACCTTGTGGTTCACAGAGGGAAAAGTCCTTTGGAGCTTGAGCCATCGCAAGAGATGAATCTGGTCATGGAGGACAAGAAAACAGGTGCCAAGATTGAAGTATTCGGAAAAACAATCTCGGATGAGCATTGGGTTCTGGTAAAGAGCGAGCACAAACGTCTTAAAGAAGAGGCCATGGCTATGCGTACCGAAACCGTCCTCCTTGAAAGACTTCAATATCTTCGTGACGGATTAAACAAGAAAAACCGCATGAAACTGTATTCTTCGGTTCTTCAGAGCATTGGCAGGCTTAAGGAAAAATATCCAAAGGCTGCAAAACTTTATGAAATATCAGTTATTCCTGGGGAGCCTGCCAAGCGGACAGGAAAGTTGAATGCGATTGACATTAAATGGGAGAAGAAAACTCAGACAGGAAACAGTGAAGGAACTTATACCCTTAGAACCAATCGAAAAGATTTGGATGACAAAAATATTTGGGAGCTCTATATAATGCTTGGCCGTATTGAAAACTCATTTAGAGACATGAAGTCTCATCTTGGCTTTCGGCCTAACTTTCATCAACTGGAGGAGAGAGTGCAGTCGCATATGTTTATATCAGTCCTTGCGTATCACCTGATGCATGCGACTGAATGTAAATTACGAAAAGGGGGAGATACACGGAGTTGGAAGACCATAAAAGAAGTTCTTTCTACCCACCAGAGGATAACCATAGAGTACATTTCCAAGACTGAAGAGGGAGTGCTGATGAATAATGAAGTGAGACTCGACTCCCGACAGGAACTAGAACATCAGAAGATTTATGCGATGCTTGGGTTGTCGGGAAAGGCGTTGAACCGTCGGATGACGACTCACCAAATCCGTAGTGTAAATAAAAAATAGTAACTCCATTTATTATAAGGAATTACGTTTTTTAGTGGTGAACTTGGGTTAAAAAGTATTTTTTGACTCTGAATACCAGTATAATGAATCAAAACTGCATTATAAGTGGCCAGAATGCAATGATTTGAGAAACTTCGGGGGAATTTTGATTTCTGCTATTATCCAGGTGCAAGGGTTTTGAGCCATTTTCCGCATTTACCTTGCACCTGTTTTTTCAAGAATAGATAGCAAGGCTGCTCTAAAGCATCTGCAACTGGCTTTTACCTTGAAAATCTATAGATCATGACTTTTTCAGCAAGCCCTACATAGAATTGCTGGTGCTTCTTCAGGCAGCGCATCATTAAGTTGTGAGTTGTGGATTATCAGCCTGTGCGGTGAACGCAGAGGGGTGAAGGGCGAATTGTGATTCCATCTCTGATCGCCGGTCGAATGGTGTGAAGCATGGCCTTTGAATTCTGATTTCTGAATCCTGAGGCTCTGCTTTACACAATAAATTTCCAATTGACTTTAGGCGCAAGGGATTGCAGCGGAAATGCCGCCGGCTGCCCCGGCGATTGGCAATGAGCCGGAAGCAGGCTGCCGGAATAAGGCATTGGAGCGGAAAGCCCGACCCGAAGGGTTGCGCCCAGATAGTGATTTTGCAGGTTGCGGCATACTGATATTCGGCTTCATTTCAGACTCATCCTTCTCATCCATTACAGAGAATTGAGGGAAAGGGGAATTTTGTTCTGATCATATTTTCGAAGAATAGTTGTGAGGAATGCTTGCGGAGTGTATAATAGAATCAGGTACGAGGGGCATTGGATTAGAGGCTGTTTAGCTGGCGGGTGCCTTTCATCTCCATCTTTATTACGACTGAATATAATTCATTTATGAGTATACTTGATCCAGAACTTGATGCACTGTTGAGCAATGTTCCCACGGCTCAGATAGATTCGCTTCGTATCGATGAAGATACAGCTCAATCTGATTTGATTGAAGACTTCTTGACGCAAGAGTTCCCAAGCATTGAGCAATTTGAGCAAGCACCTGATCCGGTATTGCTTAGCGAGGGATTTTACGCAAAAGTACTCGCCGGCGGGGGGGATGTTTCCCAAAAAATCCATTCCCTCCTTCAGAAATTTCTGAAAGAAACAGAACCTAAACAGAAGGGTGTATATAGACAGCAGTTGGTAAACATCTGGGGGGCTCTTTTTGATCATCTTGCTGGAAATTTTCGAAATGGCAGTATCGAGAAACGGTGGGCATTGCGTTACGCATACTTATTGCCAACCCTGTTGAACAATGAACAGCGGACCATGATAGCCAAGATCATCACCGATAAAGGTTTTGATGAACCCATTCATTACTTGGACGAGTGGCTGGATCTGGTTGTCGATGGCAAAGTGAATCCCTTGGCAAGCGATGATTTGCAAATTTCAAAAGGGACTGTTGAAGCCAGAAGAAAGAACAAATTTAACAAAGTCCAAGGGGCCAAGAAGGCCATGTCTTCTCTCGTTAATACATTGATGCTTAAGCGAGAGGGTATTGAATCAAGTCTTGAGGCTGGGATTCAGATAATTCTTAATCATGGTCCACATCCGTCCTTTCCGAATATCCAAGATACCTATAACCCTAATCAGCAGCGAACGCTGAAGAATGTAACAGCCCAGCTCAAGGAATTAGATAAGCTTAACAATGAGCTTGCCAGCAGCATAGAGAAAATGAAGGATGCGAACCATCAGATCGATAATATCCACAAAGAGATGGGGCAAATGGAAGCAAGTACCCTCATTGATACATCACTTGTTCAGAATGAAGTATCCAGCTTACGGCAAATCATCAAGCTGTGTATAGGCCGTCAAGGCAACCATTTTCCCTTTCTCATTAAGGGATTCTTGTGTTTGAGTATCAGTCTCGTCGCGACGCGAGAAAACACAATGCGCTGTATGACGGAAATTGAGAAGATTGACAGCGGTGTATTCAAGAGGACATTCATGAGAAAGACGATGCGCATTGTCCCCCATACCATCATAGTACCCTGTTTTGGTGACCGAGGCATTTGTTGGGAGCCCTTCGAATTCTCTAACCGTGCGATGAGCCGGGGGAGAATAGCGATACCAATGTTCCCGAAAGATATTAAACTTGCGGTAATCTATGCTTTGGGCGATCTTAGATGGCATGTCGCTAAGGAGAGTGCAGCCCAGTACTGGATGGAAGAGGGTTTAACCGGTGAATACCTCCAGTACTTCGACAAGAATAAGGGTAAAGGCGATGTGAGATTACAGTTTCTTGACGACTATGTTCTCTGGGTTACTAAAGAAGTGAAAGGTGTTCAGAAGCTGGAGAAAGAAGTCCGCAGTATTTTTTGGCGATACATTCCGTTTCTTCAATCGGTGAAAGACGAGTTGCGAAACAGGGGATTTGTGTATAATACTCTGTATAAGAAGGATCTCAACCGGGCTCTTTCTGATGGATATTGAGAATTGCCTTACAAATCAACGCAGTAATAAATTCTTGGAGTATGGCCATTATGCTTCACGGGAACTATATAAACCGTTATTATTCCATTCATGAAGAGTTATCCATTTAGAGAGATAGAATCCCGATGGCAGCAGTATTGGGAAGAAAACAAGACCTTTAAGGTAGAGGAAAATCCCCTTGTCTCTCGAGAAATGCGCCGGTACGTCCTTGATATGTTCCCCTATCCTTCAGGTGCCGGATTGCATGTAGGCCACCCTGAGGGCTACACTGCCACCGATATCTATTGCCGCTACCTGCGGATGAAAGGATTCGCGGTGCTTCATCCTATGGGATTTGATTCTTTTGGACTGCCTGCGGAGAACTATGCTATCAGAACCGGCCAGCCTCCGCGAAGTACGACCGAGTTCAATATCAAGCATTTTACTAAACAGATAAAAAGCCTGGGGTTTAGCTATGATTGGGACAGGGAGGTTCAAACCCATACTCCGGAATATTATCGGTGGACCCAGTGGATATTCCTCCAACTCTTCAAGAAGGGGCTGGCGTATGAGTCGGAGATGCCGATTAACTGGTGTTCCAGTTGCAAAACCGGCTTGGCGAATGAGGAAGTCAAAGAAGGCAAATGCGAACGCTGCGGGCAACTGGTGGAAAGACGGAACATCCGTCAGTGGGTGCTGAAGATCACCGCCTATGCTGAGGAACTGCTCAATGATTTGGAAGACCTCGACTGGCCGCAATCTATCAAGGCCATGCAGCGCAATTGGATTGGACGCTCTGAAGGGGCCAATGTCATCTTCAGTTTTGCCGGTGATGTGGCAGGGCATCTGGAAGTCTATACAACCCGGCCTGATACCCTCTTCGGCGCCACCTACATGGTCCTCGCTCCGGAACATCCTCTGGTAAAGAAGATATGTACTGGTGATAGAAAATCGGCGGTCGAAGGTTATATCCAGGATGCCAGTTATAAGAGTGACCTGGAGCGCACAGATCTGGCCAAGGAGAAGACCGGTGTGTTCACCGGCGCATATGCCATAAACCCTGTAAATGGCAAAGAAATCCCCGTCTGGATATCGGACTACATTCTTATTTCCTATGGAACTGGCGCCATCATGGCTGTTCCGGGGCATGATCAGCGAGACTGGGAATTCGCCAGGAAATTCAATCTTCCCATTATAGAAGTTCTTCAGGGGGGAGACATCAGCAAAGAAGCCTTTGTTGGTGACGGTCCTCATATAAACTCAGACTATCTGAACGGCCTAGGCAGGCAAGATGCCATAGATGCCATAATTGAGCGGCTCCAAGCCGATAAGAAGGGCTGCAAAACGGTTAATTACAGGCTCAGGGACTGGATATTCAGCCGCCAGCGCTACTGGGGGGAACCCATCCCTCTGGTACACTGTCCCAAATGCCGTATAGTCCCGGTTCCCGAAGAGGAACTGCCCCTCACTCTGCCCGAGGTGGAACGATATGAACCGACAGGCACTGGAGAGAGCCCTCTGGCCGCAATCTCCTACTGGGTGAACTGTCTCTGTCCCTCCTGCGGCAAAGAGGCGAAACGTGAAACAAACACCATGCCGCAGTGGGCCGGTTCATGCTGGTACTACCTCCGATACATCGATCCGCAAAACAAAGAAGCATTTGTCGGTGCGGAAAAAGAACGATACTGGATGCCTGTTGACCTCTACGTCGGCGGAGCGGAACATGCGGTTCTCCACCTGCTTTATGCCCGGTTTTGGCACAAAGTTCTCCACGATCTTGGCTTGGTCTCCACTTCCGAGCCCTTCACACGCCTCATCAACCAGGGAATGATTACCTCATTCGCCTATATACGTGCCGATAAGTCCTTCGTTCCCCTCGACGAGGTGACCGTTTCGGGAGAAAAATACATTGAAACGGCAACCGGCAAGAAATTGGAGCAAGTTACCGCCAAAATGTCCAAGTCTTTGAAGAATGTCATCAACCCGGATGAGATAATTCAGAAATTCGGCGCCGACTCCATGAGGGTGTACGAAATGTTTATGGGTCCCCTTGAGGTCTCAATGCCTTGGCAAACCCAAGGCCTCATCGGTGTCCATCGATTCCTCAACAGGGTATGGGCCATCGCCGGACGGCCCATGACCGATGATGAGCCGCCTCTGGTCTTGAAGCAGCTCCTGCACAAGACCCTGAAGAAGGTCGAAGCGGACACCTCTACCTTGAATTTTAATACCGCCATCGCTCAGATGATGATCTTCATCAATGAATTGTATCGGGAAGCACGATGTCTGAAGAAGCTCTGGGAGCCCTTCGTCCTGGCCTTTGCCCCTTACGCACCTCATCTTGGCGAAGAGATGTGGCGTATGCTTGGGCATCAGGAAAGCCTGGCTTATAAGAGCTATCCCCAATGGGATGAATCCCTTACCTTCGATGACGAAAAGGAAATCGTCTTGCAGATTAATGGAAAGGTCAGGTCTAAGATAACAGTTCTAGTCGGTACTTCTGAAGAAGAGTTAGAAAAACTCGCTCGAGCAGACAAAAAGCTTAACAAATGGCTGTCTGGCAAGGAAATTAAGAAACTCATCATCGTGCCGGAACGCCTTGTGAACTTCGTCGTGTAGGGGAGACTGTTGTGATGAGCACTCTACAGATACTGGATTTTGCGAAAAATTTTTTCCATGTAGCCGGCCTCTTTCTTGCTTAGGGCGGCACGGGTAAGTATGTCTCGAAAATAGTGATCGGTGTAATACCTGTCGGCGGTTTTGAAGAATCCCATCGCATCCAAGGATTCATGTATTACCCGAACCAGTTCGTTGACTTCTTCACGGTTTATCGGTTCATATCGGCCTATCCTGTCGCCTGTGGCCTGTCGCCAGAAAGCTGATGCGATAATCTGAACCGCATGTGACAGGTTAAGGGAAGGGAAGTCTGGTGAAGATGGAATGTGGCAGGCGAGGCTGCAGTGAGCGAGTTCTGCATCTGTTAATCCGGTCCGTTCGTTGCCGAATACCAGGGCAATTCTTCCCCCATTGAGTTCTGATGCGCGTTGGGCAAGCTCTTCGGGAATTAGGCTGAACCATTTTCTCTTTACCCCTCGGCGCCGGGTTATACCTGCCGACAGAGTCGTTTCGGCCAATGCTTCCTGTAGTGATTTACACCTTCGTGCCTGCCCATAAACCTCCCGTGCATGAAGGGCCATCTTCATGACTTCCTCATCGTCAAAGGCGGGCGGAGACATCAGTATAAGGTTTTTAAGACCCATGGATTTCATAGCCCTGCAACAGGCGCCGACATTGAGCGATCCTTCGGGCCGGCATAGGACAACATCCACGCTGTCAAGCCATACACTCAAGTCAGCATGTTCTCCATAACTTGAACCGCTCCATCTTCATCGGTATTGGGAAGGACACGGTCTGGGGGAAACATGGCTTTGAGTTCTGGCGGGGCATTTCCCATAACCCAGGATTGGTTGACTGCTTTGAGAATCGGCAGGTCATTCCAACCATCTCCGATAGCGGCGGTTTCCTCCGGCTTCATGTCGTAAATCCGGCAGATTTCCATCATACCGGTACCCTTGTTCACTCCGCCGGCAAGTATTTCGAGGCATGTCAGATAGGAATAAGTGACGTATAGATGTTTTTCAGAGAATTCCTTTTCAATTTCGTTCTTAAACTGGCTGAGCTGAACCTGGTCGGCAAGGACAGCGGCCTTAGTGAGGTTCAATTCTGTAAAACTGTCAAAATCAATAATCTTTCCTGGTATGTTGACCCGCTTGTGATAGCTGTCAATCTCCTTGGCTCTAAACTCATAGAACAGCTCGCCGTGTCTGAAAGCCAGAAACTCCAAACCCCAATTCCTGAGCCGTGCGATGACTGAACGGCTTACCTGGTCATCCATCGTTTTTTCATAGATACATCGCCCATCGGGACCGGCGGTGATATGCGCCCCATTGCAGCAAATTGAGGGGCCGGTAAGCTCCAATCTGTCGTAGATCGGTTTGATGGAATTCCATATCCGCCCGCTGGCAAGGACAATCATTACCCCAGAACGTTTCAGGTTCTCTATGGATTCTGCTACCCTGTCCGAAAGACGGTGGTCTGAACGGAGTATGGTGCCGTCAATGTCGAGGAATAATGTCACAGATCAACTGGCGGCTGCACCCGTTATCCGCTTTCCCCGCCATAATTGCCGGCTGTAGACTAGGGCGTATATGAACAATGCGATTATTCCGACAAGAATTGTGGTTCCCCGGCCTGTGACAAAGGGGCTGTCAACACTGAAAAGCGGGTTGAATAGCCTTTCTGCAATGAGTTTTGGCATAAGCAGACCGAAGCATATAGCGGCTAATACAGCGTATTCCCACCATTTCAAGGCTGTTCGCATGAAGCCCAGGGTAAGGCTCGCAAAGGCAAACATGGCAAACATGGCTGTGCCAAATACCCATATAGCATAGGAAGGCCGAATCACCTCGTGAAGCAGCAGGTCGGTGTTAAACATGAAAATGAATGGGAGAATGGCCGTGCGTATGTCGTAACTGAAACCCTGCAAACCGGTCTTTATGGGGTTGGATCTTGCGATGGCTGACGCCGCGAAAGCCGCCAGGCCTACCGGCGGGGTATCATCGGCTAATATGCCAAAAAAGAAAACGAAGAGATGGGCGGCGATAAGGGGGAAAAATATCTCATTCTTGGCTCCAAGCTCGACGATCACAGGAGCCGTAAGAGCCGCCATGACGATGTAGGTAGCTGTTGTCGGCAGCCCCATTCCTAATAGCAGGGATGCCATGGCCGTGATAATGAGAATAAGGAAAAACCGTCCACCGGAGAGAACCTCGATGGCTTCGGTGATGATGCCGCCCAAGCCGAAGGTGACCACGCCGACGATGATGCCGGCCGCCGCAACGGCGACACCAATACCCATCATGTTCTTGCCTCCGGCAACTAAGGCTCCCCATATCTGATCCCATGATTTACGGAGGGCTTGCTTCCATCCGGCCTTCAGCCCTTCTTTTTTTCTGGCCAGCCAGAGATTTTCGAGAGGGATGATGCACATGAGAGCGATGATGGCCCGAAAGGCCGCAAGATTCGGGGAATGTCTGAAGACGACAAGTTCTGCGATGAGGAATACTAGGGGTATGAGGAAGTGTAATCCGCTCAGAAAGGTGGGGAGAAAGCGGGGTATCTCATCCTTGGTGAGTCCTCTGATTCCAAGTTTCGACGCTTCGAGATGAACTATGTATAGAAGAGCTATATAGCTTATCAGCGCCGGAATAAAGGCGGCCTTGACAACTTCGATGTAAGGGATATTGACAGTTTCGGCGATGATAAAGGCCGCTGCCCCCATGATGGGCGGCATGAGCTGGCCGTTGGTGGAGACGGCGACCTCTACGGCGCCGGCCTTGTAGTCAGGGTACCCGACTTTCTTCATCAATGGGATGGTGAAGGTGCCGGTGGTGACCGTATTAGCGATACTGGACCCTGAAATCATACCGGTCAGGCCGCTTGCAAGTACGGCAGCCTTCGCCGGCCCTCCTCTAAAACGCCCTAATAGACTGAATGCCAAATCAACAAAGTATCGCCCGGCGCCGGCCTTGTCGAGAAGGGCGCCGAACAAGACAAATAGGAATACGATGTTCGCCGACACATAGAGCGGCACCCCATAGATTCCCTCGGTCGACATGGTCATCTTACTGATGAATTTTGTGATGGAAACGCTCTTGAAACTGAATGCAAGAGGCATCTTAGATGCCGTGAAGCTGTAAACAACGAAGAACAGCGCCACTATGACCAATGTCGACCCTAATGCACGCCGAGCGGCCTCCAAGAGGAGAATGGTGAGCAGAATTCCAAAAATCAAATCACGAGTGAGCGGAATTCCCTGCCGTGATGCTATGCCGGCATAGCTGGGGTTGATCTGCGCCATAATCAGTTCAAAGGCTATGTAGAATGCCGCAGCACCGGCGAGGATGGCCGTCAGGTAGTCAAGTAACGTGATATGGCCTTTCATACCAAGGTATCGGGAGAACCCGCTTCTCTGAGATTTCTTCAGCATGGGGTTAGTGAGAAATACAAGGATAATGGCAAAGGTCAGATGAATGGACCGGACGATGGTGCTCTCCAGAAGAATGAAGCTTGGGAGAAGCAGTTGGAAAATGGACCAAGCCCCGGCAATCAAGGGCACCAGCCATTTCCCTATGCCCCTCTCTATATGCCTAGAACCGCCTTCGGCTTCTTCCGCAATTCGCTGAGCTTCCTTTAAGTTGTCATTTTCGTTTTGAATGGTTGTATCTTCAGACATATATTTTTTCTCACAGCGGAGTCGAATTTGCTGAGCAGTTCGGTCTCCGGCAGACTTTGGAGCCTCTTCACCAATCCTCATTTTGTTGATGCGGCGGGAAGCATGCAGCCTGAAATCTCTGCGCGTAATAAGAGCGATACGATTTCAGAACCTCTCCTCTCCTCTGCCTTGGTCTAAGGAGAGGGAAGAGGCTTTTTGATCATTGTAAACTAAAGCAATCCGGCTTCCTTGAAGTATTTCTCGGCTCCAGGATGAAGGGGGGCGGAGAGCCCTGCCAGCATATCCTTGGCCGTGAGAATTGCATAGGCGGGATGGAGTTTCTTGAAATCTTCCAAGTTTTCAAACACTTCCTTGACAATGGCGTACACAATATCATCGCTGATATCGGCAGAAGTGCAGAAGGTTGCCTTCACTCCGAAGGACGGCACATCGCCGGAATTGGTTGCGCCCTGATAGTTGGCCATGACAGGAATGATGGATTTGGAATAATAGGGGTACTCTCCAACAAGCTTATCCACCGGCGCTCCTTCCAAAGGGACAAAGTGTACTTTCTTGGAACCTGAAGTCGCTTCCTTAAATGAACCGTTGGGATGCCCCACCGTGTAGAAGTAGGCATCTATACGGCCATCCTGCAGCATGCCCGCCGCTTCGGCGGCCTTGATCCCTTCGGCTCTTATGTCTGTATCAGGGTTGATGCCGGCGGCCGTCAATATATCTACGGCATTGCCGCGCTGTCCTGAACCGGGATTTCCGATATTGACAATCTTGCCTCTTAAGTCGTCCAGGCTGTAAATGCCTGAATCATCAGAGGCGAGCAGAGAAACAGATTCGGGGTGAATCGAGAAAACGGCCCTCAATTTTTCCTGTGGCTTGCCCTCCCAATCAGCCGTTCCGGTGTAAGCCTGATACTGCCTATCGGACTGGACTATCCCAAATTCTAAATCTCCAGACATGATGGCGTTCACGTTGTAAACTGATCCGCCGGTCGATTCGACTGTCACCCGTAGATTATACTCAGCACTTTTTTGATTGACAATTTTCGAGATGGCGCCTCCGGTGGGATAGTAGACCCCTGTGACACCACCGGTTCCAATCGTGACGTAACTTGGTCCATCCGCTGCTTCATTGCCGCCGTTGGCAAAACCAAAGCCAGCAACTAAGCTGAGCATAAATAATACCGACAAAACCTTTTTCATGTATTCCTCCTTAGAATACTTCGGCCTTAGTTTTTCTATTGTATACATATAGAAGTAAAGCCGAGTTTTTAATGTATGCTTGGCCACGGCGCAGCCTGGCCAGCAAGTTAATGATAGGCAATCTCTCAAACTGACAGCTATAGAAGAATACTCTAACGCATTTCAGGCATGTCGGTCATTGTGCGGCATTCCTCAACGCGCAGTCTAATCCTTGTCTATTGTGTGCTATTTTACACGAAGGACAAGAAGAGTGCAATGCTATTTCTGCAGTATTGTTGAGAATTTCCCTTGCGTATGAAGGCTGGTGTTTCGTAATTTTCAAAATCAGTATTTGGGCGCAACCCTTCGGGTCGGGCTTTCCGCTCCAATGCCTTAATCTGGCAGCCTGTCTCCGGCTCATTGCCAATCGCCGGGGCAGCCAGCGGCATTTCCGCTGCAATCCCTTGCGCAATTCTCATTGATAATCTGCGGGGCACCTCTAAAAAACCCCATTTAGTTCTTGACTCGATCTTTTCCGTCGCTACTGCGTTGTCAAAATGCTCACGTAGCTTAAGCTACGCTTGAGCTTTTGCCGCCTTGTATCGACAAAAAATTTCTTCGTCAATTTCCTGAAGCTGTTTTTTAGAGGTGCCCTAAAAAAAGAACTGGCGCCTCCACAGAACCTCGGGGGCGCTTCAGAGATGCTCTTCAGTTCCCGTCAATTGGCAGAGTATGGCGGTCAAACCTAGCGAAGGTTAGCGGATGCCCTTCCTGGTCGTAAGACCACTTGGTCCAGGCAGTGCCGGAGGTGTCATCTATCAGTTGACTGTCAACTCCGTAATGCCGCTGTTCAATGACCCTGCCATATCCATCATAAGTCCAGGTATAAATTGCGACTCCCTCATGATCTGCCTTGAGCTGATTGTAGAGACCAAACTGCTGCTGTTTGTTTAAACGATTTTCGCTGTCATAGGTCCAGCGGTATTCGGCTATGCCTGAAGAGTCTTCCACCATTGATCCATTGGCCGCATAGTGCTGTTCTAAACTGCGGTTTCCTTGGGAATCGTAGTTCCAGCGATAAATGGCGATTCCGGTATTGTCGGCGGAAAGGGTTTCCCAGTCCCTGTAGCTGGATGCTTCGACAAGCTGACGCCTGTTATTGTAAACATATTGATACTGAGCGATCCCCCATACGTCCTGTTTCGGTCTATCGTCCACTCCGAAGCTAATGGAAGATAATATCAGACCACGATGATCGTATACCCATCGGTAAGATGCCATTCCGGAATCATCCTCAAGAAGGCGGCCTTCTTCGTCAAGATTCAGTTGTTCGAGTTCGTTCCCCTGCGGATAGTGTATCCATTGATAGGCCGCCACCCCTGAAATATCCCGAGTGGGCCGACCGGAAGCATCATAATGCATCTGTTTTATGAGGTTGCCGATGGTATCATAAGTATATCGGTAACCGGCGACCCCGTTGGAATCGGCGTGGGGAAGGAAATGATTGTCGCGCCGGAACTCTTTCGTCACTCGGCCGTTCTCATCCCGCACCCACTCAATGACTGCCGAACCATCTGCCGCTATGATCGGCTCTCCTTGTATCCCGAAACGGTCTTCTCTGACGGGATAGCCCCTCTCGTCGCGAATCCAGCGGTATTTATAGACCCCTTCATCCCGTGCCAATACGGGTGAGCCCTCAAGACTGAGATAACGGCGTTCAATCAGCTTGTCTGAAGAATTCCACTGATACTGAATCGCTGCGACACCTCTATTGTCCACGACCCGTGCGCCGAAGGAATCGAAGAACCGTTCCAGGGATTTTCGGCCAGACTTGTCCAATGTCCAAAGCCGTTGAGCGATGCCTTTCATATCGGGCACGATGTTTTCATACTCATCGTAGAAAACCACTCCGATATTTCTTCCGTGCCTGTCCAATATCACACGAGTCCCCCATATACCGCTCTCATCGGCCATGGGTTTCCCTGTCCCATCGGTATACTTCCGGTAGATAGAGCGCCCTTCATAGAAAATTTCTATTCTTTGCACGCCAAAACTTGGGTCTGGCAGGGCATGACCCGTACACCGATATTCAACCCTGTTCAAACGCCCGGCACTGTCGTAGATGAATAAGTATGCGTTTATTTCAGCGGCTTCAGAGGCACTTACCCGAGAAAGACCGATTATGTTCTCATAGGCGTCAATATCCAGCCTGCGAAACCATGCCTCAGCAGCCCCTAGCTCGATGACGGAGGCGAGGAATACGAGTCCCGCAATATAAATCGTTGTCTTCATCATTTTCATCATCGGATGATAGAAATGATCGGCTGAGAACTAACCGTCTTTTATACCCGGCGGTTTATCGAGGATGAAACTCCAAATCATTGCCCTCTCCAAGGGAGGGAGTCTGTCAAGGCGAGCCAATATTGGGGATATATACTTGACAGGGCTGGTATTCGGCTTATTTTTCATATCCTCAAGAGGTACAGTATCCGGGGCTTTATCGGCAGGGCGGCTGCTAGAAGGGCGGTTTTCTGTCATTGGAACATCTTTGCGGCGGGCCTTTACAGGTGCAATTACCGGCCTGCTTGCGCCGGTGATTGGATCATGAAAAACCTCAAACAAGGACTCCAGATGAGGATTCGGCAGGCGTTTTTTCACCATCTTCTTAGTTTCGGATTCCTTAGAAGACACTGCGGCCTCAGGTTTCCGGAAGAATGGTTTTGGAGCCGGTTTTCCTTGGGATGAAGCCTTTGTGGATTTTCTGCGTTTAGACACTATTCGGAGAATCCACATAATGGAAAGCAGGGCGGGTATTAAACCGGTTAGATTCTCGATGATATCCCTCACAGATTCTATTCCTGCTCCGTAGGCTCTGATGGTTTGCCGATATTGCTTCTCATATCGGTGTCGGCCTGGAGATTGCGAAGACGGTAGTAATCCATTATGCCGATATTGCCGTCACGGAAGGATTGTGCGATGGCCATGGGTATTTCGGCCTCGGCCAGTACCACCTTGGCGCGGTTTTCCTGAACCTGGGCCACCATTTCCTGTTCTCTCGCACGGGCGGCGGCCCTTCGCTGCTCGGCCTCGGCTTGGAAGCGTCTTAAGTCCGCTTCGGCCTGGTCTGCCTGAAGCTTGGCGCCGACGTTTGAGCCGACATCGACATCGGCAATGTCGATGGAGAGGATCTCGAAGGCCGTGCCGGCGTCTAATCCCTTTTCTAACACGCGTTTGGAGATTTGGTCAGGATTTTCCAAGACATGCTTGTAGGAATCGGCAGAGCCAATGGTTGTGACTATGCCTTCCCCGACTCTGGCTATGATTGTTTCTTCCGAGGCGCCGCCTATAAGCTGATCGATATTCACCCGGACGGTTACCCGGGCCTTGGCCTTGAGCTGGATGCCGTCTTTGGCAACGGCATCGATAGTGGTTTTGCCCGATTCGGGGTTCGGGCAGTCAATCACTTTCGGATTGACGCTGGTTTTTACTGCGTCCAGCACATCACGCCCCGCCAGATCAATGGCTGCAGCACGCTCAAAGGGTAAATCAATCTTTGCCTTTGCGGCCGCCACCAAGGCACGGGAAACACGCACCACATCACCGCCGGTGAGATAATGAGTCTCCAGCAGATCGGTATGGATCGGCAGACCGCCCTTAACCAAAACGATGCGGCTATCGACGATGGTGTTCGTGTTTACACGACGTATCCACATTCCTACCAAACGTGCCAGGCCGACTTTTGCGCCTGAAACCAAGGCACGCAGCCACAATCCGAAAAACTTGATCAATACGACCAGGAAAAATAGGGCGAGAACTCCTGCAATCGCCCATAAGAACAAAGGAATAAAATTCATAATCATACCTCCTTGGGTACCACAACCACTCTTATCCCATCGGCGTGAAGCACGGTGACGCGAGTGCCTTTTACACAATACTCTCCATTGGTTTCCGCGACAATCACACGATTGCCGATTCTCACCTTCCCTACTGGGCGCAGATCGGTTATCGCTGTGCCCTTGGCCTCGGCTGTCACTGTATCCTTCATATCGGAGAGACCGGTCTCTTCTTTCTCATCAACTTGCCGTGAAGAGCCCGCATATCCGGGACTCTTAGAATCCTGAAGAATCAGGCGGGAAAACACACTCGCCCTGGGTACGGTTGCCATAATGAACCCTATCGTAAAAATACTGCCGATGACACCTATGCCGACGACCCCCAAATTTCTGCGCGCAACGGCCCACTGCCAATCGAATTCGGGCCAATAAAAATCTTGAAGACTAAATACAAACGAGGCCGTGATCAGCAAGAAGCCAAGTATACCTGCGATACCAAAACCCGGAATGATGAATATCTCCAGAAGAAGCAATGCGAAACCAGCAAAAAACATTAACAGCTCAAGCGATCCGAGACGGCCCATCAATCCGCCCGCTCCAAAAACGACGATGAAACACATCAAGGCTATGGTTCCCGGTATGCCGAAACCGGGGCTTGTGATTTCAAGGTACAGCGCCACAAGCCCGACAATGAGCAGAAGGCTGGTGACAATGCGGCTTGTCAGGAGGGTGATGATAGAATCGGAGCGTGTCTTTGTCCTGACCCGAACATCGTCCATGCTGTAGCCATAAGATGTGATGAGGTTCTCCCGCGTTGAAACCAAGCCCTTTGATACACCGTATTTTGCCATTTCACCGGCCGTCAAGGTAAGCAGCTTCCCGGCCTTGCTGACGGTCTTCCCGAGTTCCATCGCAATGCCTTTATTTTTCATTGCCTCAATCTCTTCTTCTGTAGACAGGACAATTTCTCCGCCTACTTCGACCTCTGATAGGACAATATCCGCATCGACCATGGCCAGAGCGATATTTATCGGGTAGCCGTTCTTTTCTGCAAGCGCGGCCATCTGCCCTCTTACAGCGCTTACGACTTTTTCATCGGCCACTTGTGTTCCTTCGGCGGTTTGATAAACTGGTGCGGCGGCCCCCAGAGAAGTGCCCGGCGCCATCCATAGCTCGGAGCAGGAAAATGCGATAAGGGCCCCTGCCGACCAGCTCACCCCCCGCCCGCTGCTATCTGAGGGAATATACGCCACCGTTTTAGCCCAGGCTGCCGAGCCTATCTTACCTGTAATTTCCAGGGCCGTATCCACACGGCCTCCCAAGGTGTCAATTTCAATGATGATTAATTCTGCGCCGGCCTGTTCGGCCTCTTCGAGAGAGCGGCCAAGGAACACACCAAGGTGCCGCTCAACATCCTCTCTTAACGGGATCACATAGACTTTGCTTTTTTCGGAGATGTCTTCGGCTTGACTACTTAACGGCAGTACACAAAAAACGAAGATACTAAAGAATTGGAAGCGGCGATTCATTGATTAATCATGAACAGTTGTCTAATCAAAGTCAATGATGGTTCATCACGACTTGGCATAGGCGGGAAAAAGAACGGCTTCAAGCCTCGGGAGGTTTCGTCACCGCCGGGCAAAAACTTCGCCATCCTCGTCAATTTCGACAATAAACCTGCAAAAACTGCATCTGAAGCGTCCGCTTCGCTCAGCCTTCTGTTTTTTAGCACATATTGGGCAACGGAAGACAAGAGGAGAATTCTTATTGATTTCATCATCATCAAGGCAATAGTTGTTCTCACAATATACCCCAACAGCTTCTTCCACTGTGTTATTGTAGTCAAAGTGATCACGAAATCCCAGTAAATCGAAAAGGTCAAAAACCTTCTGTCGAAGGCCTACAAGCACCATTGTGCCGTTTCTTGATAATAACTCTTTTTCGATTGAAACCAACGCGCCTATTCCTGAGCTGGAAATGTAATTGACATCTGTACAGTCAAGGATAAGCATGATATAGCCTTTTGCAATGAAACTATTTACCCGATCTAGAAACGGCCATGCGTTGTCGAAATCAATCTGCCCTGAGATTCGCAATATCAGACTTCTGGCAATTTGATTAATTTCCTCAGTTCTTACGCTCATGGTGTCATTGATTTTATAGTTTTCAAGAAGGACGGTGTCAATCATTGCATACCCTATACTTACAGCTTATGGCATAATGCCTTGTCTGTCAAATCTATATCCATCAAATTAGAGATTCTCCAAAAATATTTTTACAGCGCTATTCGTCGGGGCATATTGTATTGAGTCCCAATGGCCCGACAGAAAATCAGGAAATTCCGGTTTCATGCCTATTGTCCAGCTATTTAATCCATCATCAGCCAATAAGCCCTGAAAACAAGATTCTTCAGGAGTCAATTCGCTCAATGCCTGAGGGAGTCTTATGTGCGTTGGACGTGTCGATAAACCGGCTAGCCTCTCTTGCTGCCGCAATCGGCGAATCGCAATCATGTCGGGTAAGAAACCACTTCAGGACACCTCTGAAAACCGCTTTTGGAAATTGACGAAGAGATTTTCCGCCTGCACCAGGCAGTGCAGGCAGGCGGAGAAGATCGAGTCAAGAACCTGGCGGGGTTTGTGCGCCCAGATGCCAGCGCAAGGGATTGAAACGGAAATGCCGCCGGCTGTCCCCCTGCGATTGAGCCGGGTGACAGGCTGCCAGATTAAGGCATTGGATATGATTTTTGAATTTTGAATCCTGAGTGCTGAGGTGCTGCTTTGCATAATAGATTTCCAGTTGACTTTAGGCGCAAGGGATTGAAACGGAAATGCCGCTGGCTGCCCCGGCGATTGGCAATGAGCCGGAGACAGGCTGCCAGATTAAGGCATTGGAGTGAAAAGCCCGACCCGAAGGGTTGCGCCCAGATATTGATATCGGAAAGCTGCGGCACACCCATTGCAAAATCACCCTTTCATTTTATAGCCTTGAAACCGATAATACTACTGTGTACAAGCCTGATTCACCGCTAAGAAAAGTCGCCATAGGTCTTGGCTTATTCATACCGCTTGTCATCATCCTTTTGGCACTGACATTTAGGACTAACGGGAAAAAAGATAATACTGTCGGCTTCAGCAGTCCTCAAGCCGCTACTCTAAGGAACACCGGTTTGAATAACGAGAGTGAAGAAGCAGCAGACAGCGAGAAAAAAACTGAATCGGAAACGAAAGCCCGTTACATCACCGACAAGCATAGAGTGCTTGCCGGTGAATCATTTTCCTATATCACCGGGGTATATTGGGAAGATATATTTTTATGGCCAGAACTTTACATCTTGAATGAATTGATCAGTGACGATCCGGATTTGATCTATATTGATGAGATTGTCAACATCTATAACCGGCTTGGCCAGGGCGACGACTACACGGAAGGCGAAACTAGGCATATTCTCGATGCCTATATAGAAGTCTATGACCGCTTCAAGGCATTGGGTCCCCAGAAAAACGGCTCTGCGTGGACACTGCTGTGGTGTGGAACGAAATATGACAGAGATTTCCTCGGTCTTTACGCAAACCGTATAGCTCCGCAGGATATGGCGATGGCCAAGAAATATGTTGCCGAAGAAGGATATCTTGATTGAAGGGCCTCTCCAATACACGCCTCTCTGCAACAACGGAAGAAATCAAGCCAGAAGTTTGCAAAGTGTTCCCCGCCTTGTCAAAAGGGCACCTCTAAAAAACAGCTTTAGGAAATTGACGAAGAAATTTTTTGTCGATACAAGGCGGCAAAAGCTAAGGGCGTAGCTGGGCTTAGTTGAGTATTTTGACAACGCGGTAGCGGCGGAAAAGATCGAGTCAAGAACTAAACGGGTTTTTTAGAGGTGCCCAGAAGAGTATCCCATTGTAAAAGGCGCCCAATAGCATTTTGACGCATCAAGAGCCAGTCCAACGCTTCATAGATGCCCCTCTGACTTAAATACCTTTCCCGGCCCTGTGATATCAGCAAGAGTACTGGTTTGGGCTGGTCTGCCGATTTGGATTGTGGATTCACCGCTCGGCCGGCGATCATATCTGTGATGCTGTCCCGCCTGGAATCATACTTCAGGGTGCCGAAGGCACTGTCTGTGCGTGTTCCGCACGCAGGCAGGAGAAGCCCGACTCATCAGGCTCGTAAGTGCCGAAGGGAATGCCAAAAAACCAACAGTAAGGCTGGCGTGCTAGGACAGAGACTGGAGTATTTCGTTGAGAGCATTTTCTGTCGATTCCATGGGCGGACAGAGAGGGAGCCGCCAGACCGGCGCTATCATACCCATTTGGGCCAGAATGTATTTGACTGGAATGGGATTCGTCTCTAAGAACAGGGCCTTGAACAACGGCAATAGCTCGAAGTGTATGATTCTCGCGTTCTCAATCTTGCCGGCAAGCGCAGCCGCTATCATCTCGCTCATGCGCCGGGGGAAGATATTCGATGCTACGGATATCACACCAGCCCCCCCGAGAAGAGTGAGAGGGAGCGCCATGTTGTCATCTCCGGAAAGCACATCAAAGTCTTTGGGCCGAGAGTTCAAGATGTCCATCATCTGAGAAAGGTCCCCCGAGGCTTCTTTGACAGCAACGACATGAGGATGCCTGACCATTCGCATCAGTGTTGGAGTTTCTATGTTCACCCCTGTTCGGCCCTTGATATTGTATATCACCATCGGAAGGTCTATGGTGTCCGCTATTTTCATGAAATGCCGATAAAGACCTTCCTGCATGGGCTTGTTGTAGTATGGGGCAACTTGGAGACTGCCCGCCGCTCCAAGGTTCTTGGCGACTTTGGTCATCTGGACCGCTTCATCTGTGCTATTGGACCCCGTTCCTGCAATGACAGGAACCCGGCCATTGACTTTCTTGATGACTCGTTCAATTACAGACAGGTTTTCTTCATGACTGACCGTAGGACTCTCACCAGTCGTCCCCATGGGGACCAAAGCGCTCACACCGTTTTCGATCTGAAACTCAATCAATCGATCAAGAGCCTCATAATCTAATGAACCATTGCGTTTGAACGGTGTAACTAATGCTGTCAATACTCCTGAAAACATCTTTCTACCCCTGTTTATTCCTATTCGCTCAATATATCATTGATGAATTCATCGGCCTCATACCAGCCGGTTTTTCCATCAAGCCACTCTAACCCGCGTACTGCCCCCAATGCAAACCCTCTGCGGTTTCTAGCCTCATGGCGTATGACGAGAGAATCAAAGGGAGAATCCATCCGCAGCTCATGAATCCCAGGGACCGATCCGAGCCGTATGGCGGCAACTTGGAGAGCATCGTGAGGGATGGGAGTATCGGAAAGATCGGTCAGAATTCTCTTCTTCCTGTCCAGGGCTGCGAGCATGCCCTCGGCGGCAGTCAAGGCCGTACCCGAAGGATAGTCGGCTTTAGCACGATGGTGATACTCGGTAAGTGCCACATCATATTCTTCTGCATTGTTGAGGAGTTTAGCGGCCATGGCCGTTAGACGGAAGAAGAGGTGTGCGCCTAGGGAAAAATTCGTTCCTCGCAATAAGGCCCCTGCACTGCTTGAATACCGTGCTTTTGCAGCGGTTTCAAGGTCATTCCAGCCGGTCGTCCCAATGACGGCAGGCAAACCCGATGCCGCATATATTTCGATCCGCTCCTTCACTCCCTCAGCCAACGCGAATTCGATAACCCCGTCGGCGCCATTGAGAATATCATGGTTCACTGTCGATTCATCGCCTGACCCGGCATTATCGACTCGGCACTTAACCCCATGTCCCCTCTCGTGAAGAACCTCTTCAATGAGCCTCCCCATACGTCCATAACCGACGATGACGACTTTCATCCCGATTTCACCTGGGTAAGCGTTACGGCACAGGTGTTGACAATGTCGTCCACGGAGGCGCCGCGGGAAAGGTCGCTAATCGGCTTATTGAACCCCTGAAGGAAGGGGCCATATGCCCCCGCTTTTGAGAATTGCTGGGCAATTTTGTAGCCGATGTTACCGGCCTGAAGATCAGGGAAGATGAGGGTGTTGGCCTTGCCGGCCACCGGCGACCTAGGCGCCTTTTTCAGGCCCACGGCGGGGACGATGGCGGCATCCAATTGCAACTCTCCATCGACGATGAGATTCGGTTCCTTCTGTTTCACCATTTTTAATGCTTCCAATACTTTTTCGATCAAAGGATGTGAAGCCGAGCCCTTCGTGGAGAAGGACAGCATCGCCACTATGGGGTCTGTCTGTAAATAAGTACGGCAAGAGGCGGCAGAAGCGATGGTTATTTCGGACAACTGTTCTGCCGTCGGTTCGGGGATGGTGGCGCAGTCCGAGAAGATCATCATCCCATCCTTGCCCCAATGCTTGTCCGGGAAATCCATCACAAAGCATGAAGAGGCCGATTTAACTCCCGGCGCCGTCTTTATGATGGTAAATCCCGCCACCAAAACCTTAGCCGTAGCACTGGCGGCACCTGCGACCATGGCCTCTGCATCTCCCCTATGCACCATCATCGCCCCCCATGATACGGGGTCGGTTATTTTGATCCGGGCCTCTTCGAGGCTGAGGCCCTTATGCCTCCGCATGGAATGATAGGCTTCGGCATAGGCATCTAACCACTTGGAAGCCGCTGGATCAACTATATGAAGCCCATCCAAACTCACATCGACTTCATCGGCTGCCCTTTTGATTTTATCCGGTGCGCCCACCAGATAGACCATCTTGGCGATGTGCCTATCGGCCACAATCCGCGCGGCCCGCAATGTACGGGGCTCCGTCCCTTCAGGCAGCACTAGGCTCTTGTTCATTGCCCCTGCCAGTTCAAACATTTTTTCGCTGAATGACATGAATTCTCCCTTTGCTCCCAGTATTCTCAACGCTATCAGAACTCTGTTTACCACACAAGCCTATTAGGTGGTAGAATAGAAGCCATGTTAATCGGCGTGTACGGGCTTGGTCGGTTTGGATACTACTGGGCAGATATGTTAAGTCAAAAATTCGAGGTTGCCGCCTGGTCTCGAAACCTCGGCAGACCCGCACCTCCCAGGGTTAAAAAGGCAGACGAAGAGGCGGTTCTATCTGCCGATGTTCTCATCCTCTGTGTTGCCATATCATCGATGGAGGACGTGCTGAAGCGTATTGCTCCCAGGCTGCAGGCCGGCACACTGGTGATGGATACATGTTCCGTCAAGGTGTATCCGGCCCAGTCCATGATGCGCATCCTTCCCGAAACTGTGAGCATTCTCGCCACTCACCCCATGTTTGGCCCCGATTCGGGAAGAAGCGGCCTGGAAGGATTGCCCATAGTCCTTTCTCCCCTGCGCATTCAACCTGATTTGCTTGCTCTGTGGCGCCGTCTCTTCTCATCCCTCGGCTTGCAGGTGATTGAAATGACTCCCGATGAACACGACCGTGAGGCGGCATACACCCAGGGAATCACCCATGTCATAGGCCGGGTATTAGGCAGGCTGAACCTTGCCCCCAGTCCCATCGGAACTGCAGGGTATAAAAACCTACTGGACATCATAGCTCAAACCTGTAACGATTCATGGGAGTTGTTCATTGATCTCCAACACCATAATCAATACACGGTGCAGATGCGAAATGAATTTCAAGCGGCTATTGATGAGATGATGAGTCAATTCAATTCAATTTGAGGAAGATGATGGCTGAAATCCATGAACGCAGGATTGACGAGAGTAAGCTCGATACCGTGCTGGCCGAAGATATTAGCTTCACCGGCGAGGTCACCTACACAAAAGAACTTATGATAAAGGGCCGGTATACAGGTAAAGTCCAGTCGACAGGAAAACTTTACATCGCTCCTGAAGCCGAAGTAGAGGCCAACATCGTTGCCGACACCGTGTTTGTCCAGGGCTGTGTACGCGGGGACATCCATGCCTCATCGAGAGTGGAACTCCAGGGAAACGCCGTGGTGGTCGGCAATATAACCGCGCCGAAAATCGTTATGAGCACCGGTTGCCGATTTGATGGCATAAGCCGGATGAAGCCGTCATGACTCGAATACTCGGCATACTTATGGGCACCTCTAAAAAACCCCATTTAGTTCTTGACTCGGACTTTTCCGCCGCTACTGCGTTGTCAAAATGCTTACGTAGCCCAGTTGCGCTCCGCTTTTGCCGCCTTGTATCGACAAAAAATTTCTTCGTCAATTTCCTAAAGCTGTTTCTTAGAGGTGCCCTTATCTTAATCGCCGTCGGCCTCGGCGCCCAGGAAGAAGATGCCCTGTTGTTTTATCGGCAGGGACGATACAGCGAGGCTGTCAGAATCTGCCTGAAAGAACTCGAAGAAAGAGGACGTGATCAGGCTAAACGCCGAATGGATTCTTACAGCGTCCTGGGCTGGTCGTACCTGCGGCTTGGCTCGTACGAGAAAGCTCTCACATCGGCAAGGCAGGCGCGGGAGGAGATCCGCTACGACATCAGGATTATCGAGATAGAAGCAGAGGCGCTGTACTACATGGGCAGGACCATAGAAGCCCTCGCCCTCTTTGAAGAATATGTTTCCTTAAGTACGAACACCCAGGCGGCCCGTATCGGCTCTGTTTATTATTTCATGGGGGAGATTTTTATCCGCCTTGAGGAATATCATCATGCCGATATTGCCATTACGACAGCCCTTTACCACAATCCGCACGTTGCTCAGTGGTGGGCAAGGCTGGGGTATGCGAAGGAACAAAGCCTTGATACCGAAGGTGCTCGAACGGCCTATGCGAGGGCATTGGAACTCCAGCCGTCTATGGAAGATGCCAGAACAGGAATAGAGCGGCTGGGAGGTTAGGCCGCTAATCCACAGGATCACCTGCAATGCTTTGAGTGTGTCCCCAACCTTGTCACAAATCAAAGAAATAGGCCGAATTCCGCAGTCATTACTTCTGAAGACCAATTCATTCATTTCAGGAGAAAGACCTCAACCTGCCCCATTGCCCTGATCCCGATTATTACGCCCAGAAGCATATCGATTTTAGGTGTTTCCACCGGCAGAGCAACATCGCCCGGTCTCTGCATGTTTCGCTCAAAACCGTAGCCGACTGCATCCGGCGGCTGGCCAGAAATATCATCCTGAACCATCGAAGAAGAAGAGCAGAACGTTTCTTTGTCACCGTTCAATGCTCATGATTATTTATGGAGGTGAAGCATGAAACCATCTGTGTTCATCTGCGGTCAGAATAACCATTCGTGGCTCATCCATTCATTCGTGTCCATTCGTGGTTCGAGAATCCAATTCGCTCCCAGATGCCTCTTTTAAGGCGGAAAACCATTCATTTTGCTTCTGTTTACTGGGGTGCTACAGGCTTAAACACCACCCTAAGCCTTTTGATTTCACCCTTTCTTAGCTTGTTCACCTCTGGCGCGGGCAGGTGGTCAATATACTCCCGTTCGCATCCATCCCAAACGCACATCGAATCGATGCGGCAGGAATCCGCAAAGAGGTTGATTCTGTCTGGATTCTCGTACCGGGTGTGAGTGGCACCGAAGAGGACAAATTCCAAGGAGTCATCCTGCCGGAACAAGGCGGCAGGCAACAGGGGCGCGGGACGGAACACTGGTTTACCCTCTTCCATCACGATGGGCTGTTGACCGATGAGAAACTCCGACCACATCGTGAGATACTCCGCCGTGGCACCGGAGAGACGCCCTACAAAGCCTCTGCCGCGGCATGATTTCACCGGATATCGGCTAGAGGCGATGAAGGAGCTGTTTTCATAGGGGCTCCGGCCATAGCGCTTAGAATCCAGGAAGGGTATCAGGATGCGCATGGCCTCAGACCAGAAGAGTTCCCCATCTCCGGTGCGGAGCAGCTCAAGGAGGTATTTGTATTCCATGTGCAGCCACACCGAACCGTTTTCCAGCCACCCGCAGGGAAAGGCATTGGCCCGACCCAGGGTGGCAGGCTGGCCATCCAAGGGCGCATTTAGAACATATAGGCCAAGTTCGGAATCGTACAAGGGACTCTTCTTAACCGCTTCATGCACCGCCAGCTTTTCTGTAGCGGATGAGGATATTTTCATCTGTTTCACCATCCCCTCCAGAAAGAGCGGTAAGTCTTTTCTCACCAGCCTGGACGGCAGGACATACCCATTTTGCGGAACAGTCCAGGACTCGGTCTCAAAGCGATAATACGTGGGCAATAGCCCGTCATTATCGGCAGCGGCGGCCGTCAATGCCCCGCCCAGGCGTCGCTCCTCGCCGATGAGGAAATCAATAACCCCCCCTCCGCCTACAGCACGCTCCTCCACCATTGGCTCTCCGCCTGCTAAGGCCGTCCGGTACGTGACACGGGCCTTCTCTCGGGCCAGCCAGCGTTCATGTCTGTCCCTGAGTCCTGCAATGGATCGCAAATCATCAAGGAGAGTCCAGGCGGCGCCGAACAGGGTAACAGTCCGCTCCCGGCTGTTCTCTGTAAAAGACAATATCATGCGGATAAGACGGAGAAGTTCCACACCATCGCTCAAGGAAGACCCAAAATGTCCCGGCAGGCCGTTGAGGGCATCGTACCAGCCTGGACGGCCGGCTTCCATCTCCAAACCCCTTTCCTCGTATCCGAGGACGGAGCATTTAACCAGAGCGAGGGTGATGAGTTTCTCGGCCAGGGTGGATCGGTATTCAAGGAAATAGCTGTCACCATGCTCTTCGATCAGATGGCTTTCGGCAATAATGCCCTCTTTGGCCGACCTGAAACGCTCAGACATTGACCGAATGCGTATACCCGGGCTGACATACCAGCGGTAATCGGCGGAAGCGAAGAGCAATGCTTCTTTCCGGTCAGGGTAGATGCGGAGGTACTGATCAATCAGATCGAGATTGTAGGTCCAGTGGTCTACCCAATAGCCCTCACCGAAATGGGCGTCGGGCATGTATTCGGCTGCTCCTAAAATAACGGGGAAGTCTTTCGGTGCAATATAGGCGTTGGCGAGATCGCCGGGCGTGAAGATGCCATCTTCCGGGAGCGCCAAGTTCGGGAAACGATTGAGAATGTTATCACGCGCCTTCCCGCATAGCCGGAAGCCGCCGACCTTGACGATAAGGGGGTTGTATCCATCGGGCTGAATCAAGTCCATGAATTGTCTGATTATCGACGTGTCCACCTTGGGCTGCACGGCAACATCGATACGGCGGTTCTGATTCATGTCCCGGTAGTTGCCGAAACCCGATGAGTACCGCGTGGGGGTGAGCGAGAAATCGTTGTAATCCCGCTCCATATCTCCATGTTTACGGCTGTAAAGATGATAGGTTCGGGCTGAATCTCCCTCCCCCCATACCACCGGCATTCCTCCGCGCAGGGTGTTATCCAAGGCGGTTTGGGCGGTGTAGGCATCCAGATTAGCCATTGCGGTACTCATCATAAACGGAGAAATGCACTCGTCCACCCGTTTTCGGTATTCGCAGAACTTATTCTCGAACCATTGACTCAATCGCCAGTCACGCCGGGCATCATCCATATTCTGGGAATTGGCGGCATATCCATAAATTGTATACAGACTGACCTTTTCCCCTGGCTGCAAAGTTTCCTCAAGCCCGGTGAAGGCAGCCGGGTAGCGGCCCATGAGCACCGGATTCTCGGCCATCACGGCCTTGAGACCGCCGTCCAGAAAGCGCCGTGGGGAATCAAACGCCAAATCGCCCCCAAAGATCATCGCGGCATCCACCAGGGGCTGGAGAACCTTGTCTTCCCCGGCAGTATGGGCAACGGCAGCCATGAAGTGATAGCCGTCCACGGGGCCGACTTCAACCGTATCATCCATGCTGGCACGAATGCGAAAGACCGGTACCCCAGGAGTCGTCAGCTCAGTTTCTATCCATGCCGCAGCCGTGCTGCTCATGGTTTTCAACGCGGCATCATTTATGCCGAAGGGCGTAACCCTGGGAAGACCGTCGAGGAGTTCCAGCGATATGGGCTGTCTGGAAATATTTCTAATCTCAAGGTGCCGAAGCAGCCCGGGATAGCTTTCCCCCGGCACCGTGGCATAATCCACCTTAACCCGCAGCCTTCCATCGTTTTCAATAATATGAAATCCGGAGCGTCCCACCGAAAGCCGCCGTGCGGGGGAAGGGCCATTCGGGACAGCGGCAAAGGCTTCTCTTAGCTCTCCGTTTAGCCTCAAGAAGGTACGGAAACCCATCCTGGCTGTGTCCCGATAGGCCTGATCTGCCGGTTTGAACTCGAGGATGGGGTGATTCTTGTCTGTATGGCCAAACCCTGCGACTCCCTGCCCTCTATTGACGTAGAAGCACCAAAGGGGGGTGCCATCAGGCCCGGCAATACCCGGCAGGAAGCTGGAAAATGGGGCCTGAAGATGGTAATCGCTCAGTTCATAGCGCCGTTCTTCACCGAATTCAAAGATCATTTTTTGGACTGATACACCCGCACCCAGTCCACGTACATCTTCTGCGGAAACTGGGTGGTGCTGTTGGGAGAGCCAACGAAATTGCCGCCGACCGCCAGAGTTAAGCAGTATGAAGAAGGGCTTGTCAAAGGGGGAGGGGTAGTCGCCCACCGAAGATGACCATTTTCGCTGGGTACTGTACTTCACTCCATCGACGTACCAGCAAATCTCTCCCGAGCGCCATTCTATGGCGAAGACGTGGAAGTCGTCGGAGAATTTTTTGCCATCTGGAAGGGTGTACTCTTTGCCCGCATAGACGTGAGGCGCACCATAGTGAATGGTACCGTGTACCTTCCCCGGCTCCTGGCCCTTGTACTCCATGATGTCTATTTCTCCACAGGCCGGCCAATTAACGGCGTCTATGTTGTTGCCCAGCATCCAGAAGGCCGGCCAGATGCCCTGGCCAATGGGGAGTTTTATCCGCGCCTCGATGCGCCCGTATGTCCACGATTGAAGGCCCTGGGTGAGAAGCCTGGCGGAGGTGTAGGCACTGTTGGAGTAGTTTTCCTTGAGTGCCTCAATGACGAGGCCCCGCCCGCCGCCGGGGAAGTCTTCAATCCGGGCATTTTCGGATCGCTTGGTGTAGTACTGCAATTCATTGTTGCCCCAGGCTTTTAGGCCCTTGTCGGAGCCAGTGCCCGTGTCGTAGGTCCAGTTGGCCGTATTGATGGCGCTGCCGTTGAATTCGTCGCTCCATACCAGAGTTTCAAAATTGTTGTCCATGGCGCAGGAGGCGAGGGCCGTTGCCATGAGTAGCAGTGTAGCGAGCGCATAGACGCGCCGTTTCAAGTGTTTCCAGCACAGGCGAGCGGCCTGTTTTGCAATGCGCCAGCGCGTTAGGGATGCGCAAGGGCAGCCTGCCCCTGGCAGGCCGGAGCGTAGCGGAGCCTGGAGCAGCCCGCCCCTGCGGCCGCCGCAAGGCGGATTGCAGGGGAATGCCCAAATAAAGAAGAAGCGTTTCATGGAAGATATGCTAAAGCCCCAGTTTCGCTTTGTTTTCATCAACCTTTCTCTGCTTGTATTCCATCAATTTATCCAGACCAATCTTATTCCGCTCAGCGTGTAGTTCATCCCACAAGGAATTGAATTCGGTTTCGCTTCCGGCTTTGAGAAGTCTTGGAAGATATTTGCCGAACAGACTTGTTAGTTTGGCGCCGATTATTCCTTCGGGTTCAAAAGGCTGCGGATCCGTGTTGTCATACACTGCATAGCTCCGGGTGTACGGTTTGGTCCATTCACTGAGTTCCCTGTAGGGAGTAACCGCTTCGCCTTCCCATTGAGAGAACATGGCATTGTCCATGAGCATCCAGTATTTCACCGAGGCCCCGTACTGCCTGTCAAACGCCGCTCTGTCGGCAGTCAAAAGCTTCTGCACCTCGGGGAGAAAGCCTTCCTTACCGTCCACGACATCCCAGGTTAAACCTTTTATTCCCAGATACAGATCCCGCTGACCTTCTTCGCTCATCAGGTAACTCATAAAGCGTATGGCTCTGTCCGGTCTTTTGGCACTTTTGGAAATAAAAGTCACTGTCCAGCCCGAAATGCCCTGGCCCGCAAGCCGCGGCGGATCCAACTGGGCATTGGCCGGTCCGTCAACAGCCATGTAGATGGAATTGGGGTCCTCCGCGTAGCGGAGTGCCTGGGCATCGATCATGTCCGTATGCTGGTAAAACATGGCGAAGTAGCGGCCCTGGGCAATCTTTTCCTCCATCTGGCTTCGCCGATCCAGATACACATCGCTGGCAATAAGTCCTTTAGCCTGGGCCTGGCGGAACACATTGAGCCAGCGTTTGTATTCCGGATCCGCGTAGCGGTCGTAGAGCTTACCATTCTTCTCCATGGGGATGGATAGAAAATTCATAAGATAGGATTCAAGCGAGTCGTTGCCCGTATCGAGAAACTCCTTCAGTCCAAGCGGAATAAGAGGCTGTCCATTCACCTGGGGGAATTTGGCTTTCGCATTTTCCAGGGCACTTAAAAACCCTTCGGGAGTGCGCATGGAAGGTTTGCCGATAGCTTCATATATATCCTTGCGAACCAGGAAGGTCTGGTATGAGGTGAGATCATTCTTCTCATAATCATCCGGTGTATAGGATGCATTGGGATAGCAGTAGATATGCCCATCTTCCTGGGTGTACCAGCCCACCCGGGCAGGCACCGCGGCCTTGAAAAAGTAGGGATCATAGTTCCTGGCCAGTTCATCCAGAGGAAAGGCCATTTCACCCGCAATAATTTCCCTGACTTGAGGTTCCCACCAGCCCACCGTTACAAAATCCGGCAAGCTGCCTGACGCGATCATAGTGTTAATCTTGTCTGCCTCGTTCCCCGCGGGAATGATGAACTCGATGTCCACACCTGTTTTATCAGTCACATACTGTGAAACAGGGTCTTCTCCCCAGATTCCCCGGAACCAGGAAAAGTTCAGATACCAGTCAAAGCGCACTGGCGATGTATCCAGCGTCCATCCTGGAACATTCGGATCCAGGTCCTCGGGTGGAGGGGCCTCCGGTAGAGCGGGGTTGTCCGAATCTCCACCGGCAAACAAGACCGCCGGACCCGCGAGTGCGAGAAAGATAATTAATACAATATTCAGCACAGCAAGGCGATTTTTGAACCACGCACCGCGAACTGAAAGCTTTGAACACTGTCTTCCACCAGATTTTCGTTTATCCGCTTTCGGATAACTATGCTTTAATTGATACATTGCTTAACTCCTTTTGTTTTTTTAATGACATCAATCTGTATCCTTTTACAACTTACCCTTTCACTGCTCCAATCATTATCCCTTTCACAAAATACTTCTGCAGAAACGGATACACCACAACAATGGGGAATGTGGCGGCAACCATGGTGGCCATCTTAATGGACTGCGAAGTAACCGCACTGCGTGATACAGCGGCAGGCATGTTGACCATCATCTGACTGGACTGGTTCTGGGCTATAACCCGGTACAGATATGTGGCTACCGGTTGAAGATCCGAGTCGTTGATGTAGATAACTCCGGTAAAAAAGTCGTTCCAATGCCAGACTCCCTGAAACAGGGCAATGGTGGCCACAACTGGCATGGACAGCGGCAGGATAATCCTGATGAATATGCCGAAGTCATTCATCCCGTCTATTTTGGCCGATTCTTCAAGGCTGTTGGGTATTTCCCGGAAAAAAGCCTGGAAAATTATCAGATGAAAAAAATTGAACATACTGGGAAGAATGTAAACCATAAGGTTGTCAATAAGACCCAGATTCTTAACCAGCAGAAACGTGGGAATGAGTCCCCCATTGAAAAACATGGTGATGACACCCAGTGTCATGAAGACTTTTCGTCCAATCAACCGTTTCTGCATAAAAGCATAGGCCACCATGGCCGTGAAGAGAATATGGGTGCTCGTACCAACAATCGTGCGGAAAACGGCAATCAGAAATGCCTGAATTATGCCCTTGTTGGAAAACATGGCCCTGTAGCTTTCCAGGCTGAAAACCCTGGGCCACCAGTATATGCCGCCCATAAGAGCATCGGTACCGTCATTGAATGAAATGACTATCGAATACCAGATAGGGTAGAGGGTTATGAAGCAGATGGCGAGCATGATTGTAACATTGATGGCCGGAAACAATTCCCTGCGGGAAGATGATCTATTTAATAAATGGCGATTCATGTTTTTTCCTTTCACGACTAAAATACCCCTCTTCCCTGCACCTTTTTAGAAATCCTATTCGCTCCCAGCAGCAGGATAAGGGCAATAATCGCCTTGAACAGCCCCACCGCCGTGGAATACGAGAACCGCAGACCCCGTATACCGGTCCGGTAGACATAGAGGTCAATAACATTACTGGCATCGTTGTTCAAGGGATTGCTTAAGACCAGCATCTGTTCAAAGTTTGTGTTCAGAATGCCGCTGATAGCCAGAATAAGAAGGATCGTAACCGTCCCCGCGATGGAGGGGAGGGTAATGTGCCACATCTTCTGGAACCGGCCTGCTCCATCGACCACAGCGGCTTCATAGAGTTCGTTTGGAATACCGGAAATAGCAGCCAGATAGATAATGGCGCCCCAGCCCATTTCCTTCCAGATGTCCGAAACGATTGCCAGAGTCCAGAAACCCTGCGGTCTGCCCAGAAAGGGAACTGCGTTATGATTCGGATTCAGCTTGCTTAAGATTTCATTCACAAAACCTGTCTCCGAGAGCCAGGGGATCAAAATACCCCCCAAAACCACCCAGGACAGGAAGTGGGGCAGGTAGGAAATAGTCTGCACGCTACGTTTGAGACCATTCGAGCGAATCTCGTTTAGCAGCAGGGCAAACACAATGGGCATGGGGAAAGCCACAAGTAGTTTCAACAGACTCATTCCCAGAGTATTTTTCATGGCGAGTAAAAAATCGGTATCATGGAAGAGCTCCCGGAAATGCATAAACCCAACCCAGGGAGCATCCCCGATTGTGTTAATTATCCGGTACTCCTTAAACGCGATAATCACTCCATACATGGGCACGTAGTTGAAAATAAGCATCCAGAGAACGCCGGGAAGGGCCATAGCCAGCAGTATCTTCTGTCTGGAGAACCGTGTCATTAAATTGTTTCTCATTGCCTTTCCTTAAAATGGGTGTTCCCCCCGCAATCCTATCTCGCAGGGAAACTGCGGGGGAATTAACACGGAACAGTCAGTGTCTGTTCCGTGTCAATGCATTACTCTTTTGTACTCAAGCGTGCTGACGCAAGACCATGAACCGCATTTGCCAACGCTGGCATTGTAGAAGCGGTTCATGGCCAATTAATTATTTCTAATAGAAATAAATGTTGTCGAGGTAGACGGTTTTCTTAGCAAGAAAATCAATCATGCCCCGACCAATTTAATTCTCATTCAAACCGAATGTTGTCAATGATAACCATTATACCAGTTTTCATGACATTATTGCTGCTACCGTCATCCTTCTTGGGATTCCAGAAACCGATAACAGTAAGATCTGTTGCATCAAAATCATTACTAGCGAAATCCGATACAGGAATTGAAAAATCATACCAGTTTCCATTCGAAGTTTTCGTAAATTTAGTGTCTAATAGATCAATCTCAAAAAAGTGATTTTTTGCAGGCCAAGCACCTTGACTATCCTGTAGCTTAACGCCTAAAGCTGTAGTAGCAGGCGCTTGATCCAATGAAGTTTTGTATATAGAGAATTTCAAGGTCTTCCCGCTAACATCAACTCCCGCACTTCTTTCAAAGAAGAAACCACCATGACCGTTTGATTCAATAGCTGCCGCCAAATTGACTTGAAGAGCGGTCTGTGAATCTACGGTTAATGGATCTATTATTACAACCTGTTCCGCACCTTGCGAAGAATCCTTTTTAATTTCAAAGCCACCCTCAACCGCATCATTATATACAGCGCCTGTAAAGTCTTTCATCCACTTTGCATACAAAATTATATCGGTGGTTACCTGGGTGGTGCCGAAGACGAAGTTGGTTCCCTTTCCATCGGCCTGGGTATTCCAACCTGAGAAGGTGAAGCCTGTTTTAGAAATAGCACCGGTGGGAGGAGTGGGAATTGAGTTACCAAAGGTTACAGTTTCCGTGGTTGTGTCCAGATTGCCTCCAGTATTACCATTAGCATTATAGGTTACCGTGTGTGTAGTAGATAATGTGTCGTTGCCAAATTTTATTTCATCCACATAATAGGTTCCAGGAGTATATGTTCCACTGGCTCCGCCAGCTCTCGGATGCCAGAAGCCAATGGCCTTGAACTTGCTGTAATTAACATTCGTAGAATTGGCCAAGTAGAGGGTGTAAGTTTTCCAGTCGCCGGTAGTACTTGTAGGTGTGAGGGAATACAGATCAACTGGATCGTCGTCGCCATCCACATCTTCCAGCTTTAATTGCATATAATCAACATTGGCACCCAATTGGCTTAAATTGACCGAAAATGACAATGAAGTATAAGCGGAGGCATCGACACCGGTGACGTTCTGCACATAGCCGCCGCCCCATTCAGTGGAGCCGGTCAGATCAAATTTGATAGAACTGCCGCTGGTGCCAGCATAGACCGTGTCGTCAATTTCCGCTGGGCTTTCTGCTCCTGCGCCGGGGCCAACATTTTTATTGGCCACAAATCCGCCCTGGAGCGCGTCATCAAAAAGCACGCCTGTGAATGGTACCCACTGGGCGAAGAGGGTAATATCAGCGGTTACCGGTGTAGTGCCGAAGATGAAGTCGGTTCCAGTTCCATCGGCGGCTGTATTCCAGCCGATCAGGGTATGGCCTGCTCTGGTACCGGTGGGGGCTTCGGCTATTGTGCCTCCAGGTGTAACCGTGTCACTTGGTTTCGACAGGGTACCTCCATCGGTATTATTGGCATCGTAGGTGACTGTGTAGACAGCCGTCCACTGGGCAAAGAGGGTAATATCAGCGGTTACCGCAGTTGTACCGAATACAAAGGCATCACCATTTCCATCGGACTGGGTGTTCCAGCCGCTAAGGGTGTAGCCGGTTCTGGTTATGCCCGTGGGCGCGGCCGAGACTGTTTGGCCATCGTTTACGGTATCGGTAGCTTTTGACAGTGTGCCGCCGTCTGCGTTGTTGGCATCGTAGGTTACCGTGTAGGTGGTGGCCGTTGTCGTAACAAATTGGATGTCATCGAATACAAAATCGCCAGTTGCTGGTACATCGTTACCGCTGCCGTCATCTTTCTTAGGATTCCAGAAACCAAGTACATTGAAATCCGCCGCATCAAACGCATTGTTATTAAAGGCCGCTACCGGAATTGAGAATTCATACCAATTGCCGTTTTCCGTTTTGGTGAAATTTGGCGCAAAGAGATCGATTTCAAAAAAATGATCTGATGCAGACCCGGCACCCTTCGTATCTTGTAGCTTAACTACTAGTTTAGTAATGGGTGCTGTGTCCAGGCTGGATTTATAAATAGAAAACTGCAATGTCTTGCCAGAAATATCAACACCGCTGGATCGTTCAAAGAAGAAACCTCCCCAATCGCCGGCATCACTGGCCAGGCTTACCTGTATTGCGGTTCGCGAATCCACGCTGGCCGCAGAATCAATGGTGATTTTATCGGCACCATTGTGCGCATCTTTGTTGATTGAAAACCCGCCCTGCAGGGCATCATCGAATAAAACGCCCGTGAAGGTTACGGCCTGACCGACGGTCACGTTAATGGTCACCGTTTTACCACCCAGTGTGCCGGTTATAATGGCTGATCCCGTCGCGACTCCGGTTATTTTGCCATCATTATCCACGGTGGCTACTGCAGGCTTGTCTGATGCCCATGAGACATGTGCGGCAAGATTCTCAAATGAAACAGTTATATCATCCGTTCCATCTGTGAATACGGCTGATAAATCACCGATATTAGCCGTACCAGCAGTTACCACGTCCAAAATATTCCCAGTGTAGTCAAAAGTTTTAATTGCCACATTACTCAATTTCTCGAACTTTATGTCGTCCAGATAGATTGTTCCACCATTCGCATTGTCCACAGCGTAAAACAGGCTGTTTACGGCGGTCAGCTTGGCCGGATTAGGCAGGGGAATAATGAATTTTTTCCAATCTGCAGAGGGAACTGTTATATTTTTGATACTGGTTTTGTATTTTTCGCCGTTCGTAAACATCTTGTCATCATCGGCACCAAATCCAAATTCATCTATTTCGGCATCAGAACCATCCGCCTTTGCCCAGAATGTCAGGGCAGTATAACCGCTAAGGTCTACCGTACCGCTGATTGTTGTTCCGCTTCCCACATGGAGGGCAAGGCCCATCCAGTCTGTTGCTTGCGACCAGTCTACCTTAAAGGATTCCGTTCCGTTTTTGAATACCGTTGTATCCGGACCGGTAACAAAGCCCCTTGCTCTCTCTTCATCAGTCGTTTTTGATTCATCGACATTCCAATACTGCGGGTCGGTCACACCAGAGGTGAAACCATCCTCGTAGAGAACGCCGCTGAACTGAACGGTTCCTCCGCCTTCATTTTCCGTTGTGCTCGGACAACCGGCGAACAACAGAACTCCGACAATAGCTATCGCAATGAATGCATAGCTTCCGATTTTTTTTGTCTTCATAACTTCCTCCTATTGAAGTTTGATTTATATTGGGTTAACAATGCCAATGCATTGCCCCTGCCGCCTATCTTACCAGCTAAAAGAAAGATAGGCTAGCAGTTCCATTTTCCACTGCTTCCCATCGGCCGTATCTCCGGCGTATTCATCGAAGGTGCGGCCCTTCCAGCGCAATCCTATGCGATTATGGGAGTTCAAAAAAGACGGCAGCTCGAAACCACGGGATATGTCCAGCATCCACTGCAGGGGGTAGGTGATGTTGAGCTGCCGATACCAGTCCTTATGGCCCCAGGAATTTATGTCCAGAGAGCTGCTAATTAGCCAGGAGCCTGCCCGCATTGCCAGGCTGCCGCCCCAGAAGTTGACAAGGCGGCTATCCTGTCCCCAGCTCTGTCCATATCCGCCCTGTAAGCCCAATATGAAGCGAAGCTGGGGGGCTGCATTCCATACTATGCGGCTCTTAAGCGACCAGAGGCCGCGCACTTCCGGCAGTCCTCCCGATAGGTTCGTCTGTTCCCCGAACTCGTTCTTATAATGAGTGGCGTCGGTGGGGCCCTCATAGAAGGAGTAGAGAAAGGAAGCGTAGCCGGCTAATTTGGCGTTTTCGCGGTCCGCATTGTTCCAGTCAAAGAAGTAGGTGTCTCCGGTGGGGTCCAAGGCCACAACCACTTCCAGCTTGTATGCCTCTCGGTTGTTGTAAACGGCCAGGGGATCTGTTAAGGATTTGCGGGGATTGTCGGTATTGACAGGAAAGGAGATGGGTATCCTGGCCTGAAATTGGGGCGTTATGGAGAGCATGCCATATTGGAACTGAAAACCGCCTATGAATTCATTCCTGTTCCCGGTGCCCACATCGCTAATCTGCGTGCCGGTTCTCGGCGTATAGGCATTGGAACCAGCCAGACGCCCGGCATGTATGTATTTGGCGAACAGCCGGGTGTAGAGGAATATCTCCGAGCTGATGTCTACCTTAAAGGATAAGGTGTCTAGGAGTTCGAATTGAGATTTGGTATCGGAGATGGAATAGGTGTCGCCGGTCTTTTCAACATGGGTGTAGGGATCTCCGATGTATTCCGAACCGGAAAAGAGAGTGCCGAAGCCCAGGGTGAACCAAGGCAGGAAGTTCAAGCCCATCCAGCCGCTGGCCCTCCGCCCGTGACCGGTCCCGGCAGACTGACTGCCCGAAACCACCTCATCGTACATAAGCGCCCAGGACAGCTTGTCGCCTT
The DNA here is from genome assembly GCA_965232165.1 of Spirochaetaceae bacterium. GTDB lineage: Bacteria > Spirochaetota > Spirochaetia > DSM-2461 > DSM-2461 > UBA2779. Next base: position 1,505,150 of record CBDDOY010000001.1, on the reverse strand, counting down.
TTTTATAGTATTTTGCCATCACCTGGGGATCGGCATCCCAGTGAATTTCAGGCCCGCCATAGATTTTCAGGCCGTCCAGAAATTCCTTTCCCGTCAGTTCAATCCCGAAGGGCGCCCTGGAACCCGCAATGTCCATGCCCACGTAGTCGAAGGACTCCGGCAGGAGATGGAAGTAATCCCCCTCTCCTATCCAGTCGGTGTGTCCGTTATGGAAGTAAAAGTCCAGGTCGGCATACTTGGTTTCCCAGTTCAGATATGCATCGTATATCTGAACCGAGGGTTTTTCCGCATACGTTTCGCCTGAACCGGCGGCGCCTGATGGAAAACGTGTCTTGTCCACAAATGCATCGGCACTCAGTTCATTGCCCTTGTAGGGGGTGTATTCCTCCTGTTCAAAAGCCGTGTCGGGAACATGTCCCTGCACACGGAAGGTCGCGCCCGCCTTGATGTTGTCATAGGGGTTCAAATCGAAGCCCAAGTAGGCCCATTCTCCCGCCGTCGACTTTATGTTGTTCAGCGGCTCTTCGCCTTCCATGTCTGTGTCGTCGAAAATACCCGCACCTGCGAAGTTCACCCTTCCCCTGAACCCGAGGATGTGGCTTTCCTTCTTCTCCTGCCTCAGCGCAGCAATCTCGGCCTGGTTCGCATACTGCTGAACATCGAATTCGAAGTAGTTGTCGATGTCTTCGCCGGTGCTGTTTATCTGATCAAGCTTCCAGATTTTCTGCAGGGTGTAATAGGCCGCACGGGGACGCCGTTCATGTATTCCATCGGTTTTCACAGGACTCTGGGCCACCAGTCCCCACCATTCTTCGTTCATGTTGTTCACGTCAAATCCGGAGTCGTATTCGTAGGCTCCGTTGCTCCATGTTGCGCTTGTGTTGTGGACATCCAGTTCCAGCACCATGCCGGCAGATTTCCACCACTCATCCATCCATTCAAAGACGAAGCCGCCGAGCATGTTCTGGTAGCCGCCCTTGCCGTAGGACTGGCGGTAGATTTCTTCCCACTGGCTCTTGATGTAGTCGGCCTGATTGAACTGATCTTCCCGCCTCTCTGCAACGTTGTAGGCATCGGCCCCGAACTCGGTGTATACGATGGGCAAATCCAGTGTTTCGGCCACGCTCTCGTAGAATAAATCGAAGGATGCCTTTCCCCTGTAGGTATTTACGCCAAGGATATCCAAGGAGGGAACGAGGGCCTTGATGATGTTCAGGTACTGGATGTCGCCGTTGACTAAGCCGACCGGTTTGGTGGGATCAATCTCCTTGACAATTTTTGCACCCTCTTCAAACAGGCTGTAGAGGTATCCGGCGCGGACTTCCATGCGCTGGCCCACGGGGATGTTCTCGATTTCGTTGCTGTCCCATTCCAGTCCGTAGTTGTTTTCATTGCCCAACAGATAGAAGAGCACACCGGGAACTTCCAGGTAGCGGCTGACGTTCTCGCGCAGGCTGTCTAAGATGATTTCACGGGTACGAAGATCGGAGTAGTTAGTCTGGCCATGCCAGCGGCCGTCTACCATCAGTCCGTAGCGGCCAAACATATCGTTAACTACCGTATAGATGCCGTAGCGCCGGTAGAGGTATTCAATCCACTCAGGAGGCACATCGGTAAACACACGTATGGCGTTAACGCCCATTTCCTTCATAAGGGCGGCATCGGTGTCTATCATCCTCTGAATAAATTCCTTGGGCTGGTTCCACAGCGAATAACTGTAATTCTCGCCGATGGGCGTAAACGACCAAACGACACCGTGAACGGATATCTCTTCTCCGTCCACCAGAAGACGCCATCCCATCTCGGGGTCTTTGGCCACTTTCACCCAAGTGAGGGCCGAGAGCATGGCCGGCATTAGGAACAGAAAGCCGAGAATCGGCAGAAGAGGGCGCCTATAGGACATCGGGAACCTCCTTGCGCTCTACGGGAAGCGCGACAACGGCCCCATTGCCCCAAACAGAGGGATCGAACCAGGGAGTGTCTTTGTCACTCATCCAATGGACCATGCGGTCTCTCTCGGTGGCATCGGCATCGTTAATTTGGAATTCACAGCGAACCTTCTGGCCGAGCTTCAGGCCGTTTGTTCCCATATAGCTTAGCGGAATGGAAGCCTCGATTTCATAGCCGTCCTCAAAGTACCGCGCGGCTGCCGACAGAAGGGAGCCCTCCGGACCGTCTGTCATGCCATCGTAGGCCGTTCGCTGATTTATCACTATATCTACCTCCATGGGATTCTCCTTACTTCGGGGTACAATGCGGAGCTGGTTATCGCCGTTGGTGTATTTCTTGTGCTTCGATGTGTTTGTGCCGAAGAATACCTCCAGGGTGTCGCCCCGCCATGCCATAGAACCAGGCAGATAGTTTATATTGGGCACATCATCGGTAATCCGGCTGTAAATGTAGAGATTCACGCCATCGGTGCGCAGGACGAAGAATGCCTCGGCATCTGCAGGATCATGGCCTCCGCCGTAAACCGCCAGCCGGGTAATGGGCCCGTCGAGACCGGCCCATTCATCAAAGTCCCCGTCTATGGCCGGTACTTCCTCCTGACTGAAGAAGATCGGCACCTCCGCATCGGCAGCCGGGCGGACTGATTCGCTCTCTTCGGATGAGGCAGTCAATTCGGGAATCCAGGGCGGGTCCATCGTCTCTTTTGGATAATTGGTGACACAGGCAATAGTTAACAGGATGAATATGAGCGAGAAATATCCCATTCCATGCATACGATTACATCTCCTTCTGTTCTTTCCTAATATGGCTGACAATGCTCATTCTTAGAAAATTCAATGTCTCACTCCCATTATTTCGGTGTGATCGAGTGAGATTTCTACCGCATTGTGATGAAATCCTTGAAACATGTCAAGTAAAATGTATACGTAACCATCGTTTTTTTTGTTTTTTTTCCTGAATATGGGCTATATTGAAGCCGGTGAGCCTGTTGAACTGCTCATTATTGTCAATGTCTGCCCTTTCCTCTCAAAATTCTTAGGCTTAAGGGAAAAGGGACCCTGACAGACTGCTAAGTGGCGAATAAGCGCAAGGGATTGAGACGGAAATGCCGCCGGCTGCCCCCCCCCTGCGATTGGCAATGAGCCGGGAGGGCAGCCAGATTAAGGCATTGGAGTGGAAAGCCCGACCCGAAGGGTTGCGCCCAGATATTGACTTATGGGCACCTCTAAGAAACAGCTTTAGGAAATTGACGAAGAAATTTCTTGTCGATACAAGGCGGCAAAAGCGGAGTGTAGCAGGGCTTAGTTGAGTATTTTGACAACGCAGTAGCGGCGGAAAAGATCGAGTCAAGAACTAAATGGGGTTTTTTAGAGGTGCCCTTATGGAAGCTGCAGCACAATGGAGAAGAAATTATGCCCAATCAACGTGATGTCGCCATACTGGCCGGTGTGTCGTCCGCTTCCGTATCCCGATTCCTGAAGAACCCATGCCTGGTGTCCCCCGACACTGCCAAGAATATCAGGGAAGCCATTGAGTCATCAGGATACAAGCTAGACTACTTTGCCCGAAGTTTGAAAACCGGCCGCAGCCATCATGTCGGCATCCTGCTTCCGGGGATCGGGCCGTTCTACTGGGAGGTTCTACAGGTCATACAAGACCGGCTGACTCGCGCCGGTTACTTTAATACCACTTTCTATACCTGTGACATAGATTCGGCCATACACAGTTCACGGGACATGCTCAAGAAATTCCTGAGCAACAACATGATCGAAGGGGTCATCTTCTTCCCACTCGATACGCCGGAGGATATGGAGATTATGGGGGAACTGCGGCGCTTCCATGAGCACATTGTCGTCGTAGATCGGGAGATGGACGACAAGACCCTCAATCAGGTATTCGTCGACAACCAAGAGGCCGGACGAAACGCTGCCCAGGCGTTCCTGGACGAGGGGCATAGCAAGCTGCTCTACCTTCATGGCAAGGAGAATTCCTATGCAGCGCAGATGCGCCGCCGGGGCTTCGTCGAGCGGCTCCAGGAAACCGGCATATCCTTGGGGGAGAATCGCATCATCTATGGTGACTACACGTCTACAATGGCCTACACGCTGGCCAAGGAAGGGTTTTCCAGGCTGCCGGATTTCACGGGGGTATTCGCCGTCAGTGATGCCTCGGCCATCGGCTTCCTGCGCGCGGCACGGGAGTGCGGCCTGGACTGTCCGAAAGATTTCTCGTTGATCGGTTTTGATAACAACAAGGAATTCACCCCCTATATCAACCCCTCACTCACCACATTCCAGCAGCCGCTGGGCACGATGGGCGCCCTCGCAGCCAAGCGTCTCATCTCCCAAATCGACGGCCATGGGGATACCGAGATGATAATGCTGCAAGCGCGCTTCATCCGGCGCGAATCTCTCGCGGCGGTTTCATAGGAAACTCACGAACATCTGCCTTTCGTGTTTTTCGTGCTTTTCGTGGTTGAAACCCTTCCGTGTGTTCCGTGGTTGAATTCGCCGATGGAATACGCAGATGGAGTACGGCGGCTTCATAGAAGACTCGCGTGTATCAGCATTTCGTGTTTTTCGTGCTTTTCGTGGTTGAAACCCTTCTGTGTATTCCGTGGTTGAATTCGCCGATTGCGCCGATGGACGCAGATGGAGTACTTGGAACGGCTTCATAGAAGATTCGCTTGTATCTGCATTTCGTGTTTTTCGTGTTTTTCGTGGTTAAATCCGCAGATGATGCCGATGGACGCCGATGGAGTACTTGGAACGGCTTCATAGAAGACTCGCGTGTATCAGCATTTCGTGTTTTTCGTGCTTTTCGTGGTTGAAAACCTTCCGCAGATGCCGATGCCGATGGACGCCGATGGAGTACTTGGAACGGCTTCATAGAAGATTCGCGTGTATCTGCATTTCGTGTTTTTCGTGCTTTTCGTGGTTAAATCCGCAGATGATGCCGATGGACGCAGATGGAGTACTTGGGGCGGCTTCATAGAAGATTCGCGTGTATCTGCTTTTCGTGCGCGGTTAAAACCCTTCTGTGTATTCCGTGGTTGAATTCGCCGATTGCGCCGATGGACGCAGATGGAATACTTGGAACGGCTTCATAGAAGACTCGCGTGTATCTGCATTTCGTGTTTTTCGTGCTTTTCGTGGTTGAAACCCTTCTGTGTATTCCGTGGTTGAATTCGCCGATTGCGCCGATGGACGCAGATAGAGTACTTGGGGCGGCTTCATAGAAGATTCGCGTGTATCTGCTTTTCGTGTTTTTCGTGCTTTTCGTGGTTAAAAACCTTCTGTGTATTCCGTGGTTAAATCCGCCGATGGACGCCGATGGAATACTTGGAACGGCTTCATAGAAGATTCGCGTGTATCTGCATTTCGTGTTTTTCGTGCTTTTCGTGGTTAAAAACCTTCTGTGTATTCCGCGGTTAAATCCGCCGATGGACGCCGATGGACGCAGATGGAGTACTTGGAACGGCTTCATAGAAGATTCGCGTGTATCAGCATTTCGTGTTTTTCGTGCCTTTCGTGGTTAAAACCCTTCCGTGTGTTCAGTGGTTGAATCCGCCGATGCCGATGGACGCAGATGGAGTACTTGGAACGGCTTCATAGAAGATTCGCGTGTATCAGCATTTCGTGTTTTTCGTGCTTTTCGTGGTTAAAAACCTTCCGTGTGTTCCGTGGTTGAAATGGACGCAGATGGAACGCTTCATAGATGCGTGTATGCCGATGGACGCCGATGGAGTACTTGGAACGGCTTCATAGAAGATTCGCGTGTATCTGCATTTCGTGTTTTTCGTGCCTTTCGTGGTTGAAATCCGCAGATCCGCCGATGCCGATGGACGCCGATGGAGTACTTGGAACGGCTTCATAGAAGATTCGCGTGTATCTGCATTTCGTGTTTTTCGTGCTTTTCGTGGTTGAAAACCTTCCGTGTGTTTCCGTGGTTGAATCCGCCGATTGCGCCGATGGACGCAGATGGAGTACTTGGAACGGCTTCATAGAAGATTCGCGTGTATCTGCATTTCGTGTTTTTCGTGCTTTTCGTGGTTAAATCCGCAGATTGATGCCGATGGACGCAGATGGAGTACTTGGAACGGCTTCATAGAAGATTCGCGTGTATCTGTTTTTCGTGTTTTTCGTGGTTGAAAACCTTCCGCGCCGATGCGCCGATGGACGCAGATGGAGTACTTGGGACGGCTTCATAGAAGACTCGCGTGTATCTGCATTTCGTGTTTTTCGTGCTTTTCGTGGTTGAAAACCTTCCGTGTGTTCCGTGGTTGAATCCGCCGATGATGCCGATGGACGCAGATGGAGTACTTGGGACGGCTTCATAGAAGATTCGCGTGTATCTGCATTTCGTGTTTTTCGTGCTTTTCGTGGTTGAAAACCCTTCCGTGTGTTCCGTGGTTGAATCCGCCGATTGCGCCGATGGACGCAGATGGAGTACTTGGAACGGCTTCATAGAAGATTCGCGTGTATCTGCATTTCGTGTTTTTCGTGCTTTTCGTGGTTAAAACCTTCCGTGTGTTCCGTGGTTGAATCCGCCGATTGCGCCGATGGACGCAGATGGAGTACTTGGAACGGCTTCATAGAAGACTCGCGTGTATCTGCATTTCGTGTTTTTCGTGCTTTTCGTGGTTAAAACCTTCCGTGTGTTCCGTGGTTGAATCCGCCGAGATGATGCCGATGGACGCAGATGGAGTACTTGGGGCGGCTTCATAGAAGATTCGCTATCTGCATTTCGTGTTTTTCGTGCCTTTCGTGGTTAAAAGCCTTTCGTGTTTTTCGTGCCTTTCGTGGTTGAATCCGCCGATTGCGCCGATGGACGCAGATGGAGTACTTGGAACGGCTTCATAGAAGATTCGCGTGTATCAGCATTTCGTGTTTTTCGTGCCTTTCGTGGTTGAAATCCGCCGATGTGCCGTGGTTGAATCCGCCGATTGCGCCGATGGACGCAGATACTTGGAACGGCTTCATAGAAGATTCGCGTGTATCTGCATTTCGTGTTTTTCGTGCTTTTCGTGGTTAAAACCTTCCGTGTGTTCCGTGGTTGAATTCGCCGATGGCCGATGGACGCAGATACTTGGAACGGCTTCATAGAAGATTCGCGTGTATCTGCATTTCGTGTTTTTCGTGCTTTTCGTGGTTAAAACCCTTCTGTGTATTCCGTGGTTGAATTCGCCGATTGCGCCGATGGATGCCGATGGAATACTTGGAACGGCTTCATAGAAGATTCGCGTGTATCAGCATTTCGTGTTTTTCGTGCTTTTCGTGGTTAAAACCTTCCGTGTGCGCCGTGGTTGAATATCGCAGATGGAGTACTTGGAACGGCTTCATAGAAGACTCGCGTGTATCTGCATTTCGTGTTTTTCGTGGTTTGAAAACCCTTCTGTGTATTCCGTGGTTGAATTCGCCGATTGCGCCGATGGACGCAGATGGAGTACTTGGGGCGGCTTCATAGAAGACTCGCGTGTATCTGCATTTCGTGTTTTTCGTGTGGTTAAAACCCTTCCGTGTGTTCCGTGGTTGAATTCGCCGATGGAATACCTGGAACGGCTTCATAGAAGATTCGCGTGTATCTGCATTTCGTGTTTTTCGTGCCTTTGTTTTTCGTGGTTGAAACCCTTCCGTGTGTTCCGTGGTTGAATCCGCCGATTGCGCCGATGGACGCAGATGGAGTACTTGGAACGGCTTCATAGAAGATTCGCGTGTATCAGCATTTCGTGTTTTTCGTGCCTTTCGTGGTTAAATCCGCAGATGATGCCGATGGACGCCGATGGAGTACTTGGAACGGCTTCATAGAAGATTCGCGTGTATCTGCATTTCGTGTTTTTCGTGCCTTTCGTGGTTAAATCCGCAGAATGCCGATGCCGATGGACGCAGATGGAGTACTTGGAACGGCTTCATAGAAGACTCGCGTGTATCTGCATTTCGTGTTTTTCGTGCCTTTCGTGGTTGAATCCGCAGATTCCGTGGTTGATGCCGATGGACGCAGATGGAGTACTTGGAACGGCTTCATAGAAGATTCGCGTGTATCAGCATTTCGTGTTTTTCGTGCCTTTCGTGGTTAAATCCGCAGATTTCGTGTTTTTCGATGCCCGATGGACGCAGATGGAGTACTTGGAACGGCTTCATAGAAGATTCGCGTGTATCTGCATTTCGTGTTTTTCGTGCCTTTCGTGGTTAAAACCTCCGCCGATTGCGCCGATGGACGCAGATGGAGTACTTGGGACGGCTTCATAGAAGACTCGCGTGTATCTGCATTTCGTGTTTTTCGTGCTTTTCGTGGTTAAAAACCTTCGTTCCGTGGTTGAATCCGCCGATTGCGTGGTTGAATCCGTGTTTTTCGTGCTTTTCGTGGTTGAAAACCTGATGCCGATGGACGCAGATGGAGTACTTGGAACGGCTTCATAGAAGGCTAGCGTGTATCAGCATTTCGTGTTTTTCGTGCCTTTCGTGGTTAAATCCGCCGATTGCGCCGATGGACGCAGATGGAGTACTTTGAATTGATTTACTTCGTTTCTGAGGTCTTCTTTGAACAGGTCAAACAGCGGGGGATCCTTTGGATAGCGGTAAGAGACGAAGAATTGTTCTTCCGGCAATTTATACACCTTTTCCGGGTTCGCAGCGGGATAACCCTGCTGTACAAGTGTCTCGCGAAGGATGCGGGGACTGTTATCTTGGGAGCGTTGTTCGAGTGTTGAAATCTGTCTGAGTGAAAATTTTGTCTCGGTAAGAGTAATCTCATATCTGGGTTCCAGGGTTTGATTAATCGCCTCTAAGTCTTTGCGCATCTGCGATACGGCCTTGCGAAGGTTCTCCGGTTTGTAATTGGGAAAGAGAGAAGCCAGGGTTTCTTGGCTGTCGAAGGCCATGCCGTTTTCATCGGATTCGATCTTCTTGCTTAGAAATCTTAAGATTTGGGTGCTGTATTTGCCGGTGTAACGGTCTTCCAGTTGTTTCATTAGGTCTTTTACTGCTTCGATTGTGTTCATATACTTCTCCTCATCGAGCCGCCCACAATCTTCGGGGCACTAAAAACAATGTGTTTACAACGGGCAGATGATGTCAAGGATTTTTCTTATTTTGGGAATATTATATCTATTTTGGGAGCCTTAATAGATATTTCGGGACGATTTACACGGAGAATAGGACCGGAGGGCGCATCGGCACAGTTGGATCCGCCTCCTCCTGCCAGGAGTCTGTCAGACTTGAGATTCGCAGTTTCATGATTTCTATCTGATGCAGTGCGGCTGAAGCTATGTGAGCATTCTGCCAACGCTGCGGCAAGAACACAGGGCAAAAACGGACCGGCAGTGTTAAGTCCGGCAGACTCCTAACACCGTGGCGGGGTCTTGGATCCGGCCATTGTGCTTACGTCGCGGACAAGCGTAGTGGATGCGCCGAATCCCAATAGCCATCGAAGGCAGGCGAAATGCTCGGTGCCTACGGAGATGAAACCGTTTCGTTCGTACATGCGGCGCGCTCTGGGATTCGTGTCAATCACATCAAGCCGGAGAGAACTGTATCCGCTTGACGAGGCGAAGGCCGCCAGCTTGTCCAGCAACATCGCTCCTATGCCTAAACCGCGCATTCCGGCATCAACAACAATGCCATCCATCAGCAGTTCATGAGGGGGTGATGTCCGTTCGTAGATGCTGAGAATGAATGCGGTCCAAGTTCCACGAATCGGTCCGAGGCTGCGGATCAATGTGCGATATGTAATGCCGTCGGTCAGCGATCCTTCAGTCGTTTTGTACCCGGCCAGACCGATAAGTTCACCTTCGATAACAGCGCCAATGGCGAAACGGAGATTCAACGAATTCTGAAGCACTGCTATTCTTTTCTCAAAGGACGAGACCGCAACAGCAAACTTGGCGCCGAATGCATCGTGGTACAGCGTGGCCGCCGCTGAACGCATTTCCTCCGGAATGCCGTGAACGAATTCAATGCTTTCTATGCTGGCTTTCATCGAATGGATTCTCCATCCCCGGTGTCCTGAAGGGGCAACGAGACGGGCCGGTGATGGATGCCCTTGTCAGTTCCGGCTGCCGCGAAGCATAGTTATTCCCAACCATAAGAACCACACAATCTGAAGCAATCCAAAGAAGAGTCCTGCTTCGTCAAGCAACGGCATGGCCGAGAGAATTCCCGACACACCGGCCCCTAAGCCGATATAATTCAATATGCGGGGAAATTTCCCTGCCCGCAACGCTGCACTGCATATCAGCAGGCTCCAGAGACCGCCCAATAACTCATTTCCACCACCTATTCCATCGCATACTGATGCAATCACCAGCCAAGCTGTTGTGGCCTGGGCGGGGTTCTGGCCATGAAGGCCGACAACATTGTCTATGCCGATGTTGGAAATCATGCCGCTGGCCACTGCCAGAGCGGCCCAGATTATGCCTATAGAGGAGCTTATTCCCATTATTGCAGGCGATTCGGATTTCATCTGTTCATATAGGGACAGGTTCAGGATGATCAAGGAAACTGCCCATATCTGATAGACTATCAAATACAGCAGGTGTAGACTGAACTGCCGGTTTACGAGTACGGCCACTTGCTCCACAGGATCATCAGGCCAGCCCACAAGAAAAAGAAATCCCGCAATGCCTACGATATATGCTGCGCCTGCATACACTGCGGCGATTCCGCCAGCTTTTTGTAAATTTTTCATGCTTCTTCTTTAAGGGTACCTCTCTTATGCTTTATGTCAAGGGCACCTCTAAAAAACCGCTTCTGGAATTTGGCGCAGCTATTTTTCTTCGATGCAAGGCGGCAAAAGCGGAGCTAGCTTAAGCTACGTGAGCATTTTGACAACGCAGTAGCGGGGGAAAGGAACAAGCCGCCCCCGGAGTGCCAAGCCGACAGGCCAATTCTCAACTCTGCACTGGGAGCACAGTTCCCCAAGCTGGAAAGTGAAGCATTGTCTCACTTCCCAGCCCATACTATACTAACGGCATCATGAAAAAAACTGGAACAGGGCATCACCGATTTCAAGGAATACATCGACAATGACTGCTATTTTGTCGATAAAACCCGTCTCATCGCTCACCTTGTAGACCACCCCAGTAAAGTTCACCTCATTACCCGGCCCCGGCGCTTCGGCAAAACCCTGAACTTGAGCATGATCCGCTACTTTTTAGAGGAGCCTCTCCCACGCGGCGCCGACACCGGAGGATCGCAGCCCAATGCCTCGCTGTTTGAGGGCATGTCCATTACCCAACATCCCCAATTCCGCGAATATCTGGGCCAATACCCGGTGATAGCGTTGAGTTTCAAGGACGTGAAAGAACCAAACCACAACGATTGCATGGCGATTATCAGGAAAATGCTCTCCACAGAATACCAAAGACATGAATACTTGCAGAATTGTAATGTTTTGCGCGATGCCGATAAAGAACTGGCTTTGGAATCAGGCGGAGCTTGATTCCGGTTGTGGCACCCCTTTCGGGCCGCGGGCTCCGGCCGCATCAACCTGAGTAGCCGATAAACTCTTTGCAGGCCCTCATCTCCCTATCGGAGTGCTGGCGCAGGGCAAAACAGACCAGTCCTACACTCAAAACTGGGAGCAATCTCCCCAAAGGCATCAAGCCTAAACTTTCTTTTTTCGACAAAAAGAAAGTTTAACAAAGAAAAACAGGATCCCCCTGTTTGCCTCCGGTGCCTTGGGGGTGCTTTCGCCAATGCAGGCGGCAGAAAACACCCCATGCCCCGAAATGTGAAAGAAGAACGCTTATCCCTCCTTGATGCAAAATTCAAAAAAAGCCAAAATAGTAATGATAGGGGATAGTGTTACAATCATGCGGCGATGACCTGAATCTTGGGGCTGTGTCAGAATTCGTCTTTGGACCGCATACGGCGTTGAAAAACCCGCTTAAAATGCTCATGTATACGCGCATACACCGCGCTTTTAAGCGGATTTTCCGCCTTGTCTGCGAACCAAATCCTTCGTCCTGACACAGCCCCGATAATTTTGACGCAGCCCCAGTTTAAGGAGAACACAATGAAAAATTTTGCAATGGCGAGAGGAATGGCCCTGATACTTTCGGTGATGGTTCTGTTCGGCTGTGATATATTTGATGCGCTCAATGGTACATTTCCTGATGCGCCCACAGATTTGCGGGCAACGGCGGGTGATGGACAAGTGACATTGAGGTGGAGAGCCCCCGGCAACACAGGAACGAAAAACGGCGCCAAGGCAGAGATAATGCATTATAACGTCTACATGTCCACCTCATCGGGCAGACTTAAGTCCGGCGACATTAGAAAGGTGGAATCGGGGACATCGGCCACCTATGGCGGACTCGTCAACGGCACGACTTTTTACTTTGCCGTGTCCGCCGTCAATTCAGTTGGAGAGAGTAATCTGTCGGACGAGGTGTCGGCCATGCTGACGGCAAACGTGCAGGGCGACAGGGTGCCTGATGCGCCCACGAACCTGCTGGCAGTGTCGGGCAACGGTCGGGCGGGTTTGATCTGGAGAGCACCCGGCGATACAGGCATAAAAGACGGCGCGGCTGCGGCAATCACCCAGTACGTTGTCTATTGGTCCAATTTTCCTGGCAATATTGAAACATCCGGCAATTCCAAGGCGGTGACTTCAGGGACTTCGACCGTTGTCGAGGGGCTTGTCAACGGCACACTCTATTACTTTGCCGCAACCGCCTTTAACGCCGCCGGTAGAAGCGCGTTATCGAATGTGACCACGGTCACGCCGGAGGCAGGTTCCAGTGCCCTGGGTGTCCCGACGGGATTAAGGACTGCCGGCACGGGAGAGGGTTCCATCAGTTTGACATGGGATGCTGTTTCGGGAGCGGATGAATACGAGATCCGAAGGGACGGATCGATACTCAACCAGAGGATTTTCGGCAACCGCTTCACCGACACCGGGCTGGAAAGCGGCAGGGAATACAAGTATTCTGTAAGAGCGAAGAGAGCCGCCGAAACCAGCGGCTGGTCTTTGCCCATCCCCGGAATCACGAATCTTTCGCCTCCCCCTCCGCCCGCCAATTTGCGGGTTGCTGGAACGACAACCGCCGATTCGATAAGCCTGTCATGGGATGCGGTGCCGGGGGCGACATGGTACGAACTGCAAAGGAACGGCTCCAGGGTTTACGGAGGCGGCGAAACGAGTTTCACTGACAATTCCGGGCTTTCGAGCGGCACAAGTTATTCCTACCGCGTGAGGGCCAAAAATTCCGCGGGGTTCGGGGACTTGTCCAATGCATTGAGCGAGAGCACCGCTTCCCCGCCGGATTTGGTGTTGGAAAACACACGGGTGGACAAAACCTCGGTTTCACCGGGGGACACCATCCGGATATTCACCACCGTTAGGAATACGGGCGGAAGCCGCTCCGATTTCACCAAGGTGAAATACTATCGCTCTGCCAATTCCTCCATCTCTTCAAGCGACACCTACGAAGACTATGACAACGTCAACAGATTGTCTCCAAACAGCACGGATGATGAGTATGAGGACATTGCGGCGCCATTGACCTCCGGCACCTACTACTACGGGGCCATTGTGGAATCGGTGCCGGGGGAAAGCAATACCTTCAATAACAAGTCTCCGGGGATTCGCGTGGAGGTTATTGGCAAGTCTGATTTAAAACCTGATTTAACCGTAAGTATTAGTATCCCGACAACAAGCTATAAATCCGGCGATAGAATTAAATTATCCGCAACAATTCAAAACATCGGCAACGAGGCTTCGGGTGAGACAGAAGTGAGATACTATCGTTCTGACAATTCCACTATCACTCCTTTCGATACCTATCTCGGTTACATCAGCGTGAGCAGCATATCGGCAGGAGGTTCGACTTCGGAATACGTGTATGTCGATGCGCCATCCACTCCAAGTACGTATTATTATGGAGCCATTGTGGATTCGGTGTCGGGGGAAGCAGATGAATCTAACAATACAGATTATTACCATAAACCCCTGAGAGTATGCAAAATTACAATAAAGAATACAAATTTTGTGTATGAACAATACGTTACTGTGGACAACACAGGACAGAAAATAGAGAAAACCATAGCACCTTTGCGATCAGAAACATGGGTTTATTCCTGGTGGAGTACTCATTATTCAAAGACAATTGAGATATATAAATACAAAATGATATGGGGTTCAAAAAAAGAGATAAGCAAGGAGTTTTTTATAGCGGGCGGTGACTCTATGGGCATTGATGTATGGTGACGCATTTTGATTTTTCACGGAATTCAATCATGGATTTCTTAGCGGCTGGGCTGCTGCTATCTGCGCCAGCACGCGTTAGGGATTGGAGGGGCGCCGGAGGCGTCCACAGCCAAGCCGACAGGCTTGGCTGTGGATGAAACCCCGCAAAGCCCGACCCTGTGACCGCCGTTAGGCGGGAGCAGGGGAACGCCCAAAATATGGGGCAAACCACAATAGATCAGGCGTTTCGCCAAAAACTTATTGGATAAAGAAGTAAAATTGGAAAACAGCGGGAGCGTTGTCGGCAATCGCGCTCATGGTATTGGGGTGTCCCGCGTCGGCGGGAGGGGATAATCTGTCCGAGAACGGGATTGCCGTTACCAGAAAAATGTGGCGCTGAAGGAAGTGGTTCTGGTGCAGCCGGAAGCCGCGCAGGTGGCGGCTTTTGACGGCGACACGGGGAAAAATCACCGCGACCGGGTTGTGGCCGTGGAGACGGGCAGGTATTCTACTCCGGCGTAACGGAGCAGTTTCCCAATGCCTACGGTTATGCTGCGCCTGCATACACTGCGGCGATTCCGCCAGCTTTTTGTAAATTCTTGGACCTCTTTTATGGGTGTCCCTATACCTTCTTGAGATGGCCCATGGTTCCTTCTGAATTCTGTTTTATAAAGGCATCGTAGAATATCTTTGCTGCGAAGTGCTGCATAGATGTGACTTTCTGCTGCCTACTTCGCGGGGCGGTAAATTGCATCGGCAACCCGCGTGCCTGAGGCGATCACCGCTTCGACTCCGGGGCCTGGAAAGGTTCCCGCACCGGTCAGATACAAGTTTTGGACGGGTGATTTCATGGGCGGTCGGGCTGAATCCAGGACGGGGCCATAGATGCTGCCGGCATCGGTCCATACGAAGCGTTCGACAGTGGACGGCGATGCCGACTGCCGGTAGATGATGCGGCTGCGGAGGTTGGGGATCAATTTTCCGACTTTGTCAATGAGCGCATCGGCGTAGGCTGTTTTGCGGGCTTTGTAATCCTGCGCCCCGCGATCCCAGCTCCCGGCTTCGGTTTGGGGGATGAATTTTATCAGAGTCATGGCCGAATGCCCAGGAGGCGCTAAGGACGGGTCTACTTTGGAGGGAATCATGATGCCAAAATCATTGTACATGGTTACCGGTTCGAGGTTTGGGATGCAGTCAAGTCCCAGAAATACCATGAAGACTGATGTGGATGGTCGGCAATTTGAGATTTGTTCATGAAATTGCCTGGGGAGGTGTTCGGCTCCAACTAATTCGGTGAAGGTGTGTTTCAGGTCGGCGTTTGAGATGACGGCACTGGCGTGGTGGATGTGACCGGTTTTTGCCAGTTCGACACCGATGGCGCGGTTGTTTTCAATCACGATCCGCTTGACGGGACTGCTGACGCTGACTTGTCCTTTGTTCTGCGCTATCACCCCTGCCAGGGCATCGGCAATTCTCCCCGACCCCCCGCATGGGTAGTATCCGCCATCGAAATAGTACTGGAAGACGGGCGCCATTGCACCGGCAGTCAGTTGTCTGGGATCGTCGGACAGGTAGGCCGTCAATGTAGAGAGAAGGCGTTTCAGGCGGTCATCCTGAATATGGGCATCAAGGAAGCTGGTGAAGGGGCGATTGAGCCAGTAATAAGCGTGCGGGCGTTTTAATGGATAATCCAGCATGGCTTCTGCCGTTTTGGGGGGACCGGGAACACCGCCGTTTTCCTTTGTGCTGCCATACATTTCCCGGACAACCAAGCGCATCTCCTCAAAGAAGGCGTGAATGCCCTCTTCTTCCGAGGGGAAGATTTCTCCCAGTTTCGCGGCAAGCGCCTTGTAATCCCGCGGTACGCGCAGGTGAAAGTCGTCGAATATGTATTCGTGATCCATGCGCTTCCAGTCAATGGATTCCCCGATATCCAACAGATGCATCAGATTGTGGGTTGCTCCAGGGGGGGCTATCCCTACAACATCATGCACGGCCGCATCGAAAATGTATTTGTACTGCTTCCCGTTGACACGTGCGCTTGATTCCCAGGAGGTGCAGAACCCCCCGTGCATGAAATGCTGCTCGAAGACTGCCGTTTTGAGTCCCCGTTTCGCCAGCAGGGCCGCGGCGGTCAGGCCCCCTATGCCTGAACCGACAACGATGACATCATGTTCATTCTCGGCTTCTGTAGGGCTCCCGAACTGAGGAGCAGGCCATTTGTAAGGTTCTAGGGCGTCTATCTGCCGCTGAATCGCGAATTTCGGAAACCACCGGGGGAATAGGAAAGAAAAGGCTATTCCTGCCAGGTTAAGGGTGTTGATGACAATGACATTAAGCAGGAATTGCCAGTTTGAATAGACCATGCCGAAGACTCCCAGACCGGCGTTAAGCAGGAAAATGCCGCCCCAAACTCCGGAAATGATTTTGTTGGTGCGGAGGAAAATCGGCTCGCTCCAAAGCGCTTTTGGCTGGTCTTCACGGATATATTGATACGTGTACGGCGTTCCGGCGAGTATAGTGCCCCAAGCCATTCCGGCCAGCACCAGATGGCTGAGTATCAGTCCGGCTTCAATGAGGAAGGATGCATTCAGCACCAGAGAAATCAGGGCATGAACGGTGAAGAATCCAAGTGCCGCCAATTCTATTGCCTTTACATTCTTCCGTTTAAGCCAGCGCCAGGAAACTATCACTGCCGTGGTCAGCAATGCCCCCAGAACACCAATAACCCAATCGCCAAGACCTGAGAAGGTCCAGAAAATAATCCAGGGGAAGTATCCAACAAGAACTTTCAACATGAGTTTACTCCTTATATGACATGGAGAATCAATT
The DNA here is from genome assembly GCA_965232165.1 of Spirochaetaceae bacterium. Taxonomy (GTDB): domain Bacteria; phylum Spirochaetota; class Spirochaetia; order DSM-2461; family DSM-2461; genus UBA2779. The sequence goes on along the minus strand of CBDDOY010000001.1, from coordinate 1,488,179 downwards.
TGTCAGGATGCACAAAGCCGCTTTGCTTTAATACCCGACTGGCATCTTAGAGTTCGCCACAAAGCATCCGGCATTACTGGACACATACAACCGGCCGATGTCACCAATCCATGTCCAGTTCCTTGGTGTAGGGCAAGCTGCTGAATCCAAACGTAAACGTCAGCCTGTTTTCACTGATGTTGTATACGAAACGCGGGGCAAAGAACACCGAGGCGGGAAATCCCACCTGTAAGATCGGCGCAAAGGAAATCCCGATTTCGGGGGCGGAAAAATCGAAGTTGTCCGTTCCGCCTTTACCGACGATGACGCCGGGTTCCAGGCCGATGTAGAAATTCGCACCGCCGGATATCTTGATGAAATGTACCGGCACGAAGAATTCCAAATCCCAGGCGGCTCTTCCACTGTTTTCTGACAGGGAGATTTTCTCGCGGTCTATCAAGTCGTCGCTAGCCCATTTTATATGAGTGCCGAGATTGAAGGTCACCCTGTTTGTATTGAAGGGGCGGAAAATCGTTTTACCGCGAATGCGAATACTATGAGCCTTATTGAGGTTGCCACGATGATGGTAGAGATATTCCGCCTTGAGACTGAAGCCAAATTTGATGATATCAAGCAGGTAATAGAAATCTGCCTCCAAGCTTCCGCCGATGGCATTAGTCTGGCGCTTTCGGGCGTCTTTCCAGCCGTCGAGAGTGAAGTTGAACTTATCTAGCAGCCCCAGCTTAATATGCGGCCCCAGCCAGAAATACAATCGGGCGGTATTGGAGTATGAAGAAGTCATGTACTCTGATTCGAAGGGATTGAAAATCTGATGTCCTGAAAGGAGGTAAAATCCTACCGGCAGCCCGCCTATGCGCTTCCAGTCCATGAACAGCATTTGCCGTGAGTAGCCTATATGGGTGCCCACATCAAACCCCTCGGTTAGCAAATTGCGGTACTTCACGATGGGTCCTGTGGAAAAGGCGCTAAATGAGAAACCCATCGTGGCATCATACACCATCAGTTCGACATACACTTCAGAACCTTTCTTCTCATACTCAAATTCAGCCAGATAGATATTGCTATCGTTTTGCAGCACAACCCTTGATGTGTATAATTTTTTTTCCAGAGCATCCTCAGTGAAGCTGTCCCCCTCCTGGAAAGTCAGAAGACGCCGAATAGACTTCTCTGACCATTGTGTTCCTACGATATTGATTTCCTTGATGGTTAAGATAACCTCATCGGATTTCGTCTGCGCCCAGGCCATATTGGCAGCGAGGGCGAATGCAGCGGCTAAAAAAACGAATCGCCGTCTCATTTTCTACTCCTTTCCTGAATTTGCTCTGTTCAGATTCTTGACCCTATGGCAGTTGTTCTACGCATGTTTCCAGCCATACCTTATTTGATTTTGAGCTTCTTCTTCATGGTGAAGTAATACTCTCCCGTCGTGGTATCGGAACCCTGCCCCCTAAGCATCGATGCCTCATCAATCGTGAGCATGATTTTTTTTGCCTCGTTTTTCTTGCGCGTGATGTAATACGCATAAGCATGCATCACCTTCACTGATTCATTCAGGAAGGCATGAGTGCCCGGGTCCTCCAACGAAGAGTACATCCGAAAGTACGTTTGGGAGTCTTTCTTCACACTTTCGGTAAGATTCTTGAAATTTTTTGGAACCTGTATGAAAGAAACAATGCGCATATACAAATAGTCCAGATTATTCCTCTGATTCATAGGTATCTGATTGAAATAACTAATACCCAGGTTGGAATACTTAATCTTGTTCTTCAGCTTCTTGCTGACACCGGCATAGGCCAGATTCGCCGTAGCTCTCCAAATCGAAATAACCGGATCTTTCCTGTTCAGATCATACGCCGCCTCGAAGTAGTCAACGGCCGTTTTCGCATTTGTTTCCAGGTTTTTTTTGTCGACTTTCATGGAGTTCACCCCATTGACGAGAGAGAAAAAGTACACTCCAGCTTTCTTGAGGGCCTGTGCATCCTGAGAATCCAATGATGTTGACAGGGCTTCTTCCTCTGATGCAGCCATATCGTAGAAATCGTCGTGAATCATATCACTCGACCATCCTGCCATCCCGACTGCTATTAAACCGACTGCTATTAAACAATGTTTCATCTATACCTCACTTGTGCTGTTCAGCAGCATCATGGCTACTGCAACTACTATAGTATATACAACTGTTTGATATATGTCAAGTAAACATAGCAATATTTGCTTAGTGCGATGCACGGGAGAAGGGGAGGAATGGGAGAGGGCTGGGAGGGGAGAATTGAGAATTGAGGGAGGGAGGGGTCAAGACTCTTCTGAACCTTGAAATCTGTTACCTATGTCCTGAACCCGTACCCCGGAACCGTTGCCAGCATAGCAATGAGTATACCGCTGAAATTCATAGAAAGACAAAAAAAGTAGTAGAGTAGTCGCTCCATAAGTGCCGTAGAGACCGGACCGGTTCAGAGGAATAAAGAAATCCCCAGGGCCATAAGCGGAATTTCAGCGCAAGGGGGTTAACATTATTGAATGCCTGCGATATACTGTAGGCATTCAATAAGGAGAGAATATGAATCTCGAATATGATGCCCTGTTGCGGGGTAAGATGTCTGACAAAAGTTATAATCGGCTTGTTGCGATTAATAATCAGAAAGTTTACGATTTCATTGGCACTTTTGCCGCACATTGTGATCCAGCCGCCATTTATGTGGCTGATGACAGTCCTGATGACGAGAGGTATATCAGGGAACAGGCCCTGGCCAAGGGGGAAGAGCACAGACTCGCCTTTAATGGCCAAACCGTCCACTGGGACGGCTATGGAGATCAGGCGAGAGATAAGGCTAATACCAAGTACATCGTCTATCCTGAAAATATGGAACGCATGAAATCCCTTAACGCCTTACCCTACGGCCAGGGGCATGAGGAGATTCTGTCCATTGCCAAGGGCATCATGCGCGGCAAAGACAGCGTGGTGAAGTTCTTCGCCGAGGGGCCTACCGGCAGCCCCTTCACCATTCCCTGCATACAGTTCACCGATTCATGGTATGTGGCGCATTCGGAAGCCATTCTTTATCGGCCGGCCTACAATCACTTCTTAAACATGAAGGAAGACGAGAAGGATGATTTTTTCAGATTCATCCACTCCGCCGGTGAACTTGATGAGCGCGGATGCACCGTCAACTTGGATAAACGGCGTGTATATATGGATTTGCAGAACAATGTCGTGTACTCGATGAATGCTCAATATGCCGGAAATTCCGTCGGTTTGAAGAAGCATTCCATGCGTCTGGCCATTAATAAATCTGGCCAGGAGGGCTGGCTCTGTGAGCATATGTTCGTTATGGCTGTTATTCCACCGGCTTCCGGACGCAAGACCTATTTTGCAGGGGCCTACCCTTCGGCCTGCGGCAAGACATCCACGGCCATGGTGCCGGGAGAAGAAGTTGTCGGCGATGATATTGCCTATTTCCGCAGCATCAATGGGGAATTCCGGGCGGTGAATGTGGAACAGGGTATCTTCGGCATCATCAAGGATGTGAACGCCGAGGACGATCCTGTTATCTTTGAGAATCTGAAGAAACCCCAGGAACTCATCTTTTCCAACGTGCTTCAGGGACCGGACAATGTGCCTTACTGGCTTGGTATGGGGGGAGCCCCCCCGGACAGCGGGAATAACCATCATGGCGAGTGGAAGAAGGGCGACAGAGACTCTAAGGGAAAAGAGGTGGGACTGTCCCACCCGAATAGCCGCTATACCATGCGGCTCGACTACCTCTCCAACTTTGATAAAGAAGGTTTCGATGCCAAATACGGAGTGAGGATTGACGGTTTGTTATACGGCGGACGGGACTCGGACACCACTGTTCCGGTGGAGGAATCTCCATCCTATGCAAGCGGCATTCTTCTGAAGGCCGCCACCCTGGAATCCGAATCCACGGCGGCAACACTCGGCGCCGAAGGTGTCCGGGCTGCCAGTCCGATGGCCAATATGGATTTCGTGTCCTACCCCTTGGGTGAATACACCGACAACAATCTAAAATTCGTCGATGGAATGAAGGCCGTGCCCAAGGTATTCAGCACCAACTACTTCATGCTCAGCCCCCAAGGCAAATTCATGACCGGCAAACTCGCCAAGAAGGTTTGGCTGCACTGGGCGGAAGGCCGGGTGCATGGCGAATTTCAGGGTTATGAAACCCCAACCGGCATTATCCCGCTATATGAAGACTTGCTGAAACTCTTCAAAGAACTGCTTAACGAGGATTTCAGCCGAACCGACTATGAATATCTCTTTACTTTCCGCTGTTCCAAGTGGATTATGAAACTTGAGCGCACAAAGGCTTTCTTCAGAAAAATGGATTCCCATGTACCCGCTCATATCTATGAAGCTTGGGACCAGGCCATCACCGGCATAGAAGCCGCGAAGGCCAAGTATGGCGATGAGATAAAGCCGGGAAGGTATAAGAAGGATTAATAGGAGTCTCTCCCCCCTGCTAGGTTCTTGACTCGATCCTTCCGCCTGCCTGTGCGTGTTCTGCGTTGTCAAGATGTCCATGCAGTTTAGCTGTATGGGCATTTCAGAACCCTTCATGCCCTAGCCAGATATTTTATGACACAAGCCCTGTGCAGGCTCAGAAATCCATCAGCTTCGGCGCACGGGGAAAGGGAATGACATCACGGATGTTTTGCATTCCGGTGACATACTGCACCAAACGGTCAAAACCCAAGCCGAATCCGCTGTGCGGCACTGAGCCGTAACGGCGGAGGTCCAGATACCATTGGTACTCTCTCGCGGCCATGCCCATGTCCTCGATTCGCCGGAGCAGTTTTTCCAATACCTCTTCACGCTGGCTTCCGCCTATGATTTCACCCAGCCTGGGAACAAGGACATCCATGGCCCGCACGGTTTTGCCGTCATCGTTCTGTTTCATGTAGAATGCCTTGAGATCCTTGGGGTAATCGGTAATCGTTACGGGGCCTCCGATGATCTTGTCTGTGAGACAGTGTTCGTGTTCAGCTTGAAGGTCCGCACCCCAGATGGGCTTAAATTCGAAGTTGTCCTTGACGGTTTGCAGCTCTTTTATCGCATCGCCATAGCTGATATGGGAGAAGGGAGCGGCTATGATTTCTTCCAATTCCCTGGTGATGTCCCTGCATATCCACCGATCAAAGAAATCCATATCGTCCGGGCATTCGCTGAGCACGAGTTGAAGCAATGCCTTGATGATTTCTTCTGCCAAGCTGCGGTTGTCCTCGATATCGAAGAAGGCCATTTCCGGCTCAACCATCCAGAATTCGGATAAATGCCTGGATGTATTGGAATTCTCTGCCCTGAAGGCGGGGCCGAAGGTATACACCCTGCCCATGGAACAGGCCAGGTTTTCGGCCTGCAGTTGACCGCTGACGGAGAGATGGGCCTTCTTCCCGAAGAAGTCCTCGCTGTAAGATATCCGGCCGTCTTCATCCCTGGGGGGGGTCTCCATGTTCAAATTAGTCACCTGAAACATGTTCCCGGCACCCTCGGAATCACTCTCGGTAATGAGGGGGGTATGTATCCACAGGAAGCCCCTGCGCTGAAAGAAATCGTGAATGCCCCTGGACAGGCAGTTTCGAACCCTGTTTACGGCGCCAAAGGTGTTGGTGCGCGCTCTTAAGTGGGATATTTCCCTTAGAAACTCGAAGGAGTGGCGCTTCTTCTGAAGCGGATAATCGGCGGGGGCATCGCCGATGAGTTCCACCGATTGAACCTGAATCTCCAGGCTTTGGTTTCCTTTCTCACAGGGATGGACAAGACCTGTAATCTTCACACTTGCTCCGGTGAGCAGGCGATGGTTCAGGTCTGAATCGATTATGCCCGAATTCTTGTCGATGACGGCCTGAAGATTCTTCAGGCAGGAGCCGTCGTTGAGTTCTATGAAAACAACGTTTTTGGCATCCCTCTTGGTGCGTATCCAGCCAAGGATGGTTTCGATACGCCCATCGGCCACTCCGGACAGGATGGTTTTGACTGTATGATTATTCATTGTGAGTAAGATTATAGTATGATAACAGCTAAATGAATATATTTTCACTCGGGTTTACCCTGAAGGAATTAAACGATTATTTCCGCAATGCCTACGGAAAGAGTGAATACCACGCTAAGAAACTGTTCTGCCATATCCACACGGTCGGCGGCACCGCATTGCACCGGCTGCCGGAATTCGGGACCGCAGGGAAACTGGCCGCACAAATCGCCGACACTTTTACTGTGGATCTGCCGCCGATGAATCTATGCCTCGCTCAGGAGGGCCTAAGAAAATTCGTGCTCACCATGGGCGATGGACTCCGCACCGAATCGGTTCTTATCCCGATGGCCGGCTCATCCACCCTCTGTGTTTCCAGTCAAATTGGATGCGCAAGGAACTGCGTGTTCTGTGAGACCGGCAGATTGGGCTTGAAGCGTGATTTGAAGACAGCGGAAATCGTCGCCCAATGGGCTGCGGCACGTTTTAAGCTCAAAGCCAGTCCACGGAATATCGTGTTCATGGGGATGGGCGAACCCTTTGACAATTTCAACGAGGTAATCCGAGCCGTCCGCATCCTCAGCGACTCCAGAGGTGCAGCCATTCCCAAAAGGCGTATTTCTGTTTCAACCGCCGGCCATGTGGACGGCATTAGGGCTTTGACACGGCTGGAGCATCAATTCCCGCAGGAGGCATGGCGCACACTGCGCCTGTCGGTGAGCGTCAATGCCTTAAACGACGGGCTGCGCAGCCGTCTCATGCCTATCAACCGTGTATGGCCGCTGGGCGAACTCAAGGCTGCTCTCCTCGAATCGCCTCAGGCCGTTAGAAAGGACGGGATTTACTTTGAATACGTCTTAATACCAAAGATAAACGATTCCCCGGGTCATGCCGAAAAACTCATCGCGTGGATGGAAGGCTTACAGGGCAAGGTGAATCTTATACCCTGTCATCCGGCAGGAAAACGGAATTTTGGAGAGCCTTCTCAGGAATCCGTCAATCGGTTTTTTGAGATTATTCGTGCATCCGGCAGGGAATGCCGCATACGGCGCAGCAGAGGGAGGGGAATCGGGGCGGCCTGCGGTATGCTGGGGCGTACATGCGAAGTCCTTATGCCCTTTCGCGAATGATTTCCACGGCGGTACTATGGGCGCCGTTGGGCACGCCGGTTTTAACCACCGTAACACGGCAGGCAAGGATGGACTGCCGTTTGAGAAGCAATCCGGCGATGGATTCGGCCAGGGATTCGATCAGTTTGTACCGAGTGCCATTGACATGGGCTTGTATTTCATCGGCCACTTCGGCGTAGTCAATGGTCAGGTTGATATTGTCGGTCATGGCGGCATCGGGATTCTTGAAATAGAGGGAGAGGCTGATCAGCACATCCCGTGCCTGATGCCGTTCTTCGGGGTACAGCCCCAGCACGCAGCGGCATCGCAGGGCATGGATGTGGATTCTATCCAGACGGTCAAGATCCATAGGCACAGCCTTTGAGGTGCCTTCCTCCATCGACAAAGATGATCTGACCGGTGACAAATGCGGCCCGAACGAGGTAGAGGACGGCATCACTCACGTCACGGGGAGTTCCGTAAGCGTCTAGGGGATTGGTGCCGGCCATGCGGTCGAGCCATGCCCCGCCGCCGTTCAGCGGCTTCAGTATAATCCCTGGAGCAACGGCGTTCACCCTGAGAAGAGGGGCATACTCCATGGCGAGATCTCGGGTCAATGTATGAAGCCCGCGCTTGGCCAGATGGTAAGAGGCGTGAGCACCGTCCCTGTCACAGTAGCGTGTGTCCAGTATGTTCACCACCGTTCCGGGACAGCCGCTTTGTTTCATAACCCGCATCATGGCCAGAGGGGAAAGCACCTGGACGGCCATGGCCTCGTTCAGGTCAGAGGAAGAGAGGTTCTCATAGGAGTCTTTTCTGTATTCACAGGCAGAATTGACCAATATGTCCATGCCTCCATACTGCCGGCAAAGCTGCTCAAACCACGGACCGGCACCGTCGCTGTCTCTCAGATCGTATGGGACAAACGCGGCCTGTCTTCCTGCCTTCCGGATGATGCCTATCAGCTTGTCGGCTTCATCTCCCTGCTTTCGCCCATGAATCAGCACATTGGCGCCCTGCTCTGCCAGCGTCAAAGCGATGGATTTCCCGATTCGATGCACCGAGCCGGTCACCAGGGCTGTTTTGTCTTTCAGAAACATATAGAGTAGAATAAACAATTCAAGAATGCTTTTATAGGGCCTCTGCACACCGAGGAGGGCTGTCTTCATTCCTAAGAAGGGGAGAGGGGGGAATTGGGAATTAAGAATTGTAAAGGCGCCAAACCGCTTTTGGAATTTGGCGCAACCCTTCGGGTCGGGCTTTCCACTCCAATGCCTTAATCCGGCAGCCTGCCCCCCCGGCTCATTGCCAATCGCCGGGGCTGCCGGCGGCATTTCTGTTTCAATCCCTTGCGCCTAAAGGCAATTGGAAATTTATTGTGTAAAGGGCACCTCTAAAAAACCCATTCCGTTTTTGGCTTGCTCTTTTCCCCCGCTGCTGCGTTGCCAAAATGCTCACGTAACCCAGTTACGCGCCGTTTTTGGTGCCTTGCATCGAAGAAAAATAGCTGCGCCAAATTCCAAAAGCGGTTTTTTAGAGGTGCCCTAAAGCAGCACGATTGAGCCGAACTATCTAAGGGGCGCGGCCGGAAGTAACCGAACTGACAATCCATCAGCAGAAGATGGTTGAAATCTTAGGAGTTAAACTGTAATGTCCCCAGTATCGTGAAAAATGGTATTTGAGTTAATTTATTATATGGGAATGGATTATATTATTTATTCGGTGAAAATTTTGGCCTAAATTTGAGTTATGGCGACTTCAGTGGTCGTAAAAAACTGCCAGGGGCTGTCTAGTTAGGTGAACTTAGGTTAAGATTGTCTCTCCTCTATCTCGTACGATGTATGTTTTCAGGCTGGAGGAAGAGCTATTTAACCGCATCCCGCTCACCGCCTCAGCCGATGGCGAGGTGAGAAATATCTACTGGTTTGCCGACGGCGTCTTCTTGGGCAGAAGTTCCCCGTCTCAGACCCTTCTCTGGCTCCCTTCCCCAGGCGAGTATGATCTCATTCTTATTGATGATACGGGATTGTCCGATGAACGCAGAGTTATGGTCAGCATGGAACCATGAAGGAATGCCTGATTAGATGCCCTCATTGTAAATACGTGAGGATTGAAATCAGGGTGCCGAGTCCGGCAAAGCAGCCGATTGTTATTAACATGAGGGTGTTGAGCCGTTTTATCAATTGCTCAAAGCGTGTATTCATATCTTCAAAACGTTTGTCAACCATTTCAAAACGTTTGTCAACCATTTCAAAGCGCTTGTTCATATCCTCCCTGAGTTCTTCAAAACGTTTGTCAACCATTTCAAAGCGGTTGTCAATCATTTCAAAGCGGTTGTTCATATCTTCCCTGAGTTCTTCAAAACGTTTGTCAACCATTTCAAAGCGCTTGTTCATATCTTCCCTGAGTTCTTCAAAGCGCTTGTCAACCATCTCAAAGCGCTTGTCAGTCTGTTTAGCCCGTTCTTCATTCTGTTTGAGCATGAGTTTGAGTACTTCACCCTGATTCTTCAGGGCTTCCTCGACACGCACTATTCTTTCGTGAATGGTGTCTGAATTTTCAGCCGTTTTCGATGAAGCTGATATTGCAGATGACGGTTCCTGTATCCATTCATGAATCCGTTCTTTTATATAGCCGGCAACATGCTCTAGCTGTTCACTTGTCAGCGCCAAGGCTTGCATAGAATACTCCTAGATTCAGTATATATAGATAAATCGGATTTGTTAACAGCAGAAATTCGTATGTCTTCTGGCAAGGGGGGACTATCCCCTTCGGTTCAGTGGTTCTTCAACCTATGTTGTGCGATATGCCCGGTGTACTCGGCGATTCAGGTTTGCCGTGTTTAACAGATGTGAACCTGTCTATAGTCATAGAAAGAGTGCTTCTCTCATGACGGCTTGATTTCTTCTTCTCCGGATTATCCCGAAACAGAAACAAAAAAGGGAACGATTTAACCGCATTCCGCTCACCGCCTCAGCCGATGGCGAGGTGAGAAATATCTACTGGTTTGCCGACGGCGTCTTCTTGGGCAGAAGTTCCCCGTCTCAGACCCTTCTCTGGCTCCCTTCCCCAGGCGAGTATGATCTCATTCTTATTGATGATACGGGATTGTCCGATGAACGCAGAGTTATGATCAGCATGGAACCATGAAGGAATGCCTGATTAGATGCCCTCATTGTAAATACGTGAGGATTGAAATCAGGGTGCCGAGTCCGGCAAAGCAGCCGATTGTTATTAACATGAGGGTGTTGAGCCGTTTTATCAATTGCTCAAAGCGTGTATTCATATCTTCAAAACGTTTGTCAACCATTTCAAAACGTTTGTCAACCATTTCAAAGCGCTTGTTCATATCCTCCCTGAGTTCTTCAAAACGTTTGTCAACCATTTCAAAGCGCTTGTCAACCATTTCAAAGCGGTTGTCAATCATTTCAAAGCGGTTGTTCATATCTTCCCTGAGTTCTTCAAAACGTTTGTCAACCATTTCAAAGCGCTTGTTCATATCTTCCCTGAGTTCTTCAAAGCGCTTGTCAACCATCTCAAAGCGCTTGTCAACCATCTCAAAGCGCTTGTCAGTCTGTTTAGCCCGTTCTTCATTCTGTTTGAGCATGAGTTTGAGTACTTCACCCTGATTCTTCAGGGCTTCCTCGACACGCACTATTCTTTCGTGAATGGTGTCTGAATTTTCAGCCGTTTTCGATGAAGCTGATATTGCAGATGACGGTTCCTGTATCCATTCATGAATCCGTTCTTTTATATAGCCGGCAACATGCTCTAGCTGTTCACTTGTCAGCGCCAAGGCTTGCATAGAATACTCCTAGATTCAGTATATATAGATAAATCGGATTTGTTAACAGCAGAAATTCGTATGTCTTCTGGCAAGGGGGGACTATTCCCTCCGGTTCAGTGGTTCTTCAACCTATGTTGTGCGATATGCCCGGTGTACTCGGCGATTCAGGTTTGCCGTGTTTAACAGATGTGAACCTGTCTATAATCATAGAAAGAGCGCTTCTTTCATGACGGCTTGATTTCTTCTTCTCCGGATTATCCCGAAACAGAAACAAAAAAGGGAACGATTTAACCGCATTCCGCTCACCGCCTCAGCCGATGGCGAGGTGAGAAATATCTACTGGTTTGCCGACGGCGTCTTCTTGGGCAGAAGTTCCCCGTCTCAGACCCTTCTCTGGCTCCCTTCCCCAGGCGAGTATGATCTCATTCTTATTGATGATACGGGATTGTCCGATGAACGCAGAGTTATGGTCAGCATGGAACCATGAAGGAATGCCTGATTAGATGCCCTCATTGTAAATACGTGAGGATTGAAATCAGGGTGCCGAGTCCGGCAAAGCAGCCGATTGTTATTAACATGAGGGTGTTGAGCCGTTTTATCAATTGCTCAAAGCGTGTATTCATATCTTCAAAACGTTTGTCAACCATTTCAAAACGTTTGTCAACCATTTCAAAGCGCTTGTTCATATCTTCCCTGAGTTCTTCAAAGCGCTTGTCAACCATCTCAAAGCGCTTGTCAACCATCTCAAAGCGCTTGTCAACCATCTCAAAGCGCTTGTCAACCATCTCAAAGCGCTTGTCAGTCTGTTTAGCCCGTTCTTCATTCTGTTTGAGCATGAGTTTGAGTACTTCACCCTGATTCTTCAGGGCTTCCTCGACACGCACTATTCTTTCGTGAATGGTGTCTGAATTTTCAGCCGTTTTCGATGAAGCTGATATTGCAGATGACGGTTCCTGTATCCATTCATGAATCCGTTCTTTTATATAGCCGGCAACATGCTCTAGCTGTTCACTTGTCAGCGCCAAGGCTTGCATAGAATACTCCTAGATTCAGTATATATAGATAAATCGGATTTGTTAACAGCAGAAATTCGTATGTCTTCTGGCAAGGGGGGACTATTCCCTCCGGTTCAGTGGTTCTTCAACCTATGTTGTGCGATATGCCCGGTGTACTCGGCGATTCAGGTTTGCCGTGTTTAACAGATGTGAACCTGTCTATAATCATAGAAAGAGCGCTTCTTTCATGACGGCTTGATTTCTTCTTCTCCGGATTATCCCGAAACAGAAACAAAAAAGGGATGAACTTCAAGCATTATGCTGGGTGCTCTCTGTGCATCTACAGAATACTATCTTTCAATTTCGAAAGCCGGAAATGAAATCGTGTTCACTGAACCGCTTCGAATTTCTCAGCCGCGACGTTTGCATCCTGATTGCTTGACAATTAACCTAAGAGCACCTCTAAAAAACCCATTTAGTTCTTGACTCGATCTTTTCCGCCGCTACTGCGTTGTCAAAATGCTCACGTAGCTTAAGCTACGCTTGAGATTTTGCCGCCTTGTATCGACAAAAATTTCTTCGTCAATTTCCTAAAGCTGCTTTTTAGAGGTGCCCCTAAGATATAAAGCAATACTTCTAGGATGTTCTGTAAGGTCTAGGAGTTGACAGCAAACACAGATCGCCAATCAATCCAACGCTGCCCCCGCTTGGGAATTTTTGTGAATGTCATTGTAAATAAAACCGCTCTACGAGAAAGTTTTTAGAATAGCTTTGTCGAACAATAGGACGGCTCGGAATAAAGGAGAACAAATGCTATGTTTGAAATGAAGTATGTACGAAGTATGTTCTTGAACTTTCTTTTGGTCCTTTGTCTGCCGATAACGGTCCGTGCACTGGATAATAGATTGATCATAGAGGCAGAAGTAAACGGGAAAGAAGTCCGGCTTGCTATCGACACAGGTGCACCCACACCGCTTGTTCTTCTTGAACCCTCGCTAAGGAAGCTACGCCTTCGGACACCTTCAAATGACGAGACACTGATAGAGAATCTTGAAATCGAAATCGATGGCCTGAAAACAGAAAATGTCTAAGCTGCTTTGATAGATTTTTTGCCGTATCAGGATATTGACGGATTGATCGGATGGCCTGCCCTCCAAGGAAGACTCTGGCGAATACAGTGGGATGATTTGTCATTATCAAGGATATATTCCGCACCGAAGGAAACGCTGTTATGGAAAGCGTTCAACATTGACAGCAAAATTCTGATTGCGGCGGCATTCATTCAGGGTGATGAAGGCGGAAGAACCTACCTTGATACAGGGTCTAATGGAGGCATTTCGCTTCCCGAACCACGCTGGCGCCGTTGGCTTAAGGAAGAGCCATGTCTGCCAGCAACGCTGACATCAGGTTATAATCCAGCAGCCGGAGGGGTATTTGCAACAGAACTGCGTTGGTCAAACTCGTTTCAATTCGGACCGTTAGCAATTTCTCGTGTTATGATCGAAAAAAACGTCTTTCAGTGGCCAGAGCTGGAGACTGTCTTTGGCCTTGAAGCACTGAAACACTTCGATGTTGTCTTAGACCTCATAAAAAATAAACTCTACATGAAGGAACGCCCATATTCCCGGACGAATTACGAATACAATCGCTTGGGTGCCACGTTTCCGCCGGAGTCTCTGGAATCCTCAGAACTTGTGGGACAGGTCCTTAAGGCTGGCCCCGCATACAGGGCAGGTCTTCGTTCAGGGGATATCCTTCTCATGGTCGATGATATCGACATGACACAGTGGAAACCTAATCCCTCAATAATGAAGAAGGATTTCTGGTCTGCTCCTGCCGGAACTCAATACAAACTTCAGATCGAGAGAAATGGCAGGAAGAAAATCTTTACGGTTATTCTGGAAGATATTTTGGGTTTTTAGGAGATAAATGCGTTTCACTGTTGGTCGAGTGTGCCGGATATATTACTGTTGTTAGAGCCTTAGGCGAAGGAAGAAATTAATGATTTGCGGTATTAGAAAGTTCCACATTCCAATCATAATATTGATACTAATTGGTTGTAACACTGATAATGGTTCAGTGCCGGAAGTAAATCAGGGTAATCTGGACAAAAGCCCAAAGCGGGGACTGGCATTCAATTTACTAGCCCCCGCCGATTTTGATATGCTCAGAGGCGGTGTTTCATGGCGGTACAACTGGTATTTTGAAACCGATGCTCCGCAAGATTATTACGCCGACTATCAAATGGAATTCATTCCTATGCTTTGGGGCGGAAATAGTGAACGTGATTATAACCAGGTGAAAAACTTCATCTTAGACCGTCCTGAAATTAAATATCTTCTGGTTTTGAATGAACCGAATTTAAGAGATCAAGCTAACCAAAGTCCTGCCCATGCGGCTCGAATATGGAAACAGTATGAGCAGACTATTGACGAACTCAAAGCGATGGGGCGAACGGTTTATTTGGTGGGTCCCGCAATGAATTGGGGGACTATGACAGATTTCAGGGATCCCGTTACCTGGCTTGATGCATTTTAAGGGTCGTACAGAGATGCAAACGGCGGAAGAGATACTGGAATAGATTATCTTGCATTTCACTGGTATGATTATGGCCTTGGGGCACAACTGGATCGCCTGAAAAAATACGGTAAACGAATTTGAATTACTGAGATAGCAAACTGGAATGCGCAAATAAATTCCTATGAGAAGCAAGCTCAGCAGATGAGACAAATGGTTGAACTCTGTGAGAACAGCGATGATGTTTTTCGCTATGCCTGGTTTATTGGCAGGGGGGACTATCCCGATGAACGGTATACCTATTTATTTAATGCTAGTCCAGGTGAATTGAATGAACTAGGCAAATTATACATTAGTCTGCCATTTTTGAAATAAGGTTTTTTAGAGGTGCCCCATAGTAATAAAACTAGAGTATGACAGGATTAAATAGACTACGATTCATGTCGGATACCGGGGTGAGAATTCGGCAATTGAAGCTATCGGAGATGGCGGTATGAGAATGAAGCGATTGGTGATAAAATCCTCGGTAAATTTGATACTTCATTTTTTCATTTTGTTGATTAGTAATTCCAAGTCAATCCGCAGGGTCTCCGGAACAGAGATTTTTTTTCAGCTTCAGAGTTTTGTGAAGTCCGGGCGTCCATTTTGGTTTCCTCCAAGCGAGTGGTTTCAAAATATCCGACTTGGACCATAATAACTCCGGAACGGTATAATGACAGTGATGATCGACCTGCGTTCTGACACGGTTACCCGTCCTTCGGCAGCAATGAGAAAAGCTATGGCCGATGCCGTAACTGGCGATGATGTTCTTCGAGAGGATCCGACCGTGCTGGAACTTGAAGAACGGGCAGCGGCACTGGTCGGAAAGGAAGCCGCATTATTTGTACCCACGGGCACCTTTGCCAATCAGTTGGCATTGTTCTGCTGGTGCGAAAGAGGGAGCGAGGTTTATCTTTCGGAGAATTGTCATATTGTCCAGCACGAAGCGGGAGCTTCGGCCTTTATATCCGGTGTGTTTCTCCGCCCTTCCTGCCAACTAACAGGCATTGGGGCGAGTGTAACGATGTGATTCAGCGATTTCGAAGTGTTCGGGATGTCCATTTCCCCAAACCCGGCCTCCTATGTCTGGAAAATGCACTCTCGGATGGAACGGTACAGCCCCTTGAATCGATGCAGGCATTGAAATTGATGGGCGATAAACTCGGCCTTCCCATCCATTTGGATGGGGCGAGACTGTTTAATGCAGCGGCATATCTGGGCATCGAAGCCAAACATATCACCCGTCATGTCGATTCACTTATGGTCTGCCTGTCCAAGGGTTTGGGGGCTCCCTCCGGCAGTTTGCTCTGCGGCCCTAGGGATTTCATTGAGCATGCCCTGTATAAACGCAAAATCATGGGCTGCGGGATGCGACAAATTGGAGTACTGGCCGCCGCCGGTCTTGTCGCGCTGAGAGGGGAACTCCCCCGTATAGCCGCCGACCACGAAATGGCCGCCTATATTGCCAGTGCTTTTTCAGACCATCCCGAAGTGTTTGAGGTGCTGACTCCCCAACCCTCCATCAACATGGTTTTTCTCAGACTCCGCAAAGGCGGCCCCGAGAACGAGAGGCGCTTTCAGCAGCAGCTCGCCGACATTGGAATTCAATCCTATCCGGCAGAAAATGGCGTATTCCGGTTTGTTTGTCACCGGGATGTCGTTTTCGCCGAACTTCGCGCAGCGATGGAAAAACTGTCCAGACTTGCGAGGTGCATGAACGAATGGTGAAACTACGTTTCCGCAGATTGAGTTAGCGTCAAGAGATATAATCAAAAGTTGTGGATGGGGTAAAAAAAGAGCAAATCCTTCTGTAAAATAATTGGTAATAAAGCCAAACAGAAAGGAGATGCTCTATGGAAGAGTTTACAACAAACGGAAATGATTCGGAAGTGCTGAAAAGCGAAACAGAATCGGTTTTGGATCAGGTTTTGCGAGAGGGAGCCAGAAAGATGCTTATTCATGCCCTGGAGTTAGAAGTGGAAGACTACATCAATGCCCATAAACATGAGCGTGATCAGAATAATCAGCGCAAGGTTGTACGCAATGGTTACCACGCCCAACGAAAAATTGTGACAGGGGCTGGTCAAATGCAAATCAAGGTTCCAAGAGTGGATGACAGGAAATTAAAGAGCAAGCGAGAGGATCGCTTCACCAGTGCCATACTGCCAACCTATATGCGCAGAACTCCCAGTATCGACAACCTTGTTCCGGCGCTGTACCTCAGCGGTGTGTCCACATCTGCTTTCCAGACAGCTCTTGCCTCGATTCTGGGTGAAGGTATTGCCGGACTGTCGGCGACGAACATAGTCCGCTTGAAAAGGTTCTGGGAAGATGAGTTTCTTCAGTGGGAGAAACGTGATTTGAAAGCTAAGGAATACGCCTACATCTGGGTGGACGGCATCTACTTCAATGTAAGGCTTGATGATCAAAGGAGCTGCATTCTTGTAATCATGGGAGCTGACAGGGATGGGAAGAAGGAACTTCTAGCCGTCAGTGACGGATACAGGGAAAGCTCACAAAGCTGGAGGGAGATACTGCTCCAACTGAAAGCCCGGGGTCTCACCACCGCCCCCAGGCTGGCCATTGGGGATGGTGCGCTGGGTTTCTGGAATGCCCTGGATGAAATCTTTCCCGAAACAAAAAAACAGCGTTGCTGGGTGCACAAGACAGCGAATGTGTTAAACAAAATGCCCAGGAATATCCAGGGCAAGGCCAAGTCAATGATTCATGAAATGTATATGGCAGATACCGAGCAGAATGCTCTTAAAGCCTATGACTTATTCATTGATTCCTTTCAGGCTAAATACCCCAGGGCCACCCAGTGTCTGGAAAAGGACAGGGAGAAGCTGTTCACGTTCTACAAATTTCCGGCGATGCACTGGACTCACATCAGGACGACCAACCCGATTGAGTCAACCTTTGCTACTGTCCGCCTTAGAACGAAGAGAACCAGGGGCTGTGGTTCAAGGGTGGCAACATTAAGTATGGTTTGGAAGCTCTGCCTGGAGGCTGAAAAGAACTGGCGAAAGCTACGTGGATACAAGCTAATCCCCAGGGTTATTGAGGGTGTGTTTTGTAAAGATGGAGTCTTCAAGGAAGAGGCCGCGTGAAAAAAATGAAGGATTTGAAATTTTCTCATCCACAACTATTGACAATAACTCTAGCGTCAAGGACTTGATCCTTTTCCTCGATTATGTTATAAGGTGCGAATTGTCCCTGATACAGAGTACTCGGTGATTTCGGAGAGTGCTGATGGAGTAAACTGAATTATCAGGAGGTTTACATGAGTTATTTCAAGGTATTCACGCTTCAAGGCAAGACGATCCGGAAGTTATATAGTTTGCCTGTGCTCATAGCTTTCGGCCTACTTGTTTTTTCTTGCAGTATATTGGCCAACCCTGAAGAGAGTGGAAGGAATTTTAGCTATTCGAATATCTGGGGAGTGGTTGGTAGACCCATCGATACGGTTTCCGCTTAGTGGAACCAAGCCCCTAACCCGGAGGCAGCCTATGCGGTAGAGCCCGCCTTGCCGATAGGAATTCTCTTCGATGAGATCAGCGGGACCATTTCTGGCACCCCTTCTTCTGCACTTACTACCACATCGTATACTATTACCGCAAATCTTGGGAATGGTGTACAAAAACAGGCGTCATTAACAATAGCTATAGAGGATATTGGTTTCAATTATCCAGAGATCAAAGGGATAGTGGGGGAAGAGATTCAGACCGCAGCCCCTTACTGGCCTGAATACGGCGCTGCGGGTGAAACGTATGAAATATCCCCCTCCCTGCCGAACGGCTTAATGCTTAACACGGAAACAGGAGAAATCTCCGGTACCCCTACCACCCATACCAGCACAACGTATACTGTTACGGCGACTTTTGCGGGAGACATAACAAGAGAGGCAAATCTAAAGATAACAATTGAACAGGTGAGTTTTAGTTATTCAGGAGACATCGTGGGGATTAGCGGTGAACATATTCTTGATGCCATAGCTGGTTGGAACAATCCCCCATCCTCTACTACAACCTACGAGGTTAAACCTCCTTTACCGGAGGGCATCAAATTCCACTCAACAAATGGACAAATTTACGGAACTCCTACTGTCGCACACAGTATGGAACATACCATTACAGCGACTTTTGGGGTTGAGAGAGATCTCACGGCATCCGCAACGATAAAGATTGAAATTACCGATCCCCAATTCAGTTACAGTGGAATTGTAGGTGCGGTAACCAAGGAAATTCCCCCAGGACTGCCTGTCTGGACCGTTGAACCTCCCGCCGGGACAACCTACTCGTCCGATTCGCTACCGTTGGGTATTCGTATCGATAGTGCCACAGGGGAAATCTCAGGAAACTCTGAGTCTCTTTTGTCGAATATAAATGCCAGTATTACTGCGTCTTTTCCAAGGTACGCGATGAGGACGGCTGGGGTATCTATAACAATTAACAAAATGAAACCGGCAACGAAGGCAGCATTGGCGGAGTGCGTTGAAGCAGAAATAGGCAGGCTGGGAATGAACGCTGATTTGAGCACCATAGATACCAGTGACATTACCGATATGAGTAGCCTGTTTTCCCCAGACGTGTATTCCTTTACAGCGGATTTTTACGGGAACCTTTCAAGCTGGGATGTGAGTAGCGTTACCAATATGAGTGAGATGTTCAAGAATGCCAAGAATTTTAACGGTATTATTGGCTCATGGGAAGTGATGAATGTTACCGATATGGGTGAGATGTTTGACGGAGCCGCGGCCTTTGATCAGGACATAGGTAATTGGGATGTGCGTGAAGTTATCAGAATGGAACGAATGTTTTACAATGCGATAGCGTTTAACCAAGATATTGGCAACTGGAACGTCGAAAAGGTTACCGATATGGGTGAGATGTTTGACGGAGCCGCGGCCTTTGATCAGGACATAGGTAATTGGGATGTGCGTGAAGTTATCAGAATGGAACGAATGTTTTACAATGCGATAGCGTTTAACCAAGATATTGGCAACTGGAACGTCGAAAAGGTTACCGATATGGGAGGGATGTTTAGAGGTGCTATCTCTTTCAACCAGAATATTGGCGGCTGGAATGTCGAAAATGTTACCGATATGTCATGGATGTTCGCCTTTTCTACACCGGCATCTCGGGGTGTCCCATTCAACCAGGACATAGGTGGATGGAATGTGAGTAAGGTTACCAGTATGTGGGGAATGTTTGCCGGAACGAGTGACTTCAACCAGGATATCGGCAACTGGACAGTGGCCAATGTTGCCGATATGAGACTTATGTTTCGTGGAGCCGCCTCCTTCGACCAGGATATTGGCGGATGGAATGTAGGCAGTGTTACCGATATGAGTGAAATGTTTTACAACGCCGCTGTTTTTAACCAGAACTTAAACTCTTGGAATGTAGGCAGTGTTACCAATATGAGTGAAATGTTTGTTAATTCCGGGATGACATCTACGCCATCCTGGTATACGAACTAAAGCGACCGTCAGTTATTAAGGGCACCTCTAAAAAACAGCTTTAGGAAATTGACGAAGAATTATTTTTTGTCGATACAAGGCGGCAAAAGCGGAGCTAGCTTAAGCTTAGTTGAGTATTTTGACAACGCAGTAGCGGCGGAAAAGATCGAGTCAAGAACTAAACGGGTTTTTTAGAGGTGCCCTTAAGTTTTTTCATCCTGACTTGTTTCAAATTGGTATAGTGATCTTCAATATGCTCCAGATAATTTAATGTATATGCCGCTTCGCCAGTAGACGCGGGGTATTGACTTGCTGGCCGAACAAATCGTGGGTCAGCGCGCCTTGTTTTTTAGGGACTGATATCAGCACACTCCTTGACATTCCACAAAGTATCCGATAGCCTCTAGCTAATTTATAACATAATAAGACGTATGTATCGGGTATTATGAAATCCAGTCAACTGAGAATAAGTCCCGAGGTCTCTGATGCCCTGCATGCCCATAATCCTGTGGTGGCACTCGAATCTACTATAATTTCACATGGAATGCCTTATCCTGAGAACGTAGAAACAGCTTTACGGGTGGAAAACATCATTCGGGAGGAAGGGGCTGTCCCTGCAACAATTGCCATATTGAAGGGAATTCCCGTTGCGGTTGTCGGAGAAAGAAATAGGAGAACTTGGTGTTATGGGAGAACGGGTAGCGAAAGCCAGCCGCCGTGACCTGCCCATCCTTGCGGCCTTCAAGGAAGATGGGGCCGCCACTGTGTCCGGAACTATGATAATTGCCGCGATGGCTGGCATCCGGGTATTCGTTACGGGCGGCATAGGGGGAGTGCGGCGCGGCGGAGAGCTTTGATATTTCCGCCGATATTCAGGAATTTACCCGGTCCGAGGTAGCGGTTATCTGTGCCGGAGTCAAATCCATTTTGGACATTGGGCTCACCCTGGAGTGCCTGGAGACGCGGGGAGTGCCGATACTGGGGTACGGAACAGGCAATCTGCCGGCATTCTACACGCCGGACAGCGGTTTTTTACTGGATAGACGAGTAGACTCCCCCGAGGAAGCAGCCAGGGTTATGGATGCCCAGTGGACTATGGGCACGGGCGGTGGTTTGCTGATTACCCAGCCGATACCCAACCCAAGTTCACCAAAATACACCTGCTAAATATTTTTTTAACGACCAAGAAAACGAATTACTTCAAAAAAAGGCTTAAATATTTCCCAAAACCTCATAAATACCATAGAATATTTAGGGATTCCGCTTTTTGGGGACCTCAAATCACCTCAAATCAAAATGTAGTGCCTAACACTTTATTTTTCGCTTGCCTCTTTTGTGGCTGTGGTGTATCTTAGTGGTATGTATATAAGATCAATAAAAGTTGCCAACGGTAAAACGAAAAAACAGTACACCTACCTCAATCTTGTAGAAAATATCCGCACTGATAAAGGCCCCCGACAGCGGATTATTCTCAACCTTGGGAAACTGGATATTGATTCTTCTCAATACAAAGCTCTGGCAAGAAGAATTGAAAATATTCTTTCAGGAAACAGAGAATTATTCGACTTGGATGAAGACATTGAGAAAATCGCACAGCAGGTATCAGACCGCATTTTCACCAAGCGGGCAAAAGACGCACAAATAAAAGCTCAAGCGCAAGCCAATTTTGTAGCGGTCGATGTTAACAGCCTTGAAACAAAGAAAGTCAGAAGCCTAGGCCCTGAGTACGTCTGTCATCAGCAATGGAAAGAGTTGGAAATGGACAGAGTTCTAAGGAAATGCGGTGTGCCTAAGGGAACGATCCCCTTACTTGAAGCTCTAATCGTCGGTAGAATGATCAAACCAGCCAGCGAGCGATTTACCAGGCAGTGGGCGGAAAAACATTCTGCTCTTTTTGAGCTGTGCGGCTTACCCCATTCGTCCTCCCTGAATGCGTACTACAGGGCTGCCGATGTTCTCTACCGCTGTAAGGACGAGCTGGAGAAGCATTTGGCTTGTAAAGAACAAGATTTATTCTCCCTCGACGAAAGCATTGTACTTTACGATTTAACGAACACCTACTTTGAGGGTCAGTGCAAAAAGAACCCAAAGGCATCTTATGGTCGCTCGAAAGAAAAGCGCAGTGACTGCAAATTGGCTACCCTGGGGTTGGTTGTCGATGCGGATGGATTTCCCAAGTATAGCAAGTTCCATCCGGGGAACCAGTGCGAATCCAAGACTTTTCAGGCCACGATTTTAGATTTGGAAGCCAACGCGGGCCTAAAAGTCGGGGCAACTGTCGTAATGGATGCCGGGATTGCCACAAAAGAGAATATCGAATGGCTTAAAAAGCGAAAATGTACCTACCTTGTGGTTCACAGAGGGAAAAGTCCTTTGGAGCTTGAGCCATCGCAAGAGATGAATCTGGTCATGGAGGACAAGAAAACAGGTGCCAAGATTGAAGTATTCGGAAAAACAATCTCGGATGAGCATTGGGTTCTGGTAAAGAGCGAGCACAAACGTCTTAAAGAAGAGGCCATGGCTATGCGTACCGAAACCGTCCTCCTTGAAAGACTTCAATATCTTCGTGACGGATTAAACAAGAAAAACCGCATGAAACTGTATTCTTCGGTTCTTCAGAGCATTGGCAGGCTTAAGGAAAAATATCCAAAGGCTGCAAAACTTTATGAAATATCAGTTATTCCTGGGGAGCCTGCCAAGCGGACAGGAAAGTTGAATGCGATTGACATTAAATGGGAGAAGAAAACTCAGACAGGAAACAGTGAAGGAACTTATACCCTTAGAACCAATCGAAAAGATTTGGATGACAAAAATATTTGGGAGCTCTATATAATGCTTGGCCGTATTGAAAACTCATTTAGAGACATGAAGTCTCATCTTGGCTTTCGGCCTAACTTTCATCAACTGGAGGAGAGAGTGCAGTCGCATATGTTTATATCAGTCCTTGCGTATCACCTGATGCATGCGACTGAATGTAAATTACGAAAAGGGGGAGATACACGGAGTTGGAAGACCATAAAAGAAGTTCTTTCTACCCACCAGAGGATAACCATAGAGTACATTTCCAAGACTGAAGAGGGAGTGCTGATGAATAATGAAGTGAGACTCGACTCCCGACAGGAACTAGAACATCAGAAGATTTATGCGATGCTTGGGTTGTCGGGAAAGGCGTTGAACCGTCGGATGACGACTCACCAAATCCGTAGTGTAAATAAAAAATAGTAACTCCATTTATTATAAGGAATTACGTTTTTTAGTGGTGAACTTGGGTTGTGGATTAATCAGGGAAAAGACCCGTCCAATAGTGTCATGTGCTGGTATTCCGTTTGTATATGGCAGATATTTTCTTAGCCATGGCAGTATGTGACTGCCGAAGTCTGCCATTTCTGTAGGATGATCAAGACATGATACTGCAAATTGTTAGAAAGACAACTTCAATTAGAGGAGATGCTGTCTTTTTGGGATCTCGAGGATCCGGCAATTTTGAGAAAATACTGATCATGTCCGTTTTTTCTATAGTCTGCCCTCCCAAAGGTTCTAAGCGGGGCGAAGTATGGCTATATTGACTTGTTCAGTGAAGAATTTCGGGATTGAAGCCTTCGGTACAGCGAATTCCACTAACTTTTTCATGCGTTAGCCCTGCCTTGGTGAGCTCCCCCCATTCCATTATGGTAAGAGTGATGAAACGGAATAATTGTGTTCAAGCAATGCTTCGCCATTCCATCTGCGGCGCAAGTCCTTATACCGCAAGCATTCCCCCCCGCATATAGCCCCAAGAATATATGAAAACAATATAATTCTCATCTCTCTGTATAAGGGCACCTCTAAAAAACCCCATTTAGTTCTTGACTCGAACTTTTCTGCCGCTACTGCGTTGTCAAAATGCTCACGTAGCTTAAGCTAGCTCCGCTTTTGCCGCCTTGTATCGACAAAAAATTCTTCGTCAGTTTCCTAAAGCTGTTTCTTAGAGGTGCCCATAAGTTAATAAGCTTTATTTTTAATAGCATCTCCCTAAAACCGAATCAGTCAAAGGGAAGCCCGATCTCCTTTGGTGCACCGGATAGCCTAGTGTAGGTAACAGACAAATTAATGGAAAAGTCAACTTGGGTTTGCTACTTTTGAACAGGGGTAAACCAAAATATTAATCGCAGGCAGAAGCTTGCGAAGGAGTACTAGGCATGAATAAATTTTTTATGAAAATCGGCAGAGGGCTTTTATTTCTACTGGTTTTAACGAGTAATACCATTTCCTGTTCCGATTCAGGAAACGAGGACGGTATGGTTTCATTAGCTGATATGGACCTCGTCTACAGTAACATCAGCATCGTTAGAGGGGCGACAAGCGGCAACACCTCGCTGCCCGGTTGGTCTGTTACACACAGTGAAATTGACTACTCGATTTCCCCATCTCAGGCAGGGGTTTCAGTCGATACAAACGGCATAGTATCGGTGGCTACAGATACCGTTTTGGCTTCCGCTGTCTACACCGTAACGGCGATGGCAAAGGCCACATCAGGTAAATACACGGGTAGCCAAACAACTACCCTTACCATTGAAATCATATATGCCATCGGCGACACCGGTCCAGCCAGAGGCAAAGTGTTCTACGGTAAGGGCTCATACTCCGATGGCCGGCGCTTCCTGGAGGCGGCGCCAAGCGTTCATCCCAATGAAGTTGAATGGGGCGGTTATGGAACGGAGGTAGGAACAGCCACGGCTATAGGGACCGGCGAGGCCAATACGAAGGAGATTGTTAAGGTACTGGGAAACGGTAATTACACCACTTCTGGTAATAATATGGAGTTAAATGATAATTACGCTGCGAAAACCTGTGATAACTTAAAGCTGGACGACTATGATGACTGGTTTTTACCGTCAAAAGATGAACTGAATGAGTTGAGTAAGTTGTATGAGTCGTATGAAGATAAGGATCCCAATGACAGCTTTGTGGCTAGCTTTAATGAGTCTGACCCCTACTGGTCTTCATCGGAGAACAATAGTCCATTTTCCTACTACGGGTGGGCGCAGAACTCCAGTGGCTTCCAGGATGGCCTCAGTAAGGACGAAGATTCCCGTGTTCGTACGGTGCGGGCTTTTTAACAATTTAACTATTGCTATAGCGGCAGCGCAGGCTGCCGCTATAGCGTGAAATATTTTTTGAAATATGGCGTTATATTATCGAAGGAACCATGTCCCGAATCATCACCAAAAGCAATTCCATGTCCTTCCGTGTTTTCCGTGGTTCATTCTTCGATGTCCTCTGCAGTCCGGTCATCAACTAGGCGGGTGCGGTATTCCCGAATCAGTTCAATTTCCCATTCGGTGCGGGCGGTCCTGCTTCACTTGCTGATCTAAAAAAACCGTGCAAGATAAACCGCCAGTGCACAATCTGAATATCTGCTAATTGACTAAACCCATCCCGCACAATAAACAAAGACCCCATCTATCTCCATTATCCCTATACTTGACTAGGAGAAGCCCCGCTTGTTACAGTGGCAATGCCGCCCGTTAATCCGAGGCGGTTTTAACAAAACTTGCCGCTAGGCCATAGAGGTATACCCGGAATGCAGGATATAAACGATAAAGATTATATCGAAGCTGAAAGGCTGATTGAAGACTGCCTGCGAACAGGAGAAACGTCATTAAAAATAAAAGATTTAGCCATTGAAGGGCTTCCCGATGCAATAGGAAAACTGACGCATCTTAAGAGTCTTACTATAGAATATAGTCCATTTAATAGTAATAAGAAGTTAGAAACCATTACGCAACTTGTTAACCTGAAAAGAGTTATTGTCAATAGTTGTGGATGAGAAAATTTCAAATCCTTCATTTTTTTCACGCGGCCTCTTCCTTGAAGACTCCATCTTTACAAAACACACCCTCAATAACCCTGGGGATTAGCTTGTATCCACGTAGCTTTCGCCAGTTCTTTTCAGCCTCCAGGCAGAGCTTCCAAACCATACTTAATGTTGCCACCCTTGAACCACAGCCCCTGGTTCTCTTCGTTCTAAGGCGGACAGTAGCAAAGGTTGACTCAATCGGGTTGGTCGTCCTGATGTGAGTCCAGTGCATCGCCGGAAATTTGTAGAACGTGAACAGCTTCTCCCTGTCCTTTTCCAGACACTGGGTGGCCCTGGGGTATTTAGCCTGAAAGGAATCAATGAATAAGTCATAGGCTTTAAGAGCATTCTGCTCGGTATCTGCCATATACATTTCATGAATCATTGACTTGGCCTTGCCCTGGATATTCCTGGGCATTTTGTTTAACACATTCGCTGTCTTGTGCACCCAGCAACGCTGTTTTTTTGTTTCGGGAAAGATTTCATCCAGGGCATTCCAGAAACCCAGCGCACCATCCCCAATGGCCAGCCTGGGGGCGGTGGTGAGACCCCGGGCTTTCAGTTGGAGCAGTATCTCCCTCCAGCTTTGTGAGCTTTCCCTGTATCCGTCACTGACGGCTAGAAGTTCCTTCTTCCCATCCTTGTCAGCTCCCATGATTACAAGAATGCAGCTCCTTTGATCATCAAGCCTTACATTGAAGTAGATGCCGTCCACCCAGATGTAGGCGTATTCCTTAGCTTTCAAATCACGTTTCTCCCACTGAAGAAACTCATCTTCCCAGAACCTTTTCAAGCGGACTATGTTCGTCGCCGACAGTCCGGCAATACCTTCACCCAGAATCGAGGCAAGAGCTGTCTGGAAAGCAGATGTGGACACACCGCTGAGGTACAGCGCCGGAACAAGGTTGTCGATACTGGGAGTTCTGCGCATATAGGTTGGCAGTATGGCACTGGTGAAGCGATCCTCTCGCTTGCTCTTTAATTTCCTGTCATCCACTCTTGGAACCTTGATTTGCATTTGACCAGCCCCTGTCACAATTTTTCGTTGGGCGTGGTAACCATTGCGTACAACCTTGCGCTGATTATTCTGATCACGCTCATGTTTATGGGCATTGATGTAGTCTTCCACTTCTAACTCCAGGGCATGAATAAGCATCTTTCTGGCTCCCTCTCGCAAAACCTGATCCAAAACCGATTCTGTTTCGCTTTTCAGCACTTCCGAATCATTTCCGTTTGTTGTAAACTCTTCCATAGAGCATCTCCTTTCTGTTTGGCTTTATTACCAATTATTTTACAGAAGGATTTGCTCTTTTTTTACCCCATCCACAACTTTTGATTATATCTCACCTGAAAAACCTTGAGTGTTTAGAGCTAGATCGGTGTAAAAACCTCCGTGATTTCTCCGTGTTTTCCAAACTCAAGGGTCTTAAAACACTAAAAATAAATTCCAGCCCCCACCTGAAAAACCTCAACGGTCTCCAGTACCTGGCCGCCCTGGAAAAACTAGAGGCCTCAGGCTGCAAAAACCTCTCAGACCTGTCGGCTCTTTTGGATCTCACCGGTATTAAGAATATAAACGTAAGCCGCAACCCCCACCTGAAAAACCTTAACGGTCTCCAGAACTTGGTCGCCCTGGAAAAACTAGATGCCTCGGGGTGCGTAAACCTCTCAGACCTATCGGCTCTTTCGGGGCTCACCGGCATTAAGCATATCAGAATAAGCGAAAGCCCCCACCTGAAAAACCTCAACGGTCTCCAGAACATGGCCGCCCTGGAACAACTAGATGCCTCAGACTGCGAAAACCTCTCAGACCTGTCGGCTCTTTCGGGGCTCACCGGAATTAAGCATATCAACTTAAGGCACAGCCCCCACCTGAAAAACCTCAACGGTCTCCAGAACTTGACCGCCCTAGAAGAAATAGGTGCCTCATTCTGCGAAAACCTCTCAGACCTGTCGGCTCTTTCGGGGCTCACCGGCATTAACCCAAGTTCACCAAAATACACCTGCTAAATATTTTTTTAACGACCAAGAAAACGAATTACTTCAAAAAAAGGCTTAAATATTTCCCAAAACCTCATAAATACCATAGAATATTTAGGGATTCCGCTTTTTGGGGACCTCAAATCACCTCAAATCAAAATGTAGTGCCTAACACTTTATTTTTCGCTTGCCTCTTTTGTGGCTGTGGTGTATCTTAGTGGTATGTATATAAGATCAATAAAAGTTGCCAACGGTAAAACGAAAAAACAGTACACCTACCTCAATCTTGTAGAAAATATCCGCACTGATAAAGGCCCCCGACAGCGGATTATTCTCAACCTTGGGAAACTGGATATTGATTCTTCTCAATACAAAGCTCTGGCAAGAAGAATTGAAAATATTCTTTCAGGAAACAGAGAATTATTCGACTTGGATGAAGACATTGAGAAAATCGCACAGCAGGTATCAGACCGCATTTTCACCAAGCGGGCAAAAGACGCACAACTAAAAGCTCAAGCGCAAGCCAATTTTGTAGCGGTCGATGTTAACAGCCTTGAAACAAAGAAAGTCAGAAGCCTAGGCCCTGAGTACGTCTGTCATCAGCAATGGAAAGAGTTGGAAATGGACAGAGTTCTAAGGAAATGCGGTGTGCCTAAGGGAACGATCCCCTTACTTGAAGCTCTAATCGTCGGTAGAATGATCAAACCAGCCAGCGAGCGATTTACCAGGCAGTGGGCGGAAAAACATTCTGCTCTTTTTGAGCTGTGCGGCTTACCCCATTCGTCCTCCCTGAATGCGTACTACAGGGCTGCCGATGTTCTCTACCGCTGTAAGGACGAGCTGGAGAAGCATTTGGCTTGTAAAGAACAAGATTTATTCTCCCTCGACGAAAGCATTGTACTTTACGATTTAACGAACACCTACTTTGAGGGTCAGTGCAAAAAGAACCCAAAGGCATCTTATGGTCGCTCGAAAGAAAAGCGCAGTGACTGCAAATTGGCTACCCTGGGGTTGGTTGTCGATGCGGATGGATTTCCCAAGTATAGCAAGTTCCATCCGGGGAACCAGTGCGAATCCAAGACTTTTCAGGCCACGATTTTAGATTTGGAAGCCAACGCGGGCCTAAAAGTCGGGGCAACTGTCGTAATGGATGCCGGGATTGCCACAAAAGAGAATATCGAATGGCTTAAAAAGCGAAAATGTACCTACCTTGTGGTTCACAGAGGGAAAAGTCCTTTGGAGCTTGAGCCATCGCAAGAGATGAATCTGGTCATGGAGGACAAGAAAACAGGTGCCAAGATTGAAGTATTCGGAAAAACAATCTCGGATGAGCATTGGGTTCTGGTAAAGAGCGAGCACAAACGTCTTAAAGAAGAGGCCATGGCTATGCGTACCGAAACCGTCCTCCTTAAAAGACTTCAATATCTTCGTGACGGATTAAACAAGAAAAACCGCATGAAACTGTATTCTTCGGTTCTTCAGAGCATTGGCAGGCTTAAGGAAAAATATCCAAAGGCTGCAAAACTTTATGAAATATCAGTTATTCCTGGGGAGCCTGCCAAGCGGACAGGAAAGTTGAATGCGATTGACATTAAATGGGAGAAGAAAACTCAGACAGGAAACAGTGAAGGAACTTATACCCTTAGAACCAATCGAAAAGATTTGGATGACAAAAATATTTGGGAGCTCTACAAAATGCTTGGTCGTATTGAGAACTCATTTAGAGACATGAAGTCTCATCTTGGCTTTCGGCCTAACTTTCACCAACTGGAGAAGAGAGTTCAGTCGCATATGTTTATATCGGTCCTTGCGTATCACCTGATGCATGCGACTGAATATAAATTACGAAAAGGGGGAGATACACGGAGTTGGAAGACCATAAAAGAAGTTCTTTCTACCCACCAGAGGATAACCATAGAGTACATTTCCAAGACTGAAGAGGGAGTGCTGATGAATAATGAAGTGAGACTCGACTCCCGACAGGAACTAGAACATCAGAAGATTTATGCGATGCTTGGGTTGTCGGGAAAGGCGTTGAACCGTCGGATGACGACTCACCAAATCCGTAGTGTAAATAAAAAATAGTAACTCCATTTATTATAAGGAATTACGTTTTTTAGTGGTGAACTTGGGTTAAGGATATTGATATAAGCTTCAACCCCCACCTGAAAAACCTCAACGGTCTCCAGTACCTGGCCGCCCTGGAAAAACTAGATGCCTCACACTGCGAAAACCTCTCAGACCTGTCGGCTCTTTCGGGTCTCACCGGCATTAAGAGTATCAGCGTAAGCCACAGCCCCCACCTGAAAAACCTCAACGTTCTCCAGAACCTGGCCGCCCTGGAACAACTAAATGCCTCAGACTGCGAAAACCTCTCAGACCTGTCGGCTCTTTCGGGACTCACCGGCATTAAGCATATCGATATAAGCAGCAGCCCCCACCTGAAAAACCTCAACTGTCTCCAGAACCTGGCCGCCCTGGAAGAACTAGATGCCTCAGACTGCGAAAACCTCTCAGACCTGTCGGCTCTTTCGGGGCTCACCGGCATTAAGCATATCGATATAAGCCACAGCCCCCACCTGAAAAACCTCAACGTTCTCCAGAACCTGGCCGCCCTGGAACAACTAAATGCCTCAGACTGCGAAAACCTCTCAGACCTGTCGGCTCTTTCGGGACTCACCGGCATTAAGCATATCGATATAAGCAGCAGCCCCCACCTGAAAAACCTCAACTGTCTCCAGAACCTGGCCGCCCTGGAACAACTAGATGCCTCACACTGCGAAAACCTCTCAGACCTGTCGGCTCTTTCGGGGCTCACCGGCATTAAGCATATCGATATAAGCAGCAGCCCCCACCTGAAAAACCTCAACTGTCTCCAGAACCTGGCCGCCCTGGAAAAACTAGAGGCCTCAGGCTGCAAAAACCTCTCAGACCTGTCGGCTCTTTCGGGGCTCACCGGAATTAAGAGTATCAACTTAAGGCGCAGCCCCCACCTGAAAAACCTCAACGGTCTCCAGAACATGGCCGCCCTGGAACAACTAGATGCCTCGGGGTGCGTAAACCTCTCAGACCTATCGGCTCTTTCGGGTCTACGTGCACTGTCGAAGGCAGCCCTTTCAAAGTGTAAAATCAAGGAATTCCCCCGTTTCCTGCTTCATCTTGAAGAGCTTAGCCTATATGACAATCCCATAGAGGATTTCCCTGTAGAACTGCTTGGGGATTCTCATTCTGGCAACTGCCTCCCCGCGGCAGAGGATTTCCCTGTAGAACTGCTTGGGGATTCTCATTCTGGCAACTGCCTCCCCGCGGCAAAGGACTACTTTGATGAATTAAAGAGGGGCAAGGCCGAGAACAACATTAGAAAATGGCTGATCCTGGGCAACGGCAGAACGGGAAAAACCACCTTGTTAAAAGTTTTGAATAAGCAGAAACCCCTGAAGGACGAGAAATCCACCCACGGGATAAACATCTTCGACATAAATATCGACAGCACCCGGATAAGATTCTGGGATTTTGGCGGACAAGACCTGTACCTGGCCACCCACCAAGTATTCATGAAATCCGTAGACGGCATTCTGCTCTGTTACCGCCGGGAAGAACCGGCAGTACAGGAGGACGGCCTGGGATGGGAATGGGAAAACAAATCCCTATCCTACTGGATGGACATGATCAGAACCACCTCTCCCCACGCCTGCATCCTCCCCATAGAAATCGCTCCCGAAGAATGCGCCGGGGAAGATCCCTGGGATAAGGCAAAAAAACTGAAGGGCCGCCTTCTGGACAAAATAACCATCCCTAATGTTTTTGACGAGGGTATGTCCCTGAAGCCCCGTCTCGATAAAGTCCGTAATTCGTTGCAAGAGACACTCAGCCTGAGCAAATGCCCCCTGCCCAAGTCATGGCTTGACTCTATAGATTCACTCAGTAAACTTCGAAAGAGGGAAAAAACAATCGATTGGGACACCTTTAAGAAAAAAACACAGTGCCTGGCACCCAAAACCCTGTTGCAGTATCTGCATGGGAGCGGGGAATTGTTTCACCAGTCTTCCCTGTTCGGGGACAGGATTATATTGGATCAGCAGTGGATGCTGGATGCCGTCTACACATTGTTTGACCGAGAAAAACCGTGGCTAAAACTCATCAAAGAAAATTCAGGAAAATTTCACGCAGTATTATCCAAAGAGGTCTGGAACCAGCCAAAGGATGAGATCGAACTCTTCCTGTCCATGATGGAATCCTGTGCGGTTGCCTTTGAGTTAACCCGATACGATACCCCATTTGATGAAAAAACCTACTACCTACCCGAACTGGGACAGGGTCTTAAAGAAAGTCATCAAGGGGAAGATGCCTTTAATAAATATCCCGGTGAACTCAATGAATCGGTTATTGACTGTCCCTTTCTGCACAGGGGCGTCATCAATGCCTGGCTGGCCCATGCCGGTACGGAGTGGAGGGATGATGTAAGCTATTTTCGTGATGGTCTACACCTGGATTTTGAGGGTAGCCGTATCCAGGTGCATTTTATCACCGGCTTGGGAGAATACCGGCAGAGCGGGAAAATAATGGTACGGGCCAAGGGAAGTTCCGGCCCTGCACTACAGCAGTTTCTGGATCCGGTCTTCCAGAGTATACAGGGCATATTGGATAAGTCAGGAATAAAGAACTACTCCATTACTGGTAGGTTATGGCAAAAGAAGGAAGAGTCGGAAGAGGCCAGACCGCTGCAGGCCATACCCGAATCAAACCGTAAGCGTAAAGTTTTTGTGGGATATAAAAAAGAGGAAAAAGAGATTCTTGATGAGGTTACTTTGTCGTTAGGACAGTTACGGTATGTTCCAGATGCACTCAATTTTGAATATCTTACAGACGAAGAAATAAAAAATGGCGAGGAATGGGATCCGCGGATAGTCAATGAGATAAAACAGGCCGATGCCGTGATATTTCTCCTTAGTGACCTCTATCTGAATAATAAATACTGTGTCAAAGAAATCAATATTGCCAAAGAGACTTATGAGGAAAAGAAAAAGCGGGGGGAATACTATCGGATACATCCATTGGTGCTAAAGGGTAACTACTGGAAAAAGCATCTCGGTTCCATTCAAGGTAGTCCTAGAAAGTTTGAGGGTCCTCTATTGTTATACGAGAAGGATCCTCAAACCCGGGATGAGCGAATTCAAAACTTTGTCGAATCGGTGATTGATCAGTTGCAAAAGGGGGCGGGATAAAACTAAGGGGGTAAGTTGGTATACTGCGGGTTTCTCACTTGCCTTTTTCATAGCCCCAAAAAATATAACAGCACTGAAAATAGTAATTAACTTGATTTTTGTACTATTTCCTTCAGCATTCCCAAGAAATCCATGTCTTTTTTCAGATATTCTCTGGTTAAGGACTTTGCCGTATTCTCCAAGGCCAGGTTCAAATCTTGTTCCGCAGTGTTAAGGTAATTTCTTGCTTTTTCCCACACTTTCGCACGAATTTTTGGGTCATTCATTTTCCCCTGGCGATTTTTAGCAGTATCGATATATTTTTTAGCCATATCCATATTGGCTCGGGCTCGGTTTTGCAGTAGCACATCATTATTAGCAAACGATCTATTCTTTCGTATGAAGTCGTCGATGAAAGAAATGAGTTCTTCGGATTGCCTCAATTTATTCAAACTAATAACAAAGCGCTCAATATGATTTTCCTCAAAGAACATCTTCTTTGCATAATGCATTAACCTATTTGCATTCTGTTTCGCTTCCTCGTCGTCCGGAATCGATGACAGGGAATCCGATATTTTAGCAATGGTTTGGGAATTCAATTTCCCAAAATCAATCTTTCCGTTTTTCAGAAAATCAAGAACAGCATCCGCTTTGTCGAGGGCATCGGATACGGTGCAGAATAAATCAATGGCTCTGGAATTGTAGGGATCGTTTTTCAAAATGCCCGATAATCTGGAATGGGCTAACTCGTATTCTCCCAGAATGACTTCTTGCTCTACATCATACAATGTCCTCATCAAAACATGCCGAGGGTGGGCTGGAAGCGAGAAGGTCAAACTTTCGCTTCCAAAATCAACGGTGGGTTTTGGGCATCCTTCCTTCTCCATCAGGCGAAAAATGGTAGGTATGCCCTGTC
Source organism: Spirochaetaceae bacterium (assembly GCA_965232165.1). Classification (GTDB taxonomy): domain Bacteria; phylum Spirochaetota; class Spirochaetia; order DSM-2461; family DSM-2461; genus UBA2779. The sequence continues at coordinate 1,454,345 of CBDDOY010000001.1, read as the reverse complement.
CTTCTGCTTGGGCGAGCTGAAGTCTGTTGAAGAAATAGGCCAGGCTTTGGTTCCTCCAAACGGGGGATGTCTTCCCTTTAAGAAATTTGGATCTATCGACCGCCGTGGGCAAAGACCCGGGAGAGTACACTTCAATTCTATCGTTGAACACCGTAATTCTGGCAGGTTGATTGTTCTCGTAGTCCCGATGTACTAGGCAGTTGACGACGGCTTCATGCAAAGCACGGGCGGGATACTTCAATTGATTCGGTTTGTCATCCTCCTTATCAAATGCCGTATAGGACTCAGCATTCAGCAACTCCATGCATTTCCGTGCCTGCTGCACCACATTTCCCGTAATTTCATGCCTTTCACCAGCGGCTTCACTTCTATCCTTGCCACGGTAAATGGAAAACACCGTATATGCCCCGCCAAAGAATTCCACAGGATTTTTACCGAACATCAGGAGCGTAAAATTTCTGGGTTTCAGAGTGTTTGTTAGGGGTTCCTTCTCCATCAGAGAAGGGGCCAAAGTGCTTATGCTACGGTCTTCGGATAGGTATTCCTCGACAGATTTGTTGGGGTCCCGGACATTCATTTCTCGAAGATATTCACCAAGGATCATCAAGTCGATGTTATCGGGACTACCCTTCGGGTTGATCCGTATATCCCACGGTTCCATATCGTTTTTACGTACTAGGAGTTCCCTGTACAATCCATTTCTTGCTTCCCTCGTCTCCCTGCCTATTCTTATGTAATATTTGGAACTGTCTTTTCCGCTCGCCCGAAAAGAGTGGGCATGCTTTGATGCCGGTACTATGAAAACCAATATTCTTCGTTCGTTATCGACCGGTAATTCTTCGAGAATTGGAACGATTGGAGGATCAACCTTTTCTCTCAAATCGGAGAACAATCTTCCTTCGACTTCTTTGCAGCGTTTGGCAACCATCCCGGTTCTAATGAGTCTCTGGAAGCCATATTCGTCCTTTCCTTCTTCTGCACCGCAGACGATATAACCGCCGCCGAGATTGGAATAATCGTTTGCGAAGGCAACTGCGGTTCTAATGACGGACTCGAAGTCGGCAACATTTTCCTTCCATTCGACCTGTTCGCTTTCCCTTTCAGATAACTTTTGTAAGTCAATGAACCCCATAATTTGTTCCTCGGCTCGTATGGCGCTACAGACTCCTAGAACCATGCCAGATGATCAGACGGTGCCTGCTACTTATAATATCCACTGTACCGATATGATGCAAGGATTACAGTTGCGCTTCCTTCAGAGAGCAGGAAACTATTCGGCAGGAGGGGTTTTGCTGACTATGTTGAAAATATCAGAAGGTTTTCTTAAAACATTGCCCCCCCGGATGGTTATAAAATCATCATATCGGCTTTGACCCGTTAAAATTTTTAACAGTGCTTTGCCGCATACGTCTTCTCTGCGGAGGTATATGAACTTGTGAGCCTCAAGGGGAGAGGAAATCACTTCACTAGGATTCGCAAAGACCGCTGATCTAAAAAAACCATGCAAGATAAACCGCCAGTGCACAATCTGAATATCTGCTAATTGACTAAACCCATCCCGCACAATAAACAAAGACCCCATCTATCTCCATTATCCCTATACTTGACTAAGAGAAGCCCCGCTTGTTACAGTGGCAATGCCACCCGTTAATCCGAGGCGGTTTTAACAAAACTTGCCGCTAGGCCATAGAGGTATACCCGGAATGCAGGATATAAACGATAAAGATTATATCGAAGCTGAAAGGCTGATTGAAGACTGCCTGCGAACAGGAGAAACGTCATTAAAAATAAAAGATTTAGCCATTGAAGGGCTTCCCGATGCAATAGGAAAACTGACGCATCTTAAGAGTCTTACTATAGAATATAGTTCATTTAATAGTAATAAGAAGTTAGAAACCATTACGCAACTTGTTAACCTGAAAAACCTTGAGTGTTTAGAGCTAGATCGGTGTAAAAACCTCCGTGATTTCTCCGTGTTTTCCAAACTCAAGGGTCTTAAAACACTAAGAATAACTTCCAGCCCCCACCTGAAAAACCTCAACGGTCTCCAGAACATGGCCGCCCTGGAACAACTATATGCCTCATTCTGCGAAAACCTCTCAGACCTGTCGGCTCTTTCGGGGCTCACCGGCATTAAGGATATCAACTTAAGGCACAGCCCCCACCTGAAAAACCTCAACGTTCTCCAGAACCTGGCCGCCCTGGAAAAACTATATGCCTCAGACTGCGAAAACCTCTCAGACCTGTCGGCTCTTTCGGGTCTCACCGGCATTAAGCATATCGATATAAGCAGCAGCCCCCACTTGAAAAACCTCAACTGTCTCCAGAACCTGGCCGCCCTAGAAAAACTAGATGCCTCAGGCTGCAAAAACCTCTCAGACCTGTCGGCTCTTTCGGGGCTCACCGGCATTAAGCATATCAACTTAAGCCGCAGCCCCCACCTGAAAAACCTCAACTGTCTCCAGTACCTGGCCGCCCTGGAAAAACTATATGCCTCAGACTGCGAAAACCTCTCAGACCTGTCGGCTCTTTCGGGGCTCACCGGCATTAAGCATATCAACTTAAGCCGCAGCCCCCACCTGAAAAACCTCAACTGTCTCCAGTACCTGGCCGCCCTGGAAAAACTATATGCCTCAGACTGCGAAAACCTCTCAGACCTGTCGGCTCTTTCGGGGCTCACCGGAATTAAGGATATCGATATAAGCCAAAACCCCCACCTGAAAAACCTCAACGACCTCCAGAACTTGGCCGCCCTGGAAAAACTAGATGCCTCACACTGCGAAAACCTCACAGACCTGTCGGCTCTTTCGGAGCTCACCGGCATTAAGCATATCGATATAAGCAGCAGCCCCCACCTGAAAAACCTCAACGGTCTCCAGAACATGGCCGCCCTGGAAAAACTAGATGCCTCACACTGCGAAAACCTCTCAGACCTGTCGGCTCTTTCGGGGCTCACCGGCATTAAGCATATCGATATAAGCAGCAGCCCCCACCTGAAAAACCTCGACGGTCTCCAGAACCTGGCCGCCCTGGAAGAACTAGATGCCTCATACTGCGAAAACCTCTCAGACCTGTCGGCTCTTTCGGGGCTCACCGGAATTAAGAGTATCAGCGTAAGGCGCAGCCCCCACCTGAAAAACCTCAACGGTCTCCAGAACATGGCCGCCCTGGAAGAACTAGATGCCTCATACTGCGAAAACCTCTCAGACCTGTCGGCTCTTTCGGGGCTCACCGGCATTAAGCATATCGATATAAGCAGCAGCCCCCACCTGAAAAACCTCAACGGTCTCCAGTACCTGGCCGCCCTGGAAAAACTAAGTGCCTGGGACTGCGAAAACCTCTCAGACCTGTCGGCTCTTTCGGGGCTCACCGGCATTAAGCATATCGATATAAGCAGCAGCCCCCACCTGAAAAACCTCGACGGTCTCCAGAACCTGGCCGCCCTGGAAAAACTAGATGCCTCAGACTGCGAAAACCTCTCAGACCTGTCGGCTCTTTCGGGGCTCACCGGAATTAAGGATATCGATATAAGCCAAAACCCCCACCTGAAAAACCTCAACGGTCTCCAGAACCTGGCCGCCCTGGAAGAACTATATGCCTCAGACTGCGAAAACCTCTCAGACCTGTCGGCTCTTTCGGGGCTCACCGGCATTAAGAGTATCAGCGTAAGGCGCAGCCCCCACCTGAAAAACCTCAACGGTCTCCAGAACATGGCCGCCCTGGAACAACTAGATGCCTCAGACTGCGAAAACCTCTCAGACCTGTCGGCTCTTTCGGGTCTACGTGCACTGTCGAAGGCAGCCCTTTCAAAGTGTAAAATCAAGGAATTCCCCCGTTTCCTGCTTCATCTTGAAGAGCTTAGCCTATATGACAATCCCATAGAGGATTTCCCTGTAGAACTGCTTGGGGATTCTCATTCTGGCAACTGCCTCCCCGCGGCGAAGGACTACTTTGATGAATTAAAGAGGGGCAAGGCCGAGAACAGCATTAGAAAATGGCTGATCCTGGGCAACGGCAGAACGGGAAAAACCACCTTGTTAAAGGTTTTGGATAAGAAGAAACCCCTGAAGGACGAGAAATCCACCCACGGGATAAATATTTTCGACATAGACATCGACAACACCCGGATAAGATTCTGGGATTTTGGCGGACAAGACCTGTACCTGGCCACCCACCAAGTATTCATGAAATCCGTAGATGGCATTCTGCTCTGTTACCGCCGGGAAGAACCGGCAGTACAGGAGGACGGCCTGGGATGGGAATGGGAAAACAAATCCCTATCCTACTGGATGGACATGATCAGAACCACCTCTCCCCACGCCTGCATCCTCCCCATAGAAATCGCTCCCGAAGAATGCGCCGGGGAAGATCCCTGGGATAAGGCAAAAAAACTGAAGGGCCGCCTTCTGGACAAAATAACCATCCCTGATGTTTTTGACGAGGGTATCTCCCTGAAGCCCCGTCTCGATAAAGTCCGGAGTTCGTTGCAAGAGACACTCAGCCTGAGCAAATGCCCCCTGCCCAAGTCATGGCTTGACTCTATAGATTCACTCAGTAAACTTCGAAAGAGGGAAAAAACAATCGATTGGGACACCTTTAAGAAAAAAACACAGTGCCTGGCTCCCAAAACCCTGTTGCAGTATCTGCATGGGAGCGGGGAATTGTTTCACCAGTCTTCCCTGTTCGGGGACAGGATTATATTGGATCAGCAGTGGATGCTGGATGCCGTCTACACATTGTTTGACCGAGAAGAGCCATGGATAGAACTCATCAAAAAACATTCTGGAAAATTCGACGCAATGTTAACTCACAAAATCTGGCCCCAGCATACAGAGGATGAGATCGAACTCTTTCTGTCCATGATGGAATCCTGTGCGGTCGCCCTTGAATTAACAGAAGACGATACTCCACTAGATGAGAAAACCTACTGCCTTCCCGAACTGGGCCAGGGCCTTGAAGAAAGTCATCAAGGGGAAGATGCCTTCAATAAATATCCCGGAGAACTCAATGAATCGGTTATTGACTGTCCCTTTCTGCACAGGGGCGTCATCAATGCCTGGCTGGCACATGCCGGTGCAGTGTGGAGGGATGATGTAAGCTATTTTCGGGATGGACTACACCTGGATTTTGAGGGTAGCCGTATCCAGGTGCACTTTATCACCGGCTTGGGAGAATACCGGCAGAGCGGGAAAATAATGGTACGGGCCAAGGGAAGTTCCGGCCCTGCATTACAGCAGTTTCTGGATCCGGTCTTCCAGAGTATACAGGGCATATTGGATAAGTCAGGAATAAAGAACTACTCCATTACTGGTAGGTTATGGAAAAAGAGGGAAGAGACGGAAGAGGTCAGACCGCTGCAGGCCATACCCGAATCAAACCGCAAGCGCAAAGTTTTTGTGGGATATAAAAAAGAGGAAAAAGAGATTCTTGATGAGGTTACTTCATCGTTAGAGCAGTTACGGTATGTTCCAGATGCACTCAATTTTGAATATCTTACAGACGAAGAAATAAAAAATGGCGAGGAATGGGATCCGCTGATAGTCAATGAGATAAAACAGGCCGATGCCGTGATATTTCTCCTTAGCGGCCTTTATCTGAAGAATGAATACTGTGTCAACGAGATAACCATCGCCAAAGAGACTTATGAGAAAAAGAAAAAAAAGGGGGAATACTATCGGATACATCCATTGGTGCTAAAAGTCTGCCATTGGGAAAAGCATCTCGGTTCCATTCAGGGCAGTCCTGGTAAGTTTGAGGGTTCTCTATTGCTATACGAGAAGGAGCCTCAAACCCGGGATGAGCGCATTAAAAACTTTGTCGAATCGGTGATTGATCAGTTGCAAAAGGGGGCGGGATAAAACTAAGGGGGTAAGTTGGTATACTGCGGGTTTCTTTGGAATCGAGGAGATCCTAATACAGGAGCCAATTAGGGTGAACTTTATTTCATTTGGAATGTGATCAGCCCCCAACCTCCTCGCTGATGTTTTCATAAACCTGTTTCATCAGAAATTCGGAAATAACCTTTTTGAAATTTTCATCGTTCAGGAACCTGGAAGTAAGGGCCTCATTCTGTTCCATTCGGTCCACAAACGGGCCCTCTATCTTCTTGTTGAATACATAACTGAATCCGTCGAGAGTATTCACCTCTGCGGCATTCCGAACAATTTCATCAGGGCACCTCAAAAAAACAGCTTTAGGAAATTGACGAAGAAATTTTTTGTCGATACAAGGCGGCAAAAGCTAAGGGCGTAGCTGGGCTTAGTTGAGTATTTTGACAACGCAGTAGCGGCGGAAAAGATCGAGTCAAGAACTAAATGGGTTTTTTAGAGGTGCCCAAAACATAAATCGGAAAAAAAATGAAGAAAAGCAATTTTTGGGGCTGCACAACGGCTTAATTCGGGAGATAGTGTAAGGTTACAGAGGGCACAGAGGTGTTTCTTAGAGGTGCCCGACAAGGAGTTTTTTGATGATGAAGAAAATTATTCCCATATTGGTTATAGTGCTGATACTAATATCTTGTAGTGTCAATAGCATTGACAAACAAATTGAAATAATCAGGATTGGCTGGATAATCGAAAATATAGACAAAAAATATTGGTCATCATCTACTACAAATGCAACTCTTTTTTATAGTCTTTCAATTGGATATAGCGGTGATTATATTTCCTCAAACGATGTTGAGTAAGTAGAAATTTCTATTGATAATAGATATTGGAATTTATCAGGAGATGATTATTCGATTGATTCGACAAACCACCGTATAGACTCAATACTGGTTTATTCAACTCACTATTCCTCAAATGGAAGTGTTATGCCTGTTGGAATGTCTGTATTTAAGGTAAAACTAAGAAGTGGCTATGAAGCAAAATATGATTTCGGCATGCCGCATCCCGGGTCAACCGAAACTGGTGTTTATGAGAAAGTCTACAATGAGGACTACAAAGGCTCTACCGATGACAAGTATATTCAAACAGTTACAAGAGCTCAAATTGAGAAAGGTCGGATTGACAAAACCCAACAAACTGCTGTAATCCAATTCAGCATAAATGATGACAATCTGGTATACAGCGGTGAACTTGTGTTTTATAATAGCAATCACTATTTTATAGGAACAATGGGTTATTTTAAGGATTTTAAGACAGGAGATAATCCACCTTACTTAAATGAGGGGAACGGATTGATAATCAATGACTCTAATACAGTTGAATTTTCTGATTCTGATTCCTATATCAGATTTACCGACAATTACAGCTTCAACGATATAGCAAAAGTCGTTGTTGTATTAACAGACGGTGAACAGTATGTAGGCTCTTCTTCTACTTATGATTCTCGTTCTCGAAGTGAAGCTTTTACTCTTGAGTTATTAGAGTAGTGGCAATTAATAGTATCACGCTAACGATAATTATTCGACTTATCAGACTTTCCTATGGGTATATATTCTATTCCCCACAGTAGAAAAGTATTCTTGTTCGGAAATAAGTTTTGACCATCCAAATGAAGCCAAGTAGTCGCTATTTATATCCGATTCATGGCAATAATACCAATTAATGCAGGAAATAAGTAGGGGGCAACCCTCTGAGATTGGAAATCGCTCCCTAGGGTGTTTAATTTACTTCTTTCAGATGGATTTGGAGCAGTATAGAGCAAGAAGTTTTCTGAAAACAGTATTCTTTGCAGGGGGAGTCATAATCTGGAATTAGATTTTCCATTTGAAAGTCGCCTTGGGAAAGTTACCATGCAGGTGAGACTTCGACAGGTAATTAGATAAGTGATCTCCCCGTATGGAGATAAGGTAGTCTTACGATAAAAACTTCAGTCTAATCCCATTCCTCTTCATATCCTAGTCCCGTATACTTATATTACTCCAAGAAAGTTCCTTGTGTCTTTAAGATTTTCAGCATTGATATGTAATTATCCTGATACATCGGCAAACGATAGTATAACGCTATAAGAGGCTCTTCCAATAATCGGCTGAGTTATTGTCAATAGTTGTGGATGAGAAAATTTCAAATCCTTCATTTTTTTCACGCGGCCTCTTCCTTGAAGACTCCATCTTTACAAAACACACCCTCAATAACCCTGGGGATTAGCTTGTATCCACGTAGCTTTCGCCAGTTCTTTTCAGCCTCCAGGCAGAGCTTCCAAACCATACTTAATGTTGCCACCCTTGAACCACAGCCCCTGGTTCTCTTCGTTCTAAGGCGGACAGTAGCAAAGGTTGACTCAATCGGGTTGGTCGTCCTGATGTGAGTCCAGTGCATCGCCGGAAATTTGTAGAACGTGAACAGCTTCTCCCTGTCCTTTTCCAGACACTGGGTGGCCCTGGGGTATTTAGCCTGAAAGGAATCAATGAATAAGTCATAGGCTTTAAGAGCATTCTGCTCGGTATCTGCCATATACATTTCATGAATCATTGACTTGGCCTTGCCCTGGATATTCCTGGGCATTTTGTTTAACACATTCGCTGTCTTGTGCACCCAGCAACGCTGTTTTTTTGTTTCGGGAAAGATTTCATCCAGGGCATTCCAGAAACCCAGCGCACCATCCCCAATGGCCAGCCTGGGGGCGGTGGTGAGACCCCGGGCTTTCAGTTGGAGCAGTATCTCCCTCCAGCTTTGTGAGCTTTCCCTGTATCCGTCACTGACGGCTAGAAGTTCCTTCTTCCCATCCCTGTCAGCTCCCATGATTACAAGAATGCAGCTCCTTTGATCATCAAGCCTTACATTGAAGTAGATGCCGTCCACCCAGATGTAGGCGTATTCCTTAGCTTTCAAATCACGTTTCTCCCACTGAAGAAACTCATCTTCCCAGAACCTTTTCAAGCGGACTATGTTCGTCGCCGACAGTCCGGCAATACCTTCACCCAGAATCGAGGCAAGAGCTGTCTGGAAAGCAGATGTGGACACACCACTGAGGTACAGCGCCGGAACAAGGTTGTCGATACTGGGAGTTCTGCGCATATAGGTTGGCAGTATGGCACTGGTGAAGCGATCCTCTCGCTTGCTCTTTAATTTCCTGTCATCCACTCTTGGAACCTTGATTTGCATTTGACCAGCCCCTGTCACAATTTTTCGTTGGGCGTGGTAACCATTGCGTACAACCTTGCGCTGATTATTCTGATCACGCTCATGTTTATGGGCATTGATGTAGTCTTCCACTTCTAACTCCAGGGCATGAATAAGCATCTTTCTGGCTCCCTCTCGCAAAACCTGATCCAAAACCGATTCTGTTTCGCTTTTCAGCACTTCCGAATCATTTCCGTTTGTTGTAAACTCTTCCATAGAGCATCTCCTTTCTGTTTGGCTTTATTACCAATTATTTTACAGAAGGATTTGCTCTTTTTTTACCCCATCCACAACTTTTGATTATATCTCTAATCGGCTATCCCGAATCCTGAGACCGAAATCTTTGATTCTGCTATACGCCTTTTTGGGAGAATTTATGGCCAAAACCAAAAAATGGCTTTTTACTTGTAAAACGTTTGACTAAACGTTACTTTCAATAAGAATTTTCTTGAGTAGTATCAGAGATAGCGATACTTTTCCCTTAAATGATACTTCATAAAGAGTTATTGAATGGAACCTGATAGCACAACTAATTCAATTAATGAATTTCTTGAATAAAAGGAGTGAAATGCTAAAAAAAACGATTGTTCTCATCCCTCCATTTTGACAGTATAAGACCGATAACTAGATACCCCGTTGACGGCAAACAGAAATAATGAAACGAATAAAATACTAAAAAATGAAATTTATAAGAACCAGTATTCACCAGTATAAATCAATTGAATCTAACCAAGAAGTTAAAATTGAATACGATATCACGATTCTCGTTGGAATGAACGAAACTAGCAAAACGGCAACACTAGAATCCATTGCTAAGACGGATTATTTCCAAGACAACAAAGTATTCTTATTCAATACCACCCTTTAACATCCAAGAAGAGAAAAGAAAGTACAACGATTTATTTCAGAGAAATAATCCAAAAACTATCAGAGGGACATTCCATTACTTGAAATTAATGAAGAAATGGCAGCCCCCCCCTCACGTCAGGGCTAATGCATGATATGTTGAAAAAGCACCTTCTCCCTAAATTCTGCGTCACAGGCCGATCTCATTCTGCATGACTTCATCGAAGGTTTTGAACGCTTCTTGCTTTTCAGCGGCTTCATCAAATTGATGGCCATGTGTCGAACTCTGTCAAAGTTTTCAGATGCATATCCTGTACGATAGCAAAGTTGGTCTTCTTTGGATGTAGTTTGTCAGTCAGAGCGGGAACCCATTACAGAAAAGTCTCGAAAAAATCTTGTGTATTAATCAGGGAAAAGACCCGTCCAATAGTGTCATGTGCTGGTATTCCGTTTGTATATGACAGATATTTTCTTAGCCATGGCAGTATGTGACTGCCGAAGTCTGCCATTTCTGTAGGATGATCAAGACATGATACTGCAAATTGTTAGAAAGACAACTTCAATTAGAGGAGATGCTGTCTTTTTGGAATCTCGAGGATCCGGCAATTTTGAGAAAATACTGATCATGTCCGTTTTTTAGAGGTGCCCTATAGTCTGCCCTCCCAAAGGTTCTAAGCGGGGCAAAGTATGGCTATATTGACTTGTTCAGTGAAGAATTTCGGGATTGAAGCCTTCGGTACAGCGAATTCTACTAATTTCTTCATGCGTTAGCCCTGCCTTGGTAAGTAACGGGTTAAATAGCGGGCCGTTTCCACACGAAGAACATATTTATCCCTCCACGAAAAAACCCGAAACCACCGGCACTTGCAGCGCTACCGACAGGAACCCCAGAGGCGGTATAATAATCGGCATCGGCTACCATTTCATTCATCCATGCTGCCTCCAATCTCAAACCAAGGGAAAAATTCTTCGACAAATGAACTCCAACTTCGCAGGCCCCGTCTATCCATGGAAAACCAAAGCCTATATCACGATAAACACGATCTCTAGCTTTGTGCAGATCATAGGAGTAAACCAATGCCGGGCCAATTCTGAGTCTCAGTTCCGCAAACCGTTTCTGTCCCTGTAGACGAGTCTTGATAACAGCAAGGACGGCACTGTTGATGAACCAGAAATCTATAACGGACTCCCCAATGTAGCTCGACTTCCTGGATGTATCTCGAAAAACATGATTAGAGGAAGCATCGAAAGGAACAGGATATGTTACGGATATATCAGTGTTAGAATAAATATTGTTTTTCAGCTCATCCGTCCACCCCCACCAGTCCAGATGCAAGGCTAATCCTGCATGAACTGATAACAGTCCGGAATCCAGTATACGAAAGTCGGCAGAGACATCGGCTGCGATCCCCCATGTAAGCCATATATCACTCACCGACCAATGACTCCATTCCCTATCGGTGAAATACCAGTCATAATCATTCATCTCCCCGGAAAACCACCGGGGAACCGCGACACCAAGATCAAAATCCATCCCTAGCACATTCCCGCTTTCCCAGCGAGTATCAATGCCTAACATTAAAATATCTCTGAGTTCCCAAAGCAGTAAGCTGAAATACTTATTTTCCGTAGGATATTTCGGCACCGGAACATAGTTGACGATTTCCCTGGCCATTCCCCAATGCAGCCCGAAATACGGGGAAATGGACCACCCCCGTTCAGCCTGTGCAGCCGACAGTATCCATGCAGGGAACCACATAGCGAGCAAAATTATCATTTTGAATCGTGTCATTCATTACTATCCTTTGAATTTGCAGCACCTTGCGTAACACCAAAATGATTAGTTTTGACAAACTCTGTTGAATGTATTATAATTTAATTGATGAATCGGAGAAAAGCAACAATGCTCAGGCATATTCTGACAGTATTATGCATGCTCCTTTCTCTATTTCTTGCTTCTTGTAATGATCTCTTAACGACCCCCGCCACGCAAGAACAAGACAGTGCTAGAGAAATCTCGGACTTTTTTTTCCTGAAAGCAAACAACCCCGCCGCCGGCTTGCAGGGAATGGTAAGAGGAATCGTATCAAGCAATGAAATCTTGGTGACTTTGCCCGCCAATGTTGGAGATACGGCTAGGGAATCCTTGGTGCCGACTTTTGTAGTGCCGCCCACTGCGACAGTCACAGTCGATGGCCGGATTCAGGAAAATGGAGTGAGTGCCCAGAATTTCACTGAACCTGCTATATATGTCGTCCAAGCACAAAATGGAGCGCGCAGAGAATATACCGTAACCGTGGAGATTGAGGATAGTGCGAGGATTAGGGAGTTCAGTTTCCTAACAAGCAACAATCCTGACTTGGAGGCCAATGTTTTCGGCCGCATCATCGGGACCAACATCACACTGACAATACCCTTTACATTGAACGTATCTTCTACAAAATCATTGAAACCCAGTATTAAGCATTCCAGTGGTGCGACTATATTTGTCGGAGAGCGTGAACACAAGAATGGCCAAACTTCCCAATCTTTCAACACTCCTGTCACGTACACCGTAAAAGCCAAGGACGAAACAAATCGCAGAGATTATAGTGTAACTGTTGACTTTAAGAAAAACTCAGAAGCTAAACTCAACCGTATACAAGCTAAACTCAACCATATACAAATAGAAGGAGACTCGGTCCTGATTACTGCCGTCGGCGAACATGAGTTTATGGGCACATGGCCACCCGGCCACGCTGAGGAAAATAACACCCTAATCGTAACACTGGACTGCTCAACCAATGCCACCGCAAGATGGAATGACGAAGAGTATACGGGTGCTGCACAATCTGTCTCATACCTTGCTCCCGTCATTATAACGGTAATATCTGAAGATGAAACAACCACTAATACATATATCCTGACTATATCTAACGCATATACAGTAGGAGATACGGGGCCGGGAGGCGGTCTCATATTTTATGCGGAGGGAGAAACTGTCCTAGAAGCGGCGCCAAAAGACTGGCATGAGAATCCATATTTCCGCTTGGATGATGCACGGAGTGAAGTAGGGAAGTATGGATCGGAGGTAGGGAATTGGGATTCACATTTACCAACTATTGATGAATTGAGGAAATTGCATACTGTCAGGGCCGTATTGAATGTGAAACACACAAATTTTCTACCAGACGAAACCTACTGGAGTATGGATACAGCAGTCACTCAAACAGGAGAATCCTTCAAGGCATTCAATTTTGCCTCCGGAGCCGAAGAGAAGAAAGTAGATACCGAAGAACTCTACGTCCGACCGGTCTGGACTGTGCAAGAAGATCCTCCCAGTGAGGCTCGTGAATTCATTTCATTCAGCTTCTTGGCAGAGGATAATCACAAAGAAAGCAATCTGGGTATAGATGTTTTCGGAAGAATTGATTACTCAAAAAAAACAATTTCGGCCGAACTTCCAATGGATGTAGATAGAACTCAGTTAATACCACGCTTCACCGTATCTGCAGGAGCAACTGCAATGTATAAAGGTTTCCCTATATCTGCCGGCCAGGCCATAGACTTCTCATATTCTGTTGAGATTGCCGCAAAATCCGAAAGAGGAACGGAGGAGATATATACAGTCACTGTGACAGCTAAAACAGGATACGAGATAGGCGAGACCGGCCCAGGGGGCGGTACTATATTCTATAAAAATTCTGATCAGAATGCCGGTTGGACATATCTCGAAGCGGCGCCTTCCGATTGGTCGGTCAATGGAGATAGACCCCTCGTCTGGGGAACTTCAGGAAATATTGCCGAATTAACGCGCATAACCAACATAGACGATCCACTCCAAGAACTTGGCAAGGGGAAGGAGAATACTTCGGCCATTATTAATCAATATCCAAACCAGAATTATGCGGCCAATTTCTGCGATGCCTACAGCGGCACCCTTAAGACGGAGGAATGGTTTCTGCCTTCCATTCATGAATTGGAACTGATGTATAAAGCGAACAAGGAAAAAGAAATTGGCGGCTTGCTCAATTCATTCTACTGGAGTTCTTCCCAAAGAGATGATGACAAAGCATGGCGTGTAAGCTTCAACACCGGCACTTCCAGCTACGCAAACAAGATATCATCTCATCTAGTGCGCCCCATCAGAAGGTTCTAGTGGCCCATAACGTTCAAAAATCAGAACTCAGAATTCAAAAATCATATCCAATGCATTAATCCGGCAGCCTGCCCCCCTGCTCAATCGCCGGGAGAAGGGGAGAGGGGAGAACTGCCGCCGGGGATTTTCCGTGGCAATGCGCCAGGCTATCGCCATTTGGCAATGAGTTGAAGACAGGCTAGGAGTCTCTCACCAGTATCCAGACTTCATCGGAAGGAGCGGCACCCAATGACCATCGGCTCTTTGGAAGCCGTTTTGTATCGGTTTCCCATATCAGTTCCCGACGGGCGACGACCGCACTGGCCCCGTCAAGCTTTGCTATCAACTGATCCCAATTCTCATTATCAACATTGTACCGCGAGACATCAAAGGGTTCGGCCATACTGCCCGGGGCCGAGGCGAATTGATTATCGAAATCAAATCCGCCGACAAGCCGTCGGCCATGATGTGTCAGAGATGATATTGCTTGATGCAACTGTGCGGTAAGGGGGTCAATGCCATAGGGAAAGGCAATTGTTTGTATGGTGCCAGCCTGTCCATCCAAGTACTCATCAATGATATCCCAGGCTCTTGAAACATCTTGAGCGAAGGCATCCGGTCCCATGTCGTGTGCATATATATGACTCAAGGAATGAATACCTATCAAGAAATACTTATTCAGATACTGAAACTTCTCCTTGACGATGGGGATGCCCGAGTACGGAAAACCCGGATTCTCATATTCATCTAATTGGCGGAAGGGTATTGCATCAAAGGATATGTAGAATGTGAAATTGATCCTTGTTCCTTCCCGTTTCGCGTGTTTTCTGAGTATCGCCGCCATGGAATCAGACTTCATCAGCGGTTTTCCAAAGAAGCGTTTCACCCTTCCTGTCAGCTCATCACCATGGGTTTTATAGATCAGATTGCCATATGAGGCATCATCCGAACCCATGACAATGGGCTTGAAACCGGTAGGAACATGAGATAGGTCTTCATTGAGGTATTGATAGTCGGCAATAAGATACCAGCCTTCTGTATTGATGTACGTCAGGAGACTCTTAAAACGTTCAGGAGTGAGTTCGTATTGGCTCTTATTTCCTATCTTATGAAGACATAGGATGGGGACAACGCCTTCAGTGGACTGTTCGAATAGAACTGTAACAGAACCTGCGCTGCGGGTGCTCCATCCATCGTATCCACGCTGTGCAGCCAAATACCCATAGGGATCCAGGCCCTGCGGCACATCTATCCTGTCGCGTAGAACAGGGCGTGCATACCTATCGGTGGCTACACGCCAAAAGGCATCATTGGCTTCAGCATAGATGGCTGGTGTCAAGTTCGCAACAGCAACCATGATGGCCGATACATAGTGTCTTCTCACGATGAAGATGCCCCAGCCATAATAAACAGGTTTCAAAGAAACCCCAGGACTCCAATACTACTTCTTCTTGCGTTTCTTCTTGGCCCGGATTCTGGCGCGTTTCTCGGTGGCCCTGGCAATCTCCTCGGCCGTCTGAGCAACCGGAATCAGTGTTGCAGCCTTGGATACGGTTCCAGTAGGCGTACCGGCCATGCCCGATACGGAAGCCGATGCCGTTCTGGAGGCTTTGATACGTCTTGCATGCCTGTCATGCCAAACCAAGAGAATCGGCGATGCCACAAAAATTGAAGAAAATGTACCTACGACAACCCCAACGGACAAACTCAAGGCAAAAGTGCGAATTGCCCCAGTCGCAAACACCAAAATCGCTAAGACGGCCAGCAATGTCGTGATGGAGGTAATCAAGGTGCGGCTCAAGGACTGGGAAATCGATAGATTGATAATGTCCTTAAATGACCTGTCCTTAACCATGCGCGAGTTTTCACGAACCCTGTCAAAGATAACGATGGTGTCATTCAGTGAATAACCGATGATGGTGAGAACCGCCGCAATAGTCGCGGTGGAAAACTCCAGTCTCAATGCGCCGATGAATCCCAGGAGAAACAAGACATCGTGAAAAACGGCGACAATCGCAGACACGGCATAATTGAGCTTAAACCGAACCCAAACATAAAGCAGGATCAGCCCAAGGGCGATGAGAGTCACCCATATCGTCTGAGTGGCGAGACTGCCGGCGAAACTCACGCCTATGTACTCCTCGTTGACAATGGAAACCTGATCGAAACGGTTATTCAAGCCGTCATTTACGGTCTTCGAAATCGTCTGTTGAAAACCTTCAATATCTCCGTTGTCGGCTATCCTGATGTTGTAACGCGCCCCTCCGCTGCCGACGGTTTGAACCTGCGGATTCAAGTCGTTCAGGGCGCTTCGAATATCTTCCTCGCTGGGATTTGAGGGCAAATCGGCCGTAATACTGATTCCTGCGCTGAAATCAATACCGAAATTGAACCCCCCGGCCATGAACAATGTATAGGCCCAGAAGGCAATGATGATTAAACCGGAGATAATCATGGCGGGGACACGAAAGCCCAACACGTTGTATTCTTTCATTTAAGCCCCCACGCGATGCTGACTTTTTGCCGCTTCAGCCACTCGGTGCCGCAGTCAAAAATTAGCCTGGAAACAAATAACGCCGTGAACAAGGAGCATCCTATTCCCCAGGCCAGGGTAACAGCAAAGCCTTGAACGGGGCCCTTGCCGAGTTGAGATAAGAAGAGCGCCGCTATCAATGTCGTTATCTGGGCATCCATAACCGTCCAGAACGCTTTTTTGAAGCCGGTTTCAACAGCGGCCATACGGCTCTTACCCAGCCGAAGCTCTTCTTTGATGCGTTCAAAGATGATGACATTGGCATCTACGGACATACCAACGGTGAGTATAAGACCCGCAATACTGGTCATGGTCAGGGTGAAATTGAAGCTTGACAGCAGTGCGGTGAGCAGAAAGAGATTAATAACCAAGGCCATATCGGCGATGAGACCGGCTCCCTTGTACCAGAGCGCCATAAACACGAAGACCGCTGCGAACCCGATGAGAATCGCATTGAGGCCGGCATTGATGGTGTCTGCGCCCAGAGAGGCGCCAACAGACTGGAGGGTGCGCACACCGAGCTGCACCGGAAGAGAACCTGTGCGGAGGACGACCGCCAAATCATTGGCCTGAGCATAGTCAAAACCTGTAACACTCACGTTCCCGCCGGGAATGGCCTTCGGAATTCTCGCATAGGCCTTTACTTTTTTATCAAGAACGACGGCCAGGTCCTTGCCGATGTTTTCAGAAGTGAGATTCTGGAAAATCGTCGCCCCCTCCGGATCAAGCCGGAACGTCACGATGGGTCTGAGCGTATCGGGATCGGTTTCGGTTCTGGCTTCCCGGATGTGAGTGCCTTCGAGCCCGGCGGCTTCGGGAACGGCAATCCAATCGACGAATTTATCGATGCCATAGTCATCCTTTATGTAGTAACCCAAGGCGATGAGCCCCTCGGCGAGGATATCCTCATTTTCCGGACGGCCGTCCGCAATCTTGCCCCCGCCGCTGGTGTACTCGCGAATCGCTCCTGTTCCCTCGTCATTGACAATGTGAAAACTCAGCGACCCGCGACCCATGAGAAAGGAATTAACCCTTTCCGGATCGGCTTCGCCTGGAATCTCAATCAGGATGGAGTCGTCCAACTGCTTGCGGATATGCGGCTCCGTAACCCCGAAGGTGTCTATTCTGTTATTGATGACCTCCAAGGCCGATTCCAGCGCAGCCATTCTATCCTCATTGGAAAGCACCTCGGTTGTCGATTCTTCCAATGCGGTATAATCAGGTTCCAAGACAACACTCAAGCCGCCTGAGAGATCCAGTCCTAAGGAGAGAATTCGGCCTCGCATCTCCTTTATATCCAGGATTACCCCTCTGTGGTGGCTTTCGATGGTATTGCTCACCTCATTAAAATCACGGAAACCTCTGAGTACGGAGCGGAGTGTCCACTCTGCTGGAAGTTCCATATCCTTTTGTTTGTAATGAACTTTGGCGCTGTCCTTCAAAAAACCGTACTCGGGGGGTATGGGCTCATCCAAAGTTTCAGCATCACCGCTCAGGATTTCCAGGTCAATGATGGAAGAGGATGCCTTATCTTCAGCCCAGATTCTGATTTCTTCCCTCGTGCCGTTGGCAAGCTCCTTCACCTCTTCATTGATGAAGAAATACCATTTGACTGTCGGATAAAGAAACACTGCCCCTAATCCAATGCAAAACAGGACAAGAAACAGACGCATCAATTTGGTCATGTAAATTTTCTCCGATATTCTTATGTCTCTAAAAAATCGTTATGTGAATCTGACGAAGAGATTTCACGTCGATGCAAGGCGGCAAAGGCTCAAGTTACAGTGAGCATACAGCCAACGCCTGCAGGGACTAAAAAAATCAAGCCGGAAACTTAAATGGATGTTTTCAGAGATGCCCTTATGTCTCATCATTGTCCGTCGGGGCGCTCACTTCAGGTTTTGCCTTCTTCTGCTCTGCAGCCGGAGCCGTTCCTTCCCCGCCAACAGAACCGATAGCGGATTTAATGAACTCAAGCGTAGCCCCCTTGTTGTCCACCTCGACAATGACGGTTTGTTCGGAAACATTTTTTACGGTGCCCCGTATCCCGCCTATGCTGGTAACCCGATCACCCTTTTTCAAGGCGGCGAGCATATTTTTCGTCTCTTTCTGCTTCTTTCGCTGGGGTCTTATAATCAAAAACCAGAAAACTGCGATAACCGCAGCTATCATCACGAACTGAACTGTGCTGCCTTGCGGAGATCCCTGTGCCGATCCTGCCGGGGCGCCCATGAGTAATGGAATGTTGAACATGTTAATCCTGCCTTGCTTTTTTCAAGCCGGTCCCTGCTGCAACAACATGGACGCAACTTGTAATATTGAAAATCAAATCACTGTACCACTATTCCCGAAGCTGCGTCAATGACAGATTGCATCAGATGAGAACTAAATGCCAAATAGTTTGCTCAGCTCTTCCGTGGTTTTGTATTGTACGGTGGAAATTGTGTTGAGTTTTTCCAAGATATACTTCGCATCGGCCTCATTCTTATCGAATACCGCACTGCGATAAGCGGCTTGATACAGCCCCTTGTCCGCCAAGGAATGCGTATCTGGCCGACCATACTTCGACCGGGCATGCCGATCAACAACGGCTCTGCCGCCATCAAAGCCTATGGTAAATACATAATCTTCTTTTTTCATGCAAACCCGCCTTATGAGAAATGGGCTGTGTCAAAAAACCTCGGAAGTGCCCGTTAGGAGGAGGAGCTGACCGGCAGGCAGGGGTGATGGCGGATTCTGAAACCCCTTACTCAAGTTTTCAGATTCTTTCTCACCACCGCCGCATGCGGGTCAAAGAGCCTTCTGCCACAGCCCCTATATACTACTTAGTGAGCCGGCCTACATCATGCCGCCCATGCCGCCCATGCCGCCACCGCCCGGCGGGGGCGCTGCCGGTGCGTCTTTCTCCGGAATATCCGTAATGGCGCACTCCGTTGTAAGCAGAAGACTGGCGATGGATGCAGCGTTCTGGAGGGCGCTCCTGGTCACCTTGGCCGGATCGATGATGCCGGCAGCCATGAGGTCTACCCATTCCAATGTGTTCGCATCAAAACCTATCCCTTTCTTCTCGCCCTTGGCCTTATCGGCAATGATGGCCCCATCGACACCTGAATTCTCTGCGATTTGACGGATGGGTTCTTCCAGGGCCCGCCTCACTATGCTGAATCCGATCTTCTCTTCTTCGGTACAGCCGGAAAGGCTGTGTTTTGCGAGGGCATTGCCGGCCTGAATAAGAATGAGACCGCCGCCGGCGATGATACCTTCCTCGACAGCCGCGCGGGTAGCGGATAAAGCATCCTCCACCCTGTGCTTCTTTTCCTTGAGTTCAACCTCAGTAGCGGCGCCAACATTGATGACGGCGACACCGCCGGCGAGTTTGGCCAAACGCTCCTGGAGCTTCTCCCTGTCATAATCGGAGGTGGTGTCCTCAATCTGGGCCTTGATCTGGGCGATGCGGCCCTTTATATCGCTTTCCTTGCCGGCGCCGTTGATGATGGTTGTATTCTCTTTCTCCACCTTGATGGAACTCGCCTGACCGAGTTGATTCAATTCGGTGTTTTCAAGCTTCAATCCAACTTCTTCTGCGATCACCTGACCACCGGTAAGAATGGCTATATCTTCCAGCATGGCCTTTCGGCGATCTCCGAACCCCGGAGCTTTGACGGCGCATACATTCAGAGTCCCGCGAATTGTATTCACAACGAGAGTCGCAAGGGCTTCACCCTCGACATCTTCGGCGATGATAAGAATGGGTTTGCCGGCCTGAGCCACCTTTTCCAGCACTGGAAGGAGGTCCTTCATGCTGCTGATTTTCTTATCGAAGATCAAAATGTATGGATTATCCAGAACGGTGGTCATGTTCTCCCGGTTTGTGACAAAGTAGGGGGATAGGTAGCCGCGGTCAAACTGCATACCTTCGACGAATTCGGTCCATGATTCGATGGTCTTGGATTCTTCGACGGTGATTACCCCATCTTTCCCAACCTTCTCCATGGCATTGGCGATTTCATCCCCAATCTCTTTATCGTTATTAGCAGAAATAGCGGCAACCTGAGAAATTTCCTCTTTGTCCTTAATTTCTTTCTTGCTCTTACGAATATCCTCAATCGCTACCACAACGGCCTTGTCAATGCCGCGTTTGATTCCCATGGGATTAACCCCTGCTGCAACGGATTTAAGGCCTTCCTTGCTTATGGAATACGCCAGCACCGTTGCGGTTGTCGTACCGTCCCCTGCGACATCATTAGTCTTCGTGGCAACTTCCTTCAGCAGTTGCGCTCCCATATTCTCATACGGATCTTCCAGCTCGACTTCTCTGGCTACCGAAACACCATCTTTCGTGACTGTCGGTGCGCCAAATTTCTTATCCAGAAGCACATTGCGGCCCTTTGGGCCAAGAGTGACCTTGACAGCGTCGGATAGCTTCTGAACGCCCTTGAGAAGACTTTTTCGTGCCTCCTCGTTAAAAACCAACTGTTTGGCCATAGTTGATAACTCTCCTTATAGGTATTTTTTATTAGTGAGAACCTGGCTCAAATGACCTCTCCGACTGGCAAGCGACAACAAATGAAGAATCCTGAATACCATGTGCAGTACGCACCCAGAACCTTTATTTGTCTTGCCTACAGGACGTAAAACCACTCATTTGAGGCAAGCTCCATTGGGTGTGATCATGCCTTTTGAGGCAGTTTTCCCGATTAGAAACATACAAAAAAGAACTCTGATCATCAAGAAAAATCGATTTCACCGCTGTACACGGAAAACAACCGGTTCCTGCCAATGGTCAGAAGGAGGGAACCATCTCTGTTCAATCCCAGAACTCTTCCCTGCTGTGTTTCCTTCCTTGATGGATCACCCAGGCGAACCTTGACTTCCTGATTCATAAAGGCTAATCGACTCATCAGATCCTCAATACGGGCCGGGTTGTTTATGAGATGATTCAATTCTTCCAGTATCCCTGCCAATTCCTCATCAGTGTCCGGCCGTCTTCCGATGTGATCGGAAAGTCCTGCCGCCGGCAGTCTGAAATCATTTTCATCCCCCTCAAAGACGAGGTTTAATCCCATACCGGCGAGATAGAATCGATCAAGGGATTCCACGAGTATGCCGGCAGTTTTATGCCCCTCGAGCAGAACATCATTGGGCCACTTAATCTGGGGCCGAAGTCCGTGGGCCTTTTCGAGATGCCGACAGAGGGCCAAAGCCATAACCTGGGTGAATGGATAAGTCTCGCGGTGAGTCTTTTGATCGAATATCAGCGTGAAGAGAAGAGATTGATGGCCGTTGACCCATTGACGCCCCGGCAGCCTGCCCCTTCCAAAACTCTGTTTAAGGGCCATGCAGACCGTACCATGGCCATGTCCTGTATGAACTGCCTTCGCCGCGTCATCCATAGTTGAGGCGCTAATCTTCTTTCTGAGGACGGCGGAGGGAATGGACATACGCATCATTTTACCTTATTTTGAGATAATTCACGATGAAAACTGCTGTTTTTGGTGCGACTGGATACACGGGCCGGGTTCTCATGAGACTGCTTCTGGATCACCCCTTTGTCGACAGGGTTATTCCGGTGTCCAGATCGGCGGCTGGAGAGACCGTTCACGGGCGGGATCCGGGTCTCTTCAATCAATATCCCAACCGGTTCACCAAGGATGGGAAGTTTCTAAGCAGGGAAGATATCCTGGGCGCCGAGCCTGATGCCATTTTTTCTGCACTGCCTCCGGGAGATTCGGCGAATTATTGCGGGCCGTTTTTCAAGAAATCGGTGATTATCGATCTGTCCGCAGACTTCCGGCTTGAAAATCCCAAGACCCATGAGTCCGTCTATGGCCAGGAAGCGCCGTTTCCGCGGCTGCGCAGCCAGGCGGTGTATGGACTGGCGGAGATTTATCGTGAGCAATTAACAAAAGCTGACATTGTCGCCGTTCCGGGCTGTTATC
Organism: Spirochaetaceae bacterium; assembly: GCA_965232165.1. Lineage (GTDB taxonomy): Bacteria > Spirochaetota > Spirochaetia > DSM-2461 > DSM-2461 > UBA2779. The sequence continues at coordinate 1,431,845 of CBDDOY010000001.1, read as the reverse complement.
CCACCTGCGTGCTTCTTCCGCTCATCCCGCTCATCAGGAGGAACCTGATTACAGGTCCGATTACGGTAAGTGCGATGAGCGGAATTTCCGGGGCCGGCAGGATGCCTAGAGAATCATCGATGTATGTTGAGCGTGCCGAGAGCACAAGGGCCTACAATCCTGGACTGGGGCACAGGCATGTATCCGAGATGAGGCAGGAACTCATGGCCTGCGGATACCATGCCCCCCTGTATTTCGCCCCCCATCTGGTTCCTATGCGCCGGGGTATGGCGGCGACCGCCACGGTGCTTCTCAAAGACAAAACGAATATTGAAGAAGAGGTAGACCGCGCCTTTCAAATACAATACGGCCAGGCCCCGTTTATCCAGCTTCGCTATGATCAGATACCGGATACCAGGGATGTCGTCGGCTCAAACCGCTGTGACATAGGCCGGCACATCGCCGACGGCCGATTGCTATATCTCTTCAGCGTCATCGACAACCTGCTTAAAGGAGCGGCTGGGCAGGCGGTGCAGGCCTTCAACATCCGCTTCGGTTTTCCCGATACTGCGGGACTGCCATTGAGAAGCGAAGTATGACAATCATCAAAATAGGCGGACGTACTGCCGAGAATGACCGCGTTATGACGGCCCTGGCCGATGATTTGGCAGGGAGACTGCATGATGGAGAGAAAATTTTGCTCGTCCATGGAGGCGGATCGGCCATTAACCGGCTTCAGGAAACACACGGCTTCATCCCTCGCTTCCAACAGGGCCGCCGACGGACATCACCTGAGGAGATGGCGCTAGTCGATATGGCCCTGGCCGGAGCCGTCAATAAGCGTCTGGTAAGAATTTTCTGTTCCCGGAAAATTGCATCCTGGGGGCTCTGCGGTGCCGACGGCGGCATCATGACAGGCAAGAGACTATTTGATGAAGATGTCACCGACATGACCGGAGTCGTCACGGAAGTTTCAATGCACCCATTGGAACTGCTGTGGAAGGGAAATTTCCTGCCCATCATGGCTCCTCCCTCGATGGACGCATCAGGCGCGGCTTTGAACATCAATGCCGATGAAGCGGCCCTGGCATTGGCAAAGACGGCGCAGGCATCCCGCCTAATCTTCCTATCCGATGTGCCGGGAGTGCTTAATAACGGAAAGATCATGCCGTCAGTCACCATGGCCGACTCTGAGAAATTGATTGCCGAAGGTGTTGTCAGCACGGGAATGATACCGAAACTGAGATCGGCGGTCGATGCCTTGAAAGCCGGAGTTCATGCGGTCCACATCGCCGCCTACGGGGAGCAAGGGGAATGGCAGCGCATCCTGGATGGAAGGCAGGGAACGAGAATAATCGGAGAATGAATTGAAACAGCGAATAAAAAATCATCCTCTCGCTAAACAATACGGCGAAGAGCTTCTAGTCTTTTCTCACGGCGAGGGATGCCGTCTTTACGACGCCTCCGGCAAGGAGTATCTCGACATGGGAGCCGGCATCGCCGTCAACGCACTGGGCTATGGCAGACGGGACCTGGCCGAAACGGCGTATGAACAGATGACCAAACTCACCCATGTATCTAACCTGTTCACCACCCCGCCGCAGCTTGAATTGGCCGAGAAAATCGTCGCCTCGCATGCCGCGGCGGCAGCGGTGCATTTCGGAAGCTCCGGCACCGAGGCTAACGAGGCGGCGCTCAAATACGCCCGACTCTATGCGTTGTCCCGCAAAGGCGCCGGTCATCACCGTCTCATTGCCTTCAGCAGTTCATTCCACGGCAGGACGATGGGCTCGCTTAGCCTGACGGCAAACCGGAAGTATACGATGCCTTTTGAACCCCTGCTGCCTGGCTGCACGATACTGCCGTATAATGATTTGCAGGCGCTCGAAGACAACTTGGACGAGACGGTTGCGGGTGTCATTGTCGAACCGGTACAGGGCGAAGGGGGACTGAATCAACTCAGCCGCGAATTCGCCGAAGCCCTGAACCGGCTCTGCCGGCAGTACGATGCGCTTCTGATTGCCGATGAGGTTCAGAGCGGGCTTGGCCGCTGCGGTGCACTCTATGCCGGTGAACGTATCGGACTGAAGCCGGACATCATTACCCTTGCCAAGCCCCTGGGCGGGGGATTGCCGCTGTCGGCCACCCTCCTGCCGGCCAAGGTTGATGCCCTGCTCAAACCTGGCCATCATGCCTCAACCTTCGGCGGCGGTCCTGTTACGACGATGGTGGCCTTGAAGGTGTGGGACATTGTAACGGCTCATGAATTCATTGACGAAGTAAGCCGGAAGGGGGAATTCGCCGTCCGATTGTTAGAAGAAGGGCTGGGAGAAAGAGCCGGAGAGGTGAGAGGGGCTGGTTTGCTCCTGGGCCTCCGGCTCCGGGACACGAAGTTTGACGGCCCCTGGTGTGACCGTATCATTGCGAAGATGAACGAGAGGGGAATCATCATCTTAAAGAGCGGGACAGACGTACTGCGGCTGGCGCCGCCCCTAGTTATTTCGGATGATGAACTCAAATGGGGCATTGCCCAGATGCTTGAGGTAATTAGAAAAGATATAGAAGGATAAGAAATTGAAATCCAAAGGAAAAACACGGAAAATCTGTCTGGCCTATTCAGGCGGACTCGACACATCCATCATCATGCCCTGGCTCAAGGAAAACTTCGACAATCCAGAAATTATCGCCGTATGTGTCAATGTCGGGCAACAAGAGGATTGGGAAGCGGTTCAGCGCAAGGCTTATGCCTCCGGGGCATCAAAGTACTTATTAGTGGACTGCCGGGAGGAATTTGTGGCGGATTATCTCTTCCCCATGGTAAGAGCCGGGGCTGTCTATGAGGGGAAATACCTCCTTGGCACCTCAATAGCCCGGCCTCTTCAGGCCAAGAAACAGGTGGAAACAGCCCTCGCTGAAGGTTGTGACACCCTCGCCCACGGCTGCACCGGCAAGGGTAACGATCAGGTGCGATTTGAACTGACCTACAAGGCGCTGGCCCCTCATCTCAAGGTCATTGCCCCCTGGAGGCTGTGGGATATACACAGCCGGGAACAAGCCATCGCCTATGCCGAGAAGCATCGGCTGGATATTGGCCCAATCTCCAGGCAGAACATCTATAGCCGAGACTGGAACATCTGGCACATGAGCCATGAGGGCGGGTGTCTGGAAGACCCCTGGAATGCGCCGGAAGAGAACATGCACCGGCTCACAACCAGTCCACAGGATGCCCCTGACCAGGTAGTGGAAATCACCATCGACTTCGAAAAAGGCATACCGGCAGGCCTGAACGGCAAGAGACTGGCTGCGCTGCCCCTCCTGACCGAACTCAACAAGCTGGGAGCCGCAAACGGCATAGGCCGCATCGACATAGTCGAAACCCGTATGGTCGGCATGAAGAGCCGCGGAGTCTATGAAACCCCGGGCGGCACCATACTTCACAACGCCCTTCGGGATATGGAGATGTTGACCATCAACTATGATGCATTGAGCATGAAGAACAAACTCTCCCAGTACTATTCGGATTTGGTATATGCAGGGAAATGGTTCACAACGGCGCGTGTGGGACTCGAGGCATATATGAATTCGGTAACCGCATACACAACGGGGTCGGTGCGGCTTGCCCTCTATAAGGGAAATGCCTCCGTGGTCGGCAGGAAGTCTCCCTATGCCCTGTATCTGGAGGAATTAGCCAGTTTTGGAGAAACGGGTTATGATCACGCCGATGCCGAGGGCTTTATCAACCTCTATGGCCTGTCAACCGGGGTAACAGCCATGGTGCAGAAGGGTTTGGAAGACGGATCGGGTCAGGCTGTCGAGATGAAGCAGACGGCCGCAAGCTATCATGACAAATAATACTCATCTGTATTTCATTCTGCGGCCGTTTTTGTCTTTCGGCACCCTCATCGTCATTGCCGATATGGACATAAGAATTGCCTGAGCCGTCAATGCCGCAACGGAATTTCAATAGCCTGCTTCCTGCCGCTATGGTCAGCATATTGCCTCTACCCGATATCTGGAGCCGGCGAACACCAACATAGCTGTACAGTCCTTGAGATTCCATGGAATCGAGATTCAAGGCATACACACCGACGACAGAGCTTTTCTGCGCACTTGAAAACATGGGATGAGGGCCGCAGCCATACCAGGAAATCTCCTTGAATCGGGACTGAAGGCCAAGGAGAATCCCCAGGCCATTATCCGCCTTGCCTGCGGGTGTATTAAAAGAATAGGTTATCCTCCCATCGGGTGCTAGACGCATAGTGAGCCGCAACGGTTTACCGAACACCGGAGCCTTTAGCTTAAACAGCAGTTCCAGGTCATCCCCATGGCGTTTGATCTTTCGGCCTGTCAGGGTGATCGGGGTGTCAAGCCCTTCTTCAGATGGCCTGTGATTGCCGCTTTCCGTAACGCAGGGTCTGATTCCCGTGGTTAAGATGTTACCCAGACCAAAATCCAGGGTCTCTGTCAATCCGGTTTCAAGATTGACCCGCAGACCCGCCTTCTCCCGGACTAACAAGAGGTCTTGCTCATGGATTCTGTATTGCCAGGGAGCATAGGTCTGTTCATCCCGGTCTTCTCCATGTGCCCGGTTATCTGATTGCCGGGAATTCCCGTAGCCGATATCGGGATAGATGGCAGGCCTTGCGCTCACCTTGGGAAGTGGTAACTGCCGTATGCCTAATTCCATGCCCGCCTTGCCCCAGGAGTTTCCTTCTTTCAGGCATAGCAAGATGGTAACAAAGCCCTCATCGGTTCCATGATAGGCGGAGATATCCCGAAAGAGGTGAACAGGCTGACTCTGTCCAGGCATAATATCGGGCCGATGCACCCTGCCCTCTGCCAATGATCGGCCATCCCTCTGTAAGAACCATCGCAGCTCGAATTCCGACAGGTTGACAAATACATTTCTATTGTGGACGGCAACAATGCCGTGCTCCAAATCTTCAGGTTCAACGGCAACAGGGGTGAACCAGTATTGAAGCTCGGCAATTTCCGGCTTTCCCAACATCGTTTCTGAATTGATCGGCTCGGCATCATCCGTTCCGATGATTCCAATTCCGGCGGTATTCAACTGCTCATCCAACTGCTTCGTGTATTCGCCTAATCCGAAATTCAATTCCGAGACCCAGAGGATGACCGGCTTGTCCTGGAAAACCATAGGTATGGCGGAAGCCTTCTGATTAAGTTCTGTCTGTTGATGATGGAAGACCTCTGACCGGCAAACAATCGAAGGGTGATTCTCATGGCTTGACATCAATACCTCATCCCCCGGCGTGCCAGAGTCGATGAGATATATGCCGATCCGGTCGGCAAGATCGTATAAATCCTCGGGACCATGATGAACCGCCGTGAATATGGCGTTCACATTCAGCCGCCTTAGGAATAAAAGATCGGCCTCGATTTCGTCTCTTGTCCAAGAGGAATTCTGACTCGTTTGAGTATATGACCTCTTGACCCCATGAAGCTTTATTGGCCGTCCATTCAGGGTGAGCTGCCCGCCCTTCGTTCCTGATAGAACCTCGATTTGACGGAATCCCCAGGCCATGGACCGCTTGTCAACAACCTGACCGTCTTCAGCGTATATTTCGACTATCAGGCTGTAGAGGAAGGGGGCCTCGGCGCTCCACTGCCGCGGTTCCGAGACGGACAGCTCAAAGGAGACTGAGGGTTCTTCTGTTTCGCCAATAACGACGGGCCTTGATGAACTTGATGCGTAAACATCCTTTTTTCCGGCTTCATAGAGATACCATCGTGCACTTAATCGGCCATCCCCATAAGTGCCGTTGGCCGTCAGTTGCAGGGATAACAAGGCATCCCGATATGCACCATCGAAACGGCATGTTGCGAAGACATCCCGGATGATGTCTTTTTTCTCAGAATCCAAATCGTCCATGCGGTAGATTACATCATTGGATACTATATACGTCTAGTGTGCTGTGTTCTGTACACGACAGATTACGAAATGACAAGATGCGCAAGGGATTGCAGCGGAAATGCCGCTGGCTGCCCCGGCGATTGGCAATGAGCCGGAGACAGGCTGCCAGATTAAGGCATTGGAGCGAAAAGCCCGACCCGAAGGGTTGCGCCCAAATATGGATTTCTGAAAAGACAGCACACGAGACAAAAAGCTTCTGCAGTTTGGTGAAGTCTATAGGCGGGGAAGGCTGTCCATGAGTCCGGAAGATGTAGAAGACAGACCTCCGACAGCGCCCTCAATGGAACGATAGGCGCGGATAAACTGCCTCGCAACACTGAGTTGCGTTTGAAAAGCCGCCGCATCCTTCCTGAAGTAGCCGTAGAATTCTGCGGCATCGGCATATCTTCCATCCTTGAACGGGCCGGGGGCAAAGCCTTTAAGATAGGCTTCTTCCAGCCCAAGCAATGTGTAGAAGGTTCTCTCGACTATGGGAAGACTCGCCCTGAGTGCCAGCATTCCTTGGCTGACGGCCTGCTTATCTCGTATGACATCGCCTGTCGCCGGTTCTTTTCTTTTCCCTCTCTCGATGTCATCCCACCGCTGAAAGATGCTCTCATGTGAATCCAGCTTCCGCATGGCGTCTTCAAACTGAGGATACAGCCTATCCCATAATGACGCATGATGCTGTATTGACAGACCGGCATTGATTTGCAGGGCCTCCATACGGGCATTATGCCATTTTTCCCTATACTGTGAGATGTCCTCTGTTTTCACTCTGGCAGTGGTAATTGCGGCATTCTCATCGATGGCAGCTACAATATTGGGCCTGACAGTCTTCACCTTGCGGCCCGATTTGATCTGAATTCTCCCTTCTGCCGCCGTAACCAGAACGGAACGGTCGAGGGCCATATCCACGGAAAAATCGGTGCCCCTTACGGCCATCAATGCCGAATCTGTTTGAACGGCGTATGATTCCCTTGGGGAAAGCCGGCCAACCTTCAGACTCAGCACGCCCCGAAGAAGTTGGAATGTGGTTTTGAGAAAGGATGATTTTCTAGGAGGTCCCTCCAGATAAAACGTCGTCTTCGGGCCTATTTTGACACTGGAGCCACCCGTCGGCATATCCAAGTCTATCTCGGCATATCCATCATCCCCTGTTTCAATGGTGTCAAACATCTCAAGCGGAAAACCTATGCTGACACTGTCTGAGGAGAGAAAATGCTCGCCGCGAATGACTTCAACACGGCCTTCTATGAAACTGATGGTGCCAATAGCCGTTTCAGCACCGATAAAAACAGGTGCAGCGATGAGAAGGAAGAAAACTAAGCAACGCAAAGAAATGTGCGGAAAAGAAAACAGGGGGATTCTAAAAGCCGCCTTTCGGACCCCGATGTTCTTCATTGATGCAAAGCGGCAAAGGATTGAACGCACCCTGGTTTCGCAGGCATTTTGCCGGTGCTGACCCGATAGATGGATGTTTGTAAATGTGTTTAACAGCCCGATCAATATCCTTGCCTCAATCTGCCAAAGAAACCGCCTCTCTGATGGAGGCGGTCTTCTTTTAATTTATGGAATTGAGATTATTCCTTGTTGACCGGAGAATCCAGCCCGGCCGACTTTGGAGGATTGCCCTCCAGCTCGGAATTAAGACGGTCCAGGGCCTGCTGGGCTTTAAACTCCGCAAAGGCGGCATCTTCATTACGGTTGAACACCTCCTCGACTTCATCCAGGAGGGCCCCCTTTGGGAAGTAAACCATCACATACCATGTACCGTCATTCGCAGGATACTGCTCCTTGGTAATGGCTCCGCTAAGCTCAATGTTGGCAACTTCCTTGGATACCCGCTCCACAAAAGTGAGCGTCTGGGTATTGTCATCCGCTCCTGACTCCTGTGCATAGTCGGTGAGCATGGACTCCACCACGACAGAAATTTGAGTGGCAATATCTGCCCTGGCACGAGCTAATGCCGTAGTGCGAGACAAATTGTCATCTTTGAGCTTGGCCATACCAAGTCCAACGTATTGATCTTCCGGAACCGGCGGGCTCAGAAAGAACTCAGGCAAATCACGGCGCTCCGGGGCCAGTTTCTTGTCTTGGGCAGGAGCTTCAGCCGCGGCGGGAGGCGGGGCCGACCGACATGATGTAAGAGCAACCCCTGACAAGGCAATTATCAGTATCCCGATACTGATGTTCTTTTTATTCAACATTGTTTCTCCTTCGTCTCCTTAATTCAGAGACAAAATGTGAATTTTGAAGAAACATACACACTTCTTGCGAATGAATCCATAGCATGAAGCAAAACCGCATGAAATCTCCACATATTCTTCACACAAAAAAAGGAATTCTCACACAATTCCCTGATTTCCCCGTGGATTTACAAGAAAAAAGAGATTCTCAATTTCTAATCCAATGTTGACATTATTGATAACACAGAGGCCATCGCACTTCAGCTCGACCGGGGCGAAATTGAGTATCCCTTTTATGCCGGCGTGAAGCAACTGATCTCTTACCTCGGCAGCCGCTGATGCAGGTACGGCAAGAATGGCAACTTTTATTTCTTTCTCATGTATGAACCGCTCCATGTCCCTCATGGGAAGAATTGGGATATCTCTAAATGAACTGGCTGCAGTCTCTACATCAAACGCTGCAACAAATCTGATCCCCTCATCTATAAAGGGCTCATGCTTTAAGAGGGCGCGGCCAAGATTGCCGCATCCAACGAGTATGAGTTCCTGCTTTTCCTTCCATCCCAATAGATGGTTGAGCAGGTTGAGCATCTGGCTGATACTGTACCCTCCCCTCCGGTTGCCCTGCAGAGCAATATGAGCCATATCCTTCCTTACCAATGCCGATGAAACACCTATGGCGTCACCCAAGATGTTTGAGAAGACTCTTCCCAGGCCCAGAGACCGCAATTGGATAAGAATACGCCTGTACTTGATTAGACGAGTTATGAAATTCATGTGTTGCATATCGTTTTTATTGTTACATCCGTCACAAAGAATGTCAAGTTAGTTCCCTCTAATGGGGAGTAATAGTATAAAATCATTTCTTAGTGTTGATAAAATAGGTGTCAATGTGTTACTCTTGCGAAGAGTTGCAATTAGGAGGTCTTATGATAGATTCAGCACCTATAAGCAGTCTAACACTCACCAATGAGCTGATTGCGTTTATTGAGGAATGGAAGGAAAAACCGGGCAACCTTATCATGGTTCTTCATAGGATTCAGGAAGAGTATGACTATGTCCCCCGGTCCATTGCCGATGAAGTCGCTAAGCTGCTCGATGTGCCGCTGGCAAAAATTTATGGCGTGATGACCTTTTATCATTTTTTCAAGCTAAAGAAACCTGGTGAGCATAACCTTCAAGTCTGCATGGGCACCGCCTGTTACCTCAAAGGGGCCGAAGACTTGATAGGCGAACTTGAAAACCTCTTGAACATCGGTGTTGGCCAGACGACTGCAGACGGCAGGTTTTCTGTCGAGGCTGTCCGTTGTGTCGGGTGCTGCGGGCTGGCTCCGGTCAGTATGGTGGGCGAGGAGGTATTCGGTAAGCTCACCCCCGAGAAATTACCAGAGGTTTTAGCCAAGGTCAGCAGTTAAAGGTGCCCTGAAGGAGGTCTTCTCCGCCTTGTGGCGAGGATACAGAGTTCTCAGATGGAACTGGATGGAGTTTCTTATAGTGCGGGAGATTATTGCTCTAGGAGTCTGCCGGTTTTAGGATATCTATGGCAGGTTGATGATTGATTTCTGAGGGGGGGGCTGTCTAAGCATAGCCCCAGAGTCTTCTATCAATCCTATGGGGTGCATCTGTGGTTTTGAAAGAGTATCTGGAATGAGGAGTCAAATGATGGCGAGATTGACGTTGAAGTCCCTGCAAGAAATTCGCAGGCAAGGAAAAAAAGATGATGTCGGCCATGTCCGTGATGATGACAATAATATCTACATCATCATCGGTATGGGCACATGCGGGATTGCAGCCGGAGCCCAGGATGCCATAAATGTTTTCTTAGGAGAAACCTACACTCGGAAGATAAGCAATGTGGTCGTAAAACAGACCGGCTGCATGGGGCTCTGTTACGCCGAACCCACAGTCGAAATAAGGATGCGGGGTATGCCGAACACCCTATATGGCATGGTTACGGCTGATACAGCAAAAAAAATTGTATCGACTCACATTCTGGGAGGGAATCTCGTCAACGATCATGTGTTTGATTATCCTGCCAGGGACATATATAAGGATTAATTATGGCCGTCAAGAATTACTGTCTGGTATGCAATGGGGCAAAGTGCAAGGAAAAAGATAAGGCCGATGCGATCTACTTCGGACTTCGATCCTCGGTGATAAAAGCCGGAATCAGCGAGAATACACAAATCGTCAAGACAGGGTGCTTCGGGATTTGCGAGAAAGGCCCTATTGTCAAGGTGCTCCCAGAAGAAGTCTTTTATATCAATGTTCAGCCAGAAGACGCCGAAACCCTGATCACGGAACACATCAGCAAGGGAGAATTAGTCGACAGGCTGCTCTATAAGACTGATGCCGCCGATGGCGGCAGCCGGGAATGTGTCCGGTTCCATCAGAAGCAAAAACGCTTTGTCCTGAGGAACTGCGGTGTAATCAACCCCGAAAGCATCGATGATTACATCGCACGGGATGGCTACATCGGCTTGGAGAAAGCCCTGTTCGAGATGAGCAGTGAACAGCTCATTGAGGAACTGAAGATATCCGGTCTTCGAGGACGCGGAGGGGCGGGGTTCGCCACATGGCTTAAATGGAAGTTTACCGCCGATGTCGAATCTGACACAAAGTATGTCGTCTGCAATGCGGATGAGGGCGATCCGGGAGCCTATATGGACCGTGCCACCTTAGAGGGCGACCCTCACTCAATTCTCGAAGCCATGATCATAGCCGGCAAAACGGTTGGCTCCCGTCATGGTGTCATCTATATACGTGCAGAGTATCCCTTAGCCATCAATCGTCTCAAAATCGCCCTGGCCCAGGCAAGACAATATGGACTGCTTGGAGAAGATATTCTTGGAAGCGGGTTCAATTTTGACATTGAAATCCGCTTCGGTGCGGGAGCCTTTGTCTGCGGAGAAGAAACGGCCTTACTGGCCTCCATTGAGGGCAGCCGCGGAATGCCCACACCCAAGCCCCCCTTTCCGGCAGTGAAAGGGCTGTTTGAAAAGCCCACCGTCATTAACAACGTTGAAACACTGGCCAACATCCCCCTCATCATCGCGAAGGGGGGGGACTGGTTCAGCAGCATCGGTACGGAAGGCTCACCAGGAACCAAGGTGTTTGCCCTCACTGGAAAGATTGAGAATTCCGGCTTGGTGGAAGTGCCTATGGGTACAACCTTGAGGGAAATCGTCTATAACATCGGTGGCGGCATATTAGGCGGCAAAGAGTTCAAGGCGGTCCAAACCGGCGGTCCTTCAGGCGGAGTAATCACCAAAGATTATTTGGATACGCCGATTGATTTCGACTCATTGAGAGAAATTGGCTCGATGATGGGTTCCGGCGGCATGATAGTCCTGGATGAGGATGACTGCATCATCGATGTCACCAAGTTCTATATGGGATTCTGTGTCGAAGAATCCTGCGGAAAATGCGCCCCTTGCAGAATCGGGACACGCCGTATGTATCAGATACTCGGCAAGATCAGCAAGGGACTCGGAACAATTGAAGACCTAGACAAGCTCAGAGCCATAGGGCTGGCGACTCAGAAGGCCTCTTTATGCGGTTTGGGTCAAACAGCGGGCAATCCGATACTCTCGACGCTGAAGTACTTCGAGCATGAGTATCTGGAACACATCACAGAGAGAAAGTGCAGGGCCGGAAAGTGCAAAGACCTTGTCACCTATACCGTTGATGCCGAGAAGTGTATCGGATGTACCGTATGCGCCAGGAAATGCCCGGTCCACTGCATTTCCGGCGAGCGGAAGACGCCCCATAAGATTGATCAAAGCAAATGCATCAAATGTGGCGCCTGTTATGACTGTTGCAAGTTCGGCGCCATCAAGGTTTCATAGAAGGAGAAACGCCATGTCCATGGTTAATATCAAAGTCAATGGTCAACCCCATAAAGTAGAGGCAGACACAAGAATTCTTGATGCTGCGAAAGCCTTTCAGGTGAACATCCCCACACTCTGCAACCACCCCGATCTCAAACCCTGGGGTGCCTGCGGTCTCTGTGTCGTAAAGGTTAAAGGGTCTCCCAAACTGGTAAGGGCCTGTACGACAACCGTGGTTGAGGGGCAGGACTATATCACCCACGATCCGGAACTGATGGAAATCCGAAGAACAGTTCTGGATTTGATTCATTCCAATCATCCAAACGAATGCCTCACCTGTGCCCGCAATGGGTCGTGTGAATTACAGAACATATCTGAAGACTTCTGTATTCGCATGGATTCCTTCAGTAAGGAACTCAAGCAGTTAAAGGCCGACACATCCACGGCATCCATCACCTTGGATCCCCGTAAATGCATCAACTGCGGCCGATGTGCCCTGGTCTGCCAGCAGATGCAGAATGTCTGGGCGCTGGAATTTATCAATCGTGGTTATGAGACGGTTATTCAACCTGCAGGAGGGGCCATGCTGAATGAAAGCCCCTGCATCAAATGCGGCCAATGCTCGGCGCATTGTCCCGTGGGAGCCATATACGAGAATGACCAAACTGACGAATTTCTGGCGGCTATCCGGGATGAATCAAAACATGTGGCTGTACAGGTTGCTCCGGCTATCCGTGTTGCCATCGGTGAAGCCTTCGGCAAGGAACCCGGCACCATTATGTCCGGGCAACTTTATACAGCGCTGCGGATGCTTGGGGCCGATGCGGTGTTCAATACCAATTTTTCCGCTGATCTGACCATCCTGGAAGAAGGCACTGAATTGATCAGCCGCATTACAGAGAAAAATGGCCCTCTTCCGCAGATTACCTCCTGCTGTCCGGCCTGGACCGACTATATGGAAAAATACTATTCGGATATGATTTCGCATTTCTCGACGGCAAAGAGTCCGATGATGATGCAGGGAGCGGTCACAAAAACCTATTACGCACAGAAGGTCAAGATTGATCCCGAAAACATCTATTCGGTTGCCATCATGCCGTGTACGGCTAAGAAATACGAGATTAACAGAGACGACAATATGCAGGCATCGGGATACAACGATGTGGATCTCGTACTCACGACACGCGAACTGGCAAGACTCATCAAACGCACCGGTATCGATTTCCTGAATCTCAAAGAAGATGAGGCCGATAGTCCCATCGGCGGCTATTCCGGTGCCGGCACCATCTTTGGAGTTACGGGGGGAGTGATGGAGGCAGCGCTGAGAACGGCTCACTTCAAGTTAACCGGTAAAGAACTCAGTGATGTCAAAATTCATGCCGTTCGCGGGCTGGACGGCATTAAGACTGGAGAAGTTCCCATCGGTGATAAAACCTTAAAGGTTGCCATTGCCCACGGGATGGGCAATGTCCGTCAAATTATGGAGGAAGTGCGGCAGGCGCGGGAAAATGGAGAAGAACCGCCTTATCACTTCATAGAGGTAATGGCTTGCAAGGGCGGTTGTATAGGCGGCGGCGGTCAGCCCTATTTCACCGATGAAACGATTCGCAGGCAGCGAATAGCCGGTATGTATAACGACGATGAAGCAAGCACAACTCGCTGTTCACATCAGAATCCGGAAATCATTCAGATATACAAGGAATTCCTCGGAGAACCTCTTTCGCATAAAAGCCATGAACTGCTTCATACCAAGTATTGTCCACGGCCCCTGTATCAAAGGTAACCGGCATATCGATTGAAGGCTATTTTCTGACTCGTCCCAGCCCTAGCGCCCTGAGGAAAAGCCGCGGCAGCGGCTTCTCCGCCGGGTGTTTGGACAAATCGAGATACCAGCCCCATTTTTTCATGATGGGTATTTTCCGGGTTTCGACAAATTCGATCAGGGTGCCGTCGGGGTCTTCAATATAGGCGAACCGTCCGGCGGCTTCCCCCATGTCAAAGGGTTCTTTTGAATCTACTGTGAACGGGAAGCCTCGACGGGTGAGCCATTCCTTCAGAGAATCCATCCCCCTCACATCGAAGCAGAGGTGGATGAAACCGCCGTCTCCCCAGTATCGGCCTTCGAAAATTTTTTCTGCCTGCCGTTCCAGGGATTGAATGAGTTCAATGCGGCATGAACCGAGTATCGGCGCGAAAGGCCCGCTCGGCGGCCTGCTTCGTGTGAGAAGTATCCGCCTGAATCGCCCCTGCCCTCCCTTCAATGCATTCCAGTCGGGAAAAATTCCTTCTTCATCGTATTCAATCACATCAAAACCCAGGGCATCACTATACAGGCTAAGCGAGGTATCAATGTCGCTAACCCCGATCATTGCGCCGAAAAGGCCGCCGGTCGGATGCTTCCTTCTAAGGAACCATTCCGCCGATTCTGCGATTTGAAAGATATTCCCCCAAGGGTCTCGAAGATGAAATGTTAATTTCCCGTCAGGAGCGGATGCCGGTTCATTCAGAATGGCACAGCTTCCGGCCTCAAGGGAACGGTGGGCCTGCTCTATACTCATTGTTTTGATGACGGCGGCAAAGATTCCCGTATCCCCCAAGGACGGTGCGTGTTCAGGAAACACGCTTTCCCGGCTCGTGTATTGCCATATTTCGAAGCCGCCGCCGCCTTGTAGGTTAATCGCCAACACCGCATCCCGCGATTGCGTCTTTCCGCCGGTATAAGAAGCCATTAACGGAGCCTGAGCGGCCTCTCTGAATATTGGGACATCCATGCTGAAATGCCGGCGATACCAGGCCCATGCTTCTTCTAAATGGGGGATTCCGATTCCGGCCTGCTGCATTCCATTGATTTGATATGACATTGCTGCTCCAATCGACACCCTGAAGTATAGCCATGACTTGACGCTATGCTCAAGGCAGATTGATAATGGCGGGGTGTTATCAGCGGATATCTCTAAAAGCGGCTATTCAAGCTTCTGGCTGGAGTTTCCCATTGCAGCAGCACTGGTGAAATTTTTATGCAGCTTAGGCCGGCTTGATTTTTCAGACATGGCGCCGGCGAAGAATTTCTTTGTCAGATGCCGAAATCGGTTTCTTAGAGCTGCCCCAACCCTGCTTGTCATTCTCATTCTCGGTTCCTGTGATCTGAGTAGACCCAGCAGCCTGGATGTCAAAGTGCCCGATCTTGTCGCCATGGAAGTTCGCCAGATAAGCGTATCGGATAAGGGGCGCATTGAGATATCTGCAAATATGGTGGAAACCTTTAATGAAGATGATTACAGCGTCTTTTACGATGCAGTTGTCGTCGAAAAGAACCCAGACGGTGCAATAATTCTTGAAGGCGGCGCCAATCTCATACAAGTTAATGGGAATAACGACGGCTCGGCATCGGGGAATGTTTATGTGAAAAACTTGGAAGACAACACTGCTCTCAAGGCTGACTCGGTTGAGTATGAGGCCGATGAACGTCAGTTGACGGGGCAGGGGGCTATTCAAATCGACCTTGGAGATGGCCTGTCGGTTTACGGTGAAACCTTGAAGGCCGACCTGTCACGCAACACCTATGTTCTTTCCGATACAATACAGGGCATTATCGAATTCGATGAAGACGATGAAAACGATGAAAACGATGAAAACGATGAGAAATAGAATATCGGGCGCCTCTAAAACCCTCTCTCCTGTTTTTAGGGCGCCATTTAGACGTGTCCTGCTGATTATTACACTGCCGGTGCTTCTCTCTTCTCATTTATTCGCCGAAACTTGGACCTTTACGGCCAGAGAGGTCACCAGTGTTCAGCGGGATGAAATGACGAGGACAGTCCTTGAGGGAGATGTCAAAGTCAATTCTGAGAATCTGGAGATTACGGCAGGACATATTGAGTTGATGGGCCCAGATTATGATATCCTAAAAGGTGAGGGGAGCATCCTGGTCAAGGAACTGGAGAAGAACATAACGATTGAAGCCCGCAAACTCGATTATGATAAATCAAAGAAACTCATCAAGTTCCGCGGTCTTGTCACGCTGATTGACGTGGAAGATGAAACCGTTATCCGCTGTGAAGCTCTGGATTACTACGAGGATGAGGAGTTAGTCTTCCTCCAAGCCGCGGTCAGGCTCATTAAGGATAAAACAGTGGGACGGGGTGAGTTCGCCACATATCACCGGAAGCTCAAAAAACTGGAGTTGTTGGGACGGCCCATAGTCTGGCAGAATAATGATAAATATCAGGCCGATAGGATCACTGTCAATCTTGATACGAATGAAATCAGCATGGAAGGCAAAGTACAGGGCACACTGACTACTGAGGATACTGAAGAGAAGAAAGAAGGCGAAGAGCCGGCGGACGATACCGATATTGAAATCATAGACTACGGTGAGTTGAAGTAAGCATGGAAGCCAGTTCACTTGCTACCCTCCGTGTGGAAGGCCTGCGGAAACAGTATTACGCTAAGACAGCCGTGGCTGAAGTGTCATTTCATATGAAGCAGGGAGAAGTTGTCGGCTTACTGGGTCCCAATGGTGCGGGTAAGACAACAACATTTTACATGATTGTCGGATTCATCAGGGTTACGGCCGGAAAAGTTTGGCTTAATACCCAGAATATTACAACTCGTCCCATGTATTACCGCGCACGGCTCGGTATAAATTACCTGCCGCAAGAACCTTCTGTTTTCCGAAAACTCACCGTGGCCCAGAATATACAGGCGGTACTGGAATCGCGTGCCGATCTGACCAGGGCCGAGAGAAAGACCCTTCTGGAGCAACTGCTCGTCGATTTGGATATCATCAGTTTAGCCAAGCGCAGGGCAGACACGCTCTCCGGAGGGGAGCGACGGCGTACGGAGGTGTGTCGGGCCCTGGCTATCAACCCTCGTTTTCTGCTTCTTGATGAGCCCTTCAGCGGTATTGATCCCATTGCCGTTGGAGAAATCAAAGAAATCATCGCCCGTTTATCGGAAAAAAACATCGGAATTCTCATCACAGACCACAATGTACGCGATACTCTCGCTATCACCCATCATGCCTACATCATCAATCATGGGGAAATCCTTACAGAGGGCTCGGCAGCCGATCTCATTAACGACCAGAAGGCCCGAGAAATCTATCTGGGGAGAGATTTCACACTCTAGGGCACCTCTAGTGCGCCGTGTTATTTAGGGCTTGCTGAAAAAGCATTTTTGACTCTGAATACCAGTATAATGAATCAAAACTGCATTATAAGTGGCCAGAATGCAATGATTTGAGAAACTTCGGGGGAATTTTGATTTCTGCTATTACCCAGGTGCAAGGGTTTTGAGCCATTTTCCGCATTTACCCTGCACCTGTTTTGTCAAGAATAGATAGCAAGGCTGCTCTAAAGCATTTGTAACGGGCTTTTACCTTGAAAATCCATAGATTATGACTTTTTCAGCAAGCCCTATGTAAATTGCGAACTTGATTGTACGTTATCATAAAACAAGAACAGAAACTCGATACGACTTCAGCAGTGCGGACCATTCAGCAAGAAACTTCATTGACAAAATACGGGACCATTGGGGAATTGAAAATAACTTGCACCGGTCTCTTGATGTTGCATTCAAAGAAGACCAACTTCGCTACAGTACAGGATATGCATCTGAAAACTTTGACAAAGTTCGACACATGGCCATCAATTTGATAAAGCCGCTGAAAAGCAAGGAGCGTTCAAAACCTTCGATGAAGCCATGCAGAATGAGATCGGCCCATGACGCAGAATTTGGGGAGAAGGTGTTTTTTCAACATATCATGCGTTAGCCCTGTGTACCAAGGCGAGAATACTTGACATGATAACCTTGAGCATATTGAATTTTGCCGGTTCCCTACAGGGTATCGGTTTTCATTCGAGAATTTTTATTCGAGGAATATAGAATGAATCTACAGCCAAGTTCAAAGGCAGAGAAAAAACAGGAAAAACTCATACGCATGCGTCATTCCATGGCCCATGTCATGGCTTCTGGAGTTTTAAGACTGTTCCCTGAGGCCAAAATCGCCATTGGACCGGCCATCGAGAACGGTTTTTACTATGACTTCGATCTTCCGCGCAAACTCACCCCTGAGGACCTCGGCGTGATTGAGGGCTATATGAAAGAGGTTATCAAGGCCGATTTACCCTTTGAGAAGGAGATTGTTACCCGTCCTCATGCCTTGAAGTTCTTCCAGGCGCAAGATTACAAAGTCGAACTCATCAACGATTTTTCCGAGAATGAAGAGATTTCCATATACAGGATGGGCAATTTCACCGATCTCTGCCGCGGCCCCCATGTCGAATCGACAGGGCGACTCAATCCACAGGGTTTTAAGCTGCTGAGCATTGCCGGCGCCTACTGGAGGGGCGATGAGAACAGGCCCATGCTCCAGCGTATTTACGGAACCGCATGGAATGATGCGAAACAATTAAAAACGCATCTTGATCACCTTGAGGAACTGGCGAAACGTGACCATCGCCGTCTCGGTCAGGAACTCGATTTGTTTAGCTTACACGAGAAGGCCGGCCCGGGCTTGGTGTACTGGCATCCCAAGGGCGGACGGATTCGCGTGGCCGTAGAAGATTTCTGGAGAAAGGAGCATTACAAGAACGGGTATGAGATAGTTTTCACTCCGCACATGGGGAAGAGCTGGCTCTGGGAGACATCAGGACATCTCGATTTCTATGGAGAATCAATGTATCCCAACATGGTGATGGACAAGGCCGATTACTACACCAAGCCTATGAATTGTCCCTTTCATGTGATGATTTACAATAGCAACAGGCATTCATACCGCGATCTGCCATATAGATGGGCGGAATTGGGCACCGTATATCGTTATGAACGTTCCGGAACCCTGCATGGACTGCTGCGAGTGAGAGGCTTCACCCAGGACGATGCGCATTTGATCTGCACCCCGACGCAGATGGATGATGAAATCCGGGAAGTACTGCGGTTCAGCCTTTACATGCTGAAGGCATTTGGTTTTTCTGATATATCGGCTTATCTGGCCACCATGCCTGAGAAGTCGGTGGGGGATGCCGTTCGATGGCAGGCGGCCCAAGACTCGCTCAGAAAGGCCGTCGAGGCGGAAGGACTGGACTACTCTGTCGATGAGGGAGGCGGCGCCTTCTATGGTCCCAAGATTGATCTCAAGGTAAAAGACGCCCTCAATCGCCAGTGGCAGCTTACCACGATACAGTTTGACTTCAATCTTCCAGATCGCTTCGGCATGACCTTCACAGATGCCGATGGCATAGAAAAACGGCCCTACATGATACACAGGGCCCTCCTAGGCAGCCTTGAGCGCTTCTTCGGCGTGCTGATTGAAAACTACGGCGGCGCCTTCCCCGTATGGCTTTCACCTGTGCAGGCTGTGGTTATACCCGTTGCTCCGGTATTTTGTGAATATGCCGCCGAGGTGGCTGAAGTGCTAAGGAAGCGAGGCATAAGGGCTGAGGCAGACCTTGGCAATGACAGGATGAACTTCAAGATACGCCATTATCAATTACAGAAAATCCCCTATATGCTTGTGGTTGGCGAACGCGAACAACAAAATAGATCGGTGAATATCAGGGTGAGAACCGGCGAGAAGCATGATCTGTCCTTAAACGATGCTGTGGAGATGATTATCGGGAAAATCGACGGCAAGGATATGCCCTGAGCGGCACCTCCGGTACATCGGACAAACTGTCTTAGGGGTGCCCTTAGATTACTGGCAGCCCCAAACATCACCCAAAGCCGTTATGGGATGGAATCCATGGCGGACAAGAAGTCTTGTCTAAGAGTGCCGAAATTCGAGTCTTGAATTTGGGGCCATGCGGGAGCGGCGTATTCCCGAATTCAAGTGTGAGAGGATCATCCCTTGCGGGCATCCCTCAAAGGAGCCGACAGATACTGTATTCTATTCACTCAAGAAGCTGGCCGTATGCTGTGACTGTGAAATCACTATTTGGGCGCAACCCTTCGGGTCGGGCTTTTCACTGCAATGCCTTAATCCGGCAGCCTGTTGACCGGCTCATTGCCAATCGCCGGGGCTGCCGGCGGCATTTCCGTTTCAATCCCTTGCGCAGGGAGGGGCTATAGTCAATTAGAAATTTGATGCGTCCGGCACAATAGGGAAGCCCTGTGGCTCATTTTGACGGACTTCGCCACTGCCTCAGTTTTGGAATGTCTGTCCGGTTATCTCAGGCAAATGGAAGTCCGTCAATTTGATTGATAGAATACGGCGCACAATCTGTTCGCCTGGAAGAGGCTCAATCGAAAACAATGTCATTAATCCCTATACTATTTCTGATGGTGTTTAGGGAAGATTTCAGTACGACAGACTGCAGCTCTCTTACATTGCCTGGCCAATGATATTCCATGAGAACCTTCATAGCGGAACTATCGATTTCCTTGAAATCTCCCTCGATTTGGTTGAGATAACTCCGAGCGAGAAGGGGGATATCTTCACGGTGTTCCCGAAGTGCAGGCATCGCTACGCTTAAAAGGTTAAGCCGATAGTAGAGGTCCGGGCGAAAACGGCCCGAGGTGGAGAGTTGTTTAAGATTCTGGTTTGTAGCGGCGATGATTCGAGCTTTGACCCGTTGCAGCTTCGTTGATCCTATACGCCGCATGGTTTTTTCTTCGATAACTCTAAGAAGCTTGCATTGTCCTGAAAGACTGAGTTCTCCGATTTCGTCGAGAAAAATGGTGCCTTCCTGGGCATGTTCAAATAGCCCGTGCCTGTCTGTAGCTCCGGTGAATGCGCCTCGGCAAGAACCGAATAATTCGGAGCTCAATAGTTCGTCGGCATAGTTTGCACAGTTTACCGCTATGAAGGGTTCGCCTTTATGGGAACTGTTGACATGGATCGTCTTTGCGGCTAATTCCTTGCCGCTTCCGGTTTCTCCAGTAATCAAGATGGGATAGTTGAGCTTTGCATATTTGAACAGCTTCTGCTTCAGCGAGATGATTGGTTCACTCTGACCAAGAATCAGGTCCTTCGTTGAGGAGCTTATCTTGGTCTTTGCAATAAGCCGGTTGATGACATAACCAAGGGCTTCCCCCGACAAAGCCCCCGTAAAACAGTCATACGCACCATTGCGCATGACGCACACGGCTTGGGAAACAGTGAGATACTTGGCCGTAACAATGATTCTGGGAGCGTTAGGTGTTACGACAAGCTTTTGAAGCTGATATAGATCATCAGGTAATGGCATGGGTTCGCTGAGCGACAATACGATGGCAATGGGTGAATGTGTCTTGAAAAAGGTGTGCAGCTCAATTTCTGGCGGTGCATAAATGAGTTCCATCGTTTCTGGCAAACCATCTTGTAAGCAAGAGAAATATTCTTTGTTTTTTCCACAAAATAAGATGTTATACATGGACAAACCCTGTTTTTGATTATTCAGTTGTTTAATAGTCCGCCAAATGCTTTATCCCATGCCCAATCGGCAAAATGTTGACAAGAACACTCCGAATTGTCCAGCAGATATTGTTTCATGCCTAAGCTCTCATGGGGGTAAGAGCAGAGCATACCAAGAATAACAGACTCTGCCCATACACAAATAATATATTGAATAGTTTGAAAAGAATACCACAATTATGGGCGAATTTATATCTAAACTAAGAGCAGATAAAGGCATGCTTCTCACCCCGATGGAAAGATTTTTGAAGTGCTTCCCGCCCTGTCACACAATATTCCACTGCAAAATCCCTGCTCTCCCCCCACGAGAGGCATCCTGCCGCCAAGCCGTTTTATCGAGGTTTTCCATCGGTCAATCCGGCGGTTCAGGCCCAATAAGGGGAGATTCCGGTACCGGCGGGTATCCCAGAACGTTTCAGAATGCCTGCAATCGGGGTTAGGGCCATGGGGTAACCCGCGTTCAAGTCCGAGAAGCAACACCCGGCCCCCTCCGGGGGGTACCCCCCGGAGGGGGATAGAGAAAGGCGGCATCCATTGTCAGTGTGTAATAACCACAAAACGCACAGCAAGGAGCGACCGCCTATATGCAATGTACATCACAGTCTAAGAGGTTGTATAGGGTCCTTACCCCTGAAGACCGAGAAGAAATTATGACAGGCAGGCGCCGGGGAGAATCTATCCGCTCTATTGCCCGTCGCCTTGATAGAAACCCTTCGGTCATTTCGAGAGAGATCAAAAACAACAGCGCCGAAGACAATCGATATCAGGCATACTGGGCCAATAGCAGGTCACAGATCCGGAGGCGGCAAAGCAGGAAACGTGAGAGGATCAGCGATCCGGTTATACGTGAATATGTCATTGAAAAACTGGAACTCGGATGGAGTCCCCGGCAAATTGCAGGGAGAATTGAGATTGATCTTCCAGGGAAAAGCATCAGCCATGAGACCATATACTTGTATATCTTTAAAAAAAGGCGGGATTTGACACAATATCTCGTCTGTGGACGGAAAAATCGACGAAAACGGCACCAGAAGCGTGGCAGGCGCACACTAATACCCAATCGGACCGGTATCGAAGATCGTCCTGACGAAGTCGATCTTCGGCAGGAGGCAGGACACTGGGATGCCGATACAGCCGTCAGCAGACAGAGCAAAGAAGCTCTCATGGTTCTTCAGGAGCGAGTTCTGGGAATTACACTTCTGGCAAAGCTGCCTCGGTGTGCTCCTAAGGAAATGAATGCAGCCCCCGTTGAGAAGCTGATTGATCTGCCCCCCTCTATGCGCCGATCTATTACTTTTGATAACGGTCAGGAAAATCGCCGTCATCATCCTCTTCGGGATAAGCTGTGGATCAATACTTATTTCTGTAATCCCTACAGCTCCTGGGAAAAGGGCAGTGTTGAGAATGCCGTCGGTCTGACTCGCCGGGTTTGGCCTAAAAAGACCAACTACGCCTTGATCTCCGATGAAGATGTGGCTATGCTCGAATACAGGTTAAACACACGTCCCAGGAAGCGCCTTGGCTTTCTGACCCCTTATGAATATGTCGCCGGTGTTGCTTTGACTCATTGAACGCGGGAACCTATGGTTTCAAGCCTTTCAATCAGAAACACTTACCTCCACAAAAAGTGGGGGGTGATGCCTCTTCTGAACCTTGAAATCTGTTACCTATGTCCTGAACCCGTACCGATGAACATCATCAGTGGTCTGGTTCTTACCGACTCCGGGAACATCTTCTTCGAAGGCAGGCCCTATCGGGCCACGAACCCGGTGGAAGCGATTGATGCAGGGACTTCATATAAGAAAGGAGGATATTTGTGAGGGGGAGCTAACCGGAATCGACCGAAACGGTATTGGGGAAATCTGTAAATAAACAAGGAGTAGTATTTTATGAAGAAATTAGTTGGATTAATCGTTTTTCTTTGTCTCGTATTGACCTTTGCAGGGACCAACGGCTGCTCTGAAGCCGGAGGTGTCAATGTCGCCTATATCGCCAAGAACACTGTTGATGCGTTTCATGCCACCCTCAACGGTGCCGCCAAGGACGCCCTGAACGAATTGGAAGCACAGGGAGTCATCGGAAGCTGGCAGTTGTATGATGGCATGACCGATCCTGTTACCCAGGTGAACCTCCTGGAAAACGCGATCTCATCAGGAGCCGACTTCGTTATTCTCCTCCCGGCGGAGAGCGAAGGCAGTGCTCCCGTCGTTTCCCGCTGTGCTGAAGCCGACATTCCTGTCATCGTGGTGAATTCGACTACGAACAACACGGAAGAAATGGCTACCGGATTCGTCGGCTCCGATGATGTCGAGGCGGGTGAAATCATGGCCAACTTCGTGAAGGAGCATGTTCCTGAGGGCGGCAAGTACGCTCACATGATGGGCGCTGTCGGAAATTCGGCACAGATTGCTCGTGGGCAAGGCATCCTGAATGTCCTGAAAGACGATCCGAAATGGGAGCCGATCGGGGATTTCGCGGCAGACTGGTTGGCTGACGAAGCTGTGGGATTTGCGAGTGATGCCATCACAGAGCATGGTGATGATGTCAAAGCCATCATCTGCGACAACGATGATATATCATCGGCAGTCCAGAATTCTGTCAATTCTGTAGGTCGGGAAGATGTTGTCTGTATTGGCGTTGATGGAAATTCCGGTCCTCTGAGCATGGTCAAAGCCGGTACTCTTCGAGCTATGGTCCTCTAGGACGGTGCGGCCCAGGTCAATACAGCGATCTCGCTGATCCCTGATATTCTGGCAGGAAAGACCATTCCCAAAGTGACAATGGTTCCCTTCACATTGGTCACTTCTGCAAATGTCAATCAGTACATCAAATAATGCCATACATTCAGTCACCATGGTCTTCAGTTCTTCCCGCCGCAAAGGCGGATTGACTGGAGACCATAGAACTGATTTCTTAGACCCGGGCTTATCGATTCGGACCTTCTCAGAAGAGAAGGCCCGAAGTATTTTTCTGACACACTCATCCAGCCGACTCTTGAATCTCCAGAGGAACCGTTTACATGTTCGGATGGTTACACTGTAAGCAGATTCTCTGATTGCCCAGGTCCAGCCAATTACTGACAGAATCCTGCCAACAGATTTGTTATTCGAGTATCAGCGGCTCGTAGGATACGATCCTGCCGGCCAGTTCCGGCAATTCCGACAAATCATGGTGTACGCCGGCGGCTGCAGCCAACGCTGCTCCCAGTGCCGCGGATTCTTTCTGGACCGGTACCATAAGCGGGGCGTTGAAATGCCGGCTGATTTCAATGCCCAGCGAACGGTTTCTCATGACAGCGTTCCCGGAAACAATCACATACAGTTCCGGATTGCCCAGGATTTCATGCCCCTGTTCAACCATATAGTAGAGTTCGTCGACGATACCTTTGGCGAACGCCCAATACAGTCGTTCAAAAGTCAGGTTGTCCAGGGATATTCCATTAATTGATCCGGTTTTCGATGGGTCCTTTCTTGTGCCCCTGAATGTTGTTTCAACACACAACTGATCCGTGAAGTCCGGCATTCTGACGAACCTGTCCAGTACCTCATACGGGTTGATGGATGTATTCAGCAGTTTCGCGACATCCTCAATGAGATTGGCCAGTACGTCAAAAGACTTGCCGCCGGTGAGGCTTGCGCCGACAAGAAAAATCTCGCCGGTTGGGTAGGGACGAGTCTCCATCTCAGTTTCGATGGTCGAATGCGCCGATGATTTAAGGAAGCAGATCTGCCCGCTCGTGCCGATATTCACAAGAATTCCGCATTCGGGATTTCGCACGGAACCAAGGAAGCTTGCCTGGTTGTCCCCAATTGCTGCCGTTACCGGTATTCGCCCTTTATAGTTACCAATAACTTTCGCTGAATCAACAACCTCCGGGAGCGAAAGGGATGTGATCTCCTTCCAGACATCAGACAGGAACATGTTGCTCTCAATGTCGAAATATCCCAAGCTGTGGGCGAGAGAGGGGGCTAATTCCGGGCGTTTCTGTCCGGCCAGCTTCATGGCGATGAAATCAGTTGCTGTGCAGAAGCTTTCGGAGTCGTTTGGTATAGCGTCAACTTTGGACAGGTTATACAGGGTGGCTCCGCCGTACCCGGGAGGTATCGCTATACCGGAGATTGCCTCCAGTTCTGATACATAGGATCCACCGGAAGGGCCGGGACGGGCAGAGCGCATATCCAGCCATGTATACACCGGACTCACCGCATTGCCGTCTTTGTCGACGATGAGTACACCATGCATTTGACCGGCAACCCCTATTCCTTCAATACCGGGGTACTGATCCAATGCTGAATCAACCAGTTTCAGGGCAATCCCGAGGAGTTTGCCCGACTCCAGCAGGTAGGTATCTGCTTCATCATTGAGAATTCGGGATTTATGCTGTTTGGATTCGGTATGAAGAGTTCTTCCATTCTCAATATCAATAACGATTAGCGAAATGGAAGTTGTCCCGATATCCAGTCCAAGGTAATATTGCATAATAAGACACTTCTCAATTTGAATAATAGGCTATATATAATACTTATACACTGGAATGCCGGATTTGTCAAACTGTAATACCCTGAGTTTTGCAGTTCAAAAAGTTATAATTAGATATAATTCACTGTATCGACAAGGATTATATCCATTACTATGTTACAGTTTTCTTAGAATCTCCAATAATTTTTCTAATTTCTTTGACAGTTCTGTATTTTTTACTGAAATCAATTTCTAGTTCTTTGCCAATAGTAGAAAGAACTCCGTCATAATAATCAAACAAGTACAGATTCTGTTCCAGGAGAGAGCAGGAACTGCTCCGCCAGACGGCAATTCCGCTGTGTTCCATCGCCGCAGGTGAGTTCAAGCGTTGGGCGCAAAATATAGAATGAACGACGATAGACGAAGAATTACAGAATCGCTAGTACGCTCAATCCCAGGGATCGTGATTCTGAGTTTGAGCCTCAAGCCCTAAAGAAGCCAAAGGAGACTTTTCAGTTTTGACCACAATATCCCGGGCGGGAATGAGGGAATACGCTTAAGATGGGGATGGAATGCACGCAGGAAACCTCCGGTAGCGGTTGCAGGCGTAACTCCTATACAGTGCCCAGAAGCTTAGTGGTAAGGAAATAACCACTTGTCAGTACGTATAGTCTGGTGAAAAAACGAGTTATCAGAATGCTCCAAAACCTTCTCTGCCCGGTATTGTTCCAACTTTGGTTTGATCGGGCTGAATAACTGGAAACTGTACAAATTTCATCCCCGGCGGTCTTCAACGAGGCACGGTGCGATCATTCGGTTAATTCTTTTCCTGACTGTGTATTAGGCGGGTTCAAGAAGTCCCGGACCGCAGTGAATTCACTGTATGGAAACAACCACATTCTTCGGGGCATTGCATAAAACTCACAGCAGCCGTTTATCACCCCGTGCCAGGCGCCTGCCTCCTGACTCGAATGAGGTGCCGGCATACTTTCATTCCTTCACCCCGCCTGAGGACAGCCCTCCGGTAAGATTCTTCTGAATCGCCATAAACAAGACCATAACAGGCAGAGCCGTTAACATAGAAGCGGCCATGATACGGTCCCAGATGGCGTTTTTTGAGACGAACAGGCTGCGAAGCCCGATGGGCAGAGTGTATAACTCCTTGTAGCCCTTCAGGAATACCGAGGCGAAAAGATATTCGTTCCAGGCAATCATAAAGGCATAGATAAATACCGTAACAATGGCCGATGCGGAAAGAGGAATTACGATGCGCCGGATAATGCCGAATCTGGAGACCCCCTCGATGAGAGCCGCCTCCTCAATGGAGTAGGGAATGGTTCTAAAGAAATTTCCCAGCATATAAAGGGATACCGGCAGCGTCTGAACCAGATATATGGTTAGAAGGGCGGTAAAAGTGCCCGCGGGAGTCGCCAGAAAGCCCAAGGCGACGGCAATGCGGTATAGGGGGATGAGCAGAAGTATGCCCCCTATCATATATACGAACAGAACCCCGCGCTGAATCATTCCCCTGCCGCGATAACGCAGGCGGCTAAAGGAATAAGCCCCAAACACAGCCAGAGTCACCGACAGCGCCGCGGCCATGAAAGAAAGAGTAAGAGAGTTGCGAAAATATTTGGCAAAGGGGAAAACATCACTGGAATCCCTGTACTTTGCCAGAATCGCTTTACGCTGATGGCGGTCGAGATCAGATTCTTCCAGGAGAGTCTTCACCGATTCGGGGACATCCTTCACCTGTTGATCAATGTTGAGCAGCTCCTTATACGCCTCGAGATTGACCTGAGTAGGCACCAGCGAGGGATTGCCCCAGTCCCATTGATATTTGAGTGACAGGGACAGCATCTGCAGGAAGGGAAACAGGGTGAAGAGAATAATGAGCAGGAGCAGCAGAAGAAATCCGATTTTGCGCGGAATACGCCGTATTCTCACCATTTGAGCACCCTCTTGACATAATAGAGAATGAACCCGATGAGCAGTACAAACTGAAGAATCACCAGCGCAGAACCCTGACCCAAGTCAACGACTCCCACGAATGCCTTGAAGTACGTGTACACCGAGAGCACCTTAACATTGTCCGTAAGCAGGTAGATATCCTCGAATTTATTGAAATTCCAAATTACCCGGAGCAGCACAAAGGCCCCAATGACAAAATAAAGTTCTGGAAGGGTTATGTAGCGGAATTTCTGCCAAGGCCCGGCACCGTCCACATCCGATGCCTCGTAGAGATTCTTGTCAATAGCTTGAAGCCGGGCAAGCAGCATAAGGTAGGTGAAGGGAAAATTCTTCCAGATCGAGAAAACAATGGCCACCCAAAGGGCTGATTCGGGGCTGCCGATCAGATTGAATCTCTCCGAAAACAGCCCCAGCCGTTCGACGGTTATGTCCATGAACAAACCATTCACCGGATCAAAGAAAAACTTCCAGGCGTAGACAACCGAGAACACAGGGGCGACATAGGGGAGCAGGATCAGGCTCCTCACCAAACTCCTTAAGGGAAACGGCCTGTTCATCACCAGCGCCACCCCCAGCCCGACGAGAGTAGTTCCGACGGTGGAAAAAACCACATAGAGCAGGGTTGTCAGTACCGCCTTCCAGAAAGCCGGATCGCCGAGTACCTCAATGTAGTTGGCAGGACCGATAAATTTGCTCTGATCCAGCAACGAAACACTGTAGAAACTCGAGATGATGTTGGCGACAATGGGGTAAAGGATGAGGCTGAGGATGATAATCAACGATGGCAGTATCAAACCCCAGCCCAATGCCGATTCTCTCTGGCGGAACGTCCTTATAGTCATCATAGTCGCCTACTCATTGATTATCACACCCTTCTGCTTTCCTCAGCTACAGGGCGCCTCTAAAAAACCGCTTTTGAAATTTGGCACAGTATCTTTCTTCGATGCAAGGCGCCAAGAATTCAAGCGCAACAGGGTTACGTGAATTCTTTGGCAACGCAGCAGCGGCCTGTGCGTGCAGAACACGCACAGGCAGGCGGAAAAGAGCAAGGCAAAAACGGAATGGGTTTTTTAGAGGCACCCTACAGTGTTTATGAAAAACAACGGCCTTAGCCCCCTCCTCCTGAAAGAGGTTCGATTACATCAGCTTCCTCATCTCGGCCTCGCCCCAATCCATAGCCTCGTCCACATCCATGCCTTCCTGGGTAATCTTGTAGATCACCTGCGGTATGATCTGCTTGGAATAGATAACTCCTGCGGCATCGATGCGTTTTCCGCCGACGATGCCGAAAGTCTCTATGCTGTCCAGTCCGCCGATGATTTCGGCCATTTTTTCCGGACCATAATTCTCGAAAATTTTCTTCGGGTCCTGCTGGAAGCGGGGGTTAGTCGCAATGCTCTTGAGGACAGGATTCATACCTCCGGGAGCCATGTGCAGGAAAGTTATGTAGGCATTAGGCGAATAGAGATAACGGACGAATTTCTGTGCGGCGGCGGTTTTTGCCGCATCGTCCGTCTTAGGGAAAGCCAGGGAGACAATGGTGCCATATCCTGCCGGGCGGGTATTGCGGATGATGGGAGCCATCCCCGTGTTCTTCACCAACTCAGGATCAAAACTGGTGCCAGCTAGATTCTCGAAGTTTTCGGCAGTCAAGGAGCCCGCGGCGACATCGGCCAATGCCAGGTCGTCCATGATGTAGGTTGAATAGAAGAACATCGCCATCTTGCCTTGCAGATAATAATCCCTCGCCCGCCAGGTTTGAGGGCCGGGGGGATTATATTTCGCCAATTCGGCATAGTACTCGAATGCCTCCTTCATTTCAGGCGAATTGAAGATAAGATTGCCATCTTTGTCGAACAGGCCTGCGCCGTTGGACATGGCAAACTGAGTGAAGCATTGTTCGGCATAGGCTTCCGCCTTGGTGCCGACGAGTATTCCATACTGGTTGTTCGCCGGATCGTAGAAATACTTGGCCGCTTTGAGAACATCATCCCAGGTTCCCGGCGGATTCAGTCCGGCCTCCTTAAACCAGTCGGTACGGTACCAGATTCCCTGTACCCATCCGTGGTAAGGCATTGAATAGTAGGCTTCACCATTGCCCATTTGATTGAGCCTCAGCACCCCGGCGTAGAACTTGTCGATGCCGATTTCCTCGACAATCATAGTCGCAGCCTCGGTGTTCAAGAGACCGGCAGACCCGAAAGCGACAGTGTTAGGGGTGGCCGCTTCGATGAGAGCAGGCAGGGTTCCGGCGGCGGCAGCGGCATTCATCTGTGTCGCCATGTCGTTCTCATCGACAGGGATGACATCGACAGTGATGCCGGGATTCATTATCTCAAACGTATCCACAAGCACCTGAATCGTGGCCTGCCGATCAGCCTGTGTTTCGGTGGTCCAGAATTCGATATTCACCGGACCGGAATCCATTGAATCGGCTTCACCGGCGGCAAAAGCCATGCTTACGATGAGCAGTGTCACCGTAACAAACGAGAATAAACGGTTCATACAATTTCCTCCATTGAAATTATTTCTGATGCTTCCATCTTACAGCAGAGTTTTCAGAAAATCAAATGAAATCAGTCCGGCCTGGACACTTCCGATGTGCGGTCAATTCAAAAATCAGTATTTGGGCGCAACCCTTCGGGTCGGGCTTTCCGCTCCAATGCCTTAATCTGGCAGCCTGCCCCCCCCCCCCCCCCGGCTCATTGCCAATCGCCGGGGCTGCCAGCGGCATTTCCGCTGCAATCCCTTGCGCCTAAAGTCAATTGGAAATTTATAGTGTGAATCAGAGCCTCAAAAATCATATCCAATGCCTTAATCCGGCTGCCCCCTCCCCCTGCTCAATCGCCGGGAGAGGGGAGAAGGTGAGAGGGGCGCTCTAACGCAGCAAAGCCAGGCTGAACCAGGGAACATACGTGATAAGCAGAACCGCTGCCAGCAGCACCAGCAGGAAGGGAAACACCTGTTTGTACACCTTCGTTACAGGCACATTGAACGTGTAGCTCGCCAGGAAGAGGTTCATCCCCACAGGCGGAGTGAGATAGCCGAGTTGGAGGTTCGCCAAGAAGATAATTCCGAGTTGCACGGGGTGAACTTGATAAAGCTCCCCGAGCGGGATGATGAGCGGGGCGACGACGAGAATAGCCGAATATATGTCCATCAATGTGCCCGTGATGAGAAGGGCCAGATTGAGCAGGATGAGGAATACAAATCTGGAGGAGATGTGTTCACGGAAGAAGGCGGTGAGCATAGTCGGAACCTGTGCGTCCACGATGTAGTAACTCAAGCCCTTGGCCGCCGCGAGAATTACCAATACGCCGCCGATAACGGGAACACCCCGGCGGAGTACCCGCATCACCAGGGTGCGGCTGAATTCTCCTGTAACCGCAATAAGAACCATGGCATAGACAGCGGCCAATGCGGCTGTTTCCACAACATTGGTAAGACCGCTGAAGTAGGCCCCCAGGAGGACAACGGGCAGAAGCATGTCTCCGGCGGCATCTTTCAAAGCAGCGAAGAACTCTTTCGCACTGAATGCGGTGTGCTCAGATTTGCTCTTCAAGGCCCGTCTTATCCCCATCCCCGAGAGAACTAACACGAGGAGCAGCCCCGGCAGAAGTCCTCCTCGGAACAGATCCAGGATGCTGATCTGAGCCGCAACACCATACATGATGATGGGTAGAGCGGGAGGGAAAAGCAAACCAACACTGCCCGATGAGGTAATAAGCCCCCGTGAGAAATCCTTACCGTACTGCCGGCTGTCTATGAGAACCTTGGATAGCAGACCGCCAAGAGCCAGTACCGTCACGCCGGATGCGCCGGTGAACGTTGTGAAATAGGCGCAGGCTGCAACCGTCACCACCGCAAGACCGCCGGGCAGCCGGCCCAGTGATGCCCTGAAGAACCGCACCAGACGCTTGCCGGACGAACTCTCAGAAAGCAGAAAACCGGCGATGGTGAAAAGGGGGATGGCCGGTATCATGTTGCCGGTGAGCAGGTTGTATGCCTCGTTAGGCAAGGACTCAAGAGCCCCCCAATTACCTGCGAACAGCAGCAGCGCGGCGCCGCCAAGCATCAGATATATCGGAAGGCCCCGCAGGCCCAGAAATACCAGCAATGCAATCAGAGGCCAGCGAAGCCAGGTGAATACGGCGTACCAATTATCGGCAGAATCATAGAACCGGAAAGGGATGTCTTTGAAGACCGTACTCAGGAGGTTCACCATTGACGGCCAGGAGAGGAGCAGTCCAAAAATAAGACCGAGAAGCAGCCAGGGTGATGGGCGGTGTTGGCCGGGACGCCAGAACACGCATAGAGCCATAACCAGATAACCAACGGGTAAGATGATGAGGACCAGCCTGATCGGCAGAATGCCTATGCTGTCTCCCGGGGCAAATCCCAGCATAAGGAATGATGCTGAGGTTGCGGCGAATGCCACGTTCACCGATGAGGCGTAAATATCCCGAACATTCAGGATGATGCGGCTGAGGCGGTTCTTCTTAGCATCGCCGGGGGACAGGGATAGGTGTATTCCCTCCCGCGAAGCAAGCATGCCGCCCACCCAGGCCACCCATACCACGATGTGACGGAGAAAACCCGACGACCATACCAGCCCCGAGCCGCTAAGGCGGCGCAAGAACACCTCGGTTACAGGTACGAGGGCAAGCGTCAAGAGGAACAGGCCGCCAAGGATGTCTGCGCCCAGGGATACTCCATAACCCCAGGTTCGGGATTTATTCACCGGCATTCTCTCTTAATTCATCCAATTGACCCAAGAGGTCATTATAAACATCTAAGGGGATGGATTTTCCATCGCCTACTATCAAAGAATGTCCGTCCAGCATCTTCCTGTCCCATAGTTCTATTTCCTGCTTGTTGATGGGAACACGAATTAATCCGTTCTTTTCCATGATGCGCAGGGCTTTCTTATTGAGATCAAGAGAATCAACTTGGAATTGCTTGGCCATTTTGGCAGCAGCGTTCTTCATAGGCTCTCGGTATTGCACTGGAATCCGGGACCATGTTCTTTCCGACAGTACTATGCCTCCTACAACCGGAGCGAGGCGGTACTCGGTCATGTAGGGTGCAAGAGCGAACCATTGGAAGGCTGCCGCAGCCGATGGCGGCGCATACAGGGAATTAGCATAACCGCTTTGGAGGGCAACCATTATCTCCGTCAGTGAGACCGTGGCGACATTGAAGCCCAGCGATTTGAATGCCGCGGCTATCTCGGTTTCGGTATTATCTATGGCAAGAACTTGTTTCTGCAGAACCTCCGGCACAACCAGCGGCATATCGCCGAACAGGTAGGCCCATCCGGCCTTCGTCCAGGCCATCAATTCGAAGCCTTCTTCCCTGAACCTTTGGTCGAATCGTCCAATCCAGTTGTTCATCACGTAGCCGAGTTCCCTGTCGTTCTTAATAAGCCCGGGCAAGGTGACGACGAAGGTTTCGGGAACCATGAATTTCATTCCAAACGCCGAGAATATTCCGGCATCCAGTTGCCCAATGCGCATCTTGCGCACCATATCGCCTTCGCTGCCCGCAATGGTCCCTGGATATATCCGCAGCCTAATCTTTCCGTCGCTGATGGTTCTCCATTCATCGGCCATCTTGAGTAAACCGTTGTGCCATTCGGTATTTTCCGGAATGGGGCTTGCTAGTTTGATCGTGATAGACCAAAGCGCCGAAGGAATTCCCGCCATGAGCAGAATGCCTAATAAAATCGGTATAAATCTATTCTTCATTTTTGCACTTCTAAAAATACTGAATGCTTTCGCATCAATTTCTCATCTTCTTAAGACCGTTGATGAAATCTCGGTAGACTTCTTCGTCTATCCATTGGCCAATGAGCAGGGCGTGTCCGTCTGTGAAGACTTTGATCCAGTCCTGAATTTCCTGTTCCGATAAGTTGATAATCTTAAGGCCGTGTTCTTTCATCACATGCATTGCCTCTTTGTTCAGCCGTTCGGATTCGATGTGGAAATCGTCGGCTGCGGTTTCGATAGCCGCCTTTAACCCCTTCCGGTACTCCTGCGGGATTCGCCGCCAGGTCCGTTCGCTGATGACGATTCCGCCCATAACCGGCGCAAGCTTATAGTCCAGCATGAAGGGAACTTGGGAAAACCATTGATAGGCCGCCGCAGCGAGCGGCGGGCCGTAAGTTGCCGTAGCCATGCCGCTTTGCAGGGCTACGATAACCTCGTTAATGGCCATGGGAACAACATTGAATTTCAGGGCCTTGAAATTCGCCGCCAATTCCGAATCGGTGTTGCTGATGGACAGCTTCTCTTTACGCATAAGCTGGGGTGTGCGTGCCGGACTGGCCGTGAAGAAATTCGCCCAGCCCGTCTTTGACCAGGCCAGAACATGGAATCCCTGGTTTATGAAATCCTCATCGAAGCGGGGTGCGAACTCCTTTATGGCAAAGTCTAATTCGTCCTCAGACTCAAGAATTCCAGGGAGGGCCATCACAAATGAATTGGGCACGATTTTCTTCATCCCGAATATCGTGAATACGGCGGCATCTAGCTGACCAATGCGCATCTTCCTGATCATGTCATCTTCATTACCGGCTACACCTCCGGGATAAACATTCATGCGCACCTTGCCGTCGGAAATTGTTCTCCATTCGGCGGCTATCCGCTTAAGGGTGGCATCCCACGCCGTCCCTTCAGGGAAGGGGCTGCCGAGTTTGACGGTGAGCCCCGACATTGATGCGATTGACATTAAGGAAAACAGCACCAAGAAGCCGAATCTGTTTAAGGGCACCTCTAAAAAACCCCATTTAGTTCTTGACTCGAACTTTTTCGCCGCTACTGCGTTGTCAAAATGCTCACGTAGCCCAGCTACGCTCCGCTTTTGCCGCCTTGTATCTACAAAAAATTTCTTCGTCAATTTCCTAAAGCTGTTTCTTAGAGGTGCCCTTAACACATTTCCTCCTTCAGTGGATATCGAGAAAAAAACTTTCGATATTTTCCAGCAGCCATTGCGCCCTCCCCTGATAGAGTATAACCATCAGGCGGGTTTCGGGGTCTGCATCAGGTTCTATGGCCAAGGCCTTTTCCAGGTAGTCTTTGAACCCCTCGGCATCTTGTTCTTTCACCGAAACGGCGGTGGCCATAGTGATATGCGGCCCTGGGTCCTGATTCTTCGATAGCGAAAGGGCCCTGTAGTAGTGGTAAAAGGCCCGTTTTCGGGCTTCTTCGCTCACCCCGACATCCCTGTAATACTGATCCATGTAGGCTGCAGTGTTCGGGCTGCGCTCTCTCATCGTTAAAATGAGGGCCGATGGCAGAGAAAGCTGTATTTGTATCATCGCACTGTGTATCCCTGGGTTGGTCTCTTCCAACTCCATTGCTCGGTATAACAGCAGCAGGGCTTTGTCCAGGGATGTGGACAATTCCATGTCTAGAGGGTCTGTGCCGGCCATGCCAAGCCATGCCAGTCCGCCCCAGTATGCCGATGACGCATCTTCTTTCTCAAGCCGCATCATAGCTTCATCGTAATCACCGGATTCCAGCGCGTGTAAGAAGCCTTCATGCCTAAGCTCTAGCGATTGAAGAAGATAGTCCCGGCCTCGGCGGTAGAGTTTCTTCGCCCTCCGGCGGGCGGCAACACCCTCCCTCCAATGTTCATCGCTGAGCATATCCGCCGGCATCTGAACGAAGGCCCCTGAGTACATGACGAAATTGCGGCCTGTCGAGGCGGCGAGACCCGCATTGTCCGGATCATAGGAGAGAAGAATCTCGTAGAGTTTCAATGCCAGCGGCATGGAATCTGCGATGAGTTTAGGATCATCATCGGAGGTGAAGACTCCGGCTCCGTCGGGTGATGACAGCATGTCTGCCAAGGAACGGATTGCCGATTTCTTGATCGAGGCACAGGAAGCAAATGATACAAGTATAAGGAACAGAGAAGCGTATTTTGATCTCATGATCACATTATTGATGATTTCGGGTATTGGTACAAGTTCCGGGCGATGAGCCTATGTGCCGTGGGCATTCCAAGCTGGTTCAATGCCTCCTCGTCGGCCCATCGTCCTTCCAAAGTCGGATTCGGCATCCTTTCATGAACCGTTTTATTGGAAGGTGATGATTTCGTCATATCCGTCTGGGCATTGATTTCGGATTCGTCGGCTAAGCGATATACACCGGGGTGTAATTCGTCTTTGTACTTGGTGTATGCATGAATATGTATGTCTAGCCGATGGCATAACCGCCATTTGTTCGGACTGATCAGCTCTGAAAGGGATGGGAAACCCCAGAGTCCCGCGGCAATGCCTGGGCCTCGTTTTTTCACCCATACATCATCTCCCTTCATGATGAGGGCTAAATCGGTAGTTTTCTTTATCACTTCCATGCGGCTTAAAACCGGAATATCATCCTGCACACCCTTGGTGCGGGCTAAACACCGTCTCAATAGCGGGCAATCGCCGCAGTTGGGCTTCCTGGGCAGACATATTAGCTGACCGAATTGCATCAGGGCGGCGTTGAATCTCCCCATATCTCCATGCGGTATGTTTTCAGCCGCCGCCGTCTTGAATTCCCGTTCAAGACTTCGCTTCCAAGTCTTCGCTGCCTTCACACGCTGAATGACACGGCGTCCATTGGCTTCGATGGTAACGGCCTGTCCTCCATAGGCAAAAGACACCACCGCCGATGCGATGTAGTCTCCCACGCCGGGCAGCTTGCGCAGCATTCGGGTGTCGCTGGGCAGTTTGCTGCCGTATTGCCGGCAAACCTCCCGGGCAGCGGAGTGCATGTTCTTAGCTCTGGAATAATAGCCAAGACCTTCCCATGCCCTAAGAACCTCATCTTGGGAGGCATCGGCGAGACTCTCTATGTCCGGGAATTGATCTATCCAGCTTTGAAACCTGCGAAGCACTGCCGGAACAGTCGTCTGCTGGAGCATCACCTCCGAAACCCATACGACATAGGGATCCGGCGTCGATTCGGCGACAACTGACCAAGGATACGTTCTGCCGTGAACGGCAAACCAATCGATTAGGTGCGTGATATCCTCAGCATTGGGGAATATCCTATCCGCTGCTATCATCTAAAGCCCTTCCACACCGGCTCCTCAGGCGGCGGCGCCGTGAGTATCAATCTCTCCTGGCGAACCGGATGGGGCAATTCCAGCCGCCTGGCATGCAGAGCTATTCCGCCACTGGGATTCGAGCGCTTGGCGCCGTATTTCAGATCGCCCTTTATCGGACAGCCCATGGCCGATAACTGCACCCTGATTTGATGATGCCGTCCGGTGATCAGGGACAATTCCACCAGCCAGTAACGGTCAGATTTGCCGATAAGCCGGTAATTCAGCTCGGCCTGTCTGGCACCGGCAACAGATGCCTCGA
Organism: Spirochaetaceae bacterium; assembly: GCA_965232165.1. Classification (GTDB taxonomy): domain Bacteria; phylum Spirochaetota; class Spirochaetia; order DSM-2461; family DSM-2461; genus UBA2779. The sequence continues at coordinate 1,394,752 of CBDDOY010000001.1, read as the reverse complement.
CACATCGGGAAACATTTATTCTGCCGTCTTTGATTAACCAGTCAATCCGTGTTCCCTGCGGCGGCTCAGGCGGCGATTCCACCGCCGCCCAATAGGTTTTAGAAACCAATCCGTCTCGGAAGGAGGCGGCTAATCGGGAGAGAGCCTTAGAGGTCTTGGCAAGAAGCAGAACTCCTCCGGCCGGGCGATCGAGGCGGTGAGGAAGGCCGAGAAATACTCTGCCGGGCTTTGCGTCCCGTTCTTTGATGAACGATTTCATCAAATCCAGTATGCTTGCGTTCCCTGTCCTGTCCCCTTGAGCCAGTAGTCCTGGAGCCTTGTTCACGGCGATGACATGGTTGTCTTCATAAAGAATTTGCGGAATCAATCAGATACCCTAAATTGACAGCCTCTCATGCCGGCCGCCGTACATCTTATCCCGAAGCTGGGCTACGTCCTGGTTTTCCAAGTACTCCTCGAAGGTCATGCTGCGGTCGATGATGCCGCCGGGAGTGAACTCGATTATGCGGTTGGCTATGGTGTTGATGAATTGATGGTCGTGGCTGGCGAAGACAATCACTCCCGGGAAGTCTATCAGACCATTATTCAAGCTGGTGATAGCCTCCAGGTCTAAATGCCCGGTGGGTTCATCGAATACCAGGACATTAGCCCCGCTGAGCATTATTTTCGACAGCAGGCAGCGCACCTTTTCTCCACCGGAAAGCACCCTGACTTTTTTCAAAGATTCATCCTGGGTGAAAAGCATTCTGCCGAGAAATCCTCTGATATAGGTTTCATCCTGATCTATTGAGAACTGCCGCAGCCAGTCGGTCATGTTCAAATCGTTTTCGAAGTAGATATGATTGTTCTTGGGGAAGTATTCCACCTTGGTGGTGGCCCCCCATTTATAGCTTCCCGTATCCGCTTCGCTTTCTCCGGCGACGATATCCATGAAAGCGGTTTTCGCCGAATTGTTTGGCCCAACGAAGCCGATCTTGTCTTCTCGCTGTATGGACATATACCAATTTTCAAAAAGCACTTCGCCATCCAGGCTCTTCGTTAAACCCTCGGTTTCAAGAACCATCTTCCCCAGCTTTCGTTCCGGACTGAATCCACAGAACGGGAAGCGCCTGGAACTATGCGGTATGTTGTCCAGATTGAGTTTCTCCAGTTCCTTGACCCGGCTGGTCGCCTGCCTGCTTTTTGCGGCGTTAGCGGCGAAGCGCTGGATGAATGCCTTGAGTTCTGCCGCGCGGGCTTCGGCTTTTTTCTGTTGTTCCTTCTGCTGCCGGGCGATGAGCTGGCTGGCCTGCTGCCAGAAAGAATAATTCCCGACATAGAGGCTGATCTTGCCGAAGTCAATATCGGCGATGTGAGTGCAAACCTTGTTAAGGAAATGCCGGTCATGGCTTACCACGATAACGGTATTGTTGAATTTGAGAAGGAAATCTTCCAGCCAGCGGATTGATTCTATGTCCAAATGGTTGGTCGGCTCATCAAGGAGGAGGATATCCGGATTGCCGAATAATGCCTGGGCTATAAGGACTCTCACCTTGGCGCCTTCATCCACATCGGCCATGAGTTCGCCATGCAGGGCGTCTTCTATTCCAAGTCCTGTCAGGAGAGTGGACGCTTCGCTTTCCGCCTCATAGCCCCCCATCTCGGCGAACTCCCCTTCCAGCTCGGCGACCCTCATTCCCTCTTCATCGGTCATGTCGGTCTTGGCATAGACCTTCTCTCTTTCTGTCATCACTTCATAGAGCTTCGTGTATCCCCGAATCACGGCGTGCAGTACAGTATACTCATCGAATGCGTCTCTCTTCTGAGCCAATACCGCCATACGCAAACCGGATGGGATGTGGATTTGCCCCGAATCATATTCCTGATCTCCCGAGAGAATTCTAAGGAATGTCGATTTTCCTGACCCATTGGCCCCAATCAGTCCGTAGCAGTTTCCAGGGTTGAACTTGATATTGACATCTTTGAACAGTAGCCGCTTGCCGAAGGACAGGCTGACATCCGATACGCTGAGCATTGTTATGAACTCCTCATTTTCATCATGTTAGCATTCCATGGGATTGGCGTCATCCTGGGAAACAGTCTTAATGGGTTTCTAAGGAGTCTTCGATGCTTTTTCCTGGCTTATACAGTGTCCCCAACTTCGTCATAAATTGAAGCAATCGGCCAAATTCCGCAGTCATTCATCTGCGGATTTAACCACGGAACACACGGAAGGATTTTAACCACGAAAAGCACGAAAAACACGAAAAGTTGCGGTTCCGATCATTTCTGTTTATGGATAACGGCCTAGGTTGACCGGCAAACCAGGTGCAAGCTTCCCTAAGTATTTCATCTGCGTCTATCGGCGTAATCTGCGGATTTAATCACGGAATACACGGAACACTCGGAAGGATTTAACCGCGAAAGGCACGAAAAACACGAAAAGTTGCGGTTCCGATCATTTCTATTTATGGATAACGGCCTAGGTTGACCGGCAAACCAGGTGCAAGCTTCCCTAAGTATTTCATCTGCGTCTATCGGCGTAATCTGCGGATAAACCACGGAACACACGGAAGGATTTAACCGCGAAAAACACGAAAAACACGAAAAGTTGCGGTTCCTATCATTTCTGTTTATGAATAACGGCCTAAGTTGACCGGCAAACCAGGTGCAAGCTTCCCTAAGTATTTCATCTGCGTCTATCGGCGTAATCTGCGGATTTAATCACGGAATACACGGAACACTCGGAAGGATTTAACCGCGAAAAGCACGAAAAACACGAAAAATTGCAGTTCCTATCATTTCTGTTTATGGATAACGGCCTAGGTTGACCGGCAAACCAGGTGCAAGCTTCCCTAAGTATTTCATCTGCGTCTATCGGCGTAATCTGCGGATTTAATCACGGAATACACGGAACACTCGGAAGGATTTAACCGCGAAAAGCACGAAAAACACGAAAAATTGCAGTTCCTATCATTTCTGTTTATGGATAACGGCCTAAGTTGACCGGCAAACCAGGTGCAAGCTTCCCTAAGTATTTCATCTGCGTCTATCGGCGTAATCTGCGGATTTAATCACGGAATACACGGAACACTCGGAAGGATTTAACCGCGAAAAGCACGAAAAACACGAAAAATTGCAGTTCCTATCATTTCTGTTTATGGATAACGGCCTAAGTTGACCGGCAAACCAGGTGCAAGCTTCCCTAAGTATTTCATCTGCGTCTATCGGCGTAATCTGCGGATTTAATCACGGAACACTCGGAAGGATTTAACCGCGAAAGGCACGAAAAACACGAAAAATTGCAGTTCCTATCATTTCTGTTTATGGATAACGGCCTAGGTTGACCGGCAAACCAGGTGCAAGCTTCCCTAAGTATTCCATCTGCGTCTATCGGCGTAATCTGCGGATTTAATCACGGAACACTCGGAAGGATTTAACCGCGAAAAGCACGAAAAACACGAAAAGTTGCGGTTCCGATCATTTCTGTTTATGGATAACGGCCTAGGTTGACCGGCAAACCAGGTGCAAGCTTCCCTAAGTATTTCATCTGCGTCTATCGGCGTAATCTGCGGATTTAATCACGGAATACACGGAACACACGGAAGGATTTAACCGCGAAAGGCACGAAAACCACGAAAAGTTGCGGTTCCGATCATTTCTGTTTATGGATAACGGCCTAGGTTGACCGGCAAACCAGGTGCAAGCTTCCCTAAGTATTTCATCTGCGTCTATCGGCGTAATCTGCGGATTTAATCACGGAACACTCGGAAGGATTTAACCGCGAAAAGCACGAAAAACACGAAAAGTTGCGGTTCCGATCATTTCTGTTTATGGATAACGGCCTAGGTTGACCGGCAAACCAGGTGCAAGCTTCCCTAAGTATTCCATCTGCGTCTATCGGCGTAATCTGCGGATTTAATCACGGAACACTCGGAAGGATTTAACCGCGAAAAGCACGAAAAACACGAAAAGTTGCGGTTCCGATCATTTCTATTTATGGATAACGGCCTAGGTTGACCGGCAAACCAGGTGCAAGCTTCCCTAAGTATTTCATCTGCGTCTATCGGCGTAATCTGCGGTTTCAACTGAAAATTTGAGCCATAGGTCAAAATTCCACTTGACAAAAATTCCCTGATGCTCCATCATCTAAACTCGATTTCTTGGAGATCGCAATTTTTCAAGGAGGGGCATCATGACCCTAAGCGCATTTACTCTCTCTGCCCCCCCCCCCCCAATCTAGCCGTTTAACCCCTTCCTTTCCTAGCAGAAGCATTCCTTCAGACTGCTATATCGGCGGCGCAAGCAGCAAAACAGTCAAATATAGTACTGTAATCATCGTCGTAGAGCGATATCTGCAAGGGGTAATTGGTTCAATTCGGCACGCCATACCGAAAATTCACCCAGTCACAATAGACGCCCCACTGCCTGGTAAAAAAAATTCAGATGGTGCTAATCAATCTGGGAAGGTTCCGGCCGGCACGGGCAATGTGTCTGCGTTGAAGACCTCTTTTCCTGCTGCCTGGCTTGTGGCGCTCGCTATTCTGCTGGCAGGATTGAGTTCCTGCGCCAGCGTATCGGCTCCCAGAAAGGCCGACATTCCCAATTATTATCTCAATCCCCCCAATGTCCCCGGCGTGATTTTTGGCTTTGGCTGGGGGCCTTCGCTGTCCATAGCCATGCAAAAAGGACGGGAGGACATTGCCAGGCAACGGCAGGTCTTTATTGATAGCCGGGTTGCCATCCATGAATCAACGGCAAGTGATACGTCGGTTGAAATATCTTTGGTGCATGAAGTTCGCAACCTTATCCTGAATAACTCCAAGCGCATTCATCTGACCCGAAGCGATTCCGGTCATTATTATGTGCTGTTATATTACCCCTATAATGTGACGGAAACCTTCAATGAAAATGATATTGTCGCGGCAATTCACAAGGAAGAAAAAACCAATCTTGCGGTAACGACCGCATTTTCCAGCATCATCCCTGGAACGGGGCAGTTGATGAACCGGAAGCCTGTCAAGGGAACGCTGATGCTCGCAGGGGCGGCGGCTTTGCTTGGCACGTTCGTCTTCTCCTTGATCAATGCCGCCGACAACATGCAGAAAGCCCAGGCTGCCACCTCCAATGCCGTGCGCAGCCACTATGTCAATTCAAGCGAAAATTATTCCGCCATCGCTCTTATCTCAGGGCTCCTCTATGCCGGAGAAGCCGTATGGTCGGGTTTGGATAATTACAGTTCACAAAAACATTAAATTAAGGGGGATAAAAATGACTGTAATGAGAAAAATTCTGAATGGAGTAGCCGTAGGGGCTGTTCTGCTGTCGGGCATCTTATTAGCAGGATGCGAGGAATTGATTGACTTGATCGGCGGCAATGCTGCGCCTGTTATAAGCAGTGTGACAGCCAGTCCCAGTACGGTGAAGGCAGGAGGCACGGTGCAGCTTGTCGCTCACGCCACCGATGCGGATAGCGATTCACTTGAGTATACTTGGGTTCCGCCGAATCCGCCATCGGGTATCTTTTCTTCCTTGACAGGTCGCAGCATTGAATGGACTGCGCCCGATTCTGCGGGGGATGTGACGATTACCGTCAACGTGGGTGATGGTAAGTTCATTACAAGCGACAGCGTATCCATTCGGGTGGAGGCGGTTTACAAGGAGCCGCCAGGGAACTTCCGGGGAACAGGCGGCGACAGAGAAGTGCGGCTGTCGTGGGAGAATCCCCTGTCCACTCAGTTTGCAAAGGTTGTTGTGCGCCGCAGCGGGAGCGATTTTCCCGGCCATGCAGCGGACGGCGATCCGGTCTATGACGGTCGGAAAGAAGTCTATACGGACGCGGGACTTGTCAATGATGCCAGGTATTACTACGCGATCTTCGCCGAGTACCGAGACGGCGGCTATTCGGACAGGGAGACATTGAGCGCTACGCCGAGAAGCGGTCTATTGCCCCCGGCCATGCCCGCCGGTTTGAGGGTTGCGGAAACGAGTGCGGAATCCATAAAACTGGTTTGGAATGCCGTGCCGCAGGCGGACCGATACGAGCTGCGGCGCGATGGCAACGAAGTATATAGCGGAAGCGATACTTCGTTTGCCGATACCGGGCTTTCAGGAAATACCGAGTATATCTATCACGTAAGGGCGAGCAATGCCGCAGGGACCAGCGACTGGTCTGTTGATGTGCGGGGACGAACCGATGTTCTTCACCCTGATACACCGATCGGTCTTCGTGTTACGGAAACCACCACGGGTTCCATAAGTCTAGACTGGAATGATGTTCCTGGAGCGGACAGGTATGAACTGTGGCGGGATGGCAGCGAGATTTACAGCGGAAGCGGTACATCGTATACCAATACCGGGCTTGCTGGCGATACGGAGCACAGCTACAAGGTAAGGGCGATGAATGATGCCGGAGTGAGCGACTGGTCTGCCGATGTGAAAGGGCGGACCGAATTGGCCTTGCCCGCATCGCCCTCTGATTTGCGGTTTGAGGTAATCGGCACGAATTCAATAAGCCTCTCTTGGAAAGCGGTTCCTAGTGCGGTCAGTTATGAACTGTGGCGGGACGGAAGTGAAGTTTACAGTGGGACCGGAACGTCTTATACCGATATCGGGCTTGCGGACGATACGGAATTTTCGTACAAGATCAGGGCCAGGAATGCTGTTGGAACAAGCGCATGGTCCCCAGTATTAACTGGGCGGACCGCCTTGGCGGTTCCGGACGTTCCTGCCGGATTGCAGGTTACTGATAAATCCACGGATTCATTGGTCTTGTCTTGGGAAGCTGTGACCGGTGCGGCGGCTTATGAATTGTACCGCGATGGCTCCAAGGTGTACGAGGGAGACGAGACCAGTTACGCCGATACGGGGCTTCCGAGTGATACAGGATTTTCCTACAAGGTACGCGCTAGAAATGCTGCTGGTATCAGCGAATGGTCAAACCAAGTCAGCGGAAGAACAAATCGAGCTTTGCCTGCTGTTCCTTCTGGATTGCGGATTACCGGAAAAACCGCGGATTCCATAAGTTTGGAGTGGGATGCCGTGTCCGGGGCGGATTCTTATGAACTTTACAGGAATGGCGAAGGTGTCGTCTATAGCGGTAGTAGAACCAGCCATGCCGATACAGGACTCAATAGCAATACGTATTACGTATTTAAATTACGCTCCAAAAATACGGCTGGCATCAGCTCTTGGACTTCTCTTGTGTCTGATAAGACGGATTTAGGAATTCCGCTACCTCCCTCAGGGCTTAGGGTCAATAACAAAACAGCTTCTTCCATCGTTCTTTCATGGGATACGGTTGGTGAAGCCGAATTGTACAGATTATTTAGGGATGGTACTAAGGTTTACGAGGGAGGAGATGTGGCATTTACCGATTCATCTGGATTGAGTAGCGGCACGGGCTATTCCTACACGGTTAGGTCGCACAACAGCGCTGGCTGGAGTGAAGCATCTGCTCCGGTAACCGGATGGACCATTGTGGCTGTTCCAACTCTTCAAGTTACCGAAACGACGACATCTTCCATAAAGCTCTCCTGGAACGCCGTTACCGGGGCTATAAAATATGGTCTGTATAGGAATGGTTCACGGATTTATTACAATACAGGAACAAGCCATACAGATACTGGTCTTTATGAAAACACAATGTATTCATATAGAATTCGTGCGTATGGAGAACATGATAATTCAAGTGAATTGTCCGATACTCCGGTGAATGCGAATACTGATTTATCCCTACCGAATACACCTTCTGGTTTACGATCTGCTAAAACAGATATCAATTATATAACATTAACTTGGAACTATGTTCCAGGAGCAACATCATATGAAATCAGAAGAGATAGCTACAATATTTTTTCTACAAGTACTACTTCATATACAGACACGGGGTTGAGGGATGATAGAAGGTATGACTATGAAGTACGAGCAATTAACTCTGCTGGAAATAGTGCCTGGTCAAATGAAATTGAAATTAGAACCAATCCATTTGGACAACTGGAAGTGTATATGCAAGTACTAGTTGACGGACGCTTGAATTCCAGAAAATTTTATCCCAGTGGAAGTCAAGGTGGATATGAAACTGAGGATGTTACTTTCAGCAGTACGAATTTGCATTTTGTGTTTACTTTTTCCCAACCAGTGGATCCATACGAATTTGAAGATATTGTTCAATGGTCGTTCTTTCAACCAGGCGAAGATTTTTGGTATGAAAATATCAGGAGAGACAATTACAATGCCTATAAGTACAACTCTGATGAACGAAGAGTTATTCTTCGTTATGGTACCAATAAAAATCCAAGGGATATTGGAGTTGCTGATGTTAAAATGTTCTTTGATATAGACGAAGATTTCAAATCCAAGGATGGCAGATATGCAATTGGTAATAAATTTGATGGTATTATTGGTGATGTGATTACAGGAGATTAAGCCTATTCGCCATCCCGGGCCCATGTTGCAGGATGGGGGAAATGGGCAAGGAGTAGTTTTATGACTAAGTTAATAACAACATTTATTGGAGTACTAACAATATCGATATTGATAGTTCTTGGCGGATGCCCGCTGATCAATGATCCCGCCGCACCGGTGATTGTGAGCGTGGAGGCCAATCCCCGGGTGGTGAATGCCGGGGAGGTGGCCGAACTGGAGGTTCAAGCCACTGATGCCAATGGGGATGGTCTTACTTATACCTGGAGTGCGCCATCGGGGAAATTCAATACGAATGTGGGGCATAAGGTAAGCTGGACGGCACCGCTGAAGGCGGGCGATGTGGATATTGAGGTGAAGGTCAGCGATGGCATAGAGATTGTGACCGGTAAGGTGACGGTTTCGGTACGGGAGTTGCACCGGGAGCCGCCGAGTAATTTTCTCGCTTCGGGGCTGGACGGCAGGATTCAGTTATTTTGGAGTAATCCGTCTTCGACACATTTTGCCAAGGTGGTGATTCGGCGCAGCGATGGAGGGTTTCCAAATGACCCGGCAGATGGCAGGCCGGTCTACGAGGGTAGCAATGAGAACTACACCGACCCCGGGTTGACCAACGATACCTTATATTACTATTCGATTTTCGCGAAATACAGGGATGACGGTTTTTCGGAGAAGGTTACTCAGCAGGCCACGCCCGTGAAGGAGCTTGTGATTCCCAATACACCCTCTGGTTTGCGGGTGGTGTCCGCCACTGCCGGTTCGGTAAGTCTGAGCTGGTACTCGGTGCGCGATGCGGCAGAATACAGTCTGCGACGGGATGGTGCGGAGATCTACACTGGCAGTGGCACCAGCTACACGGATACCGCTGGACTGGCGAACGGCAGTGAGTACAACTATCAGGTGAGCGCGGGCAACACGGCTGGCTGGAGTTCCTGGTCCCTCGTGGTTAAGGGCCGCACCGAGGTTCAGGCACCCACCATTCCCGAAGGCTTAAGCGTAGCCGGTTCTACGGACACTGAGATCAGCCTGACGTGGAACTCTGTGGCGGGTGCGGCGGAGTATGAATTGCGCCGTGACGGTTTGGTTGTCTACAGGGGATCAGCCGCCAGTTTCACTGATTCCAAATTGACCACCGACACGCGGTACGCCTACGATGTACGTGCCAGTAATTCTGCCGGCAAGAGTGCCTGGTCAACGCAGGTCTATGGACGGACTTCGGTTACTCCGCCCCGTACACCCACCGGACTGGCGGTGACCGACGAGGGGGCCGATACCATCAGCCTGAATTGGAATACCGTGCTGGGTGCGGAGTACGAGCTTCGCCGCGATGGGAATCGCGTTTATAGCGGCAGCGCTACCACTTTTTCTGATACAGGACTCTCTTCCGATACCCAGTATGCTTATGACATCCGTGCGGTGAACTCCGCTGGGGAAAGCGCCTGGTCGTCCCAAGTGTTCGGACAGACGGTTCTGCCGACTTTGGACAGGCCCTCGGGGCTACAGGTTGTGTCGACCACAACGACTTCCGTCAGCCTTGCGTGGAATGAAGTTACTGGAGCAGACTCCTACGAGTTGCGTCGTAATGGCAGTGTTTTGAACCAGGTCATCAGCGGGTCCAGTTTTACCGATTCTGGACTGGACAGCAATTCGGATTATGTCTACGCCGTCAGGGCAAAGAATTCGGCCGGGGTGAGTCCCTGGACAACCGATGTTCCTGGCCGGACTGCCTTGGGAATTCCATCAGTACCGGAGGGTTTGGAAGTAACGGGTACCACCACTGATTCAGTGAGCCTGAGCTGGGATTCCGTAAATGGTGCTGATTCCTACGAAGTTTCGCGAGATGGCGTTGCTTTGGGACAGACGGTGAGCGGTACATCATTCACCGACACGGGACAGGCTAGTGGCCGGGAATACAGTTATGCCATTAGGGCGAAGAACGCCGCTGGGGTGAGTGCCTGGTCGGTGAGCGAGCGGGGGACGACACTTCTTCCGGCGGATCTGTTATTAGACAATTTCCGGGTCAGCAAATCCTCGGTGGGCTTGAGCGAGTCCATTACCATCTACGTTACGGTACGCAATTCAGGCGGGGTCAACTCCGATTCGACCCAGATAAAATATTATCGTTCCAGTGATGCCGCTATTACTTCCAGCGACAGTGTGGTATCGACTGGCAATGTCGAGGCGATTAATCCCAGTGGTTCCACCGATAAAACGATGGTGATCAATGCGCCGTCCACGGCGGGAACCTATTACTACGGGGCCATAGTCGGCACTGTTACCGGGGAAATCAACACTTCTAACAATACTTCGACGGGTGTTCGGGTAGATGTTAACAAACATGCCGTTACTGGCTCGTTTTCCTATAACAGGATCAGTATCCATAAAGGAAGCAGTGATAGTGCCGATCCCGTTTGGAGTGGGAATCCCGGCGGCCAGAGGGTGGAGTATAGTATTTCAGAGAGTACTTCAGGGGTGTCCATCGACAGGTCAACCGGCCGGGTGACGGTGAGTTCCTCGGCGGGTATTATGTCGCGGTCGTTCATGGTTACTGCTACGGGAACTGGGGATTATTCTGGGACTAAGACAGCAAGTATTTATGTGGAGGTACAATATCCCACAATCAATGATAGCCCCACTTTGCGGATAACCGGGAAATCATCCAGTTCCATCAGCTTGTCATGGAATTCTGTTTCCCATGCCGAATCTTATGAACTTCAGAGGAATGGCAGCACAATTGACACAGTAAACGGAACCAGTTACACGGATTCAGGGCGTTCCGGCAATACAGAGTATACCTACAAAGTGCGCGGGGTAAATCCTGGCGGTACTGGACCTTGGTCGTCCAGCAAAGTTGAACGCACGGAATATCCCAATGTCAGTGGCAAGCCAAGCCTGCAAACGACGGGACAGACTTCGAGTTCGATAAGTTTGTCTTGGAATTCAGTTTCCAATGCTAAGGAATACGAGCTAAGGCGTAATCGCAGTGTTATTTACACAGGACTTGACAGAAGTTTTACAGATACGGGGCTTTCCAGTAATACATCGTATACCTACGATGTGCGCGGGGTTAATCCCGATGATAATGGGGATTGGTCTAATGATAAGAGTGTTAAAACGAAATACCCTAATATTGATAATAGGCCAAGTTTGTCATCAACTGGCCGAACGACAAGCTCTATAAGTTTGTCTTGGGATGCTATTTCCGGTGCCGAATCTTATGAGCTTAAAAGGAATGGCAGCACAATTTACACAGAAAGCAGTAAAAGTTATACGGATTCAGGGCTTTCAAGTGGAACAGAGTATACTTACAAGATTCGCGGAGTAAATCCTGATTATAATGGGCCTTGGTCATCTGATGTCAAGGTTTCAGCCGAAGCATATATGATAGTGGATATGTTGTTTGAGCTAACCGATGCAAATGAACCGGGAGGAGATGATACAGCCGAGCTTGTCATAGAAGTAAGAGAAAATGATGAGAACGGTAAATTAGTGTGGAAATGGGGACAGACCAATCTTGCGGAAAACAAAAATACCGGTTGGGTGGAGGCCAAAACGAATGCAAGAAGACTTTGGATTACTGTCACCGATATTGATGTGTTTGACCATGATACCACAAGTGGTTACGTAACAATTGAAGATTCGTATTATACTTATGCTTATTTTCATAAATATAATGTAATTGGCAACGGGCCGGATGGCAAATTTTCTATAGCTATACAACGAGTAAATTAGATTGGCAATATGGGCTAACGCCCTCCCGTTTTCCACGGGTATTTTCACGCCTTTTGCGGCATTAAACCGCAAAAAGTCAAGTTATATGAGTGTTCTTGCCTGCAAGAGAGTTAACTGTAATTGGTGCGATATTCGGCTTTCCTGGATTCGACAAGATTGTTTCTGTTTGTATCAAAGCCTGATTTTTCCTTTGCCTTTACACGCAGAACATTTGACGATACTCTTTGCTGGATAACGTACAATCAAGTTCGCAATTTACATAATTGAAAGAAGCCATCGAATTCTCCAGAATGGCATCAAACCATCAAAACCATAAGGAGGAAGACGATGGCTAAGAACAATGATAATGGGAATCTGGAAAACATGCTGCTCCAATTCATTACGGAACCGGGTCCCCTTTTCAGTTTATTGAAATGGCTGCCGGAGAAGCTTATGGAAATCGAAGCGGCGAACAAAGTCCGTGCAAAAAAGGGTTCTCATTCAACAGGAAGGACCACACATTTCTTAAGGATATAGACCTCGCCGTTTCGATACCCGGTTAGGAACGTTGTATTTACTGGTCCCTAAGCTGAGAAAAGGCGGGTATATTCCTTTCTTTGTCACTGAAAAGAAGAGAGCCGGACAGGCTCTGATTCAGGCAGTTCAAGAAGCGTTCATCAACGGGGTTTCGACCAGGAAGATTGAAAAGCTCGCCATGAGTCCGGGGATCGAAAATATATCAGCCAGTCAGGTATCCGAAATTAACAGAGGGCTTGATGAACAGGCGGATGAATTCCGCTGCCGTACACTCGATTCCGAATATCCTGTCATCCGGGTAGACGCACTGTATGAAAAGATACGCGAAACCGGGAGAGTTCGGAATATGGCAGTCATGGTCGTTTCCGGTGTTAATTCACAAGGACATAAAGAGATCCTTGCAGTAGAACCCGCGTTCAATGAGTCAAAGCAACACCGGCGACATATTCATAAGGGGTCAGAAAGCCAAGGCGCTTCCTGGGACGTGTGTTTAACCTGTATTCGAGCATAGCCACATCTTCATCGGAGATCAAGGCGTAGTTGGTCTTTTTAGGCCAAACCCGGCGAGTCAGACCGACGGCATTCTCAACACTGCCCTTTTCCCAGGAGCTGCAGGGATTACAGAAATAAGTATTGATCCCCAGCTTATCCCGAAGAGGATGATGACGGCGATTTTCCTGACCGTTATCAAAAGTAATAGATCGGCGCATAGAGGGGGGCAGATCAATCAGCTTCTCAACGGGGGCTGCATTCATTTCCTTAGGAGCACACCGAGGCAGCTTTGCCAGAAGTGTAATTCCCAGAACTCGCTCCTGAAGAACCATGAGAGCTTCTTTGCTCTGTCTGCTGACGGCTGTATCGGCCTCCCAGTGTCCTGCCTCCTGCCGAAGAACGACTTCGTCAGGACGATCTTCGATACCGGTCCGATTGGGTATTAGTGTGCGCCTGCCACGCTTTTGGTGCCGTTTTCGCCGATTTTTCCGTCCACAGACGTGATATTGTGTCAAATCCCGCCTTTTTTTAAAGATATACATGTATATGGTCTCATGGCTGATGCTTTTCCCTGGAAGATCAATCTCAATTCTCCCTGCAATTTGCCGGGGACTCCATCCGGGTTCCAGTTTTTCAATGACATATTCACGTATAACCGGATCGCTGATCCTCTCACGTTTCCTGCTTTGTCGCCTCCGGATCTGTGTCCTGCTATTGGCCCAGTATGCCTGATATCGATTGTCTTCGGCGCTGTTGTTTTTGATCTCTCTCGAAATGACCGAAGGGTTTCTATCAAGGCGACGGGCAATAGAGCGGATAGATTCTCCCCGGCGCCTGCCTGTCATAATTTCTTCTCGGTCTTCAGGGGTAAGGACCCTATACAACCTCTTAGACTGTGATGTACATTGCATATAGGCTGTCGCTCCTTGCTGTGCGTTTTGTGGTTATTACACACTGACAATGGATGCCGCCTTTTTCTATCCCCCTCCGGGGGGTACCCCCCTGAGGGGGCCGGGTGTTGCTTCTCGGACTTGAACGCGGGTTGGTGAACTTGGGCTAAGGTTGAAAAGACTTCAAGGACACAGTCGGTGCAACTGTATTCATTATCCCAACAATCACCGTGACATCTGCAAGTTCCTGTTCCGTCACAATGGCCACAAGTCGATATTATTACTTCTTCGCCACTTTGAAGAACGATAACTTTTCCGTCAAGCATAACGTCTCCTCTTATTAGAGCTTGATGGTAAAACGCTAAAAGGGAACACCGTCTGCCATCTGTTGGCTTTGCCCTTCTAAAAATTAAAGACGGTTATCTTGTCGCTCAATGCCATAAATGGATATTGCGCCATTTCCAGTCTTTCCAAATCGATCAATTTGAATCCTCTCCACTTATCCCATTCTTCAGCGATGGAAACCTCTTTGATTTTCCTTGATAAATCTCCAGATAAAATTTGATACTTCATGTTTGTGTAAAAAACCTTGTTCTTAGAGCCATAATCACTTCTTGGGTTTCTTCCTTGCTGAAGGCGATTGAAGGAATAAAGCAGCAGATCTTCTTTGTTGTCTCCATCATAGTCATGGACACCAACTAAGTTTATAATCAATGGCCTGGAATGTCTATTCATGGGTTTTTTGGCAAGGGATTTCAAGCTATCACTCAATTTGTAGACTATGCCATTTTTATCAGATGCGTACAAAAAATTACGCCGATTTGTAAATTTTGATGATACTACAGATTTTATGGAATTCCTTGTTTCAAACCTTTTAACTATTTTTCCGTCTTTATTGAACCGATAAACAGCTCCTTCGTCTTCTCTATAGTCATAAGCTGTCCACTTGTATGCGTACAGTTCTTCGGAGCCGTTGCCATTCAAATCTGTTAATAAAACCTTTGCTCCGGTGAAATGTGTGCCCAGTTTCATAACCCAATTGGTATCGCCAAAACCATTGATGCTTATTGCATAGGCATGCATGTCATTGGTGGCATTGTGTCTTTCATGGTTGCCATTGCCTGGGCTATAAGTGCCGATAATAATATCAGGACGGCCTTTACCGTTATTCCATACCACAAGATTCGTTGGGGACGGGCCTGTCAAGTATCGCCACATTTCACGCCCGCTTTGCCCATAAACAATGATCCCTCTCGGTTTTCCGGCGTATCCGGCATTGGTGAAGGCAATGATTTCCTTTTTGTCGTCATTGTCAATATCAGCCAATTCGGCAAAGCTCCCCCCTCCGTCAGGCCGCCCCTGGTATGATTTGGTAATCCTTCGCTCCTTGTGCCATATCTCCAGTCCATCCCGATTCAAAAGGATCAAATGAACCATATCGTATGCCTTGCCGCTTATCGCTATTGCTGGTTCATCGTTGTAATCGTCAATCAAATCGAGGCTGGTATCAAAAGGGTATACCTTTTTCCATAATACAGAGCCGTTTTTCTTGAACGCATAAACGGTTTTTTCCGACGATGTGATTATTTCCTCATATCCATCGCCATCAAGATCATGCGCAATTGAGTTTGAGTAATTTTGAATACTCCGATTGGTTATTGTGAACATGGCAAAGGGTTGACGCGCCTTTGAGGTATGAGCGTCTTGCGTGATATGAATTTTGTAATTTTGCCCTGGTTTTAATTCCAGTTTTTTAGCAAAAAAGGTTTGGCTTCCCTTTTTAACCAATATGCGGTTTCTTCCCGAAACCGTATTGATGGTGTGATTGCCAAGTTTTAATCCATGCCCCTTTTCACTGCCATTTACCCATATATCTATCCCGTCAATCATGTTAACGATGGTGAAATAGGCTGGGTCAGCATTCTTGGCAGCCGTTTTGAAAATAAAATCACCTTCTCCGTCAATGTACCCGAATTGCGGTGTTTGCCTGTTGAATGACAATTTTGTAACACTTGGCCTTAAGGCCGCATAAATTTCCGTTCCCGTGGTATAGCCGTCAGCATTCATATCGGCCGCCCCGGATAATGCCGCCAACAGATGGCTGGTAAACAGGCCATGTCCATCGGATTCAATTGCCTGTTCGGCTCTGCCTCCAGCGGTAAGGACCTGAATACTTTTGAGCCGCAACATTTTGTCAACATAGCCGGAATACTGTTTCTTTATTGTTTTTAGCCCTCTTGTAAGCCCCAAGCCCGAGTAACAAGAATCAAAGGCAAGAAAGATGTGCTTCGCTCTGGCTTGTCTTATCGTATTGTTAATATCTCGCATCGAAATCATGGTGTCTTGCCAATTGTATAAATCCGCGTCGACAGGGACGATATAGCCCCTCTCGCCTCCTCCCGGTATATCTTCAGTTTGACCATGCCCGGCAAAATACAAGAATAACCTCGAATTTGCATCTGCATTGACGATCAAGGCATCTATCGCTTGGTCAATGCTTTGCTTTGTGGCTTTTCCGTCAAGCAACAGTTTGACATCGAAGTTTTTATCTTTCAGTATCGCTCCGACTTCCCGAGCATCCGTTACAGCGTATTCAAGATGAGGCCATAGCAAGTAACTGTTGATCCCAATCACCAGGGCCTTTGAGTTTGTGTAGCGCGATACATACTCCTCGGCAAAACAGAACGATGAAGCTATCAGGATGCATAAAACAAAAGTCATTACTCTCATGGGCAACTCCGTAAGTTAATCATTCCTCTATATAGGGCTTGCTTAAAAAGTCATAATCTATGGATTTTCAAGGTAAAAGCCCGTTACAAATGCTTTAGAGCAGCCTTGCTATCTATTCTTGAAAAAACAGGTGCAGGGTAAATGCGGAAAATGGCTCAAAACCCTTGCACCTGGGTAATAGCAGAAATCAAAATTCCCCCGAAGTTTCTCAAATCATTGCATTCTGGCCACTTATAATGCAGTTTTGATTCATTATACTGGTATTCAGAGTCAAAAATTCTTTTTCAGCAAGCCCTATATAAGGTAAACACACTCTCATTTTTATATATTTTCCCGCTTACCAATAATGTCATTTCCATTCCCCCATCGCACTCTTCTCCAATTTCATTTTTCCATCTTATCCTAAATTTGTCAAGATAGTCCAAGCCCAGGCATCGTACGGGGCTTGCGGGTGATACAGTATTTTCGTACAAAGTACGTGCCAAGAATACCGCTGGTGTCAGCGAATGGTCTAACCAAGTCAGCGAAAGAACAAAACGGTCCTTGCTTTTACGTTTTATATCACTGTTCGCAATTCAGGCGGGGTCAACTCCGATGCGACCCAGATAAAATACTATCGTTCCAGTGATGCCGCTATTACTTCCAGCGACAGTGTGGTATCGACCGGCAATGTCGAGGCTATCAATCCCAGCGGTTCCACCGATAAAACGATGGTGATCAATACACCATCCTCTTCGGGAACCTATTACTACGGGGCCATTATTGGAACGGTTTCCGGTGAGATTAATACTTCCAACAATGTTTCGGCGGGTGTTCGGGTGGAGGTGGGATATCCAGCAATAAACAATCGTCCTCACCTGGAGTCAACTGGTCAAACAACAAGTTCTATAAGCCTGTCTTGGGATGCTGTTTCCGGTGCCGAATCTTATGAACTACAGAGAAATGGCGGCGCAATTTATACAGGAAGCGACACCAGTTACACGGATACAGGGCTTTCCGACAATACAAAGTATACTTACACTGTGCGCGGAGTTAATCCTGATGATAATGGCCCCTGGTCTTCCGGTGTGGATGTATGGACGGACGTGGCAGATTTGCATTTACGGATAGCATGGAATACCTTTGCGGCCAATGATTATGCCTATGATGCAAGCCCGTTCTCTGATAAATATCCGGATCCATTTTTAGTAATTAAGATTGACGAAAAGAATGATGGCTCAATTGACAAAACTTATACAACCACTACATATTATAATACAATAAATAAAACAGATCTTTGGGATATAGATATCGATCTATCAGATGATACTAATGAGTTCAAAATTCATTATGAAATCTGGGATGAGGATATTTCACAACATGATCTTCTAATCGAGGGAGATAACTACTACTCACTTAGTGGATATCCTGTCTATACAATTCATCCAAATAATAAGGATGAAATAAAGAAAGGAGCATTCTCTAGCATTAGTTATACCTTCTATGAAGAAAAATAATGCAACAGAAAAGCGGCGGTATCCATAATGAAGCGCAAGGGATTGCAGCGGAAATGCCGCCGGCTGCCCCGGCGATTGGCAATGAGCCGGAGGACAGGCTGCCGGATTAAGGCATTGGAGCGGAAAGCCCGACCCGAAGGGTTGCGCCCAAATATTGATTATTGAAAGCTGTGGCATTAGGGACGCCCCTAATCAAGGGCCGCAAGGAAGCCATGCATCTCGTCGTCCGAATCGCGGACAAAGTTCTTTAGCAAATCGTCCATGGAGAAATCGGCAAACTCACGTAAAGTGCTTGATTTATCGGGATCGATATCCCTGCTATGCCGTGCGAAGGTTGATTGGTAAAATGCCAATCTCTTACTCGAGTGAATTCCATATTCGATGATGGTTTTCACTCCATCCTGCAGGAGTTTCAGTTTTACTGGTAAATCCTCGTCGGAGTCAACCGACCATACGCCCAGATATATCGGATTGCTGTCAATATTCATGTCCCCAACATATTCCCCACGGACTACCTTCTCCCTATTTCCGCCAAGATAGGGCACGAAGTCTAAATGTTCTGCCAGCTTCCTGTCTGTAGCATAGAATTCACCGGAGTAAGGATTCAATGAGAATATGATAACCTTGTCCAGTGACTGCCCATAGCTCTTAAACATGGCATCCTGGTATTCCCTGAGATTGACAAGGAGGCTTAATTCCTCATGCCGATGCATTATTCGACGTGCTGTCGTGGCCAGCCAGGGATTGAGTGCGGAATGCTCTCCCTTCCACTCGCTCACCTGGGATTCCAATTCTTCATCGCTAATGCTCTTTTGCCAGTAGGAGAAAATCACCCGGTAAAGGTCTCTGATATTGTGATACCGGCTGAATCGTTCCAACAGTTCGAATAGGAAAATTTCCTTCTTACGAAGGCGCCATATCGCCGCGAGTATGTCGGGCCTAGTGGAGTGTTCGGTGATATCAATGTCTTCCGCGAGTCCCTGAAGTTCATGGAATCTACGCTGAAGAGAGGTGAAGCGCTTGGTTAAACCGATAGCGGAGCGCTGAAACCGAATTGTCCAAACGGTGCCTTCACCGGCCTTGCTTTCTACGTTGAGCCTTTCTGAGCCGAACATGCTCCACACCTGGACTGTGCCGAAGCCTTCTCCTTTGCCGACGGCCTTGGTGGTTTTGCCGACAAATGCCGGTATGCCGTTTTCATCTTGAATCAGGAGTTCTTCCTTCATGCCAATGCCGTTGTCTGCTAATTCCAACAGCACCTGATCGCCTTCGCCATCAATCAATGAAATCGAAATTTGACTTGGTTCATCTTTATGGGCCATGGCGTCTATGGCGTTTGAAGCCAGGTTCACTAAGGTGCGGCCTATGTTGAGCCAATGCCCCAGAACGATGGGCTTGTATGCAGAGAGGATGATGCTTAGGTTGATCTTCTCACCGCAGGCTTCAATGTAGGGAACGAGCCGTTCCAGTATTAGTTCCTGGAGGTTCACTTCATGTGCCATGGCCATGGAATCTCTGTACATGTTGAGCATGTTTAGCAATGTCGTGGTTTCTCTATTGATGTCCTCGATGATGCGCCCCGCATTTTCCGGCGCCAGCGCATTGACCATGGCGGTAAGAGAACTCAATGCCTTGCGGGCATCGTGTCTGGTACGGCCTATTTCATCCCCTTCAGGCACTTTGCGGGTGTCGGTTTCCAGCTTCTTTATGATGAATTCACGAGATGCCACAAGACAGTGATAGAGTAAGTTTCTGTAAACAATGCTTTCCTCGGGTTTGAATCCCTTGTTCTGAAAGAACTCCAAGGTATCGTGCTGTTTCTCCCACACATAGAGGTAGATATGGGCTTTTTGCGGTATGTTTACTGCCAAGTGTTCTATCAGAGTCGTTCCTATGCCCCTGCCTCTGCCATAGGGACTGCTAACGAGTTTGTAGATGAGAAACTGGTTGCCGTCCGAAGATGTATAGGTAAGGAGATATCCGAGGATTTCTCCTTCTTCTATCCATACATAACTATGCTGTAAATCCTTCTGGGCGGAGGAATCTTTGATGTATGGCGAGGGGATGATGAAGGTGTCTAAGTTGAGCAGGGGATTGGTGCGGATCCGTTCTTCGATTTCCGGATTCAGTTGGATTATTGTATCAAATTTCGACATGATGCTAATTGTAATGGTTATATTCTGTCATGGCGAGAGCTTGTCAGTCTGCATGAAATCCAAAGCCGCCACTATGCCGAGGAATAAGAGTATGAAGCCCGCAATCATCAGGGATGTGATTCTCTCCTTGAGGAGAATGATAGACAGCAGTGTGCCAAATGCAGCCTCGGCCGACAGTATCAGAGCGGTCTTGGACTGCGTAACAAAACGCTGCATGCTGTTTTGGATGAAAAACGCAATAGCCGTGCTGAATACGGCCAGATACCCGACATAGGCAAAGCCTTTGGGCGGCAGAACAAAGGACCTTTCAAAAACCAATGCCGCCGCTGTAGAAATACATGCCGCATAGAAAAACTGTAGGAACACGATTTTTATCACTTCGCATCCCTTATCCTTCACATAGAAACCTATGAAATAGATGTGGAATGCGAAGAAAACGGCGCAGATCAATGTCAATAGGTCGCCTAAATTGATTCTTGAGACTTCATCCAATGTGAGAAAGGCTATGCCGATGATTGCCAGGGCGACCGACAGAATGATTCTTCGCCTTATCGGACATCTGGTCGCAATGAAATAAATAAATGGAGTGAAGATGATGTTCGTCGCAGTTAGAAAGGCGTTTTTTGACGGTGTGGTATAGCGAAGCCCTATGGTTTGAAAGATGAAGGCCGTTGCAAGGAAGAAGCCCAGCACGGCGCCTGGTAACAGCAGGGGCTTGAGGTTCCGCAATCGACGGAAATACAAAACGTAAAGAAGCACTGTTGCGATGGCAAACCGCAGGGCCGTGATGAATATGGGCGAGACACCGGATGCAAGGGCGCCATGAGTGGCGACGAATCCGCTGCCCCAGATAAAGGCGACCAGGAGCAGCAGCGCTTCAGCCAGTCGTTCAGATTGAGGCGGACTATTATCGATATTCACTTCGAGGAGGGCCTTATTCCTATGAGCGCCTAAAAAACCCCGCCAGGTTCTTGACTCGCTCTGTTCTGCCTGTCTGCCGCAGGCCGGCCGTTACCGGTGTCAATTTCCTGAAGCCGTTTTTTGGGCTCCTATATTTTTCCTTGGGCGGTTTCCACCATGAGTCTTAAGGCATCGGGATCCATGTGCCCTGGTGTGCTGCATCCATTAGCCAGGAAGAATCTGTCCTCACCGCCCAGCGCCATGCCTTCACGGGTGTGCTCCATAAGGAATCCCGGCGTTCTTCGGGTCATGATGGTGTGATCTATGCCGCCCATCACACAACCTGGCCATCTTTCCTTCACTTCCCGAAGGGATGGATTGTCGGGCAGCCTATCCTCCCAACTGATGACGGGAGCCGGGAAGTCAAGGCAGTTTTCGATATCGATATGCCGGCCATGAAGATGAACAGTATTCATGGGGCCGTCATCCTTTACGGCCTCTAAAACACGTACAGCAAAGGGTTTAACGAAGGTGAGAAATGTTTCGCGGCTCATCTCATTCTTCCCTGCCAGGATGGACAGGAATATTCCGCGTGCACCGCAATTTATAACCCGGCGGGCGTACTTAATGAGCATATCGGTTAGCACTTCAAGGGCCTCCAGGACGGCTTGAGGCTCTTCCTCTGTCAATCTAAGCAGGTGTTCTCCCGCCAGGCTGCGTTGGAGCACCTGGAAAGGGTCGAACACCGTATCACAGAAGTAGGATTTTCCTTCCAGACGACTGGCTATGACGGCGAGCGCCTTCAGTTGCTCTTTGAACGGCGAAGAATCTATATCGAAGGGTTGCAACTTCTTCAGGTCCTGGGCGTTCTTCAGGGCATACATCCCTTCCGGCATGGGATAGAAATAGTCATTCATCACCTTCAGCCAGTCAAAATCGTAGTGTTCATGAAAGGAAAGGGCAATCTCCGCGAATCGCTCCCCCGGAAGGTATTGCGTGCCGAAATGGTACCAACATGTTATAGGCGCCCTATCGGGTTTCTGCCCCTTCAGAACTGTGTCAATGCGTTCTAACTTTGTCATCAGTCATCATGGTGCCATGGAATTTGACCCATGTCTATAGCCGGGCCAAGCCTTCTTTATCATGGCTAAGGATTCTTCATACCATTTCATTCGGCCATGCTTCCTGCATCCATGCAGGAGTATTCCGGCTTTGCGTTCCATTTCCCTGTGTATTGCCTTGATTTTCACCGTGGAGAGCCCAGGATCACGGAGAATTCCGCACAGAGCACGGAGCCGCCAGTAATCAATCCCTATAAAAGAGGCGGACAATTGATCGTCGTGGCCGCCGAATTTACAGGTTAGCTCCTCTTCGAGCAGGCCAACCTTGCAATGGCTGGTGATTCTCAGCCAGAGATCATAATCCTCGCAGACCGGATAATCCGTGTCGAAACCGTTCACTTGTTCAAACAGGTCCTTAGCTATGAGAACCGTGGATACTCCTATCATGCAAACCGGCAGGCAATGGATGAATACATCTCCTGAATGCTTTCTATAGGCTGCGGGCGGATTGACCCGTCTACCGTTACGAAACCAACGCTCCTGGGTGTATACCAAGCGAATACCTGGATTTTCCCGTGTGAATTGAACTTGCTTCTGCAGCTTGTCCGGCATCCAGCTATCGTCTGAGTCGAGGAAGGCTATCCATGTTCCGCATGCCATGCTTACGCCGATATTGCGTGCGGCGGACACTCCCTGATGGGGAATTCGTCTGTAATGAACCGGAATACCGTTATGCCTATTTAGACAGTCCTGAAGACTCGCCTCGGTATCATCGCTGCCGCCGTCGTCGATGACAATGATTTCTGCATCCCGATATGTCTGGTTCAGTGCCGACCTTATCGCTCTAGAAATGAGTGCAGCCCTATTGTGGGTGGGGATAACGATGCTCACCATAGGCATTGAGTTTTTCATTCCTCATGGATGTGTTCAGGGGAACCCTTTGTGTGATGTCAATTCAAAATCAATATCTGGGCGCAACCCTTCGGGTCGGGCTTTCCGCTCCAATGCCTTAATCTGGCAGCCTGTTAACCGGCTCATTGCCAATCGCCGGGGCTGCCAGCGGCATTTCCGCTGCAATCCCTTGCGCCTGTCATTGAGTAATCTGTTATGTACAGAGCACGAGAATCTCCAGCGGCCTGCTTTTAACCCTCCTGGCGCTATTGCCCCGATGCAAGGCATTCGGCCAGGGAGTCCCTAATCGCAGACTTAAGAGGCCGTTATCCCCCCCCTAATTGCTTCAGGATGGCGGCTATTTCGGCATAGACCTTTTCACTGTTTTCCGGGGGATACCATGAGCCTAGCATTTCCCTCAAGGTGTTTTTCGTGCCGATTAATCCTTCCCGCACAAGAATTGGATATCTTGGATCGACAATCTCGGATTTGATAGGATCGTCCGTCGAGTATGCCTTGATATGCTGGACATGGGCTCTGATTCCCAATGCCGGTGTGGGGAATCTTGCCGAAGCCCATTTTGAATCTGCATTGCCGGAACCGATGAAGCCGAAATTGAAGGTTGTTTCGGTGATTTCTTTGCTCCTAAAATACTTCGTATGATACAGCATCTGTGCGATAGCCACTAATGGGTTTGTGTTTTCAACCAGGGATTCAGAGAAATATATAGCCACAATTTCTCTGATTTCATCTTCGTTCACGGAAGGGTTGATCATTATGATATGGTTAATAGCATTGTCTATATCGGTGTTTGCATTGGCATTGTAACTCAGGGCTCGATTCCCTCCTTCAATGCTTTCTATCGAGTCTGTATCAAGACGGGGAACCGCACTGATTATTTGTTGATTCATGACGGAATCCGGGGAAATACTTCTTATGAGTCTATCGATATGCTCTGTCAATATGTCAGTCGCGGGAAGGCTTTGAATGGCATCGTACACATCTTTAAGAAGAGGCTCGTTTGTCACTTCACTGTTATATTTATAGACGGCGTTGTTTAAGTACTGGTTTATACTCAGGAGATTTTCCAGGGCCTCTACTAAGGATAATGAAGAAACATCGGAGCTTGAAATACCTTCAAAGCTCAAGGGACTGTTCATGTCCTGAATTATCTCGGTTATGCTTTTGAATTCATTCGAGTCCTGTATATCATTGATTTGTTTCACAACTGCATCAACAGAAGCATCGTAGTTCTCTCGCGCCGAATTCATAAATTTTTCAATCTGACCAATCATATCCTCCGGGGTCAAAGAAGACTGATTCTGCCGATCCGGCAAATAGCGCAAATTTGAAGTAATGCCTTCCTGTTCCTTCATGCTTATTTGCGCAATGGCCTCAAAAACGGTGTCCAGTCTGTTTATTTCGTTCGTTTTTTCCGGGCGTATTGCTTCTGCATTACTATAGACCAGCGAGTAACGGCCGATGACATCTTGCGGATTCTCATTGAACAATGTGAATTGGGTGCTGGCCGAATTAAATTTCTCTACTCTTTCATTCACCTCAGACACAATCTTGTTGAACTCACTGTCATATTCAACGATCAGTGCGTTGAGCTGCATCGATTCGTTGTTCAAGAAATCTAACTCCTTCTGTTTGGAGGCTATGATTATCCCGCCCTCTGTGCTGAGCGCAATTTCCTGTTTTATGGATTCTATTCTTCCCTGGATATCGCTGATTCTATCCTTGGAAAGCCTTATTTGTTCGCTTGTCTCGTCTGCGGCAGTTCTTCTTTCATTTAGCCAGTTTTCCAATCTATACTGTTCATCTCCTAGAATTGTATTGAACTGCGATAAAATGCTTAAATACCGACTGTTCTTATCCAAGAATTCCTTACTGGTTTGTTTGTTTCTATCGAACAATGATAATAATTCATTCTTGAGTTCCATAACCTTGGAATCGGTTTCACTCATGTTTTCGGCTATGTGCTTATCGAGTAGGGTATTCAAGGTAGAGCGTGTTGTATCGAATGAAATCTTCTGTACGGAGCTTGAATCATTATTATTTTTTAAAAGGTATATCTGAATATAGGGCGGCCATCGGTGTTCACCTGAGGAATCGGGGAATTCATAATGAATCAGGCTCTCGATATTGTAGGATTCGGCTGACTGTGAAGAACTGATTTTATATGGAAAATCATCGTCAAGGTATTTTTTCAGTACCGTTGTAAAATTATCCAGCAATTCCTTGTACTCCATGCTGGTTGAATTAATCGAAGTTATATCATGGTTTTGATCCAGATATACCGTCATCTTAACTAAAAAAAATATATTATTATTGTCAAACAGCAATTCTTGAATTTCCTTAGATATATTTCCGAAATACTCCTTGATCAATTCGGTATATTTCTTTTCAGTATATAAAGATTCCATGTCAAATTCATCAAGGATATCAGTCAATAATCTATTGCTTTTTCGATATGGACCAATGCCTGCTTTATCTTTTTCTATTGATTCAAAAACTAGTTGGAATATGGGTTTGAACTGTTCGTTGACAGAGCCGAGCGGGATTGTGTTTTCAGAGTAATAATCTATTGAAACGGTCAGAGTTGTATTAGGCATGAAGTAATCACTTGGGAACACTAAGTTGAATACGTTGTTCTTTGATTTTTTGTCACTGGATTTCAAATAGTAAATCTTATTGAAGCTCTTGCCTAATGAATCATATATCTTGATTTGTATATAATGCACGGCAGTTTTATCGATGTTCTTCGGCGGTGTATAATCAATCCTATAAACCGTTCCGCTCGATGATGGTTCATAGGTGATGATTCCATTCGTATTGGAGGTTTCCTGGCCGCCTGCCGAGAAGAGAGAGTTAACAGGTAACACTACGAGAAAAAATATGAATAGTACACTTGCATACTCTTGATATGGTTTGTTCATTTGTTGTTGTTCCTTAGAGGAAAGTTGATAATCACAGTATCGGCAGACACGCTTAATAGGATTACATCTCTAAGGTGCTAAGCAAGAGCGAAGACTTTAGGGCGCCTCTAAAAAACAGCGTTAGGAAATTGACGAAGAGTTTTTTCGCCGGTCTCAGGCCGTGCAGGCAGGTCGATACAAAGCGGCAAAAGATCGAGCGCAGCTTAAGCTGCGTGGCATTTTGACAACACCGCAGCGGCGATGCCGATTGCCCGCAGATGCCGAATGGGAGTATGCGGCCCGTAGGAGAGGCAATGCCTTTAAAGGGTACCTTTACGCGGGAGGCGATGATGCCGGAGCAGTGGGCTGGTATTTGAGTAACAGCGGGAGGAAGGGGCACCCAATTGACTGGATTTGTGCTAGATGACAAGTGATATGGTTTGCCCCCTTCGCACAGATACATGTATAATCAGGAAGATATGACAATCAACCCCGAGCGGCTCATCCGCTTTGACTGGGCCATGAAAACCATCCTCCGCGACAAGGCCAACTTCGATATACTGGAAGGCTTCCTGACCGCCCTCCTGAAGGAGGACATAAGAGTCGAAAAGGTGCTGGAAAGCGAATCCAACCAGGAGCATGAGCGGCAGAAGTTCAACCGAGTCGACATACTGGTGTGCGACAAGGAAGATAAACACTTCATCATAGAGGTTCAGGCCGAAACCGAGTCGGACTACCTGGAACGGCTTCTGTTCGGGACATGCAAAACCGTGGTGGAAAACCTGCCGCTGGGAGCATCCTTCAAGGAGATAAAAAAGGTTATATCCATCAGCATCATGTACTTCAACCTGGGCACGGGAAAGGACTACCTGTATCACGGCAGAACCGAGTTCAAGGGCGTTCATACCGGCGACATACTGGAAGTCCGGCATATAAGAAATATAAGAGACGGGAACAACCGGGCCGTCCGGGTGCTGGAATCCAGGTCCGACATGTACCCGGAGTACTACCTCATAGAAGTGGAGCGTTTTGAGGATGTCATCCGGGAAGATGTCGATGAGTGGGTGTATTTTTTCAAGAATGAAGAAATAAAGGACAGCTTTCGGTCCAAGAACATCCAGAAGACTAGGGAAAAACTCAAGCTACTTAAGATGAGTCAAGAGGAACGCCGGGCCTACGAGAAATACGTGATCAACCTGGTATCGGAACGGGATGCCATAGAAACGGCCAGAGCCGAAGGCGCGGCCACAGGCGAGGCTATAGGCGAAGCCAAAGGTGTGGCCAAAGGCGAGGCTATAGGCGAAGCCAAAGGCTTAACATATGCCGTTCTCGCTGCATTAAGAGAATTCGGTTCCATCCCATCCGCCCTTGAACAGAAGATTACAGGGGAAACCAACCTGGATACTTTGCGCAAATTTCTGGACTTGGCGATGCGGGCAGAAAGCATTGAGGATTTTGCCGACGAGATGGAGCAATAGAGGCATAATCTGAAGTTTTTATCGCAACCCGAGTTCATCCGAGAAGCAACACCTGGGGTAATCAGGCAGGATGCCTACAGAGCCCCTGTAAGTGAATAACTCGGTATAGAAAAGGCGGCTGATACTCATCCAAAAGGCGATTATTTTTAAACACTCTCAAAACACCCCATTTGACACTCCTCCATCATCTGCAAGTACAATACAGCGATGTCTCCTGCAGTCTACATATCCTACACCCACGGCGGCGAGGGAGAAGCCACGGCCGAGGAAGTTGAAACCGCCCTGATACAGGGCGGTTTCAATCCCAAACGGGATAAGAAGGACGTGAAGTACCGGGATGACATCGTCGAATTTGAGCATCGTATGGGGCGAAGCGACATCATTGTTACCATCATCAGCGATAAATACCTCAAATCGATAAACTGCATGTCGGAAATGCTGTTCATCGAGGGGCATGAGAACATGCAGCAGCGTGTCTTTCCCATCGTTTTGGAAGATGCTACCGGTATCTATGATTACGAGAAACGGCCTAACTATTATAATTATTGGCAGGAAGAGGAAAATAAATTTAAGACAAATCTAAGCAGGAATGGCGTTGATGCAGGAATGGAAACCTTTGCTGCCGACCTAACCCGCCTAACAGAAATTAGGCTATCGATAGGCAAAGTAACAGCCATGTTGAGAAGGATGAACGCCAAGACGGCGGCACATCACCAAAAACACAACTATGCCGACATCCTCAAGGCAATCAATCAGAAACTGACTGAAACAGGGGCCGATAACACCGTTCCCAACGGGGCCCTAAACACCGACGAGGGGCCTGATTATATCGAAACTCCTGGAACCCCCGATTACTTCATTGGCCGAGAAGTCCAGCTTGAATCCCTGCATAAAGGTCTGGCCGAAGGCGAACCGCTGCTGCTGGTCAACGGCATGGGGGGCATCGGCAAAACCTCCCTGGCCCTGGCATACGTCAACCGGCCGGAGTACTGTAGCCGCTACGGCCTCATCGCCTGGGTAACGGTGTCGAACGACATCAAAACCGACATGCTCGATAGCTTGGCTAATAGTTTGAATCTGAACTTAAACCATCTGAGCGCCGGCGAAAACCCCTTCCGCCTTCTCGTTCAGGCCATGAGTGCAAAAACAGGCCGTAACCTGCTGGTCCTGGACAACGTCAACCAGGAGAAGCTCCTTGTTGACTGCTACAGGGAGCTAACGGCATTGCGCTGGACGGTACTCATCACCAGCCGCTGCCGTCCCGAAAGATATAAATTGATTGAAGTGGAGAAATTGAAGCCGCCGGATGCCGAGAAGTTGTTTCTTCACCATTACGGCCAGGATGCAATTCAATCCTCTGATAAGACAGTTCTGGAATCCCTGCTGGGGAAGGTTGAATATCACACCCTGATCGTAGAACTGCTGGCCAAGACCGGCCGCAAGAGGGGGCTTGCCCTGCAAGAACTGGAACAATGCCTCGATACGGCTGACGGGCTGGGCCACAAAGAATTGGAACGTATAATCAGCATCGGCGGCCATGCGGATATACCTGGAAGGAAGAAGCAGGAGAAGCTGTACCGCTACATCCTGTCACTCTTTGATTTTAACAGCCTTCCTCAGCAGCAGTGCCGTATTCTAGGCAATATCAGCCTGCTGCCGGCGGAAAGGATTCCGGTGAAACTTCTCAAGGAACTGTTTGAAACAGCCTGGGATGACGAGACCAGCTTTGAAGATATCATGGACGAATTGATAAGAACCGGCTGGTTAACGGGCAGTGCCGACATGCACGGCAGCCTGAAGATGCACTCCCTAGTAGCCGAAGTTGCACGGGCGAAGATACAACTAGAGGAAGGCGCCTACAGTGCCCTTGTCGCTAGCCTGTCGGAGAAACTTCAGGAAAATGCAACGCAGGCACTGCCCTTCTTTCCTTATGCCAGAACGGTCGTGGAGCGTTATCCCCATGAAAACCGTTCCCTCGCCCTGTTGTGCTTTTATCTGGCGGATGTCGGCAAAGAAGCTGGCCGTTTCGGGGAATCGGTTCGGCTCTATGAAAGGGCCGGGAAGCTGTTTGAAAAATTGGAAGACAAGGCAAACACTGCGGTTAATTTATCAAAACTCGGGGACATACATCAGGCCATGGGGGATATCCCCCAGGCTTTAACCTTCTTTCAGAAGAGAGCACAATTGGGTGAAGAGCTTTATGCCGAGAACCCCCGAAGCGAGGGCCTCAAAAACGGACTTGCCATTTCGTATTCAAAACTCGGGGACATACATCAGGCCATGGGGGATATCCCCCAGGCTTTAACCTTCTTTCAGAAAGAAACGGCATTGTTCGAAGAGCTTTATGCCGAGAACCCCCGAAGCGAGGGCCTCAAAAACGGACTTGCCATTTCGTATTCAAAACTCGGGGACATACATCAGGCCCTGGGGGATATCCCCCAGGCTTTAACCTTCTTTCAGAAAGAAACGGCATTGTTCGAAGAGCTTTATGCCGAGAACCCCCGAAGCGAGGGCCTCAAAAACGGACTTGCCATTTCGTATTCAAAACTCGGGGACATACATCAGGCCATGGGGGATATCCCCCAGGCTTTAACCTTCTTTCAGAAAGAAACGGCATTGTTCGAAGAGCTTTATGCCGAGAACCCCCGAAGCGAGGGCCTCAAAAACGGACTTGCCATTTCGTATTCAAAACTCGGGGACATACATCAGGCCGAGAACCCCCGAAGCGAGGGCCTCGGGGATGGCCATGGGGGATATCCCCCAGGCTTTAACCTTCTTTCAGAAAGATATTGAATTGACTAAGGAGCTTTATGCCGAGAACCCCCGAAGCGAGGGCCTCAAAAACGGACTTGCCATTTCGTATTCAAAACTCGGGGACATACATCAGGCCATGGGGGATATCCCCCAGGCTTTAACCTTCTTTCAGAAAGAAACGGCATTGTTCGAAGAGCTTTATGCCGAGAACCCCCGAAGCGAGGGCCTCAAAAACGGACTTGCCATTTCGTATTCAAAACTCGGGGACATACATCAGGCCCTGGGGGATATCCCCCAGGCTTTAACCTTCTTTCAGAAAGAAACGGCATTGTTCGAAGAGCTTTATGCCGAGAACCCCCGAAGCGAGGGCCTCAAAAACGGACTTGCCATTTCGTATTCAAAACTCGGGGACATACATCAGGCCATGGGGGATATCCCCCAGGCTTTAACCTTCTTTCAGAAAGAAACGGCATTGTTCGAAGAGCTTTATGCCGAGAACCCCCGAAGCGAGGGCCTCAAAAACGGACTTGCCATTTCGTATTGCAAGCTGGGCGTCATACATAAAGAAATGGGATATGACGGAGCCTCCGATTACCTGCGCCAAGCTCAAGAAATCTGGGAAGCTCTGCAAAAGAAGAATCCACTTCCAGAGTATGCGCAGTACATTGAAATAACAACAGCCCTGCTTGAAGAATGGAAGGGCAATGGCAAGTGAATAATCAGCCCGACAAAGCAGGAAGAGGATCAAGGGTGCGGCGTTCAAGATAAGGCAGGTCCGGGGTTATGAAGCCTCAAGCCGCGCGGGCTGGGCACTCTGATTCAGGCAGAAAATTAATTATATGCGCCCCCTTCAGAAACGCATCAAAAAGAAGACAGGGGTGCCATGAAGACCGTATCAGAAAACATAGGCTACAGTGCGAGTCCTGCTGCCGCTTGAGTATTGTTGTGTTTTCGTTCTGTGATGGATTTTGATGCAATTATCTGGATCAGAGCTTGACTTCTGCCCTCCCTAGGGCTGTGCCTATCTCGGCCGATGGAATTTTCTCATATATTCTGTCCCGAAATTTATATTTAAGGCATTTCTAGATCGACACATTGCCGCTTGCCCCCTTCGCACAGATACATGTATAATCAGGAAGATATGACAATCAACCCCGAGCGGCTCATCCGCTTTGACTGGGCCATGAAAACCATCCTCCGCGACAAGGCTAACTTCGATATACTGGAAGGCTTCCTGACCGCCCTCCTGAAGGAGGACATAAGAGTCGAAAAGGTGCTGGAAAGCGAATCCAACCAGGAGCATGAGCGGCAGAAGTTCAACCGAGTCGACATACTGGTGTGCGACAAGGAAGATAAACACTTCATCATAGAGGTTCAGGCCGAAACCGAGTCGGACTACCTGGAACGGCTTCTGTTCGGGACATGCAAAACCGTGGTGGAAAACCTGCCGCTGGGAGCATCCTTCAAGGAGATAAAAAAGGTTATATCCATCAGCATCATGTACTTCAACCTGGGCACGGGAAAGGACTACCTGTATCACGGCAGAACCGAGTTCAAGGGCGTTCATACCGGCGACATACTGGAAGTCCGGCATATAAGAAATATAAGAGACGGGAACAACCGGGCCGTCCGGGTGCTGGAATCCAGGTCCGACATGTACCCGGAGTACTACCTCATAGAAGTGGAGCGTTTTGAGGATGTCATCCGGGAAGATGTCGATGAGTGGGTGTATTTTTTCAAGAATGAAGAAATAAAGGACAGCTTTCGGTCCAAGAACATCCAGAAGACTAGGGAAAAACTCAAGCTACTTAAGATGAGTCAAGAGGAACGCCGGGCCTACGAGAAATACGTGATCAACCTGGTATCGGAACGGGATGCCATAGAAACGGCCAGAGCCGAAGGCGAGACTCAAGGTAGGATCGAAGGTAAGGCCGAAGGTAAGGCCGAAGGTATTTCCTATGCCGTTCTCGCTGTATTAAGAGAATTCGGTTCCATCCCATCCGCCCTTGAACAGAAGATTACAGGGGAAACCAACCTGGATACTTTGCGCAAATTTCTGGACTTGGCGATGCGGACCGAAAGCATTGAGGGCTTTGCCGACGAGATGGAGCAATAGAGGCATAATCTGAAGTTTTTATCGCAACCCGAGTTCATCCGAGAAGCAACACCTGGGGTAATCAGGCAGGATGCCTACAGAGCCCCTGTAAGTGAATAACTCGGTATAGAAAAGGCGGCTGATACTCATCCAAAAGGCGATTATTTTTAAACACTCTCAAAACACCCCATTTGACACTCCTCCATCATCTGCAAGTACAATACAGCGATGTCTCCTGCAGTCTACATATCCTACACCCACGGCGGCGAGGGAGAAGCCACGGCCGAGGAAGTTGAAACCGCCCTGATACAGGGCGGTTTCAATCCCAAACGGGATAGGGGCTGTGTCAGAAACTGCTTAAAAACCGAATAGAAATTTTTTCACTTGAATTTTCTCGCATCCTTCAATATTTTCAGTATTGGTCCGATAATTCGCCCACCTAGCAAAAATTCCGCCAAAACAAGCTATAAATGAGCAAACAAATGAATACAAGCTAACAACAAGAGTATTTAAGGGCCTTAATACCCCTACAGTACCCATCTTACGCAGGTTATACGCAAGCATATACAGATAAGACTCTGCTTGCACGTTCTCCAGCCCTCGCAAGCTGAAATGTGTAAATTTCTGGTTATGTTTCATGTCTCCAAATACACTTTCAACCTCATTAGCTCGGCGAGAATATAATCTCCGGCCTGTATTCGTTTCCAGCAGTTTTCTCGCTCTTTTCTGCTGATGTCGATAATGTCGATTTACTTCAAGCCTTTTGTGTTCTTTATCTCTTCCTATACAGTACAATTTGTTAGGACATATACCACAAAATTCACAAATATATACACTGGCATTAAAGTGTAATAGTTCATCTTCTTTCCGCATCTTATAGCCAGCTGGACAATGAATCTCGCCAGAATCATCCATTTTGAATTTGAAATGCTTATACCGGGATTTCATCGAATTTTTATTTTCTGCCCAATATCCAGGATATTTTATGTAGGCCTCCATGCCATTATATTCAAGATAGTCATAATTGTTTCTATAACCATAACCCGCATCGGCTATTATATTTTGTGGATTGGCAATTCCAAGCTCAGCCCGCCTTTCTACATGTTCCCGAAAGACCTTGCCGTCATTGGCATTCTGATGAACGGTTACTCCAGTTACAAATCCATCCTGGGTGCCGACTTGTAAATTATACGCCGGAAGTATTTCATCGTTCTTCATCTTCATGAAAGTCGCGTCTTCGTCTGTTTTGCTGTAAGAGTTGCGCTCTCCCAAAGTTTCCTGCTGTTTTTCATATTCTGCTATTCTGGATGATTCCTCTTTTAATTTTTTAGACAGACTTTTCTTTTTCCTTCGGGTTGACTTTGAATCTGTATCTTCATCAATACTCTCTTCAACCTTCTCTGCCGCAGCGTTCAGACCTTCAGGGTCGGTATCCTGTGGTATTTCCACATCGTTTAACCGGTTGGCTTCATCAATTATTTCCGATGCCCGCTGACGAGCCATGTCTTTGTATCGCTCACTGTTCTTTTTCCAAATCACTTTGTGTTTGTTCGCGTCAGCTTTTACCTTCGTGCCGTCTACAAAATAATCTTCTCCTTTGATGTATCCTTCGTTCAAAAGAACCAGCACGACTTCGGCGAAAACTTCTTCCAGAATCTCTTTGAAATACTTTCCCCGAAACCGATTGATCGTAATAAAATCAGGACGCTGGTATGCACAAATCCACATAAAGTTGATATCTCTTTTAACTGCTTTCTCCAGCTTGCGACAGGAGTATATCCCTTGTGTATAACCGTAGAGCAACAGTTTCATCATCATAGATGGATTATATGGAGGATAACCGCGCTCTCCCTTAAAAGGTTTGCACAGTAACTCGCTATTTAGCTGGTCAATAACCCGGCTGACAACTCTGACGGTATCGTCCTGGTCAATCAATTCGCTCAGGTTCGGAGGTAGTAGCAATTGTTGATTCATTTCGTAGGGTCGGAACTTCATGTGTTCAGTTTACTGTGTAATTTGTTTCTGACACAGCCCCAATCCCAAACGGGATAAGAAGGACGTGAAGTACCGGGATGACATCGTCGAATTTGAGCATCGTATGGGGCGAAGCGACATCATTGTTACCATCATCAGCGATAAATACCTCAAATCGATAAACTGCATGTCGGAAATGCTGTTCATCGAGGGGCATGAGAACATGCAGCAGCGTGTCTTTCCCATCGTTTTGGAAGATGCTACCGGTATCTATGATTACGAGAAACGGCCTAACTATTATAATTATTGGCAGGAAGAGGAAAATAAATTTAAGACAAATCTAAGCAGGAATGGCGTTGATGCAGGAATGGAAACCTTTGCTGCCGACCTAACCCGCCTAACAGAAATTAGGCTATCGATAGGCAAAGTAACAGCCATGTTGAGAAGGATGAACGCCAAGACGGCGGCACATCACCAAAAACACAACTATGCCGACATCCTCAAGGCAATCAATCAGAAACTGACTGAAACAGGGGCCGATAACACCGTTCCCAACGGGGCCCTAAACACCGACGAGGGGCCTGATTATATCGAAACTCCTGGAACCCCCGATTACTTCATTGGCCGAGAAGTCCAGCTTGAATCCCTGCATAAAGGTCTGGCCGAAGGCGAACCGCTGCTGCTGGTCAACGGCATGGGGGGCATCGGCAAAACCTCCCTGGCCCTGGCATACGTCAACCGGCCGGAGTACTGTAGCCGCTACGGCCTCATCGCCTGGGTAACGGTGTCGAACGACATCAAAACCGACATGCTCGATAGCTTGGCTAATAGTTTGAATCTGAACTTAAACCATCTGAGCGCCGGCGAAAACCCCTTCCGCCTTCTCGTTCAGGCCATGAGTGCAAAAACAGGCCGTAACCTGCTGGTCCTGGACAACGTCAACCAGGAGAAGCTCCTTGTTGACTGCTACAGGGAGCTAACGGCATTGCGCTGGACGGTACTCATCACCAGCCGCTGCCGTCCCGAAAGATATAAATTGATTGAAGTGGAGAAATTGAAGCCGCCGGATGCCGAGAAGTTGTTTCTTCACCATTACGGCCAGGATGCAATTCAATCCTCTGATAAGACAGTTCTGGAATCCCTGCTGGGGAAGGTTGAATATCACACCCTGATCGTAGAACTGCTGGCCAAGACCGGCCGCAAGAGGGGGCTTGCCCTGCAAGAACTGGAACAATGCCTCGATACGGCTGACGGGCTGGGCCACAAAGAATTGGAACGTATAATCAGCATCGGCGGCCATGCGGATATACCTGGAAGGAAGAAGCAGGAGAAGCTGTACCGCTACATCCTGTCACTCTTTGATTTTAACAGCCTTCCTCAGCAGCAGTGCCGTATTCTAGGCAATATCAGCCTGCTGCCGGCGGAAAGGATTCCGGTGAAACTTCTCAAGGAACTGTTTGAAACAGCCTGGGATGACGAGACCAGCTTTGAAGATATCATGGACGAATTGATAAGAACCGGCTGGTTAACGGGCAGTGCTGACATGCACGGCAGCCTGAAGATGCACTCCCTAGTAGCCGAAGTTGCACGGGCGAAGATA
This sequence comes from Spirochaetaceae bacterium, assembly GCA_965232165.1. Classification (GTDB taxonomy): domain Bacteria; phylum Spirochaetota; class Spirochaetia; order DSM-2461; family DSM-2461; genus UBA2779. The sequence continues at coordinate 1,358,663 of CBDDOY010000001.1, read as the reverse complement.
CAACTAGAGGAAGGCGCCTACAGTGCCCTTGTCGCTAGCCTGTCGGAGAAACTTCAGGAAAATGCAACGCAGGCACTGCCCTTCTTTCCTTATGCCAGAACGGTCGTGGAGCGTTATCCCCATGAAAACCGTTCCCTCGCCCTGTTGTGCTTTTATCTGGCGGATGCCGGCAAAGAAGCTGGCCGTTTCGGGGAATCGGTTCGGCTCTATGAAAGGGCCGGGAAGCTGTTTGAAAAATTGGAAGACAAGGCAAACACTGCGGTTAATTTATCAAAACTCGGGGACATACATCAGGCCATGGGGGATATCCCCCAGGCTTTAACCTTCTTTCAAAAAGAAACGGCATTGTTCGAAGAGCTTTATGCCGAGAACCCCCGAAGCGAGGGCCTCAAAAACGGACTTGCCATTTCGTATGAAAAACTCGGGGACATACATCAGGCCATGGGGGATATCCCCCAGGCTTTAACCTTCTTTCAGAAAGAAACGGCATTGTTCGAAGAGCTTTATGCCGAGAACCCCCGAAGCGAGGGCCTCAAAAACGGACTTGCCATTTCGTATTCAAAACTCGGGGACATACATCAGGCCATGGGGGATATCCCCCAGGCTTTAACCTTCTTTCAGAAGAGAGCACAATTGGGTGAAGAGCTTTATGCCGAGAACCCCCGAAGCGAGGGCCTCAAAAACGGACTTGCCATTTCGTATTCAAAACTCGGGGACATACATCAGGCCATGGGGGATATCCCCCAGGCTTTAACCTTCTTTCAGAAGAGAGCACAATTGGGTGAAGAGCTTTATGCCGAGAACCCCCGAAGCGAGGGCCTCAAAAACGGACTTGCCATTTCGTATTCAAAACTCGGGGACATACATCAGGCCATGGGGGATATCCCCCAGGCTTTAACCTTCTTTCAGAAGAGAGCACAATTGGGTGAAGAGCTTTATGCCGAGAACCCCCGAAGCGAGGGCCTCAAAAACGGACTTGCCATTTCGTATTACAAGCTGGGCGTCATACATAAAGAAATGGGATATGACGGAGCCTCCGATTACCTGCGCCAAGCTCAAGAAATCTGGGAAGCTCTGCAAAAGAAGAATCCACTTCCAGAGTATGCGCAGTACATTGAAATAACAACAGCCCTGCTTGAAGAATGGAAGGGCAATGGCAAGTGAATAATCAGCCCGACAAAGCAGGAAGAGGATCAAGGGTGCGGCGTTCAAGATAAGGCAGGTCCAGGGTTATGAAGCCTCAAGCCGCGCGGGCTGGGCACTCTGATTCAGGCAGAAAATTAATTATATGCGACCCCTTCAGAAACGCATCAAAAAGAAGACAGGGGTGCCATGAAGACCGTATCAGAAAACATAGGCTACAGTGCGAGTCCTGCTGCCGCTTGAGTATTGTTGTGTTTTCGTTCTGTGATGGATTTTGATGCAATTATCTGGATCAGAGCTTGACTTCTGCCCTCCCTAGGGCTGTGCCTATCTCGGCCGATGGAATTTTCTCATATATTCTGTCCCGAAATTTATATTTAAGGCATTTCTAGATCGACACATTGCCGCTTGCCCCCTTCGCACAGATACATGTATAATCAGGAAGATATGACAATCAACCCCGAGCGGCTCATCCGCTTTGACTGGGCCATGAAAACCATCCTCCGCGACAAGGCCAACTTCGATATACTGGAAGGCTTCCTGACCGCCCTCCTGAAGGAGGACATAAGAGTCGAAAAGGTGCTGGAAAGCGAATCCAACCAGGAGCATGAGCGGCAGAAGTTCAACCGAGTCGACATACTGGTGTGCGACAAGGAAGATAAACACTTCATCATAGAGGTTCAGGCCGAAACCGAGTCGGACTACCTGGAACGGCTTCTGTTCGGGACATGCAAAACCGTGGTGGAAAACCTGCCGCTGGGAGCATCCTTCAAGGAGATAAAAAAGGTTATATCCATCAGCATCATGTACTTCAACCTGGGCACGGGAAAGGACTACCTGTATCACGGCAGAACCGAGTTCAAGGGCGTTCATACCGGCGACATACTGGAAGTCCGGCATATAAGAAATATAAGAGACGGGAACAACCGGGCCGTCCGGGTGCTGGAATCCAGGTCCGACATGTACCCGGAGTACTACCTCATAGAAGTGGAGCGTTTTGAGGATGTCATCCGGGAAGATGTCGATGAGTGGGTGTATTTTTTCAAGAATGAAGAAATAAAGGACAGCTTTCGGTCCAAGAACATCCAGAAGACTAGGGAAAAACTCAAGCTACTTAAGATGAGTCAAGAGGAACGCCGGGCCTACGAGAAATACGTGATCAACCTGGTATCGGAACGGGATGCCATAGAAACGGCCAGAGCCGAAGGCGAAGCCAAAGGCTTAACATATGCCGTTCTCGCTGCATTAAGAGAATTCGGTTCCATCCCATCCGCCCTTGAACAGAAGATTACAGGGGAAACCAACCTGGATACTTTGCGCAAATTTCTGGACTTGGCGATGCGGACCGAAAGCATTGAGGGCTTTGCCGACGAGATGGAGCAATAGAGGCATAATCTGAAGTTTTTATCGCAACCCGAGTTCATCCGAGAAGCAACACCTGGGGTAATCAGGCAGGATGCCTACAGAGCCCCTGTAAGTGAATAACTCGGTATAGAAAAGGCGGCTGATACTCATCCAAAAGGCGATTATTTTTAAACACTCTCAAAACACCCCATTTGACACTCCTCCATCATCTGCAAGTACAATACAGCGATGTCTCCTGCAGTCTACATATCCTACACCCACGGCGGCGAGGGAGAAGCCACGGCCGAGGAAGTTGGGGCTGTGTCAGAAACAAATTACACAGTAAACTGAACACATGAAGTTCCGACCCTACGAAATGAATCAACAATTGCTACTACCTCCAAGCCTGAGCGAATTGATAGACCAAGACGATTCCGTCAGAGTTGTCAGCCGGGTTGTTGATCAGCTAGACCGCAGGATTCTGTGCAAACCTTTTAACCCAAGTTCACCACTAAAAAACGTAATTCCTTATAATAAATGGAGTTACTATTTTTTATTTACACTACGGATTTGGTGAGTCGTCATCCGACGGTTCAACGCCTTTCCCGACAACCCAAGCATCGCATAAATCTTCTGATGTTCTAGTTCCTGTCGGGAGTCGAGTCTCACTTCATTATTCATCAGCACTCCCTCTTCAGTCTTGGAAATGTACTCTATGGTTATCCTCTGGTGGGTAGAAAGAACTTCTTTTATGGTCTTCCAACTCCGTGTATCTCCCCCTTTTCGTAATTTACATTCAGTCGCATGCATCAGGTGATAGAGTTATTGTCAATAGTTGTGGATGAGAAAATTTCAAATCCTTCATTTTTTTCACGCGGCCTCTTCCTTGAAGACTCCATCTTTACAAAACACACCCTCAATAACCCTGGGGATTAGCTTGTATCCACGTAGCTTTCGCCAGTTCTTTTCAGCCTCCAGGCAGAGCTTCCAAACCATACTTAATGTTGCCACCCTTGAACCACAGCCCCTGGTTCTCTTCGTTCTAAGGCGGACAGTAGCAAAGGTTGACTCAATCGGGTTGGTCGTCCTGATGTGAGTCCAGTGCATCGCCGGAAATTTGTAGAACGTGAACAGCTTCTCCCTGTCCTTTTCCAGACACTGGGTGGCCCTGGGGTATTTAGCCTGAAAGGAATCAATGAATAAGTCATAGGCTTTAAGAGCATTCTGCTCGGTATCTGCCATATACATTTCATGAATCATTGACTTGGCCTTGCCCTGGATATTCCTGGGCATTTTGTTTAACACATTCGCTGTCTTGTGCACCCAGCAACGCTGTTTTTTTGTTTCGGGAAAGATTTCATCCAGGGCATTCCAGAAACCCAGCGCACCATCCCCAATGGCCAGCCTGGGGGCGGCGGTGAGACCCCGGGCTTTCAGTTGGAGCAGTATCTCCCTCCAGCTTTGTGAGCTTTCCCTGTATCCGTCACTGACGGCTAGAAGTTCCTTCTTCCCATCCCTGTCAGCTCCCATGATTACAAGAATGCAGCTCCTTTGATCATCAAGCCTTACATTGAAGTAGATGCCGTCCACCCAGATGTAGGCGTATTCCTTAGCTTTCAAATCACGTTTCTCCCACTGAAGAAACTCATCTTCCCAGAACCTTTTCAAGCGGACTATGTTCGTCGCCGACAGTCCGGCAATACCTTCACCCAGAATCGAGGCAAGAGCTGTCTGGAAAGCAGATGTGGACACACCACTGAGGTACAGCGCCGGAACAAGGTTGTCGATACTGGGAGTTCTGCGCATATAGGTTGGCAGTATGGCACTGGTGAAGCGATCCTCTCGCTTGCTCTTTAATTTCCTGTCATCCACTCTTGGAACCTTGATTTGCATTTGACCAGCCCCTGTCACAATTTTTCGTTGGGCGTGGTAACCATTGCGTACAACCTTGCGCTGATTATTCTGATCACGCTCATGTTTATGGGCATTGATGTAGTCTTCCACTTCTAACTCCAGGGCATGAATAAGCATCTTTCTGGCTCCCTCTCGCAAAACCTGATCCAAAACCGATTCTGTTTCGCTTTTCAGCACTTCCGAATCATTTCCGTTTGTTGTAAACTCTTCCATAGAGCATCTCCTTTCTGTTTGGCTTTATTACCAATTATTTTACAGAAGGATTTGCTCTTTTTTTACCCCATCCACAACTTTTGATTATATCTCCAGGTGATACGCAAGGACTGATATAAACATATGCGACTGCACTCTCTCCTCCAGTTGATGAAAGTTAGGCCGAAAGCCAAGATGAGACTTCATGTCTCTAAATGAGTTTTCAATACGGCCAAGCATTATATAGAGCTCCCAAATATTTTTGTCATCCAAATCTTTTCGATTGGTTCTAAGGGTATAAGTTCCTTCACTGTTTCCTGTCTGAGTTTTCTTCTCCCATTTAATGTCAATCGCATTCAACTTTCCTGTCCGCTTGGCAGGCTCCCCAGGAATAACTGATATTTCATAAAGTTTTGCAGCCTTTGGATATTTTTCCTTAAGCCTGCCAATGCTCTGAAGAACCGAAGAATACAGTTTCATGCGGTTTTTCTTGTTTAATCCGTCACGAAGATATTGAAGTCTTTCAAGGAGGACGGTTTCGGTACGCATAGCCATGGCCTCTTCTTTAAGACGTTTGTGCTCGCTCTTTACCAGAACCCAATGCTCATCCGAGATTGTTTTTCCGAATACTTCAATCTTGGCACCTGTTTTCTTGTCCTCCATGACCAGATTCATCTCTTGCGATGGCTCAAGCTCCAAAGGACTTTTCCCTCTGTGAACCACAAGGTAGGTACATTTTCGCTTTTTAAGCCATTCGATATTCTCTTTTGTGGCAATCCCGGCATCCATTACGACAGTTGCCCCGACTTTTAGGCCCGCGTTGGCTTCCAAATCTAAAATCGTGGCCTGAAAAGTCTTGGATTCGCACTGGTTCCCCGGATGGAACTTGCTATACTTGGGAAATCCATCCGCATCGACAACCAACCCCAGGGTAGCCAATTTGCAGTCACTGCGCTTTTCTTTCGAGCGACCATAAGATGCCTTTGGGTTCTTTTTGCACTGACCCTCAAAGTAGGTGTTCGTTAAATCGTAAAGTACAATGCTTTCGTCGAGGGAGAATAAATCTTGTTCTTTACAAGCCAAATGCTTCTCCAGCTCGTCCTTACAGCGGTAGAGAACATCGGCAGCCCTGTAGTACGCATTCAGGGAGGACGAATGGGGTAAGCCGCACAGCTCAAAAAGAGCAGAATGTTTTTCCGCCCACTGCCTGGTAAATCGCTCGCTGGCTGGTTTGATCATTCTACCGACGATTAGAGCTTCAAGTAAGGGGAGCGTTCCCTTAGGCACGCCGCATTTGCGGAGAACTCTGTCCATTTCCAACTCTTTCCATTGCTGATGACAGACGTACTCAGGGCCTAGGCTTCTGACTTTCTTTGTTTCAAGGCTGTTAACATCGACCGCTACAAAATTGGCTTGCGCTTGAGCTTTTATTTGTGCGTCTTTTGCTCGCTTGGTGAAAATGCGGTCTGATACCTGCTGTGCAATTTTCTCAATGTCTTCATCCAAATCGAATAATTCTCTGGTTCCTGAAAGAATATTTTCAATTCTTCTTGCCAGAGCCTTGTATTGAGATGGATCGATATCCAGTTTCCCAAGGTTGAGAATAATCCGCTGTCGGGGGCCTTTATCAGTGCGGATATTTTCTACAAGATTGAGGTAGGTGTACTGTTTTTTCGTTTTACCGTTGGCAACTTTTATTGATCTTATATACATACCACTAAGATACACCACAGCCACAAAAGAGGCAAGCGAAAAATAAAGTGTTAGGCACTACATTTTGATTTGAGGTGATTTGAGGTCCCCAAAAAGCGGAATCCCTAAATATTCTATGGTATTTATGAGGTTTTGGGAAATATTTAAGCCTTTTTTTGAAGTAATTCGTTTTCTTGGTCGTTAAAAAAATATTTAGCAGGTGTATTTTGGTGAACTTGGGTTAAGGGGGAGCGCGGCTATCCACCCTATGATCCATGTATGATGATGAAACTTCTGCTCTACGGCTATACCCAAGGGATATACTCCTGCCGCAAACTGGAGAAAGCGGTTAAAAGGGATATCAACTTTATGTGGATTTGTGCATTCCAGCGTCCAGATTTTATTACGATTAATCGATTTCGTGGAAAGTATTTCAAAGAGATTCTGGGAGAAGTTTTTGCCGAAGTCGTGCTGGTTCTTTTGAACGAAGGATACATCAAAGGAGAAGATTATTTTGTCGATGGCACGAAAGTGAAAGCTGATGCGAACAAACTCAAGGCGGTCTGGAAAAAGAACAGTGAGCGATACAAGGAACTGGCTCATCAGAGGGCATCAGAAATAATCAATGAAGCCAGCCAGCTCAATGATGTGGAGATCCCGCTGGATGCCGACCCTGAAGCACTCAATGCTTCGGCAGAGAAGGTTAAAGAGAGTATAGATGAGGATACGGATTCAAGGCCAATCCAGAGGAAAAAGAAGAGTCTAGCCAAAAAATTGAAAGAGGAATCATCCAAAATAGCTAAATACGAAAAACAGCAAGAAACATTGAGAGAACGCAGCTCATACAGCAAAACAGACGAAGATGCGACTTTTATGAAGATGAAGAACGATGAAATACTTCCGGCGTATAATTTACAAGTCGGCACCCAGGATGGATTTGTAACTGGAGTAACCGTTCATCAGAATGCCAATGACGGCAAGGTCTTTCGAGAACATGTAGAAAGGCGGGCTGAGCTTGGAATTGCCAATCCACAAAATATAATAGCCGATGCGGGTTATGGTTATAGAAACAATTATGACTATCTTGAATATAATGGCATGGAGGCCTACATAAAATATCCTGGATATTGGGCAGAAAATAAAAATTCGATGAAATCCCGGTATAAGCATTTCAAATTCAAAATGGATGATTCTGGCGAGATTCATTGTCCAGCTGGCTATAAGATGCGGAAAGAAGATGAACTATTACACTTTGATGCCAGTGTATATATTTGTGAATTTTGTGGTATATGTCCTAACAAATTGTACTGTATAGGAAGAGATAAAGAACACAAAAGGCTTGAAGTAAATCGACATTATCGACATCAGCAGAAAAGAGCGAGAAAACTGCTGGAAACGAATACAGGCCGGAGATTATATTCTCGCCGAGCTAATGAGGTTGAAAGTGTATTTGGAGACATGAAACATAACCAGAAATTTACACATTTCAGCTTGCGAGGGCTGGAGAACGTGCAAGCAGAGTCTTATCTGTATATGCTTGCGTATAACCTGCGTAGAGTTATTGTCAATAGTTGTGGATGAGAAAATTTCAAATCCTTCATTTTTTTCACGCGGCCTCTTCCTTGAAGACTCCATCTTTACAAAACACACCCTCAATAACCCTGGGGATTAGCTTGTATCCACGTAGCTTTCGCCAGTTCTTTTCAGCCTCCAGGCAGAGTTTCCAAACCATACTTAATGTTGCCGCCCTTGAACCACAGCCCCTGGTTCTCTTCGTTCTAAGGCGGACAGTAGCAAAGGTTGACTCAATCGGGTTGGTCGTCCTGATGTGAGTCCAGTGCATCGCCGGAAATTTGTAGAACGTGAACAGCTTCTCCCTGTCCTTTTCCAGACACTGGGTGGCCCTGGGGTATTTAGCCTGAAAGGAATCAATGAATAAGTCATAGGCTTTAAGAGCATTCTGCCCGGTATCTGCCATATACATTTCATGAATCATTGACTTGGCCTTGCCCTGGATATTCCTGGGCATTTTGTTTAACACATTCGCTGTCTTGTGCACCCAGCAACGCTGTTTTTTTGTTTCGGGAAAGATTTCATCCAGGGCATTCCAGAAACCCAGCGCACCATCCCCAATGGCCAGCCTGGGGGCGGTGGTGAGACCCCGGGCTTTCAGTTGGAGCAGTATCTCCCTCCAGCTTTGTGAGCTTTCCCTGTATCCGTCACTGACGGCTAGAAGTTCCTTCTTCCCATCCCTGTCAGCTCCCATGATTACAAGAATGCAGCTCCTTTGATCATCAAGCCTTACATTGAAGTAGATGCCGTCCACCCAGATGTAGGCGTATTCCTTAGCTTTCAAATCACGTTTCTCCCACTGAAGAAACTCATCTTCCCAGAACCTTTTCAAGCGGACTATGTTCGTCGCCGACAGTCCGGCAATACCTTCACCCAGAATCGAGGCAAGAGCTGTCTGGAAAGCAGATGTGGACACACCGCTGAGGTACAGCGCCGGAACAAGGTTGTCGATACTGGGAGTTCTGCGCATATAGGTTGGCAGTATGGCACTGGTGAAGCGATCCTCTCGCTTGCTCTTTAATTTCCTGTCATCCACTCTTGGAACCTTGATTTGCATTTGACCAACCCCTGTCACAATTTTTCGTTGGGCGTGGTAACCATTGCGTACAACCTTGCGCTGATTATTCTGATCACGCTCATGTTTATGGGCATTGATGTAGTCTTCCACTTCTAACTCCAGGGCATGAATAAGCATCTTTCTGGCTCCCTCTCGCAAAACCTGATCCAAAACCGATTCTGTTTCGCTTTTCAGCACTTCCGAATCATTTCCGTTTGTTGTAAACTCTTCCATAGAGCATCTCCTTTCTGTTTGGCTTTATTACCAATTATTTTACAGAAGGATTTGCTCTTTTTTTACCCCATCCACAACTTTTGATTATATCTCACCTGCGTAAGATGGGTACTGTAGGGGTATTAAGGCCCTTAAATACTCTTGTTGTTAGCTTGTATTCATTTGTTTGCTCATTTATAGCTTGTTTTGGCGGAATTTTTGCTAGGTGGGCGAATTATCGGACCAATACTGAAAATATTGAAGGATGCGAGAAAATTCAAGTGAAAAGATTTCTATTCGGTTTTTAAGCAGTTTCTGACACAGCCCCAGGCTTTAACCTTCTTTCAGAAAGAAACGGCATTGTTCGAAGAGCTTTATGCCGAGAACCCCCGAAGCGAGGGCCTCAAAAACGGACTTGCCATTTCGTATTGCAAGCTGGGCGTCATACATAAAGAAATGGGATATGATGGAGCCTCCGATTACCTGCGCCAAGCTCAAGAAATCTGGGAAGCTCTGCAAAAGAAGAATCCACTTCCAGAGTATGCGCAGTACATTGAAATAACAACAGCCCTGCTTGAAGAATGGAAGGGCAATGGCAAGTGAATAATCAGCCCGACAAAGCAGGAAGAGGATCAAGGGTGCGGCGTTCAAGATAAGGCAGGTCCGGGGTTATGAAGCCTCAAGCCGCGCGGGCTGGGCACTCTGATTCAGGCAGAAAATTAATTATATGCGCCCCCTTCAGAAACGCATCAAAAAGAAGACAGGGGTGCCATGAAGACCGTATCAGAAAACATAGGCTACAGTGCGAGTCCTGCTGCCGCTTGAGTATTGTTGTGTTTTCGTTCTGTGATGGATTTTGATGCAATTATCTGGATCAGAGCTTGACTTCTGCCCTCCCTAGGGCTGTGCCTATCTCGGCCGATGGAATTTTCTCATATATTCTGTCCCGAAATTTATATTTAAGGCATTTCTAGATCGACACATTGCCGCTTGCCCCCTTCGCACAGATACATGTATAATCAGGAAGATATGACAATCAACCCCGAGCGGCTCATCCGCTTTGACTGGGCCATGAAAACCATCCTCCGCGACAAGGCTAACTTCGATATACTGGAAGGCTTCCTGACCGCCCTCCTGAAGGAGGACATAAGAGTCGAAAAGGTGCTGGAAAGCGAATCCAACCAGGAGCATGAGCGGCAGAAGTTCAACCGAGTCGACATACTGGTGTGCGACAAGGAAGATAAACACTTCATCATAGAGGTTCAGGCCGAAACCGAGTCGGACTACCTGGAACGGCTTCTGTTCGGGACATGCAAAACCGTGGTGGAAAACCTGCCGCTGGGAGCATCCTTCAAGGAGATAAAAAAGGTTATATCCATCAGCATCATGTACTTCAACCTGGGCACGGGAAAGGACTACCTGTATCACGGCAGAACCGAGTTCAAGGGCGTTCATACCGGCGACATACTGGAAGTCCGGCATATAAGAAATATAAGAGACGGGAACAACCGGGCCGTCCGGGTGCTGGAATCCAGGTCCGACATGTACCCGGAGTACTACCTCATAGAAGTGGAGCGTTTTGAGGATGTCATCCGGGAAGATGTCGATGAGTGGGTGTATTTTTTCAAGAATGAAGAAATAAAGGACAGCTTTCGGTCCAAGAACATCCAGAAGACTAGGGAAAAACTCAAGCTACTTAAGATGAGTCAAGAGGAACGCCGGGCCTACGAGAAATACGTGATCAACCTGGTATCGGAACGGGATGCCATAGAAACGGCCAGAGCCGAAGGCGAGACTCAAGGTAGGATCGAAGGTAAGGCCGAAGGTATTTCCTATGCCGTTCTCGCTGTATTAAGAGAATTCGGTTCCATCCCATCCGCCCTTGAACAGAAGATTGCAGGGGAAACCAACCTGGATACTTTGCGCAAATTCCTGGACTTGGCGATGCGGGCAGAAAGCATAGAGGACTTTGCCGACGAGATGGAGCAATAGAGGCATAAGGAAAAATCATACCGGCAGTAGCACTGAATGTTGCACATGTCGCCATTCCTTATTGGCCATACAGCGAACACCCAAATTTAATTCAAACTGTATGACCTCCTCCATACTAGGAGGATTCCAGCAAATCCCAGAGAACATTGAATCTATCAACTATTTTATGATTTGCAAGAATTATTTCCATAAAATTCGAAATAATATAACTGTAATTTTCCGAATGATCACCGCCAAATTAATGGGAAAATTCATGAAGGTAAGTAGTCATGGATTTGGATAAATTATTTTTTCAAAACAGATTACCTTTAAGCTGAAATTTTCACCAATTAAATTATATAATCCATTCCCATATAACAATTTAACTCAAATTCCATGCTTCACGATACTGGGGACATTGCAGTTTAAATCCTAAAATTTCAACCATCTTCTGCTGATGGATTGTCAGTTCGGTTACTTCCGTATTTTCCCGGCAGGCATGCCATAAACAATTGAAGACATTCGAGAAAAATCCCGCCAATACGCATGAGCGCAATGCCATAGACCTTAAACACTTGAAGAACCAGCCCTTTTCCTGTGAGACAGATGCTCTTAAGTGCCGCAGAAAGGTTTTCTAAAGGGCACCTCTAAAAAACCCCATTTAGTTCTTGACTCGAACTTTTCCGTCGCTACTGCGTTGTCAAAATGCTCACGTAGCTTAAGCTAGCTCCGCTTTTGCCGCCTTGTATCGACAAAAAATTTCTTCGTCAATTTCCTAAAGCTGTTTCTTAGAGGTGCCCTAAAGAAACTGCGCTGCCAAACCCTTTCCTGCAGAATCGTCAGGAAAGACGTGTACAGGCAAAAAGGACATCCTTCCAAGAATCAGTCTCCACAGGAGCAGGAATGGCATATTGCCGGTGAACTTCATTCAGACGATGAGGCTGTCTCCAGAGCGAAGCAGGGCAGGGGAATGTTTATTGTGGCAGCCAGTGAGAGGTATCCGGAAATTCCAAAGTGATGAGCAAGTTATCTCCGTCTACAAAGACCAGGGGGTATCGGTCGAACGGGGATTTCGTTTTCTCAAGAATCCCTGTTTTTACGCAGAGAGTTTGTACTTAAAGAAACCACAGCGTATAATGGCGCTGATAATGGGGATGACGGTATCGTTGCTGATTTATTCCTTAGCGGAAAAGAGGATACGGGAGGCTCCGGCATCAAATGAAGCTGCGATATGGGATCAGAAAAACAAACCGGCTCAACGTCCCGCTATTCGATGGGCATTCATGATATTTGAGGATGTTCTGCTGTTGTATTATGGGAACAAAACGATTGAGGTCATGAATATCCGAGAAGAACATATCAGAGTGCTAAACTGTTTAGGGTCATCCTGCAAGAAAATGTGCTTTTTGTGAATTGAACTCACGAATGTAGGTTAAAGAAGTGCTCAAGGGTGAGTTTGATATCAGTAAGCGCAGGAAACTCTTCCACAGAACGAAGTATAGCAGATTTGTCCTGCAAAACACCATAACAGCTATGATGATTTCTGAAATAATAGTATCTCTAAAAAAGAGCTTCTGCTGCTCCGGCAGGGCTGCTCAGGGGAAATACAGTGTCCCCAAGCTTGTCTCAATTTGAAGCAACAAGCCCAGCCCTTCTCCACAGTCATCGCTCCTGAATGGCTGTTAATTCATTTCTGTAGAAAAATTTATGTTCAACTTGCCCGCGTTCAATGAGTCAAAGCAACACCGGCGACATATTCATAAGGGGTCAGAAAGCCAAGGCGCTTCCTGGGACGTGTGTTTAACCTGTATTCGAGCATAGCCACATCTTCATCGGAGATCAAGGCGTAGCTGGTCTTTTTAGGCCAAACCCGGCGAGTCAGACCGACGGCATTCTCAACACTGCCCTTTTCCCAGGAGCTGTAGGGATTACAGAAATAAGTATTGATCCCCAGCTTATCCCGAAGAGGATGATGACGGCGATTTTCCTGACCGTTATCAAAAGTAATAGATCGGCGCATAGAGGGGGGCAGATCAATCAGCTTCTCAACGGGGGCTGCATTCATTTCCTTAGGAGCACACCGAGGCAGCTTTGCCAGAAGTGTAATTCCCAGAACTCGCTCCTGAAGAACCATGAGAGCTTCTTTGCTCTGTCTGCTGACGGCTGTATCGGCGGCCTCCCAGTGTCCTGCCTCCTGCCGAAGATCGACTTCGTCAGGACGATCTTCGATACCGGTCCGATTGGGTATTAGTGTGCGCCTGCCACGCTTTTGGTGCCGTTTTCGCCGATTTTTCCGTCCACAGACGAGATATTGTGTCAAATCCCGCCTTTTTTCAAAGATATACATGTATATGGTCTCATGGCTGATGCTTTTCCCTGGAAGATCAATCTCAATTCTCCCTGCAATTTGCCGGGGACTCCATCCGAGTTCCAGTTTTTTAATGACATATTCACGTATAACCGGATCGCTGATCCTCTCACGTTTCCTGCTTTGTCGCCTCCGGATCTGTGACCTGCTATTGGCCCAGTATGCCTGATATCGATTGTCTTCGGCGCTGTTGTTTTTGATTTCTCTCGAAATGACCGAAGGGTTTCTATCAAGGCGACGGGCAATAGAGCGGATAGATTCTCCCCGGCGCCTGCCTGTCATAATTTCTTCTCGGTCTTCAGGGGTAAGGACCCTATACAACCTCTTAGACTGTGATGTACATTGCATATAGGCGGTCGCTCCTTGCTGTGCGTTTTGTGGTTATTACACACTGACAATGGATGCCGCCTTTCTCTATCCCCCTCCGGGGGGTACCCCCCGGAGGGGGCCGGGTGTTGCTTCTCGGACTTGAACGCGGGTTTCTCTGTCGATCAATCCCAGCTCAATATAATGGGCACCTCTAAAAAACCTTATTTCGTTTTTGGCTTGATCTTTTTCCTCGCTGCTGCGTTGTCAAAATGCTCATGTAGCTTAAGCTAGCTCCGCTTTTGCCGCCTTGCATCAAGAAAAAATCTCTGCGCCAAATTCCAAAAACGGTTTTTTAGAGGTTGCCTAATCAAAATAGATCGAGAAGAACGATTCATCAAGATCTGTGATTCCAATTGTTTCCCCCGCAAGAGCCGTACTGATATAAATACTGTTGCGGTCCAGTTTCAAACAGCCCGAACGCGAGAGTTTCCGTACCCTGTAAAATAACGGATACTTGATTTCAGTCTTTTCAGATGTATACACTTTCTTTGACTTTTGGTACACATCTCCCGGACATTTCATACCCAGCTTCTCATGAGGTCTGACCGTGTTGAACTCATGCCGCCACAAATCAGGCGCTTTCTGAATTTCCAAAGCGTCTGATTTAATCTGCTTCTGGATATCGGCTTTGATATCCCTGTGCATTCTTTCGTGTCCTCCATTCTGAGACGGCCTGCCCGGATCGATCCGCTCCAGTTGAATTCCAAGTGAAATCCGCCAGGCCGAAAGCCTTGTAAGACCTCTGACAGAGACGGCGCCGGCAAAGGGGCTTCCGTTATCGCTTTTGATGACCTTGGGCAGGCCGTAGAGCTTGAAAGTCCTCTCAAAAGCACTTTTAACGTCCTCTGTGCGGGTTGAGCCGAGTATTCCCGCCTCCAAAACGAAACAGCTGAACTCGTCACGGACAGTTAGCGGCTCACACCGTGAGCGATCTTTGGAGTACCGCCGGCCCTTGAAGTCAACAGTCCAGATATCGTTGGGAGCCAGCGCCTGATGAGGCGCATTGATTCGTTCCACAGGGGTTGTTTTACGGTATTTTCTTTCCTGGACAAACCCGCTTTTTTTCAAGACTCTTTTGACACTGCTCAACGAAATGGCATCATTGACCCTGTTCAAATACAGGGCATGAATTTTCTTCGGTCCCCGCCTGGGATGATCTTTCTTCAACCGGATAATCCTGCAGACAGCCGCTTCTTCCAGCTGATTCGGACTTACCCTGGGCTGTCGGGATTGATCTTCCAGCCCTTCAAAGCCGTCCTCTGTGAACCGGTTCATCCACTTGTAACCAGTTTTTCGGCTAATTCCGTACTCTAAGCATAAACTGCTGAAGTTCTGCTTTCCCTGCTGAACTCGAATAACGGGCACCTCTAAAAAATCCATTTAGTTCTTGACTCGAACTTTTCCGCCGCTACTGCGTTGTCAAAATGCTCACGTAGCTTAAGCTGCGCTTGAGCTTTTGCCGCCTTGTATCGACAAAAAATTTCTTCGTCAATTTCCTAAAGCTGTTTTTTAGAGGTGTCCTAACGAATTCTTCTTTCAAATCCATGGTGTTTCTCTCCTGCCAAGGCATGCTCCCACCTCCAAGGTGTTACCATGCTCGGCTAAAAGTGTTACCTATGTCCTGAACCTCGAGTGTTACCTATGTCTTGACCCCTCCATTCTCAACTCTCCCCCCCTTTAGAGCGGGAAGTTCATATTACAATTCACCCGGCCTGTGCCGAAATGTCAAATGCCTTGAGCTTTTCTGCAGGGTATGACAGCTTTACGGTTAACAGGAAAAATTCATGAAAACTATCTTAGAGAGAATGTTATGCGCATCTCTATCCGTACTGCTTATCTTCAGCGCTTGCACAACGACGAAGACGGGTTCCGATGACCTGCCCAGTGCGTCATTGGAAGATTATATCACTGTCGAAGAAACATTTGGCCGTATTCGATACAGGTTGGCGGACTACTCACCCATGGAGAAATGGTTTGCCGCCCAGGCGAGTGGTATGAATGATGCAGACATCCCCGCTCTGTATGACAAGCTTCCCCTTATCGGAGAAATGGATAGTTTTGACGGTTTCCCTCCTGAAAAAAAGGCGAAGTACATCCTGGAGATTGCGAAGCCTATTATCAATAAGGACCCAGGGTATGAGCAAACCTCCAAGGCCTTTTCCGACTATGCGGAAGAGGCTTTGAGAGAAACTTTTGCGTTCTATGCTCAACTGTTCCCGAAACTGGAAGCGGATATTCTCTTGGTTATCAACCCGTTTTTTATGAACGGGGGAATGGGCGATGTTCAAACTCTCCCGGAGGGGCAGCGTGCTGGACGCCTGGAAATCGGTACATCAGTGATATCCAATAACCCTGTAACAGGCAGGCACGGTGTCCAAGTGTGGATCGCCCATGAGATGACCCATGTTGTTCACCTGCTTCTTGGAGCCAAAGATGCGCTGGACGATCTTGATTCTCCTGAAGCGATGAAGGGGCTGTCCAAATATTACTTCGGTTTGTACACCGAAGGACTCGCAACATACACTTCCAGCCTTATCGCGAAATTAAATCACGATGAAAACCTGGAGCTGTTGTATTTCTCTGATGCGTACAGTTCCGGCCCGATCTATGAAAAGGGTTTCGTGCCTTCGCTGGCGAAGAAATTCCTCGATACGGTGGAAGACAAAGATCCTGTTGATAAAGAATTTCATGGACAGTGGTTCGGTTCTAAGACACCGCCGGAGGAACGGCCGGTGCCGCAGTATCCCTTCTTAGGTTATTTCCTGGGCGCCCATGGAATAAAAACTCTGATTGATGAGGGAACTCCCCTGGAAGACCTCTTCAAGCAGTCTCTCTACGATATGCTGAAAGATATGAAACGCGCAGTGAATATATTGGCGAAAGTTTGAAAACTCCTGTAACCCTAAAGGCCGGGACAATGTGCCATCTGGCAATACAGGTTCATTGGAAGCAGAGCAGTCTTCGGTGATAAATAGATGCCGTCGGCGAAGAGTCAGGGCTTCTTTTAGGCGCCCTTTAGTATCTGCGCGATACAATAACCAAGGAGGCTCTATCTGAAAGCAATAGGATATACTCAGGCCGGTGCGATTACCCAGCCAAATTCATTGATTGAATTTGAAGAGGATACACCCCGTCTTAAGCCGTATGATCTCTTGGTAGAGGTTCGGGGAATTTCTATAAACCCGGTAGACATCAAAGTCCGCACCAATGTCGCTCCGGAAAAAGGCGCCAAAATTATCGGCTATGATGCCGCCGGTGTCGTGAAAGAAACCGGCAGTCAAGTCAGCAGATTCAAGATTGGGGATGCGGTGTTTTATGCCGGTGATATCACGCGGCCGGGTACCAATTCAGAATTTCACGCCGTCGATGAGCGCATCGTCGGGAAGAAACCCGCATCGCTCGATTTTGCTGAGGCCGCCGGTCTTCCATTGACCTCGATAACCGCCTGGGAGTTGTTGTTCGACTCTCTGGCCATCAAGGAAGAAGCGGGCAAAGGCGACAGCCTGTTGATTATCGGCGGTGCCGGAGGGGTCGGATCAATTCTTATCCAGCTAGCCAAGAAACTCACCAGACTCGATGTCATCGCAACGGCATCGCGGCCGGAAACTATGCGATGGGTTCAGAAGATGGGGGCCGACCACGTTATCAGCCACCGGGAATCCCTTGTTGACCAGGTGAAAGCGATAGGGACTGCGCCTCGCTACGTTGCGGCCCTGACGGGGACAGAAGGGCATTTCCCGGCCATAATGGAGCTTGTCAAGCCGAGGGGCCATATTGCGGTTATCGATGATCCGCCAACCCTTGATATAAAACAGGGCAAGTTCAAAGCGCTCAGCTTCAGTTGGGAATTTATGTTCGCGCGTCCGATGTTCCAAATGGCGGACATGGACAAACAGCATGAATTACTCAATAGAATCTCAGAACTCATCGACGATGGTGTATTGATCTCCACCGTGACAGCCAATATCGGGAAAATTAGCGTTGAAACATTGAAAGATGCCCATGCACAGCAAGAAAGCGGCCATGTTATCGGCAAGAACGTACTCCACGGCTTTCACACAGAGGATTAGGCTAAGTGTGCCGTATATCTAAGAATCTACATTTGGGCGCAACCCTTCGGGTCGGGCTTTTCTCTCCAATGCCTTACTCTGGCAGCCTGGCCCCCCGGCTCATTGCCAATCGCCGGGGCTGCCAGCGGCATTTCCGTTTCAATCCCTTGCGCTAATGTCATTAGGTAATTAGCCGTGGACAGCACAGCAGCCGCCAAATCCACTCGTCAGGAACAGCCGCAAAACAACAAAGAGAATCCTCGATACCTAGACGAACAGATAATTTCATATATTGGAAATAAAAGAAGACTTCTTGCCTTCATTGGAAAGGGAATAGAGAAGGTCATGTCAAGAACAGGGAAGAACAAACTCGATATTTTCGATGCGTTTTCCGGCTCGGGTGTTGTTTCACGGTTCTTAAAACGCTATTCAAACCGGTTGATAACGAATGATCTAGAGCTATACTCGCATACTATAAATAGATGTTACTTATCGAATCGATCTGAAATTCCCTTTTCCAGTCTCAAAGAACAGCATCGAGAGATGCGTTCTAAACTTGAGAGCGGAGATTTAAAGAGCGGCTGACTATCCCATCTCTATGCGCCGGCTAATGATAAGCAAATAAAAAAAGGGGAACGAGTGTACTGCACAAAACGGAATGCGCGGTATATCTATACCGCCAGGTGCCTGATCGAAGCGATAGACCCCGATCTGCAGCATTTCCTTCTGGCTCCCCTTTTGGCCGAAGCCTCCATGAACGTGAATACTTCCGGTGTTTTCAAGGGCTTCTATAAGGATGGCAACGGGTCTTGGGAAGTATGGAGGAACCAATGGCAATGCATTAAGCAGAATCCTGGGAGATATACATCTGCCATTCCCGGAATTCAGCCATTTCGCATATGATATCGAAGTTCACAGAGGGGATACAAATAAAATCGCTAAGAGAATAAGGAACCTGGATGTCACGTACAGAGATCCGCCATATAACCAGCATCCGTATGGTTCAAACTGCTTCATGCTGAATCTGATCGTCGAAAACAAACATTCCCATTCAATAAGCGAGGTTTCAGGTATACCTGTGGACTGGAATAGGTCTGACTACAATAACAGAAAACGAACTCTTCAATCCCTTGAGGAGCTAATACAATGCCTTGACTCGAATTTTCTATTGATATCGTTCAATTCTGAAGGATTCATTGACATGGGGGAGATGATGAAGATTCTGAGACGATATGGTTCTGTTGAAGTATCAGAGACAAGTTATAACACCTTTCGAGGCAGTAGAAATCTAAGCAGCAGAGTATCTCTATCTACTTGAGAAGGCGGGTCAATATACATTGACCCGTTTTGATATGCAGCCTATAAAAATTCTCTCTTAGGAGAATGCAAACTCTCAGAACCTGGGGAGCTTTGAAATAGCTTCAATAAAATACCGCGACATATTGAGAAAAACATGGCAGTTCGAGTATGATTCAGTAAAGGAAAAACAATGAGCATACAAGAAATGACAGAAGTGCTGAAGACCAAGGATACCGATATGTACCGTAAAGACTTTCTCCTCACCTGGGATAAACGGTCTGATGAGATTGAGGCGGTTTTTCTCGTTGCAGACATCCTGAGAAAGTTACGGGAGAAGAATATCTCCTCCAGGGTTTTTGATTCGGGGCTGGCTATCAGCCTGTTTCGGGACAATTCCACACGTACCCGCTTCAGCTTTGCAAGCGCCTGCAATTTGCTAGGTCTTGAGGTGCAGGATATGGATGAGGGCAAGAGTCAGATTTCGCATGGTGAAACTGTTCGGGAAACGGCGAACATGATTTCTTTCATGGCCGATGTCATCGGCATACGGGACGATATGTACATCGGCAGGGGGCACACCTATATGAAAGAAGTCGCCGCCTCGGTGGAAGAGGGTTTTAAGGATGGTGTGCTGGAACAACGCCCCACCCTGGTGAATCTTCAGTGTGATATCGATCATCCTACCCAAAGCATGTCGGATGCCCTGCACCTGATAAACCATTTTGGCGGTGTTCAGAATTTGAAAGATAAAAAGATTGCCATGACCTGGGCATATAGTCCATCTTATGGGAAGCCGCTGTCGGTGCCGCAGGGAATCATCGGCCTGATGAGCCGTTTTGGCATGAATGTTGTATTGGCCCATCCGAAGGGTTACGAGGTTATGCCCGAGATAGAGAGAATTGCCGAGAAACAGGCATCTGAGAGCGGCGGGAGTTTTGTCATATCAAACAGCTTAAGCGAGGCATTCGAAGGGGCGGACATCGTCTACCCCAAAAGCTGGGCGCCTTTCACCGCAATGGAGAAGCGCACCGAATTATTCGATAGAAGCGAATTTAACGGTATCAAAACCTTGGAAAAGAAACTTCTGGAAGAAAATGCCAGCCATAAGGACTGGGAGTGCACAGAAAAGCTGATGGCAAAGACTCGGGAAGGGAAGGCCTTGTACCTGCACTGCCTGCCTGCAGATATTACCGGAGTGAGTTGCAGGGAAGGCGAGGTTGAGGAAACGGTTTTTAACCGTTATCGGGTGCCGCTCTACAAGCAGGCAAGCTACAAACCCTACATCATTGCCGCAATGATTCTGATGAGTCAGTTCCAAAATCCGGCGGAAAAGCTTGATATCCTGTTACGGAAGGAGCAAGGCCGCATTCTCTAGGAGTCTATCGGACTTGAGATTCTTGAGGCCGTATCACTTTATCTGATTGAAGAAAAATCAAATGATACGGACCCCTTGATTTACTCATCAGCAGCAGAAGTGATCGACAAGGGGTGTGTGCCAACTTGATTTGTTATTTTATAGATATCACCATTAGCGGGCATTGAAGATGGAAAACAAAAATAGCCGTCAAATAAATCTATGCCATTTATGCTCTTATATGCACTAACTCCATCAATATATTCGGGAGGAAGAAGCCCCATCGCATTGACATTAAATTGGGTATCGCCAGTCAAAACAACAGAAATTCTGAATTTCGGACCCGCTCCTGGTTTGGCAAATTCATAGTCTTTAGTTTCCTTTTGTTTTTAGGCGTTACCTATTTTCTCTTTCAATAATTGTTTATATCGTTTCAAAAATGGATCATCCGTAATATTCAAAGCCTTTGTTAGGAATTTATAAAAATCTCATCTGTCATTTGTTGATATCGATTAAGCATCTCTGCTTCTCCCTTATTAATATCTTCTTCAAACCTTCTCTCAACCTCTTCTTAAAAATTTCTACAAAACTATCGATTGTTTCTTCAATACATTTATGGATGCTCAAACGTATTAATACTAATTCAGACTCTGGCATACTAAAACTATTTGGAAATTGAGCGAAAGAATAAAAGTCAGATATCCAGTTCATTTTTCAGAAAGGTCTTCTGTTAGATTCTTTAAATAAGAATCAACGCTTGGATTATTTAAAGGCATTTAATCATATCCTCCTTGAAATCGATATTTACTTGCCGGAAGAACCGGCAGTTCCGGTAATGAATGCCGATTAGGCATTCCCTGCTGCCCTTCAGCGAAAAGAGCACACACTGCAAAAAGCGGATTGTCAACCTCAAGATTAGAAAAAAATCTCTTCTTTCAGATTTTTCTGTGAAGGCATTCTCAACTTAACGGTTTGTTTCTGCAGGCTCTATGGCACCTGTGCACAACGATTAACAAAATGACAATAAGCGCAAGGGATTGAAACGAAAATGCCGCTGGCAGCCCCGGCGATTGGCAATGAGCCGGGGGGGCAGGCTGCCAGAGCAAGGCATTGGAGTGGAAAGCCCGACCCGAAGGGTTGCGCCCAAATATTGATTATAGGGCACCTCTAAAAAACCCATTTAGTTCTTGACTCGATTTTTTCCGCCGCTACTGCGTTGTCAAAATACTCAACTAAGCCCAGCTACGCCCTTAGCTTTTGCCGCCTTATATCGACAAAAATTTCTTCGTCAATTTCCTGAAGCTGTTTTTTAGAGGTACCCTATTGAAAATTATGAAGCACTAACCGGCCGGTCTTCAATGCCCCGGACTCTTCTGAATGGACTTTTCTTCTTCGGGAGAGGGATGAGTGCCGAAAACACGGTCCCAGAAGGTGTTGGATACACCGAATCGTTTCTGTGGGAATCGATGATGCCGCATATGATTCTTGCGCAGATTTCGGTACCACTGCCAATCTGTCTCAAAGAAATGCACGCTCCAGTGCACGGTGTCATAAAACAAATATCCAAGTACCAGGCCGGCGAAGAAGGCACATCCAACCCAGCTCATGCCGAAGATCAGACCGAAAACCACCCAGTCGAGTATGGCAATAATTCCGCCTAGGGTGAGGCTGACGATAACGGGCATGACAAGACGGGTGTTAAGCATGGCCTGTGCGTGATGGGTGCCATGGGCAAACCAGGCTAGCTTGCAGAGGAATCGGCTTGCGCCATCATAGTGAAAGGTGAATCTGTGTAAGAAATACTCAAGGAGGGTCCATCGGACAAAACCCGCGGCCATCACGGGAATGACGATGACGACCACTTTGAGCATCGATACGCCGTCGCGGCCACCTAGGTAGAAACTCGCCAGAATCGCGAATATGAGAATAGGCCCCCAGGTGGCCCAGATGTGCCAAAGCCTGACATGGGTGAATCTCTCAAGGAAGTCAGACTTAAAATAGCGGAAAGGCTTGGGTTGTTTTATTTTCAATCGTTTTATCATAACATTTACTCCTATATGCAACGCGCCCGCATGTCGGCAGCCCGGCAAGGCGTGTCCAGACTTTTAAGTTACGGAATTCGGTCGAAGATGTCAATACTCAAGATAATCTGACCGATGTTTCTACATCCTCTTATGCTAAGGGGCACCCATAAAAACCCCATTCCGTTCTTGACATGCTCTTTTCCCCCGCTACTGCGTTGCCAAAGAACTCACGTAACCCTGTTACGCTTGAATTCTTGACGCCTTGCATCGAAGAAAAGTAGCTGCGCCAAATTCCAAAAGCGGTTTTTTAGAGGTGCCCTTAAGGAAGCATTAAATTTTGAGTGCTTCATTAAGTCTATGGCCCATATCGTCGATACTGAATATGAAATGACATGAATAGTTCTAGCCCGTAGGGAGTTGACATCCAGACCTACGGGCTATTTCATGTCCGAGTACTGTCTGCAGTTATCGCCCTAAGCGGCACTGAGAGCATTATTCCTTTTTGTGTTAAGTGATTAGGCAGGGTTTCAAGAAGCCGTGCCTGGGACTGGGCATCCGGCACCAAGAGGAAAAACGCCCCTCCCATTCCTGCGCCGCTCATTTTTCCGGCGATTGCGCCGTGCCCCTGAGCGATATCCAATAGTTCGTTTATTCCTTCGGTTGAAAACCCCATGTCCCGCAGCAGGAATTGAGAGCGGTTTATGGCATTGGCGGCTTGAAGATGAAAATTCCGGTCACGGATGCCTTTGCGGCTGTGAATCAATCGGATGAAAGATGTGGTGATTTCGCCTAACTCTCCAATCATAGAAGAGGTTTTTCCGCCATCTGATTCATAGTTCTGTCTCATCTTATTGATAGCGGCAGCGGTGTTTGCCCTGCGCGGCAGGGCTCCATAGAGCAGATGAAGCGGCGGCATCTTCATTGGGAGAGGTTCAGGGACATCGTCTTTCTTCATCGCCCACGCACTTAGCCCAGGGGAGGAGGATAGGCCGGTGTCTAAGCCGGATGGATTGCCATGAAATTTCTTCTCAAGGCGGTTTGACAGGCGGTGGACTGTTACGTTATAGCGGGGATGATTATTCCGGGTAAGGACTCTTGCGACAGCGACACAGAGGGCCGAGGACGATCCGAATCCGCCGGAACGCGGTATATTGCTGGTGATGCACCACTGTCCGCTAACGGCGGGATGTCCTTCTTCTGCGGCCAGTTCCAGCGTTTCCCGCAGAACTGCCGCATCGGTCTCATCCATTCCGTGACACGTCATGGATGCGCCTTCATTGGGTTTGAATGTCACCCTCAATCGGCATGGAAGCCCCAATCCGACCGCCGGGCTGCCATAGATGACGGCGTGTTCTCCTAAGAGAATCAGCTTCCCAAAAGAATCTCCTATTGAAGTCATTACTCTATTTTTTCAGACAAGACCTTGGCCTGCAATGACTGAGATTGTTTTTTCCTTAATTAGGGCTTGCTGAAAAAGTCATAATCTATGGATTTTCAAGGTAAAAGCCCGTTACAAATGCTTTAGAGCAGCCTTGCTATCTATTCTTGAAAAAACAGGTGCAGGGTAAATGCGGAAAATGGCTCAAAACCCTTGCACCTAGGTAATAGCAGAAATCAAAATTCCCCCGAAGTTTCTCAAATCATTGCATTCTGGCCACTTATAATGCAGTTTTGATTCATTATACTGGTATTCAGAGTCAAAAATGTTTTTTCAGCAAGCCCTAATTAGGGTGATTGCTTTGACTGATAAGCGGTATAGTCCCAGTATGTCTTACTTGGATTTCCTAATCATCGCATCAATAGCGGCTTTTACCCCCGGTCCAAATAACAGCATGCTTATGCAGTCCGGCATCTATTTTGGTTTACGAGGAACCATCCGGCACATAGGCGGAATAATCATCGGGTTCAGTTTCCTATTCTTCTGCATCAATATGGGAATTTATGCGCTTGTCAATCACTTTCCTGTATTGAGTATAACTCTCAAAAGCATAGGCACGGTGTATTTTACTTATCTGGCTTACCGCATGATCACCATGGCTCCTCCTGTTATGGAAAAGAATTCACCGCAGGAGGATGATTCAGGAGGCCAAGAGCATCGGCGGCTTGAGACGCAGAGCAAGCCCCTTGGCTTCTGGGGAGCCTTCTTCTTTCAATGGATTAACATCAAGGCATGGTTCTTCGCTTTAAGTGCCACAGCCACTCTTCCGACGACACGGACAATTCACTCCATTCTGATCGCTCAGATGATTATTCTGCTCGTGTCAACCGGCTCCACCCTGACATGGACCATGGGAGGGGTATTCATCTCCAAGGTATTGAAAAAACCTTTGCATCTGCGGATTATCAGCGTGATTCTGGCATTGTCTCTGATGTATATCACTATCGAACAATGGCTTTAGGGTACCATTAAAAAACCCCCGTCAGGTTCTTGTCTCGATCTTTTCCGCCTGTCTGTGCGTGTTCTGCCGACAGACCGCTGCGGCGTTGTCAAGATGTTCACGCTATTTAGGGCACCTCTAAAAAACAGCTTTAGGAAATTGACAAAGAAATTTTTGTCGATACAAGGCGGCAAAAGCTAAGGGCGTAGCTGGGCTTAGTTGAGTATTTTGACAACGCAGCAGCGGCGGAAAAGATCGAGTCAAGAACTAAATGGGTTTTTTAGAGGTGCCCTTAAGTTTAGGCTGTATAAGAAATGCGGCATTCAGCGTTGGCTTAACCAACGCTGAATGCAATAGTTAAATGGGCAAATAGTTAAAAAGCCCGCACCGCACGAACAAGTCTATCGCCGCTCTTGGAGTAGTCGTACTGGGCGCCATCGTAGAAGTACTGGTCCCACGCGTTGAAGGAACTGGCCTCCGACGAGGACCAGTAGGAGTCAGATGCGAAACCACCTACTGAATCTTTCTGCTTATACAACTCTTTCAATTCATCCTTGGAAGGCAGAAACCAGTCGTCATAATCAACACCGTTATGGTTTACTGTATACTCGCTACAGCTTTTCGCCGCGTAATTCACTCCTCCGTTATCACCAAGTGCGGCCACTATCGCCGCTGTGTTAGCCTCGCCCGATCCCCTGCCTGTGCCCGTGTTGTTAACCGATGTTCCATCACCACCCCATTTATATTTACCAGGAAGATCAATGGGGGCCGCCTCCAAGTAAGTCCATTCAACGATGGCGGCATTAGTATTCACATAGAAGATTATCCCTCCGGCGGGGCCGGTGTCGCCTACGCTGTACACTACCGTCAGGCTGAATTCGGCTGTTTACTCTCCAGTGTAGTTGGTTTTACCGGCAGCCTTCACGGTGTATGTTCCGGCATCGCCTGTGCCGATCGTGCTTGATATAGAGACTAGACCGTTGTTATCTATGGTGACGGCTTCTACGGCGGCTCCATCTTTTTTCTCTATGCTCAGGCCGTAATCAGTTCCTGCGTTCAGACCGGCATTGTTGATCGTTACGGAGAAAGTTGATTCGGGGGGGACATCTTGGTCAGCAACGGAAATAGAGAAGTCCTGCACTGTTGCAATATCTTTGGCCGTTACTGTTACCGTCAGGGAAGCGGAGTATTTTGAGCCTCCAACGGCGGCCTTCACGGTCCAGACCTCAGTCGCGGCATCGGCGGTTTTCGGGACGGTCACAACTCCGTTAGTTCCTACGGTGGGTGTAACGTTAAGATTCGAGCCGTCCGTCGGCGCTTCGATGCTGTAGGTGACGGTGCCCGTCGGCTGGTTCGTCCACGTTGGCGCAGAACTCACCGCGTCCTGAGCCATGCCAAATTCTGCGGTGACTCCGCTGCTGTACGTGAATGACGGCTGCGTTGTACCGCCATTCTCATCATCCGCCGTTCCCGGGCACGATGCCAGAAACGCCAACAGTCCGATTGAGAGCAGGGCTCCCCTGCTCATTAGCCAGGAAAACTTCTTCATTCTCATTCTCCTTCGAAAAATAGCAGATGATCTGATATATCAGTCTTACAAATATCATTGCTAGCATAATAGCAGATCAAAGAACAGTAAAGGGGCTGTATCAGAAACGCATCAACAACCGAAAAAACTGTGATTCAATTGGATATTTCTCGAAATCCTTTCGATTTTCAGCATCGGCCCGATAAATCGCCCGCTGGCAGATATCCGGCCAATACAAGCCATAAAGAAGGCAACACTTGAATACAGACTGAAACCAAGACTGCTCACAATCCTGAACGTCCCTGTCACTCCCATTTTGCGCAGATTATACGCCATCATATACAGATAAGTCTCAGCATGCACTTTTTCCAATCCCCGAAGGTTGAAATGTGTAAATTTCCGGTTATGTTTCATGTCTCCAAAAACACTCTCAACTTCATTGCTTCGGCGTGAATATAATCTCTGTCCCGTATTTGTCTGCAAACGTTTTTTTGCCCTTTTCTGCTGATAGCGATAATGCCGATTTACTTCCAGTCTTTTGTAATCCTTACCTTTGCCGATACGGTCTAATCTGTTGGAACAGATGCCGCAAAAATCACATCTATAAATGCTTGAATTGAAATGCAGCAGTTCATCTTCTTTCCGCATCTTATAGCCAGATGGACAATGTATCTCACCGGCATCATTCATTGTCAACTTATAATGTTTATACAGGGTTTTAGTCAGATTTTTATCTTCAGCCCGATACCCAGGATATTTTATGCAGCCCTCAATACCGCGACTGTCAAGATAATCATAATTGCTCCTGTAACCGCAACCCGCATCGGCTATAGCATTCTGCGGCTGACCAATTCCCAAAGCCTTGCGTTTCTCCATAAGTTCGATAAATACCTTGCCGTCATTGGCACTCTGATGAACCGATACGCCGGTCACAAAGCCGTTCTCAGTGCCAATTTGAAGATTATAGGCCGGAAGAGTTTCGTCATTCTTCATCCTCATAAAAGTCGCATCCTGGACTGTTTTACCGTACGAGCTGCGCTCTCCCAATGTTTCTTCCTGGCTTTCGTATTCTGCAATTTTAGACGATTATTTTTTAGTTTTTTGGGCAGACTTTTCATTTCTCTTTGGATTGACCTTGAATCTGCATCCTCATTAATACTCTCTTCAGCCTTGTCAGCAGCAGCACTCAGGCTGTCGGGATCAGTATCCTGCGGTATTTCCGCATTGTTTAACAGGCTGGCTTCTTTGATGATTTCTGCTGCCCGCTGGCGGGTCATTTCCTTGAAACGCCGGCTGTTTTTTTTCCAGATCACTTTGTGCTTATTTGCATCCGCTTTCACTTTTGTGCCGTCTACAAAATAATCATCGCCTTCAATGTAACCTTCGTCCAAAAGTATCATCACAGTTTCTGTGAAAACATCTTCCATGTATACTTTTGAAATACTTCCCCCGAAACCGATTGACAGCAGGGCACCTCTAAAAAACAGCTTCAGGAAATTGACGAAGAAATTTTTTGTCGATACAAGGCGGCAAAAGCTAAGGGCGTAGCAGGGCTTAGTTGAGTATTTTGGCAACGCAGTAGCGGCGGAAAAGATCGAGTCAAGAACTAAATGGGTTTTTTAGAGGTGCCCAGTAATAAAATCAGGACGCTGATACGCTCAGAGCCACACAAAGTTGACATCTCTTCTGGCTGCCTTTTCCAGCTTGCGGCAGCAGTATATTCCCTGCGTATAGCCGCAGATCAACAGCTTCATCATCATGGACGGATCGCAAGGAGGGCCGCCGCGGTCTCCTTTAAACGGTTCGCACAACTTTCGGCGGTCCAGTTGGTCAACAACCCGGCTGACAACTCTGACGGTATCGTCCCGATCAGTCAATTCGCTCAAGTTTAGCGGTAGCAGTAATTGTTCATTCATCTCATAAGGTCGGAACTTCATGCTTCAGTTTGCCGGATTACTCATTAGGGCACCTCTAAGAAACAGCTTTACAGCCCCGCCTGACTTATGCAGAGGCGGTGAATTTCATCGGACGGTCTCTAAATCGGCTTGCTGAATTTTGTGTCTTTCCAGGTCATTGCCAGCATGCTTGCAGCCGTTGGCGGAAAGTTCAGTTTTCCGAAATCCGGAAAGGCGGCACTCCGCGAATCCAATTTCAAATCGGTCCCGATCACCATCACGCAGGTAATAGAGATAAGGCACCGGATCCGGGCAAAGTCGCCGGTTTCATGGGCGGAGGCATTTTCACCGGTGCAAGGGGGCCCGCATCCAGCATGTGTTACTGTGTGGCCGTCGCCAGAATACGCCGCAGTTCAAGAGGCTCGTAACATCGCTCTTCTATTTTTTACCAATACTCTGCAGAACGATCAGTTTTCTATTCTGTTGCATAGCCACTTTGATATTCTTCAGTTGGCTCTATTGCCTGAAGGATATCGAGATATACCCCATTTGGATCTTTCACACTGAAATGGCGCTGCCCCCAATCTTCTGAGCGAAGCTCTAAGACAATATCTAAACCTCTTTCCTTTGCCTTGGAATATGCTGAATCTGCATCATTCACTTCGACACTGAAAATAGCCCCTGAGCCATTATATGATTCATGAAATATATGAGGCTGTGTAGGCTGATTTGGAAGCATGAACCCGATCTGAACACCAGATGCTGATACCAAATGAAGGTACCACTCGTTTTCAAAGGCTGCTTGGAAATCAAAGTTATCAGTGTAAAACGCTTTCGCATCCGCAATTTTTTTGACAATGAATACAGGAAATGAACTGTTGAGTTTGATCATAATTTTTCCCTTATTGAATCTATAATCTTTCATAGGGCACTTCTAAAAAACCGCTTCTGGAAATTTAGCTCATTTATTTTTCTTCGGAACAAGGCACCAAGAATTCAAGCGTAATTAGAGGCGCCCCATAGTAAAAGCGAACTCCTGACAGCATTATATCAGTTGGATTCGGATTAATCAACTAACATAACTCTTGTCGAGTTGCCCTATGCTGAGAGACAGCATATACCGCATCCCGGGTGAGTATGGTTAGGAATATGCGCTGCATGGCGGCGCAGTGATTATGACCGATGGTCATGAAGCCTTTGCGCGGGGCCAGGTTTTCTTGCTTGAAAATCTGAGAAACCAGCCCCAGCACTTGATGGGTATAGGCTGTCTGTCCATTGCCGGCGCAGCGGTCTCAAACTGCTCGCAAAGCGATTGTTCAATCAGGTTGCTGCTGATGATTTCCTCACGGATTATGTATTCACCATGAGCACCATTCTCCACCATGGCGGGTGTGTTTAGCGGGGAGGAAAGAGTGCCGTTTCTTGCAGACTCAGTGTCGTCCTGTCGGGATGGGATTGCCATTGGCATGAGGCGTTGTCTATAGCGATATATCGGCAACACCGACCGCGCAACTTCTACCGGCAGCGGCCCGGCCTTGCTGCACCGTCATAGCGTATTGGTCACCTTTGACAAATCTGAAGGCCATGAAATCTTACCGGAGCGGGATGGCCGGATTATCATAGTGCCTACATCGATTTGTATAATGAGTTTCGGAAAACTGATGCGCCAGAGAGAGTAGACATTGATGACAATTCAGTGTTTGAAATGGAATTGATTAAGGGCACCTCTAAAAAACAGCTTTAGCCCAAGTTCACCAAAATGCACCTGCTAAATATTTTTTTAACGACCAAGAAAACGAATTACTTCAAAAAAAGGCTTAAATATTTCCCAAAACCTCATAAATACCATAGAATATTTAGGGATTCCGCTTTTTGGGGACCTCAAATCACCTCAAATCAAAATGTAGTGCCTAACGCTTTATTTTTCGCTTGCCTCTTTTGTGGCTGTGGTGTATCTTAGTGGTATGTATATAAGATCAATAAAAGTTGCCAACGGTAAAACGAAAAAACAGTACACCTACCTCAATCTTGTAGAAAATATCCGCACTGATAAAGGCCCCCGACAGCGGATTATTCTCAACCTTGGGAAACTGGATATTGATTCTTCTCAATACAAAGCTCTGGCAAGAAGAATTGAAAATATTCTTTCAGGAAACAGAGAATTATTCGACTTGGATGAAGACATTGAGAAAATCGCACAGCAGGTATCAGACCGCATTTTCACCAAGCGGGCAAAAGACGCACAACTAAAAGCTCAAGCGCAAGCCAATTTTGTAGCGGTCGATGTTAACAGCCTTGAAACAAAGAAAGTCAGAAGCCTAGGCCCTGAGTACGTCTGTCATCAGCAATGGAAAGAGTTGGAAATGGACAGAGTTCTAAGGAAATGCGGTGTGCCTAAGGGAACGATCCCCTTACTTGAAGCTCTAATCGTCGGTAGAATGATCAAACCAGCCAGCGAGCGATTTACCAGGCAGTGGGCGGAAAAACATTCTGCTCTTTTTGAGCTGTGCGGCTTACCCCATTCGTCCTCCCTGAATGCGTACTACAGGGCTGCCGATGTTCTCTACCGCTGTAAGGACGAGCTGGAGAAGCATTTGGCTTGTAAAGAACAAGATTTATTCTCCCTCGACGAAAGCATTGTACTTTACGATTTAACGAACACCTACTTTGAGGGTCAGTGCAAAAAGAACCCAAAGGCATCTTATGGTCGCTCGAAAGAAAAGCGCAGTGACTGCAAATTGGCTACCCTGGGGTTGGTTGTCGATGCGGATGGATTTCCCAAGTATAGCAAGTTCCATCCGGGGAACCAGTGCGAATCCAAGACTTTTCAGGCCACGATTTTAGATTTGGAAGCCAACGCGGGCCTAAAAGTCGGGGCAACTGTCGTAATGGATGCCGGGATTGCCACAAAAGAGAATATCGAATGGCTTAAAAAGCGAAAATGTACCTACCTTGTGGTTCACAGAGGGAAAAGTCCTTTGGAGCTTGAGCCATCGCAAGAGATGAATCTGGTCATGGAGGACAAGAAAACAGGTGCCAAGATTGAAGTATTCGGAAAAACAATCTCGGATGAGCATTGGGTTCTGGTAAAGAGCGAGCACAAACGTCTTAAAGAAGAGGCCATGGCTATGCGTACCGAAACCGTCCTCCTTGAAAGACTTCAATATCTTCGTGACGGATTAAACAAGAAAAACCGCATGAAACTGTATTCTTCGGTTCTTCAGAGCATTGGCAGGCTTAAGGAAAAATATCCAAAGGCTGCAAAACTTTATGAAATATCAGTTATTCCTGGGGAGCCTGCCAAGCGGACAGGAAAGTTGAATGCGATTGACATTAAATGGGAGAAGAAAACTCAGACAGGAAACAGTGAAGGAACTTATACCCTTAGAACCAATCGAAAAGATTTGGATGACAAAAATATTTGGGAGCTCTATATAATGCTTGGCCGTATTGAAAACTCATTTAGAGACATGAAGTCTCATCTTGGCTTTCGGCCTAACTTTCATCAACTGGAGGAGAGAGTGCAGTCGCATATGTTTATATCAGTCCTTGCGTATCACCTGATGCATGCGACTGAATGTAAATTACGAAAAGGGGGAGATACACGGAGTTGGAAGACCATAAAAGAAGTTCTTTCTACCCACCAGAGGATAACCATAGAGTACATTTCCAAGACTGAAGAGGGAGTGCTGATGAATAATGAAGTGAGACTCGACTCCCGACAGGAACTAGAACATCAGAAGATTTATGCGATGCTTGGGTTGTCGGGAAAGGCGTTGAACCGTCGGATGACGACTCACCAAATCCGTAGTGTAAATAAAAAATAGTAACTCCATTTATTATAAGGAATTACGTTTTTTAGTGGTGAACTTGGGTTAGGAAATTGACAAAGAAATTTTTGTCGATACAAGGCGGCAAAAGCTAAGGGCGTAGCTGGGCTTAGTTGAGTATTTTGACAACGCAGTAGCGGCGGAAAAGATCGAGTCAAGAACTAAATGGGTTTTTTAGAGGTGCCCTTAAGCAGGCTGCAATCAAGACTATATCTTGGAACCTGCCAGAAAATACCATAAGGATCATTAAGACCCGTGAGGTATTGGCGGCCATCAATAAGGCGATTGGTTCAATCCGTCCGGTGCACGAGGTATGAAACACGAGGGTGTTATTGATAAATTTCCGCATACTTTGAGCGGTTCTTTGATATTTCAAATGGGAAATATAGGAATGTATGCGGCCTGCCTGATACTTTTCCAGATACTTTTAACGCTCGGATTGCGGGTTGTTCCTGTCTGATAAACTGCCTGGGTCTGGCAAGCCGACACTGACGATGCCGTAAATCAATGGGCAGTGCCATGCAGTCAATCGTCCACAGTCTGCCCATTGGCGTGCAATATCCTGACGGCTTTGGCAAGGTAGTCGTGCAGGTAGGCCGCTTTGTGCGCAATGGGCTGCAGAATTTTCACGGCTTCCCGCGCCAGTGCAATGGACTGCTCTTTGTCCGGTTCTGCATGCAGGTAGAATAGGGCCAGGTTGTTGAGGGTCATAGCGACATCAGGGAGGTGGGCCGCCGGGTTCTCCTGCGCCAACTGGCGTCTAATCTTCAGGGCCTCCTGATAATTTACCCGGGCCTCTTGAGTTTCATTGTTGTCGGATTGCAGATTGGCCAGGTTGTTGAGGGTCATAGCGACATCCGGGAGGTGGGCCGCCGGGTTCTCCTGCGCCAACTGGCGTCTAATCTTCAGGGCCTCCTGATAATTTGCCCGGGCCTCTCGGGTTTCGTTGTTGTCGGCTTGCAATATGGCTAGGTTGTTGAGGGACATGGCGACATCCGGGAGGTGGGCCGCCGGGTTCTCCTGTGCCAACTGGCGTCTAATATTCAGGGCCTCTTGATGATTCACCCGGGCCTCTCGGGTTTCCTTGTTTCGGACTTGCAGATTGGCCAGGTTGTTGAGGGTTTTAGCGACAACAGGGAGGTGGGTCGCCGGGTTCTCCTGCGCCAACTGGCGGTACAAATCCAAGGCCTCCTGATAATTGGCCCGGGCATCTCGGGTTTCGTTGTTGCCGGCTTGCAGATTGGCCAGGTTGTTGAGGGTCATGGCGACATCAGGGAGGTGGGCCGCCGGGTTCTCTTTCGCCAACTGGCGTCTAATACTCAGGGCCTCCTGGTAATTCTTCCGGGCCTCTTGAGTTTCATTGTTGTCGGATTGCAGATTGGCCAGGTTGTTGAGGGTCATAGCGACATACGGGAGGTGGGCTGCCGGGTTCTCCTGCGCCAACTGGCGGTACAAACCCAAGGCATCGCTGTAATTTACCCGGGCCGCTTGGGTTTCCTTGTTGTCGGATTGCAGATTGGCCAGGTTGTTGAGGGTATCAGCGACATCCGGGAGGTGGGCAGCCGGGTTCTCCTGCGCCAACTGGCGTCTAATCTTCAGGGCATCCTGATAATTTGCCCGGGCCTCTCGGGTTTCGTTGTTGTCGGCTTGCAATATGGCTAGGTTGTTGAGGGACATGGCGACATCCGGGAGGTGGGCCGCCGGGTTCTCCTGTGCCAACTGGCGTCTAATATTCAGGGCCTCTTGATGATTCACCCGGGCCTCTCGGGTTTCCTTGTTTCGGACTTGCAGATTGGCCAGGTTGTTGAGGGTTTTAGCGACAACAGGGAGGTGGGCCGCCGGGTTCTCCTGCGCCAACTGGCGGTACAAATCCAAGGCCTCCTGATAATTTACTCGGGCATCTCGGGTTTCGTTGTTGCCGGCTTGCAGAAGGGCCAGGTTATTGAGGGTCATGGCGACATCCGGGAGGTAGGCCGCCGGGTTCTCCTGCGCCAACTGGCGGTACAAATTCAAGGCATCATGGAAAGGGTGCCGGGCATCCTCTAGGCGATTGTGTTCATAGAGGAAAACGGCATATTCGTGGAGTGTTTTGGCTTTTTCTCGATTTTCACGATGGTATTTGAGTGCTTCACGGTAATATGAAATGGTCTTCTCCAGCCAGTCTTCTTCCTGGTGTTTGACGCTCCATATCTTAGCCTTCAGCCTGAATTCCAAGGCCAGACTTTCCAGTTTCCTGCCGGCATCCTCTGTTTCTATTTCAGGCATCAATGCGTGCCCCTTTTGGGCCATGGATTCTTCATCTAGAAGCTTGTCTGCCTTGGCCATATTTCCAGAAAGGAACAGCTCTCCAGCCTCCTTGCTCCGCTGCGTGTTGTACACGGTTCCAAGCACGCTGTCGTAATGCTTCTTCAGGTTTTTCTCATACTCGTGAATTTTCTTTTCAAGACTGTTGACTTCTTCTGACCATCTCAGTCTTTTCTGTGGGTCCGATTCCCCCTCGAACAAATCTTTCCTGTCCTTTAATTGATCTTGAAGATCGGAGTACTCTTCATTACCTAATAGGAAATTTCTGTAGTTGTTTTCTGAGCTTGTGGCTGTTTGATTTTTTTGGAAAAGGGCTTTTATACTGGCTGGTAATCCCACAATCACGGCTATAAAGCCCAACACTATTGCAACTGGGTGATTTTGAATGAGATCTACGAACTTATCCATGCCAACCCTCCGTGTTCATTGTAACACATACTGGTAATGGCTGGAACATGCAGAAGACAAAAGAACCGAGTAGAAACTTCCGAGTCATTGACAACTATCATGGCACCAAAAAAGCTGGCCATCCATTTTACACTTCCTCTTAAAAACTCTGTCTTTACGGAACAATACCTGACGCACATTCGGTATACGCTTCAACTCCTTTAGGGTGCCTTATGCGGCCTGCCAGATACTTTTAAGGCTCGGATTGCGGGTTGTTCCTGTCTGATAATCTGCCTGGGTCTGGCAAGCCGACACTGACGATGCCGTAAATCAATGGGCAGTGCCATGCAGTCAATCGTCCACAGTCTGCCCATTGGCGTTCAATATCCTGACGGCTTTGGCAAGGTAGTTGTGCAGAGAGGCCGCTTTGTGAGCAATAGGGACATGGAGAGCCCAGTTGATAATTTGCAGTTTGGTGTATGCTGTCTATATAAACCGGAACCGGAGATTGACGAATCATCCGCAGGTGTTTTATGATGAGGATTGAGATGCAATTCAAGAGGTCATAGTAATTCTTTATACGGAAGAGGCTGTCTTTGTTTAATAATTATACAGGCTGTAGAGGAATTGTCAGGTGCCTAGAGAGAGGTCTTACTTACCGAGGAAGCAAATGAAATACGCTGCGATAAAGGTATTTAACGATGCTCAAAGTGAGCAAGAAAAACCCATCTGCGAAAAATTAATGCACGAGATAAATAAAGGTCTGCCCGAGGCAGAAAGCAAAATTTGGCATGGGCATCCTGTATGGTTCTTAAATGAGAATCCGACCGTTGGCTATAGCAAGTTAAAAAACTGCATAAGGCTGATGTTTTGGAGTGGGGCCGATTTCGACGAACCCAGCTTGAAGCCAGGAACCGGTAAATATAAAGATGCCTCAGTCCGCTATACCGAGATCAGACAAATCAATGTGACCGACCTGAAACGATGGCTTAGGAAATCTACAAAGATTCAGTGGGACTACAAAAACATCTACAAGCGAAAGGGCAAATTGGTGCGACTTGTTTGCTCAGAATGACATGCAGGGGCTGTGTCAGAACTCGTCCTGACACAGCCCCGATAATTTTGACACAACCCCAGGCAGACGGACCAAATACCCGCCAATGCCGGACGTTATATTTTTAGGGCACCTCTAAGAAACAGATTTAGGAAATTGACGAAGAAATTTTTTGTCGATACAAGGCGGCAGAAGCGGAGCGCATTTTGACAACGCAGTAGCGGCGGAAAAGATCGAGGCAAGAACTAAATGGGTTTTTTAGAGGTGCCCAAAGCAAGTATATCTTTTGTGAAAACAAGAATTGCGATTACTATAATTCAAAATTTAATATAGAGATACCTACAGTAGGAATAAAGGATATTTAATTGGATTTCTCTTCTGATTTCTTGACAAAACAAATTATCGCATATATTGGTAATAAGAGACGATTATTGGATTTAATATATAAAGCAATAATTAGCAGTGTAAAAGTTATAAAACCTGGTCTGAAATTCTTTGATGTTTTCGCAGGAAGTGGAATCGTTTCGCGTCTTGGTAAAGAACTAAATTTTGAAGTATTTACCAATGACTGGGAAAGATATTCGTATATATTAAATAACGGCTTCATTAGAACAAATAGTAGAGATATTTCTAAAATATTCGGAAGCGAAGAAGCTTTCTCTAATCTTTTAGAATTCTTAAATGATTTACCTAAACCGGACAAAGAAGATTTGTATATTTCAAAATATTATGCCCCGCGAAGTTTTGACATTGATGATGTTGACTTTCGAAAAGAAAGACTTTTCTATACTCGTGACAATGCTCTCATTATCGATAAAATAAGAAATTACATAGAATTAAATTATCAAAAAGAAGAAGATGCTGAAGCAAAAAACATATTGTTAAGCATCCTCATCTATAAAGCAGCAACTCATAATAATACTTCTGGAGTTTTTAAAGCTTTTCATAAGGGTTTTGGAGGTCATAATCGAGATGCGATGAAACGTATTATTACTCCTATCAGAATGTCTAGGCCCATATTAATAGACTCAGTTTTCCCTGTGCATGTTTTTCAAGAAGATTCAAATGAGCTTGTAAGAAAAATGAATAATGTGGACATAGCATACCTTGATCCACCATATAATCAACACCAATATGGCAGTAATTATCATATGTTAAATACTATTTCTTTATGGGACAAAATTCCGGCTCCCTTAGAACTAAATGATAAAGGTATACTGAAAGAAAAGGCGGCAATTAGAAAAGATTGGGTTAATACAAAATCGAGTTATTGCTACCAGGATTCTGCAATTTCTTCTTTTCGTGATTTACTTGAGAATCTTGATGCTAGGTATATTCTTATTAGCTATAGTACTGATGGAATTATTCCGTTCGATATAATGAAAGATATTTGTACAAAAAAAGGGAAAATATCTATTGTAACTAACGAATATACAAGGTACAGGGGCGGGAAACAGAGTAATAATAGGATAAATACAAATATTGAATTTATTCTCACTATTGATACTGCAAAAAAGAATACCAAATATGCAATCAAAAAAGTAGAATCTGTGATTAATCGAAAGCAGATTCTGTTAATGTTTAAACAAAGATACTCCTATTCAAAAATAGAAAATCATAGCTCTTCAATAGAAGGGAATAAAATTATTTTCAATACTGGAAAAAGATATCTGCATATTCCTGCCAATTGCTGTTTTGAGTTATTTCCTGTTGAAGAAATAAATACGCTTTCTATAGAAGAAACAGATGTATTATACAATATTCTTTCCCGATGTGTTTGCTTTACAAAAGAAGAGGAATTAGAAGAGATCATCTCTAAAATAGATGGAAATACAGAGAATAATTTATATTTTATAAAACTTATACCGGATACTTTGAAAAAGCTTGCACATAAAAAAAATAGGGGTAGATTTTATTATTGGCTGGACAAGATTAGAGATATAGAGAAAAATCATATAGAGCTTTATCATTTGATTAAAGATAAAATAGAAGAAATCGGAGAACTTGCGGAAAAGCGTTTTAATAATTAGGGAATTGAGCATGAACGAAAGATATAGATAATGGGATTTATGGATTATTCATAGAAAATTTTAGATACTACAAGATAGAGACAGAAATAATTTTGATGATTTAGCTCTTTTTATGAGGAAAATAGTTTTAAGAATCTAATATTCTTGAAGCTCTTGAAATATTTTTCAGTGATTATATCGTAAAAATTGATAAATAAAATTCAAATACTGAAAACGAATCAAATGAAGTAATAATTGTGGCTGAATTTTCAGAAATGTTTTCAAATATAGTTATTGATACAAAAATAGAAACTTCTTTAGAAGAACAATATCTATTGTCGTCAAAAAAGACTCTCAACTGCTCCAAGGAATGGATCGGAACTAAGGAAGAACTAATCAGAAAATCCAGGAAGATTGAAAGATTTGTTCGTTACCTTATGGATAAACATAAATCTGCCGATTTGGAATTGTTTGATGACAAAGAATGAGAAGAAAAGACCATTAAAAGCCTAACAAGGCACTCCAGCGGACTACTGAACCGCACCGCTTCGCTTTGGGTGTAGCAGCCGCTGAGTTTTAGCGTTATGCTTTCGCAAAATTCTAAAATACTGCTGCGAATTAGACCATCACTAAACATTGAGGAGAAAGAAATTGAAAATCGCAATAACAGCCGCTAATGGACAATTAGGAACGGAAATAGTCAAGGCGACTGTCGCTTTGCTATCCAGGGAAAATGTGATCGGCTTGGCACGGACACCCGATAAAGCTAAAAATCTGGGTGTTGAAATCCGTCCCGGCGACTACAATGACCAAAGCGTCTTAGAAAAATCATTGCAATCTGTGGACATGCTGCTATTGGTGTCAGGTACGGATGCCCCTGAAAAGCGCATAGAGCAGCATCGCAATGTAATCCAGGCTGCTCAGAACAGCGGTGTAAAAAAGATAGTATACACCAGCGTTCAGGGGGCAGAAGAAAACACTGCCTTTTCTCCTATCATCCAAAGCAATCGACAGACTGAACAGGATATTAGCAGCAGTGGCCTGGATTGGGTTATAGGACGCAATGGGATTTATATCGAGCCTGATATCGAATATATTGAAGCGTATAAAAAATCTGGTGGAATTTTTAATTGTGCCGGTGACGGTAGATGTGGCTATACCGCCCAGCCGGAGTTAGCTTATGCCTACGCAAGAATGCTAACCCAGAATAAACACAATTCTCAAACCTACAATTTGCACGGCGAAGCGATCACCCAATACCAGCTTGCAGAATATCTTAATAGGTCCTTTGGTACAGATTTAACCTACACTCCTATGACGGTTGAAGAATACCGTAAGGAGCGAATTGCTGAACTTGGAGAATTTATAGGGACCGTTATCGCTGGAATTTATCAGGGCATTCGAGAGGGAAAAGCTGATAACCCCAGCCATTTTCTTGAGGCGGCAGGCAGGGAGCATGAAAGCTGGCAGACCTATTTCGCAAAGCGTTGAATCAAATGCATAACAAACGCATCAACCGGATGCCAATCGCACCGGCAAATTAACCGTTAGGATTACAAAAGGAAAAACTAAACATGAAAACCGGCATTTCACTTCATGTCGCCGCCGCGATGCATTTGCAGCAGCCCCCTATTCGGTGGAAAAACATCAAGACCGGTGGGGAGGGCCGCCATCACGTCCATGAAACAACTATCCAACGGGCGATGCAGGAAGCTGATACAAGGCCGGAGTAATCACGCATGCATCCTGTCCTGCTTTCCGTCATTCTTCTGCCGCACATCTGCTTGAGACTGAGGCAGCGATATTCGGACAATCCAGGAATTTTTCGGTAACAAAGACCTAAACACGGCTGTGGGTTACACAGATGTGTTGAACAAAGGGGAGATGGAGAGCCCAGTTGATGATTTGCAGTTTGATTTATGCGTTTGCATAAACCGGAACCGAAGATTGACGAAACATCAGTAGGTGTTTCATGATGAGGATTGAGATGCAATTCAAGAGGTCATGGCAATTATTTATACAGAAAGAGATGGTCGGTGTTGAATAATTATACAGGCTGTAGAGGAATTGTTAGGCGGCATTTGGGAAATAGAAATGTTCGAAACCGCAGGAGTAGCTATTACAACTCTCTTCGCAACAATCAGACCAATTGGTGTATCTGCGATGTTCACCGCGCTAACGACATCTGAAAATTCAGAAGCTCGACGGGCCATGGCCATACGCGGAACTATAATTGCAGCGGGTATCTTGTTGGGGTTTGCACTTATCGGAGAGCATCTCCTAACCAGTTTGGGAATTTCATTAGCCGCGCTAAGAATATCCGGCGGCATCCTCCTCCTGCTGATCGAAATTGATAAGGTATTCGCAAGGTCGACCAGTGGGACATCTACGACAGAAGAAGAGCGAGAAGCGGAGACTAAACAGGACATTTCTGTGTTTCCCCTGGCGACTCCGCTTCTTGCAGGCACTGGTTCGATGGGGGCAATTATACTATTAATGGCAGATGCAGCGGGTAATATGACAAGCCAGGTAATTGTCGTTGCATCTTCATTAACTATTCTGCTTCTAACACTGGGCGCACTACTATCAGCCAGCAGAATTCAAAAACATCTAGGTGTTACAGGGATGCATGTAGTAGGACGGATCATGGGTGTTCTGTTGTCTGCGCTAGCTGTACAGTTCATACTTGATGGCATTGGGCAAAGCGGGTTGGTCGGCACGTGAAGTGCTGCTTAACAGACGCATGCGAACCGACAAACCACTCGCTGCGCTATTGGTTTGAGGTTGATGCGAAGCGTTAACCGGATACGGAGCAGTAGTGGAATAATGACAGAGGTAAAAACTTGAGCCCAACGGATAGAGGCCAGTACTCAGCAGCACCTTCCGCTCTTGGTTACATTTACCAAGTGCGATTTGCGTTGCTTGAATCGCTTCAACGTTTGAGAAAGGGGCAAGACTTCCTCGTCGCTATTGAAACCCTTGATGATGTCGTCTTTGAACAAGAGGGCGAAGCTCCAGAACTCCTTCAAACAAAACATCATGTGAATACCGCAGCAGACCTAACGGATGGCTCCATTGATTTGTGGAAATCTCTGCGCATTTGGTGTGAAGGAATTCAGGCCGAGCGCATTCCATCCGGCACTCTCTACTTCCTGGTAACCACGGTAAAGGCAGCCGACGGCAATGCCGTACACTATTTAAAACCAGGTGAGAACCGAAACCATGACACAGCTATGAAGTGCTTGAACTCAATCGCTATTTCATCCACTAACCAAAAAAACATTCTCGCATATAAGGCATATAACGGGTTAACTGATGACCAGCGAAAGGATCTTCTTCGGAATACGTTTGTGGTTGATAGTGCGCCACATATCGTCGACCTAGACTCCGAATTCAAAGAAATGTCCTACGGGTTTGCCCATGGCAGATTTCTCGACTCATTTCTACAACAACTCGAAGGATGGTGGTATCGGCGCGCAATCCGCCATCTCACCGATGTTGAAGCTACACCGATTTCAAGCACAGAACTCGATTCCAAGACGAAGCTCTTGCGCGAACAGTTCAAGGAAGAGAGCCTGCCAATAGACGACGACATCATGAGCGCGAGTGTTGATGCGTCTGGTTACCAAGACCGGATATTTATTCATCAACTGAGGATGATTGAGGTGGGAAATAAGCGCATTGTTCGCGCTATCAGGAATTTTTACCGAGCCTATGAGCAGCGGTCGCGCTGGATGCGCGAAGACCTGCTTTATGTCGGCGAATTGGATCGGTACGAAGATCGGTTGATTGAGGAATGGGACATTCGGTTCCAACAAATAAGGGACGAACTTGGTGAACAAGCGAGCGAAGATGCCAAGAAGACAACAGCCCAAACGCTTTACAAATGGGTTGAAACTGGCTCACACCGAGGAATTAGAGCGGGCGTAACCGAATCGTTCATTCCACGCGGTTCCTACCAATTACTTTCCGATGCGCAGCGTGTCGGCTGGCATCTCGATTTCAAAGAACGCCTCCGACGGTTGCTTGAAGATCAAGAGGAGACACCATGAAAAATTGGTTATCCCGCCCGAAGGAGGAGGCATATCTATTCAATCCAGCTTTTTGCTGCACCACGTTGTCGGTGGCGATACAGAATTATGCGAGAGTAAGGAACGAGGGCATACCCTTCTCCTTAGCGTTCATGTTTCTCCCAATTGTTTTGCACAAACCGACTCGCGAAAGCCTACCGCGAAACACTCGAACGTCCATGACTGCATGGCTTCAGGAGAACTCAGAGGCGAGAGTCCTATTCTACGAACGACTTGTCTCCCTGAAGCCGCATACAAGAGAAGCCATTCAGTTTGGGATGTTGCATGATTGGATAGTACTGAGGAACGGAGGCTTACTCGAAACAACATTGAGCAACACGAAAGTCACGCGGACAACTAGGACGCTTTCTGATGAAGCACGAGAGTGCGTCATACGAGCCCGATTTGTGGGGAAATGGTTCGCAGAAGCAGGTGAAACGCATACCGTCATGACGTTTTGGGGGGTCCGGCCATGAGTTTTCAAGTGATCAATATTGTCCTATACGGTTTCAACCAGGAACAGCGTGTCCTCTCGCTCAAACCGGGACGCCTCAACATTGTTACAGGTTCCTCCAAATCAGGAAAAACAGCTCTAATCGAGATCCTGGATTACTGTTTTGGTGCCTCGGAGTGTGGGATACCGGAGGGAGTCATTCGGCAAACGGTTGAATGGGTCGGTGTTCGTCTCCAAGTTCCTGAGGGGCAGGTTTTTGTCGCTCGGAGATTGCCACCAAACGGACAGCTCGCATCTTCTGATGTGTTTTATGCCGTTGGGAAGATCATAGGACTTCCTGTCTATTCATCCTTGATGCAGACGACAAACCCCAAAGCACTCGAAAAACTGCTTACAACACACGCTGGCATTTCTCAAAACATCCATGAGCCGCCATTTGGACAGACCAGGACTCCTCTCCCGGCAAATATCCGCCACGCTCTATTTTATTGTTTTCAACAGCAAAGCGAGGTTAACAGCAATCGTTATCTGTTTCATAAGCAAAGTGAGCAATGGATACCGCAAGCCATCAAGGACACAATGCCTTACTTCCTTGGTGCCGTGGACGATGAACACGTTGCGAAAATGGCTGAATTGCGCAGAATACGCCATGAGGTTCGTGGCCTGGAGAGGAAACTGGCTGAGCACGAGGCGGTGCGTGGAAGTGGCATTTCACGTGCGCAAAGCTTGATCATAGAAGCAGTTAACCTTGGGCTCCGCCCTGCTGGAACAACAACAGCTGAATGGGAAGAGAGCGTGGCACTTCTAAAGGACATCATCTCAAGTCCTTTGCCTGAAGAAAATGAAATCTCTGAAGAAGGTGAAGAGTTCGACCGACTCCAGGAGAACCGCCAACAACTCACACATGACCTTCACCGAATCAAGGATCAATTACTGGCAGCGCAAGCCCTGTCGTCAGAGCGACAAGGTTACTCTCGTGAAGGCGAGGCTCAGTTAGCTCGTTTGCGTAGTATCCATCTGTTCAAAGACAATGAAGGGACGAATCACAGTTCGTGTCCGTTGTGCCAATCACAATTAGCAGACAACCAGATTCCTCCTTCCATATCAGATCTGAGCGAATCAACTTCCGAATTAGATACGCAAATCCGTTCGGTCGAAGAGCGATCCCCGCAGATGGAACAGGTTGTCCTCACGTTGAGAAGTCGTCTTGCAGAAGCTCAGGACAAGCTCAAAGAAAACAGGGAATCGTTAGAAGCCCTGCAATCGTCGAACCAAAAGCTTCAACGGCTGCGAGACCGATCCGCCAGACGAGCGCATGTTCTTGGTCGAATCAGCCTTTACCTTGAAAGCCTTCCGCATCTTGAAGACACAAGCGACTTGAAAAATGCAATTGTGGCTTTCAAGAAGCAAATAGGACAACTCGAAGAAGAATTGAGTGACGATGTCGTCCAAGATCGCATCCAGTCTTTTTTTTCCCGTCTCTCCCGCGACATGAACGAATGGGCTCGCAGGCTTCGCCTGGAGCACTCCGAACACCCACTTCGTCTTGACCTGAAGCGGCTTTCTGTTGTGGCGGATGGTGACAACGGTCCAATCCCCTTAAATCGTATGGGAAGCTGCGAGAATTGGGTTGGCTATCACCTGATAGCGCATTTCGCACTTCACAAATGGTTTGTAGAGCACAGTAGACCTGTTCCGCGA
The DNA here is from genome assembly GCA_965232165.1 of Spirochaetaceae bacterium. Taxonomy (GTDB): domain Bacteria; phylum Spirochaetota; class Spirochaetia; order DSM-2461; family DSM-2461; genus UBA2779. The sequence continues at coordinate 1,314,492 of CBDDOY010000001.1, read as the reverse complement.
TTTCTGTTTATCGATCAACCATCACAGGTTTATTTCCCAGAAGATCGAGATTGGATGCAAAGCTCAGATGACACACCTGGGGAAGATAGACAGGCAGTGAGTAGGATGTATCAATTGGCACTGAAGTTCATCAAACAATTAGCTCCTTCGCTACAGATCATCATGACCGACCACGCGAACATAAATGAAGATTGGTTTCAAGATTGCATCATTGAGAGGTGGCGTGAAGGGCAGAAGCTGGTTCCGCCTGAATGGGCAAGTGAATGAGAAACACCCTGATAACAAGGCACTGCTCTCGGACAGCAATTCCTCACTTCGCTTTATTTTTCTGGTGAGCTTAGCCGTTATCTTCTCCAAAACAAACACCGAGTCAGCATTGAGGGTAAAAATGAGTAACAAAGAATGATATCGAAAAAAGACCTGTCAGAAAGAGACATTTGCACAAAATTTATCCAACCAGCCCTTGCGAAAGCAGGATGGAATCCGCTTACTCAAATTAGGGAAGAAATTACTTTCACGGATGGCCGTATCTATGTCAAAGGCCGCCAGTCATGCCGAGGTAAAAGAAAAAGAGCGGATTATATTCTTTATTACAAACCTAATATCCCCATTGCTATAATTGAAGCAAAAGACAATAAGAATTCTGTCAAAGCAGGCATCCAGCAAGCCCTTGGCTATGCCGAAATTTTAGACATTCCTTCCGTTTACAGCAGTAACGGTGACGGGTTTTATGAGCATGACCGCACCGGCTCAGATGGAAAAATAGAAACAGAACTCACTCTTGAGCAGTTCCCTTCGCCTGAAATCCTCTGGCAACGCTACAAAAAATATAAAGGCATTGAAACAAAAGAACAGGAAAGAGTCGCCGCTCAGGATTACTTTTTTGATGGTTCGGGCAAAATTCCACGCTATTACCAGCAAATTGCAATTAACCGCACGGTTGAGGCTATTGCCAAAGGACAAAATCGTATATTGCTAACCATGGCAACAGGCACAGGCAAGACGTACACAGCATTCCAAATCATTCACCGCCTCTGGAAAGGCAAAACAAAAAAACGCATATTGTTTCTGGCAGACAGAAACGCCCTGATTGACCAAACCAAACGGGGAGATTTCCGTCATTTTAAAGACAAAATGACGGTCATTAGAAAGAAGAAAATAGACAAATCCTATGAAATCTATCTTGCCCTGTATCAGGGGTTAACCAACTACGATGAAGACAAAGATGCCTACCGTGAATTCAGCCCTGAATTCTTTGACCTGATCGTCATTGATGAGTGCCACCGTGGCAGCGCAGCCGCCGACAGCGCATGGCGTGAAATTCTCAATTATTTTGCTGGAGCAACCCACATCGGACTAACTGCAACCCCTAAAAAAACAGAAACCATTTCCAGTGCCGAATATTTTGGTGATCCCATCTATACCTATTCACTGAAACAAGGTATAGAAGATGGTTTTCTTGCCCCCTACAAAGTAATACGGGTAGGCTTGAATGTTGACTTGGAAGGCTGGCGGCCGGAGCAGGGCAAAACCGACAAGCAGGGCTTGCTTGTCAAGGACCGCATATACAACCGCAAAGACTTTGACAAGAATTTGGTCATTGATGAGCGGACGGAAATTGTTGCCAAAAAAGTCAGCACATTCCTGAAAAAAACCAACCGATTTGATAAAACCATTATCTTCTGCGTTGACATTGATCACGCCCAGAGAATGAGGGCTGCCATAGCCAATGAAAACAGCGATCTGATGGCGCAAAATCCTAAATTTGTCATGCAAATTACCGGTGACAATGATGAAGGAAAAATGGAACTGGACAACTTCATCAACCCAGAGGAGAGGTCCCCGGTAGTGGCCGCCACCTCAAAACTGATGACCACCGGCGTGGATGCCCAGACCTGTAAACTTATTGTGCTGGACAGCAACGTAGGCTCCATGACGGAGTTCAAACAGATTATTGGCAGAGGAACACGCATCAATGAAGAATTTGGTAAAACATTTTTCACGATCATGGACTTTCGTAATGTAACAGATCTTTTTGCCGATCCAGATTTTGACGGTGATCCAGTTAGGGTAAAAGTACTTGATGAAGATGATGAATTCGAGACACCGGAAGAAGCAGAATTTCTTGACCCGATCATTGATGAAGACGGTGAGGAAATAATTTTTGATCCATTTCCTTATGATTCTGATATCGTCACAGGTGAAGGCATTGCCGCCGGACAGAGAGAAAGATACTATGTCAACGGTGTCAATGTGGCTGTACTTAATGAGCGTATCCAGTATATGGATAACAACGGTAAACTGATTACCGGCAGCCTCAAGGATTACACCAGAAAAAAAGTGCGTGAGCAATACCGTACCCTGTCTGACTTCCTCAATAAATGGAACCAGACGGACAAAAAACAGGCTATCATCAAAGAACTGACAGAGCAGGGAATTGTTGTTGAGAATCTTAAGGAAGCCATTAATAAGGAAATGGATATTTTTGACCTCATCTGCCACACAGCATTTGACCAACCGCCATTGACCAGAGCGGAACGGGTGAACAATGTCAAAAAACGGGATTACTTCACCAAACATGGAGAACAGACCCGCAAGATACTGGAAGCGCTGCTGGAGAAATACGCTGATGAAGGTATTGAAAACATTGAAGACATGAAAATTCTGCAAGTTAACCCACTGGATCAGTTCGGCTCCCCTCTTGAAATTATCAGTCTTTTCGGTGGCAAAAAACAGTATTTGCAGGCAATCACAGAATTGGAACAGGAAATATATAAGGCGGCATAAACAACATGGCAAATATCAGCAGTATCGTGAAATCAGCAAGAAACATCATGCGCCAGGACACAGGAACCGGCAGTGATGAACTGCGTATCCTGCAATTAGGCTGGATGCTTTTTCTAAAAATATTCAGCGATAAAGACAAAGAATTGGAGTTATTGCAGGACAACTATGATTCCCCCATCCCCGCTAAACTGCATTGGGATGAATGGGCCGGAAATGACGAAGGCATGACCGGTGATGAATTACTCGCCTTTGTCGATCAAAAACTTTTCCCAACTCTGGCAAATGTCGATCTTTCCGCCGGTAACAAACGTGCCGTACTGGTACATGAAGTCTTTGCAGGCAACTACAATTACATGAAATCAGGTATTCACCTGCGGCAGGTCATTAACAAACTCAACGAAATTGACTTTAACAACTCCAAAGATAAGCAGGTATTCGGCCAGATTTATGAGACCTTTTTAAGTGAACTGCAAAGTGCCGGCACATTGGGTGAATTTTACACCCCTCGTGCCATCACTGAACTGCTGACCGAACTTACTGCCCCCATAACAGGTGAAAAGGTGCTTGATCCGGCCTGTGGCACGGGCGGCTTTCTCACTGCCGCAATGGAACATCTTAAGGCCAAAGCTTCATCCGTGGCAGAACGGGATGCTATCCAGAGCAATGTCATGGGCTGGGAATACAAGCCGCTGCCTTATTTGCTCGGTAATACCAATCTAATTCTCCATGATATTAATCTGCCCAATATCAAGTATGGCGATTCACTGGCAAAACCCCTGACCGAATACCGCCAAAAAGACCGGGTTGATGTTATCCTTACCAATCCGCCTTTCGGCGGGGTGGTTTCCAACAACAACGAGAATAACTTCCCCCAGACCTACCGCACCAAGGAATCGGCAGACCTGTTTTTAATCCTTATGATTCATCTGCTAAAAAATGGCGGCAGAGCAGCCATTGTATTACCCGATGGTTCACTGACCGGTGATGGCGTAAAGCAGCGTATCCGCCAAAAACTGCTGGAAGACTGTAACCTCCACACCATTATCCGGCTACCCAATTCAGTCTTCCAACCCTACGCATCGGTGGCAACCAATCTTTTATTCTTCACCAAAGGCGAATCAACCCAAAATGTCTGGTATTGGGAACATAAACTACCAGGGGGATACAAGGCTTATTCCAAGACCAAGCCCATCCAGTCTGCCGAGTTTGATCAGCTCAAAAAGTGGTGGAATAAACGGGAGGAAAGCGAACAGGCATGGCAGGTTGATATGAAAACCATCAAGGGAAATGGCTATAATCTTGATATCAAAAACCCACACCAACCAGAAGAAGAAAGGCAATATAGCAGTTCTGAATTATTGGATATGTTGCAGCAGTCCTTTGCCAAAGGAGATCAGCTATTGGAACAGCTTAAGAAGGAGTTGGTATAATGGGGTACTGGAAAGAAAAAAAGTTAGGGGACCTGCTCACTCAAAGAAAAGAGCAGGTTGTTATTCAACCAGAACTTGAATATTCCCTCGTCACCATAACAAACAAGGGTGAAGTTAAGTTACGTGAAAAAAAGAGGGGCGGTTTAATAAGGGCGAAAAAAGGATATGTGACTAAAGCTGGTGATTTTATTTATTCTCGTCTGTCTGTTCATACCGGTGCTTTCGGGATAGTGCCTGAAGAATTAAATAACGCCCTCATTACCAATGAAATGCCAAGTTTTCAAATTGACAGAGAACAGATACATCCGAAAATCCTATTGGATTTAATCTGGATGCATGAATTTCAATGGAAGTTGAAACAATTAACTAAAGGCATGGGAAGGGTACGAATCAAAGAAAGCATGATGCTGGATTTGCAGCTTATCTTTCCTGTAACATCAAAACAGCAACATTTTGTTGATAAGATTGATGCTGTTAAACGAAATAGGCATGGAGTCGTAACCGAACTCACCCACCAGCAAACCCTTCTGAAGAAATTCCGGCAGCAGATTTTACAGGAAGCCATCGAAGGCAAACTCACCGCCGACTGGCGGCAGCACAACCCTGATGTTGAGCCAGCCAGTGAACTGCTGGCCCGCATTCAGGCAGAAAAAGCCAAACTGATCAAAGACAGAAAAATCAAAAAACAAAAACCATTACTGCCAATCAGTGAAAAAGAAAAACCGTTTGTTTTGCCTGAGGGGTGGATGTGGTGTCGAATGCGGGAATTTGCAATACAGAATGTGGATTGCCCCCACGATACTCCTACATATCAGGATACTGGTTTTTATTGTTTACGTGCGTCAGACGTAACAGAAAATGGTTTGTTAGTAGGGACAATTAGACGGGTTTCGCGAGAAGAATACGAAAAGAGGATCAGGCGTTTTACACCTAAAAAAAACGACTTGGTATATATTCGAGAGGGCGGTCGCTTGGGAATTGCAGGATTGATTGATATCGATACGCCGGTATGCCTCGGGCAAAGAGTAATGTTGCTGCGCTTTTTGAACCAGGTGTTTTCGCAGTACGCAGTTTGCTTCTTAAATGCACCAAAGACATACAGGGATATAACAGAAAAAACCCTCGGCTCTACTTCACCCCATGTGAATGTAAGAGATGTTATTGCGCACGCTACTCCTGTACCGCCACTAGAAGAACAAAAAGCCATCGTCACCAAAGTCGAAAAACTCTTCACCCTATGCGATCAACTTGAAACTCAGATAACCACCAATCAAACCCACGCCGAACAACTAATGCAGGCGGTGTTACGGGAAGCCTTTTCCCATTCTTTTGATAAACAAAATCAAGAGGCGGCCAATGCTTAACAAGGCCGGAGTAATCAAGCATGCATCCTGTCCTGCTTTCCGTCACTCGGTCAGGGCAACACGTGTATCAATCAACTCAGTTGATATTGGAATACTGATATCCAATCGCTGCATATCGCATTAGAGTGTATTCAGCAACTCTCGCTATGATGCCCTTTGTGGCCCTAATTTTTCCTTGCGATGGAGAGGGTGCGTGCGGAAGGGTTACGAATCAAAAACGTACTTGGAGTTGTGCAAGTTGCCTTACATCTGCTGGTTGAGATTCTAATGTCAGGAAAACTGTAAAATGCAGTGTTTGTGGAGGAGATGGCAAAATCGTTAAAATCTAACAGAGTAATGAAGACTATATAGCTCAAAAAGATAGTGTCCAGTATAGTTCGCAATTTACATAATTGAAAGAAGCCATCGAATTCTCCAGAATGGTATCAAACCATCAAAACCACAAGGAGGAAGACGACGGCTAAGAACAATGATATCCGCATGGGAATCTGGAAAACATGCTGCTCCAATTCATTACGGAACCGGATCCCCTTTTCAGTTTATTGAAATGGCTGCCGGAGAAGCTTATGGAAATCGAAGCGGCGAACAAAGTCCGTGCAAAAAAGGGTTCTCATTCAACAGGAAGGACCACACATTTCTTAAGGATATAGACCTCGCCGTTTCGATACCCGGTTAGGAACATTGTATTTACTGGTCCCTAAGCTGAGAAAAGGCGGGTATATTCCTTTCTTTGTCACTGAAAAGAAGAGATCCGGACAGGCTCTGATTCAGGCAGTTCAAGAAGCGTTCATCAACGGGGTTTCGACCAGGAAGATTGAAAAGCTCGCCATGAGTCCGGGGATCGAAAATATATCAGCCAGTCAGGTATCCGAAATTAACAGAGGGCCTGATGAACAGGCGGATGAATTCCGCTGCCGTACACTCGATTCCGAATACCCTGTCATCTGGGTAGACGCACTGTATGAAAAGATACGCGAAACCGGGAGAGTTCGGAATATGGCAGTCATGGTCGTTTCCGGTGTTAATTCACAAGGACATAAAGAGATCCTTGCAGTAGAACCTATGCCGGAAGAAGCTGAATCTACTTATGTCGGGCTGTTCAGGTCTCTAAAGGCGAGAGGATTCAGGAAAGCCTGGTTATGCGTCTCTGATGCTCATCCTGGTCCTCAGGAAGCTATTCGTAAAGAACTCATCGGATGTTCCCGGCAGCGGTGCAAGATCCATTTCATGAGGAATATCCTCTCCCATGTACCGGCTCGTGATAAGAAGTATCTGGCAGGCCGCATTAAACAGATATGGAATCAGCCGGATTCACATTCAGCCCGTGAATATGCCAATAGAATTATAGACGAATTTGAGGAGCAGTTTCCCAAATCGATGAACTGCCTGGAGGAGGGACTTGAAGACTCTGTCCAATTCTTTGAATTCTCGGAAATAGACAGTAGAAAGACATCATCAGCCAATCAATTAGAGCGGCTGAATCGAGAAATCCGCCGGAGGTCCCGGGTCGTTGGAATATTTCCCAGTATTGAATCATATCTCAGATTAATCTGTTGCTATTTGATAGAATGCTCTGAAGACTGGGCTTCTGGGAAACGGTATATTAGTGAAAAAGCGATAGATGAACAAAGACTTAAATTGGAACAGGCTGCCTGATGGAAGAATTCGATGGCTTCTTGAAAGAAAATTGCGAACTATACTGGACACTATCAGTGTGGGTATTGCACTATTCAATAATTGTGTGTAGTGTATTATTCAATATTTCCGTCTAATTAACTGCTAGGCTTGGAGGGAATAGACAGACATGCCGAAAAAAGTCACAGTGCGTGATGATCTTCAGATCATTCAAGCTGATTCGTATAAGGAGGCTGACAGACAATGAGCAATGTTTTCATAAGCTACGCTCACGAAGACAAGGCAGTTGCCCAGACCGTGAAGAAATATCTTACCGAGGGTGGCGTAAGTGTCTGGTTTGACCAATCAGAGCTGAAGGCCGGTCACTGGATGTTCGAGAGAATTGGCTCCGGCATAAGAAATTCAGACTACTTCGTCGTGCTCCTGACTCCAGCGGCAATCGAGTCGGAGTCGGTCAAACTGGAAATCAATGCGGCCATCGCAGAAGGACTCAGACGATCTAAGAGATTTGTCATTCCCGTTTTGGTCAAGAAGTGTGACATTCCTCCGATTATTCTGGGTAAGGTCTATGTTGATCTGTCTGACCAACATAGCTTTGATGCAGGAATCCGCTATTTGAGCGATGCTGTGTCAGGGGACCAGTTCCAAGAACCGCACCCAGAATCAGGGGAAGTGGACAGGGTGTTCGTTCTTGCAGGCCTCACCTCGGCAGGCAAGGATGCCCTTCTCACTAGTGCCCAATCCAAGTTAACGAGTGCCGGAAAGCATGTTCAGGTGATTAACAAATACACAACGCGTTCTCCGCGATCGGGTGAAAAGGGAGGCGAGGCCACCTACTACAAGTTCCGCGATTACAAAACGATCGAGGAGTTGTACGCGGCTGGAGACATAGTCTGGAAGTACGAGAAGTACGGAAACACGTACGGTATTGAAAACATAGCAGGCATCCCGCCGTCAGGACAGGCATATGTGTGCATAGCCACTATGCTTTCTGAAACACTTAGCTTCATTTCCAAGCTCAATCATCAGAGGCTACTCGTAATACCGATCTTGATTACAGCACCCGAAAACGTACTTCGCGGTCGTCTAAAGAGGCGCCACGTGGATGACTTGCGAAGCAGACAGATAGAACTCGCAAAAGATCTGAAGTACCTTTCCGAGAACAAAGAGATCATTAATCGTATCTTCCAGATTCGGATAGAGAACTCTGATGATGTGCCCTTCGATCGATCTTTGGGGACACTGATCGAGGTGATGAGTCAATACCTGAAGTAACCGTTCAGACCTGCACACAGTCGTACATGATCCGGAAGTTCGAAGAAGAGAGATAACACATATTTCAGCGGACAAAAACCGACCACTGAAATATTCATAGGTTATTTCAACGTTAGCGATAAAATAACAATAACACGTAAAATTACTTTTATTGGGACGGTATCCATGGGGTTGGTAAGTCAACTTCATGAGCGAAAATGTCAGATTTCTTGAGTATTAAAAGTTGCCCTGCTGTAAACTGATTAAAATCGTATCAAATCTTGGATTCCATCAGATAAAAAGATCAAAGATATTAATAGAAATCAGGCTTTATTAATTGCCGCAGTTGAAAAATATATCGATCTGGATAGTTATTATTTTCTCGATGGTCATTTCTGTTTATTAAATCAGGTTGGGGAAGTGTCCGATATACCAATGACTACATTCAATGCTTTGTCTCCAGCAGCAATTATAGCTCTAACGAACGAATCAAGAACAATCTATACTCAGATAAAAGACAAGGACGACAATAAAAAATGCATTTGCAGCAGCCCCCTATTCGATGTCAAGGGCACTAAAAAACAGCTTCAGGAAATCTTGAGTCAAGAATCTGGCGGGAGTTTAGAGGTGCCCGATGAATGAACCCGGCCCTGAAGACCTTGAACCGCCTTTGGAAGACCCCGATGAAACGCCGTCATAAGGTGGTATACAGACCTCTTGCGGTGTGAGGCTTGAAGGAAGCTGAATGGAGTATTTTTTTGACAATGTGGGGAACCCTTCATAATCAATACGCTGAGATATGAAGAATTCGCCCTATTTAGTTTCTGCCCCACCCGCCGCCTTTGGCTCGAATGTGAGCAGCCTCTGTTTACGGTATGATACGGGTTCCGGCGCCTCCGCTCATAGAAGCGACGAGATGCTCAGGATCGGTTATGATGCCGATTCGTCCGCTTCTGGTGACAAAATTCATCATCGCCTCTACCTTCGGCAACATGCTGCCCTTGGCAAAGTGGCCTTCTTCAATATACTTCCTAGCTTCAGAAACGGTTATTACCGGCAATTCCCGCTGATTCGGTTTTCCGAAATTCAGGCACACTTTCTCCACGGCGGTTGAGATGATGAACTTATCAGCCTTAAGCTCGACGGCCATCATTGCGGCGGCCAGATCCTTGTCTATCACCGCCTCGACACCGCTAAACAGTCCTTCGCCGTCCCTGATAACCGGAATACCGCCCCCGCCGACAGCGATGGTAATGGTGCCGTCTTCTACCAGCTTCCGAATAACGGGCATCTCGATGATCTCCTGAGGGACGGGGGAAGGCACCACCCTACGCCAGCCCCGCCCGGCATCCTCCCTGATGTTCCAGCCTTCTTTCTCCTGCTGCCGCCTCGCCTCTTCTTCGTTCATGAATGAGCCAATGGGTTTAGTCGGATCGGCAAAGGCCGAATCGTTGACATCAACCAGCACCTCGGTAACCACTGTGGCGACTTGCCGTGCCCTCCCTCTCTTGTGAAGAGCATTTCTGATTGCCATCTGGATTCCATAGCCGATGGCGCCTTCGGTATCGGCGACACAAGAGTCCAGGGGCACCATGTGAAGCTCTGACCTGGCGATTTCCGACCGTCGCAAAATGAAGCCCACCTGGGGACCATTCCCGTGCACGATGGCTATCTTGTTATCCGAAGTGAACAGCGGACATAAATTTTCTACGGTGAGAACAACCGCATTGTATTGATCATGCACCGTTATGTGTGCAGAGTCAGTGATGAGGGAATTGCCGCCAATGGCAACAACAATGGTTTCAGCCATGCCCAAACTCCTTTATGCTGTATTTATATCGATGAAATCAAAGGCTATCACATCAAAGAGACCCTTATCTGTTATTTTCAGCTCAGGAATAACCGGAAGGGTGAGAAATGACAGCATCATTATCGGATCGATGCCAAGATTGACTGACAGTTCATCATAGGCCCGGCGGTTAAGCCTTTGCAAGTCATTATTGACCTTTTCGGCGGCTTCATTCGTCATCAGGCCGGCGATGGGAAGCGGAAGGGTGTCCAGCACCCTGCCATCCTTCACCAAGATGATACCTCCGCCTATGCGTCCCAATTCCTCTGCGGCTAATTTCATGTCTTCATCGCTATCGCCGGCAATCACCAAGTTGTGGGAATCATGGGCGATAGACAGCCCAACGGCACCGTTTGTAACACCGTAGCCTTCCACCAGTCCCAGACCGATGTTACCGCTCCCCCGGTGCCGTTCGATAACGGCGATCTTACGGATATCCAGCTTGCGCTCGGTCTCAAAAAACCCCGCCTTGTTTCTTGTTACCCTGCGAATGGCCTTTTCGGTAATCAAGGTATCCGGATGAATATGTATCACATGGACCAGGTCACTGGTCAGTTTAAGCTTGAAGGAAGAAAGGCTCAAGGACGGCAAATTGACCGTATTGCGCACCGTGACGCTGTCGGGAGCAGAAACCTGGAATAGAGGAATTCCGTCTTCCGCAACTTTTTTTCCCCGCTTGTATACAGCCTTGATAGCGAAGGTATTCAGGTTTTCCAGGATTACCAGGTCTGCATCGTATCCCGGTGCGATGGCTCCCTTGCCCTTCAAACCATATCCCTCGGCGGCATTGATGGTGGCCATCTGTATCGCCGTGAGGGGATCCAGACCGTTGGCTGCCGCCAGCCGGATATTGAAATCGATATGACCATCCTTAAATATATCCTCCGGCTGTTTGTCATCGGTGCAAAACGTACAGCGCCGGGAATTATCGGCATCGACTCCTTTTACCAGCACGGCGAGATTCTTCGCCGCCGAACCTTCACGGATCAGCACACGCATGCCGAGTCTCAGCCGGTCACGCATCTCCTCAAGGGTGGAACATTCATGGTCAGTCTGAACCCCCGCCGCAGCATAGGCTGTCAACTGCCGGCCCTCTAACATGGGGCCATGTCCGTCAATGAGCTTATGCCTTACCAAAGCCGCTGACAGTTTGGCCAGGGTGCCGTCTTCGGCGTTCACCACCGAAGGGTAATCCATCATTTCGCCCAGGCCGAGTATGTCCGGATGATCCATGATGGACTCAATGGCCGCAGCGTCCAGTACGGCGCCGGCATTTTCAAACCGGGTGGCCGGAACACAGGAGGGCACCATGTAATAGACATCGAGGGGCACTTCCCTGGCCGCGTCTATCATGTAGCGAATACCGCCCAAACCGCAAACATTGGCTATTTCATGGGGATCGGCAATCACCGAGGTGGTGCCATGCGGTAACACGAGGCAGGCAAACTGCTCCGGGGATACCAATGCGGATTCTATGTGCACATGGCTGTCGATCAGTCCCGGAGCGGCATATTGGCCGTTAAGGTCAATTTCAACTCTGCCCTGGTAAGCGCCGATACCGGCTATTTTTCCCTGCTCTACCGCGATGCTGCCGTCAACGACCTCTCGGGTAAAGACATTGACAATGCGGGCATTCTTGAACACCAAGTCTGCCTTTTTACGCCCTGCGGCAACATCGATGAATCGCTTCTGGTTCATGATTATACCTCTTGATGAACTATATCACACTTGTGCAAAAATACATCAGGCGGACAGACCGAAGATGCCTTGCCTCATCTTTTCTTAGAGACAGGCCGATGAATTTCACTGCGTTATCCCGCTCGCGCTAACGCACTTAGCCTCAATTCTCCTTGACGGTGTTAGTCAAATACACTACGACAGGGCGCAGTTTACGAGGAGGCAAGCGTATGTAAAGGATGACAAGGCTGTGGGAGAGAATACGACTATACAGTTTCAGCATCTTTCAGATATAAGCGCCTCAACCTTTGTTATACATTAGGGTACCTGCCCCAGGGGGGTGAAGTGTGAGGTATGAATAATTAACAGGATGAGGCATGGGGAGTCCGGGCTTCTTATGCCTCATCCGGCTTTGCGGCTGCGGGGTGACTGTTGAAACCATGTTTTCCTTCGGCCTGCATCAAATGGTGATTGCGATTTAAAACTTCCTTACCCCAAGTTCACCAAAATGCACCCGCCAAATATTTTTTTAACGACCAAGAAAACGAATTACTTCAAAAAAAGGCTTAAATATTTCCCAAAACCTCATAAATACCATAGAATATTTAGGGATTCCGCTTTTTGGGGACCTCAAATCACCTCAAATCAAAATGTAGTGCCTAACACTTTATTTTTCGCTTGCCTCTTTTGTGGCTGTGGTGTATCTTAGTGGTATGTATATAAGATCAATAAAAGTTGCCAACGGTAAAACGAAAAAACAGTACACCTACCTCAATCTTGTAGAAAATATCCGCACTGATAAAGGCCCCCGACAGCGGATTATTCTCAACCTTGGGAAACTGGATATTGATTCTTCTCAATACAAAGCTCTGGCAAGAAGAATTGAAAATATTCTTTCAGGAAACAGAGAATTATTCGACTTGGATGAAGACATTGAGAAAATCGCACAGCAGGTATCAGACCGCATTTTCACCAAGCGGGCAAAAGACGCACAACTAAAAGCTCAAGCGCAAGCCAATTTTGTAGCGGTCGATGTTAACAGCCTTGAAACAAAGAAAGTCAGAAGCCTAGGCCCTGAGTACGTCTGTCATCAGCAATGGAAAGAGTTGGAAATGGACAGAGTTCTAAGGAAATGCGGTGTGCCTAAGGGAACGATCCCCTTACTTGAAGCTCTAATCGTCGGTAGAATGATCAAACCAGCCAGCGAGCGATTTACCAGGCAGTGGGCGGAAAAACATTCTGCTCTTTTTGAGCTGTGCGGCTTACCCCATTCGTCCTCCCTGAATGCGTACTACAGGGCTGCCGATGTTCTCTACCGCTGTAAGGACGAGCTGGAGAAGCATTTGGCTTGTAAAGAACAAGATTTATTCTCCCTCGACGAAAGCATTGTACTTTACGATTTAACGAACACCTACTTTGAGGGTCAGTGCAAAAAGAACCCAAAGGCATCTTATGGTCGCTCGAAAGAAAAGCGCAGTGACTGCAAATTGGCTACCCTGGGGTTGGTTGTCGATGCGGATGGATTTCCCAAGTATAGCAAGTTCCATCCGGGGAACCAGTGCGAATCCAAGACTTTTCAGGCCACGATTTTAGATTTGGAAGCCAACGCGGGCCTAAAAGTCGGGGCAACTGTCGTAATGGATGCCGGGATTGCCACAAAAGAGAATATCGAATGGCTTAAAAAGCGAAAATGTACCTACCTTGTGGTTCACAGAGGGAAAAGTCCTTTGGAGCTTGAGCCATCGCAAGAGATGAATCTGGTCATGGAGGACAAGAAAACAGGTGCCAAGATTGAAGTATTCGGAAAAACAATCTCGGATGAGCATTGGGTTCTGGTAAAGAGCGAGCACAAACGTCTTAAAGAAGAGGCCATGGCTATGCGTACCGAAACCGTCCTCCTTGAAAGACTTCAATATCTTCGTGACGGATTAAACAAGAAAAACCGCATGAAACTGTATTCTTCGGTTCTTCAGAGCATTGGCAGGCTTAAGGAAAAATATCCAAAGGCTGCAAAACTTTATGAAATATCAGTTATTCCTGGGGAGCCTGCCAAGCGGACAGGAAAGTTGAATGCGATTGACATTAAATGGGAGAAGAAAACTCAGACAGGAAACAGTGAAGGAACTTATACCCTTAGAACCAATCGAAAAGATTTGGATGACAAAAATATTTGGGAGCTCTATATAATGCTTGGCCGTATTGAAAACTCATTTAGAGACATGAAGTCTCATCTTGGCTTTCGGCCTAACTTTCATCAACTGGAGGAGAGAGTGCAGTCGCATATGTTTATATCAGTCCTTGCGTATCACCTGATGCATGCGACTGAATGTAAATTACGAAAAGGGGGAGATACACGGAGTTGGAAGACCATAAAAGAAGTTCTTTCTACCCGCCAGAGGATAACCATAGAGTACATTTCCAAGACTGAAGAGGGAGTGCTGATGAATAATGAAGTGAGACTCGACTCCCGACAGGAACTAGAACATCAGAAGATTTATGCGATGCTTGGGTTGTCGGGAAAGGCGTTGAACCGTCGGATGACGACTCACCAAATCCGTAGTGTAAATAAAAAATAGTAACTCCATTTATTATAAGGAATTACGTTTTTTAGTGGTGAACTTGGGTTACATCCCTGCGTGCGATTATCACTCCCATTTAATTCTGTATGGAGTATTGATTCAAAATTCTGTCTTGCTTCTGAATAGTTAGCTGCCTCATTTCAGACTGCTGATACGGGTAAATTGATATGTGCCCCGAAGAATGTGGTTGTTTCCATAAAATAAATCCGCTGCGGTCCGGGACTTCTCGAATCCACCTAATACACCGTCAGGAAAAGAAATAACAAACTGACCGCACAGGGCATCATTGAAGACCATTGGGGATGGAATTGATACATTTTTCAGTTATTCAGCCCGATTAAGCAAAATTGGAGCAATCCCGGGCAGAGAAAGTGCACGCATATTCCAGTAATTTGTTTTATCGCTAAACTATATGTCCTGGCAAGTGGTTATTTCCCTGCCACTAAGCTTCCGTGCACTGCATTTATTGACTGAGCAGTGTTTTTCATTTCATGATCTTCTTTTCCCGCTCTCATATTGATCGACAAGGGGCAGCGCTTTGTGAAATGCTTAGCGCAAGGGATTGAAACGGAAATGCCGCTGGCAGCCCCGGCGATTGGCAATGAGCCGGGGGGTCAGGCTGCCAGATTAAGGCATTGCAGTGGAAAGCCCGACCCGAAGGGTTGCGCCCAAATATTGATCTGTAAATTTACGGCACACTGGTTAGGGGGGACTAGACTTCTTTGCAGGCCGCATACAGATTTTCAAACAGCTTGGGTATCTGATTTTGCGGCAGACAGGAATAGGCTACTCGTACAATATCCCCCAATGCTATGACTCCCGTGTCGTAATCGGACAGAAGCTTCTGTCTCACGGCCTCGGCGTTCCCCTTCTTCACACGAACGCACATGAAGTACCCCGAATTGAATGGCATGGCTTCGAACTCCCTGCCGTATTCGGGGTGGGATTTCAATTCAGCTACGAGGGCGTCATGCCGCGATTTTAGCAATTTGTATGCCCTTTCCTTCTCCGGTTTATAGGCGGGGTCGGAATAGGCCGCAAGGAGTAGTGACTGGGAGAGATGAGAATCGTTGGAAATGCTTCCCCTCACCCGTCCGGCGGCCTTGTCTTCGAGGGCGCCGAGTGCCTTGCTGCTCATTCCCTTTCCGGCGAAGGTGATGAATCCGACACGGAATCCCCACACATAGTCTTCTTTTGTCGCACCATCCACCTTGCAGGCCAATATGTTTTCATGAAGAACAGCGAATTGGGCGAAGAGGGATTCCTCGTATATCCCTTCTCTGTAGACCAAGCCGAAATAGGCATCATCGGTGATGACTAAGATGGTTTTTCCGGCCTCGGCGGCTTCTTTCACGGCCCCCGCAATGGCCGCAGCTTCGGTGACGCTGGGTGTGTATCCTGTGGGGTTGTTGGGGAAATTGAGTAACACGATTTTTTTATCGCCTGGAGACATCAGGGCCTCTGAAAGACCGCTGACATTGAAGGCGGTCTCCTGTCCTTCCGTGACGAAGGTGGAGAAGGTTGTCAACACGGCGCCATAAGCCTCCGAGAAGATGAGTCTGTAGTTTCCCCAATAATGCTCGGGAAGGATAATCTGATCTCCTTCATCGGCGAAGAGATAGGCGGCAACCGCGAGTCCATGGGTGAGGGCATTTGTCACCACAGGGCGGGATAGCTCGGCATTGCCCATTGAGGGGTTGTTTTCCCTGATACGGCGTTGCCATAGGTCTCTGAGGGCCGGTTTGCCGAAACTCGGGGCATAGCTGAAGGCGTCGGCGGGATCGATTTTGATCATTTTGGCTAGCGGGGCCAGTCTCAATGGACTGCCGTCGTCTTCTTTTGCTTCTCCAATCGATGCGTTGATCGATTTACTCTTGGCGTCCAGTCCTTGGGCAATCAATCCTTTGCGAGGAAAAAATATGTTTTTCCCCCGCCGCGACAGCAGCTTCAACGCCGGCTTGCCTTCTTCTTCCAGGACAGTGTTCAAATCTATCGCCTGTGGGTTCATCATGGCCTCCTAAATGAAGTTTATCAGTATTCACGGCAAGTGTTAATACTTCCCGTGTCAATACTTTCGCTACGAATCCAGTCAAGAGAGTGCCGTAAACTCCATCAGTCTTTTAGCGATTCTCTTATTGACGCTATTCCGTTCAAAGCGGCCGTCCCTGCGTTCCTTTCCGGCGTTTAATCCGCTTAGAAGGGTTATCACCTCGTCGATATTCTTGACTAGCCAAACATGGAATTGCCCGGATTTCAATGCCTTTGCGACGGGGTTGGAGAGAATCACGCCGTCGAGATTAGCGGCTGGGATGATCACTCCCTGCCTGCCGGTTAATCCTCTGTCCTTGCATACTTGAAAAAACCCCTGAATCTTCTTCTGTATGCCGCCGACGGGATGAACTTCTCCCTGCTGATTCACCGCCCCGGTGATGGCGACATCTTGCCGTAACGGCACTTCTGCGATGGCAGAAAGCAGTGCCGCCAGTTCTGCGGCCGATGCCGAGTCGCCGTCAATCTCGTGGTATGACTGTTCAACCGCGATGGCGGCTGTAAGGGAAAGGGCTTGATGACGGGCATAGCGGTACCTTAAGTACCCTTCGATGAGGAACACCCCCTTATCATGAATCTCGCCCGATAACCCCGATTCCCTTTCAATATTGATCAGCCCCTCTTTCCCGGGGCTCACCGTCGCACTGACTTTCAAGGGGATGCCAAAGCCATATACGCCACGTTCCAATATGGCCATGCCGTTGACCGTACCGATTCTGGTTCCGTCGACGTCGATGGAAATGTTTCCGCACTTGATCTGCTCAAAGAGATCGACTTCCGTCAGGTTGCTAAACTGCTCCCGATACGCAATGGCTTTCTTGACCATTTTTCCGTCTATTATCGCTTTCTCTTCTTTCCCCGCTAGATAATCGGACTCCCGGACAAGGTCGCCGATCAGGCTGAAACGCGTGCTGAGCCGATTTCTTCGCTCCGCCAGTTGAATCCCATACGCGATGATTTCTTTGATTCCGTCGGTATTCACCGGTCTGAGGTTTTCCTTCGCCGCAAAACTATGAGAGAAAACCGCATATTCACGTTCTGTTTCCGCGCTGCGCGGCATCACGGGGCTGAATTCGGCTGTAATCTTGAACAGGTTTGGGAAATCGACGTCTTGCTCACAAACCGATTCATAAACGTTTTCAGACCCCACAAGAATAACTGTTGTTTCCGTTGTAATGGGCTCCGGTTTCATGAGTATGGGGAGGGGTCCCATCGGGGTCGACTGGATTTCAGGCGAGACCAGTCTCGTCTTGAGAACACGTTTAAATTCGGGCCAGAGCCCTTCCTTGGAGAATATGCCCTCGGCCTGCAGGATGAGGAAACCGCCGTCGGCCTTGAGCAGCGATCCGGCCTTGATCATCATCATATTTGTCCGCAGTTCTCCTGAAACATCGTAACGGGCCTCAATGGAACCAAAAAGAGTGGTTTTCGTCGGATTAGTTTCATGAATAATTGGCCGCTCATCGATGCCGAAGCGGTCCAGTACAATATTCACCCCATAGCGGGTGCTTTGGTCCGAATCCTCTTCTTCCTCCATCCAGGGAATATTCTCTATAACATCTTCCGCCAGGGCGCTGAGATAATTTTTGATGCTTTCTTCTTCCCAGGAAGCCGCGATGTTGGCGCATTCCTCTTCTACTCCCGGCCGAATTGTATCGGTTCTCAATTTCTTGATTTCTCTATCCAGAATGTTCCGGGTCATTTTGAAATCCTGATGGATTCTGTTCATCCTGTTCATGAAGTCAAAGTACCGTTCACGGGTTTCGGTCCACGCCTCTTCTGGCACAAGGCCGGCGGACACTTTTTCCTGGAGTTCTTCGAAGGGAACGGTTACCCCGTCTATCACCGGCGCTATATCCATCACCCCGCCTTCTTTATCATCCTCCGTGTGGATGATGCTGAATCCATCGGCATTGATCTGCGCCTCGAATTCGGCAAGCACCTTGTTTTCTTTCCTCTCGGCTTCATGTATCATGGCGACTTCTTTCGCCTTGTATATCTCCGAATCAAGGCCCTGCTTCACCCTGTTTTTTAGCTGGTCGATGAGCAGGGACATGGCATTTGTGAATTCCCGTGCTTTGCCTCCGGGAAATATGAGATGTTTCGGCCTGTCTGGGTCTTGGAAATTCTGAACATAGGCGATGTCCCGCAGTTCGGATTTATTGCTTCTGTGCTTCTTGAGCAAATCAAAAATGGCCGTGTGTTTGCCGATACCGGATTCTCCGACAGCGAAAATATTGTATCCCTTTCCCTTAATGGAGATGCCCATTTCCAATGCCTTTACAGCCTTCTCCTGTCCGACAATGGCCCAGGTTCTTTCCTGAGTATCCCCGGGTATTTCGATATCAGGCTGATCGGCTATGTCCAGGGCTATGTCCTGTGGGTTCAATTCAATAGGAGCTTGCAGCATATAATGAATATAGCGGCAATCGCCTTTCCATACTACAATGTTGAAATGAAATTAGGAAAATTCGATGAGTGGGTCAGAACGACCCTGGAATTCACCGAGCCGGATGCGATTGACTCGGCCCTCAATGGCATTCAGGTTGGGGATGCTGCGGCGGATGTCTCAAGGGTGGCCTTTGCGGTCGATGCCTGCCGGGATACTTTGATACGGACAAGGGAGGAGGGCGCCCAGGTTCTCTTCGTTCATCACGGCTTATTCTGGGGAAGGGTTATGCCGCTTTGCGGGATTCATGGCGAGAGGGTGCGCTTCCTCATGAAGAATGACATAGCGCTCTATGCCTGTCATCTTCCACTGGACCGGCACGGAGAATTGGGCAATAATGCCCAGATAGCCAAGTTTCTCAGGCTTGAGGATGTGAAACCCTTTGGCGATTACAAGGGGCAGAAGATCGGATGCAAAGGGCATCTGCCCCAGGGCATGGACTTGGAGTCCATCGTTCTTCGCCTGTTTGGGGCTTGGGATGACAGGATAAATGCGCTCAAGTTCGGTCCCGAGAATATCCGTCATATCGGCATCGTCTCCGGCGGAGCCGTTGATCAGGTTTCTCAGGCTATAGATGAAGGGCTGGATCTGTACATCACCGGTGATGCCGCCCATAGCGTTTACCATCAATGCAGGGAAGCGGGCATCAATGTGCTCTTCGCTGGGCATTATCTCACTGAGGTGTTCGGTGTTCGGGCCATGGCCGAATGTGTTAAGATGGAACTCGGATTAGAAACCAAATTCATCGATGTCCCCACCGGGTATTGACGGGAGGCTGCTTTGAAAGCGTATCGATACTTCATTCTTTCGATCTTGATTGTTCTCATCGATCAGGCGACGAAATGGCTCGTCGTTAAATACATTCCTCTTCACACCATTGGCTGGAACCTTTGGGGAGATTTTTTCCGTCTCATCCATGTAAGAAATCTCGGCATGGCCTTCAGCCTCGGCAGTGAAATTTCCAGCATACTGAGAATACTTATACTCATCATCATCCCATTGGGCATACTCGCTTTCGTCGCGGTGCACATCGTGAGGCATCGGGAGCTTTCGATTGCCAGATGCTGGATATTTGCGGCTATCCTCGGAGGAGGGCTGGGCAATCTGATTGATCGTGTGTTTCGCAGCGAAGGGGTTGTCGATTTCCTCGATTTCAAGTTCTATGGCCTGTTTGGGCTGGAGCGATGGCCCACCTTCAATGTTGCGGACTCCACGCTCGTGGTGGCTTCGATGATTCTCATCTTGTCTATGATTATTCAGGAAGCGAAACACCGAGAATGAAGAACAAAATACTCACCTCGATAGTTTTTCTCGTTGGAGCGACCCTTTTCAATTTATTGATTCTCTCAGTAATCGCTATTCTGCTTATGATGACTTTTGCGTTCCTATACAGGAACATAGAAAATATCTCCATGGGGCTGTCCCTGCTGGCCATTATCCTTATTTTGACAGGCTCGATTGGAGGAACATTTATCATCTATTCGCGTACTGTCAAATGGTTTTTAAGAAGAAGGAAATCATAATTCATGCTTTTCACGAAGAATACTAATCCCGATGTCGATCAGTTCTGGAAAGACCTCGAAGATGAACTGGGCACCGCCATCTTGTGCAGGGTACTGGGCCGGGTGATTCAGGATTATCCCCTCTGGGGGCTGTTTTACACGACAAGCCATGCCATATACTTCCAGACCTTTGAATCCGAAAGCTGGCTGTCGTCTCTCTTCACAGGGAAGAAGGGCCGAAAACGAACCGAGAATCGACGCATCGAAATACCGCTCTCTTCCCTGAGCAGATTCGAAATCGTCCAAAAAAGAAAAGGCATATTAGGGCTATTCGCTCCCCCCGCCTTAGTCGATATGGCCTGGACAGATGATGACAGGGGTGAACAGCGAACACTTCTTGTTGATATGTATGAAAATACCAAGCGGTTTGTTGAGTCGGTATCAGGAGAGGATGCCGCTCAACGCTTCAGCAAAGACCTATGAGTCAATACGACATGGAAAACCTGAGGGCACCTCTAAAAAACCCATTTAGTTCTTGACTCGATCTTTTCCGCCTGCCTGCCTTTGGCAGGACTGCCTGCTGCGTGTTCGGCACGCAGACAGGTCTGCCTGCAGCAGGCGAAAATCCTTAAAAACTGCCATCCTCGAGTCCGACAGACTCCTGGCACAGCCCCTTGATCGGTTATGATAACTAATCAATACTTGTGTTGGAACATGCCTCGGTCAAGGTGTTAAAGCCTACGGCAATTTATATAAAATTTCCATCCCTTCACAGGGATGGCCCCATTGAAGCTGTGTTTTTGGAAAAATAAAAAGTCCATTTTAGGCATATTTCCATCCCTTCACAGGGATGGCCCCATTGAAGCTTGCGGAGGGGTATCCGTCTTCTTTGCCCTTCATTGATTTCCATCCCTTCACAGGGGTGCGGCGGAAAAGGCATGGAAGAAACTGCTCTGCTGGATGAGCCATTCCGATTAAATCCCGTTATTACCGTCAATACAATGATTCGGAAATATTTTTTGGGGATTCTTAACGCCATCCGCCTGATGTCCTGAAAAGCCAGGCCGATCCCGGCTGCGGGGCAATTTGGGTCTGCATTACATAGAAAACTGATGAGCTGCCCGGAAAATCCCCCCCGGTTCGATGCAGCAGAAATCATGCAATTCACCGCCTCTTGTTCAAAAACCGGAATGTTTTCGGCATTGTCAGCAAGAATCTCTATTTACTGTCAATGCAAATTCTGCAATAATGCAGTTAACAATCAAGCGGGAGCAGTTCATTGGGCGATACAATCCTGTCCATGAGGGAAATACATAAGCGCTTCATGGGAGTACATGCCGTTAAGGGTGTGAACTTCGAACTCAAAGCCGGAGAAATCCATGCTTTAGTCGGTGAGAATGGAGCCGGGAAATCCACTCTGATGAAGGTGCTCACCGGCATCTATGAAAAAGACTCCGGCGAGATTCATTTCATGGGCAAGCTCTTCCATCCTCATAATCCTAAGCAGGCCCTTTCTGCGGGAATCGGCATCATCCATCAGGAACTCAACATGATGGAGCATCTCACCGTCGCCCAAAACATCTTCATCGGTCGGGAATCAATGAGAAACGGACTTATTCTTGACGAGAAGCAACTGAACGAACGAACCGGAAAACTCTTTGACCGGCTGAATATGAGAATCAATCCAGAGGAAACCTTGAGCCGGCTCACCGTGGGCAAGCAGCAGATGGTGGAAATCGCCAAGGCCGTTTCCCACAACCTCAAAGTCCTCATTCTTGACGAACCGACAGCGGCCCTGACAGAAACAGAAATTGACGAGCTTTTTACCATCATGAAAGACCTTTCGGCCAAGGGTGTCGGCATGATCTATATATCCCACCGCATGGATGAAATCGGGCGCATCACAGACCGGGCAACCGTTCTAAGAGACGGCGGATATGTCGGAACCCATGAAACAAAGAACATAAACAAGGAAGCCATCATCAACATGATGGTGGGCCGGGTTATCTATGAACAGCCCAAGATTGAGAGTACCGTGCCTCACGATGCCGAAGAAATCCTGAGAGTTCAGGGACTCAATGCCGGCAAATTGGTGAAAAATGTCAGTTTTCACCTTCGCAGAGGAGAAATTCTTGGTTTCGCCGGGCTTATGGGTGCAGGGCGCACCGAAACCGCTCGGGCCATATTCGGCGCCGATAAAATTCAAAGCGGCACAATCTGGATCAATGGCGCTCCCGTGCGCATCAACAGCCCCATGGACGCCGTTTCCCACGGCATAGGCTACCTTTCGGAAGACCGAAAACGCTTCGGATTGGCCACAGGACTCAGTGTCGCTGAGAACGCCCTCATGGCATCCTATGACAAATTTGAAAAAGGTCTGTTCATTCACGGCGAGAAAGTACGCAGCATCACTCATGACTATGTCAAAAAACTGCGCATCAAAACCCCTTCGGCGGATCAGCTGCTCAGCAAACTCTCCGGCGGCAATCAGCAGAAAGTGGTCATCGCTAAATGGCTCATCAACGATGCGAGGATTCTGATCTTCGACGAACCGACACGGGGTATTGATGTCGGGGCCAAGAGCGAGATTTACTCCCTGATGAACGAACTGGTCGCCCTGGGCAAGTCTATCATCATGATCTCCTCGGAACTGCCCGAAGTTCTGCGCATGAGCGATCGCATCGTCGTCATGTGCGAGGGGCGGATTACGGGGTTCCTGGACATCAAAGATGCCAGTCAAGAAAAGATAATGGCATTCGCCACCATGCGGGAATCCGCTTAGGAGATACAGCGATATGAGTGATATAAAGAAGAGATTCAGAGACATCGGACTACAGAAGTTTCTCGCCCCGGCGGCCTTAGTCATCCTTTTCATCTTCTTCGGGTTTTTCGGGCGCAATTTCTTCTCGTATATTACCCTGGTGAACATACTCGACGCCTCTTATTACATCGGATTCCTGGCCATGGGGGTCACCTTCGTCATCATTACCGGCGGGATAGACCTCTCCTGCGGCACTGTGATGATGTGTGCCGCCATCATCGGCGGGACGGCCTATAAGAGCTGGGGCTGGCCGATGTGGCTTTCTCTGATTGCGATAATGGCTATCGCCATCGGATTCGGTTTCTTTAACGGCCTGATGATATCTCGGCTCCAGCTCCCGCCCTTCATCGCCACTCTGGGCACCATGATGATTTCCATGGGGGTGGGCTCCATTGTCTCCAATGTCCGGAGCGCCACCTTTCCTACCCGCTCGGAGGCTGACGGCTGGTTCAAGAGCATCTTCAAATTCCTCAGCGAGGACGGTTTGTCCATCCCGACGGGTTTCATTGTACTCATGACCGTTGCGATAATCGCGGCGACGGTTCTCAAGAAGACGAAGATGGGCCGTTACATCTTCGCGGTGGGCTCCAACAAAGAGGCGGCGCGCCTATCGGGAGTCAATGTCGGCAAATGGGTGATGACGGCCTATGCCGTCAGCGGTCTGATGGCCGGAATAGGCGCCATAGCCTTCGCCGCTGTCTACACCACGGTCATGCCGGCGCAGGGGCAGGGATTCGAATTGTACGCCATCGCCGGAGCCGTAATCGGCGGCACTTCCCTTTCCGGCGGAATAGGCTCGGTTTTCGGCACTCTCATCGGCGTATACATCATGAGCACCCTGCGTGTGGGTCTCCCCTCCATGAACCTGCAATCCCATTATCAAACCTTCTTCACCGGTGTTGTGGTGATCGGAGCGGTCCTGCTGGATATCTACCGCAACAAGAAAGCGGGAGAAGTGAAAATACTTGGCCCGGCAGATATATTCAGGCAATCCGAAATCGAGAAAATTGCCCGCATGAAAGCCGAGCTGTCCGTCCTGTCCGGCGGGGAAGCCCGGACCAGGGAACGGGAAATACAGGCGGTCAAGAAAACCATGAAGGTAACTTTCAGAAGAATGAAGATGGCCGAGAAAGCGGAATTCAAGCGCATACATCTGGAAGAAAGAGCCGCCGAAAAAGACTTCCACAAAACTGAGAAATGAAACAAGCCCGGCTGTTAGCCGGGTTGTGACCGGCCAAACC
Organism: Spirochaetaceae bacterium; assembly: GCA_965232165.1. Classification (GTDB taxonomy): domain Bacteria; phylum Spirochaetota; class Spirochaetia; order DSM-2461; family DSM-2461; genus UBA2779. The sequence goes on along the minus strand of CBDDOY010000001.1, from coordinate 1,289,855 downwards.
CGAAATAACATCGGAGAGGCCGGCCATACAATATATTTAAGGAGGAATGTATGAAGAAAACTTTTCTCATACTATTCATGTTGGCATTTGCGGTATCGGCCGTATTTGCCGGCGGTCAGGATGAAGGCGCAAAGAAGGGCGGCATGCCCTATATTGCCGTTGTGTCTAAGGGCGAACAGCACGATTTCTGGCAGAATGTCAAGCGCGGTTCAATGGATGCCGCAACGGAATATGAAGTCGAGGTGACCTTTGAGGGTCCGCCTTCGGAGAGTGATGTGCAGATTCAGGTTGAAATGCTCAACAATGCCATATCCAAGGCGCCGGTTGCCATCGCACTGGCCGCACTCAACACCACCTCGGTCATCGACCAGCTCACCGAGCTTCAAGGAAAGGGCATTCCGGTGGTCGGATTCGACTCAGGCGTGCCTGAAGCGCCTCCGGGTTCCATCGCCGCCAATGCCTCGACCAATAACTACGAGGCAGCGGGCATTGCAGCAAAGAAAATGTTCGAAATCATCAAGAACGATATTGAGGCCGCCACCGAAGACAGTCCTGTCAAAATTGTCGTGATGAACCAGGATGCCGCAGGGGAATCGCTCCTCAGCCGCGGCAAAGGCTTCAGAGACAATATGGTGGATATGATCGATTCGCAGACCGCTCTGTCCATGGCCGACATCGCCGTCATCGGCAATTCGGCATACATCGGCGCCGACAGTCCCAGAAACGGGAAAAAAGTTTTCATCGAAATGATCGTTCCGGCCTCGGCCGCGAACACCGATGCCGCCGCCGCTTCTTCAGCCATGCTCAACAAGGCGGCAGATGAGAATATTCTTGGTGTCTTCTGCTCCAATGAGGCAACGGTCAAGGGCCTGCTGGCTGCCACCAACGACGGTGCGGACCTCGCCACCAAGTATGACATCACCGTCATCGGATATGATGCCGGAGCGGGTCAGAAAAATGCCGTTCGCAAGGGCTTATTCGTCGGTTCCATCACCCAGGACCCCTATTCCATCGGCTACAAGGCCGTAGAATTAGCCTACAAGGCATACATGGGTGAACCCGTCAGCGATGTCGATACCGGTGCAAAGTACTACACATCCGAAAACATGGATGATCCGGCCATAGCTCCGCTGCTGTACGACTGATCCAGTCACGGGGCTTGGCAGCAAGTGATTCTTAGGCATGGCAATGGCAGAATCTGAAACCTTATTGTAGGCATTACTGAGGTTTTTATCTTCCGCTGCCGTTGCCTGCAAGCGCCAAAGTCACATTCTGCCATAGCCCCAATTCTTACAAAGAATTCTCCGCCTTGTCACAAAGTATTCCATTGCGCGCCACCGGGATCAGGCAAACTTTTCCCCGGACTCAATTCATAGGGGCACCTCTAAAAAACCCCATTTAGTTCTTGACTCGAACTCTTCCGCCGGCTGTTAAAATGAACCACGAATGGATGCGAACTGTTATTTTGACCACAGATGGATGCAGATGGAGTCCTTAGCACCGGCTTCATCGGCTTCATAGAATAGATTTTGATGATGAGGCAACTGCTTCAGTGCGATTAGATTTTATATTGACGTAACGGGGGAAGGTGCCGGGATACCGATGAAGGCCAGGACAGTGTGCTTTACACAGCATATTACCTGATGGAGGCGCAAGGGATTGCAGCGGAAATGCCGCTGGCAGCCCCGGCGATTGGCAATGAGCCGGAGGGCAGGCTGCCAGATTAAGGCATTGGAGTGAAAAGCCCGACCCGAAGGGTTGCGCCCATATATTAATTTTGAAAATCACAACACATTGGGGTCAAATATATTTGAAATATATGCCAATCCATCACCTTTGAAAAGGAGCAAGACTGTAAACCTAAATTAATGCCCAGAAGCTTGGTGGCGGGTAAATGGCCACTTGCGAGTATGTATAGTTTGGTGAAAAAACGAATTACCAGAATGCTTTCAAACTTCCTCTGCCCGGTATTGCTCCATTTTTGGATCATTTCGGATAAAAACCGGCCAATTACGTGTATTCTATTTCATAACGGCCTTCGCCGAGCCCCATACGGTTATGGACAGCCGCTCATTCAACTCATGGCCACCCCCAATCTTCGGGGCACTCCAAAAAATTCTACCAATGGGCGGCAGCGCACCTGAGGATTGCAGGGGTGCCGGAGGCGGTCTGCCTAGGACAGACGGAACGCCCGAAACACTGTCAATGCTAAGAATGCCGATTTACAAGAATTCTGGCTGATCGTGAAGATTCCTTGGCTCTCTTGCCTATTCAGGCAGAAGTCTTCTAATGGAAGACAAAATCTGTTTTTCCACGGACTTCAGCGGGCTATGCCAGTTTTTCGGTCGCTGCCTGGAGCCACCTAGATTCATCTGTTGTCAGCAGCGGAGAAAGTCTCTTCCTTACTGTGGCATGGTAGTCATCTATCCAGCGGATGTCTTCTGCGTCCAATAGGGCTAGGTCAATCAATGCCCTGTGATAGGGGGCCAGGCTCAGAGTTTCGAAGGAGAGGAAGTCTCCAAACTCATTCTTCTCATCCTCTCTGCAAACCATGATATTCTCGATGCGTATGCCGTAACGTCCTTTTCTATATATCCCCGGTTCATTGGTTATCACCATTCCGGGTTCCAGTTTCACATTCACCGGTTTCGGACTTATGACCTGTGGTCCCTCATGAACTCCGAGTCGAAAACCCACTCCATGCCCTGTCCCATGACCGTAATCCATTCCGTCCTGCCATAATCCCATACGGGGGATGACATCGAGTTGGTACCCGCAGGCGCCCGACGGGAAGCGGAGGCGAGAGAGGGCAATATGGGCCTTCAAAACCTTGGTGTAGTCCCGGATTTCTTCCAGGGACGGCCTGCCGAATTTTACGGTCCGCGTGATATCAGTTGTCCCCTCTTCCCACTGACCTCCGCTGTCCAGCAGAAACAGACTGTTTGTCGAATTGAGAAGGTTTTGACTATCGGGGGTGGTTTCATAATGACAAATAGCGCCGTTAGCACCCATCGCGGCAATGGTGGAGAAGCTGTTTCCGAGGAATCCCGGGAAGCCGGCTCTTTGCCGACGCAGGTATTCTGCTGCCTGGAATTCGTTTATGGCTTCTTGGCATCTCAGCCGCCGTTCAATATCTACGAAGAATTTCACCAGGGAAGCGCCGTCTTTTTCCATCGCGTGTCGTAGGTGGGCTAGTTCCACCGCATTCTTGATAGCTTTCATCTTGTATACAGGGTCGGGCATGATGCGCTTCTTTGCTTTCTGCGGCAGTTTGGTCATTACCGAGTAATTGATCTGTTCGGGATCAATAAGAATGCGGCTATCGTTCGGTAAGGTTATTACCGCCTGGATGAAGTCTTCATAGGGGGCCGCTTCGATGCCGTCTTCCCTCAATGAGGCAATGAGTTTGGGCGTGAGCCGACTCGTATTGGTGTACCAGACGGCCGTCTCTGTATTGACAATCATGTAACCCATCACCACGGGAGTGTAGGGCAGGTCCTGGCCGCGCAAGGTGAGCAGCCATGCTGCTGTGTCCATGGCGGAGGCAATCCAGGTGTCGGCGCCGGTCTCTCTTAGGTGTTTGCGCAGCCTGCGCAAGCGTGTTGAGCGTGATTCACCGCAGTGTAACGCATTCAGCTCGATAATCGGTTCCATGGGGGCTTGCGGTCTGTCTTCCCATAGCTTGTCCAGGAGATTCAGTGATGCGCTGATTCTAATCTCAGCTTCTTCAAAGGCCCATTCCCATTCTCTGGCCGTCTGATAACTGATTGTACGGCCGTCGAATCCAAGCACGGAACCCGAATCGAGATTCTGAATCAACCACTCATGCGGCTGTGGTACGCCCTGTCCGCCGGAGCGAAAAAGACTGATGCCGGAGGCGGCCAGCTCCCGTTCCGCCTGTATCCAATAACGACAATCCGTCCAAAGTCCAGCTTCTTGTGCGGTGACAACGACGGTTCCAGCACTTCCGGTGAATCCGCTTATCCACTTCCGTGTTTGCCACCTCTTTGCCGGTATCTCACTCCCGTGCGGATCGGAACCGGTGATGATATAGGCATCAAGGTTAGAATTGGCCATGGCCTTCCGTAAATTCTCTATTCTCTGGGGTATCGTCATGGTTCTCAGTGTACAGAAGTATTGAGAGCCTGTCCCGCTTTACCCCCGCAGTCTTGGTATATCGAATTGGCTGGAAACGGCGGGGTGATTAAGGGCACCTCTAAAAAACCGCTTTTGGAATTTGACGCAGCTATTTTTCTTCGGTACAAGGCGCCAAAAGCGCAGGCGTAACTGGGTTACGTGAGCATTTTGGTAACGCAGTAGCGGGGGAAAAGAGCAAGCCAAAAACGGAATGGGTTTTTTAGAGGTGCTCTTAAGAAAGACCTATGTTCAACTTGCCCAGGTGCTTCATGCTGACACAGTTGCCTGTACGGATTCAGGAATTATTCATGCCCGCCGTACTCTTTCAATAACTTGACCACTTCTTGACGGTTTTCTTCTTCTGCGGCAGAAAGGGCTGTTTTATCATCAGGGCGATAACGCCTATTGACTTCGGCGCCTTCCTCCAGAAGCAGTTTCACGGTTTCAACATGACCATTCTGGCTGGCCAGAAGCAGGGGGAAGACCCCGGTATCCGCATGAACAGCATTGACTTCGGCGCCTTCTTCCAGAAGCAGTTTCACGGCTTCAACATGTCCATTCTGGCTGGCCAGAAGCAGGGGGAAGGCCCCGTTATCCGTATTAACAGCATTGACATCCGCCCCCCGTGAGATGAGTTCTTTCACGGTTTCAACATGACCATTCTGGCTGGCCTGAAGCAGGGGGAAGACCCCGGTATCCGCATGAACAGCATTGACTTCGGCACCTTCCTCCAGAAGCAGTTTCACGGTTTCAACATGACCATTCTGGCTGGCCAGAAGCAGGGGGAAGACCCCGGTATCCGCATGAACAGCATTGACTTCGGCGCCTTCCTCCAGAAGCAGTTTCACGGTTTCAACATGACCATTCTGGCTGGCCAGAAGCAGGGGGAAGGCCCCGTCATTCGTATTAACAGCATTGACTTCGGCGCCTTCCGCCAGAAGCAGTTTCACGGCTTCAACATGACCCTGCTGGCTGGCCACAAGCAGGGGGAAGACCCCGTCCTTCGTATTAACAGCATTGACATCCGCCCCCCGTGAGATGAGTTCTTTCACGGTTTCAACATGACCCTGATGGCTGGCCAGAAGCAGGGGGAACGTCCCGTTATCCGCATGAACAGCATTGACTTCGGCACCTTCCTCCAGAAGCAGTTTCACGGTTTCAACATGACCCTGATGGCTGGCCAGAAGCAGGGGGAAGACCCCGGTATCCGCATGAACAGCATTGACTTCGGCGCCTTCCTCCAGAAGCAGTTTCACGGTTTCAACATGACCCTGATGGCTGGCCAGAAGCAGGGGGAACGTCCCGTTATCCGCATGAACAGCATTGACTTCGGCACCTTCCGCCAGAAGCAGTTTCACGGTTTCAACATGACCCTGCTGGCTGGCCACAAGCAGGGGGAAGACCCCGGTATCCGCATGAACAGCATTGACTTCGGCGCCTTCTTCCAGAAGCAGTTTCACGGCTTCAACATGACCCTGCTGGCTGGCCAGAAGCAGGGGGAAGACCCCGGTATCCGCATGAACAGCATTGACTTCGGCGCCTTCTTCCAGAAGCAGTTTCACGGTTTCAACATGACCCTGCTCACTGGCCAGAAGCAGGGGGAAGACCCCGGTATCCGCATGAACAGCATTGACATCCGCCCCCCGTGAGATGAGTTCTTTCACGGCTTCAACATGACCCTGATGGCTGGCCAGAAGCAGGGGAAAATACCCGTTATCCGCATTGACAGCATTGACTTCGGCGCCTTCCTCCAGAAGCAGTTTCACGGTTTCAACATGACCCTGCTCACTGGCCAGAAGCAGGGGGAAGACCCCGGTATCCGCATGAACAGCATTGACATCCGCCCCCCGTGAGATGAGTTCTTTCACGGCTTCAACATGACCCTGATGGCTGGCCAGAAGCAGGGGAAAATACCCGTTATCCGCATTGACAGCATTGACTTCGGCACCTTCCTCCAGAAGCAGTTTCACGGTTTCAACATGACCCTGATGGCTGGCCTGAAGCAGGGGGAAATTCCCGTTCTTCATATTGACAGCATTGACTTCGGCGCCTTCTTCCAGAAGCAGTTTCACGGTTTCAACATGACCCTGCTCACTGGCCAGAAGCAGGGGGAAGACCCCGTCCTTCGTATTAACAGCATTGACATCCGCCCCCCGTGAGATGAGTTCTTTCACGGCTTCAACATGACCCTGATGGCTGGCCAGAAGCAGGGGGAAATTCCCGTTCTTCATATTGACAGCATTGACTTCGGCGCCTTCCTCCAGAAGCAGTTTCACGGTTTCAACATGACCCTGATGGCTGGCCTGAAGCAGGGGGAAATTCCCGTTCTTCATATTGACAGCATTGACTTCGGCGCCTTCTTCCAGAAGCAGTTTCACGGTTTCAACATGACCATTCTGGCTGGCCAGAAGCAGGGGGAAGACCCCGGTATCCGCATGAACAGCATTGACTTCGGCGCCTTCCTCCAGAAGCAGTTTCACGGTTTCAACATGACCCTGCTGGCTGGCCAGAAGCAGGGGGAAGGCCCCGTCATTCGTATTAACAGCATTGACTTCGGCGCCTTCCGCCAGAAGCAGTTTCACGGCTTCAACATGACCCTGCTGGCTGGCCACAAGCAGGGGGAAGGCCCCGTTATTCGTATCAACAGCATTGACTTCGGCGCCTTCTTCCAGAAGCAGTTTCACGGTTTCAACATGACCATTCTGGCTGGCCAGAAGCAGGGGGAACTTCCCGTCCTTCGTATTAACAGCATTGACATCCGCCCCCTGTGAGATGAGTTCTTTCACGGCTTCAACATGTCCATTCTGGCTGGCCACAAGCAGGGGGAAGGCCCCGTTATTCGTATCAACAGCATTGACTTCGGCCCCCCGTGAGATGAGTTCTTTCACGGTTTCAACATGACCATTCTGGCTGGCCAGAAACAGGGGGAAGGCCCCGTTATCCGCATTGACAGCATTGACTTCGGCGCCTTCTTCCAGAAGCAGTTTCACGGTTTCAACATGACCATTCTGGCTGGCCAGAAGCAGGGGGAAGGCCCCGTTATCCGCATTGACAGCATTGACTTCGGCACCTTCTTCCAGAAGCAGTTTCACGGTTTCAACATGACCCTGCTGGCTGGCCAGAAGCAGGGGGAAGACCCCGGTATCCGCATGAACAGCATTGACTTCGGCGCCTTCTTCCAGAAGCAGTTTCACGGTTTCAACATGACCATTCTGGCTGGCCAGAAGCAGGGAGAACGTCCCGTCCTTCGTATCAACAGCATTGACTTCGATCTGATGTTCCGAAAGCAGCTTCTTTACAAGTTTATTGCTGCCGGAATATGCACTGGCCAGGAGAATAAAACCTCCGATGGGGATGGGCTGATCGGCCGATGCTTCCAAAGTGCTCAGATAAGCCGAAGTCAACTTGACAAGATTATCATTATTAGGAAAATCACCTATGGCCCGAGGAAAGAATGTCGTCAAGAATATCCCGGCTGTATATTTCAGAAACTGCTCTGTTTCCTTATCTCGTCCGCTATAGTTAGAAAGTACAAAATACTCCCCTAAGATATCCGGCTCCATCTGAGGCAAATAATGATTTTCGTCAATACCGCCAAATGCCCTGAATCTGTCTGTATCCCCGCATATCTCCTTGAAAGACGTACAGTATTCTTTCGGAAAGTTCTCCGGTTCTTCTTTCCCGCAATTAAGACCGCCAACCACCGTGGCTATTACAAGCAGATGCTTGTCCTTTAATAGTTGTTCTTTGTTGCTGACGGGTTTCCAATAACGTTCCTCTTCCCTGTCCAGATAGTCCTGTAACACATCTTCGATGGTTGAGAAATCATTGGTGCTGTGTGAACGGGCATCTGCCAAAAAAGCCGCTGTCAGAGGCCGTTTCTTTGGGTCAATCTCAATCAGTTGCTTAAACAACTCCTCCCTGTTGCAATGATGGCCATTCTCGGAAAGAAAGCACTGCATCAACGTCCACAGATCATCGTCGGTCATACAGGGAAGAGTCAGAATGGGCTGGGCTTCATAGTCATGCCAATGATCCGTGATCAGCGGCTTATCCTTTGCCAGAATAGTACTGAACCATTGAGGGGGCTGACCCGTGTCACCAGGCTTCATGCCTTCCCGCTCAAGTAAAAGCATTCGTACCGGGCGGTGCAAGTCATCTCGTTCTGAAAGAATTTTCAGGACGGTCCCGATATCTCGTGAGGCATCTCCGGCGTAGTCAACGACGATGATGGTTGGCCTGACCGGATTCCAGTTACTCCAAATCCCGTCATTCACAGTGGAGGCGAGGAACCCAGCGTCCCATCCAATAGCGCGATTGCAGAATTCCAGGGCGAATCGGCTTTTACCAGCTCCCGCCGGACCGGCGATAGCGTAAGCCAGAAATTTTTTATCTGAGCCGGTCTCCGAGACGGTTATGAATTGGCTCATCCGTTCAAAGACATCCTGCAAAGCTGCCTCCTGAAAGGGGATATGGTTTGAACGAAAGCTGAACCGGTTTTTTTCATTGTTATCAACCCTTGGCACGATTAACCTTGGAGAATTACTCCTGTCCCATTTTGCATTGAGATTCTTGAATCCTTCTTGAATCCTGTCAAACTGGATTCCCGCATAGAAATTGAATAGCGGGGAACCATCTTTTCCTGCCTTATCACGAAGTCCGGCAAGTAATTCTTTTATGAAATATTCCCAATAGATTGGTAAAACTTCGTCTTGTCCAGATTCAGCGGGCTGGTTGGAGGTTAATTCATAAAATATCTGTTCGGCAGTCATATTCTCATTCCCGGCAATCAAAAGGAGAAAAGATGCCCTGGCTTTTCTGCTTATCCGTGGAAGTCTTTCTTTTATTATCGATTTTATTTCTTCTTCGGAGTAATCGCCGCCGAGCTGTTTGCGGGATTGGCCGACTGCTTCTCCATGGGCGGTCTTGAAAACACGGCGGAGTGCCGCCCCTTCTTTTGATCCGCCACGGAGAAGAGCGGCAATGGTATTAGCGGCGATCTTCGCGGGGCTCCCCTGGGCAATAATCTTTCCGGCTTCTGCTGCAAAAGACTCTGCATCAATGGAACTTATGAGTTGAATAAAATCTTCGAATAAACTTGAACTATCTTTATCGGCCATAACACTATCCTTAATCCGTACAAAAAAGTCCGGGGCGTATCCCGAATGTCAGACAGCAGCGCTGTCCTTTTACTAAGGGCACCTCTAAGAAACAGCTTCAGGAAATTGACGAAGAATTTTTTGTCGATACAAGGCGGCAGAAGCGGAGCGCATTTTGACAACGCAGTAGCGGCGGAAAAGTTCGAGTCAAGAACTAAATGGGGTTTTTCAGAGGTGCCCCTAAGTCTGTTTTTTACCCTTGGCTGTTTTCATAGAACATTATTTTATAACACAATGAAGTTTCAGAACAACTCCAAATAAAACAAATAGAGTATGCCGATGTCAAGCCGTTTACCGGCGGAACTATTGATGCTGTGGGTAATGGTTCCGCCGTGCGGGCGGCTTGGCCATTGAGGGCTGCCGCAGAAAAGGAGGCATGGCTATGAATTTCGGACGAATGCCTCGGCGGAGAATGACTTTGAAGCAAGCCGTCGAAGTTTCGAGTAGCTTCAATATGGAAGCGACAGGGGTATCTTGCGGGCTGCGGCCCCCTGTTTCTAGCGGAGAGCCTGGACGCCCGCCCTGGATTTATCGAGTATGCCCGTTCCAAGAACGGGGCTGTGTCAGAACTCGTCTTTGTCCCGCACAGCGGGGATTCGCTATCCTTCCACGGGACTCAAGGACTAGAATACCTCGTGGCACTGTATTCATAGGCGCCGATATCGGGCCTATCGCGGCTGAAGTCGCGGGCGTCCGTGGCGGTCATATCCATTGCCTCGCCAGGAGGATTGGCGGTGTTTGTTTGGTCAGCAGGATCGGTGAACCAGGTACTTTCATCATTGCTGTAGTACCAGGTCATCGTATTGGACGCCGTATCGAAGGCGGACCAAACATAGAGCCCTGCGTCGATGGCCGGGCTGTTTGTTTTAAGCGCATGTGTCTGTATGAAGCCGTCGTTATGGTCCAGCCCCTGTTCCAAGAGCGGATCGGTATCAGTTATGCTGTGTGATTGGATGCGGCCTGAAGCATTGGTAGCCCACCCAACACCGTCAGATACTATTCCGCTGCCATTTCCGCTGCTGGTATTGATGATGCCATGCTGCACAATGCTGTTATAAATGGTCATGCTACCATCTCCTCCCATATGGATCTGCTGATCCTGAGTCACGGAGTTTATCCCTCCCATGTTTTTCCAGAACAGCGAGTTGATGATGAGGGCAGGACCGGTTCCTCCATTATTAGCATTAAACATTCCGCCCCCAGCAACGCCTGCCGTATTTCCCCAGAAAGTCACATTGATCAGGGTCGGGGCGGAGTCGGAGTGGTTATACATTCCGCCGCCGTTAGTCGCCTGATTGGCCGAGAAGGTCACATTGCTCAGGGTCGGGGCGGAAGCGGCGTAGTTATACATTCCGCCGCCGCCGCCGTTAGTCGCCTGATTGGCCGAGAAGGTCACTTTTTTCAGGGTTGGAAGGGAATTGTCGTTATACATTCCGCCGCCGTCAGTCGCCTGATTGGTCGAGAAGGTTACATCTACCAGGGTTGGACCGGAATAGTTGTTATACATCCCCCCGCCGCTACCCGCCGCATTATTACCCGAGAAGGTGACTCCCATGAGTGTGGGTGAGGAATAGTTGTTATACATCCCCCCGCCGCTACCCGCATCATTACCCGAGAAGGTGACTCCAATGAGTCTGGGTGAGGAATAGCTGTTATACATCCCCCCGCCGTTAACATCTGAAGGCCCGCCGCCCTGCACTTTCACGCTGTGGAGCAGGGCGGTTTCTGTCAAGGGATCATCAAAAGAATAAGTGTTAACAAAAACTCTATTTTCCTCGTCCCCGCTGAAAATGGTGAGGGGGTCATTCTCGAATTCATGTCTCCAGTCGCCATTCGCCATCCAGCCGCCGATGATGGCCACCCTGTTCTTCATCATCAATTCATTTGCTAGATAGGTACCGTCACCCACCAGCAGGAAGGAAACATGAGCCTCTCCAGGATCGGTTAAACTATCCAATCGGGTCTTAAGATCATTCTTTCCGGCGGCATCATCCCAGGAAGTGCCGCTTCCAGCCCCATCGACAGTGACATACACAACTTCTTTCACTGTATAGCCAGCATAGCCGAATATGACACTCTGAATGAAAGGATCGCTCATGTCTGCAATGTCAGCAGCATTGGGAATGACTTTCTGGGCGGTAACCGGTCACAAGCATTTCTCCGAGCTTGATGGTGCCAGGAGGCATAACGGACTTTACCTTGTGTTCTATTTGGGCGGCGTTCGGGTTGTCCGCCTCGTCTGTAAGATAATTTTTCGGAATGGCAAAGGTGATAGTATCCCCTGCTTGTTTCTGTTCGTAATCGTAAGGGATGGTGATGATTAATCGGGCGGAATCGGTTTCGTCCACCTCAACAGCCGCCTCTTTCAGGTCGAAAGGCCCAAGCTCCCCAGGCCCGTTTGCTGGGTTTACAGTCATAGTGATCGAAGCATTCTGCGGATTACTTAACTTGATCGGTTCATCAAAGCGGATACCGTACTGGGTATCTCCCAGAATCATTTCATCCTGATCCGAAAGAAGATTGGGGCCTGCTGTGTCGAATGCAACCTTTATCCCCAAAGCCGGACACGACGCTAACAGAGTCCCTAGGGCTAATAAAACGAAAAATTTGAATACTTTGGAAAACATACTTCACTCCTCCTAATATTTTACAGCATGAACAAGTGTTCATCTACCACGTATTCAGCCTGTATTCATGAAGCACTTCATCAGATTTCAGCCGAATGAATTTGATGAGAGCACCTATCATACTACCAAAGAATACAGTTTTTATTGCGAAATTTCAATCGGAACATATAAACTACAGAAACTCTCCCGTGAAAAACCACTTTCCAAACGCACCATTAGAGGCTCTTTTCCCATTGGCTCATTGGATGAATCTATGAAGTCTTTCCTTTTTATCCGCAGATTGCGCGGATTATTAGGAAATCAATTTCAGGGCACCTGATTTTTGATTTCTAAGATCCGGTGTTATCTCATTCTGCTTGAGGGCAATAACGGCTTTACACAATAAATTTCCAATTGACTTTAGGCGCAAGGGATTGAAACGGAAATGCCGCCGGCTGCCCCGGCGATTGGCAATGAGCCGGAGGGGGGCAGCCGGATTAAGGCATTGGAGTGGAAAGCCCGACCCGAAGGGTTGCGCCAAATACTGATTTTTGGAAGTCCGGGCACACTGGATACACTTATCGGAGTTGAATGATTCAGGTTTTCCTTATATCTTCATACTGATGAATGAGGGCTTCTTGCTCAGATGAATTGTATTGACGGCGGGTTCGTGGGAAATTGCTCGTTCCAACATGGGCCCTTGAAATACAAATTCTTTGATTGTAACGTAGGATGTATTGGTTCAACCGCTATGGTCGAAGCGGGGGAATTCATGCAGCATAGTATTGGAGGCTGAATGCACGAGATATACGATGACCCTGATCCGGAAGAAACACGGGATTGGCTTGACGCTCTTGACGGAGTTATTGAGGCTGAAGGAAATGAGAAGGCCGCTTTTCTTATCAAGGAACTCAACGATCAGCTTAGAAATCAGGGTATACGTCCACCTAAGAATACAATATCCCCTTATTCGAATACGATTCCTCCAGATAAGGGTGAAAAAATTCCTCAAGACAGCCTGTTGGCAAGAAATGTGGCAGCTTATGTGCAATGGAATGCCATGTCCATGGTTGTTAAGGCTAATCAGTCTTCCGGCAGCCTTGGGGGGCATATTTCCACTTTTTCCTCTTCTGCGACTCTGTACGAAGTCGGTTTCAACTGGTTTTTCAGAGGCTATGATGCGCCGAACGGTCCCGACCTGATATTCTTTCAGGGTCATTCCGCACCGGGTATGTATGCCCGAGCCTACGTCGAAGGGCGCATCAGTGAAGAGCAATTACTGAATTTCCGCAGGGAAGTGGACGGTCGGGGTCTTTCCTCCTACCCGCACCCCTTCCTGATGCCGAATTTCTGGCAGTTTCCCACGGTTTCCATGGGTCTTGGGCCTTTGATGGCGATTTATCAGGCCCGTTTCATGAAATATATGGAGGCACGGGGTCTCAAACAGGCTGGTGAAAGAAAGGTCTGGGCGTTCATGGGAGATGGCGAATCCGATGAACCGGAAAGCCGGGGCGCACTCAGTTTGGCGGCGAGGGAGAAACTGGACAACCTAATTTTCGTCATCAACTGCAACCTGCAGCGGCTTGATGGGCCTGTTCGCGGTAATGGGAGAATTATCGATGAACTCGAAGGAGCCTTCAATGGCGCCGGCTGGAATGTCATCAAGGTGATCTGGGGCTCCGAATGGGACAAGCTGATTGAAAATGATGTCAATAAGGTGCTTCTGCGGAAATTTTCTACTATGGTTGACGGGGAATTTCAGGACCTCAGATCCAAGGGAGGAGAGTACCTGAAGAAAACTTTCTTCGAATCCGACCCGGACATTGCCGAACTCGTCAAGACCATGAGCGTGAAAGACCTTTGGCAGATGACCCGAGGCGGCCATGATCCGAGAAAGATTTATGCCGCCTACGCCAAAGCCTGCCAAGCCAGGGACGTACCGACTGTAATACTCGTAAAAACCATCAAGGGCTATGGTATGGGCAAGGCCGGCGAGGCCGCTATGAAGGCTCACAGCCAGAAGTCAATGGATATAGAATCACTAAAAGAGTTCCGCAATCGTTTCTACGTGCCTCTGGCCGACGATGAATTGGATAAACTGCCCTTCATCCGGCCTGCTGAAGATTCCAAGGAAATGGACTTTATCCACCGGCAGAGAGAGAAACTGGGCGGATATATACCGAGCCGCCGGTTCGACGCTCCGAAACTCGATATACCGCCTATAACCGACAAGCTGTTCAGCAGTGCGGTAGGCTCCACTGGAAATAGGGAGGTTTCCACCACGAACGCCTTTGTAAGGCTGCTCTCAGGGCTGGCCAAACACAAGGAACTGGGCCAATACATCGTTCCAATCGTACCGGATGAGGCAAGAACCTTCGGCATGGAAAGCATGTTTCGGCAGCTCGGCATTTATTCCTCGGCCGGGCAGCTCTACAAACCCCAGGATTCTGATTCCATGATGTGGTATAAGGAATCCGAGAAAGGACAAATTCTTGAGGAGGGCATCACCGAGGCCGGTGCGTTTTCTTCCTGGCTGGCTGCGGGCACTGCCGGATCCAATTACGGTGTGCCGATGATTCCATTTTATATTTTCTATTCCATTTTCGGTTTCCAGCGCATCGGCGATTTGGCCTGGCTGGCCGGTGATATCCATGCGAGGGGATTTCTCATGGGGGCCACAGCCGGCCGAACCACTCTCAACGGCGAGGGGCTGCAGCATCAGGACGGCCACGGCTTACTTCTGGCTGCTACCAACCCAACTTGCAGGGCATACGATCCGGCTTTTGCCTATGAGATGGCTGTCATCATCCGCAACGGGTTGAAACAGATGTATCAAGAGCAGGACAATGTCTTCTACTATGTCACCATCATGAACGAGAATTATCCCCAGCCAGCCATACCGGACGGGGTTGAGAAGGATATCATCAAGGGCATATACCTGTTCAGCAAGGGGAAGCAGGGCAAGGGCCCCAGAGTACAGCTTATGGGCTCTGGAACGATTTTCAGGGAAGTCATTGCAGCCGCGGAACTATTGAAAAAAGACTGGAAGGTGGAATCCGACCTTTGGAGTGTTCCCGGAGTGAATCAGCTTCACCGGGACGGGATGGAATGCGAGCGTAATAACTTGCTCAACCCGGATTCCCGTCGGGTTCCATATCTTACCAGTGTTATGAAGGGGCATGTCGGCCCGGCGGTGTTTTCATCAGACTATATCCGCGCCTACCCGGAACAGATTAGAAGGCTGATACCTCAACGGCTAATTGTTCTTGGTACTGATGGTTATGGCCGTTCGGACAGCCGGACGGCTTTGAGGGATTTCTTCGAGATAGACAGGTTCTGGATAACATTGGCGGCCCTCAAGGGTCTGGCTGAAGAGGGTAAGATGGACGGCTCAGCCATTAAATCCGCCATCGAAAAATATGGTATCAATGCTGACAAACCCAATCCATTAATGGATTAACTAAGGAGAATTATTCATGCCTATACAGGAATTGAAAGTGCCGAATCTCGACGGCGCAGAAAATGTCGCCATCGTGGAAATTTTCGTCCAAATCGGTGATTCCATTGAATTGGATACCCCCGTCATATCCTTGGAAAGTGACAAAGCGGTAATAGATGTGCCCTCAGATCTAACCGGCATCATCACCGAACTCAAGGTTGCCGAAGGGGATACGGTGAACGAGGGCGATGTGATTGCCTATGTCGACGTGGCGGCCTTTCAGACCGCCAAGCCTGAGCCGGAACCGGCGGTTGAACCGGCGGCTCAGGACACAGGGCTGCCCGCCGCAAAGAAACCTGAGGCGTCTGTGCCGGAAACGCCCCCTTCGGTTCCCGCCGCGCCGCGGCCAGTCAACCAACAGCCCACGGGCTCTAAGTATCATGCGACGCCATCGGTTCGCGGATTTGCGCGGGAACTGGGAGTCGATCTGTCACGAGTCACCGGAAGCGGTCCCAAGGGACGGATTACTCAGGACGATGTCATGAACCTGGTGAAGTCCGTTATGAAGACCGGTTCTCCGGCAGGATCGGCATTCCACGATCTGCCTCCCATCCCCGGAGGTGACCACGGTATGTTTGGCGAGATTGAGACACAGGCGATAAGCCGGATCAAGAAGATATCTGGCCCCCACCTGCACCGGAACTGGCTCGGCATTCCCCATGTCACCCAGTTTGAGGAAGCCGACATAACCGACCTTGAGAATTTTCGCAAATCCCTGAATGAAGAGGGCGCAAAAAGGGGAGAAACCAAGGTGAGCCCGCTTATTTTCATACTCAAGTCGGTTGTGCCGACTCTTAAGGCATTCCCGGACTTCAACAGTTCCCTGAACCCGGACGGGGCCGCACTGACCCACAAGAAGTATTACAACATCGGTATTGCCGTCGACACTCCTGACGGCTTGGTGGTGCCGGTGCTTAAGGCCGTCGATACCAAGGGCATACGAACGCTGGCCAGAGAATTGGCCGACTTGAGCAGCAGGGCCAGGGATGGCAAGCTTAAACCCGACGAGATGCAGGGAAGCACTTTCACCATATCCAGTCTGGGCGGAATAGGCGGCACCGGTTTTACGCCCATCATCAATGCGCCGGAGACGGCCATCCTCGGTCTGTCAAAGAGCGCCATGAAGCCCGTCTGGAACGGCACAGAATTCATCCCGCGCCTGATACTCCCATTTTCCGTTTCCTACGACCACAGGGTGATCGACGGGGCTCAGGCCGCACGGTTTGCGGTCTTCCTCGCGTCGATGATAAACGATATTCGACGCTCATTACTTTAGAAAGAGGTGATCATGTCAGAGACCATTAACTGTGAAGTTGCCGTCCTCGGCGGAGGACCCGGCGGATATACTGCGGCCTTCAGGGCCGCCGATCTCGGCAAGGATGTGGTGATAATTGAAAAACAGGACCGCATCGGAGGAGTCTGTCTCAACGTCGGGTGCATCCCGTCCAAAGCCCTGTTACATGCGGCGGATATCTTGGAAGAAGCCGAAGAGGCGGCCGCCTACGGCATCGATTTTTCGCCTCCCGCCGTCAACATCGACACCCTGCGAAAGAAGAAGGACGACATCATCACTCAACTTACCGGCGGCCTGGCATACCTTGCCAAGGCGAGAAAAGTCCGCATCATCAGGGGTGCAGGGGTGTTCTCCGGTAAGAATGAAATCACCATCAGCCATGACTCCCAGTTGACGAATATCCGCTTCGAAAACGCCATCATCGCCGTAGGTTCGAGTCCGGCAGAACTGCCCTTCCTGCCCAATGACGATGAGCGGATATGGAATTCAACCGATGCCCTGCGGCTTCCCTTCATCCCGAAACGGCTCGCGGTGCTCGGGGGCGGAATCATCGGACTCGAAATGGCCCAGGTCTATTCGGCACTGGGCTCTAAAATTACCATCGTAGAAATGCTAGCTCAGATTATCCCGCCCTCCGACGAAGACCTTGTCCGTCCTCTGGCAATGAAACTCAAGCGAAAATATGAGAACGTCTATACTTCAACAAGGCTCACCGGCGTCAAGGCGGGAAAGAACGGTCTTTCTCTCAGCCTTGAAGGGAAAAAAGTGCCGGCAGCCTTGGACGCCGATGCTCTTCTAGTGGCGGTGGGCCGCCGGCCAAACGGAAAGGATATCGGCGCCGAGCGTATAGGAATTCAGGTTGACGGCAGGGGTTTCATCAAGGTCAACAAGAGAATGGAAACCGGAGTGCCCGGTATATATGCCATTGGAGATGTGGCGGGCAATCCCATGCTTGCCCATAAGGCGGTCCACGAAGGCAAGTGCGCGGCCGAAGTCATTGCAGGACAAAAAAGCGCCGTAACCCCGATGGGCATCCCGTCGGTGGCCTACACCAATCCCGAGATTGCCTGGGTAGGCTACACGGAGAAACAGGCCAGGGAAGAGAATATCCCATTTGAAACGAGTGTATTCAACTGGGCCGCCAGCGGACGGGCACTGTCGGCAGACAAGTCTGCGGGGCTGTCGAAATTACTTTTTGACCCCGAGAGCGGACGCCTCATAGGCGCCGGTGTCATCGGAACCCGTGCCGGAGACCTCATCGCCGAAGCCGGTTTAGCCATTGAGATGGGGGCCGACGCATCCGATTTGAGCCAGACCATACACGCCCATCCCACCTTCTCCGAGACGCTGGCCTATGCGGCCGAAATCGCCGAAGGCTGCATCACCGACACATTGGCTCCGAAGAAGAAGCACTAACCCCCGTCAGGACACGATAAAACCGGCTCTGGAGAGAGCACTTCTATAAATCGATATTTTGGGCGCAACCCTTCGGGTCGGGCTTTCCGCTCCAATGCCTTATTCCGGCAGCCTGTTCCCGGCTCATTGCCAATCGCCGGGGCAGCCGGCGGCATTTCCGCTGCAATCCCTTGCGCCTCACTTAGTAATCTGTTGTGTACAGCAGAGCCTCAGAATTCAAAAATCATTGAAATTGTGTCCAGCAGCAAAAAGTCCCCGACTAAAAACCAGGGGCTCCAACTTTCTGCTGCTCCAGCCTGCTCTAAGCAGGCCGTATCATTGAATCATTATTCCGTGGTACGGGTTCAGGACATAGGTAACAGATTTCAAGGTTCAGAAGAGGCATCACACCCCACTTTTTGCGGAGGTAAGTTTTTCTGATTGAAAGGCTTGAAACCATAGGCTTCTCTGTCGATCAATCCCAGCTCAATATAATGGGCACCTCTAAAAAACCTTATTTCGTTTTTGGCTTGATCTTTTTCCTCGCTGCTGCGTTGTCAAAATGCTCATGCAGCTTAAGCTAGCTCCGCTTTTGCCGCCTTGCATCAAGAAAAAATCTCTGCGCCAAATTCCAAAAACGGTTTTTTAGAGGTTGCCTAATCAAAATAGATCGAGAAGAACGATTCATCAAGATCTGTGATTCCAATTGTTTCCCCCGCAAGAGCCGTACTGATATAAATACTGCTGCGATCCAGTTTCAGACAGCCCGAACGCGAGAGTTTCCGTACCCTGTAAAATAACGGATACTTGATTTCAGTCTTTTCAGATGTATACACTCTTTCTGACTTCTGGTATACATCTCCCGGACATTTCATACCCAGCTTCTCATGAGGTCTGACCGTGTTGAACTCATGCCGCCACAAATCAGGCGCTTTCTGAATTTCCAAAGCGTCTGATTTAATCTGCTTCTGGATATCGGCTTTGATATCCCGGTGCATTCTTTCGTGTCCTCCATTCTGAGACGGCCTGCCCGGATCGATCCGCTCCAGTTGGATTCCAAGTGAAATCCGCCAGGCCGAAAGCCTTGTAAGACCTCTGACAGAGACGGCACTGGCAAAGGGGCTTCCGTTATCGCTTTTGATGACCTTGGGCAGGCCGTAGAGCTTGAAAGTCCTCTCAAAAGCACTTTTAACGTCCTCTGTGCGGGTTGAGCCGAGTATTCCCGCCTCCAAAACGAAACAGCTGAACTCGTCACGGACAGTTAGCGGCTCACACCGTGAGCGATCTTCGGAGTACCGCCGGCCCTTCAAAGCCGTCCTCTGTGAACCGGTTCATCCATTTGCAACCAGTTTTTCGGCTGATTCCGTACTCTAAGCATAAACGGCTGAAGTTCTGCTTTCCCTGCTGAACTCGAATAACGGGCACCTCTAGGAAACCTTCATTTAGTTCTTGACTCAGATCTTTTCCGCCGCTACTGCGCTGTCAAAATGCGCTCCGCTTTTGCCGCCTTGTATCGACAAAAAATTTCTTCGTCAATTTCCTAAAGCTGTTTTTTAGAGGTGCCCTAACGAATTCTTCTTTCAAATCCATGGTATCTCTCTCCTGCCAAGACATGCTCCCGCCTCCAAGGTGTTACCATGCTCGGCTAAAAGTGTTACCTATGTCTTGACCCCTCCGTAATCAGGGGAGATGCCTTGCACCTCATCACCTACCTGTAGACTTAGTACACTGCCGGTCCCCTAAGTAAAGGTGCCGAGAGGGATCGGGGTAACAGTTATGGTGAATGAGGGGGCAGAACACGCACAGGCAGACGGAAAATCGAGTCAAGAACCTGATGGGGTTTTTTAGAGGTGGTCCGAAGGAAACCTTCATTTGCTGGAGGGGGCTGCCAGCCGCCGGCCCTGTCGCCAGCCTCTGTGCCCTTTCTCTCTTTTGTGCGGGAATTTCAAATTTCTCTCGATGAACATGAGCCTTGCCGCCTCTTCCACATACCTATTCGGCTGCACCATCGGAAGAAGCAATGATTTGATTTCCTGGACGGCTGCTTCAAATCCGGGAGGCTCAGAGCCGTCAAAAATTCCGGTGGCTTTGAGACAGTCCTCTGTCAAATGCCGGATCATCATCCCGCGTTCCGATTCCTCTCCGGTGAGGGTCTGGTCCAGTTTCGCCAAATTTGCGAAAAAAGCATTCTTCACGGCATTTCCATCGCCGGCACCTCGAAATATCCGGTCGAAATTCGGTAAAATAGAAGCGATAAGACTATACCTGTCCATGAGTCTGAAGATGTTTTCGGTTTTCAAGCATCTCTGTATCTTGTTCAATTCCTCGGCGAGTCTCGAAACTGACGCGGTAGACAATAGTGCAGCATGTTGTTTGATGCTTCTGCCGAGCGGCTTTGAAATCCGCATATCGGCAATGGCGGCATATTTGACAGCCCTGAGCATGCGCACAGGGTCCTCCACAAAAGAACTGTCCAGGGGGAGAACGCTTCTGACAATTCTCTTACGTATATCATTGACACCTCCGACGAAGTCGATGACGGTTTCTTCCTCGGTATCAAAATACAATGCATTCAGTGTGAAATCTCTGCGGAAGGCATCGTCAACCAGCGTACCGTACACGTGCCGGCCATGACCGGATTCAATAGAGCGGTAGGTGGCCACCTCATGAATCTTTCCATTTTGAAAATAGACATGAGCCAGACGGAACCGCTTGCCGATGACACGGGAGTTCCGAAAAACACGCCTAACCCTTTCCGGATGGGCATCGGTTGTAATATCGAAGTCCTTGGGCTCTCGTCCAGTGAGAAGGTCCCGCACTGCTCCGCCAACGATATAAGCTTCATAGTTGTGCTGCCTTAACCGAGAGCAGATTTTCCTTGCATCTATGTCAATACTGGTTTTTGAAATGCCATGATCTGGCTGCTCATATATTGTGGCCCTAATGCTGGGCTGCCCATCGCCGTCTAAAAAATATCGAGTTCGCATACCGTGAAACTATTCCTAAAGCCGTATACTATCACCTACTTCTGAAAATATCATCCCATTTTCTCATATCCGCATCGAATGCCTGAAAAGCCCTGGGGATGATGCCGTTCACCCATGCCAGAAACAGGCTTCAATCTGGTGCCACAGAAACCCCATTCCCCCGGCATGAGTACGGCCAATGTGCCATAATATTCAAAAATCAATATCTGGGCGCAACCCTTCGGGTCGGGCTTTCCGCTCCAATGCCGATCGCCGGGGCAGCCGGCGGCATTTCCGCTGCAATCCCTTGCGCCTAAAGTCAATTGGAAATTTATTGTGCAAAGCAGCACCTCAGAACTCAGAATTCAACAATCAGGATTCAAAAATCAAAATTTAGAAATCATATCCAATGCCTTAATCCGTTTCAATCCCTTGCGCATCTTGCCGTTATGGACCACGTGCCGCATTGTGTCTATATTGGATTATATTTGGGGACAAAGCATGGCCGTAAAACACATACATCGCTGGACTTCAGTCTGCCTGGCTGTCTTAATCACATCCGTGTTTTCCACAACACTCGGGGCACTGCACATACCGGGAACCAAGTGGTATCAACGGGAAACCGAGAGATTTCTTCTCATCTATCCCAAATCGCTCTCGAACGATGCTGCGGCCCTTTCCGTTGTCCTTGACGATGTATTGAAGTCTGTATCCGCAGAGTTGCCGATAACGCATAAGAAGAAAAAATGGCCATTGGTACTGACCGATCTCGGACTGGAAGCCAATGGTTATGTTTCATTGATGCCGAGACGCAGCGTCTGGTATGCCACTCCTGGAGAAGATTTCACGGCAACATCCGACTGGTGGATGTTCCTGGCACGGCATGAAGGCCGGCACCTGGCCCAGTTCGATGCCGCAGATTCCGGCTTCACCCGGGTTTTGCACATCCTGTTTGGAGAACTTGGCTGGGGAGCGGGCCTGGTATTCGGGCATCCAAGCTGGCTGCTGGAAGGCGATTCTGTGTATCAGGAGACGGCGCTATCCGGGGAAGGAAGGGGCCGTGACCCCCTGTTCACTCAGGAAATGGCTCTCATCGCCGCCGAAAACCCTGAAGCCGGTTACTATGCCCTTTCTAATCCCTCGTACAGGGAGCACCGCCCGAGTATCTACCACATGGGATACGCCTTCAATTCCTGGATACGCAGACAGTACGGAGACGATGCCATGAAGACGATTTATCATTTCGCGGCACGCATTGGACTCCCTGTCATTGCTATTGATATAGGCATGTTGAAGGGAACGGGAGGGCATCCCCGGAATGTATTTAAGGAAATGATCCAGGACCTCGCCGAAAGAACCAGGGCACTCAAGGAATCGGTCAATTGGACAGAAGCCGAGATAATCAGGCCTGCAGACAAGGTATTTACCCGCATGAATCCGCTCCTCATAGACCGGCAGGATGACGGAGAAACAGCGGTGTTCGTCCGTAAAACCACCCTAGCCGAACCGGCGAGGCTGATACGCCTCAATTCCGACGGTACGGAAGAAGCCTTGATTCGTCTCCCCTCGGAAGGAAGGGTGAGCATGTCCCGCCTTGAACAGGGGTCTGGTTATAGGCTGGCGTGGCACTCCCTCCGTCACCATCCCATGTTCGAAGCCGTGAGCGTAAGTGACTTCACGGTAGTGGATATGGACAATAACGGCCGGGTAATCCGGCGTTTTCATCCGGTAACCGATTCCCGATATCTCTATCCGGCACTCTCGGCAGACGGCCGATTTATCGCAGCGGCCGACATGGGCCGGGGCAGTGAGAACCGGCTCATCGTCCTGGATTCCGAGAGCGGTATGGTGCTTCAGGAACTGGCTTTGCCCGAGGCAAGCGCCGCCCATCCTTCCTGGTCGGCCGCAGGAGACAGGGTGGTGTTCACAGTAAGAAGCAATGCCGGCAGGCGGATAGCGGAATGGACCATTGAGACGAATGAACTTCGCTGGCTGACTCCCCTGTCGCGGGATACGGTGAAGCATCCTGTCTATTCAGCCGACAGCAGGGAAGTCGTCTATTCCAGTAACACCGGAGGCATTGAAGCGATAAGGGCCGTATCCGTCGAAACCCTGGAAATTCGAGCCGTCGCCCAACGCTGGTACTCCGCCTCACAGCCTGCCGTATCAGCCGATGGAAGATGGGTCTACTTCGTCGAATACGCATCAACGAAGGGTGAACAACTGGCCCGGGCGGAGTTCTCTCACACCGTAAAAGAAAATGGAATACTTCCGGCTAAATCAACTAAAGAAAATGGAATACTTCCGGCTAAATCAACTTTGGAAGATTCCATCTCCAATGTTCCCAACCAGACTCTTCGCGACCCAGACAGTATTCAGGAAGTTGCAGCCAGAGGAAACACCGAGCATCCGGAATCCCGGTATAGGTTCAGCACCCATGCTTTCAATATCCATTCATGGGGCTTGATGTTCGATGAATTCAACCCCAATATTCTCACCTTGAATGTGGAATCAAAAGATGTTCTCGACACCCTGGCCTGGGAAGCCGGGGCTCTGTTTGACACCAATGAGATAAGCCCTGGCGCATATATGCAGATGGCCTTAACCGCTACGCGTCCCAACTTCTATGTCAAGAACACCTACAAGCGCCGCCGTATAAATACAGACACGGCCAGAAGTCAGTTTGAATCCCTGCTCGGGGCCGGATATACAGTAAACCTGTCAAGAAACGGCATCTGGAGCCATCACCTTCTTTTCAATGCATCAGGCACGGTGCGGGTGTTGGAAGACTCGCCAGTATTGCCCATTCTCTCCTACTCGACAAGATGGAGCCGCCTTCGAAAGGGTTCGAGAAGGTCATTCAAACCAGACCTGGGATGGATACTGAAAGGCAGCTATGCCCACATCCCCATAACGGCCCATTTTGGTGAGGCCGTTGCCGCTGAGATCAATGTGTATTTTCCAGGCGGTTTTCGCAACACCTCTCTGAGGCTCAGGGGTGGACTAGAGCACCGAACATTTGATTCAACACCTCAACTTGGGAAGGTAAGGGGTTATGCTTGGGAGAATCCGCCCCTCACCCTTATCGCCGGTGTCGACTATGAATTTCCCCTGGCCTATCCAGACCTGCCTCTCGGCGCATTGTTCTTCATCCAGCGATTACGCTTTGGCCTTCACACGGATTTCGGATGGATCGAAAACGAGGACTCTCTCGAACCTCGATGGTCCAGCGGAGCCACCTTAACCGTAGATTTCACGGCCTTTAACAGCTTTCCAGGCTACAGCCTCGGGCTGCAATTCAACTGGCTTTGGCAGGAGCAGACTTATCAATTCAGCCTGACCCTCAATGGTTTATCCTTTGGAAACCTATGATGTGATTCAATGCGGCCCTGATTATCACCTTCTTGCGGCTGAAGAGGACTGGCCATTCACTTCCGGCCCTCTTCTCTTTTCCTTCTTTGATAGGGCTCAACGGGCACAGGGTAAGTCGAACTCCCTACAGAAATCAGGCGGCCCCATGGATGCTCTGCATTACCGGAATCTCCTCCTATTGGGCCAATATCCTCGGATTGGTGAAGGAAATCATCCTGCGCTGCGAGATGAGGGATTTCCCAAAGGGATATTTTGTGCCAGGGCCAGGAAGCCCCCGGCTAAAAACCAGGGGCTCCAGCTTTCTGCTGCTCCAGCCTGCTCTAAGCAGGCCGTATCATTGAATCATTATTCCGTTAGAGGTCCAGTCGGCTGATCCGCCGGTCCCGCTCCGGGAGCAGCAAACGAACCGAATCCCAGGTTAATGGCTGGCCATTGACCATCCGCCACCCATGTCCACTCCCCGACGGCGGTTCCAAAGTTAAGATTCGCAAAATCAGTCTGGGTTATGCCTGACGCCATTGTGATGCTATTGCCATCCTCGCCGGCTGCGCCTGTTAACGGCTCACTATTTTCATTCAGAAGCTGACTCTCCGCGTCCGAGTAATATCCGGTAACTGTTCCTTCACTGACCGCCCCCGCCAGACGGCCCAATCTCAGCCGGTCTCCTGAACTTCTGGTTACAGAACCCCGCGCATAGCCTGTTGCTGTGGCACCAGACGCCACAATCCCCGCAAAGCCGCCAACTCCCGAGATGTACGTGTCCGAATTATGAGGAGTTCCCGACACTTTCCCTGTCGCATAGCCTGTTGCTGCACTATTTCCTCCAGTCATTTGTCCCACAAGCCCGCCAGTATTGTATCCTTCCGACACATCCCCTGTCGCATAGCCTATTAGTGAACCACCGTTCATATAACCTGCAAGTCCGCCTGCAGCGCGCGAACTGGCTGTCATGTTCCCTTCCGCATAACCTGTTACTTCTGAATCAGTCAAAGAGCCTGCAAGACCGCCAACGAAAGCCTCCCCTTTCACATCCACAGTGGAGAAAGATCTAGTCAACGAGCCAGATTCCAGTCGCCCTAAGATGCCTCCAGCGAAATTAGTTACAGCATTGACTAACCCAGCACCGACAACTCCGACTTTCTCTATGGCGCTTGAGACAGCCCTGCCGGCTAAGCCGCCGACATAGTATTTACCGGCAATGCCCTGATTACCGATATCTATCATAAGATCGCGTATATCTGCTCCTGAAAGCCTCCCAAAGAGTCCTCTATACCGTAGATCATCTTTTTCTGTCGGATTCACCAGCCATAGATTGCTGACAGTATGGCCGCCGCCATCGAAGCTCCCGGAAAAGCTGGAACCCGTCCCAATAGGCGTCCATCCGTTATCGCCCAACTCTGTCTCACCAGGAAGGGTTATATCGTTTAGAAGGACATAGTCGGCACTCAGATCATTGCTCATCCACTGCAGGTGTTCCCATGTGCTCACCTGATACACGCCATCGGCATTCTTCGGCGGAGCGCCGGGTGAGAACTTCGTATGGACAGCCTCCCCTACCCGTTCGGTCGGCTGATCTTCGGCAGGCTTGACGGGGCCGATGTCCAGGGCCGGCCACCGTCCGTCTTCCAGCCACACCCATGTCCGGTTGGTGAAGTCGAACCCCTCAAAGTCGGCCTGTACCGTGGGTGCCGAGGTTCCGTTCATATACATTGGACTGCCGCTGAAACCAGAAGCATCTTCTACACCGATAAGTTTCGACTCAGAGGCGGAATAATAACAGATTCCAGGTAATCCGGATACAGATCCTCCAACATACCCGAATGTCGAATAGGTGCCGCCGGGCGTCCTTTCTATGGAATTTCTGGCATAGACTTGTGCAGATGACAAGCTGCCTGTCCCCGCTGCTCCGCCAGCATTTTGAGCAGATCCCCTGACGGATCCTAATGCATATCCAGCAACTTCTCCCCCCCCTATGCTTGAAGAGCCCATAATCCCGCCGACATAGTTGTTCCCTGCGACTGTCCCGGAGAAATAGCCCGTTATTTTAGCATCGCCTTCTTTTCTTCCCACAAGTCCGCCGACATAATTTGACGCAGATTCAACTTTCCCCTCGGCATAGCCTTTCAAAGTCCCTCCTTTCATAAAGCCTGTAATTCCGCCAAGGTAGTTACTGTCAGCAGCTTTCACAGCGACAGTGTCAGACAGGGCCTCGACTCCCACACTTTCCATAACGCTATTATCCGCACGGCCGCTCAAGGCTCCAACATAACTTTTCCCTTCGATGCCGTTATGGACGATGAGAAGATTGCTCACCCTGGCATCTAGCAGACGACCGAACAGGCCAATATAGCTCTCTGCCGGCCTTACAATCTTCAGGCCCTCAATCTTATAGAGATTGCCCTCCAGGACGCCGGTAAAGGGTGTGGTATTATCTCCGACGGGATTGAAGTTTTCATAATCTATATCGCCATCATTCGTCGGATCATTGGGATTAGGGACAGACACTGTGCCCGTCGCCGGGAATATGATATCATTTTTCAGTTCGTATTCACCATCCAGATCATAGCGCATCCAATGAAGCTGATAAGCCGAGGTGATCTCTTTGAGCCCGTCGCCATCTGCGTCAACAGGCGGCGCATACGCTGCTGCACCCACCCTGAGACTGAATGTCGCCGCAGCTGTCAATGTGTCGTCTGCGCTGATAATCGGCGCATTCGTATCGCCGGTGATATGCGCCGTAACTGTGTAGACTGTTACTTCTGCCGTTGCCGATGCTGGATCGACGGTGATAACACCGGTACCCTCATTGATACTCACACCTTCGGGTGCATTGGCTATCTCCCAAATCATCCGTGAGGTCAAGTCCACCGAATCAATACCAGTCAGCTTCGGTGCAATTTCGCTTAACCTGCCTACATACCCCAGGGTGTCGGGATATGTGAAGCTCAGCACATGCGCCACCTGGAAGGGGATTTGCCCGGAACCTTCAAGAACTTCATCCACTCTGGCCTCCACGTTCAAAGTGTATGTTCCCGGCGTGACATCCGAGGCGACTTCAATACGTCCATCTACGCCATCGGTAAAACCAGCTGGAGGATTGGCCAGTGAATAAACAACATCTGCAGGTTCGATGCCCCCCTCCCAGGTATATGTAACTGAATTCACTTCGCCCCGTTCCAAATAGGGAGCGGAGGCGATAAGAACAGGTTCCCCTGGAGTCTTTGGATTAACAGACAATATGAAATTGGAAGTCACTGTTCCCACATAGGCGCCCGTCCCCCTTGCGCTAATTTTGTAGGTTTTTGCATCGCCAGTCGCAATTTGACCGCCTATCTCAATCTTCCTGTCCGCATTGATGAAGATCTTGCCCGAATCGGGAGTATTGCCGTCTGCATCGGTGATTGACAATACATAGTCCGTTCCTGCCGTGAGAGCGCCCAGAGAGATGACGGAGTCAATCACTTCCGCCTCCAGCGCCGTTGCCGTGTGGTCGGCGGGAACATTCAGTGTTTCTCCTGAAATGTCCACTCTGGCGACTGTCAAATAGAATTCCTTATCGGCAGAGCCCGCATAATTACCTGTCCCGCTTACCCTTAAACGGTAGGTTCCGGCATCGCCGACTGCCGCGCCGGCTGCAACATCAACTTGATTATTGACAATGCTTACCGCATTGGAGGCGCCAGATGGACTGGCGGGGAGGGACAGGGTATAATCTGTTCCCGCTGTGAGGACAGTTCCCCCCACATTGACAGTGACTGTCAAAGTTTTCGCCGCACCGGGCGTGACTTCTTGAGGATCCAGTGTGATCACGGGCGAAAGAAGCCCAATATCCCGGGCGTTGACGCTCAGCGTCCATGTCGCCGCTGCTGAGCCGGCATAGCTGCCGCCGTCAGCCGCCGTGACCGTAATCTGATAGTCTCCTGCATCGTCACTTCCAATTTGATCCGTAATGCTGATGGTGTTTCCGGTCAAGGTGAACTTGTTCCCGTCAACAAGACTGCCATCCTTTTGAACGGCCAGGGTGTAGTCCTCACCTATCGTGAGTGTTCTGGCTCCCAACTTGACCGTGACGGCTATATTTTTGCCCGTACTGATTTCGGTCTCAGCGGACGAGAAGGAAACCGCCGCAGTGCCAAGGTCGGCTTTATTCACCGTCAGGGCGAATGACGGGGAATCTTGTGTCCCCTCATAGTTCCCAATCCCAGTGGCCGCAATGATGTAATCTCCGGCATCTGTAATCGCGATTTGATTGGACGCAACATATCGGCCCGTTTCCAGATCAAGGGTTATCCTGGCTGAATCAACGGGATCCCCGTTCGATTTTTTGATCCCCAGCGTATAGTCTGTATTGTATACGAGATCAATGCCTCCCAGGGAGACGGCAGTGCTGGCGAACACGCCGCCTGCCAGCACCTCCGCTGCTTCACCGGGCGTGACTGTTACGGCCGCTCCGGTTATGGATTTCTTATTGACTGTCAAGACGAAAGTTTGCTCCACGGTGTCCTTGTAGTTGCCTTTCCCCGTCGCGACGATGGTGTATGTTCCTGCATCACCCGCTGTTATATTTCTGAGAACGACGACATCATGCGCAGCAGCGGCAGTATTCAGATTGACAGTGATTTTGTCCGACAAGTCCCCGCCGGGATTCTTGACTGACAGTGTGTAGTCCGTACCGGCCGTGAGGGGTGTATCTGAAGTCACGGCGACTGTTCCGGTTCCCCCGTCAACGAGTGCAGCCGCGAAGCCGGGAACCGTCATAGCGAAATTATCATCTGCGAGGGGCGCGGCTGCAGCTCTGGACACCGTCAACTCTAACTGAGCCGTGAGTTCGCCGTCATAGCTGCCTGTTCCGGCAGCCTTGACAGTGTAAGTGCCGGTATCGTCTGGGAGAACTGTGTCAGGGATGCTCACTTCGCCATCCGTGTTTATGGTTAATTTATTTGCTGTTACGCCGACGGGCGGAACAATGGAAAGGGTGTAATCTGTATCTTTTGTAAGTCCGCCAAGACCTGAAATGGCGACAGAGGTGCTGTCGGTTCCGCCCTCTACTATCGAGACAGAACTCCCCGACAGGGTTATCCCTGCCGCCGCCGATGACAGCGGCTTTGCATTAACCGTCAGGGTGAATATCTTTGAAGAGGAACCGGTATAGCTGCCCTCCGGCTTTGCATCAATTGCGACGGTATAATCGCCGGAATCGGACACCCCGATACTGCCGGTCGTCTCAATGGTTTTCCCGATAACAGAAAACTTGCCCGTATCGGCATCAGCGCCGCCGGAATCAGTGAGTTTCAGCGTATAATCCGTATCTGCATTGAGTGTGCGGTCTCCGGCTGTGACGCTTACCTGCAGCCCCTTAGACTGGAACGCCTCGGCTGTTATTGCAGAAGGCGTAAGAATAATTTCCGCATAGGCGATGGACGCCTTCCCGACTGTCAGAGCAAATGCCGCGTTGGCCGTACCGCCGTAATTTCCGGTCCCAGTCACGGTGACGGTATAATCTCCGGCATCGCCGGATGCTATTGTATCGGCCACCGCCACCCGGCCTTCCGGATCGACGGTTATCTTAGCCGGCGTGCTGCCGCCGGAATCTTTGATTTCCACGGTGTAGCCATCACTATATTCCAGCGCCCTGCCGCCGGCATCAGTGACCGCAAGGGGGAATGTGCCGCCTGTATAGGCGGTCATGGACCAGGAGCCATTATTGAGAACCAAACTGGCTCCTGTCAGGCTTCTCGGGTCAACAGTCAATACAAAGCCCTGCACCACTCGGCCCTTATAGCCTCCTATACCTGTTGCGACGACTGCAAAGTCCCCCCCGTCGCTTACTGTGATTTGATCGGAAACGGCTATTTCATTGCCTGAATTAATGGAAATCTTATCCTCACCCACCTTGTCGCCGTCAGCGTTCTCGATGGACAGGGTGTAGTCTGTCCCGCGCACAGGAGCCGCAGTCCCAGCCGGAATCACTGTAACAGCACCGAAAAGAGTTTCCGTGTACGCCGTCGCCGCCACTGCCGGTACCGTCAGCGATGCGACTGCCGTGCTAAGCTCAGCGGCGTCCTTACTGCTCACCGACAGATCGAATGCAATGGATGCCGTGCCGGTATAATCCCCTTTCCCCTCTGCCTTGACGGTATAAAATCCGCTGTCGGCTACAAGCACCGTATCAGGGATTGTGATTACACCGTCTGCCAGGGTCAATTTATTCGTCACGCCAGAGGGCGCTTCGAGAGTGACGGTGTAGTCGGTTCCCTCAACAAGGCCGGCAGGGCCGTCGAAGGCGAGCGTATCGGAATTCCCCTCAGTGAGAGGAACGGCAGACGTCTTGCCGGCATCATCACTGACAGAGACAGGCACATCACTTAAGTCCCTGCGGGAAACTGTCAGTTCAAACTCTGTCGAAAGAGAGGTTTTGTCCACAGAGGCATCCACCTTATAGGTGCCGCTGTCGCCCGCCGAGACGGAGTCCCTGACAGTGAGACTTTTATTATCATCGCCGATTTCAATCGCCCCGGCGACCGCTGTATCGGGCGCCGTAAGGCTCAATATCGTGTAGCTGGCTGTCTCGCTGCCCCCGGATGTGGCGGTGAAGGTAAGTGTCGCCGCCGTCCTGGCCGTTATACTGGGATTGTCCAATGTAAGCGACTTATCCACCCAGACGGGATATAGAGCAAGGTCACTGCCAGGAGTGAAATTATCAAGATCAATTTCTGCATCATGCCGGTCTTTCCAGCCCGCCAGGAAGTTGCCGGACTTAGAAGGAACCGGAATATCCTCTGCCGAAACAGCCGCGCCTTCGGCTACGAACACCTTGACTTCATTCTCAGGTGTGCCGTCAATATCGAATATGATATAATGGCCCCATTGGGCATACAGGGTGATATCGCTGCTGACCTGGGTTTCGAAATCGTAAGGAGATGTGTAGTTCACATCGGTATACCACTTGCTCAGGCTGTAGCCATCCCGGACAGCCGAAGGCTCGGAAACCTTCTGGCCGCTTACAACACTCGCCGCGTCCGGCTGCGAGATGCCCCCGTCAATTTTGAAGGCAACTGTATGGCTCGTCGTTCCATTGCCGCCGTTCTCCGTTCCATTATCATCGGAGGATGGACAGCCGGCGAGCAGAATGAGGGCGGTCAGAATACCAATTGTTATGGTCTTAAACTTCATAAACAACTCCTTGTGTTCACCGCATCTATGCGGCTTGTCCTAAATACTGACGTACTAATCAACTCAAAAAAATTCTTCTGCATTATGGTTCTCCTTATATATATGCAAACGCCTTCCCCCTCTCTCCAGATGGAAATGCGGGGCTCCGGCAATCTTTTCTCCTGGCTAAATTCATAGATACAGAGGCTCGACACAACTTACTGTCAACAATGCGCTGATTATCAATATACCGACAGCGACAATTGAAATACGACTCATACAATATACTCCTTTGTCATCTCTGGGCACCTCTAAAGAACACCATTCAGTTCCTGACTCAATCTGCCTGCCGCGCAGGGCACGGCGCAGGTAGGTCTTTTCTGTTGCTATGGCGTTGTCAAGAATGCTTGTTTTTCCAAGGAAAAACCGTAGCCCAGCTACACTCTTTTCGCCTTGTATCAACGAAAAATTTAATCAGGTGTGTACCGCAGGGCGTAGCCCGAGGAACACACCGCCACTTCGTCAATTGAGATATAATCAAAAGTTGTGGATGGGGTAAAAAAAGAGCAAATCCTTCTGTAAAATAATTGGTAATAAAGCCAAACAGAAAGGAGATGCTCTATGGAAGAGTTTACAACAAACGGAAATGATTCGGAAGTGCTGAAAAGCGAAACAGAATCGGTTTTGGATCAGGTTTTGCGAGAGGGAGCCAGAAAGATGCTTATTCATGCCCTGGAGTTAGAAGTGGAAGACTACATCAATGCCCATAAACATGAGCGTGATCAGAATAATCAGCGCAAGGTTGTACGCAATGGTTACCACGCCCAACGAAAAATTGTGACAGGGGCTGGTCAAATGCAAATCAAGGTTCCAAGAGTGGATGACAGGAAATTAAAGAGCAAGCGAGAGGATCGCTTCACCAGTGCCATACTGCCAACCTATATGCGCAGAACTCCCAGTATCGACAACCTTGTTCCGGCGCTGTACCTCAGTGGTGTGTCCACATCTGCTTTCCAGACAGCTCTTGCCTCGATTCTGGGTGAAGGTATTGCCGGACTGTCGGCGACGAACATAGTCCGCTTGAAAAGGTTCTGGGAAGATGAGTTTCTTCAGTGGGAGAAACGTGATTTGAAAGCTAAGGAATACGCCTACATCTGGGTGGACGGCATCTACTTCAATGTAAGGCTTGATGATCAAAGGAGCTGCATTCTTGTAATCATGGGAGCTGACAGGGATGGGAAGAAGGAACTTCTAGCCGTCAGTGACGGATACAGGGAAAGCTCACAAAGCTGGAGGGAGATACTGCTCCAACTGAAAGCCCGGGGTCTCACCACCGCCCCCAGGCTGGCCATTGGGGATGGTGCGCTGGGTTTCTGGAATGCCCTGGATGAAATCTTTCCCGAAACAAAAAAACAGCGTTGCTGGGTGCACAAGACAGCGAATGTGTTAAACAAAATGCCCAGGAATATCCAGGGCAAGGCCAAGTCAATGATTCATGAAATGTATATGGCAGATACCGAGCAGAATGCTCTTAAAGCCTATGACTTATTCATTGATTCCTTTCAGGCTAAATACCCCAGGGCCACCCAGTGTCTGGAAAAGGACAGGGAGAAGCTGTTCACGTTCTACAAATTTCCGGCGATGCACTGGACTCACATCAGGACGACCAACCCGATTGAGTCAACCTTTGCTACTGTCCGCCTTAGAACGAAGAGAACCAGGGGCTGTGGTTCAAGGGTGGCAACATTAAGTATGGTTTGGAAGCTCTGCCTGGAGGCTGAAAAGAACTGGCGAAAGCTACGTGGATACAAGCTGATCCCCAGGGTTATTGAGGGTGTGTTTTGTAAAGATGGAGTCTTCAAGGAAGAGGCCGCGTGAAAAAAATGAAGGATTTGAAATTTTCTCATCCACAACTATTGACAATAACTCTCGTCAATTTCCTAAGGGCACCTCTAAAAAACGGCTCGTCTCCATAATCTATGGGGAACCTCTAAAAAACCCTTTCAGCACCCCTTTACAATCTTAATATACACCAAACAAAGCCATTATGCAATAAAAAATGATAATGTCAAGTATTTTTCGCACATTTTTTCAGAATGGTGAATTGTAACATTAACTGTCCGCGATAAAGAGGGCAAAAGAAGCCCCATGAAACTCATGTATACTGCTTATATGAAAAGACAGGAGTTAACATGGGACAAGAACACAATAGCACAAGCTATAGAAGGGGAAAACACTTCAATTGGGAGGAACGGCTAATTCTGGAAAGAATGATCCGCAAAAAAGGGAAGGACATGCTGACAATCAAACAGATGGCAATCATCCTGGATCGCCATGAAAGAAGTATACGGAGAGAACTCAAACGAGGATCAGTTACACTTCAGAATAGTGATTTATCTGCATATATGACCTATAGCGCGGACATTGGCCAGAGAAAAGCCCGTAGGGAGCTTGAAGCAAAGGGACCAGCATTGAAGCTTGGTGCCGATTACAAATTTGTCAAGGAGACCCAAAAGCTCCTTAAAAAGAAATACAGCCCTGACTCAGTCATAATGCATTATAAGAAGTACTCATGGCCAACGGGTACAAGAATCAGTACGAAAACCCTCTACCGGTATATCTATGAAGGCCTGCTGGGGAATGCCGAGAATTATCTGCTTCGGGGTAAAAGGAGGTGCAAGAATGGCTCAAATGGCCATAAGAGGCATAACAGAGCGAAATCAGCAATGAAAAGTATTTCGACCAGACCGGCGTATATTGAGGATCGAGAAGAATTTGGTCATTGGGAAATAGACAGCGTTGTGGGTGCTGAAGGCAAGGGCAAGCAAACTCTCATGACACTTGTAGAACGCTCAGGACGGGTGGTCATCATGGAAAAGTTGCCCGATGGAACATCGGGCAGCCTTGTAAAAACTCTGGATAAATTGGAGAGAAAACTGGGCAGTCGGCAGTTTTGGAGGGTGTTTAAGTCAATCACATGCGACAACGGCGGTGAATTTATGGATAGCGAGAATATGGAACGCTCCTGCTTAACCCAGCGCAAGAGAACGACTATTTACTACGCGCACCCATACTCATCGTGGGAACGGGGAAGTAATGAAAATGCCAATGGCTTAATACGGCGATTCATACCTAAAAGTTGTGATATTGGCCGTTACAGCAAGAAGGATATAAAAATGATACAGGATTGGGTGAACAACTACCCACGGCGGATACTGGGTTGTAAGTCGGCCAATGAGGCTATCGGAATTCATCTGATAGCTTGAGGTATAAGAGAGCATGAGTTTCATGAAAAAGTGGACAGTTAACTTGACAAGTTACCACATTTTTTCAGAATTTTTGTCCTCCCATTAGGGTACCTCTAAAAAAATAGGTTTGCAGCCCTTGATTCGGGAGATATAATCAAAAGTTGTGGATGGGGTAAAAAAAGAGCAAATCCTTCTGTAAAATAATTGGTAATAAAGCCAAACAGAAAGGAGATGCTCTATGGAAGAGTTTACAACAAACGGAAATGATTCGGAAGTGCTGAAAAGCGAAACAGAATCGGTTTTGGATCAGGTTTTGCGAGAGGGAGCCAGAAAGATGCTTATTCATGCCCTGGAGTTAGAAGTGGAAGACTACATCAATGCCCATAAACATGAGCGTGATCAGAATAATCAGCGCAAGGTTGTACGCAATGGTTACCACGCCCAACGAAAAATTGTGACAGGGGCTGGTCAAATGCAAATCAAGGTTCCAAGAGTGGATGACAGGAAATTAAAGAGCAAGCGAGAGGATCGCTTCACCAGTGCCATACTGCCAACCTATATGCGCAGAACTCCCAGTATCGACAACCTTGTTCCGGCGCTGTACCTCAGCGGTGTGTCCACATCTGCTTTCCAGACAGCTCTTGCCTCGATTCTGGGTGAAGGTATTGCCGGACTGTCGGCGACGAACATAGTCCGCTTGAAAAGGTTCTGGGAAGATGAGTTTCTTCAGTGGGAGAAACGTGATTTGAAAGCTAAGGAATACGCCTGCATCTGGGTGGACGGCATCTGCTTCAATGTGAGGCTTGATGATCAAAGGAGCTGCATTCTTGTAATCATGGGAGCTGACAGGGATGGGAAGAAGGAACTTCTAGCCGTCAGTGACGGATACAGGGAAAGCTCACAAAGCTGGAGGGAGATACTGCTCCAACTGAAAGCCCGGGGTCTCGCCGCCGCCCCCAGGCTGGCCATTGGGGATGGTGCGCTGGGTTTCTGGAATGCCCTGGATGAAATCTTTCCAGAAACAAAAAAACAGCGTTGCTGGGTGCACAAAACAGCGAATGTGTTAAACAAAATGCCCAGGAATCTCCAGGGCAAGGCCAAGTCAATGATTCATGAAATGTATATGGCAGATACCGGGCAGAATGCTCTTAAAGCCTATGACTTATTCATTGATTCTTTTCAGGCTAAGTACCCCAGGGCCGCCCAGTGTCTGGAAAAGGACAGGGAGAAGCTGTTCACGTTCTACAAATTTCCGGCGATGCACTGGACTCACATCAGGACGACCAACCCGATTGAGTCAACCTTTGCTACTGTCCGCCTTAGAACGAAGAGAACCAGGGGCTGTGGTTCAAGGGCGGCAACATTAAGTATGGTTTGGAAGCTCTGCCTGGAGGCTGAAAAGAACTGGCGAAAGCTACGTGGATACAAGCTGATCCCCAGGGTTATTGAGGGTGTGTTTTGTAAAGATGGAGTCTTCAAGGAAGAGGCCGCGTGAAAAAAATGAAGGATTTGAAATTTTCTCATCCACAACTATTGACAATAACTCTTGATTCGGGAAAAACGTCCTTTTTTCATTTTGGTCTGACAATTTCGACCTTTCTTAGCGATTTCAACCCGTTATCAGGCTTTTTTCGGCTTACGGAGCACATTCAGTGCCCACTTATCCCAGGGATTGTCTCAAATACACATAACGACAGATGTTATAGCTAAGATTCAGAAGTCCAATGATCCCTTCTATCCCCACTTCTCCTATAGCGCACAACTTGTCTGTTTTCATGCTTGTTTTCATAAACCCAAAGACATGCTCTACTCGCGAGCGAACCCTCGATTTCTCGTTGTTGACCGCCTTCTCCTCACCGCTTAGGCGGTTTGTTTCTGTATGCCCTGTAGTGTACTTGGCTTTTCATGTGTTTCCTTTTTATCATTTTTTCCATCTCCTCTGAGCGATAAGCCGAATCGGCGTATACCTGCTGGCCTTTATCCTTTTCATCAAGCAAGTTCTCAAACTCCTTGGAGCCGTGGACCTTTGCGCTGCTGACGCTGCAATCTTTTATCAGCTTGCTTCTCGCATCCACCTTAGGGGCACCTCTAAAAAACCTTATTTCGTTTTTGGCTTGATCTTTTTCCTCGCTGCTGCGTTGTCAAAATGCTCACGTAGCTTAAGCTACGCTTGAGCTTTTGCCGCCTTGCATCAAGAAAAAATCTCTGCGCCAAATTCCAAAAACGGTTTTTTAGAGGTTGCCTTAATATGATTTTTATAGCCAAAATAACTCCTCTTGTTCTTTTTCGTCCAACGAGCATCTGTATCCTTCTGACGACGCTTGTCCTAGCTCCATTCCTCTATCTTTTCACCGTTTTTGATCCTGGCATTCTCTTCTTTGCTATTACGCTGCACTGGCACTTCTTTGAAACTGGCATTCACGATTATCCCCTTTTCGGCTATTAATCCCTTCTCTTCAAGCACTTGATAGAAAAGTTCAAAAAGCTCTTCGACTACTCCCTTCCGGGTAAGTTGCTCTCTGTAATGCCATATAGACTTTGCGTCCGGCGCATCATCGCAGAGATTTATGCCCAAAAACCGCTGGAAACTCAAGCGATCCAGTATATATACTAAAACACCCCCAAGATGTCCACACTTATCCCACATTTTCCAAATCAAAATTCAGGAATTCCGGTTGTGAGAACATATGGAATTTCTCGGTCATTAAGCGGGCATATTCCGCTTTGCGTCTCTCGATTCTATCCTCCAAAAATTTAATCAGGGCCTTCTGGAAATCGTCAAAGACTTCATAATAACGGTTCTCCGACACCGTTTTCTTCAATATCCTCCAAAGCCTTTCTATCAGATTCAAATTGGGCGAATAAGGCGGAAGAAACAGCAACTTAAGCGGGGAACCCTCCCAAGGCAATCGCATCTAATTCTATCCCGAAAAGGATGAAAAACAATGATTTTTGGGGATCAACAGGAAATTTTCAGTATTTATGAGACTATTTCTCTAAATATTCTGGGGGGGGGGGGGGGGGGTAGAAATCATGGACGATTCAGATGTATTTTGGCATCATTTTGAAGAAGTTGAAGATCCACGAGTTGATCGCACAAAAGAGCATAAGCTGGTTGATATTTTGTTTATTGCATCTGCGGCAGTAACAGCCGGGACAGACTCATTTGTTGAAGGGCACCTCTAAAAAACCCCATTTAGTTCTTGACTCGATCTTTTCCGTCGCTACTGCGTTGTCAAAATGCTCACGTAGCTTAAGCTACGCTTGAGTTTTTGCCGCCTTGTATCGACAAAAAATTATCAAGGCTGTCTAGTTTGGTGAACTTGGGCTAACGAATTCTTCTTTCAAATCCATGGTATCTCTCTCCTGCCACGGCATGCTCCCGCCTCCAAGGTGTTACCATGCTCGGCTAAAAGTGTTACCTATGTCTTGACCCCTCCCGAAAGCCGGTACGAATGCGCCTCCCCCGTCTATACAGAAACGGGGAGAACGGCTGGCATAGTTTTTTGAAAGCTCCATTGACAGAATCATCCGTCCGGCAAGGAAGCAGATGGCAGGGAATCGAGAGAGAGAGAGAGAGAAATGCCGCTTTACTCTGACTATGACCGGTGTCCATTCAGAAGGACTTCACGCCGTATCATGACTAGAGGATTCTTGAAGACAACAGGGCGGAAAAGAGCGTATAGGAAGTCAACAGAAATACACGGGGGCTCTTACCCCAACAAGTTTAGCCTTGGGAGTTAAGCAGCCGCAAAAGAAATTAATCGGCTGAGCAGACAAGGTTCTTGTCAGATATCATGGCAGAAAGGCCGCTGGAGACAGAATTCAGATACAGCCGGCTAGGAGGAGATTCAGTGTTGTGCAGCAGACTTGACGACCTATGGATCAGGAATGTATCTTGACCTATATGAGTGAAGGAATTATTTCCGCCATTTTCGGTACGAAGCAAGAACAGGATTTGAGATCCCTCATACCGTTACTGCATGCCGTGAACGAAAAAGAGGGCTGGGCGCTGTCCCTGCCCGACGAGGATTTTGCCGTTCAGACCGAGAGCTTCAAACAGCGGATACAGCAGGGCGAGGCTCTTGATGGCGTTCTGCCCGAGGCATTTGCATTGGTGAGAGAAGCGGCCAGGCGCACCTTGAACGAACGGCCATACGATGTGCAGATACTCGGCGCCATCGTCCTCCATCAGGGTAAGATCACCGAGATGAAGACGGGTGAGGGGAAAACCCTAGGCAGCATCGCCGCCGCCTACCTGAACTGCCTAGAGGGTAAGGGCGTACACATCGTAACGGTGAACGATTACTTGGCCGAACGGGATACGAACTGGATGCGGCCCGTGTACGGCCTCTTAGGGGTCAGTGTCGGGGCAATACTCTCGAACATGGACTTGGCCCAGCGCCGGGAAGAATACGAGAAAGACATCACCTACGGCACCAATAACGAATTCGGATTCGATTTCCTGCGGGATAATATGAAGTGGGACCTCTCCCGGAAGACCCAAAGAGAGCATCACTTCGCCATCATCGACGAAATCGACTCCATCCTTATTGATGAGGCGCGAACACCCCTCATCATATCAGGACCAGTCGAGGATGATGTATCAAAGTACATTCAAGCCGACCGGCTGGTTCAGCGGCTCAAGGAATGTGAGAAAGACCCCCAAACCGGCGACTATCCCCCGGATGATCCCATCATGGGAACCCAGGCCGAGGGAGATTACAAGATCGACGAGAAGGGCAAACGTGTGATGTTCTCCAACGAGGGCATGAACAGCATCGAGAACATCCTCAAAAAAGAGGGACTGCTCCGCAATGGCGACCTCTTCGATGAGGAAAATTTCGAGTACATTCATTATTTCACTCAGGCTCTCAAGGCCAGGCGGCTCTTTCATCGGGACAAGGAGTATGTGGTTCAGGAAAGGCAGATTCAGATTGTCGATGAATTCACCGGACGCATCCTCCATGGCCGCCGTTACTCAGACGGCCTCCATCAGGCCATCGAGGCGAAGGAGAAAATACGCCCTGCCCGGAAGAACCGCACCCTAGCCACCATAACCCTTCAAAATTACTTCCGTATGTACGGGAAAATCGCGGGGATGACGGGTACAGCGGATACTGAAGCCAAGGAATTTAGAAAAATATACAACCTTGATGTCGTCGTGATCCCATCCAATAGACCGGTTAGCCGTATAGATGCCGATGATATCATCTATCTCAACGAGGATTTCAAGTTCAACGCTATCTGCGACGAGATAGCCCGTGTTCATGAGAAAGGACAACCTGTTCTCGTCGGCACCGTCAGTGTCGAGAAGTCCGAGATACTCGCCAAATACCTGGCCAAGAGAGGAATTCAGTATGAAATTCTCAATGCCAAGAACCATCATCGGGAGGCCCTCATCATTGCCGAGGCCGGGGCGAAAGGCGCCGTAACCATTGCGACCAATATGGCCGGACGCGGTACGGATATCAAACTCGGCGGAAACCCTGAATTCAGGGCCAGGCGCAAAGTGGGTGATGAGGCGAGTGATGAGGAATACGAGAAAGTCTATGCCCAGGAACTGGCTAAATGGCTCCCCCAGAACGCCGAGGTGAAGGCCGCCGGCGGTCTCTATGTCCTGGGCACGGAACGCCACGAATCCAGGAGAATCGACAATCAGCTCCGAGGGCGATCCGGGCGGCAGGGCGATCCGGGATACTCGCGGTTTTACATCTCATTGGATGATGATCTCATGCGGCTCTTCGGCGGGGCCGCATTCCGCTCCGCCATGGCCAAACTTGGTATGGCCGGTGGAGAACCAATCTTTCATCCCATGATCAACAAATCATTGGAACGGGCACAAAGACGGGTGGAAGACAGAAACTACGAGATAAGAAAGCATCTATTGGAATACGACGATGTGGTGAGCAGACAGCGCAATGCCATATACGCGATGAGAGATGAGATTCTCGCCGGCAAAAAATTGAGCGAAAAGGTGATTGAGACGGGCAAGCACATCCTCGATGTTCTGATTGATGACTATGCAGAAGACCTAAGAACCGATGCGGAAAATGCCCTTGCCCGCCTAGGGGAGAGACTTCTTCAGAATTTCAACTATCGGGAGGAAGGACAGCTTTCCGTGAACATGGCCCCTGACGCAGTTCTTCAAGCACTCACCGCCTATCTTGAGTCCGATATGGAGCATAAGTCCAGTCAAATAGGCCAAGATCAGCTAGAGCAGTTCATTCGCTATGATTATCTTCGTCAGGTCGATATCCGCTGGCAGGAACATCTCGAAGAACTCAGCAGCCTAGGCGAAGCCGTCAGGCTGCGAGGCTATGCTCAGAAGAACCCCCTGGTTGAATACAAGAATGAGGGTTTTGAGCTGTTCGATTCCATGCTGGACGACCTGAGAGTCGACATAGCCCGGAAGTTCTTCAAGGTGAGGATTCAGCACAAAGACGACAGAGCCAGAGGTGAGCCCTCGCGGGGAATGGCAACCCATAACTCCATGTCATCCCTGATACGTTCTAGGGAACGCCGAGAAGCCAGCCCCGAGAAAGTACAAATCAGGCGCGGCGCCCCCAAGGTTGGACGGAACGATCCCTGCCCCTGCAACAGCGGCAAAAAATACAAGCGCTGCCATGGGGCCTGAAACTTCCGCCGCGGATACGGCGCCTCCCCCGTTTTCGGTTTCTGCGAGTTTGAAAGATTCCGCTGAAGGCTCCTGAGACGAGGGTCCCGCAATATTCAAAATCAATATTTGGGCGCAACCCTTCGGGTCGGGCTTTTCACTCCAATGCCTTATTCTGGCAGCCTGCCCCCGGCTCATTGCCAATCGCCGGGGCAGCCAGCGGCATTTCCGTTTCAATCCCTTGCGCGGCTATTGCCATTTCGCAATTTGTGCGGACAGAATCTTTGCCATTCTGCCGGACTTAACTTGTCTGGGCAGGTTCAGTCTTCACCCTGCTGCTTCAATGTCACCCTTATCGAGTGCCCCGAACCTTGTCCCAAGTTCACCAAAAAAATTATAACTCTTCAGGGCACCTCTAAAGAACATCCTATTTTTTGTCTGCACTACAGATTTGACGGGTCGTCAGCCGCCTGTTCAAGGCATTTCCAGTCAGCCCAAGGATGGCATAAATCTTACGATGTTCCGGTTCTTGCTGAGAGTCGAGTCTCACTTCATTATTCACCGGCAGACCTTCTTTCAGTCTTCGAAACGTACTCCATGGTTATTCTCTGGCGGGCGGCAAGAATAGCTCTTATTGTTTTCCACCTCCGTAAATCTCCTCCCTTGCGTAACTTGCATTCAATCGCATGCATCAGGTGACAGGCCGGGACGGATATAAACACTTGCGCCTGCACCCTTCCCTCCAGCTGATGAAAGTCAGGGCGAAAACCAAGATGAGATTTCATGTCCCTAAATGAACTCCTAGGCGCGGCCAGGCATGATGTAGAGTTCCCAAATATTTTTGTCATCCAGATCTTTCCGGTTTGTTCTAAGTGTATAAGTTCCTTCACTGCGGCCTGTCTGAGTTTTCTTCTTCCATGTAATGTTAAGGGCACCTCTAAAAAACCCCATTTAGTTCTTGACTCGATCTTTTCCGCCGTCACTACTTGCTAAGCAAGCCCTATGTAACCCTAAATTTGAGTTATGGCGGCTTCAGTGGCCGTAAAAAATTACCAAGGCTGTCTAGTTTGGTGAACTTGGGTCAAAACCCGGCTGAACTGCCAGCGGAGATACAGAACAAGCGAAGAATTGAATAGGGCTCTCTACTGGTACATTGAGTTTCAACAGAGTCAGAAAATATTCTGCAAATAATTGGTTGACTCCGACTGAGAAAGAATGAATGTATTATGAATAAGGAGCCGATTCAATATTGATGCAGCAGGTCTTTTAGATGTGCCCTTATGTTACTTATTTTTTAACGTTAACCACTCATCCGGTATTGTGTGCTGCGGTATAAAAAAAGAAAGATTCGCACCATGCTCGGCGGCCAATCGAACGCCTACGCCTACCATGTTCCAGTTTTCATCAAAGACAGGACCGCCAGAACTGCCTGGAGCAAGAAGTGCATCGGTTTTATATGAACTAGCTTCAACACCCGAAAATATCCCCTTGGACAGAGTATAGTATGACCGTGTTATACCGGAACCTACAATGGGGTAACCAAGAACCATCAGGGTATCTCCAGGAATAAGCGATGCGGAATTTCCTACGGACTGGGCTGGAAAACGGTATCCTTCCGGTAAAGGCCGCTCCCATCGGTCTTTTGTAATACGGAGTAGCGCCAGATCTTCTTCAGGATGCAGTTGTACGACTTCTGCAATAAACAGAACTTTGCTTGGCATAGAGGATTCCAGTGTAATGCCGACCAACATATCGGGTGTTTTACCACCATCGCGAGCAACATGTTTATTGGTAATGATAAGACCGTCAGAACCTATAAGGCTTCCTGAACCCACAGAGCCGGAAGGGCTGAACAGTTCCACAGTGGCCAGCCTTGCCGCATCAAATCCTTTGTTATCCAACGGCAGAATTGGTGGTGAAGGAGCAGTATCCGGCACTGCAGTTCCAAGCGCCGCCATAAGACGGAATGGGATGGGCGGAATCACCACCCCATCAAGTTCCA
This sequence comes from Spirochaetaceae bacterium, assembly GCA_965232165.1. Classification (GTDB taxonomy): domain Bacteria; phylum Spirochaetota; class Spirochaetia; order DSM-2461; family DSM-2461; genus UBA2779. Next base: position 1,246,409 of record CBDDOY010000001.1, on the reverse strand, counting down.
ATGGATTCTTCGTTCCCATCACGGTCAAATAGTACTGCTCTGTATCTTGTGGAGATTCCGTTTCTTCTTCTCCGGATGCTTCGGCTCCCTTATTGCCCGATGATTCCGTTTCTCCCTCATCAGGGGAGTCGGCAGTTTTGTTAGCTATTATTTGAGAGGTGTCTACAATTATGCTTTCAGCACCGCTGAGGCCTCCGGCAATGACAAGAAATTCATCGTGGAGGGGCGCCGGATTGTTCAGGGAAAGATAAAGATCGATATCTCCCGGCGTATCAAGTACATCTATTCGGAAAGCATCTGTTTCCGGCGGTAGTTTCAGCACATAATGGGCAAGATAGCCGGATTCATAATTTGCCACACCTTCGATAGGAGTATCAGGGAACAAGGGCTGCCCCATCGTGACGGCATCGAAAGTATCATATCGCACCGTATAGGGGAGTTCATCAGTTTTTTTGCCGTTCTCCCTGGGATGGAACTGATCCTGGTACATAACCTGGAGCAGATATTCTCCCGAAGGGAACCAACTTTCATATTGTTTATACAGATACAAAACCTCCAGTGAATCGCTGGAATGGGCATGAAAATCTGCGTCTTCTGATATGTCATCCCCGTAATGAAGGTCTAAATCCAAGTCTTCAGTGGCGTCAGTAATAGAAATTCTTATTCCCAAAGCCGTTTCAGGAATTTCTACGCGGTATATCTGATAAGGATCCTGGTTCATGTCAATGAAACCATCCATGCTTTGTCCAGGTAGAAGTTGTGGATATACCACTTCTTCCTCATCCTCTTCCAATCCAGAAAAAACACGGATACTGGCGTGGAATCGTTCTATGAGGCTTCCCTCTTGATATTCAACAAGGGTGATGATCGTGAAAAGCAACTGAAAAGCACCGATGAGTCCAAATATGATGAACAACACAGTTTTTATGCTTTTCCGGAAGGTTTTGTTCATTGCCAATGCTGCTAAGCCAAGGGGCCAAAAAAGTATGAGCAATAGAATAACCAGATTTTTTCGCTGGAAGCCTTTAGGTTTTTCATTTTCCATTGACAGTTCCTCCTGAAATCTGCAAGAGGGTATTTTTATGGCCCGTCTCCAGAATCTGTGGGTAGTATAGCGCCGAATTCCTCTGCAAGACAATAGAAAAAGCATCAGAGAAACACTATAATTCTAATCTGATAAGGGCACCTCTAAAAAACCCCATTTAGTTCTTGACTCGAACTTTTCCGCCGCTACTGCGTTGTCAAAATGCTCACGTAGCTTAAGCTAGCTCCGCTTTTGCCTGCCTGTGCGTGTCCGCACGCAGACAGGCCGCCTTGTATCGACAAAAAATATTTCTTCGTCAATTTCCTAAAGCTGTTTCTTAGAGGTGCCCTAGATGGTAAACAGATTAGGCTTGCAGATGGTGGAGTAATGAACTGAATTCAGCCCCCCTATGCTGTTTTAGTTTTGGTTCCCTCCCTGGGCGGAAATCTGCCAATAGACGATCTCTATATTGAAGCTGGGGGGAAAAATCTTGGGATTGGGGTGATGGCCATGGGGCTGTATCAGAAACGCATCAACAGCCGAAAAAACAGTGATTTAATTGAATACTTCTCGAAATCCTTCGATTTTCAGCATCGGCCCGATAAATCGCCCACGGCAGATATCCGGCCAATACAAGCCATAAATGAGAAAACACTTGAATATAGACTGAAAGACTGTTCACAAGCCTGAACGTCCCCGTCACTCCCATTTTGCGCAGATTATACGCCATCATATACAGCCTCAGCCTGCACTTTTTCCAATCCCCGCAGGTTGAAATGTGTGAATTTCTGGTTATGTTTCATGTCTCCAAAAACGTTCTCCACTTCACTGCTTCGGCGTGAATATAATCTCTGTCCCGTATTTGTCTGCAAACGTTTTTTTGCCCTTTTCTGTTGATAGCGATAATGCCGATTTACTTCCAGTCTTCTGGAATCCTTATACAGTGCCCAGAAGCTTAGTGGCGAGATATAGTCTGGTGAAAAAACGAGTTACGAGAATGCTCTAAAACCTTTTCTGCCCGGGAATGCGCCAAATTTGCTTAATCAGGCTGAATAACTGGAACCTGTATAAATTCCATCCCCGATGGCCGTCAATGAAGTCCGGGGTGATCAGTCTGTTAATTCTTTTCCTGACAGTGTATTAGGCGGATTCAAGAAGTCCCGGACCGCAGCGAATTCAGGGTATGGAAATAACCACATTCTTCGGGGCACTATAGTAAAGGGCACCTCTAAAACCGAAAACGGGGTTTTTCAGAGATGCCCATAAGTTGAGATTCATTAGGCGGACTCTGCCATGACACAGCAAGACGGTCAATCAATGTCATACAGATATCTGAAGAAATCCATATCGGTGCTCAACACCTTCTTCTGACCGGGGAGCACTTGCTGATAGGTTTCCAGGGCCTTCCAGAAGCTGTAGAATTCGGCATCGGCGTTGTAGGCCTCGGCATAGATACGCGCCGCCTCGGCATCGCCATCGGCCCGGATCAGGGCGGCCCTTGTTTCGGCTTCGGTCAGTTTGATATCACGGTCTCTGTTCAGTCTTCCTAACCATTCGGCCTTTAACCCGTTTCCATCGGAGCGATAACCGGTCGCCACCTTCTGCCGCTCAGAGATCATCCTGTCGTACACCGATTGGGTCAGATCGTCGGAATACCGAATCTGCCGTATGACCACGTCCAGAAGATCAATGCCGTACTCGGGCATGGAAGACTGGGAGCGGCTGAGCATCTCGGTGGAGAGGGCCTTGCGTCCGTGCAATATGGGGGCGAAGGCGCTTTCCAAAATATTGGTCGTACCGCCTTCTTCGGTATTTGCCGATACGCCCAATGCCCTGTTTTCGGCAGCCGCATCGGCGGCGGCCTGAGCCTCGGTTTGGAAATCCAGTATCACGTTTTCAGATTCCAGGATGATGTTCGTCGAACGCACCGATTCGGTGAGCGGATACTGCGATACAACGGTGCGGACGGCCGATTCGATGACATTATCCAGCCGCGCATAGGCCTGATCCATAACATTGACCCGCTGATAGAAGACCTCCGGTGCGACAATGCGCCAGCGGGCGGACGTATCCACCCAGATGTACTGGTTTTCACTGGTGGGCATGCGCTGAGGCTCGCCGTCCCAGGAGAGTATCTTCTTGGAATAGCGGGTGATTTGATCTATGGCCGGAACCTTGAATTTCAATCCGGCCTCGGTATGCACCGCAACGATGCGCCCGAAACGTGTGACAACGGACTGCTCTCCCTCCGACACGATGAAAAACGGCTTGAGCATAATAAACAGTATGGCGACGATTATTACAGGCATGAAGGTTTTTATAAGCTTATTCATTTTACTCTCCGGCTCCCGCTCCGATATTCTTAAGCGGAAGAAAATTCTCCAGGTTCTTGTCAATGAGATCGGTGTTTTCCTCATTGGCAAACACCTTGGCCAGCGTCTCATAATAGAGTCGTTCACGAGTCACCCGAGGCGAACGCCGGTACTCCTGAAGTATGGCCTGGAACATTGCCACCTCGGCCTTGGCGTAGTTGATGCGGGCCTGCCTGTAGCCCTCCGCCTCGGCCATCATCTGCTTGGCCTCGCCCTCAATACGGGGTATTTCGGCGTAATAGGCCTGTTCGCCCTCGTTGATAAGACGTTCCCTGTCCTGGGTGGCCTTGTTTACGTCTTCAAAGGCATCCTGAACCTCCCCCTTGGGCGGCTCAACCTGCTGCAGCTTCACTTCAGTGATGCTCACGCCGAGTTCATAGAGATCGAGCGTATCCTGAATCATCTGCTTGCTGAGGTATTCGATAGTGTCCTTCTCCGTGCTGATGACATCCAGAATAGCCCTGTCTCCCACCAGGCCATTCACCACTGACTGAGTGACATCACGGAGGGTCTTGTCCCTGTTGTCTTCGGTGCGGGTTCCCGCTATCCGGCTGTTATCTACATGGAAGAGCCATGCCCGCGGATCGGTGATGCGATACTCGATGATCCAGGTGACATCAACGATGTTGAGATCGCCCGTGAGCATCTCGGATTCGTGTGAGTAGTCCCTCTGATCATAGGTGGTGGTGACTCCGGCCTGCACCGTTCGAAAACCGAACTGCTTCGAGAGCACTACCTGGGGAACCTTGTACACCCTGTCGACATTGAAGGGCGCTTTGAAATGCAGACCCTCCGCAACCGTGGCATGGTAGCGGCCGAAACGCGAGACAACCCCGCGTTCGTTGGCATCCACCGTGTAAATACTCGATGCTGCGACTAAGCCGATAGCGGCTAGGACGACAATTCCAGCGATGAGCCCATTGCTGATACGGCCCTGTGCCCTCTGAGGGGCAACTTTCTGCTCTGACATGAGACCTCCGCCATCACGGTACATGGTCTTGGGAATAGTATCAAGGACAGAGATTCCCTTTTAACCTTCTAATCACATCAATGCTCTATATTTTCACTTTCACCACCAGTTTATGCACGCTGGATTCATTGGTGTGATAGCAGGGTTTATGGGCATCGTCAGGGTAGAATACTGCAAACATCCCAGCGGTCAATTTGAGTTCGGTAAAGACCGGCGGATCGGCATATTTGATGACATCCGGCTCATACGGCTGAATGACCATTCCCATTCTCCCGGCAGGCCCGTAGCCTATTGTCTCTTCCCCTTCGATGACCGCCTGTATATCGATATAGTCCCTGTGGGCTTCAAACAGAACATCTTCCTTTTTCTTGGTTGAATACCGCTGGATCAAGTAGAATAGATCGTCGCCGATTACTTCATATCTGCCGTCCTCCTGTGCGGTTAAGTTTGAATCCTTCAGAAGTTCCAGTCCTTTTACGACACCCTCAGACAAGCCCTCGTAGATTCCTGCATTTCTGATTAGATCAACAATCATTCTACACCTCCATATCTTCGGTGTACTGTAACATTTACTGTCCGGTTTGAGAAGGTATAAAACTATGTATCCTGCTTTGACCTGGTTTTTAATCTGCGGGAATCCGTGTAGTCTGCGGAGACTGATACAAATGCTGAAGAGCCCGCAGATTCCCGCATACAAAATGAGAGGTGATGGAATTCATGCCCTCATCGGGCTGCGATAACGGCTCACCGGGAACGGGGAGTTTTCTGAAAGCAGTCTACCGGAATACTGGAAAAAGAGTTTGAGCATTTACACATTCCGTATGAGCCGGAAGCGTACTCGCCGGTTTATTTACCGGAGCAAAGAATCTTCAACATAAAAGACCGGTTTTAATTTGCGTCAATCTGCGGATGAAAAATCATGAGAATCTCAACAGAATGTCCGCAATCGGGAGAGAAGCAAGAAGTATCCAACAGCAAACAATCGCATGGAGCATGAGATATATTTTTGATATACTGTATTGAGAAAACAAGGTGATCGAGTAGAATAAATACAGACGATGTGTTACGGTGGACTGGATTTCACAGGAACAGCCAGGAGCAGATTGATGAAAGCAAGATCCAATTCGAAGAAGGCATCTGGACAACCCCTTGCCGTTTTTGCCTACAATGCCATAGTCTAGCGCATCATTTGCCTGGAATACAAACCCAGCCAGAACCTCAATGAAAGCCAGCTCATGAAGGACCTGGGCATCGGACGCACTCCTATCAGGGAGGCCCTCGTTCGTCTTCGTGGAGAGAGGATGGTGGAATCCCATCCCAACCATGGGATGATAGTCCGTCCCATCACTATTCAGGATATCAAGGCCATGTTTGAGGCAATGAGTATATTCGAGTGCGGAGCGGCAGAAATCTCCGTAACTAAGAACTGCAGCGGTATCATCCAGGAGATGCGGAAAGACAACGCACTCATTAAAAAGGCCGTTCAGGAAGGCCGGTCTCTCGGCAGTGGTAGGAAACAATCACTGTTTTCATCTGAATTTCGCCAAGGCAACCCAAAATGAATTCTTCATTCGGGCCATTCAAGACGTTCGGACGGAAGCCAAACGCCTTTCCTATCTGTCTTTCAATACCAGAATGGAGCCGGATGATAATTTGAATGAGCACTACATCAATGTCATAGAAGAGCATGATAGGATCATCGCTTGCCTGGAGGCTAAAGAACTTATGGCTCTTAAAGAAGTTTTGGAAAAACATGTCCAAAGCTTCAGAGATAGAATTATTCGATTCATGGTGTCATAGAAGTGCCCTGAAGGAGAAACAAAATGAAAACTATAGACCTGAACTGTGATATGGGGGAAAGCTTCGGGCGTTATACTGTGGGCATGTAATCAGGTTATGCCCTATATCAGCTCGGCCAATGTCGCCTGCGGAGGGCATGCCGGCGACCCCCTCGTCATGAACGCAACGGTTCTGGCAGCCAAGTCGCACAATGTCGGGATAGGCGCCCACCCAGGATATCCGGATCTCATGGGCTTTGGCCGCCGCCACATGGCACTCACCCCCGAAGAAATCCGGCATCACCTCGTCTACCAAATCGGCTCCCTCCATGCCTTCTGCCAGGTCCATCAAGTCAAACTTCAGCATATCAAACCCCATGGAGCCCTCTATCTTGATGCCTTGGAAAATCCCCATACAGCCGGGGCGATTGTCAGAGCTGTCCGGGATATAGATCCCAGCCTCTTCCTCGTTACACTGGCTGGCAAAAAGAGTGAAAACATGTGCCGAATGGCGGAAGAAATGGGCCTGCGCGTCATCCTCGAAGCCTTTCCCGACCGGGCCTATACGTCCCAGGGCACCCTCACGCCGCGAAGTCAGCCGAACGCCCTCATAACAGATCCCGGTTTGGTGGCAAAACGCGCTTTGGATATGGCTGAGGGCTTCGTCATAACCGAAGACGAATCGCGCCTTGAACTGGATGTTCAGACCATCTGTGTCCACGGAGACAACAAAGAAGCCGTGAACCTTGTCAGAAGCATTCGCGCTCGTCTGGAGGCCGGGAATATCCGAATCGCTCCCATGTCCGCCGCCTGCTGCTCGAAGCACTCTGCTGTGATGGAATAATGCTATTCTGCTTTTTGGGGAGCGGCCAGAAGCCCAAAGAGAGAAGAACTGAAGGCACTGAGGCGAGAGAACAAGGAGCGTAAGCGGGCAAACGCGATCCTCCGTGCCCCGACGAGGTCCGGCGGCAGACCCATCGGCTTATGGAACGGAAATGATGCGCCTTGCCCCAAAGAATATGCCGATTCATCCGTTCAAAGCGTTTCCGTCGCTCCATTCGCCTACAATGACAGGGCCGGGCATTTCTTCGACAAACTGAGATTTCAGTTTGTCGGACCATGCTTTTCAATGACGATGACTGTGCGGTCTGTCAAATAGACAGAGAAATGCACACAACCGCCCTGTCAACCGAAGAAGACAGCAAGCAGAAGGATGGGTGCGGCATCGACAGAGGAATTGGAAGCATTGGCGAAGATGGAACGCAAGTAGGATTATCGGTAACAAACATTCTCAAGACCCCGAAAATGCCGGTAAGGTGAACTGAGAACATGAAAGCCTTGAACCAGAAGAATCCTGTATCCGACGGATGCCGTGTTTTCATTGTATGCATTCGATGAGAGCAAAAGCTATGGGGGCCAGCCCCTACAGGGATGTAGATTTTTTGCGAAAACGTTCAATCATATCTCGCAAGGGGGGAACAGCCAGAAGGATCAGGGTGGCGATCATCAGAGTCAAGGCGATGGGGCGCGTCCAGAGAAACGACAGGGAGCCGTCATTGATGGTAATGGCCCGGCGGAGGTTTTCTTCGATTATCCCCCCAGAACGAAGCCCGGCAGAAGCGGCGGCATGGGAAAATCCAACAGACGGAGAAAGAGAGCCAGGGCGGCGATGATAGTCATCAGGAGTATCTCGAAAACATTGAAAGAAATAAGATAAACACCGATCAGCGAAAAAGAGAGGAGCAGAGGCAGAAGAAATTGCCGCGGAATAGATAAGAGGAGAGCGAGGTAGGGAACCAGCGGCAGGTTCAGGATGAGGAGGACCACATTGCCTATGTGCATCGATACGATAACCGACCAGAAAATCTCAGGATTATCCAGGTAGAGCCGTGGACAGGACTGTATACCGAGCATGACGGCCGTCGTGCCCGAACAGGGAATCCCCAGAGTCAAAAGGGGGACGAAGGCACCCGACGAGGCGGCATTATTGGCGACTTCGGGAGCGGCAAGTCCTACCAGACTTCCCTTCCCGAATTTCTTCTGCTCTTTCGGATTGGCGAGGCTCCTTTCCATACCATAGGCCAGAAAACCGGCGATGGCGGCACCGGTGCCGGGCAGAACACCGACAAGAAAACCGAGAACGGAAGAATGCCCCATGGCAGGCGCTATCTGCTTCAACTCCCTTTCTTCGAGACGCAAATTCTTCACCTTCCGCAACTCCTGGGCCTCATCCTTCCTCCTCTCCCCTTCCCCGCCGGGTACATTAACCAGGGCTTCGCCGATGGCAAAGGTGGCCATGGCGACGAGGAGAAAGCTGTTGCCATCGACCAAATCGACGATCCCGAAGGTGAAACGCTGAACGCCGAAGGACATATCCGTCCACTGTGGAAAGCATGAGTCCGAAAATGACCATAAGGAGCGTCTTGAGGAAACTCCCACGCTGCGAGAAGGCCGCCACGGCCGTCAGACCGAGGCACATGAGCACAAAGCAGTCCGCCGACTGGAAACCCAAAGAAACCCGCGCCAGAGCCGGGGCGGCAAAGAGCAGAAAGAGAGTGCCGACGGTGCCCCCGGTGAATGAACGATAACGTACAATCAAGTTCGCAATTTACATAATTGAAAGAAGCCATCGAATTCTCCAGAATGGTATCAAACCATCAAAACCACAAGGAGGAAGACGATGGCTAAGAAAAATGATAATGGGAATCTGGAAAACATGCTGCTCCAATTCATTACGGAACCGGATCCCCTTTTCAGTTTATTGAAATGGCTGCCGGAGAAGCTTATGGAAATCGAAGCGGCGAACAAAGTCCGTGCAAAAAAGGGTTCTCATTCAACAGGAAGGACCACACATTTCTTAAGGATTAGACCTCGCCGTTTCGATACCCGGTTAGGAACGTTGTATTTACTGGTCCCTAAGCTGAGAAAAGGCGGGTATATTCCTTTCTTTGTCACTGAAAAGAAGAGATCCGGACAGGCTCTGATTCAGGCAGTTCAAGAAGCGTTCATCAACGGGGTTTCGACCAGGAAGATTGAAAAGCTCGCCATGAGTCCGGGGATCGAAAATATATCAGCCAGTCAGGTATCCGAAATTAACAGAGGGCCTGATGAACAGGCGGATGAATTCCGCTGCCGTACACTCGATTCCGAATACCCTGTCATCTGGGTAGACGCACTGTATGAAAAGATACGCGAAACCGGGAGAGTTCGGAATATGGCAGTCATGGTCGTTTCCGGTGTTAATTCACAAGGACATAAAGAGATCCTTGCAGTAGAACCTATGCCGGAAGAAGCTGAATCTACTTATGTCGGGCTGTTCAGGTCTCTAAAGGCGAGAGGATTCAGGAAAGCCTGGTTATGCGTCTCTGATGCTCATCCTGGTCTTCAGGAAGCTATTCGTAAAGAACTCATCGGATGTTCCCGGCAGTGGTGCAAGATCCATTTCATGAGGAATATCCTCTCCCATGTACCGGCTCGTGATAAGAAGTATCTGGCAGGCCGCATTAAACAGATATGGAATCAGCCGGATTCACATTCAGCCCGTGAATATGCCAATAGAATTATAGACGAATTTGAGGAGCAGTTTCCCAAATCGATGAACTGCCTGGAGGAGGGACTTGAAGACTCTGTCCAATTCTTTGAATTCTCGGAAATAGACAGTAGAAAGACATCATCAGCCAATCAATTAGAGCGGCTGAATCGAGAAATCCGCCGGAGGTCCCGGGTCGTTGGAATATTTCCCAGTATTGAATCATATCTCAGATTAATCTGTTGCTATTTGATAGAATACTCTGAAGACTGGGCTTCTGGGAAACGGTATATTGGTGAAAAAACGATAGATGAACAAAGACTTAAATTGGAACAGGCTGCCTGATGGAAGAATTCGATGGCTTCTTGAAAGAAAATTGCGAACTATACTGGACACTATCAATTGTTTACCCTTCCCATTACTGACGGTATTCTTCTTATATCCATGTTACCTCTTGTTTTTTAATTAATGGATCAAAGCCGTATACATGAGTTTCATGGGACTTTTAATAGCCCCTTCAAAGTGGACAGTTAATACTACAATCCACGAAAAAGTCTCATGCAATAAAAAGATAAGACTGCACCTGCGGTCAAAAAATGGACAAGGACAAGCATCAAAGGGCTCTCCTCCCTCACGACAAAGAAAGCTATAATCAAGATGAAAATGTTTATTGGAATCAGAGGCTGAAACGAATACGATAGGATTTCCATGGACTCTATTTTGGCTTGGAAGGGTTTGGTGTACCTTAAGAATGATCGTAATCGGACCTTTGTTCCCTCCAGAACTCTCGGAAGAACAAAATGCCCATTTTCATCAGTTATGCTTTGAATTTTGTTTCCTTTGGGACCCTTGGCAACAACTCTTATCCCCAATTCCTGCTTTTTTTGGGAGATGCCCCAGATTCCCCCTCTCAATAGGTCAAGTGTTATGACATTCACTGTACCTGATATCTGGATGATTCTGTAGGCGGTGAAGTTGAGCAGCGCTGAACTGCGTACTTTTATTTTCTCGGGTTCTATCCATTCCGATGAATCGTGCTGAATAAATATGTCAGAACCTATAGGGATACCGCTAGATGAAAAATAGCCGTTGGCATCGCTGATTGCCACAGTCTTTTTGCTGTCATCCACAATGATCTTTCTCCCGCTAAGCGGGGTACCGGTAATTGAATAAATATATCCTGAAACTTCAATTTCACTCTGCTGACTATCATTAGAACGGCCTCTCTCCGTGATGGCAACTTCCTCCATATCAGCAATTTTCGAAGAACGTACAAAAACTACTATGAGCAGTATACATAGTCCAACAAAAATGCCGACACCAAGTGCGAGGAGCTTGAGGAGCTTTGCTCCCTGCAGCATAGGTCGTTTTACTGAAAGAGGGTTTCCCTGATTCCCAAAGGGCTGTGAACGGCCTCCCGAAGACTTAGGCGGCTTTTTCCCCAGGGCCAGCGCCCAGCCCCTCACCGCCCATTCGGCATATTGTTCATCAATTCCCCCGTTCTCGTGCAGCCGCTTCACCAGCCGCTGGAATGCAAACTCATCGACTTCCGCTCCTGACAGCCGCCGCAGTTCTTCCGCAATGCCTTCCCCTGCCGCCGCCGTCAGCACGCTGATTTCCCGCCTGTGCCGGCCGCAGAAGTCCTTCAGAAGTCCTTCCAGCTTCTGCCGGTTCGTGCACAGTTCTTCTCCGTATTCCTGCAGCAGTTTTTTCAGGGTTTTTAGAACTTCGCCGTTCATCGTTCTTCCTTTCAGTATTCTTTACTCGCGCCGCATGATTCCCGGAGGCAGGCAGCCGAAGGCTCCGGCATCAGCTCCCCTCCAGAACCGGATCGGGGCGGCCTGGTAAAAATTCGGCCCGCCTGCGCGGCCAAAAATACTCACTCCGTTCCCTGCCGTGTCCATCGGCTATGGCCAATAATACCGTCCCGTCTTCTTCTTTCAGCTTATATCCATCCTGGCATGACTTGCTGTCCCTCCTGTGCCTTGCCCCCTTAACACTGCAGCACTTCGCCTGCCAGCATACAGATTCCCTATGAAGTGGCAGCTTGTATCCGGATATCATCGGCCTGCTGGAACCAGACGGATGTTCGCGCCTCTTATTACCAGACAGCATTTTCATCCTCAGGCTCATCCGGCGACTCAGGAATAGGAACATTTCCACTTGAAGCCGCTCTGCCGACAGGCTGACTCGGCGGACTGGTTGCCGATTTAAGCACCGCTGTTGAAACCCAGCGAATCTGCCGTACCAATGCTTCAGGATTGTTCGCCTGAAGCGGTTTCAGTTCGGAATTGTTAATGAATTTCTGCAATACTTCCTTGTCAGCATCTTCTCCGATAGCTATGGCGATACGCACAGCCTTCTTGCCCCACGGGATATCCAGGAGATGCTTCAATCCAGATGAAAAATCATCGGTCGGCTGTCCATCCGAAATCAGAACCAGCACAGGGGGCAAGGCGTGATCGGTCATAGGCGGAATTTTTAATTCATCAGCCCCATGTCGGTGCAGCCGCCCGCGGACAAGTCCTGCCATTGGAATTTGTCCACGGGTGTGGGCCGCCCAAGATGCCAATGGGCGCCATTAGAAAACTTAACGGCACGTACCAGAACCTGCGCATTGGGATTCGAGTTTGCGACATCTCTCATAGGGCTGACAGCTCCATGGATAGCCGCGTTGAGTGATTGAATCTTGTCTCCCGTCATTGAGCCGGAACAATCTGTAATCCAGATGAAATGCAACGGACGAGAGGCCAATTCGCCGCCGGGGCCGGACCGTTTCTGTTTCATTGTATTTATTCTCCTCTTGCTAATGAATTCTGTAACTGTATCTGTGCACTGAATATATTTTGAATTAACGGAGTGCGTTACCTCATAAGTCTAGTTTGCCGACGGGACTTCAGGAATCCCGCAAAAAAAGGTTGACAGGTATCTCTCCTGCACGTATATTTGTCAACAGAGCTGTTGACAACAGTTCTGTTGACAACGGAGTAGGAGGAATAAACGATGATTGAAGCATCTCAAGGACTGGAAGGACTGCCCAATACCTATGGCAATTGGGTTTGTGGGAAAGATTTTTACAATCGGCAAGAAGATTTGACTGCATTGGCATCGATTGTCAAAGCAGGAGGGCATTGCCTGTTGACCGGCCAGCGGCGTATGGGGAAGACCAGTCTGGCTCGGGAACTTTGTCGTCGGCTCAAAGAGGACGGAGGCTGTTACTGCTTCTTTGTCGATGTCGAATCTGCAGAACGCCCCGAGGATCTGATTACGGAACTGATTGTGGGAACCAACGAAATTCAGTCTCTTTGGCAAAAAGCGAAAAAGTTTTTCAGAAGCATCGGGGCCAAGCTGGAGGAGGTTTCCATTCGGGATATAAAAGTCAAGATTCGTGCCGGTCTTGATGATGGAAATTGGAAGGATAAGGGAGACGATTTCTTCAAACTGCTTGCTAATCAGGAGAAGCCGATCCTGCTGGTCATCGACGAACTCCCGATATTCATCAATCGCATCCTCCAAAATGGAGGCCGGGAACCGACGGATGTTTTCCTGCACTGGCTGAGAAAGAATGCTCAAGCCCACAAAGGCAAAATCAGCATAATTATCTCTGGTAGCATCGGGCTGGAGCCCATCCTGCAACGGGCCGACTTGATTGCCGCCATCAACGTGTTTCCGAGGCATGAACTCCGGCCCTGGAGTTTGGATACCGTCCGAGGTTGTCTCAAGGCCCTGGCAACTCACCATGAAATTGTTCTCGCTGATGGAGTCTGTGAGAAGGTCTATGAAAAACTAGGGTCCGGCATTCCCCACTATGTCCAGTTCTTTTTTCATCAGCTCCAAATAAAAACCCTGCATAGGGGTACATCAACGGTCTCTATCGAGGATGTCGGCACAGTCTATCAATCGATGCTGGCTATTAGGGGGATGGCGGAGCTGGCCCACTACGAGAGCCGCTTAAAGCTAACATTGGACGGCGCTATGTATCGTCTGACACTGGATATGCTCACCGAGGCGGCGGTCTGCGGGGGCTTGGGCGATGAGGCCCTCCGGTTATTCGGGGAACACTACCAAGATGAAATAAAGGAGACGGAGTGCGCCGTCAAAGACGTGCTCTGCACCCTTGAGCATGACGGTTATCTCCATCTTGTCGAGGGGCGCCGCCGCTTTGTGCTTAAGCTTCTGGAGGATTGGTGGTCGTCCCGGCATAAAGCCTTTTTTATCCCCATCAAGGAGCGCAGATGATGGTTACTGCCCGTAAATACAATGTCGGATTCCTCAGTGATGAAGAGTTATGCAATCTGTTTTGTGTACGCTGGCACGAACTGAAGATGATAGTGGACACCGTCCGGGGAAATACAGGGGGGGCAAACCAACACATCCTGGTGACGGGACCGAGGGGATGCGGTAAATCCACCCTGCTGCTCCGTGCCGTTGCCGAGATCCGGGGAGATGAAGACCTAAGGGAGTTATGGCTGCCCGTTGTCTTCATGGAAGAGTCCTACGAGGTCGGCAGCATCGGAGAGTTTTGGCTGGAGTGCCTATACCAGATTGCCCAGGGTGCTTCCGAGTCGGAGAAAGCGGAGCTGCTGAAATCCCACGGGGACTTGTCTTTGATGCTTGAGGATGACGAGGCCCTCCACCAGAGGGCTTTGGCCAGGGTGCTGGATTTTGCCGAACGGAAGGAAAAACGCTTGGCCCTGGTGGTGGAAAATCTCAACAGCATGTTTGATGACATACCCTCCGATCGACAGGATATTACCGGCTGGAAACTGCGGCAGACCTTGCAGATGGAACCGAGGATCATGTTGATGGGCAGTGCGATCAGCCGCTTCGAGCAGATCACTCATCCAGACAAGGCCCTGTTCGAGTTGTTTCGACCGATGCCTCTTGATCCCTTAAACACCAAAGAATGTGCGGTGTTGTGGAAACGGATCAGCGGAACCGAGGCATCAGGCGGAGCCCGGGCCATCGAAATTCTTACGGGAGGCAGTCCCCGTCTCATAACCATCGTCGCCCAATTTGGCGCCAACCTCAGTTTAACCCAATTGTTGGAGGAACTCCTCAATCTGGTGGACGATCATACCGAATACTTCAAGAGTCACCTGGAGAGTCTTCCCCCTAAAGAACGGCGCGTATACCTGGCATTGGCCGATCTATGGAAACCCGCCACTGCCAGGGAGGTCGCCATCAGGGCCCGCCAGGATATCCGCGGCTGCTCCGCCCTGCTGAACCGTCTGATAAAGCGGGGTGTGATTATAGAAGAAGATACCAGCACTCCCCGGCGCAAGCTCTACTACCTGAATGAGAGGCTGTACAATATTTACTATCTGCTGCGCCGTCAGCGCCAGACGATGGTGACCGCCCTTCTGAATTTCATGACGGCCTTCTACTCTAGGAAAAAACAGTGGGAAATCGCTTGGAGACTGGCGGAGGATTGCGGAAAAATCGGCGGAATGGCTTCTGAAGTTCAATCTCGCGCCTTTGTCGGCCTTTATGAGCAGATGGGTCAGGACGAGCGGCTTCTCGACCATACATCGATGGAGTTCCTGAAAAATCTTTCAGACGACGAGATGCTCGGGATGTCCAAAGAATCAAACCGACTGAATGAAGCTCTGTCCGCCGCCAAGGATAATAGCCAAATTCAACGTGTTGTTACGCAAGCAGATTCTTTTATCTCCACTATCTCCAAAATGGAAGAACCAGAGAGCCTTAGAAAAAGTGCAAGTCTTGCTCGAATCTTGTCTATAAAAGGTGCCGCCCTGAGCAGGTTGGGAGATCAGGAAGGGGTCATTACCTGCTGTGACGAGCTGCTCTCCCGCTTCGGAGATTCACCAGGAGGCAGTACTTCAGGGGAAAGTCGCCTGGGCGCTGATTAATAAAGGTGCCGCCCTGGACAGGTTGGGAGATCAGGAAGGGGTCATTACCTGCTGTGACGAGCTGCTCTCCCGCTTCGGGGATTCCCAGGAGGCAGGGACTTCAGGGGAAAGTCGCCTGGGCGCTGATTAATAAAGGTGCCGCCCTGGAGCGAGGCTGGGTAATCCGGAAGGGGAGCTGCTCTGCCTGAATGAGGCGGTTGAACGCTCCGAGGAAGCCGGTTTCCCCGAGAGTGCCATCATGGCGAGAATGTCCGCTACCCATGTCTTGAATGGATTGGGGCAAAAAGAGGAAGCATTGAAAACCATCCGGGCCGTTCTCGCTCAGTGGCCGGAAAGAATTCACAGGGTTCCTCTGGACCGCTTAATCGAATTTCTCCTTGAGTTTTTCAGTACCAGCCCATCAAGAGAAGTGGTCACTCTGATTGAGGAATCGAGGGCGGCAGAATCGCTTCACCCCCTGATTACCGCCTTCCGTCAGGAACTGGGAGAGATGCCGCGGGTTTCCGTGGAAGAGAGGGAGGTTGCCGCCGATATTCGGGAAAGACTGAGTCAAAAACGAAATGGGGCGGTTTTTTAGAGGCGCCCTATACACAATAAATTTCCAATTCAGGCGGCATTCCCCCCTTCTCCCGGCGATTGAGCAGGGGGGCAGGCTGCCGGATTAAGGCATTGGAGCGGAAAGCCCGGCCCGAGGGGGCACTCCCAAATATTGGTTTTTTAAATTTACAGGCTTTTAGCGGGCGGTCCAAAGCTTCCTGAAGTGCCTGTAATCGGGGTTAAGGTAATGGGCAACCTGGATTCAAGTGTATGAAAAGCAGCATCTCAAAAACGCCCGCCGATTGACAAGACAGTCATTTATTACCAGCATTGGAAAAAATAATTAATAAAGGGAGTTTTATATGGAACGAATTGTACTTTTCACGGTTTTGTTCGCGCTTCTTGGTTCATTTTCTGTATTCGGCGAGGGGGAGCGGGATGCAGAAACTTCGGATGGGGTTGTCATGAACTGGAATCTTCCTGCCGATCCCAAGACGCTCGATCCCGGGCTGAACGGCGCTTCCGATGGCGGAGACATACTCGCGAACACATTCGAAGGTCTTGTGAACGAGAGAAGAGGCGAAATACTCCCGGGCATTGCGAAATCATGGGAGATATCGGACGGCGGGAAAACGATTACCTTTCACTTGCGCGAATCAAAGTGGTCCGATGGTTCGCCATTAACCGCCCATGATTTTGTGTATGGCTGGAAGAGAGCCATTGACCCCGCCACCGCATCCGAGTATGGGTGGATATGGCATTACACCAACGTCGTTAACGCAGAAGCCGCAAATAACGGAGAGGCATCCCTTGATGAAGTCGGTATCAGGGCTGTTGACGATCTCACCTTCGAGGTGAAGCTTTCGGCGCCAGCGGAGTACCTTGTTTCGCTTTCTTCATTCTATCACTTCATGCCCGTCAAGAAGTCCGTTGTGGAAGATCCAGCCGGAGCCGAGGGCGCCTGGGCAAAAAATCCCGGACTGGCCGTTTCCAATGGCCCCTATAAGCTCACTTCTTACACCATAGGCGATGGCTTAACCCTGGAGAAAAACGAATATTTCTGGGACTCGGACAATGTCGGTCTGGATATCATCAATGTGAAATTCATCGACTCGGCATCCACGGGCTACAATGCCTTCAAGGCGGGGGAATTCGACTACCTGCATCAGAATTCCATACCGCCATCGGAGGTTCCCGCCCTGATGGCCGAGGACCCCAATTTTTATGTTTATCCCCAGCTTGGCACCTATTACTACAGTTTCAACATGGACCTGGAAATATGGCAGGATGTCAGAGTACGCAAGGCTCTCTCCTATGCCATTGACAGGGATAAAATCTGTGAAGTTCTGGCCCGCGGCAATATTCCTGCAACGGCCTTCGTGCCCCCGGGTATCCCCGATCATAACGGGAATGATTTCTTTGAGACATCCGGCTCATACGGAATATCCACGGGCAGCGGCTCGGTCAAAGAGGCCCAGAGACTTCTCTCCGAAGCCGGTTACCCCGATGGCCGCGGATTCCCTTCTTTTGTTCTGCTATACAACACAACTAAAAGTCATCAGTTAGTTGCGGAGATGGTGCAGGAAATGTGGAAAACGGACCTTGGCATAGAGTGCACCCTGGAAAATCAGGAAGGGGCGGTCTTCCAGAATATGCGCAAAGAAGGAGACTACGAAATGGCTCGCGGCGGCTGGACTACCGACTTTCTCGATCCGATGGGTCTTCTGGCGATATTTGTCGAAGGCAACAGCTACAACTATCCGAAATACAACAATCCGGATTACAATGAAGCCATGGCTACCGCCTCATCCACCTATGGGCCGGAGCATTTCAAGGCATTGTATGAGGCACAGGAGATCCTCATGACAGATATGCCCATCATTCCCGTCTATCATTACACGAGGTTTTTTCTCACCACTCCTGAACTGAAAGGATGGGATATCAGCAGACTGGGGCAGATCGACTTCAGCACCGCATATATGGAAGAATAGACTGCTGACCGGATCGCCGCCATGGCGGTTCGGTTTTTGTTGGCCTGCTGGGGATAATACCACTTGAGAGCGAAAGGTTTGGTACGGGCTCAGGACATAGGCAACACTTCTAGCCGAGCATGGTAACACCTTGGAGGTGGAAAGCAAGCCTTGGCCGGAGAGGAGGGGTCAAGACATAGGTACCATGACAATAAGCGCAAGGGATTGCAGCGGAAATGCCGCCGGCTGCCCCGGCGATTGGCAATGAGCCGGGAACAGGCAGCCGGATTAAGGCATTGGAGCGGAAAGCCCGACCCGAAGGGTTGCGCCCAAATACTGGTTTTCAAAATTTACAGGCTTCTAGCGGACAGTTCAAAGCTTCTTGAAGCGCCTGCAATCGGGGTTAAGGTAATGGACGACCTGGATTCAAGTGTATGAAATGCAGCATTTCAGACGCCCGCCGGTTGACAAGAAAGTCATTTATTACCAACATTGAAAGGAATATCTAATAAAAGGAGTTTTATATGGGACGAATTGTACTTTTCACGGTTTTGTTCGTGCTTCTTGGCTCATTTTCTGTATTCGGCGGGGGGGAGCGGGATGCAGAAACTTCGGATGGAGTTGTCATGAACTGGAATCTTGCTGCCGATCCCAAGACGCTCGATCCCGGGCTGAACGGCGCTTCCGATGGCGGAGACATACTCGCGAACACATTCGAAGGTCTTGTGAACGAGAGAAGCGGCGAAATACTCCCGGGCATTGCGAAATCATGGGAAATTTCGGACGGCGGGAAAACGGTAACCTTTCACTTGCGCGAATCAAAATGGTCCGATGGTTCGCCATTAACAGCCCATGATTTTGTGTATGGCTGGAAGAGAGCCATTGACCCCGCCACCGCATCCGAGTATGGGTGGATATGGCATTACACCAACGTCGTTAACGCAGAAGCCGCAAATAACGGAGAGGCATCCCTTGATGAAGTCGGTATCAGGGCTGTTGACGATCTCACCTTCGAGGTGAAGCTTTCGGCGCCAGCGGAGTACCTTGTTTCGCTTTCTTCATTCTATCACTTCATGCCCGTCAAGAAGTCCGTTGTGGAAGATCCAGCCGGAGCCGAGGGCGCCTGGGCAAAAAATCCCGGACTGGCCGTTTCCAATGGCCCCTATAAGCTCACTTCTTACACCATAGGCGATGGCTTAACCCTGGAGAAAAACGAATATTTCTGGGACTCGGACAATGTCGGTCTGGATATCATCAATGTGAAATTCATCGACTCGGCATCCACGGGCTACAATGCCTTCAAGGCGGGAGAATTCGACTATCTGAATCAGAATTCCATACCGCCATCGGAGGTCCCCGCCCTGATAGCCGAGAATCCCAATTTTTATGTTTATCCTCAACTTGGCACCTATTACTACAATTTCAACTTGACCCTGGAAATATGGCAGGATGTCAGGGTGCGAAAGGCCCTCTCCTATGCCATCGACAGGGACAAAATCTGTGAAGCCCTGGCCCGCGGCAATATCCCTGCAACGGCCTTCGTGCCCCCGGGTTTCCCCGATCATAACGGGGATGATTTCTTTGAGACATCCGGCTCATACGGAATATCCACGGGCAGCGGCTTGGTCGAAGAGGCCCAGAGACTTCTCTCCGAAGCCGGTTACCCCGATGGCCGCGGATTCCCCTCTTTTGTTCTGCTATACAACACGGCCGAAGGCCATCAGTTAGTTGCGGAAATGGTGCAGGAAATGTGGAAAACGGACCTTGGCATAGAATGCACCCTGGAAAATCAGGAATGGGCGGTCTTCCAGGATACGCGCAAAGAAGGAGACTATGAAATGGCTCGCGGCGGCTGGATTACCGACTTTCTCGATCCGATGGGTCTTCTGGCGATATTTGTCGAAGGCAACACCTACAACGATCCGAAATACAACAATCCGGATTACAATGACGCCATGGCTACCGCCTCATCCACCTATGGGCCGGAGCATTTCAAGGCATTGTATGAGGCACAGGAGATCCTCATGACAGATATGCCCATCATTCCCGTCTATCATTACACGAAGTTTTTTCTCACCACTCCTGAACTGAAAGGATGGGATATCAGCAGACTGGGGCAGATCGACTTCAGCACCGCATATATGGAAGAATAGACTGCTGACCGGATCGCCGCCATGGCGGTACGGTTCAAGGAGAGATTCTTGTGAGAAATTACTTCATCCGGCGTTTGCTTTATTCCTTGCTGACCATTCTCCTGATTGCCACCGTCATATTTTTCATGACTCGCTTGATACCGGGCGGACCATTTACCAGAGAGCGGGCGGTTCCCCAGGAGATTCTGCGTGCCCTCAATGAGAAATACCATCTCGACGATCCCCTCTGGAAGCAGTATCTGAGTTATATGGGGGGCCTGCTAACCTTCAACTATGGCCCATCCTTCTCGAAAGTGGGCACTTCGGTTAATGAACTGATTATCACGGGATTTCCGACGACTGCGAAAATCGGATTCTTTGCCGTCCTCTTGATTATCTTTCTGGGAGTGCCCATCGGAATAGCATCCGCACTGAAGCAGAACAGGCCAATCGATTACTTCGTCATGTTCATGGCCACTCTGGGGGTTACCATCCCCAGTTTCGTCATTGCCACGTTGATCATTTATTTTTTCTCCGGCAGGCTGGGGTGGATTCCGCCCTACGGCGTAAGTGTCCCTGCCGGTTATATCGGGCCTGTGATCGCCTTATCAGGATATTCCCTGTCATTTGTGGCCCGTCTCACCCGTTCAAGCATGTTGGAAGTTCTCCGGCAGGACTATGTCCGCACGGCACGGGCCAACGGCCTAAGGGAATGGTCGGTGATTGGCAAACATGCCATGAAGAACGCCCTGATACCGGTGATTACCTACCTGGGCCCCACAATCGCTGCCCTGATGACCGGTTCTTTCGTCGTCGAACGGATATTCGCCATTCCCGGAATCGGACGCTATTTCGTGGAAAGTGTATCAAACAGGGACTACACAACCATCATGGGCATAACCACAATTTATGCGGCCTTCTATGTCTTCATGGTACTTCTGGTGGACATTTTCTATGCGCTGATCGACCCCCGCATCCGCTTTGGAAAAGAAGGGAAACAATGAAGCCGTCAGACTTTCAATTCATCGACAGAAGCAAACCCGGAACTGAAGAAGTCATGCGGCCCAGCCTCACATACTGGCAGGATGCATGGCGGCGGCTGAAGAAACACCGCATAGCGATGGCTGGCCTTGCCGGTGTTATATTTATATCTCTCTTCGCCATCTTCGGTCCCCTGATAACTCCAATAACCTACTCCGACCAGAACCTGGACTTCTCAAACATCCCTCCCCGCTTCTTCATCTATAAGATCAAGGAAAACCAATTCGTTTACCTCACCAGCGACTACAAGCTTCTGAGTGTTTCAGAAAAAGGAGAGATTCTCTCCAGGCTCAAACGCATCGATGCGGATGCGATCAACAAGGTCTATACCTATGAGGGGGATTCCATGGAGATCAAACTGGATTTCTCCTACAATCTTCTGCCCGGCAAAATGAACAGTCCCTATGATTACGCCTTCATTCACAACGGGGAAAAGACCACTGAACCCCATAAACGGGTGAACAACAGGACATACCCCTTCGGCAGCGATGTGCTGGGAAGAAATCTATTGGTCCGAGTTATGTACGGCGCACGGATTTCCCTCACCATAGCCCTGGTGGCCACCCTGGTGAATTTCTTCATCGGAGTATTCTACGGCAGTCTTGCAGGCTACGAAGGCGGGAAGATTGATATCCTCATGATGCGGATTGTAGACCTTCTCAATTCCATCCCCCTGATACTCTATGTCATCTTAATCATGGTATTGGTGGGCAACCGAGGTCTATGGACCTTGACGATAGCCCTCGGCAGTGTCTATTGGGTGCGTATGGCCCGCCTTGTCAGAGGACAGGTGCTCAGCCTCAAAAATCAGGAATTTGTATTGGCGGCGCGGGCATTGGGGGTGCCCAAAAACAAGATTATTTTCCGCCACCTCGTCCCGAATGCCCTTGGCCCCATCATCGTCGCCATGACCATGATGATACCGTGGGCCATCTTCACAGAAGCATTCATCGGTTTCATAGGACTGGGCGTCTCCGCCCCCATGGCTTCCTGGGGGACACTGGCCAACGATGCCCTGGCCGGTCTGCTCACATACCCCTATCAATTATTCTATCCCTCGATGGCCATCGCCATCACCATGCTCTCGTTCAACTTCCTGGGAGATGGACTGCGGGACGCCCTTGATCCCAGGCTGAGAAGGGGATAAGCGATGAACCATGAAATCCTGTTAGAGCTAAACGGCTTAAAGACCTCCTTTTTCACCGGGCAGGGCGAGGTGCAGGCCGTGCGCGGCGCATCCTTCCGGCTTAGGAAGGGCGATGTCCTGGGAATAGTCGGCGAATCGGGATCGGGGAAAAGTGTCACTTCCCTTTCCATAATGGGATTAATCGAAAACCCGGGCAGGATTAAAAGCGGGCAGATCCTTTTCAAGGGTATGGACCTTGCCGCGCTGAGCCAGCGGGAACTGTCCAACATCAGGGGAAACGAAATCTCCATGATTTTCCAGGAACCCATGACCTCCCTCAATCCTGTGTACAGCATCAGGAACCAGATGGTCGAAGTGATACGCCGTCACCAGAAGGCTGGAGGCAGGGAGGCCCTTGAGCGTGCCGTGGAAATGCTTGAACTGGTGGGAATCCCAGACCCGAAGCGAAGAATCAACGGCTATCCCCATGAATTCTCCGGCGGCATGAGGCAGAGGGTGATGATTGCCACAGCCCTATCCTGTAATCCGTCTCTGCTCATCGCCGATGAGCCGACCACCGCCCTTGATGTGACCATACAGGCCCAGATACTCGATTTGATGAACGGGCTCAAAGACAAGTTTGACATGTCCATCATTCTCATCACCCATGACTTGGGTGTCATTGCGGAAATCTGCAATCACATCGTCGTCATGTATGGCGGAGTCATCATGGAACAGGGTTCAGAACGGGATATCTTCTACAATCCCCAGAACCCCTACACCGTGGGGCTCCACAAGTCCGTCCCCAAGATTGACGAAGCGGGCGGCAGGGAACGGCTCGTGCCCATCGAAGGCACACCGCCCGATCTCATGTTCCCGCCGGTCGGCTGCGCATTTTCTCCGCGCTGTCCCCATGCCATGGAAATTTGCCTGAAGCAGCCGCCGCCCACTTTCAGAATTGATGAGACCCACAGCTCCGCCTGCTGGCTTCTCCACGAGGAGGCCCCCCAGACAGCCGGTTTCCAAAAGGCGGGTAAAACCATTGACTAGCCATCAGCCCCTACTGGAAGTGAGAAACCTCAAGAAATACTTCACCCTCAATAGCGGCGGCATTTTCCGTCTTAAAAAACAATACCTAAAGGCCGTTGACGATGTTTCATTTCACATCAACAGGGGCGAAACCTTCGGCCTGGTGGGAGAATCAGGCTGCGGCAAATCGACGACGGGCCGCACCGCACTCAGGCTGTACGAGGCAACAGGCGGCCAGATATACTTTGAGGGAAATGATCTGGTGCAGATACCTGAAAAGGAAATGAAACACTACAGGAAACGCATTCAGATGATTTTTCAGGATCCCTATGCCTCCTTGAACCCCCGTATGACAGTGACCGACATCATCGGCGAGGGAATCAGCACACACAACATCGCCAAAGGAGCCGAACGGCAGGAGAGAATTTACAGCCTGCTTAGCCGGGTCGGCCTGAAGAAGGATCATGCCAACCGCTATCCCCATGAGTTTTCCGGCGGCCAGCGGCAGCGAGTCGGCATCGCCCGGGCATTGGCTGTCGAACCGGATTTGATTATTTGCGACGAACCCATCTCGGCCCTGGATGTGTCGATTCAAGCCCAAGTCGTGAACATGATGCAGGATCTGCAGCAGGAAATGGGACTCACCTATCTATTCATCGCCCACGATTTATCCATGGTGAAGTATATCTCCGACCGAATCGGCGTCATGTATCTTGGCCGGCTCATCGAAGTCAGCAGCAGCCGCGAACTCTACGCACGTCCCATTCATCCCTACACACAGGCATTGCTGTCGGCCATCCCCATTCCCGATCCCGATCTGACCAAGAAAAATAAGCGCATGATTCTGCAGGGCAGCGTCACCAGTCCCGTCGATCCTCCCGAAGGGTGCCGATTCGCCTCGAGATGCCCGCATTGCCAAAGCATCTGCAGGGAGAAGACTCCGGTGCTGGAAGAATTGTCCCCCGGTCATTGGTCGGCCTGTCATCTCCAATCATAGTGCGGCGTGTATGTATTCAGTATTTTGGCGCAACCCTTCGGGTCGGGCTTTCCGCTCCAATGCCTTAATCCGGCAGCCTAATGACCGGCTCATTGCCAATCGCCGGGGCAGCCGGCGGCATTTCCGCTGCAATCCCTTGCGCATATTATCATTTGGAATTAGGTTGAAGACAGTGTCCTACGAGCCTGCCGGATTTCATCGAATTTATAAGGGGAATTCATACAAGGTTCATATTCTTCGAGAATAATAAGATATCATGCTGACCGCAAGAAAAAAAAGCCGGTTCACCTGGAGGCGCATTCTCAGACATCTCACCCAGTTGGGGTACATCTTCCTCATCGTCTTTTCGGCTTATATCGAGAATTTCACCATCATCATTATGCTATCAATCCTATCCCTTTTGGGCGGGGCATTCTTCTGCGGCTGGCTTTGTCCCTTAGGCATGGCCCAGGAATGGCTGGGACGGCTGGGCCATCGGTTACTGGGCGGAAAGCGCATCAGGGTTCCCGGCAAAGTTGAACGCCTGCTTGTCTTCTCGCGATACGTTCTTCTCGCGGTCGTCTTGACTGACTTAGGGGTATTCGCATTCACCTATTTCATCAGCGAACCCTATCAAACCTTCACGGGCTTCATCACCACTCAGTGGAGTTACATCGGTTTGGCTGCATGGAGTTATCTCGGATTGCTATTGCTCGTATCGCTGTTTATCGACAGACCCTTCTGCCGTTATCTCTGCGTCCAAGGCGCTCGATACGGAGCCTTGAGCCTGCTTAGGGTGTTCTCCATCGGCAGAAATGCCGAACTTTGTATAAACTGCCGTCTTTGCGATAAGGCATGCCCCACCCAGGTGGCGGTTTCCACGAAAAACCATGTCAGGAATCCGCAGTGCATAAACTGCCTGGACTGTATTGATGCCTGCCCCGTAAAGGGAGCTTTGAAGTATAAATGGGTACTGCCGATTACGAAGAGGCGCCCTATGAATATAAAGGGTACCTCTAAAAAACAGCTTTAGGAAATTGACGAAGAAATTTTTGTCGATACAAGGCGGCAAAAGCTCAAGCGCAGCTTAAGCTACGTGAGCATTTTGACAACGCAGTAGCAACGGAAAAGATCGAGTCAAGAACTAAATGGGTTTTTTAGAGGCGCCCCAAAAAAAAGAGAGGAACAATAAATGAACAAAACGTCAATGTTTATCATCTTTCTCATCATCACCGGCACGGGCATCCTGCTGTCATTCACGCCCGGCAAGGCTTCATCGGATCAACAGCCCGATGCCGGCGCCGTCTATGCGGACGGCGTTTATCATGGAGAGGGCCGAGGCTTCCGGCCGAGGCTCAGAGTCGAGGTGGAGATTCTCGGCGGAAAGATTGAAAGCGTTAAGGTCGTGAGCCATAACGAAGTCGGCCCTCAGTATTGGAGGAGGGCCGTCAGGGCGATTCCCAAGGCCGTCATCAAGGCCCAGAGCACCGATGTCGATGTCGTAGGCGGAGCCACTTACACAAGCCGGGGAATCATGGATGCGGTGGAAGATGCTTTGACCAAGGCGGAGTCCAAGAATTCCGCTATGTAAGGGTATCCCTTAGAGGCATCCTTACGGCAGTGCCTTGTGATTCTTGTTCATCCGGGACTGGCCCGGCAGAGACCAGTCAATCCCCCCGATTCCCTGTGCTTCAAGCCACCGATTTACACGGGAGAACGGCCTGCTTCCGAAAAACCCCCGTGATGCGGATAACGGTGAGGGATGGGGTGAGGACACAACAAGATGCTTGGCGCTGTCAATGAACTGGCCTTTCTTCTGTGCATTGGCCCCCCATAGGATGAAGGCCGCATGGTCTTTATCCGCATCGACAATTCTCGCAACTTTGTCGGTGAAGGTTTCCCATCCACGGTTTCGATGAGACTGCGGCCTATGCTTCTCCACCGTAAGAACGGTGTTGAGAAGCAATACCCCTTGTTTCGCCCAGGGAATCAGGCAGCCATGAGAAGCCGGGGTAATGCCGATATCTGTGGCAAGTTCGGTGTAGATGTTCGATAACGATGGCGGTATGGGAACCCCCGGCCGGACCGAGAAACTCAGTCCATGGGCCTGTCCGGGACCATGATAGGGGTCTTGCCCGAAGATAACTACTTTCACCTTTTCAAAAGGCGTATGGTTGAGAGCCGACAGTATCTCATCTCCCGGAGGGTAAATTTCCTTCCCGGATTTTTTTTCTGCGAAGAGAAAATTGCGGAGAGTTTCCATATAGGGTTTCTCGAATTCCTCTTCAAGCCTGGAAAGCCACGACGGATCGAGTTTTATGTCCCGCTTCATTTCATGCTCCTAGGAAAATTCAGGGTAAACACCGCACCGCCAGCCGGGGCATTCATCGCATACACCTGGCCATCGTAGCCGGTTGCAATGCCTTGCACGATGGCCAGCCCTAGTCCGGTATGTCTTGCCGCATCACCCTCCGGCCTGTCGGTATACCAGCGGTTAAAAATCTTTTCCGTCTCATCTTCGGGTATGCCGGGCCCTTGATCGGCAACGGATATGGTCACGAGTTTATCTTTCGTCCCAACACTCAGTGCAACCCGTCCGCCCTGCGGTGAAAAGGACACCGCATTATCAACCAAATTCAGGACGGCTTGAGCGAAGCGGTCAGGATTTATATTGATGAAAACCGGTTTGTCGAGCAGGCTAATGTATTCCACCATTGTGCTGCCTCGCCGCTGCGGCGGATAGTCTTCGATGAGGTTTTGAATCATGCCGCCGACATTGACGGTTTCCAAATACCCCTTGTCGAGCCGGATATCGACGCTGATTAACTCCCTGAGGCCATCCAGTAACCGTTGAATTCTCCGAGTCTCGTTATCGATTACCGTCAGGAATCGTTTAGCCTCCCCCTGAACGGTTTGTTCTGCCAGTTCAGATGCGCTGAGTATGCAGGCGACGGGGTTCTTCATTTCATGGACGAGGTCGGCAATGAAGTCTTCGAGATGGCTGGTGCGCTCATGTAGGCGCGTGGAAAGCTTATGGAGGGCCCTGGAGAGGTCTGCCACCTCGTCTTTTCCCGACAGGGGCTTGAACTTTGCCTGAAGCTTCCCCCGCTCATCCAGAAGTTCCTCGGCCTGATTCCGAAGTCGGCTGACCGGAACCGTGACGGTGCGGGCGAGAAGCAGAGAAAGCATTACAGCGATGCCGATGCTGAGGAGGAAGATGATCATGATATTCAGGCGCAACTGATAAAGGTCGTTGAGAATGGCGAAGGTGGAACGGGAAACCAGAACCGCCCCGATGACGGCATCTTCCCGGACTATGGGAATCGCCGAGTACAGGGTTACCGATACCTGCCCCTCGGATATGCGTGTTTCTGCGCCATATCGCCCGTCCAGGGCCGCTATGATTTCCGGTCCGTCCAATATGTTCCGCCCGATGTAGTATTCGGCTTCTTCCCTAGGCGCCTGCGGCGGACGGATGAATCCGGCCAGGCGGCGCAGGATTCGAGCTGGGATGGCCCCAATCTGATAAAGCACATTTTCTTGTGGATAGAATACGGCCGTTCCATCGGCCGGCGGAGATGAATCAGTTTGCCCTTTCGCTGCGGCAGAATCCGCGAGCAAGAGGCCTTTATCATCCACTACTCTCAACCGGGAATCGTTGCGTGAGCCCATGCGGTTGAGCACGGACTGCGCTTCTTCTGCTAAATCCTCCCCCGTCAATGCGGAGGCAAGCAGCCGTCCCTGCTGCACCATCGCACGCTCCTGACTCTCAAGAAGCTGCCTTTCATGGGTTCCAAGGAAGAGAACGGCCCCGACAGGAAACACGGCAAGGAGCAAGTTGAATATCAGCAATCTGGCGGTTAAGCCATTCATTACTCGATTCCAAGCCTGTAGCCCAAGCCATAGACAGTCTCCAGAATTGTTTTTGGCGCACCGGCGAGTTCCAGTTTTCGGCGGATTCGCTTAATATGACTATCTACCGCCCGCTCATTGATGAACTGATCCTCGGGAAATGCCGCATTATAGAGGGCGGAACGGGTTTGAACCATGCCTGGAGTGTTCATCAGTTCTATGAGCAGCCGGTATTCGGTGAGCGTGAAGGTTAAGGCATGGCCCTCCCAGGAGGCCTTATAGCTGCCCGGAGACAGGAAGAGGGGTCCTACTTCAATGGGCGCATCATCCCCGCTGCCTCCTTCAATGCGTCTAAGGACAGCCTTTATCCGGGCAAGGAGTTCTCTGACACTGAAAGGCTTGCAGATGTAGTCATCTCCGCCGATTTCTAATCCCATCACCTTATCAAGCTCTTCATCACGGGAGGAAAGAAATATCACGGGAGTACGGTTGTCGATTTCTCTCAGGCGTTTGCAGAATTCCAATCCATCCATACGGGGCATCAATATATCCAGAATGTACAGATCGGGAGGGATTTCATTATAGGCGTCCCAGGCATCCTGGCCGTTGGGATGGGTGGATACGTTGTATCCTTCCCGCTCAAGCGCATAGTTCAGGTTGTCCCGGAGAGCGGCTTCATCATCCACAACGGAAATATGATACGGCATCGGCGGGACGGTCTCAGTTGGTATGATGAATCTCGGCGCCAAAGGGCAGTAAGGCGAGTTTAGCGATTTTGAAATGCTGCCATCCAAAGGGAATGCCTATGATAGTTATGAAATACACCAGCCCCGTCACAAGATGGACTATCGCCAATTCCCAACCGCATAGAAGCAGCCATATAATATTTCCCAATATCCCGCCCACACCGAAGCTGCCGACAGTTATCTCCTTTCCGAAAGGCCAGAGCACGAAACCCGCCAGTTTGAACGCCTGTATTCCCAATGGAATTCCCACTATGGTGATGCACAGCAGGAGACCA
Source organism: Spirochaetaceae bacterium (assembly GCA_965232165.1). Lineage (GTDB taxonomy): Bacteria > Spirochaetota > Spirochaetia > DSM-2461 > DSM-2461 > UBA2779. The sequence goes on along the minus strand of CBDDOY010000001.1, from coordinate 1,217,179 downwards.
GCGACAAGCCATAACAAAGAGCTTGTCAATCCTCCAAAAATAAGCCATATAATATTTCCAATAAATCGCATCTGTTCCTCCAATTTTTGTATATTATCTCAATCTGCATGATAGTGTCCAGTATAGTTCGCAATTTTCTTTCAAGAAGCCATCGAATTCTTCCATCAGGCAGCCTGTTCCAATTTAAGTCTTTGTTCATCTATCGCTTTTATATACCGTTTCCCAGAAGCCCAGTCTTCAGAGTATTCTATCAAATAGCAACAGATTAATCTGAGATATGATTCAATACTGGGAAATATTCCAACGACCCGGGACCTCCGGCGGATTTCTCGATTCAGCCGCTCTAATTGATTGGCTGATGATGTCTTTCTACTGTCTATTTCCGAGAATTCAAAGAATTGGACAGAGTCTTCAAGTCCCTCCTCCAGGCAGTTCATCGATTTGGGAAACTGCTCCTCAAATTCGTCTATAATTCTATTGGCATATTCACGGGCTGAATGTGAATCCGGCTGATTCCATATCTGTTTAATGCGGCCTGCCAGATACTTCTTATCACGAGCCGGTACATGGGAGAGGATATTCCTCATGAAATGGATCTTGCACCGCTGCCGGGAACATCCGATGAGTTCTTTACGAATAGCTTCCTGAGGACCAGGATGAGCATCAGAGACGCATAACCAGGCTTTCCTGAATCCTCTCGCCTTTAGAGACCTGAACAGCCCGGCATAAGTAGATTCAGCTTCTTCCGGCATAGGTTCTACTGCAAGGATATCTTTATGTCCTTGTGAATTAACACCGGAAACGACCATGACTGCCATATTCCGAACTCTCCCGGTTTCGCGTATCTTTTCATACAGTGCGTCTACCCAGATGACAGGGTATTCGGAATCGAGTGTACGGCAGCGGAATTCATCCGCCTGTTCATCAGGCCCTCTGTTAATTTCGGATACCTGACTGGCTGATATATTTTCGATCCCCGGACTCATGGCGAGCTTTTCAATCTTCCTGGTCGAAACCCCGTTGATGAACGCTTCTTGAACTGCCTGAATCAGAGCCTGTCCGGATCTCTTCTTTTCAGTGACAAAGAAAGGAATATACCCGCCTTTTCTCAGCTTAGGGACCAGTAAATACAACGTTCCTAACCGGGTATCGAAACGGCGAGGTCTATATCCTTAAGAAATGTGTGGTCCTTCCTGTTGAATGAGAACCCTTTTTTGCACGGACTTTGTTCGCCGCTTCGATTTCCATAAGCTTCTCCGGCAGCCATTTCAATAAACTGAAAAGGGGATCCGGTTCCGTAATGAATTGGAGCAGCATGTTTTCCAGATTCCCATTATCATTGTTCTTAGCCATCGTCTTCCTCCTTGTGGTTTTGATGGTTTGATACCATTCTGGAGAATTCGATGGCTTCTTTCAATTATGTAAATTGCGAACTTGATTGTACGTTATCATCTGCATCAATGGTAAAGGGGTATTGTTTCATAACCGTGAGTATAGGGAACCCGGGGCATCGAAAAGGGGTATGACTTGTTGAAAAGAATTCAATCGGGATTAACTGAGAGGTTTTCCAGTATATGGGTGCTTCTCTCGGATACCGATAATTTTGTGTCCCGTTCGGGTCTTACGAAGCATTATGATAGAACACTTAGAGAATGGCGTAGGGCCATCCAGGAGAACCGCAAGAATCCTGAGAGGATTCAGCATATTAGAAATGAAATCGTATCTTTTCGCCGTGCCCGGCGCAGCGAGGGATGGGAATTGCGCCTGGGTTCACTTGATATTCATCTCAAGGGTTTTCGCAGCGATGATGCGCTGGCCTTGGGTTTTCGCCGCATGGTTCTGATGGCAGGAGATAGCGGAGTGATCCGGTACGTTGTAGGTTCGGCCAACCACATAGAACTCGGCCAGGAACTCGAACAGCAGATAAGACGGCATCCTCTCCCGGAAAACGGATATACCCATTACCTCTGGTACAGACGCATCGCCGGCGCAATTGAGCTGGCCGGTGCGGATTCACAGCCGCGTGATTCACACGAACGCTTAAAACACTATATCGACAGGCATAAATCTTCCCTGGTTAAGGCAATGTACAAGCTCGTATGACGGGCATCCTAGATGTTTGTCCTCAGCAGATTACGCAATGCAGCGGAAATGCCGCTGGCTGCCCCCGGCGATTGGCAATGAGCCGGTCAACAGGCTGCCAGATTGAGGCATTGGAGCGGAAAGCCCGACCCGAAGGGTTGCGCCCAAACATTGATTTCTTTAATTACGGGGCAAGGAAACTCTAACTGCAGGCCGGTGGATTTGAGAGAGAAGCCAATAGGCTCTCCGCCTGTTGTAAAACATTTTCAGCGGTGAATCCTAGTTTCTCATCCAGCACCCCGGCAGGGGCCGAATAGCCGAAACTGTCGAGGCCGAAGATGGCATCTATAGGCTGTTCCAGCAGCCCGGCCAATGTGACCGGCAGACCTGCCGTAAAACCAAGTCTGGGTATGCCATCGGGGAGTATGGATTTCTGATAGCTTTCATCCTGGGAGCGGAACAGTCCCTCCGAGGGCACAGACACTGTCCGCACCTTATGCCCTTTCTTTCTGAGAAGCGCTGCACCGCCTACCATGGTGCTCACTTCCGAACCAGAGGCTACGAAGAGGATGTCCGGCCTGCCTTCACAATCCTCTACGATGTAGGCGCCCCGTGCGGCCTGCAGGGCTTCCCGGCAGCGATTCCCCGAGGCCGCAGGAAGGTCGGCTATGTTTTGACGGCTCATTATGAGCGCCGTGGGGGACGTCCTGTTCTCAATGGCCAGTTTCCAGGCCGCTGTTGTCTCCGCCGCATCGGCCGGCCGGAGTGCGAGCAGGCTGGGCCTGCCTGAATGATTCTTGAGTTTCTCCATTAGCCGTATCTGGGCTTCATGCTCTACAGGCTGATGGGTGGGGCCGTCCTCGCCTACACGAAAAGCATCGTGGGTCCAGACATAGATGACGGGGAGTTCCATCAGGGCGGCGGTGCGGATGGCGGGTTTCATATAATCTGAAAACACGAAGAATGTCCCGCCGGCAGCCAAGATGCCTCCATGCAGGGTGATGCCGTTCAGTATGGCGGCCATGGTGAGTTCGGAAACTCCGGCCTGGAGGAAGCCGCCTGAGAAATCACCGGATTTGAAAGACCCTTTTTCCTTTAGGAAGCCATCTGTCTTATCCGAGTTGGAGAGGTCGGCGGAGGAGACTATCATGTTGTCTAATTTGCCGGCCAGCCAGGTGAGAACCGCCGAAGAGGCCGCCCTGGTGGAAATTCCGGGCTTCTGAACAATTTCGGCGAAGTTGAGTTCGGGAACGCGCCCGGAGACATGGTCAGCCAGTGCGGCGGCGGCGGCAGGATTGGCCTTTTCCCATGCGGTTTTCGCCCGCTTCCTTTGAGCGGCTTTGTCTTTCTTGTCCTGGATGACCTCTTCCATCGCCTCGGCGACACCAATTAGGGTGTCAAACGGCATGTCCGGATTGCCCCCTAGATGAGCGATGGTGCGTCTTATATCTGCCCCTGCTGCACTCAGGGGCTGGCCGTGGGTGGTCACCCTGCCTTCAAAGGACTGCCCCTTTGCATCCAGAGCCCCCTGCCCCATGATGGTGTTTCCTATGATCAGAGTGGGCCTGGCCGATTCGGCGGCGGCCTTGTCCAGGGCTCTACGAAGGGCTGCCGTATCTGTTCCGTCAACCTCGATAACATGCCATCCCCAGGATCGGTATTTCGCGGCGCTGTCTTCGTTTGAAACCTCGCGAGTGGGTGTAGAAAGCTGTATGCCGTTGGAATCGTAAAACATAATGAGGTTATCCAAACCGAGCGATCCCGCGATGCGTCCGGCTCCTTGGGATATTTCTTCCTGAATGCCGCCATCGGATATGAAGGCATAGTGGGTATGCGCCATCCAATCCCCAAATCGGGCCTGGAGGAATTTATCGGCAATGGCCGATCCGACGGCGAACGCATGGCCTTGCCCCAGGGGGCCTGATGTGTTTTCCACCCCCCGGTGCGGGTCGAGTTCGGGGTGTCCGGGTGTGGGGCTTCCCCACTGGCGGAAATTTTTCAGATCTTCCTTGGAATAGAAGCCGTAGAGGCTCAAGACGGCATAGAGCATGGGAGACATATGGCCAGGATCGAGAAAGAAGCGATCCCTTTCGAACCATAACGGATCCGAAGGGTCGAAATTGAGGTATTCGGCGTAGAGAAGATTGATAAACGCCGCTCCTCCCATTGCGCCTCCCGGATGCCCCGAGTTTGCCTCTTCTACCATGGCGGCCGCAAGAATACGAATCTGGTTTGCGGTTTTTTCAAGCATTGTATCTGTCATCTGTTCTCCTTGAAAATTTCTGCTGTGAATCCTTCCAACACGGCATTAGGATTATCCCATGTGCGATCCGGCAGTCCGGCCTTGTTACACAGCATCGAGAGGAAGACAGACCTGTCCCACCCCTGCTCAACAGGCACCTGCGGTAACAAGAGACCGGAACGGCTGCCTAGTCGCAACAGGAGGCCATGCCGGCCTACCTCGACATCTGAGGCCCTGATGGGAAGGAATTCCGAGAGTCTGGATATTTCTATGCACACCTCATCTAATTCCGCCATGCCAAGCGGCGGAAACCGAGGGTCCGAAAAGGCCGCTGAACAGGCTAATTCAGCGATTGTATCGATGATGGGCCTTGAGGATTCCAAATGACCTATACACCCGCGCAGCCTGTTTCCCTTCTTCAGGGTAACGAAGGCCCCGCCCGAACCGGACGGAGGGCTAACATTGGGAGAAAGGATATCTTCCGGGTTGAATTTCTGGCCATTCAGCCGGGCGGTTATGGACGCCCTGGCGGCTGACAGCAGAATTTCCCGCTCGGATTCTGGAGTCATGTTAAAAGAATATATGGTAATGCATTACATGACTATCCCCCGTACACAACAAATTTCCAAATGACAGCAGAGTTCCTCTAAAAAACCGCTTCTGGAATTTGGCGCAGCTATTTTTCTTCGATGCAAGGCATTGGAGCGGAAAGCCCGACCCGAATATGATTTTTGAATTCTGAATATCATGGAGCATTGGGAGGCGGTCGGGATTGAGATTTCCGAGGCCGTTATTGATGATTTTTTTCTGATACAAGGCGGCAGAAGTGGGCATAGCTTAAGCAGCAGGAATACCGCAGGACGAAAACTGACCAGAAGCATGCAGTCCGGCAGGCTCCTAGGCCCGCCGAACGAGTATGTCCAAGTTTTCCGGTAAGAGATTTGCCTCTTCCAAGTTTTTTATGAATCGATTGGCATCTTGCGGGTATCCGGCCGTGGCACGCAGACTGCTATGTCTTTGCCTCCACCAGCTATTGAAGACGTGTATCGCCGATTCTCTTAAATACTTGGCAAACATAGACGCAATCGCAGTTTCAAGTCTTATTCTATCTGCCGACACCATGAACTCTATCAGAAAACTTCCTACTTCATACGCCGAGACCTTCCGGCCTTCCTGAAGAACTACTGACCGGTCTTTCTGAGGAAGCTCATTCAGCCAGCATTCATAGTAACGTCGGCCGCCCTGCCTATCGACGGTCAACCTCCCCGTGGCAGATGCCCGAAGAGCATGAAAAATGAGAGGGCGAAGAATAACACGGACGGCATCAGCCTTGTTTTCATTTGTCAGTATAAGTTCATTAAATGTTTTTGCTGTGACAAACCGCAGTCGCGGCGGCTTGAAAGCCAGTTTCATCTTTTCCATGTTTTGCCAAACCTTATCTGCATCCTGTCGGACTTTGCCAATATCGATATTTGACATAGGGAGTTTGCCGCCCTCATCATCACGGAACCAGGGGATTTCTTGAAGCTGTCTATAATCATCAACGGGGCAAAATGCGCCGACAAACTCATGGAGATTCCGAGGAAGCTCAATTCCGGATAGTTCTATAAACACTCTGACACTATGTTCCAAGAGGTGAATGCCGCTTGATGGGGTGTAAATCATCTTGCTGTCCGCTGCCACAAGACGATTGTCGGTATCTCTATCTTTGGTGATGGAGTCTTCCAGTTCCTCATACAGGTCCGTTGTCAAAGGAAGATCATCACTGCTGTCAAATTCAACAAGACAGGCACAAAATGGGCCGAGCCGGGGGCCGAGAGCCGCCTCATCTACTCCACAAAACCTCATACCTTGAACAATCGGTGCCCATAGGGCGGTAAGGATACATGAATTTCAGGACTGTTGAAGCTTGTCCCATTCTCCGCAGAAAGCACGGCCTTGATGCCCAATTCGGATTTCAACGCCTCACGAAACAGACTTACTTCCCTCTCCCGAGAAGAAAAATTGAACAAGACTAGCCTGCCGCAACCGTTTTTTACGACGAGCACATTTTTCTGACCGCTTCTCTGCTCATCGATGCGAAGGCGTCCTATCCGGCATTCTTTGAATACATCCAAAAAGTTTTTCATGTCATCCTGGACGGTGTCATCAATTTTTCTAGGATCGCCTAAGAATATAACCGCACCGACAGACAACTGTATCGCCCTGAGAAGGGTGCCTGTGGCGGCGTTGTTAGAGGCATGAAAAATTTCTATGGGCAATGGCGCCGAAGCATTGATCCAGGCACGATCATTCCAAGTCACTTCCTGTATTAATGCAAAGACCGTACTCATCAAAGCTTTCGGAGAGAATGATAAATCCATCCCATCAGTGAGAGATTGGATATCGAATATACCTGGCGCTATCAAAAGAGGGGGGGTCATTCCAACGAGCAAACCCTTATTTCCCACAACCTTCCTTATCAGGCCCATCGATCCTTTGATGAGTTCGCTTGAGGTGTAGGTATTATCTGCCCGTCTCCCGAGAATCGCAGTATCCGTGATTCGATCAAGGACGAAGACACGAAACCCCCATCTGTTTTTCATGACGGAGAAGACTTCCTTGATATGCTGCTGAACCTCCGGGCGGGTCGCATCCAAGACATAGGCCTTGTCTTTGTGATTCGGATACCCCTTCACTCTGACCGGCACACCTTGCTCATTGCTTACCAGCCATTCCGGGTTATCTTCAGCTATCTTTGAATTCAGGGAGACGAGGTAGGGAGCAAATTGAAGACCTGGAGCTATGCCCATTTCGCTGATACTGCGCGATATGCTGTGCATTCTGCCCTGCAGCCCCTCCTCCGTCTCCAGCCAATCTCCAATAGCCTTGGAATATCCTGCCCCGATAGCAAACCAGTCAATTCCGATTTTTGATTTCTTGAGATGGTTGAGTCTCTCATGGATATCTCTGTAAGAAACTATTCCATTGCCCCAAAGCCAGCCCTTTCTATTATCCAAAGATTTGTTTTCATTGAATCGAGAAACCCATTTTTTTCGCCAATTCTCAACGAGTGGCGTGTTTTTCCCACGGGATATTTCCACTTCGGATAAGACGATTTCTTGTCCTTCCGACAGATGGAGATTGACCAGCCACGTGATATCGATTCTTTGCCGCAGCGGATGGCATTGAAACCACAAAGGATGCTTTGCGGGAGGCGCCTGTCCGAAGAAGAGCCCCTCCGCATACCAAGACTCGGCAACCCACATTGCCCATGCGCCTCCGCGCCTCCGATTGAAGGCCCCCATCTTCGCAGAGAATAAACCGCCGGCACAGGATTCTGCCCAAATCGCCGTTTCAGATGATGTTTTTGGAGTTTTGTACTTAAACGACAATGCGACTGTTTCGATATATGCTTCCTCTGCTGCATGAAGCCCTGCATGTATTTTCGTATCATTCCATCTGACCTGAAATTTCAAAGCGTCTGTGGCGAACACCCCCTGCTTCCCTGTCTTTTCCAGATGTCCATGAATGGTTTTTCTATATTTGGAAGTTTTGATTGTTACAACAACACTATTTGACTGAATTCTGATCATTGAGTCCTCATTGAAGAGTTTCTACATTAACCCCGAAGAAACACATGTTACTATTGCAAGAGCATACCGATAAACTTAGTATTATGAAAAGGCAAAGAATGCGTATCACGTTAACATTTATTCTTGTATTTCTTGTTGTTACCGGGCTGTTTGCCGAGGAAGCATGGAAAGAGAATGCCGATAGGGCGAACAGCTATTTCTGGAAACACGATTATAACGCGGCCTGGTTATTTTATGAACGCACCCTTGCCCAAGGCTGTGCCGATGGCGTGATACTCTTCCGTGCGGCTAAGAGTTTTCAAAACCAGGAGCTGGCCGAAGACTCTAAGTTACTCGCTTCACTTTACACCGCAGCGCACTATTTCCTCTTGGAGCAATATCCTGACGATACCGGAATTGAGATATCCCGCCGGTATTTTGACACGGAAACCCGGGTTGATCAGAAGTTCATACGGAAACTCTATAAGCAATTCGGAGGGAAGCCGCCACGCATCAAATCCAAACCCGTACGTGTGGAAGATGCGAAAACCTTCATCACTCAGAGCATCGATGACACGGCTCAATTCATTGCCACAACGCGGGCTGAGGGCATTAAGGCGGGATTGCTCTGGGCGAGAGAACGGACATGGCATTCGCTGGCCGTCTTGTTCATGGTCATCCTCATTACAGGGATTATCCTCCCGCTGACAATGGCCGTCGCCGTATCCAAGGAAGGAAGGAAGAGTTATGTCACGGCATATGCCTTCTTGTTTTACTGGGGTTTCCTGGGAATCCATCGATTCTATCTCAATCGATGGAAAAGCGGGCTGATCTGGCTGTTCACCGCCGGTTTATTTGGGCTGGGGATTTTCTTTGACATCTTCCTAACAGGCGCCTACGTTCGTTTTTGGAACGAGGACAACAGGGGGAACAGACCTCAAGGTGTCATAGGCCGCCAGAGGAATCGGCCCCGAAGGCCACGGCCCACTCGTGTCAAACCGGCAACAAAAAACAAACCATCACAATCCTATGATTTCTCCCTTGAGGACAGAGAGTTTGACTCCGCACCGACGCAGTCCGGAAGCAATGCAGCGGGCGGCATTGATGACTTTGATCTCGACGATTCCGCCGATTTCAAAATCCCTAATTCCGACTAGTATGTCGGCTTTCTTATGATTGTCAGTGTTTTTTCGGCGGCCCTCCACGGTCTTGCGGTCGGGGCATCACAGCACAAGACATAGAGAGACAGGCTCCTAGCCCCGCTTTTTCTCTCAAGAAGGGTCCGCAATCCCTTCATGCTGGATGAAGAAACGTCGTGCACCTCGCTGACAATTTCGTATCGACCTGACCTCTCGGCAAGAGGCATTTGCAGTCCCTTGCCTCCCGCAATGCTGCCTATTTCCCAACAACCCCCCAACTCTGGACACAACTGATCCTTTCAGGCATTGCTGAGGTGCTCTTGAGCGCCGGTTTGGCCCTGCTGTATGACCTTTTGAAGCCTTCATATTCCGTTTGCCGCCACGTAAGCAGCAGGCTGCTCGCCTCATCTTCTCGTGTTCTGTCTTAAGGGCATCTCTGAAAAACGAGTTACGAGAATGCTCTAAAACTTCCTCTGCCCGTGATTGCGCCAACTTCAGCGTAATCGGGCTGAATAACTGTAAACTGTATAAATTCCATCTCCGGCGGTCGTCGATGAGGCCCTTTGCGATCAGTCTGTTAATTCTTTTCATGACTGTATTTTAGGTGGATTTAAGAAGTCCCGGACCGCAGCGAATTTAGGGTGCCCTTTATTATATTGAAACAACCACATCCTTCGGGGCATTATACTCTATTTACCCGAAAGACATCACACCGCCAAAAAATCGGGGCTGTGTCAGAAACAAATTACACAGTAAACTGAACACATGAAGTTCCGACCCTACGAAATGAATCAACAATTGCTACTACCTCCAAGCCTGAGCGAATTGATAGACCAAGACGATTCCGTCAGAGTTGTCAGCCGGGTTGTTGATCAGCTAGACCGCAGGATTCTGTGCAAACCTTTTAAGGGGGAGCGCGGCTGTCCACCCTATGATCCATGTATGATGATGAAACTTCTGCTCTACGGCTATACCCAAGGGATATACTCCTGCCGCAAACTGGAGAAAGCGGTTAAAAGGGATATCAACTTTATGTGGATTTGTGCATTCCAGCGTCCAGATTTTATTACGATTAATCGATTTCGGGGAAAGTATTTCAAAGAGATTCTGGGAGAAGTTTTTGCCGAAGTCGCTCTAATACTGTTGGAAGAAGGATACATTAAAGAAGAAGATTATTTTGTCGATGGCACGAAAGTGAAAGCTGATGCGAACAAATTCAAGGTGGTCTGGAAAAAGAACAGTGAGCGATACAAGGAACTGGCTCATCAGAGGGCATCAGAAATAATCAATGAAGCCAGCCAGCTCAATGATGTGGAGATCCCGCTGGATGCCGACCCTGAAGCACTCAATGCTTCGGCAGAGAAGGTTAAAGAGAGTATAGATGAGGATACGGATTCAAGGCCAATCCAGAGGAAAAAGAAGAGTCTGGCCAAAAAATTGAAAGAGGAATCATCCAAAATAGCTAAATACGAAAAACAGCAAGAAACATTGAGAGAACGCAGCTCATACAGCAAAACAGACGAAGATGCGACTTTTATGAAGATGAAGAACGATGAAATACTTCCGGCGTATAATTTACAAGTCGGCACCCAGGATGGATTTGTAACTGGAGTAACCGTTCATCAGAATGCCAATGACGGCAAGGTCTTTCGGGAACATGTAGAAAGGCGGGCTGAGCTTGGAATTGCCAATCCACAAAATATAATAGCCGATGCGGGTTATGGTTATAGAAACAATTATGACTATCTTGAATATAATGGCATGGAGGCCTACATAAAATATCCTGGATATTGGGCAGAAAATAAAAATTCGATGAAATCCCGGTATAAGCATTTCAAATTCAAAATGGATGATTCTGGCGAGATTCATTGTCCAGCTGGCTATAAGATGCGGAAAGAAGATGAACTATTACACTTTGATGCCAGTGTATATATTTGTGAATTTTGTGGTATATGTCCTAACAAATTGTACTGTATAGGAAGAGATAAAGAACACAAAAGGCTTGAAGTAAATCGACATTATCGACATCAGCAGAAAAGAGCGAGAAAACTGCTGGAAACGAATACAGGCCGGAGATTATATTCTCGCCGAGCTAATGAGGTTGAAAGTGTATTTGGAGACATGAAACATAACCAGAAATTTACACATTTCAGCTTGCGAGGGCTGGAGAACGTGCAAGCAGAGTCTTATCTGTATATGCTTGCGTATAACCTGCGTAAGATGGGTACTGTAGGGGTATTAAGGCCCTTAAATACTCTTGTTGTTAGCTTGTATTCATTTGTTTGCTCATTTATAGCTTGTTTTGGCGGAATTTTTGCTAGGTGGGCGAATTATCGGACCAATACTGAAAATATTGAAGGATGCGAGAAAATTCAAGTGAAAAAATTTCTATTCGGTTTTTAAGCAGTTTCTGACACAGCCCCGCACCTTCCCGCCGTTCCAGCTTCTCCAGCCGTTTCGGCCTCATCCTTCGGCCTTTTCGGCTGTTTCGGCTGGAACGGCCTCCTCTTTCTCCGACTGTCGTGCTGCCGGATGCTTTCAAAACTCACGCCAAACAAGCCGGAAACCCACGTTGTTGTAGCTATTGCCCGGCCTATTGCTGTAGCGGTAGGCCGAACGCAGGAGCCCGGCGCTATAGTACCAACTGCCGCCGCGATTAACACGGCGCGAGCCCGAAGCGGGTCCCCTGGGATCGCTCTGACTCCCCGAAGAATAAGACCCATACCAGTCCCAGCACCACTCCCGCACGTTCCCGCTCATGTCATAGAGACCCAGCTCATTGGGAGCCTTCCCGCCCACAGGATAGCTGTGCCCGCTGTTATTATACCAGGCCACTTCATCCGCATTATCGCTTCCTGCGTAAAGGTACCCTTTAGAGGCATTGCCTCCACGGGCCGCATACTCCCATTCGGCCTCCGTCGGCAGCCTGTACCCGTTTGCGCTCCAGTTTGCCGTTACGCTGGTTCCGTTTATCGTGTAGACCTTCGTCAGGCCGGACTCCGCGCTCAGCCAGTTGGCATACTCCGCCGCTCCGTACCATGTCACTTCCATCACTGGGCAGTCGATGCTGTCCGCAACCCCCGAACCGGAAAAGATGAACAGCGTCCCGTCATGGCTGAAAGCCACATCATAGCCGTCCATGTCTATTACCTCGTTGCCGTTCAATCTCCCGGCGGCGGACACCCCGGCTCCGTTCAGAAACTCCAGATACTGCCCGTGTGTCACCTCGTACCTGCTCATATAAAACGTACTCACCGTCACCTGGTGGACGGGCTCCTCATTCCACTCTCCTGCCGTGGAGCCCATTTGGAAGGTACCGCCTTCTACGTAGACGAAGCCATCATCAACAACCACATCCAGAGAATGCTCTGCACTCCATGTCCCGTACTGCCCGTCCCCATCCTTCGCCCGCACACGCCAGTAGTGGGTCTGCAAGTTTGTCAATGCCGTTGCAGGGGTGTACGATGCATCCGTTACATCTATGGCTACGGAATTGGCCACCCCCCCTTCGCTGGCGGCTATCTGCACTTCGTAACCCGCCGCTCCAGACACCGCATTCCAACTGAAAGGCGGGGGTTGTGTCCGTGGTTGTGCTCCCGTCCGAGGGGCTCAGGCCGCTCACGGTGCCCCAGTTTACCGAAAGGCTGTTGATTGCGCTCCAAGCCCCATACTGCCCGTCCCCATCCTTCGCCCGCACACGCCAGTAGTAGGTTCCGGTTTCCAGATTGGCCCTGGGGTCCATTATATTGCTCTTGAAGGTATCCCCGCTGTATATAGTTTCTGTGGAGAAGTCCTGGCTGGCGGATATTTCCAGCCGGTAGGCTTCTGCTCCGATGACTTCGCTTGCTTCAAATCGCTGAAAGTATATTGCCCCGGATGTATGGGTTTGTATTTCGTCTGTATTCTCCACCGTGAGGTAGCCCTGGTAATTGGGTGCACGGGGGTCTTTGAGGTTGTCCCATACACGTTCGCAGGCGGCTGAGGCCAGCATGAGCATCAGGGTAAGGGGTAAGGCAGGATGGTTCCATCGGGGCCGGGTTTTGCCTGCCCGGCATCGGGACGGTCCTGGGAGGATTGGCGGCAGCGCGTTAGGGACGGGAAGGGCGCCGAAGGCGGGGGCTGTGTCAGAACTCGTCTTTGGCCCGCATACGGCGTTGAAAAACCCGCTTAAAATGCTCATGTATACGCGCATACACTGCGCTTTTAAGCGGATTTCCCGCCTTGTCTGCGAACCAAATCCTTCGTCCTGACACAGCCCCGATAGTTTTGACACAGCCCCGGAACCCCTGGACGGCCCGACCCCTGACAGGCGTGAGGCTGGCAGGGGGAACGCCCTTAATAGATTGAACAGTTTTCTGAATGATCGGTGCTTTTTCATTGCAGATGCTCCTCCAGTTGGGTTATTTTTTCTGCCAAACCCTGGTACCGGGTTTCGAGTTTCTGGCAGCTGGGGGTGGTAATGGCGGAGATGGTTCCCGCTCCGGAAAGGGCCAGGCCGCCTCCGCCAAGGGAGTAGGCTAAGGGACCGTAGAGGGCGATTTCATCCCGATAGCTGTCTATATTCCGGCTGGTGTCGGCGACATTGTAGTTCTGGTAGGCAGTTTCGGCGGAGATGAAGGAATACACGCCGGCTCCCATAGCGGCTATTCCTAGGGGGATGGTTATCCATGCCCAGGTTTTATGGGCTTTGATGCGCTTGTCGATGGTGTCCAGTTTGTTTTGCAGTTGGTCCCGTTCTTCGATTAGGCCGGCCAGTTCGGCTTCCATGACGGATATATAATCTTTCATGAGCGCCAGATGGCGGTTGTCGGGGCCGTTTTCGGCGATGTCGGCCCCGGCTTTGAGATCGGGGGGCAGTTCCTGAGCGGGGAGGTGTGTCATGGCGATCAGGAACAGGATCGGTATTGTTTTATACTTCATGGGGTTCTCCTTTTTATGCGCCGATTGCGCAGATTTTTGCCGCATACAATATGACTTGATCCTTTGAAGGGGAATTCTTCTTCTCTCATTGTTTTTTACTCCCTGTTCTTAATTCGAAATCGCTGATGTCTTTGGACTGCGCTGCGTATTCGAGCCATTGCTGTAAGGTGTTTTGATCGTTTTGTTCCATGATCTTCTGTTCAAGGGCTGCGGGTATGGAGCCATACTGCTTCAGGATGGTAAGTATGGAATGCGTCATGCCTTCCGTCCAGCCTTTTTCCCAGCCTTCTTCATGACCTTCTGCCCGGGAAGTTCTGATGGAGTCCCGCTCCGAGGCTAACAGCATCAGGTATTTCTCGTACGCTCGTCGTTCCTCCCCGTTCATCCTGAGTATCTTCAGTTTTTCTCTGGCTTTCTGGATGTTCCGGGAATGAAAGCTGTCTTTTATTTCCTCGTGCTTGAAAAAATACACCCACTCGTCTACATCTTCCCTTATAATATCTTCGAATCTTTCCACTTCGATGAGATAGTATTCCGGGTATATATCGGGCTTGGGTTCCAGCAGACGGACGGCACGGTTGTTTTCGTCCGTGATTTTACTGACTTGCCGGACTTGCAGGATTTCACCGTCGTGGACTCCTTTGAACTCTGTTCTGCCATGGTAGAGGTAGTCTTTTCCCGAGCCCAGGTTGAAATACATAATGCTGATGGATATGACTTTCTTGATGCTGCTGTATGGCTGGCCTATATTCAGGTTGTCCACTATGGTTTTGCTGGTTCCGAACACAAGCCGTTCCAGGTAGTCCGACTCGGTTTCTGCCTGAACCTCTATGATGATAAGCTGATTCCGGCTGTCGCGCACCAGCAGGTCCACCCGGTAGAATTTCTGTTTTTCTTCCTCGCGGCTGGATTCGCTCTCCAGTATGTCTTCAATGACGATGTGCGTTTTCAGCAGTGCGGAAAGAAACCCTTCAAGGATGTCGAAGTTGGCCTTGTCGCGAAGAATCTTTTTCATGGCCCAGTCAAAGCGGATGAGCCGTTCGGGATTATTCATGGCTGTTTACACTCACCTTCCAGCGATAAGCGCATACAATATGACTTGATCCTTTGAAGGGGAATTCTTCTTCTCTCATTGTTTTTTGCTCCCTGTTCTTAATTCGAAATCGCTGATGTCTTTGGACTGCGCTGCGTATTCAAGCCATTGCTGTAAGGTGTTTTGATCGTTTTGTTCCATAAGCTTCTGTTCAAGGGCTGCGGGTATGGAGCCATACTGCTTCAGGATGGTAAGTATGGAATGCGTCATGCCTTTCGCACGGCCTACTTCAATGCCCTCTTCAATGCCTTCCGAACGGCCTACTTCAATGCCTTCCGAACGGCCTACTTCAATGCCTTCCGAGCGGCCCTCTTCAATGCCTTCCGAACGGCCTACTTCAATGCCTTCCGTCCAGCCTTTTTCCCAGCCTTCTTCATGACCTTCTGCCCGGGATGTTCTGATGGAGTCCCGCTCCGAGGCTAACAGCATCAGGTATTTCTCGTACGCTCGTCGTTCCTCCCCGTTCATCCTGAGTATCTTCAGCTTTTCTCTGGCTTTCTGGATGTTCCGGGAATGAAAGCTGTCTTTTATTTCCTCGTGCTTGAAAAAATACACCCACTCGTCCACATCTTCCCTTATAATATCTTCGAATCTTTCCACTTCGATGAGATAGTATTCCGGGTATATATCGGGCTTGGGTTCCAGCAGACGGACGGCACGGTTGTTTTCGTCCGTGATTTTACTGACTTGCCGGACTTGCAGGATTTCACCGTCGTGGACTCCTTTGAACTCTGTTCTGCCATGGTAGAGGTAGTCTTTTCCCGAGCCCAGGTTGAAATACATAATGCTGATGGATATGACTTTCTTGATGCTGCTGTATGGCTGGCCTATATTCAGGTTGTCCACTATGGTTTTGCTGGTTCCGAACACAAGCCGTTCCAGGTAGTCCGACTCGGTTTCTGCCTGAACCTCTATGATGATAAGCTGATTCCGGCTGTCGCGCACCAGCAGGTCCACCCGGTAGAATTTCTGTTTTTCTTCCTCGCGGTTGGATTCGCTCTCCAGTATGTCTTCAATGACGATGTGCGTTTTCAGCAGTGCGGAAAGAAACCCTTCAAGGATGTCGAAGTTGGCCTTGTCGCGAAGAATCTTTTTCATGGCCCAGTCAAAGCGGATGAGCCGTTCGGGATTATTCATGGCTGTTTCCCTACCTGATAAAATGAGTAAGGTTCATAGCCCATATTCTTGAAGGTGGGATGCTGTTCGCTGCTGGTGAGTTCCAATACCGTGCGGTAGATGTTGTCGTTAAGCTCGGCGATGCTGACAAATCCATCCTTATCGGCATCGGCCAGGCCGTCCTTAAGCGACTGAACAATGGCGTAGGTAAAGGCGCCCCCGCCCCAGTCGGAGCGTTCCCAGGCGGCTTCGTTGCCCCTCGCCGCGCTGATGACGTTGTAGCCGCTGGCCAGGACAAGCTGGTTCACCACCGCGTCGATGTCGGCGGCTCCCCGCCGTCCGGTGGCCTGGCCGCTGCGGCAGGAATCCAGCATAACCAGGACTTTGTCGGCGTATACGGAGTTTTGCAGGTCCTCTTCCAGATCGCGGTTCTTGTACCCCAGAGAGCTGGGCCTCTCCATGTCGCCGTCATGGCCCATCAGGTAGTATTCCCCGCGGGCATCGGTGGTGCCGTGGCCGGCAAAGTAGAACACGGTCACATCGTCTTTCCGGGCTTCGGAGAGGAAGTAGTTCACGCCGTCCTTTATGTTGGAGCGGGTGGCATCCTCGTCGTAGAGGACTTTGATTTTAACATTTTTGTAAATATCGGAGCGGCCCTGTTTCTTGAAGAGGGCGGCGATTTTCTCGGCATCGCTTCTGGCGTACTGTAGGTTCTGATCGGTTTTGGCATAGCGGCTGACTCCCACGGAGAGCACATACATGGATGGGGGGTTCTGGATTTCCAGAGAGTTCAGCCGAAGGGTTTGAGTGTCAGAGGCGACGTTACGGGCGTTGTAGGCGGTAATTTCTACTGTGTTGTCTCCCTTTTTCAGGGCAAGCGGGATGCTTTTGCGTAATTCACGGTTCGTCACACCTCCCAGATTGCGCAGGCCGCGGGTATCCGCATCGGAGAGGGGGGCGCCGTTGATGCGCACGTCAATTTTGCTGATTCCAAAGCTCCGGTCGACGGCGTGTATGTCCATGACGGTTTCGTTGTACACGTCCTCATTGCCGCTTGGCGTTATTATGGCCAGCATGGGTTTTGCATTCACGAAGGTCAATTCTCCGTATATGCCGGGGTCGCCGCTGTCGTCCATGAGGCTCCCGGCGCTTGCCCGCAGATTTTCCACCAGAAAAGAGGATTCGGCGGGCTGGTTATAATCCAGGGTTTCGCTTTTCTGTATCCAGCCGCTTCGCCCGTATACGCCGACTTTGTACCAGCCGTTCAGTTCGCCTATGGCGGTGAAAACGGCTCCTTCGGTCAGGGTTGCGATGCGGGGGGACTGGTCTGATGCGCCGCTGCGCACGACTATGTTATCCATGGCCGATACTTGTTTGTTTAAGGCCAGTACGGGCGAGCCGACGGTCTGTCCAACCGGTACGTCGACTTCTTGATCCATTATGGTGCCGAACTGGGGGTTCTTAACCATAAGCCGCATGGGCAGGCTGCTGCCTTTGAAGGAGGATTTTACGCCGATGGTGGCATCCAGGGCAATGGTATCATCATCGCTCCATTTCAGGTCCAGGGCTCCCTCGTCCAGAAGGGACTGAAACGGGGCGGTTTGTCCCCTTATAAGCAGATTAAGATAGGAATCCTGTCTCATGGTGTCCAAGTCGGCGGTCTGGGCACTTGCCGCCGTGTCTGTACCGCCGGGACTGCTCTTGCAACTGGCGGGGATCAGCAGTGCTGCTATGATGACAACAGTATGTATAGAATGCTTCATAGTTTGGGCTCCTATGACTTATATTTTTGATATATATAGAGTACATTATTGGGCGGAGAGGAACAAGTGGACGAATTGCTTATGGTGTCCATGCGAAAGGGTCTATCTAAAAAAAATCCGCCAGGTTCTTGACTCGATTTTGTCCGCCTGCCTGCCTTTGGCCGGTCTGCCTTGAGTTTTGAAAGCAGCCGGCATCTGAAGAATGAGGAGGAAATTCCGGTCGAGACAGCCGCGAGAGGCTGGAACGGCAGGGAAGGCGTGAATATTTTCGGCAGCATAAGGGGGCCGAATTTTCTGGTTTTCCGGAGTAATGAAATGGATACAGCTTCATTACTCCATTCAGTTTTAAGTTCCGGCGCTGTATTTCTATTGGACGGAACAGCCGGTTCTATGATACACTGTTGCCATAATCGGTTCTCTGCTGTATTCTTTTTCAAGATTTGACTTTCTATAAACACGCTTCGAAAATGTCTTTGGAGGTATGAAATGGCTGTAAGGGCTGGATTTTTCTTCTCGGTTTTACTCCTGCAATCTCTGGTTTTATCGGCACTGGGACCTTCCTGGGTTGAAACTTACGGGGCGGATACGCCTTATCCTTCCGGCACCTATCTCACTGGATTTGCTATGGTCAATAAAAATGAACCCCATTCTCAGGAAATTGCCAAGGAAGTCGCTCTCGCCGATCTGGCAGGCAAAATCCGAACCACAGTTCAATCAGAATTGATTCATATAGCGAAGGAGTCAACGAGCGGCGGCGATTCATCCTCGGTTTCGCTGATTACCCGCAATTCAGTCAATATCTCTATTGGCAGATCGGACTATCTTCTGTATGACGATCTCAAGAATTCATATGCCCTGGCGTATGTTTTGAAATCTGATCTTGAAGATACGTATGCAAATGAGGCCGCTTCATATTGGAGAATAATCACTGACGCATTGTCCAGCCATGAATCTCTTGTGGGAGCTAAGAAAACTGATCTCGCTCTGAAGCAGTTGTACAATGCCCTGAATGCGTTTTCGAATCTATATGACCGATGGACTCTGATACGTGCAATCAACGGTGCTGAGAGCGAACAGGGATTCTTCCGCTATCTGCCGGGTGCTTCGAATCTTGCGGATTTGCGGAATGCAGAGTCTGAAGCTGCCGGTCTCATAGAAGAGTTAACTGACCGCATAGACTCAAGCATTTATGAGGCTGTCAGAAAAATCGCAGTAATTATGAAAATCCAGGGAGTTACAGGAGGTCGGATTCAAGTACCCCCGATTCTATTTGAGGCGACATCTTTCTCCAGTGAATTTGGACGCTATGCTTCAGAACTGCTGGAGAGTGAATTGATTGAATCCCTGCCGCCAGGTAACGGCCAGACAGTTTTCCGAAGTCAATACTGGGAAGAGGAGGGCCTGATTCGGATTATAGTCTTTGCTTCAAGTCTTGCAGGTGAGAAGTTTGGGCGGGCGGAAGTTCTGGTGCCCAGGACTTCCGTTGATTCTCGGTCTTTGCACCCCCAGGGGTATGATGACGCGATGGCGGCACTGCGAGAGTTTGCAGAAGGGGCGTTAAGCGACGGCGGACTGAATATTGATGTATGGACAAATAAAGGGCGGGATGAAGATGCTCTGGTTTTTACTGATGGAGAGATAGTCCAATTGTATTTTCGAGTAAACCAACCGGCGTTTCTTCAGATAACTTACCGCCTGGCGACCGGCGAGTTGGTTCTGCTGGAAAAATCATTCTACATAGGCTCTGACCGAGTGAACCGTACGGTTCCTTTGCCTTATGAATTAGAAGTACAGCCTCCGTTTGGTATCGAGAACTTGATAGTGACGGCATTTTCTATAGAACCACCTCAAGGGAATACGACTCCGAAAACGATTGACGGCGAGCTTTATGAGGTCTTCAGTACGGTGAAAGATGTCGTTGCAGGTTCAAGAGGGCTGGGAAGATCGCATAATTCCGGCAATGAATTGATCAGGACAGGAGAAGCGATGCTTACGATGACAATGATGGAGAGATAATAAAGGGTGCTTCTAAATGGACACAGCCAGAATTCTCAACTCGGTTCATCAGTGGCTTTCTGGGGATTTCTCTGAATGATTTTTTGCGAATCCCTCTGTGCTTTCCGGCCCGTGTCGCCAGGTTGAGCCATTTGTACGAAGTATCCCTGTCTTTCTGATAGCGAATCTTTTGGTGCCCTTTTGTTCAAGAGCAGCCGGAACGGGACCGAATCTTCTCGATATTAAGTGTCCCCAAGATTGTTGCGATTGAAATCAACTGGCTCCTTCTCACAGTAATAACTTCAGAATGACCATTAATTCATTTCTGAATAAAAACCCATGTTCAGTTTTTTCCATGGCCTTAATCCCGATTGAATATGCCTTGACAAGCTCAGAGATGCCTGGTGCAGCCGGAATCTCTCCTTGTAGGGCCGAAACCCTCGGATTGGTCGATGGCAAACCTCGATGAAATAGCCTCCTAGGTGCTAAGAAAGCATCTATCACTGCGAAATTAGGGATTTGCAATGGGATATTTTGTGACAATGTGGGCAACACCTTGTAGTGGAAGGCTCCACGGCCACCACCTTCTTCAGGGCTCCGGAGGGGGGGAACTCGTCCGTTACGCCGGAGTGAAACACCTGCCCCGCCTCGACGGCAACATCACCGGCCACGGTGGTTTTGCCGGTGCCGCTGTCAAAATCCGTCTCCTGTCTGGTTTCAGGCTGCACCAATGCCGCTTTCTTGAGAACAACATCTTTCTTGATAATGGTAAGCCCGGCTGTCGGCTGAATATCTTCCCCTCTCGTGGGTTTGATACAACTCGCCAAAACCAACAGAGTGCCAAGCAGCAGTGCGCCTGCTGTTTTCCTGTTTTTCATCCTCCTCACCTTTTCAAGACTTCAGTTTGAGTAAATTAATTACAACTCAATGTGTGCGATTGACAATAGAGAAATAATTCGTTTTCCTTCAGGCATTACTGGTCAAGTTACCTGTCAGTTCATTACTATTTGCGGTTTTAATTCTGAGTTTCAAATTCTGCGGCTCTGCTGTACACAGCAGATTAACTCATGAAAGCGCAAGGGATTGCAGCGGAAATGCCGCCGGCAGCCCCGGCGATTGGCAATGAGCCGGGAGGCAGGCTGCCGGATTAAGGCATTGGAGCGGAAAGCCCGACCCGAAGGGTTGCGCCCATATATTGAGATTATCGAAAGCTGTAGTTCATTAGAAATACTTCTATCTCAACACCCCCCAGCGGCACCGCTAGAAATTGAAAAATCAGGGCCGAATCAAAATGGATTTCATAGCGATGTCCTAATAGTTCATTGCTTGGCTTGCCTTCTAGTGAATTCCGTGATAAACTGATGAAAGAACCAATGAGCATTAATGCTAACGATGTAACAGGACGAGAATTGAAGAGGGGAAAGGGTATCATGAATGAATTCGAATAAGCCAAAATCTGCAGCCAGACCACTTGATCGCGATATCTTGTTAAAAATGCCAAAAATCGAAGTCCATCGTCATTTAGAGGGGACTTATCCGATTGAATCTTTGTTCAAAATGGCTAAAAAGAATGAATTGGATGTCCCTTCAGATTTGGATTCTTTCAAAAGAACTTTTCAGTTTCCAAAAAACCACAAACCCGATTTCCTTCTATTTCTCAGCAAATTTAAGAAATTTTGGTACAAGAGCCTTGGAGATATTGAATCTATCACTTCTGATTCTGTGAAATCATTCGCAGAAGAGAATCTTTTCTATATAGAGCTGCGTTTCAACCCTCTTCATTTCACCGAACTTACGGGACTGGATCCCTGTGATGTAACCCGAACTATTATCGAAACCAGTGATAAGGCCGCAAATGAGATAGGGATGCAGATCCGATACCTCCTGACCTTCAACAGGGGCATACAGACCTCTGAAGAAATGATTGACACCTATAAATATCTTCAAAATACAGATCTCGGGCGAGTCGTCGGCATAGACCTTGCCGGTGATGAACTTAACTACCCTCCCGAACTGTTTACAGATTTTTTTGACTATGTCAAAAAAGACGGCTTGTTCCGTATCGACATTCACGCCGGGGAAATCATGGCCTCACAAAATATTTGGACTTCAATAAAGCAGTTGCATGCGGATCGCATTGGACATGGCGTATCGGCCATTCATGATCCTGCACTCCAGAAGGTTCTCAGGGATAAACGTATATTCCTGGCTCAATGCATAACCAGCAACTACCAGACCGGAGCTTGGATAGATGAGGTTACTCACCCTATGAAAGCCCTCTCTGCATCCGGCGTGCCTATCACGATAGCATCGGATGATCCAACCATACAGGATTCTGACTTGACCGATGATTATCTCAAAACGGCTGCGTTCGGCTGGAACTACGGTACACTCATTCAATCAAATCTGAATTCAATAGAATCAACTTTCTTAACTGACAAAGAAAAAACAGCCCTGAAAAAAGAATATCTTCACGCCATGAAGGATTTTCAGAAACACTTAGAAACTTAGAGATTTCTTCTTAGCGCACCACCCTGTTCAGTGATAGAAAAATCCCTTCCTTCTCGGCATCAACACGGCTTCTGCCGCTAAGGCCAGCTCCCGCCGAGAGGAAGGGGCTCATGCACCCTAACCCAAGTTCATCAAAATCACCAAGAATCCGCAATTATAACTTCTTCACCCTCCCATGGCGCAGAAACATAGGGAAAACACCTGAATTCAAGGAATTGAAGCAACTCTCTAACGGTATTCAAGGGGAATCAGATGCCCAAGCCGCTTCATGGACCTTGTTCAACGTGAATTCTGATCCACCGGCATGTTTATCATTGTCAGTTGTCAGTATTTTTGGCGATACTCCGGCCTTGCGGTCCGGGGCCGGGGCTTTGTCCGCAGCGGCGGGCCTGTTTACGTGCAGAATACGCACACCGCCTGCCCTTGGCGGCCGCCTTCGGCATCCCTGCAATCCCCAGGAGCGCCGCCTGCTCATTGGACTGCGTTATGATGAAATTCAGCCGGAACTGTTCATCCGCTATCCTCTTCACTACTGTGCAATACTTCTTCAAGGCCGCGTTCAATACATAGCCTTCGCAGTTTTTCCCTTATCTGTTCCGGTGCCTGCTTCATCGTCTCCTGAAATTCGTCCATAGCGTTGTTCGCCATATAGCTATCACTACAGGCAATGAACTTCTCTATTCCTGTTAGGAAGAGGCCGCCGGCTATTTCAAAATCACCGAGTGTCCGGCTCATCACACCCAATTGAGAATTGGTAAGTGCCGCTCCGTATTCGTGGCCCTGTTTCTCTTTTATCGCCAGGGATTTTCTGTACCAGTTCTCCGCCGAGGCAAAATCCCGCTGCTCCTGGGCGATCATGCCCAACTGATGATAGGTGATTGCCGCTCCGTATTCGTCGCCCTGTTTCTCTGTTGTCGCCAGGGATTTTCTGTACCAGTTCTCCGCCGAGGCAAAATCCCGCTGCTCCTGGGCGATCATGCCCAACTGATGATAGGTGCCTGCCGCTCCGTATTCGTCGCCCTGTTTCTCTTCTATCGCCAGGGATTTTCTGTACCAGTTCTCCGCCGAGGCAAAATCCCGCTGCTCCTGGGCGATCATGCCCAACTGATGATAGGTGCCTGCCGCTCCGTATTCGTGGTCCTGTTTCTCTGTTATCGCCAGGGATTTTCTGTACCAGTTCTCCGCCGAGGCAAAATCCCGCTGCTCCTGGGCGATCATGCCCAACTGATGATAGGTGCCTGCCGCTCCGTATTCGTGGCCCTGTTTCTCTTTTATCGCCAGGGATTTTCTGTACCAGTTCTCCGCCGAGGCAAAATCCCGCTGCTCCTGGGCGATCATGCCCAACTGATGATAGGTGCCTGCCGCTCCGTATTCGTGGCCCTGTTTCTCTGTTTATCGCCAGGGATTTTCTGTACCAGTTCTCCGCCGAGGCAAAATCCCGCTGCTCCTGGGCGATCATGCCCAACTGATGATAGGTAAGTGCCGCTCCGTATTCGTGGCCCTGTTTCTCTTCTATCGCCAGGGATTTTCTGTACCAGTTCTCCGCCGAGGTAAAATCCCGCTGCTCCTGGGCGATCATGCCCAGGTAATGAAAAGCCCGGCCTTGCAGGGATAAAACCTTATGGCTGCTGGCCCAGTCCAACATGGTACGGGCTATTTCTTCAGCGGCCGCCAGATTTCGTAGTCGCAGGTCGAGGCTAAAAGACATGGTCCACCATTTGGGCCGATAGCTTTCAGGGATGGGAATACGGTCCCCCTCTTCCACCCTTGCCCTCAATGCCTTGGAATAATTGAGATCGTCGAGGGCTAAGGCCATCTCCAGCATCGGTAAATAATACCTTTGCACAAGGATTCGACTGTCCGGCCGGTCTTCGGCAAGTTCGGTCTCCAAGCGTCTCTCCAGAATTTTCAGCCTGTCCCGCGCAACCTCAGGAGAGATGCGGCCGGAGAGAAGTGTAGGCATCTCCGACTGGGATAGACCTCTCGAAGCCGAATGTGCATTACCCAGCCGAGGGAGCTTCAAGGGCACCCAGTCAGCCAGGTGATCGGCTACGGTGAGCAGCAGATTGAAGCTGCCATGTTCACCGGTTAAGAGGAAGAAGATTACATGACAGTCGAGGGCGCCCCATCCTTCCCGCTGCAAGTTCATCGCCTTCCAGAAAGCAATCCTTCCCTCTATAGTCTGTTCAGTCTGTTCGGGGACAGTCTTATCCGGCAAATCGAGAAAGAAAAGCACACCTTGTTCAGGAGGCCAATCAGCCGTTTCTTCTCCGGCCTTCTTCAATAGGCAACGGGCTTCCTCCTCATCCCTGCATTTCATCTCTATGAGAGAATTAGGCCGGGGGCCCAGTTCGCCGATCAACGTGTCTATAAGTTCACGTGCATCCTGTTCGGTGTCAATTTCAACCGCCGTAAGCGTTGCCACAGCCTGCCGTACGGCATTGAACAGAGTGCCTCGCCTATCTTCAGGCATAATCAGCTCAATTTGCCCAGCCTCTTGAGATACGATACCACAAGCGGATGAACACCGAACCAGCCTTCCCCATTGTACTCCACCATGGAACAGGATTTGAGCAGCAACTGTGTTACAGGATCGGATACTGGAGGGGGCTTTTCTCCATTCATCTGTTTCATGGCATACTGCACTAACCGATCTATCAGTTCATCGCGGGATTTAGGGCCGTTTTCCAAGGGCTTGTAAGGAAGGCTAATCTGCGGCCAGATAACCTGGCTTAGCTGGTTAAGGCCATAGTCAATGTCATCTGCACCGAGTGGAATGGACGCGTTTGACTTGCTTGCGGCATAGTGGAGAACGTCGAACACATGACGCAGAACTCCAGCCGTATTTTGCACGAGCCGATCCAGCGCAGCATCCTCTATCCAGCTTGTTTCCATCCTCCCCAGAACAATTTCCTTAACCACTTCAAAGCCACTGCCTCGCCTGTCTGGCGGATCAATTACCTGGATCATCCGTTGGTTAATCACGGCATCGAAATGGTGCATGAATTCTCCGGCATCAGGGGAATGGAAAAGGAAGATGGGGATGGTATAGATAATACTGCCGTGTATCCCGGTAAGCAGAGAGACGTTCTTCATGAATAGATTTCGGGCCTGTTCAATGTCCAGTTTGTCCAAGTCTTCCACGATGAACAGAAGGCGCTTCTCTTGCTTCTTAAGCTTTGCCTGAATCTCTTCGAGGACTCCGTTGACATTTGTGAGGAGATCTGCCGGCCGCTTCCGCAGTTCGGCGATAGTTGTCGTTTCACTTTGAGATTCGTACTTAGCTTCGGCTGAAGCCGTTGCGAATATATCTACGAGCTTAAAGAACACTGAACCGCCGATGCCCGCCTTCGCCGCTACAGCGGCACGGGAACCGTCAGTTCTCCTTGAGATGGTCCTTTCGAAGTACTCCAGGACTGGTTTTAGGTTGGTGTCATCCATATTGAGCGCAGCATCATTCGCCGCTTTCAGGGCCCGTTCCGTCATAACCAGCAGGAGGTCTTCGGCATTGATGCTAACGGGAGCCATCTCCTTCTGAACCGAGAACTGCACTGTCAGGTACTCGCCGGTATGCTCGGCGAGAAACTTATTAAGCTCGGTCGATTTCCCGCAGCCCCTGTGCCCGCAGAAGAGCAGCCGTACATATTGGCCTTCTTGTAAGGCATCTGACATTCGCTCACGAGTTTTCTGGTGAGGATCGCGGGAGGCATCGGTTTCAACAAAAAACTTCTTAAGATTGTCTCCTTCCAATGGCTTAGGGGTGCAAACCCGCTTGATTTGTTTTAAGACATCGGCAGGTTTTGGGGCAGTATTCGTGTTCATGATTGAATAATAAAACGAATTGCTAATCGCCACAATCACAATTTCCGACAGGACGATCCGTCACTTTGAGGATGCTTGAACCGGATATTCCAGCAAGATGGCCGTAAAAACAACTTGTGTGAAGAATTCTTCAATTTGAAATTTCTTGAGACGCTTGCGCCTTCTTGACAGGCTCAGTGCAAATCGGCCTAGCAGTTCGCAGGCTGACGAGGCGGTATCAACTGATCTAAAGCCTTCATCCCCGATAGAAGATCCATCGGCCTCGAGATGGCGGTCAATTTCCATGACAATGATATCTTCACGGCTATGAAAGAATAAATTTGATCCCTGAGTAAAAAAGTGCGGTTCTGATTTTCGGCATCCTGGACCCAGATGATGCGTGATAAATTGAATTCTTGACTTCAGGGGGCAGACTCTGTCTATAGGGCGCCTCTAAAAAACCCATTCCGTTTTTGGCTTGCTTTTTTCCCCCGCTACTGCGTTACCAAAATGCTCACGTAACCCTGTTACGCCTGCGCTTTTGCCGCCTTGTACCGAAGAAAAATAGCTGCGTCAAATTCCAAAAGCGGTTTTTTAGAGGTGCCCTATATTTCCTCAATCCGTTTAGACTTATCACAGATCAATAAGTCATAATATGGTTTTTCCCCTGTACTGAGTTCATGATACTTGCAATTCCATTGTTCCAGTTGTTTCTTGGTTAGGCTGTACCAGTCAATGCCGCTGCCGGAACCACGGGCGGTCCAGTATTTTATATAATGCCCCTCATCGTAGAGTTTGTTGATCTTGGCAATGTTCGCAGGCCAGGGTTTCGCTTGGCTGTATTTTTCCCCAATCTGAGAGCAGATAGTGTTATCAATATCTACGTAGATTTTCATTGAAGACTCTCCATATCTATCAATGTGTTCATTGGAATATCTTTTATAAGCGTTCTTCCAACTATGCTCTGCATCATATTCCACTTCAATCCATTACCGGGGCTAATCATATGTATGTCGCTTTCCCGTATGATATCACCTCGGTGCATATCCACTTTGGAGGCAAGGGAGCGTCCAAGTTTGACGGAGGCTGCCGTAGTAACTTCGTCTCTGAAAATGGCATGAGTGCCGAAAGCCTTTTCGAGAGTTCGGATATCGTGTACGAGCTGCCGCATTTCTTGAGATTCGGCGGAACATGCCTGATCGGTTCCCTTCATGGTTTTATCGAGGGTGACATGTTTCTCTATGATTTCGGCCCCCATGGCAACAGCCGCTAAAGGGATGTGAATCCCCAGCGAATGGTCTGAATATCCTATTGTGCAACGTTTTCCAAATCTATCTTTCAGTTCCTGGATGGAGTTGAGGTTCAATCTGTCGAAACAAGCGGGATATTGGGATAGGCAATGTAAAATGCTAATTCTATTCCCGCCCGTATCGACTATATCCAGAGCGGTTGACAGCTCTTCCTCACCAGCCATACCGATTGATAAAATGACATCAGTATTATTTCTGGCTATCCTTTTCAGCAGGGGGATGTTGCATATATCCCTTGATGCTATTTTGACCCTGTCAATTTTGGTCATGTCGAGCAAATCGGCTGTTTTCGGCGAACAAAGTGTATCGATGAAATCAAGCCCTTTGCTATGCGCATAATCGGAAATCTCACAGTGCTCTTTATATGATAGTTCCAGAAACCGCCTGTGCTCTCCAAAGGTCTTGCCAAATGAGTGGATTGAATCGTAGGGACTATTCTTCATCTCGGCACTTAGCTCTTCGTCTAAATCCCTTTTGATAAGCTTCACTGCATTGATCGAATTGAGGCGGCTGCCGCTGGCGCTATCATATAAAGGTTCGGCCAATTGATCGATCAGGGCTTTGCATATCCCAACTTCACCATTATGATTCTGACCAATTTCCGCGATGATATAGGTTTCATTGGTACATTTGAAAATCATATTACCCTTTCATCAATATGCTATTTCCAGCTATCTAATTTTTCCTTTAGGTTATATTCAGCAGCCAGTTCGACGACTTTGCCCCAAGTCTTGTCTTCGATTTCTATGCCTTCTTTCTGTCGCTGGCGACGGACCCTAGACTCAATTTCTCCTGGATACAGTATATCCTTTACCCCTTCGACGGTAGGAGAACTCTTTACCGCTTGTATGGCGCCTTCCACTTGTTCATGAATTGCACTCATGGGAGCGTATGCCTGGAGATCAATGGCAAGAATGCTTGAGCCATACCATTTTTCAGGAACACCGCCCTGAGAGGATAATTCCAGTTGAGCAAGAATTCCGCCAAATAGGGCGGCCATGAATGAGAGGGCATATCCTTTGTGTCCGCCGGTTAATCCGCCCATAGGCAGGATTGAGCCATTGTCATAAAAATCATCGGGAACGTCACTGGGCTTGCCATTCTTGTCAAGAATCCATTTATCCGGTAAGTTCTGCCCCTTAGCCCTAAACACCCTGATTTTTCCTTCTGCGGCTATCGTCGTGGCAAAATCGAGTAATACTGCTTCGCCAGAGGATAAGGGGAAAGACATGGCGATGGGATTAGTGCCCAACCTGGCTGCATAGCCGCCGAACGGGGCGCTGTCGGCCTTGTTGTCCGTATTCAGAAGACCTGTCCACATAATTGCGGCCATACCGCTTCCGGCAGCCTTTTCCGCATAATGACCCAAGCGTCCCGTGTGACTATGGTTCCTCATCGTTACCATCCCCAAACCATATTGGCGGGCTTTTTCGACTGCAAGCTGCTGCGCCTTAGAAAACACGACCTGCCCAAAGGTGTTGTTTCCATCAATCTTCGCGATGGCTTTGTTATCAAGAACAACGGCTGGCTGTGCGGCGGGGTCCACATCACCTCTTTTCAAGGTGTCCATGTATTCAACGATACGAATGAACCCATGGGAATCGTGTCCCACGAGATTAGAATCGGCCAGGTGATCAGCGACTATCCGGGCATGGCCGGGCAATGTCCCTCCTGCGCATAGCAGTTCGTAGGAAATCTTCGAAATAGTTTCCGCATTGAGTCTCGGCATCTCTTATCCCTCCTTATGGTGTAAGTAGATAATATTTTCACTATTATAGGCTGTTCTTCGATATGATTCAATAAGGATCAATAACTTTGTTAGCTTTTCCTCATTATGTCCCCCAAGACTTCGGTTAAATCGATTATGAGACAATGCGCAAGTATTGACACCCTGCTTAAGAAGCACATATACTCTCCGTCTGCAATTACTATATTTCGGGCTGTAGCGCAGGGGTTTAGCGTACATGTCTGGGGGACATGGGGTCGGCGGTTCAAATCCGCCCAGCCCGACAAACAAGAAAGACGGAGTTGAGCCGGAGTGAGCGCTTAAGCGAATAGAGAGGATCCGTCATCATGGATGGCGGCGGCAGCGAACGCAGGCGGCTCAGAGGCGAGAAAACAGGAAATTTGCGGCCAAAGAGAAATTCCCAAACCCGGAGGCAAACTTGCCGGAAGGCCCAGGCATCTTCCTCCATCGAATTCTTCGCCTGTTCTGCCGCATATTCGGTGCCATAGCGTTTAATCTTTTTGTTCAATTCCCTAAGCCGATCTCTCAGCCTGTTCAATTCTGCCCTGTCATCCGCATAAGCCGTCAATTTCGTCGAGGACGCCAACTGACAATACATGTTCAATATCACCAAATAGCAGAGACGCACGGCCGTGCGTCTCTACGGTCTGTACAAATCGTGATGAAATAATATCCATTTCGGCCATAATCCCATCCAGACAATTGGAAAACTCGCGGGTGCGGCGGTTTATCAAGCGAGAGAAAAGATGGACGAATCGGCCCTGAAAACCCTGAGCAGCCTTTGGGAGGCCCGATGAAACGCCGTCCTGAGGTGGTATGCGGTGTGAGGCTCGAAGGTATCTGATGGAATGAGATATTTTTTGACAGGGCGGGGAACACTTCGTAAGACAAAGAGCCTAAAGCTGTTTCTTAGAGGTGCCCTAAATTGAATTTAACCGAGTTTGCTTCCCTGCGAAGCCGAAGCAAACTCCATTCCACGATGCTCTACAGGACATCTCTAAGAAATCGCCTCTGTGAAACGGGCTCAGTCCTAATCCGCTACTTCGTCGGGAAGCGGCAAAGGCTGTAGAGTGGTTCATTTTGCGTTTTCCTTATGATTAGTCATAGAAATCAGCGGCCATTCTCTCTTCTCTTCATAGGCTTATAGTTCGCCGCTTGCAAAGGATCTTTCTAATATGTATCATACATACATGAACAAAATCGCAATAATCCGCCGCATTGTCGGCATCGTCTCCGTTTTCATCCTGTCCGCCGCAACTCTTCACGCCCGTGCTCAAGTAGAAGTACCAGCGCCCCGGGAAAGTGATATGGCCGATATCATTATTAATGATCCCGAAGTACGTTATGGTATACTTACCAACGGCCTCACCTATTATGTGCGACACAATGAAAAACCGGCTGGAATTGCAGAGCTTCAATTAGTCGTATATGCCGGATCACTCCAGGAAGATGAAGATCAACTGGGCCTGGCACACTTCCTGGAACACATGCTCTTCAATGGAACGGAGAAATACCCGAAAAACGAATTGACGAAGAAGCTCGAATCCTTCGGCGTGGAATTCGGACCGGACCTTAATGCCTATACTGGCTTCACCGACACCCTCTATCGGCTAACCGTAAGCAGCTCAGACGAAGAGGAATTTAATACAGGATTAGATGTGCTGAAAGAGTGGGCTTTTCATGCTTTATTGGATGAAGAAGAGTATGAAAAGGAACGCTCTATAATCTATGAGGAATGGAGGAGCAGCCGGGGGGCCATGGACCGCATGATGAATCAGATGTATCCCATCCTCCTCAAGGGTTCTCATTATGCCGACAGACTCCCTATCGGAAACATGGATGCGGTGCTCAATGCCCCCTTGTCGGCACTGAAGCGCTTCTATCGGGATTGGTACAGACCCAACCTAATGGCTGTTATTGCGGTGGGTGATTTCGACCCCGATAAGACGGTTAAGAAGATTGTTGATCTCTTCGGAAATCAGCCTAACCCGGCAAATCCTCGGCCAAGGTCAGAATATGCCATTCAACGACACAGCGAAACCTATAGCCATATCATCCATGATCCTGAAATGGGACATTCCAATGTTCAAATGTACGTGAAATATGATACCCCGCAAATCAACAACCGGATTGATTACAAGAAAGATCTTGTGGAAAACCTCTTCGTCAACATGCTCAATAAGAGACTGTCCGAATTACGGCTATCCGAGGATCCTCCCTTTCTCTACAGCACCGGCTACACATTCAGTTTCACAAACAAAACCTCATTGGCAAGCCTGTCGGCTGAAGTGAATGAAGATGAGGCGCTAAGAGGTCTGGAGGCTCTACTGACCGAAGTAGAGCGCATCCGGTTACATGGCTTCCTGCCGGCGGAACTCGAGAGAGCCAAAATAGAAATACTGAGTTCCTACGAAAACGAGTGGAAACAGCGAGATGATATAGATTCTGCATATTTCATCAACCAATACGTTAATGCGTTTACGAGGGATTCACCCTATACTTCAATAGACTGGCAATGGAAAACCGTACAAGACCTCCTGCCGCTTATCAACATCGATAAGGTGGACGAATTTGCCTCGGTTCTTCTAAGCGGCAAGAATCGAGCGGTGTTCGTATTAGGCCCTTCAGTACCAATCATCACCGATATAACGCCCAACGACATTGATTGGGTTATCCAGAATGTGAAAGAAATGAAGATTGAAGCCTGGGAAGAAGCACCGGTTTTGGGACCATTGGTTGAAACCCCGCCGCAGCCAGGGCGGATTGTTTCCCGCGCCGCCGTTCCCGGGACCGATATTGTGCGGTTAACCCTTTCCAACGGCGCCACGGTCTTCTACAAGGTGACAGATTTCACGGCTGATGAAGTGGTTTTCAGAGCATTCAGCCCCGGCGGCGCATCTCTTGTCGATGACGATCAATATATCTCGGCTCAATTAGCCACAGAGATCGTAAGCATAGGTGGTTTGGGCAATTTCTCTTTACCGGAGCTTGATAAGATTCTTACCGGAATTGAAGTGGAGGTGAATCCCCATATCACAAAAGAATTCGAAGGACTGACAGGGGGCAGCACGACTAAAGACCTAGAGTATCTTTTCCAAATTATTCATCTTCAGCACAGTATGCCGCGAAGGGATGAAACGGCTTTGGAATCCGTTTTGAACAGCATATCCGCTGATTTGAAAAACCGCGATCTCGAGCCGAAGACTCCTTATTACGATGAACTGATAAACACTCTCTATGACGGACACTATCGTATGAGGCCCATTACCATCGACCGCCTATCGGAACTGGATGTGGATGAGTCCTTTTCCATTTACTCCGAACGCTTCAGGCATGGCGGAGATTTTACCTATTTATTCGTTGGGGACTTCAATCCGGTGTCCCTCGAATCACTTTCGGAAAAATGGCTGGCGAGCCTGCCGGCATCTCCAGTTGAAGAAACATGGCGGGATCACAATGTCCGGTATTCCAAGGGCAACGCCGATGTCACTGTAAATGCGGGAAGCGAGCCATTGAGCTTAGTCAGCCAGAGCTGGCAAGGGGAATGGGATGGCAGTTTCCTAGAGAAATACAAAATGGAATCACTTGCCGCCGCGCTTGAAATGGCACTCTTTGAAACCATCCGCGAGGAATATGGCGGCACCTATTCCATTGAGGTTGGTCTTTCGGCCGAAAATATACCGGCAAATGAGTACATCTTCTGGATTCAATACTCATGTGACCCCGAGCGGGTGGATGAGTTGTCTGCGCATGTTATCGATGTAATAGATACATGGCGCTCTAATTCGCCCGAGGCCCGGTATGCCGAAAGCATTGCCATGAACCAGCGTAAGAATCTTAAGGAAAACCTTGAATCAAACCACTGGTGGATCCATACAATTCGTTTTGCGCTGCAGACAGGAACAGATCCTGAGCTGTTGCTCAACATGGCCGATAACTATGACACATTGACACCTGAGATGCTTCAGACAACCGCAGCACGCTATTTTGACGATGATTCCTATATCCGAGTGACACTTCATCCCAAGAATGAGGTTTCAGAGAGCGCCGAGGAGTGAATTGCCGTTTACCATAAGGGCACCTCTAAAAAACAGCTTTAGGAAATTGACGAAGAAATTTTTTGTCGATACAAGGCGGCAAAAGCTCAAGCGTAGCTGGGCTTAGTTGAGTATCTTGACAACGCAGTAGCGGCGGAAAAGATCGAGTCAAGAACTAAATGGGTTTTTTAGAGGTGCCCATAATGGAGTCGGATAAACTCCCGCGGCGGCAAGCTTCTGTAGACTGGCCTTCACCACAGGTTTGTCTTCCTGGTATGTCACCCCAAACCACTTTGCGGTTGAATGGAGCACTCTCACTCTTAGCCGGTCTGCAAAAATATTTTCATCCACAACCATGGGAAGCAGATACTCGCTGTTCATTTGGGTCCCCTGTCTTCTGAGAAATGATTTAAAACACTCTTCCAGCAGGCCGAATATTGCCGGTGTGAATCCCCAGAAATTCATCGAGACCAGTTCCTGCCCACTTAGCGAACGGCTCTGCTCGTCATCCTTATATTCTATCGTTCCGGCAGCAGTTTTCCAGATTTTCAGATGTTCGGTTACCTTCGTTAAATAGCCGCCTTGTGATTCACACACTCCTCTGGTGACAGATCCATGAGGACTAAGGGTGTTTTCCAGTCGATAGCCGACGAGAAATCCTTCCCTGCGGTGGGAATCAAGCTGCTTGAGCCCCCTGCAGCTCTCGATGAAGGCTTCGGCGCCGTAAAAATCGTCGGCATTAATAACTATGAAGGGCTCGTTCACCGTATCTTTACATGCTAAAACCGCCTGACCCGTTCCCCAGGGTTTTCCCCGTCCTTCGGGCTTTGTAAAGCCTTCCGGCAAATCATCAAGCTCCTGAAAGACGTAATCCACGGCGATTTTCCCTGTAAATCTATCTCCCAGGGACCGCCTAAAGTCCTGTTCGATGTCATGGCGGATGATGAAAACGACCCTGTCGAATCCTGCTCTTACGGCATCATAAACGGAATAATCGAGAAGGATTTCCCCTCCGGGACTCATGGGGTCAATCTGCTTGATACCGCCGTAACGGCTCCCCATGCCGGCGGCCATGATTACCAATGTCATAGATTTCCTCCTATAGGAACATAGCACTCACCGATTCACAGCGGGATATGCGCCGGATGGCCTCACCGAAACAGGCGGACACAGACACCACCTTAACCTTGTCAATCAAAGTTTCGGGAACGTTTTCTACTGTATCGGTTATATATAGAGTCTCGATGTCTGATGCCGCCAAACGTGTCATGGCTCCCTTGGAGAAAACGCCATGAGTTACGGCTGCTAATACTTTGTCGGCACCCTTTTTCTTCAATGTTCGGGAATTCTCTATAAGAGTTCCCCCGGAAATAACAAAATCATCCACGATGAGTGCCGTTTTATCCCTCACCTTGCCGATTATATCGGTCATCTCGGCTTTTTCATCATGACCATGTCTCTGTTTCACCCCAATAGCGACGGGAGCCCTAAGGTATCGAGCAAAATTCTGCGCTTCATCGGCGAAACCGGTGTCCGCCGCGACGACGACGATGTTTTTCACTCCATCTTGGAGCACCTGATCGCCAAGGGTTTTCAGGCTGAGCAAATTATCTACCGGTATGCGGAAGAAGCCTTGAATCTGCGGTGAGTGAAGGTCCATGGAAATGACTCTGCTGCACCCCACGACTTCCAGTGTGTCGGCGCAAACTCGAGCACGTATGGGGACTCGTGGCTCATCTTTTTTATCCCCTTTTCCATAGCTGAAATAGGGAATGACAGCGGTTACCGATGCCGCACTGGCACGCTTGAAGGCGTCTATCCAGAATAACAGCTCCATGAATTTGTCATTGGTCGAATTTATGGTCGACTGAATGATAAAGACATCTTTACCGCGGACACTTTCTCCAATCTGAACAAAGGTATTGCCGTCCGAAAATTCCCAGCATTGCGATTTGCTAACCGATATATCGAGATACTGGCAAATCGAATTTGTCAACTCTGTACTCGCAGAGCCGGCGAAGATCATGATATCATCAAAGCCCATAATATCTTCAATCATGACATGAAATGAACAGCGCGCCTATACCTCAAGAAGTGTTCCCATACTTGTTACAATTGGATGCAATTACCCCTCCCTACAGGCATTGCTTCTGAAGGGTCCTCTTAAGGGCACCTCAGGATAAAACCTATGCTTCCTTCATCCCATTGCGCTAACCCCGATTGAAGGCATTTTGAGACGCTCCAAGATGTCCGTTGGTAACGGAATATCGCTGCTTATTGGACCCAAATTCTTCGGATTGGCTGACTTGCGGCAAAGAAGCAGATGGCAGCATCTTGAGGATGGCGCTTAGAAGGGGGGGATGCAATGGGATATTTTGTCGAGGCGGGGAACACGTTGTATTCAAAGGGATTCAGTGTTCATCATGGTATTTGACACATGCGGATTTTCAATATAACGTGCAAGCGCAGGCATTGGAGGGGTGTCCGAGCGGTTTAAGGAGCCGGTCTTGAAAACCGGTGCAGGGCGACCTGCCGTGGGTTCGAATCCCACCCCCTCCGCCATTGACACCAAACAAAACATGCCAGATAGCATAGCCTCAAAAGCCCGGCATTTGCTTCGCTTTTGCTGTTTGTAATTGACTTGCTTATGGTGCCCAGAAGCTTAGTGGCGAGGTATAGTCTGGTGAAACAACGAGTTACCAGAATGCTCCAAAGCTTTCTCTGCCTAGGATTGCACCAACTTCAGCCTAATCGGGCTGAATAACTGGAAACTGTAGGGTACCTCTAAAAAACAGCTTTAGGAAATTGACGAAGAAATTTTTTGTCGATACAAGGCGGCAAAAGCTCAAGCGCAGCTTAAGCTACGTGAGCATTTTGACAACGCAGTAGCGACGGAAAAGATCGAGTCAAGAACTAAATGGGGTTTTTTAGAGGCGCCCTGTATAAATTCCATCCCCGATGGTCTTCAATGAGGTTCGGTGCAGCCAGTCTGTTAATTCTTTTCCTGACTGTGTATTAGGTGGAATCAAGAAGTCCCGGACCGAAGCGAATTCATTGTATGGAACCACCCACATTCTTCGGGGCACTATACAACTTTTCATGAGGGACGGTTTCTGCTTCTTGAGCTTGTCATCGGCATCACGGTCCTGCCATGAGAGGCTTTCTCCGGTCTCGGCCAATATAAGGCCGGTTCGTTTGCCATATCTTTGCTCCTTCATCTTCAAGCACGCAGGCTCCAGAGCTTCCTGAACCTGCCCGTATGTGCCCAGCAGCATCTTTGTTGCTGTCAATTCAGAAACAAACTGCTCCCAAGTTGTGCCGGCCGGTGCAGAGAATTGGTATTCCGATCCGGGCTTTGCTGATTTGGGAAGGACCGGTTAAAACAGTTGGCGATGATGGTCTGAGTGCCGGCTTCGGCCTGTCCCTTGCCTGCGGCATCAACAGTCAATAATCTTCTACGCCGGTGAGCCTGGAATTATGTCTGCTGCTCGCGTCCGAGATGGCATTACTGCTCAAGTTGCTGGCCGCCGCAATCACTCCATACAGATTTTCTGTCATACAGAACTGATTGACGATTTTATCAAGCTGAGAGGGGGTCTGCCCCAAGAAGCAATAAACAGGGAAGTCTTGCCATTCGGCCCTTACACCCTTTCTGCCGGAAAGCTCTGTGAGACGCCATGGCGGCGATTGACACGATGTCATGGCTTTCCTGATGCGTTACGGGTTGTTCTATTCTCTTCCTCTTGCTGTTTGTTCACAAAGCCATGCTTATGCAGCCACGTTTCAATCAGATGCGAACTTTCCATGCGATCAAAGTTGGCACCGTTGGGTGTGCGCACCTTGAGCAACCTTAATCATCACATGTTATGCCGTGAATTATCTTGACACAGGGGGAGCAGTGCGGCTAGTATTTTGAGAGGGGCATCATTAAAGGCCGGGATTCGCAGAAATGTTACGGCACCCCCACCCCCATGCTGCGCCGCAGTTTTTCAACACAGCTGCTTGAGCAAGGTGTTAATTTGAGATATATCCAGGAGTTATTGAGACCCGAAAGCTCTAAAATGACGATATATGTCTCCAAGAAAGCTATTGATAAATTCAAAAATCCAATTGATGCTTTTTTTTGACTGAAAAGAGTAAAAATGATAAAAGAAAACCATATAAAATTGTTCTTATTCCTCCAACTTGGCCGTATAAGAACAAGAAATCAAATATGAATTTCTGGAACATAGATACTGAAAAGAGATTCTTCACAGAAGCAATAAAAAACTTTGCTTCACCAGAACAGTTATTCTATAAATTGACAGATGGATATTTTGCCTATGTTCCGAAAGGGAAAAGTGCAGAAAAGCAAACATTGCAAAGTAGAAATTCGCTAATTGGACAATATACGGAAAAGTGGAGTAGAGACTTTTTTCAACCAATTGCTAAGAGTTTAGGACTATATGCTGTAAACAGTGTAGTTTGCCCAGAACTTGGATTATCTGCCCAAAGTGATGCAGACTTAGCATTTTGCAAAACAAATGATACTCGACAAAAAGCAGAAAACATTAAACTGCTCTTTGAAATTAAGATGAGCATTGTAAACAATTACAAATATGACAGCGGACAAGTTAATTTTGTAGGTGATTACAAAGCCCACAAAGGAAATCCTTCCATCCTTCGTTCTGACTCAATGCTGAAAGCAATAGGAAAATCTATTAACATTCGAGTTTCGGGAATGGAATCAACAAAAATTCCAATTATAGTTTTAGGAAATAGTCCTATAACAGAAAACTACTCGAAAAAAGTGGATTTTTTGAAAAAGGCTGAAATTATTCAAATTTTCATATCCTTATATCCAAACCCTGCCAATGATTTTATTACAAACACTGAGGGCAAAGGTTTTCAGACTTTCGATGAATTTCAAAACTTAGCCGATTACATTACATCTATAGTTAATTCTGATATGAATTTCTTTTCTTCAATGTTGCCTAAAAGAGAATTAGGCCGAATAATAACCATAGCTGCAAAAGAAAAGGATGATGTTTCAAGAGCAGAGAAATTTTTAGAGTTGCTCCTAAGTCTAATTGGAGAATAAATTGGAAAGCATAAAAACTGCATATCAAAGAAAAAACGGGACAGAGTCAAGTTCGTTTGGAACAAATGGCAGAATAAATCACGATTCGTCTAAATTTTATGACTCTAAATTATATAATGAACTGACAAATAAGAAACAAGTCAGAAAAGAGACAAACTTGTTTCCTGAAAATTTGCTGAACTCAACAATTTTAGGGTCGGCAGAAAATATGTCAATGATACCTGATAATTCATTGCATCTAATGATTACTTCACCACCTTACAATGTCTCGAAAGAATATGATGAAGACCTGTCATTGCAAGAGTATTTGGA
This sequence comes from Spirochaetaceae bacterium, assembly GCA_965232165.1. Taxonomy (GTDB): domain Bacteria; phylum Spirochaetota; class Spirochaetia; order DSM-2461; family DSM-2461; genus UBA2779. Next base: position 1,178,477 of record CBDDOY010000001.1, on the reverse strand, counting down.
TATGCTAAAAAGGGTCTTCACAGAAACATATCGTGTGCTAGTCAATGGTGGTCGCGCCTGTATAAATGTTGCAAATCTTGGCCGGAAACCATACATCCCGCTTTCAGACTATATCTCAAAAATTATGATTGAGATCGGTTTTAATATGCGCGGTGAAATAATTTGGAATAAAGCAGCAAGTGCAAGTCCTTCAACCGCTTGGGGTAGTTGGATATCTGCATCTAATCCCATTTTAAGAGATATTCACGAATACATTTTGATTTTTTCAAAAGGAGATTACAAAAGAGACCGAAAAATAAATGAAAAAGAAATCAAGCAAAACTCTATTTCAAAAGAAGATTTTGTGGAATGGACTAAATCTATTTGGTCATTCAATGCAGAATCAGCCCGCAGAATTGGCCATCCTGCGCCTTTTCCAATTGATTTGCCATATAGACTGATTCAATTGTATTCATTCAAAACCGATATTATCATAGACCCATTTATGGGAAGCGGTACAACTGGAATAGCAGCATTAAAAAGTGATAGAAATTATGTTGGATTTGAAATAAGTCAAGAATATATTGACTTAACAAAAGAAAGAATTGCACCTTTTGAAAATATGCTGAAATTTGATTAAATAAAAACGCCCTACAGCAATGTATAGAAGAATTTGCCGAAGTAGCAGTATCATCAAGCATTTCAGCCCGCTCAAACAGCATCGCGGGTTGACAAGAAATTACTGCGCAACCTTTCGCTGCTCATACAATTTACCGTTGTGTTTAATTAGAAATGAAAGAAGTAGTTAAAGCATATACTGTCGATAAATATTTACGTCCTATCCGTTTCCAAATCGCAAAACTTGTTGAATGCAATGCCTCTGTAATGGAACTTGGATGCGGAAACGGAGATTTGCTCTTTAAACTTTCCGATAAGTTAAAATCGGGAGTTGGAATCGACAAATCAGAACAACTCATAGAATATGCATCTAACCGAATAAAAAAAGAACAAATTAAGAATCTTGAATTTAGATTATTAGACTTAATAAACGATTCATTTCCAGAACCCAATATGGACTATTCTGTAGCAAGCCTTCTATTCCACATACTGCCTTGGGAAAAGGCTGTTGAGTTGGCGAAAAGACTGATAGCTGCCTCAAAAATGACGATCATCTGTGGATTCAGCAAGCCTGAAAATGTAAGGCAGAAAATACTCTTGTGGCTCGACCAAAGATTTACGGGGCACTATTCTAATTTCCGTGATTACGGAGAACATGGATTCACCGAAGGACTCTTGAATACGGTTAAGAACATAGAATATCATAGAATTGACACTTTTGACCCCGTAATTAAAATCTACCAAATAACTAAACACGGCGAAGCCTAAACTGCATTAGAACGACCTTTTATACTTACCGCCGTGCTTCCTGCAAAAGGATCTGCTGCGACACCATTTGCCGTTATGGAGATTAGATTTGCAAGAAGATATTGTGGAGAAGAAAATCTTATCAAACCTACTTGAAGAAAGAATATTTCAGATTCCCGATTATCACCACGCAGCAATGCCATTCTTTTTCCCCGGACGGCTGCGAGTAATCTCCATGTCATTGTCGCCGCAGTACTGAGCAAGGGCGTAAATGAACTCAGCCCCATTATCAGGATGAATCTCGGCAGCCTGAAGCGGGCACTGCTTCCTATAGCTTCAAGGGCTTCGATGACCCATCTATGCGCTCAAGTTAAGCAGGGCAAGGCACTCACTTCACCCCGAGAAGATGTCTGGGCCGTCAATGAAGCAGCACAACCCGCCAACGGCGGTGTGGACTATGTCCTTAAGTCTCGAGTGTGGCCGAGTCTTGCCCCTTCCCTCATAATCAAAATCCATTGGGGGCTTTCCTTCTCATCCTGCCTACCTTACATAGCACTCAAAACCGGCCTTCGATTAGTATGAGGCAATGCACCCCGTTGACACAGGGAGACCAGTGTGGCTAATATTTTGAAGAAGACATCATTGAAGCCCGTGATTCGCAGAAATGTTGCTCCGCATATTTTGTGCCGCAGTCTTGCAGATCATTTGCTTGAGCAAGGTGCTGATTTGAGGTATATTCAGGAATTGCATGGACACTGAAGCTCTAAAACGACAGCGATATATGTCTCCAAAAGAACTATTGATAAGTTCAAGAATCCAATTGACACGGTCGTTGGGGGTAATGTGAGAAAATCCGAAAATGGAATTTTGAATATGACAACAAAAGAAGCCATTTTAAAAAGTCTTGATGATATAAACGGACTGACAAACTATATGGAGATTTACGACCATATTGTAAAAAATGGATACTATGAATTTGGTCTAGCGAAAACACCGCCATCGACAATTTCAGCACTTTTAGGAGATTTTATAAGAAGCGGTGATTCTCGTGTTAAGAGAATAAAAAAAGAAGGTGGTTCATACGTATATTATCTGACAAAAAACGAGCAGGATATCGGAATTGAAATCTTATCAGGCTCAACAGAATCGACTTCAGTAAAACTTCCAAAATCAAAAACAAAATCATATAACGAAAGAGATTTACATAAACTTTTGAGCAGTTATTTAAAAAACACGAAGATATACTCAAGAACCATATTTCACGAACAATCAAAACCTGGAAAAGACAGCAATCAGATTTGGACACATCCAGATATGGCTGGTGTAAAATTTTTGAATTTGCAAACCAAAGTCAGTCAGAATTTTTTGAAGTCAATTAATAGAGCTGACACCTTTAAATTAAGCTCTTACGAAATAAAAAAAGAGATCAATTTGGACTCGGAATTGAAAAAAGCATATTTCCAGGCAGTTTCGAATTCAAGTTGGGCTAATTATGGATATTTAGTAGCATTTGAGTTCAGCGATAGTTTGTCGGACGAAATGGAAAGACTAAATCAATCATTTGGAATTGGAATAATTGAACTAAACGCAAATCCGTATCAAAGTAAAATTCTATTTCCTGCAACTTACCGTGAACTTGACTTTAAAACAATAGACAAACTTTGTAAAATAAATGAAGATTTTGAGCAATTTATTGAGCAAGCGGACAGATTAATGACAGCCCAAGAACGTTATTACAAATCGACTGAAAAAGAGCTTGACGAATTTTGTGATGACTATTTTGAAAACGACACAGAAATTGAAAAATATTGTAAAGAAAAAAATATACCAGACGGAGAATAAAACACTAGCCACAGAAATGGCTATAAGTAATTGCTTGTTCTTGCCTGCTTCTAAAAATTCTCGCTGATCTTCAGTTTGGTGTTTACTCGCAAAGTTAAGTGCTAACCCATGCCGCTATCCATACACCAGCCGTTGTGAGTGCTTAAAATGGTCAGGATAAGCCGAAAACGGACGATAAACAGGAGTAGGTGCTAATCTATAAATATAAGGAACGTATTATATGAAAACTGCTATTTTGAAATACCTAAGTGTATTTGCTGTCTATTTTATTGTAGATGTAATTTATCAAGTTGCATTCGGAATCCAGTTTGCTCAAGGTGTTCAGGAAGGGGCTGGAATCAGAGAGATATTTGCGGCTGATATTCAAAATCCAGTATTGATCTTAATTTGGTTTGCTATCATGACTACAGCCATTGTCAAGTTGGCTGTAGAACCCTCTGTTAAGGCAAAGAGTATAAAAGATGCAGCACTTAAAGGTTTATTACTGGGCATTACTGCTTATGCTACTCTGGCTCTTCCTAATGGCTGGTCTTTAGTTAATTATCCAATTGCGTTGGTACTTGAAGTTATAATGGAAGGCGTATTGTTCGCCCCTGCTGCTTCTGTCATAACGGCATGGTGGCTAATCAATAAAGATAATAAAGAAAAATCTATAAAAAATTAAAAGAATACTGTAGCCAAAACGTTAGCAAACATGTAACTGCACAGAGGAAACATGGCACTTGAAAATTGCCCAAAGACGAAAACACCTAATGGGCGCGCCTCTAAAAAACCCATTCCATTTTTGGCTTGCTCTTTTCCGTCTGCCTGTGCGTGTTCTGCACGCAGTCAGGCCGCTGCAGCGTTGCCAAAAAGCTCACGCAACCCAGCTGCGCTTGAATTCTTGGCGCCTTGTCCCGAAGAAGAATAAGCTGTGCCAAATTCCAAAAGAGGTTTTTAGAGGTGCCCTTGAGTTATTGAACGAAATAAATGCAGCGCATGAAATCGTTGATGAAAGAAATTCCGGCAAAGCAATACGCACAAAATTTCTTGGGACACTCAGCAAAGATCAAAAACCGGCGGTTAAGGCACTTTTAGCCCACGACACAGGGATTCTTTCTGCTGCAACAGGTTTTGGGAAACCCGTTTTGGCCCCCCATGTTATTGCAAAACGAAAAAGAAACACCCTTATTTTGGTGCATAGAAAACAACTTCGTGGGCAATGGATTGCCCGGCTTCAGACATTTTTAGCACTTGATTATATTGATATTGGCCAAATCGGCGGCGGCAAACGAAAACCGCAGGTCAGATTGATATTGCACTGATACAGAGCCTGGTTCGTAAGGGAGTGGTCGATGATTGTACCGCAGACTACGGCCAGCTCATTGTAGATGAATGTCATCATTTATCCGCTGTGAGCTTCGAAGCCGTTGCGAGGCAATGTAAGGCAAAGTATGTGCTCGGCCTGACCGCAACACCAATACGGAAAGATGGACAACAGCCAATCATATTTATGCAGTGCGGTCTCATCAGACATCATGTTGATGCAAAGAAACAAGCACAGAAGCGTCCATTCAGTCACCTTGTGGTGCCCCGCTGCACGGAGTTCAAATTGTCTGTAAGTTTGACAGAACAACATGAGCACCCGCCAATTCAAACGGTATATGCTGAACTGGCCGCCAATAGCACCCGCAATGAAATGATTGTTAAGGACGTTATTTATGCTTTGAAGGATGGCCGATCTCCGGTGGTTTTGACGGAGCGCAAAAAACATGTTGCATTTTTCTCGAATCGTCTTTCCGGCCTTGCAAAGCATATCATTACCCTTCAGGGAGGTATGGTAAGAAAGCTCTCAAACAAATGTTTGATAAACTTGAAAGCATTAGCGGCCATGAAGAGCGCATTCTAATCGCGACAGGCCGCTATATAGGTGAAGGGTTTGATGACGCGAGATTGGATACGTTGTTCCTGGCTATGCCGATTTCCTGGAAAGGCACACTTGCTCAGTATGCAGGGAGATTACACAGAATTCATCATAACAAGACCAAAGTGCAGGTTTATGATTACATCGACAGTCAAGTAACCGTTTTGCAGCGCATGAGCGAAAAACGGATGGCTGGATATAAAGATTTAGGCTATGAAGTCCTGCCAACGAGTTCAGGCAGAAGTGCCGGCCTATTGCCGGGATTATAACTTTCTGTTTCCAACGAATTCCAAAGTGGGATTCGAACGCACGATTAGTACGGTACTTCCATCACCATGATTGAAATTATGCCGAGCGCTGAAATCAAACAATCACAAGGCGCTGCTGCATTTTCTTCCTGAAATACTGGACGTACCTAGGAAAAATGTTGCAACATACAGGCAGGTAGGGAATTCGAACTCAAAGGGAATCAAGACACCGCCGATGGAAATGGATGGGCGCAATCTGCTTGGAAATTCCTCCTACCGCTATTGGAGAGGTGCGAGAGCGGCCGAATCGGGCTCCCTGCTAAGGAGTTGTGCGGGTGACCGCACCGTGGGTTCGAATCCCACCCTCTCCGTCTATGTGCCCTTAGCTCAGTTGGATAGAGCGTTAGGTTGCGGACCTAAAGGCCAGAGGTTCAAGTCCTCTAGGGCATAACTGGAGAGATGCGAGAGCGGTTGAATCGGACGGACTCGAAATCCGTTGTACCGTTTACGGTACCCAGGGTTCGAATCCCTGTCTCTCCGAAGCTCAGGGTAAGTTTCAACCATCCCGGGTAGGAAAACGGGTCTTAACGGCTGCTCCGGGATTTCACGGCAGGAGCAGGCTTGCATCAAAGCACAAAACATAGCGTAACGGGGCATTCGTCAGGAACCGGCACGTTATGGGGTGTGCCGGTTCTTCCTGTATTCATGACAGCCTCTGCCGATGCGATTGTCTGACCATGCTGAAAGAAGCCTGCTTATTCCTATTAACCCGAAGGCATCTGGTTCCCACGTTCCACGGGAGAATGCCTATTCCTAACCAGGCAAGGGCACTTATGAACAAGGGCACTGAAAAGGTATCCGGGTGGATACGAAGAAGAGGAAATTTGCATTACTGACATTCATACGGGTCAAAGAAGGCAATATATTCCGACAAATAGCACTATAGAAATGCAATCGGGTCATCTCTAATGCTCCGCCCCCCTTAATGGGTAACCGGCCCCGGCAAGCGCGGCGATAACCGCCGCTTCGGCACGCTGCAAGAATTCGGGGTCAAGCGTTTTCTGGGCATCCCTAAATACTATATTGAGGGTTATCGCCCGGCCTTCCTTGCCGAGTTCAAAGACATCCCTGATGCCCACGGAGCGGATTTCCTTCATTCGCTGACCCTTCACCACAGAAACGGCATCCTCTGCATAGGCGTGTTGGGGCATAACCACCGTCACATCGAATTCGGCGTATGGAAACTTGTCCAGAGGTCGAAAATCTTGCTTCTGCGTTGGCGGTTTCGCCATAACGTCAGTGAGATCCAGAACGGCAAAGCCGCTTCGTCCTTTAATCTTCATGGCTCTTGCCACCTGCGGATGGAGAGACAGGACGGCCCCGCAGGACTGATTCATGATTCTTATATCGAGAAATTCATGAGGGTGACTGCCGGGCCAATTCGCCGGAACAAGACCATGGGGCTCGACGGGATTGGCTGCACTTAACCGGTGAGGAATCTTCAGGTATTCCAAAAGTTCCTCGACAGTGTCGGAAAGATCAATAAAGGGGTTTATCTTTTCGGCATGGAAGACAATGCCTATCTGATAGCGGTCTTGAGAAAAGACTTCGCCGCCGATATGAATATAGCTTCTCCCGCATTCGAAGATGCGGAACTCCTCATGCTCCCTGCGGTTTGCGGCGGCCGCCGCCAGCAGACTCGGGATAAGGCTGGGCCTCATCCTATCATGTTCAGGACTGATGGCATTGGCAAGAACAAGGTGTTCGTTGAGAATGGGCCATGAGGTTCTTTCGAGCAGATGCCGCCCGATGAGGGGATAGGTCATAATTTCCAACGCCCTTCCTCGTAACACCAGGAAGTCTTGAGCCTTTCTCATAAGAGTTTTCCCCGGTGAGAGCCGTAACGGGCTGATGCCCTGGACAGGGCTGAGAGGCTTGATGCTGCTGTAGCCGATAATTCGGCCAATTTCCTCGGCAATATCCACCTCACACTCAATGTCCTTGGTGGCTCTCCATGTCGGGACATGGATGGCATGAGTACATTCCTGTCCGCCAGAAATGAGGGCAATTCTGAATCCCAGCGATTCGAGCACCCTCGTCAAAGTCTGGTCGTCGATGCTTTCACCGAGTATCTTCGATATTCGCAGGGAACTGGTTTGTATAACCAAATCAGAAGGAGTTGGCACATTATCCGACTGTATGCCGCCAACGGCTCTTGCTCCGGGCATCAGATCCAAGAAGAGTTCATAGATGCGCAGCAGGCATTTCACGAGCTGCTGGCTGTCTAGGCTCTTCTCATAGCGAATCGAGGCATCAGTGCGCAAACCCAGCCTCGTCCCCGTACGGCGAATCTCGGCATCCACCCAGTTGGCGACCTCTATCATAACCTGAGTAGTGTCTTCGGTTACCGAGCTTTCCAAACCTCCCATCACACCGGCAATAGCCGATTCACGCTCTGCATCACAGACCACAGTGTCTGTGGCACAAAGCCGTCTCACCTGACCGTCCAGGGTAGTGAAGTCCATGTCTCGCCCGGCCCGGCGGACAATGATCTTAGCGCCGCAGATGGTGGTTCTATCGAAAATATGGTTGGGTATGCCGGTTTCCAGCATGACATAGTTGGAGATGTCCACTACCGTATTGATAGGCCGCATACCGGCGGCATAGAGGCGCCGCTGCATCCAATCGGGGCTGGTTCCGATCCTTATGCCATCCACAGACAGCCCGAGAAATCCAAGGTTTGCGGAATCCCTGTCAACATGGATAGAGACAGGGGGGGGGCCGCCGCCGTCTTCTGCTATGCGGTCTTGTAAAGCCCTAATCCATTCGGCATCGAATTTATCCTTGAAGGGTTGATTGAACACCGCAGCAAATTCACGGGCCAGGCCATAATGCCCCCAGCAATCCGGTCTGTGAGTGAGAGACTTGTTATCAATGTCCAGCAGAAGATCGCTGACGGCCCTGTCCCCGAGGGCCTGAAGCATTGTTTGACCGGCCTTAACATCTTTGTCGAGTTCTATCAAGCCCTCATGCTTATCTGACAGACCGAGTTCATCTTCCGCACAAAGCATGCCCTCAGAGAGAACGCCGTGAATTTCCTTCGGCTTCAGAGTGAGCCCATTAGGCAGGTTCACCCCGACGGGCGCATAGGCCGTCTTAATCCCTGTCCGGCAGTTCGGCGCTCCGCAGACCACCACCGCAGGTTTTTCCCCGCCGTAGTTGACTGTCGCCAGCTTGAGATTGTCCGCATTCGGATGAGGAACAACCTCGGTAATATCGGCAGCGATTATCCGGTTCAAAATGCTGCCGACACGTTCAAACCCCTCTACTTCGCACACCCCTAGAGTGATGCGCTGGGAGAGTTCCATGTCGCCGACAGATGTCGGCAACTCGACGAAATCTTTGATCCAGTCAACGGATATTTTCATAGTATCACCTCATAAAAGACTAGGACATTATCACCCTTTTTTGGGCGTTAGGGGCTGTGTCAGGACGAAGGATTTGGTTCGCAGACAAGGCGGAAAATCCGCTTAAAAGCGCAGTGTATAGCGTATACATGAGCATTTTAAGCGGATTTTTCAACGCCGTATGCGGGGGCCAAAGACGAGTTCTGACACAGCCCCTCGGGCTTTCCGGGGGTTCCGTCTGCCTGAGGCAGACTGCCTTCGGCACCCCTCCAATCCCTAACGCGTCACGCCGCAGCATATTCACCCCGAAGCACAAATGAATTCTTGAAGGTGTAATCGGGGCATCACATAACGAATCACCAAATGACCATAGGCGCAAGGGATTGCAACGGAAATGCCGCTGGCTGCCCCCCCGGCGATTGGCAATGAGGAGCAGGGGGGCAGGCTGCCAGAATAAGGCATTGCAGTGAAAAGCCCGACCCGCAGGGTTGCGCCCAGATATTGATCCCTGCAAATTACGGAACATTAGCATGAAGCAAACTGTCTGCTAAAATCGATGTTCCCGCCGTGCAAATGGCGGATGTCATCAATGCCATATCGCATCATTACCAGCCGGTCCAGGCCGAGACCGAAAGCAAATCCGTTATACTCTTCGGGGTTAATACCGCCGTAACGCAGTACGTTTGGGTGTGTCATGCCGCAGGGAAGAAGTTCCACCCAGCCGGTGTGCTTACAAACACTGCAGCCTGCCCCCCCGCATATCCGGCAATTGATATCTAGTTCAAATCCCGGTTCGACGAAGGGGAAGAAACCTGGACGCAGCCGAATCTCTACATCACACTGGAAAATTTCACTCAAGAGTGTTTTTTCGAAATATATAAGGTGGGCGACGGAAATATCCTTTCCGACGAGCATCCCCTCCATCTGATGAAATACCGCCTCATGAGAGGCATCGGTCGCCTCACAGCGGAAAACCTTCCCCGGTGCGACAAATTTAAAGGGCGGGGTTTTCCTTTCCATGCCTCTAATCTGAATCGTGGAGGTGTGTGTGCGAAGCAGGTGTTTCATGTCCTTGAACCAGAAGGTGTCCTGCATGTCCCGGGCCGGATGGGTTTCGGGTATGTTTAGAGCGGTGAAATTGTACCAGTCATTCTCAATGTGGGGGCCATCGAGGATATCGAAACCCATGGAGAGGAATATGTCTTCCAATTCCCGCTGTACGATGGTAACCGGATGCAAACCCGATTCTCTCACGGATTTTGCCCTCAAAGATTCGCGCATGGTGATGTCTGTCCAGTCGGCGGAGAGTTGGTCGTCTATCATTCTTCTTTCGAGGTCCAAAGCTGTTTTCTCCAACTGCGCCGTCAGGCTGTGTTTCAGTTTATTAGCAGCTTGACCTAAAACTTTGCGCTCCTGGGGAGATTTGGTATTCAGTGATTTGAGTATAATGCCGAGTTCCCCCTTCTTGCCCAGGAATCGGGCCTTAAAATCGGCGAGTTTGGCCTCATTGTCCACTTCCTTGAGCGTGGTATTGAAGCTTTTTTCTAATTGTCTCAGTTCTTCTATCATATTGACCTCTTTTACCGCATAAGCCGGCTTTGGAAATATTTCTTTTACAATGAGATAACAATCCCCCTGGGAGGGCCTTATTAGAAGGGGTGAAAGGTAAAGGGCGAATACACGCTCCGAGTAGTCATATTGCTATAATAGAAATTCGATAAAAAAAATTCAAGGGCCCGCGCTTCATAACTATGATGAGTTCTGAGAACCGGTTTTTTCGGAAATGAAACGCGTCTTCGTGTGCCGCTGCTGTGAGCACGGTGCTCCGGAATCTGACATGGAATTGATCATCTTCAATAAATGGGTTGATGTGCCGCCGGAGCACAAAGAGAATACTTCCGGACCGTATTCTATTTGTCTTAGATGCAGGGGAGAGGTAATTTCTGGGTGGAGGGTCATTCGTCATTATGGACCCATAGACATAGACGCAGTTTTTTTGCACTGTTTAAGGATTCTATGCCGAAGCAATTCTACATCGAAAACTTAGGGTGTGCAAAGAACCAGGTCGATGCCGAAGTGATGATAGCCGCCCTCAAGCGACAGGGCTACGGTTATCTCCCTGATAACCCGGAAGCGGCCGACATCATAATCATCAACACCTGCGGCTTCATCAAGAGCGCTCAGGAGGAAGCCGTAGAAACCCTGCTCCGCGTCCGGCGAGATTATCCTCATAAACACATCGTCGCCGCCGGTTGTCTCGCACAGCGCTGGCCCGCCGAGTTACCAAGACTCATTCCTGAATTGGACGGCGTATTCAGCGACCGCCATCCGCACCTAATCGGTCAAACCATTGCCCAGATTTTACGGATCGAAAATGCCGCATCTCTTCCCGATGAAGATGAGACTGTTCCGATGCGATCCGACTTTTACGGTTTCAACCGTTCGGTTTACTTGAAGATAGCAGAAGGCTGCAACCACAATTGCAGATTCTGTGCCATACCCATCATCAAGGGACGGCTTAGGAGTCGTCCTGCCGGCCAAATCGTCAATGAAGCCATCGCTCTTCTTGACAAGGGAGCATTCGAGCTGAACCTTGTCGCACAGGATTTGACCTCCTTCGGCCAAGATAAGGGCCTATCATCCGGCAGAGGTCTGGCAGACCTCCTCTATCATATCCTCGACCGTATTGAGGACAGAAAGCATTGCTGGATACGCCTGCTCTACCTCCATCCTGACAGTTTTCCCCGTGAGCTTCTTGATATTATGGCCTCGGATTCACGCATTCTTCCCTATTTTGACATCCCCTTTCAGCATGCCGCTGTTCCCGTGCTCCGCAAAATGGGCCGGGCGGGAAGCCCCCAGGCACACCTGGACCTGATAGCCGAAATCCGCGACAGTATAAGCGATGCCGTGATTCGTTCCACTTTCCTGGTGGGGCATCCCGGAGAAGGTGAAAAGGAATTTGACGGCCTGCTTCAATTCCAGGAAGAGGCCGAATTAGACTGGCTCGGCGTCTTTGCCTGGTCAAGAGAGGAGGGCACGGCCTCGGCTAAGGACAGGGGGACGCTGTCTTCTCGGTTACATGCGCGGACGGCAGAAAACCGGCGCAGCCGCATTGAGGACCGGCAGAAAACCATTACCGCAAGATGCCTGGACCGCTGGATAGGATGCCGTCTCAATGTTCTCATTGAAGAGCCCATCCAAGATGAGACCATGGCCCTGGGAAGGGCCTTTTTCCAGGCCCCTGAAGTCGATGGCGGCATTGTTGTGCATTTTGATTCTCAATCGAGAAAAGTTTTCTCGGGGGATATCATCAAGGTCAAGATAACCGGAAGAACTGAATTAGACCTCCAGGGAATAGCCGATGACGAATGAACAACCGTCTATACCGGCCTGGCTTCATGGCTTCAACGATAGGCAGATCCAGGCGGTCACCCATGGAGAGGCCCCCCTGCTGATACTCGCCGGAGCCGGATCGGGAAAAACCCGGGTGATTACTTCCAGAATCGCCTGGCTGATTGCCGAGAAAGGCTTCAGTGCTCAATCCATTCTGGCCGTCACCTTCACTAACAAGGCCGCGGCGGAGATGCGCGAAAGGGCAGCCAGCCTTAATCCTGCCGCCGAAAAGGCCGTGATACGGACATTCCACTCCTTCGGGGCATGGCTGCTTAGGCGTAATGCAGCGGCAGCCGGTCTTTCATCCAATTTCACCATCTACGACGATGATGATCAGGCGAGCCTTCTCTCTCAGGTGCTAAGCGGCATGCCCCGCCGTGAACTCAAACTCTGGATTCAGCGCATTTCCCGCGCCAAGGACGAGGGGCTTAGCCAGGAAGATGATCTATCTGAAATCTCCGGGAATCCCGCCTTTCCCAATGTGTACCGCCAATACGAAGAGCGTCTGCGGAGCATAGGCAATGTTGATTTTGGAGACCTCATCCTCCTTCCGCTTCGGCTGCTTCAACACCAAAGAGAAATACGTGAGCGCATCAGGCAGCGTTTCCGGGCCGTCTTAATCGATGAATATCAGGACACAAATGTGGCACAGTATCATCTTCTTAAGGAGATCACTGGCCCTGAAACCTGGCTCGGTGTTGTCGGCGACGACGATCAATCCATCTACCGCTTTCGGGGCGCCGAAGTAACAAACATCCTGAAATTCGCCGAAGTTTTTCCCGGAACCAAGGTGATCAAGCTTGAACAGAATTACCGATCCACCGGAACAATACTGGACATCGCCGTTGCCGTGGTGTCACGCAACAGCGGACGCCTGGGGAAAACCCTTTGGACCTCTGAAGGAAGCGGTGAAAAAGCCCTGCTCAGTCAACTTGAAGACCAGGTCGCCGAGGCTCATTACTGTGCCGACCGGGTGGAAAAAGACGGCAATTATGGCGGAATAGCCGTCCTCTACCGCACAAACGCCCAGTCACGCATATTCGAAACGGTGTTTCGAGACCGGGGCATACCCTACCGCATCGTGGGTACCGTGAGCTTCTATCAACGGGAAGAAGTGAAGGACATCCTGGCCTATCTTGCATGGATTGCCAACCCTCGGGACGAAGTCGCCTTCAGACGCATTGCCAATAAACCGGCCCGGGGCTTCGGCAAGATAAGTGTGGACAAAATGCTTTCTGAAGCCAGAAGAACACCCACACAGGACATCCTCTCCGCCTATCGGCCCGGGCTTCTAAGCGGAAAAGCGGCCAAGGCCGTGGAATTCCTGCGGGAACTGACAGAGCAATACAGGGGTCTCGCCGATTCAGAACAACAGTTTAAGCACTTGGGCTCCCTCGTTCAGCATCTGACGGAAGCCTCCGGCCTTCTCGGCCATTACCGGGAAATAGACAGGGTGGAAAACTCTCAACGCTACGACAACATCAATGAACTTGTAACCGCCGCCGCCGGCTATCCGGCCAACAGCGAAGGCCTGACGGCCTTTTTGGAACTCGTGGAGCTTGATCAAGCCGCCTTAGAGGAGGAAGAAGGAGATGAAGACAGGGTCACCCTGATTACCATGCACAATACCAAGGGATTGGAATTTGATCACGTTATAATAACCGGCCTTGAAGAGGGCCTGTTCCCACGGAGCAGCGACAATGCCGATAGTGACGACTTAGAGGAGGAACGCCGTCTATTCTACGTTGCCATAACTCGCGCCCGAAAGCACCTTGCCTTCACCTTCTGCAAGAGACGCATGCTTTGGGGGCATTATCAGAATCTCAATCCCTCCTCCTTTCTTTGGGACATCCCGCCAGATTCACTCCAACAGGATGGATTCGTTAAATTGGAACCGATTCCACGGCAATGGCGTCCGGGAACGAAGTTAATTCATGATGAATATGGTGTCGGTGTTGTGCAGAAATGCCTAGCGAACGGCGGACATCCCACTATTCATGTCCAGTTCGAATCCGGCAGACGAGTCACCTTGCTGCCCGAGTTCTCCTCCCATAAAATCGAGATATTAGGAAACGTCAGCGATGATTACTGAATTGACTTCTAAAGAGTGCCGACTAAATCTATGGCCACTGAAAAACAGCTTCGGGAAATTGGCGAAGAGACTTCTTGAATCGGGTCAGAAACTCTGGCGGGATTTTTAGAGTCCCCCTATGTTTGCACCGCTAAATTCCGAGGAAACAGCCATCCTCGCCCGCCTGCCCATCGTGAACCGCGCACGGGGGTCGCGGCTTTACACCGATGACGGCAAGCGGTGGATAGACTGCTGGGCGGATGGAGGGCGGGCGCTTGCCGGACACAAGCCGGATGGAGTTTCCCTCCGGCTGAAGAATGAAATCGACAGGGGGCTGTTTGCGGCCTATCCGAACCGCTGGCAGAACCGTCTGATAAAGGCCATGCTCAAGCTGTTCCCCGGTTACGGTGCGGCACGTGTTTTTCAATCCGCAGGGCAGGCCCTCAAATCGATTCCAGCAAACCGCTGGCCCATCGACCCCCTCGATGTTCCGCCTGGTACCGAATTCATATCCGGTCCTGTTTGGGGCAGGCCACAGTTGCCCAATCACCCAAAAGGGGATTATCTTCTTCCAATCCTGCCGCTTCCCGGGCTATCGGAAGTACAAAGTGTGCTGTATGCCCATGACACAGGCGATTTACCGGCATCAGATATGAATTCACCGCTGATTCTGGCGGCGCTCACCCGTGCCTGCTATTCTGTCAGTTCATGTATGGACAAGCGGCATGTCAACGGTGTGATATCTCGGAAAAATGAAATTCGGGATGGCGGCAATAGAATAAATTTCTGGGAGATGAGAGGACCCTATATGGTTTATAAAGGAGATGAACGAAACTATGAAGAGATATTCGAAAGCTATTTCTCGCAATCTGTTCTTATCGCGCCCTCGGTAAAACGACCCTCGGTACTCCCCTTGAACCCTTCAATGGGCGAGCTGAAAAAACTTTTCTTCTGCTGCAACATTTAGACTAATAGCTATAGACTTCCATTGCTCCATTGAGTATAGTTATCTAAACTCAGTTTGTAGGTATTGACGAAAGCATCCGATTTTGAGAATATACCCTCCTTACAAGAATCAGAGGTTGATGAAATGAAGACCGTTTACACCTTGCCAAAGAATGCCGCACGAAAATGGTTCGTTATTGATGCCGCCGATATGCCCTTGGGCCGAGTTGCGGTTAAGGCGGCGGTTATCGTTCGAGGTAAGCATAAACCTTGCTATGTTCCATTCCATGAAATTGGCGACTATGTGGTTATCGTGAATGCCGACAGGGTTCGAATGACCGGCACAAAGAATCAAACCAAGCTTTATTATCGGCATTCCGGCTATATTGGTGGATTGAAAGTGGAAAATTTCAATAAACTCGTCGCTCGCAAGCCCACCGCCCCAATGGAAAAGGCTGTCCGGGGAATGCTGCCGCGGGGGCCACTGGGAAACAAACTCTATAGAAATGTGAAGATTTATGCGGGTGAAGACCACCCTCACCAAGCGCAGCAGCCGGAGAAATTGGAACTTTAGGAGATATATGTGGTAAAAATTCTATCCTACGGAACAGGTCGGCGAAAGACGGCGGTTGCCCGTGTCTATATACGAGAAGGCACTCCGGGCATCACGGTTAATGGCAAGAG
This sequence comes from Spirochaetaceae bacterium, assembly GCA_965232165.1. GTDB lineage: Bacteria > Spirochaetota > Spirochaetia > DSM-2461 > DSM-2461 > UBA2779. Next base: position 1,162,637 of record CBDDOY010000001.1, on the reverse strand, counting down.
CTTGCAGGAATACTTTGACCTGGCAACACTCCACGAAGTTGTGAAGCAGCCCCTTGCCGTTACGGCCAATGAAGGCAAACTGAACATCTTCGTGAACGTCAGCGGCGGCGGCATCAATGGTCAGGCCGGTGCGATTCGGCACGGCATTGCCCGGGCATTGACAGAGTTCGACGAGAAAAACCGCCCTTCTTTGAAGGCCAACGGCTTCCTCACCCGCGATCCCCGTATGGTTGAGCGGAAGAAATATGGTCGGCCGGGAGCCAGAAAGAAATTTCAATTCTCAAAGCGTTAACGGGATAGCATTGAACCGCTAATCGTGGTAAGCTGTTCATTGATTAATGAATAAGATTTCATTCATACTGCACGCAATTGTCATTGTATTGATGAATGCAATATCAAAACCTATTCTGATGGTACTCATCTTCCTCCGTCTGAATGTGAGGTATAAGAATCTACGGGAGATTTATACAACCCGCGGGCCTTTTCTTGTCCTGCCTAATCATACCAACGCATGGGACCCTTTCATCCTTTCATTCATCATCCCAAGACCCATTCATTGGGTCGCTTCTGACGGGGCCTTCCGAGATTCCCTGCTCAAAGTCCTCATGTTATTGGGCGGTGCTATTCCCAAAATTAAGGAACAGTCCGATCTTCTTACTCTTCAGGCCGTGAAACGGGCCATCACAATGGGACATTCCGTAGGCATATTTCCCGAAGGCGGGCAAACATGGGATGGCCGCTCCCTCAAACTGATTCCGGCTACCGCTAAACTCATCCGTTATCTGAAAGTTCCCGTACTCGTTCCCATGATTCAGGGAGGCTATCTCACCAAACCGCGTTGGGCTTGGGGTATACGCCGCTGCCGGATTGAAGTTCATTTCAAGCGCATCATCGATTCCGAAGAAATTAAAAATTTGAAATTGGCGGAGATAGAGCAGCGGCTCAAAGGCGCCATCGTTCAAGACGACTACAAATGGCAGAAACAAGCTATGGTTCCCATAGCCGGGGAACGGCGTGCCGAAAAACTTGAACTCGCTTTCTATGCCTGCCCATCTTGTGAAGAGATTGGAACAATGATCTCTCATGGAAATACGCTGACATGCCAATGTGGCTATTTGGTAAACATAGACCGATATGGATTCTTCAAGTACCCGAAGGAGGGGCCGTTATTCGATTCACCCCGTGATTGGATTGAATGGCAGAATTCCTTACTTGTAGAGAAAGTTAGAGATGAAATCAATGCCATGGGATCGGATTTCGATAGCGGCCCCGTCTTGCTTCAAGACTCAACCGTCAAGCTTATGATGGCAAAACGGGCCATGCCTATGAGAACTGTTCATCAAGGAGAAGCCCGCCTCTATCCGACACGTATTGAAGTGGGGGACATTGGCGGTGAAATAAGAACCTTCCCGCTAAGGGAAATTTCAGCCGTTACCACATTCAAGCAACAGAAATTCGAGTTCCGTTACGATAAGAACCAGTACAGATTTGCTATGCCCAACAGGAGTATTTCGGGCTATAAATGGGAGATCGCCTATAAGGGACTCCGGCAAATCCTGGTTGAACGCGGTGTCTGGTGACGGCCTATACAGACCCATAACACAGGCCGATTGACTCGCTGACCTCCGGCAATCTACTTGAAAAACGCAAAGCCTAGGCCAATCTCGTGTTTCATGATTCCGCTGAAGTCCGGCTTAGGGGTTAATGCGTATTCGGCGTAGATAAAAAACACCGTCAAACGTGCCCCAAAAACAGGCGCTCCTAGCAGAGAGCCCGGGTCACTTGCAGAACCGGCCATGTTAATTGAATAGCCGCCAAAAACCGCCGCAGAAAAAAGAACAGGCATTTTGACCTTCACATACACCCGTCCTTGCAAGGCAAAGTTGCTTATCTGATATCCGCCGAGATTAAAGTCCCAACTTGGCGAGGCTTCAATGCCTAAGTTGAGAATTTTACCAATTATGCCGACCCCTATCCCTGCGTATCCCCCAATTCCCAGGGGCATAGCCGTCGCTTTGCTGGCGATGGCCTCTAAATTCTCGACATCATTAACTTCCCCGAAATAGGATGAATGATATCCGGCACCCAAATGGAAGTCCAATCCACCTGCGGCAGCCAATCCGGTCATTGCCATGCAAAGCAATGCTAATACTGCAATTCTTTTCATTTCAACTCTCCTAGGGCGTGATTCACCCACTCTAATTTACTTCAATTCTACAGAGTCCTAGGCGAATTGCCAAGTTATATGTTCGTTTTTCGCATGGAATATAAGATTTTTACTTGTCCCGGACGAGAGGCATCCTTTGTCAGTCCCTAACTAGGGCTTGCTTAGAAAGTATTTTTGACTCTGAATACCAGTATAATGAATCAAAACTGCATTATAAGTGAGCCAGAATGCAATGATTTGAGAAACTTCGGGGGAATTTCGATTTCTGCTATTACCCAGGTGCAAGGGTTTTGAGCCATTTTCCGCATTTACCTTGCACCTGTTTTGTCAAGAATAGATAGCAAGGCTGCTCTAAAGCATTTGCAACTGGCTTTTACCTTGAAAATCTATAGATCATGACTTTTTCAGCAAGCCCTAACTAGTTCCCAACCAAGTGAGGCATATATAGCGCCCCGAAGATTGCGGGCGGCTCAATAGGCTGAATTAACGGCGGCCCACAGCCGTTTGAACACCTATACCCTGTCAGAAAAAGTTCCAGGGTGCTTAAAAACCCTCTAAGCAACCCCTCTCGATTCCTTCTGAAGCGTTCCCCGCCTTGTCAAAAGAATATCCCATTGTCAAATCCCTGGTGAATCCCTAACCGCAACATCGCCAGATGCTTCCATGCCGCTTCATGGCGCCGTTTATTGAGGTTGTCAAAGTCCTCAATGACCGATTCATCCAATTCATCGGTCTTAGGGCGATCAATTCAAGCTATACGGCTTGATTTCTAATTGTATGAATGAGCAATTCTTGCTTATACTCTTATATATGCGACTGCCAAAGCCTTCTCCGGGGAAGAAAGTCCTCGTTCATGCGATTAACCCGCCCTGGGGGCACATGGATGCCCTGGGTCATGTCAATAACACACGCTATTTCGGTTATTTTGAACAGGCCCGCATCGCCTGGCTGGAGAAAATGGGGCGCATATCAGATATCAGCGGCACTTCGCTCATTGGTCCGGTCATCCTCACCGCTTCATGCACATACATCAAACAGATGATCTACCCCTGCCCCATCCAGGTTCATCTCTTTGTCGGCGATTTGGGGCGCAGCAGTTTCATGACCTGGTATGAACTCCGCGGCGCCGATGAAACCCTGTACGCAACCGGCAACGCGAAAATGGTTTGGGTGAATTACCAGGCAGAGAAATCCATACCCTTGCCTGAAGAAATCAAAACGGCCATAATCGGGGAAGGCTAAGACCGTGTCAGAAGCCGAATCTTTCTCACGTGCAGAGGAAAGCGGAAGAACCGGAAATCCTCATATCATTTTTAATACGCCGTTGATAATCTTATCGATAAACAGTTTGTAGTTTTCAACCTTATTTCGCGAAAGCCGGAAACCAATGGCGCCTTCATGCCCGCCACCTTTCACTAAATCAAATTTCTCAATAACTTCCCTTAAATCCAAGTCCTTGAATTCTTTGCTGCGCCTCATTCTGATTTGGATGAGATCTGACAGGGATACATCTTCGTAATAGGCTATGAGACTCAGATATCCGCTTTCCTCGGCCAAGACGTTTGCACAAGCCCTTGCGGCAGATTGAACGGCTTTGACACCATAGCTTTTGTTCAGGGCATCGGATTCTTGCTCATTCAGGGCGATCCAGGAAATCATGCCTTTTGATTGTTTGTGTGGGAGGAATTCCTGATAGCAGGCTTTTTCACTGCCAAGTACTGAGCGCAACGCATGGATTACCCTCTTGTATGAAGGAATGTCCGTGTCTTGCCCAATTCGGCGAGAAGACCGTGCATGCAGTTTCTTGAACTGCCTATAGATGTGTTTTTCGCCATGGCCTTTGAGGAATTTTCCATTTTGCGAATCACCGGATATTCCAACAAGGATGGCCGTAAGTAAAGCTTGTGTGAGAATTTCTTTGATCCGAAATTTCCTGAGCAGCTTGCGCCTTCTTGACAGGCTCAGTGCAAATCGGCCTATCAATTCGCAGGTTGACGAGGCGGTGTCAACCAATCTATAGCCTTCATCCCCGATATAGTATCCATCGGCCTCAAGATGGTGGTCGATTTCCATGACAATGATATCTTCACGGCCTATGAGAGAATGAATTTGATCCCGGAATTCCAGCATGGATGGCTTTGGCGTGTCGAGAATTACTACGGCGTCATAATCACGGGCTAAGCTTCCTGGTGTTTCGGCGATTTGAATATAATCGTTAAGGCTTGAGTCAATTAAGACCGAGTATTCACTTCGGCTATTCTGACTCATGGCAACCGTCGCTTTTACGGAAAACTTGCTCAATATGGAACTAAAGGCGATTAGAGCCGCCATACAATCGTCATCCGGATTCTTGTGTCCGACAACTAATGCGGAACTGCATCGAGATATCACAGCGGCGAATTTATTGAACAAAATGGTTCTTTTTCGGCTGTTTGGCAAGCGGGTTTTTCGCTGGCTGTTCCTATTTAAGTTGTAGAGAGTGGCCCTGTCGCGTCCGTCTTCTTTGGAGAAATATACGGCTCTATCGGCATTTCTCATGAGTTCATCGACTGTTCTGCCGTGGTCAGGACATGCGGCAATACCAATACTTGCACTGACAGTTTGAATTGATCCCTGTTTGCCTTGCAGAATATCAATCTTGTGAAGACCTTCTAATACTTGGCGGCAAGAATTCAGGGCTGTTTCGCCATCTGACTTGGGGAGTATAAACGCAAACTCATCACCGCCGTACCGAACTAAGATTTCATCTTTGTCAAAGACTTTCCGAAAAACCCCTACCGCGGCCAGAATAACAGTATCACCGACATCCTCTCCATACTCCTTGTTCAAAGTGCCGAATCTGTCGAGATCCATCATAACCAGGGATAGGGGGTATTCATTCTTCATTGCGTCAGCAATAGATTCTTTAAGAGAATCATCGAAGAATCGCCGGTTATAGAGACCCGTGAAATCATCGGTGACGGCACGCAACTGCGCTTTCTCGCCCCATTTCACCATGTCTGAGAGAAGTGCGCCCGTTTGCTGCAATCTCTCGGATGTCGTGTTAAGCATACGGAGCATCATTTTGATCGCTATTGCCGGGGTTTCCTCCATAAGGGTATGAAACCCCTTTTCATTCAGCGATATGAGATCACAGTCTTCGGTAGCCCGGCATGTAGCGGATCGCACAGCCTTGTCGAAAATGGACATCTCGCCGAAGAAGCTCCCTTCTCCAATACGGGAAACTTCCACCTCTTCTCCGTCCCCAACATTTATGGAAATGGCGATTTCTCCCATGAGGACGATATACATGGTTTTCCCTTTGTCGCCTTCTTTGAAGAGAGTCTCGCCCTTGAGGATATTGATATCGTCCATTAATAAATATATCTGAGAAATCTCATCGGAGGTAAACGAAGCGAAAATACCTAATTCATTGAGGGCATCGATGGTCATGAGTCGTGCGAATCCTCCGGAAACAGGATGAGATTGCCTCCACGGTTTCGGCTTTCCATCACAAGCGAATGTGCACCTCGGATGAGTTCTTCACGGCTTTTACCATGCTGTGGAGATAATACAAGCCCTATGCTGACCGAAAGGCTGTGACTGAAAGCATCCACCACCTTGGATATATTCAGATTGTTCAGGAAATTCCTGATATGCTCACCGAATTCGCGGAGGGATTCGTACGTGCTTTCCGGAAGGATGATTGCGTTTTCATTCCCCATGTAACGAAACAGCATATCCTGTGTCGGAACTGTTTCCGCAAGAGATTCAGCGACAAATTTGAGAACCTGATCTCCGGCTTCATGGCCGTATGCATCATTGATCTCCTTGAAATTATCCGGTTTGCACAAGAGAAGCCCTATGTTGGCGCCGTCTTGCAGAGTTTTTTCCAAAACCTCTTCGAAATAGGTCTTATTGTTAAGGCCGGTCAATTTGTCAACATAAACCTGCCGCTTCAGTTTTCTCACCAACGGGGAATTATTCTTTATCAGGGCATTCGCCTTACGAATGCGAGTAGACACATCAGCCAGAAAGGAATGCATTAACCGGGCGCTCATCGACGGCCACTGCTCCGATATGTCAGCAAGGGTCATTCCGTCTTTGGGAAACCTCAGCAGTTTCGTATCGCCGCTGGTGACAGCCCTGGCGGTATGGGGTTTTGTCGTGAAAAAGCCAACTTCGCCGAAGCTGTCACCGGCAAGAAAACGAGCGATATCAGTTTGATCCGCATTGGTATCGCCTGTTCTGATGACGACAGCCCCTTCGATAATAACATAGAAACACTTAGAAATATTCCCTGGCTGGAATATCGTGTGATCGCCTTGGAATTCTAATTGATCACTCATTGATAGAACAATCCCGAAATCTTCCGGAGTAAGGCTGGAGAAAATATCCGTTTTTCTTAGCAGTGAATTCATATCAAGAACCTAAAGACTAATACTGCTACAATCGAGAATAAATTGCTAGTGGCTGAATACAACAATTCTGAATGATAGTTATAGCGCAAGGGATTGCAACGGAAATGCCGCTGGCTGCCCCGGCGATTGGCAATGAGCCGGGGGGCAGGCAGCCAGATTAAGGCATTGCAGTGAAAAGCCCGACCCGAAGGGTTGCGCCAAAGTATTGATTTTTGAAAATCAGGGACACCAAGAATCTGTCGGATTTGAGATTCTCAAGGCAGTTTTTGATGATTTTTCTGATACAAGACGCAAGAACTCAAGCGCAGCTTAAACTGTGCGGGCATGAGGATTCACCGCTCGGCTGGCGATCAGAGCGGAATCACAATTCACAATAAGGCTTCTGACGCATCCGCCCTAAATACGATGATTCCTGCGGCTGATTTGCCGGTGAGGCATAGAGGGGTTTGGTTTGTGTTTCGGAAAAAAGCATCTGGATGGCTTTGTCTGTCGAGTCGCAACCGCTGCTTAAGGCAAAAAGGTCCCGGAGCTTCTGGTAAAAGCGTTTCTCGGAGGCCCGGATATCCCGGACGCGTTCCAGCCATTCATCGAAGTAGTCCCACCGGTCCGCCTGTTTCAGGCGGTCGTCATTCATGGCAAAACCTTTGATGATGTATTCTTTGAGAATAAGGGTGGCCCAGAGCCTGAATTGAGTTGCAGGGGCGACCAGCCGGTCGCCCCTGCAACGGATCATCACAATAGCATGGCCGTCGGATGTTTTGTAGAGGATGATTTCGGATGTGTTGGATTGCGATGTCATGTTGCCTTACCTCACAATAGCATTTTCGTCGGATGTTTCATGTAGAGGATGATTTCGGATGTGTTGGATTGCGATGTCATGTTGCCGGGGGTTTGCCAATTCATTGATTCGTTTGGTTGCCGCCGATTTGAAACCGGCCATACAATGAACCAATGGATTTTGGGCGCGGTCCCGGCGTTGTAGGGGCGACCGGCCGGTCGCCCCTACAACGGATCATCACAATAGCATGGCCGTCGGATGTTTTGTAGAGGATGATTTCGGATGTGTTGGATTGCGATGTCATGTTGCCTTACCTTCTTTTGAGGTAATTTTCATCATTTAACCAATTCTTCGGATTATTGATGATATATTCCCGTATTTTCTGTAACTCTTTTGAGGTAATTTTCATCATTTAACCAATTTTTCGGATTATTGATGATATATTCCCGTATTTTCTGTAATTTCGTTTCATTGCGGATGATGTGTTCATAATAATTGCGTTGCCATAATTTCGTGCCGGGGGTTTTCCGCAATTCATTGATTCGTTTGGTTGCCGCCGATTTGAAACCGGCCATCAATGAACCAATGGATTTTGGGCGCGGTCCCGGCGTTGTAGGGGCGACCGGCCGGTCGCCCCTGCAACGGATCATCACAATAGCATGATGACCACCCATTCATCCAATTGAATTTCGAATTTCACCGGATTTCCATTCATCTCGAACGATTTCGTATTCATTCCCATCCGTCCGTCCAAAATTTGGAACATGCATTGCCGGTTCTGCGTAAGACGGTCACGAAATACACCCCGGCCTGTGAATAATCGTACCCCTGCCATCAATCGACCGGCGGTTTCGAACCAATGGTTATTCGATTGTTTTTATGGCGGTATGTCCTATGATTTCCCTTCCCCTTCCACGATCTTGATCGCGGTCCCGGCGTTGCAGGGGCGGCCAGCCGGTCGCCCCTGCAACGGATCATCACAATAGCATGGCCGTCGGATGTTTTGTAGAGGATGATTTCGGATGTGTTGGATTGCGATGTCATGTTGCCTTACCTTCTTTTGAGGTAATTTTCATCATTTAACCAATTTTTCGGATTATTGATGATATATTCCCGTATTTTCTGTAATTTCGTTTCATTGCGGATGATGTGTTCATAATAATTGCGTTGCCATAATTTCGTGCCGGGGGTTTTGCGCAATTCATTGATTCGTTTGGTTGCCGCCGATTTGAAACCGGCCATCAATGAACCAATGGATTTTGGGCGCGGTCCCGGCGTTGTAGGGGCGACCGGCCGGTCGCCCCTGCAACGGATCATCACAATAGCATGGCCGTCGGATGTTTTGTAGAGGATGATTTCGGATGTGTTGGATTGCGATGTCATGTTGCCTTACCTTCTTTTGAGGTAATTTTCATCATTTAACCAATTTTTCGGATTATTGATGATATATTCCCGTATTTTCTGTAATTTCGTTTCATTGCGGATGATGTGTTCATAATAATTGCGTTGCCATAATTTCGTGCCGGGGGTTTTCCGCAATTCATTGATTCGTTTGGTTGCCGCCGATTTGAAACCGGCCATCAATGAACCAATGGATTTTGGGCGCGGTCCCGGCGTTGCAACGGATCAGGGGCGACCGGCCGGTCGCCCCTGTAATTTCAACGGATCATCACAATGGCATGGGACATGATTGGGCATGACCACCCATTCATCCAATTGAATTTCATTCCGAATTTCACCGGATTTCATCCATTCATCTCGAACGATTTCGCCATATTCATTCAATACCATCCGTCCGTCCAAAATTTCACCGAACATGCATTGCCGGTTCTGCGTACAGACGGTCACGAAATACGCCCCGGCCTGTGAATAATCGTACCCCTGCAATCGAATCGACCGGCGGTTTCGTTGGGGCGAATGGTTATTCGCCCGGTCGCGATTGTGTTTTATGGCGGTATGTCCTATGATTTCCCTTCCCCTTCCACGATCTTGATCTCTTCGTCTGTGAGACCGTTGCAGGGGCGGCCAGCCGGTCGCCCCTACAACGGATCATCACAATAGCATGGCCGTCGGATGTTTTGTAGAGGATGATTTCGGATGTGTTGGATTGCGATGTCATGTTGCCTTACCTTCTTTTGAGGTAATTTTCATCATTTAACCAATTTTTCGGATTATTGATGATATATTCCCGTATTTTCTGTAATTTCGTTTCATTGCGGATGATGTGTTCATAATAATTGCGCTGCCATAATTTCGTGCCGGGGGTTTTCCGCAATTCATTGATTCGTTTGGTTGCCGCCGATTTGAAACCGGCCATCAATGAACCAATGGATTTTGGGCGCGGTCCCGGCGTTGCAGGGGCGACCGGCCGGTCGCCCCTGCAACGGATCATCACAATGGCATGAACATGATTGGGCATGACCACCCATTCATCCAATTGAATTTCATTCCGAATTTCACCGGATTTCATCCATTCATCTCGAACGATTTCGCCATATTCATTCAATACCATCCGTCCGTCCAAAATTTCACCGAACATGCATTGCCGGTTCTGCGTACAGATGGTCACGAAATACGCCCCGGCCTGTGAATAATCGTACCCCTGCAATCGAATCGACCGGCGGTTTCGTTGGGGCGAATGGTTATTCGGCCGGCCGCGATTGTGTTTTATGGCGGTATGTCCTATGATTTCCCTTCCCCTTCCACGATCTTGATCTCTTCGTCTGTGAGACCGTTGCAGGGGCGGCCAGCCGGTCGCCCCTGCAACGGATCATCACAATAGCATGGCCGTCGGATGTTTTGTAGAGGATGATTTCGGATGTGTTGGATTGCGATGTCATGTTGCCTTACCTTCTTTTGAGGTAATTTTCATCATTTAACCAATTTTTCGGATTATTGATGATATATTCCCGTATTTTCTGTAATTTCGTTTCATTGCGGATGATGTGTTCATAATAATTGCGTTGCCATAATTTCGTGCCGGGGGTTTTGCGCAATTCATTGATTCGTTTGGTTGCCGCCGATTTGAAACCGGCCATCAATGAACCAATGGATTTTGGGCGCGGTCCCGGCGTTGTAGGGGCGACCGGCCGGTCGCCCCTACAACGGATCATCACAATGGCATGGACATGATTGGGCATGACCAACCATTCATCCAATTGAATTTCATTCCGAATTTCACCGGATTTCATCCATTCATCTCGAACGATTTCGCCATATTCATTCAATACCATCCGTCCGTCCAAAATTTCACCGAACATGCATTGCCGGTTCTGCGTACAGATGGTCACGAAATACGCCCCGGCCTGTGAATAATCGTACCCCTGCAATCGAATCGACCGGCGGTTTCGTTGGGGCGAATGGTTATTCGGCCGGCCGCGATTGTGTTTTATGGCGGTATGTCCTATGATTTCCCTTCCCCTTCCACGATCTTGATCTCTTCGTCCGTGAGACCGTACAATTCATAAACCATTTGGTCGATCTGTCTTTCGTATTCCTTGACCTGCGCCTGTTTGGAGGGGTTTTGTGAATAATCGGCATCTTTGGTGATGGAAAGTATTTTTTCAACAAGACATACAACTTCCTTTGCTGATTTTCCAATAAAGGTTGCGATGGGTAAACTTCCTAATCTCGCTGTTTTAACTTGAGGGTAGAGTCTGCCTGATTCCAGTGATATAGTTCTATAATACCAATCAAGTAGTTTCGAATTGAGTATTCCTAGTAAAACTTTCAGGGAAACTGTATTTTTGAATTCCGGTCTTATTATTGTGGAATGCACTGAATTCTTGTGGTAGTACCCATCCTCATCAAGGGTCGCGATGACGGTTTCAGATGTCTGTCTAGTTACTATCTTGGGAAATTCAAAAAAAATTTCCCTTTTTATTATTCTAGCATTGAAAGGTTTGTTCTCTTGCTTAAGTTTAGCACGAACCTCATTAACCTTTTTTGGGGAGTAATAGATATATAAGTCATCCCATAAAATTGGGCTATATCTTGAGAAATCTTTTCCGTCAATAATTTTCTTTGAGTGTTCATCAATATAGTGTTTGGTAATGAACTCATTCTTTGTGTACTCGCTACCTGGATTTATTCCATCATAAATCTTACAAAAAGAATCCAATTGATGCGGCAACCTATCCAATTTATTAAGCAAGTCTACTGCAGCCCTGTTGTCCGTGTGGATGTTCAGTCTTAAATGGGGATCTTGTCTAACTTCTGAAATATCAACAGGTATTATTTTCCTATCTGACAAGGTATTGAATTCAATAAACTTAAAATATTTCTCAACTAAATTACAAGATGTCATGAGTATGACAGATTTTCCTACTTGAGCGACATCGAACACTGCTTGGCTGAAGAAAGAAATTTCAACAAGATTTGAATTACTTAATAAGAACCTGCGCATTTTCTTAAAGGCCGGTAATGAGATTGATGAATCAGGTACAATAAGAGATTGAAAACCATACTTACTTGAAATCTTGATCGATAATTCTTCAAACAAGGCGAACAGATTAATTTTGAAATCAGCAGAATAGTATTTCTTGTATTGAGCAAGTGTTCGAGTGGTCGTATTCGTAGACTTGACTATCTTATACGGCGGATTGGCAATCACTACATCAAATCCGTTCTTTTCATGAAAAATCTCTGAGAAATAGACTTCAAAATCAAATTCTGTGTGCCCTTTGGTAATCTGACTGATCAGATCATCGATCTGTTTTTTGTATGCCTGCTTTTTGGCGGGGTTGGTCTCATTGAAAAACAAGGGCTTCAGTTTTTCCAGGTCATTGAAAAGATGATCGTTGAACAGGTCTTTTTCCACGCCCAGCAGGGAATTGCCGCAAACAACCTTGTAATCCAGGTTCGGCAGCGGCTTGATGTTTTTGATATCCTCTTCATCCACCACCAGGGACAGCCACAGCCGCAGTTTGGCAATCTCCACCGCGCCGGGGTCGATGTCCACGCCGTACAGGGAATGCTCGATGCAGCGGCGTTTGAACTCGTAATCGCTTCGCTTCTGATTACTCAGAAAGACGGACAACACATTTCTGGCGCGCACGATTTCGTTCATCATGCCCACCGGAAAGGCGCCGGAACCAACCGCCGGGTCGCAGACCGTGATATCTTCCAGCCACTGGTCGATGGCGGCGGCGTTTTCCCGAATGCTGTCGTCCAACAGGGCCGTGTATTCCGTGGATTTCTGGATGCCGTTTCTGATATTTTCCTGTTTTATGAGGGCGGTGGCCTCGTGTTCGGTGATCAGTTCGCCGACCACGATCAGGTCTTCAATATCCTGCTTTTTAATGGCTGTTGAAAGTCCGGCCTCCTCGGTCTGAGTGTAAAGGTAATTGATCAGGCTTTGCCTGCACATGTAATGCACGATTTCACGCGGGGTGTAATAGACGCCGAATTTCTTGTTGAACTTGTTTTCCTCGCCCTTCCTGCCGCTTTTCAGGGCCTTGGTGAATTCATCAAAATTATCGGGCCGGATGGCGTTGAATTTCTCGTAGGCCTTGCCAAGCAGTTCAGGGTCGATGGCCATTTCTTTTTCCAAGGGTTCGTCCTCGCGCACGGTGAAGTTATAGCGGTCAAACACGTCCAGAATGCCGTCGCCTTTATCGCCTTCCTTTGTTTTGCGGGTGTTGAAAAACAGGGCATTGGGCAGATTGATATCGGTATGCACCCAGTCATAATTGCCGATGGGATCGAACAGCCCGCCGTTCAAGAACGGAATTTTGCAGTTAAAGCGGCTATAATAGCCGTCATCATGGCTGCGGTCGATGCGCAGGGCTTCATAAAACAGCGGCTCCAGGATGTCATTGAAGAAATTGCTGTATTCACTGTTATCGAAGAGCGAGCGTAGAAAGTGTTGTGATCCGGTGCCCCAGTCATCATCACGCCCCACGCCGAACCAGCCCTTTTTCTGCAGAAAGTAAAGAAACACGATTTGCCCCAGCAGTTTTTTGACAAAGTTGACCGTGTCCACGCCCTTGGCTTCAAAATCAGCTTTTATTCTCTGATCTTTTTCTACAGCTTTATCCAATGCGTCCTTGGTGCGCAGGAAAAGCTCCCGGTATTTAAGGAAAAACTCTTTGGTGACGGTCTCGATGTCAAAGGCGTTTTCCAGTTCCGCAAGGGTGGGGGCCTGTTCATCATTGGCCAGGATGTTCACCAGGCGGCTCTGGGCGGTATGGCTTTTTTCATTCTTGCCCACCAGAAAAGACCAGCGTCTAGCCGGGGTAAGTTCTTTTTTGACCTTCATTTTTCCGGTACTGGCCTTCTCAAACCCGTAATCCATCTTGACCAGGGAAAACCGCCAGTCCGCCTGCTCCGGCGACACATAGGCCACCAGGGCGGCGTCCTTCATTTCATCGCCGCGGCTGCCGTTCAGGTACCAGGCGACAAGATTCCGCTGCATGGTGCGGGCCCGTTCCAGGGAAGTCTCTTTTTTCAGGGTGATAACAAGAATATCGAGGCTGTTTTCACCATCACTGAACTTGCCGATACGTTCGAGTGCTTTGATGTACCGCTTGTAAGCGTCCGGGATGTAGTTGCCCTTGTAAATAAATGAACTCTCATCAATACGATTCAACAGGTTTTTGACAAAACCGGTGAACCGGCCTTTGTCAAACGGGTTCTCAAAAGTTTCTTTGATGATTTGCAGTGCTTGCTGTTTATCCATATTTATTCACCTGCCAGATATAAGGATAGTATGACTTCGCGCTTGCCGAATACGGCCGGGTTTTGTTCCGCGTAATGGCTTTGCAGCAGCCGTTCAGGAATGCACGTCTGCAAGACGGCCAGCACCTTGAGTGGGTTAACGAGTTCATCGCCAAGCGCGTTCAGCGCTTTTAAGGCGTTTTTGGCGGTCGGTTTGGGCAGGCCGCCCTCTGCAAGCTGGGTCCATACCTTTTTCAGGTAAAGTTCCTGATCTTCGGTGAATTTCTGTGTATTTTTAAGTGTCGCCTTTAAGATTCGCAGGATATTGTCTGCGCTGTCCCGGCCCTTTTTCTTTTGGGGTTCCGCCATTTCTTCGGTGGTGGCGATGATAAAGGCTTCCTTGTTTTTGTCCAGCAGGTCATATATATGCGTGGGCAGGTTTTTCTTTTTTTCATCCGGATTGCTTTCCAGCAGGCCGGCGGCGGCCATGAAGTCCAGTTCGACGGCCATGTTTTCAGCACGCGCCATAAAGAATTTTTGCAGCTTTCCCCGCCGAAAGTAGGTAAGCAGCGCGTCCGGGAGGTTTTTGTTCTCTTTGGCGGTGCGGGCTTTTTTGGGAAGATGCTTGATTTTTTCAAAGAGGTCCGGATCGTTTTCCCTGATCTCCCGTATCGCGTGCAGGTATTTCAACTCGCTTTCCTCTGCTTCGCCGTCTCCCTCCAGTATTTTTCCTGAAGTCAGGCGATTAAAAAGCTCATGGGAGCCGACGGGCTCGCCTTCGGTTAAAAGTTCCGCGTCCCCGCCGAGCAGCGTCAGAAAGGCGTTGATTTTGCCTTCCGCTGCTTCTCTCAATTTGATCTGGTCATTGGACTGCACCGTCGGGAAAAAATTAAAGGTATGGATGATGTCAAAGGGCGTATCCACTCGATTGATGCGGCCCACCCGCTGCATCATGCGGGTCGGATTCCAGGGAATGTCATAATTGATCACCACGCTGGCACGGTGCAGGTTGACGCCTTCGGAAAGCACCTCGGTGGAAATCAATATGCGATGATCGTTTTTTTTATAACGCGCCCGGGCATCAAAGTTTTCAATGACTTCATCCCGGACAGATTCGCCGGAGTCGCCAGTAAACAGAAGCGCCTTGCCGGGATATTGCCGCTCCGTCTCTTTGTACAGGTAATTGGCGGTTTCTTTTGATTCAGTAAAGAGGATAAGGTGGTTGTTTCTTAAAATGCGGTTTTTTGACAATTCATCTTTGAACCTTGTGAGTTTTGGGTCCCGTTTTACCTGCTGCCAGAGTCGTTTAATCTCTTCTAAGATTTCAAGGTCATGTTCCAGGTCTTTTTTCAGGTCCTCCCTGAAATCCTTGCTCTCATATTTTTCCGCCTTGCCTTCATCAAGCAGCCTTTGAACCGCTTCGTCATCGTCGTTTTCCAGCAGTTCAAATATCTTGCTGGTATGCTTTGCGCTGACGTATACGGAACCATTATCCAATTCCTTGAGGAACACTTCATAGGAATACAAGAATCTGTCCACCGAATTTCGGAACGCGAAAAAACTGCTTTCCAGCCGCTTGACTAGCAGGATTTTCATAAACCGGCCCATATTTCGCTGGGACTGCGCTTCAAGCTGATCGATTTCGCCTTCATAATACAGCATGGCCATGTAGCGGGCATATCTGAACTTGTTGGCGATCAGGTCAATGGTTTTATTGAATACTTCGTCTTCCTTGTCATTCAGTTCATAAAAAAGCGGGGCGGGTTTTTCGACCCGGGGAAATTTCAACCCCTGCTCCTCAATATCTTTTTTGAAGTATTTTTCGATTTCGGTTCGGGTGCGCCTCACCATCAGATATTTCAAAACCTTGTCTCGAATTTCCCGGGCGTTCTCTTTGACGGTATTGATGTATTCGGCATAGTCCTTCTTCCGATCCAGCTTCTTGAGTTTTCTTTCGAGGCTGCCGAAAAACGATTCCAGATCGGGGAGGTTCGGTATGGTGCTTTTTTTAGCTTTCTGAAACAGCTTCAGCAGGCTCAGAATATCCTGAGGCGTATTATTATAGGGTGTCGCCGTTACCAGGATAACCCGTTTGCCCCGGCATATTTCCGCCAGTTTTTCATAGGTGGCGGTGGTTTCCGTGCGGAAACGGTGCGCTTCGTCGATGATGATATTGGTATATCTCTCCACCTCTCTGTTCAAAAGATCGTCCAGTTTTCCGAGTGATTCAAAATCAGCGGGAACTCGAAAATCTGAAAACACATTGGGCCAGGATCCCGGATTGGATTTTTCCAAAAGAACGGGCGGAGCGATGACAAGGGCTCTGCCGTCCAGTTGACCGGCAAGCATGGCTGCGATGTAAGTTTTGCCAAGCCCGACCACGTCTGAGACAAACACACCTCCATATTCCAGAAGAATTTTTTTGGCATTCAAAACCGCCTGTTCCTGGTATTCCAGTTTCTTGAACTCCCGAGGCAGATATTTAACAAAAACCTCATCCGTCTGGCTGAGTTCATCCTTGAAGTATTCATAAAGAAATTTCAGGTAGAGATGATAGGGCGATATGTTTCGGGTCAACCAAGTCTTGTCCTGAATTGTCTGCACATATTTTTCACTGACATCAACCGCGTTTTCCCACAATTCGCCGAATTTTTTCAAAGCAAAGTTGTAATCCTCTGGTCGATGCAACTCCACATTGAATTCCAGATTATCAACCAGACCGGACTGCGTTAAATTGCTTGAACCGGTGATGACACGGCCGGTGTCGCGGTCGCCTTCTCGAAAAGTCATGATATACAGCTTGGCGTGGATCTTCTGAGAAGGATAAGCCCTGATTTCCAGTTTCTTTTTTATTAACCAATCAATAAAGGTATGAACGCCTTCTTCAACGTTTCTGTTGTCTTCAGAGTCGGCCATTTCGTTTTCAACAAGGTTTTCGATTTTCTGCTTGGTTTCGGCATGGGAAAACTCAAAAACTGGCTGTGGTTGTTTGTCTGCCCTTTCCATCATATCAAAAGTCTGCCTGTTTGTGCCGATGCCGATCAGAATTCGTATTTTGTCGGTGTTCTCGAGGGCCGGATAGACCGCATAAAAACCGCTGGAATAAAAGTATCCAACGAGACAATCAAAAAAAGACGTATCATTGATCAAAGTCCTGAATCTCTCGCTGAGGCTTTGATTCTCATTGTTTGTTATGAATGATAGGTTTACGCCCATATTTTTGTGGACCTTCTACATTGTCGTTATAACGTCATGCGTAACCAACGGCCCAAAGGAGCTTGTAATTTTTCTGGGTAACTGACTATTCTTATCTTTTGAACCGTTCACTATATGCCAATAGAAAACGGTTCATTGCCGGTTGCCAATCCCATTACGTCCATCGACCATCGTTTGTAAGCCTAGTTTACTAATATATCACCTTCAGCACCGATCCGCCAGAGAGGGAATATATGCTTTCCGGCACTTCTTCTGTCCCACTTCGACAGGTGAAATGTACTTTCCTCTCTCTAGGATAAATCAATACATCATAGATGATGGATCTGTCAATGTTTCCGCTGTCATATCAAAATTGTTTAATTGATAATTTCTTCCTTCAATCACCATGTACCAGACGGCCCATGGTGGTGCTCCCCAGCAGGGGATTATCAAAAATCATATGCCACACCGAGAAATTCCTACTAATCCTCACAAATCATTGTTTTCATTCTTTGCTGTGATGATTTTAGATGCAATTGCCCTAGCTTCAAACCATCCCTCACTTGACTATAATCTCTTCTTATGTATAGTTAAAGATACTATGTCTCTAAACTTGCAAGATATCCTAAAAGGATTTGAAGAAAACAGGATTTATCAATGAAATTCCTTATTCCCTTATTAACGGACTTGATCTGTTGTGGTGTCTCTAGAGATTCGGACATAGTGCCCTGTACTGATGCCGACAAAGTTTTGTCTATAACGGCATGTGTCCGCACAGATTACGCATAAAAATCTGATGATTCTCAGCTATACGGCTTCCCATGTCGGCCCGGAACAGGAGTCAATAACGGGAGGCCCGACTCCCCCATTGCTGCCGTTATACATTCCGCCGCCATGTGAATCAGCATTCCCGTTCCCCTCAGGCATTATGGTTAAGTTAACTGTAAGTTCATTATTATATTGCGGTAACGAAGGGCCCACTGCTTCGGAGAGCAGCAACTGCTGCACACAATAAATTTTCAATTGGCTTTAGGCGCAAGGGATTGCAGCGGAAATGCCGCCGGCGGCCCCGGCGATTGGCAATGAGCCGGTTAACAGGCTGCCGGATTAAGGCATTGGAGAGGAAAGCCCGGCCCGAAGGGTGCGCCCAAATATTGATTTTGAATTTATGACACACGAATCCTGTAAAATCCTATTCGCATCTCTAGATCGATTTTCCGCCTGCATGTCGGCAACAGGCCGCTGTGCAGCGGTGGAAAAATGAGCGTGCAACCTTGCCGTCAGAGCAATCTATGAGGAGCGGCCCTGTGAATTAATGCCCTAGCGAGTATCTCAGTGGGGTCGATGAGAGGGATGTCAATATCGCTTTGCCGCAAGGCCAGCGGTATTTCCGTGCATCCCATGATGACGGCTTCAACTCCCTTTTTGCGCAAGGTATTTATAACCTCATGCAGCAGCTTAACTGACCGGGCTGTTACGGGAGAAGAGAATGCCTTTATGCCGAATTCCTTGTCGTAGATGGCCCGATGTGTTTTTTTCCTATCTGTATCATCTGGAAGAACAAGAGTGAGGTTGTTATCTGCGGCAAAAGCGGTTTGATAAACCCCTGATTCGTAAGTTCCCAATGTTGCCAACAACCCTATAGTCTTTGATGCCTTGTTTTCAATGAATTTCTTTGTCATCTCGATCATGTTGACAAGTTCCACACGGAGATTCAGTTCATCAAGCAACGCGAGTATTTTGTTGAAAATTGGCGGGCTATGGGCCGTATTGCAAGGTATGCCGATTATTTCAGCGCCTATTTGATTGAGTTTGCGTATCACGTTGGAAATTGCTATAGCCGGGTTCTCTATTTCATCGGGGTTCTGAAGATACTCAGTTCTATCTGCGATATATCGGGAGCAGGACAATAGATAGACTTCCAAATGATCCTGATCTGTTACAGCTTTGGTGTTCTCAAATATTTTTCTATTGACATCAAGCCCTGCGAAGGGGCCAACCCCTCCGACAATTCCGATTATTTTTGAATCATTCATAATTCATTATTTCCTATGTAAGATACTCACACCATCCCAATTTTCGGGAGGAGGATTTTTCAGAAATCCTTGACAGCGCTTCAGCATTATTCGCGCAGGAATATCATTTCTGCTATGCTGTAACAATCGGAGAAATACTGAGGAAGCCTTTCCCCACTCCCTATTGAAATATAGGGCGATGCCATAATTAGCTGCCCGCAAAAACTTTTCCTTGTTTCTGTCTAATTCGCCTCTTCTGGATACCAATTCATGAATCCTAATCCCTTTGTTCTTCCCCTTAACTGCAACCTTGTCCAGTAATCGGACCTCAACATGCTCCCTTACCGCATTGTAAGTTGATTCACTGATGATAATACTTGTTCCGTAAATTTTATTTAGAGACTCCAGGCGGCTTGCTAGATTCGCAGAATCCCCGATAACCGTGTAATCCAATCTTTCTTCCGAACCCATATTTCCGACAATAACTTCACCTGTGTTTATCCCAATACGGGTGAGGGAATTTGCCAGGATACTCTCAGGATTTTTCCTTGCGATATCTTTCAAAACAGCCTGGCATTCGAGAGCGGTATAGCATGCTAGCACGGCATGATCTTTCACCTCATCCGGTGCTCCCCAGAATGCCATTATTCCATCACCCATGTATTTGTCTACCGTGCCGGAATTCTTAATGATTGTTCTACTCATTATACTGAGGTATTTCTCAAGACCCTCAACAAGAAGTTCTGGATCTAATTGTTCGGAAATCGAAGTAAAATCTTTTATGTCGGAGAAGAACAAAGTCAGTGTTCTTTTTTCTCCCCCTATAACGGCTTCCTTGCCAAGGCCAATCAACTTGGACACGAGATTGGAAGGAACGTATTTATTGAATGAGCGCAACCCTGTAACCATGTTTATAAATGAATGATGCATCTCATTGACTTCCTTGATTACAGAAGAAACATCTTCGATGTCATCAAGAGAGAAAGCTCGCACCTTTTCCATTTCTTGAGATAGCTTGTATAGCGGTTTTGAGATTGATTTTGAAAAACTCAATCCAAAAAGAAGAGATATGACAATGAATAATGATGCAAGCGTTATTACAATGACATTATTACGATTTACCTGTGCCATCAAGATTTTCTCAGGAATCACGATGCCGATTGACCACTTGAAATAATCATTCGGGGCAAATCTATTATAGAATGATATATATTTCTCTCCATTGACAGTGAAAACAGGAAGCTGCTGAGTACCCCTGAAGTGCTGATAAGCCAAGTAGGACTCTCTTATTACTTTGTCTTCGGATTCTTCGGCCAGAATTAATTCTAATTTATCAATATTCGGATTCCTGCTTATGAATTTCTCAAGCACATCCATGCCTTCTGATTTATCAGTGCCTACTGCAATTATCTCATCTTTGTTATTGAGGAGAACAGCCTCCCCTGTTTTACTCAATGAAAGATCGCCCAGAAAGAATGAGAATTCCGCAATGCCTATATCAACACCAAGCACTCCTATCAATTCATCATTTTCTTTGTAGACAGGTATGGCACATGTGACACCGGGTATTCGGTCCGATGAAAAGACGTACACATCCTCCCAAATCAGCTCATTTTTATCCAGTGCTAATTTATACCAACCTCTAGATCGAGGATCATATCCTTCATCAACAGGCAGTATTTCATCCTTGAAAAATTTAGCATTTGCACTATTCTCATGTGTCCAATTAATGGCCACATTTTCGTCGGAACGCTCAATTACCCTATAGCTATAGCTCCCATCAAGCATCCTTTTTGTCATTGCATAAGAGCCTTCAGTTGTTCCAAGATAAACTGATCCAATCTCATCATTTATTTGAAGAATTTCACGCAGTAGCTGTAAAAATTTTTCCTCATTGTCCAAATTGAAATCATCCTCTTCAAGCAGATACTTCAATTCTTGAGCAATTGCCTCAGCACTCTTCATATAACTGGTGGTTTTATCGGCAACAGCATTTGTCATTTCTTGCACCATATTCTCAGCTATATAATATACGCTACGCTTACTGCCCTGATATGCCGCCACGAATGTTGTTACACCTGACAACGCAATGGATGCGATTATAAGCACAACAACACTGGCTCTCAGTGATATGAGCGGCTTAATCCTGCCGGCGGTTAGTCTTCTATCTCCCTCGGCAGCCCTGGGTTCGGCTATCAAAGATGTAGCCGCCATATTGGTATGGACTATCAGCAGAGTTCTTATTGGATCCACAAGCACGTCGATAGCAATAAACACTGTAATGATAGCTTCAGCTGGCAATCTAAGAGGAACGAGTACAAAAGCTAAGACACCAATAGTGGCAGCCCCTGACGCTCCGGCGGTAGCAATGCCGGCCAATATCGAACTGATTGTGATTATAATAAACTGGCCTAACACTAATTCTAAGCCATATAGCTGTGCGACAAATACTGCAGCTAATGAAAAATACAGAATATTGCCAAAACGGCCTATAGCTGTTCCAAATGGCAATAGCAAACTACTTGTTTTTTCAAAAAAATTAAGCCTCTTATCCATAGCTTTCACAGCCACAGGCAATGTGGCAAAACTGTTTCTTGAGGCTAGAGAAACTACGATGGGATCCAATAAAGCTTTGCAAACATAGGTGAATCTCTTTCTACTTCTTTTCCAAATAATAAGTGTATTAAATATGATCAGAAATAGTGCCACAGAGAAAAAAACCAGTATAAATCTTGTCATGGCCAACAGCATTCCAGTGCCTGCTGTCGCTATCTGATTTGCCAGCAGACAGAAAATACCTATTGGCAATATGTACAATATCCAATTAGTTATTTCTCGGAAAACGTCCAAAGTGTTAGAAAATAGCTGGATAATATACCCGCCGGTTTTCCCCTGAATCATTCCTACAGCTATACCAAACATGATTGCAAAAACAACGACTTGAATTTTTATATCATTTACTAGAGCTGTAAAAATATTTTTTGGAAACATATTGATCAGGAACAGGAAAAAATTGCTGCTTCTTGTATGCTCAATTGGAACAGCCAACGAAACTTCAAGTTCTTCAGATGCCTTCTCTACAATTTCACCTATTACCTGAAGTTTTTCATTGCTAAACCCTCCACCGACGTTAAAAAGGGTTCCGCTGATCACACCAGCAATGCTGAAGATGAAATAAAATCCCATAAATACTAGAATAAATCTTAGTATAAATTGCCCCAAGTATTTTGACTTCATCACCCCTGCAAGGCTGGATATTATCGCCGATAGAACAATGGGATAAATCACCATTTCTAATAGGCTTAGATACAATCCCCCCACAGAAAATAGCACCAGGTTTATTCCATTGAATACATTATAAAGTGAACTGTCGGAAGCGACTTGAGTAAACTTCCGGATCAACAGCCCTAGGGGTACTGCACCTGTTATTGATATGATTAAGAATATAGGATTAGTTAAAAAGCTAAAACTATCCTTATCCAATAAATTATTATCTATCGTTTGAGCTATTTTCATCTCATTATGCTAGGGCACTGTCATACTTAGCAATGAACCGTTCAGGATCAATACCGATTTTGTTTTTCTCGATCACTTTATTAAATATGTAAGCCGATGAACTGAAATCCTTTGGCAATGCTATGATATAGCCTTCCTCGGAATTACGGAGTGTAACAACCCTGAGGCTTTCTCTCTGTTGATGCGATAAATTTTTCAAGGTCAAATGAAAATCCACTTCACATCCATAGGCAATCAGCTTTTCATCTCTAAGCACAGCCTTGGTCATATCGTCATAATCTGCATACTCTTTGACATCAGCCTCCGGAAAGAGATGCAATGCTGAAACAAAAAGATATGATTCTTTCCGCACACAGACTCTTCCGACATGTGTAGCTATTGTGGTCTTAATATTTCTGCCCTGGATCATATCCTTACTTACCAGCAATGCCCTGTGGAAAATCAAATAGGGATTTGTCGCACATATTTGATCCTTGATGGAATCAGTCATTTTCAGTCTTGATATAGAGAAATCCGCCTTATGGCCTGCGAGCATACTTATGATATCAGTCGTTGTTTCTGCGCTGTTATCGATTCTAAGCTTCACCTCGAATTCACTGGCGATTTTCCTTGCCAGATCAATATCAAAGCCGCCAAATTCACTTTCATCAGTTTCATAATGGAATAATGGGATGTTTTCCTTTCGAATTGCCAAAACAATTTCGCCTTTGTTTCGTATCCTATCGATCAGAGAATCCCTTGTTATTGGGTCATTTTCGTCTCTTATCTGGTTTCTCCGATCTCCTTTCAGCACCTTGCCGGCAACCAATGTATTAACTGCCATGTTTGTATGCACAATGAGCAGTGTCCGCAAGGGGTCAATAATAGTATCTATTGTCATAAAAAGAATCAGAACTGCTTCTACGGGCAACCCAAGAGGCTCAAGGACAATGCTCATCAGCGCCAAAGTTGAAAGCCCCGTCGCACCGGCAGTAGCTGTTCCCGCAAAAACACTGCCAACGAGAACGATAAAAAAACCGCCTATAGTCAGGGATGAGGCATATAGCTGATTAACAAACATTGCGGCAAGTGCGAAGTATAGAATATTGCCGAAACGGCCCAAAGTAATTCCGAGAGGGATATAGAGTTTGGTCGTGCTCTCGAAGAAACCTAATTTTTGATTAAGAGCCTTCATCGCTGACGGAAGTGTAGCGAAACTGCTTCTTGTGGCTAGTGCAATAATTATTGGATCAAGAAGCTCCTTGAAAACTACGCTTAATTTTTCCTTGCTTCTTCTCCAAATGATGATAGTATTTATTACTAATACCATAATTCCAACAATGTAGAATAAAACAATGAACCTTATCATTGCACTCAATAATTCAAAGAATTTCTGGCTTGAAGTTATCTGACCGGCGATTAGAAAAATAAGTCCGATTGGAAGCAGATACATCAGCCAGCTAATAATAGTCTGGAAAGCCTTAAAAAGTCCCTCAAATACCGTTACGATAAACTCACTTCTCTCGCCCCTAATCATGCCGGCGGCAATCCCAAAAAATATCGAAAAAATCACAAGCTGCAAGGCCAGTTCATCCACCAGAGATTTAAAAATATTTCTAGGAATAATGTTGACAAAGAAATTAATAAAATTTGATCTTTCCTTTGGAACCTGATCCTCTGCCAACGCTATCTCGATGTCGGCTTTGTATTCAGATTTCTCAATGCTCTTGCCAAGGGTTGCTTTGGCTTCCTCGCTAAGTCCTGCCCCAGGTCTGCCAACTATCCCCGCCGTGGTTCCCAATAACGCTGTGAACAGAAGCATTGCCCCAAAGCATATAAGCATTCTTGAAAGAAATCTGCCAATTTCTGGTGATTTCACAAGTCCGGCAATACTCGATACAATTGCAGCTATCAGGATAGGATACACCGTCATCCTGAGCATATTGAGATACATCCCCCCTAAAGGTGTGAACAATGTCACAAGGAGATTAACCCAATCATATATTGTGCGTTGATCGACCTTGGCATTCATGTCGCCTTTGCTGCCTAATAAACCAAGAACAATGGCTATAGCGATTGAGAGGAGAATGGTCATAGGATTTTTCAGAAAACTTAAACTAGGTTGATTTTTTGTTTTCACAGTATCAATCCCTCCTTATTTCAATTCAAATATCTGAGGATACCTATCAAGCAACTGATCGGCATTAATCCTGATATTCAGAGTTTCTAGATATAAGTTGACCCAATATAGGAGCTGATCATTGTCGCGTTTGATTGCAATTGCTATTGGGTCTATTTCATCTTTGATAATTATGCTGTTGACTTTTAAGGATGCGTCATTTCTTGCTTTGATTATTTTTTTAATCTCTAATTCGTCTCTATATCCAGCTAGTATTTCACCTGCAAATACCGCTTCAACGACATCATTCCAGGTGGGGAGTTCCACTATAGTTGATCTTGGGAAATTTTTCTTAGCATAGTTTACATAAGATGAATTGGCAATAACTCCAAGCTTCCCTGTGAAATCCTTGATAAAAGGGGGAATATCATCATTGGAAGGAGCTTTTTTCGCGAGTTCTAGCCGATTAACCACGAGGGCCTGCCGAAAAATGATATATGGCATTGAATACTTGACTATCTTTGACCGCTTCAATGTTCTGCTGAGTTTGCTGATTGCCATATCGGCTTCACTCCTATCTACTATATCGACCAGATCATTGAATCCCTGCGCCTCTCTATTGAATTCGGCACTCACTCCAATTTCCTTCGCCAATCCCTTTGCGAGTTCGATATCAAATCCAATGAGTTCATTGTTGTCATCAACAAAGAAAAAGGGCGGCTGATCTTTTGAATGAATAGCCACAATCAACTTGCCGCGGTCAATGATTCTTTGAAACTCAAGCGCCGGTGGACTTTGTTGCGAACTTGCGTACTGTGCTACCCACAGAAGCATTAGAAATACGACTGCTAACCTTGGAAATTTTCTCATATATAACTCCTATTCGATATTTATATGGATACCTAGAAACAAAATTCTGTCTCCGACATCATCTTTAACTCCGTTCCTATTTCTACATTTTCAATATGCTCACATACCCTATAAGGAAATTTCTAAATCTGAGCCTTTGACTCCTTGAAGCGGCAAAGCTTCTTCGCCGGATATACAAAAAACATACTTAAGGTTACCATAAATCAACACAACTGTCTACAATTGACCGCTTCACTGCCAGTCCCTGACGATTCTTTGATCCCCCGAATTGACAAACAGTCTGTTCGTTCGGTAATTATCCTCTCCACAGGATACTTTGTCAAGCAAATCATTATCTCAATAACTCGCCGATCCTGAATAAATGAGCTTTTTCCTTGACTAATTCCCCTGATAGACTATACAATTCACAGAAGATTTCATTATTGGAGGAACCATCCATGTCCAAAGCCCATCGCGGCAAACCACTTAAGCAGGAAACTCCGGGTTCCGGTCGGGGAAATTGTCCTATTTGCAAACGATCTGGCATTAAGTTGCTTTATGAACACGAAGTCAATGATGAAAGACTCATTCTCTGCAAGCAATGCTACTCGGCTGTGAAATCGGGAAGACTCAAAAAAGCTATCTAGTGTGCCGCGATATTCAAAAATCAGTATTTGGGCGCAACCCTTCGGGTCGGGCTTTTTGCTCCAATGCCTTAATCTGGCAGCCTGCCCCCCGGCTCATTGCCAATCGCCGGGGCTGCCAGCGGCATTTCCGCTGCAATCCCTTGCGCCTGGCATTCGGTAATTTGTTGTGGACAGCCCACTAGGAGCCTGTAGCCTCCTAGTGAATCATGATATGCAAAAGTCTAAATTTCACCTGCCAAACTCATCGAACAGTATATGTAAGCTTGTCATAGTGCACTGAAGATTATAGTTCGGTGAAAAACAAGTATATGACCATACCCCCCCCCATCTTAAAGAAGATACTATCATTAGGGCACCTCTAAGAAACAGCTTTAGGAAATTGACGAAGAAATTTTTTGTCGATACAAGGCGGCAAAAGCTCAAGCGCAACTGGGCTACGTGAGCATTTTGACAACGCAGTAGCGGCGGAAAAGTTCGAGTCAAGAACTAAATGGGGTTTTTTAGAGGTGCCCATTAGTATAATCAGCGCTTCCGGCACTGCCACATCATCTTCTTCTGTGAATCCAGTATTGCTGACAACGAACATTTCGGAACTAGTCTCATCAATGCCGAATACAATGCTGTCATCTACCTGCTTAAATGCTAAGTAATACGTGTTATCGCATTCAGGCTGACTGAAATCTTGACTGACATGTACTTTGCCTTTCAGTCTTCGCCTGGCAAACGTGCTGTCCTTGATGAAAGACAGATAGTCCATATTCCAGTTGAGGATCTCTTCTATCTGTTCAGCTATTAATTCTATATCTATCGTTACTCCTCCATGATCTCCTTTCTTCAATTAAATCAATATTCTTTTGCATAAGATGAGTATTTTCACTGACAACTCGTTTAAGAAGTCACTTGCCGTGTTGCGGGTTGAACCATTTTTCAAAGCGATTATACTGGGAGACCTGGAATCGACAGGCCATCTTGTGTTGCGGGTTGAACCATTTTTCAAAGCGATTATACTGGACCGCTCCGGTATACGCCGCTGCCACAGTTGCGGGTTGAACCATTTTTCAAAGCGATTATACTATTTTATCATACTTCAGTATGATTTTGTGCGTTGCGGGTTGAACCATTTTTCAAAGCGATTATACTGGGCAGCTCGCTCATGGCCGGACGGGCGGGGTTGCGGGTTGAACCATTTTTCAAAGCGATTATACTGGACCGCTCCGGTATACGCCGCTGCCACAGTTGCGGGTTGAACCATTTTTCAAAGCGATTATACTGGAAATCAAAATTATAACATATATTCATTTGTTGCGGGTTGAACCATTTTTCAAAGCGATTATACTCGCAAACGTAACACACGCTCTCGCTCCGCGTTGCGGGTTGAACCATTTTTCAAAGCGATTATACTAAGTTACAAGGTTATATATATAACTTACGTGTTGCGGGTTGAACCATTTTTCAAAGCGATTATACTATTGGAAGTCTCAAAGGATCCGTTACATATGTTGCGGGTTGAACCATTTTTCAAAGCGATTATACTATGATTGTTATTTCTGTTTCGAGAAGATTGTTGCGGGTTGAACCATTTTTCAAAGCGATTATACTTAAACTTAGAATCTATAAATGGAAAACAAGGTTGCGGGTTGAACCATTTTTCAAAGCGATTATACTTATACACTTTGTCACCATTCCTGATGATAAGTTGCGGGTTGAACCATTTTTCAAAGCGATTATACTATTGGAAGTCTCAAAGGATCCGTTACATATGTTGCGGGTTGAACCATTTTTCAAAGCGATTATACTATGATTGTTATTTCTGTTTCGAGAAGATTGTTGCGGGTTGAACCATTTTTCAAAGCGATTATACTATGATTGTTATTTCTGTTTCGAGAAGATTGTTGCGGGTTGAACCATTTTTCAAAGCGATTATACTTAAACTTAGAATCTATAAATGGAAAACAAGGTTGCGGGTTGAACCATTTTTCAAAGCGATTATACTTATACACTTTGTCACCATTCCTGATGATAAGTTGCGGGTTGAACCATTTTTCAAAGCGATTATACTCACTGGCCTTTGGCTATGTGGGTGAGAATTGTTGCGGGTTGAACCATTTTTCAAAGCGATTATACTCAGGTACATCTAGGGGATGTACTACAGCTGTTGCGGGTTGAACCATTTTTCAAAGCGATTATACTACAGTTCATCAAATGATGAACCAATATCGTTGCGGGTTGAACCATTTTTCAAAGCGATTATACTTGCTGGGGTCTGCTACAGAGCTGACGCGAGGTTGCGGGTTGAACCATTTTTCAAAGCGATTATACTGTGAAATGCATTCCCTCGCCCCTTGCCAGTGTTGCGGGTTGAACCATTTTTCAAAGCGATTATACTGATAACAAAGGCAGGCTGAACGCACACATTGTTGCGGGTTGAACCATTTTTCAAAGCGATTATACTATAATAAATCCCGTCCGGCTCACCGAACTTGTTGCGGGTTGAACCATTTTTCAAAGCGATTATACTCCGCTGTCCGGCGGAGTCTCCGCAGGAGGGTTGCGGGTTGAACCATTTTTCAAAGCGATTATACTAGGGCACCTTGAAAAAGGTGCCCTAGTGTGGATTTAGCGGCACTAGAGCCATGTTTCAGGGCAGTCTTTCGGAGAAAAAAGGAACTATTCTCAGAACAATAGCAGTTGAGTATAGGTCTTTTTTTGCGGGCGGCTGTTATGTCCGATATAAGAACGCATACTTTCATACTGTTTATCCGTAATGGAGATTATATCCACTCTCCCTGTCGGCGGCAAGGCGTTACGGATACGCCGTTCCACGGCTTCCCCCATCACCTTACCGGATAATGCCTTCATGTATACAGAGTACTGAGCCATGAAAAATCCCTCATCAAGAAGGTAGTTGCGGAATGCCGCAGCATTCTTGCGTTCATCGGGTTTAACCACAGGCAGATCAAACATAACCAGTAACCACATCAGTTTATATCCACTGAGAAACAAGTTTCAATCACCTCCCGAACGGCAGCTTGCCCCTTCCAGACAGGTATCTCAAGTACAGATTTCTTAAGTTCATAACTCCGGTGCAGAGAGTAGCAGTAGGTTTCACAAAGATTGATTAAAGGCGTCAGTCCATTTTGACTCTGAAAATCTGTCCAGATAAGACGGGTCAAAATAGTCTTATGATGTTTATCGACTTCCCCTCCATCCCGCTCATCGGGTTCGATATTATACACAATGGCATCAATAAAGGGACGGAGCGGTTCATGAAGATCGTCCACGAGGGCAAAGAAATTCATCCTGCTCTTATGGTGCAGACCAAAACTTGGATGAAGTCCGGTTCCTACCAGAGAGCGGGCAACAAGCGAACGGGTTATGGCATAGCCGTAATTCAGAAACCGGTTGGCATCATGCAGGTTCTGATCTCGGCGGAAATCCGAGCCGAACAGAGTTTGCCAGTAGGCCCGGGATGCCATCGCCTCCCTGTTGGTGGCATCTCCACTCTGAACATCTTTTGCCATCTGTTGCAATTTTTCTGCTGTCTCCTGATGCGCAGTGCAGATAAGCAACTGGGCCTGGTTCCTGATTTTTGCCTGAACGATTTTCTGCCAAAGACGCTTTCTTAGAGGTTGACTAACGCCGGCCTGTAATCGTATTCGGGCGGCGCTATCACAGTTGCCCTGAAGGGGCAGAGTATAGGAACTGGGCGAATATGACTGGTCGCAGAGAAGCATAATACAGCCTGTCTCGGTTAACCGGTTGATAAGGGCCTTTGAGAAGCTGGCGCCCTGGGCCGTAATCAGTAAAACCCCAATGTCGGAGAGGGGAACGCGATCAATTTCACTTCGGTTTCTGGAAATTGTGAGAAAACCGCGATAGGCACTAAGATAGGCTCCTTCCCGAGTTATTTCAACAATACGCCGGGGCATACCTCTTTATCGGCGATATATGGGTTTTCCCAGTACATCCAATCCTGCCTTTTTAACATAATATCTCTTGAATATGGTATTTATTGTCTTATAATTATGCTTGCTATTGTTGCCAATATTCCAGGAAACCCTGCCGGGATTTGTGTGCTTACGCCATTCGACATGATCTTTGGCGGCGTAAATAGGTTGTAAATCCAATCGGTTTTTTTCAATATCGAACCCCGCGACCCTGACATAAAAAGGCGGGGCGCCGTTCTTCGGCTCAAGAAGCAGCACATCCTGCTTGAACACCTGTACGCATTTTCTGGCGGCCGGATGGGGTTTGAACAGCTCGCTATTCTTAACGGCACTCAACTGCATCTCAAAGTAGGTGTAGAAGTGTGGGCTAAGCTGCTTGTCAGGCATAGCCCAAATAATGCACATGCAGTATTCACCCGGAGCATATCCCTTTTGAACCGGAATATCTCGGAAAGCTGCGGTTTGAGCATCCAGGGAATGCAGGGGAAACTCCAATGGCAGGGCAAAGGCTTTTTGTGCCTTGGGGATAAATTTAATTCGCCAGCAGCCTTTCTCAAGGCAGAATTTTTTCAGATTCTCTTTCCATTTACCTGGCTGCTCTCTCACCTGTTCCAGGGCCTGTTTTGTATCATCGTCATATACATGTTTAATTTCGTTTTCTTTGAGGGTGATTAACTCTTTTCGGGTTGTCCAGTAGAAATTTCTTACCAATATCTCCTTGGTGTCAAGTATGGGATTCTCCTTAAGCAAGTTGGACTTTTTCTCCTTGAGACTGTCGGCCTTCTGAGATTGCAAGTTATCTCGAATTTCATCATCCAGGATGTAGTCGTTTTGATTTAACTTCTGAAAAGCCACGGAGCGATCCTTATGGGATAGACCCATCGCTTTATCGTTGAAGAATACACCATTCCGTCCATGGTCGGGCTTGAAGGAGATGAGGCTGGCATCCAGCATCTTCTCTATTCTATCGTGACTGACTGGAAGCGGGGGTGTTGCCAGATAAACCCTTCCTTGTTTAACGGAGTCGTGCAGGTTCGTTATACGCTGATTCATCTTTGCCATCTTCTGGAGATAAGACGGACTCAGGAGTCCAATCACAAGGGCATCGACAGCATGATGCCGATGATCGGAACGATTCTTCTTCCACTTGCGTTCAACACTGGTTTTGCCATTGTTGAGAAGGTAATTGAGATTCAAACTACCCCGAAGCATGTCTGTAAGAATTCCAGGACTTAGAAAAATCTTGCTGAATGGGCAAATCACAGCCAGATAGATTCGGGCACTTCGGCTTATATAAGCTGTATCATTGCCATGTCGCGCAAGAAAGGACTTTTCGCTTTTATATTTATTCAATGCGTCAGCCCTGAAGCGAAGCCGTTTGGCATTTCTTATATGAGGATTGGCCAGAAGCCGTTCTTCAATTCCTTTCCATCGATCAGGGTTTGACGCAAAGGCATCATACGGAGTTCTGTTTCCCTTTTCCTGGTTACACTGCCGATGGACAACGGTCTTGTTGGCCATGCCGTCATCCAATGTCTGGGAGAATGGCAAAATATGATCCACTTCGGTTTCCGCGGTAAGAAGTTGATGAATGCCAATATTTTTACCGCAATACAGACAGGTATGGCTGGCTCCAATACTGAGTTCTTTCCAAAGTTTGTACTTCTGCCGATCCTTCCTGCCTGGATGCTCGAATCCATTTCCCCGATAGAACTTATTGATATCCTCGTTATCCTTTTGGGCCAGGGCCTGCCGCTTTGTCATCTCCGCACGGCTGTCGCGGCTACTCTTCAGTTCCCGTGTAACCTCAATCGTAATGGATTCTGGACGGCCATAACGCTCAATAATGGCATTTACCACTTTTTGAAGCTGCCGCAGTGCAACATGTACACGTGGGTTTCCAATCTTCCCATGCTCCTTTTCGTCCGGGTCTATGCTCTTACCCCTGCGTTCAGGAATGGCCACGCAGGACTGACTCAATATCTTTCCATAGTATGGCAGCTCATTAAGCAATTCTCCCTTATAGGCATGGTCACTATGATGCACGCCCAGAGACTCGCAAGCCTTTGCATAGTCTTCCCCATGATTTAACATTCTCTCGTTCAGTTTTCTCATGGCTAAAGCGGATAGATTGCCCACTCCAGCAGGGAATGACGCTTTTAAGACGGCTTGTAGGTTTTCTTCGGGAATTCCCTTTCCCCGCATCCATTCCTCCGCCTTTACCCAGTCTTCCCGCTGTGCAGAAAGAAGCCACTCAACTAATCTGTCCTGCTCTTCGGCATCGAACTGATTCCAGAAACCTTTCAAATGGCCTGGCTTCTGCATTATATAGGCCGTTTCATTGCCATTTAACTTTGTCCGTTTTTCCGATTCAAAATTGAACCGCCCCCCATTTGGATAGCCCAGAATACCGGCAACTCTAGTGAATGACATGGTGTTTTGGCCCTGCAAACTCGAAAAAGCTCGTTGAATTTCATTGTGGCTGAGGGTGAACTGTTCACTTGGAAGTTGATACTCGAGATTGTGGAGAGTTTGCAGTATTCTGTAATTCTGAAAAGACGGCAGGGCTTTATAGGCCCGTATCTCAGATGGGTACAGGGTGCATCTGCCCCGTTCCTGCGCTTGCAGAGCCCGTTGGTAAAACACACAATCCTTCATTTTTTCCCAAGGCAGCTTATTGGCAAAGTCTGGATTAAATTTCTCCTGTGCTTTTTTTATTTCATCCCATTCGGAGGAATACATGTTTCTGTCGGCTCGCCAAGAAGAGGTTTTCTTGAACCGTAGGCTGTCTTCTTCATTCTGTAAGTATAAAAACTCTCCAAGAGTAATGGGTCTGTCCATATTCCGGGAAATCTGCGTGTTCCTCATATCTTCTTTCAGCTTCCCAATTGATACCATAGACTCTTTTTCTTCTTTGGATATATTTCCGCCATCTTCCTGCACGGAGAGAATTCGATTACTCTTGAAACCGCGGCGTTGTCCTAATTGAAAGAGGATTCGCCCAAGTTCATACGGCTTCAATCCCCGTCTTAGGGCTTCATAGCGTAGCCTATATGGATCGGTGGTATCCAGGACGTTCTTAAAAGCCTTTTTATCTTCCGGGAGCAATTCACATTGGCGAAGGAGGTGAAGTAGAGAATTCTGCCGGCGTTTTGTACGCATCCGAAGTCTGCGGCTGCCTCTGGCTTCTCGGCGGGTAACGGCCAAAGATTCCCCACTCTTGGCATCACAGCCATCCGAAAAGATGCGGACTCCCATATCGATTAAATCTGCAGGGCTGCCGTCCAGCGTCTTCCACAAAGCCCACCCAATAGAATTAGTGCCTAAATCCAAACCGAGCCGGTATTCCATGGTTTCCCCCAAAAAAGAAAGGGCGCCGGAGCACCCTTTTTCATCTTACAGCCATCCTTATGGAAGGCTTTGTTAACGGGTTGAACCGTTTCTCAAAGCGATTAAACAAAGTAAATCAAAGTTTGAGAATTGTGTCAATAGGTAATTAGCCATCTGCTGTAATTTGATATAGATATTCTCTCCCCTCTGCTTATGAGGGACCATGGGGCAGATATCCTCTGACTTAATCACTTCTATCTCTTGAGCCAGGAGTTCTTGTTCTATCCAATATGCCAATTGTTATCAGTGCTTTGGGGCGTTTCCCCTCGGCCCTTCGTGTTCCCAGGAAGCTATCGCTTCTAAATTAGAAATCACTGTAAATATGAACGGCAGAGGAGTCCATCAGATGTGCAAAAAGTGGAGAGATTCAAAAAAAGGCAGAATAACGTCCATGGCGATTCGAGAAGAAAAACAATCGGCAGAATAGATTAAGGAAACCTTAAGCTCCTTCAAACGAGATAGCTGAAGCGGAAAAGAGAGATTCCTGACAATGTCGATTCAGCTTTTCGGAATGGAAACTCAGAGAATAAAAAGGATCCGTGAAAAAAGCGAGATGAGCTTTGCAAACAGATCGGAAAACTGCATTCAGAAAATAACTTTTCAAAAAAACACTAAGGAAATGGGACACCAGTGAAGCTATGATTGAACCGGTTCATGATGATTTAAGCATAACTCGACAGTGCCGTTTACTGGGCAAAATCCACAATTGGTTTTGTTATCAAGAGCAAACGGATCCAACTGTTTCTGTTTCAGGACAATCTGGAGAAGGAAATCAGGAAGCTGTGGGAGAAGACCCCTCCCTTCTACGGTTATGGACAAGCTTACAATCATCCTGATAAGAATATGAGCCATGAAACATCACTTAAAAGGGTTTACAGGTTTATGACAGAACCAAGGATCAAGACTATTATCCCGATGACATCACCTGCATTGGTCTTCCGGAGGCATAGTATATATCGTAGCAATCATCACTCTGTACAGCCGAAAAATTCTTACCTGAAATACTAGTAACGCAATGGATACAGCATCCGTTATGGAATGCAGTATGATGAGTTACGAATATCAGAAAACTTCAACACGGCTCAGGTCGCCAGTTCACAAGTAACGGGTTAACCTCCCTTCCTGAAGGAGAAATAGTTCGTATCAGCATAGATGAACAGAGTCGTGCTTTAGATAACATTTATATTGAGAGATTCTCCATTCTCAATTCTCCGCCCCTTCCGGAACGGCATCTGCCCCCTTTCCATCATTCAGCACTCATCACTAAAAAAAGTGTCTTGACAAAAAGCTCACTTCAGAGGAAACTATCTTAATGCAGCCAAAAACAAAAAGGGGCCCTGAAAACTGCTATGGTACAACTGTCATTGGTGTCCTGTAGGAGGTATGCATGAGGTAAACAACAATATCCGTTTTACTGTATGCCCTTAGACTGCATGAGGTATTTAATCACCATTCCAAAGATACCAAAATTTTTGCAAAAACTGCTCTGTGTAAGGGCAAGGAAGAGCGTTCCAAAGATGTATTTCATGGCAAGTGGCCTGTTTCGAGTGGCGATGGAAGCGTAAGGAATTTGCCGGACACGCTCAAAGACTGAATATAAAGACTGAGTAATTCTTAATTCAAGGAGAAGATTATGGAATTAACAATATTGAAATCGGCAGTCGATTTCTTTCTGGGATTGGGAGCGTCGGTTCTTCTTCCGATTATCCTCTTCCTGCTTTCAATGATATTTGGAGCTAAACCGGGCAAGGCGCTTCGTTCCTCGCTTATGTTTGGCGTGGGGTTTATAGGACTCAATCTTGTCATTGGGCTTCTGATGGATACTATTGGCCCGGTGTCCCAAGGCATGGTTAAACGCTTCAATTTGAATCTTGACATCATAGATGTAGGCTGACCGGCATGCGCCTCCATTGCCTTTGCCTCGAAGATTTCAACCCTTATCATACCTATCGGCATTCTGCTGAACCTGCTTTTGTTGTTCGCCAGAGTTACTAAGACCATCAATATTGATATTTGGAACTATTGGCACTTTGCTTTTGTTGGCGGACTGGTTCATTGGGCTACCGGCAATATTTGGTACAGACTGATTTCTGCACTCATTTTTTCGGCGGCTATGCTGTTTCTGGCCGACTGGACAGGACCTGCGATTCAGCAGACCATGGGTCTTCCGGGTATTTCCATTCCCCATGGTTTTTCCGACGCTGCAGTGCCTTACGCCATTGTCATCAACTGGTTTATCGATCATATTCCCGGTTTGTCAAAAATTAAAGGCGATCCCGATACTATCAGAAAGAAGTTCGGCATCATGGGAGAACCTCTTATTATGGGACTGGTGATTGGCCTAATTCTTTCCGCTGTTGCCCACATGGGCATCGGTTCCTGGAATGAATGGCTCGGCAAAATGCTGTTAAACGGTATTTCACTGGGAGCGGTTATGGTCCTTATGCCGAGGATGGTGGCACTGCTGATGGAGGGCCTTATCCCCCTGTCCGAGGCCGCGCGGGAATTCCTTCAAAAGCGCGCCGGGAAAAGGGAAATCTTCATCGGATTGGACTCTGCCATCGTTGTCGGTCATCCTACGGCGATAGCCACCGGACTGCTCATGGTGCCGATCACGATTGTCCTTGCAGTGCTCCTGCCAGGCAACAAGGTGATTCCTTTTGGAGATTTGGCAGTTATTCCCTTTCTCGTAGTGCTGGTTATACCGATTGTGAAGGCCAATGTCTTCAGGTCCATTATAATTTCGACCGTCTACATGATTCCCTCCATCTACATCATGAACTATCTGGCAGAGGGAACCACCGCAGCGGCGAAAAATGCCAACTTTGATTTTCCCGAAGGCGCTAATCTGGTAACCTCAATTTGCGACGGAGGCAACTGGATTCCGGCATTGTTTCTCGCTGTCTCCGACAATTTCTGGATTGGAAACATCCTTGTGGCGGCCGTACTCGCCGTACTTTGGTGGCGGCTGAAAAAACAGCCCGCGCGCTGGCATAAATTAGCCGGTTACGACGAGGAAAAATGATTCAAAAAGGTCTTTTGAATATCCACAGCGTGTTTGATATGTTTCATGAAACCTGTTTCAGCCTGCGGCTGAGCGCGTTTGAGGGATTGGAGCAGAGGAACGGCGCAGGATATCAAAGGACCGCACTGTCTTCCGCCTTGCGGGGAGGTGAAAGACAGTACCCAAGGGGTTCTCATGAGAATTGATGATATTCTCAAAGCTGAATGCATTCTCAAGGATATTGAAGCCGATACCAAAGAGGACGCTCTTAGGTGTATGGCCGGAAAACTGCACAGCCTTGGCTTTGTGAAGGAATCATTTACCCAGGTCATACTGGACAGGGAAGCCAGCTACCCATCCGGGCTTCCCATGGCGGATTTGAAGATTGCCATTCCTCACACCGATGCGGTTCATGTTAATCAGTCTGCAATATGTTTCGCCCGGCTGTCCAGGGATGTGGAATTTTCCGTTATGGGAGAACCGGCAATAAAGATTCCTGTAAGACTCATATCCATGTTTGCCTTGAAAGAAAAGAAAAAGATTGGCGATCTTCTGGAAACCTTGATCACCACCTATCAGGATACGGATGTTCTTAGAGCACTAGCGGAGGCGCAGTCAGAATCAGAAATATTGACCATCCTTCGCGAGAATGTCGGCAAAAACCTGAAGGAATCATAATGTCATATCTTACAGGGAGTAGAGCGTCCTGCGGGATAACATCCGGAAAAGCCTTTATTTTTACCAGCCAGGAGCTTGCTGTCGAAAATCGCAAAGTAGAAGATTCGGAACAGGAAAAACAGCGGCTGCTGGAAGCGTTTGACAGTTCCAAGGCTGAACTGGCCGTCATAAAAGACAGTCTCAGCAGTGAAATGGGCAAGGAATTCGGCCATATTTTCCGGGCGCAGATGACAATTATTGAGGATGAGGAATTTCAGCAGGAAGTTATCAGCATTATCGAGACTGAAAAGCTCTGTGCCGAGGCAAGCCTTAAAACTGTTTATAGCAGTTACTCCAGCCTCTTCTCAGAGCTTGGAGAAGATGACTATAACCGGCAGCGGCTGTTGGATCTGACGGATGCGTACACACGCATCCTTCGCAATCTGTTGGGGCTGGAGGCAGGAGACCTTTCGGCGGTTCCCGCCAATTCAATAATCATAGCAGAGGACCTTATGCCTTCCGACACAGCTCTTATGAACAAGAGCAATGTCAACGGCTTGATTGCCATGAGGGGAGGTTTGACCTCCCATGCGGCCATTCTGGCAAAAGGACTGGGAATCCCTGCCGCGGTGGGAGTGCCCGGCATCATGGAAGAGGCCGAAAGCAAGGCCGAAGTCCTGCTCGATACCCGTGATTTTGAAACAGCGAAAATCTGGCTGGCTCCAAGCGCGGCGGACAAAGAACAGTTCGAAGCTGTATCGCAGAAATACAGGGAAAGGCTTGCCGAGCTTGAAAAAGTCAAAGGGCTGGACGCAGTTACCCTGGATGGTAAAACAATCACCCTGTCGGCCAATATTGGATCGGTTGGGGATTTTGAGACTGCGCTGAAATTTTGAGCGAAGAGCATTGGCCTGTTGCGAACAGAGTTTTTTTTCCTGAATACATTGAACCTCCCTGACGAAGAAAAACAGTTTGCCTTCTACCGGAAAGTCGCCGAAGCCATGAAACCCGGCATGGTCATTATCCGCACTCTTGATATTGGGGGCGATAAGAAGGTACAATGCTTTGAGCTTCCAGCCGAAGATAATCCGTTTCTGGGGCTGCGGGGCATCAGGGTGAGCCTGAAGCACAGCGGTATGTTCAAAACACAGATACGGGCATTGCTGCGGGCAGCCGCTTATGGAAACATAAAAATTATGTTTCCCATGGTTGCAGACATAACCGAACTTAGGAAAGCGAAGAAACTGATTTCAGAATGCGGCGACGAA
Organism: Spirochaetaceae bacterium; assembly: GCA_965232165.1. Classification (GTDB taxonomy): domain Bacteria; phylum Spirochaetota; class Spirochaetia; order DSM-2461; family DSM-2461; genus UBA2779. Next base: position 1,124,049 of record CBDDOY010000001.1, on the reverse strand, counting down.
CTGTCAGCGGAAAACATGACATTCAATGCTGATATTGAAGTAGGTGTGATGGCTGAAACCCCCGCTTCGGTTATGCTCTCGGACATTTTAACTGAAGAGTGTGATTTTATCAGCATAGGAACCAACGACCTTACCCAGTATACCCTAATGCGCGGACAGAATAAATGATGCTGTTTCTGAGTATTACAGAATGTTCAGTCCTGCTGTCTTTCGCTCTTTGAAAATTGTTTCGGACAATGCCCGTAATAACGGCAAATGGGCCGGAATCTGTGGCGAACTGGGGGGAATGAAGATCGCCGTTCCGGCATTGATAGGACTCGGCATTGAAGAACTGAGTATGACAAGTCAGTTGCTGCCCGAAACTATATCAATGATACGTTCCCTGACGTAGGAGGATTGCAGGAAAACGGCAGACGAACTGTTGAAATTGAAAACAGAAGAAGAAATAAAGGCATTTCTTAAAAAAGTATAAATGAGCCTAATAGGAGAGTATAAAATGGCAAAGAAAATTCTTATCTCCTGCGGAACCGCAATAGCAACCTCAACAGTGGTTCTCCGCAAGATTGAAGAGCACCTGCAAGAGCGGGGAATCAAAGCAACTTTAACCCAGTGCAAGGCATCTGAAGTTCATTCCAGGCTGGATGGCGTTGATCTCATCGTAACCACCACCCCCGTTGGGGATGTTGGAAGCATACCAGTAATCCAAACCCTGTCTTTTCTTACCGGCCAAGGCATAGAAGATGACATTGAGAGGATAGTATCTTACATAAAGGAAGGATATGATTGAATCTATATCCATGGGCAAACTTCTCTACAAGGGAAAGCTGTCCCGGTCCGATACCATTGTCTACAGCAACCGCATGGACACAAAATGGTGGATAAAAAGCCGTTCACGCATTGAGCCCGAAGACCTTGCGGATGTCTTAAAAGCAAAACCCGAAGTTGTCGTAGTCGGCTTAGGTTTTACGATGCCCATCGCCATAAGCGATGCCGCTGTTAATGCTCTGAACGAACAGGGCATTGAGGTTCATGTGGAGAAGTCGGAAAGGGCGGCTGAACCCTTTAACCAATTTGCCGCCAAGAAAGAAATTGTGGGATTGTTTCATCTGTTATAGACCGTTGACCCAACAAATTTGGTGTTAACCTGTGAATGGCGGCTTGTATAGTGCAGGGGATTCGGACATGTTCAAAGTACTGATAGAGGAATTACTTGGGAAGTGGGGTACAAAAGTACTTGAATTTGTGCTTGAATACAAGAATATCCTCAGCACTGTTGTTGTGGCGGCTGGATTTGTGATGATTTACCGCAAATACCGCAATAAGACTGCCAAGACTGAAAAACAATCATCAGAGGAAGAGAGCAATGAGCGAAATTGAAATTACCGTAAAGAATGAAACAGGACTGCACTCACGGCCTGCGGATTTATTTGTTCGCACGGCAAAAATGTTTGCATCAGATATATCGGTTGCCAAAGGAGAGAAATCCGCAAACGCTAAAACCATCCTCAAGGTGATACTGCTGAATGTTTCCCAAAACGATACAGTGAGAATTTCCGCCGATGGTCCGGATGAGGACAAGGCCATTGAGGAGCTGCGGAAACTAATAGAGTCTGATTTTACAGATGTTAACAAAGCGGTCAAAATTTGACAGTGTCCGGAAAAATCTTAACGGCGGCTCCTGCAAGGAAGAACTAGCTATGAACCGCCCGCCCCAAAGCCGCCCGGGCCGCCTCCATCACGCCCTCTGACAGAGCTGGGTGAGCATGGATCATCTCGGCCACATCCGATAAAACCAGCTCCGCCTGTTTGGCAAGAAGCAGTTCATGAACAATCTCACTGGCTCTCTGGCCAACGACATGGTCGCCCAAAATCCCGCCGTTAACCGGATTGTGGACAATCTTTATCATACCATCGGGATTTCCGGCGGCAACGGCCTTGCCGAGTCCCGCATAGGGGAAACTGGCTGATTCAGCGTTTAGACCTCTTTTCGCAGCCTCCTCCTCTGTCAAGCCGAAGGAACCCAACGGGGGCTCGCAGTAAACAACTGATGGAATCAATTCCTGATCACCCCGGGGCTGAGGATTGCGGCCTGCGATGTGTTCGGCCGCTGTCTCGCCTTCCTTTGATGCCTTATGCGCGAGAAAGGGCGGACCTGCCGCATCGCCATGGCATATACACCGGAAGCAGAGGTTTCATAATAGTCGCCGGTTGCCATAAAACCGTGCTCAGTTTTGATGCCGGTCGCGTCCAGCCCCAAACCCGCTGTATTCGGCATACGGACAATGGCGATCAGCAGTTTTTCCGCCCTCAGCCGCGTTACGCCGCCGTTTAGGCCCTCCACCGAAAGGATTATGCCGCCGCCGGTTTTATCTGCGCTGATGGCTTGCGTTCCGGTTAGGAAACTGACACCCCTTCTCTCCAGATTCCTTTGCAAAACACCGGCAGTCTCAGCGTCTTCCCGCGGCAGTATCCGCGGAAGCATTTCCACTACTGTCACCTTGGTTCCAAAGACCGAAAGGATATGAGCGAACACCAGCCCTACTGCTCCCGCGCCGAGAATGATAATGGATTCGGGATTTTTTGAGCATGATCGCACCGGTTGAGGAAAGGATTGTCTTTTCATCAAACTCGAAACAGGGAATTGTCCTCGGGCCTGAACCAGGCGCGGCAATGATATTCCCTGCCCGGACAGCTTCGTCCTTCACGGTAAGCCCGTTTCTGCCAGCAAAGACAGCTTCACCCTCGATATAATCCACCTGGTTTTTCTTCAGCAGGAAGCGAACACCCCTGGAAAGCTTTTTCACCGCCTCCCTAAACTTGTCCAAGACCTTTGAATAATCGAGGAGCGAGGCATCGCCCCTAACCCCCATGTCCTTCAAATGTTCAATGGAGAGAAAATGTTCCGCCTGCCGGAGCAATGCCTTGGAAGGGATACAGCCGACGTTAAGACATACACCGCCTGGCTTGTTCATTTCGATTACCACAGTCTTCAGCCCAAGCTGACCGGCGCGAACAGCGGCCGTATAACCGCAGCATCGTAGATTAAATGCATGGAATCCCCTTATCCGGGCCATCCCCCTGGCCGGTGTGGTCAGGAGGCGGGCTCTTCCTGTTTGCATGAGAACAACACGGGAAGGCGGGGATTTGCTTCGCTGAGGATTTTGCGAGAACCCGTCTTTGGCCCGCATGCGGCGTTGGCGGAAGAACCTGAAATACTCATGTACAGGTAGTACACTGCGGTTTCAGAACCTTCCGCCGCCTTACCGGCGATCTGGCTGAGGCCGATAGGCCAAAACTTCGTTCCAACCCAGCCCCGCCCCTGCCATTCCTAATGCGCAGGCGCAAGGCGGCAGCAGGCCATTGCCCTAAAGCAGAAACTGGAGCGGCTCCTCCAACAGGCCGGTCAGTTGTTGAGCGAAAACAGCTCCCTGAGCACCGTCAATAATCCTGTGATCGATGGTCAGGCTCAGACACAGCACGGATTCTTCCCTGACCGTCCCCCCCTCTCCGAGACACAGCTCTTTTTTCGTCGTTCCAATTCCCAATATCGCCGATTCGGGCGGATTGACAATGGGTGTGAAATGAGTGATGCCGTACATGCCCAGATTGGTCACGGTAAAGGTTGCGCCGGACATTTCATCGAGTGACAGTTTACGCGCTCTGGCCCGCGAAGCCAAATCCGCCGTTACCTCGCTGAGACGGGTAAGAGAAAGCTGATCCGCATCGGCGATAACCGGCACCATGAGGCCGGTACTGGAGGCAACCGCCATGCCCAGGTTCACATGCGCGTGTTCAATAACGGCATCACCTGACAGGCTGCACCGCATCCACGGACATCTTCGCGTCGACAATGCCACCGCCCTTAAGAAAAAGACATTGAGGGAGAATTTTTCCTCGCCGTTCTTCTCCCTTAACTCATTGATTTCGGTACGCAGGGATATGAGCCGATCAGCATTGACCTCGAAGTTCAGGGTAACAGGTGGGCTTGTGTGATGGGATTCCAGCATTTTCCGTGCTGTTGCCATCCTGATTCCGCTGGCCTTGGCGACAACATCATCATCTGACCGCCAGACAGGAGTTGCAAAAGGTTCAATCTTTCCCTGTATGCGGGCCAGGTTCCGCTGTATGGCCCCCTGCTCTGCGATGCCCCTTGTCAAGATTCTTCCGCCGTGTCCGCTGCCGGTAATGAGGGCGGGATCGACTCCGGTTTTTCCGGCGGCATGGGCCGCCAAAGGGCTGATCCGACTGGCACCGCCAGCCAAGGCTTCTATGTCTGCCGCAATAATTTCACCTGCGGGGCCGGTACCGGAGGCATCAGCCAGCCCAATGCCCAGGTCTGCCGCCCTTCTGCGGGCGGCCGGAGTCGCCTTGGGTCTTGGGCCGTCCGAGACGGCAAAGGCCACATCCTTTGCCGTTGCATTGACCGAAGCGGAATCTGCCCTGGCCGCCCCGGACGGCATGGCGGGAACAGCTTCCGATGCGGCCGCAGGCGGTTTTTCTCCCTCGGCGCCGATCCAGCCAATCGGCTGGGTTACCGGCACGGTGGCACCCGCATCATGTATTATGCCTATGAGGCAGCCGGAGGTTTCGGCTTCCACCTCCATGGCTGTTTTGTCGGTTTCTATTTCCAGAATGACCTCGCCGGTTTCTATCCTGTCGCCAACCGATTTCATCCACTGGATGATTGTTCCCTCTTCCATAGCCATGCCAGCCTTGGGCATGATGATTTCCACTGCCATGTCCTACTCTTTCAGTCCCAAAGACTCATTGATGACGGCGGAAATATTCTCCACCGTCGGCACCGCCAGACGTTCGAGGTTGGGATTGTAGGGAATAGGAATGTCCAGTCCGCCCACCCGCTTAATCGGCGCGTCAAGGTAGTAAAAAGCATCGCTGTCAGCGATTCTGGCCGCAATTTCGCCGCCGAATCCGCCAGTCTGAACCGCTTCATGCACCACTACCACATGACCGGTTTTCTTTGCCGATTCAATAATCGGCCCATCGTCCAGGGGCAATAGGGTGCGGGGATCGATAATCTCAATTTCAATGCCTTTGGCCTTGTAAATTTCAGCCGTTTCAAGGCACATCTGTACCATTCTCCCCCAAGTTACAATGGTCAGGTGTTTGCCTTCCCGCTTCATATCGGAGCGGGAAAGCGGAATAGTGAATTCCCCATCGGGCACCTCGCCTTTGACCCTGTATAAAAGTTTCTGCTCCAGAAACACAACCGGGTTGTTGTCTCTGATTGAAGAAATCAGCAGCCCTTTCGCGTCCCTCGGCGTGCTTGGTGTTACCACTTTCAAACCGGGAACATGGGCGTACCATGCTTCCATGCTGGATGAGTGCTGTGCGGCAGCCCCGGTGCCTGAACCTTCAGGGGCGCGGAGCGTCATGGGTACGGCGGCATTGCCGCCGAACATGTAGCGGATTTTTGCGGCTTGGTTTACCAGCATGTCCATGCCTAACATTATGAAGTCAGAAAACTGTATTTCAGCGATTGGCCTCATACCGGCCACGGCGGCTCCTACGGCTGTTCCAATTATGCCGGCCTCCGCTATTGGCGTATCCCGCACACGTTCCTCGCCGAATTCGTCTATCATCCCCAGGGAAACCCCGAAGGCGCCGCCGTAAACACCCACATCCTCTCCCATAAGGAACACATCCGGATCGCTGCGCATTTCCAGGCTCATGGCTTCCCGTATTGCTTCCGCATAGGTGATTTCAGGCATATACATCCTCTAATATGCCGTCGATGGAAGGCTCAGGACTGTGCTTAGCGTATTCTACGGCTTTTTCAATGTCTTCTTTGGCCTTCTGTTCAATTTCTGCAAGCACGGCATCATCGGCAAATTTTTCTTCTTTCATATACCTGCCGAGGATGATGACAGGATCGCGTTTTTTCCAATCGGCAATCTCCTTTTTGGTGCGGTATCTGTTGGCGTCGCTCTTGGAGTGGCCAAGAAAACGGTAGGTTTCACACACCAGAAGCATGGGGCCGCTTTTCCGGACATGTTCACGAGCTTCAAGGGCAGCCGCATAAACCTCCATGACATTGTTCCCGTCCACAGTCCTTCCTGGAATGCCGTAACCCACCGCGCGATCGGCTAAGTTCCTGGGCTTTATGCTTCTGTGACGGCTCATGGACATGCCGTACTGGTTGTTTTCACAGACATACAGCACCGGAAGGTCCCAGATAGCGGCCATGTTTACTGATTCATGGAAGGTTCCTTCGTTTATGGCGCCATCCCCAAAGAATGACACAACGATGCGGTCAATGTTTTTCATCTTCGCGGCGAGTCCGGCGCCGGTGGCGATGGGAATGCCGCCGCCTACAACACCGTTGGCGCCGAGGTGGCCCCGTGTAAGGTCCGCAATGTGCATGGAGCCGCCCTTGCCTTTGCAATAGCCGGTTTCCCTGCCCAATAGCTCCGCCATCATCCGGTTAAGGTCTATGCCCTTGGCGATGGTATGTCCGTGCCCGCGGTGGGTGCTGGCGATGAGATCTTTCTCCGACAGGGCTGCTATTATTCCGACTGCGGTTGCCTCCTCTCCAACATAGAGGTGTGTGGTTCCGTGAATCATGCCTCTGGAGAAAAAATAGGCCACTTTCTCCTCAAAAGAGCGGATTTCCAACATGGTCTTGTACATCCAGGCAGATAAATCCGCATTTAATCTCGCTGAGACATCCTGAACTGATTTGTTTTTGCCAGATACAGCCATCTGCTCCTCTCTGAAAAAAATTTCAACTAGTGGAAAATTTATCTTTACAAGTGTAACCGCTATCAATTACACTGTCAAGTGAAAGCTTAAAAACTATCAGGGAGTGATCAACAAAGATAGTTTTTATTTGGGGAGTGCCCCCGTTCTGCCGATGACGGCACGGGGCAGGGCTTTGAGGCAGGCCGCCGCGCCCTTCAATCCCTCGCGCACTAACGGAGATAACAGGCCAACCATCAAATTCACTTAAAATGGGGCAGGCTCTATTTAATCCGGCATTGACTTGTATGCATGATGATGCTTTTTTTGCGTTCAGGGGCTGTATCAGGAATCGAGGGGCTTAAACCAGAAACTAAAATGGGGTTTGGCGGCTTTATAAGGATTGCAATGCCGACCACTGGAACAAGAACCATCCGAAGAATTGCCCAGATGTACTATTCTGACAATATGAATATCAGGCAGATTACCATGAAAACCGGTCTGTGCCCAGCAACTGTCTCCCGCTGTCTGGCCAAAGCCCGTGATTCTGGAATTGTGAAGATTCACGTGGAGCAGGATGATACGGAGGACATGGAAAAATCTCTGGAGGATCGTTTCGGTCTCAAGGAGTGTTTTGTAACCGCCGCCTTAGATTCAACTGAGGCCCTGTATCGGTCTTTCGCCCGGCCTGTGGGCGAACTCATTGTCAGGCACACACCTGCCGGTGGACTGCTTGGCGTGAGCTGGGGAGATACGCTGAGCACTGCCGCCATGTATCTGCCTAAGGATACTTGGAAAAAAATCGATGCCATTCCGGTTATCGGCAGTATGGGCGCCATAGAAAGCGGGGTGTATCCCGCCAACATTGCCAAGGCCTTTGCCGAAGCCCTGGGCGGACAGGCTTATCTGGTCAATATTCCCGCCGTTTACGAAAATGAGAATACCGCCCGGCGCATGAGGGAGGACCGGGCCTTTCAGCCTGTCCTTGAGCACTGGCGGAGGCTCGATACGGTCATTTTAGGAGCAAGCTCTCTTGATTCCGACACCAGCATGTGCAAGAGGGAAATATTCACCCAAAATGATCTTCAAACCATGAAAAATTCAGGCTGCAGGGCTGCGGTTAATTTTGTCATGCTGGATTCACAGGGCAGTATCCTTGAGCATCCGCTGAAAAACCGTATAGTAAACCTGCCGCTGGAAAACCTGAAAAAAGTCAGAACAGTGATACTTGCCGCGGGAGGGCCGGGCAAGGCCGCACCCATTCTGTCCGTTATAAGGAGCGGGATGGCGCACTGCCTGGTAACGGATGAGGAAACTGCGGCAACGCTGCTGGAGAACGGACAGATGCCCTGTCATAATTGATGCTCAATAAGAAGCATCCCCAATACTTCGCTGATTGCAGGTTTCTTTCCTGTATCTATACACCTGCGAAAGCTATTCTTCCTGCAGCTATGCTGGAAAAATCCAACAATCATCATGAATGAAAGACTTTTTCCTTTAATACCGTTTGATTTCATAGAAATGTGGATTGAATTGCAAGTTATCTCGGATTTCATCATCCAGGATGTAGTCGTTTTGATTTAAGGGCACCTCTAAGAAACAGCTTTAGGAAATTGACGAAGAAATTTTTTGTCGATACAAGGCGGCAAAAGCTCAAGCGTAGCTTAAGCTACGTGAGCATTTTGACAACGCAGTAGCAGCGGAAAAGAAGGCCACGGAGCGATCCTTATGGGATAGACCCATCGCTGTATCGTTGAAGAATACACCATTCCGTCCATGGTCGGGCTTGAAGGAGATGAGGCTGGCATCCAGCATCTTCTCTATTCTGTCGGGCACCTCTAAACTCAACATTCTGACTAGCGGCAGTTTCCCTGCCGCTAAGCTGCTGGACACTGCAAATGCTCACTGACGAAATGGGGTTAATATGCCCCAAATCTGACAGACTTCCAGTGATCTGTGTACAGCATATTGCGGCAGAAGAACTGCGCAAGGGATTGAAACGGAAATGCCGCTGGCTGCCCCGGCGATTGGCAATGAGCCGGGGGGAAGGCTGCCAGATCAAGGCATTGGAGTGGAAAGCCCGACCCGAAGGGTTGCGCCCAAATAAAAATGGGCAGGGTGAACGTTCAATCATAATGAGGCTCAGGATATGTGAAATTTCCGCTATGAGGGAGAGGACTGACCGCAATCTTTCCTGTCCGAAGGTATTGAATGCCCAGTACGGCCGCGGCCGCGGCGCTGGTGGTGGTGGTGTAGGGAATTTTGCGGGATACGGCCTCGGTTCTCATGTCCTCGTTTCCTATCCGCCCGTATCGCCCGGTGGGCGTATTGATCAGAAGCTGGATGCGGCCCAGCCTCATATGGTCTATCACATTCGGATGCCCCTCGTGAACCTTCAGGATGACCTCGCAGAAGATGTCATTTTCCCAGAGGTAATGAGCCGTCCCCCGTGTGGCGCAGATATCGAAGCCGAGTTCCACAAGTTCACGCACCGTTGGCAGGATGCTGTCCCTGTCCCGCCTGTTCACCGAAACGAAAACCCTGCCTTCCACAGGGAGGAAGGTGGCGACAGCCGTTTGCGCCTTGGCGAAGGCCTCGCCAAAGGTGGAACCGATGCCGATGGCTTCCCCGGTGGATCGCATCTCCGGCCCCAGGAGCGGATCGAGGCCGGCGAAGCGGTCGAAGGAGAAAACTGCTTCCTTCACGGCCCAGCCAACGATGCAGGAACCTTCGCCGTATCCATCGGCTCCGACCAGCCCCTGTTCGGCAAGAGATTGACCTTCCCACATGCTCACGGCGACAGCCGCCAGGTTCACTCCTGAGGTCTTGGAGATAAATGGCACCGTCCGGGAGGCCCGGGGATTCACTTCGATGATGTAGAGAACGCCATCTTTGACAGCGAACTGAATGTTCAAAAATCCGATGATCTGGAACTCTCGGGCAATTCTTACGGCAGCATCCCTCATGGCGTCCAAAATACCCGGCAGTGTTTTGTATGGAGGGAAGACCGCCGCTGAATCGCCGGAATGAACTCCTGCCTCCTCAATGTGCTGCAGGATTCCCCCAACATAGATATTGTCACCATCGGACACGGCATCAAGATCATACTCGAAGGCATCTTCGAGGAACTGATCTACCAGGACCGGTTCCTGAGACGAAACGGTAATTCCCCCCTTCAGGAAGCTCAGCAATTCCTCTTCGCTGTAGGCGATTGACATATTGCGCCCGCCAAGTACGAAGGAGGGGCGCAGCAGCACCGGAAAACCTATCTGCCGGGCCAGTTCGAGCACCTGGTCTCGGTGGACGGCGGTGAAGTTTTTGGGCTGCCGCAGGCCCATCCTTGCCGCCGCATCGGCGAAGACCCGCCGATCCTCGGTGCGCCGGATCTGTTCAACGCTGGTGCCGACGATGCTCATGCCGGACGCCTCGAGTTTCTCGGCTATGTTCAGCGGGGTTTGCCCTCCGAGCTGGATTACGACACGGCGGGTGCCTTCCCGAACCAACACATCTCGAACATGCTCGGCAGTCAGAGGCTCCATGTAGAGTCGAGTGGAGATGTTGTAGTCGGTAGACAAGGTCTCGGGGTTGCTGTTGATCATCACCGTCTTGCGGCCCATTCCGCGCCAGGCCATCGAGGCCAGGGTGCAGCATGCGTCGAACTCCAGCCCCTGTCCTATCCGGTTGGGGCCCGAGGCGATGATCGCCACGCTCTCCGCTCCCAAGGGCTCCCCCTCATCCGTTTCGCCCCAGGTGGAATAAAAATACGGTGTCGCCGCCTCAAACTCGCCGGCACAGGTGTCCACGAGGTGGTAACAGGGGAAGAGCCCCTCTCTGTCGCGCAGGGAGCGCAGCACCGTGAGGTCTATGCCCATGACGGCCGCAATCCGTTCATCCGAGATTCCGGCGCGCTTGGCATCCAGGTAATCCGCCGCACCGGGGCTGCCGCCCAGGGCCGCCAGGGATGCTTCGATATCCACCTGGATCAGTAACTGCTCAAGAAACCATGGATCGTATCCTGAAAGTCGTGCCGTCCGCTCGAGACCTTCCTTCCCTTCCCGCCGGAGAGCGGTGTAGGCGGCCAGCAGGCGGCGGGGATGGGCCTTCCGGAGGATGTGTTCCTCTTCGCTCTGGTCGATTGGGAGGGGTTCCAGCCCGTCGAAACCTGATTCTGCGGCCCGAATGGCCTTATTGAGGGCCTCCAGTGCCGTTCTTCCCAGGGCCAGGGCCTCGCCGACGGATTTCATCTGGGTGCCAAGATTGCTGGATGCGATGGGGAATTTTTCGATTTCGAACCGGGGGACCTTCACCGCACAATAGTCCAGTGACGGTTCAAATGCGAGTGTGGTTCGTCCGGTAATCTGATTTATCACTTCGTCCAGGGTGTATCCTACGGCGAGCTTGGCCGAGCCCCGGGCAATGGGGAATCCTGTTGCTTTGGAAGCCAGGGCCGATGAACGGGATACCCGGGGGTTCATCTCAATGACCACCATGCGGCCGGACCCCGGCTGAACGGCGAATTGCACATTGGAACCCCCGCAATCCACACCAACGGCGCGAAGTATATCGATGGCTGCTGTCCGCATTTCTTGGTACTCACGATCCGAAAGCGTCTGGGCCGGCGCGATAGTGATGGAATCGCCGGTGTGTGTGCCCATGGGGTCGATGTTCTCGATGGAGCACACGATGACGGCGTTGTCCGCGCTGTCCCTCATAACTTCCATCTCAAATTCTTTCCAGCCGATCAGGGACTCTTCCACCAGTATCTCGCCCATCGGGCTTTCCCTGAGCGCCCGTTCGGCCAGGGTGTTAAATTGGGTTTTGTGGCGGGCGACAGAGCCGCCCATCCCTCCCAGGGTAAAGCTGGGACGGATAATGAGGGGAAAGCCTATTTCCTCGGCGGCATTTCTCGCGGCATCCAGACTGAGGCAGGTGGCGGATCGGGGTGATTCCAGCCCCAGCGATGCGATTAAATCTTTGAACGCCGAGCGGTTTTCAGCCTTTTGGATGGAATCGATGGATGCGCCGATCACTTCCACACCATAGCCGTCGAGAATTCCCTGGTCCTGAAGCTTCATGGCCAGATTCAGCGCCGTCTGCCCTCCCATGGTGGACAGAAGAGCCTCGGGTTTTTCCTTCTTCATCACAGCTTCAATGAATTCAGGACGCAGCGGCTCGACATAGACGGCATTGGCAATGCCCGGCGTGGTCATAACCGTGGCGGGGTTAGGGTTGATCAGCACCACCCGATAGCCCTCTTCCTCCAAGGCCCTAACCGCCTGAACCCCCGAATAGTCGAATTCGCAGGCCTGGCCGATGACGATGGGCCCTGAACCGATAATCATGATTGTCTCGATGTCTCTTCGTGCCGGCATAACTCGTCTTACAATGTCTCCAGAAAGGCATCGAACACCCAATCTGAATCGATTGGTCCGGGCGCCGCCTCGGGATGGTATTGAACGGCAAGGAGTTTTAACTCTCTGCTCTCGATGCCTTCGATGCTGCCGTCGTTAGTGTTTCGGAAGCGCACCCGGCATATATCGGGCAGATCATTCTCGTTCACCGCGAATCCGTGATTCTGGCTGGTGACAAAGACCCGCCCGGTCTTCTCGTCTCTCACAGGGTGATTAAGCCCGTGGTGCCCGAAACGCATTTTGCCGGTGGACCCGCCTACGGCTCTTGCCAGTATCTGCAAGCCCAGGCAGATACCCCAGAGGGGCAGTTCTCCCATGAGATGTTTAGCCAGTTCCGCCTGAGCTTCCAGGGGGGCCGGATCGCCTGGACCGTTGGAGAAGAGGAGGGCATCGGGCGCAACCGTCCGGACAGCGGCGGCATTGCTGCCGGACGGTAACAAGGTAATACGGCATCCCCGATGAACGAGCCGCCGGATGATGTTCATCTTCACCCCGCAGTCCAGAAGGGCCACATGGGGGGCTCCTTCTGCGTTAATTATTTCGACTTCCCGTACTCCAACCTCACCGGCTAGGTTTCGGGAAACCATGCCCGGCATATCCTGCAAAAACTCCCGTGCCAGATGGAATTCTGCCTCACCGAGTCCGCCGGGGGAGGAAGGGGCGATGATGATCCCGTTTCGGCTGCCCCCTCTGCGGATTGAGAGGGTCAGGCCCCGTGTATCTACCTCGCTAATTCCGCATAAACCGTGACGGATCAGGAATTCGCCGATCCCGATCCGTCCTTCGGGCACGGTCCCCCTGTACACCGACCGCAGCACCAGGCCCTGTGCATGGACGCCCCGTGCCTGCGGGCGGCCATTTTTCGGCCCGCTCTCCGACCATTCGTCCTGATTCCCGTAATTCCCGATATGGGGGCATGTCATCAGGACTATCTGCCCCGTGTAGGATGGGTCTGTCAGAATTTCGTGGTAGCCGGTCATGCCGGTGTTGAAGACGACTTCGCCGCTAAAAGACATGGACAGCACGCCCCCGTCAAGTTGCGCGGCGAACGGCGGCCTGGCCCCGAATGATCGTCCGGCCCAGAGACTCGCATCATCAAGAATTAGAAAGGCATCAGGTATCATGCGGATATGTCACAGGGATTCTTTATCAAAAGGAACTAATCTGACTGAATCGTTACACGGCATTTGATGTTCTTTTCCTTGTCTTCTAAGAATCGCACACGGCCTTCCATTCGTTTCCTATGTGTGAAATAGAGCCAATTCGCCACGGCTTCCGACAGCGCATCCTCGTCTAACTCCATTTCTTCTAGGGTTACTCCGGAATAGCGCTTCAATGATGAAGACTGGATGTACAGCCATATCAATACCGGCAGATAGACTCCGGTAATGGCGCAAGCTATGATAAGGGATTTACCAATCCCTGAATTCTGCATAATATCCATCCGAGCGAGAAGTACCGTGGCGAAAAATGAGATGAAAAACAGCCCTGAGATGAGTCCGACAAACACGAGTATTCTTTTTATGACTGTTCTCATGGTTTGCACCTCTCTGTTGCACGGTTGAATAATTCTTAATAGAATCAGTTCAATCTAAGAGGTTTCATCATGTCCGTCAATATCAAGGGGCGTTCACTTCTAACACTGCGTGATTACAGCTCCGAAGAGATATTCTTCTTAATCGATTACGCCATATCTCTGAAAGCCAAAAAACGTGCAGGTATTCACGGCCAGGGGCTGAAGGGCAAAAATATCATTCTCATTTTCGAAAAAGCCTCCACCCGCACCCGTTGTGCCTTTGAAGTCGCCGTGTATGATGAAGGCGGCAATGTAACCTTCCTGACAAACAGCCAGATGGGCAAAAAGGAATCCATTGAGGACACGGCCAAGGTGCTTGGCCGTTATTATGACGGCATAGAGTTTAGAGGATTCCATCAGGAAACTGTCGAAATTATCGCGAAACATGCCGGAGTTCCTGTATGGAATGGCCTGACCGATCTCTACCACCCTACTCAGATACTGGCCGATATCATGACCCTAAAAGAACGGGTTAAGAAGCCATTTTCGGATATGAAAATTGCTTTCATCGGTGACGCCCGCAACAATATGGGAAATTCCTTCATGATAGGTGCGGCGAAGACGGGCATCACCTTCTCGGCTGTTTCCCCGCCAAACCTATTTCCGGCGGAGGAAATCATCGGCTATGCCCGGCACACGGCGGCTCAGACCGGGGCGAAGATCATTATTACCGACGATATAGCCGGCGGAGTCAGAGACGCCGATGCTATTTACACCGATGTTTGGGCATCCCTGGGCGAAGAGGACAAATTGACCGAAAGGATAGCATCACTTCGGCCTTACAAGGTTGATTCGGAACTGATGGAGCAAACAGGAAATCCTGAGACGTTATTCATGCACTGTCTTCCGGCCTTTCATGATACTGAAACAACAATAGGGAAGAGGGTATTCGATGATCATGGGCTAGATTCTATGGAAGTCAGTGACGAGGTGTTCCGTTCGAGGCAATCTGCAGTATTCGATCAGGCAGAGAATAGAATGCACACCATCAAAGCTGTGATGTTAGCTGCAATTGGGAATTGACTTCCTTTATAATGGTCTTTACAATTCAACTGCCTTTTCTGGAGATGATATCATGAATTACTTCAATTCACTTCGATTTAGAGAACAAGTTCAACAGCTTGGAGTTTGCCGCTTCATGGATGCGAATGAATTTAATGGAGTGCAGGCTCTCGAAGACAAGAGGATTGTTATCCTCGGCTGCGGGGCTCAAGGTTTGCACCAGGGGCTCAACCTTCGGGACAGCGGCATGAATGTCGCATATGCCCTTCGGGAACAGTCCATCAGTGAGAAACGACCGTCCTGGCAAAGCGCCACAGAGAAGAATTTTGAGGCGGGCTCTTTTGAGCATCTCATACCGAAAGCCGATGTGGTTATGAATCTCACTCCTGATAAGCAGCACAGTTCCGTGGTTAAAAAGATCATGCCTCTTATGAAGAAGGGCGCAGTTCTTGGCTATTCACATGGTTTCAACATCGTGGAAGAAGGTATGCAGATTCGTGACGATATCACCGTCATCATGATAGCCCCCAAGAGTCCGGGTTCGGAAGTACGCGCAGAGTATGAACGCGGTTTCGGTGTGCCCACCTTGATCGCTGTTCATCCACTCAATGACCCGGAAAACAAGGGATGGGAAATCGCCAAGGCCTATGCGGTCGGCCTGGGATCAAATCATGCCGGTGTACTTGCTTCTTCATTTACCGCCGAGGTGAAGTCTGATCTCATGGGAGAACAAACCATCCTCTGCGGTATGCTTCAGAGCGGCACACTCCTTTGCTATGACAAAATGATAGAATTCGGCATTGATGAAAAACATGCCGCCTCGTTAGTTCAATTCGGATGGGAGGGGATTACCGAAGCCCTTAAACATGGCGGCATCACCCATATGATGGACCGATTATCCAATGCGGCCAAAATCCGTGCCCACACGCTTTCGGAACAGCTCAAATCTCTCATGGCATCCCTATATAGAAAGCATATAGATCATATCCTTTCAGGTGAGTTCTCCCGGACGATGATATTGGACTGGAACAATGGAGATAAAGACCTTCTGGCATGGCGGGAAGAAACAGGTGCGGCAGCCTTTGAAAAGGTCGCTGGGACAAAAAGACTTCCCTATCAAAGCTATTTTGATGAAGGAACTCTCATGGCAGCCATGGTAAAAGCCGGTATTGAATTAGCTTTTGAGGTGATGGCGGAATCGGGCATCAAAGAAGAATCCGCCTACTATGAGTCCCTTCATGAGCTTCCGCTCATCGCCAATCTCATCAGCAGGAAGAAGCTCTATGAAATGAATCGGGTTATCTCTGATACGGCCGAATACGGGAATTATCTATTTTCCAAAAGCTGCATGCCGCTTCTAAATGGTTTCATGTCCTCAGTGGGTCCTGAAGACCTAGGTTCCACTTTCCCCAGGGATGTAGAAGTGGATGATGAAGAACTGATCAAGGTTAATGAATCGATTCGAAGACATCCCATCGAGATTATCGGTAAGATTCTTCGTTCCAAAATGAAAGGGATGAAGTCTCTGAAGCTGTAATTCACAGTTTTGTATCCTCTAGCTATCCCGTGTTCCGAAATTTTCAAGAAACAACATCTGGGGACAGCCAGCGGCATCTCCGTTTTAATCCCTTGTGCTATTGTTATGTGGTGATGTGTTGTACACAACACATTAATGGGCATCCCCCCCCCCCCCCCCCCATCAAGTTCTTGATTCGATCTTTTCCTCATGCCTGCAGGCCTGTTGCAGACAGGCATGCAGGCGTTTTCAGCTTCCTAAAACCGCTTCTTAGATGCATAGTGAGCGGTTTTTCCGGCAAAATAGTGAAAATTTCATCATAATGAAAATTTTTATTCCATATTTCTTGACCATCAAACAATCTTTTAATATAGTATGTTTCATACGCTATAAAAAAAAGGAGAAACAATATGGCAAGACCTAGAAAAGCATTGAAATTTGCGGAAGTGCTCGGACCTTTAAGTCTTT
Organism: Spirochaetaceae bacterium; assembly: GCA_965232165.1. Taxonomy (GTDB): domain Bacteria; phylum Spirochaetota; class Spirochaetia; order DSM-2461; family DSM-2461; genus UBA2779. Next base: position 1,107,380 of record CBDDOY010000001.1, on the reverse strand, counting down.
CCGATTTAAAAATTTTAAAAGCTGAAGTCGTTATAGAAATTCGTTTAAAGGAAAGAGCGGTTCAACGGACAAAAAAAGAACAAGAATCTAGCAAGTTGAGGAATAAAATCAAAATAGGTCAAACTATCTCATTCAAGCAAAGCAGCCCTACTAACAAAATTGTAAAGGCGACGGTTCTAGGCATTTTTGCAGACAAAGTCCAAGTGGAAGTCAACAACCGCAAGCGCTCTGTTGCCCTTTCCCGTGTCTTGACGATAGAATAGAGTGCATATAAAAAAATCCATTTGAGGTTCTGGCCTGATTTTTTTACGCCGCTGCAGTATGTAGATTGCGCAGCCTACACGTTGGGACTGGAATTTTCGGCATCTTGTCCTAAGAAGAATGTAAGTGTCCTAATTATTCGCATTACAGACAAGATAAGGATATTGAGTCACAGATATATCATAACCAGCCGTTCTTCCTATACCAGTCCCAAGTGCAAAGCAGCCCTTCTTTGATATCTGTTGTTGGTCTCCAATTGAGGTGGGTACAGGCAGCTTCTCCATCCGTAACGAATTCTTCGCAGAGTTCTTGAAGCTTGTCACGGGAAAGCATAAACGCCTTCTTGGTTAGTTTGCTGTATATGTCCAAAATAACGGCCACGGCAACGATAAGCAGACGGGGAATAGTGAAGCGAACCCATGCCTTTTTCCCCATGATTAACTCTATCGCGGTGAGCAGTTCCTTCCATGTATGCACTTGGCCATCGTCGACAAGATAGGATGCCCCGCTAGGGACATCTGCATGAATCGCCTGAATACATGCACGGGCAAAATCGGGTCCATAGAGAAGCATGATTCGGGTATTCGGTGAACTGAGATAGGGCAAGAAGCGATGTTTAACGCAGTTAAACATGGTCAGAGCAGCCCTGTCTCGCGGTCCGTAAAGGCTGACAGGACGTAATATTGTGACGGGGATGTGGTCCGCACTGTTTCTAGCGGCCTGCTCCGAGGCAAGTTTGCTCTTCCCATAACGGGTGAGCGGGGTAGCGGGGTCATCATTGCGGATGATTTCACCCGCCTTACTAGGGCCGACGGCGGCAAGGCTGGAGATATGGACAAACCTCTTCAAGTTGGTCCCGGTTTGCTCTACGGCATCGAGAAGATTGATTGTATAATCGACATTGACCTTTTTGAAGGTCTCCTCGTGTGTTGCCTTGAGTACTGCGGCTGAATGAACAATCGCATCGACTCCCTTTACCGCTTCACGTACACTATGGGTATCGGCCAAAGAAATCCTGATGATTTCGATGTTTTTGAGCGTTTCCAGAAATGATGTGTCACTTGTCATTCGGACAAGGGCACGGACTCTGCATCCATCCTGGCAGAGCTGTTCGGCAATATGCGATCCGAGAAATCCGGATCCACCTGTTAGCAATACAGTCATTGGTTTCATTTGTTTTCCACACTTTGGGGCATAGGGTATCAACTCGGATAAAAATCTCAATGAAGATGGTCCCATTCACTTGTGTGTATTGTCAAGAAGTCTTTTCGGGCATGTCCTGATTCTCCTCTTCAGGCTTGAAGATATTCACTGCGGCGAATTCCTCTGCCTGCCTGATTCTCATGCGGGCATGGGAACAAAGTATGAGATTCCTGCAGTTCGTGACAAACCCAAATTCACCGCCCTTCCCCTCCCCAAAGGTTGAGATATAGAAAAGCCGCCAAGAGAAGCAGCGGAATACCCTTGAATCAATCTTGTATGGACTCATATACAGGTTGAATTGACATCGGCCAATTTGTTGTGCAGGGCACCTCTAATGATTCCGAAAGAACAACAGGCCGTGTCTCTGGGATGCGCCATCCTGGCAACTGCCGGAGCCGGGATATACCCTTCCATTACCCTCACCCTGACGGGGAACTATTCGGGAACGGCGACAGCCTCAATAACAGTCACCGTCACCGCTGATGCCAGGGCCCCCTGGGTGGAATCTCTGGTTTATGATACCGCCTCTGTCTTCGTTGAAGTGAAGGGCGGCGCAGTCGCCGGTGAAGTAACCATTGCCCCGCCCGTCCTCACACAGAAGACCGGAATCACATCTCCCATAACAGCAGAGTACTCCAGCGTGGAAAACAGAGCTGCTGTCGACAGCAGCACTGGAGAGATCACCATCTCAGACGGAACGGTTCTCTCGGACATTGACGGGAATGGCTTCACCTTCAATATAAAGGTAATCGACAGCGGCGGCGCCTATGCCGACTTCCAGGAAACGGTCACAGTAAACTTGAAGAAAGTAAAAAGCATTACATTCGGCACGCCTCCAGCGCTGACCTACGGTGATGCATCCCAGATGCTGACAGCTCCTGCGGTGGATGCGGCGAACGGCGCCGGCACCGCTGTGACATATAGCACGTCGGATGCCGCTGTTGCGGACGTGGACTCCGGGACAGGAGAATTGACGATAGCAGCGGCAGGAGAAGTCACCATAACGGCAACTTCAACCTTTGACACTTCGGTTGAAGGCGCGCAGACTCTCACTATCGCTCAAAAAGATATAAACGCCCTCATCTTAGACTTTGGCGGCCTTGACGTGACGGCGTATGTAGGCGGCAGTGAATTCAGCAGTGCTATAACGGTGAGCGGCTTGATCGGCGGCGACACAATGGCGGAGGCATTGAGTTTTGTTCCGATTACAACCGGCACTGTCAAGGTGGATGCGGACGGTGCTCTGACAATACCCGTGCAGAGTAATACGGACAATCATAATACGGTGCACGATATAACCGTAAATGGCACGGGCAGCTATACAGGAAGCAAAGATATCCAGGTGACTCTCAACGTTCTGGATAGTCCTTTCAGCTACACAAGCGATATTACAACAACCTACGGAACAGAGGGACAGAGTCAAGAACCTGTTTGGACAAACCCGCCCGCAGGTACTGTCGTCTATAGCCTGGAGGGAAGCCCGCAGGGCGTAAGTGTTGATGATACAAACGGTGTTGTAACGGTTGGACCGGCCGCGGATGTCAGGAACACTGCTCAAATTACCGTGAAGGCAGCAGACACCGAAGCAGAAGAATACGTCGCTTCCCTGACGGTAACAGTAACGGCCAAAGATATTGCAACAGTGCAGGGCTTCTATATTTCCGTTGATGACAAAACAGCAACGGCGAAATCAACAGATTCACACAGTGCTGTGATAGCAGGAGACACACTGACGGCGACAACTGACTACACGCTCAAAATTACCGACAGCAGCAATAATGTTCCGGGCTTCATGTCGATAGACGCAAACGGCGACATCACCATAGCCGACAGTATCGCGGTGAGTGATGGAGGAACCTACACCGTTACAGCCGCCGGAACGGGCAAGTACACTGGAGAGACAACAGTCGATTTCGTACTGACGGTAGTGTACAACATAGGCGACACCGGCCCTGCCGGAGGGAAAATCTTCTATGTGAATCCTACTGCCGCCAGCGATGGATGGACTTACCTGGAGGCGGCCCCCAGTGATTTTCCTAGTAAGTATAAATGGGGTAATACTACGACAGTAGTAGGGACAGGTACAGACATAGGAACCGGAAAATCCAACACAGATGCTATCGTTACAGCTATGGAGGATGCCAATTTCACAGAAGACTATGCGGCAAAGGCATGCGCTGACTCCACATTGGGAGGGAAGGACGACTGGTTTTTGCCTTCCAAGGATGAATTGAATGAGTTGTATAAACAGAAAGGTTTAGTAAGTGCGAACTACTGGTCCTCGTCGGAGGTCAGTTCGGGCGAAGCGTGGGGTCAGGTCCTCTCCGGTTCTGACGAATCCCAGATAAACTTCTCCAAGGACGTCGGCGGTATAATCTCTGCTCGTGCGGTGCGGGCTTTTTAACTATTTGCCCATTTAACTATTGCATTCAGCGTTGGTTAAGCCAACGCTGAATGCCGCATTTCTTACACAGCCTGAACTTACGGGCACCTCTAAAAAACCCATTGAGTTCTTGACTCAGATCTTTTCCGCCGCTACTGCGTTGTCAAAATACTCAACTAAGCTTGAGTTTTTGCCTGCCTGTGCGTGTCCGCACGCAGACAGGCCGCCTTGCATCAAGAAAAAATTTAATCAGGTGCGTACCGCAGGAGCAAAGCTCCGAGGAACGCACCGCCAGTGTGTCAATTTCCTAAAGCTGTTTTTTAGAGGTACCCTTGAGACAATCCCTGGGATAAGTGGGCACTGAATGTGCTCCGTAAGCCGAAAAAGCCTGATAACGGGTTGAAATCGCTAAGAAAGGTCGAAATTTACAGAAAAAAATATGAAAAAAGGACGTTATTCCCGAGTCAAAGGTTGCAAAACTATTTTTTTTGAGGTATCCATATAATAAGGAGGACCATAATGAAGAAGAATTTATTTGAGTTGATTAGTACGTCAGTATTTAAGACAAGCCGCATAGATGCGGTGAACACAAGGAGTCGTTCATGAAGTTTGAGACCATAACAATTAGTATTCTGACCGCCCTCATTCTGCTCGCCGGCTGTCCATCTGCCGATACAGTCGATATTGCAACAGTGCACGGGCTTCTCTATTTCCGTTGGTGACCAAACTGTCACCGGCTCGCAAGCAACAACTTTCACCGTAACGATCAACAATGCCGATCTGACCGCAGGAACTGATTACGGCCTGAGCATAGAGAAAAAAGATGGAACCGCCGTAGAAGCCGTCACCATAGATAACAGCGGTCTAGTCTCTATAGCAGACACGATCGGCACAGACGATACCGGAACCTACACCGTTACAGCCGCCGGAACGGGCAAGTACACTGGAGAGACAACAGTCGATTTCGTACTGACGGTAGTGTACAACATAGGCGACACCGGCCCTGCCGGAGGGACAATCTTCTATGTGAATACTAATGCCGCCAGCGATGGATGGACTTACCTGGAGGCGGCCTCGCAGGATCACGATGTTACTGTTCCATGGGGTGCTGCTGTAACGGTTAACACGGGCACAGCCATAGGAACCGGAGAATCCAACACAGCAATGATAGTGACCGCACTTGGTGATAACGGAGGAACGGCTTACGCGGCGAAAATCTGTAACGATTTAGTGCTGGACGGCTATGATGACTGGTTTTTGCCGTCCAAGGATGAGTTGAATGAGTTGTATAAGCAGAAAGATTCAGTAGGAGGTTTCGCGTCTGATAGCTACTGGTCCTCGTCGGAGGCCAGTTTGAGCAAAGCGTGGACACAGGACTTCAGCACTGGCTACCTGGACGACTTCTACGCCAAGATCAACGCATTCAATGTCCGTGCGGTGCGGGCTTTTTAGCTATTTGCCCATTTAACTATTGCATTCAGCGTTGGTTAAGCCAACGCTGAATGCCGCATTTCTTACACAGCCTAAACTTACGGGCACCTCTAAAAAACCCATTTAGTTCTTGACTCGATCTTTTCCGCCGCTGCTGCGTTGTCAAAATACTCAACTAAGCTTAAGCTGCGCCCTTAGCTTTTGCCGCCTTGTATCGACAAAAAATTTCTTCGTCAATTTCCTAAAGCTGTTTTTTAGAGGTGCCCTTACATAGAATTGCTGGCGCTTCTTCAGGCAGTGCATCACTAAGCTGTGAGTTGTGGATTATCTGCCTGTGCGGTGAACGCAGAGATGTGAAGTGTGATTCCATCTCTGATCGCCGGTCGAATGGTGTGAAGCATGGCCTTTGAATTCTGATTATTGAATCCTGAGGCTCTGCTTTGCACAATAAATTTCCAATTGACTTTAGGCGCAAGGGATTGCAGCGGAAATGCCGCCGGCTGCCACGGCGATTGGCAATGAGCCGGGAGCAGGCTGCCGGATTAAGGCATTGGAGCGGAAAGCCCGACCCGAAGGGTTGCGCCCAGATAGTGATAAGGATTTCGAGAAATATTCAATTGAATTACTGTTTTTTCGGTTGTTGATGCGTTTCTGATACAGCCCCGGAACCCCCGAAAAGCCCGCCCCCATTCCACCGGCAGGCAGAATGGGGGAATACCCAGAAACTCAATAAAAATTGATACGTCTAATCTCCCCGATGTTATGTCTGATAAGAATGCTGGGCGAGTGTCGAAATAACTGGAGGATGCCGCAGTCGATTCCTGTTATTCTCTGTCAGTAAGTATCCTATGACGGCAAGTTACGGGAAATTCATCAAAGAACAGCAGAAATTCACTTGACAACATGAGGCTGGTGTATTATGAAAGAAGAAATACATTTTTTGTAAGGAGGCAGGTATGAAAAAAGCATTATTGCTGTTTTTTTTCGTTGTCGTTGCCATGGCTGTTTTTGCCAAAGGCAAATCTGAGGATACGGTCGGGGATGCAGCCGGGGATGCGAAGAAAACGTATACCATTGCTACGGTCGTAAAAATTGACGGGATATCCTGGTTTAACCGGATGCGTGAAGGTGTTGAACAGTTCGGGAAAGACACTGGGCATGATACATTTCTTATGGGGCCGGCCCAGGCGGATGCAGTGCAGCAGGTTCAGATTATAGAGAACCTTATTGCTCAGGGGGTGGATGCCATTGCCGTTGTTCCATTTTCACCGGAGGCATTGGAGCCTGTTCTGAAGAAGGCCCGAGATGCGGATATCGTGGTTGTCGTGCATGAAGCTACATCGCAGCAAAATGTGGATGCCATTATTGAGGCGTTTCCCAATGAGGACTTTGGGAAAAAAATGGCTGAAAGGCTAGTGAATCTTATGGGCCAGGAAGGGGAAATGGCTAATTTTGTCGGCAGTCTTACTTCTAAATCGCATAACGAGCAACAGGACGGGGTGGAAGCGTACATCAAAGATTTCCCGAATATCAAATTGGTTTCACGCCGAAACGAGGAGTACGATGATCAAACAAAGGCTTATGAAAAGGCGAAAGAGCTTCTTACTGCTTTTCCCAATCTGAAGGGGATTATCGGCAGCGCAAGCACGACACCCCCGGGTGCTGGTCTGGCGGTAGAAGAAAAAGGTCTCAAAGACAAAGTAAGTGTCGTTGGTGTATCGGCGCCTTCGGATGCAAAGAAGTATATTGAGTCGGGTGCTGTCGATGCTATTGCTTTCTGGGATCCTGCGGATGCCGGCTATGTTATGAATGAAATTGCTGTCCGACTCCTGAATGGAGAATCAATCACCGATAAGATGGATTTGGGCGTGAAGGGCTATCGTTCGTTAAGACAGGACCCCGGTAATCCAAAATTGTTTTTTGGGGAGGCATGGGTTTTTGTTGATAAGCAGAACATTGATGAATATGATTTCTAAATGGATCAGCGGTTGATATGCTGCATCATGCCAGAGCCGAAAAGCATCAGAATAAAGTAATTTTTCTAGAGAATATAGAAAAAAACTTTTCAGGGGTGTGCGCTTTAAAAAATGTAAGCTTTGGCATTGAAAAATCACGTATCCACTGTCTGGCAGGAGAAAATGGAAGCGGCAAATCTACGCTGATCAAAGTCATTTCCGGTGTCTGTCATCCTGATAGTGGACGGGTATATATTGACGGATATGAGTATTCCCGCTTGAATCCCATTGATGCAATAGCTAATGGGATTCAAGTGATTTATCAGGATTTTTCACTTTTTCCTAAGCTGAGTGTCGCAGAAAATATCGCTATCAATTGGCATGTCAAAAATAAAAGCAAGGTTATGTCGTATTCCGAAAGCAAAAAAATTGCGCGGCTGGGCCTGCAGAAGATCAATGTCGATATCGATTTAGATAAATCCGTTGAAGATCTATCGGTCGCGGATAAGCAACTCGTTGCTATAGCGCGGGCTATATCCTTTGAAGACTCAAAACTCATTATAATGGATGAGCCGACTACGGCCTTAACACATCAGGAGATTGATCGGCTTTTAGATATTATATTGACTCTGAAAGAACATGGCATCGCTATCCTGTTTGTCAGTCATAAACTAAGAGAGCTTACCGATGTAAGCGATACTCTCACCATTCTGAGAAATGGAGAAAAGGTGGCCGAGGGGCCTAATGCGGGGTTCACCGAAAAAACTATAGCTGCCCATATGATTGGACGGGAACTGGATACCCATAATCATGTCCCCAATGCATTGGAGCATAAACCTTTGCTGGAAGTAAACGGCATTGGCTATAAGAAGTTTTTTCATGATATTTCATTCAAGCTTAACAGGGGAGAGATAATTGGTATTACGGGTTTGCTGGGTTGCGGCCGCACAGAAATAGCACTGTCACTGTTTGGTGTTCTGCCTGTAGAAAGCGGTGGTATCAAAATAAATAATCAGGAGGTCAGTATACGATCTATCCAGAATGCAAGAAGATATGGCATAGGCTATGTCCCTGAGGACAGGCTTACCGAGGGTTTGTTTTTAACTCAGTCAATACTCAATAATACCATAGTCTCTTCGTTCAAACGGTTCCTGAAAACTTTTGGAAGAATCGATTTTCCCGGCGCAAGGGAGGCGGTTAGACAAAAAATAGCTGAACTGAAATTAAATACACAGGATATTTCTATGCCTGTCCAGAATCTATCAGGAGGAAACCAGCAGAGGGTGGTGATAGCAAAATGGCTGTGTACTGAAGTGCAGATACTGATTCTCAATGGGCCTACAGTGGGTGTCGATATAGGCTCAAAATTTGAAATTCACCGAAAACTGAGGGAGATAGCACAACAGGGGTTGGGCATAATTATTATTTCAGATGATTTGTCGGAACTGTTGGAGAATTGTGATAAGATATTGCTGATTCATAAGGGGTGTTTAGAAGGGGAATTTGAAAACAACGGGCACTTAGAACAGAATTTACTGGATGCTTATGACCGGGTTAGGTGATGGGAAAAAATAAATTAATAAATGGATTGCTCAGAAAGCATGAAAGTTATATTTTTTGCATAGTTATACTATGTATAGCGGGAATTTCTCTGATCAACCCTAATTTTTTATCCCTTAATAATTTCTTCAGTATATTTAAGAGCAGTATCGTTGTCGGAATATTGGCCTTGGGGGTGCTGCTGGTATTGATCTCCGGGGGCATAGATGTCTCTTTCCCTGTGGTTGCGGCATTTTCTCTTTATGTCAGCCTGCTCTTTTTCAGGAGGTATTACCCCGAAGTCCCTGTCTTTGTTGTGTATCTTGCAGGTGTGTTTGTCGGCGGATTGTGCGGGCTGTTAAATGGTATTCTGATTGCTTCCTTCAGGTTTCCCACTCTTGTGGTCACTCTCGGCACGGGCAGTTTGATTTCAGGTTTTATGTACACTTTCCTTGGCACAAGGATCAATCACGATTTGCCCCGCTCTTTGGTTGAATTTGGTAAATCTATGTTTTGGGTTCATCAATCACCCAATGGTCAGATTGTGGGTATGCCGGCTGCCATTTGGCTGCTGCTCTTTCTCGCGGTACTGATGCATCTGTTCTTAACTTATACTATGGTAGGAAGATATGTCTATGCGGTCGGCGGTAATGAGGTTTCGGCCGAGAGGGCCGGCATCAATATTGTATGGGTGAAAATATTGGTATATGTGCTTGTAGGTATGCTGGCTGGTATAGCGGGGATTACGAGGTCGGCTTTTCTGAGGATAGCGGACCCTTTTGAACTCTATGGCGATGAGTTGATAGTAATAGCGGCAACCGTATTGGGCGGTGCGTATATAGGCGGCGGCAGGGGAACCATCATAGGAACAATTCTTGGAGTGCTATTGATTATAATAATAAACAACAGTCTCATTATTATAGGTATTCCCAGTTACTGGCAGAAGGTGGCTGTCGGGATTATCCTGTTGTTTGCTGTTTCCATCCCTATATATATTCGGAGTTCGTTCAGATAGGGGGATAGAATATGAGGTGGAGAAAAACTTTCACGGCCCTGCTGGGCAGTCAGGGGAATAGAGATTTCGTGAGACTTCTGTTAATAACGATTGTTATTGGCATCGCCATGACATACGCAACGAAGGGGAAATTTCTTTCCCTTCGGAATATTAACTCCATGTTCGTTGTAATGCCGGAACTGGGGATTCTCTCATTGGGAATCATGCTCGCTATGATAGTCGGCGGGATTGATTTGTCAATAGTCGCAATAGCTAATTTGAGCGGTGTTATTTCCGCAAAACTCATGCTCCAGGTGCATAACCCATTTGTCAATGTCTGTCTGGGCATTGCCGTAATCCTGGCGGTGGGGGTGGCCTGCGGTTATCTTAATGGATTTTTTATTGCGCAGATAGGGGTGCATCCGATTCTTATTACTTTGGGGACATATCAGTTATATCAGGGGCTGGCCATAGTAATCTCAAAGGGTTATGCAATCGTGAATTTCTCAGATGTGCTGACAAACTTTACGAACGGCAGTCTGTTCAATCTTATACCGTATAATTTTTTAGTGTTCATGCTTCTTGTATGGGCTGTTTCCTTCGTATTGAAGCAAACCAGATTTGGGCAGAGTATATACCTCATTGGGGCGAATTATAAGGCATCATTGTTTTCCGCTCTGAACAGTGATGCTTTTGTGCATATTACGTATGTCATAATAGGGGCCATAGGTTCCCTTGCCGGTTTGATTATGGCGGCAAAAACAAATAGCGCTAAGGCGGATTATGGCGGTTCATACACTCTGCAGGCTATTCTTATCTGTTTGCTGGGGGGGGTAAACTGGAGCGGCGGTGTCGGTAAGCCTGCCGGAGTCGTCATTGCATTGTTCGCATTGCTTTTCCTGAATTCCGGTTTTCTGCTGATGAGGTACAGCAATTTCTTCCTGGTTTTTTCTTCTGGCGCTTTTCTGCTGTTTGTGCTGATATTTCAGTATTACATGAACCGCTATGATGCAAGGAAATTGATGCGGTAAAAATACCAATAATTTGGAGGTTATAATGAAAAAAATAATAAACAAGCCTGAAAACTTCGTAGAGGATATGCTTGAGGGTATTTGCGCAGCCCACTCGGACCAGTTGCGGTTCGTAAACGATGATATGAAATGCATGGTGAGCGCCTCGGCCGATAATAATCAGGGAAAAGTCGGCTTGGTATCAGGCGGAGGTTCAGGGCATTTGCCATTATTTATAGGATATGTGGGCGACGGGATGCTGGATGGCTGTGCGGCGGGGGGCGTGTTTCAGTCTCCCAGCGGAAACCAGGTATTCGAAGTAACAAAGGCGGTTAACAGGGGAGCAGGGGTTTTATATATCTATGGGAACTACAATGGAGATATAATGAGTTTTGAAATGTCTTCGGAGATGGCGGAAATGCATGATATTCCCACACTGCACACCGTCGTCTGTGAAGATGTCTCTTCATCCCCAAAGGGAGAAGAGCATAAACGGCGCGGCGTGGCCGGACTCTTCTTTGTATTTAAATGTGCCGGAGCCAAAGCATTGGAAAAGGCGGGGCTTGAGGAGGTTAAGCGCATTGCCGATAAGACTGCATCCAATATGCGCACCATGGGGGTCGCACTATCTCCCTGTATAGTGCCTGAGGTCGGCAAGCCGTCATTTCATCTTGGCGAAGATGAGATGGAGATCGGTATGGGCCTTCATGGTGAACCGGGAATCAACCGAACCAAAATAATGGAATCCGATGTGATCGTCGAAAAGATGCTTCATCCCGTATTGCAGGACCTGCCCTTTGTCTCGGGTGATGAAGTGGCGGTGCTTGTCAACGGGCTGGGGGCGACACCTAAGGAAGAGTTGTATATTATGTACGGCAAAATCAGTAAGATGCTCAGTAGCCAGGGCATAAAGGTATTTCATGTCTATGCTGGAGAATTTGCAACTTCTATGGAAATGGCAGGGGCTTCCATAACTTTATTAAAACTGGATGAAGAACTAAAAGCTCTATTGGCCAGGCCGGCCAATACGCCTTTTTTTGTCCAGCAAGAGCTAAGCTTGTAATATGTCTGCTGGTATTGAACAGCTAAAAAAACTCCTGGCAAACCTTGCTGAAACTATGAAGGATAAGAAGCAGGCATTGATTGAACTCGATTCTGTCATGGGCGATGGAGATTTAGGGCTTACTATGGAGAAGGCTTTCTGTGGGGCAAGCCAGAAAATGAGCGCGAGTGAAGAAACAGATATTGGAAAATTCCTCTTCAAAACAGGGGTTGCAATGGCAGAGGCCGCCCCATCGACTATGGGGACTTTGATGGGAAGCGGCTTTATGGAAGCCGGTAAGAAATTGAGGGGCAGAACCTGTATAGCTCCTGACGAATGGGCAATCTTTGCCGCGGGGTTACAGGATGGCATAGCCAGGCGGGGAAAGGCCCGTGTTGGCGAGAAGACGATTTTAGATGTATTGGCCCCAGTCGCATCAGCATTGGAAGCAATGCGGGCAAATTCGGCAGAAGAGATCCTGAAAGAGGCCCTTTTGGTAGCCGAAAGGGCTTTGGAGCAGACGAAAACCATGCAGGCACAGCATGGCAGGGCTGTGTACTATGGGAATAAGTCTATTGGACATCAGGATGCAGGGGCAACGGTTGGTTATTTGATGTATAAGTCTCTTCGTGATAGTTTCAGGTGTGATTGATCGGTTGCAGAGAAGCCCCCCAGTATTTGCGAGATTAAATGACTGTCATGCCGCTTGCTCATAGAGTTCTTGCGGTGTCTAAGCGGGAGTTTTCACGATATCCAAGTGTATTTCACCGCTAATTGCCTCTATCAGCAGAAGATGGTTGAAATCTTAGGAGTTAAACTGTAATGTCCCCAGTATCGTGAAGTATGGAATTTGAGTTAAATTGTTATATGGAAATGGATTATGTTATTTATTTGGTGAAAACTTCAGTTTAACACATTTTTTCCGTTGCTATTGCGGATAAAAACGGATAATATTGTGCTTAAACAAATGAAGAAATCCCTATTACTCAACGCTCCCTTATCACATATCGTGGCCATGATGGGCCATACCGACGGTCTATGCATCGCCGATGCAGGGCTGCCCATTCCAGTACATGGACCTAAGCGCATAGATTTAGCCGTTTCACCATCGGTTCCTTCATTTCTGGACGTGCTGGATGCCGTGCTTACAGAACTTGTGGTTGAACAGGCCGATCTGGCTGAGGAGATCAAACATCACAATCCCGAAATCCACTCCGCTGTCCTCAATAGACTGAGCGGCATCAATATCACTTATATTCCCCATACCGAGTTCAAGAAGGCCGCATGTTCCGTCCGGACCGTGGTACGGACAGGTGAATGTACACCTTTCGCCAATATTATCCTTTATAGCGGAACGGCCTTCTAATGAGAGTTCACGCCATGGATTTGGCAGCCCTTATTAAACGCTCCCAGCTAACCCTGATATTTCTTTCTCTTTGCATCCTGCTGGCCTTTCTTTCGGATCGCTTTTTCACTGCGGCAAATATGCTGAATGTGTTTCGTTATGCATCAATAAACGGCATCATCGCAGTTGGAATGACGATGGTCATACTCACGGCGGGGATTGATCTGTCGGTAGGTGCCATCCTGGCGTTCAGCAGCGTCATAACCGCCTGGTTTCTCGTCTCAGGATATGTTCCTCTGTTGGCCGCTGCCGCCGGACTGGTTGTCGGCGCAGTCCTTGGCTTCATCAATGGGATTCTTGTAGCCAGATTTTTACTGCCTCCGTTTATTGCCACGCTGGGTTCCATGACTTTCATACGCGGATTAACGCTGAGCTTCACGCAGGGCAGGCCCATTACCGGTCTACCTGCCGTATTCAGGACAATGGGTACCGGCAGACTCGGCCCTGTCCCCTTACCAGTAATTATAATGCTACTGGTGTTTACAGTCGGAGCAATACTGCTTAGACTGACGGCCCATGGGGAGCGTTTATATGCGTTAGGAAGCAATCCCGTAGCAGCCCGTTTTTCAGGGATTCCGGTTAACCGCTACATTGTGGCTGTGTATTGCTGCGCCGGTTTGTTGGCCGCTTTAGCAGGGCAAATTCTAATAGGCCGGCTGGATTCCGCACAGCCGGTTATGGGCATGGGATATGAATTCGATGCGATTGCCGCCGTTGTTATCGGCGGAACCAGTTTCAGTGGGGGCCGGGGTGGTTTGACGGGAACCCTGGTCGGGGTGTTGATCATTGCAGTAATAAACAATGGCCTTAACCTGCTCAATGTACCCTCTGTCTGGGAGCAGGTTGTGAAAGGGCTGGTTATTGCCGCGGCCCTACTGGCAAACCGTCCATCATCTACTGGTAAATAAAAATCAGCCGCGGCTGATTAAATAAACTTATAGACCTAAGGAGGTCCCAATGAAACATTTTATTATGTTCTCGCTTGTATTGGCCATTGTTGGAGGCATGGCGTTCGCAGGAGGCGGCGCCGAATCCAAAGGCCCCGTTTACGGAATGTCTATTTCGACGCTGAACAATCCCTTCTTTGTTACGCTAAAGGAAGGGGCCGAAACCAAGGCCGCCGAACTCGGCGTATCACTGATCGTCATGGATTCCCAGGACGATCCGGCCAAAGAAGCCGTGAACATGGAAGATCTTATTCAGCAAGGAGTGGATGCTATACTGGTTAATCCAACCGATGCCGATGCAATCGTACCGAGTGTGAATAAGGCCAATGCAGCCGGTATTCCTGTATTCACCATCGACCGCGGCGCGGCAGGCGGAGATGTAACGGCCCATGTCGCATCGGACAATGTGGCTGGCGGCAAGATGGCCGCGCAATTTCTGGCTGAAGCCATTGGAGGTTCGGGGAAAGTTGTCGAATTGGAAGGCATAGCCGGCACTTCGGCCGCCCGCGACAGGGGCAAGGGTTTCAACGAGGTGATCAGCGCCAATTCAGGAATCGAGTTAGTTGCCCGGCAGACAGCCAATTTCAACCGGGCCGAGGGCTTAAGTGTATTTGAAAACATTCTTCAGGCCCAGCCGGAAATCGACGGTGTCTTTGCGCATAATGACGAGATGATCCTTGGTGCAATTGAAGCGGCGAAAGCCGCCGGGCGCAGCGGCATTGTATTTGTTGGGTTTGATGCCGTGGATGATGCCGTTGCAGCCGTCAAAAACGGATCCTTAGCCGCCACCGTCGCTCAGCAGCCAGCCCTGATTGGCAGCCTTGGTGTCGAGACGGCCTATAAGCATCTGAAAGGAGAAACCGTTGCGTCCAGCATTCCAGTCGATTTGGCACTCGTAGAGTAGAAATGGCATGAATACTCAGGATTCCCGCCCAATAAACACAATTTCCTACCTGCACATAATTTCTTAATAGCGGGGGGGGGGGGGGGGCGTTCCCTTCGGCCCGTGGGCAGGGCTTCTCCTGTCTTGCATGCGAACATGCACAGGCAGGCGGGGGTTCCGTCCTGCGGCTGCGGACCGGCACCTCCGGCCCCGCCCCTACAACCCCTAGCGCGCTGGGCCCGCCGGGTTATTCCCGGCAGGAAATACGCAAAATTGATGTGAGAAAAATGCTGTGCCCCTCTCCCTTGTATCAGAAAAAATCATCAAAAACTGCCATCCTCAAATCCGGCAGACTCCCGTCGGTGCTTCAGGAAAGGATAACACAAGTTGAAAAAGCCCTTATGACAGACAAACCCTCTGAAGACAGACTCGATTCGGGCCATTGATCAAACTCGTCAATTTGCAAATTCTTCTAACACTTGGACGCACTGCCATTATTGGAACCCTGATTAATCGAGTCTTTATCCCGATGGAGTCCTGCCGACAGCCTCTTCTGGGTCTCCTGCAGCCAAAACATGTCTATCATATACCTGCCTTCGTGAGCTATTTTTTAAAGAATTCTATGTAGGGCTTGCTGAAAAAGTAGTAACTATAGATTTACAAAAGAATTAACTTCTAGTAGAATAGTCTCAGGTGCAAGCATAATCTTTAGATTGTACTGAAACCCTTGCACTTGGGAGAGAACAATGTATAAGTATATGGAGTCAAATCAACAGAAACTGTTCGATTTCTATCTTCCGTTTGGAGGACACCTTAACGCCGATAATCGATGGGCGGTGTTAAGTAACAAAATCCCCTGGCATGAGCTTGAATCAGAATACGGCAAGCATTTTTCTCCGGATGAGGGAGCCCCGCGAAAAATATAAGGGAAGCTTCAGGAGCCCTTCTGATAAAAGAAAAACTTCAAGTTTCTGACAGGGAATTAGTTGAGCAGGTAAGGGAGAATCCTTACCTGCAGTATTTTCTCGGTTACGAAAGATACTCTGATGAGGCGCCTTTTTCCGCTTCTCTGCTTCCTTCCTTTCGTGCTCGCTGCAGCGGTGTTCTTCTTGGTAAACTAAATGAAATTCTCTTTCGGGAATATCAGGATGATCTTAAAAAAAAACGCCGCAAGACAGCAAGAAAACAGAAGAAAATGAAGTAGAGAACAGAGGGAAGCTCATTATTGACGCCACATGCTGTCCCGCAGATATTCGTTATCCGACTGATGTCTCACTGCTCAATGAAGGCCGAGAAAAATGCGGGAAGATCATTGACAAACTGTATATAGCCGTAAAAGCACAAGGGATTAAGAAACCTCGGGACTGCCGCCGGAATGGTCATCGGGATTTTCTTGAATATGTCAAGAAACGGAAACCGGGGATGAAGGCAGGACGAAGTGCCGTCAGGAAGCAGCTGCAGTACCTTAAGCGAGATCTGAAGTACATCAAATGTCTTCTGGGTTATGCCGAACACGATAAAATCAGTCCCGACGTATGGCGTCAGCTCCATGTTATTGAAGAACTCTATAACCGACAGCACGAAATGTGGAACAACCATCTTCAAAGGTGTGATAATCGTATAGTCAGCATAAATCAGCCTCATGTGAGGCCAATTGTAAGAGGCAAAGCGGGAACTCCCGTAGAATTCGGCGCTAAGATTTCTGTAAGTCTGATTGATGGATTCTGCTTCATAGATCGACTCTCATGGGACAATTACAATGAATCGTCGGAACTTAAGTCAGGAACAACCATCTTCAAAGGTGTGATAATCGTATAGTCAGCATAAATCAGCCTCATGTGAGGCCAATTGTAAGAGGCAAAGCGGGAACTCCCGTAGAATTCGGCGCTAAGATTTCTGTAAGTCTGATTGATGGATTCTGCTTCATAGATCGACTCTCATGGGACAATTACAATGAATCGTCGGAACTTAAGACTCAGATAGAATTGTAGAAAAGATATGGCTGTTATCCCGAGTCGGTTCATGCGGACAAGATTTATCTTATAAGGGATAACCGGAACTTATGTCGTGATACATACCATTGCCGGTTATCGGGAAAACCACTTGGACGCCCCAAAAAGGAAACCGACAAAAATCGTAAGGAGCTGTTGCGGGAAAAGAAAATAAGAAATCAGGATTATGTTGATCGAATTGCAATAGAAGGACGATTCGGTGTTGGTAAAAGACGATATGGGATGGGTAAGATAAAAGCGAAGTTGGCAGTTACCAGTGAATGTGAGATACAAATCACGGCCATTGTTATGAACTTGGATAAAATGGCAGAAGATGAGATAAGCGCGATTAAGGAAACCTATAAAATCCGTAGGAAGAAGGTGGCGTGATGACTTTTTAAGCAAGCCCTATGTAAATTCTTAAGAGTGTTCCAATAGAACGTCCCTATCTTATGGGCACCTCTAAAAACCCCCATTTAGTTCTTGACTCGATCTTCTCCGCCGCTACTGCGTTGTAAAAATGCTCACGCAGCTTAAGCTGCGCTTTGCTTCTGCCGCCTTGTATCGACAAAAAATTTCTTCGTCAATTTCCTGAAGCTGTTTCTTAGAGGTGCCCAAAAGAGAATCTCAAAATGACCGGAAGAATAAATTGGATCACCCAAGTTCCTGAAACCTTGAAGGATGTTAAAAACAGACATAAACAAGTCTGCAATGATTCCTATGGACAATGGATACACTTATAGCTCAGTACAATCCACCTGCGGAGAAATTGCACAAAGATGGCTGGCCGTATTTTCCCGGCAGGCCTGCTATAAACAATTGAAGACATTCGAGAAAAATCCCGCTAATACGCATGAGCGCAATGCCATAGACCTTAAACACTTGGAAAACCAGCCCTTTTCCTGTGAGACAGATGCTCTTAAGTGCCGCAGAAAGGTTTTCTAAAGGGCACCTCCAAAAACCCCATTTAGTTCTTGACTCGATCTTTTCCGCCGCTACTGCGTTGTAAAAATGCTCACGCAGCTTAAGCTGCGCTTTGCTTATGCCGCCTTGTATCGACAAAAAATTTCTTCGTCAATTTCCTAAAGCTGTTTTTTAGAGGTGCCCTAAAGAAACTGCGCTGCCAAACCCTTTCCTGCAGAATCGTCAGGAAAGACGTGTACAGGCAAAAAGGACATCCTTCCAAGAATCAGTCTCCACAAGAGCGGGAATGGCATATTGTCGGTGAACTTCATTCAGACGATGAGGCTGTCTCCGGAGGGAAGCAGGGCAGGGGGATGTTTATTGTGGCAGCCAGTGAGATGGATCCGGAAATTCTAAAGTGATGAGCAAGTTATCTCCGTCTACAAAGACCAGGGGGTATCGGCCGAACGGGGATTTCGTTTTCTCGAGGATCCCTGTTTTTACGCAGAGAGTTTGTACTTAAAGAAACCACAGCGTATAATGGGGATGACGGTATCGCTGCTGATTCATTCCTTAGCGGAAAAGAGGATACGGGAGGCTCCGGCATCAAATGAAGTTGCGATATGGGATCAGAAAAATGAACTGGCTCAATGTCCCGCTATTCGATGGGTATTCATGATATTTGAGGATGTTCTGCTGTTGTATTATGGGAACAAAACGATTGAGGCCATGAATATCCGAGAAGAACATATCAGAGTGCTAAACTGTTTAGGGTCATCCTGCAAGAAAATGTACTTTTTGTGAATTTAGCTCATGAATGTGGGATATAAACGCAAAACCATGTTTTCGAGAGCCGCTCTCATGGGGAGAGATGTACGGAGGAATCAGGCGAATTGTAGCTTTCAGCGCAAACGCGTCAGGGATTGGAGGACGGAGACTGTGCGGCGGCCGGGGGGAACACCCCAAAAAACTAAAACACTCCCTGCCCTTGGAATCATTAAATGATTCAATGATACAATGCGGTATAGCGGTCAATACAAGTGATTTAAGGTGGAATCCATGAATAAACCAACTGTTGAACTGAAGAAAATCAGCAAGAGTTTTCCCGGAGTGCGTGCTCTGGCTCAGGTGGACTTGTCCTTTTATCCAGGAGAAATTCATGCCATTGTCGGCGAAAATGGTGCCGGTAAGTCAACTTTGGTGAAGATACTGGCTGGAGACTACACTAAAGATGAGGGCGAAATATTCATCGAGGGGCAAGAAGAACATCTGGGCTCGCCGCGGCATGCACAGAAGGCGGGCATTGGGCTGATACACCAAGAACTGACTCTGCTGCCTGAAAGAAGTGTTGCTGAAAACATTGTGCTGGGGAGGGAGCCTCTGACGGGAATCGGGCTGGTGGATAAGCCGGGAATGCGGCAAGTTGCAACGGAATTCCTGAGCCGGTTGGGATTGGATATGGATCCGGCGACTGTTGTATCTTCCCTGCCCATAGCACTCCGGCAGATGGTAGAGATTGCCAAGGCGCTGTCCCAGAATGCTAATGTGTTGATTCTTGATGAGCCGACATCATCGCTCGCCGAATCTGAAACCCGAGTGTTATTGGACCTGGTTAAGAATTTGCGGGACAGGGGAATGGTGCTTGTCTATATTTCTCATCGGCTTGAAGAAGTATTTGAAATTGCGGACCGGATTTCAGTACTCAGGGATGGGCAGTTGATTGATTCAAAATTGACACGCAATACGACCCCCGAAGAAATTGTCCGCATGATGGTTGGGCGGGAGCTTCAAGACATGTTTTACCGCGAAGCATCACCGCAGGAGGAAGTCTTGCTTGATGTGGACAAACTGACTGGAGAGGGGTTCCAGGATGTTTCTCTCACCTTGCGAAGGGGCGAGGTCGTGGGGATGGCTGGCTTGGTGGGGGCCGGCCGCTCCGAATTCGCAAGGGCAGCGGTGGGTCTGGATGCGGCTTTCAGCGGCAGTGTCTCTGTAAAAGGCCGGCAAATCGAACGGCTTAACCCGCGAACAGCCGTTGCTCGCGGGCTAATCTATGTGCCCGAGGATCGCAAACTGCAAGGGCTGTTTCTTAACTTGTCTGTAAGAAAGAATTTAACAATTAACGCTCTCAATTCTCACAGCCGCTGGGGGTTTCTGAATTTTGGAATACTGATTGAGCTGGCTAAGGATTTAATAGCGAAACTGAGTGTGCGGCCGTCAGATCCAACTAGAAGAATTAAAAATCTGAGCGGGGGAAATCAACAGAAGGTTGTTATAGCGAAATGGTTGACTGTGGACCATTCTATTCTGATTCTTGACGAGCCGACACGCGGTATCGATGTTGGAGCGAAGTCGGAAATATACAACCTGATTGATAAGCTGGCGGGCCAGGGAATTGGGGTTGTCATAATATCTTCGGAGCTTCCGGAGCTTCTGGGACTGTGCGACAGAATTCTTGTAATGAGGAACGGAAATCTCGTTGGGGAATTGTCCCGCGAAGAGGCCGATTCAGACGGTATCATGCATCTGGCGGCGGGAGTGCCGTCGGGGACGGTATCATGACTTTTTTGAACAATTTATTTGTTAGACGATCGGATGTCAATTATAAGGCATTGCTTCGCCGTTACAGCGTGCTGTTGATTCTGCTGGGACTTATTGCTTTATTTGCATTGATAACGCCGCGTTTTCTTCATCCGCAGAATTTGATGAACATTGCCCTGCAATCGTCGATAACGGCCATTGCTGCTCTTGGTTTGCTGCTGCCCATACTCACCGGCGGTATCGATTTGTCTGTCGGCTCTACGGCGGCATTGGCTGGGGCAATTTCGGCAGGATTGGCTGTACGGTCCGGCCTGCCAGTTTTTGCTGTTATCGTTCTGGGTCTTCTAATCGGGGCGATTGCAGGTACGATTATTGGCCTTTTGGCGGTAGGGGGAAAACTTCCTCCTTTCGTGGCATCTCTGTCCCTGATGGCCATAGCGAGGGGGCTAACACTGGTCTATACGGAGGGGAAGCCAATCTCGGGTTTGCCGGAAGGCTATATCGCATTGGGTTCGGGGTTTATCGGCCCCTTTCCCATTCCGGTTTTCTTCCTGATTATAATGGCGGCGGCTGTCCATGTTCTTCTAACGTATACCCGTTACGGCCACCATATCTATGCTGTGGCAGGCAAAGACGATACGGCCCGTTTAGCAGGTATTGCGGCAGGGCCAATGACGGTATCGGTATATACATTGAGCGGGTTTTTTTCGGCATTTGCCGGAATTCTGCTGACGGCCAGGTTATGGTCGGCCCAGCCAACGGCGGGAATCGGGCTGGAACTCGAGGCAATCGCCACGGTGGTGCTTGGCGGTGCATCGTTAATGGGCGGCTATGGCAATGCAGGAGGAACGGTGGTTGGTGCGATGATTATGGGGGTCATTGGGAACGGCCTGAACCTGATGAAGATTTCATCCTATGTCCAGCAGATCATCAAGGGCCTTATTCTTGTTGCCGCTGTTATGATAGACATCCACTCCCGCAGTAGCCAGAACCGGAAAAAGATGAAGCTTGTATGAAAACCTTCCCAGCAGTTTACAAGGCGGGGTCAATCAATATCGACGATGTCTTTTGTACATCGCATATAGTACGGCCCGGCGAAACCATACCGAGCCGCTCTTTGGAAAGGTTTCCCGGCGGCAAGGGCCTTAACCAATCCACTGCTCTTGCCAGGGCCGGCACTGCGGTGCGGCATATCGGGCGCATCGGAGAGGATGGAATTTTTCTTCGGGACAGATTGGCTGCTGAAGGGATTGATGTGACGGGAATCCAAGCGGGAGATGTTCCTACTGGTCATGCCGTTATTCAGGTTGCGGACGACGGGGAAAACGCCATTGTTCTTTACGGCGGAGCAAACAGGGCCTGGAGTACTGACGATGTGCAGAGAGCCGTAACAAGCATGAACGAGGGGGATGTATTGCTCATTCAGAACGAGGTCAACCTGCTGCCGCAACTCATCCAATCAGCTCGCGATGCCGGAATCCTTATGGGCACCTCTAAACAACGGCATGCTGAAATCTAGGAATGCCCATCCAGCGGATAAAGGAAACTGCCTGTGGGTTTCGGAATGAAGAGCGTTTCAAGACCGGCATTTTTCTGCAGTTCGGGGGACTGGATATGATGCCGTCTCCCATTCGATAGACAGAAGGATCTTTCCTTATATTGAGCGTTTTCTCTGCATTCAGCACTTGCCGTTTCCCTGTTTGGTTTAGTATTTTTACACTGGTTTCTATGAAGCCGTAAAAATCACCGATAGGAGTCAATCTGATGGCCAAACGAAAATTCAAAACAGAAGTGAATCAACTTCTCGACCTCCTCATTCATTCCCTTTATTCCCACAGCGAAATATTCCTGAGGGAACTTATATCCAATTCATCAGATGCGCTGGATAAACTGAAATACCTTACGTTAACCGATGAAGAACTCAAAAAACTCGAATTCAATCCCCGCATCGACATCAGGGTTGACGGGGCGGGTGAGGACACCCTGCTGATTGAAGACAACGGCATTGGAATGTCCGAGAAAGACCTGATTGAGTCCCTCGGAACCATCGCCCGATCCGGCACGAAGGGCTTCTTAGAGTCTCTGTCGGGCGATGCGAGAAAGGACTCAAGCCTTATCGGAAAATTCGGTGTGGGTTTCTATTCCTGCTTCATGGTGGCCGACAAGGTAGAGGTTATTTCCCGCAAAGCCGGCGATGACGATGCTTGGAAGTGGATCAGCGATGGAAATAGCGGCTACTCGGTGGAAAAGTGCGAACGGGATTCCCAAGGCACATCAGTCATCCTTTACCTGAATGACACCGGCAAGGATCATGGAACGCAATGGCAGGTGAAGTCCATAGTCAAGAAGTATTCTGATCACATAGCCTTTCCGATTCATCTGCATTGGAAGGAAAAAACCGGCAGCGGCGATGACAAGAAAACCGAGGCCAAGGAAGAACAAGTCAATATCGCCGGAGCCCTGTGGAAACGCCCCAAGAGTGAACTCTCGGAAGAAGACTACAATGAATTCTACAAGACCCTGAGCCATGACTCGGACGAACCGTTACTGAAAGTGCACACACACGCCGAAGGCACCCTTGAGTATACCACCTTGTTCTATGTTCCCAAGACGGCGCCGATGGACATGTATCAAGCCAACTACACCCCCGGTGTAAAACTGTATGTGAAGCGGGTGTTCATCACCGATGACGAAAAGGAACTCATGCCCGTCTGGCTGCGTTTCATACGAGGCATAGTCGATTCGGAAGATCTTCCCCTGAATGTAAGCAGGGAGATACTTCAGCAGAACAAGGTGATGGCCAAGATCCGAGAAGCCTCGGTTAAGAAAATCCTATCCGAGTTCAAGAAACTCGCCGAGGATGCAGAGAAATATAACGATTTCATCCTCCAATATAACCGCCCCTTGAAGGAAGGCTTGTACAGCGATTGGATTCATCGGGAAGACCTCCTCTCGCTGATTCGCTACAAATCGACCGCCATCGAAGGCTGGACCAGTCTGTCGGCCTATAAGGCACGGATGCCCGAGGATCAGAAGAACATCTACTATCTAATTGGCGATAACGAAGCCACACTGAGAAAATCACCGCTCCTAGCGGCCTACAAAGACAAGGGTTATGAAGTCCTCATCATGGATGAGGAAATAGATGAAATCGTCACACCGATGATAGGACCTTTCGAAGAGAAGACATTCAAGGCCATAAACCGCTCAGGCGCCCTAGACGATCTGAAGACAGACGACGACAAGAAGAAAAAGAAGGACGCCGAGCCCATCATCAAAAAGATTAAAGGCATACTCGGCGATGCCGTGAAGGATGTCATAGCATCACCCCGATTAATCGACGCCCCAAGCTGTTTGGTCTCAGAAGACGGTGATCCCTCGGCTCATATGAGGCAGTTGCTCAAGGCCATGGGACAGACCGACATTCCCGAAGCGACATTCATTCTCGAAATCAATCCGGATCATCCGGTTCTCAAGGGTCTCTGCGAGTCCTCCGATGAGGAGATGATAGAGGATGTCTCAAGGCTTCTCTACGAACAGGCATTGATTGTCGAAGGAGTGGTTTTAACCGACCCGATGGGCTTTGCAGCCAGGGTCAATCGTGTCACGACAAAGGCATTGTAACTATAGGGCATCTTGACAAAAACCCATTCATACTTCTCGTGCGGCGAAATTCTCAATAATCAATATCTGGGCGCAACCCTTCGGGCCGGGCTTTCCTCTCCAATGCCTTATTCTGGCAGCCTGCCCCCCGGCTCATTGCCAATCGCCGGGGCTGCCAGCGGCATTTCCGTTTCAATCCCTTGCGCCTCCATCAGGGGCTGAAGTTTTCACTAAATCAATAAAACAAATCCTTTCCATATCAGAATTCAACCAAGAATTCATACTTCACGATACCGGGGACATTGCAGTTTAACTCCTAAGATTTCAGCCATCTTCTGCTGATGGATTGTCGGTTCGGATAGCTTCGGCAGCCCCCCTGACAGTTAGGTTCAATCGTGTTGCCCCAGGGAAGCTCTCCTATGATCGAATTTCAGGAGAACCACAGTTTCTCTGACACTTCCCATCTTCCCTTTTCCCGCAATTCATCTTATTGTCCCCGCATGACTATTCATGACAGCCGCTACAAACGTTTCCTCTCCAATCCGTCCATCGCCGGACAACTGCTGACACGCTTCGTCAAAGAGAACTTCGTAAAAGAACTGGATTTCTCATCCTTTGAACTCATGGACAAGCAGTTCGTTAACCGGAAACATAAAAAACACGAGTCCGACCTGTGCTACCGGGCACGCTGTAAAGGACGGAACGTCTACATCTACATCCTCATGGAGTTTCAATCCTCTGTTGATAACCGAATGGCGCTCCGCTTCCTGCGGTACATCATCGAACTCTATGAATGGCTGGAAAGGGACAGCGAGGGGAAGCTGCCCTCCGTGTTTCCCCTGCTCCTCTACAATGGCGAGGCGCCCTGGACGGCGGCAATCGACACAAGTGATTTGCTCAGGAATGACATCCCCGTTGAATATATTCCAAGATTCTGCTATCATCTTATAGCCGTCAACGAAATCGACGAGCCTGCACTGAAGAAGATGGAAACCATCATCGACGCGGCTCTCTATTTCGAGAGATATAGAAAAATCGAGGGAATTGACAGGGAAATAAAGAAGCTTTTAGACTTGTTTCAGGAGAAAGAACCACGGCTATGGAAGGAATTGGCCCTGTTCATCGGGGGAGTTTTTTCGGCCTTGAAGACTATCAATCCGGCCCTGGAAATAATAGAAACTACGGAGGCAGCGAATTCGATGATTCAAACGGCAATACGAGAACATGATGAAATGATCAGAAAGCAGGGAATAGAGCAGGGAATAGAACAGGGAATAGAGCAGGGAATGCAAAAAGGCAAGTTAGAAACCAGAATGGAAATGGCCCGAAGATTCAAAGACTCCGGTGTTCTCATAGAGATCATCAGCAAGAATACCGGTCTGACACCCGAAGAGATAGATGCTCTTTGACGGTCCAGTCTCTTCAAGGAATTTTCTTCCGATACTAAGCTTGGCAGTGTCTAGCTGACTGTGTTTTTTCTAAATGGGATATGCCCCGCCTGCCGTCCATGGAGTATCCCCGTTTGGCCAATGGACAATGCCGTCCTTCATACCAGAGGGAACTTAAGGTCATAAAGAACAAAGGAACCGTTTTTCAGATGGCGGTCGGCCTGCTTTTTTTCAATGGCATTTTGACGCATCAAGAGCCAGTCCAGTGCTTCATAGATGTCCCTCTGACTTAAATCCTCGTCCAGGCCGGTGATATCAGCAAGAGTACTGGTTCGGTTTGGACCGCTGATTTCTCGGAAAGCGGCCAATTTGGATTGCGGATTCACCGCTCGGCCGGCGATCAGGGCTGTAATGATATTTCGCATAGAAGTCCTCTGCGAGTAGAGCATCTGAGGCAGTTTGAGGTCTTTCATGACTTCAATCACAGCCTTGACATGGCCATGGGGCAATGTTCGGGTGGCTTTAAATCCATCTTTACCGATAAGGCCGGAGTCTTTTTTGAGGAGCTGCCGCAGACCTTCGACGACATGAGGAGGCCATTTAGTCAGATTCGCCAAGGTTTTCTTAATAACACGGTTTCCCTCACGATGATCTTCTCTCAGCAGGATGCAAGGCGGGGACTTGCGATGAAGAGTGAAGTCCGACAAACTCCAAATATTTACCGGTAGTCACTCCAGTGCCTCAAAACTGTGAGACAGGCCGCTGCAGAGAAGTCAGGGACTCTGCAGTAGACAACCCCTAGCAAATCAAGTCATCTCTGAACTCTGAACGACCGTGTAGGCTGCAATGCTGCCGTATGATTTCCACTCACCGCTGCTGACAAGTTTGGCGGGCCATAGAAAATCATCACACGCCTTATTTCATGCCAATCAATGCCTGAAGACTATCTCCTCGTCTTGGGCATCTATCTTTATATGGGCTTTTTCGCCGAGGTCCCCGGCTAATAGCTTCTTGGCTAGGGGGTTTTCCACCAAATCTCGAATGGCCCGCCTCAGGGGCCTGGCTCCGAATGCCGGTTCATAACCTTTTTGAACGATGAGATTCTTGGCAGCGGCCGTAAATTCCAGCGTTGCTCCTTTTCCTATCAGCCTTTCGGCCAGACGTTTAAGCAATATATCCAGGATGGCTCCGATTTGTTTCTCTTTGAGTGATTCAAACACGATGGTTTCATCAATACGGTTGAGAAACTCCGGCTTAAACGCCTTCTTCAGGCGTTCTTCCAAGATTCTTCGCGTCTCTGAATTGACGCCGCTTTCGAGAATAACATCTGATCCGAGGTTGCTGGTCATGATGATAATGGAATGGCAGAAATCCACCACCTTGCCCTGGCTGTCTGTAAGCCGGCCATCATCCAGAAGCTGAAGGAGAAGATCGAACACATCGTGATGGGCCTTCTCTATCTCATCGAATAACACCACCGAATAAGGCCGGCGCCTCACGGCTTCCGTTAACTGCCCGCCCTCTTCATAGCCGACATAGCCTGGAGGTGCGCCAACTAAGCGGGAAACGGCGAATTTCTCCATATACTCACTCATATCGATGCGCGTGAGGGCCTTCTCGTCGTTAAAAAGAAAGGCAGCGAGGGCTCGGGCGAGTTCCGTCTTGCCGACTCCGGTGGGCCCGAGGAAGATAAATGACCCCAGAGGTCTGCCGGGATCGGATATTCCGCTCCTGTTCCGCCGAACCGCATCGGCAACGGCCCTGACGGCGGCATCCTGCCCAACCACCCGCTTCTTGAGAATGGTCTCCAGATTCAGATACTTCTCCCGATCCGAGGCCATCATCTTGGACACAGGGATACCTGTCCATGCCGATACCACCTGAGCAATATCCTCCTCGGCAATTTCCTCCCTGAGAAGATTTTTCTCGCCTTGCAGAGTCTTCAGATGCCGAGTTCTCGCTTCGAGATTAGCCATTGTACTCGGCAATCTGCCATGAATGATTTCGGCTGCCAGGGACAGATTGCCATCTCGGGTGGCTACGGCGGCCTGGTCGTTCAACTCTTCGATGGACTGTTTGATCGTGCGAATTTCTTCAATGGCCCCTTTCTCGTTCTCCCACTGAACCTTCAGCGCAACGCGCTCGGCACTTAGGTCCGCCAGTTCTCTTCCCAAAACTGCCAACCGCTCCTTGGAGGCATGATCGTTTTCTCTGCCCAGGGATTGTTTTTCAATCTGCATCTGTAGAATTTTCCGCTCCAAGATGTCGAGTTCCGCCGGCTGGCTTTCGATTTCCATCTTCATCCGGCTGGCAGCTTCATCCACGAGATCAATCGCCTTGTCCGGAAGGAATCGGTTGGTTATGTAACGATTGGACAATGCGGCCGCCGCTATGAGGGCATCATCCCGAATGCGCACCCCGTGATGGACCTCGTAGCGTTCCCTTAAACCGCGCAGGATTGCGATGGTGTCTTCCACCGAAGGTTCGCTCACCATCACTTGTTGAAAGCGTCGTTCAAAGGCGGCATCTTTCTCGATGTGTTTACGGTACTCATCGAGGGTAGTGGCCCCTATGGTATGAAGCTCCCCCCGGGCCAGAGATGGTTTCAAAAGATTCGAGGCATCGGTGCCGCCCTCTGCCGCTCCGGCGCCCATCACCGTGTGCAGCTCATCAATGAACAACACTATGCTCCCTTCGGAAGAAACAACGTCCTGAATCACTCCCTTGAGCCGTTCCTCAAACTCTCCCCTGAATTTGGTGCCGGCCACGAGTGCTCCCATATCAAGAAGCAGCAGACGCTTCTTCTTGAGGGAGTCGGGGACATCGCCCTCGACGATTCGCCCAGCCAGTCCCTCGACGATGGCGGTCTTCCCGGTACCGGGTTCACCGATGAGTACCGGATTGTTCTTTGTCCGTCGGCTCAATACCTGCATTACACGGCGCACCTCGGCATCCCTGCCTATAACAGGATCGAGTTTTCCCTGTCTGGCGCGCTGAGTGAGATCGACGGTATATTTCTCAAGCATCCTGAATTTGCCTTCCGGATCTTGGTCTGTTACCCGGCGGTTACCCCGCACATCCTTGAGAGCCTTGAGTAGCGCAGCCCTGTTTGCGCCATGTTTTTTGAGCAATGCACTCACTGCAGCGGCCCTGTCGGCAATGGCCAGAAGTATGTGTTCGACGGATACATATTCGTCTTTGAGCGCATTGGCCTCTTTTTCCGCCGCCTTCAATATGGCCGCCACTTCTGGGGAAAGACGTAATTCCACGGTGTCGCCGTAGGCACGGGGCTTTGCATCCAGATAAGTCTGAAGTTCTTTATCCAGATGCCCCGGTGCCAGGCCAAGATATGAGAGGAGATGCGGCACAATTCCATCTTCTTGACGTATCAAGGCCGTCAATACATGCTCAACATCTATTAGGGCATTGCCATGGTCCTCGGCAAGCCTTCCGGCAGACTCAAGCGCCTCCCGGCTTTTAACCGTATATCTATCCATTATCCCTTCTCCTAGAAGATTGATTAGTTATAAAATAGAAGCCGAATCGCCCATAGGCAAACTGATAATTTCACAACTATGATAATTCCATGAGTGAAAAACAGAAAATAGTCATACTGCTTGATAATTTTGCCAAGTCCGAAGCCGAATCGGCTCTGGCCGCCTACGCTGGCACCGGTGCGGATGCCTCCCGGATTATCGTCGCGCCGGTCACCGACCAAATGGCCGCTCAGAACAGTGCCAAGGCCATTGACGACATCATGGCGGGAAAGTGGTCAGGCGGCACACCCCGCAGCATGGATCGCAGGGGTGCATTGATTGCCGGTGCGGACAAACGCAGCGCCGTCATTCTCATGCGCTGTTTTAAGAGCGTCCTTCCCAAAGGGGCCGATGCGGCCTTTGCCATGGTCACGCAAACCGGGCTCACATGGACAGTGGCGGAATACCTGGCACACATTTGCAAAGAGCATAAGTTCATGAAAAACGCTAATCCTGCCGATGACCCCGACATGAAGGCAATAGAAGAATAAAAAAAACCGCCGCTCCCGCCCTGTTAGGGAGGAAGCGGCGCCCACTATGGGTTCAAAAGCAAAGGCACTGGAGAAAAGGAGGAAAACTCCGTGCCGGAAACTTCTTAACAAGTAAACCATTCAGTGGTGATGGGGTTACAGATTATCGATTTTTGGGGAAACCTTGATGACAAATGGAACAATTTCTGTGAAATTGAAGCCGAACATCGCATCTCTGCCGCCGTACGTTCCGGGGAAAACGGCCTACAACGCCGTGAAACTCTCATCAAACGAAAACCCTCTCGGCCCCTCGCCCTTGGCCATCCAGGCCATCCGGGACAATCTCCAAACGGTTCACCGCTACCCCGATGGCGCATCTACCGAGCTGCGCAAGGCTATTGCCCAGCTTTGGGACACTTCGCCGGACAATCTGATTATCGCCAACGGAAGCGACGAAGTGTTCTCGCTTATCAGTGCAGCCTGGCTTTCACCTGGGGAGAATGCGGTGATCGCCAGACAAACTTTCAGCCAATATCACTATGCTATCCGACTCTTCGGGGGAGAGTCGCGAAAGGTGAACTTACACCGGGGTAAACACGACCTGGAGTCTATGCTTTTGCGCGTAGATGGGCAAACCCGTTTGGTTTTCATCTGCAATCCCAACAATCCCACCGGTACCTATGTGGACAGTGATGAACTTGAAAATTTCATGCGCCGGCTGCCAAAAAGTGTCATCGTTGTCTTGGATGAGGCCTATGCCGAATTCGCCGATTCAGCCGATTTCCCCGACTCAAAATCCCTGCTGAAGAAGTTTGACAATCTTGTGGTAGTGAGAACTTTTTCAAAACTCTATGGACTAGCCGGTATGCGTGTGGGATACGGCGTTGGAAATGCCATGCTCACCGCCGGAGCAGAACGGGCATCCATGCCCTTCAAGGTCAATCTTCTAGCCCAGTCGGCGGCCTTCGCGGCTCTTGATGACCACGATCACCGCCGCCGCACTATCGAACTCGTTCGAAACGGGAAAGCCTTTCTCGCCGCCGAATTTGCCAAAAGGGGATATGTCTATTACCCAACACAGGCCAACTTCATATGCTTCGGGGCAGGCGTTGAAGCCAAGAGACTCTGGAAGCCTTTGGCCATGCGCGGCATAGCCGTCCGCGATCTGAAGTCATTCGGCCTGCCTGAATTGATCCGATACACCTTCGGTCTCCGAGAGCACAATGAACGGCTGTTATCAATTCTCGACGGCGTGCTAGCCGATAAATGAAAGGCATCTTCGGCATCCTATTTGTATTGTTATTAACTTTCCCTGCTCTTCTTATGTTTCGACGGCCTCGAAACCTCCATGTTGCGGCCAAACTGTTCATCGTCGGCATCATAGTGCCCCTGCCTGCCATTTTGCTCGAGATGATTACCATTCCACTCAGCGGACTTGTCCCGGAATCCTTGGCCATACCGTCAAGAGCCTTTCTCGGCATCGCCCTCGTCGAGGAACTGGCGAAATTCGCCGCAATTATCCTTGTCGCTCATCGCCGCCAGGATTTCGGCCGGATGACGGACGGCGCAGCCTATGGCATCTGTCTGGCCCTGGGATTTGCACTCACGGAAAACATTCTGTACGTGATAGGCGCCGAATTGATTCGGCAAACCGCTATACTTAGAATTCTCACGGCAACCCCATTACACGTCCTGACCGGCGGTCTAATGGGGTTTTTCTGGGCCCGAAACAGATTATACGGCAAAAGGGGCCTCACTGTATCCGTCTTATTGGCCATTACTTTTCACGGTCTGTATAATCAGTTGTTGACATGATGCCCGTCTTATGGGTATATTTATTCTAATCTATCGTCGCAGGGTAGAGCAGTTGGCAGCTCGTCGGGCTCATAACCCGGAGGTCGCAGGTTCGAGTCCTGCCCCTGCTAATGCTTTTCTGGCCGTCCGAGAGGGCGGCTTTTTTGTTTCCTGATAAAGATTTAGCCAAAACGTTAAAACCCATCACTGGCTAGCTATTGCCATAAATACCCCGTTCCTGTATGATTGTTGTATGATGAAATAGCAGGTTCCGCCGGAACTTTCTATTCATTGACTGATTAGAAGGAGGAAAAGGGCAATGAAGACGGATAGTATTTTTGGTGATATGCAGGGAGTAGAGCTGCTGGAAAAATCGGGAGCTGTGAGCGGCTATCGAGAGTTTAGAGGCTGTGCCGTTCATTTTGTCGATGGGCTTATCTCTGACAATGGCGAACATCCGGCTGTGCGACGGCTGGGAGACGGCAGGGAGGAATCGTGGAGCAGTGGGCATTTTATCGCTTCCTGTCATCACAACGAAACACAATAGAAATGATCAGAAAAGCAGTAAGGCGGCCAGCGCCGAAGGAGAAAGAAAATGGGAATAAAGGTTAGGGCCTGCCGTGGCCGTTTGTATTTAGATGTTTACCAGCAGGGCAGGCGATGGAGTGAATATCTGGGGATGGCGGCGGACGGGCCGGGGGCCAAAGGCCGCTGGGAACTGGCAGAACAGATTAAAATACAGAGGGAGTATCAACTCATAGCGCAGGCGCACAATCTGCCAGACCCGACCGCCAGGCATATACCGCTAATGGAGTATGCCCGGGAGCTTGCGGCGGACATGCCACCAAAGAATCCAGTGCCAAAGTCCTTGCGATACCTTGACGGATACGCAGGGGGAATACACCTGCAGGCAATCAATGAAAGATGGCTGGAAGGCTACCAGAAGTACTTGCAGAAACAGCCCGCACTGGCGGCGGCCACACAGGCTAAATACTATGCGGCTATTGTCCAGATACTTCATACCGCTGTGAGAGACCGACTAATTCCAAGGAACCCGGCGGATGCTGTCAAAGGGATGAAGACCCCGGAGCCGCATAAGGTGTTCCTAACCGCCGATGAACTTGGACGGCTTGCGGCGGCTCCCATCGGGGGGAAGCTGGGGGCGGAAGTTAAACGGGCATTCCTCTTTGGAGCGTTCACCGGGCTTAGAGTATCCGACCTGCGCGGCTTAAAGTGGGCGGATATTGACCGGGAAAAAAAAGCAATAGCCAGGAGGCAGGAGAAAACCGGGCGGATCGTCAACATCCCGCTACATCCGTCTGCATGGGAGCTGCTGGATACCGGCCAGCTGCACAATAGAATAGAGGCAGTCTTTCCACTGTTAACTACTAAGGCAAACACTAACGGCTATATCAATAAGTGGGCAGTAGCGGCTGGAATCGACAAGCCGATTGGTTGGCATACTGCAAGGCATACGTTCGCAGTACTGACGCTGGAAGGCGGGGCGGACTTCTACACGGTAAGCAAGCTGATGGGGCACTCCAAGCCTGGAACCACGGCGGTATATGCAAAGGCCACCGACGGAATGCTGAAAAAAGCCATTGACGGCCTGCCGACGCTTGGACAGGCGAGAGAGAGTTGACATGCCTGTAATCAAATTAAAAAAAGGATGCAGTATCAAAGACAGAACAACCTTCCCCAGGACAAAAAGAGACAAAGAACTGGAAGAAACAGTCCAGAAGGCGTTCAACGCTATTCGTATCAAAGACAGAATAACCTTCCCTAAGACAAAAAGAGACAAAGAACTGGAAGAAACAGTCCAGAAGATGTTCAACGCTATTCGTATATGGTATAAAAAAATGTTCACCAACAAGCACAAAAGGCTAGAAGCAGCCCCGGTGGCAGACAGGTATAGAGAGGGTATGCATTATGTAGAATTGCTTCAGAATAAAACTATAAAGATAGACTGCCTAAATAACGCAACAATAAGAAACGCCATGACATGTTTTTTGATATATTTTCTAAAACAAAGAGGTTATCTGACCGGAGATGTTCCGCCATTCCGATGGACGGGTAAAGAAAAGATTGAAGTCCTGCACAATCTGCACGAGAAACAAACGGAGGAACAAAACTTCCTGGAAGAACACCGTATCCTGTATGCTCCAGTACCTGCTAAAACATTTACATCTCTTTGCCAGTTTATTATAGACAAGGGAAAAACCGGGCAAGACTTAGCCGACCGCATAACAAAAAACATATACCGGAACCGAAGCCACCGGAATAACTGGAAAGTTCCCGGGTTCCCAGAAGAGATTCGCATCTATACCACCATCCCTGACTGATACTCTAAGATTCATCTATAGATAGGGGGGGGATGAAAAAATAAAAAAATTACCCCCTTATTCGATAAATTCCTACCGCTTACCATAGCCCCATATTAAACAAAAAGGGGTGTATATGGGCGACCAAACAAGATTTTTGGATGCAAAAGAGGCGGCGGAGTTTCTAAGAGTGGGGGTCAACTATATTCATAGACTGACATACCAAAAAAAACTGCCCCACTTCAAACCTGCCAGAAAAAAACTACTCTTTAAGCTTGATGACCTACAAGCCTTTGTCGAACAGACAAGAGTGCCCGCGGCACAGGAGACCGAGGGACAGGCGGCCAGGCTGGCACGGGCCGGGGCTAAGCGGTGAAGGCAAAAAAAACCCCGCCGGGCGGGCGGGGCACATCACAAACGATAGGCTGTACCTAATATGGGCAGTATTATATCAAACCGCCAGAATAATGACAAGGATATTTTTAAGCTAGCCCGGGAAGCGATTACACCGGGGCTGATACAGTCCTATATTCCTGGCCTTACGCTGTCCGGGGACGGCAGGGAGCTGACAGGATGCGCACCCCACCGAGAAGACAATCGTCCCTCATTTTCTATAAATACCGGAACCGGGGCATGGTTCGACCATGCAACAGGAGACAGGGGAAGCTTCACAGACCTTGTGGCAAGGATTAAGGGGCTGGAGCCGCTGGAAGCCGCAAAGCTGATAGCCGGCGAACCACCCTCTCCGCAAAATAGAGTTAGTTTTACCCGTCCTAAGCGTCCTAAACCCGCTGGAATCGATGCAGGGAAAGCCGGCTTGCTCACCTTGCAGGGCAAGCTAACCAGCCAATGGCACCGGGATAATCGGGGAACCCTGCAAACACTGCACCCCTACCCGCTGGACATACCGCCTTGGCCGTTTGTTGTGGCAAGGTTTGAAAAAGACGGGGGAAAGCAGACTATACCCTACTATCTTACAGAAGACGGCTGGGTGTCTGGATACCCCCCACAGTACGGAGACGGCGGGCGACCGCTACCGCTGTACAGGCGGGGCGGCACTGGAAGCCTCTGGGCGGGGAAAGTCTTTATTGTAGAGGGCGAAAAATGCGTTGACGCAATTGCCAGTAAGACCGGGGCATTCGCTATCACCTGGGCGGGCGGATGCAATGCGGTTGACAAATCAGACTGGACACTGTTTCAAGGCGGAAATAGCCGCATAACCCTCTGGCCGGATAATGACGGCCCCGGATTGAAAGCTATGAAAAAAATAGCCGGAATATTAAGAGGTTTAGGCTGTGAAGATTGAAAAACTGATGGACATAAACCCGGCCAAGCCAAAAGGCTGGGACGTTGCAGACTACCTGGAGGAGGGGGAAGAGGAGAACTATGTAGAGACTTGCCGGGGAATATCGGAGCAGGAGACAAAAAACACTGCTTTCCCTGTCCCGGAAATAGCGGAAGGGAATTACAGGGAACCCATGCATTCTAAAAAGGCGTTTTATCAACGGTTAATGCCCCCCTTGCTGGATAAGTTTATAAGGGACACATACACAAAGGGCGGCCTAGTGCGGTATGGCAGTATATTCTGGGCATGGGATAGCTGCAGTTTTTATTTTGAAATAGAGCATCAGGCGGACATAAGAGGGGAGCTACAGCTATGGCTTAATGAGCAGGAAATCATCAAAGACTATGACTATCGCTATATCCGGCGGGAGCTAGAAGATATGCTGGATCGGCTTCGACTGTCCGATGCCCCTAAAAAAAACCCCTTTAAGATATCCCCCAGGCAGATTCATTTTAGAAATGGCGCCGTCATATTGGACGGAGCAGGAGGCTGGGAATGGAAGCAACGTAAGCAGGGGGACAGCTGGTTCTTAAGGCAATACCCTTTAAGATGCGCGCCTTATGACCTGGATCTTAATGTGTTAGCTAAGGCTTTAGCGGGAGAAAAGCCGGGAACAGATTCGTACCCGCATTTCTGGAAGATATGCGAAGGGATAGCGGGTGGCGATCAGGGCCGGGCCAGCCAAATATTAGACTACATCAGCCAGTTAGTGGGATATATATTCCAGCCAGAAAAAAATGAGCCGTTGTTCTGGATGTTCACCGGCGCACAGGCCACCGGGAAAACCCTGGTTGTTAGTTTAATCAAGCAGATAATAGGGGAATCGGCGGTATTGGAACGTCCCATAAAAGAATTGCAGGATAACCGCTTTGCGATGGCGGATGCTGTGGGCAAGCTGCTATATGTAGATACTGATGCCGCAAGGACAGCTGTTAATGGAAGTTTCTTAAAAACCCTGCTGGGAAGCGGAACTAAAACCATTGAGCATAAAAATAAGCCTGCTATTTCCGGCGTGATGCTGTCCATCACAGCAATAATTGTAAGCAATTATGATTCTAAGATTAAAGATATGGATGGGGTCAAGCGGCGGGCGCAGGTATTCAAATTCTCACACCCGGTCAAAAACCCCGACCCTCTTATGCTGGACAGGCTCACAGGGAAGCGACCGATGGCCGGGGAGGAAAATTCACTTGACGAGCGGGGGGCAATAGCGGCACTTGGTGTTGCTGCTCTTCTGGAGTATGAGAAGCGGGGGCATAAGCTGGATGTTCCTGAATGGATAAAGGCAGATACTGCCAGATGGATTGATAATTCTAATACTGCGCTTGAGTTTATGGCGCAATTTGAACTACAAGAATCTGCTGAAGACGAAATAAAGCAGGGGGAACTATACAGCCAATATCAAGAATGGTGTGAGCAGGAAGGATATGCGATGCCTATGGGTAAACATGGATTTTTTTCGGAAATCCGGCGGCATGATAGAGTTGACGAACGGCACGCCAGGAATGGGGATATGTTTATAATTGCGCCGCTAAATTGGCAGAACCGCTGATGCCGTGACGGGACAATAAGGTGATAGTTTTACCTCTTAAAACTATCACAAAACTATCACACCCCCTCAAAAACTATCACATAGGACAGCATGAGCACCATCACAACCCCCCCCTATTCTTTCAAAAATGATAGGTTAGGTGATAGTTTTAAGGGGTTGTGATAGTTTTGTGATAGTTTTGGGAGGCAAAACTATCACACGAAACCCCTCTAAAAGGGGGTTTTGAAAAATGAAACCCCCCTAAAAGTGGGTTTGTGATAGTTTGATAGAAAAAACCCTATTGAAATGGAAAAAAACAAAAAGAGTAGAAAGAGGTATATAATAAAAGGAGTAGGAAGATTTTTATCATTCTATCACCCTGGGGGCTGGCCAGAGATCAGAAGTAAGCTGGAAGGGCTTATGCTGGAGATTCACCGGCGGCCTAGAAACCACTGTACAATCAGGGACGGCAAGAGCGTTAGAGGCTTTTCAGGCGTGACCTTCAAATGATTTGAATACCGACATTATCAGCTTAACAACGTTAACAAAATGTTAACAAAATGTTAGCTCCGGCCATCCGGGGACGGTTCTAAGTGCTCTTAAGGGCATTCGGGACGGCGGGGACGGGTAAAAGGTGACTCTGTCCTGACACTTTTCCAACTTCCAGCAAAATAGAGTGACCTTTTACCCGTCCCAGCCGTCCCAGCCGTCCTAAACGGGACGCTTGGGACGGGTGTTTTTAACTCTATTTTAGGGGAAGCTAAAAAGCCGGGAGAATTTGCACTCCGGGGTTTTCACGCTTAGAATCCAGATATCGGCTGTAAGAACCTAATAATAGCTAACCCAGCCCGTTGGGTTAAGATACCCTCTTTTATTCCCATTACTGCCTCTTCATTGCATGAATAATGTATGACTAGCAGGTTCTATTACAATTCATTTTCTTACTCTGTAAACATTTAATGAATTACCAGCAGGTTCGAGTCCTGCCCCTGCTAACACATAACTCCTTTCAATGGAAGGAGTTATTTTTTTATGTACACAGGTATTCTATCACTCTGATTCTGGGGTGTAAGAAAAGCTGTAGCTAAAACACCCTTCCCGCCTTCCTCGGACAAGTTTTTCACATCCTTTTTCTGAAAATTAAGCAGATCTCCGTAAAACCCTTTCGTATCCCCCAACCAATACCCGGGATACTCGGAGGTTTCTTGCGAAAAAACAGAAGAAATTCTACCTGTACCCACGAGGAAAAATGAAATCTACTACGTCTATTCTGAAGTTTTCACGATATTCGTGCATATTTCATCGCTAATTGCATCTATAACAATGATTTACAAGAAAATATCCCCGCGTTCAATGAGTCAAAGCAACACCGGCGACATATTCATAAGGGGTCAGAAAGCCAAGGCGCTTCCTAGGACGTGTGTTTAACCTTTATTCGAGCATAGCCACATCTTCATCGGAGATCAAGGCGTAGCTGGTCTTTTTAGGCCAAACCCGGCGAGTCAGACCGACGGCATTCTCAACACTGCCCTTTTCCCAGAAGCTGTAGGGATTACAGAAATAAGTATTGATCCCCAGCTTATCCCGAAGAGGATGATGACGGCGATTTTCCTGACCGTTATCAAAAGTAATAGATCGGCGCATAGAGGGGGGCAGATCAATCAGCTTCTCAACGAGGGCTGCATTCATTTCCTTAGGAGCACACCGAGGCAGCTTTGCCAGAAGTGTAATTCCCAGAACTCGCTCCTGAAGAACCATGAGAGCCTCTTTGCTCTGTCTGCTGACGGCTGTATCGGCCTCCCAGTGTCCTGCCTCCTGCCGAAGATCGACTTCGTCAGGACGATCTTCGATACCGGTCCGATTGGGTATTGGTGCCGTTTTCGCCGATTTTTCCGTCCACAGACGAGATATTGTGTCAAATCCCGCCTTTTTTTAAAGATATACATGTATATGGTCTCATGGCTGATGCTTTTCCCTGGAAGATCAATCTCAATTCTCCCTGCAATTTGCCGGGGACTCCATCCGGGTTCCAGTTTTTCAATGACATATTCACGTATAACCGGATCGCTGATCCTCTCACGTTTCCTGCTTTGTCGCCTCCGGATATGTGACCTGCTATTGGCCCAGTATGCCTGATATTGATTGTCTTCGGCGCTGTTGTTTTTGATCTCTCTCGAAATGACCGAAGGGTTTCTATCAAGGCGACGGGCAATAGAGCGGATAGATTCTCCCCGGCGCCTGCCTGTCATAATTTCTTCTCGGTCTTCAGGGGTAAGGACCCTATACAACCTCTTAGACTGTGATGTACATTGCATATAGGCGGTCGCTCCTTGCTGTGCGTTTTGTGGTTATTACACACTGACAATGGATGCCGCCTTTTTCTATCCCCCTCCGGGGGGTACCCTCCGGAGGGGGCCGGGTGTTGCTTCTCGGACTTGAACGCGGGTTCGGTGAAAACTTTAGACTAAGAATGCCTAGGTTCAAAACCAGAAATGAACGTGGCCTATTATCTATCAACAAATTCAAGGGCATAGCATCGAAGGTTTGGCCCGTTTGGCCAGCACCTGATTGAAATGAGTATTCTTCAAACAGAATTCACATTTAGATAGTCAGTTCCTTGTCATAATACTCCCCTACAAATTTTATTAATAAATAAGTCAACTCACAGAATCTCAAGAAACCAGAATAATGTACTTGCTTTTAATCTTGTTCAGATTTAAACTAAACCTTGTTTGACCGAGTTTAACCTTGTTACAACTTTTGTTGTCCGAACTAACCCAATAATATGGAGTGTTTGATGGAAGACCGCTGGCTATCGGTGGATGAAATTGCGGAATACCTTGGAGTAAAGCGTGACACTGTATACAAATGGATAGCGGAAAGGGGTATGCCTGCACACAGAGTTGGCAGGTTTTGGAAATTCAAGAAAGAACCGGTTGATACATGGGTAGAAAACGGAAACACCAGTGATGATACAGGGGAAGCGAAGAATTGAACGATTTTCAAGATAAAATGGATAACTTGTATTACAAGATTGCCATAATTGACAGGAAGAATAAGAACCTTTTCCTTAAAAGAATTCCAAAGGATAGAACAATAAGCATTAATTCTCTTATATGCAGGGAAAACACTCCTTCAACTGATTTTAACTTTGAACATATATATTCAAATCACATTCATTCAGACGCGGATTTCGTTTGTCTCTGTAATTTCGAAATCCTTTTCCGCCCTGAATATCATTTTGATCTCCTATCGTTTCTAAAAGAGAAATCAAAATCTCGGAAATTTGCTATTATCTGGCCAGGAGAAATCCAGAATGAACAGCTAATATACAGCAGACCAGGACGGCCCGGTTATTATACGCATAAAATAGATAATTATCTCATATACAAGGATGCACCATGAAATACAAAGACCTTATCCAGTTTGACCCAATCGAATCAGTTATTACGCTGACCGAAGCTGACAACCAACAGAAGGCTGCTTATTTAGTAAAAACCTTCGTTGTCTCCCAATCCATGGAGATCAACCTAAATGAAATTATTATCCCTAACCTTCAATTTGATACTCCACGTGATCAAAAAGGGATATTCGTTGTAGGTAATTACGGTACCGGTAAATCTCACTTGATGGCATTTATCTCGGCCTTAGCAGAAAACAAAGGCTATTTAGACTTGGTAAGTAATGCGTCCGTCAAAGCACAGGCAGCACAAATAACCGGTAAATTTAAAGTTATCCGTTCTGAGCTTGGTGGTGTTTCCACAACTCTTCGAAATGCCATCTGCATGGAACTTGAAAAGCATCTGAAATCATTGGGAATCAATTTTTCATTCCCATCGACAGATAAGATCGCCAACAATAAAGATTCTATCCATGAGATGATGGCTCTGTTTCAGGAAAAGTACCCTGACCAGGGTCTTGTATTGATACTCGATGAGCTTTTGGACTTTCTTCGAGGACGAGAAGATGACCAGAAGCTAATACAGGACCTGGGCTTTCTCCGTGAAATTGGAGAAGTCTGTAAGAACTCCCGTTTCAGGTTTATCACTGGGGTCCAGGAATCCCTCTTTGAAAGCCCTTCTTTCAAATTCGCTGCTGATTCATTAGGAAGAGTGTCAGAACGGTTTATCCAGGCAACGATTCAGAAAGAAGATGTAAGTTTTGTTGTATCGGAACGTCTTCTTAAAAAAACACCCGAACAGAAGGCAAAAATCCGGGAACACCTGGAACAATTCCAACCTTTCTATAAACCTTTATCCGGCGGTCTCGATAATTACGTCGATCTGTTTCCTGTTCATGAGCAGTACTTTGAGAAATTTCAGATGGTCAACATTGGTGAGCAGAGGAAGATTCTTGAAGCAATTAGCAAGAAAATAGTGTCCATTCTGGAACTTGAAGTGCCAGAGAAAGAGACAGGGATATTCTCCTATGACTCCTACTGGAAAGTGATAATGGGTGATCATACAAACAGGGTCAATCCTGATGTTCGCAGGGTTATAGAGATCACTGAACGGATAGAAAACATTCTCAATGAATCTTATGAAGGACCAAAAGAGCATCTACAGGTAGCTCAGAAGATAATCTCTGCATTGGCTATTCACCGTCTGACAACAGGCGATTTGAAAGCAGCGGTCGGTTTAACCGCTGAAAATCTTAAAGATGAACTTTTCCTCTATCTTCCCGTTCCTGAGAAAGATGAGAACTTCCTTCTGACTATCATCCAGAAGGTCATAAAGAACATCATGACGACACTTAACAGTCTTTATATCAGATTGAATGAAGAGAACCGGCATTACTACATCTATACTGATATGGGTAAAGACCCGAATCAGGAAATCAGGAATAAGGCCAGTAAGCTTTCTGCTGATAAGGAGCTGACTCGATATTACTTTGAAATCCTCTCTCGCATTATGGAGCAGACAGATGTAACCTATCGTACAGACTTTAAGATTTGGGAATACCCTTTGATGTGGTATCAGAAGAAGTCTGAGATAAACGGTTATCTGTTCTTCGGTAACCCCAATGAACGGTCAACAACACAGCCTCCCAGAGAATTTTATCTCTATTTCATTGATCCTTTCCGGCAGAATACAACCGTATCCTCTGGAAAAGATGATGAAGTGTTTATTCAGCTACGGGACATAGATGAGGATTTTGAACAGAGTCTTCGTTACTATGCGGCGGCTAAAGAGCTCAGTTTAACTGCGGTTCAAGAGTACAAAACGGTCTACAATCAGTTAGCTCATAAGTCACAAAAAGAGCTCTTAAAATGGTTAAAGGAAAATCTATTCGACCGTTTCCAAATCTCTTATAGGAATAGTACAAAGCTCTTTACGACTTGGTCATCTAGCATCAATTTAAGAGAACTGTCAGGCATCAGCGGCTCCGAAACACTTTCTTTCAAACAGCAGATTGATACTCTCGCTTCGGGATTGCTGTCAGATTACATAGCAGAACTAAAACCGGATTACCCTGAATTTTCTATTAAAATCACAAATCAGAATAGACGGCAGACTGTTCAGGAAGCATTGAGAGCGGTAGTAAAAGGCCAAATTAGTAGACAGGCAAATGCTGTCCTATCTGCTCTGGATTTACGCTCAGGTGAAGGAATTTCGGTAGAGCATTCATCGATTTGTAAGGACATTCTTGCCATCGTAAGTTCGAAAGAGCCGAGTCAGGTAATCAATAGAAATGAACTGGTCTCAGAACGAAATGTCAAAGAATATATTATGAACGGCTCTTTGGAAATTGACTTTCTGCCCATATACCTGGCAGCCCTGATTAGTGAAGGCTACATTAACCTCTCTATCGGATCAGAGCGGTATACTGCATCCAATCTCGATTCCCTTCTTTCCATTGGCTTTAATCAGATTCTTGATTTTAATCATATAAAGAAGGCTGAGGATTTCCCCCTTGTCGAGTTAAAAGCATTGTTTTCCGTACTGAAACTTCGCCCAGGTTTGATAGTACAGACCAGTACTCGAAAAGAAGCCGTTAAAGAACTAATTGATAAAGCGGACACATTACTCAAGCAATGTGCTAAGGTTGAACAGAAGATCCGAAACGGCTTTGTACTCTGGGAACAGAAATTACTCTCAGAAGGTCGATCTCAGGAATATATAGACTCTCTTGGAGACGTTAAAGATTTCATGGAGGTCATCTCTCGGTATAACACCCCAGCCAAGATAAGTAACTTCAAAAAGACAATCGATGAGATAGAAGCATTCAAAGAGAAGTTGGAACTGATTACAGAAATAGCAGGAATGGAAATTTTTGTTCAGGACTTCCAGCCTCTTACCAGTTATTTATCCAGAGCAGAAAGTGAGGTCCCCAATGAAGCTACCTGGAAAGAGGATTACAACAATCTGAGAACAGACTTCACAAATAAGATAGCAACAGAAGAACCCTGGAAATCCAGTGATTCTCAAAGCGCATTGCTATCAAAGCTGCAAACTCTGAAGGATCGTTACAAAGATGATTATATGGAAATTCATAAGCACTACAGGTTAGGTCCAAAAGCTCAAGAAAAGAAGGCAGCTTTTCAACGAGATAGTCGTCTTGAGAGTTTAAGAGCATTGAGGACCATGGAATCGCTTCCATCGCAGCAACTTCGGAACTGGGAGGGCGCTCTTGATTCATTGAAGAATTGTACCCTATTGACGATGGCCGACCTTAATAATTCTCCCAAGTGCACTCATTGTAGTTTTGAGCGCAAGAGTATTGATGGATCGAGCGTCAGTGCTGATCAGAGAATCCAGGAACTGGATTCTGAATTGGATGATCTCTATAGCAATTGGAAGTCCTTTCTGAAAGATGAAATGGAAGACCCGACAATCCAGGCCAATCTTGATCTGTTGGGAGATAAAGATTCAGCAACAGTCATCAAAGATTTTATCAATGGAGGAGACTTACCGGATGTTATTTCTCCTAAATTGATTCAAGCTATCAAGGATGTACTAAAAGGTTTGGAAAGGGTTTCCATGCGACAGGGATCATTAATCGAGGCTCTTGATAAAACAGGATTACCTGTAACCCCAAATGAACTAAGAGAACGCTTCGAATCTTTCCTGAAAGAGATAATTGCCGGTAAAGAAGAGAAACAGATAAGAATTGTAATAGAGGAGTAAAGTATGATCCTTAAAAGTATTGATATAGAGAATTTTAGAGGAATTGAATCTCTTTCTTTTAGTCCTCAGAAAGGAGTTACTGTTTTATGTGGTGTTAATGGATCTGGAAAAAGTACAATTCTTGACTCCATCTCGTACCAGCTTTCATGGTTTATCTCTCGACTAAGAAGTAATAGAGGAAGTGGTAAACCAATAAAAAAATTGGACATAAAGAAAAATAAAAATTTCTCAAGGTTAAAGGGATTTTATGAGGCTAATAATCGTCAGTATTCAGTTACCTTGGTAAAAGTTAAGCCAGGTCATAAATCAGATGCAAAATCTGATATGGCCGATTTTTCTGATTTGGCTAAATTCTACAAACAGAGTATTACTCAACATAATGAGTCATGTCTTTTGCCTCTCTTTATTCATTACAATGTAGAACGAGCGGTTCGGGATATCCCCTTAAAAATCA
Organism: Spirochaetaceae bacterium; assembly: GCA_965232165.1. Lineage (GTDB taxonomy): Bacteria > Spirochaetota > Spirochaetia > DSM-2461 > DSM-2461 > UBA2779. The sequence goes on along the minus strand of CBDDOY010000001.1, from coordinate 1,063,323 downwards.
GGACTAGACATGATTTTAATCTTCTTAGTACCTATGATGCCTCTCTGGATTCCAAAATAGCGTTCAGAAACTTTTTTGAATGGTTTCGTGATCGTGAAGATTATGAAAATGAAAAAGTAAAAGAGATGCTTGCTAATGGTGAAGACATAAGAATTGAAAGAGATAGAGAATTAGCTGCAGTACGCAAGGCCATTGAAAACATTACGGGATTTAAAAGTGTTTCAATTAAAAGAAATCCTCTTCATATGCAGGTTGAAAAAGAAGGACAGATACTGTGGGTAGATCAACTATCTGAAGGAGAGAAGAGCCTTTTTTCCCTAGTAGGTGATCTTGCTAGAAGGATTACTATTGCCAATCCTGTTTTAAGTAATCCACTACAGGGAGAAGGAATTGTAATGATAGATGAAATAGAACTTCATCTTCACCCAAAGTGGCAAAAAGAAATTATTCTCAAGCTCTCTGAAACATTTCCAAATATTCAATTCATCTTAACAACCCATTCCCCTCTGGTCTTAAGCGAAATTGAAAGCAATTCTGTTTATCTCATTTATCAGGAAAATGGAAAAATCCAATGTTCTCCAGTGCAACAGAGTAAAGGCTTGAGTTCCAATGAGATCCTTGAAGAAATAATGGATACCCAACCATTAAATAAGCAAGTAAAAAACCATCTCAATAATATTTTCAAGTTAATTGATGTTGAAAATATATCACAAGCGAAGAAAGAAATTGATGATTTCAAGCGTCAATACGGATCCGTTCCTGAAATTGTGAGAGGAGAAACACTCCTTTCGTTCTATGATGAGGAATCTTAATAAATGGTAACGATCGATAAAGGCTCATCTCCATTGGAACTGAATCAATATAAAAGAGAAAGTTCTGAAGTAATTGCCATAGGAACAACGAAATTGCTGGATGATTTTCCTCAGAAGGACGACTTAAGAATACAGTTGGCAGAAGAACAGGGCTTTCTTTGTGCCTATTGTATGCAACGAATTCATCCTGAAAGTGGCGATACTAAAATAGAGCATTTTCATCCACAGACGATTTTTCCAGAAGAACAGCTAGATTATTCCAATCTACTTCTTTGCTGCAATGGCAATGAGGGAGATCGTTCCGCTAATCAGCACTGTGATACTAAAAAGAAAAATACTGAGATTAAATACAATCCGGCTTTATATCCGGCGATTGAACAGACTGTTCGTTATGAAAGAGATGGAAATATAATCTCAGATGATGGGGAATGGAGTCAACAGATCAATGAAGTCTTGAATCTGAATTATCCAAGATTCAAATTAAACCGGAAATCCGTATTACAAGCAGTAGACCAAGCTCTTGCCGGTAATACCGGCATGAGAACAAAATCACAAATCGATAGTTTTATTCAGAAATGGAAATTAAAAAATAGCTCTGGGGAGCTAAAAGAATATTGCGGTGCAGCCATTTACCAATTACAACAACACCCAGCCTATAAGAGAGGATAAACATATATGAGCAATCAAACATATATGAGCAATCACAAGAGTGGATGACTGGATTTCACAGGAGAAAAAGGCCCCGTAGAATGTCTGGGGAAAACTTTTCAGAATGATGATGAACGACGTAACTGCTTCACTGAATTACTTAGCGAAAAACTGAAAGATCCAGAGTTCAGGTCCATAGAAGGTTTTCCGCTTGGTGAAGATGAAGATATTCTGGCTCTCTCTGATCCTCCCTATTACACAGCCTGTCCCAATCCCTGGATGGGAGAATTCATAGATCAATGGGAAAAGGAAAAGCCTGCAAAACCGAAAGGATATAAATATTACAGGGAACCCTTTGCAGCCGATGTCAGTGAAGGGAAAAATGATCCCATCTATAATGCTCATTCATATCATACCAAAGTGCCTCATAAAGCTATCATGCGCTATATCCTTCACTATACTGACCCGGGGGATATTATCTTTGATGGGTTTGCCGGAACGGGCATGACAGGTGTGGCTGCTCAGATGTGCGGCGATAAGGATACGGTGCAGTCTCTGGGATATCGAGTCGAAAACGATGGAACCATTTTGCAGCAAGAGATGGATGAAGAAGGAAAAACTGTATGGAAACCTTTTTCAAAACTGGGTGCAAGAAAAGCTGTTTTAAATGACCTGTCTCCGGCGGCTACCTTTATTGCCTACAACTACAATACACCTGTCGATATGGTTCAGTTTGAAAAAGAAGCTAAACGTATTCTGGCTGAAGTGGAAGAAGAGTGCGGATGGATGTATGAAACTTTGCATACTGATGGAAAAACTAAAGGAAAGATCAATTACACGGTATGGTCTGATGTATTTGTCTGTCCTTCTTGTGTAAACGAAGTTGTTTTTTGGGATGAAGCAGTCGACCAGATTGAAGGTAAAGTTAGAGATATATTCGCTTGCCCGCATTGCCAAGCTGAATTAACCAAGAAAAAAATGGACCGAGCTTGGAGAACCTTTTTTGATTCTTCCCTCAATGAAAATATCAAACAGGCGAAACAGGTTCCTGTTATGATAAATTATTCTATCAGTGGCAATAAAGGACGGCTTGAAAAGACTCCTGATGTTTTTGATTTTCAATTAATTGAGAAAATCGAAAAAAGTACTATCCCATATTGGTTTCCAAAGGATAGATTGCCAGAAGGTAAAGAAACTCGCAGAAATGATAAATTTGGCGTAACTCATGTGCACCACTTTTATACAAAAAGGAATCTGTGGGTTTTAGCAGATGTTCTTCACAAAGCGATAACCAAAAGAAATCCAAGGCTTGTTACTTGGATTACATCAAGCATGATTCGAACAACAAAGATGTATAAGTTTACTCTTGACCGAAAAATGGGAACTGTTAGTGGAACGTTATATATACCTTCTCTTTGGACAGAAAATGGTGCTTTTAAGTTGCTAAAGTATAAAATCGGAGACATGACAAAAGTTGGAAATCCAAATGCTCAAAATATAATTAATTGTAACTCACTTGAAAAGCAAGGAGTTGATGACAAGCGATTAGACTATATTTTTATTGATCCACCTTTTGGTTCGAATCTTAATTATTCGGAGCTAAATATAGTTTGGGAAGTATGGCTTAAAGTACTTACTAACAATGTACCTGAAGCCATAGAAAACACAGTTCAGGAAAAGGGTCCTACAGAATATAGGAATATCATGACTATATGTTTCAAAGAAGCTTACCGTTTACTAAAACCTGGGCGTTGGATGACGGTAGAATTTTCAAATACTAAAGCATCAGTTTGGAATAGTATTCAAACAGCTTTAACCGATGCAGGGTTCATTGTTTCAAATGTTGCTGGACTTGATAAAAAACAAGGAAGCTTTAAAGCCGTAACGACTTCAACTGCTGTAAAACAGGACTTAGTTATCTCTGCCTACAAACCAAATGACGGTTTCGAAGAACGCTTTATTCAGGAAGCCAACACAGTAGATGGTATTTGGGATTTTATTGGGACTCATTTGAAATATCTGGCTGTCACCAAGAAAAGCGGCTCAAGCCTTATTCCTGTACCCGAACGGGATCCTCGTATTCTTTATGATCAGCTTATCTCCTACTATGTTCGTAAAGGCTACAACATCCCCCTCTCCAGCCAAGAATTTCAGAAAGGATTAGCCGAGCGTTTTGCAGAACGGGATGGAATGTTCTTCCTCCAAGATCAGGTAGTAGAGTATGACAAAGCCCGTGCTAAAGCTTCCAGTCAGGTTCAGCTTTCTCTCTTTGTTGATGATGAAAAGTCTGCTATTGAGTGGTTAAGAGACTATCTTAAGAAGAAACCAGGAACTTATGCGGATATTCATCCCAATTTTATGCAGCAGATGTCTGCCAATAGTTGGAAAGCCGGAGAAAAACAGCCGGAATTACAGGATTTGTTGAACCTAAATTTCCTTCGTTATGATAGAAACGAAGACGTACCATCTCAAATTCACTCCTACCTCTCAACCAACTTTAAGGATTTACGGAATCTCGACAAGGACAATGAGACATTAAAGGCTAAAGCCAAAGATCGCTGGTATGTCCCTGATCCCAATAAAGAAGCCGATTTGGAAAAAGTCCGCTTGAAGACTCTACTAAAAGAGTATGAGCACTATAAAGAAGGGAAAGGCAAGCTCAAAGAGGTTCGCAGAGAAGCTCTCCGGGCAGGGTTCAAGCAGGATTATCAGAATAAAGACTTTAATAACATTATGCTTATTGCAAAACGACTGAAACCTGCCATCATCGATGAAGATGAAACTCTGCTTATGTACTTTGATTACGCCAGTATGGTGGTTGAGGATTAACAGTGAAGTACTCTATTGGAGAGATGGTATGGTCCAGGCAGCATAAAAAAGAAGCAAAAATACTTAGTTCTTCAGAACTCTGGAATAAGGTTTCCTATGAAATCCTGATACCTGAAGAAAAAGAGATCTTTTGGGTCCAGGAAGAAGCACTAAAAGAAATACAGTACGGGTGTCAAACATCTCACCACATAGGCTACCTTGCAGCAGCGGCAAAAATTCAGGACACGCTCGGGCAGAATGTATTGGTGTCGCCCTTTGAAGCACCTGTTATTCCTCTTCCTCATCAGCTGAAATGCCTTACCAGGGCCATGGCAAAGGACACAGTACGCTACCTTCTGGCCGATGAAGTGGGTTTGGGAAAGACCATTGAGGCCGGACTCATCCTGCGTGAATTGAAAAGCCGAGGCTTGGTAAAACGCATTCTGATAGTGGTACCTACAGGATTGGCCTACCAGTGGGTAGCAGAGATGAAATTAAAATTCGCAGAGAATTTTCACCTTTTACAGCCTCTGGGGTTTCGTCAATTACGCGAATCAGGTTTTGTTGAAGATGACCAGAATGTCTGGGAAGTACATAATCAGGTTATTTGTACTCTCGACTCGGTAAAACCCTTGGAAGCACGGCAGGGGTGGTCTCAGGAAAAGGTTGACGAGTACAATCAGGAGCGCTTTGACAACCTTGTTTCCGCTAATTGGGATTTGATCATAATCGATGAAGCTCATCGTCTTGGCGGCAGTGCAGATACAGTCGCCCGGTATAAGTTGGGAGAAGGCTTATCCAATGCCACACCCTATATTTTACTTCTCTCTGCAACACCCCATCAGGGAAAAAGTGATGCCTTCTGCCGTTTGATGTCCTTTCTCGATAAAGAGACCTTTAGTGACGAAAGCAATATCTCCCATTCTACGGTAAGACCCTTTGTCATCAGGACTGAGAAAAGACTGGCCATCGATTCAGAGGGAAAACCGCTATTCAATAAACGGCAGACAAAGTTGATCTCTTCTATTTGGGGAGCGGCGGAGGTACTTCAAGCATCACTCTATAACAGTCTGACCGACTATGTTCGGTTGGGATATAACAAAGAACTTTCAGAGAAGCAGACCGCCTATGGTTTCCTCATGGTTCTCCTACAGAGAATGGTTCTATCAAGCACCAGAGCTATAAGAGGAACTCTGGAAAGAAGATTGGAACTCCTAAAAGGTCAAAAGCAAGCCAGCAATCAAATCGTTCGGATGAATGACGCGTGGAATTTTGAAGATGATTTTGATGATCAGGATGATTTGTTATCTATCAACCTTAAAGAACTGGAGAAAGAGATCCTTGAGGTCGAACTGCTCGTTGACCTTGCCAAAGAGAGTGAAAATCACGGACCGGATCGTAAGTTCTTTGACCTGATATCTATTATACACAAGAAACAGCAGGAAGAAGAGGTATCTGTTAAAATCCTCATCTTCACTGAATTCGTGGCTACCCAGAAAATGCTTAAGGAAAACCTGACGGAAAAAGGATACTCCGTTGAAACCTTGAACGGTTCTATGGATATGGACGAAAGAAAAACAGCGATCAGGTTGTTTGCCGACCAGGTACAGGTCCTTGTCTCCACAGAAGCAGGCGGAGAGGGTCTGAACATGCAATTCTGTCATATTGTTATCAACTATGACATTCCCTGGAATCCGATGAAGTTGGAACAGAGGATAGGGCGAATAGATAGAATTGGTCAGAGCAAAATTGTTGAAGCTTATAACCTCACAATTGCAGAGACCGTAGAGGATCGCGTCCGTGAAGTGGTTGAGTGTAAGCTTCAAAAAATCCTCCATGAATATGGAGTAGATAAACTTTCTGATGTCCTGGATTCTGAATCGGCTGATACAGACTTCAACAGAATATACACAGCAGCAATAGTTGATGAATCTACCACATTGCAGGATGTTGATAAGCTTATTGCCCAGATTAAGCGGATGATGAGTCAGAAACGCAATGCCAATGCTGTACTCGGTTCTACCGGTTCTATGGACCCAGGTATTGCAAAAGAGATAGAGCAGCATCCAATTGGTTTCTGGATTCAGCAGATGGTCATCAATTATCTGAAATGGAACAGCCAGAACAATGCTCGAATAGAAGAAGGAAAGACCGGCTACAATATCTATTGGCCTGATGGCGATTATTCTGAGGAAATCACCTTTGATCGAGTAATATCGGAAACTTACAGTCTTGATCTGCTCTCACTCGAAAGCAGTATTATTCAGGAGTTATTGGAGAAAAGCACTCCTCTGCCGGAGAGAAATTCCCTTCCGGTGGTCATCATTCCCGAAATATCGAATGTCGTTGAAGGGATATGGTCTCTATGGCAAGTCACTCTATATTCCGATAGAAATAAACTCGTCCGATACTTTCCCTTATTCGAGAGTAAAGAGGGAAAATTCTTCAAACCTTCGGCAGAAAAAATATGGAGTGCTCTTCTTTCCGGGCAGTCTCAATTTCGACAGGATAAAAAAGACGTGGATTTGAAACCCTCAAAGAGCAAAGCCCTCGACCAGGGCCAACAATACTATCAAATACTGCAAGCAAAACATGAAGAACTGATAAATCGAAAAATCAAGAGCAAAGAACTACTCTTTTCCGCTAGGCAGAGAGCTATCAAACAGATCGGCCTGAATACTGTTAGAAATCACAGGCAGAAACAACTGAATCTTGAAGTTGAATCCTGGCAGGAAGAACTGGTATACCTGAAACAATCTGCCCCAAAACTGGAAAAACTGATAGCTCTGTATGTGGAAAAGAGTGATGCTTAGTTTAGAGAATAAAATCAAAGAAGCTTTTTCAACTGACCTCATCGGGACGATCCCCCTGTCTATTATCAGAACATCTCAATCCGTTATCGATACCTTTGACATATCCGCCTTTTTAACAAAAAGAGGATATACCGTCTTACTCGATGGCCATTACCTTGATTTCAGATGTACTTATGAAACTCAATACCGTTATAGGCTGGAAACAGGAGATATAAAAGGATTCTCTCTGGTCATCATTACTACTGGTTCTTTAGATCAGATTGACTTTGATATACTTGAGCAAGCAGAAAGGGAATACCGGGTGTTTGATTATTCCTTCTCCCAGGTGTTTCCACCAGAAATTTCAGATATTGAAAATCTGTTATCACAAGTTCCCAAGGAATCTGACGAATGGATAAATCTGGCTCAAGAATTGGGGAAGCTTCTCTATAAATTTCATAAGTCCGATAAAGCACAAGAGTATGGAAGGCTTCTCATTCGGTTATTGGATAAATCCAATGCTGCATTCTCAAGATGGTGTAATTCTCACTATTCACTGATACTTAATGCTTCTTATATCACTCCGAAAACACTGAATAATATTCTTCCTCATATAGCCTATAAGAGGAGGAAAAAGGATATGGATAAAGTTGCTTTACTGGTATTTGACGGGATGTCTTTTGACCAATGGGAAATGATAAAACGAGAAATCTCCCATATAAATACAGCCTTGATAGAAGAAAAGGGAATCTTTGCTATGATTCCTACGCTAACAAGTGTATCAAGGCAGGCAATCTTTTCAGGGAAAATGCCAAAGGACTACAGCCCATCGATCAATACGACTCAGAAGGAGAAGGATTTCTGGGAAAAGTTTTGGGCCGAAGAGAAACCTCAAAGCATAAAATTCATTAAACCCCAGGAAGACTTTCAGGAACAAGTTGAAGAACTAAAAACCAGTATTGAGAATGACCGCATCAAGATAATTGGTACAACTTTCTCAATCGTAGATGAACTAATGCATAAAATGAGCCAGGGGTACTCCCAAATGTATAGCAGCATCGTATTATGGCTCAAACAAGGTTATTTCAAAGATACCATTAAAGATCTAATGGAAAATGATTTTGATATCTATATAACCGCTGACCATGGCAACATCGAAGCATTACCCGGACAAAAACTCAATGAAGGAATTCTTGTAGAAACCAAAGGACAAAGAGTTCGGGTTTATGACAGGGAATCCGCACGAGAAAAAGCCATGTCGAATTATGAGGAACTGATGAAAATTGAATCTGAAAAATACGCTCTTCCGAGTAATTACTATGCCGTTGCCCAGACAAAATCTGAGTATTTTGGGAAAGCAGGACCGGTGATAACACATGGAGGTTTATCTGTTCAGGAAGTTGTTGTTCCTTTTATCCATATCAAAAAGGAGCAGCAGAGATGGCATTACGCGAAAAAACAATAGGTTATGATAGACTTCTTAAAAATGATTTACTCAATAAAGTCGCGTATCTTGTTGGAGACGGAAACAGTCCTGAAGAGGTAAAGTCCAAACTTAGATCTTCATTTGAAGACCAAACCAGTGATGCTCTGCGAAAGACAATAAATCTACTAATGGGGATATGGTCCACTGTTCCAGAAGAGATCGAGCTGTTGAGAGATCAGGCTATAAAGCTGTTTTTTAAGGCAAATGATTCAGAAAAGAGTCTTCTCCACTACTAAATGGCTAATTATCCATTTTTCTTTGATGTGTGCCTTCTTACAGGGAGAATTCTACGCTTATCTGATTCATTTACATCAAGACACATCCTAACCAAGATTCAGGAAAAGTGGGGAGATCGTAGTACGATCATGTTTGAAAACCATCGAGCAGTGGGGCTGGCTGAAAAGCACTAAGCAGAAGGGCTACTCTGTGAATGATGGTGGAGAAGACGATCAGAAGAATGGCATGGTTTCATAGCCAATTGCGTTTTATTTGGTTCATTACGGAACTCAATGCTCATTGAAGAGATAACCCAGAATCCCTGTCTTTTTCCCTTTCACATTGAATTCAATATTCATGAAATGAAACAATGGGATGGAATCCGGTTGGAGCAAAGAGGACGTGAGGATCTCCTGGTAAGTTTGAAATGATCATTAGCGGCTATATACGGATTAGCAAAAGGAGCACATAGCTTGAGTTCGCATTGGATATTCTTAAAAAAAGAGACGAGACGAATGTTTTCAAAGTCAACTTGGATACCACTCAGGGTGAGTCAATCTGAAAGCAATGCCCTTAATAGACAAGAAACCGGCTATCGTAAGGATAGTTTTTACTTAGGCAGTGTGGCCATTGCAGAAGAACATAGAGAAACCGGAGATAAATTGAATTGGATGACTGTCGGGATAGGTCATTCGGCAAAACCTTATGCATTCGAGGATGGCAGCTACAAAGCTGTTGATGAGTTTCAATGCTTCAAATGGAAGATTGGGGTTAGCATACTTCCGTGAGCTGAGATATTTCTTGTGATCTCGCCCCCCCTCCGGTATAATTTGCGGCATGTCTTCCACTCCTCTTGCGGTCCGTTCAGAAATCGGCACTTTGAGAAAAGTCCTGCTTCATCGTCCAGGACGAGAACTTGAAACCCTTACCCCGCAATTTCTAGAGGAACTCTTGTTCGATGACATTCCCTGGATTGGCCGTATGCAAGAAGAACACGACCTGTTCGCCGACATGCTCAGAAAGAGGGGATGCGAGGTGTACTACTACAGTGATCTTCTCGCTGACATCCTAAAGGAGGATGAAGTCCGGATGAAGATGCTGGACAGAATCCTGAGCGATACCCGTATTCCCGATGACAGGCTCAAGGAAGACATTCAGAATCTTCTGGAGAATAAGTCAGCCCGGGAATTGGCAGATGTCCTGATCGGCGGACTTCGCAAAGAAGAAGTCCGCCATAGTGAGGAAGAGAAGCGGCTGTCCTATTACATTAAGGATGACTTCCCCTATTACTTGAACCCTCTCCCCAATCTTTATTTCACCAGAGACCCCGGAGCCGTCATCGCAGAGGGAATGGTTCTGAGTGCGATGAAGTCTGCCGCACGCAGCAGGGAACCCCTCATCCTGGATTTCATCCGCCGTCATCATCCGCTGTTCGCCTCCTTCAAGACGCTATGGTACAGTCTCAATGATACGGACAGCATTGAAGGCGGGGACATTCTGGTTCTCAGCCCTCATGTCATTCTCATTGGCTGTAGTGCTCGAAGCAGCAGCGAGGGCATTGAAAGGCTGGCCGGCCATCTCCTGAATGGAGACAGCGGAATTAGGGAGGTGCTGGCACTGCAAATTCCCATCGCCAGAGCCTACATGCATTTAGACACGGTGTTCACGATGCTGGATGTGGATAAATTCTCAATCTTTCCAGGCGTATTGAACAGCATCCGCGTATTTCAATTAACCCAAGGAAAAACGTTAACCCCCCGTGTCAAACCGATGAATTCATTGGCCGAAGCCTTGAAGTCAGCCTTGAAGCTTCCGGCCGTCCAGCTCATCCAAAGCGGAGGGGGGGATAGCTTCACCGCGGCCAGGGAGCAATGGAATGATAGCTGCAATACCCTGGCGCTGTCTCCGGGAACGGTAGTCGCTTATAAACGGAATTGGCATTCCAATCACACCCTGCATCGGCATGGGATTGAAATCGTGGAAATTGAAGGATCAGAGCTTGTTCGGGGCCGCGGCGGGCCTAGATGTATGAGTATGCCCATTGACCGTAAGCCGCTTGGATGACAGGCCATGCCGCCCTTATTAGAATGGGCCTTTAGGATGTTACTTCTTCACAGAATCCGCACAGCACCCTTGTCAGCACTTGCGGCATGTATGGCATAGGCCCTAAGCGAATCGGAAACCAGCCGCACCCGCCTGGGTTTCCATGCTTGACGACCCTTGGCTTCTTCCTCCTGTCGGCGGCGTTGAATTTCTTCATCGCTTAAGCACAAGTGAATCACCCGGTTTGGGATGTTTATTTTGACAGAATCGCCATTCTGCACCAGGCCTATTACGCCGCCCGAGGCGGCCTCAGGAGATATATGCCCGATGGACAAACCCGATGTTCCCCCAGAAAAGCGTCCATCGGTGAGCAAGGCGCACACCTTGCCAAGCTTCATGGCTTTCATATAGCTGGTTGGGTAGAGCATTTCCTGCATTCCAGGGCCGCCCTTTGGACCTTCGTAGCGAATAACAACCACATCTTCGGCTATGATACTCCCTTCGAGAATTGCCTTCACCGCATCTTCCTGCGAATCGAAAACCTTGGCCTTCCCTGTGAAAACGAAAACTGATTCGTCAACCCCTGCTGTCTTCACCACTGCTCCATCGGGAGCTAGATTGCCATAGAGAACGGCCAGGCCGCCATCTGCCGAATAGGCATGGCCCGCATCACGGATACAACCGGCAGCCCTATCAAGGTCCAGTTCCTTGTAGCGGGAGGATTGACTGCCCATGACCGCATTACCGCCGCCGCCGGGGGCCGCCTTGTAGAATTCCACCGCCCTGTCGGCGGGACTGTCTGCCACATCCCACTGCTTCAGGGTGTCTGCCAGGGTGCAGGCATCGGCCCGCCGCACCTTGGTATCAACAAGCCCGGCCCTGTCGAGTTCCCCAAGAATGCCTAAAACTCCTCCGGCGCGATGCACATCTTCGAGGTGGTATTTCTCGATATTAGGCGCCACCTTACAGAGACAGGGCACTCTGCGGCTGAGCGAATCAATGTCCTTCAGGGTAAAATCCACCTCGGCGGAACGGGCGGCTGCCAGGATGTGCAGTATGGTATTGGTTGACCCGCCCATGGCTATGTCCAGGGCCATGGCGTTTTCGAAGGCCGCCTTGGTTACGATTGAGCGTGGAAGGACGAGGCTGTTCTCTTCAAAATAGTATTGGCGGGCCAGTTCCACGATGAGATCAGCGGCACGGTCGAACAATCCGGCGCGCTCTGAGTGAGTCGCTAACACCGTGCCGTTTCCGGGCAGTCCCAACCCCAAGGCTTCCACAAGGCAGTTCATGGAGTTTGCGGTGAACATGCCGCTACAAGACCCGCAGGTGGGGCAGGCCAGCCTTTCCACGCGGTCAAGCTCTTCTTCATCCACCGAATCATCTCCGGCCAAAACCATCGCATCGATGAGGTCCAGGCTCTTGTCCCCGAGGCGTCCCGCCTCCATGGGGCCGCCTGATACGAATACAGTCGGAATGTTCAGCCTTAAGGCTGCCATCAGCATGCCGGGGGTAATCTTATCACAGTTGGAGATACACACTAAGGCGTCCACGCAATGGGCATTGACCATGTACTCCACACTGTCGGCAATGATCTCTCTGGACGGAAGGGAGTAGAGCATTCCGCCATGCCCCATGGCGATGCCGTCATCCACGGCGATCGTGTTGAATTCGGCCGCAAAACAGCCCGCCTTCTGAATACGCCGTTTGATACGTTGTCCAACATCGTGCAGATGGACATGACCGGGGACGAACTGTGTAAAGGAATTGGCGATGGCAATGACGGGATTATTCATATGCTCATCCGTCATGCCGTTGGCCCTCCAAAGGGCGCGTGCTCCCGCCATCAGGCGTCCATGACGGCTCGTCGCGCTGCGCAATACTCGTGACATAAAATCTCCTAACGTTCCGAATATAGCATATTTCTGAATTGCACTACACTGCTTCTATGTAAAATTTATATAGTGCCCAGAAGCTTAGCGGCAGGGAAATAAGCACTTGTCGGTATGTATAGCTCGGTGAAGAACTGATTTACAAGTCTGTGCTTATACCTTTTCCGCCCCGTATCAATTCTCATTGCTTCAGTTTCGGCTCATTTAAGCTAAAAAACGGCTCACCTCATTATTCTGTTCCATAACGGCCTTTGTCGAGGCCCAATGGGTCCTATATAGGGAGATACCCCAGAAGTTTCTCCGGCAGTGCATAATAGGCTTTCAACCGGCTGTAAACCGCCATTCATTCAACCTATTGAGCCGCCCACAATCTTCGGGGCACTGGAGCAATTGCTTAGGGGCACCTCTGAAAAAAGCCACTAAGCCTTGCATGTCAGCCTCATAGGGTTCAATATGTTCTTGGGACAATCAAAACTATTCCTACACTAGTCAAATCCAAAATAGGATTTTGCATGAAAAAAATAATCATGCTCTTTTTAAGTGCTATCGTCCTATTTGCCCTAACAGGCTGCATCTCTTCTGCCGGAGGGGGGGGGGGGGGGGGGGGGCTGAAGCGAAAACAATCGCTCTTACCCTCACCATAGGGGGCCATGATTACACGGCTATAATTAGCGGCACTGCCGCCACCGTTTTTCTACCGCAGGGAAGTGCCATACCAACTGCCGCGACCCTGCCGGCTGCAGGTGTTCATTTGGATACATGCCTGACAGGAGAGTATCCGGCTGATGACGGGGACGGTGTACTGGTGTATCCAATGGCGGCAGACGGAACCCCCGGAAAGCCCGCCGGGGCTGTGTCAGGACGAAGGATTTGGTTCGCAGACAAGGCGGAAAATCCGCTTAAAAGCGCAGTGCATGCGTATACATGAGCGTAGCGGATTTTTCAACGCCGTATGGCGGGCCAAAGACGAGTTCTGACACAGCCCCGAACCCCCCAAACCATCTTATTCAGGCTTCTTTGAGGTTAATCCACACGGTCTGTCCTGCCTCTAGCTCTTCTTCGCACTTGTGATGAGGTTTCTGATATGGTAAATCTTATGGATGCAAGTCACAGCCAAGGGACGCTATGCTTTAAGAGCCATCATTCAAATTTCCCTGAATGCGAAAAACGGACCAATTTCTGTGAAACAGATATCGAAGGATGAGGATATATCCCCTATTTTTCTGGAACAGATTTTTACCATGCTTAAGAAACATGGATTGATTGAGTCGGTTCGGGGCCCCGGCGGCGGGTTTTTGATGAAAAAAGATCCCAGGGAAATAACTGTCAACGACATTCTAAGAGCCGTGAATGAGGGAATTGGCCTCTCCCCTTGTTGCGCCAGTGATTCAGTGTCATCCGCAGAATGTCCCCGATTGCAGGAATGCAAGGTCTCCCAATTCTGGGTTGATGCCAACACGGCGATCACGAAACTCTTCAGTTCTTATTCTTTGGACCGGGTTATCAAGGAATATGGATATTTACCATGAAAGATGATGATCTACGTCAACAGGTTGGATTCATCCGAGAAGTGTTCACCTATGCAGAGCGCTTCAGGGGAGCGACATTTGTCATAAAGATAGCGGATTCAATCATTGAGCACGCGAATTTCCTGGAGCATGTCGGAGATTTGGCGCTTCTGCAAAAAGCCGGAATACGAATCGTCATAGTTCCAGGCGCTAAAACCCGTATTGACGAGATTCTCAGCCGTTTCGGGGCAAGAAGTCGATTCGAGAACGGCATACGGATAAGCGATCCTGAATCCATCGACTTGATTAAGATGGCGGCCTTCGATGTGGCCCATAGGGTGATAACCGCTCTCTCCGGGCATCGCATATCCGCCGTAATCGGTAATTGGGCCCGGGCCCGAGCCCGTGGTGTGATCGATGGTGTCGATTTCCTTCGTACAGGAGTGGTTGATAGACTGCGGGTCGGCGAGGTCATTCAAATCCTGGACAAGGGAACGGTTGTGATATTTCCCTGTGTGGGCCATAATGATATCGGCTTACCCTACAATCTCTCCTCGGAAGAACTGACTATCTCCATCGCCAGGGCATTGCATGCTGCGAAAGTATTTCATTTGGGGGCATATCCAGTCATGTCTCATCCAGACTGGACAATTCCCGAAGATTTCAAGAATCTCGATGGCGGCAGGATATTTAGAGTCACGGCCAAGGGTGCCAGGGAATTATTGGCAATGAATCCAAACAAGCCGAACAGGGAAGTGCTGGGCTATTCCGCTGAAGCTTGCGAGGGAGGCATAACTCGTGTTCATATCCTTGACGGCCGGCAGCCGGGGGTTCTCCTGAAGGAGATTTTCTCAAATCTGGGAGTGGGCACCATGGTGTTCGCCGATGACTATGAACGCATCAGGCCGATGGAGAGTTCGGACATCACCGGTGTACTCGGTATAATGAATCCTCTCATCGAGAAGAAGGTGCTTGTACGGCGCACCCGGGAAGAACTGGAAAGCATTAAGAAGGATTTCATGGTCTATGCCATGGATGGGGTTGTGCACGGCTGTGCCGCCCTGCATATTCACCAGGATGCTTGTGCAGAGATTGCGGGAGTGTCGGTTGACCCCCGCTATGCGCAACTAGGCATCGGCGCCAAACTCATTTCCCGCCTTCTGGAAAAGGCCGCCGCCGAGGGGATGACCCGTGTGTTTGTGCTCACGACACAAACGGCCGACTGGTTTCTCGCCATGGGTTTCAAGGAGGCATCTCTTTCCGATCTTCCGGCATCGAAATCGACGGCTTATAATCCGGTCCGGAATTCCAGGATACTCATCAAATCTCTTTCCCCGTCCTGTCACAAGATATCACATTGCAAACCCTAACCTAAGACCACAGATTGCTTCTACACTGCCTTGAACTGAAGTTTTCACGATATTCGTGCATATTTCATCGCTGATTGCATCCATAACTATGATTTGTGATTTGTGAAATATGTTTCCATCTCTGATCGCCGGGTGAGTGATGAATCCGCAATCCAAATTGGCCGCTTCCTGAGAAATCAGCGGCCCATCCCAATCCAGTACTCTTGCGGATATCACCGGCCTAGGCGAGGATTTAAGTCAGAGGGCCATCTATCTGGTATGAAGGACGGCATTGCCCCTGAGCCAAACGGGGATACTCCCGGGATGGCAGGCGGGGCAGATTCCATCAGATTGAGCCGGGTCTGCTTTGTGATATCGCCGGACATCCGATTGCCGGAGGTTTTTGAGAGGAACCGCTCTGACCCCGCAGCGGTATCCAGTCAGATTGAGAAATTCCGTCATCGCTTCAATCTGGAGCGCATCATGATTGCCGGGGACCGGGGAATGCTCACCGAGGCCCGCATTAACAGCGATCTCCGAGGCCGTGAAGGTTTGGATTGACTCGATGCAGGGCCTGCGATGCAGAAACTGATGAATCAGGGTGCCATTGAATTTTCTTTGGTGGAAGCCTCGCAACTCTCGGCGGAGCAAGTGGTCTTAACCTTCAAGCGGCTTTCGGCGGTCGATTTGAATGCGAGGCCGATTTATTGCAGGCTGGAGGATCGGTTAAGAAGGTAACCGTGCCGGCAATCCATCAACAGAATCGGCCAATCTTCTTACTTCAGGATTCACTGCCGAGTGGTGCTGCAATGCACAGACTGCGGCTGAAGAGGCAAATTCCAGGGTTTGCTCAACCGACAGATTTTTTTCCCAGCCATAAACAAGGCCCGCCATGAATGCATCTCCGGCTCCGGTACTGGAGACGGGAATCAACGGAGCCTGTTGGTAAAAACCTTCCTCTCCTTCCCTGTTCCAGTAGATTCCGTTGTGTTGCATGGTCAGGTACAGGTGTTTCACGCCCTTGCCGATGAGCGCCCTGCCGGCCCGGGCAGCGGAATGTCTGTCGTTTACGGCAATGCCGGACAGGGCTTCGGCCTCAAAGGAGTTCATTTTCAGGGTGTGCACACCGGAAAGAATGGCCGACAGATTGAATGCTTTGCTTGTTGAGACCGGATCGGCAAACAGGGGCACGGGCTTAAATTCGTCAACCAGATATTTCAGGATGGTTCGGGGCAGGTTCCCGTCGACCACCAGGGCCGTTGCTCCCTCAATGATCTCATGCCGGGACTGCAGGGCCGATGGTGTAATATGGTCAGCGATATTCACATCGGATAAGGCCATGACCATATCGCCATCCGCGCCGGATATGGCCATGTACTGTGAGGTTCCTGCGCCGGGCGGGGAAAAGCTGTAAGACAGGCCCACCCCGGCCGCAGCACATTGCTTGCGGATCAATCGGCCTGCAGAATCATCCGGAAGAATGCATATCAACTCAGTCCGCACGCCCATCCATGCCAGGTTCTCGGCGATGTTACGGCCCACTCCGCCCGCTTCCATGCGGATATGTCCGGGCGTTGAATCATGGGCTTTGAGAACCCGGTCCGTGGTCCCCAGAATGTCCAGTACCGCCGCTCCTATGATGACGGTATAGGGCTTATTGTTCCTGGTTTTTTCTGTCATTGATCAATCTGTTATAGGCTGCTGCAATGCACGCTCCCAGGCGGGCATTGTTCTCTACCAAGGCAATGTTGGATTTGAGGCTCTTCCCTCCCGTCAGGTCGGCCACTCGGGCCAAAATGAACGGTGTAACCGCCTTGCCGGTTATACCCTGTGCGTCGGCTTCTTTAACCGCATCGTCGATGGCCGTGTTGATCTCCTGTCTGTCCATGCTGTGATCTTCGGAAACGGGCTGGGACACCAGCAGTCCGCCGCCGGGGACCATGGTCCACTGGGCGTACATAACCTTGGCTATTTCTTCAGGCGCATCCATGCGGCGGTCCACACCGAATCCGCTGTCGGTTGTATAGAAGGCGGGCAGTTTGTCTGTTCTATAGCCCAGAACCGGCACGCCCTTCGTTTCCAGGTATTCCAGGGTTAGCCCGATGTCCAGAATGGATTTTACGCCGGCACAGACTACGGCCACCTCGGTGCGGGCCAGTTCCTCCAGATCGGCGGAGATGTCAAAGCTCTCGGATGCACCCCGGTGAACCCCGCCAATACCCCCGGTGGTGAACACTCTTATGCCCGCCATGGCGGCAATTATCATGGTACCGGCCACGGTTGTGGCCCCATTTTCTCCGGCAGCGGCCAGCAGGGGAATGTCCCGCCGACTGGCCTTGGCCACCTGGTTCCCCATTTTGCCAAACTGCTCTATCTGGCCGTTGGTTAGTCCTATCGTCGGATGACCGGCTATTATGGCCACGGTTGCGGGCACTGCGCCCTGGCTTCGGACAATGTCCTGCACCCGCAGGGCCATTTCCACATTGTCGGGATAGGGCATTCCATGTGCGATTATGGTGGATTCCAGCACCAGAATGGGTTTGCCGCTGGCCTGGGCATCGGTTACTTCGGGATTGAATTGCAGCATGCCCACGGATATATTGGACCTTGTTCAAGAGGGCTTTGTCAATGGTAAAGGATGGCGACTTCCCGTATCTCCAAACAGACTGAAGCCATCGCAGGGTACCTATGGAAGACATGCGATGAAGAATCAGCACGGAGCGAAGAAGCATACCCCGACAGAATGGAAGTCCTCCCCCAGCCAGGCCAATCACACGTGCTGGTTATGCTTGGTTCTTTTTCTGGAAATTCTGCCCGCACTCCCGGGCCAGGCCGTTATAACGGGGATAAGTTTTTCCCGCCGTCGTTTTACGCGGGGAGGGGGGCGCGTATTTTGCAAAAGAGAAAATTCGGTGAAATGCAATCTATTCCTACAGGGCACCTCTAAAAAACAGCTTTAGGAAATTGACGAAGAAATTTTTGTCGATACAAGGCGGCAAAAGCGAAGCGCAGCTTAAGCTTAGTTGAGTATTTTGACAACGCAGTAGCGGCGGAAAAGATCGAGTCAAGAACTAAATGGGTTTTTTAGAGGTGCCCTATAGAATAAAAGGATTAATGAGTTCTCAGAAGTACTGACTGCGGGAAGAGTCCGATAGCTTCAATTTGTGACAAGATTGGGAACACTCTGAAATTCTGCGCAATATCTAAACTTCGTCGAAAACACCCGGCATCGGTCTGGTACATTTTGGGCATTTGCCCTCAAGAAGGCTGCACCTAACCCTGTACCCGCTTCGGCGAATCACGGCGGCACCGCAACTGGGGCAAAGCGTATCGTCTTGAATCCCCAGATTACCCATATAGACAAAATTGAGATACTCCCGTGCGACATTCGTCAGCTTGACAAGAGATTGCCTCGAAGTCGGAGGATTGGAATACTTATAGGCTGGATGATAGGCCGAGAGGTGCAGGGGTATGTCGGGGGACAGCCGGGCAATCCAGTCACAGATTCCCCTCATCTCATCCTCACTGTCGTTATCTTCAGTTACGATGAGGGTGGTCAGTTCAACCCATGAATACTCCCTGGCGATCTGAATGAATTCCTTAACAGTCTCGAGATAACCTTTCAATGCTTTTCTATAGTATACATCGTTCCAGGACTTGAGGTCGATATTCACGGCATCCATGAGTGACAGAATGCTCGCCGCCGGTTCGGGATTGATCATGCCGTTGGTGACGAGGACCGTAGACATGCCCCGATCTTGTATCCGTTGTGCGGCTTCAAGGAGATATTCGGCGTGTATGGTCGGTTCAGAATAGGTGAAGGCCCCTATTTCTGCGCCGGATTCTTCGAGGCTCATTGCAAATCCCTCTGGAGAAAGCATATACCCTTGACCGACAGGAGCCCGGGAGATGCTATGATTCTGACAGAAGGGGCAATCCATGTTGCACCCGGCAAAACCAACCGACCAAACATCCTTTCCCGGATAGAAGTGATAGAGCGGCTTCTTCTCTATAGGGTCCAGGTGCTTCGCTGTGATTTTTCCCCAGGCCGGGAGTTTGATGCCGTCCAGGGCGGCCTGCCGGACTTTGCAAAATCCTATCGAACCTATTTGGAGGGAACAACTGTGCGGGCAGAGCTGGCAGATTATGCGGCCGCCTTGTTTTCTCCACCACTTTCCTGTACAAGTCAAGCCAGATAGTTCCTCAATTCATCAACCCTGTCGATCTTCTCCCAGGGAAATTCATTTCGGCCAAAATGACCATAAGCGGCCGTAGGATAGTAAACGGGCCTCTTGAGGTTCAGGGTTGAAATGATACCGGCAGGTCTCAGGTTGAAAACTTTGGGGAGCACCTGTTCAATTCTCGCGGAGTCAATTCCCCCCGAATCGAATGTGTTGACGTGTACCGAAACCGGATCGGCGACACCGATGGCATAGGCTAACTGAACCTCTACCTCATCGACGATCCCTGCAGCAACGAGGTTCTTGGCCATATACCTCGCCATATAGGCCGCCGACCTGTCCACCTTAGAGGGGTCCTTGCCTGAAAATGCACCGCCGCCGTGGCGGGAAAACCCTCCATAGGTATCGACAATGATTTTCCGTCCTGTAAGTCCCGCATCCCCCTCCGGGCCACCAGTGACAAAGCGGCCGGTGGGATTGATATGGAATGCCGTCTTCGATGTGAGCAATGCCTGAGGAAGGGCTGGACGAACAACCTCTTCTATCAGGCTCTCTTCGACATGCTTATGAGAAACATCGGCGGTATGCTGATGAGACAACACTACGGCTTCTATGGCGACCGGCTTATTGGATGCAAACCGCACAGAAACCTGGCATTTTCCGTCAGGTCTGAGAAATTTAATTTTCTGAGATTTCCTCACTTCGGCAGCCTTGCGCATGATGCGGTGAGCAAATTCTATGGGGGCCGGCATGAGTTCCTCGGTTTGCCGACAGGCATATCCAAACATAATACCTTGATCACCGGCGCCTTGTTCTTTGTGCAAACCCTCGCCGGAGGTAACACCTTGGGAGATGTCGGCAGACTGAGGTTTGATTACGGAAATGACCGAGCATGATTTGCTGTCGATGCCGTCCTGTGGATCGTTATATCCAATATTATCCAGGACTTGCCGTGCGGTTCTGATTATATCAATATAATGCTCGGTGGTTATCTCGCCGCCTATCAGCACCAAGCCCGTCGAGATGAAGCATTCACAGGCCACCCGGGACTCGGGGTCTCCTCTTAATGCCTCGTCTAGGACGGCATCGGATATCAGATCGCAGACTTTGTCGGGATGCCCCTCCCCGACGCTTTCCGAAGTAAAAACAAAATCGTGTTCTAATCCCATTCCACCATTATGGAAGAATTGCAGCCAATGTCAATCAAAAGTATTGCCTCATAACTAATCTGCTCGAACGATCCTCGTAATGACGAGTCCTGATTTGTGAAGGATGATTTATGAATTGTTCTGATGTGCAGAGGAAGGAGCAAGACATAGGTAACACTTTTAGCCGAGCATGGTAACACCTTAGAGGCGGGAGCATGCCCTGGCAGGAGAGAGATACCATGGATTTGAAAGAAGAATTCGTTATTCGAGTTCAGCAGGGAGAGCAGAACTTCAGCAGTTTATGCTTAGAGTACGGAATTAGTCGAAAAACTAGTTACAAATGGATGAACCGGTTTACAGTGGACGGCTTTGAAGGGCTGGAAGATCAATCCCGACAGCCCAGGGCAAGTCCGAATCAGATGGATGAAGCGGCTGTCTGGCCACTTCGATAACGCCCCGTTGAAGAGGGTCCTGGCACAAAGCCTGTCCCATATTTTCGTAGGCGCCAAAGCTCAGCGGCCTGAAATAAATGATGATCTTTCGCAATTCGATGAATGGCCGCCAGACCAAGCCCCCAAACGCATGCAGTCGGTCAAAGTGCCTGCTACGCGTTCACTTTGCCGGTGATACGAGGCATTTGACACCATGAAATAAATTTTGGAAGCAAAGTCAAATTGAACCATTGTTTCCGCTGTGCTATATTGACGGCATGAAAAATATAGCTATTCGATATATTGACCTTTTTGCCGGCATAGGCGGTTTTCGTTATGCCATGCAAAGTGCCGCAAAGCAGTACGAAGCTGTCGCCGAATGTGTTTTCACCAGCGAGATAGATAAAGAATGTCAAAAAGTTTATGCGGAAAATTTCGGAGATGCTCCCTTTGGAGATATAACCGAAATTTCAGCAGATTCTATCCCCGATCACGATATCCTTCTTGCCGGATTTCCCTGTCAACCTTTCAGCATAATAGGGCATATGAAAGGTTTTCAAGACACAAGGGGCACTCTTTTTTTTGATATAGCCAGAATCTTAGCTGAAAAAAAACCTTCAGCTTTTGTTCTTGAAAACGTCAAGTTGCTTGTTGGGCACAATAAAGGAGAAACGTTAAAAACAATATTAGAGATTTTAAAAAATTTGGGCTACCATACAACGTATAAAATTTTAAATGCCCTGGACTTCGGATTGCCGCAAAAAAGAGAGCGTGTTTTTATTGTAGGTTTCCGTGAACCTTGTTCTTTTTTCTGGCCTACAGAAAAAATTCCGATGCAGCCGCTAAGTAATATTCTGGAAAAAAATCTTCCTGAAGAATACTTTGTCTCGGATCACATTAGAAAGAAAAGATTGAGCAAACAAAAATCAACGGAAGAACCAACAATATGGCATGAAAATAAATCTGGGAATATAAGTGCTTACCCGTTCTCTTGTGCTTTGCGGGCTGGCGCTTCATATAACTATCTTTTAGTTAATGGAGAGAGAAGGCTTACCTCTCGTGAGATGTTTAGGCTGCAAGGCTTTCCTGAAGAGTTCAAAATCATATCAAGCTACACACAATCAAGAAAACAAGCTGGAAACAGCTTGCCCGTCCCCGTAGCTGAAGCAGTAATAAATAATACAATAAAAGCCTGCGGCCTGCTCCATACTGTTTATCAATACGAAACTGACAAGCTAACTGCCGACGGGCCATTACATTTATGTGAAAAAGAAAGGGCTTATGGAAAAAATTCCGAAATTGCGAACAGTCGAAAAATACAAACCTCCGTATCCGCTCAATAACTTCCCAAACAAATTTTCTGTTGACTGGCCAATACAGCGGTCCCCAAATAACGTTCAAGAACAGATGAGAACGCTGACCTATTGGCGAAGCTGCTTTCTGCGATTAATGGGTTAGACATTGAAAACCCTAAGACACCTAAATTCGTGGAGAAATTTCGTAGCTATCTAACTTCTTTGGTCAAGAATCAGAGAAATTTTCCAGCTCATAAGAATGAAGATGTCAAGTAGAGTCTTGAGGAGCTTAATAAATTTAATAGCGCATGGACGCGGTTTAAGCGTAAAGGCTTAGTGATTCCTTGGCGGCATTTAGAAATGCATTGACATCAGGCCAATTTTCTGAGAATAGTATAGATGACGGCCTAACTCTAAGTAATGGGCATACGATGAAGGAAATTGAAAGGGATATTGTATTCTTAATTGGAATGTGTGAGGGTGTTTTTCTCGATTACCATGCCCAGACCGAGAATGAATTAGACGAGGAACGCGATAACGCTTCTGTGGCGGTAACAAGGGCGAAGCGATGGCTGTATGTGTCTTATCCAAGGCAGAGAGCGATGCCCTGGGATGATAAAAAAAATTCAGAATAAATCTCGTTTTATACAGGAAATTAAATCATGCCCCCCTTCCACCACTACGAAGACGAATACACCGAATTTAAGCGTGTGCTGACCGACACGCTGGAAAAGGAAGTCGTGGCGTTTTTGAATTCGTCCAAGGGTGGAGATATCTACATCGGGGTGGAAGATGACGGAACCATTATCGGCGTAACGAACCCAGACAAGCTGCAACTGGCGATTATCGGCCGGATCAAAAACAATATCCTTCCGACAACCCTCGGCTTCTTCGATGTGGGGCACCTCTAAGAAACAGCTTTAGGAAATTGACGAAGAAATTTTTTGTCGATACAAGGCAGCAAAAGCTCAAGCGTAGCTTAAGCTACGTGAGTATTTTGACAACGCAGTAGCGGCGGAAAAGATCGAGTCAAGAACTAAATGGGGTTTTTAGAGGTGCCCTCAAGATATACTGCAACGAAAAGGGTTTTACCGTTAACGATACCTTTTTGGAAAATCTGGATCTCTACACCCCCAATGGCGAATTGAATTATGTCGCTTACCTGCTGGCAGATCAAAACAGCGTATCGATCAAGGTCGCCAAATATTCCGGCACTGACAAGGTGAATTTGATTGAAAACGAGGAATACGGCTACTGCTCCCTGGTCAAGGCCACCGAGCGGATGCTCGACAAGCTGGCGATTGAAAACAGGACTTTTACCAAGATCACAGGTGCGGCTCGAAGACTGCAGAAAAACATGATTGATAAGTCCGTCCTGCGTGAGGCCCTGATCAATGCCATGGTGCACAATGACTATACCCGCGAAGTAACGCCGGTGGTCGAGATTTACGCGGATCGTTTGACGATTACTTCCTATGGCGGACTCGTTCTTGGACTCAGCAAAGAGGAGTTTTTTGCAGGCCGTTCCATGATCCGCAACCGCGAACTGATGCGTATCTATCGTGATCTTGAGTTGGTAGAGCAGCTCGGTTCCGGCATGAATCGCATCCTTCAGGCTTATTCAAAGGATGTCTTCCGTTTCAGTGAGAACTTCATGGAGGTTTGTCTTGAATATGATGCGGCCTATATGAAGTCACTTGAAGAAGGTCAACAGGTGCTGGAGGAAACGCCGGGCGGAATGTCGGAAAAGGGTTCGGAAAAGATCGTCAGGTTACTGCGGTCGAATTCTCAGTTGACTATTGCAGAATTACCAGCCGAATTAGGCATTTCTACGAGAGCCGTCGAACGACATCTAAAAAACCTGCATAGGGATGGAGTTTTGCGTCGGGCCGGTGGACGAAAAGAGGGTCATTGGGAGGTGATTGAATGAGTAAGTTCTCAGCGAAGCCAAACTGAAAGCTGCCATCACTGAACTGCCGCAGAGCTAAAGACATGAAAAACGGCAATACAGATGTCGCGAAACTTCTCCGCTTCACCACGGATGCGACTTCGGCCGCTAATACCACTAATCCAGGCATGATGTCATATTTAGACAGCACTTTGGAAAAAGATTATACGGAATGGGTTTTTTAACGGCGCCCTCCTCCTCTATATTGAAGGCGGCAGTTGTAACTGAGGCTCATATAAGCTGCGGGCGAGAGAAATCACTCGTTTATGCGCACGGTATTGTACCGCTTGACCACCCATTCCCCGTCGGCGCCATTTGGACGCTCGAGACGAAAGGTGTAACGGGTTTTCTGCCGTATTTCCCCCGCAAGGGTATCGTAGGCCTTGTTGTTGACGACGACGACACTGCCTGATAGCTGGGTATAATTCACACTGACGATCTCCCACTCCTCCATATCTGCCAGGGGAAGAGAATCCGATTTCATATCACCGGAAATGATCTTGGTCCGGTAGTTGGCCAGGGCGAGCTGGTGATTGGTTGAATCCATGTTCTTCCAGCGGTCTTTATACTCGGGTAAACTGCTGACAAGATGTTCAATGCTATAATGGCGGAAGACGATATCCCAATCACCGCGGACGGCCGCCCTGATCAATTCGGTTACCACTTCGGGCGGCTCCATAGCAGGAGCGCCAGATTGCCTAAGAGCAGCCGCCTGGGTGTCCTTGGGGAATGCTTCTACATGCCGTATTGCCCAGTATCCGTTTCTGTTATGGAGATAGAATCTGAGATTTCTTTCAAATCTTTCCCCCAAACCGCCATAAGTCGCTACGAGATGAACTATGGCTTCTTCCTGATAAACCTGGGTTGAGAGCCTTTTCATGTTGATCACAGGGAGGTCCATCCCGGGTATTAACTGCCATGAACCTTTGAGCAATTTGTTCTTCAGGCTTTCCTCATCGGCGATTAATGGAGAATTGCGGGTCAGGGATTCGATGTCAAGATATATGACAGCCCGGTTGTATTTCTCATCCGATCGATTCTCGACAGTTTCCATTACAACGCTCAAGGGATCAAGATCGCGGCTAACTAAGGCCTTCCGTATATTCTCGTCAAGCTGATCCATCCACTGCTCATCTGTTCTCGGCAATATGGACAGATCCAATACCGTATTGGCTTGAGCGACATCTGTGTCAAGCCCTCTCAACCGAGAGTAGAAGAAACCGGTCAGCCGATACTGCTCGGCTTGAGTTATATTGACCCAATCGTTCAGGGCGACAACGAGGGAGAGTTCTTGTCCCGGCGCGAGATGGACTACCCGGTAGGCGCTTGGGGTATGCAAGGCCATGGCGTATCCCTTGGCCGGGCTTACGTTTCTTCCGCTGAGGTCCTGAATGTTGAAACCAAAGCTCTGCCGCGGGTCATCGGCGAGGAAGAAGGTCTCTTCGGGAGAACCAGGCGAAGCATTATTGGCAAGTGTGAGTTTTATTTCAATCCGATCCCCGGGATAATAGATATTCTTGTTATGATATCTTATCCTGAAATCCACATCGGCATAAGAACATGTCAATGCAATACACACGACGAGAAAAAATGTGGTGAATCGTTGTATCATAGAATCCCTCTTTTCC
Organism: Spirochaetaceae bacterium; assembly: GCA_965232165.1. Lineage (GTDB taxonomy): Bacteria > Spirochaetota > Spirochaetia > DSM-2461 > DSM-2461 > UBA2779. Next base: position 1,037,138 of record CBDDOY010000001.1, on the reverse strand, counting down.
TATATCGGTAAATCAAGATGATTGATAAATTCAAAGATTCCTTAGCGAAGGCCCTCGGACTCAATAGCCATTGGAAATCATTACGAAAGGCATGGGCCGACAAAGAATTCCCTCTCAAGGTTTTTGGTGCGAAGGGACCCTGGGCCGCGGCGATGCTGGCGAACCTCGCCCCGCTCTCCAAAGGCAGTATGCTCATCGTAACCCCCAGCGACGGTGATGCGCAGTCCTTTGCCCAGGATATCAGCCTGTTCTGCGAAAATGTGCACCAATTCCCCTGGTGGGGAACCATGCTGTACAAGGGCATCTCACCCCAGGCTTCGATATTCGGCCGACGCGCTACAATACTGGCCGAACTGGTCTCCGGCGAAAGATGTATCGTTGTGGCGTCGCTTAGGGCTGTCCTGGGCTTTCTGCCGCCGCCTGGGGAAATCGCCGACAACATATTGCGGCTGCGCCCCGGAGACAAGCTGGATACCACGAGTGTCAAAATGCGGCTGCCCGAATTCGGCTACAGCCGAGTCCCTCGGGTGAGTGTTCCGGGGGAATTCGCCTTGCGGGGGGAGGTTCTTGATATCTATCCCCCAGGCAGTGAGCAGGCCATACGGGTGGTGTTCTCTTGGGACGAGATTGAAGAGATAAAGTCATTTGACCCCTTCAGCCAAGCATCCAGCATAAAACTCGATCATGCCGTGCTACATCCACTACGGGAGCTTATTTGGGACTCCGATAAAACCGAGCGGCTAAGACTCCATATCGGCCAGGAAGAGGATGAAGTCATACGCAGCTCATTGGAAAGCGATGGAAGATTTCGCGGTGAAGAACTGTTCTATCCCCTGGTTTTCGATAACCCTTCCAACTTGCCGGAGTATCTGGGGGATGAAGGAGTCACCGTTTTCATCGATATGGAACGACTGTTCATCAGTGAGTCGGCCATGCTCAAGGAGTATGAAGAGCTTTACGCCAGGGCGAAGGGTGAAGGGAGAAGCATACCAAAACCGGACAGACTCGTTATGCCTCTGCAAACGGCGTTGCATGTTTGCGGGCATCATGTGGAATTCCATGGTCTTAACACGGATGTCAAGGCGGCTTCATTCCAGCTTGCCAGCGAACCCGGACGGTCTTTTTTCGGAAACATTGCCTTCCTGAAGGATGAGCTTATCTCCCTGCTCTCGAACGGTTACAAAGTGTTTGTTTTCGCCGAAAGCGAGTCTCAGTCACAACGTATCGCCTATCTTGTACGGGATATCGACGGTGTCGAAGTGGGTTCGGCCGCCATATCGGCAGGGTTTATGCTCCCCGAGGCGAGGATCATTGCCATCAGCGAGAATGAAATCTTCGGTCGCCGGATGAAGGCGCCTCATTCGGTACACAGTGCCCCGAGTGAGGTTATTGAAACCTTCGTCGACCTCAGCCCGGGAGACTTCATCGTGCACGTGAATTACGGCATTGGCCTCTTCAAGGGCATTGAACGCATCAAGGCGACCGGTGCTGAGAGGGATTACATCGAACTGGAATACGCCGGTGATGAGACTATTTTTATTCCTATCGAACAGGTCAATCTTATTCAGAGATATATAGGACAGGAAGAAAGCTCACCTCGCCCGGACCGTCTGGGAGGCACGGTCTGGGAGAGAAAGAAGGCCCATGTGCGGAAATCGGTAGAGGAATTGGCCGACCGCTTGATCACCCTCTATGCCCGCCGACAGACGGCGGTTGGATTCGCATTTCCCAAGGATGACGATTTTCAGATTAGCTTTGAGGCGGATTTCCCTTGGCAGGAAACGGCCGATCAAATCTCGGCCATAGCCGATGTTAAATCGGACATGGAAAAACCGCAGCCCATGGACAGATTAATCTGCGGCGATGTGGGTTATGGTAAGACGGAAATCGCGATGCGTGCCGCCTTTAAGGCCATCATGGGCGGGCGTCAGGTCGCCTATCTTTGCCCAACAACTATTCTTGCCGAGCAGCATCATGAGAGTTTCTCCGAACGGTTCAAACGCTTCCCTGTCACGATAGGCATGCTCAGCCGCTTCGTTCCGGCGGTGGAACGCAAGAATGTAATCCAGGGGCTGAAAGAGGGAAAAGTTGACATCGTGATAGGAACGCATCGCATTCTGTCAAAGGATGTGCAATTCAAGAATATCGGCCTGATCATCATCGACGAGGAGCAGCGTTTCGGGGTAAAGGACAAGGAACGGCTCAAAGAGGTCAAGGCTTCCGTGGACTGCCTTACCCTTTCTGCCACACCCATCCCGAGAACGCTGCACATGTCGATGGTAAAGATCAGGGACATGTCGCTACTCAGGACGCCTCCCCGCAACAGACTGCCCATCGAAACCTTCATCCAGGACTTTGATGAAGACTTGGTTGCCAGGGCCATACGCCGTGAGATGGAGAGGGGCGGGCAGGTGTTTTTCCTTCACAACCACATCCAGAGTCTGGAACGGATTCGTATCTTTCTGCAAAAACTGGTTCCCGAGGCATTCATTGAGGTCGCGCATGGCCGTATGTCCTCTCGGGAGTTGGAAGACATCATGCACCGTTTCGTACATGGAGCGTTCCAGGTGCTCGTCTCGACAACTATCATTGAAAACGGTATTGACATCCCCAATGTCAACACCATCATCATCGACCGGGCCGATATGTATGGAATCAGTCAGTTGTATCAATTACGTGGACGAGTCGGCCGATCAGGGAGAGCAGCCTATGCCTTTCTCCTCTATCCTGATCAACTGAATATCTCTGAGTTAGCCATGAAGCGGCTGCAGGTGATCAGCGACTTCACCGAGCTTGGAAGCGGCTTCAAGATCGCAATGAAGGACATGGAGGTAAGGGGAGTGGGGAATCTCCTCGGAGCACAGCAGAAGGGTGATATCTATGCGGTGGGATTCGATCTCTACTTGCGGCTCCTGGAGGAAGCGGTGCGGAAACGCATGGATGGCGAAGACGGTGAGGCGAGGCATGAAACCTATCTTGAACTGGAATACTCAGGATTCATACCCGACTCCTACATCACTGATTCGTCGGAGAAGATGGAAGTGTACAAGAAAATCGCTGCGGTTTCCGCCGACACCGAATTGCAGGGGCTGTATTCCGAACTCCACGACCGTTATGGGCCCCTGCCTGAAGAGGTTCACAGCCTAATCTCTATCGCAGAAATCAAGATTATCTGCGGAAAACTCAAGGTGACCAGTCTCAAGGAACGCAATGGCCTGCTGCAAGTCAGTTTCGGAAAGGTGTCAATGCTGTCTGTCGACAAGGTTATGCATCTCATCTCGGCCGCAAGGGGTCAGGTAAAACTCAATCCTGCAAAACCCGAATGCCTCATCTTCGAAACCGGAAAGGTTGGACTAAGGGAAAAATCAGCATTTATCCGCGAGCGTCTCGAGGCATTGCTTTGAATTCGAGGGTGAAAAGCTATGTCCTTCGATCCTCACGCATGTCGCCGGCACAGAAAAAAGCCTATGAAGAGCTGTATCCTCTTCACGGCTTAGGGGATGAGACTGTCGATTGGGACAAGCTGTTCCCCGATGCGAAACGCCGGGTTGTCGAAATTGGTTTCGGCATGGGAGATGCCACCAGGCAGGTGTCCGCCGCACATCCCGATTGGGGAATAATCGGGATTGAAGTGCATGTCCCGGGAGTCGGCAAGCTCCTCTGGTGGATTCAGAAGGAAGGCTTGCAGAACATTCGCGTTATCCGAAGAGATGCGGAGGCGGTGTTCCAGGAACAAATCCCCTGCGGCAGCATCGATGCCCTGCACATCTGGTTTCCTGATCCCTGGCCCAAAAAAAGACATCACAAACGTCGGTTGATTAACCCCGCAAACGCCAGCTTATTCAGCCAGGCACTGAAGGAGGGCGGGGTAATCCATATCGTCACGGATTGGGAGCCATACGCCGAACAGATTCTGAATATACTGGAAGCACAGCGGAATATGATAAACCGCTATGCGAAATGGGCTCCGAAGCCGGCCTATAGACCGCAAACAAGGTTTGAAGAGAAGGGAGCGGCATCAGGGCGGGTTATCCATGACATTTTATTCGAAAGGAAAGGATAGCATCTCGAAGATTGCGAGCATTCTACCAACGCTGCAGCGGCCTGTTGCAGACAGGCGGAACAACACGCCTGAAACCTAAATGGGGTTTTTAGCGGGGTCTTTTTGATTAATCAATAAACCTTAAGTGCATGAAGGTATGAAGGAAATATGGTTCTTAAGCTCTTAGAGCTCAATGAGAGACAGAACCTTCATGTCCACTATGAGGTCATTTCAGCCCTGTTTCGCAATATGCCGAAAGCTATTATACTCATACCCAATGGCATCAATCCGCTTATTCGATATAGTCTTTTTCATGCTGTTCCTCAGTCTTGTGGTTGTATCGGTATTCATCACCGTAGGCGGAATTCATGGAGCCAATCAAATTGAGGTGGAATCAGCGGATTCCGAATTCTATCTTCCGCTTTCAAAAAACAGCTCGTTAGAAGTGGAAGGCCCCATAGGCAACACTCTTATCACCGTAGAGAATGGAGCCGCCCGTGTTACTCATTCAGACTGCCGGGATAAAATTTGTATGTCTATGGGAGAGATATCCCGACCATCCGCTTGGATTGCCTGTCTTCCGAACAAGGTTTTTATTCATGTGGTTTCCCTAGGTAAGAATTCCACGGTAAAGGTGGATGCCGGTGCCTATTAAGGAATTATCCCTCCGGCGGGATATCGTCGCTCTGCTCGGTGCACTCTGCCTGTTCTTATCGACAATGGAATACTTAGTGCCCAAACCCCTGCCATTCTTCCGGCTCGGGCTGGCCAATCTTCCGCTCCTGCTGGGGTTGCGGTTTCTTTCTTCAAAAGATCTCATACTTCTACTCATATTGAAGGTATTGGGGCAAGGGGTGATGAATGGGACATTGGTATCACATGTTTTTCTATTTTCGCTCGCCGGTTCTGCCGCATCCCTGGGGGCTATGACGGCCGTGCATCGTTTGGGAAAAAACAGGGTGAGCATGATAGGAATATCTCTGGCAGGGGCTATGGTCAGTTCCTTGGTTCAGCTTACATTGGCGATTAATTATATTTTTGGGAAAGCAGCCTTGGTGATCGCGCCTTTTTCGCTGGGTTCCGCACTCGTTTCCGGTTTGGTGATCGGTATTTTCGCCGAAAAATTTATTACTACTTCAACTTGGCTGGCTTCGCTTGAGAAGCGGTATATTGATGCGATAGAATGATATGGACCGAATCGGAATCATAGTAGCGCCGGCTCCCCGTTTTTGGTCGGCATTAATAGCCCTGCCCGGTTTTTTGCTTATCGACAATCTAATTCTAAAACTGATAATCACAGTATTTTATTCCGTGCTGACCTGCTTCGCCGGAAGAAAAATTCGTTGGAACTTCTTCATGATTCTCATCATTTCCATAACTTTCTTCCACCTCTTAGTACCGATGGGCAGGGTGCTCTTGAAAATCGGATCATTCGTTATCACAGAGAAAGCCTTGAACAGAGGTTTGATCAAGGGAATAGGATTAACGGGCATGGTATTACTCTCAACGGCCTCTATTCGTCCGGAATTGATAATCCCCGGACCACTGGGAGGGCTGCTCGGCCGATCTTTTTACTACTTTCATATCATTGTTGACGGAAAGGGGCAGTTAACCTGGAAAAACTTCTTTGAATCGTTGGACCGGCTGTTATGGGAAAGATTTGATTTCCAACCGTCTCGGCAAGAGAGCATTGAAACCGCCGATTCTGCGGCTGGAAGTGCCGGCACGGGATGGGCAATAGCTGCGGCCATGTTGCCATGGGTTTTTTGTTGGCTGCAAAAATATCTTTAAGCTGAAATTTTCACCAAATAAATAACATAATTCATTCTAATATAACAAATTAACTCAAATTTCATGCTTCACGATACTGGGGATATTACAGTTTAACTTCTGGGCACCTCTAAGATTTCAACCATCTTCTGCTGATGGATTGTCAGTTCAGTTACCTTCGGCCGCGCCCCCTGACAGATCGGCTCAATCGTGCTGCAACAGACAGTCGCCAAGTCATTAAGGGTGTATCCCCGTTTGGCCCATGGGCAATGCCGTCCTTCTATACCAGAGGGAACTTAAGGTCATAGAGAACAAAGGAACCGTTTTTCAGATGGCGGTCGGCCAGCTTTTTTTCAATGGCATTTTGACGCATCAAGAGCCAGTCCAGCGCTTCATAGATGTCCCTCTGAATTAAATCCTCGCCCAGGCCGGCGGTATCGGCAAGAGTACTGGTTCGGTTTGGACCGCTGATTGCTCGGAAAGCGGCCAATTTGGATTGCGGATTCACCGCTCGGCCGGCGATCAGAGCGGTAATGATATTTCGCCGGGGATCACAAATCACAGTTATGGATGCAATTAGCGATGGAAATATGCACGAATATCGTAAAACTTCAGCTTAACGGCGAGATGCCTGTGTATGCCGCTGCTTTCAATGGCTGATCGAGAGTGGTCTGAATAAGAACATTAATCCATTTCTCGGCAATCGCTATGCCTTGGGGCGGCATACCTATCTTAACAGAATCATCCATTCCTGAACTTATGCGATGAAGCCACCGCCTCACCCCGTCCGGAATCTCCTCACCTCGGGCTTCGGCGCATTCATGGCAGACAAGCAGGCCGTTTGGCCAGATTCGGGCGGGGGGCTTCTTGCCGCCTATGACAAGCCGCTTAGAACAGATGCCGCAGCCCAGAACATCGGGCATAACGCCTTCAATGCCGAGATAATTCCAGAAAAACCCAATTTTGAGCCGCCTGATCTGCTCGCTTGAGCTTCTCGAAAGTAACGACAAGCCCCGGGCAGCCAAGCCGTATAGTCTGCCGGAATCATCGCCGCTGCCATATGTTTTAAGCAATACTTCGGCCCAGGCCGCCGCCGTGTAGAATCGGTCCAAGTCTTCTCTGAATCCATCATGGCAGTCTTCAGGGTCGAATGCGGTGAGACGCCACTGGTCCTTGGCTCCATTATAGTGCAGGTTTGCTGTGCCGGTGTTATACGGAACAGCGGAGGCCCGCAAGGAACTTCGTCTTCCTTGAGCCCCAAAGGCCAGCGGGCGCAACAATCCCTCTCCGGCAACTAGCATAGTCAAACCCCTGTGATGTTCGCCGACGGGATTCATCTTCAAGACAAGGGCCGGCGCCTTGATGGTCCGGCTCATTAGGCTGTTGCAGTTCTATTCATCTTGCAATGATGTACTGTTTTGGAACTTATTCCAAGCGCCCGGAGACCGTTCTACAACTGGAGGCGCCCTGGATAAACAATGGCGCTGCAGCGATCATTTTTTCACTCCAGAAGCGCAGCAGACCGAACAAGTATCCCGCAATTTTGAAAATCAATATTTGGGCGCACCCCTTCGGGTCGGGCTTTTCGCTCCAATGCCTCAATCCGGCAGCCTGTTGACCGGCTCATTGCCAATCGCCGGGGCTGCCGGCGGCATTTCCGCTGCAATCCCTTGCGCCTATTGTTATTTAGCCATCGCTATTGTGCCCTTCCTCCGCCGCGTTCTACATGGTACGCGCCAGGAACGCCCCCTCCTTTCATTACTTCCTGCCACTGGCTTTGTGCCTTTCATACGGACTCCTTAGAATGCACTTCCCGTCATCCTGTGCTGCACCGCATCATAATACCCCCTTGCTTCCGACGGTGGTTTTATCGTAGATGGACGGCCTTGGGTGTGAAGAAATCTTTCATATAATGGGCACCTCTAAAAAACCCCATTTAGTTCTTGACTCGAACTTTTCCGCCGCTACTGCGTTGTCAAAATACTCACGTAGCTTAAGTTAGCTCCGCTTTTGCCGCCTTGTATCGACAAAAAATATTTCTTCGTCAATTTCCTAAAGCTGTTTCTTAGAGGTGCCCTAATGAATGACTCGCCGCAAGAATATACAGGATAGAGGAAAGGCTCTCTGCTATTTGAAGAATATGATGTAGAGATTCAAGGCGAACAGCATGACAAAGCCGATGCCAATAACCCATTTCAGAAAGGAAAACTGATCCTTCAAGCCTTGAAATAGGTCTTTTAGAACCTGAAACTTGTTCTCTAAGCCCTGAAACTTGTTCTCTAAGCCCTTGAATTCCACTTTGGTGACCATCTGTTTCTCCAAGTGGGCAATGTGGTTGAACTGCGATTTCAACATCAAAGGGATAGCATCTTCCGTGCTGAGGGAGCCCTGCTCTTCGATGTTGCGCATTGCTTTGGCGGCGGCGTTGTCGAGAAATTTCGCGAGAATCTCATCTTCTATTATAGAATCTCTGTCTTCATTGGGCGCCATGGGGATGAACCTCCCTCTGTTTCGCATTCAAACTGCCGGTATTGTAGGATGTCTCAAAAAAAATGGCAAGGAGGCGGGCGGCCCGCATTGCTTATAATCGGCCTATTCCAAAGCGGACACTGCTTCAGACGCGGAATTTCGTCTGACTGAAAGACACCGATTGCGGCCTGAGAAGTCTTTCATATAATGAATGACTCGCTGCAAGAATATACAGGATAGAGGAAAGGCTCTCTGCTATTTGAAGAATATGATGTAGAGATTCAAGGCGAACAGCATGACAAAGCCGATGCCAATAACCCATTTCAGAAAGGAAAACTGATCCTTCAAGCCTTGAAATAGGTCTTTTAGAACCTGAAACTTGTTCTCTAAGCCCTTGAATTCCACTTTGGTGACCATCTGTTTCTCCAAGTGGGCAATGTGGTTGAACTGCGATTTCAACATCAAAGGGATAGCATCTTCCGTGCTGAGGGAGCCCTGCTCTTCGATGTTGCGCATTGCTTTGGCGGCGGCGTTGTCGAGAAATTTCGCGAGAATCTCATCTTCTATTATAGAATCTCTGTCTTCATTGGGCGCCATGGGGATGAACCTCCCTCTGTTTCGCATTCAAACTGCCGGTATTGTAGGATGTCTCAAAAAAAATGGCAAGGAGGCGGGCGGCCCGCATTGCTTATAATCGGCCTATTCCAAAGCGGACACTGCTTCAGACGCGGAATTTCGTCTGACTGAAAGACACCGATTGCGGCCTGAGAAGTCTTTCATATAATGAATGACTCGCCGCAAGAATATACAGGATAGAGGAAAGGCTCTCTGCTATTTGAAGAACACGATGTAGAGATTCAAGGCGAACAGCATGACAAAGCCGATGCCAATAACCCATTTCAGAAAGGAAAACTGATCAAGCCCTGGAACTGGTCTTTTAGAACTTGGAAATGCCTTAAAGCTCTGAAACTTGTTCTCTAAGCCCTGAAACTTGTTCTCTAAGCCCTGATGCCAATAACCCATTTCAGAAAGGAAAACTGATCCTTCAAGCCCTGGAACTGGTCTTTTAGAACTTGGAAATGATCCTTAAAGCTCTGAAACTTGTTCTCTAAGCCCTGAAACTTGTTCTCTAAGCCCTTTGTTCTCTAAGACTTGTTCTCTAAGCCCTTGAATTCCACTTTGGTGACCATCTGTTTCTCCAAGTGGGCAATGTGGTTGAACTGCGATTTCAACATCAAAGGGATAGCATCTTCCGTGCTGAGGGAGCCCTGCTCTTCGATGTTGCGCATTGCTTTGGCGGCGGCGTTGTCGAGAAATTTCGCGAGAATCTCATCTTCTATTATAGAATCTCTGTCTTCATTGGGCGCCATGGGGATGAACCTCCCTCTGTTTCGCATTCAAACTGCCGGTATTGTAGGATGTCTCAAAAAAAATGGCAAGGAGGCGGGCGGCCCGCATTGCTTATAATCGGCCTATTCCAAAGCGGACACTGCTTCAGACGCGGAATTTCGTCTGACTGAAAGACACCGATTGCGGCCTGAGAAGTCTTTCATATAATGAATGACTCGCCGCAAGAATATACAGGATAGAGGAAAGGCTCTCTGCTATTTGAAGAACACGATGTAGAGATTCAAGGCGAACAGCATGACAAAGCCGATGCCAATAACCCATTTCAGAAAGGAAAACTGATCCTTCAAGCCCTGGAACTGGTCTTTTAGAACTTGGAAATGATCCTTAAAGCCCTGAAACTTGTTCTCTAAGCCCTGAAACTTGTTCTCTAAGCCCTTGAATTCCACTTTGGTGACCATCTGTTTCTCCAAGTGGGCAATGTGGTTGAACTGCGATTTCAACATCAAAGGGATAGCATCTTCCGTGCTGAGGGAGCCCTGCTCTTCGATGTTGCGCATTGCTTTGGCGGCGGCGTTGTCGAGAAATTTCGCGAGAATCTCATCTTCTATTATAGAATCTCTGTCTTCATTGGGCGCCATGGGGATGAACCTCCCTCTGTTTCGCATTCAAACTGCCGGTATTGTAGGATGTCTCAAAAAAAATGGCAAGGAGGCGGGCGGCCCGCATTGCTTATAATCGGCCTATTCCAAAGCGGACACTGCTTCAGACGCGGAATTTCGTCTGACTGAAAGACACCGATTGCGGCCTGAGAAGTCTTTCATATAATGAATGACTCGCCGCAGAATATACAGGATAGAGGAAAGGCTCTCTGCTATTTGAAGAACACGATGTAGAGATTCAAGGCGAACAGCATGACAAAGCCGATGCCAATAACCCATTTCAGAAAGGAGAACTGATCCTTCAAGCCCTGGAACTGGTCTTTTAGAACTTGGAAATGATCCTTAAAGCCCTGAAACTTGTTCTCTAAGCCCTGAAACTTGTTCTCTAAGCCCTGAAACTTGTTCTCTAAGCCCTGAAACTTGTTCTCTAAGCCCTTGAACTCCACTTTGGTCACCATTTGTTCCTTCATGTCTTTTACCCCTTCTTTCAGTTCAAGGAATTCGGCTTTGGTGACCATCTGTTTATCCAAGTGGGCAATGTGGTTGAACTGCGATTTCAACATCAAAGGGATAGCATCTTCCGTGCTGAGGGAGCCCTGCTCTTCGATGTTGCGCATTGCTTTGGCGGCGGCGTTATCGAGAAATTTCGCGAGAATTTCATCTTCTATTATAGAGTCTCTGTCTTCATTGGGCGCCATGGGGATGAACCTCCCTCCGTTTCGCATTCAAACTGCCGGTATTGTAGGATGTCTCAAAGAAAATGGCAAGGGCTGTTTATTCATGCTGCTCATTCAGGATTACACATTAGTCAAGTGCCATATTTCTAACCTAAGGGCCAAGAAGAAAAAAGAAGGGTCCCCCCTCGTTCCTTACGGAAAAAAGAGAGTGCGAACCTATGCTTGACGGGGTATTGGGATACAGGTCTACTTTGCGGGGTTCAGTTTCACTTCCACCCTAAGTAAAATGGCGTTGAGAATCAGGGCGAGGAGGGCCGAAGATGCCGCTCCTTGGAACACCCATGCGGGGTTGTCTCGAACTAGGCCGGCCACAATAGGCGAGCCAAGCCCTCCTGCCCCTGCAAGTGCGGCGATGGTGGCTGTGCCGATGTTGATCACCGCACTGATTCTTATCCCTGTTCCTATCGCCGGTAAGGCCAGCGGCAATTCAATGAGGAAGAGAACCTGGAGGGACTTCATCCCCATAGCTTGGGCCGCTTCCAGTATGGGTTTCGGTAAACACTCAAGTGCGGTCAGTGTGTTGTTGAGTACAGGGAGTATGCTGTAAAGCACGAGTGCCAGGAGAACCGGCTTGTATCCAAACCCTAGGAACGGTATAGCCAGTGCCAGCACCGCAGTCGGGGGAATGGTTTGGGCAAGGGAGGAAACATCACGTATCATCCGCAGGAAGGCCCGGCCATGCCTCCTGGTGGCCGTGATGGCGAGGAGGATTCCGATGAGAGCGGCTATGCCTGCGGCGGTTAGGGAGAGGGTTAAATGCTGAATGGTGAGCCTGATGAGAGTTGCCCGCGGAAAAACCCATTCCCCGGCCTGGGGAAAAAGTGTCTGAAGAACAGGATGCAACGCTTGGGGGCTGCAGAGTATCGCCATGAAAACTATACTGATCAGAAGACCCGCCAAAGAACGCGTCTGGCTCATGATGCCTCCGAAATACCCGCGTTACTGATTAGATCATCCATGGTGAGTTTGCCGATGATGGTGCGGGAAGAATCGATCACGTCAAGAGTGGACAGCCCTTCCTCCAGCATGAGAGCCAAGGCGTCTTTGAGTGATGCGTTGCTGCTTATGGTCGGCCTGGATGCTGCGGCCGCAAAATGATGATGCACATCTTTTTGTATTTCCCCAACGCGTATGCGTGCCAGCCTTCTTAATGCCCTGTCGTCACCGGTGAAATCCCTGATGAAAGGATTAGTATCCAGAAGCAATGTTTCGGGCACTGCTACCGAAACCAGTTTCCCTTCGTTCATCACGGCGATTCTATCCCCAAGCCGTACGGCTTCGTCTAAATCGTGGGTCACGAAGACAACCGTTTTACCAACCTCTGACTGGATGCGTAGGAATTCCCGCTGGAGAACCTCCCGAGTGAGCGGATCGACTGCGCCAAAGGGCTCGTCCATGAGGAGGACTGGCGGGTCGGCGGCGAGGGAGCGCGCCACCCCCACCCGTTGCGCCTCTCCTCCTGAAAGCTTGCTCGGCCAAGCCGCGGCGTATTGCGCAGGGGGCAGGCCGACCAGATTCAAGAGTTCGCGCACCCGCCTGTCGATGATTTCCTTGTCCCACTTCAGCAGCCGCGGTACCGATGCAATGTTCTCGGCGACATTCATGTGAGGAAATAGTCCAACCTGCTGTATGCTGTAGCCGATACGCCGCCGGTGTTCCGCTAGAGGAATGCCGAATATGCTTTCTCCATTGATCAGGATGGCGCCGCCGTCAGGCTCGACAAGTCTATTAATCATTTTCAAACAGGTTGTTTTACCACAACCGGATGGTCCGATAAGCACCAGGAGTTCCCCGGCTTTCACTTCAAGACTGAATTCGTCCACAGCCTTTTTCCGGCCATAGTGCTTATTAACTTTTTGCCATTCCAATTTCATGCTCATCACCTTACTTCAAACCGGCTGATACAAACCGGTTTATAAGCCATCCCCATATCCTGTCCACAGTCACTGCCAGCAAGATGAGAGGAATCACCCCCAATAGTATCAGGTCTGGAGCGGCCTGTCCGAGACCTTGAAATATCATGATTCCCAAGCCGCCTGCTCCGATGAGGGCCGCTACTGCGGTGTTTCCCACCGCCTGTATAGAGGCGGTGCGTAACCCCGTTAACACATAGGGCAGGGCCATGGGCCACCTCACCCTCAGAAAAAGCTGCTTCGGTAACATGCCCATTCCCCGTCCAATATCCAGCACCGCCTCCGATACGCCATCCAGTCCGGCGATGGTGTTCCTCACCACCGGCAGCAAGGCATAAAGGGTAAGGGCTATCAGAGCCGGCGCAGTGCCCACCCCGCTTATTCCCATGCTGCGCAGAAAGGGAAATGTTCTGGAAAGCAGGGCCAATGGAGCCATCAGCAGCCCAAACAATGCCATAGATGGGATAGTCTGGGCACCATCGACGAAGGCCGTAAGAAAACCGGCTAGGCGCTTGCTATTAGAGGCCAGAATGCCCAATGGTATCCCAATGACACCCGCAATCATGACGGCAATGGAAAAGAGCCGAAGATGAACCAGGTACTCCTCTATGAACCGATCCCGACGGGACGCAAATTCCCTTACGACGGATATGGAGGCCCCCCGGCCGTCGGCAAGGATAATCACTGCGGGAAGAATCAGAGCGAGAATCAATATGACATGCCGTCCTCTGCCCCGTTTCAGTCTGGCATGACTGATGAGCATATAGGCCGCGGCCGGTAAACCCCAAAAACCCAGAAGAGGACTCACTCTCGGGGCGGCGCCCTCTCCCAGGAGGGCATTTGCCCGCACCAGCAAGGCTATGCTCAGCCAGAAGAATATCAGCCCTGAGAAGATGTAAACAGCCTGCCGCCTTCTATAGATAGTCGTAATGGCCACAGAGATAGCCGTAATGGCCGCAAGCACAATGATATAAGGATCGGCCAAGGCCGTACCGCTTACGGCCAGACCGTCCACAACCCTATTTTCCTTCAGGGCAGCAAAGGGGGTAAGAAACGACACAGCCCCGATGGCCAAGGCTGCAAGAGGAAAGACATCAATCCCGCGATGGCTTAAGGAAGTCAGGGAATGAACCCCTTCTCTCGCAGCCATTGGGCGGCAACATCGGTTGAGGGTATGCCTTCAACGGCGATCTTGGCATTCAGTGTTTGCAAGGTTTCGAGATCCATTGATGTGAACACCGGGTTGAGCAAAGTTTCTATTTCTGGGTACTCGGCCAAGACGGCGGCTCTTACCCGGGGAGCCGGTTCATAAACCATTTGCACGCCGAGATTGTCTTCCAAAACTATGAGTCCAAGGGCGGCTAGAGGCCCGTCTGTTCCATAGGCCATGGCGGCGTTGACACCGTCTGTTCCCCTGGCGGCAGCCTGTTCGGTCAGTGCGGTATTGCCGCTTGAAAGCACCAGCAACTGGTCTTGTGTGAGTTGAAAGCCGTATGCTTCTTGGAACGCCGGAAGGGAATCCGGTCTGCCGACAAATTCTTCCGATCCGGCCAGCTTGACATAGCCGCCATTATTCACATAATCAGCGAAGTCGCTCATGGTTTTCAATTCCTTGCTCTCTGCCAAGTCTTTCCGGATAGCGATGGCCCAGGTGTTGTTCGCCGGAGCAGGCTCCAGCCATACAATATCGAAGGCAGTTCTGTCCAGCTCGCGCACCGCCGCCAAGGCGCCCTCTCTGTTGTACCAATCATCCCCATAGTCGTTGGGCATGAAGAACCAGTTCCCATTTCCCGTATACTCGGGGTACATGTCCACTTCCCCTGTTTCCAGCGCCTTGCGCACTACATCGGTGGGACCGAGTTCGGTTCTGTCGATCACCTCGAATCCGGCGTCTTCCAGGACAAAACGCATTACATTGCCCAGCAGCGCACCTTCGGTGTCAAACTTCGACGCTATGGTTATTGTTCCTGCCGAGGAAGCCTCATCCTGTCCTCTTGCATAAAGGTTATCGCCTATAATAGAAGTCACAGCCATAATGAATAAACTTAGTGCATATCTTCGTTTCATAGTATCTCCTCCCTATATACTATATATAAAATGTGCTAATGTAAAGCGTGCGGACAGTTTATGAATTTTGACATGGATATCCCCTGGAATAACTCGCTTGAAATGCCTCATCTCTGTTCCTGCAGGAATCCATGGTCAGTTATCCAGGGAAGCATAAAACCAGGCCGAGCTGCCCGGCTGATTCCTGTCATTCCTGACTCCCAGCGTATTGAATCAGTTTTCTGATATCGGCCGGCATACCAATTGAAGCGGCTGCCTGAATCCTTTTCTCATCTTTTCCCGCTCAGCCATATAAATTCCCGAATCTTGAAATTCTCCAGGAGCATGATAACGGCATATTGGAGTTTTGGGCATTTATTCGGCAGTCGAAATCATAAATACTCTTATTGACGGTAAAAAATCAAGCTGTTTTTGGGAATGCACAGCAGAGGATAGCACCGCGCAAAGAACGAGACCTGCTTTTCTTGAGTATCCATAGATCATGCAGATGGATAGAGAATTATTTGGTTATGTCCGCTATCTGTCTGCATGCAATTCACAGACTTGCGCTATTCCCCATCATCGGGCTTTTTTATTCTCCCGGGCTGCAGGAGACTTGCGTTGAGAGAGCCGCATCTGCTGCCTTCGGCGACTGCATCCCTGAGAGAAGCCCCGCCGGCGAGGGCAAAGGTCATACCGGCCATGAAGGCATCGCCGGAACCTATTGTGTTGACCGCCTTGACCGGCGGCGGCCTAAGGGTATGTAGATGGCCCTCTTGGGCGAAGAGCACATCACGCCTGCCCCTCGTAACAACGAAGGCACAGCCTTCTCCTTGTGAAAGTTCCCGCATGGCCTGACTCGCCGGCTTGACGAGGGCACGGTCTTCGGCCTCCTTGGCTTCGTATTCAGGCAGGAAAGTGCGGGTGAACTCGACTAGGTTGATCTTCACCGTGTGTATGCCGATTTTCAGGCACTCAAGGAGTTCTGGTCCCTGAAAATCCACTGCGACTTTCACCCCTTTCTCATGAGCCAGACGGCAGAAGCCCGCGAATAAATTTTCCGGATACCCAGGCGCCCTTGTGCCGGTGAGGATGAGCCAGTCTGTGTTTTCTATCTCCTTGGCCGCTAACGCATTGATGCGCCTCACCACGTCTTCTTCCACCGGATCGGACGGTTCGATTATCTCCGTCATCTCGCCTGTTGCGGTTTCTAGAAGTGTGACGCAAGTTCTGATACGGGCTTCACTGGCCTCCCAGAGGATGGACAGATTCTCACGGGCGCAGAAGTTAAGCAGTATATTGCGCTCAGAGCCAAGATGGGTGATAAGGCGGACATCTCCGCCGAGCTGTTGGATAACCCGGGCGGTATTCACCCCTTTGCCGGCGATATCGAGCCTTGCCAGCGAAGCCCTGTTCACTTCCCCGCGGTCTAGTCTGGGGAGGCTAATGGTTCGCTGAAAAGTTGGATTAAGATTGATGACGAGTATGCTGCTCACAACAAATTCCCTAAGGGGCGCCTCTCTTTGAAAAAATCCCGTTTGTTTCTTGATGCAGTCTTTTCCGCCTGCCTGCCTTTGGCCGGTCTGCCTGTGCGCTGCGGTGTTCCCCGCCTTGACGCAGATATCCCTTGCAAAATCCCCAACCTCTCGCCGCAGGCTGCTTCCATACCGCTTCAGGGCACCGTTCATTGAGGTTGTCCAAGCTCTCAGTGACGATTCATCCAATTTATCTGCTTCATGCCGGCCAATTCAAGAGCTGATGTTCAATAATGGGGATACTTTGAGAACAATGGGCATCCTGAAATTTGTGGATTCAGATAAGGCAGGGACGCAGATCAAATTTTCAACGCATCATGGCCATTGTCGTCATCGTCTGATTCATGGCCGCCTGACAATTTTGTGTTGTTCATTATCGGCAGACTGCCTTAAAGTATCTATCATGATTGAGTTTGACCGTATCACGACCCGTGGAGGAGACTCAGGGAAAACCAGCCTCGCCGATGGCTCTCGCCGGTTTAAGGACGACATCTTCATCGAAACACTTGGCGAGATTGATGAACTTCATGCCGCCCTGGGCATGCTTAAGGCTAGTCAAGAGAGCATCCGTCAGCGGGATGAACTGGATTGGATTGAGCGGCGCCTCATCAACCTTGGCGGCATGATAGCCGTTCCGCTCTCCTCTTCCGGCTGCAAGACCATTACCGATATTGATGAAACCGATATCGACACATTGGAGAGGTTCCAACTGGATTTCATGAAGAAGGTGAACTTGCCCGGCCGCTTCATCACCTATGGCGGCAGCGAAGCCGGAGCGCGTGCGGATGTGGCCAGGGCGATTTGTCGCCGAACAGAACGCCGTCTGGTCAGCCTGATCCGTCAGCAGGTGATGAAGCACCTCTTTGCGGCGCAAAGATTTATCAACCGGCTCTCGGACTATCTCTTCGTTCTGGCCCGCTTTTATGATTTCCAGGAAGATGAGAATTGAATGGCCTTAGAACCACATGAATTAATGCGCCGCTCAATCCGGATGATGCCCCGGCGCTGATCTTCCCGCCGTGCGCCCTGACAATCTCACGGCAGATGGCCAGCCCCAGTCCCGTACCGCCGGAGTCTCGGTTCCTTGAGGAATCCAGTCGGTAAAACCGCTCGAATATCTGCTCTCGCTGTGCATCGGGAATGCCGGGCCCATCGTCTTCCACCCAAATTTCTATGCCGCTATCGTCGTTTTGTTCCAATTCGATACGGACATGCCTCTTGGCATGGCGCAAGGCATTGGATAATAGATTGTCTATCAATCGATGAAGCTGCTGGGCATTGGCCTGGATAACGATATCACCGGCACTTAACCGAGTTTCTATATCGATACCGAACCGTGTTCCGGCCGGTTTGCGGGACTCGACGGCCTGGCTCACCAGCTCGGAAATATTCACCTCGGCGGTTCTCATGATGAAATCAGGCGACTCCAGAGACGAAAGAATCTTGAGTTCTTCAATTAAGCCCACTAAGCGGTCCGTTTCTGTTGCGAGGGCGGCTAATCCGTCGGAGTCCATGGAATAGACCCCTTCTTCCATCATTTCGATGCGGGTGCGGATGAGGCTCACCGGTGTCCTCAGTTCGTGGGCGGAATCGGCGATGAACTGTCTGCGCTGGATATCTGCTGATTCCAGAGCGGCGGTCATTGCGTTAAAACCCCGTGCAAGGTCGCCCATTTCATCCCGTCTCCTATCAGGCACTCTCACATTCAGCATTCCCTGTTCCACCTGATGGGCCGCAAGATTGATTGTTTTTACCGGACCGACGATGTGCAGGGTGAGCAGGACTCCCAAAAATATAGCGAGAAGAAAAACCGCCATGGCAAACAGCCAGGTGCGGATTTTGGCATCGTAAAGGAAGAAAAAATCCCCGGACCCGCCCCATTCCGGTAACATGCTGCCAACATAGAGATAGCCGATGACTTCGGATCCGTCTTTCATGGCTATCCCTGAAGACAGCGGAATTTCACTGGGGCTCATATCCATCGTATTCAACAAAACCCGTCCCCGGGGGTCGGTAATCAACAGCCTGTCGAATACGGGCGGTTCTCTTCCCTTGGCATGATGATTCCGTCCATGTATATGGCGCCTGTTTCCATCTTCAAAGAAATCCTCATCCCAGAAAAGCTTCATGAAAGGCAGGGGTCCGGCTTGAATGTCTTCGGGGTTTAGTCCCTGAGCAACGGCCTCTGTCGCCATGAGTATCCATTCATTGAGATAGGGAGCCATGGCCCTGGCCCTGGCTAAATCCCGCCGAACGGCAAATTCATTGTATTCATTGCGGGCGAATTTGTTTCCGGCCCCAACGGAGAATCCCAGTGCTAGGAAGACGATGATTCCGAAGGAGCCGAGTATTTTTGTCCCAAGGGATAATTTCATGGGAGGTCCTTGTCCGAGAGCCGGTAACCGACACCCCGTACGGTCTGCAGGTATTCGGGATTATCCCGATCCGGTTCCAACTGCTTCCTGATGTTTTTGATATGCACATCTATGGTGCGCTCATATCCCTCCCATGCGCTGTCCATAAAGAATTCGAGGATTTCGGTCCGGTTGAACACCCGGCCTGGGTTTCTCATGAATCCGTGAAGTATGTCGAATTGAACCGTTGTTAATTCCAGGCGGGTATCCCCTCTGCTCACCATTCGCCTTTCGGGATTGAGTGACAGATCTCCCACCTTGAGAATGGCCGGCTTATCACTTCCCCCGCCGCCTGGGCCATTTACACGGCGCATAATCATTCTGATGCGCGCGGCCAGCTCTTTGAGACTAAGCGGCTTGGTAATGTAATCATCCGCACCCAATTCCAGGCCAATGAGTTTGTCATTTTCATCAGCCATCGCGGTAATGAAGATAATCGGCACATTGCTGTTCTCCCGGATTCTCCGCGCCACATCCAGGCCGTCCAAACCAGGCATCATCACATCCAGGAGTACAAAATCCACCTCGTGGGTGCGGAAGATTTCAAGCCCTTCAATGCCATCTTCTGCACCGAGAGCAGCCCAGCCCAGCGATTCAAGATAGTCCCGAATCATCTTGTTGAGCTGTTTCTCATCTTCAACGACTAAAATGGTCAATTCTGTCCTCTCAAAGCAATTTAAGGCCAAATTGGATTCCCTGAAAACCCGCCGCCGGAAACGGAACAGAGGCTTTCAGGGCGCCTTTATGTTAAGAAAGCCTCAGCAGTTTTTCAATACCTCCTGTAGCCATGATATCGGCCACGGCCATGGTTCCGGCCGGAACCGTAGTCATCGAAACAGTCATATCCTTTTCCAGGATACTGCCCATTCCGGCCCTGTTCATATCCCCATTCGAGAGCAATGGCTGTCCCATTGACCTCGGCGGATACTACAACCAGATTGTTTGGCGCTATATCAGAGCGGAAGGCTTCCACTTTGAGTTCTGCGCCGTCTTCCGGGACAAGGTCAGGGAGAATAGGGAAATCGACTATCAGATAATACCTCTCACCGCCGTCCGTTTCCAGTACAAGGTACTGATCGTCCTCCATCTGAAAAGTGCCGGTGAAACTTTCGGTACTTGTCCTGAATTCCTGGACTCCCTGCCATGATCTCCCATACCCCTGGCGATAAGGCCCGAACTCGCCGTAATGCCTATACCGGCCATAGTCGTCGTCATCATCCGCTGCGCCTCTGGCAAATCCCATGCTGGTTAGCAGTCCCAGCAGCATCAATCCTAAAACCGTTTTTTTCATAGTCATATACCTCCGTAGTTATGAACTAATTATACGGTAGAAGATTTATGTGAACCGAATATGAACAGTACATAAGGTGATGATGGGGAAGAACGGATAAAGGCTTTGGTGAGACCTGTCCCCTCCTAGACAGGAGACGATGAACCGGCTTATGATGCTTCCATGAGTAACTGCGGGTATTTCCGTGTCGCAGCCGTTGTTCCCATGGTAAAACCCGCCGCGGTCAGGGAAAACGCGGATGGCATCATCCAGAATTACTTACAAGCCTGTGACAGGGGAGCCGAACTGGTTCTCTTCCCGGAGCTGTCAATTACCGCCTACACCTGCGGCGATCTCTTTCTACAGTCCCGTCTTCTGCAGTCGGCCGAAGAGCAGGCACTACGTGTCATCGACAAAACTTCCGTACGGGGCGCCCTGATGGTTTTCGGAATTCCCCTGTCCCGCCAGGGGCGAGTATTCAATGTTGCCGTCGTGGCACAGGGCGGCAGGGGAATCCTGGGCATCATCCCCAAAACCTACATCCCCAACTTCAGGGAATACTATGAAAACCGCTGGTTTGCCTCGGCCGACGAAGCCTGCTTTGATGAAGTGAACATTGCGGGCCGGCAGGTGCCATTCGGTACGAATATCCTCTTCCGGCATGAAGGGGTGAAGAACACCGCTTTTGCTGTGGAACTCTGCGAAGACCTTTGGAGTCCCATCCCGCCATCCTCCAGGCATGCCATCGCCGGCTCGCAGATGATTTTCAACCTGTCGGCCAGCAGCGAACTCGTGGGCAAGGCG
The DNA here is from genome assembly GCA_965232165.1 of Spirochaetaceae bacterium. Taxonomy (GTDB): domain Bacteria; phylum Spirochaetota; class Spirochaetia; order DSM-2461; family DSM-2461; genus UBA2779. The sequence goes on along the minus strand of CBDDOY010000001.1, from coordinate 1,016,129 downwards.
GATTATCGCCGTTCTCTCATCACACAGCAATCGGCCCGATGCCACGCCGCATATATCTTCACCTCGGCCGGACTGGGAGAATCATCAACCGACACGGTGTACGGCGGACACGCTCTGATAGCCGAAAACGGCAGAATGCTGGCCGAATCACGCCGCTTTCAGATGAAATCCCACATGATTTTGGCAGATGTCGATATAGATCTGCTCGACCATGAGCGCCGTATCTCCCGCACCTTTGGGCTGTCGGCCAGAAGGGAGATTGGAGACACGCCGTACCGTGTCTGTCATTTCAGCGGGAGTCCTCAGCAGCAGTGCAGCGATGCCGCAAGGGATATTCTGCATCCCATCCATCCCCGTCCCTTTGTGCCCAGGGAATCGGAAGAACGGAGGATGCGCTGCGAGGAAATCACGGCTATTCAGGCATCGGCACTGGCGACGCGGATACGCCATACCGGCCTCAAACACGTTGTCATCGGCCTATCAGGAGGCATGGACTCCACCCTGGCCTTCCTCATAAGCATTCAGGCATTCAAGTTCCTGGCGCTTCCCAAGGAAGGAATACACGCCCTCACTATGCCGGGTTTCGGAACGACAGGACGGACACTGGAGAATGTCGAGAAACTCTGCGGCGGATTGGGAATAGCCCTGGAAAAGCTGGATATCCGTGAAGCCTGTTCGGCCCAAATGGAAGACCTTGGACATAAAGGGGAGCAGTTGGATACCGCCTATGAAAACATTCAGGCTCGGTACCGTATGTCGATCCTCATGAACAAGGCAAACATGATAGGGGGTTTGGTTATAGGAACAGGAGACCTCTCGGAGCTTGCCCTCGGCTGGTGCACCTACAACGGCGATCATATGTCCATGTACGGTGTGAACTGCGGTGTGCCCAAAACTCTGGTGCACTATCTTCTCTCCTGGGCCGCCGAAAACTGGGTATCGTCGGAGTTGAGGCCCGTCCTTGAGGACATTCTTACGACACCGATATCGCCTGAACTTCTGCCGCCCGGCGAAGATGGAGAGATAATGCAGAAAACCGAAGACCGTATTGGCCCCTATGAGCTGCATGATTTCTTCCTCTTCCATTCCATACGACATGGCTTCCGGCCATCCAAGGTGTTTCACATGGCCTCTCATGCCTTTCGAGATAAATATGATACCAAGACCGTCTCAAAATGGCTGAAAACATTTTATACGAGATTTTTTAGTCAGCAATTCAAGCGATCCTGCCTGCCTGACGGTCCCAAGGTGGGAACCATTGCACTCTCTCCCCGAGGCGACTGGCGCATGCCGTCTGATGCCGATGTCAGTGCATGGCTAACCGATCTGGAAGACCTTGAAGGGGAAGAATAGAATTCGGAACCCAGTTCTTCTTTTCGAATTCATCAATTTGCTTCCAGACATCCTGTAATTAGTGGCGAAGGGATTTGAACCCCTGACCGATCGGATATGAGCCGATTGCTCTACCACCTGAGCTACGCCACCGAATTCATAAGTAATTTATCCAGCATACCATAGTATGTCAACAAATTCATAAATCGCTTCGGTTTTCCAGGAAAAACCATACATATCAGTAGAGGCTCTTCATACAAAGTGTGCCGCAGACAACAAATCACCAAATGACAATAGGCGCAAGGGATTGAAACGGAAATGCCGCCGGCTGCCCCGGCGATTGGCAATGAGCCGGAGGGCAGGCTGCCGGATTAAGGCATTGGAGAGGAAAGCCCGACCCGAAGGGGTGCGCCCAGATAGTGATATCTGAATTCACGGAACAAGGCAAGCATCCCGTTATCTCAATAATATCCGCAGGAATTGCCCGATTCTCTCTTGCGGCCAACCTGCCGGAGGGGATTTTGCATATAATCTTCATATAGTGCCCAGAAGAATGTGGTTGTTTCCATACGATGAATTCGCCGTGGTCAGGGCTTTTTCTGGACCGCTTAATATATTGCCAGAAAAAGAATTAACAAACTGATCGCACCGGACCTCATTGCAGACTGCCGTGGATTGAATTGATGCAGTTGTCCGTTATTCAGCCCTATAGCGCCGGAATTGGAGCAAGACGGGGCAGAGAAAATGCAGATATACTCTGATAATTCGTTTTTGCACTAAACTATACGTACTAGCAAGTGGTTATTTGCCACTAAGCTTCGGGGCACTCATTAATCTTCATACAGAGGCATGAAGACGGCCTCTTCAACAAATGGAACAGGAATTCTGGACAATTTCTACAAATTGATTTACATCTGGCGTGGTTAGGTATATATTATTCTTATAATATGTGCCGTCTGTTTCCAAAGTTATTCGGAATAAAAGCAGCCCTTGCTCTTCTCTTCCTTCTGCCCGGATGCAATGCCTTATTCAGGAAGAATATCTTCACGGTCAACGACAGCACAGTCGCTCTGCAATCCATAGGATTGCGCTTGAATGATGATACCGGAGCCCCCAAGGACTATGGGTCTGGCGTCGCGAGCGATCAGTCAGAGATTGAAATCACCATACCTTATAAAACTGATTTAGGGGCTCCTTTAACCATCTACTTCACGACGAATTCAAGTATCATTCAGGTTGGAGAGGCAAGCAGCCAATCAGGACATGAACTCGACGGCGATCCCTGGGTGTCCGGTACAACTCAGTTGTCATTTTCTCCCATCGATACTGTTAAATCCGTACGGCTTCTGAAGACTCAGTCTGCATCAGGGGGGACGACGGTCAAAGATTACAGCCTCCGAATAAAAAAGGTCATCACACCGAAGCTGTTGAATCCTGTCATATTGGACAAACTCGATTCTACGGAAAACGCCTCGTTATTGTTCCGTATTGTCGATGAGTCCGGGACGACGATTGAAGGCCAGGAGAATGGAGCATGGATGAATAGCAGATCCTTTTTGTGGTATGACAGCCGCCAGTTTGACGTGATAGACTATCCCCCTCTATACGATTCAGTGGAAGAAGTCTTCAAGCTGGAGATTAAGCCGAAGGCATCCGGTGTCAGTGAACTGTTCATCCTTAATGGAGCCTATGAGGATAAAGATGGGATTACGTTGTACAATACAGACAGCCATCCCCAAGATGGAGCCATCAACGGCTCGCTCTTCAGTATTGGATACAAACCACCTGCCGTATATTTATCTTTCTCGGGCGATGATAACAATATCGGATTGATTTCGAGCCTGCCGGTGAAGACATGGGCGAAAGCGAAGGAACTGGCGGCAAGTGAGGGAATATCGAACATCAATGTTGTTGCATCCGATAGTCACCCCTACGATGTCGCCGGAGATGGTGAAATCAAATATGAAGGAGTCGGCTCATTCTGGGGCAATATCAGCGGCGGTTGGCGAGAAGATTTTTCGGGACAATACAGCGGTACTCCCGCCACAATATTTTTCGACAGTCAGCAGCAAAGCGGTGAAAATAGCGACAAACCAAGTTCGGTCTTCTCGTATATTTATACAGACAGCGGAGAACCGCCGTTTCAGCCGGTTTTGAAGGATATTACGATCAAGGTAGACCCCAATCAGAGCAGTATCGACTACTCAACGGCCCTGTTGGTCTCCGGTGGCTCTGCCGCCTCTTCTCTCACGATTACCTTGAACAAGGTGGTATGCCAGGCATCTGACGGCGGCGGGTCTAACAGCAATGGGGTGTTCATAAAAAATGCCGATGCCAAGATATTCGAATGCAGGATATCCGGGAGAGATGCTTCATCGGATTCCCGTGCGATATTCCTCAAGGATACCAATCAGGTTAACATCGAACAATCTCAGATTTTGGGCGGCAATGTGAGTGATTCCGGCTCTTATGGGATTGACATTGATTCACCAAGCGGGAGCTTTTATATCGACAGCTCAGTTGTCAGTGGAGGAGATGCCGGAAATGGTAATACCTATGGAATCAGAGCAGCGGAAGTAGGCGAACTGAATATAACGGAAGAATCCACCATTGTCGGCGGAAACGCGACAGAGGGAATTTCCACCGCTATAGAAGCCTTGTCCGGAGGTGTGCTTAATTTCAAAGATTGCATAGTGCTGGCCGGTGCCCAAATAGGTGGAATCGACCCAGACCCAGGGACTGAAAATGAAGTTTATGGATTGAACCTGGAAAACACCAAGGTGACATTGAATCGTGTGTGGGTCCATAGCTTCTCAGGGAAGGTCACCTCTGTATCGGTTAAAACTACACTGAGTGACAATGGAAACTATGCCCAGCGACCCTTTGAGGCTAAGAATTCCTCGTTCATCTCTGGAGATGCCGAGAACACCACGGGGATCATTTTTTCCGATGCCGGCAACAACATCCCCATGCCTGTATTTCTCCAAAATTCCGTCATCAGTGTCGGCCAATCCTCTCACTCCGGGGGAAGTGCTGCCGGCTTGAATTTCACCGGCTCTATGAAAGGATACATCCTGAATAATACGATTCATGTCAAAAATGCAGTTGGCGGGGTATATGGTATATCACTGAAGGGTCCAGGCTGGCCCAGCTACATTGGATTAGAAATCAGAAACAATCTTATTTATTCAGTTGCTGCCGAAGACCTGTCGGGAATCATATCCTTAAAGAACATAATCGAGCAGAATTACCATGACGGCAGCGTCATAATCCATAACAATAACTTCTGGGACAACTCTTCAGATTCTGCGGTAGAACTGAAAATTGATAGCGGAAACCTCCCACCCATGGACACAATCAAAGCATATCACACAAAGGCTAAAGAAGTGACCGACTCAACCCCGCATTTTCTTGGAAATATCACTCAGCCGGTCACTATTGATATGGATTATGACTATGCCGAAAGAGATTTCTCAATTGGTGAAATTACAACCGGCGATATGCCTGCCGAAACAGCAACAGGCGGGGAAGACCTGGAAGCTCTAAAGATTGATATCGCGGATACGGATATTGAAATCGCAACAGAAGATAAGCAGGGCAAGCCCCGCTCCGGTGCTGCCGGTCTGAGCTGGTCCATGGGAGCATATGAATACGACACGGTGACCCTTCCCACAGATGTATATGTGGATGGCGGGGAGGGGGATGACGGGTTTCCCCTGGGAACTGAAGAAATGCCGTTTGCCACAGTTGCCCGGGCCTATGATGCGGCGCGTACAGGACTATACTATGGCGGCATCTCCAGAAATGATATTACCTCCATACTCGTCCAACCAGGAGAATACAGCTTGGACAGCACACTGACGGTTCAAAATACCGGAACGGGCCTCAATATTTCGGCTATAGAAGAAGGCGCAACAGCATTTAGGGGATCGGTAGTACCCCTCATTGAATTTAAGGGAAAGTCTAATGGAGGTAAGCCGACGGTTTTTCAAAGTTTCAAGATTAAGGCTCATCACATCACTGATACGGCTGCTGGCGGAGACATAAGTATAAGTGACGGCTCAGATGTGGTGATCAAGAACAATGTATTTGACATGAATGACATAGCACAGAAGGATTTTTACGCCATCAAGGTTGATGGCGCAAGCCCAAGCATTAAAGATAATAACATGAAGATATTTGTTGAAAGTGGCGCTGCGGGCAGCGTGTCTTTCTATGGCATGTATATAAACAATACAAGCAATCACGAAATCACGAAAATTACCGGCAATACCATCAATATGGAGTATAAAGGCAATCACAATGTATATGGCATATATATCAAAGACGCCTCAGTGGAACTTGATTCGAACAAAGTTGACCTCAAAAGAATGGACAACGGCCTTTTTGCTAGTAAGCAAGTTGCCGCCCTGAAGATTGATCATTCAGCGGTTATAGGAAAAAAAACTCTTACTGGCAACTCTTTCAGTATCCTGGGCAATGGAGAAAAAACTTATGCCGGATGGTTTGTGGAGGCACTTGTTTCAAACACCTCGGCGGGTGAAGGAAATAAGTTGATTGCAAAGAATAACTTCTTTGAGGTTTTAAGCAATGATTCAACCGAAACTTACGGGGTATATCTCGATATAGCCGTCAATGGGGCACTACTGGAAGGAAACAATATTGCGGGAGGAAAGGGCGGAGGGAATTCCAGCGGCATATATATTACCAGCCCAAATGCTCCTTCCGGAAGAAAAACGATAACGATAAGGCGAAACAAAATTTATGGAGCTTATCCTTCTGCCATTCATATAGATAAAGGGAATAATTATTTGCTTAATAATCTCATTCATGCCGGTGATTCTTATGCCGGTCATAAGACAGGCATCAAGATTGAACAGGATTCTTATGACGTAAATAATCCGAGTACGGCTAATACAATTCTGCACAATATAATCTATAGTGAAAATTTGGATAATAACGGAACAGCCAGTTTGTTTGATATGGGAGCGGCAGAGGAGAGAAGTAGCATCATAAACAATCTCTTCATCGCTGGAAAATCGGGAATTAATTCATCCACATTGATTGGGAATTTCGAGTTCGCTGAAAGTGGTGCACGGATTGCTTTATTCTTGAACAATTTCATTATAACGACAAAACCTGGCACTGCCAGTTCATTCCAATTCAAGGCGGGAACACCCCTTGCAGAATTCGGATATACTTCTTTTGACGGATTTATGAATCTTGGAAACACGCAAGGAAATTTTGATCCTAGTAATGAACACAACAAAAAAGGCACTTATGCAGATATGAATAACAATGCTGCAGACTATTTTAAGCAATTTACACCTCTTGGTGATACAACTAATTATAAAACCTTTTTTAATGATGACTGGAATTGGAAGGCGAATCTCAACTTGTCCGAAGATCCCCGTACCTATGGCGCCTGGCTTGTCGGCATCAGCGAAAACAGCATCAGCAGCATCATCACTTCGGAATCATATAAAGATTATGAAGAGAAACCTTACTCCGATCCTCCGCCGGTGGGTGCATATAGCGGGCCATGAGAACCACACTACTTTTCCCTTCGATTAGCGGGGGTGATTGATTTTTCGTAAACCTTTATCCATTCATTGACAGAAACCTTGGAAGATAACTCGCCAAGCAAATCATAAGGGAGCGCATCAATCTTTTTCAGCCGCACACAGCTTTTGCCCATATCTAAACGGCCGATGTCCAGTTTCTTCCAGGCATCCTTGAACCAATCTGCTAAGTGAGGCATGACATATAGTCCCATGTTATAATAGCCTATGAAATGCTTCTGAGAGGCTATGGATAGAAACGGCAGGGGTTCTTCAGGTTTGCAGTGATAACCTGCACTATAAATGGAGAGAGGAACCACATAGGATGGCATGCCGTAGGATATGGTTTCCTGAAAGCCCTCAGGTATGTTTTCAAGGATGACATTCCTCAGACGATTAAATGGTTCCTTTCTGCTTTCTGGAATTTGAGTACAATAGTCGTCGACAGAAACAGCATGGTAGGTCATCTACGAGCGTCTCCCTAGATGAACCTATGCTTTTTTGCTTCCTTCATCAAGAGCTTATTCCAGTAATTCATGGTGAGCCACGCATTTTTAGACTGAATATCATCGATACGGGCGGCCCTCGCCTGAAGATCGTTGAAGGCGCGGCTCATATACTGGATTTGAGTATTCTTGTCTTTGCCCAGGTTCGTCATAGCAGCCCACAGGGCGTAGTGATAACTATAGGGTCTTGAAATGCGCATCCCATCTCTTTCAAGCAGTGCGTCCAATTGGATAATGGCATTTGCATCTTCTGTGCCTGCCTCGAAATACGCCTTCAATCCTTGAATTCTATCTCCAAGCACATCGAGAGGGCCGGAAGAATCCGCTAATCGCCCCTCAATAGGGAAATACCCGTCGGACCAGTCATTGACTTCACCTTGCAGCCGAATTGAAAGCCTTTTCTTCTGATGAGCAAGACGTATCAACTTCTTGGCTTCTTTGAGTTCATTGTTTATCCATGCCTGTTCGGCTAAAAATGCGAGCGCCTCCCGACGGGAAGAATACGATTCGAGAATGACAGTGCCCTCTTCATCTCTCATTGCCAGCAGACATCGGCCTTTCCATATCGATAAAACTGAGTGTTCCTCGCCTAGACTGTAAAATTCAGCGGCTTGTCTTCCTTCATCAGCCAGCCTCACGGCTTCCTCAAACCGCCCGAGTTCCCAAGAAATTCGCAATGCGGTCAAGGTGAGAAACAGCCAAAGATCCCGGCGGCCTGCGTCCCATACAGTTTTTCTGTTTTTCTCGCACTCACGGGCGCATTCGGATAAGTTTCCTGAAAGAAACAGGGTAACGGTTCTCATGGCTGCAGCCCTGAAAACACCCCAATGGCAACCGATTTGATTGCCGATTCGATGAGCGATACCCAAATGCTCTGAAGCGTCTCTGATATTGTTCTTCGCGAGAAGGGCCATGGCCAATTCGATATGGGCATAAGTCTCGCCATTATGGTTTCCCGACTTTTGAAAACTGAAAAGTGCCTTCTTAGAGGCCTTTAAGGCTTCATCCCAATAATCTTGAGTATAGGCGTATTGAGCGTAGGAGAGTCCTGAGTAATCAGTTCGGCTATCAATTTGTAGTTTCTTGGTGTTTTCAGTGAGGAGCCTGTATCTCAGTCTTGCCTTGCTTACCACTTCTTGATATAAGAGAGATCCTTGGTTTTCGAGATTTGAAGGAAGAGCAGGGAGGCTTTTCAACAGATTCCCAGCCACTGCTAACTGTCTCTGTGTAAGCAGGGATTCCAGCATTTCTTCCAGGACGGTTATAGCACGGTTTTCTGGTCCCCATGCCGACAGATAGCGGAAAAGACGGATGAGATCTAGCGCCATCCCCGATTTGTAACACCTGTACAGATATTCGCCGAAACTTCTAGCCTCATCAGGATACTCCGCACAGCCGATACCGCCTTGAGCCGTGGAGCAGGGGAATCCACGGGCTCGCCCATCTGATTCTTCTCTGATGAGTCCATAGGCTGTCAACCCATTATAACGCAACAATTCATTATGACGTTCCTCAGGCTTGGAAAACCGTTCCAAAATCAATGCCCGAGTCACCAGGCCCGCGCCCGCATGAACAAGAAACAAGGTCTGTTTAGTGGCGACATCCAGCGAATCGGCGATTTCTCTACTTGGATTATCTGAATAGAAAGAGGTATCGGCATTAGTTTTCCTAAGCAGCAGCAGGCTGTGAAACAGACGATACAAATTGCCGCCGCTTTGAAGAATGAGGTGTTCGAGTTCGTGTCCTTCTGGTATGCCTCCAATAGCCGCATTCGTGATTATTCTCGCCCAATCTTTCTGGGCCGGACTGCGGAATGCGGTTCCATGTCCTTTTCCGGGAAGGGGATATGTCTCAGTGAAGTCATCGGTGTCTCGTATCACAATGAGGCGGACACCTTCTATTTTGAGCAAATCCGGCAAAAGGGGACGCAGCAGGAGAATCGTTTCGGAATCTGGAGAATAGCCATCTAAAATGACATAGGCGGGCAAAGAGTCTTGACGGCGGCGTCCGGCAAATGCCTTGATATAGTTGTAGAAGGCTTGTCCCATATCGATAGGATTCTGATCCCCGATGTTTTTCAAATACATACCTTCCGAAATGGCTCTGAAGTATTTTTTCCCTCCGGAAGCCCACCAGTAGTTTTCATCTCCATTCAAAGCATCCATGATTGAAGCATCTGCATGGGATAACACCCGGACAATTGGCTCAAGGGGGTTTTCATCTTTGCTGCTGACAAAAAGAGTGATGGGGTTGCCGCCATTCTCCGGATACAGCGTTTTCATGGCCTCATGCAATGTGGCTCTCTTTCCGGAGCCCTGTATTCCCCGAAGGACAAATACTTTCCGCGCGCTGTTCTCTTCCTTCATATTCAGAAGAATGCGTTTAACTGCACTAATACGATCCGGGCGTATAAGCAGCCTTGCAAGACGCTCTTCAAACCGCAGTCCTGTATTTTTTAACGTATTAATTCTATATATACCTTCGAACTCGGAAAGCTCAAAATAGTCGTTGAAATCATTGACTAGCTCCGGATCAAGCCATATTCTGTCTTCGTCGAATACCCGCAGCGCTAACTTCTCTAAATAATCCATACTTCCGGAATCATCACCCTTTTTCATAGCGATGAGCACCGTTGAGCCATAGAGATGTTTTCGATGCTCTTGCAGCAAAGCATGCATGGCATAAGCCGCTTCGGCTATATTGCGTGCCGCTTCATTATATCTAGGCTGGAAATCATAGCGGTATGGACCAGCCGATATGCCGCCATATTTTGATGCCGCCTCCTTAAGCCCTTGAGAAATTCTGCGGATTAGGCCGGGATAAAGCCTTGTCAATTGATTGATATGGGTTATTCCAACATATATGATGTAACAATGCATTTTATAATCCTCATGCTATTCTAAACGACAATGACCATGAACTATAGGGTACATCTAAAAAACAGCTTTAGGAAATTGACGAAGCGATTTTCTGCCTGCCTGCTGCAGACAGGACGATACAAGGGACAAAAGAAGTGGAGCCTGGCCGGGTACGTGAGCATCTTGTGCCTTATATAGTATATCAGGGGCAAGAATATGACAGCCTCACCTTGAACATAAGCAAAGAGATGCCATTTCGTGAGATCTTTGAACGAATCAACGCCCTTTCCTTCCCTTTCGTTCCTGTAAAAGATGAACATGTCCGTTATGCCTTGCTGGAACTTCTCGGCAATTCTGTTCGGGCGCACCGGGCCAAGGACTCTGATGAAGAAATACGGCTCACTCTTGATGTCAGAGATGCACGTCTCCATATTACCATAACCGATCATGGAGGAGGCTTTGACATCACAATGCCGCCAAATCATAGGAGTTTCGGGAAGGGGCTCAAACTGGCGAGGAAACTGTTTTCTGTATTCGAAATAGGTTTTTACGACGAAAACAATTCCGTTATTCCCTATACCCCGGGAGAAGTCATAGGGACTCGCATAAAAATTATTGTCTAAGGCTTCTTCAAGACCGCATCTGGCACCTGGTCTTCTGATGGCGCATCTGCCGACACCTCGTTTTCAAGTGCATCATTCGCCGGTATATCGCTTGCAGACTGTTCTTTGATCGGCAGCCTTGAAATATCAACCGACCACTGCTCTATATACCAATCCTTTTCATCATAAATCAGGTATACCTGCCCATAACCGGTGTACAGGCCCCCGGATACTCGCACAGGGATAGAAATGCGGTTTTTTCTTCTGACAGGCATGCCGTAACGGTGCTCTTCTTCCCGTGGACCTGCTTCCACAACCTTGGTGAATGCAGCCGTCAAAGGCAGTCTTGTTTCCTTGTAGAATGTTTCGATGGGGATTTCTGCCTCCCTCACGGCTTCAAAAACAGTCTCACAGACGGCGATAGCCAGTTCCAAATCGAGATCTGGATTGCGGATATCGGCTAGTGGTCCCATCTCGGCGTCACTGGGCAATCCATAAGTACCTGTGTGGGCGGAGATGAAATTCTCCCACCGTTTGGTTTGAGGGGACTGGGCGGCAAGCATACCCGCAGCAATGAATAACAGCAGCGGTATCATGGTTTCAGCAGATCACTGATATCAGCAAGCGTGATGTCCAGTTTGTCATTTTCGTTGCGTGCCTTCATCGGCAGAAATTCGTCATTGTATATTTCTGCTAAGAGGAAAACCTCATCCGCCGCATACTTCTGCTGTATTCGCACCTCAAGGTTGTAGCTTCTTTCCTTCATTCCTCTCATCATAACGTTTATAGGATCGCTCACGGTAAGAGCGAAGTGAGTGCCATAAGTAATTATTAGAATTGAAATCATTGCTAATACGACAGTGAATATCGTCAGATTCAGCCGCGATTGAGTTACGGCAAAGGGCTGGACATCAAACCAGACCGTATACGGTTCTTCTGTAAAAACCACATAGTCACCAGGGCCGTAGTATTTCTTCAGATGCTCATCATCAGTCTTGCTGTATATGGCTGTGCCGTCATTCTTAATAGCCAAAATCATTGGATTGTTAATACCTAATTCTTTGACTGCTGCGTCTCCCATTAGCTTTGTTTCCTTCAGGGAATTCAAGACACCATGCTGTTCCCTTACTAATAACTGCTCTATTCCAAAGCTGTCAACAAATGTGAATACGGCGCTCATGGCCATATTGGTGAAAATCATAATGGATGCAATTGTTGTGACAATTCTCACCGTATGGCGTTGAACCATGAGCGAATCAGCAAAGCGAATTCGCTGGAAAATCCTAAGAATCCGAAGCAGTCTGAGAACACGGGCAATCCGGACCGCCTTTACCACCTTAAGTATGCCCATGAGTCCGCCGGCCCCAGAGAGAACAACCCCGTTGAAGTAGGCCATCATCTCCGGCGCTGAGGTGAGCGTAAGCAATGGAACCGAAGCCACAAAATCTACCCATCCATACCCCTGGAAAAAATATGGTCTAAACTGTTTTTTTCCCAATGCCATCCAGCTTCGGACTAGAAATTCGATTGTGAAAAACAAATCAAATGAGAAGCTAGTGAAAATGAATACTTTTCTGAGGGACCAGGAAACTCCGGCAAACACCATGATCTCTTCAAGCAGTGTCTGTGCGAGAACCAATATGATAGCCAGAGTTACTATGCCCTCTAAGAAACCGGCAATTCTATTCTTCATACTCTACCATCCGTTTTCAGCAGCGATATTCTGAAGCTCATAGAGCATGTCCATATCAAACCCATGATACTTATAGTTTTTTCGTGCGACACTGAACCAGCTCTTGTCTGATGATTCGGCGCCCCGTTCAGCCTTTAACCCCGATTTCATATTTCGGCACCGAAGCGAAAAAATCGCAGCCAGGCGGGCTGTGCTTTCGATGTGAGGATAATTTTGAAAAGAAAGAAAACTGTTAATGCCGGACTGAATGAGCGCTCTGGGTATGAATTTCAATTCTTTTAGGGTTTCCTGAGTCACCATTTGGGCGTAACCCTGCGAGATATTGATCGTTCCCCCAGTAGGCGAATAATAGTATACGGAAGGACGAAGCAGCATGGCCAATTTCACGAAGCCGACAATCTGCTTCTCATTGAATTTCAGCCGCTGCACCTTCCTAAGCTCTATGCCAATGTATTTCTGCCTCCTTAGCGCCATGGTTATATACTTGTCAACCATATCGGTTGCAACACCCATGATGGGACCGGCGAGTTCTTTCCTTGACATGGCTCTGTCGGCGAATTTTTTTACATACCGACCGAGTTGCTCCTTTACAGAAGGCAGCTCCCCGGCGGCCGGTTCCAGCTCTCGGAAAAAGGAGATATCTACACGGTCCTTCAATATCGATTCATACAGGAATCCAAGGTCTTGGTTGGCCAGTTGAAAAAGCGCTTGCCTAAACAACTTCATAACCCTGGGCCAGGGGATATCCTGAAAATATGGCTTTGTTGCCATCGTGGGCTGAAGCGTTGCAGCGTTAGCTTCGATGAAGGCATGGAGCTGCTCTTCCTTTTGAAGAGGCGAAAGGCCTAACAGGGATGGATTATCCCATAACTGCTGCACAAAATTCGCAGCCTTCTCTTCTAAATTGTCTGGAGAATTCGAATTCATTCATTCAATAACTATCAGATTTCCGGCTTTTTATCAACTCCTTTTTGCATTGGAGAGCCTCTGAAATACCAATTTCATTTCTGACTCGATTGCTTCCGCCTGCCTGCCTGCCTTTGGCCTGCCTGTGCGTGTTCTGCACGCAGACATGCCGCTGCGGCGTTGGCAAAATGCTCGTGTAGAAAATGTTCCGTAGATTTAGAATATTTTGGGCGCAACCCTTCGGGTCGGGCTTTTCGCTCCAATGCCTTAATCCGGCAGCCTGCCCCCCGGCTCATTGCCAATCGCCGGGGCTGCCGGCGGCATTTCCGCTGCAATCCCTTGCGCGACTATTGTCCGTTCGCAATATGTTGTGCACAGAACACCTGCTGTTCTGTCGGCCTTAACCCGTCTGGTCCGTTTCAGTCTTCGCCCTGCGGCTTCGCTGGAAACCCGCTATTGATCGAACACGATTCCATGCTTTAAGATAGCCACAATGTCCAATTCGAAAAAAGCAGTATCATGCGTGTTCACATCCTTAGTGAATCCGTAGCGCGGCGCATCGCTGCCGGAGAGGTTGTCGACCGGCCTCATGCGGTGGTCCGGGAGCTTCTCGACAATGCCATTGACGCAAAGGCCGACGACATAAAAGTCCATCTCCGGCATGGGGGAGTAGAAGAAATTCGCATCACCGACAACGGGCATGGCATGAGCAAGGACGATCTGTCCCTCTGCTGGCTGCCGCATGCAACCAGTAAGATATCCACACTTGACGACCTTGAAAAGACCGCCACACTCGGATTTCGGGGAGAGGCGCTAGCCAGTCTTGCCGCGTGTTCCCGTGTAGAGATTACATCGGCAGCCGATGAATCAACGCATAGACTTTCAGTTCACGGAGGCAAAATAATTAACCAGGAACCCTCCACCGGGCCGAGGGGAACAACGGTGTCAATAAGAGACTTGTTTTTCAACATGCCCGCCAGGCGGCAATTTCTTAAAAGCACCATGGCGGAAACGAGGCTTTGCCGTCAGGTGTTCCTGGAGAAGGCGGCGGCTCATCCCGAACAGTGTTTCCGGCTGTTCATTGATGGTCAATTAAAAACCTATCTGCAGAAAGATTCCATCCTCGGCAGGGTGACAGCTTGCTGGCCGGGACTGGCCCCCATGGCCTCATGGTGGATATCGAAGGGGGAATTTGAAGACCTTGATATCACTGTTGTGCATGTCAGACCGGAAATCAGCCGCAAAGATAGACAACAGATTAAAATCTTCGCAAACAGGCGCCGTATCGATGAATTTTCTCTGGTACAAGGTGTTGTCCACGCCTATGATGCCCTGATGCCCGGGGGCACTTTCCCCATCGCACTAGTATTCATCGAAATAAACCCGTGTCTCGTAGATTTCAACATTCATCCGGGCAAGAAAGAGGCCCGGTTTAAGGACCTCCCCCTTATCCGGCATAGGCTTATTGAAATCATTAAAAACCGGTTGAACTCCGAGTCCTATGAGAAACGCCTGAATCCCCCTGCGGCCTTCAAGGAAACCAATCAGTTGTTTTCAGGGGAATCCATGGCTAACCGCAAGTCATCAGCCTCCATCGGCATGACCGCACATGACAATTCGGCGTCTTTTAGGAATTCTGGCCCGTTTCGACAAAATCAGGCCGATGCCTTTGTTTCGGCAACGAAAGAGCTGCGGGAGAAAGGCGGAAACCGCAGGGAACGATTCAATCCATTCCCTCTGGAGAAAAACATCGAATTCCGCTATATAGGACAGGCCTTTGGTCTGTTTCTCCTGGCGGAAGCCGCTGGAACTCTCTTCATCGTAGACCAGCATGCCGCACATGAGCGCATTCTCTTCGAGAAACTGAGAAACAGCGAACCTGCCTCCGAGCATCTCTTGATTCCACGCCGATTACACCTCAATCAAACAGCCCTGATGCGCCTTGAACTCCGGAGAGAGGGGCTGGAGAAGCTGGGATTGGTTTTCAACTGCAACAAAGAAAACGAATGGGAAATGACCGGACTGCCCCATGCCGCTCGGGGGCTTGAGGATGAATTGGTTGATTTCATCGAAAACGACACAGGGGATCCGGAAAACCTCCATAAAGAACTATGGGCAGACATCGCCTGCAAGGCCGCCTTGAAGAGCAATGATCTGCTCGACGATGATACCGCTAGGCGGCTGCTCCATGACGCCTTCAATCTCGATTCACCGCGCTGTCCTCATGGCCGGCCGATATGGTTTGAAATCAGCAAGCAGGAACTCTTCGACTGCATGGGCCGAAACGTATAGGGCGCCTCTAAAAAGCCGCTTCTGGAATTTGGGGCAGCTATTTTTCTTCGGTACAAGGCGCCGAAAGCTTAAGCGTAACAGGGTTGCGTGAGCATTTTGGCAACGCAATAGCGGAGGAAAAGAGCAAGCCAAAAACGGAATGGGTTTTTTAGAGGCGCCCAATAGGCATGGGGAACACTTCATCCGTCTTCTGCCCCTCTGGTATATAGCCGGGTTGATAATTGAGGGTTTAGCGATGCCCATACAAAGGGCGGGCCTTTGTCCGAATTTAGTCTTATGGGCACCTCTAAAAAACAGCTTTAGGAAATTGACGAAGAAATTTTTGTCGATACAAGGCGGCAAAATCTAAGGGCGTAGCTTAAGCTACGTGAGTATTTTGACAACGCAGCAGCGGCAGAAAAGATCGAGTCAAGAACTAAATGGGTTTTTTAGAGGTGCCCTTAAGTGTGGGATGAGAGTGGAAATTCGTATATCATTTCACGATGAGATTTAGCATTCTCGCCGTGGGTAAGATAAGGGAGCAATGGATAGCCGATGGAATCAACGAGTATGGGAAACGTCTCAAGCGTTTTGGCCGTCTCGATATAATAGAAGTTCCCGCCAGCAGAATTCCTGCAAACGCCTCATCTCTGGAAATTGCCGAAGCCGTGAAACAGGAGGGGGCGAAGCTTCTCTCAAATTGGAAGAGCGGGTTTTGGGCATTGGCCATGGCGCCCTGGGGGAAGGCCATGGATTCCATTGGATTGGCCAAACTCCTGGACAAGGCGGCGCTCGATGGGATAAATCACATCGCTTTTGTCATCGGCGGTTCTCACGGGCTCTCAAAGGAGGTGTGTCGGCAATGCCGTCAGATTCTTTCCTTCGGCCCAAATACCTTCCCCCATCAGCTCTTCAGGGTGATGCTGCTGGAACAGCTATACAGGGCCAAGAAAATTTGTGCCGGAGAGGTTTATCATAAGTAAGGGCGCCTCTAAAAAACCGCTTCTGGAATTTGGCGAAGAAATTTTTGTTGATACAAGGCGGCCTGTCTGCGTGCAGAACACGCACAGGCAGGCGGAAAAGAACAAACCAAAAACGGAATGGGTTTTTTAGAGGCGCCCGCAACCCCGTCCCATGCCCTGATTCAGGTACTGATTCTTTCTTTTCACATAGTCTTGTGTATTCTTAAGGCATTTGGCGGCGGCTTCTTCATCAAGGCGCTTAATCACCTTCGCAGGCGATCCCAGCACCAGCATCCCGGCGGGAATCTCCATACGGCCTGTTACCAACGAGCCGGCGCCGATCAGGCAGTTCGGACCTATTTTTGCTCCGGTGAGTATCACGGCACCCATTCCGACCAGACTGCCGACGCCTATTTCACAGCCATGAATCACGCAGTTATGGCCCACAGTGACATTTTCCCCTATTACAACGGGGAAGCCTGTGTCGGTGTGTACGGTGCTTCCGTCTTGGACATTGCTACACCGGCCGATGGTGATGGGTTCCAAATCCCCTCTGAGTGTCACATTGAACCAAATGCTGACATCTTCAGCCAGATAGACCTGGCCTATAACATCGGCACTTTGGGCAACGAATATTTTGTTGCCGTCGAACGTGGGTTTTGAACCATTGAATTCATAGACCATGCCGAACATCCTACTGCAACAGAGCACGAATGGCCATATCGGCGGAGATATCCCCCGCTGTCCGGCCTTTTTTATCCCGTATTGTTTTGTCTATACCGGTAGCCAGAAGGGCCTTCACAGCCTCGGCATGGCCGGCAATCGCCGCATAATGCAAAACGTTTCGGCCATTGTCATCCCTGAATGATGGAGACGCTCCGGCCGCGAGGAGGTCAATTACCATGGGCCAATGGCCCAGACGTGCGGCAACGAGAATGGCCGGATAGCCTCTGTTGTCACGGATATTCGGATCGGCGCCCGCCGCCAGCCGAGAACGCACAAGATATTCCTGCCCATTGAATACCGCAGTGAGCAGGCGGCCGCTAATCGTCCCGGAAACTTGGGCGGCACCTGTTTGGTCCAGGGTGAAGCCGAGTGTAAGATGAGCGCCCACGAACCGGTAGCGGGGGGTTTTTTCAGAACGAGGCTTTTCCCTTAACACCGCCAATGCCCGCTCCTCGAATGGGCTCATCAAAACTCCCAGGAGCGACACTCGACGAGGAGCATCAGCCGAGCTTCGGTAAACCATCTTACTATCCCCGCGGGAAGAAGAAATGATCAGAGAATATGCGCTATCGACAGGAATAGCCGGCTCCATGCTGAAGATGTATTTGATCCCGCCGGTAATAAATTTTGGATCACGGACATCCACATTCCTGCTGGACTCAAGATCAAAGGCTTCTATGGCGCTCTGTATCTGGGCGGCTAAGATGGCCCCAAATTCATTGGCAAAGTCGGCATCGGACCAGGAATAGTCTCTTGACTCAAAGAGCCGCTCATCTGTAACGGCATCGATAACGACAATTCGTAATGAGCCTTCCCCGCTGCCTCCGTCAGGCGCCCTTTTTATCACGGCCCCCCATCTCCCCTCGGATGACCACCCGAGGGGGTAGAGCTGCAACCCTTCGCCGGCGGCCTCAACGACCTCAGCAGGCGGGAAAAAGTTCCTTAAGGGAAGTGTTTGCGCGACGGCAACTCCCGGCGACATGACGAGAAAAAAGAGAAATGCCCTAAAAAGCATTTTACACATAGCCCATCATTTTAAGCCATGCTGCGGCAAGGCCGGTGGTCAATACCGATCCGGCCGTTGTCATTGTCACAATCGCGGCTCCACGAGAGGCATCATATCCGAGGTTCTTGGAGATTACAAAAAATGAAACCGCCGTTGGACAGGAGAAGGCAATGGTGATGGCTCCGGTCCAAACCGCACCAATATTCAGCAGGTTGCCAAAAATGAGACCAAAAACGGGTAGGAGTATCAGCTTAATGCCGGTGGCCATGAGTGGCTCCTGCCATGCCTTTGGATCCACATTGAACTCCAGGCAGGCGCCGATTGCCACCAGTGAAAGAGGAAGGGGCACCCTGCTCAGCATATCCACGAACGATATGAAGAAAGACGGCAAGGTGAGGGGGATCACGCTTAACAGCACCCCTAATCCACAGGCAATGATGATGGGATTGCACAGCAGATGGCTCAGAATGCTTGTGAATTGGGCTCCAATGCCTTCCCCCTTCCGCCGCCGATCCATGAAGATGATTCCCGTAATGGAATGCAGGATGGGAAAGATTCCGGCCAGTATTCCGGCTCTCGCTAATCCCTCATCACCATAGAGGGCCTTGGCCAGGGCAAAACCCAAGATGGCTACATTGCCCCAGGTTGCACCGGAGGCAAAGAAATATGGCGCATCTCTGCTTGCCTTGAGAGACATGGCCAGTAGCCTGGCCAGTATGAAACAGATGCCATACACCCCGCAGACAAGGATTATCAGTTTCCATGAAAACATGGCCATGAAATTCGTATCCACGAATGTTTTCACAAGCAGGGCCGGCAGGAATAGATAAAAAACCAGCCGGGAAAGCTGTCCGGCCAGCACTCTGTCCACCAAACCTACCCGTCTGCATACAACTCCCAAGGCGATGACGATGAATACCGGCCCAATGGCGAGGAAACTGTAAATAATGCTCTGCACTGATGAAGCATAAGAATAAAACCAGTTATTGACCAGTGTTATTGATCTTCTGAATCTAGCGAACCATACGGCTGCATAAATTTCTCATAGGCGGCATCCACGCTGTCTGTGATAACAGTCTTAATCTGCTGAGTGAATGAAGTAAGGGTGCGATGTCTGTCAAAATAGGGAGAATCCTGCGTAGGTATTAGGAGTTGATAGGGGTCCAATTTCAATTCAGTTGCCAACTCCAGGAATTTATCGGCACTGGGCCATTTACGGCTATTCTCTATATCACACATGTAGCCGGGGCTAATGCCGATACGTTCTGCAAGTTCAAATTGCGAGTAGCCCAATTCATTGCGAACACGACGCACATTGGCGGCAAGTATCTCACGAAGCGGATGCTCATCCATAAGCAATAATGGAAGAAATACACAGCTTATGACCACAATCAACAAGATAACATGCTATTCTCAATAAGCGTATACCATCATGAGGCAGATGTCTGGTATCGTCTCCTTTCAAGCTGTATAAGGAATATGGCAATATCAGAGGACCGCACTCCGGGAATACGGGATGCCTGCCCCACGCTGGCAGGGCGGACGGCTTTGAGCTTCTCCCTGGCTTCGGCTGAAAGCCCCGGCACTGCGTCCCATTCCATGTTTCCGGGTATGCGCTGATGCTCCATCCTCTTGAACCGCCGGACATGCCGCTCTTCCCGTTTGAGATAACCCTCATATTTCACATCCAGCTCTATCTGATGAAGCCAATCCTGGGGAGTGTCCATTGCTATCTTTGGTTCAAGGTGAATAAGCTGGATCAGGCTCACTTCCGGATCCCGGAGGATGAAATCGAATTTCTCGCCCCCTTTCCTGGAGTCCCAAGGCCCGGCGAGAGCCTCGGCCTCGCTCAGGGTACGTGTACATAGTAGCTGCCGTATTTCTTCAATTCTATCACATTTCGCTGTGAAGCTCTCTACGGCTTTGGACGAGTGAAGACCGGCTTCAATTCCTTTGACAAACAGACGCCGGTCGGCATTGTCATGACGCAGGGCAATGCGGTACTCGGCCCGGCTGGTAAACATGCGGTAGGGCTCTTCGGTGCCCAGTGTCACTAGATCGTCAATAAGAACACCGGTGTAAGCCTCAGACCTGTCGAGGACAATGGGCGACTTGCCCTGTAGACGCCGGGCGGCATTGATGCCGGCCATTAATCCCTGAGCCGCCGCCTCTTCATAGCCGCTTGTTCCGTTGGTTTGGCCGGCGATGAAGAGATTGCGCATGCGCTTGGACTCCAATGCCGAAGTGAGGTCAATAGGATTGAGATAGTCATATTCCACTGCGTATCCAGGCCGTAGAAGCTGTGCCCGCTCCATGCCGCTGATGCTTTGGATAAACTGTATTTGGACTTCTTCCGGCAGACTGGTAGAGAGTCCGTTGAGGTACATCTCTTCTGTTTCCAATCCTTCGGGTTCTACAAAAACATGATGCCTGTCTCTATCGGGAAATTTCACCACTTTGTCCTCAATCGACGGGCAGTAGCGCGGGCCATTGCCCTCGATGCGTCCGGAGAATAGCGGCGAGCGATCAAGATTGTCTCGAATGATTTGGTGGGTTCGGCTGTTGGTGTAGGTTATGTAGCAGGGTAGTGCCGGCCGCTTCATTCCCTTCCGTGTGAAGCTGAAAGGGAATACCTCGTCATCACCGAATTGAATTTCCATCTTGTCTAAATCAAGGCTTCGTCGATGAATGCGGGCCGGTGTGCCGGTCTTTAGACGGCCCACCCGGAAGCCTAGCTCCCGAAGTGCCGCCCCTAAACCCATGGCCGCCGGTTCGCCGATACGTCCGTTTTGGTTTTCATATTCGCCAATGAATATCTTCCCGCTCATGAAGGTGCCGGTCGTCAGAACTACCGCCTTTGCTTCTATCGTATGACCCCGTTCGGTGAGCACTCCTGTCACTTGTCTATTGCACCACAGCGCTGGATCCATATCGGACAAAGACGGAGCGTTTACCGGCGAAGTAATGAGATTGACGATGGTATCCTGAAACAAATCCAGTCCCTTCTGCAGCTCCAGGGTGTGCTTTGCCTTCTGTCTGTAGGCCGGTTTGTCGGCCTGTGCGCGGGGTGCCTGAACCGCCGGTCCACGGCTTCGGTTGAGAACACGGAACTGTAGCATCGTCTCGTCGATGAGATGCCCCATCTGCCCGCCCATGGCATCAATCTCCCGTACCATATTCCCCTTGGCCAGGCCGCCTACTGCCGGATTGCAGGACAACTGACCAATGGTATCGAGATTCTGGGTGACTAAAATGGTGCGAAATCCAATACGGGAGAGTGCCAATGAGGCTTCTATACCGGCATGCCCGCCGCCCACTACTAGTGCATCATATTCCATGGGTTAAGGGACTGCCTTCATCTGTGCTGCCGTCGGAGGATCGGCCCCCTGTCTGGCACAATTAAGGCTGGATGCCTTGACAGCGAATTCAACGGCATCTTGGGCTTCGTCCCTGGTCAGTTCCATGACACAGCGCGGCGTGAGGCGGTCAAGCTGATGCAATCGTACCAGGAAGGCTGCATGAAAGGTGTCCCCCGCGCCAATGGTGTCTTTCACCTCAACCCAGTACTCCGGTACTTCCACTTCGTAATCGGGCGTAATCAGATGAGCGCCGTCCTTGCCGCGTGTCATCACTACCAGTCCTGCCCCGTGCCTGAGCCAGTCTTCTGCACTTTTTCTGGCAGGCTTTCCCGGGTACAGCCATTCAAGGTCGGCAGAACTCACCTTCACTATGGTGCATAGGCCGACGAGGTTTTCCATCTTGGCGACATAGGGAAGCCGGTCTCTGATGAGCATGGGCCGGACATTGGGGTCGAAAGATATGGCCCGGCGGCCGGATTCCCGGCGGATAAGTGATTCAATTGTCTTCGCCTGGGGGTCGAGAAGCAGCGAGATGGACCCGAATTCCAGACACCTCACTTCAGGCGGCAGGGCCTCAGGTATATCTTCCGGCATGAGATTTCTGTCGGCGGTGTTCTCGGCATAAAAGGCATACCTTGGCTCGGAATTGCCCTCTATCTGCACGAAGGCTAAGGTCGATAAATAATCTGAACGCCGGGTGAAGATGGTATCAACTCCTTCGGTTTCAAGTCGATTGAATAATACATCTCCAAAGAAATCCCGGGATATCTTACCAAGGAAGCCGGTTGAAGCGCCAAGCCGGGCCGCTGCAATCGCCAGGTTATATGGCGATCCGCCGGGACAGGGCGCATAGCAGGGCATATCGCCATTTTGCGGTACAAAATCAATCAAAGCTTCTCCACAACTCACTATCATGATGTTTAGAATAGCATGAATAGCCCTGTGTGTCTGTAGAGTGTCATTCCAATTATCATGGGTTCTGATTGGAATCGGCACCCTCAATGCCGTTACTTTCTTTGTACCGCTATATGGATAACCGCCGTCTATTTCCTTGCCGGACGGACGATTCTGTCAATCGAGGCAGAGCTGATTTTCTTCGATACTGCATAGACGGGGGCATCCGCCACTTCGTCTATTCCTTGCCGTTTCCACCGGAAGAATTCCCATCTGCGCCCATCGGCGCCATCTGCGGTCAAAGCAGCAATTCGTTCAAAATGACTTTTTTTTAGATTGCTGTGGGTTTAGCCCTGACGTTGAGTTCATGGGAAACAATGGACAAACTGGTGGCTGGGGAACCTCTTATCTCGGGGAATATCACCGAGGAAAAGAATACCAGAGAGGGGGCGCAAATACCCAATGTGGGAGCCTTTGTCCCGGAATGGATTCAGGGTGATTGGGAGGCCGAAGGCAGCCTAGGATTACTCGCCTTTACGATTACACCAAATGAGGTAAGATATCTCTGGGCAGGCGGGAGTATTGGGCACTATAAGGATAAACTCATGGAAGAGCAGGGCTTCACCATGGAGTACTTTGTTAAGGGCACCTCTAAGAGACACAGTATGAGCTTGAAGCTGGAGCCGATAACCAATATGTGTCATTTCTGCGTGCTTCCAAAGAGGAAGATGGCATTATTCTATTTGTTTCGGGTATGAACGACAGCAAAGAAGCCAAGTACATTCGACGCACTCAGTAGCATCGTTCCCCCCGGGCTCCCCTAGGGGGCCTGTTCGGATAATCATGGCATTTAACCATCATAGCGATAGGTTCTTCTCACACGCAAATTCCGTAATGGCTGAAGGAAGGGACCTATTGCTTCGATTTGTGACAAGCAGAGGAACACGTTATCACCCTTTGTGTGCGCTCCTCATCTGATCCGCTTTTGGCGCCTTGCATCGAAGAAAAATAGCTGCGCCAAATTCCAAAAGCGGTTTCCTAGAGGTGCCCTGCTGATTGGCGGCAGCCGCGCAAGGGATTGAAGCGGAAATGCCGCCGGCAGCCCCGGCGATTGGCAATGAGCCGGGGGGCAGGCTGCCGGATTAAGGCATTGGAGCGGAAAGCCCGACCCGAAGGGGTGCGCCCAAGTATTAATTTCTGAAATTTACGGGACACTAGCTATCCGAATTCTCCAGTTCGGCTTCATCGTCATCGTCCGCATCATCGTCTGCACTCACTGAATGGAGGTAATCTTGAAGCCGTATGGTCGGTCCCTCGGATACAAATGTCACGAAGGCATTCATCGGGTTGTCGTGCCTCAAGATCAATGAAATTTTCTGCAAACGGCTGAGTGTTTCTTCTTCATCCACGAACATTACACAATAGAAATTTCTTTCGGGCCAAGTGCTATCGCCCCTGGCCTCTCCTCTGCGTCCTTTGCCTTGCATCACATTGAGAATGGTATAATACTGCCGGGGAAGCTTTTTTTGCATCTGATCCAGAAAATCAGCCAGCAATTCCTGGTTCGCGATAATTTCAACCCGTTTCATTGCGGATCTCCCTGTTTCATGATTATGCTATCTAGTATTTCCTGTTCATGCTCTAATTCTCTTTGAGAAAGTCTTGCCTTTCTTTTTTGAGAAAATTTCTGTTTCAAGGAATGAAACGAGCCGTATATAAGCGGCACAAAGAACAGGGAGAGCAAAGCGGAGGTTCCAAGACCGCCAAATAGGGAAAGGGCAAGCGGTTTGATCATTTCTCCGCCGGCCCTGGTTGTGAAGGCGAGGGGGGCCATGCCTCCCATCGTTGTGAGTGTGGTCATGAGGATTGGCTGTAAGCGGCTGCTTGTGCCTTCAACGATGGCATCAACGAGATTTCTGCCGCGTTTCCTGAGCACATTGATATAGTCCACCAGGACAATTCCATGATTGACGCTGATTCCAACGAGGATCACCAATCCAGCCAGTGAAAAACTCGTAATCGTGCTATTTGTAAGGAAGTAGATGAGAACCACCCCGGAAAACGTAAGCGGTATGGTAAAAATGATGATGAAGGGGTCTGAAAAGGATTCAAACATACTGGCCATTATGCCAAATACGAAGAGGATGGCGAAAAGAAATATGATGAGCATTGTATTTCTGTTTTTGTTTCTCTCCTCAAACTCTCCCGCGAAGAAATAGGTAAGGTCTTCATCCAGGGTAAGCGGATTGTTAGCTAAGGCCGCCCTGGCATCTGCGATGGCCTTATCTATCGTGTAACCTTGTGCTAACCGAAAGGAAATTTTGATCGTGTTTATCGCGTCCTCTCTCAGGATATACGGTTCAGTGCTGGCCACGTTGTTTTCGGTGAGATTCGTAAGAGCCAATCGCGCCGCAGGTGTTTTTATGTATAGCTGGTCGATGAGATCTATCCTTTTCCGGTCTTCATCGCGGAGTTTCATCACAATGTCGTATTCCCTGGAGCCCTGGATGTATTTACCAGCGGAATTTTCCGAAACAGCCAAACTCAATTCATCACTGACGTCCCGGACTGTCAGTCCATAGGCATTGGTCCGTTCCCTGTCCACGGCGATCGATACGGCCAGATTTGATGAGGGCAGATTAGAGGTAACATTTTGAAAATTCTCAAGCTCGCTCAATATGTTGGTAAAAGTTTCCGATGCCTGTTTCAGTTTATTCCTGTCGCTTGATTTTATTTTTAGGGTGTACCCTCCTCCAAAACCAGGTCCTCCCATGAATGCGCTAACAGTAATCGGATATATGTAGTCTTCGGTCTTCTCAATGATTGCGTCCAATAGCAGTGCATAATCTTCGGGATTCATGTAATCTTTGAAGAATATCATCAGTTCGGAAGAATAGTTCTTCGTAGACTCGAATAGGCTGGTCACCGCTCCACTTCCGATAATTTCAATAGACGTGTCCTTCACCGGGGGAAATAGCGGTCTTACTTCTTGTTCAAACCGCATCGTTTCGCGAAATATTTCTTCATTGAGAGTACCGTTGGGAAATTGCATTTTTAATTGGACTGCGTCTGCGGCAAAACCAGGAAGGAACTCGAATCCCAGCCTGGGGAAAAACAGTATGGGAGCCGCCGCAACCGCGATAATGAGAAGGATGAATCTCTTTCTCCTGATGATGATATACTTCACAATGGCCGCATAGCCATGTTCGATAGCCAGGAAAGCCCTGTCTGATGCCTCCGTAAACTTGCCGACTATTCCCTTTTTCTTGTTGATTTTGAGCGGTATGAACTTGCTCGCAAGCACTGGTACCAGGAGGATGGCCGTGAAATATGAGATTATTACGGACACGACGACTGCGAATCCGAGATTGATGAAATATGCCCCTATGTTTTCCAACGTTTTTTCGAATATAATCATGGGTAAAAAGACAAGAACGGTAGTGGCGGTCGAAGCCAAAACCGGCAAGGCCATCTCAGCCGTACCATATTCTGCGGCGGGAAGCAGGCTGATACCGTTTTTTCTCTTTATATAGATGTTTTCCAATACGACGATGGAATTGTCGACAATGATTCCTATCCCCATGGCAAGACCGGCCAGTGTCATGAAATTCAACGTCAGGCCATATAAGTTCATGAACATAATTGTCAATATGATGGAAATGGGAATGGAACATGCCACAATCACCACCGATGCGAAATTCCTAAGAAAAATTATCAACACAAAAAGTGCGATTATCGCCCCTGACAGTGTCGCCCCGGAAACGGTATCCAGAATTGCCCCTATGAAATCACTGAGATCAGTTGTCACACTGAAATCAATATCTTCCGGGCTGATACCTTCGAGGTGCTTGAGCATCTTCATGATATTTTTTGAAACTTCGACGATATTTGAGTCGTTGCGCTTGAATAGCTGGATACTCACTGATGGCTTGCCGTTGAGATAAACCTGCCTTTTCTCCGGTCCATAGGAAAATGACACTTCCGCGATATCCCTCAGCCGGACATAGGCACTCTGATTGTTATTTATTTTCTTTTCACTGACAATGATGTTCTTTATCGCCGTAATGTTTTTGTATTCTCCATCAAGAATTACCCCAACGTTTTTATATTTGGTTTCAATGGCTCCAAGGGTTTGGCCATAGCCATTAGCCAGAATAGCTTTCTTTACTTCCCCCAGGGTTAAGTTGTGTGCATTAAGACGATTCAGAGAAATATCAATATATACGGATTTTTTCACACCGCCGGAGATTGTGTAATAAGCGACTCCATTGATCTGGTCGAAATAGGGCACGAGCACATCGTCGATATACTCCCTTAACTCGTTGTGATTTCGATTGGCGCCCACATTCAACATCATCATCGGATAGCCCCCCTCGGCAATTTTGAGAATCATGGGTTTTTCAGCGTCTTCGGGTAAGAGGCTTGTTGCCATATCTAGAGCATTGCGGAGATTGTCTATGTTGTCGGCCATGCCGCTTTTGTATGCAAAACTAACATAGATAGTGCTGGTGCCTTCGGAAGTCGTTGAAGAAATTTCCTCGATGTTCTCGACAGCGTTGATCAAACGTTCAATAGGCTTGGTGATCGTATCCTCAATGAGTTCTGCATTCGCGCCAGGATAATGGGTAGATATGACGGCGAAATTCGCCTCAACATCTGGTTCCATATTGAGCGGGATATCGGTAGCAATAACAAAACTGAATATGAGCAGTACAGAAAACAGGATGAAAATGGTAACCGGTCTTCGGGTTACATTAGTAAATATGCTCATATCATTACTCCTCCAAGTCAAGCACTTGAAGCAAGGTACCGTTTACCAGTGATTCCTGCCCTGATGTGACGATTAAATCTCCTTCGGAAAGTCCATTTTTGACTTCATAATAATCTCCGTCCTCTTCGCCCAGTTCAATTATCTGAAAAACGGCCCTCTCGTCCTCTACTCTGAATACACCTATGTTGTTTCTTTCATTGAAAAACCGCTGTACTATATGATCCCTTCGGATTATTGGGATATCCTTGAACTCCTTAAGAATCAGCTCGGTCGTTCCGAACATACCGGGTTTCATTCGTATGTCTGTCTCCAGAAATTCCATGGTTAGCCTCATAGTATGGGTAATCGACGACAGGGTAGGACTGATTGACCTGGTTTTCAATTTGAATCGCCTGTCTGGGAAGGATATGAGTGAAAGATAGCCGATGGTGGTTTCGTTTACTTCACTGACATATTTCTCTGGAATGAACAGTTCAACAACAAGCTCGGAATCATCCGAAATCTTAGCAATAATCGAAGTTGGGGATACGGGATTGCCGACTTTTACAATTACTGTATTCAATATGCCGGCGATAGGAGCCGTCACAGGACTTAGCAGAAACTGCTGGCCGGGTTTCGACGGATCAACCTGGGCAATGACTTGTCCCTTGCGTACAGGCTGTCCTTCCTCCACCAGATAGGAATGGAGCGTACCGCTGATATTGGGCACAATGTCGGCAGATTTCATGGTAGCGACATCGCCATCAATATTTATTCTTCGATAAATAGTGGAAAGTCCTATTCTTTTCGCATTGACTCTGTATGCAGATTCTTCTTCTGGATTTCCACCGATTTCAGCGGTCTGATCATTCTCCTGCGGAGCTGTCTTCTTAGCACATCCATAGGCTGCTAGTGCACTAAATATCAGTGAAAGCCATAACAGATATACGGCGGTTTTTTTACTTCGTGATTTTGATTCCATGATGTTTTCCTTGCTACTATGTACTTTGTGACAATATCCGCGAATTGTCAAGTTAAGAGTGCCTCTGAAACACCGCTTCTGGAATTTGGCGCAGTGGCGGTGTGTTCCTCGGGCTACGCCCTGCGGTACACACCGCCACTGCGCCAAATTCCGAAAACGGTTTTTTAGTAGTTGCCTTAACATATTTAACCCTGGGGAGGACTTTTATTAAACCCCATTCAAAATGTGCGAAATTTATTGTACACGACCCTATTGACAATATTGACAGATTTTGAAACAATCATCCATTAGTATTTTTATTAATGAGGAGGCTTCAATGAAGCGTATTGTATTAATGGCTATGATGCTGAGCATCATACTGAGTATGTCTCTCTTTGCTGGCGGAACTGGCGAAGATGGCGATGGAAAAAGGGAAAAAATGGAAGGTCTATCTGTAGGTGTCATTCTTCCAACAAAAGATGAACCTCGTTGGATTCAGGATGAAACAAGATTTAAGGATGCATTGATGTCGGCTGGTTATGAAGTAGAAATTCTATTCAGCCAGGGCGACCCAGCTCGCGAGAAAGCCAATGTTGAATCACTTCTTGCAAAAGATGTCAAGGTCATTATCTTCTGCCCACATGATGGAGCTGCCGCCGGTGCAGCCGCAGAAGCAGCAGCAGCTGAAGGTGTTTCCGTGATTTCTTATGACCGCTTGATTCGTGATACCACAGCTGTTGACTATTATGTAACTTTCGACAGTGTTGCTGTTGGTGAAGCATTTGGCCAATATCTGGTTGACAAGGCCAGTGGGACAGGAAACAATCTTTTTCTTTATGCTGGTGCCGCTTCCGATAACAATGCCTTCCTGTTTTTCCAGGGTGCATGGAATGTGCTTCAGCCTGAAATCGCCAAAGGTACTTTCGAAATTCAAAACTCAAGGTTAGGAAACCATTCAATATTGACAGATACAACAAAATTCCCTATACTTAGGATGGAGCGTTTAGCATTTTCAATATGCAAGTCCCTGGTTTCGGTGGCATAATGCCATTCCCGGGAGAATTGCAAGCAAACATGGAGGCTGCAAATAATGAAAAAAAACACTTTTATAAAAACTCTATCAGGAGTCACTCTCGTATACCTTTTCACCTCTTTATGGGCATGCCCAAGCCCCGTGGGAACTGAGAAGGTCGATCTTGGAACAGCAAATGTTTCATTCAGCTATGCCAACCTGGCCGAAAATGTTGGGACTGAGAAAACTTCGCCAGCGCCGGCATGGAGCGGAGAGGCTCCCACAGATGTTTCCTATGCCATAGCGAAACCAGCAGGGGCAACAGACGGCAAAGTCACCATAGACGCTTCAACCGGCAAGGTGACCATAACAACCAGCGCCATATCGGCCGATAGCGGTGACTTACACGGTTACGGCGACCGTCGGAGACAATGATCCGAAATATGAAAAAGACTCAACCAGGACGGCCACCATCACAGTGACGGTTTATGAGGCAATGTCGGTGACATTTAGCTATGTTGACCTGACCGAAACAGCCGGAACAGAGAAAACCTCATCAGCACCCACATGGAACGGGACGGCTCCCACAGATGTTTCCTATTCCATAACAAAACCGGAAGGGGCGACAGAAGGCAATATCACCATAGACGCTTCAAGCGGCGAGGTGACCATAACAGCCAGCGCCATACCGGCCGATAGCGGCGGCTACACGGTTATGGCGATCATTGGAGACAATGATTCGAACTACACGAAAGGCTCCGCTCAGACAGCCACCATCACGGTGACGGTGAACAAGGTAGCCCTGGACTCAACAAGTGCTTCCTTCAGTTATGCCAACCTGATCGAAAATGTTGGGACTGAGAAAACTTCGCCAGCGCCGGCATGGAGCGGAAGGACTCCCACAGATGTTTCCTATTCCATAGCGAAACCGGCAGGGGCGACAGACGACAATGTCGCCATAGAGGCTTCAACCGGCGAGGTGACCATAACAACCAGCGCCATATCGACCGATAGCGGTGCTTACACGGTTACGGCGACCGTCGGAGACAATGACCCGATCTATCTAAAGGACTCCACTCAGACGGCCACCATCAAGGTGACGGTGAACAGAATTAATCTCGGTTCATTCAGTTATGCTGCCAGTTTGATTACAATAGTCGGGAAAAGCGCGCCCTCATCCTCCCCCATGTGGGATGGGGGGCGGTCCCCTACAGTTGTCTCCTATACTATAACGGGACCAGCAAATTCGACAAGCGATAATGTCACCGTCGACGCTTCCGGTGTGGTCACCGCAACAGACAACACCGTTCTGGCCGATAGTGGCATCTACACGGTTACAGCGACTGTTGGAGACAATGACCCGATCTATCTAAAGGACTCCACTCAGACGGCCACCATCACGGTGACGGTTTACGAGGGAATGTCGGTGACATTTAGCTATGTTGACCTGACCGAAACAGCCGGAACAGAGAAAACCTCATCACCACCCACATGGAGCGGGACGGCTCCAACATCTGTCACCTATTCCATCGTTGCAAGACCGGATGACGCGGACTCCGCTCATGTCACCATAGACGCTTCAAGCGGCGAGGTGACCATAACAGCCAGCGCCATATCGACCGATAGCGGCGACTACAAGGTTATGGCGTTAGTGGGTGACGGAGACCCGAAATATGCCAAAGGCTCCGCTCAGACAGCCACCATCAAGGTAGAATTGCTTAAGCAAGTTCTACAAACCCTGGGGGCTACATTCAGCTATACCGATCTGATCGAATCGACCGGGGTTGAAAAAACCTCACCTGATCCTGTATGGGATGTGCCGGGGACAACGCTCACGGCACCTACGGATATTTCCTATTCTATGAGAAACCCGTTAGGGGTGACAGATGGTCATGTCACCATAGACGCTTCAAACGGCAAGGTAACCATAACAACCAGTGCGACATCGGCCGATAGTGGGAGTTATACGGTTACAGCGACAGTAGGTGGCAATGATCCAGTATATCAGGAAAATGCTACCCTGCAGGCCACCATCATTGTTACAGTGAACAAGGTCAGTCTAATTACAAATTCATTGAGTTATAGAGCTCTGACTGTACTGCCCAGGCAGCCAATTGATCATCCAACTCCTCAGTGGACTGGAAGACCCCCCACAGATGCTGTCTATTCCATAGCGAAACCGGCGGGGGCAACAGACGGTCGTGTCACCATAGACCCTTCAAGCGGCAGGGTAGACGTAACACCCGATATCACCTCGGTTGATAGCGGCAACTATACAGTTACAACAACAATCGGGAATAACGATCCAATATACACAGCGAACTCAAGTCAGACAACCAGCTTCACAATTACGGTGGAAAAGATTAGTTTAGGTGAAAATTCCTTTAGCTATGATAACTTGAGTGTTAAATCAGGGGAGACAAAGACTTCTACTCCCCAATGGCAATCGAGTTTCCCCGCTGTCACGGATGTTTCCTATTCCATAGCGAAACCGGCGGGGGCAACAGACGGTCATGTTACCATAGACGCTTCAAGCGGCGAGGTGGCCATAACAAGCAGCGCCACATCGGCCGATAGCGGCAGCTACACGGTTACAGCGACGGCGGGGAGCAATGACCCTGTCTATACATTGGGTTCGACCAAGACGGCGAACATCATGATAGAATTGGGAAAATACAAAATGAGCTTTAATGTGAATGGAGGGGACGGAAGTATTTCAGAGCAAGTCGTTGATGATGGGGCAAAGGCCACTGAGCCGGCGGAAGGTCTTACCAGTCGAACAGGATATACTTTTGCCGAGTGGACAAACCAGCAAACCGGTGGTACTTCGTTTGACTTCGAGAACACGCCAATAACAACAGACACCACACTTTTTGCTCAATGGGCCGCGAATACATATACAGTGGTGTTTAATGGGAATAATGGACAGGATAGCGATAAAAATGGAAAAGATACAACTCATGGCGAGATAACCCCGACATTCGACAGCACTATGCCCCTGACCTCAGCAGTGGCGCCTACAAGATCCAATTATGAGTATGCTCACTTTTATATTCCCGATAGCCTTGATGGCCTCCCAAGGTCTAGCCCCTATGTTTTTATGGGTTATTACGAGAACAGAGATGGAAGTGGAGCGCAGTACTACGATGAGAACATGAATCCGACGATGGCTTCATGGGATCAAGCAGAGGATACCGAGATCTACGCGCGATGGGAGAAAAAAAAGTACACAGCAACGTTTAACTACCATGGTGGAACCCCGGCCTCGGGGATGCCTACCTCGGTAGAGGTTCAGTTAGGAGAACCACTCCCGGAATTTCCAGATCTTTTAGCCCCAACTTCTCTCGATAGCGGTAAGATTTTTGCTGGATTTACTTATCGTGAGAATCAGGATCAAACTGGAGGAGTCGACCCCAGCGTAAGATACTATACAGCGGCAGGAGATGGCTTACCACTAAAAGCCGGCCAACTCCTCTGGTTGGTAGGGGCTGATGCAGAAATATATGCCAGTTATGGCGCTTCAAACTATGCGAGAGAAGTCATAGTATACTCATCCCACAATCCGGGAACCAGGTATGGTAAGGTCCTCATGCAAGCCGATGGATACCCTTCGGATATGCTAAGAACTACCGACCCCGAGCGAACGGGATATGATTATGATTCGGACAGAGGGTATGCAAGAGAAGACGGAACAGGTGAAGCCACATCCAGTATTAAATGGGATTGGGCCATTGATACTGTCGGATATCTGAAGTGGACTCCTAAAACATATACAGTGACGTTAGATACTCAGGGCGGTAGCGGAGGGCCGGGCAGTGTAACTGCAACCTACGATGCCGAAATGCCTGAAGGTAATTCAGCCCCAACTCAACAAGGGAAGCGGTTCGTCGGATACTTTACTGGGACAGACGACGGAGGGACGCAATACTATACCAATACGATGGGTTCCGCTAATTTCTGGAAGGAAGATGTCAGTTCTCCAACACTCTACGCGAAATGGACAGAGGGAAACCACGTTCTTGTAACATTCCAATATGGCCCAATTACGAAAACAGTCTTCGGAGCGGCTGGCGCCTCATTGGCAGAACCGCAATTTTCCCCAAGAGAAGGGTACACATTTACAACCTGGGATAAAGCAATACCCTCAACGATACCAGATAGTGATACAACCTATGCAGCACTGCTAAACGCGGGAGTTTATACAGTAACCCTGGATCCGAAGGGAGGCAGTGGCGGAACTCAACTATCTGCGACGATGGGAGAAGCATTGCCGGTAGATGGCCTGTCGAAGCCAACACGAGCAGGATATGATTTCCATGGTTACGGAAGATATTCCGATGGCAGCGGAACAAAATACTTCGACGCTGATATGAACGTTCAGGAGCCCTGGGATCAGGCGAAAGATGCAACCATTTATGCGGACTGGGCTGCACAAGGGGTTCAAATAACTTTGGACCTGGATGGTGGTTCCGGAACAACCCACACAATCACGGCGACATACGATGCTCAACTGCCCAATGCGGGTTTAACCGTACCGAAAAAAACTGGGTATGTTTTTGAAGGATATTACTCCGAGCGAAATGGCCAGGGAACTCAGTATTTCGATAAATACTTTTACCAGAAGGCACTCTGGCAGGAAACAGGAACGACAACAATATACGCGAAGTGGTCCTCTAATTAACCTTCGCGTCCGTTGTTTCCAGGCGGATTACGGGCTGTGTCACAATGTAAAATCTGACACAGCCCCATCTGGTGATAGTCCGAAGGTTGTTAACACAAGGATCAAACCAATATAAGTATTGGGCAACTTCAGGTTGATAAAGGTGTGGTGTGTCCACATCCGCTTTCCAGACGGCTCTTGCCCCGATTCTGGGTGAAGATTGCCGGACTGTCGGCGACGAACATAGTCCGCTTGAAAAGGTTCTGGGAAGATGAGTTTCTTCAGTGGGAGAAACGTGATTTGAAAGCTAAGGAATACGCCTGCATCTGGGTGGACGGGCTCCTCATCGCTCTCTCCTGCCGTGGAGCCCATTTGGAAGCTGCCCCCCTCTACACGCACCATGTTCTCCATGTTCTCCATTCCCCCGCTCGTGGGTTCGGGACACCCCGCCAAAACCAACAGCGCTGTTATCAGCAGAGCGCCCATTGTTTTCCTGTTTTTCATCTTTTTCTCCTTTTTAAGATTTTAGTTTGAGGGGTTTAAATATAGTTTAATGTGTTCGACTGACAATAGAGAAATAATTCGTTTTTCATCAGGCATTATTGATCAAGCTACCTGTAAGTTCATTATTATTTGCGGTTTTAATTCTGAGTTTCAAATTCTGAGGCTCTGCTTTTCACAGCAGATTACGAAATGAGGCGCAAGGGATTGCAGCGGAAATGCCGCCGGCAGCCCCGGCGATTGGCAATGAGCCGGCCAAAAGGCTGCCGGATTAAGGCATTGCAGCGGAAAGCCCGGCCCGAAGGGTTGCGCCAAATTCCAGAAGCGGTTTGGCGCCTTTACAAATTTCCCCCTTCTCCCCTTCTCTCCCTCTCCCTGCGATTGAGCAGAGGGGCCGGTTAAGGGCTGGGCTATCCCTGAAGTAATTATGCAATCCGTGTGTAAATCATTCATTCCCCTGCCGCCCAATGCCGTATCCTCGAATGACGGATCACCTGCCTTTGCAGGGCGGAGCGGAGGGTTTCCTCGTCAGAGTAGATACATACACGGTGTCTGGCGCGTGTCAACGCCGTATACAGGATCTCTCTGGAGAGAAGTCTGTCCGCTTGTTCGGGAAGAATCACCGTGACGGCATCGAATTCAGAGCCCTGACTCTTGTGTATGGTTTGAACCCAGGCCGCTTCCCAGCCGGGGAGGACGGCCAGGGGCAATACCCTATCACCATCAGGAAGCCTTAATACGGCACGCAGGCTGTCGCCGAACCGTTCAACAAGGGCCCTGTCTCCGTTCCAAAGCTGTCTTGAGGCATCATTCCTGGTGAAGACGATGGGCATTCCCGGAAAGGCCGAAGTGGTTCGTCCCAGCTTATGGGATATTTTCCCGTTCAAAGACTCGGCTCCCCACCGGCCGCGGCGCAGCGGTGTGAGGGCAATGAAGGCATCCAGGTTTCCTTATCATGCGCCTGTATTCTTCGGCCAGTATGGCGGCCGTCGCATCGACCGTTCTGAGGGGTTTGACACTGACTGCGCCGCCATCAACGGCGTTATTCAAACGGTTCATATCGCCATCACGGACGGCGGCGGCGAATTCGAGGATGGCGGTGCCCGAACGGTAAACCTTGGTTAGGTGAATGACCGATTCCGACAGGGGGCCGCCTTTTGCGGAACGGGCGGCCTGGCGTGCGCCGTGAAGGAGGTCGCCGAGGAGCGCTCCGGCTTCTACGGAGGGAAGCTGCTCGGGATCGCCAACCAGGAGCAGGGCGGTATGCGGCGCGAGGGCGCGGAGGAAAATAGCTGCGCCAAATTCCAGACGCGGAACCATTATTTCAGAAACCATCATAGCCGTTATGGTACTTCATAGGGTAAACCTGCTATACTTTATTCTGTGGGAAAGCCGCCTGCGCTTACTAATATCAAAATCACCCTTGATCACTTCTTCAAGTTCCAGTTGCGTGAGTTTCTGGGCGTCTGCGGCTACCGTGTTGAGTCAGAACACGAGATGCTGCATTTTCCCAAAAAACTGGATGCCATTGTCATCGGGGAAGGCTCAGCCGCCGCCAGTGATTTCAAGATTTTCAACTATTTCAGACGCTACAATCTGATCAGCTATAAGTCCTTCAATGACAGCTTGCGCGTGCGGGATATCTACGCTCTATCTTTAGGGCACCTCTAAGAAACAGCTTTAGGAAATTGACGAAGAAATTTTTTGTCGATACAAGGCGGCAAAAGCTCAAGCGCAGCTTAAGCTTAGTTGAGTATTTTGACAACGCAGTAGCGGCGGAAAAGATCGAGTCAAGAACTAAATGGGTTTTTTAGAGGTGCCCTTTATATTACCATTTATACCTGCAAGAGCAGGCCGATTCGAATTACGGAAATACCACCATAACCCTTATCTGCTCCCGCACGCCAAAGAAGTTTATCCGCACATATAAAGACCTGTTCACAGAGGTGCAGCGCGGGCATTTTGTCGGAAACTATGCGATGTACCAGATTCATATCATCAACATCGAAAGAATTGATATTTCCGGCCCTGACGGGATATTCTTATCCGAATTCTGCCGAGAAACTGGCAGGATTTCCGGGGAGGCCGAGATACAGAGCGCCTGTTATTCTCAGGAGATAATTGACAAATTGCTCTCAGGGTATAAAATGAGAATGGGACTCTTTGAGGAAATGGAGGGAGATAACATGGGAGCCGTTGCCGATGTGACAGAACTTGTCAGACCGAAACTTGAGCAGGCATGGAAAGAGGGAGAGCTAGCCGGACAACAGTTGGGCATACAGGAAGGCATTCAGAAAGGCCGACAGGAAGGCTTATACCAAGCCGCTAAAGGGATGAAGAAAGCCGGTGTTGCCGCCGATATAATCTGCAAGACAACCGGATTAACCCTGGCGGAGATTGATAAACTTTAGCTTCGGCATAAGAGAATTGATAATTCCGGCGGTATTATCGGCCTGTGAGATGCAGGCAGGCGGTTGAAATTTCTCGCGCCTGCGGCGGGATACAGGCATCCGAAGCCGCCCTTCGGGGCTCGTTCCTCACCCCTCTTTTGACGGCTGCCGATGCCCCGGTTCCAGTTCGGCGGCGGCAATGGCTTTCTGTCTCAGAACTGTCGTCGGCCTGAGTGCGGTCAAAAAGGGGTGCCTGATTTTTGAATTATGAGTTCTGAGTGGAAACATTGCGGCGGAAAACCTGGCCCGAAGGGTGCGCCCAGATATTGATTTTTGAGCGGCTCTCCAACTGAAGGGCACCTCTAAAAAACAGCTTTAGGAAATTGACGAAGAAATTTTTTGTCGATACAAAGCGGCCTGTCTGCGTGCGGACACGCACAGGCAGGCCTGCCAAAGGCAGGCAGGCAGGCGGAAAAGATCGAGCCAAGAACTAAATGGGTTTTTTAGAGGTGCCCTGATATCCCGACCAATTCTGCATCCCAAAAAATCGGATATTTTGACCGCTCACGCTGTCAAGAGTATCGGGGCTTAAGTCAGGACGAAGGATTTGGTTCGCAGACAAGGCGGAAAACCCGCTTAAAAGCGCAGTGTATAGCGTATACATGAGCATTTTAAGCGGGTTTTTCAACGCCGTATGCGGGCCAAAGACGAGTTCTGACACAGCCCCGCACCTGCCCCGCCGTTCCAGCCTCTCCCGCCGTTTCGGCCTCATCCTTCGGCCTTTTCGGCTGTTTCGGCTGGAACGGCCTCCTCATCCTCCGGCTGCCGGATGCTTTCAAAACTCGCGCCGAACAAGCCGGAAACCCAGGTCGTAGTCGCTATTACCCGGGCTATTGTAGATGCGGTAGGCCGAACGCAGGTTCCTAGCGCTATTCCACCAACAGCCGCCGCGATTAACACGGGACGAGCCCGAAGCGGGTCCCCTGGGATCGCTCTGGTTCTCCGAAGAATAAGCGCCAAACCAGTCCCAGCACCACTCAAATACATTCCCGCTCATGTCATAGAGGCCCAGCTCGTTGGGTGCCTTCCCGCCCGCAGGATGGGTTTTGTCGCCGCTGTTATCATCATACCAGGCCACTTCTCCGGCATTATCGCTTCCTGCGTAAAGGTACCCGTTAGAGGCATTGCCTCCACGGGCCGCATACTCCCATTCGGCCTCCGTCGGCAGCCTGTACCCGTTCGCGCTCCAGTTCGCCGTTACGCTGGTTCCGTTTATCGTGTAGACCTTCGTCAGGCCGGACTCCGCGCTCAGCCAGTTGGCATACTCCGCCGCTCCGTACCATGTCACCTTCATCACTGGACAGTCAATGCTGTCCGCATACCCCGAACCGGAAAAGCTGAACAGCGTCCCGTCATGGCTGAAAGCCACATCACTGTCGTCCATGTCTATTACCTCGTTGCCGTTCAATTTCCCGGCGGCGGACACCCCGGCTCCGTTCAGAAACTCCAGATACTGCCCGTGCGTCACCTCGTACCTGCTCATATAAAACGTACTCACCGTCACCTGGTGTACGGGCTCCTCATCGCTCTCTCCTGCCGTGGAGCCCATTTGGAAGCTGCCCCCCCTCTACACGCACCATCAGTTCTCCATGTTCTCCATTCCCCCGCTCGTGGGTTCGGGACACCCCGCCAAAACCAACAGCGCTGTTATCAGCAGAGCGCCCATTGTTTTCCTGTTTTTCATCTTTTTCTCCTTTTTAAGATTTTAGTTTGAGTGAATCAATTATATAACTCAATGTGTTCGACTGACAATAGAGAAATAATTCGTTTTTCATCAGGCATTATTGATCAAGCTACCTGTAAGTTCATTATTATTTGCGGTTTTAATTCTGAGTTTCAAATTCTGAGGCTCTGCTTTTCACAGCAGATTACGAAATGAGGCGCAAGGGATTGCAGCGGAAATGCCGCCGGCAGTCCCGGCGATTGGCAATGAGCCGGCCAAAAGGCTGCCGGATTAAGGCATTGCAGCGGAAAGCCCGGCCCGAAGGGTTGCGCCAAATTCCAGAAGCGGTTTGGCGCCTTCACAAATTTCCCCCTTCTCCCCTTCTCTCCCTCTCCCTGCGATTGAGCAGAGGGGCCGGTTAAGGGCTGGGCTATCCCTGAAATAATTATGCAATCCGTGTGTAAATCATTCATTCCCCTGCCGCCCAATGCCGTATCCTCGAATGACGGATCACCTGCCTTTGCAGGGCGGCGCGGAGGGTTTCCTCGTCAGAGTAGATACATACACGGTGTCTGGCGCGTGTCAACGCCGTATA
The DNA here is from genome assembly GCA_965232165.1 of Spirochaetaceae bacterium. Classification (GTDB taxonomy): domain Bacteria; phylum Spirochaetota; class Spirochaetia; order DSM-2461; family DSM-2461; genus UBA2779. The sequence continues at coordinate 976,861 of CBDDOY010000001.1, read as the reverse complement.
CAGGATCTCTCTGGAGAGAAGTCTGTCCGCTTGTTCGGGAAGAATCACTGTGACGGCATCGAATTCAGAGCCCTGACTCTTGTGTATGGTTTGAACCCAGGCCGCTTCCCAGCCGGGGAGGACGGCCAGGGGCAATACCCTATCACCATCAGGAAGCCTTAATACGGCACGCAGGCTGTCGCCGAACCGTTCAACAAGGGCCCTGTCTCCGTTCCAAAGCTGTCTTGAGGCATCATTCCTGGTGAAGACAATGGGCATTCCCGGAAAGGCCGAAGTGGTTCGTCCCAGCTTATGGGATATTTTCCCGTTCAAAGACTCGGCTCCCCACCGGCCGCGGCGCAGCGGTGTGAGGGCAATGAAGGCATCCAGGTTTCCTTTCATGCGCCTGTATTCTTCGGCCAGTATGGCGGCCGTCGCATCGACCGTTCTGAGGGGTTTGACACTGACTGCGCCGCCATCAACGGCGTTATTCAAACGGTTCATATCGCCATCACGGACGGCGGCGGCGAATTCGAGGATGGCGGTGCCCGAACGGTAAACCTTGGTTAGGTGAATGACCGATTCCGACAGGGGGCCGCCTTTTGCAGAACGGGCGGCCTGGCGGGCGCCGTGAAGGAGGTCGCCGAGGAGCGCCCCGGCTTCTACGGAGGGAAGCTGCTCGGGATCGCCAACCAGGAGCAGGGCGGTATGCGGCGCGAGGGCGCGGAGGAGGCTGTTCATCAGGGGAAGATCGACCATTGAAGCCTCGTCAACGATAACGAGGTCGGCTTTGAGCGGATGATTCCGGCTGTATTTCGGTGGACGGTTTGGAGCGATGCCCAGAAGGCCGTGCAGCGTTCGTCCGCTGTATCCAGGGATGCTTTCGGTCATTCTCGATGCCGCCCGTCCTGTCGGTGCGGTTAAGACGGCCCGGAGGGAGGAAGGCCGTTGATTGAGCAGTTGGGCAATGGTGGCCGTCTTTCCGGTTCCAGGGCCCCCTGTCAGCAGAAAAAGCCGTTTCCCCGCCTTGAGCTGGGCACACAGGGTTTCGGCCGGGCTCCTGTTTTCCATCGGGGCAATGACCGAGCCGGATTGACATCTTTCGCCCAGCATGGCGAGGAAGTCATCTTCCTCCCGGCGGCGACGCAGGAAGTAGATATGACCGGCATCCGCGGTGAGAAGGAGAGGCGGACGCGGCGGCGTAATTTCATCGGCCCTGGCGTTCTCCTCACCCAGTTGGGCGATAAGCCCCTTCTTCATGGCTGATTGTACGAGGCTCAAGGCACGTTCCTGCAGCCGTGCGGGCAGGCGGTATTCATCGGCGGCGGTCCATTGGGCGGCTTCCTCGGTTATTCGGGAGAGGCTGGTTCGAATGTGCCCATTGCCGGCTTGCTCGGCGACATGGATGAGGAGCCAGAAGAGGTCATCATCATCGCTGTCGGGATAATAGCGGGAGTAGAGGGAATGGGCGAGATTCACCCTGAAGGAACTCAACCCCAAATCCATGGCCTGACGAAACAGGGAAGTCATTTTATCGCCTCAAAACAACCCATGGCCTTTGCAATGCCAAGGATGTGCCGCCGTGTAGGCTTGGATGTCCATATTCCATCTTCACTCTGTTCGTCCAGGCCGCGGAGGAAGAGGTAGGCCGCCCCGCCGATCTCTTTTTCCCAGTCTATAGGACGGCCGAGATTTCCAGAAAGGGTCCGGCAAAGCCCTATGAGATAGAGTTCGTATTGGAGCCGATAAAGATTCTCTTTCATGATATCCTCATAACTCCTGCCGGACGGAAGGAGGTTAGTCTTCCAATCCACCACCCACCATCGCCCATCTTTTCGGAGCAGAAGGTCGATAAATCCCTTGAGGAAGCCGCTGTCAATACGGATTTCCGTGCTGTCGACATCAAGGCTTGTCCCCTGCGGCAGGTATACCTGAAATTCGATTTCCCGGCGAAACTGCCGGGGCTGAAGATCGCAGAGACGGCCCAGAGAGGGAATGGAAACCCTAAGCGCCCGTCTTACCATGGTTTTCAGTGCTGCGGAGCGGCTTTCATACCAGTTAGGCGGGTAGAAGCGGTTTGCCAGAGAGTTAAAAAGGTCTTCAGTGTCCTGATGGGAGAACCAGATTCTCTTATCGTCGCTTGCAGCCAGGCTGAAATCGCATTGTTCAAGGCAGGCGTGTATCAGTTGGCCGAAGATGGCCCCGCCGTCCTGGCCGAGGGGATTCGTGTCGTTATCCGCTTCAGGCAAGAAATCGTCCGAAGAGGCGATGATATGGTCAACATCCTTATCCTGCTCAACTGGGTAGCCTGAATCCCGTCTGAGGCTTAGGAGGAGGGAGGTGTAGCTTTCGGTAGCGGGGTCTCTCATACCGGCGGGACAAGACGGCAGCGGAGCAAGACAGAGCGGCCCTTGCCGGGCAGGCTTGGGCTTCGGCAAAGGCGTTGGCTGCGAAGTTCCGGAATCAATGAGATGCATCAAATCCGAATTTTCAGCGAACTCATCGAGCTTCGAACACAGTTGCTGCTTGAAACCGCCGGCATTCTTCCTGTCCATGGATTCATGGGGCGGCAGACGGAATTGATCCGGCGGATCGGCTGTCCGGCTAATGGCGATATCCCAAAATGAATCCATCTGTACAACGCGTTTTTCATCGCTTAGGAAAGGCGCCCAAAGTTTGTAGACCGCCCTGGTAAAGGCGACATACCATAGCCGCTTGTCCTCTTCCCAATTGTTGGCACGATGGCGATTGAAGTATCTCTCCCGGCAGAGACGGTCTGTCACAAGCGTGCCTCTGTCGTCGAAACGGTAGGAATCCCGGCTGCTGTGCTTGGTTTTTCCCGTGAATCCGCCATGCAGGAAGACAAGGGGGAACTCCAAGCCCTTGGAGGCATGCATGGTTAGCACACGGACCGCTGGAGATTCTGTTTCAAGCCGGACGAGAAACTCGCTTTTTTCGAGGTTTTGATCCTGTGCGCAACGGCGCATCCAGGCGATGATGCCGGGGATGTCCCTCAGGCCCTCGCTTTGTTTTTTCTGAATGAGTTCGCTGATTTGCCGCCAATCCTGCCAGAGACGCTCCCCGCCGCTTCGGGATATAACCCGCCTGGTCCAGGGATGGCGGAGGTGATCTGCCGAGCCGGCATACCCGGTTTCTTCGGCCCAGGATGCCAGTTTTATGCTGTAGCCGAAGAAAGATTCAAAGGCAAGGAAGGATTTGCCGGAGACAAAGAGCCGTTTCCATTCCATACCCTTTTCGGAGAAATGGTCAAGACAGCCGGATTGTTCGAGCCTGAGCAGCAAGTCCGGGGGCAGTCGAAAGAACTCGTCAAGGAGAACGGAACGCCACAGGGCCTGGTTACGGGGTGCATCAAGAGCCCGAAGCAGACCATAGACCGCCTCACAGATGGGCTGGGTGAATACAGAGCGGCTGCGGTAGCAAAGTGTCGGGATTTCCAGGGCGGTGAGCCTTGAAATGAAGTCTTCTTCCTGCCGGACAGTACGGACAAGAACAGCTATATCGGAGGCTAACACCCTGCGGGAGAGGGAGGGGTCCCTTGTGCCTGTTTCACCGATTGGACTATCGGAAATCCATTGGCCGCCGGTTTCCGGGTCGAGCAAGGCCCGTATTTCCCTAACTATGCCATCGGCGTACTCGCTTTCACTGGCCGCCTTGATTATGGTGATGGGTATCTCGGCATGGGGATAGCAGAACCTGTCTCCGGCAGGGCGGCCCGATTCTACTGGGAAAAAGCCTATGGGCCTGCCGCCGTCACAGCGAGTTCGGAATACGGGGGAAAAAAGGCGGTTGATGACGGCAGCCAAGGAAGCCCTTGAACGGAAATTGGTTTCCAGACGGTATTGTTTTTCTGCCGGAATGAGAGACTTGGCTGCTTGATAGCCTTGGAGACCCGTTCCCCGAAATCCATAGATGCACTGCTTGGGATCGCCGATAAGGGCGAGAATGTGGCCGGGGCCGGAGAACAGGCTGTGAAACATCTGCCATTGCAGGGGGTCAGTATCCTGGAATTCATCGATGAGGGCCGCCCTGTAGCGTGTTCGGAGGAGCCGTGTCAAGGGTGAATCAGGTCTTTCCACGGCCTGGCTGACGCGTTGGATAAGATCGGCGTAGCCCCAGATACCGGTCTCGTCTTTGCGCCTGTCTACCCGCGGTTTCAATTTCTGCCGGACAAGGCCGTAGAAGATGCAGCGCATATATCGGTCAAGGAGATTGACGGCCTTGACCTCTCGGCCTTCTTTTCTGATTTCGATGTAGGGGGCAATGATCGTAAGGAAATCTTTCAATGCCTGCAGCAGGGCGCTGGATTCACCGTCAAGGCTTCCCGCATCGGTATTCAGGCCGGCGGCGGCATGCAGCAGTTCATGGAAGTGACTCTTTATGCCCGCCTCCGCAGGATCCCCCAGTATGCCGTCTGTGAGGGCGGGAATGCCTTTGAGGGCACGGCAGGCCGCCATGTGGGCGCATATTTTGTTTAGACTCGCCGCTGTCTTATTGGCTCCGCCCGCAGCCTTGAATACGGCCTTCAGCGCTGCGCTGCTCCATGCCGGAGTGAAGAGACTGTCGGCGGCGGCAGATAGCCGGCCTTCAGGATTGTTGGAGTCGCTGACGAAGGAGTTGAAGGCTTCGATGTCTTCACTGTCTGGAAGAAGAACCGATCCTGGAGGGCGGCCATCGCCGATTAACTCTCGCACGATTTCAGAGATGAGTTTAGTGCTGCTTCCGGCCTGTCTGTAGGCGGATTCCAGTATTTCAGGAGCGATGGCGGAGGCGTCCAGGGAGGCGAGCCAGGTGTGAGCTTCCTCGGTTTCCAGCTTGTTGCCGGGAATCATTTCCTGCCGGAATGGAGCCGACGCCTCAAAGGGCCAAGTGCCGAGAACCATGAGACAGAAACTGTGAATCGTGAGGATGGATGCACGGCCAAAGTCCGTCAAGGCATTGCGGTACCTCTCCCGCTCAGAGGAGGAGCGCCATGTTTCCCTTGAACGCCGAGTGAGTATGAGCCGGATACGTTCCTTCATTTCCCGGGCGGCGCTGTTTGTGAAGGTTACGACGAGTATGTTATCGATACTCAGGGGCTGATTTTCCCTCCCTATCAATCTCGCGACCATCCGTTCTAAGGCGTAGGTTTTTCCTGTTCCTGCCGATGCCTCAATCAGCATGGTTCCGGCTATGGGTGTGTTTTCAGGATCGTAGACTCGACCGCTCATAGGATGCCGCCCTCCATATAGAGGTCCACTAAGGCTTGGCGTGCCTGGTCTTCAAGAGAAGCGGTTGAGGAGAGGAAGCGTCGGCGCCAGGGACAGTCCCGCATGGCCGAAAAAGGCGCCTGGCTATTGGAAATAACCTTGTTCCAGGCTGCGGCAAAGGAGGCGGAGAAGTCTTCAATACCGGTGTCTTTGATTGCACGATGCAGTTCATCGGCCAGTTCGGGATAGAGGGGGAGAGGAAGCCGTTTTCCTCGCCTGTAGACAGCGCCAAGGCGCTGAAGAAGCCTATGCGGCTGGGACAACAGTTTCTTTTCGCCGCCGCTGCCCTCAGGGATGTCATCTTCCCGGAAGTAGTAGCGTCTGGCCTTATAGTCTTGTTGACCAACCCGGAAGACACGGATTTCCCGGGGAGGGTTCTCTAAGGCCGCCGCAAGTACCAGGGCGGCCATCCAGCCACGGATATTATGGGCGGCTCCCGGTGTTCTCCTGGAGACAAAATCCACGAGAGTCCACACCTGCCGGTTTGATTCGCCCTCCACGCGGAGAAACCCCAGTCCGTCTATGGAACCCTGGATGCCGAGGTGCGAACCATCATCCAGAGCAACCCTCGGGGCCCCGATGTCGATGAAACCCTCCGCCGAAGGAGCGACGGCACCGTGGTGTTCGGCATCAAGCTCCATCAGGCGGCATGTGAATGATTCCTCGGGGCAGTAGCCTTCCCGGATAATGCGCTGAAGCTGAAGCTGAAGGGCCCGTGATTCTTCCCGCCACTGACCCGCTTGAATCTCCGCGACGGGGGTTTGACTGACGGCCGATTCCAATTGGCTGATCCGTTGAAATACCCTCACGAATTCATCGGGGCGGGCAAGAGCAGAGATGGCTCCTCTGACGGTTTCATCCCGATAGCGCCACCAGCGAAGGGGCTGTGATTCCAAGATGTCATTATCATCAGGGCTTTCTTGGCCGATATCCAGTTCCGCACCGAGGCGCTGCCGATAGAAAAACCGTATGGGATTCCTGAGGAAGGCGACAAGGCTCATCCAATCTGTCGATTCTTCCTCCTCCGGCAGAGGGAGGGGAAGGATTTCAACGGGGTTTGAGCGCCTGTTTCGGGCTTCGGCCAACGCAAGGGCTTCTGTTGAACACGTCGCTAACGGCCCCTCCCCTGTGAGCGCCGCCGAATCGTAGGGAAGAAACCGGTGCCGTCTAATCAGGCATTCGGAGCCTTCGCCCAGATAATCCAGTAATTCGAGGATGGATGCCGAGGGAGCGAGCACCTCACCTCTTTCCAAATCCCTGCCGGTATAAAACAGGGAAAGGTGGTCGGCGGCCGAGTAGAGCACCTCCAGGATTGTGAAGCGGTCAATTGATTCTCTGGAGAGGTCGATGGCCCGGGGTATCCGTTCTCTCAGATCGAAGCCGACAGGGCTGTCTCGGCCCGGCCAGGCCGATTCATCCAAGCCCAAAACGTAGATGCGCCGGAAAGGAATGGCCCGGGTGGGTTTGAGTGATCCGCAGGTTATCCCCCGCGCCAGATAACGGCCGCGTCTGTTGCCGGCATTCGAGCGGAATTCGTCCAGGAGGCTGCGGAACACCGGCCAGGGGATGCGGGCATCGGCGAAGTCTGAAAGATCATTCACATCGGCGCTGAGGGCATTGAGATTGCGGAGAGCTTCCTTTATGCGAATTCTGTCGTTCTCATCCTCAAGCCTCGCTCTTAGCCAAGTGCCGATGATGGATTCCCAGAGGGCGGTCCATTCCTTGAGCATCATGGATTGCTTATGGAGCGGCCGAATCTGGCTGTTTAACCCCATAATCACCTGCATCAGCTTACCGGCATCTTCGGCCTTCGTATCCGAGACATCCGGCAATGGAAGAATTTCCGGGTTGTCGCCTTCGTCGTAATAATATCCGGCGATGACACGTTCAAAGGCCTGTTTCCAGGAACCGGTTATATGGTCGGCGGCCCCGGCTTCCTCACGATGCCGGCTATCCACACCCCAGCGGATGTTTGATATGTCGATGAGATTCTTCCATTGCTCAGCCAGGGAGGGATCGGCTGCAGCGGGAGAGAAGCAGGGGTTTGTCACCAGTCTGAGAAGTTCGTTACAGCCGAACCGGGCTCCCGGCAGGTCTAGCAAGGCGCCCAGAGCGGAGGGATAGGGGGCCTCATCTCTATGAGGAAGGTCGGTGATATTGTAAGGAAGATGATCGGTCCGGGGTATGTCTTGGCCGCCCAGGGCGGGGAATATCGTTTCGATATAGGGGGCATACAAGCCTATGTCGGGGGCCAATACCCCGATCTGGGTGGGTGCGAGGGTTTCATCGTCCCGCAGAGCGGCAAGTATGGCGTCTTTGAGAATTTCGACACAACGGCGAATGCCCGGACTGTCATGGAAACACAAGCTTCCGTCGTCGAGCAGAGGTCCTGCAAATTCCTCATCATTGATAAGGGAGGCACGAAGGCGATGAAGGGTGGTGTCCGGATATCCGGAGTTAACCCAATGGCCCTCTTGACTATCCGGCCGGAGTTTGGGTATCAGGGCATTGAACCCGGAGGAAAGCCGCGCATTACTGATGAGGAAGGGCTGTGTTGGAGACCCTGTGCCGGCATAGGGCGAAAGAACGAAGTGATGAACATCAAGGAACCGGGAGAGTTTCTTAAAGAACCCAAGTCCTGTTTCGCCGAGGAAGGTGGATCCGAAAAGAATGAGACGCGAATCCTCGCCGGTATAGGGTTCATTGGTCTCTGCTATGGCCGAGAGGACCTGGCTGATATGGGCATAGGGCGACTTATCATGGAAGATTCGGCGCCAAAGGCGCATTTGCCATGCCTCTTCCCCATCGAGATGAACTTGGCCGTTTTCCCAGGAATCAATGAGAGGCCGGCAGTTCATGCCGTACTGGTGGAACACCGATGCCAAGGTTTCGGCCATGGGCCAAAGTCGGCCCGCTCGATTGGAACCAAGGTAGCGGGCGATGTCTGAAAATGTTTCATCGCCGTCCAGCAATTCCTCCAGAGCCTTGTAAATGGTGAGCTTCATGCCGTCCATAAAGAGGAGTTTCTCGACGTTTCCCCCGACACGGCTGCAGGCGAAGGGAAAGAACAGGGCGAATTTACGCAGGGCCTGTTCAGGCATGAGAATACGCAGCCCCATAACGCCGCCGAGTTTATGCGCCAGGAAGCGGGAAAGCCACTCGCCAAGCCCTGAATTCTGGACAATGATATAAACAGGTTCCGCAAGGATATTGTCGGCAGTAAAGAGATGCGGATATCTGTCTGGAAATGAAGCCAGGCTGGAAGACCTGTAAAGATGATAACCGCTCATGAATAAAACATCTTATATAGCGCCCTAAAGCTTAGTGGCGGGGAACAAACACGTATTGCCGTATATAATCCGGTGAAAAACCGATTTACCGGGACGTGCTCATGCCTTTTCCGCCCCGTCTCAATCCCCATTGCTGCAATTTCGGCTCATTTAAGCTGAAAAACGGCCCGCCCCATATATTCTATTCCATATCGGCCTTTGCGAGGCTCAATGGGGGCAGCGGCATAGTTTTTCCTGACAGTGCAGGGTTTCAGCCGATTGAGCCGCCCATAGTCTTCGGGGCACCATAGACATCTTACATGAAGTTTCCCAAATTGTCAGCAGCAGTGTATCCTAATAGCCAATATGTTCTATATTGAATTGACCGTTAGGGATTATGAATGCGACCAGCAGGGCATAGTGAATAATGCCGTTTATCTGAATTACCTCCAGTATGCACGCCATGAATATGGCCGCTCCACCGGTTGGGACTGGCTCGATATGACAGCCCGGGGAATCAATTTCGTGCTCAGCAGGGTGGAAATTGATTATCTCCAATCACTGCACTCGGGCGACAGGGTGAGAATCGCCGTTAAGCCTATACGCAAGGGAAAATACAGGCTGTTCTTTGAGCAGGAAATTGTCCGCCTCCCTGATAAGACTTTGGTGCTGAAGGCCTTGATGAAGGTGGCCTGCCTCATTGACGGGAAACCGGCCGCACCAGAGGCCGTAGATGCCTGGTTTGGGAAATGAGGGCCGGACTTGTTCACGGAGCACAACCAAAGACCCTTTGTACGATAGATTAGGGTGCGGGAGAACCGTAAATTCAGAACCATTATTTGGGCGCAACCCTTCGGGTCGGGCTTTTCACTGCAATGCCTTGCTCTGGCAGCCTGCCTCCGGCTCATTGCCAATCGCCGGGGCTGCCAGCGGCATTTCCGTTTCAATCCCTTGCGCCTAGGAGTCTGCCGGATTTAGGGGTTACGCAGTGATTTTTTCCTGATACAAGGCGACAAAAGTTCAAGCGTAGCTGGGCTACGTGAGCATTTTGGCAACGCAGTAGCAGGGAAAAAGGGCAAAAATCACCGTGAGCATCAAAGTCCGACAGACTCCTAGGAGTCTGCCGGGTTATATCTTGTGCTTTGATGCGACAAACTTACCCCTCTCCCCATAGACGGCAGCGCGTCTTGAGGATTAAATGGGCGCCGAAGCGGCCTGCCTGCAGCAGGCAGGCCCGCCCGGACCATAAGAGCCGAGAGGGATCGCCCCAAAACACTGACAAGAATCTGCATGTCGGAGCACTCGTATCAGCCGACATCCTGACGCCTATAAAATGCCTGCAATCAAGGGCAGGGCCGGGATTGAGGGCACCTCTAAAAAACAGCTTTCGGAATGACAAGTTCGGGGACACTCATAAAACTTGCACCAAATTGGCAAATCTGCCGTATCATTGTTCAGGTATATGCCCATTTCTCTTGAATCTATATCAAGTCTCTATGAAGCCGAAGGTCTCGTGCTGCCGGCCATCCTGCATTGGCCTCTCGAAGAAGAAAAGGTTGCTGCACGGGAGAAACGCTTCAAGGATCACCTTTCAGAGGGGCTTCCCCCGGGGCTCTTCTGGATGGCCGGCCATTCCGATTCCAAATATAGACCAAACCTCGTGCTTCCTGGATGCCGGTCAGTATTGGTAAGCTTCCTGAACTATTACCGCAAAGACGAAATCGACAGACAAGCCGATGGATCCCGCAATGAATCTGGTGTTTCTGTGGGAAAAACCGCCCGCTATGCCCGTGGCCGGGATTATCACAAAGAACTCGGTTTCCGCCTGAAACGTATTGCGAAAAAACTGAAGGAACGGCATCCGGAGGAACAATTCAAAAATTTCACCGACATTGGCCCCCTAGACGAGGTCTGGCTGGCAGAAGTTTCCGGGATGGGCTTCCGTGGACGAAACGGGCTGGCCATAATACCGGGCATAGGAAGCTGGGCCGTTCTTGGACACATACTGACTACCGCTGCTTTCATTGCGCCTTCTCCTGCTTCCGGTCCTTTAAGCTGCCCGCAAGACTGCCGACGATGTATAGATGCCTGCCCCCAAAACGCGTTAGCCCCTACAGGCCGGATAAATACCGCCCTGTGTAACTCATATCTCAGCATAGAGCATCCCGGCTCAGTCCCTGAGCCATACCGTGCAAACATGGCAAATTGGATATTCGGCTGTGACATCTGTCAGGAAGTCTGCCCCTTCAACATCCAATCAAAAACGACGAATGTCGAAAATTTCAACCGCGATTATGCCGGAGCTTCCATTGAACTTATCAAAGTACTTAAATTGAAGGATAAGAATGCAGTTATGCAAAGTTTCGCCGGTTCTCCTTTGATGCGGACTGGACAGTCTGGGCTTATCCGAAATGCTTGTACTGTCGCTGGAAATATTGAAGCGCATGAATTAAAACCCTCTTTGATATCGCTTCTCCAGAGCGAAGAAGAAGGAATTAGGGATCATGCGGCGTGGGCGTTAGACCGAATTGTTTAACCCGCAAGGGCAAGGGCCGGGCCTTCAATGAATTTTTCTGTGGAAAACCTGTGGAAAGTTTTCTAACATATTGAGCAATAAGGACTTGCGACAAATAAGGGCAACTTATGTTGAGTTTTGAAAGATCTGACTATTTGTCTAATGATTTTTATTTGCTTTCTATACAATAAGTTAGACATTGAATACATTCACACCTGTCAATATGTAGAATTCTTTGCGTCTTGAGCATCCGCTCGATAAACATGCATATTCCGGTGGAAAACCTGTGTATTATCTATCTACAAAGAGTCATCATCACCTATTTTTTCGATTCGGGCTCCTAGAGATTGAAGCCGCGGGATGAAATTTTCGTATCCCCGCTCAATCTGATAGACATTGTGGATAATACTCGTTCCACTTGCGACCATGGCCGCAATAACCATCGCCATACCGGCCCTGACATCCGGAGATGTAAGCTCCGCAGCGCGTAGCCGCCGTGGCCCTGTTATAACGACTCTATGCGGATCGCAGAGGATTATTCCTGCGCCCATAGTGATGAGCTTATCGACAAAGAACATACGTGATTCAAACATCTTTTCATGGACGAGGACCGTTCCTTCGACTTGCGTGGCGACAACCGTGATGATGCTTGTTAAATCAGGAGGAAAACCCGGCCATGGCGCATCGTCTACTTGGGGGATCATCCCCCCTATATCCTGGAAAATTTTCATGTCCTGCTTAAGGCCGACAGTGATGTTCTCTCCCTCGGTTTTCCAGCTTATACCCAGCTTCCCAAAGGCGAGTTTGCACATACGCAAATGCTCGGGACCTGCATCTTCGATGGTGATACTTCCGCCTGTCGCCGCGGCAAGACCAATAAATGAACCAACTTCCATATAGTCTGATCCGATTCGGTATCGGCAGCCGCCCAGGTTTTTAACCCCTCTAATTCTGAGAATATTCGATCCTATTCCTTCAATACGCCCGCCCATTGCATTGAGTAAACGACAAAGGTCTTGAACATGCGGCTCGCTTGCGGCATTGCGGATTATCGTTTCCCCCTCGGCCTTCACGGCTGTCATTATGGCGTTTTCCGTTGCCGTCACCGAGGCCTCGTCCAGAAAAAGGTCTAATCCAACTAGCTTGTTAGCTGTAATACTGAATTGATCACTGATCTCTATTGATGCCCCTAATCCGTTCAAGGCAAGAAAATGCGTATCCAGACGACGGCGCCCGATGATATCTCCTCCGGGAGGCGGCAGCACCACCCGGCCGGCACGGCCAAGCATGGGCCCGGCGAAGAGTATTGATGCCCTTATTTTTTGTGCATCCTCTTCTGCTATCACGGTGTTATTCACCGGCGCACAGCAAATTTTCCACTCCCCCGGATTCTTCTTCTCCACAACAGCACCAAGACTTCTAAGGATATCAACCATCACTCTGATGTCTTCGATGTCTGGTATGTTTTCAAGATAAACCGGTTCATTTGTAAGAAGCGTTGCGGCAATGCAGGGAAGCGCCGCATTCTTATTGCCGCTTGCCCTGATTCGGCCATTTATGGGAAATCCGCCTTCAATAATATATTTGGACATACACGTTCCTCTGCCTCCCCTATTTCAATGCCGTTAATATTGCATTATGAATGATCTCGTACTAGTATTATCCCCATTATGAATTTTGTCAGCACCCGAAGCCCTGTAGAGAGTATCAGCTTCTCTGAGGCCATATTTCGCGGTTTAGCCCCTGACGGCGGATTATATCAGTTCGAGACAAACCCTTACTTTCCCAATTTCTTCGCCTCTTTGCATCAGGATATTTCGTTTAACGCCCTTTCCACGGCCCTCAGTTATGAACTTCTGAACTCCGAATATGATAAAAAGACCATCGCCGGTATTGTCAATGATGCCTTTGATTTTGCCCCAACCCTCCATCGTCTGGACGATTCAACTACGGTTTTAGAACTCTTTCACGGTCCAAGTTGTGCGTTCAAAGATTATGGGGCGTCTTTCCTGGCCTCGGTGATGACCAGACTTCTCCGTGCCCGGAATGAGAAAATTATAATTGTAACCGCAACAAGCGGTGATACCGGCAGTGCTGTCGCCCAGGCTTTTCATGACCGAGAGGGTATCGATGTTGTCATTCTCTATCCTTCCAGCCGGGTGAGCCCCCTTCAGGAGAAGCAATTAACGACTTTAGGCGGCAATGTTGTGGCCGTAGAAGTTTCCGGGTCCTTTGATGACTGCCAGCGTATGGCTAAATCAGCATTCAATAATCCCCGTTTAGCCAAACTGCCTTTGAGTTCCGCTAATTCCATCAATATTGGGCGCCTTATCCCCCAAGCCTTCTACTATGTCTGGGCTTGGACAAGAATGCGGAGAAAAGGAGATTTCGCCTTCATCGTTCCAAGTGGAAACTTCGGCAACATAACCGCCGGACTTTACGCTTCATCTTGGGGGATGCCTGTAAGCCGTTTCATTGCCGCCACAAATATCAATGATGTTGTTCCTCAGTATCTCAAGACGGGGGTTTTTACCCCAAGACCATCTGTTTCCACTTTGTCTAATGCGATGGATGTTGGTAATCCAAGTAATTTCGACCGTCTGGATTGTTTTTACAAACACAATATCGATGTTTTCAGAAAACATGTCGCTGCGTGGTCGGCAAATGACGAAGACACCAAAAAGGCCATTGAAGAAATGTATTCAAAGTTCAATTATCTTTGCTGCCCGCATACCGCCACAGGCTGGCATGTAGCTAAGATTCATCAACAAAACCATCCCGGTCTTCACACCGTCATACTGGCCACGGCCCATCCCGGAAAATTCATCGGAATAGTTGAAGCGGCAACCGGTAAAACTCCTCAGCTTCCAGAAAGTCTCTCTGTCCTTCTGGCAAAAGACAAGATATCCATACCCTTAGGGAATACCGACAAAGACCTGGAATTCTTTTTACTGGATAGATTTGGAGCATCTTAAGGGCACCTCTAAAAAACAACTTTAGGAAATTGACGAAGAAATTTTCTGTCGATACAAGGCGGCAAAAGCTAAGGGCGTAGCTTAAGCTACGTGAGTATTTTGACAACGCAGTAGTGGCGGAAAAGATCGAGTCAAGAACTAAATGGGTTTTTTAGAGGTGCCCTTAATAACGACAGACGGCACTTAGATTCTTGCTTGACTGCTCTGTCTCCATCATACAGTCTATTTTGTTTTGAGAGATTTCTTACCGGTGCTTCTGAGAATTCCTGTGTTGGGGTTCCCTCGTTTGTATCCTCACTCTTTTATAAAACCCCTCTCCCTCACTCGCGGATATCAAATCGCCACGCTTCCTGATTATCATATGGACAAGCCTTCTTTCAAACGGACTCAAGGGTCTTATCAGGCAGGAAGAACCTGTTTTCAGAACATTTTCAGCCGAGCGGTTCACCTCACGTTCCAGTATCTCCTTTTGCCGCGACCTATAGTTTTCAATATCAAGCGTAACGTGCCAAGGAACGCTCTCCTCGGCATTACGCAAGAAGCAAATATTGACCAGGAGTTGAAGTGCCTCCAGATTCTTTCCTCTCTTCCCGATAACGATATTGGCATGATCGGCTATAATTTGAAAAACCAATCTATCTTCTTCCCTCTTCAGGTAGTTGACCGTGCTTGGATATCCCATGCGTTCCAATATTCCTTCGGTGAATTCACTTGTCTTTTTCAATATTGTCTCAGAAGGAATCGTCTTCTCTTCATTACGGTCATTTCGCAGAGGACGAACAGTCCTACCCTCTCCCGGTCCCATTGGATCAGGAACCGCAGTTAGCGGCTTCACCCGTATTTTCACCCTGTTCCGGCTGAAAAGATTCCCTTTCTTCTCAACTAATTCAACATCAAAGCTTTCGCTGCCAAGTTCGCGTGCCGCACGCGCAACCGCTTCTCGTTCTGTTCGTCCTTCAAATTCCATTTCTGTCATGAAGAACCTCCTGATGATTTAAATTTCTTGATATAGTTTGTAATCAACTGCTGTCCTATCGTAATGAAGTTCATCGCCGTCCAGTACAGAAGCAGGCCGGAAGGCATATTGTACAGAATGAAGAAGAACATGATGGGCAAGCCCAGGGTAAGCATCTTCTGCTGCATGCCAGTTTGGCCCCCTGTCGGGCCTTGTTTAGTAACACGAGTCATTAGTAATTGGCCAATGAGATAGAGAACCGGCAGTATTCGAATTGCTGGAATATTGATAATCAAGAGGTTGATTGGAGTATAGAATTCTCTCCAAACAAATTCCGGCGCCGAAAGATCTGTAATCCATCCCGGTATGAAGCCAGCTCCCCGCAGCGGGAAATACCGATTCAATAAGCCATATAGGGCGATGAAAATTGGAAATTGAAACAGCATGGGAAGACACCCTCCCATTGGATTAATTCCTTCTGCTTTATAAAGCTCTGCTGTTTTCGTGTTTATTTTCTGTGAATCCCCTTTATAACGTTCCTGTATTTCTTTGAGTTTCGGCTGAACCGCCTGCATCTTACTTGTTGATTCATAACTCTTGTGAGTAAATGGATAGAGAATTATCTTAACCAGTACTGTCAGCAGAATGATTGAAACACCGTAATTGGGAATGAGCTTAAAAAAGAATTCCAAAAGAAATCTGAGAAGGCTCTCCAGCCATCCTAGCACGGCGCTTGTCCGCGGGGCATTGTGAAAACCCATGCCTGAAAGACCAAAGGCATTGTCTTCGACGGAGTCGTACCGCCGCAGATTTCCTTTTTCCAGTGGGCCGATATAGAATCGATAGGTATCCTCTATAACACTTTGTCTGCGCGCCGGCCGTGATATCTGCAGCAATGATGGTTCATTTTGTCCCTCAATGGATCTTCCATCCCAGGTGATGGTTGAATTTCCAGCCCCGGGGGTTGCGATTACGGCGAAATACTTCCCTACTACGCCCGCCCAGGTTACTGCATTACTTATCGTAACGAGATTACTTCTATTCTTATGTGCTCGTCTTTTGATTTTTCCGCTACGAGGATCCGGCCCCCAGCTTATAAACTCCCTAATCTCATATCGGCCGTCGATTTTTTTAAATTTCGGTCCAATTTGCGGACCATAGGTAAGCGTATAAGCCGCCTCTTCCGAATTGAGCAGGGGAACAGCCTTCCCATCGGACGTTTTCAAAGTGATAACGAGTTCAACGATGTATTCATCGGGAACAAGGTGATAGCTTTTTATAAGGCTGAAGCGACGTCCGTTATTTTGAAAACCACGTGAAAACTCATGGATAATCAAATTTCTCCGCTGCATTCGCCGGTGATCAAAAACTTCAGTAATATAAGGCTCCTGAGGGCCTCCAAAGGACATATTGAAAGTTCCAATATCTCTATCACCGTCTAAGACCATTGAAACGGGTTCGCCCTTATCAAATTCCGTAGTAAGATATATATCGCTTGCGATACCTCCTACCGTATCAAAAATGATTTTGAATACATTAGTTTCTTCGACGATGAGTTTTTTCTCGTATTCCTGTTTTTCCAAATCTGCTGCTGAGACTTCTGAAATAACAACTGGTTCATCCCTGCTGTCTGTCTCGGTTTCTGGGATGCTATCTCTTTTTTCTTCTGCCGCTATTTGCGGCGGTGCATATTTTTCATTAATAATCTGAGTAAGCAGCATACCTATCGAAACGATTATCGTACAAAGGACAACCGCAATTACCGTGTTTTTATCCATTTATCCTCCAATTACTTCATGGAACAGGGTCATAGCCCCCGGGGGTACCCGGATGACATCTCAAAATTCTTGAAATAGTCAAAACCATTCCCTTCATCAAACCATGTTTCCTCAAAACCTCGATTGAATATGTTGAGCAAGATGGTGTGAAACGACAGCAATTTGGTAAAAGCGGGGAGATTACGCACTTATACATTTTGATAAAACTGATAAACAGCCAAGTTATTGGCTTGAAAATATATTTATACAATGCTTCTTCCCTTGAAAAGGTCTATGAATTGCTTCTCACGGTCATAGTAGCTATACTTTCCCGGATATAAAATAAAGAGAATGTCGTATCCGCTCGGAATACTGTGCTTTTTCTTTCGATAGATTTCCTTAACGATTCGGCGTGAATAATTTCTCTTTACAGAATTTCCATATTTTCTTACTAACAATACCGTGAAACGATTGTAGTTTAGGCCGTTTCGCCTTACTTTGACCTTCGCACCACGGCAGCTAGATTCATAGTCCGAATTATTAAAGACGCAATCCACATCTTTTTTTCTTGCCAATCGTTCCTTTCTAGTAAGGTTTTTTCTCATCCGCAACAGAAAGTTTCTTCCTTCCTTTTGCCCGCCGCCGAGACAATATAGCTCTTCCTGATTTTGTCTTCATTCGTGCCCTAAAGCCGAATTTCCTATTTCTCTTGGTTTTACTTGGTTGATAGGTGCGTTTCATTATTTACTCCCTTGATTTTTCTGTTTTCCTGCTATACTTCGGATTTAAGTTTAGGGAACCTCTCCTAAAAAACAGCTTTGAGAAATCGACGAAGCGATTTTTCACATGCCTGCCTGTTGCAGGCAGGCATTCCTTCGGACAGAACACGCACAGACAGACAGAAAAGATCGTGTCAAGAACTAAAAGCGTTTTTAGATGCCCTTCAATAATATAGATATATAGGGTGATCCCGTCAAGAGGCGGAATTGCTCCCTCTAAAAAAGATGGTGATTTTAGGAAATTATCAGGTTTATTCCCTAAGAAAAACACCTTATAGTCCTCAGTCTTCCCTGTTTCTCGTGCCGCCGCCGCCTATTTTTTCTTCCGGTTTGCTTGTTGCCCTATCTCTGGCATGAATGGAAATCTTTTTGATGCTGAGAGACGGATACACATTTCTGATTGTACTGAGTATATCCTTTTGTATCATTCTTATCCTCATTATCCAGCCAGGATGCTCGGCTTCAAGTATAAGTACGTGATTAACTACATCTATCGGTTCTACATGATATGATATTTCCTTTCCAACGATTTTCTCCCAACCGACATACAAATTCTTATATTCCTTTGTGTCGGGCGGAACAATTTTGTCGAGAACCAACAGAATTGCTTCTCCGGCATGAATGAATTCGTCATCCTCTTTCATAAAACCCGCCGTTATTGACTTCATAAATGCGAAAATCACTGTCTTTATGTTTTGTTTTTTCTCCCGGAAGAAATGTATAAAAAACTTGCTGTGCTTCTGGAAGATGCTGCCGAAACCGTTTGCGCTTTTCAAAATCAAGTTCAAGCAGCACATCATCCAGTAACAAAATTGGTTTCCTTCTTGTCATTTCAGAAAGATACCGGGCCTGCGCTACTCTTAGTACGAGAGATAGTAGTCTGTTCTGTCCTGTTGATGCATTTTTTGAGAAATCCCTCCCTTCCGACATGAATATGAACTTGTCGCGATGCGGCCCTGTACTCGTTACACCTAAAGCCAAATCCATATCTCTTCTCTTCTTCAGTTTCTTCCGTACTTCCCCTGCCGTAGCGACCTGTCCCCATGAAGGTCTATATACTATCGAAACAATGGCATTTTGTCTGGAAACTTCCTGGTAAAGAGACGAAAAAATCTTCCCGAATTCCCTTATCAGTGATTCTCGCTGTTCGATAATAACCAATCCAATATGAACAAGCTGCTCCTCAAAATGATCCAATAAATTTAGCATTCTTCTCTTTAGCAGAACATTTCTTTCCTTAAGAAGCTTCTTATATCGTCTAAGATGATCAACATAGTAAGAGTCAAGAAGGCTTAAAATCTGATCTATAAACCCTCTTCGTTTTTCCTGCGGTCCCGTTGATAAAAATATATCATCATGAACAAAGATAATAGCGGGTACTTGTTTTAATAAGGCTTTTCTATCATGAATATTTTTTCCATTAAGCTGAATAGCCTTTATTCCCTTTTTAATGGAAATGCTGATATCTGTCTCCGGTTCATCCGGTACGTCAATCTTTCCTGAAATAGACATGTCACGACTGCCCCATGCTATAAGATTTTTTTCTAAATGGGTTCGAAAAGAGGATCCGTAACTCAATAGATACAGGGCTTCAAGGAAATTGGTCTTCCCCTGACCATTATTGCCAATGAGAAAAATGTCATGGCTTCCCAATTTAATCTCACCATTTTCAAGATTTCGAAATCCATGAAAACGAATTGACCTGAAAGCCAAAGATCATCCTTTCTGAATTGGCATTATGACATGATAGTGAAACGATTCCGGTGAAGAATACAGCATGATTGCTTTTTTGGTATCGGTGAATTTGAATTTTATTTCTTTTTCTTCCATAGCCTTTAACGGATCTGTAATATAAACGTAATTCAAACTGAACTTAGCTTCTGAAATATCAGCCTGACAATCAATAGTTTCTTCCGCAACACCAACTTCACTTTCAGTAGATTTTAAGCACATTTTATCGCCTGAAATCTCTATTTGAATTTGTTTTGAATTCTTATCAACTAGCAAAGAAACGCGTTTAAGGCCATTTAGAAGACTTAATCTGTCGACGACCACTTCATGTTCGAGATCATGGGGGATAACTTTGGAGTAGTTAGGAAATTTAGCATCAATGAGGGAACTCGTGACAGACTGATTGTCAAAATTGATAAAAAGTGTTTTGTCTTCAATTGCAATTTTCAAATCTCCTTCTCCGGATGACAGTTTTTTAACCAAGTTTAGGACCTTTGGCGGAATGATTATCCCGTTAAATTCTGGAATATCTGTATCCACTTCCTTTGTGGAATAGCTCAGCCTCCGTCCATCCGTCGCAACCATTACTAACCGTTTGTTGTCTTTTTCAAGATAATTTCCATTCATGAAATACCGGGTTTCATCAGTGCTGACGGAGAATATTGTCAGAGATACCATTTCAATGAAGCATTTTTGTCCAATAGAAAAATAGCTATTCTCGTCTGCTTTTGGTATTTCAGGAAACTTATCGGCAACGATGCTATGTAACTGGAAAATTATATTCTCACCGCTGGTGATGCTGAGTTTATTAGTTTCTCCCTGTTCGAAAACAACTGTTCCATCCGGCAATGTCCTGAGTATATTCAATAACTTATCACAAAAAACCGTAGTGGTCCCTGGAATATCTGTTATTACCGGTATTCTTGTCTCAAAGGTAACTTTGAGATCCGATGCTTTGATTATCAGCGTACCTTCATCAGCTTCAAGCAGGACATTTGATAGAATTGAAATAGCGTTTCGGGTAGCGATGATTTCATAAGCAACAGCAATTTCCTTGAGGATGCTCTCCTTGTCACAGATGAATTTCATAAGATTTCCTCCACATTGCCTGTCAAGTGTACACGAAAACCTCTTTATGATACAAGCCATTCAGAGTCGATATCTGTATTATCTAGAATCCAGCATGCCGATCATTCCATGATTTACAGTACTCCCGAGAAGCTGTGTATCTCCTAAATTGGAAATTGAGGGCAGAAGGAGAGCTTAGATATGTAAAAAACGGAACGATTAAGGAAGCGGTTATGAGAAAAGAGAGCGATTAGTTCTGCAAATAGGCAGAAAAACTGCATTCGGAAAAGGTCTTCACAAGAATCTGAAGGGGAACTGCCCTGACGCTGTGTATTTCCGAAAATCTAATTTGGGGTGAGGCTGTATTGATTTGTGAGAGCACTGCAGTTGGATGATAAGCTCAAGTCTACACTTACTTATATGAATTTAGTTCAGTAGTAGCAGTAGTAGGGATGGTGAAAACAGGGAAAACTCTTTATTTTCTTTTATTGCAAGAAATTATTTTTTCAAAACTCTTGAGGATAAACTGTGCAGAAGTCATTGTTATCAACAGTATTCCAAAATCTTGAGAGTTTTCCCATAGTTTCAACAACTTATCCATTTTCCTTTATGGTACGGATGAGATCTGAGATCAAAGGTTCAAGAGACGGATCGGCTTTCATCCGATCTTCAGTTTTTTGACAGGAGTGCATAACAGTTGTATGATCTCTTCCGCCGAATTCTAGGCCTATTTCCGTAGTTGAGCAGTCGGTAATTTCTCTGATGATGTACATGGCTATTTGTCTTGGATAGGTTATTTGCTTGGTTCTTTTTTTGCTCTTTATATCTGTCAAGGTGATATTGAAGTATTCTGAAACAACGCGCTGTACTCTGCCGATGGTGATATTTTGATTCAGGGCATTGGCAAAGATGTTTTTAAGCTGTTGATGGGCTATATCGATGGTGATTTTTTTGCCGACTAAATCGCTGTATGCTACTATTTTGGTTAGGGAAGATTCAAGATCACGTACATTGGTTGTAACGTTTCGCGATATAAGTTCTAGGACTTTTTCTGGAATTTCGGTACCCATAACTTCAAGTTTTTTTTTGAGTATGGCGTAACGGGTTTCGTAATTTGGAGGCTGAAGGTCAACGTTGAGTCCTAACTCAAAACGGCTTTTTAGCCGAGCTGTAAAATTCTTAAGCTCGGATGGAGGACGATCACAAGTGAATACCAATTGCTTTTTAGAATCGTAGAGAGAATTAAATGTGTGAAAAAGTTCTTCTTGCGTTTCTTTTTTGCTGTGTAAGTCGTGAATATCATCGATAAGCAAAACATCAATAGTTCGATATTTGTTTTTAAATTTATTTTGGTTGTCGGTTCTTATGGACTGTATAAATTCGTTGATGAAAGTTTCGGCTGTTATGTAAACGGTTTTCTTTTTTTCCATCGAATAATGTATGGAATTGCCAATAGCCTGCATAAGATGAGTTTTGCCTAAGCCTACGCCCCCGTATATCAAGAAAGGATTGTATCGCTCACCAGGATGAAGGCTGATGGCCTGAGCGGCGCTGACCGCAAAAGAATTATTATTACCGACAACATAGCAGCCAAAAGTATATTCCTGCCGAAGCTGGGGGTGGGATGTTCGTACGGCCTTCTTTGACGGCGGATTTTCAGGAACTTCAGTTTCATCACTATCGCTCTGAGTTAACAGGGAGGCAGACTTGTTAATTGTGAATTCTATAGACAGTTTTGTACCGGAGAGAGCAAACAAAGTTTCTTCCAATGTGTTGAGATAGCGATATGTAACTTGGTCACTGTAAAAATTTGATGGAACGCTGAAGATGAGAGTATTTTCACGGGAGGAGACAAAGTTCATGTTGACAAACCACATGTCGTATTCATGCTGGGTGAGTTTTCTCTCTCGCAGCAGTTGACGGATCGCTTCTGTCCAGAAAAGGCTGTAGTCATTATCGTCCATAGTTTCTCCCTCAGTGTCCACAGTAGACTGATTAGTTATTCTATGATAGCATCAATGTCTTGGACAGGTAATACAGAATGCATAACTACGATGCCCAGCACATACAGGTGTTGGAAGGACTTGATCCGGTGCGTAAGCGGCCGGGGATGTATATAGGCTCAACAGGACCAGATGGTCTTCACCATATGGTTTATGAAATCGTCGATAACTCCATTGATGAGGCTTTGGCAGGATTCTGCAATAGAATTGAGCTGACGATAGAAGCCGAAGGGGGGATAAGAATCCTTGATGATGGAAGAGGCATCCCTATTGATATACACCCGGCGGAACAAATCAGCGCATTGGAAGTCGTTATGACACGGCTTCATGCCGGAGGGAAATTTGATAAAGACTCGTATAAGGTTTCAGGCGGGCTTCATGGTGTTGGTGCTGCGGTTGTGAATGCGCTTTCTGAATGGTGTGAAGTGGTGGTCTTCAGGGATGGTTGGTCCTATTTTCAACGATATGAACGTGGAATTCCTTTAAAGCCTATAGAAAAATGTGGTTCAACAGAATTATCGGGCACTCAGACCCGATTTTTACCCGATTCACAGGTATTTGATGAAATAGATTTCAGTTTTGATGTTCTTTCACGGCGGCTGCGAGAATTGGCTTTCCTTAATAAGGGAGTGAAAATCATTCTTTCAGACGAAAGGCCGATGCGGCAACAAACCAGAACATTTAAATTTGAGGGCGGTTTGAAATCTTTTGTAGAGCATCTTAACCGAAGCAAAATTCCGTTGCACAAAGTCCCCATCTGGTTTGAATCCGAACGAGAAGGTGTAATGGTGGAAGCGGCTCTTCAGTATAATGACGGATACAACGAAACTCTGTTCAGCTTTGTTAACAACATCAACACTCGTGAGGGGGGGACGCATATAACGGGATTCAGGGCAGCGCTTACGCGGACCATCAATGATTTAATGAAGGATTCCAAACATGCGAAGAAGATGGATGATGCCTTATCGGGGGATGATACGCGTGAGGGTTTGACAGGTATTCTATCTGTAAAAATTCCGGAGCCACAGTTTGAGGGGCAGACAAAGAGCAAACTTGGAAATTCGGAAATAAGAGGAATTGTAGAGAAGGTTGTTGGGGAACAATTGAACCTTTGGTTTGAAGAGAGGCCACAGGTCGTGGATATTCTCTTAGAGAAGGTCGTAACGGCTGCACGGGCAAGAATAGCGGCGCGCAAGGTCCGGGATCTGACGCGGCGCAAGGGCTTTCTGGACGGCGGCGGTTTGCCGGGCAAACTTGCGGATTGTGCGGAGAAGAGTCCTGAGAAGTGTGAAATATATCTTGTAGAGGGAGATTCGGCTGGAGGCAGTGCGAAGTCAGGGCGGGATCGGAAGTTTCAGGCTATTCTTCCTCTCTGGGGGAAGATGCTCAATGTAGAAAAAACACGGCTTGAGAAGGTGTTAACAAATGAGAAGATGCAGCCCATTATACAGGCCTTTGGCGCTTCGGTGGGAAATGAGTTTGATATTGAAAAAATTAGATACCATAAGATGATTATTATGGCGGATGCGGATGTCGATGGATCACATATTCGGACATTGTTACTGACTTTCTTTTTCCGATACATGATGCCTCTTATTGAAAACGGACATGTCTATCTTGCTATGCCGCCTTTATTCAAAATATCAGTCGGAAAAAAAACCACGTATGTTTATGATGAGAAGGAACGGGAGGTGTTTTTAGCTGGATTGGAAAATACAGAAAAAGTCAATCTGCAACGGTATAAGGGCCTAGGTGAAATGAATCCAGACCAATTATGGGAAACGACCATGAACCCTGAAACACGAAGCATCAAACAGGTAAAACTGGAAGACTTTGTTGCGGCAGATGAGATGTTTGCTACTCTCATGGGAGAAGACGTTCCGCCACGGCGAAAATTCATTGAGGAAAACGCTTTGTCAGTTGCGAACTTAGATGTATAGGGGTTTTCTAAATGGATAAACAGCAAACAGGGAAGGTCCTTCCAATTGCTATAGAAGATGAAGTCAAAGAATCATATCTGAATTATGCCATGTCGGTTATTGTCAGCCGGGCATTACCGGATGTCCGAGATGGATTGAAACCGGTACACAGACGTATTCTTTATTCCATGAGCGAGATGGGACTTAAACATGACAGGCCTTACAAGAAATGCGGGCGTATCGTCGGGGATGTGCTGGGAAAATTTCATCCGCATGGAGATCAATCCATATATGATGCTCTTGTCCGGTTAGCCCAGGTGTTTTCTCTTAGGGCGCCAATGGTTCAAGGGCAGGGAAATTTTGGATCAATTGATGGAGACCCTCCGGCGGCCATGCGTTATACCGAGGCCCGACTGACTGAAATCGCCGAAGCCATGATTCAAGATATTGGCAAGGATACAGTTGATTTTGGCCCGAACTACGATGATTCGATGACGGAACCAACAGTATTGCCGGCCATGTTTCCCAATCTTCTGATAAATGGGGCAAGCGGGATTGCCGTCGGCATGGCGACTAACATGCCCCCACATAATATCTTGGAAGTCTCTGATGCGATTATGGCATTGATAGATAATCCAGAAATGTCTATCAATGAATTGCTGGAGGGTATCAAAGGGCCTGATTTTCCAACAGCGGGCAGAATCTATGGAGAATTGGGATATAAACTGGCGGCGCATACAGGCAGAGGCCGGGTTACTATACGAGCCCGGTACCATCTTGAAGAAACAGGCCAGGAAAAAGAAGCGATAATCATTACCGAACTCCCCTATCAAGTTAATAAAGCCAATCTAATTGTCCGTATTGCGGCACTGGTACGAGAGAAGAAGGCTGAAAACATCACGGATTTACGAGATGAATCCGACAGAGAAGGCCTTCGGATTGTAATTGAATTGAAACGCGGCGCCAATTCTCAGGTCGTATTGAATTATCTTTTTGCTCATACAGCATTGCAAACTAATTTCAGCATTAACAACTTAGCCCTTGTAGAGGGAAGACCTAAATTATTGAATCTCAAAGAACTACTTTCTGAATTCATCAAACACAGACAGAGAATCGTTAGACGGCGAAGTGAGTTTGTTTTAGCGAAAGCCAGGGAAAGACATCATATTCTCAGCGGTTTGAAACGCGCCCTGGAATCCATAGATGAGATAATCGAAATCATCAAGAAATCTACAAATGTCGCAATGGCTCGTTCCTCTCTTGTTGAGCAATTTGCTTTTTCGGAACGGCAAGCACAGGCAATTCTTGATCTCAGGCTGCAGAAACTCACGAGTCTTGAAACACAGAAAATTGTTGATGAACTTGAAGCGATAAGCAAAGAAATTGCATATTTAGAGGATCTTCTAGCCGACGAAAACAAAATCTTGGCCGTAATTAAAGATGAAACGCAGGAAATAGCCAAGAGATTTGGTAAAGAGCGATTGACGGAAATCGTTTCAGAAGAAATTCTTCATGTTAATATAGAAGATCTTATTGACGAAGAAGACATGGTTGTAATGATTTCTAACCGCGGATTTATCAAGCGAATTGCAGCTAAGGTATATAAGGAACAAGGACGAGGCGGGAAAGGCAGCCGAACAAGCGATCTCAGGGAAGATGATTTCGTTGAGCATGTGTTTCTCGCATCGACACATTGCTACATCCTTTTTGTAACTTCTGAAGGGAAGGCCTATTGGATAAAAGTATTTGAAATCCCGGAGGGCAGTAGAAGCAGCCGCGGCAAACACTTGAAAACTATTTTTGAATTTGCCCCAAATGAAGACATCACAGGAATGGTGCCGCTTAAGGCTTTCGATGAAGAAACCTCCCTTTTCATGGCGACAAGAGCCGGTGTGGTTAAGCGGGTTGCAACCAAAGACTTCCGCAATGCGCGCACTAGGGGTATTGTGGCCCTGAATTTAGATGAGGGAGATAAGCTCATCAAGGCCGTGATGGTCAAAGGGGATGAGGATGTTTTCCTGGCAACAGGAAAGGGGAAGGGGCTAAGATTCTCTAAAAATGCTATACGCCAAATTGGCAGAAAATCAAGAGGTGTCCGCGGGATTCGTCTCTCTGAAAACGACGAACTTATCGGGGTCTGTCCGGTGCGAGAAGGAGAAACAATGCTTCTTGTATCTGAAAAGGGATATGGCAAAAGAATACAATTTGATGAGTTTTTGCCACATGGTCGAGGCACAGGAGGTCAGCGAGCCTACAAGCCGAATGACAGAACAGGTGAACTAGTTGCATTGTTATCTGTCAATAACGATGACAGTTGCATAGGAATTACAGCTCAGGGCAAGGCCTTGCGGTTTGCTGTTAATCAGGTTTCACAAATGGGAAAAATGGCCTTTGGTGTTCGAATTCTGAATATAAGCAGCGATGATTCCGTCATAGGGATTGTTCGGCTGCCAAATGGAGAGAATGAAGAACAAGCGGAGACATAGAACCGACTGAAACGCTTGTAGTAAAAACAATTCAACGGCTTGTCTTTTTCCTCTCGGAGTGCTTGCGATGCTATCTCTTTGCTTCCGTCTTGGAAGAGGACGAGGGTGGAATTCATTTCTTAGGACGGCAATTGTGCGCTGAGAATAGCAACAGAACCCCGAAACACGACGGCCACGCAGGATTATTACTTGTTGATGCCGCCCTAATAGCCTTAATCGCCCTTGTTGCGGCGAGAATTTCAATGAAAACGTCGGATGGGAAAGGTCTTCAAACCGATCCATACCCGCTAGAAGCATAGAAATCACACGGGGGTTTTAATAGTCAGGCGGATATGGCTTGGAAGAAATTCTTGGACAAGCAGATATATGCGGACTTGAATCATGTTTCACGTGAAACATTCAAGCAAGTGAAGTCGCCGATTTTGCTTACAAGAGCAGCCGTTGATCCCGTTCTAAAGAATGTCTGGCTGGGTTAAGCCATGACATTGGCGAGGGCGATTGTTCGGTTTGTCAAAAACGAACTCAATTTTCTTGTCAGTGGTGCGTTGAAATCTCGGTTCTTAGGGAAACATAGCCGAACTAGATCTTCGGAATTGTCGTTCAACCCTCGCTTCCAGGAGGCATAATTCAAATATCGTTTCGCCTATTTTCATGAGCAGGGCAGAAACCAATCTGGATGAGAACATCATCCATTCTGGCTTTTTCGGACCGGTCTGTCCCGATACCCTATGGCCCACAGTTCATCTTTGCACTGCTTCAGTCCATGACTCTGCATGATCGCCATCTGAACGCATCAGTTGGTATCAAGTGTCATGCTCTCATTGGCAAGGGCATTTCCCGAGAGCTAAGAAGGGCTTGCTGAAAAAATCATGATCTATAGATTTTCAAGGTAAAAGCCCGTTACAAATGCTTTGGAGCAATCTTGCTATCTATTCTTGAAAAAACAGGTGCAAGGTCAATGCGGAAAATGGCTCAAAACCCTTGCATCTGGGTAATAGCAGAAATCAAAATTCCCCCGAGGTTTCTCAAATCATTGCATTCTGGCTCACTTATAATGCAGTTTTGATTCATTATTTCCACTATCAACCCCACACGCTAAGACGTTCATTGTTCGCTGAAGTGTTTGTTGAATTCATTTGCCATGCTTCCGCCGGCGTATGCGATCTGCCGCTATGGCCTCTGCCGCCCTGCACCTCTATCAGTTTTTCGTTTGAGGGCCTCGTCGAGGCGACACTCATAAGCACGGGCTTCTTAGCGGTGCCCCTCTGCTTCAAACAATGCTCCAGACGCTTGACCGGGATATCTCCCGTGGAGACAGCCTCCCGTACGGCGCAGTCTGGCTCGGATCCGTGGCTGCCGTCTCTGAACCGATATTGCAATTCACCGGGACAGTGAATACGCTTTAGGTTATAATCAACTGTGTGCATTCCAATGTGGATGTATCAGATATATAATGGAGATAGACAATGGCTAAAAAAGTAGTTGTTTTAGGAACACTTGATACTAAGGGTAATGAATAATAGAAATATTATTCATTGTCATGAGGTATTATGTTGAAAACGTACAAAAACTTTATCGGCGGCAGGTGGCAGAAATCAGAGACTTGTTTTTCTGTTACGGACAAATTTACAGGAGAATCGATAGGCAGAGTGTGTCTCGCATCGGAATCAGATGTAGAGGCTGCTCTGGTGTCTGCGCAGCAGGGGTTTTTGACAATTTCCAGAATGCCGGCCCATAAAAGGTCTTCCATATTGGCCCGAGCCGGTGAAATTCTTGAAAAACGAAAAAAAGAAATCGCACTTATCATTTCTCGGGAAGCTGGCAAACCTATCAAGTTTGCCAGAATGGAGGTAACAAGAGGCATTGATACCCTTAGTTTATCGACCGAAGAGGCCCGCCGTATTGGGGGAGAAGTTATCCCTATGGATGCAACAGCTTCCGGAGAAGGTCTGCTTGGTTTTGCCCGCAGAAAACCCATAGGGATAGTGGCAGCCATAACGCCGTTTAACTTCCCTCTCAATCTGGTGCTGCATAAGGTGGCTCCTGCTCTGGCGGCTGGTAATGCAGTAATTCTCAAACCGGCAGAACTCACCCCCCTCACGGCTGAGGCGCTGTGCAGAATCTTTATAGATGCCGGTCTTCCTGAACATGCCCTGAACCTGCTTCAAGGTACGGGAGAAACCCTTGGCCGTGCACTGGTAACCCACCCCAAAGTAGACGCTGTCAGCTTTACAGGCAGTCGTGAGGTGGGCAAAGAAGTATTGAAAGCGGCAGGAATAAAAAGAGTAATTCTGGAATTGGGTAATAATTCCCCTGTTGTGGTTGCTTCAGATGCCGATGTCGACGACGCTGCCAGAAAATGTGCTCTCGGCGCCAATTATTATTCTGGTCAGGTATGTATTTCGACTCAGCGGATATATGTGCAAAAAGAAATTTCGGACGCATTTATTTCTCAACTGGTAAAAGAAGTACAAAAACTGGTTGTGGGCGGCCCTCATGATGAAAAAACAGATATAGGTCCTTTGATTCAGGAATCGGCCGCAATCCGAGTAGAATCCTGGATCAAAGATGCAGTAGCCTCAGGCGCTAGACTTCTTACCGGGGGCAAGCGGAAGGGATCCCTTATTACACCGGCGCTGCTAACCGATACAAAACCCACAATGAATCTCGTCTGCAACGAAGTATTCGGGCCCGTGGCCGTGGTTGAGGTATGTGATACTTTTGAAACGGCTCTTGAACAGGCAGATGCCAGTGAATATGGCTTGCATGCCTCGGTCTTCACCAAAGATATCGAGAAAGCGTTATCCGCTATTGATGGACTGGGTTTTGGTGGCGTTGTTATAAATGATACACCTCATCTGCGCCCTGATCATATTCCCTATGGCGGCAACCGGCAAAGTGGTCTCGGGCGGGAGGGCCCTAAGTATGTTATCGAAGAATTAACTCAGGTGCAAACTATAATGATCCGCAGAACTGTAAATTAGGAGCTGTAAACATGCAAACCGAAGCTGCTGTATTATACCAAATGGGCATGCCCTTGCCCTACGAAGAGTCACAGCCTCTTTCTATAGAGACTATCGAGCTTGAAGGCCCCGGCCCAGGTGAGGTGCTGGTTGAAATAGCCTCTGCTGGGCTTTGTCATTCCGATCTTTCGGTAATGAACGGCAGTCGTCCCCGAGTGATGCCGCTCGTGATGGGCCACGAGGCTGCCGGTATTGTTCGAGAAACCGGTACCGGAGTACAGGGTCTGGCAGTAGATGACCATGTTGTTTTTTCTTTTATTCCCTCATGTGGGCATTGCGGTTTTTGCCTTGGGGGTCGCTCATATATGTGTGAGCACGGGGTAAAGGCAGGTGTAGAGGGCTGTCTCTTAAATGGCAGAAGAAAATTTAAAAACAGCAGGGGTGAATCACTTCATCACCACCTAGGCGTATCCGGGTTCTCCAGATACACCGTTGCAGTTCAAGAATCACTGATAAAAATTGATGCTTCGTTTCCTCTTGAAAAGGCCGCTTTGTTTGGTTGTGCCGTACTGACAGGTGCTGGCGCCGTGATCAATCGAGCCAGGGTGAGTCCCGGTGAAAGTGCTGCCGTATTCGGTTTGGGCGGGGTGGGCCTGTCAGCAGTACTAGGGGCAAAAGCTTCGGGGGCAGTTCCTCTGATAGCGGTAGATCCACAGCCAGCTAAACGGGATCTGGCTCTTGCGCTGGGGGCCACTCATGTGGTTGATCCAAGTAATGACAATGTTATAGACACCATAAAAGAAATAACTAATGGAGGGGTCTATTTTGCTTTTGAAATGGCCGGAATCACAAGTGTGCTGGAACAGGCCTATGCCTGCACCGCAAAAGGCGGCACCACTGTCACTATCGGCTTACCACATCCCAAAGACCGTCTGGATATTCAGACAGTCAGTCTGGTAGCAGAAGAGCGCACCTTATTGGGCAGTTATATGGGTAGTTGTGTACCTGCAAGGGATATTCCCAGGTTTATAGAAATGTACAAACAGGGTCATTTGCAGGCCGATGCACTGGTTTCACGCCATGTTAAACTGGAAGACCTAAATAGAGCCTTTGATGCCCTGCATCATGGCAAAGAAATCAGACAAATCCTCACTTTTGATTAGAAAATCTGTGAACAGATTCTTTAGAGAAAATTGTTCTTGGAAATACCCTGGGTTTTTTGAAGACATCTGTTCTTCTATAATAAAACCTTTTTCCTTGAATGGATAAAACTTCTCCCTTATAATATTTTCAGCAATACGTTCATTTATCGGATTTCACGAAAATTTTAACTTTCTGTACTCGTCTTCAAGAGATACTTAGGACTTGCTGAAAAAGTAGTAATCTATAGATTTTCAAGGTAAAAGCCAGTTACAAATGCTTTAGAGCAACCTTGCTATCTATTCTTGAAAAAACAGGTGCAAGGTAAATGCGGAAAATGGCTCAAAACCCTTGCACCTGGGTAATAGCAGAAATCAAAATTCCCCCGAAGTTTCTCAAATCATTGCATTCCGGCTCACTTATGATGCAGTTTTGATTCATTATACAGGTATTCAGAGTTAAAAATACTTTTTCAGCAAGCCCTACATAGTCTGACAAATTCGGTTAAGCAAGCGATTGGATAATAAAATGAATTTCTAGTATTATGAAAGAGTATTAGTAATCAAGAGATTCTTAACGGTTTGAATATAGAGGGGGAAGCAGTATGAAATACCGCAAATTGGGGAATAGCGGGCTTATTGTCAGCGAGGTTGCCCTTGGAACCATGCAATTCGGGCAAAAGATGAATATGGGAGGTCTCGGCCAGATAAAGACAAATGATATGATCACCTTTGCCCTTGATAGAGGGATCAATTTTATTGATACCGCAGATGTGTACGGGCTTGGGGAAAGTGAAACACTAATAGGAAACGCTCTTAAAGGAATTCGAGAGGAAATTGTTCTGGCAACAAAAGTCCGGCTTCCGATGAGCGAAAACCTAAACCGCAGTGGCGCAACAAGGGTAAATATCATGCAGGGAATCGAAAGCAGTCTAAAAAGGCTTCAAACCGACCATATCGACCTTTACCAGATTCATGGGTGGG
Organism: Spirochaetaceae bacterium; assembly: GCA_965232165.1. Lineage (GTDB taxonomy): Bacteria > Spirochaetota > Spirochaetia > DSM-2461 > DSM-2461 > UBA2779. Next base: position 945,072 of record CBDDOY010000001.1, on the reverse strand, counting down.
ACAGCAATACTCCTCTTGAAGAAACCCTTGGTACGCTCAATGATCTCGTGCGGCAGGGGAAGGTGAGGTATATCGGTCTGAGCAATTATTTTGCTTGGCAAGCCGCCACTTCAATTCAAATACAAACACGTGAACACTTCGAAAAGTATATCACTGCCCAGCTTCATTACAGTCTTGTGGACAGGGGGATTGAGCACGAATGGACCTCTTTATGTGATTACTACAATGTAGGCATACTCGTATGGAGCCCTCTGGCGGGAGGTTTTCTGTCAGGAAAATATACAAGAGGGGCAAAGGCTTCCGATGGAACCCGTTTTTCCGAAGCCGGACAGTTCGTTCCCTTTGACAAAGATAAGGGATACAGCATAATCGATGTCTTGAAGAAAATAGCGGACCGTCACGGAGCAAGTCTGTCCCAAGTGGCAATCGCCTGGACCCTGAAACAGCCCTGCATCAGCAGTGTGATAATTGCAGCGCGACAGGAAAAACATCTGCGGGACAATATCGCTGCTGTAGATCTGGAATTGTCTAAGGAGGACCTCCGGGAACTCGATGAAGTTTCACATCCGGGTTATCCTTATCCGAAATGGATGGTTCTCCAGCTTGATGTTGCAGAGGATCCTAGGCCGAAAGCATTGTATCCGGAAAGATATGCAGACGAAAGTCTTTGGCATGATATTCGTGGTACAAAGTGGAAAGGTTAGAACTTTTCGAACGCTCTTTTTCTTGAAACAACCCCTCTGGCTGTCACGATTTTCTCATGTAGTTTCCTTACTATTGCTCCCATCCCGATAAAACATCTATGTCCGATGGTGCAACTGTGGAAATGATACCCGTGTCTGCCGATTACGCAATCCCGACAATAGTGGGGCGCCTTTTTTCGTATGAAAAACGGAATTGTCCTGGATGTTTGACCCTTTTCCGGCGACAACAGATTCAATATCCTCCCGAAAAGCTGCGCCATATCAGACAGACGAATCTTTTCCCGGTGTCATATCACCGTTGATTTTACCACGACCGGCTCTGGAAAACGAATAATCCGATACTAGGAAATAGATGAATCATAAACCGGTCTGGCCAAAGGAGTATAAAAGACTGCATCCTGAAAATCACTGAAAAAGTTAGTCGTTCCCCAAAAACCATATCCATTGAAACGTAGAAGACCTCAGCCGCATGGAGCAGGACAGGATTATTTCAGCAAAAGGCCGCAAAGGGTGCGGACGGCAGTGCTGTATTTGCACCCCGCCAACCTGCCAATTCTGAAAGAGGGGAAACCAAACAAAGAAAAACACCTGACTTCAGAAAACGGAAACAGAAACCTTAGGGCCCCTCTAAAAAACAGCTTTAGGAAATTGACGAAGAAATATTTCGGAGCTTTGTCGATACAAGGCGGCAAAAGCTAAGGGCGTAGCCTGAGCGGTTGGCGGTGCGTTCCTCGGAGCTTTGCTCCTGCGGTACGCACCTGATTACGTGAGCATTTTGACAACGTAGCAGCGAGGAAAAAGATCAAGCCAAAAACGGAATGGGTGTTTTTTTGAGATGCCCTATAATAGGAGATATTTATGGATATATTTACTGATTCACAGTCACAGAAGGAACCTGGCAGAAATCACATAATTGGATTCTTTCTGATTCTATCACTGGCTCTTCCAGCATTCCTTTACTCCCAGGGAGTAAAGGAACCGATCTCTGAAAAGAACACTCAGGTTCGTCTTATTGTTCCCAATGGGGCCACGATAGCCACCGTAGCCCTCCTTGACCTTGATTCCATCACCACCGGATACGACGTTCAAATATCCATTATCACTGCCGCCGATCTTCTGGCTGCGAAGATTATTTCCGGTGAGGCCGATTTTGCTGTTATTCCCAGTAATCTGGCCGCAATCCTCTCAAACAAGAATACCAATACTCAAGCTATCGGTCCTGTTATATGGGGCATTCTCTACATCGTAACATCTCTGGACATAGAGAGTTGGGAAGACTTGAAAGGACAAACTGTGCATACATTCGGACGAGGGCTTACCCCTGACATCACATTCCGTCATCTATTGAATCTGAACGGCATTGATCCAGAGCAGGATTTGACTATTCAATACGCATCGTCGGCTGCTGAGTTAGCCCCGGCATTTCTCACCGGCAGGAGTACTGTATCATTGATGCCTGAACCCATGTTGACAACCGTCCTGACAAAGAAACCAGACACCCGCATACTGATAGATATTCAGGCGGAATGGACTGACCACTATGGATCATCATATCCCCAAGCTTCTCTGGTTGTCGACAGGGAGTTCGCAAATGCCAATAGGGAATTTACCAGACTGTTCATCCATGCCTATGCGACCGCTGTCGAAGATGCCAGAAACCAACCGGAAAAGGCTGGTCTGGCTGCCGTTGTCCTGTCTCCACAGCTGAATTCCGACACCTTTGCTGCTGCCATCCCCCGGATGAATTTGAGATTTGTACCGGCAACTGCTGCTCTAACTTCATTTGAAGACTATTTCCGAGTTCTTGAGTCCTTTGATCCTGCATCCATCGGAGGGAAACTACCTGGCGAGGAGTTCTACTACCCTTGAATTGAAAAAGCTCTGGGGGCATTTATCCAGTGTCAGAAAGCCTGTTAATGGAATATAACCCATGTCAAGTCTGCTCCGCCTGTAGGATGTACATCATTTCTCAACCCAGGTCTGAGAGACATTCCTGACAATCCCTTGACAATCGACGGTCAGGATATTATTTTACATTACAGTGTAAATTAAAATAAAGAATTCATTAATTCGATAAGTGAAATAAGAGCATGAACCGTGATCTACAAGGCCATTACATAACCATTTCGACCGTTGGGGAAAAAGCACAAGCCTTTGTTCCGGCTCCGTTGCCCCCAACGCCACTGATTGAGTGGTCATCAGAGCTCCGGGATAAATTTGATAAGGCCCTGCTGGCTCTTGGTCGTCTGGACAGCGTTTCGGTATTGCTGCCGGACACTTCGCTCTTCCTTTACATGTATGTGCGCAAGGAAGCGGTGCTCTCCTCAATGATCGAGGGAACTCAGTCCTCCCTTTCTGATCTGCTGATGTTTGAATTTGAACATCAACCCGGTGTGCCGCTTGATGACGTGCAGGAGGTCAGTAATTATGTGGCGGCGTTGAACCATGGCTTGAAGCGGTTGTATGAGGATTTCCCAATCTCACTCCGTTTGCTGAAAGAGATTCACAGCGTCCTTCTGTCGAAGGGGCGTGGCAAGGAGTGCGATCCGGGGGAGTTTCGCAGAAGCCAGAACTGGATTGGCGGCAGTCGCCCCGGTACGGCGGCATTCGTACCTCCGCCTCCGGAATATGTTCAGGAGTGCATGGGTAAGCTGGAGCTGTTTCTACATGACCAGCCGGAAAAGACATCGGTTCTAATCAAAGCGGCGCTGGCGCATGTTCAGTTTGAAACAATCCACCCGTTTCTCGATGGTAACGGGCGTCTTGGCCGTCTGATAATTACCTTATTGCTTTGTTCTGAGAAAGTACTGAAGGAACCCATGCTCTACCTGAGTTTATATTTCAAAACTCATCGGCAGCAGTACTATGAGCTGCTGAATGAGGTCCGCTTAACCGGTGACTGGGAGGCATGGCTGCATTTCTTTGCCGATGCGGTTATTCACACCGCAACTCAGGCGGTGGATACAGCTCAACAATTGATGAGGCTTTCAGCCGAGGATGGCCAGCGGATTAATGAACTGAAGCGTATTTCCGGCTCGGCACACCTGATTCACAAAGCGATGCTGGAACGACCGATGGCCTCTCCCAATTGGATTCAGGAAAAGGCCCAGCTTTCACCGGCAACCGTCAACGCGTGCCTGCGGAAATTGGAGCAGCTTGGCATTGTCAAGGAGGTGACCAGCCAGAAGCGAAACCGTCTCTATTCCTATGTAGAATATATCCGAATTATGAATGAAGGCACCGAGCTGCCGCGCTGATCAGATATGGTTTTGATGTGTTATGCTGGGCATGACTGAATGAGTCGAACTCACGTCCGTTCTCTGTTAGGGGAAAAATCTGAGAATTGGATTTCTCTATACGGATATGCATAAGGCATACACCCGGGCCTTTTCGAAAACTGAGCATTTTCTACATTTCTTCATCAGGGTCATGGTGTCTTCAAGGTCAGCCAGAACCAGGGATAACCCAATGTTTCCTATCAACTGCATTGATCGTCAGATCAGGAAAGACATTTTGGATCATGTCCGGGACACGGTCAAGTTTACCAATACACTGCCGAAATTATGAAAACTCAAAACCCTCACTGTACGAAATCAATAAATACCATTGCATTACCCAAATCAGTCAATCCTTCGAAAGGAGGGAAAACATGATCCTCAACTGTGGTGAATCTCTCATTGATTTCGTTCCCAAAGACGGGGAAAATCTATTGTATTCTCCCTGACATTCCCAGGTTTCTGACTGACAATGTTCATTGCCCAGGAGCCTGTCGGACTTACACCTCACGGCTCGATTTTTGCCCTTTTTTCCCGCTACCGCGTTGCCAAAATACTCACGTAGTCCAGCTATGGTGGACAGAAGAAAATCCTTCATCACCGAAGTGGAAAATCTGGCCCGAATCTCTACCATTGTGAAGGTGAGTAGTGCAGATCTGGAATGGCTTTATCCCAATCGGCGGCCACTTGACAGTGCCCTCGCATGGCTTTCCAAATCATCCGGAATCGTTGTAATGACCCGGGGAAAGGATGGGCAATTCTCCTTTCCCCCAGTTTTCAGGTGGAAACACCCGAGTACAAAGTCATTGTGAAAGACAGCATTGGTGCCGGTGATACTTTTCATGCCGCTCTTCTGACCCGACTTCATCAGCTTCACTGTCTCTCAGCACAGACGGTATCCATTCTCACAAAGGAAATAGTTCAGGAAATACTGAATTTTGCTGTGAAAGCCTCCAGCATAAACTGTACCAAACAGGGTACGGATCCCCCCTTCAGAGCCGAAATGACAAGAACTCGCTGAAGGGATTCAAAGTTATGCCGAGGGCAGGGAGAATTTGTAAAATCAGTCTTCTGGATACTAAATACAGTGTCAGAAAGCTTGTTAAATCCTCACTATTTCTACTAATTGCAAGGTTTTAAGTCTCCAAAACTGTTGTATCAAAGAAGTGTTTTTCTAATCTAACAAGCTAACGGACACTTGCTATACCTTAAATACAGGCGCGAGGGAAATGTGGAAAATCTCTCAAAACCCTTGGACCAGGGCAATAGAATACAGTTTTGATTCATTACACTGGCATTTAGAGTTAAAAAGGCTTTATCAGTAAGCCCTAATTATCAAACCAACCCTTTATTCCATCCATCAATTCGCTGGTTTTCTCCACAACAGTTTCCATGCTCTCCTCAATATTGACAGAATCATCTACTGCGTCAGCCAGTTTTTCAACATGCTCCACCATTCTGTCATTGCTTTCAAACAGAGCTTCGGTATCTCTGTGAACACTCGCCATGTATTCCTCATCGTTCAAGGTATAAAGCAATTCATCGATGCTCATATTTTGCAGTTCATACCCCTTTACTCCCAGCTTTAGAACATCGACTCCCCAATTGGCCGAATCGACAGCGATACCCTCGCTCTGTGATTTACCAGGGCGTGCTCTGTCATAGTTATTGATCCGTTTTTCTGCCATAAGGAGCAATTTGTATTTGTCCTTGGAACCGACACTGCCGGTTGCTTTCATGCCGTTGGCTTTTTGGAAATGCTTGACTGCTTCAGCCGTGCCAGAACCAAAAACACCATCAATCACCAGATCGTAGCCCAGGACAAAGAGAACTCGCTGAATGAATTCCACATCATCTCCGGTCATTTGGGTATTTTGCAACCGCAACTCCCTATTCCCTTCTTTTTGGGTATTTTGGGGAACTGTGCCATAAACAATTCTCGTTGTGTGCACCACCTTAGCAGACATAGAACCCTCTCCATTACCATTGGCTGCTGTTACATAGATGTCATAGGCGGTATTTGCTGTAAGCCCATCAACGGTTGTTACTATTGCTGTATCTGTGCCTGGAGCAATATCTGCCACTTTCTTAATTAGTGCAGGATCCACTAGTGCTTGTAGTGATGCCAAGTTAGTTACTGCGGTATCTTTCGTGACGACATATATATTGTAGGTAAGATCAGCCGCTGTAAGCGCTTTACCATCGTAATTACCGAAACCATCAGTAAGTTTCGCAATTGTAACTAACATAGTAGTTTTTGCATCATCAGTAAGCAAACCACTACCTACTACGAGTTCTGTTGTTGTACCGTCACTTGTCTGTAGATGGCCTTCTTTATTATCAACAGTGACACCTTTAGTCGCACTATAATAAACGGTATATTTAATAATGGTTTTATACTCATCCGCTGGAGATATAATCAAAAGTTGTGGATGGGGTAAAAAAAGAGCAAATCCTTCTGTAAAATAATTGGTAATAAAGCCAAACAGAAAGGAGATGCTCTATGGAAGAGTTTACAACAAACGGAAATGATTCGGAAGTGCTGAAAAGCGAAACAGAATCGGTTTTGGATCAGGTTTTGCGAGAGGGAGCCAGAAAGATGCTTATTCATGCCCTGGAGTTAGAAGTGGAAGACTACATCAATGCCCATAAACATGAGCGTGATCAGAATAATCAGCGCAAGGTTGTACGCAATGGTTACCACGCCCAACGAAAAATTGTGACAGGGGCTGGTCAAATGCAAATCAAGGTTCCAAGAGTGGATGACAGGAAATTAAAGAGCAAGCGAGAGGATCGCTTCACCAGTGCCATACTGCCAACCTATATGCGCAGAACTCCCAGTATCGACAACCTTGTTCCGGCGCTGTACCTCAGTGGTGTGTCCACATCTGCTTTCCAGACAGCTCTTGCCTCGATTCTGGGTGAAGGTATTGCCGGACTGTCGGCGACGAACATAGTCCGCTTGAAAAGGTTCTGGGAAGATGAGTTTCTTCAGTGGGAGAAACGTGATTTGAAAGCTAAGGAATACGCCTACATCTGGGTGGACGGCATCTACTTCAATGTAAGGCTTGATGATCAAAGGAGCTGCATTCTTGTAATCATGGGAGCTGACAGGGATGGGAAGAAGGAACTTCTAGCCGTCAGTGACGGATACAGGGAAAGCTCACAAAGCTGGAGGGAGATACTGCTCCAACTGAAAGCCCGGGGTCTCACCACCGCCCCCAGGCTGGCCATTGGGGATGGTGCGCTGGGTTTCTGGAATGCCCTGGATGAAATCTTTCCCGAAACAAAAAAACAGCGTTGCTGGGTGCACAAGACAGCGAATGTGTTAAACAAAATGCCCAGGAATATCCAGGGCAAGGCCAAGTCAATGATTCATGAAATGTATATGGCAGATACCGAGCAGAATGCTCTTAAAGCCTATGACTTATTCATTGATTCCTTTCAGGCTAAATACCCCAGGGCCACCCAGTGTCTGGAAAAGGACAGGGAGAAGCTGTTCACGTTCTACAAATTTCCGGCGATGCACTGGACTCACATCAGGACGACCAACCCGATTGAGTCAACCTTTGCTACTGTCCGCCTTAGAACGAAGAGAACCAGGGGCTGTGGTTCAAGGGCGGCAACATTAAGTATGGTTTGGAAGCTCTGCCTGGAGGCTGAAAAGAACTGGCGAAAGCTACGTGGATACAAGCTAATCCCCAGGGTTATTGAGGGTGTGTTTTGTAAAGATGGAGTCTTCAAGGAAGAGGCCGCGTGAAAAAAATGAAGGATTTGAAATTTTCTCATCCACAACTATTGACAATAACTCCGATTGTAAAGAATCCGCATCCTTCACGCGGATTACAGAACCAGTAAACCATCAAAGAGTAATCCTGAATCTTTTGGGGGTCAGTATGTAGTCGCCAGGTCCCCAGTATCGTAACATTGGGGAATTGGCTAATTGCTTTCCCTGTATGGGAATATGGTGGTCTTTCGATAAAAACTTCAGTCTAAAAAACCCATTCCGTTTTTGGCTTGCTCTTTTCCCCCGCTACTGCGTTACCAAAATGCTCACGTAACCCAGTTGCGCCTGCGCTTCTGGAGCCTTGTACCGAAGAAAAATAGCTGCGTCAAATTCCAAAAGCGGTTTTTTAGAGGTGCCCTATCGTCTAACTTAGGGCTCGTAGAAGTCATAGTTTTGATATTTTAAGGAGATTCATCGGAATTTTTTCCAGAACGCAGAATCTGATACAGCCCCGCACCTTCCCCGCCGTTCCAGCTTCTCCAGCCGTTTCGGCCTCATCTTTCGGCCTTTTCGGCTGTTTCGGCTGGAACGGCATCCTCCTTCTCCGGCTGTCGTGCTGCCGGATGCTTTCAAAACTCACGCCGAACAAGCCGGAAACCCAGGTCGTAGCCGCTATCGCCCGGGCTACCGTAGTCGCGGTAGGCCGAACGCAGGTCCCCGGCGCTATTGCTCCAACCGCCGCCGCGAAAAACACGGCTCGAGCCCGAAGCGGGCCCCCTGGGATCGCTCTGACTCCCCGAAGAATAATCGTCATACCAGTCCCAGCACCATTCATACACGTTCCCGCTCATGTCATAGAGGCCCAGCTCATTGGGAGCCCTCCCTCCCACAGGCCGGGTTTCACCCCCGCTGTTAACATTATACCAGGCCACTTCTCCGACATTATCGCTTCCTGCGTAAAGGTATCCTTTAGAGGCATTGCCCCCACGGGCCGCATACTCCCATTCGGCCTCGGCGGGCAGGCGGTAGCCGTCGGCATTCCAATTAGCCGTTACATTCTTTCCATTTAAGCGGTACACCGGCGTGCTCCCCTCCCGCACGCTCAAGGCGTTGCAGTACTTCACCGCATCAAACCAGGTCACACCCTCCACCGGCCTGTCATCCCCCTCGAAGGAAGACGGATTGGTTCCCATAACCTCGCGCCATTCCCGCTGCGTCACTGGGGTGGTTTTCATGTAGAACGAGCTTACAGTCACCCGATGCCGAGGCCCCTCATCAGAATCCCGGTCCGGTTCATCGGGCGGAGAACCCATCATAAAGCTGCCCCCCTCCACAAACACATAACCATGGTGAGGCCCGGAAGAAGCCGCCCGATACATCGTTTCTTTCTTTCCCGTTTCCAGTGTTGACACACGCTTCTGCATTTGTTCCAACGCTTCACTCATTTGATTGTTCTGATCCTGCATCCGCACCATCTGTTCGGCAACGCAATTTCCGCACAGGCTCAGGGGAGTCAGGTACTCGGCATCGGGTACATTCTCGCGCTTGCACGACCGGCACACATTGGTGATGGTTTTCATGGACACTCCTCCAGCGGTTCGCTTGTCTTTCCGGAATCAATTATAACATAATGGCACAGCCGATTCCCCTGACAAATTTCGGGGTTGTGTCAGTTACCTATGTCCTGAGCCTCGAGTGCTGCCTATATCCTGCCCCCCCGTTTCTGATACAGCCCCGCACCTTCCCCGCCGTTCCAGCCTCTCCAGCCGTTTCGGCCTCATCCTTCGGCCTTTTCGGCTGTTTCGGCTGGAACGGCATCCTCCTTCTCCGGCTGTCGTGCTGCCGGATGCTTTCAAAACTCACGCCGAACAAGCCGGAAACCCAGGTCGTCGTAGCCAAAGCCCGGGCTAAGGTAGCGGTAGGCCGAACGCAGGTACCTGGCGCTATAGCGCCAACTGCCGCCGCGAATAACACGGTACAAGCCCGAAGCGGGCCCCCTGGGATCGCTCTGACTCCCCGAAGAATAAGAACCTTTCCAGTCCCAGCACCATTCATACACGTTCCCGCTCATGTCATAGAGGCCCAGCTCATTGGGAGCCCTCCCTCCCACAGGCCGGGTTTCACCCCCGCTGTTAACATTATACCAGGCCACTTCTCCGACATTATCGCCTCCTGCGTAAAGGTATCCTTTAGAGGCATTGCCCCCACGGGCCGCATATTCCCATTCGGCCTCGGCGGGCAGGCGGTAGCCGTCGGTATTCCAATTAGCCGTTACATTCTTTCCATTTAAGCGGTACACCGGCGTGCTCCCCTCCCGAACGCTCAAGGCGTTGCAGTACTTCACCGCATCAAACCAGGTCACACCCTCCACCGGCCTGTCATCCCCCTCGAAGGAAGACGGATTGGTTCCCATAACCTCGCGCCATTCCCGCTGCGTCACTGGGGTGGTTTTCATGTAAAACGAGCTTACAGTCACCCGATGCCGAGGCCCCTCATCAGAATCCCGGTCCGGTTCATCGGGCGGAGAACCCATCATAAAGCTGCCCCCCTCCACAAACACATAACCATGGTGAGGCCCGGAAGAAGCCGCCCGATACATCGTTTCTTTCTTTCCCGTTTCCAGTGTTGACACACGCTTCTGCATTTGTTCCAACTGCTCACTCATTTGATTGTTCTGATCCAGCGACTGTTCCAACCGGCTTATCTGCTCCCGCATCAGCTCTATCTGTTCGGCAACGCAATTTCCGCACAGGCTCAGGGGAGTCAGGTACTCGGCATCGGGTACATTCTCGCGCTTGCACGACCGGCACACATTGGTGATGGTTTTCATGGACACTCCTCCAGCGGTTCGCTTGTCTTTCCGGAATCAATTATAACATAATGGCACAGCCGATTCCCCTGACAAATTTCGGGGTTGTGTCAGTTACCTATGTCCTGAGCCTCGAGTGCTGCCTATATCCTGCCCCCCCGTTTCTGATACAGCCCCGCACCTTCCCCGCCGTTCCAGCCTCTCCAGCCGTTTCGGCCTCATCCTTCGGCCTTTTCGGCTGTTTCGGCTGGAACGGCATCCTCCTTCTCCGGCTGTCGTGCTGCCGGATGCTTTCAAAACTCACGCCGAACAAGCCGGACACCCAGCCTGAAGTAGCTATTTCCCGGGCTATTGCCGTTGCGGTTGGCCGAACGCAGGTTCCTGGCGCTATTGCCCCAACCGCCGCCGCGAAGAACACGGTACGAGCCCGAAGCGGGCCCCCTGGGATCGCTCTGACTCCCCGAAGAATAAGAACCTTTCCAGTCCCAGCACCATTCATACACGTTCCCGCTCATGTCATAGAGGCCCAGCTCATTGGGAGCCCTCCCTCCCACAGGCCGGGTTTCACCCCCGCTGTTAACATTATACCAGGCCACTTCTCCGACATTATCGCTTCCTGCGTAAAGGTATCCTTTAGAGGCATTGCCCCCACGGGCCGCATACTCCCATTCGGCCTCGGCGGGCAGGCGGTAGCCGTCGGCATTCCAATTAGCCGTTACATTCTTTCCATTTAAGCGGTACACCGGCGTGCTCCCCTCCCGCACGCTCAAGGCGTTGCAGTACTTCACCGCATCAAACCAGGTCACACCCTCCACCGGCCTGTCATCCCCCTCGAAGGAAGACGGATTGGTTCCCATAACCTCGCGCCATTCCCGCTGCGTCACTGGGGTGGTTTTCATGTAAAACGAGCTTACAGTCACCCGATGCCGAGGCCCCTCATCAGAATCCCGGTCCGGTTCATCGGGCGGAGAACCCATCATAAAGCTGCCCCCCTCCACAAACACATAACCATGGTGAGGCCCGGAAGAAGCCGCCCGATACGTCGTTTCTTTCTTTCCCGTTTCCAGTGTTGACACACGCTTCTGCATTTGTTCCAACGCTTCACTCATTTGATTGTTCTGATCCTGCATCCGCACCATCTGTTCGGCAACGCAATTTCCGCACAGGCTCAGGGGAGTCAGGTACTCGGCATCGGGTACATTCTCGCGCTTGCACGACCGGCACACATTGGTGATGGTTTTCATGGACACTCCTCCAGCGGTTCGCTTGTCTTTCCGGAATCAATTATAACATAATGGCACAGCCGATTCCCCTGACAAATTTCGGGGTTGTGTCAGTTACCTATGTCCTGAGCCTCGAGTGCTGCCTATATCCTGCCCCCCCGTTTCTGATACAGCCCCGCACCTTCCCCGCCGTTCCAGCCTCTCCAGCCGTTTCGGCCTCATCCTTCGGCCTTTTCGGCTGTTTCGGCTGGAACGGCATCCTCCTTCTCCGGCTGTCGTGCTGCCGGATGCTTTCAAAACTCACGCCGAACAAGCCGGAAACCCAGGTAGTGGCTGCTATAGCCCGGGCTACCGCCGTTGCGGTAGGCCGAACGCAGGTACCTGGCGCTACTGTTCCAACCGCCGCCGCGAAGAACACGGTACGAGCCCGAAGCGGGCCCCCTGGGATCGCTCTGACTCCCCGAAGAATAATCGTCATACCAGTCCCAGCACCATTCATACACGTTCCCGCTCATGTCATAGAGGCCCAGCTCATTGGGAGCCCTCCCTCCCACAGGCCGGGTTTCACCCCCGCTGTTAACATTATACCAGGCCACTTCTCCGACATTATCGCTTCCTGCGTAAAGGTATCCTTTAGAGGCATTGCCCCCACGGGCCGCATACTCCCATTCGGCCTCGGCGGGCAGGCGGTAGCCGTCGGCATTCCAATTAGCCGTTACATTCTTTCCATTTAAGCGGTACACCGGCGTGATCCCCTCCCGCACGCTCAAGGCGTTGCAGTACTTCACCGCATCAAACCAGGTCACATCCTCCACCGGCCTGTCATCCCCCTCGAAGGAAGACGGATTGGTTCCCATAACCTCGCGCCATTCCCGCTGCGTCACTGGGGTGGTTTTCATGTAAAACGAGCTTACAGTCACCCGATGCCGAGGCCCCTCATCAGAATCCCGGTCCGGTTCATCGGGCGGAGAACCCATCATAAAGCTGCCCCCCTCCACAAACACATAACCATGGTGAGGCCCGGAAGAAGCCGCCCGATACGTCGTTTCTTTCTTTCCCGTTTCCAGTGTTGACACACGCTTCTGCATTTGTTCCAACGCTTCACTCATTTGCTTGTTCTGATCCAGCGACTGTTCCAACCGGCTTATCTGCTCCCGCATCAGCTCTATCTGTTCGGCAACGCAATTTCCGCACAGGCTCAGGGGAGTCAGGTACTCGGCATCGGGTACATTCTCGCGCTTGCACGACCGGCACACATTGGTGATGGTTTTCATGGATACTCCTTATTCCAGATATTCATGGGAAATTTGCCTCCAAACGGTAATACGGGTTGATACGAGGGGAATGGATTGTTATTACTCCGGCTGGTATTAACAATGCTCAAATCCATGGGCAAACAGCTTTAATCCTCATACAACGATGAGCGGGTAAGGGAAGGTTGCTGCAAGGCGAAAGCCAAGGCCACAGCGATGGAGAAGCCTGTATCAGCCCGCCCCCTGACAACGGCAGGGGATACGCCCATGCATAGAGAAAAACCATACTGATTTAATACAGGGTTAATGGACTTCATTCCATGTCCAGAATCTCAACGGGAAACAACAACACATTTTTCAGTGCAAGTATCATTGTCTCGATCAAGACCAAAACTTCGTCGCCCAGAATGGTTAGACCGATTACAGCAATGGCGAAAGCAACCAAAGCTTGTTTCCATTGGCGATGCGCCTCCCAGACAATTAAAAATATTCCAATCCCGACGATGCTGAACAGTGCTTTTTCCCATCCCGTTCCTGGCATTGATGGTTTTCCCTTTGCATACCAATAAACAAAAAAACCCATAAGTGCCGCTATGGGAAGAACGAAGCACACAATGCTTTTCCTGCCAAACCATAAAAACTTGAATTTCGACCTTAAAAGCACATTTCCTATTTTGCGGACGTGGCGTTTTATTTCCGTATTCCACCCTCGATAGTTTGTCCGATCATTTATATTGGGTTCACTCTGATTTTGGAATTCCCGCACCCTGTCCATCCGGCGAGAGACGCAATCTTCGCACATTTCCATGGAAGCCAAGTACTCGGCATCGGGTACATTGACACGATTGCATGACTTGCAGACATTGGTGATAGTCTTCATGGCGCTCATTAATCATAAATCCTGGAGCTTGATGCAGGCAATGCACAGCAATGTTAAGAGAATTATTTTCAAATTGCCGTCAACATTGAACGTAACAGCCATTGTGACAACAAACAGCAAAATAGCCAAAACGACAGACAACCTTCTCAGGAAAGGCATTTTTTTACCATGATAATAACAGGGGTCATTATTTATCCTATCTTGCTGCAAACTGTGTTGCTCGGCAGAACAACGCCGACACATTCTCTTGGCGGCTAAATACTCGGGATCAGGGATGTACCCGCGCTTGCACAACTGGCAGACGTTGGTTATTGTTTTCATGGCATTACTTCTTTCGTTCATTCTTAGCTGTTTCCAAAATATCCTCCAATCCACCATGATCTCTGATTTTTTTGTCCAGTACCTCTAATTCCTCGTGAACTTTTTCCAGCCGTGAATGTATCTCTTCAGCTTTCATATGATTTCCTATTTGCAACAGATGACCACAATATTCTCTGTTTCTTTTCAACGATTCTTGAATATTTTTCAATTCTTCTTTCTCTTTATCCAAGTTGAGTTTTTTCTCCAAGAGTTTTTTGGTTTGTGTTTCAGTCTTCTGATATCGGTTCTGAGCGGTTTCCAATTCTCTTGCAAGTCTACCGCAAGAGCGTTCAGCGTTTTTTGCTTTCGTGTCAATGTCGGCTATTTTGCCCTTCAATGAGGTAATATGAGTATTCATTTCATCGCATTCCGATGTCCTCTCCTTCAGTTTGTTTTTCAATGCGGACATTTCAGCTTTTATTGTGCGATCCTCCTTGTCCAGCGTCTCTTTTTTTTGGCGTTGCACAGCAAGAATTTCCGCGCGGCGAAGTTTTTCGCCTTCTAAATTTCGAATGCTTGTTTCCAAATCAAATAGAGACCTCTCAATATACTGCAATCCATGCTCAAAAAAATCACTGCCAACAGTATGGGCAAGATTCTCAGCCACAGCCGCTATGCCTTGGACAACAATTTCCTTCATCTTGTCATCTTCCTTGATCAGATTAAACAGCGAAGCATACAATTCCCATGCAAGCGGCAGGAAATTCTTTAACCCTTTAAGAATATCCATCTTTCGCTCATTATCCAATTCGGCAAAATCATCCAGAACCTGCCTCCTATACTCGGTTGCCTGTTCCAGCACTGCAAGAAATTCCCTGTTACGCAAACTTCGCGACACATCAAAGAGATCGTCAATATTTTGAATATAAGTAAAAAGCTCTTCCGTATTCATAGTTACATCCTTAGTATGCTTTCTTCTGACTTCTTAAAGGTTGCCGAACTGATAGCTTTGCCGCCTTTGTCAATAATCTCGAAGGAAATAATGCCATCACTGTCCAAAGACCCCACCAAATCATCCCGTCTTCCGTTGTTTTTTGAGGTATCCAGTATCTCCTTCTTGGTTGCTTTATCGAATTCAAACGATATCTCATCATATTCAACACGGTCGATGGATACCCGCAAATTGTCCCCGTCAATCAAGTCCTTGGCTGTCAATCCCCCAATGTCGTCGCTACGAAATTTCGGATGGCCCTGCACTGCGTCCCAAAGGCTTATTCTCCCGCTATCCTCGCCTAAAACGGTCTCTTTAGGTATCATGAGAATAAAGAGAGAATCTTCCTTATGTTTAAGGTTCACATAGACATCGTAGCCCAGTTTCTGTAACACCAAAGCAGGATCCTTGGCCAGCATGGCCGCTCCATTGGCAATTGTTCGTTGCCTGAGATCGTGGCTTATCTCTCTATGTTTGTTCATAAAAACACATGAATCGAAATAGTTGGGGGGTGTGTCACGGATTTTTTCAAAGAGAGCTTCTGGGAAAGATGCATGGTCATATTCACTCATGCCGCCACATATCACAAGAAAATTGATATTTGCGTTATTATGCCCTTGTGCAAAACTTCCAACAACACCGTTTATTATGTCAGCGACATAGTTTGCATAGTAGTTGGCGACTTCTTTGAAATGTTCAAGCCTCGCCTCTTTGCCACGAATTTTTCGGGGATCTTCGCATTTCTGCATTCTACGTATTCGCTGCCATGGAAAGTGTTTCATTTCCTGTGCTAGATCCAAAGGACTACGGTCTTTTTGGGGGTCTATATCTTCGTATCTCATATCCGCTATGATTGAAAGCAATTTCATATCGACGTGATTGCCGGCGCAAAGCTTTGAAGTTCCCTCGAATGCCTTTATGGGGTTTCCATTGGCGCAGATATTGACATCAATTGTTGAAGCTCCAATATCAACAACCATAACATTGTCATTGTTCTTTGGCACTTGGTCTCTGGGCAACAAATTTTTGGCAACGGCTATAACATTGGCTGCCGCAGCCGTAGGCTCGTCAACAAGGCGAAATTTATCAAACCCTGCCTTTGTTATTGCCTTCCGATAGACGCGCTTACAGGTATCATTGTTTTGCCATCCGTAAGGCACAGTCACAACACAGGCATTGACGGTTACCCTATCTGTGTTATGCAGTGCCTTCAAGCGATTATCAATAACTTTGCGCAAATGCGTGAACACTTTGCACATGATGGTTTCGGGCGGGAAATTCCTGAATACAGGAGGAAATTCATTGCTGGGTTTGGCGATGTATTGCTTGTATTTGCTATAAAAGGAGACACCTTTATCAAAAGATTTTTCATGGGCTTCATTGCCAAAATATTCTCTTTTTTCGCTATCGATGGCATAATAATTCTTGATGTAGTTATTGGCACCATCAATCCCCGTTAAAAGTTCAATGCTATCATTTACATCTCTCTTATAGGAGATATAAATGTTTTCCGCCCCGAAATCAATTCCAAGGTAGACCTTCATTGTGTTGTTCCTCCAATCTCCTTTTTACCAGCATTGGCTCCGCTCTTTGACGGCTTTTGAGTTTTGGCCCGCCCCCAGTCGGTCACTTTCATCTGGATACCGGCTTGGTTCACTGCCTTCACTAGTTTGGAAGCGGTTGTAGCGCACCTGGTTTCGTCGTCGTTAACGGTTAATTCCACCGTTTGCCCATCGCCGTGTTCAAACACGTTGGTCAAATCGCACTCCAGTGTGCCATCCAATGTGCGGATACGAAACCCCCTGCATGGCTTGCCGTCCACAATATCGGTTTGGAATTCCGTCTGGCCTTCCAAAGCGTCTTCAATGGCTAAAACAATTTGCGCGTTTTCCTTGATACTGATGATGGCTTGCTCAAACCGGCTCTCCAACTCCTCCACCATGGTTTCCAGTACCCCGGCTTTATTCACGGCTTTATTGTATTCCTTCTTCTCCAAAGCCAGCTCCATCTCTCTAAGGGAAGACATAACATCGGCATGGGCTTTGTTGTCATCCAGGATGTTATCACAAGCCTCTTCCAGGGTATAACTTTCCGTTTTTTTGTTGGGGTTGGCATACTGCATTGCCCTGAATTTCTCTCTTGAGCGATTGACAATTGTCTCTGCCCGCTCAATTTTTTGTGCTTGTTGCAGTACCTTGTTATGTTTCTTTTTTATCGAAGAAGAAACAGATGTTAGCTGTTGAAAAATATCATTATATCGCGCAAGAATTTTGGAGGCTTTAGCAAATTCCTCATCAAAATAATGCGAAGAGGGATTTTTCCGGATGGTTTTTTCCAGCACTGCAACCTCGCTACTAAGTTTGTTGATTAGCGCTTGAGCGTTTTTCTTGGATTCCAATTCTGTCTCAATGCTTTCCGTTACGCCGTATTTGGCTATATCAGCCTTACACTGTTTTGCTAACACATCAATGCCGCGCATTTTTTTGTCAACGATATCCTTTCGCGTCATATCCGCATTCGCTATTACGTTCCTAACCTCCGATTTTTTTTTACCGCTCATCAGCTTCTCCTTTAACATCTTGTTTTATTTCAGCATTTGAACCAATCAATATGCCGGTTTTCTCAAAACCAAACTCAAAATTGCTTGTCGGGATCCCGCTTTGAAACAATTGCCCCTGATTATCCAAGTGAAATTCCACACCGCCGACTTTAGCGGCGGCAATATAATCTTCCACCCCATATCGCCTTGTGAGAAAATGGATTCCCTGATTGGAAGAGCCGCGCCAAGGGTCGGCCACCGCCTTGTCCTGTTCAAATCCGCCATCTACAAGGATGTCGACAAATTTAAGCAATTCCACACTATTCATGTCTTTCAGTTGTTTAAGAGTGTATCCGCTATAAAGCATAACACTCAGCTCAGGCGCATCAAATTCTAATATTTTTAGAAACGCTAGCAAAGCTTCGTGTTGGTCGAGTGGTTCTCCGCCGCTTATGCTCACACCTTCACATGATGAATCAAGCACTTTGGAGCAAAGATTACCCAGCCGCAATAAAAACCCTCCATTCCTGTCATGACTCTGTGGAACCAGACATCCCTTGCACCCAAGACCACAACCTTGAACCCATATACCAAAGCGTTCTCCTGGCCCCAGTGTATGAATAGAAGGTTGCAAATGATAAAGTCTTAACACACTATTACTTAAAGGTTTCATGGGCTAATGTTTTAGTTACCGGTAATTGGAGAAACCTCATGTTTCTTATTTGTATAAGTTACACAATAAGACTTATACGATTTTTCCTGTACTTAGCCTATTCCACCATCTTTTTTCTGTCTACACCAGCAAGATGTTTTCTTCTTGTTTTTCTTTTCTCTCTGGCTTCTTCCAGTTGGCGATCCCTGCTACCTAAAATTACGCTATCTCTTCCTTCCAACGCATCTTCACAAAAAAATGACAGGGAATAAACGCAATAAATCCTTATATAGAAAAAATTAACGTTCAGATTCCCCGCGTTCAATGAGTCAAAGCAACACCGGCGACATATTCATAAGGGGTCAGAAAGCCAAGGCGCTTCCTGGGACGTGTGTTTAACCTATATTCGAGCATAGCCACATCTTCATCGGAGATCAAGGCGTAGCTGGTCTTTTTAGGCCAAACCCGGCGAGTCAGACCGACGGCATTCTCAACACTGCCCTTTTCCCAGGAGCTGTAGGGATTACAGAAATAAGTATTGATCCCCAGCTTATCCCGAAGAGGATGATGACGGCGATTTTCCTGACCGTTATCAAAAGTAATAGATCGGCGCATAGAGGGGGGCAGATCAATCAGCTTCTCAACGGGGGCTGCATTCATTTCCTTAGGCTGAAGTTTTAAAGGAATTTCGGGCTAAATACTTATATAGAAAAAAGTTGAGCTAGTTTTGCCTTCAAAACGTCCCCATGTAATATTACAATTTTATTATATTTATGTATTGACAATTATGTAGATATATTTCATAATATACCCATGTATATTCAAATAGTACCAAACAGAAATTCGCCTCCCTGCATTCTGCTGCGGGAAGACCACCGAGAGAATGGCCGCGTTGTCAAAAAGACTCTGGCTAATTTAACCAAACTGCCAGGTCATGCCGTTGAAGGCCTTCGACGGTTGCTTAAAGAAGGACCAGAAGCCCTATCTGGAAATGATTTCAAAATCACTCGAACTCTGCCACATGGTCATGCCGTTGCCATCCTCAAGGTTATGAAAGATCTTGATATCCCTCGGTTAATTTCCTCCCGCCGAACTCCCGAACGTAATTTGATTATCGCCCTTATCGCCCAACGTATTCTTAATCCACAATCGAAACTGGCCACTTTTAGGGAACTTATCGGACCATCAAAGACCACGACTTTATCAGAACAGATCGGTTTGGATGAAACCATTGGAGAATATGATATTTACAAATCGCTTGATTGGCTCTTAAAACGTCAGCATACGATTGAAACGAAGCTAGCTGACAGACACCTCAAAAACGGTTCGTTAGTTTTTTACGACCTAACATCTGCATGGTATGAGGGAAAACACTGTCCCCTCGCTAAACGGGGATACTCTCGAGACGGTAAGAGGGGCAAGCTACAAATTGAAGTGGGTCTTCTTTGTGACTCAGAAGGACGTCCTGTGGGGGTTGAAGTCTTTGAAGGCAACACAGCCGATCCGATGACGGTTTCCAGCCAGATTGAAAAACTCCGAAATCGCTTCGGTCTTGAACGGATCACTGTGGTCGGTGACCGAGGAATGCTAACTGAAGCGAGCATTGACAGGGAAATCCGGAAAGAAGAGGGTTGGGATTGGATAAGTGCGCTTAGGGGTCCTGCGATCAGAAAACTTGTTGAGCAGGAAGCATTTAACCCCTCGTTGTTCGATACCCAGGACATGGCGGTAATCAAAAGTCCCGACTACCCGGGAGAACGGCTGATTGTCTGTCGAAATCCTCTTATAACCCACGAGAGGGCCTGCAAAAGAGAAAAACTTCTTGAGGCAACGGAAAAGGAATTGGAGCGTATCCGTTTGGCGGTCAACCGAACAAATCGGCCTTTGCGCGGTAGAGAAACGATAGCTTTGCGCACAGGAAAAATCATCAATAAATTCAAGGTTGGCAAGCATTTTGAATTGACGATGGGAGATGATTCTTTCTCGTACAGCCGCCGGCAAAAAAAGATTGAGGAAGAGGCCCGTCTTGATGGATTTTACATTATACGGACAAGCGTAAAAACGGAAGAACTCTCTGACGAAAAGGTTGTATTTGCGTACAAACGGCTCTCCAACGTTGAACAGGCATTTCGCTACATAAAGTTGGTGGACTTGAAGCTACGGCCCGTTTATCACCGCCTGGAGGACAGGGTTCGGGCGCATGTATTGGTTTGTATGCTTGCCTACTATGTTGAATGGGAAATGCGGAAACGGATGGCTCCCATTCTCTTTAAAGATGAAGCTTCTGCCATTGAAAGGGAGAAGAAAAAGAAATCCATCGTTTCTCCTGCGGAAAAATCTGGTAAAGCCCTGGCGAAAGCATCAACAAAACAAACAGACGATGGAGAACTCGTCCATAGTTTCCGAACGGCGTTAAATTGTCTTGCGACTATTTGCCAAAACACAATTGAATTTGATTGTAAAGAATCCGCATCCTTCACGCGGGTTACAGAACCAGTAAAACATCAAAGAGTAATCCTGAATCTTTTGGGGGTCAGTATGTAGTCGCTATATATCCCCAGTAACGTAACATTGGGAAATTGGCTAATTGCTTTCCCTGTATGGAAATATGGTGGTCTTGCGATAAAAACTTCAGCTTAGGAGCACACCGAGGCAGCTTTGCCAGAAGTGTAATTCCCAGAACTCGCTCCTGAAGAACCATGAGAGCTTCTTTGCTCTGTCTGCTGACGGCTGTATCGGCCTCCCAGTGTCCTGCCTCCTGCCGAAGACCGACTTCGTCAGGACGATCTTCGATACCGGTCCGATTGGGTATTAGTGTGCGCCTGCCACGCTTTTGGTGCCGTTTTCGTCGATTTTTCCGTCCACAGACGAGATATTGTGTCAAATCCCGCCTTTTTTTAAAGATATACATGTATATGGTCTCATGGCTGATGCTTTTCCCTGGAGGATCAATCTCAATTCTCCCTGCAATTTGCCGGGGACTCCATCCGAGTTCCAGTTTTTCAATGACATATTCACGTATAACCGGATCGCTGATCCTCTCACGTTTCCTGCTTTGCCGCCTCCGGATATGTGACCTGCTATTGGCCCAGTATGCCTGATATCGATTGTCTTCGGCGCTGTTGTTTTTGATCTCTCTCGAAATGACCGAAGGGTTTCTATCAAGGCGACGGGCAATAGAGCGGATAGATTCTCCCCGGCGCCTGCCTGTCATAATTTCTTCTCGGTCTTCAGGGGTAAGGACCCTATACAACCTCTTAGACTGTGATGTACATTGCATATAGGCGGTCGCTCCTTGTTGTGCGTTTTGTAGTTATTACACACTGACAATGGATGCCGCCTTTTTCTATGGGGCTGTGTCAGAAACTGCTTAAAAACCGAATAGAAATCTTTTCACTTGAATTTTCTCGCATCCTTCAATATTTTCAGTATTGGTCCGATAATTCGCCCACCTAGCAAAAATTCCGCCAAAACAAGCTATAAATGAGCAAACAAATGAATACAAGCTAACAACAAGAGTATTTAAGGGCCTTAATACCCCTACAGTACCCATCTTACGCAGGTTATACGCAAGCATATACAGATAAGACTCTGCTTGCACGTTCTCCAGCCCTCGCAAGCTGAAATGTGTAAATTTCTGGTTATGTTTCATGTCTCCAAATACACTTTCAACCTCATTAGCTCGGCGAGAATATAATCTCCGGCCTGTATTCGTTTCCAGCAGTTTTCTCGCTCTTTTCTGCTGATGTCGATAATGTCGATTTACTTCAAGCCTTTTGTGTTCTTTATCTCTTCCTATACAGTACAATTTGTTAGGACATATACCACAAAATTCACAAATATATACACTGGCATTAAAGTGTAATAGTTCATCTTCTTTCCGCATCTTATAGCCAGCTGGACAATGAATCTCGCCAGAATCATCCATTTTGAATTTGAAATGCTTATACCGGGATTTCATCGAATTTTTATTTTCTGCCCAATATCCAGGATATTTTATGTAGGCCTCCATGCCATTATATTCAAGATAGTCATAATTGTTTCTATAACCATAACCCGCATCGGCTATTATATTTTGTGGATTGGCAATTCCAAGCTCAGCCCGCCTTTCTACATGTTCTCGAAAGACCTTGCCGTCATTGGCATTCTGATGAACGGTTACTCCAGTTACAAATCCATCCTGGGTGCCGACTTGTAAATTATACGCCGGAAGTATTTCATCGTTCTTCATCTTCATAAAAGTCGCATCTTCGTCTGTTTTGCTGTATGAGCTGCGTTCTCTCAATGTTTCTTGCTGTTTTTCGTATTTAGCTATTTTGGATGATTCCTCTTTCAATTTTTTGGCCAGACTCTTCTTTTTCCTCTGGATTGGCCTTGAATCCGTATCCTCATCTATACTCTCTTTAACCTTCTCTGCCGAAGCATTGAGTGCTTCAGGGTCGGCATCCAGCAGGATCTCCACATCATTGAGCTGGCTGGCTTCATTGATTATTTCTGATGCCCTCTGATGAGCCAGTTCCTTGTATCGCTCACTGTTCTTTTTCCAGACCGCCTTGAATTTGTTCGCATCAGCTTTCACTTTCGTGCCATCGACAAAATAATCTTCTTCTTTAATGTATCCTTCTTCCAACAGTATTAGAGCGACTTCGGCAAAAACTTCTCCCAGAATCTCTTTGAAATACTTTCCCCGAAATCGATTAATCGTAATAAAATCTGGACGCTGGAATGCACAAATCCACATAAAGTTGATATCCCTTTTAACCGCTTTCTCCAGTTTGCGGCAGGAGTATATCCCTTGGGTATAGCCGTAGAGCAGAAGTTTCATCATCATACATGGATCATAGGGTGGACAGCCGCGCTCCCCCTTAAAAGGTTTGCACAGAATCCTGCGGTCTAGCTGATCAACAACCCGGCTGACAACTCTGACGGAATCGTCTTGGTCTATCAATTCGCTCAGGCTTGGAGGTAGTAGCAATTGTTGATTCATTTCGTAGGGTCGGAACTTCATGTGTTCAGTTTACTGTGTAATTTGTTTCTGACACAGCCCCGCCGGGTGTTGCTTCTCGGACTTGAACGCGGGTGCCCTTATTGGATTACGCTTAAGAATGTAGCGTTCACCGTCATATTGGATATCAACCAGTTTATGGTCAAATAATTCCATCTGGACTGCATCGTTGGCTATAAGTGTTTGAATTTGTTTTTTGTGATGGCTGCAATATAGTGAAATCCCGCCTCTTTCAATTCATGAATACCCATTGATTTTATCATCCCTCGATCCCCAACGAAGACAACTTTTTCCGCTCCGAAATTTTTAGTGATTTTTTCGAATTTGAATGGAGAGGGTATTGGCATCACATGTATTGCCACGAAACACTTCCACGCTTGCGGGAATGCCGCTCAGATCGCAGAGAAGACTGACAACGATCTGTTTCTTTCCCCTTTTCTTGTCTCTGTTATAGCCATATTCGCCAAAATGATTCTCCTGTCCCTCAAGATAGCTGCTGGTTGCATCGTATGAGGAACAAGGCTTTCTGGTTCTTTCTGTATGCCGAAAATCATAGAATTTTTTTCTATTCCTGCCTGGTTTTTAGCCGGCCAGTTAAGAATTGAGTAGAGATTATTTTCATTGAAGCTTTTTTCAATCTTGAGAATATCCGCCATGGCATAGTGTGATGCACCGAACCCGAAGATTTGCCCATTTGTATGTTCATGTCCTTGCTGTTAAAAACTGTCCGGGAGTCTTTGGGCTGTTTCAGGGTTGCCTTGATGGCGTCAATAACATGAAGTGGTAAATGAGTCAGATTTGAGATAGTCCTGTGCTTGACGACAGATTTGCCGTTAATCTTCACGCGATATGGTTCTTGTTGAAGATGTTGAGAGTGAATTTTGCCTTGGTAGGCTTTTTTTGTATGAGCTACGTACATAGTATGCACATTATATGGATATATAAATTTATGTGAACAGCAAATAACAAATTATTATAAAATAATACCGTATGCACATATTTTCAAAGGAGAATCTTGCAATTCTATGCTATATAACATTTTAGGTAGAAACTTTATGATGATTGGCTGGAAGATGCGGTCCAAGGAAGTGCACATCCCTCCCCAGGGCATCGAAAAACCATTTTGCAACCTTGCGTCAGGAAGTCCTCCGCGTCACATTCCATAGGTGGATTTCAGGGGCGCCCTGGGGTTTGCTCGTGGCAATTCACCTCAAACTTTCCGGGTTTAATCTCTACCATCAAGTCGTTCATCAAAGTGCTCCATTCGCAACGGCATGATTCCCGTTGTGTCACCTCCACGCTCCTGCACAGATCTGCGTTGAGCGTTCAAACAAAAATTCTCAATATCGCTACTGCTTACATACCCCGCGTCAATGCGTTTATGCAATGCCTCAAAGTTCAAATTCGATACATCAAAATTTCCCTTTCGACAGAAGAATTCCAGCAATTTCCCAACAGAATCACCACTGGGGTGAGGAAGAAGGATATGTTCATCAAATCGCCCCTTACGTATAGTGGCATCATCTAATTTGTTGTAATGGTTTGTTGCGCCCATCAGCACAATATTGCCGTTGCTGCGCATCATGGTAATGCGATCCAGAATGGTACCACGCAGTTTGGCATCCAAGCCAGGGCCTGCAATAGCGTCAAATTCATCAAAAAAAAGCATAATTGGCCGCAGAGCGGAAAGCTTTGTTGCTTTCTGCACAATGTCATCGAATACTTTTATTGCCCCGTCATGCATGCTGGTCGCCAAAGACGCGCCAACAACTTTTACGAAATCCAGTTTCATTTCATTGCCCAGCGCTTGGGCAAAGAAAGTTTTTCCGTTTCCAGGCGGGCCATAAAGAAGAAGGCCGTTGTAATCGGCCAGTTTTTCACTTATTTGGACTAACCGCTCCTTATCCAGGATACATTGCACCATGGAAGCGGCGTGTTCTTTCAGGGGTTCATATCCAACCACATCAGAGAAATTCGGTTTTCCGTTTTCCCTATAGGGATGGATAGAGAAGGAAGCATCCTTGTACATGCTGGCCAATTCCTCGTGAAAACCTTTTAGGGTGCTGGCTATTGCCGTTGATGACATCTGATTGTCATTGAGATTTTCAAGAAGTTTTTCGCTCATTTGCGCTATATCGCGCCCAGAGAGTCCATCGCTTTTTTTCACCAGCTCGGCCAAATCTTCCGGTGAAACACTATTTTTTTGCTCTTTGAGGTGTAGACTAAAAATTTTTGCCCGTTCATCCTCTTCCGGCAACCCTATCTTTATCTGCTGAAATCGGCTGAGTATTGCACTGTCCAATGTCTGAATCAGGTTCGTCGCGCCAATGATGAATATATCCTGCTTTCCACTGTCCACGCCATCGACTTCCGCTAAAAACTGATTGGTTATATCCCGCTGAAAGCTGTCTTGATCGCTGGCTCCCCGCATTGGAAAAAGCGTGTCCAATTCATCTAGAAAAATAAGAGTTGGCGCATTGTTTCGCGCTTCGTCAAACATCTTCTTTACATTGTCCGAACTATGGCCAATGAATTTTCCCTTTATATCGGCAAGTTTTGGTGCCATAAAATAAAAGCTTTGCCTGTTGGCCAATGCTTTCGCAATGCGCGTTTTTCCGGTACCTGGAGGACCGTGGAAAATAATTCCCTTTGCCCCTGTTTTGAGTTTTCCCTTATTTTGCAGGAATTTCTCAAAAGTTCGCATTATTTCCCGCTTAGTTGATTCTACCAGGATAACATCATCCCACGCGACTTCCTCGTCAAGAGTACGCTTGACATGGCCTTTGAAAGTCTCAAAGAAACGCTGCTCAAGTTCGGGCCTGAGAACATTCTGCATCTCAGCTACTGTCATTCGGAATATGTGGATAGCGTTCTTAAGTTTCAACCCATCTCCTTTGGCGAGAGTTGCGCATTTCTCAAGTGTGGTCTCTGTCAGTCTAAATTTGCATAATACTTTGAACTGCTGGGTAATTTCAGCATGAGTGGGTCGTCCCACTTTGATGACACCAAGTGATTCTTCCTCAAAATGCCAATATCTTTTCAATATATCTATAAATGGCATAAAAACTACCACGAGATGCGCTCTATCGACACCTCCAATTGTCGTCCATCTCTCAATTTCTTCCAAGTATTCAAGAGAATGGTCCTTGCCCTCGTACAACATTGCCCGTTTATCCAAGTGCTGGACAATTACAGCGGCACGTTCCCCGCTGCTTTCAAGAAACTCGCCGATATCCCTCAGGCAACCCATGCAATTGTCGATCGCTCCATTTGCCTGAGCGGTAGCCCTTTCCGCCGCTTCATTGCCGCTGCTGTTTCTGGAATCGCGATCTATGCCGCTTCTCCGTGTGCAGTCTTGCCTATTGATGAGCCAACGAACCCGTTCCGCGTGGTTATTCAGTTTTTTGGAAGAAACTTTGTCACCACTCATCATGAAAAGCTCCACGGATCTCCAATCTTCGCTCAGTAATACCACCTTAGCAATCACATGTTCCCGTAAGAATAAGTGTATCAATGTTTTATGAGCAAATCCTGTCATATAGGGGGAATAGAAGAGGTCTTTGACATTTTCCCCGCCATGGATTATAAGGAGGTTTTCCGCCCGCTCAATATTTTGCAACACATCGTTGTAAAAACGATGAGTGAACTCCGATTTATCCAATGTTTACAATCCTTTTAGTAATTTCCTCGTTGTCTAATTTCTCGTTTTATTGCGCATTAGTGTTGCAACAATAATAAGAGCCCCAACCTCTACAGCCTTAAATGCATATGTCCACTCATTCCTAAGTCCGGGGACTGTTATTTCCATTATTAGGAAACTCAATCCAAATCCAATAAAAACAAGAATACAATGTTTGTTCAAAGCATATAATCTATCTGAATAAAACTCCCTGCTAATAGCCCATACACTTGTTAGTGACAAAATCAGGCCCACAAGCATGCCTATTGTGATAATTATTAGATTATTGCTCGTGTATGGAATTTCGCCTGTAACTAGAATATGTTGCGAATTAAAAAGGCCTAACCAAGCCAGAGGTAGGGCGAGGAATATGATCATGGAAATTGCTACGAAAATAGAATCCAATATAAGTTTGTCACTGATAAAGAAAAAATAATATGTTAATCCGAATACTAATATAAATTCAACCAGTGCAAACACCATAATTCGTACTGGAAGAATCAATTCACTTACTTCCTTAAACCAGTTGATATAATCAATGCCTAAAATAGTTTCAACACCAGCAGAAAAGCACAAGGTTACAATAAAGTAGATAATTGGCAGAGCAATAAGCACATACTTTAATAACCAAAGAAGTAATGAGAAAACCGCCATTGATTTTCTGGGTTGGTTTCCTTGGGGATTCTTAGGTTGAGGTTTCTTAATGATGGTTTTCATGAACATTTCTCCGGAAATTCATCCGTCTTGCTGATTCAATTGTGTCATAATGGCACAACTGGTCATGCTGGTGGTTAAATGCTTTGGCTCGTCTCCAGAATCTGTGGGGAGTATAGCACCGAATTCCTCTGCAAGACAATAGAAAAAGCATCCGGGAAACACTATGGTGAATTGTAACATTAACTGTCCGCGATAAAGAGGGCAAAAGAAGCCCCATGAAACTCATGTATACTGCTTATATGAAAAGACAGGAGTTAACATGGGACAAGAACACAATAGCACAAGCTATAGAAGGGGAAAACACTTCAATTGGGAGGAACGGCTAATTCTGGAAAGAATGATCCGCAAAAAAGGGAAGGACATGCTGACAATCAAACAGATGGCAATCATCCTGGATCGCCATGAAAGAAGTATACGGAGAGAACTCAAACGAGGATCAGTTACACTTCAGAATAGTGATTTATCTGCATATATGACCTATAGCGCGGACATTGGCCAGAGAAAAGCCCGTAGGGAGCTTGAAGCAAAGGGACCAGCATTGAAGCTTGGTGCCGATTACAAATTTGTCAAGGAGACCCAAAAGCTCCTTAAAAAGAAATACAGCCCTGACTCAGTCATAATGCATTATAAGAAGTACTCATGGCCAACGGGTACAAGAATCAGTACGAAAACCCTCTACCGGTATATCTATGAAGGCCTGCTGGGGAATGCCGAGAATTATCTGCTTCGGGGTAAAAGGAGGTGCAAGAATGGCTCAAATGGCCATAAGAGGCATAACAGAGCGAAATCAGCAATGAAAAGTATTTCGACCAGACCGGCGTATATTGAGGATCGAGAAGAATTTGGTCATTGGGAAACAGACAGCGTTGTGGGTGCTGAAGGCAAGGGCAAGCAAACTCTCATGACACTTGTAGAACGCTCAGGACGGGTGGTCATCATGGAAAAGTTGCCCGATGGAACATCGGGCAGCCTTGTAAAAACTCTGGACAAATTGGAGAGAAAACTGGGCAGTCGGCAGTTTTGGAGGGTGTTTAAGTCAATCACATGCGACAACGGCGGTGAATTTATGGATAGCGAGAATATGGAACGCTCCTGCTTAACCCAGCGCAAGAGAACGACTATTTACTACGCGCACCCATACTCATCGTGGGAACGGGGAAGTAATGAAAATGCCAATGGCTTAATACGGCGATTCATACCTAAAAGTTGTGATATTGGCCGTTACAGCAAGAAGGATATAAAAATGATACAGGATTGGGTGAACAACTACCCACGGCGGATACTGGGTGGTAAGTCGGCCAATGAGGCTATCGGAATTCATCTGATAGCTTGAGGTATAAGAGAGCATGAGTTTCATGAAAAAGTGGACAGTTAACTTGACAAGTTACCTCCGGGAAACACTATAATTCTAATCTGATAAAAAAGGAACAATGGACCCCAGATGCTTATTAAAACCTTATTGAATAACCGCTATCGTTTCAAGAGCTTTGTTTATGGAAAATGCAGATTTGGCAAAGAGAATGAAAAACTCTTTGTCCAGATGAAGCCCAGAAGAAACGCAAAACCCGTATGCCCGTACTGCGGCAGACCCTGCGTTCAATACGACACACAGAAGGAACGCCTGTTTGAGTTCATTCCTATTTGGGGAATCAGGGTGTTCTTTCGTTACCGGCCCCGGCGGCTTGATTGCCCCGAGCATCAGGTCGT
The DNA here is from genome assembly GCA_965232165.1 of Spirochaetaceae bacterium. Lineage (GTDB taxonomy): Bacteria > Spirochaetota > Spirochaetia > DSM-2461 > DSM-2461 > UBA2779. The sequence continues at coordinate 915,611 of CBDDOY010000001.1, read as the reverse complement.
AGCTAAGCAGATACCCTGGGCAAAGCGAAAGAGCCACTCGACGATTCCGCATATGCTGTTTCTGGCTGACTGGGCCCGCAGACTCTCATGACTGGAGACGGCACAGCGATTCAGGACCAGTTGGCGCAAGGTGTGTGAATCGGTCATGTATGTGGTGGACTGGGGGCTGGCTCACAGAGATATGACGGGAATCACCGCTATCGGAATTGATGAGATATCAATCAGAAAGGGCCATATACCTAGGGCTTGCTCAACTGTTCTTCCCCATGAAAAGAGCCCATGACGGGAAACTATGACTTCCGGGACCCTTTCAGGATCGATATTGCGGTTAAAAAAAGTTTCTGCTATTATTTTTCCTGTATTTTTCTCATAGGCTTCTTCGATTTCTTCAGATCTCATATTTCTTGTGCATGGGATAGAGCCGTAAAAATAATCTGCATGGGTCGTTCCAAATGCAGGTATATCAAGTTCGGCCTGAGCCCAGGAAGTTGCCATACGTGAGTGAGTATGCACTATTCTGCCATAATTCGGGAATGATTTATAGAGATACAAATGAGTTTCAAAGTCACTCGAGGGTTTATATTTTCCTTCGAAATACAACCATGTCCCCGGCTTCCATGTTTTCATATTCAATTCCACTTGGTTTCATAACAATTAGCCTCTACTCCCTGTCAATTCCACTGACATTTCTCCAGATATAGGTTGCAAATTTCATTTTAGCCCAAGTTCACCAAAATACACCTGCTAAATATTTTTTTAACGACCAAGAAAACGAATTACTTCAAAAAAAGGCTTAAATATTTCCCAAAACCTCATAAATACCATAGAATATTTAGGGATTCCGCTTTTTGGGGACCTCAAATCACCTCAAATCAAAATGTAGTGCCTAACACTTTATTTTTCGCTTGCCTCTTTTGTGGCTGTGGTGTATCTTAGTGGTATGTATATAAGATCAATAAAAGTTGCCAACGGTAAAACGAAAAAACAGTACACCTACCTCAATCTTGTGGAAAATATCCGCACTGATAAAGGCCCCCGACAGCGGATTATTCTCAACCTTGGGAAACTGGATATTGATTCTTCTCAATACAAAGCTCTGGCAAGAAGAATTGAAAATATTCTTTCAGGAAACAGAGAATTATTCGACTTGGATGAAGACATTGAGAAAATCGCACAGCAGGTATCAGACCGCATTTTCACCAAGCGGGCAAAAGACGCACAACTAAAAGCTCAAGCGCAAGCCAATTTTGTAGCGGTCGATGTTAACAGCCTTGAAACAAAGAAAGTCAGAAGCCTAGGCCCTGAGTACGTCTGTCATCAGCAATGGAAAGAGTTGGAAATGGACAGAGTTCTAAGGAAATGCGGTGTGCCTAAGGGAACGATCCCCTTACTTGAAGCTCTAATCGTCGGTAGAATGATCAAACCAGCCAGCGAGCGATTTACCAGGCAGTGGGCGGAAAAACATTCTGCTCTTTTTGAACTGTGCGGCTTACCCCATTCGTCCTCCCTGAATGCGTACTACAGGGCTGCCGATGTTCTCTACCGCTGTAAGGACGAGCTGGAGAAGCATTTGGCTTGTAAAGAACAAGATTTATTCTCCCTCGACGAAAGCATTGTACTTTACGATTTAACGAACACCTACTTTGAGGGTCAGTGCAAAAAGAACCCAAAGGCATCTTATGGTCGCTCGAAAGAAAAGCGCAGTGACTGCAAATTGGCTACCCTGGGGTTGGTTGTCGATGCGGATGGATTTCCCAAGTATAGCAAGTTCCATCCGGGGAACCAGTGCGAATCCAGGACTTTTCAGGCTACGATTTTAGATTTGGAAGCCAACGCAGGCCTAAAAGTCGGGGCAACTGTCGTAATGGATGCCGGGATTGCCACAAAAGAGAATATCGACTGGCTTAAAGAGCGGAAATGCTCCTACCTTGTGGTCCACAGAGGGAAAAGTCCTTTGGAGCTTGAGCCATCGCAAGAGATGAATCTGGTCATGGAGGACAAGAAAACAGGTGCCAGGATTGAAGTATTCGGAAAAACGATCTCGGATGAGCATTGGGTTCTGGTGAAGAGCGAGCACAAACGTCTTAAAGAAGAGGCCATGGCTATGCGTACCGAAACCGTCCTCCTTGAAAGACTTCAATATCTTCGTGACGGATTAAACAAGAAAAACCGCATAAAACTGTATTCTTCGGTTCTTCAGAGCATTGGCAGGCTTAAGGAAAAATATCCAAAGGCTGCAAAACTTTATGAAATATCAGTTATTCCTGGGGAGCCTATTAAGCGGACAGGAAAGATGAATGCGATTGACATTAAATGGGAGAAGAAAACTCAGACAGGAAACAGTGAAGGAACTTATACCCTTAGAACCAATCGAAAAGATTTGGATGACAAAAATATTTGGGAGCTCTATATAATGCTTGGCCGTATTGAAAACTCATTTAGAGACATGAAGTCTCATCTTGGCTTTCGGCCTAACTTTCATCAACTGGAGGAGAGAGTGCAGTCGCATATGTTTATATCAGTCCTTGCGTATCACCTGATGCATGCGACTGAATGTAAATTACGAAAAGGGGGAGATACACGGAGTTGGAAGACCATAAAAGAAGTTCTTTCTACCCGCCAGAGGATAACCATAGAGTACATTTCCAAGACTGAAGAGGGAGTGCTGATGAATAATGAAGTGAGACTCGACTCCCGACAGGAACTAGAACATCAGAAGATTTATGCGATGCTTGGGTTGTCGGGAAAGGCGTTGAACCGTCGGATGACGACTCACCAAATCCGTAGTGTAAATAAAAAATAGTAACTCCATTTATTATAAGGAATTACGTTTTTTAGTGGTGAACTTGGGTTAAGTCTTTGTTCATCTATCGCTTTTTCACTAATATACCGTTTCCCGGAAGCCCAATCTTCAGAGTATTCTATCAAATAACAACAGACTGGACTGAGATATGATTCAATACTGGGAAATATTCCAACGGCCCGGGACCTCCGGCGGATTTCTCGATTCAGCCGCTCTAATTGATTGGTTGATGATGTCTTTCTACTCAGGTTGTGTCGCAACTAATCTGCCCCATGCCCCTGAAACAACAAGATTTTCCGATCCGCCGCCAAAACAGCCTAGTGGATTTTTCAAGTTGTCAAAAAAAGATAAATCCATCGAATGACCGGTAAAACAGGGGGATAATCGGTCAATTTCAGCAAAAAACAACGCCATCCCCAACAACGAAAATGAATCACAGAAATTTTGTGAATCGTTTTTTAATCCATCGAGAATAACCGCCGCCGCTGATACAGAGGATGGCACCTTTCCATGGAGCGCTTCCTCTCGTCGCCAGAAGCCGTTTGTGAGTGATACTGAGAACAGGCCCAATGACGGTACGGGTTATGCGGCACTCCCCCTCACCGGATTGTGGATCAGATTCTTTACCAGCGAATAGATGTTGTTTAAGGTCCAGTAGAGCACGAGACCCGAGGGTGAGTTGTAGAGCAGTACGAGGAACAGCAGAGCCACGAATCCGAGTTTGACCTTTTCACCTATGGCAAAATTCTTTGCGTAGATTGATGACGAGATAAGGTTGAACAGCGTCATGAGTAAGGGCATCAGATTGATATGAAGCGATCCGATCCCGATAATACCGTCTGGCGATCCCAGGTCGCTGAGAAACAGGAATCCCGCCCCCTCAAGCTGTGGATTGTGAGACAGGAGTGTATACGCTGCTATGAAAAACGGGACCTGAATAAGAAATCCGAAGCTGGTCCGCAGACTTTTAACCGGATGATAACCGTGCTCCCTGTAGAGTTCTGCAGTGAGGTTATAACGGGCCTCTCCCTTTGATCGTTCTTTAATTTCCGCCAGCCGGGGGGCCATGGCCCTCCGGACATCACGCTCCCTGTTCTGCCACTTCTCTGCCAGATAATAGAGGGGAAGAAGCGTTGTATTCACAGCGATACTGAGAATGAGAATACTGCCGCCGACGCTGCCGATAACACCGACTGTTCCTCTTAGGACGAGTTCCATAAGAAAACGCAGAGGAAATATAAAAATGAGTTCGAAGATGTTCATCGAAAACAGATTTCACTGATCTTCGCTCTTGTCCGGTTTGCTTTCGGCTTTACCTTTCCGGAACATCCGGAAAATTTTGTAAAACCAGCCTTTGAATACGAATATCACCGTCGCCAGCGCACCGATAATGGCGGAAACGATCATGCTGCCGGTGCCGGGATCCAGATAGGCAAAGATCGGAAGGACCGGAATGGTCAAAATCAATAAGATAAAATAAAGATAGCGCACTGTGAATTGCTCCTGTTCTCAGTTCATTATAGGGAAGGGGATACTAATTGGGGAAGGTCTGAAAATATTCTTTCACTCCCTCCAGAAATTTTTCTATGTCTTCGTCATGCAGATCGCCGATATTTGCAATTCTGAAGGTGCTGATTCCCATCGCTTTCCCCGGGTATATCGTTATTCCCCTGTCAAAAAGATAATCATGGAGATTGTCGAAGGAATAACCCTCGGTCTCGGGTTCAAGGAAGGCCGTGAGTATCTTCGATTGAAATTTCGGGTCAATCAGCATCTTAAATCCCAGTTTTTCCATTCCTTCGGTCATCAGCTTCCAGAGACGGCTGTACCGCTCATGCCTGCCGGTCAATCCCTCCTCATGGAATTCGGCAATCGCCGTTTTCAGGGCGTAAATGGTCTGAACCGGAGGTGTGAAGCGGAACTGCCGTTTGTCCCGATAGTACGAGTATTGATCGTAGAGACTCAGATAAAAGCAACGGGCCGGAACATCTTTCAGTTCATCCAGAGCTTCGAGGGAAGCAATGACGAAACCCAGGCCGGCCATGCCCTGTATGTTCTTATTCGAGCTGGCAGCAAGAAAATCGATACCGCAGGCTTTCATATCAATGGGGATCGCTGCGAAGGAACTCATCGCATCAACAACATATCGAAGTTGATTTTTGCGGGCCAGGACACCGATCCCTTCGATATCATTCAGAAGGCCGGTGGTTGTCTCATGATGAACCAGATAGATATGTGTGTATTCACCGCTTGATAACAAGGAGTCAATTTCACTCAGATTCAGAGGTTTGTATTCCGAAGATTTGTACTCCGTATAGTTCAGACCGTAAGTGTCGGCAATACTGCACATTCGCTTCCCGTAGGCCCCGTTATTGACGATGAAGAGCTTGGATTCAGATGGTACGGAAGCCAATGTCGTTTCAACGGCCGCTGTACCTGAACCGCCGAAAAGAACCGTCTTATAGGCCGATGTGTCAGCGGCGATGTTGGTAAGGTCTTCCATGACGGTGTCCACCATGTCGGCGAATTCCTGCTCTCTCGGGCAGATATCCGAGACAACCTGGGCCATTTTAACGCTGTCGCTTGTCGTTGCCGGACCTGGATTAAGCAGTATTTTTCTCTCAGGACTGTTCATATTTCACCTCGTATCAGGGCTTGTAATTCCGGGTATATTTCCGTGCGGGCCCGATTCAGGTCTTGTTCGTCATCCACCTCGCACCATATCAGACCCGGTTCATTGAGGACCTGAAATGAGACTGACTCCTTCGCCCGGGCCATCACAATTTCATAGTCAGCTTTCGGTTCTTTGTCCATGACAGCCTCGAAGGTTTCACACAGTTTTTCGTAGCCGGCTGATGAGATTTTTGAGATACCGACGAGAACCGATTCAACCCGGTCAAGGGCATCACGAACTTTGGATACACCGGCGAGAATTCCATTGTCATCAGTTTCAAGGAAAACCTCATCACCGTAGGGGGTGAGATCGGAGCCGAGAATCACATTGTCCGCTTGATGGTTCAGAAGAAGCTGAAGCGCCTCGTCATCATAAAGCAGGTCTGATTCCAGAAGCAGAAAGGGTTCATGGAGCTGTGAACGCATATTATACAGGGTGTACATACTGCCGGTGGTTTTATATAGAGGACTGTGAATCAGAACCACCTGTGGAAACGCTGCCTGTATTTCAACAAAAGCTTCAGAACAATGGCCGGTACCGATGAATATCTGCATGATACCGGCACCGATGAGTTTTTCCAGCGACATTTCGATGAGCCGCCTTCCGCCCACCTTCAGAAAGGACTTCGGCAGAAGGTCCGTTCTCTCATTGAGACGGCTTCCGAGTCCGGCAGCCAGAATGACCGCAGTTTCAATCATTTAGCGTCCTTGAAACGGTTCATGAACACGGCCTTATTTTCTATCGGCGTTTCGGCAGGCCGGCCGAGATCTTTTCTGGCCCCCTGACTTACACGAATTTCCAGCATCGTCGGCCCGTCGCAATTCGGCCAGGTCTGAAGAAATTCAATCAGTTCTTTCTCGGAAGACAGACTCCAGGTGTTACGGTATCCAAGCTGTCCGGCCAGAGCATCGAATTTCATCTGACTGCCGATAGTCGGCTGGCCGCCCACCGATCCGTGTACCCCGTTATTGAAGATTACATGGTGATAGTTTTTTGGCTTTATCGAGGCGATGATGCCCATGCCGCCCATATGCATGATGGCGGCGCCATCACCGTCGAGACAGAAAACCTGTTTTTCCGGCCTGGCCAGCGCAGCCCCCAGAGCGATCTGGGATACGTGCCCCATGGAACCGACATTCAGAAAATCCCGGCATCTGCCGCTGGCTGCTTTCCGGTATTCGTATAATTCTCTGGAAATATGACCCGTCGTCGACAGGACTATCCCGTCACCCGCAGCTTCGGCGACTAGTGAGATGGCCCGTTCTCTGGTAAGTTCTGACAGTTCGGGACGGCTGTTTTTTAACTGGTAAGGCTCGAAACTGTTTTTTCGGACAACCAGGGCGAATGGGCCGGGCTGTCGGCGGGCCTCGGCAATGGCCCGCTCCAGCATACCCCCGACATCGTCACTTTTAGCGGACAGAACGGCGTATGGAATCTGCATGGTATCCAATAACGGAAGTGTGAGTTCTCCCTGTTTTATGTGCTGCGGTTCGTCTTTGACACCGGGCTCCCCCCTCCAGCCGATCAAAAGCAGCATGGGTATGCCGTAGACTGCCGGACTGGCAAGAGAAAGCAGAGGATTCACGATGTTGCCCAAACCGGAATTCTGCATATATACCATGGGAATTTTGCCGGTACTCAGATTATATCCGGCGGCGATTCCAACAGCATTGCCCTCATTTGCAGCGATGATATGGGACTCCCGGCCTGCCAGGTCCGTGAAACAGGCACTGACAGATTTCAACAGCGAATCGGGTACCCCTGTGAGAAACTCAACTTCCCTGTCTTTAAGCATCTGATAGAATTCTGACGGATTGATCATTCAGTTCTCCTCGGGGATGAGGGAAATAACCTCTTTAATTGACAGGAGCTTTTCACCGGCCTCCAGTGATCTGTGGTGGGTCAATATGGACTCGGCCGTCTTTTTCATCGCAGGGAATGCACTGCGCATCATGTGGTTCGAATAAATCACAATGTTCACACCAGCTTCAGCCAACTCCTCTTCGGTAATGCTGTTATAGGACGATGGAACGGCAACAAGCGGAACATCGGGATATCTGGCCCGAAACTCCGCACAGAATTCCAGAATCTCGCCGGGGTCTTTCCGGCAGCTGTGTATCATGATTCCGTCGACACCGGCCTCAATATAAGCCTCGGCTCGTTCCAGGGCGTCTTTCATGCCGACTTCAAGAATCAGACTTTCGATTCGGGCGATTATCATGAAGTCCGCCGTCACCTGGGCCCGCTTTCCTTTGGCAATTTTGTCCGCAAAATCCTCTTTGGAATCCTGATTCTGCTCTACTTCGGTTCCGAACAAAGAATTCCGTTTGGGCCCGACCTTGTCTTCAATGATTACCGCTGATACGCCATGACGTTCGAGAGTACGGACAGTGAAAACAAAATGTTCGGTTAGACCGCCGTTGTCCGCATCCACGATCATGGGCTTAGTGGTGACTTCCATAATCTGATCGATTGTCGAAACACGGGAGGATATGTCGACTGTGGATGTGTCCGGTTTGCCTTTTGACGCCGAATCTGTCAGGCTGCTTTCCCACATTCCGTCGAATTCCCGGCGTACACCGTTTTCCTCAACAAAAACCTCTTCCACAATCAGGCCGGAGATTCCGTTGTGGGCCTCGAGAATCCGGACGATATTCTTGGCTTTTATCAGGCGTCTGAGGCTCTTCATGCGGATTTCAGGAGTCGTGCCGTTTTTTCTGAACTCAGTGGCAATTGCGGTATTGGATAAGCCCTTGGTGTAGGGAACTTCGATCAGTTCCCCTCCCCATTGAGACAGCAGGGCGAGCACTTCCTGGCGATAAACGCTTTCAGCGCCCTGAACCCAGTCATCGCCGTGAACGACGTAGTCCGGTTTCAATTCAAGCAGGTTGTCCCTGTAACTCATGGACTCCTGAGTTACCACACGGCTCACTCCCTTGAGATTCTCCGCGACAATTTTCCGAAGTTCCACTGAGAGTACCGGCAGGCGGCTGAAGGATGCCACCGCTTCGTCTGTATAGACTCCAACCACGAGTTTGCCCAGGGATTTGGCTTTCCTGATTATGTTCAGATGTCCGGGGTGAAGGAAATCTGCGACCAGAGCAACATAGACAGTCTTCATCGTTGAGGCATTGACTCCGCTTCATATTTCAATTTCATGACGCCATGAGGATACACGAATAATCTAATCAGAAAAAGGTGTTATCAGGGGATTTCATCTTCTCGACATTTCCGCAATTTTGATGATCTGGTCCGCTGCAACATTGCCTGAATTTCCATAGTTGAACAGGGAGTCTTTTCTCAGTCGGCGCAAATCGTCTTTGAGACTTTCCCGTGTCAGGAGCCGCTGAATTTCCTGCGGAAGTGAATCAAGGTCGATTTCAGACACGACAAGTCCAAGCTTCCGGCTTATATCCTTCTCCCAAACCGGTTCTCCAAGGTCTTCCAGTTCAAAATTTTCAGCGACAAGATTGAAATCGAGAGTAATTACCGGTTTCTCGTAAATAAACGCAAAGTCAAATATAATACCGGAACCGTCTGAAATCAAGATGTCAGCGGCGGTCATACTTTGATGCCCAGACGGATTTTCATCCCAACTGATGTTCCGGGATTCTTTTGTGACTTGTTTTATCCCATTAAGCAGTTCCTGTTCCGAGCGTATCTGCTGGGGATGGGGCCGAACAATGATATCGAAATTGGCCTGTATCAGGGGCTCGATAAGCTTCATACCATATCGGCCCAGCACTCCATTGGCGCCCCATGTCGGAGCGACCAGAACGGTGTATGGCTCGGAAGGCATTCTCGACCGGGGTTCAGAGGCTTCGGCTTTTTGTTTCAGTACGTCCATGTAGGGACAACCGGTTTCCAGGAGTTTTTTGGGTTTCGTCTTCCGTTTTGCCTCCAGCTTCCGCAGGTCGTCAATCTGATGGGGCCCCGAACACATCACGGTATCGAAGAAATCGAATGATTTCTTTCTGTATGAGGACATACCGACCGGGGAATGAACAAGATGGATGTAGTGCGAGACGCCTTTAGACCTCTTGAGGCTGAGAGACTGAAGTCCCGGTGTGGTCATCAGCACAACGTTCGCCTGGAGCATGCTCATGAAATAGAGGAAGCCGCTTCCGCTGCCGATACAGAATCCTTCACATAGTTCGGAATCGATATGAAGACCCGGATCATCGTCTTTCATGGACAGATAGGAAAAGGCTGCACCCTTTTCCAGAAGTGATTCGACGACCGGCGCCATGGTGTTCCAGTAATTCGGCCCTTCGGAGAAAAAGACGATATTTCTGATTTTCTCCGGGAGCTTATTGAATCGTTTAAGTTGACCCATCGCTTTGAACATGGCGCTACTCCTGACCTGTAAGGTCTCTCCAGTTGTCCTGTTCGAACATCGATCCGTTTACGGCAAAGCGGCCTTTGATGGTATAGGTGTACTCTTCGTTATCCGCCGGTCTGTGCGGCGTCAGACTTACAATCCTGTCTTTTGAAAAATCTTTATTCTGCAACGATGCCAATCCGTCCGTGGCGAGTGCGGCTGTATCGGCATTTGTCATGAGTAAGTCTGACGTTCTGAGCGGGCCGTTCTCTCCGAAGTCTTTGAATAGAAGGAGCGCATGAGTTCGCGCTGTTCCTTCAAGAATTTCACCCCGGGAATTGCGGAGTACTATGAAATCATCCTCCAGCATTGAGTCAACGCCGGAATAGCCATGATCCGAGACAATGACAATTCTCGTTTTATCATAAATTTCTTCCCGGCGCATCCAATCGAACCATTCGATCAACATATTCAAGGCTTTTACATCTGTATAATACGGAAGGATCGGATTGACGAGCAGAACATCTTCATCTGGATAATATATATGAGATGGAATTGACTGGACCGTGTTTTTGGAAATTTGACCATTTTCGTCTACAGACCATGGAAGATGAGTGAACATACTGCCCAGATATTTAAAGGTTTTTCGATCAGACGTAACCGTCGATAATTCGTCAAGAGATTCAAGCAAAGCCAGATTCTCTACCGCATGTTTTACCTTGACATTGCCGCTGTTGGTCTTTAACCAACTGGACCCATAATAAATCTTCGGTTTAAGAATGAAAGGACTGCCTTTAAATAGGCCTACAACCGCAAAAATCCGGCTGTATTCGGATGCAGAGATGGAGATATCGTGAGAGTCCGCAGACGATATGGATTGACGATACTGCAGGAAGTCCGTGGAGCGGCCGATCAGGATATCCGGGTCGCTCTCAAGAGCTGTAAGGTTAAGATATGGAGGATCAACATAAGCTAATGACCATTCCGCCGAGTCAAAGAATTCAGGAAAGTATTGAAAAGCCGCTGCATATCTTTCGGCTAGTTTTGTTTCTTCTCCCTGTCCTTCTGCTTCGGGCCTGAAGATATCTCCTCCTACAATTGCAGGCAGCGATGCATAGGTATTGTCGCTGACCGACAGCGTATCGGCGAACCAGGTGAAGCCGTCCAGCCCTTCGCTGAAATCCGGGTTGTTTTCCAGAATCTCGGGGATGGTTCCACCGGAAAACATATCCAGCATTATTACCAGAACATTCTGCTCATCAGAAAAACTGAGCAGTTCCCTGGCATATTGAGGGAGCACTTCACCCCGGCCCGCCGCCATATTCTTTGTGTTCCGACTGACAGCTCCGGAGCCGATGACATTCGCAGCGAATTGACCGAAAGACATAAGATTAAGTATTACCAGGCCAGCAAGAATTTTGCCGGGGAATTGCATCAGAAGAAATATCAGAGCTGAAAATCCTAAAATCAATCCAAATACTTCCAGAATCTGATGAAGACCATTCGGGTGTAACAGCCGCCCGGGTTCAGACAACTGGAAACTGTCCATGTGGCCGAAATCTCCAGGAATCAGATATGTATAGACCCAGAAGACCATTGCAGCGACCACTGCTGTGGTGACAAGAATGGCCCGCATCTCACCGGGCGCCAAGCGGTATAGGAGTATTCCTGAAATCATCAGAACGAGGAAGTATAATAACAGCCAAACGGCAAGGTCTGTTGACCTGAGATTGAATTCTTCCCAGGAAGAGAAATAAACGGTAAGCGGTGAATAAAGAGTCAGCAGACCGGCAAAGAGAATAAGAGCGAGGAGGTAAAGAGCCGAGTCTTTGCCTCCCAGTTTTAACAGATAGCCGCGTAATGAATATTGATACGCCCGGGTTACAACTGGAAGGGAGGTGATCAATAAGAGTATGAATTGGAAAAAACTGACATAGAGAAAATTCAGCGAAACCTGGTCCGGATGAGGATTTCTGACTGCTCGGAGGAAATATTTCGCAACCAAGATTGAAAGCATTATTTGAAGAGCCGTAAATAAGACAGTAAGAATCCGAAGATCGGCTTTACGGTAATATCGATACGAGTAGAACAGAATAATCCCGATAACCGCAAAGGCAAGAACAAGTTTTATTACCGGCCGACGGTCGTCGAGAAGGATGTTGAAGAAAATCATCAGGAATCCAAGAAGACCAAGGAGGGTTTCTGTCAGACTCATCGCCCGTTTTGGAATATGCAATGTTCTTCTCCTAACTCGTTGCAGAAAGTCGTCTCACCAAGGTTCTGTATTCCGCCATGCGGACCTTGGGGGAATGGCCGCCGAAATCCAGATTATAAATTTCCGGCTTTCTTCCTGAATCATCCCGCGCCTGGTGTAAGAATTCGAACTTATTATCGGCAAAACGCACCGGCAGTCCTTCGAACTCGCAGAAAAGTCCTGCGGAGAATGAAACGGCGGGAAGATGAAAATACATGAAATGAAGAAGCTTTGATGTCAGCCCGAACCATTTCATCGCATTGTTCCACGAAAAGGGAATATGGCCAAGCCTGCGTGCCTGAGCATCGGCATGTAATCTTCCTCGGTCAAGTAAGGGAAATAATGGAATTCTTCATATTGTGACAGTTTGCGGATCGCCGACTTCCTCAGGCAGTGCCCTGCAATATGAAAAACGGGACACGGCCGTTTAACGTACTCGGCGACTTGCTTCTGGAGGACAAGCTGGCCATGCTTGCCGCCTCTATTGATATATTTTCTGTTGAATCGGAATCAAAAAACAGCCAACGTCTTATTGTCTTCAATACCGCTTTGAGAAAGCGCAATTCCGTCATCAAGGCCGAAGGAGCCCCTATTTATACCGGGAACATTTCTTCCATGAGTTTTGAGGTGACCATCTCCGGTGTCACAGAACGGAATTTCCTTATATTTGCAGCATTTATATACACCGCATTGCTCGGAATTCATTCGGAAAAAACAGGACGAGGGCGCATTTCTCCATCTCAGTAGCGGCGGAAAAGATCGAGTCAAGAACTAAATGAGTTTTTTAGAGGTGCCCTATAGGTTTTGAAATTGAAAAATGACTGTCTCAGGGTTGTATCAATGTCAAAGCAATTTCTCTATTGACCTGTGCATTGAATCCAGAATTAAATAGCAGGATGTAGCACCCGCATCTACAACGCCCCGTGAACGCTCGCCTAAGCGTGCAGCACGCCCGATTTTTGCTGCCATATCCACTGTACTCTCCATTCCTTCTTTCGCGGATACGGCCATTGCCTGCAGACTCATGGAAAAACTTTTTCCTGCTTCACATTCCCGTTTAAATGCAGATACTGCCGGCACCAGTGTATCCATCATTGTCTTATCTCCCACCTTCGCATTTCCTATATCGCTCACTTTCGCAAGAGCAGTAGTCAGCATTTGGTTGAAAACTTCGGAATTAATAATCTCTTCTCCTTTACACCCCTTTGCCATTCCCCGAAATAAACTTCCATATAAGGGGCCCATGGACCCCCCAATCTCAGTCAGTAAAACAGTTCCAAGAGTTTTCAGACCTTCTCCCAGACTCACTTCTTTTCCGGCTATTCGTTGACCACACATTGTGAAGCCTTTATTCATGTTTATCCCGTGATCTCCATCTCCTATGGCTCCATCCACCTCACTTAAATAGCTCATATTTTCCTGTATTACGTCTATCAGAGCCAGAACAATCACTCCGCCTGCTGCATTTTTAAACTCATCCATACTTTTATATCCTCACTATTGTTTAAACTGTGTCAGTCCCATACTTTTACAACCAAGATCAACCGGCTCCTCCCGTTCATCATCCAGTTGCATAAGGTCAATGCTGCTCCCGTCAAGAGTGCCGGAGGAAGCCCGATTACCCCCCCCCCCCCCCCAGTAATCGATGGGATCTGCATTATATTCCAAGTTTGGCTCTCCTGTACAGGAGAAAAAGAGCGTTTTTTGCGGGGACCCCTCCGGCTCTCTCCGGCCAAGGTGTTACCATGCTCGGCTAAAAGTGTCGCCTATGTCTTGACCCCTCCCCCCTTCCCCATAGTTATGAGGTCATGCGACAAGTTGACATCTCGCCATCGGGAGAATAATATGGATGCGGTGACGATCAAAAAACTATTTCCATCGGTTTTTCTCCTCGGCTTCCTGGGGGTATGCGTTATCCTGATGTTCAATGGCTGCCTTCGCAGGAAGGGGCCTAGTCTCAGGCGGCATGAACTGTTCAACATTCCGCTTGGCACCTTGCCCAACGAAATTGACTGGTTTTATCGCGATAGTTTCCGCATGGCCGGCACGGCGGATATCGACACCCACAATGGTTTTGTATTCATCTCCGGCGGGGAGAACGGCAAAGTGATGGTGTTCAACTCCTATGGCGATCTCATTACCTTTGTGTACGATCCGGCCAGAAATCCCAAGCCCGTCACCATAGACAAGATTTCGGAAGAGAGAAATGTCACATCCTGGCATTTCAAGAATCCTCGATTTATCGCGGCCTTCGACAGGGGGTTCCTCGTCGATGACGGAGTTGAGAAGGAAAGGCGATTGAAGGCTTCTCAATCCGGCGTCTTCTATGACAGAGTCGTTCTCCGTTTCGATATGGATGGCCAATACCTCGGACATCTGGGAAGGGAAGGCTTCGGCGGATCGCCTTTCCCCTACATAGTTTCATTGGATGTCAGGGAAGACGGCGGCATCGTCGTGAACAGCCGTGTTCCCGGCGCCTGGATGAGTTACTGGTTTGACAGAGAAGGTTCCCCGACTACCACAGCCAAGATACTGGAAAAGCAGCTTCCAGGTTTTGAGGAAAACGGCAACGTCGCCGTATATTCCATGCGCCCTGACCCTGTGAAATGGGCGCTGCATGTACGCATAGATGTGTACCCCGATCCCAGGCATGGAGATATGCCTCAACCGCGGCTGTATACATTGGATATGAACACCTCGGCATACGCAGACCCCATCATCCTCAACTACATCGAAGGCGATCCGTCAGCGGGAATTCCATCGATTCCTCCGGAGTATTTGGGTACGACACGCAATGGCCTCCATTGCATGATAACCCCAGAGGGGCCCCGCCGATACCGCTTGGTGTTCATCGACAAGGAAGGCCGAGTCACGCAGAACCGGCGAATCAAGGTGGACGAATCAGCCATGATATATCGCCGCTTCCGTCTCCAGAGAAACGGCATGCTGACGGGCCTCTTCTTCAACGACCAGGAGGCCTTGGTTGCCCGGTGGAGAAGCGACAAGCTGATCGAAAACAATGAGTAACCCTCACGAATTTGATAAGGATGAACTTAAAAACATATCATGGTGGTCTTCAAGGCATCCTGTAGGAACTGACAGGGATGAGGGCATTAAACGCTCTCGCCGCCTCGTTCTCCTTGACATATTGATACTGGCCATCTTCGCAGGGGTGCTCATTCCCTGGGTGATGCCGGCCTTGAGAAGCCGCTCCCTCGGGGTTTATTCAATACAGTTGAAGAGGCAGAGCATCGATGGAATCATCGCCTATACCGTGCGCCTAAGCCATACTGACGAGGCCGATGCAGGCGGCACGGTCAATCAGATAGGCATCGCCATCATGGACGAATCAGGCAAAGTCATTTACACATCGGAAGACATCCCTCCCGCCAGAGGAGAGAAGAGGGAGTTCGTTTATCTCGATACGGAGAATAGAGCCGAATCGCTAAGGGTGTTCGCCGATTCTGAAGCCATTGTAATACGAATATAGCGCCCCGAAGCTTAGTGGCGGGGAACAAACACGTGCTGACATGGATAGCGTTCGGTGAAAAACGATATGCCTTTTCTGCCCCGTCTCAATCCTCATTGCTTCAGTTTCGGCTCATTTAGGCCAAAAACCGGCTCACCCATATATTGCCGAGGCCCAACGGGGTCAACTGCATAGTTCTTTTCCCGGCAGTGCATAATAGGATTTCAAACGGTGCGGACCGCCGCTCATCCAACCCATTGAGCCGCCCACAGTCTTCGGGGCACTATACAATGGGAATTGACAGCGGCGGAACTTTGTGATAGCCTTATAGAATCAGGGAGGTTGACATGTTTCAACTTTATTTATTGACAGTACTCACCAATGTGCTGGCGGGTTTGGCGTTATCAAACGGCTTTCTGTCAAAGAAATTCACCAGGTTTTCAGAATACATGGACTTCATGATGAACAAACCCTATCGGGTGATTGTCGGCATACTGAGTCTCATCATTGCCATCATCAATCTTTTTCGTACCTATCCAGGCGATATTCCAATAATCAGCGAGCTTCTTCCAAGTTTGACAGGTATCGTGGCCGGTATCCTGCTCATCGTTGAGTTCAGGGATACAGACCTGATAGAAGAGTCGGGCAGGGGTGTGGAGGTCATGGAAAAGGTTCAGAAATTTTCCAGGCCTTATCTTGCCATCGTCGGATTGTTAGCGCTATTGGCCGGAATCCTGCATGCCGTCATTCCGACAGTCGGGCCTTTTTAAGTCTGACAGGACTGGGAAGAGGGGGACCGAACCCCGTTGTTTCCAACACCTTCTTCTCGCTGAACTGAATGTCCGGCGGGGGGAGAGGAAATTTTTTCATCGTCTCCTCCTCTCTCACTGATATAACATGATCACCTTCGTTAATAAACGCCTGTGGATTATTGAACCATTTTTCCAATACCTGCAGATGCTGCCTAAAAGGCATCGTACTATAGCGGAACCAGGCTTCCCTTCCGCCGATGAGTTCCCGAATATGTGAACCGGAAGGAGCCATCAAGTCGATGACCTCGCGGAGAAGGCTCCTTAGCCCGCTATAATAGGCCGACTGGGTGAGCAGCGGCTCGGCTCTGCGGCCCGCTTCAACCCAGAGCTGGAGCAAACCGGATTCAGCAGGTACAATTCGGTTGATCACCCATTTGTGCATTGTTCCCCAAGGAGACCAGTGAACCGAATACTGAGTCTCGTCTCCAAATTCCTGATAACTGATTTTCCACAAGTCAAACATGGCCACTCCTCGTGTTCCGCAAAATTTCAATAATCAATATCTGGGCGCAACCCTTCGGGTCGGTCTTTTCACTTCAATGCCGTATTCCGGCAGCCTGCCCCCCGGCTCATTGCCAATCGCCGGGGCAGCCGGCGGCATTTCCGTTTCAATCCCTTTCGAGACATGTTATGGACAGCACACTGGGACTATATCCGTGTATCGTCAGGGATGACGGCACCCTTCAATATGATAATAATTCCGTCTCGAATAGAATAGCCCTCGTAATCCCCATCCTGCCTGTGCATTTGATCCACGCCTATGCGGCAATTTCTTCCGATTCGGGCGTTTCTGTCGATAATCGCGCCAGAGATTGATGTTCCTTCATCAACCCCGTAACCGGGAATGCCATGACTGCGATTCTCTTCCCATTGCTCATAAGTTTCATAATAATCCGCCCCCATAGTGTAGACGCCATCGAGCCGTGCGCCGGCTCTGATGATGGTTCGGATACCGATAAGACAGCGATTGATTGCGGCATCGGTGATGATGGAGCCCTCCGATGCGATACTGCTGTTCATGGTGCTGGAATTGATCTTTGTCGGCGGGAGGTCTCTCCTGTGGGTGTAAAGCGGGTTGTGCTGGTCGTAGAGATTGAATTGCGGCCGGGGAGAACCGAGATCAAGGTTGGCCTCATAGAAATTCTTGATGGTGCCTATGTCTTCCCAATATCCCCGGTAGGTATAGGCCCCCACTTTGACCTTGCCGATGGCATCGGGAATGATTTCCTTCCCGAAATCCTTCTTGTCGTTACCAAGCAGGCGTTCCATCACATCGGCATCGAAGATGTATATCCCCATGGATGCCAGATACTCCTTGTTCCCCTGTCGTTCGGCATCCGTTGAATGGGGCATCTTGTACCCATCGATGTTCTTTTCAGGCCCTGGTTTTTCCAGAAACTCGGTGATCCTGTCCTTCGAATCCACCTTCAGTATGCCAAGCTCGTTGGCGGCCTCTCGGGAAACCGGCGTCGCGGCGATTGATACCTGCATTCCCGAGCCGATGTGCCGGCGCATGAAATCTCCAAGGTCCATGCGGTATAATTGATCGCCGGACAGGATGATATAATGACTGGGCCGCTCAACCCTGAAGTGTTCAAAATTTTTCCTCACCGCGTCGGCTGTACCGCCATACCAATCCTCGCTGCGCAGGGTTTGCTCTGCGGCGAGTATCTCGCAGAAGTCTTTGCTAAAAGAGTCAAAATTGTAGGTGCGGCCAATATGAAGATGCAGACTGGCCGAATTGTATTGGGTGAGCACATAAATCCGCCGGAATCCCGAATTGATGCTGTTGCTGATGGGTATATCCACCAGGCGGTATTTGCCCCCGAAGGGGCAGGCGGGCTTGGCCCTCTCTGCCGTGAGCGGATAGAGCCGAGACCCCCTGCCGCCCCCAAGTATGATAGTCAGTACATTATCCATAAAACACCTCTCCTATTGACTATAATAATCCCTACTGCGTGAACATGCCACCCAGTAATTCATTGAGAAGTATTAAAAACCGGCATATAATGCTCTATGAGTTTACGAGATCTGCTTGATAATTTGCGAAAAGAGGAATCATTCATCAAGAATGTCACCTCCTGGTCTGTCATACCGGCACGGGAGGGCATCTGGGCCGATATACCTTCCGATATGGCCGACAGCCTGCGTCAGACTCTGGCCGACAGAGGAATCACCCGTCTTTATTCCCATCAGGCAGAAAGCTGGCGGCTCATACGCGAAGGCCGGAACATCATTGTCGTCACCCCCACAGCTTCGGGTAAAACACTATGCTACAACCTGCCGGTGCTGCAGGGCCTGATGGAAGACCCGGCCGCCCGTGCCCTCTATCTATTCCCGACAAAGGCTCTCAGCCAGGATCAGCAGAGTGCCCTGAACGAAATCCTGCTGGGCGGCCAATTAGGTATTCCCGTATACACCTTCGATGGAGACACCCCCTCTTCCATACGCATTGCGGCCAGGCAGGGCGGGCGCATCATCATCTCGAATCCCGACATGCTTCACACCGGTGTATTGCCAAATCACACCAAATGGATCATGTTTTTTCAAAGCATCAAATACATCATCCTAGACGAATTACACACCTACAACGGCATATTCGGCGCCCACATGGCCAACCTCATGCGGCGATTCCTGCGCCTGTGCCGCTTCTACGGCTCGAATCCAACGGTGATTGCGGCGAGTGCCACCATAGGCAATCCAACGGCCCTGGCGGAGAAGCTCTTGAACCGTCCATTTAAGGCTATAGACTCAAACGGTGCGCCTTCAGGGGAAAAGCATCTCATACTCTACAATCCCCCTTTAGTGGATGCCGTTCAGGGAATACGCCGAGGAATCGTGCTCGAATCCCAGCGCCTCGCGGTCCGGCTGCTGCAGGCCGGTGTCAAAACCATCGTCTTCACCCAGAGCAGAATCAGCGCCGAACTCATATCCTCCTACATCAACAGCCGTCTTGCCAATTTCTACAACGAGAACCAGGGGATACGGGTGGAATCCTACAGGGGCGGATACCTCCCCTCGGAAAGGAGGATGATAGAATCGGGACTCAGGGACGGAGATATCCAGGGTGTGGTGGCGACGAATGCCTTGGAACTCGGCATAGACATAGGCGGCCTGGATGCGGCGGTACTGGCCGGCATACCCTCATCGGCGGCCTCCGCCTGGCAGAGGGCCGGAAGAGCGGGAAGAACGGGGGAGCTTTCGATGGCCATACTCGTGGGCTCATCCAATCCCACCGATCAATACCTGGTGAAACACCCGGAATACTTCCTGGCCCGGAGCCCGGAATCGGCCTACATCGATCCGGAGAACCTCTACATTCTTGCCGACCACATAAAATGCGCGGCCTTTGAGCTGCCCTTCGAAGACGAGGAAGAATTCGGCGGCGATACACAGGACATGCTAACCTACCTTGAGGAACAGGGTGTGCTCCGGCACACCTCAGGCCGGTGGTTCTGGTCCGACCGATCCTATCCATCCGAACAGGTGTCCCTGCGGGGAAGCGCGGAAGAAAACGTGATAATCGTCGATACAACCCGGAACCGCAACATCGTCATCGGCGAGATGGACGCCCATTCCGCCCGGGAACTGCTGCACGACGAGGCCATCTATCTTCACAGAGGCGAGCAGTACATGGTGAAACGGCTCGACCTCGATAATCATCATGCCTTTGTCGCACTCTCAGATGTTAACTACTACACAGACGCCTTAACCAAGAGTGATATCAAAGTTCTCGCGATTGACAGACAGCAGATGGTCTGCGGCCTTGAGGAACATATAGGAGATCTCCTCGTCAGGACGAATGTCGCCAATTACAAGAAAATTCGCTTCGGCAGCCATGAAAATGTCGGTTACGGCCCAGTCAGCCTGCCCGAAAAGGAAATGCACACACGGGGAGCCTTTCTCTCCTTCGGCGGGGACCATTCCGCCGGCAAGGCATGGAAGACCGTGAAGAGCCCGCTCAAGGCGGCGGTGGCGAGCCGGACGGCCACCCTGATACAGGTGACGGCGCCCATATTCCTTCTCAGCCAGCCCCGAGACCTTGGTGTCGCAGGCCGCATGATTGATACTCATTTTCACACAGGCGGCATCTATATCTACGACAATTACCCCGGAGGTATCGGGCTGGTCGAGTCGCTCTCCGGCCGATTGGAAGAAATTGTCCGGGCGGCCCTGGAACTGGTGAAGGACTGCCCATGTGAAGAGGGCTGCCCCTCCTGTGTCGGAGCGATAGATGAGCGTGACAAGCTGACGGATAACCCTAAGAGGGTAACGGCCGACTTCCTGCAATCCTGGATGGGAGACAATTCATGAGTCGGCTCGCCGACAGACTCCTGAGACTGCGGGAAGCCGTGCCCACAGAGAAGGGCGTCAGGGGGCAATCCGCGCCGTCCGGCGCCATCGGTTCACTCAAGCGGCCTTCACGCCGCATGACCCGGAACAGGATAGGCCCCGATACTCCTCCCCCCGGCGCCGACTGGAGGCAGACCGCCGAATTCGTGTGGGAACGATGCCTCGACTATCCCGCCATCCTGCCGGGAATTCTCGATAGCGGCTTCATCTTACCCCCTCATACCAAGTCGGCTGAATTGGTTGTCTACGATTTGGAAACAATAGGTCTCTCCGGCGGCGCCGGAAACACGGCCTTCCTCATAGGGCTGGGAAACCAAACAGGAAGGTTCTACAGGCTGACCCAACTCTTTCTCGCCGACTATCCCGGAGAAGCGGCCATGCTCAGCCGGTACGGGCGGCTCACGGAGAATCATGCCCTTCATGTCTCCTACAACGGTCTCTCTTTCGATTCCCAGGTGCTAAGAACCCGGTTCCTGCTGAACCGCTTACCGCCGCCTTCATCGTCTCAGTCCGATCTGCTCTATCCGGCACGAAGGCTGTGGCGTGGCCGCCTTCCCAGCTTGAGCATGAAGAGCGTAGAAGCCGGTGTGCTGGGCTTTTTCAGAAACGACGATCTGCCGGGCAGCGAGGCTCCCGAAGCCTGGTTCAGCTGGCTAGATGGTCATCCTGACCGTATCGACGGCGTATTCAGGCATAACGCAGACGATGTTCTTTCCCTGGCGAGACTGCTGGCCCGGCTGGAGGAATGGGGAGAGGCCGTACCGTCAGATTCGAGAACCTGGCCGGCGGGAACGACACCCTCCTCTCGGGGCATGGCGCGCCAGTGGGAGAGAAATAACTCCGACAGGGAAATTCAGTGGCTGCAAGCCGGGTGGTTCGGCGGGAATACCGACTGTGGCCATGAACTGGCTTTCCGGATGAAGCGGCGGGGGGACTACAGCCAAGCCGTGGAAATTTGGAAGGAAATCAACGCAAGTCCCGCAGGGGATTACCGCTCGGCTATAGAACTGGCTAAGTATTGGGAACACCGACGGCACAATCCCGGAAATGCCCTTGCGTCCATTGAGAGACTGGATGAGCCGTTAGCAACCATTCGGCAGGAGGAAGAACTTGCCCACAGGCGGAAACGGCTGTGGCGGAAGCTGAGTGGAGGTCATAACAGGCCATGATGAGATATGCCCCTAAGATAAACCCTGCATCGACGAATCAGTATCATTGGCACAGTAACGGCTGTCGCACCCTCTTGAACAAATAGGCCGGGGCCGTCTTCGTGTATCCGATGTCCAGCTTCCGAAGCGGCTCTTGGGCTGCCCTCGTTTCTTTCTCCGGTTTGAAATAGGATTCGAAGCCGTCCTCGGTGACACGCAGCTTGTCACCGCCTGCATGATACTCCGTGTATAAAGCTTCGACAGAAGTCAACACGGAGCCTGCCTGAATCGGATCCTCGTTCGGGCAAAGCGGCCAGATGCAGGGAAAATCGCCGTGACATCGATTGCCAGCGGAAGATAGCTGTAGGGCGCCTCTGAAAACCCCCGCCAGGTCCTTGACTCGAGCTTTTCTGCCTGCCTGCGCAGCAGGAAGGCCGTTGCGGCGTTGTCAAAATGCTCAGGCAGAGCCAAGCGTTTGAATTCCTGCCGCCTTGTATCAGAAGAAAATCATCAAAAGCTGTCTCAAGAATTTCAAGTCCGGCAGGCTTCTGAAAAACCTGTTGACTAGAATTGAAGCGGCTGATACATTGACTCAAATAATAAATCAAAGGAGATTCGTTATGAAGAAGTTACTAGTTGTTCTCGTCATTCTGCTGACAGCAGGGATGCTATTTGCGGAAGGCGAGAAGGAAAGCGGGACTGTCAAGATAGCCGTTGTCGGTCCACATTCGGGAGATCTGGCCTCTTATGGGATTCCCACCATCAAGGCTGCGGAACTGGTGGCCGCCGATTATAATGCCAATGGCGGGATTCTCGGCATGCAGATTGAGTTGATAATCGAGGATGATGTCTGCAAACCGGAAGTCGCGGCAAACAGCGCCGCCAAGGTTATCGGGGATGGGGTTGTGGCAGTAATCGGCCACATCTGCTCGGGGGCTACCAAGAGCGCCCTGGGTATTTACGGCGAAGTCGGAATACCAGTCATCAGCTCTGCGGCGACGAGTCCTCCGTTAACTCAGAGTGGAGAATATCCTAATTTCTTCCGCACCATAGCTTCGGATGACGCGCAAGCCGAGCTGGATGCCGAATTCATTGCTAGCAAGCTGGGATTGAGAACTGTGGCTGTTCTTCACGACAAGCAGGATTACGGAAAGGGATTCGCTGATTTCTCGGTTATTTCCCTGGAGAAATTTGGAGTGGAAGTTGTTCTCTATGAGGGAATCACCGTAGGCGCAGTCGATTATTCGGCTGTCCTGAACAAGGTCGCAAATTCCGGCGCCGAGGGTCTTGTCTATGGCGGGTATCATCCTGAGGCATCAAAGCTGGTTCAGCAAATGAGTCAGATGGGCCTGGATATCCCCTTCATCTCCGACGACGGCGTAAAGGATGATACCTTCATTTCCGTAGCCGGAGAATTCGCCGAAGGCGTTTATGCCTCGGGACCCATGGATACATCTTCAAATCCCATGAGTCAGGAGGCTGTTGCCGCCCACAAGGCTAAGTGGGACAATGAGGAGCCCGGCGCATTTTTCATCAATGCCTATGCCGCCGCCATTGCCTTGTTCGAGGCTATTGAAGCCGCCGGCAGTACCGATGGAGCGGCCATCATGGATGCCCTGAGGGCAAACTCTGTCGATACACCCCTTGGAAGCATAAGGTTCGATGAAAAAGGTGATGCCATCGGAGTCGGGTTTGCCGTTTATCAAGTCCAAAATGGGGCTTATGTTGAGCTGTAGACGCTAGAAGCCGTTTGCGAAGTTCTTCGAGACTTTGAAAAACACTGGGCTTGCCCAGTGTTTTTATTTATAGGGGGCCTCCAGTGCCGACATGTTCATTGTTGTCGGTGTTTTGGGGCTATTTTCCCCCGGCCTTTACGGTCCTTTAGGGGGAATCAAGGAAAAACACGGCGTGACAGACTTCCCGTGTTTTGCACACAACAAGCTGCCAAATGACAATAGCGCAAGGGATTGCAGCGGAAATGCCGCTGACTGCCCCCCCCTCCCGGCGATTGGCAATGAGCCGGGGGCAGGCTGCCAGAAGAAGGCATTGGAGCGGAAAGCCCGACCCGAAGGGTTGCGCCCAGTTATTGATTCTTGAAAGCTGCGGAACATTGGAAATCGGGAAAGGAGCTTAAATAGAGGTTTTAGAGATGCCCTGAAATACAGTGAGTCCGGCTGTATTCGCATCTCGCAATTCGGTGTTTCGCCTGTAAGAGGCCCCCTCATCTAACTTAAGCTTCCGGGCACTGTATTTTATTTAGCAAGCAGGTATAATCCTTGTTATAGATTTCTTAGCTGAGGAGGCATTCTTGAATTTTTTCCTTCAACTTGTGTTGTCGGGATTAACCAAGGGCAGTATCTACGCCTTGATCGCTCTTGGTTATACCATGGTTTACGGCATCATAAAGCTTATCAATTTCGCCCATGGAGAAATCTACATGATAGGGGCGTTCACTGCGCTCATCATTGGCGGGGTGCTGCAGATAACGACCTCATTGCCTCCCGTGCCAATACTCTTGATTTCTTTGACTGCGGCGATGTTTTTCTCTGCCGGTTACGGGGTGACCATGGAGAGAATAGCCTATAAACAGTTGCGCAATGCTCCAAGGCTCACGGCATTAATCAGTGCAATCGGCATGTCGCTCATCCTTCAGAACTATGTTCGGCTGGCCCAGACATCGGATTTTCTGCCGTTTAGATCAATGGTCCCGAATCTTCCTTTCCTAACCACGGGAAAGTCATTGATAACGACTACCCAGGTGGTGATTCTCGTCTCGACGGTGGCGGTAATGATACTTCTTACCTTCCTGATCAAGTTCACACGCATGGGAAAGGCGATGCGCGCCACATCCCAGGACAGGGTTATGGCTCAATTGGTAGGCATAGATATCAATAAGGTGATTACCGTCACATTTGCCATTGGATCGGCAACAGCAGCCATCGGCGGCGTGCTGGTTGCAAATCACATGGGGCAGATCAATTTCTACATCGGTTTCCTGGCCGGCATTAAGGCATTTGTCGCCGCCGTATTAGGCGGTATCGGCAGTATTCCCGGTGCGGTTCTCGGCAGCTTTGTGCTGGGCATGACCGAGAGTTTCGGCGCAGGGTATATATCCAGCTCATACGAGGATGCGTTCGCCTTTGTCATCCTCATTATTATTCTCATCGTCAAGCCTTCGGGTTTATTGGGCCGCAATGAGGTGGAAAAGGTATGACACGGATGAACAAATACATGAATTATTTCCGCACTTCACTATTAAGTGCCGGCTGGCTGATGATTCTCACCTTTCCCATCATGGTTATCAAGGTGAATACCATCGCTGCAACGGTGAAATGGCGCTGGATGAACCTGGTTTATGTTGGTATCTTCAGCTTCATCCTCACTTGGCTGTGGTGTTATTTCATCGACAGGAAGGGCCAGACTTCTTCTGGGCTCAGTTCCGATACGGCAGCGGCTGATGGATCCGATAGGCCGAAGGACGTAGGTATCCGCAATTTCCGGGCGGTCCTGTCCCGCAGACAGGTGCGTGTTCCCATGCTGGCCGGCATAGGGATCTTGGTGATTCTTTTCCCCCTCATGGTGAGCTTCTATCAGGTGGGAATTATCACGAGCGCCCTTATGTTTGTCATTCTCGGCCTCGGATTGAACATCGTCATCGGCTACGGCGGGCTGCTCCATCTTGGGTATGCGGCGTTCTATGCCGTGGGCGCGTATAATTACGGGCTCCTGTATCTCTATCTCGGATTGTCATTCTGGGCTGCCCTGCCCCTGGGCGCCTTGTCGGGCATGGTGTTCGGTCTGCTGATTGGGATTCCTGTTCTCAGGCTCCGGGGGGATTATCTGGCTATTGTTACCTTAGCCTTCGGTGAAATCACCAGGCTGGTTTTGGAGAATTTATCGGGATTCACCAAGGGCCCTGAAGGAATAGCCCAAATTCCAAGGCCCGAATTCTTCATCAAACTTTCGCTCCAGAATGCGACAGCCTATCTCTATTATATTGCCATCGCCATGGTCATACTGACCATATTCATCATACGCCGTCTGGAGGATTCACGGATTGGCAGGGCTCTTGAGGCGATGAGAGAGGATGATATAGCGGCCCAATCCATGGGAATTGACATCACCAAAACCAAACTCATTACCTTTGCTCTCGGTGCGGTATGGGCGGGACTGGCCGGGGTGATTCTCGCAGGGAAAACCACCTATATCAATCCGGGCAGTTTCACGCTTCTGGAATCTGTGATGATACTGGTTGCCGTGGTTCTCGGTGGAACCGGCTCCATACCGGGTGTCTTCCTCGGCGCATTCCTGGTCACCCTGATTCCTGAATACTTCCGCGCACTTTCGGACTACCGGATGCTGATGTTCGGAGTGGCCCTGGTCATCATGCCGATATTCCGGCCGCAAGGCATAATCCCCAGGATAAGGAAGCGCTACATAATCGGAGGAAGCCCGTGAACCGCGTCATTCTCGATATCAAGGATTTCTCCATGGTTTTTGGCGGCTTAAGGGCCGTCGATCAGGTGGATATGCACATCTGTGAAGGGGAAATCGTCGCCCTGATAGGTCCTAACGGAGCAGGGAAGACGACGCTGTTCAACTGTGCCACCGGTGTGTACACGCCCACAAAGGGTGCGATCACCATTACTTCCGGTGATGGCAGGGCCACGCCCGTGAATGGACTGAAGCCGAACAAGATAACCGAGCTGGGATTAGCCCGCACTTTCCAGAATATCCGGCTGTTCTCTCATATGACGGCCTTGGAGAATGTCATGATAGGCCGTCATTCAAGGCTGAAGGCCAGCCTCTTCGGGGCCATATTCCGGGATAGGCGCACCAGGGAGGAAGAGGTTCAGGTTATAGAAGAATCACTGCGCATACTCAGTATTCTTGGCCTCGAGAAATATGCCAACGAGGTTTCTTCCTGCCTGCCATATGGCGCCCAGAGGCTGTTGGAAATAGCCAGAGCCATGGCCACCGAGCCGCAACTCCTTCTGCTCGATGAACCGGCCGCCGGGATGAACCCCTTGGAAACCGGAGAATTGGCGCAAACCATCACCCGCATCCGGGACGATCACGGTATCACCATACTGCTTATTGAACACGATATGAGTCTTGTTATGAACTTGTCGGAGCGTATCTATGTCTTGGATTATGGAAGGCTGATCGCTGAAGGCGCCCCTTCGCTGGTGAAGCGGAATCCCGCAGTTGTCAAGGCCTATCTAGGAGAGTGAAAATGCTGGAAGTCGAGAATATTCATGCATACTACGGAAACATACATGCGCTCAAGGGCATCAGTCTCAATATCCAGAAGGGTGAAATCATCACCCTCATCGGCGCCAACGGAGCAGGGAAATCCACGACGCTTATGTCTATCTGCGGCATCGAGCAGCCGCGAAGCGGCTCTGTTAGATTTGAAGGAAGGGACATCACCCGTCTGCCGGCCCATGAAATCGTGTCTATGGGGATATGTCAGGTTCCCGAGGGCCGAAGAATCTTCCCCCAGCTCACCGTTCTCGAGAATCTTGACATGGGCGCTTATCTCAGACGCGATAAGGACGGCATAAGGGATGACATGGACTACGTTTTCGAGCTTTTCCCCATACTCTCCCAGCGTCGGCATCAGACAGGCGGGACACTCTCCGGCGGGGAGCAGCAGATGCTTGCCATCAGCCGGGCCATCATGGTCAGGCCGCGCCTGCTTCTGCTGGATGAACCGTCTCTCGGCCTGGCTCCCCTCATAGTGCAGAAGATATTTGAGATCATCGAGCGCGTTAACGCCGAACAGGGTACGACCATTTTCTTAGTGGAGCAGAATGCCAACATGGCCCTGAAATACGCCCATAGAGGGTATGTCCTCCAGAATGGTGTTGTTGTGCAGACCGATACAGCCGAAGCCTTGATAAACGATGAGAAGGTGAAAGAAGCCTATCTTGGCGTTTAGGAATGTCAAACAGCTCAAAAAACGAATTATACAATCTTCTCGGTAAGAGAATCCTGATACTCGACGGGGCGGCAGGCACCTGGTTCCAATCCAAGGGTTTGGAAGAGAAGGATTACCGAGGGAAGAACTTTGCCCGTCATCCCACAGACCTTCGGGGGAATCATGAGATGCTCAATCTGGTGAAACCCGATCTTGTCCGGGAGTTTCATCTCGAATTTCTTCGGGCCGGTGCAGATATCATCGAGACCAACACCTTCAACGGCACGGCAGTATCCCAGGCCGATTACGGCGTCACGGACCATGTTTATGAAATGAATTTCGAGGGGGCGCGAATTGCCCGCGAAGCCGTCGACGGCTTCCTTGCCGAAGGCGAACGAAAACCCCGATTCGTCGCCGGTGTTTTGGGCCCGACGAGCAAGACCCTCTCCCTCTCCCCCAGGGTGGAGGATCCGGGTTATAGAGATATCGGCTTCGATCAGATGGCCGATGCCTACCAGATAGCGGCCCGGGGTCTGCTGGAAGGCGGCGCCGATATAATCCTGATTGAAACGATTACCGATTCGCTGAATGCCAAGGCTGCCGTCTATGCCTTATACAATCTCTTTGACCGCTATAAGCGGTGCTGGCCTATCATGATATCCGCCACCGTCCCGGACGCCTCGGGCCGAATTCTCACCGGCCAGACCCCCGAAGCCTTCCTGTATTCGATTATTCATGCCCAGCCCCTGTCGGTGGGCCTGAACTGCGCCCTAGGGGCCGATGCCCTTGTCCCGCATATCCGGGCCTTGGCCCATGCTGCAGACATGGCCATCTCCGTCCACCCCAACGCGGGGCTCCCTGACGAAGAGGGCCAGTACAATCATAGCCCCGAATACATGGCCGGAATTCTTCAAGAAATGGCTGCCGAGGGTATCGTCAACATCGTCGGCGGCTGCTGCGGCACCCGGCCCGAGCATATCATGGCCATACGTGAAGCGGTTGAGAGTGTCCCGCCCCGGGCCTTTGGCAAGCCGTCAAAAACAACGAATCCTACGAGACTCAGCGGACTGGAACCCCTTTCCATCGATGACGAAAGCCTGTTTGTCAACGTGGGAGAGAGAACGAATATCTCAGGGTCACGCCGCTTCGCCAGGCTGATCCGTGAGAAAAACTACGAAGAGGCGATGGAAATCGCCCGGCTTCAGGTAGAAAACGGAGCGCAGATCGTTGATGTCAATCTCGATGACGCCTTATTGGACGCATCAAAGGAGATGCCGCACTTTCTCAACCTCCTCATGACCGAACCGGATGTGGCACGCGTTCCCGTCATGATAGATTCCTCCCGGCCAGAGGTGCTGCAGGCCGGCCTGAAATGTCTTCAGGGTAGAGGAATAGTCAATTCCTTGAGCCTCAAGGAGGGTAAGGAACCCTTTCTTAAACAGGCTGGGCTTATTAAGAGACTTGGCGCCGCCGTCATCGTGATGGCTTTTGACGAGGAAGGTCAGGCCGAAACCTGCGAGCGCAAAGTGGCCGTCGCCAAGAGGGCCGTGGATATACTCACAAAGGAGGCTGGTTATGCCCCTGAAGACATCATACTCGATCTCAATGTGTTTGCCGTGGCCACCGGCATGCCCGAACATTCTCACTATGCCGAAGCTTTCATTGAGGCGCTGAAAATCCTAAAAAATGATCTGCCGGGCCTGCGCTTCTCCGGCGGCATCAGCAATGTCTCCTTCTCCTTCAGGGGCAATGATGTCCTGCGCGAGGCCATGCACTCTGTATTCCTCTATCATGCCATTGCCGCCGGACTCACCATGGGCATCGTCAATGCGGGTCAGTTGGAGATATACGATGAGGTGGACAGCGAATTGCGGGAGAGGGTGGAGGATGTCATTCTGGCAAGGCGCAAAGATGCCGATGACCGGCTGCTCGACATAGCCGAAAGCTATGCAGGCCGCGGCAAAGTCAATGAGGAAGACCTCTCCTGGAGGGAGGAACCGGTGGAAGTCCGCCTCAGCCATGCCCTGGTGAAGGGAGTTACAGGCTGGGTGGAAGAGGACGTGGAAGAGGCCCGCCTCGCACTGAAAGACCCCTTGAAGGTGATCGAAGGCCCGTTGATGAAGGGGTTGAACAGGGTTGGCGAACTCTTCGGATCGGGCAGGATGTTCCTTCCCCAGGTGGTTAAGAGCGCAAGAGTGATGAAGAGGGCCGTAAGTGTTCTCCGCCCCTATCTGGAATCTGGTAAGAACAGGGCTGATTCGAGGGGGCGAGTACTGCTTGCAACGGTGAAGGGCGATGTACATGACATAGGCAAGAACATCGTCGGGGTGGTGTTGCAGTGCAACGGCTATGAGGTTGTCGATCTTGGTGTGATGGTTCCGACTGAATACCTGCTTCAACAGGCCAAAGAGATAGAGGCGGATATAATCGGGCTCTCCGGCCTCATTACGCCCAGCCTGGATGAGATGGTGCGGGTGGCGAAGGAAATGGAGCGGCTCGGCTGGCAATGGCCCTTGCTCATTGGCGGCGCCACCACCAGTGAGGTGCATACGGCGTTGAAGATTGCTCCGGCCTATTCCGGACCCATCGTTCATGTCAAGGATGCCTCATTGGCGCCAACCATCGTTGCCGCGTTATCCGACGGGGCCCTGCAGGAGGAATTCATTAAGAAGAACAGGGAGAGGCAGGAAAGAATACGCATCGAGAAACTGGAACGAATTGCCGAAAGGGCCTACATCCCGTTGAGCCAGGCGCGGTCCAAACCTTGGAAGCCGCCGGGCGGATGGAACTCGGAGGCCCAACTTCCTCGGCCCAAATTCATTGGTGTGAAGACATTTGAGAGCATCCCGCTCGGTGAAGTGATACCGCTTATCGACTGGGAATACTTCTTCCTGGCCTGGGAATTCAACGGCAAATTTCCGGCTATTCTCGACGATCCTGTGAAAGGAAAAGAGGCCCGCCGCCTGATGGCCGATGCCCAGGGATGGCTCAACCGCATCCAAGCCGGCGGCCTGCTTACAGCCGCCGCGGTAATCGGAATATTTCCAGCCCGCTCGCAGGACGATGACATCTTGATTTATGCCGGTTCGACCGACACCCGCCCCGCCCTCATTCTGCCTCAGATGCGCCAAAGCGGCCTCAAGGAGCAGACACCCTACTACCTTTCGCAGGCCGATTGGGTGGCCCCCGTGAACAGCGGGGTGGAAGACTGGATAGGCATGTTCGCGGCCACCGGAGGGCTGGGGGCAAGTGAAATAGTTGCCGCCCGCGAGGCGGCTAATGACGACTATGGCGGCCTCATCATCAAAACCCTGGCCGACCGGATAGGGGAGGCCGCCGCCGAATGGCTGCATCACCGCATACGCACCGAACTATGGGGCTATGCCCCGGAAGAGGATACTGACCCAAGGCGCATAATTTCCGGTTCCTATACGGGCATACGGCCCGCTCCGGGCTATCCGCCATGCCCCGATCATACGGTGAAGAGGGATATCTTCAGAATTCTCGGAGTCGAAGAAGCCATAGGCGTGAGCCTGACCGAGAGTTCGATGATGATACCGCCCGCATCGGTGTGTGCCTACATCTTCGGAAGACCGGGCGCCGAATACTTCAGCGTGGGGCGGCTCACAGAAGAACAACTGCTCGATTACGCAGGCCGCCGTGGAATAAGCAGGAAGGAAGCGGAACTCTGGCTGGGCGCCTTCCTCGCGTACACTCCTGAGACGGAATGACCATTAAGCCGTCAATCATTCTTATCTCACTGTTTATTCT
Organism: Spirochaetaceae bacterium; assembly: GCA_965232165.1. Classification (GTDB taxonomy): domain Bacteria; phylum Spirochaetota; class Spirochaetia; order DSM-2461; family DSM-2461; genus UBA2779. Next base: position 884,083 of record CBDDOY010000001.1, on the reverse strand, counting down.
CATATCCTGCGTTACCCCTTGGAAGATGCTGAAATGGGCCGAGAATTCCTGGGCAGAAGGGGAATATGCCAAGGCCATCGGCCATGCCTTGGCCTCCTACACAGCGGCCCTGGACATGAGAACTTCCTCGGAAGAAGCCGATGCCGCCCGGCTGTTCCTGGAGGAGAAGTTTCCCCAGGCCAATGACAGGCTTTCACAGGCCGCCTCCAGACAACTCGAAGGAACCGAACCGGAACAGACCGCCGCTTGGGAAACCTACGCCATTTTGGTGAATATGAATAAGAGCGTATCGGATTCCATCGCCTCGGAGTTTCTACATATCCAGGACTTCGAAGCTGAATTCATGCAGGCCAAGGAGTTGGCGGCACGGCTTCTGTATGAAAGGGCCGTGCAGCGCATGGCAGATGACAGGCGGACCTCATACATCGAAGCCGTCAGACTCCTTGACAGGGTCAATGCCATGATTCCAAACTACCGTGATATTGATATTCTACGGGCGGACTGCATAAAGTCCGGCTCAATCACCATCGCATTTTCAAACCGCAGGCTGAATGTCGTCGATCAGTCGAATAGGGGCATCAACATCGACAGCCTCAGAACCAAGGTCTATGAGGAAATCAGGCGCTACATCATAGCCCATGATCATCCAGACTTTGTATTTTTTACAACGGCGTTCGATTCCCTGGATGCCGTCGATAAGAGCGCCGCATACTTCGTGGAACTTGGCGGTACCATACACATCGATTCAAAGATAAGCGATGACTACTTCTTTCGGGGTGTGGTTACCTGGGAACGCTCGGCAAACGGCTCTCCGAACTTAAGCATTGTCCGGCTTTCCGGCCGCCATCGGGTTATCTCCTCTGCCGCCATAAACATACGTCAATCAGTTGAAGTCATATTCTATCCGGAAAAACACGGAACGCGAATCATTTCAAGCTATCTTTTCGATAACAATTTCAACGACAGCCTGTGGATGCACTCTCAGCTTACCAACGTCGAATATGCATTAAAAAAAGATAATGCCAGCGTGAGAATGACTATTTGGGCAGAAATGGGTTTCAATGGCTCCATCCAATTCCTCGACACCGCGAAGATAAGCGAGACAGATGAACGCATCATAGACTGGACTGTCTATAGCGCGACAGAGCAGTTCATCAATTTCAGGCTGCCGGAATTCCTCCGCTTCGAAGACCTCGATCTTCCAGAACGATTCAAAGACATCATCCTGAAGCAATACCTCTCAGACCGTGCCATAACGTCCACATTGGAAAACCTTTAGAGTTGCCGTAATTTTCAAAAACTGATATTTGGGCGCAACCCTTCGGGTCGGGCTTTCCGCTCCAATGCCTTAATCTGGCAGCCTGCCCCCCGGCTCATTGCCAATCGCCGGGGCTGCCAGCGGCATTTCCGCTGCAATCCCTTGCGCTTTTCATGCGTTAAACTGCTGTGAACAAGGGGGCCGCCCTCATGCAAAAAGGGATAACACCGGAACATCTTCGAACTCATAATTCATAATATGTCATGGGAAAAAACTCTCCGGCCCGCATTGTTTTTAATAACAGCCCTGCTCTGTTCCGGGTGCATGTCCGCCGAGCTGAATGGTATAAAGAGGATTAAGCCCTCTTATCGTCGATTTCGCTGCTATTTTCTTTGCTCTGTGCTATGAATGAGTATTTCTCGATGAAGAAAAAAATATTTGCAAAAGAAAAGATGTCAAAACAATTCCGCTCTTTGGCAAACCAGATGCAACGGAGGGTCTGCATGATATAGCTTTCTGGTTTTTTTTCTGACGGGGTCTGCATGATATAGTTTTCTGGGCTTGTTGACGGGGTCTGCAAGAGAGGGGGATTTATTCCATCTTTATGCATAAATGTTTTAATAATATCCAACCCGCAAATTAAACCTAAGAATTCGTTTGCATACCGTGCGCAAAACGAGGATTGTCCTCGCCGAAGCCTAAGCGGCCTCAATACCACGATGGAGTACATAATCATAGAAGCCACCTTATGTCTGTCCAATAAATTTTCCGCATCGGCTTTTCCTACAGCCTTAATTAGCAGTCCCTTTGATGTCTGTCTAGTTTTTTGATAATGAATCCGGATGTGTGTTTCGGATTCGGGATGGAAGGAAATGCTGTCATCGCCAATCACTTTGCAGAGCAGTTCGCTGCGTGGTGTCACAGATTTAGTCCAAATCTCGTGGAATTTATCCCTTGTCATTTATGCTTCGGGGGTATTGACTTTGCTCAATGTGTCATAATTGAATTCTTCCGCTATGACTATTTCTAAATCGTCTAATTTATGATCGGAATTGCGGAATCGATTGACCCGCTCGAATTCGTCGTCTGTAAGAGGCTTAGTATTCTCTTTATCCGTAAAAATTTCCTTAAGCTGATCAGCGATACTCTCCATTTCTCTTCTTTTTCTCCTTGGGGGTTTTGGGAATTTGCATGTGTATTAATGCCATTTCATATGAGATAATACTAAAAAAACGTTTTGTCAACATCAAAATTGAAAAAATCTTCTTTTTTACCTTTTTTTTCGAATTTTTCTGTGAATCTCGATCTTGTTTAGTGATTTCAGCCTGTATTCTGCTTTTTCTGCTGCACAGGCAGAATAAATGTCATTTACGTAAACAGGTTATTTCGGTGTCAAAAGGATTGACGGAAGTGAAGACTGAATGGGGTATAGCGGTGATGCCTGAGGGCTTTGGCAAAAATATCCGGGAGGTTCAACGGATTGGCGCTGGCAATGAATTTTCCCATCGAGTCCGGTGCTGGAAGAATCAGGAAACAGGAGAAGAAGGGCGGCATCATCCCGCTCTTGTTCAGCGTGCTGTCTATAATGCCGTACGTCTCTCCTGAATCAACAAGCGGGCATCCTGTCATACCTTCCGTCATCCCTTTGCTACGATATTTGCTGGAGGCGGGTACGATATTCGCACCGTTCAGGAACTGCTGGGTCATACGGATGTGAAGACGGTCATGATCGGCATGTTCTGAATAAGGGTCCCTGCGGCATCAAGAGTCCTCTTGATGGTTTGTAGAAGTCCGATTGATAAGAGTATTGTTTTGCTATTATGGTAGTGGAGGGATGGCAGATTGACGGGATTGCGGTAGAATTGCAGGCAGATAGGGATTAGACGGAACGGACGAGTATAGGTTGGAACGATTGGATTTTCAGTGAAATGCTAATCGTATTTGTGTTAAATAAATGGAGACCTCAATGGATGAGTTTATTCCGATTGCCGGAACGCCATATCATTACAAAAGGGAACAGACGGCCTACCTGAAGGAGCTTTCAGAGAAGGTTGCTGCTCTCCGCAGCGGCGGAAAACTTTCCGGTGAAGGTTTGGCAAAAATCCGGAAATTCTTCAAGATCAAGAATATCTACAATTCAAACGCTATCGAAGGGAACACACTCGATATCGGAGAAACCCGTGAAGTCATTGAACGGGGGATGACAATCACTGGGAAGTCTCTGCAAGATCAAGCCGAAGCAAAAAATCTCTCGGAGGCGCTAGACTTCCTGGAGGTTTTGGCTCAGAAGGCAAATGGAATCACTGAGAACGAAATTCGCCAAATTCATGCGTTCATTCTTAAAGGAATAGATAATGAAAATCGAGGAACTTATCGTCGGACAGACGTAAAAATCTCAGGTTCAGAATACAGCCCGCCCCGTTCCTATGATGTTCCAATTCAGATGCAGGATTTTGGGGCTTGGTTAGGCAAAGTGACCGCCAAGCAATTGATAGGCGACACTAATGCGATTATCATCGCTGCGGCGGCACACACTTGGTTTGTGACTATACATCCCTTTGTTGATGGAAATGGACGTACGGCAAGACTCGTAATGAATCTCGTCCTAATGCGATTCGGTTATCCAATTGCCATTATTACAAAGGACGATAGACTTCGGTACTATGACTCCCTAGAAGAATCACAATCGAGCGACCTGTCTCCTTTCGTATCGCTAGTAATTGAGAGTCTTCATGAGAGCCTTGAAGAGTACGAATACGCCTTCGAGATTCAACGTCAGGCCGATGAATGGGCAAAATCCATTGCCGCAAGGTTTGACAAGACAGCAGAAGGTAAAGCTAAGAATCGATACGAGATTTGGAAGAATGCGATGGAACTTATTAAAGGGACGTTCCGTCAGTACATCGAAGCCATAGGTGAAAATGCCAATTTTGCGAAACTTTACTTCACAGACTACGGAATTCTGGCATTTGAAAAGTATGCCAGCTTAATTACAGGACACTCGGCCAAAAAAACTTGGTTCTTTCGAGTAGATTTCCGAAATGACAAGAAGGCCGTGCGTTACCTGTTCTTCTTCGGGTCGCCAAGTTACCACTTCCGAGAACACAAAGTTGACGCAGCCATTGTCTTGGCCCGCGAGGAACCGGAAGGAACATTCAATTACGAACGCCTAGAGAACATAACCCGTAACGATGTGCCAGCTATATCCGAGGTTGGCTATTCGCTCGAAGAAGAAGCATTCAAGATGAGAAAAGGAACCCTAATTGTCACTTCAAAGATAGAAGGTATTGCGAAGGAGTTCATCGAGGAAGTTGTGAAGGAACACTTCCACGGTTAGGTTACTAAGAGTGAAGCAGTCTAATATACTATTCAACTTGACTTATTTGGTCGTCACGGCCCTTGCAAAGCAAGGCGTGCGCCAGCCAAAAACGGAATGGATTTTTAGAGGCGCCCTATGATAAAAAAAGCAAAACCATTTTTGAAATGGGCCGGAGGAAAAACTCAATTATTAAATGATATTGAGGTTAAATTCTCATACAAAGGAAATGATGAATTTTCTTATGTGGAACCGTTTGTTGGAAGCGGTGCTGTTTTGTTTTGGGTTTTAAATAACTTCCAAAACTTAAAATCAGTCGTTATTAATGATATAAATGAAGATTTAATAAACTCATACAAAGCTATAAAATCAAATGTTCATGATTTAATTTCGATGCTCAGAGTGTATGAAAACGAATACCATTCTTTAGCAGAAGAAGCAGAAGAAAAAAGGAAATATTATTACAGAAAAAGAAAACTTTTTAATTTAAGAAACTATGACCAGACAGAACAAACGGCTTTATTCATATTTTTGAACAAGTCCTGTTTTAATGGATTGTACAGAGTTAATAGAAAAAATGAATTCAATGTTCCTGTCGGCAGTTATAAAAGACCATTGATTTGCGATGAAAAAAATCTCTTATCTGTTTCTAACTTATTGCAGAAAGTAAAGATATTATCAGGAGATTTTGAACAAACTATCACTTATGCAAATGAGAATTCATTGTTTTATTTTGATCCTCCGTATAAGCCGCTATCTGAAACCTCAAGTTTCAACTCTTACGCAAAAGATGAATTCAATGACAGTGAGCAGATTAGACTCAAGGTTTTCTGTGATAAATTGAACCGGCGTAACAGCAAATGGATTTTGAGTAATTCTGATGTAAAAGGCAAAGATCCTAGTGACAATTTCTTTGATGAACTGTTTTCAAAATATCAAGTTAGCAGGGTGTTGGCAAAAAGAAGTATCAATTCTAATCCAGATAAAAGGGGTAAGTTAACAGAGCTGTTAATATCAAATATGGGGATAGTATGATTACTGGCGGAACAGGTGGCGGAAACACTAAAACAGGATTGATTTTCGAGGAACGGATTGATTCAATTGATCTTTTTCAGAAGATTGACGGGTACGAAGTGAGTAATACAAATAATAACTCCGGTGTGCATATTCATTACAATGGTGAAAAGGTTGCTCGTTGTTTCAAAAAGCATGAATTTTACAGATTCCTTGCAGAGTTCAAAATTGATTGGCGAGCTATTCTTTCAAAACAGTTGCTCCCCGATAATGGACTGTTTGTAATGGTTAGAGATACTCTGTTCATTATCGAAATCAAGTTTCAGCAAGTTGCGGGTTCTGTTGATGAGAAATTGCAGACCTGCGATTTTAAGAGAAAACAATATGCAAAGCTGGTACAAAGTCTTAAGGGCACTTCTAAAAAACAGCTTTAGGAAATTGACGAAGAAATTTTTTGTCGATACAAGGCGGCAAAAGCTAAGGGCGTAGCTTAAGCTTAGTTGAGTATTTTGACAACGCAGTAGCGGCAGAAAAGATCGAGTCAAGAACTAAATGGGTTTTTTAGAGGTGCCCTTAATTGGAAGGTTGAGTATGTGTACGTGTTAAACGATTGGTTCAAACAAGATTCTTACAGAACCCCCCTCAATTATATAAGCAATATGAATTGCCATTATCTGTTTGTTGATGAAGCAATTAAATGGTAACAAGCAAATGAAAGATGTTTGGCGGTTGCCTGCGATTGCCAAATGGGAAAAAACCTGTGGAAGCCACCCAACTCAAAAGCCTTTATCTTTGCTGACAAGAATAATTTTAGCTTCTACCGAAAAAGGCTCTTGGATATTGGATCCGTTTACTGGAAGCAGCACAACTGGAATTGCAGCTAATTTAATTGAAAGAAAATTCCTAGGGATAGATAATGGACTTGAGTATTTAGAAATAAGCAAAGCAAGAAAAAAAGAAATTGAAAGCATAGATATTACACAAAAATACAAATCAAAAATTCAGGGTTTTCATGATGATAATGAACTTGAGTTGTTTTTGATAAAAGAGCCTCAAGCAGAATATCCTGCAAATGAAATAAAGGGCATAACAAGTCGTTGCACCTGACCGCTTTTCCGTTGCGCTTCAAAGCGGCAGGTGAGCTTATCGTTATGTGACATCGATACATAGGCAATGAACAATCTATAGCTCGCAAATTGTCTGCCTTACCAGCCGTTTTCATGAACTCGAAAACGTGCTCCACACGGACCCGAACCTTCGATTTCTCTTTGGTGAAGGCCTCTTCTTCATTTCTTAACGGTTTGTTTCTGTAGACTCTCTGGTGAACCTTGCTCCTCATCTTCTTGCCCTTTAATAGTTTTTCCATAAACTCTTTGGAATCAAAAACAAAATTGGGTTTTTAGAGGTGTTCATAAGGATTGAATCAGGGATGGTTGCGGCAATATGGCTCCAAACTTCGGAAGCTTCCCGGACAAAAGCAGACGCTTACGGCAGAACAGCGATTTTCAAGGCGGCCGGTCGGTCGGCCCGAGGGGGCAGTGTTGATCTTGCAGCCAAAATTTCCTGCGCAAAGGAGCCGCCCCTAGAAGGAAGAACGTCTACGGCAAGCGGAAGTGGTCAGGATTTCAGTTAGAAGGCAACGCAAGAAAATTTCGATTCCATGGCACTCTGGTTTCCTTGCTTTGTGGGAAAGCTCCAATGTTCCGCCGCTAGGAAGGAGTGAAAAGCTGTTATTCAGGACTTCTTGGGTGGTCTCGGCGAACAGCGGCAGGAGAATTTCCAGTATCAAATCCATAAATTTGAATTGCAGGTTTCTCTAATCTACCCCTTGTTGAGTTGATATCCCTGTCTATAGCAACTATTATTGGCCTATAGAGGTGTGTAATGAAACTACTGGCCGTGCTGCTGTTCTTATTCTTATCAATGGCTGGCTGGGGCCAGACTTTTGAGGATGTTGTCAATTTTGATATTGAGCTGTCTTCTCTACACGATCCGGCTATTAGCAGCAATTTGATTGAATCACAGAACATAGTGATTCTTGAAGGATTGGCAGGGGATATACAGGTTGTTGACACGGCGGACAAGCCCGGCGTTTGGGTAACCTTTCTTGGCGGAGAATGGATCGGCACTTCTGAGGTGCGGGCATACTCTTGCAGGGTGTTGTTTGAGGGGGAATCCTGGGTTGACACATTTACCGGCAAGCAGCAAGATAACGCATCTGAAAAGCAATTTTCGAGAGGCAGCCGACTCCTTATTGCCTGCCGCATAGTAGAATATGATGATGCGAATGATATTCCACTGGCGAAAATGATTGGTTTCAGAACCCTCAATTAATGGAAACAAGGGCATCTCAAGTTTTAAGCACCCCATTTCTATGGGATAATATTCTTTCCGCTTGAACCCGCAAATGAGTCAAACCTAAGGTATTCATAGGCTTCAACCCAGTTGATTCCGGCGACTTTGGCAGGTATACTCCCAATAAATACAGAAATAGGCGGAACGAGCAATAGGATGCCTATGATGGTATTAGCAAAACCTGGCGGAATAAAGAACAGTCCGGCAAGCAAGGCCGAAACGTAATTGGTGAACCTTTTCTCATTGAATTCACCGCGATGAATCGATTCAATGAGCTGAACGTTTCGCAGCTCCACAAGCTTATAGATTACAAAAATATCAATAGAGGTCAGTATTGCCAAAACCGCCATAGTCATCCAAGGGCCGATCAGAAAGGCGAGTTTGAGAATCAACACAATGTCCAGAAGAATGGCAAACCCAAAACCACAGAGAATTCCCAGATATGCCCTTAATGGACGTTGGCCGAGAACGGAGTATAGCAGGCGTAAATTCAACATAGTCTACTCATCTGACAATGATACCATAAGTAGGGCTTGCTGAAAAGTCACAATCTATAGGGCACCTCTGAAAAACCTCATTTAGTTCTTGACTCGAACTTCTCCGCCGCTACTGCGTTGTCAAAAAGCTCACGTAGCTTAAGCTACGCCCTTAGCTTTTGCCGCCTTGTATCGACAAAAAATTTCTTCGTCAATTTCCTAAAGCTGTTTTTTAGAGGTGCTCTCAAATCATTGCATTCTGGCTCACTCATAATGCAGTTTTGATTCATTATACTGGTATTCAGAGTCAAAAATACTTTTTAAGCAAGCCCTAAGTATTGTTAAGTGTCCCCTAGATTGTTACGATTGGAATCAACAGGCTCTTTCTCACAGCAATAACTTCAGGATGGTCATTAATTCATTTCTGAATAATAATCTATGTTCAGTTTCTTTCATCGACTTAATCCCGATTGAATATGCCTTGAGGGCATCTCAATGAAATAGCGTCCTAAATGCTGGGGAATTATCCTGCGCTGCGAGATGAGGGATTTTCCAAAGGGATATGTTTTGACAAGGCGGGCAGCACTTCGTAAGTATTGGTCATCTCCAATGTTATGGCGTCTGCTTGATTCGGGCCCATACCAAGAGCAGGTAGAAATATAAATATCGAAAAAAATTGAGAAACCTCCATGGCCTGATGAGTGCATCGAAAAACCCGTTGAACAACAGTGCTTTCCGAGAATAGGCAGGCTTGTGTTTTTTCCCTGCAAAGACGCTGAAACAGTGGTTTTCCCATATAGAGAGCCCAGGAGAAAATCGATGGCGATTCTGGTCGATCCATATCTGCCTGCCTCTTAGTCCTTTTCCTGTCAATAGCAGTGTAGGAGAAGCTTTTTTGATAGCGGTAAGCACGTCTTCTTCCCTGTTTCCCGCAAAGCGTGCGGCATAACGGCCTACTATACGCACACCGGGAAATGTCGTGCGGAGTCTCGCCTCCGCTTTTCGAACTCCTTCCATGCCTAAACCAAGCAGGTAAACGGTTTTGTTTCTTCGCTCAAGAATTCCCAGCAGCCTAATGATGAATGGGTATGACCTATATAGCGGCGGTATATCTTTTTTCAAAAACCGCGCCGCTTTGATGATTAATGAAGAAATCGGTATTACCAATGCGGCTTCTTCCAACATGGCCCTTTTTGTCAAACTATGGCGGAACCTCATGAAATCATGAAAACCAAGAAGAATGATCTGCCGGTGGTCATTTCCATCATATAGCCTCTCAATGACCGACTGAAGATTCTCCTCCGGTATTACGTCAATAGGAACCCCAAGTATTCGAATGCGGCTTATGCCAGTTTCCATTGTTTTCTCTCTCGTAAAATCGTTTTGATCGCCGCTAATCCATACAAGACGGCTGTTTCGGCACGTAGTATCCTATCTCCTAAGAATATACCTCGAATATCATAAGTTTCCAAACAGGAGACTTCATCATCGGAGAAACCGCCTTCAGGGCCAATGAATAGGGCGAGTTCATTGATATCATCGGCAAGATGATGGTGTAAGCTCATCTGAGATGGAAGCGGCTTCTCATGAAAGAAGAATGCCGGACCGCGATGGCTCCATCTCTCCAGCACCTCCGTAAGATTGGCCGGTGTTTCTATCTCGATTGAGGAAGCCCCGCCGCATTGCTGTAATGCCTCAATGGCGATTCTCTTCCATCGCTCTATCTTCATCGGCACATTATTGGTGTATTGCCGATTTAATTGGCACCGGTCTGTTTGCATGGGCCAGAATGCGCTAGCTCCGGCTTCTACAGACTGTCGAACAGCTAAATCCATCTTCCTGCCTTTCATCATTGCGGGGATTACCGTTATGAGAGGCTCTGTCCCCTCTCCTTGGAAATTACAGCAGTCCTGTTTTGTTAGCTCCACCATACATCGGTTTTTCTCAATTTTCAGAATCAATAACTCAAAGTGTGAACCATTATACGTAATTGCATTAAGACGATCCCCTCTGCGATGCCGTCTTACGCGAATGAGATAATGGAAAAGTTCCCCATTAAGCGCGGTAAGTACTGAGCTTCCAGGTGTAACCACTGGTTCGAAAGATAAAACGACTTGTTTCAACGTCAAGGAACCTATAACCACAGGAAGCATAGTCTGTAGGCTGTATGTTTTGATGAAGTCCTATTGACCATACTTCAGGAATTCTACGGCGCGGATAAGAACCCTGTCAAATTCTAAATCTACGGCTGGCGGCGTATTGAGCCGCCTTTCGGATTCGCGTTTTATTAGAATTTTGATTCTCCGCTCTTCCAACATCAGTCCTTCGGCATGAAGTGCCGCCACAAAGTTATCGATTTGTCCTTGAGTAGGATTGGAATGCTCTTCAACAAAGGTGCCGACACGATTTTCCTGAAGAACAACAGAGAGGGCTTTGATCTGTTCTTCGGTGATTTTCGGTTCTTCCACAACGATGTTGGGGACAATTCCGGTTTTATCGATATTATTTCCGGCGGGAGTATAATAATGTCCTGTTGTAAGTTTGATGCGCGGCAATTTGCTCTTTGCTTGTATCAGCTGCTGGATCGACCCTTTTCCGAATGATTTTTCACCGATCACAGTTGCACGGCCTCTGTCTTTGAGTGCACCGGTAAGTATTTCAGATGCCGAGGCGGACCCCTTGTCAATAAGGATGACTATCTCCACATCATGGGGGACAAGCATAGCTTGATGGGCACGGTGAACTCGATTATTGATTTGATGGCGGTACTTTGTACTCACTATGATGCCGTCTGAAAAAAACAAATCGGCAACTTTCACAACTGAATCCAAAAGACCGCCTGGATTGTTTCTTACATCAACAATGAGCCGTTTTAGCCCTTGGGAGTTAAACTCTCTTAGCGTGTTTATGACGTGTGGCTCAGTGTATGGCGTGAACTGAATGATACGCAAATAACCGATTTGATTATTGATTACGGTGGATTTTACAGTTGGGATTTCAATAATTTCACGAGTGAGAACCAAATCGAAGGTGACACTTTTGTTTCGGAGCAGGGTAACGGTGACAGAGCTTCCCGGCTGCCCTCTAAGGCGATCTGCAACATCCTGTGTAGAGAACCCTTCGGCTGATTTTCCCTCAATCGCATAGATATAGTCACCGGCATTGACACCGGCCTTCCAGCTTGGGGTGCCTTCAATGGGGGCAACAACCCTTACATAAGGCAAACGGCCAGAGGGTTTTTCGGGATCATAGTGGTCGTGGCTGATATAAATGCCGACACCCCCGTATGCGCCTTCCGTGGTATCCTCCATGTCCCGAAGGAAATCATCATCCAAATACACGGAGTATGGGTCGTTTAATGACTCAAACATGCCTTTCATCGCCCCGTCAAACAGTGTTTTTGCATCGACCGGATCGACATAGTGAGTTTCTATGGCTGACAACACCGCTTCTAACTCTTGGAGATATTCTTGTGTCTGCTCTCGGTTGAGGGTTTGGCCGAAGGCGGTGGGGGGGAATAGATAGACGACCAGGAATCCCAGCAGTATCACCGTGATAGAAATTCCGGCCATGAGTTTATTTCGTTTTGTCATGCTATAGATTCTTGACTGCTCTTGAAGAGCTTGTCAACCAATCGATTTTCTGACATCCTAAGAATACTGAATGGAAGCAGGAATTCGGCCAAATCTCTTGAAGAGCTTGTCAACACAAGGAATAAAACGCAAGGAAATACTGAGAAAATTCATTCATTTCACCATTGCTTTTGTTCCGGCTTTGGCTAGGTGGAATGTCTATGCGACTGGAGTGCTCCTTTGCTTGGGAATCCTCTTCTATATTATTAACGAAACCGCTCGGGTTGTGGGGGCAGATTATGGCTTAATAAGTCAGATTACTGAAATTGCTTCGCGGCCAACCGAAAAAGGCTTTGTATGGGGACCGGTTACTCTGGGTATCGGCGGCTTGATAGCAATGCTCTTTTACCCCCATCCAGCAACGACTCTGGCTATATACGCATTAGCGTTCGGGGATGGTGTAGCAAGTCTTGCCGGTCAGTTAGGGGGGGGGCGCCGGATACCGGGGATGAAAGAAAAAACGGTCATTGGCTCGCTGGCCTGTTTTATAGTTGTCTTCACAAGTGCTCTTATCTATCTTAAGATTTTCTGGCTGGCTGTTTTAGCAGCCGTTCTCACAACCCTGTTGGAACTCCTTCCGCTTAAATGTTTTGACAATGTCGTAATCCCCTTATGCACGGGAATGGTTTTCTATTTGATTCTATGATTTTCATAGTGCCCTGAAGATTGCGGTTGTTACAGCCGTGACGGCCCGGGACTTCATTCGAATTTAGAGTGTTATACACAACAATTACTAAAGGGTGCTGTTAAAAAACCCATTCCGTTTTTGACTTGCTCTTTTCCTCCGCTACTGCGCTGCCAAAATGCTCACGTAACCCTGTTGCGCTTGAGCTTCTGGCGCCTTGTACCGAAGAAAAATGGCTGCGTCAAATTCCAGAAGCGGTTTTTTAGAGGTACCCCATAAATCCTTCAATGACAGTCTGCACGTGCGGGATATCTATGCCCTATCCTTATATTACCACCATTTATACCTGCAAGAGCAGTCCGATGCGGCTTACGGCAATACCGCCATAACCCTTGTCTGCTCCCGCACGCCAAAGAAGTTTATCCGTACAGACCTATTCACAGAGGTGCAGCGCGGGCATTTTGTCGGCAGTTATGCGATGTACCAGATTCATATCATCAACATCGAAAGAATTGATATTTCTGGCCCTGACGGGATATTCTTATCCGAATTCTGCCGAGAAATGTACCAGATTCATATCATCAACATCGAAAGAATTGATATTTCTGGCCCTGACGGGATATTCTTATCCGAATTCTGCCGAGAAATTGGCAGGATTTCCGGGGAGGCCGAGATACAGAGTGCCAGTTCTTCTCAGGAGATAATTGAGGGCACCTCTAAAAACCCCATTTAGTTCTTGACTCCGATCTTTTCTGACGCTACTGCGTTGTCAAAATACTCAACTAAGCTTAAGCTAGCTCCGCTTTTGCCGCCTTGTATCGACAAAAATTTCTTCGTCAATTTCCTAAAGCTGTTTTTTAGAGGTGCCCTTGACAAATTGCTGTCAGGGTACAAAATGAGAATGGGACTCTTTGAGGAAAAGGAGGGAGATAACATGGGTGCCGTCGCCGATGTGACAGAACTCGTCAGACCGAAACTTGAGCAGGCATGGAAAGAGGGAGAGCTAGCCGGACAACAGTTGGGCATTCAGAAAGGCCGACAGGAAGGCTTATACCAAGCCGCCAAAGGGATGAAGAAAGCCGGTATGGCCGCCGATATAATCTGCAAGACAACCGGATTAACCCAGGCGGAGATTGATAAACTTTAGTTTCGGTGGAAGAAGATTGATAATTCCGGCGGTATTATCTGCCTGTGAGTTGCAGGCAGGCGGTTGAAATTTCCTGCGTCGGTCTTGACCCCTTCTACCCTCTCCCGGCGATTGGCAATGAGCCGGTTAACAGGCTGCCAGATCAAGGCATTGGAGTGAAAAGCCCGACCCGAAGGGGTGCGGCCAACTGATGATTCTTGAAAGCAGCGGCACAAGATGCCTCCGCATCCTGTAATTAACTTAGAAGCTTAGATGGATTCTTTTAGAGAGGCTCTATACCCACTTGTAGATTCTCTGTATCAGTACGGCAAATCCTACAACTCCAATAATGATGAGTATCGCCCCGATTATGGACAATGTGATATTTCCAAAGAAGCTCAATTCATATCCCGCAATGATAAACAACAGTGCAGAAGATAGTAAGGAGTATCGCTTATTCATATGGTGTACCCCCACCCCGAATAAGGATAGGACGGCCAATGCCTCCAGGGATAAGCAAGAAAGAGCCAAGGCGGTATCAATGCCGGACCGATAGAGAAGATTGCTCATGGGCTGTGTGATGTCGAACGGCATCATAACGGCTATCGCCAAAGAAGCCATTATGCCCATGCCCATTAAATATCCTGATCTTCGGATGGATATGGCGGAGGAATAGAGTCCTATGTTTAACAAGGCATTAATGGCTGCAAACCGGCTGAACCAGGCGATTCTTGTGGCGATTACACCTAATTGAGTGTTATACAAGGCGATGAACCGGAATGCCTGAAAGGGCAGGAGTAAGAGAAACAACCGAAGAAAGAACATTTCGGCGGATTGGTTAAGGATAAAATTGCGTCTGAAATATATTTCTCCTAACAATGCCAGCAGCGTATAAAAAGTTATACCGATTAAAACACCTATAAGATCGGTTTCATTCGTCTCCCGCATGATCCCCCACCAAACCATGGCAGTCGTAGGGGTATAGGCGGATGGGAGGGTGTTCTTCATCAGCCCATACCATACAATTCCAACCGAAATCAACCCTATTATGGTGAAGAGGAAGAGAGCCATGAGGAGTATCCGCCGAATTGATAGGGTCATGAAGATTAGAATGGCACAAGTTCCGCGATTGAGCCAGGGGAAAATGAAAATGACTCATGATAGATATTGAATCTGTCGATGAGGAATTTGAGGTATTCACCATGAAAAGGACTGCTCTAATAACGGGCTTTATCATGACGGCAGTATTGCTTCCTGCCGGTGATCTTGCTGTGCTGGAGAACATGGGATTCAGTTTAGATGGCCGATATTTCATGTTTGGACAACATGTTTTGATATCTGATGCCGGACAGGCTTATGCCGAAATTGGTGTTGTGAATGTATCCCGAAACGAGTTTGTTTCTGGGGGATGGCAAAAGGGGTCTTGGGATGTCCAGATGATTCCTAACCAAGATTCTCGCGGAGCATTGTATGAACTTCTTGGAAAGATGATGAACACAAAGAGCCGATATAACATAAATCATCTTGCACAAGGCCGTATGCTCTATACGAAGAGTGTAGCTGATGAGGAAACTCTGGATACAGAAAATGGCGGCGGCCCTTTGGCCCTTTCCTTCAGGGATTTTGAAAGGGGGCGGGAATACATATTGGAACTCCATCAAGATAGTCAGAATACCGGCGATGAGGTTTCTACATCATTTTATATACGTGTGACTGTCGAAAACTCTGTAGGGGCTATCGCAACATACAATGTTGGCCGATCTTCATTGATGCGCCCCGGGGTTTCCTCCTATTCGATTGCACGGGTTTGGGTCGGCCCCAATGGGAAGTCATTGATAATCGCCGTGGCAAAGGAATCCCTTGATCTCTCGATCCGCTATATGGTGGAAACCCTAGTTATCGATTAAAAAGGGAATCTCTTTATGCGCCTTCGCCATTCGCTCTACAACACTCTCAAAGAAGTTCCCAAAGATGCCCAGGTGCCCAGCCATAAATTGATGCTCCGGGCCGGTATGATACAGCAGCTCGCAAGCGGAATTTATAATTACTTGCCCCTTGCCCTGCGCTCTATGCGCAAAATTGAGAAAATCATCCGTGAAGAGCTGAATCGGCGATCATGCGAAGAGGTGCTGATGCCGGCGGTATTGCCGGCTGAGCTTTGGCGAAAGTCTGGCCGATGGAGTCTCTATGGCGACCTTTTATTGCGCTTCAAAGATCGCAAAGGCAATGAATACTGCATGGGACCAACGCATGAGGAAGTCATTACCGACATGGTTAGGAGGAATTTGCGGTCCTGGAAGCAATTGCCCTGGAATCTCTATCAGGTTCAAGGCAAATTTCGGGATGAATTCAGGCCGCGATTCGGCTTGATGCGCGGCCGAGAATTCATCATGAAGGATGGATATAGTTTTGATGCCGATGAAGAAGGCGCCAGAAAATCCTATCAGTTGATGTATGAGGCTTACACGGCGATTTTCACGCGCTGCGGGCTGAGCTTCAGGGCCGTAGATGCCGCGACAGGCGAGATAGGCGGAGATATGAGCCATGAGTTTCAGGTACTGGCCTCCACGGGTGAAGACGTGATACTCAGTTGCAGCCGATGCGATTACGCTGTCAATCACGAAAAGGCCGTAACCCCGCGCGAGACGGCTAAGCCTAAAGAGAAAAATTTCAAGCCATTGGAAACGGTTGACACGCCGGGGCAGAAGACCATTGATGAAGTGGCCCGGTATCTCAATGTGAAACCGGCGCAATTTCTGAAGAGCCTGGTTTATGAGGCTGACTCGGTGCCGCTGCTGGTGCTTATTTCCGGCGATAGAGATGTGAATGAAACCAAACTTCAAGCTGGGTTAGAAACGACAGACCTGCGGCTGGCCTCTGCCGAAACGGTTAGGCGTGTCTTTGGGGTTGAATCCGGATTTATTGGACCGGTTAGCTTGCTCAATGAGATACGTATTGTCGCCGACTTATCGGTGGTATCGGGTGAGAATTGGATATCAGGAGCCAATGAAGCGGATAAACACCTGAAGAACATTAATCTGGAACGGGATTTTCAGATTTCAGATTTACTGGATATCGCATTTGCTGTCGCCGGGGATATCTGTCCTCGCTGTGAGAAAGGAAGATTGGAAGAATACCGCGGCATAGAAGTCGGGCATGTTTTCTATCTTGGAACCAAGTATTCTGAGGCCATGGACTGCCGTTTTCTTGATGAAAAGGGGCAATCCCTTCCTGCGGAAATGGGCTGCTACGGTATCGGTGTGGGCCGCACTATGGCCGCCGCGATTGAGCAGAACCATGACGACAACGGAATGAAATGGCCCATCCCTATCGCCCCCTGGGAAGTCGTCATTCTGCCGCTTCATCTGAACGATGGTGCCGTTGCAGCCGCGGCCGAAACCATATATGCCGAGCTATGTAAGGCCAAGATTGATGTCGTTGTCGATGATAGGGATGAACGGCCCGGATTTAAATTCAAGGATGCAGACCTCATCGGATACCCGCTTCAAGTTGTTCTTGGCTCTAAATCGGTTTCTAACGGGAAGGCCGAGTTGAAGTATCGGCAGACGGGAGAAAGGGCGGAAATACCCTTGAGTGAAGCGGCCGGGCACATCGTTAAATGGGTGCTTGACGCAAGAATTACTGCCTAACCGAAACGCTTCCGCCTTCCGCATAAAGCCCTAAGTCCGTGTCTGCGGCTATGCCGGCCTGCTTATTGGTGAGAATCAGTATCAAGATTATTGTCGCCGTGTCAAGAAGGGAACAAACCATGATGAGCAAAGGAATTATAGGGGTTAGTATGCTCCAGCCATTCTCCAATCCCCGGCCATAGAGGTTCCCGAGTATCACCAGAGAGGTGATCAATCCATGATCCGGCGCCGCCGCCAGAACGAATGAAACCAGAAAAGAGAAGAAAGCCGTCCAGGCAGCCTGAAAGAATGTAATCTCCAGACTGGAGTAGGAACGTATAATCGTTATCATGCAAATCGCACTGATCAGGGCCGTACCTCCCCGAGTTAGCATGAGATGTATAGGCGCCGCTAATGCAGCCATTTGCCGTTGAATCTTGAGTTTCTCTTTGAGATGCAGTGTGAGATTGCCATAGTTAAACATCATTGATGCCGAAATAAAGGCTCCGAGAAAAACTCCCGATAGGCTTCTGAGGGTTCTCAATGGTGATTTCTCACGGCCTAGTAACCATAGCGCCAGCGGGAAAAGTATGGCGATGAAAATGATGCAGAGATAAAGGAGTCTTCTCAATAGCGGCATGAAGGGCTGGAAATTGACCGTTGTCCGGAGTGTGTAGGATGTATGAAAGACGAGTATTCCGAGGAAAAAAGGCATGAGAATAAGGATGTAGCGGTTCATCCGATAAAGAATGCGGGAGAGAGAATCGAATAAATTGAATGATGGCTCTGCAATCTCTTTGTCATGATGGAAGTGCCATCCGAGTAGGAATGCGGGGACGACGAGAAAGAGGAGGATGCTCCCTTCCTGTCCAGGATTCCTCATACTCTCGATGCTGAAAATATCGTGCAGCACATCCCAAAATCCGCTTATAACAATTGGAGGTATCTGACCAGCCGTTACCGGAATTCGTCCGGGATTGAATAAGAATGCGAGTGCCGTTCCAAGAATGGCAAGAAGTGCCGCTGATACGAACATATAGAGTGAAGATAGCGACAATATGCGGCCAAGTTTACCAATCCGCCGTAGTTTGGTAACGGCAACAGGCAGGGAAAAGAAAACTAAGGGAAGGAAAAGATATCGGCCTATGCTAAGAACCAAGGCGGCGGTGTTTTCAGCAAAGGCTGTTATGGTGTCTGATGAAGGGCTGAGCATAGCCAATGTTATTCCGATAACAGTTGCAGCGAAATAGTAGATGATCCTCATGTAAATTGTCCCCTTGTCGCTTATTTCGCAGAATCCGAGAATGCCATCCTCTTGAATGCAGGCGGCTTCTCGGTGAATCTGTACCACCGCTGCCGTAACTGTTCGGGTCTTTCGTTCCAGAGTTGAATGATTGCGGCGGCAAATGCTTCGGGTTTTGTCGAGAAATTCTGCATACCACAGGTCCAGATAGACGAACTGGCTTCCTTGATGAATGCCTCGGCAAACCCTGTGAAGGCTCCCTGTGCAAGGGCATACATCGTATTGCCTGGAACTCCCAGACAATGTGACAGCACTAATCCAAGGAATCCCTCCGTTGATTCCAATGGAGCATACAGATCTCTGGTAATGGCGATTGAACCCTTGATCGTCCGATCCAGCACCTCTTCAATATCACCGCTTCCAAGTTCGACGAAGGATTTGATGGTTTGCATCGGTTCATGAATCACCCATGCCGCATCAATTCGACGAAATAGGCGGAGAGTTTCCCTGATAACGGCTTTCGTTGAGAACCAAGAGGCCCTGTTCCAATTGATAACGGTGAGATTGTCGGTTTCAGTTTTGGATACTACGGTCGTCTTTTCTCCATTTACCGGCACGATAACGCGACAATTCATGCCTAATAAATGCTTAATCAGCTTACGGCCTAGGGCCGATTCGCCCCCGGAGACAAGAACAACTTTATCCATAGCCGTAAGTCTAGTTTGCGCGGGAGTATCCGTCAATATGGAGCGTTTCCTCATAAGGGCACCTCTAAAAACCGTTTTTGAAATTTGGAGCAGCTATTTTTTCTTCGGTGCAAGGCACCAAGAATTCAAGCCTGGGCTGCGTGAGTTCTTTGGCAGGGCAGACAGGTGAGTTTTGAATTATGAGTGGAAGGCTCAGGACATAGGTAACATCTTGGAGGCGGGAAACATGCCTTGGCACTGCGGCGAAATGAAATGAAGATTACCCGAAGTTGTCCGGGAAGAAGTATGACATGGCTGCGCTTGGGCAGAAGAACTTTGATCGATGAATCAAACCGCCCTGGAATCCCAGGACGGCTTGACGTTGAACACTATTGATCGGCGGTTAAGGTCATAGAAGTAGTACTTGCCCCTCTAAGTTCGACATTCTCAGTATAGTACTAGTTAGCCATGCCTGGGGACAGAGTAGGCAGCCAATAACAATGTTCTTGGAATCTACCTTTAGGGAGCCTCTAAAAAACCTCATTTAGTTCTTGACTCGATCTTTTCCGCCGCTACTGCGTTGTCAAAATACTCAACTAAGCCCAGCTACGCCCTTAGCTTTTGCCGCCTTGTATCGACAAAAATTTCTTCGTCAATTTCCTGAAGCTGTTTTTTAGAGGTACCCTAATGCTTGCCCCTCCGGTAATGCTGGAAAAGTCATTGGTTGAATAGGCATCAGTTGAAAAATCATCGAGAGTTGTTGCACTCTGGCTTCCTTCCTTGAGAAGATAAAGGGTGTAGGATGAGCCAGGGCGGAGAAGATGGCTGTCTATATCGTACACTGATCCGTTGCTCGCTCCTTCTGCCGCACCGCCGTGCAATCGGATTTTGCCTAAATTATCTTCAGTCAACGCCTTTATACCGGAATCAAGATGATAGGCCAATAAGACGCGCTTTTCTGCATCCGTGATGTTGCGCCAGATTCCCGCGCCGTCTGTCATTTCCTGGGCAGTCGGGGCATTGTCGGAATTCAGCTTCGATGCCAGTTTGCAGCGCATCAGTATACCTTCTTGTCCGGCGGAGAGAGATATAATCAAAAGTTGTGGATGGGGTAAAAAAAGAGCAAATCCTTCTGTAAAATAATTGGTAATAAAGCCAAACAGAAAGGAGATGCTCTATGGAAGAGTTTACAACAAACGGAAATGATTCGGAAGTGCTGAAAAGCGAAACAGAATCGGTTTTGGATCAGGTTTTGCGGGAGGGAGCCAGAAAGATGCTTATTCATGCCCTGGAGTTAGAAGTGGAAGACTACATCAATGCCCATGAACATGAGCGTGATCAGAATAATCAGCGCAAGGCTGTACGCAATGGCTACCACGCCCAGCGAAAAATTGTGACAGGGGCTGGTCAAATGCAAATCAAGGTTCCAGGAGTGGATGACAGGAAATTAAAGAGCAAGCGAGAGGATCGCTTCACCAGTGCCATACTGCCAGCCTATATGCGCAGAACTCCCAGTATCGACAACCTTGTTCCGGCGCTGTACCTCAGCGGTGTGTCCACATCCGCTTTCCAGACGGCTCTTGCCTCGATTCTGGGTGAAGGTATTGCCGGACTGTCGGCGACGAACATAGTCCGCTTGAAAAGGTTCTGGGAAGATGAGTTTCTTCAGTGGGAGAAACGTGATTTGAAAGCTAAGGAATACGCCTGCATCTGGGTGGACGGCATCTGCTTCAATGTGAGGCTTGATGATCAAAGGAGCTGCATTCTTGTAATCATGGGAGCTGACAGGGATGGGAAGAAGGAACTTCTAGCGGTCAGTGACGGATACAGGGAAAGCTCACAAAGCTGGAGGGAGATACTGCTCCAACTGAAAGCCCGGGGTCTCGCCGCCGCCCCCAGGCTGGCCATTGGGGATGGTGCACTGGGTTTCTGGAATGCCCTGGATGAAATCTTTCCAGAAACAAAAAAACAGCGTTGCTGGGTGCACAAAACAGCGAATGTGTTAAACAAAATGCCCAGGAATCTCCAGGGCAAGGCCAAGTCAATGATTCATGAAATGTATATGGCAGATACCGGGCAGAATGCTCTTAAAGCCTATGACTTATTCATTGATTCTTTTCAGGCTAAGTACCCCAGGGCCGCCCAGTGTCTGGAAAAGGACAGGGAGAAGCTGTTCACGTTCTACAAATTTCCGGCGATGCACTGGACTCACATCAGGACGACCAACCCGATTGAGTCAGCCTTTGCTACTGTCCGCCTTAGAACGAAGAGAACCAGGGGCTGTGGTTCAAGGGCGGCAACATTAAGTATGGTTTGGAAACTCTGCCTGGAGGCTGAAAAGAACTGGCGAAAGCTACGTGGATACAAGCTGATCCCCAGGGTTATTGAGGGTGTGTTTTGTAAAGATGGAGTCTTCAAGGAAGAGGCCGCGTGAAAAAAATGAAGGATTTGAAATTTACTCATCCACAACTATTGACAATAACTCCGGCGGCGGAGATATTGAAAAGCACATAATGGAAACGACGGTTGTTGCCCTCATCAGTCTTGGCGATCTCAGTTGCGGATAAATCTACCGCTACTACAGCAATGGTGTAAGTGGCCGTTGTGCCGTCTTCGGCGGTTATGACAATTTCTTTGCTTCCGTTGGCAAGAGTCAGCACCTCATTATTGGCCAGTCCTGCTCCCTTTTCGGATAGAACAGCATCTTTCACTGTTATTTGAGCCGGAATTGCGTCACTGCTTAATACGCCGACCATAGCGGTGTTGGTTTCATCGAAACTCAGCTCATAGTCAGTGCTGTTGACTGTAACAGTCAAAGAGGTTGTTTCAGCTAGACTGCTTTTAGTGCCCCCCATTACTGCAGCCTGAGATGATTAACCCAGTTGCTGCCATAAGCGCCGATACTGCCAGTTGCTGCCATAAGCGCCGATACTGTACGTAAAATAATATTCTTCATAATTGTTTACCTCCTCGCAAACATAAAATTTGTTCTTAGTGGAAAAACCACAGCAGCGGCGGTGCAGGCTGCCGATGCAGACAGCTAGCCGCCATTGTTATAATGGATACTGCCATGAATTGAAAAAGAAGTTTGCTTCAGTTCGAGTTGATTTTATATTGACGCAGCGGGGACAGGGGTTTCAACAGGAGGTCTAGCCGATACTCGGAGGCTTTGGCGGCCTTGGCCCAGTGCCGTATCAGACGGAAGATTGTCCGCCAGGACAAGGAATTGCCGCCGGCTATGAGGATTATCGTCCTTACAAAGGCATTCCAGCCTTCCCTATTGTACCATGTTTCGCCGTTCCAATGATTGACACCGCATGCCTGGCGCACCGTCGCATCGGCCATCAGTATGCCAAGTGCCAAGTTTGGTTTCTTAGCGACTTTCAGCCATGGGGGGAGATGCAGCGCCAAGGCCAGATTCCGGCATAGCCGTGTAGGCGTAGATGGCTTAAGATGTGTCTTTATCCAATGCTCCATATCCCAGTCATTCCATTTTTCGGCCCCCAGGATGGCAATTATGCTCCAGATCGCCATGAACAGCACATCATCCGTTTCGGTATCGCCAAATTTGTGGTAGAGATAGCGTTTGAGACAGCGGCGGGGGAATCGCCACAGTTTGGCCGCCGATTCAAGCTGACGCAAAATCATGTTCATCTTCTGTGCAGGGCTTTGCGTATTTGAGGCCCCAAGGCTTTCAAGTCGGGACAATGCCGAAAGCATGTCGTCTTTATTCACTAGTGCGGTAGGGTCTATTCCCTTACCTATGCTTTCTGCAAGCTTATATACCATTTCGTAGGGGAGAAGAGCGGTTAATGCCTCCTTGACAGGGCGAAGCTGGAGCTGTGTCATGGCGGTGTAGGGGTCTGGCACACCGGCGCCGTCAAGTTCCTCCGCCAGAACCCTCCACATACCGTCTTCGGTTTCAGGAACGGGATGTATGTCCAGGAAGGTTTGTCGGCCAAAACCATCTATGCTGAGTGTCAGTCCCGTATCCCGCAGACCGCCCGCCGAGCGGATATACCACAGACCGGCCACATGGTCTTTTAGGAGGAGCCAGGAGCTGTTATCCACGTCCTCCGGGATGAGGGCCGAAGCTAATTTCTCATGGGGCATCTCAGAAGAAAAGGCTAGGTTGATTGAGCCGACCGCCCGATCATAGGAATTGTTCACGACAATCAGGGCACGTTCATCTTTGAAGGCATTGCTGTAGGCGAATACAGATTCGATGATGCCGTGTTCACCATGAAGATCGTATAGCCGAAACGATGCCGCACCGGCAAAAAGATGGCGTCTTGTTAGCAGGGGGAATATCTCCCTCTCGTGGCGGGCTACCAACTCTTCGTCAGGGGCTTCATCAGAGAAGGCTCTCGTGTATTCCATGCCGTACTTCTCTGTGAATCCTTCAATCTGCCCATGACCTATCATGGGCAGCCCCGGCAGAGTGGCTAACAAAGTACAGACGGTGAAATACCGATCGTCCTTGCCGTACTGATTCACCGCCGTCTCTTCATCGGGATTGTTCATGAAGTTGACGAACCGTTGGAGGATTCCGGGATCGAACGCGAGAGTGTCTTTTATGATACGGCGATACTCGCTGTTTTTCTGATCTCTGAGCATGTTCATAAAAGCCGAATTATATACGCGGTGCATTCCAAGACTGCGGACGAAATAACCTTCCATCATCCAGAAGGCTTCGGCCAGAAGAAGAGTGCCGGGTACTTCTGCCGAGACCCGATCGACAACCTCCCGCCAAAATTCCACGGGAAGCGCCGAATTGAACTCTTCGTCCGAAAGGGCGTGTTCCGACCTCGACGGAATGCCGCCGCCACTTCCCGCGGCGGGAAACCATAGACGGCGGATGTGTTTCCGGGCGAGTACCATTGCCGCGTCGAAGCGAATGATGGGGAAGTGCCTAGCGACATGGAGAATCTCCTGGATTACCGCTTCCCTGGCCTCATGGTTGAGGAAATTGATTTGTGCGGTGTCGTTCCAAGGCATGGAGGTTCCGTCGTTTCCATGGTAGATGAATCGGAATTCGCCTGTTTCCGTATCCCTGCGCTGAAATACAACGGCGGCGTCGCTCTTATCCCAGTAGTGATCTTCCAATCGGATATCCACCGATTCATCACCTGATAAATTATCGCTAAAAAAAGAGTATCCCGGATATGGGCATTCCGATACGCCGAGCAGCCTGTCCGGGTGATGCCTTGTCCAATCGGAATCAATGCCGACATGGTTGGGAACCATGTCGCTGGAGAGCCGTATTCCCCGCTGTGCCGCCCTGGTTTTAAGGTTTTCCAGGGCAGACCACCCTCCCAGCTCTTCGGCAATATCATATCTGTAGAGAGAATAGGCCGAGGCTGCGGCCTCGGGATTCCCCATGCGCCGCTTCATCTCTCGGCTTGCCGGACTGCGTTCCCAGAGGCCGATCAGCCAGAGGGCGTTAAATCCCCTTGAAACCATGAGATTGAGTTCTTCATCGGGAATTTCATCCAGCCGGCGGATGTCTCGGCGGTATGTCCTGGACAGTTGGTTTAGCCAGACCAGGATGTTTTTCGCGAGAAGAACGACCTTGGGCATCCAATCATCATCATGGCTGAATCTTGCTATCCCATCCAATAGTTCAATCCCGGGGCCTTGGGCCACGCCGGGACCGGGCATTCGAAAGCGGGTTTCTTCCTCAATCATGTCAAGGGCGCCGAGAATATGACGGGCCCAATCGCCCAATATGTCAATCCAGTGGGTGAGGATGTACAGCAGTTGATCTTTAATGGAATAGGGCGCAGCAATGACAGGGCATTTTTGCGTGGCGAGAGGAGTTTTATCTTCCGGAGGGCGACGGTTCAGAGCTTTATCAATGGACTCAAGATTTGACCAGCACAGTGAAGCCTCTCCCTTCTCCTGGGGGTCTTGGTACAGTTTGGCAAAGTGGGAAAATGCGGGGTTTGTCTGAGCGAGCCGTGTCAGCACCCATCCTATAAAGACTGTATCCTTATCTGAGGCAGGGTATTCCCTCTCAAAATCACCAAGGACGGCATACAGCCTTTTCCGGGCATCAGGATCGGTCATCATCGATATAGCGGCAGGTTCGAAGGGCTGATCGCCAGCGGCAAAATTCTCAAGAAGCATCCGCCATGCCGTTACAATGAGTCCGGCCCCGTATATGTCTCCGGCAGGAGGCTCCGATACGCCGAAAGCAGCGGCATAGGTTTTAGCCAGTTCCCTGGCATCTTTGGGCGAGCGAATCTTGAGAAACCCACAGACATCATATCGCTCTTTCTGATAGTTGAGCCGATTCTTGACATTCAAACTAACGGGTATTGCCGATATCGGGATCAATTTCTTCAATGACACTTCCTTATGGGCCTCTCTAAACCGGGCATTTGCGTTTCCGGTTCGATTTTTAGAGGTGTCCCCATTATGATTCCTTCTTCAAGCGCATTTGTTCTTCAATTTTTTTGATTTGGTCCCGAATGACAGCCGCTTGTTCGTATTCTTCTTCGTGAACCTTTTGGCCTAACTCTTCCCGGAGTCGTGCAATATGTTCCGTATGTCCTTCTTCCCGCTTCTCTATAATTAGATTGACCCCGAAATTTTCGAGAATTGCCGTCTCGATCAATATCGGGAGATTCATACGTGATGTGAGCATCAGGGCGAATGGGATGGGCGCTTTAATTGAGAAATAGACTTCTCTGTTTTTCGCAAAGTGGATACTTGAAAAGTATACACCTGGCTTGTCCCCTTGGTGGATCTCTACATAGTCAGGAAACACCGAAACCGCAGCGGTAAAAGTCGCGAAGAAATCTGTAAACCCCTCAAAATTTCTGTTGCCTTTGGCCAGCAAGTGAATCTTTTTTGCTTCATTTGGCTTCACATAGATGGGCAGACATCGGACAGAGGATGGTACGCGCAATATGACGGCGGTGCCGCATTCCATCTGCCCCACTGTCCAAATTTCAACTTCGACAAGCATGATGTGCACCTAAGTTTTGGGAAGACCCGGATAGTCCAAAGTGGCAAAATAGTCCGTTAGGGTTTCCTTTCGACGAATTTCGACAACTTCGCCATTTTCTCTGAGCAGAAGTTCACCGGCACGAAGTTTCCCGTTGTAGTTAAATCCCATGGCCCTGCCATGTGCGCCAGTATCATGAATCACAAGTATATCTCCTAACTCCACAGGGGGAAGCCTTCTGTTAATGGCGAATTTGTCATTATTCTCACAGAGACTGCCCACCACATCGTACATCATTGTCTCTTCTTTGTCTTCTTTGCCCATAACGGTGATGTGGTGGTAGGCGCCGTAAAATGCCGGACGCATCAAATCGGCCATGGTGGCGTCAACACCGATATACTCCCTATAGGTATGTTTCTCATGTATGGCCGTGGTAACCAGATAGCCGTAAGGACCTGTAATAGCCCGGCCGCATTCCATATAGACAGCCGGTTCCCTTAACGAGTTTTTCAGCACGTATTCCGTGAAATGGCGCTTAATACCGGCCGAAATGGCCTGAATGTCCACAGGTTTCTCTCCGGGGTTATAGGGAATGCCGATGCCGCCGCCGAAGTTTATGAAATCTATGCTTATTCCAAGCCGTTTTGAAACATCCGCCAATAATCGAAGGAGCAGCTTGGCTGTCTCAATGAAGTAGCCGCTGTTGAGTTCATTGGAGGCCACCATCGTGTGCATGCCGAAATGCTTCACGCCCTTCTCAAGGGCTGTCGCATAGGCTTTGAGCATTTGATCTTCGGTTAGGCCGTACTTGGCTTCCTCCGGTTTGCCGATGATGCTGTTGCCTTTCTTCGCCGGTCCGGGATTGAAGCGGAAGCTCAGGGTGTCCGGCAGGCCGATGCTGGCAAGCTCTTTGATATTGGTGATGTCGTCCAAGTTGATAATGGCGCCGATTTCCTTGGCTTTCCGGTATTCCTGCAATGGGGTATTATTGGAAGAGAAGAAGACCCTGCGGCCGCCTAGGCCCACCGCCTCGGCGAGAATCAGTTCCGCCATTGAAGAACAGTCGGCTCCCATGCCTTCTTCGGCAAGCATGCTCAATATCCTGGGATTGGGGCATGCCTTAACAGCGAAATAATTGCGAAAACCGGATGGTGTCCACTCAAAGGCGGCGTTGAAGGCGCGTGCGTTCTCGCGGATGGCTTTTTCGTCATAGATGTGAAACGGCGTCGGGTATTGCCGGACAATCTCTTTGAGGCCATTTAAGTCGAAGGGCGTTGACTTGCCGCACTTCACAGGCATGGGCTCCTCCATACATGCATTATAGATTACTCATAAGAAATGAACTATAGTATGAAATGTGAAAATCGTTCTCCCCCGACCGGATGATTGGCATGTTCATCTGCGACAGGACCCTGAAATGGCGGCCTACGCACAGGCCCATGGGGCCTTTGGCCGTGTTCTCGCCATGCCGAACACCATCCCGCCCTTAATCTCTGCCGAAGATATTGAGGAATACTGCCGAAAGGCAGAAGCCGCCTGTCCCGGCCTGAGTGTTTTGGCCGCGTTTCGGCTCATGCCGGGTATGCAGAGCCGGACCATCGCCGATTTAGCCGCCGCCAATGTGATAGCGGGGAAGTATTATCCGGACGGCGCGACTACGAATAGTCAGGGAGGCATCGCCAATTGGCGGCAGATTGAAGAGGCCCTGGGCGCGATGGAGGCGAATGGCATAATTCTCTGCGTGCATGGCGAAGACCCTGATGCCCCCGTCCTGGACAGAGAAGCGGCCTTCTTGCCTGTATTCAATCAGATACGGCTATCCTTTCCACGCCTGAAAATGGTTTTGGAACATGTTTCCACCGCTGAAGGGGTAAGAATGATACAAGAAGACTCCGGTCCGTCGGCAGCGACGGTTACAGTCCAGCACCTCCTGTTTTCGTTGGATGACCTACTTGGCGGATTGATGCGCCCCCATTTGTTTTGTAAGCCGGTAATCAAGACACAGGCTCACCGGCAGGCTATCGAAGATGTTGTACTGAGCGGTGATCCAAGATTCTTCTTCGGTTCCGACAGCGCTCCGCATCCGAAAGAGAAAAAACACTCTGCTTCCTGTCCCGCAGGGGTATACTCGGCGCCGGTTATACTTCCGGCTTTGGCCGAATTCTTCGACAGGGCGGGGGCACAGGAGAAAATGGAGCCCTTCCTCTGCGATTTTGGGCGGAAGTTCTATGATGTTCCTCCCAATAGCGGAACCGTTGAACTTGTAAAGAGCCCCTGGACCATTCCGTCTGAGTCGGAGGGCTGCATCCCCCTGATGGCCGAGAATACTTTGGCATGGAAACTGGATAAGGTTTTCACCGAGACGAGGTGAATTATCAAGTCAACTGTCCATTCTGTCCCATAAAACCATGTACTGTACTTCCCCCGTCATCAGGGCGCAATCCAAAGCTTCCTTGGCCGATCTGCCGCCTAAAATCCGTCTTGAGCCGTTATTGATCCAGTCCTGTATCTTCGGGGAGTCAGAGCAATCCCGGGGGGCCCGCTTCGGGCTCGTACCGTGTTAGACGCGGCGGCAGTTGGCACAGTAGTGTCGGGGGCCTGCGTTCGGCCAATCGCAACAGCAATAGCCCGGGCTTGAGTGCCTACGGCCTGGGTTTCCGGCTTGTTCGTCTTTAGCTTTGGAAGCATCCGGCATGAGGAGGATGATTTTGTCGGCGAAGCGGAATTGGCCGGGATTTCAGTTAGAGGGCCGCTTAAAAAACCAATACTTGGGCGCAACCCTTCGGGTCGGGCTTTCCGCTCCAATGCCTTGCTCCGGCAGCCTGTTTCCGGCTCATTGCCAATCGCCGTGGCAGCCGGCGGCATTTCCGCTGCAATCCCTTGCGCCTAAAGTCAATTGGAAATTTATTGCGCAAAGCAGAACCTCAGGATTCAAAAATCAGAATTCAAAGGCCATGCTTCACACCATTCGACCGGCGATCAGAGATGGAATCACAATTCACCCCTCTGCGTTCACCGCACAGGCAGATCATCCACAACTTTCATCATGATTTACTATCACCCTCCCATACTCCCCCACCGTCTCGGACATTAAGAAGAGTCCAAGACGGGGGGAACCAATTTTTCAACAGCTAAAAAGCTCGGATTGGCAAAATCCCCATGTTACGAGTACGAGACTTTAACACGATTTCCTCCCAATCATAACCCATATTCCGCATCCTTGCTTGTGTCTCACTAGTCTCCGTGGAAGACCAGAAGGCTGGACCAGTATCAAGAAAAGGCTGGGTATAATCAGAAACATTTTGATTGCCCGACGTGTCTACTACAGTCCCGTCGGCTAATGTAACACTCCCGTCTACTACATCTTTCAGCTTTGTTAATTCATTGAAGGAAGGCAAGAACCAGTCGGAGAAGCCATTATTCGCATAGCCATCGCAGTAGTGTGCTGCACTATCGGTAATGGGAGGGTTCTCAGCAGCATATGCCGCTACGATCGCTGCCGTATTGGCCGCTCCATCTCCTATTTCTTCACTGGTGGCACCTGTTACTATGGCGGTTCCCCAAGTGCGACCAGCAGTAGGCGGCATACTCGTTGTAGGACCAGCTTCCAGGTACTTCCAGTCCATGGAAGTGTCTGTATTGATCCAGAAGATAACTCCACCGCCGGGACCGATATCGCCGATGTTATAAGTGGCGACCGTCAACGTAATCGTATCAGATTTACTTGAGTCAACAGTGGATGCTGCTGTGATGTCAGTAGTACCAACTCCTCCCTGAAGAGTTACTAGTCCGTTTGCACCAACCGTTGCAACAGAATCAGCACTATTGCTCCATGTAACCGTTTGTGCAGCATTTCCAACAACTTCGACTGTTGCTGTCAATGTAAACGCTGAAGCTGACGGGTCTTTCGCTCGATTTCCACCGTCTATGGTTACAGAGGTTACTGCATTGACTGTCAGCGTAAAAGTTGTCGTTACCTCACCGGTATAGTTTCCTTTACCAGTCGCCTTTACGGTGTAAGTTCCTGCATCTCCAGTTGCTATCGTATTATCTATTGTGATTGTCCCAGAAACAGTGTCAATGGTAACTTCGTTTACATCCGCTCCGGCCTTCTGTACACTTAAGTCGTAGTCTGTTCCTGCCGTTAATCCTCCAGTTAACAATGTTCCACTTCCACTCAAGGTGTCGCCACTTCCTTCTGATATTTCTTTATCAGCATAAGTGAGAGTCCCGCTCAAAGCTGCCGCAGTAACACGGACGGTAATTGTCGCATCTGCATAGAAGGCACCATCAACCATGGCCTTCACTATGACCGTTTCATCTGCCGTAGTAACGGACTTATTCGCAGCAATGGTTACACGTCCTGTGCTAGCATCCGCAACCGCAATTGACACCCCGGTTACGGCCGGTTCTATCTCATAAGTAATCGTACCAGCCGGTGTTGAAGGAGTCCAAGTCGGGGCGCCACTTGCTGTTTCAACACCATATTCGGCTGAAAGAGTCGCCGGTGTATATGAAAATGAGTTCGCCGCACTGACCGTCAACGTAATCGTATCAATTTTATTTTGGTCAACAGTGGATGTTGCTGTGATGTCAGTATTACCAGCTACTCCCTTAAGAGTTACTTCTCCAGTTCCTACATCAACCGTTGCAACAGCAGTATCACTACTGCTCCATGTAACCGTTTGGTCAGCACCTCCAACAACGGCGACTGTTGCTGTCAATGTAAACGCTGAAGCTGACGGGTCTTTCGTTTGATCACCCTCGTTTATGGTTACAGAGTTTACTGCTGGCGCCGTACTGACTGTCAACTCAAAATTATCCGTTACTGTATCGGTATAGTTTCCTTTACCAGTCGCCTTTACGGTGTAAGTTCCTGCATCTCCGGTTGCTATCGTATCGGGAATTGATATCTCTCCGTTATCGGCAATAGTCATTCCAGTTACTGTTGGGCTTATGGTTAATGAATAGTCTGTTCCGGGCGAGAGGTTCGCCAGGTCGCCTGTAAAGCTTCCTGAGCTTAGGGTGGCAGCAGTTCCTGCTGTTACTGATTCATTGGGGAAGTTCAGACCCTCTGGTAAGTTAATTGGTGATACCTCAATGGTAATATCCGCAGTGACTGCTCCCTCGTAAATGCCATCTGCGGTAAAGGTTACCGTGTATGAAGCAGGTCCCACTGTGTTAGTTGGAGTCCCATTTATTACCCCAGTATCAGCATTAAGACTCAGCCCTGCAGGTAAACTAGGATTCACACTGTATGCACCGGTTGCAGCGGCAGGATCGGTAGTAGCCGCAATTTGGCTCATCGCAGCATTGTATGGTGTTTGTATTGAATTTAAGGAATAGGATAAAGATGTTACCGATATTTTATCCTCTTTTTTAACCGTCAGGGTGAAGGTCTTTGTGTCGCTTTCACTATTCTTTATTATCGTCGCGGTAAGTTTGACAGTCGCATCGGCAGCGTCAGCAGCCGGGCGGGTAACCGCTCCGACATTGTCGATGACGGCGGGCATGTTGCTGTTCCACGTTATAGTGGTTCCGCTGTCTCCGGCACTTGACAGGGTCAATGCCCGGGTTACCGAATCTATGCTGTCTCCTTGCGCATAGCCAATGTCTAGCGCGGTCTTATCAGCAGCTACCGAATCGGCATCGCTCAGAGCTTTTTTAACCGTCAGGGTGAAGGTCTTTGTGTCGCTTTCACTATTCTTTATTATCGTCGCGGTAAGTTTGACAGTCGCATCGGCAGCGTCAGCAGCCGGGCGGGTAACCGCTCCGACATTGTCGATGACGGCGGGCATGTCGCTGGCCCACGTTATGGTGGTTCCGCTGTCTCCGGCGCCTGGCAGGGTCAATGCCTAGGTTACCGAAGCTGCGCTGTCTGTACCTGCGTAGCCAATGACCAGTGCGGCCTTATCAGCAGCAACCGATTCCTGATCACTCAATCCCTCACTTGTTGCGGAACAGCCTCCTAATCCAATGAGGACGAGAAATCCGGCGAGCGCCACTAGGGGTATCGCTCTTGTTAATTGATTCATATCTATGAATCTCCTTAAGAGATTATACAGAAGATTATCAGACTTCACTCGACAGTGTCCAGGGCATATCCAGTATAGTTCGCAATTTTCTTTCAAGAAGCCATCGAATTCTTCCATCAGGCAGCCTGTTTCAATTTAAGAGCACCTCTAAAAAACTCCATTTAGTACTTGACTCGATCTTTTCCGCCGCTATTGCGTTGTCAAAATGCTCACGTAGCTTAGGATAGCTCCGCTTTTGCCGCCTTGTATCGAAAAAAATTTCTTCGTCAATTTCCTAAAGCTGTTTCTTAGAGGTGCCCATAAGTAGGGCTTGCTGAAAAAGTATTTTTGACTCTGAATACCAGTATAATGAATCAAAACTGCATTATAAGTGAACCAGAATGCAATGATTTGAGAAACTTCGGGGAAATTTTGATTTCTGCTATTACCCAGGTGCAAGGGTTTTGAGCCATTTTCCGCATTTACCTTGCACCTGTTTTTTCAAGAATAGAGAGCAAGGTTGCTCTAGAGCATTTGTAACTGGCTTTTACCTTGAAAATCTATAGATTATGACTTTTTCAGCAAGCCCTAAGTAGATTCAGCTTCTTCCGGCATAGGTTCTACTGCAAGGATCTCTTTATGTCCTTGTGAATTAACACCGGAAACGACCATGACTGCCATATTCCGAACTCTCCCGGTTTCGCCTATCTTTTCATACAGTGCATCTGCCCAGATGACAGGGTATTCGGAACCGAGTGTACGGCAGCGGAATTCATCCGCCTGTTCATCAGGCCCTCTGTTAATTTCGGATACCTGATCGGCTGATATATTTTCGATCCCCGGACTCATGGCGAGCTTTTCAATCTTCCTGGTCGAAACCCCGTTGATGAACGCTTCTTGAACTGCCTGAATCAGAGCCTGTCCGGATCTCTTCTTTTCAGTGACAAAGAAAGGAATATACCCGCTTTTTCTCAGCTTAGGGATCAGTAAATACAACGTTCCTAACCGGGTATCGAAACGGCGAGGTCTAATCCTTAAGAAATGTGTGGTCCTTCCTGTTGAATGAGAACCCTTTTTTGCCCGGACTTTGTTCGCCGCTTCGTTTTCCATAAGCTTCTCCGGCAGCCATTTCAATAAACTGAAAAGGGGATCCGGTTCCGTAATGAATTGGAGTAGCATATTTTCCAGATTTCCATTATCATTTCTCTTAGCCATCGTCTTTCTCCTTGTGGTTTTGATGGTTTGATACTATTCTGGAGAATTCGATGGCTTCTTTCAATTATGGGAATTGCGAACTTGATTGTACGTTATCTGAGCAATGAACCCCATTATTGATAATATACTTCAAAGGAGTTAAACGATATGAGTCGACTGAACGAACGAATTTCAATTAACCCAAGTTCACCAAAATACACCTGCTAAATATTTTTTTAACGACCAAGAAAACGAATTACTTCAAAAAAAGGCTTAAATATTTCCCAAAACCTCATAAATACCATAGAATATTTAGGGATTCCGCTTTTTGGGGACCTCAAATCACCTCAAATCAAAATGTAGTGCCTAACACTTTATTTTTCGCTTGCCTCTTTTGTGGCTGTGGTGTATCTTAGTGGTATGTATATAAGATCAATAAAAGTTGCCAACGGTAAAACGAAAAAACAGTACACCTACCTCAATCTTGTAGAAAATATCCGCACTGATAAAGGCCCCCGACAGCGGATTATTCTCAACCTTGGGAAACTGGATATTGATTCTTCTCAATACAAAGCTCTGGCAAGAAGAATTGAAAATATTCTTTCAGGAAACAGAGAATTATTCGACTTGGATGAAGACATTGAGAAAATCGCACAGCAGGTATCAGACCGCATTTTCACCAAGCGGGCAAAAGACGCACAACTAAAAGCTCAAGCGCAAGCCAATTTTGTAGCGGTCGATGTTAACAGCCTTGAAACAAAGAAAGTCAGAAGCCTAGGCCCTGAGTACGTCTGTCATCAGCAATGGAAAGAGTTGGAAATGGACAGAGTTCTAAGGAAATGCGGTGTGCCTAAGGGAACGATCCCCTTACTTGAAGCTCTAATCGTCGGTAGAATGATCAAACCAGCCAGCGAGCGATTTACCAGGCAGTGGGCGGAAAAACATTCTGCTCTTTTTGAGCTGTGCGGCTTACCCCATTCGTCCTCCCTGAATGCGTACTACAGGGCTGCCGATGTTCTCTACCGCTGTAAGGACGAGCTGGAGAAGCATTTGGCTTGTAAAGAACAAGATTTATTCTCCCGAGATATAATCAAAAGTTGTGGATGGGGTAAAAAAAGAGCAAATCCTTCTGTAAAATAATTGGTAATAAAGCCAAACAGAAAGGAGATGCTCTATGGAAGAGTTTACAACAAACGGAAATGATTCGGAAGTGCTGAAAAGCGAAACAGAATCGGTTTTGGATCAGGTTTTGCGAGAGGGAGCCAGAAAGATGCTTATTCATGCCCTGGAGTTAGAAGTGGAAGACTACATCAATGCCCATAAACATGAGCGTGATCAGAATAATCAGCGCAAGGTTGTACGCAATGGTTACCACGCCCAACGAAAAATTGTGACAGGGGCTGGTCAAATGCAAATCAAGGTTCCAAGAGTGGATGACAGGAAATTAAAGAGCAAGCGAGAGGATCGCTTCACCAGTGCCATACTGCCAACCTATATGCGCAGAACTCCCAGTATCGACAACCTTGTTCCGGCGCTGTACCTCAGTGGTGTGTCCACATCTGCTTTCCAGACAGCTCTTGCCTCGATTCTGGGTGAAGGTATTGCCGGACTGTCGGCGACGAACATAGTCCGCTTGAAAAGGTTCTGGGAAGATGAGTTTCTTCAGTGGGAGAAACGTGATTTGAAAGCTAAGGAATACGCCTACATCTGGGTGGACGGCATCTACTTCAATGTAAGGCTTGATGATCAAAGGAGCTGCATTCTTGTAATCATGGGAGCTGACAGGGATGGGAAGAAGGAACTTCTAGCCGTCAGTGACGGATACAGGGAAAGCTCACAAAGCTGGAGGGAGATACTGCTCCAACTGAAAGCCCGGGGTCTCACCACCGCCCCCAGGCTGGCCATTGGGGATGGTGCGCTGGGTTTCTGGAATGCCCTGGATGAAATCTTTCCCGAAACAAAAAAACAGCGTTGCTGGGTGCACAAGACAGCGAATGTGTTAAACAAAATGCCCAGGAATATCCAGGGCAAGGCCAAGTCAATGATTCATGAAATGTATATGGCAGATACCGAGCAGAATGCTCTTAAAGCCTATGACTTATTCATTGATTCCTTTCAGGCTAAATACCCCAGGGCCACCCAGTGTCTGGAAAAGGACAGGGAGAAGCTGTTCACGTTCTACAAATTTCCGGCGATGCACTGGACTCACATCAGGACGACCAACCCGATTGAGTCAACCTTTGCTACTGTCCGCCTTAGAACGAAGAGAACCAGGGGCTGTGGTTCAAGGGTGGCAACATTAAGTATGGTTTGGAAGCTCTGCCTGGAGGCTGAAAAGAACTGGCGAAAGCTACGTGGATACAAGCTAATCCCCAGGGTTATTGAGGGTGTGTT
This sequence comes from Spirochaetaceae bacterium, assembly GCA_965232165.1. Taxonomy (GTDB): domain Bacteria; phylum Spirochaetota; class Spirochaetia; order DSM-2461; family DSM-2461; genus UBA2779. The sequence goes on along the minus strand of CBDDOY010000001.1, from coordinate 848,169 downwards.
TTGTAAAGATGGAGTCTTCAAGGAAGAGGCCGCGTGAAAAAAATGAAGGATTTGAAATTTTCTCATCCACAACTATTGACAATAACTCTATTCTCCCTCGACGAAAGCATTGTACTTTACGATTTAACGAACACCTACTTTGAGGGTCAGTGCAAAAAGAACCCAAAGGCATCTTATGGTCGCTCGAAAGAAAAGCGCAGTGACTGCAAATTGGCTACCCTGGGGTTGGTTGTCGATGCGGATGGATTTCCCAAGTATAGCAAGTTCCATCCGGGGAACCAGTGCGAATCCAAGACTTTTCAGGCCACGATTTTAGATTTGGAAGCCAACGCGGGCCTAAAAGTCGGGGCAACTGTCGTAATGGATGCCGGGATTGCCACAAAAGAGAATATCGAATGGCTTAAAAAGCGAAAATGTACCTACCTTGTGGTTCACAGAGGGAAAAGTCCTTTGGAGCTTGAGCCATCGCAAGAGATGAATCTGGTCATGGAGGACAAGAAAACAGGTGCCAAGATTGAAGTATTCGGAAAAACAATCTCGGATGAGCATTGGGTTCTGGTAAAGAGCGAGCACAAACGTCTTAAAGAAGAGGCCATGGCTATGCGTACCGAAACCGTCCTCCTTGAAAGACTTCAATATCTTCGTGACGGATTAAACAAGAAAAACCGCATGAAACTGTATTCTTCGGTTCTTCAGAGCATTGGCAGGCTTAAGGAAAAATATCCAAAGGCTGCAAAACTTTATGAAATATCAGTTATTCCTGGGGAGCCTGCCAAGCGGACAGGAAAGTTGAATGCGATTGACATTAAATGGGAGAAGAAAACTCAGACAGGAAACAGTGAAGGAACTTATACCCTTAGAACCAATCGAAAAGATTTGGATGACAAAAATATTTGGGAGCTCTATATAATGCTTGGCCGTATTGAAAACTCATTTAGAGACATGAAGTCTCATCTTGGCTTTCGGCCTAACTTTCATCAACTGGAGGAGAGAGTGCAGTCGCATATGTTTATATCAGTCCTTGCGTATCACCTGATGCATGCGACTGAATGTAAATTACGAAAAGGGGGAGATACACGGAGTTGGAAGACCATAAAAGAAGTTCTTTCTACCCACCAGAGGATAACCATAGAGTACATTTCCAAGACTGAAGAGGGAGTGCTGATGAATAATGAAGTGAGACTCGACTCCCGACAGGAACTAGAACATCAGAAGATTTATGCGATGCTTGGGTTGTCGGGAAAGGCGTTGAACCGTCGGATGACGACTCACCAAATCCGTAGTGTAAATAAAAAATAGTAACTCCATTTATTATAAGGAATTACGTTTTTTAGTGGTGAACTTGGGTTAAGCGAGCGGGATCTGTGGCTGTGGCGGTGTTCACAATTACAGCGGTTTTTGTGACGGCTTGTTCTCCTCCAGGAGATACAGGGAATGCCGAAGCCGAAGCGGTGGCTGCTGACAAGGCAGCCCTGGAGATTAGGTATACAGACGGCGACAGCATAGACAGCGTAACGCAGAATGTAACACTGCCGACGAGCGGAATGAACGATTCAGGCATTACTTGGACCAGCGGCAACCCCGCAGTAATCAGCGCCAGTGGAGTAGTAACCCGCCCGGTATCCGATAGCACAAACATGGACGTGACGCTGACGGCCACTATCACCAAGGGTGCTGCAACCGTTAAGAAAACCTTCACTCTGACGGTTCTGAAGGAGTTGAGCGAAACCGAAGCGGTGGCTGCTGACAAGGATGCCCTGGACATCGATTATGCAGACGGAGACAGCATGGACAGCGTAACGCAGAATGTAACACTGCCGACGAACGGAATGAACGATTCAGGCATTACTTGGACCAGCGGCAACCTCGCAGTAATCAGCGCCAGTGGAGTAGTAACCCGCCCGGTATCCGATAGCACAAACATGGACGTGACGCTGACGGCCACTATCACCAAGGGTGCTGCAACCGACACGAGAAGCTTCACCCTGAAGGTTCTGAGGGAGTTGAACAACGCCGAAGCGGTGGATGCTGACAAGGATGCCCTGGACATCGATTATGCAGACGGAGACAGCATGGACCGCGTAGCACAGGATGTAACACTGCCGACGGACGGAACGAACGGTTCAGGCATTACTTGGACCAGCGACCCCGCAGTAATCAGCGCCAGTGGAGTAGTAACCCGCCTGGATGACTCTGACACGGACGTGACACTGACAGCCACGATCACCAAGGGTACTGCAACCGACACGAGAAGCTTCACCCTGAAGGTGGTGAGTGTTTTTGTTTCCGTGGAGGGCGGCACCTTTACCATGGGCTCGCCCTCGTCGGAATCGGAAAGGGACAGCGATGAAGTTGAGCATGAGGTAACGGTGGATTCATTTTACATGAGCCGCTATGAAATAACGCACAGGGAGTACATCGAATTTCTCAATGAGGCAGCCGTGTCGGAAACGGGCCAGCTTAACGGTAATGAGCTGATCGATATGGACGATGTTGATGTGGCCGTGGTTTATGAGGAGGGAAAATTTTCATTCAAGGGCACGGACTATGTGTCGAGCGAAAATGCTCCGGTGATGGAGGTGACATGGTACGGAGCGGCGGAGTATGCCAACTGGCTAAGCGACAAGTCCGGCCTGCCGAAGGTATACAAAGAGATCGGAACCAGTGTGAAGGCAAGCTGGACGGTAAACGGGTACAGACTGCCCTCAGAGGCCGAATGGGAGTATGCGGCCCGGGGAGGGAATTCCTCCAATGGCTATAAATATGCGGGAGGGCACAGTCCCGGAGAAGTGGCCTGGTATTGGAGTAACAGCGGGAGCAAAGTCCATCCTGTGGGCGGGAAGAATCCCAATGAGCTGGGCCTCTATGACATGAACGGGAACGTGTGGGAGTGGTGCTGGGACTGGTATGACGATTATTCTTCGGGGAGTCAGAGCAATCCCAGTGGGCCCGATTCGGGCTCGTCCCGTGTTAGACGCGGCGGCAGTTGGGACAGTAGTGACAGGAGCCTGCGTTCGGCCTACCGCAGCAGCAGTAGCCCGGGCTATAGCGACCACAACCTGGGTTTCCGGCTTGTTCGGCGTGAGTTTTGAAAGCATCCGGCAGCACGACAGCGGAAGGGGTGAGGAACGAATCCCGACGGGCGGCTTCGCCTATGCCCCGTCGCAGGCGCAGGAATTTTCAACCGCCTGCCTGCACCTCACAGGCAGATAATACCGCCGGAATTATCAATCCTCTTCTGGCCTGCTCTTTTCCCCGCTGCTGCGCTGCCAAAATACTCACGTAACTTCAGAGGCGCCCTGCGGCTAATTATGAGGCAATGCGCTCCCTTGACGAACTCACTGACAAGTCTCTATCCTTTTCAGACGATGACTTCTGATTTAAGGAAATATTCATGAAAAGAAATGATGCTCGTATCGACGGCATACCGGCGGTGAATAAGGCCATTTTTGAGTCCTCGCTGCTGCTTGCCCCGTCCCTCGCGGTGCAGGCGGCGGACGGCTCCCGTGTGGCCCTGGTGATCGGGAACAGCACCTACGAACATACAGACTCCCTGCGGAATCCGGTGAATGATGCACGGGCTATCGGTGTTACCCTGGAAAACCTGGGATTCACGGTAACCCGGGTGCTTGACGGCAACAAGGGTGATATTCTGCGGGCGGTTGATGATTTTCAAGACCGGGCCTCCCGCAAGGGAACCGAAGTGGCCCTCTTCTACTATTCCGGCCACGGTGTGGAGTATGAGGGGGTTAACTACATCATCCCCGTAACGGCGGAAATTCGGGATGAATACGCACTTGTGAACGAGGCGGTAAGCCTGGAGCGGATAACCGCCGCCATGAACCGCGCCCAGGCGGTCTTCAACATGGTAGTTCTGGATGCCTGCCGGGACAATCCCTTCTTCAAGAGCAGGAGTTCAGGGAACCGGGGCCTGGCGGCAATGAGCGGCGGCGGCAAGGAAAGCATGATCGTCTTCGCCACCAGTCCCGGATATGTGGCCCAGGACGGAGAGGAGAAAAACAGCCCCTTCACCCAGGCCTTTATCAAACATGCCACGGTGCCGGGGCTGGAAGTGAGCACCCTGATGCGGCTCATCAACGGCACCGTCCGGGAACTCACACGGGGGAAGCAGGCACCCTGGTTCAATGCCTCCTACACGGGGGAATTCTATCTTGGCGATGCGGAAGCCCTGACCAACGCCACCGCACGGAGCAGTGCGATCAATGCGGAGATAGCCGCACTCGAGACCGCAATAGCCCGGCGGGAGAAGGCGATAGCCGCCGCCCGCAGCGAGGCGGACAAGATTCGGCTGGAGATTGAACAGCGGCGTGCCCGTGCCGAAGAGGCGGCCAAACGGATGCAGGCCGAACAGCTTGCGGAGATAGAGAAGCAGGCCCGCCAGGTTCTGGAGCAGCGCAAGTCGGAGGATGCCCTGCGTACCCAGATGGAATCACAGCTTACGGCCCAGCGGGAGAGCTTGACCCGGCAGGCCCGGGAGCGGCGGACACAGCTCGATGAACTCCGGCGGAAGGATGCCTCAGACAGCGATGTCTGGGAGCAGTTGGAGGCTGTTGCCGCGGTGAACCGTGCCGTTGCGGAAATCAACACCCGCTTCGACGAGGCCGTTGCCCGGATGGAAGTGGAGGTGAACGCCCTCTACGGCCGGCAGAAGGCAGCGGTCAAAGAAAACAACCCCAAGGAACCCTTCGATACGCAGAAGGAGTATGAGGACCTCATCGCCGGTCTTACCGCCGAACTGGAAGCGAAGCGAAAGACGGAACTGGACCGCCGCCGGGGCGAATTTCAAACGGCCCGGCAGGGAGAACTGGCAGACCTGAGGAAACAGCAGATTCAGAACCGGAAGGCCCTGGAGGGGAGCCGCTTCACCCTGGGTTTCTCCGCCACACAGGTAAAGGTGGCCCGGTTCAGCGCCGAAGAGAAGAGTTTTCCCATGGAGATACGCGCCTTGGGGAAGGAGTATTCCTTTGCCGTGCCGGTCTCCTACACCCTGAAGGGGAACAGGGATGCGATACGCAAAGAGTACTACCGCATCTACAGCGCCGATCAGTCCGGCGGCCTGGCCGGAGAGATCACCTGCACCGTCACCGAACTTTACCCCGACATCTGGGTTTTGCGGCCCGACCGGGCCCGAGTGGTGAACCTGCTGGAAAACGATGCAGAGCTTACCCGGACAACGGGGGCATCGGGCGAGATGGCGGTGAGTACGGCGGGCGAGGTGAAGAAGATAGCCGCCCTGGTGCGGATAGAATCGGAGCCGGGCCGGGCTCAGGTGAGCGTGAACGGCAAACCGCTGGGCGCCGCCCCCGTGGTTTACACCGTGCCGGACTATGCCGGCACGGTGAAGGTGGAGTACCGCTGGCCCGATGGAACGAAGCGCGTGTTTGCCGTCGCACTTGAACTCGGAGTGAACGCCGCTGCAGTGGGTTCGCCGAAGGGTATGGAACGGCACCGACCGGTGCTAGATAACTTTGTTCGTGTGGAGGGGGGCCGCTTCAGGATGGGCTCGCCTCCAAGCGAAGCAGGGCGGGATGATGACGAAGGCCCACAGCACCAGGTGACGGTGAGTACGTTTTATATGAGCAGGTACGAGGTGACGCAGAGGGAGTGGAAAGCCGTGATGGGGAGCAATCCGTCATATTTCAAGGGGGACGACCGGCCGGTGGAGGGGGTGAGCTGGTATGATGCGGTGAAGTACTGTAACAGGCGAAGTGAGAAAGAAGGCCTGAAACCGGTGTACAGGACAAACGGGAGCAACGTGAGTGCAGACTGGAGCGCAAACGGCTATCGCCTGCCCACGGAGGCCGAATGGGAGTATGCGGCCCGTGGGGGGAATTCCTCCAATGGCTATAAATATGCGGGAGGGCACAGTCCCAGAGAAGTGGCCTGGTATTCGAGTAACAGCGGGTATGAGACCCATCCTGTGGGCGGGAAGGCACCTAATGAGCTGGGCCTCTATGACATGAGCGGGAACGTGTGGGAGTGGTGCTGGGACTGGAAAGGTTCTTATTCTTCGGGGAGTCAGAGCGATCCCAGGGGGCCCGCTTCGGGCTCGGGCCGTGTTAATCGCGGCGGCAGTTGGTACGATAGCGCCTGGGGCCTGCGTTCGGCCAACCGCAGCTACTTTAGCCCGGGCGATGGCGACTACCTGGGTTTCCGGCTTGTTCGGCGTGAGTTTTGAAAGCATCCGGCAGCACGACAGCCGGAGAAGGAGGATGCCGTTCCAGCCGAAACAGCCGAAAAGGCCGAAGGATGAGGCCGAAACGGCTGGAGGGGCTGGAACGGCGGGGCAGGTGTGGGGCTGTGTCAGAACTCGTCTTTGGCCCGCATACGGCGTTGAAAAACCCGCTTAAAATGCTCATGTATACGCTATACACTGCGCTTTTAAGTGGGTTTTCCGCCTTGTCTGCGAACCAAATCCTTCGTCCTGACTTAAGCCCCGATACTCTTGACAGCGTGAGCGGTCAAAATATTCGATTTTTTGGCGATGTGATGGGTGCTTGGTGTGCAGTATATTCTTTTCGGGCGGGGCGGGGAGAAGGAAGTAGATGGCTTTCAAGGTCTTCTGCAATGTGCCCCGGCCCCGCCGCAGGAATTTTCAACCGCCGGAATTATCAATCTTCTTACAACACCGCAACTAGAGTTTATCAATCTCCTCTTGCGTTAATCCGGTTGTCTTGCATATTATAGCGGAGGCAACACCGGCTTCCTTCAACTTTTTGGCGGTTTGTTTGACGCCTTTCTGCATACCTTTCTGAATGCCTTCCTGAATGCCTTCCTGAATGCCTTCCTGCCGGCCCAACTGTTGTCCGGCTAGCTCTCCCTCTTTCCATGCCTGCTCAAGTTTCGGTCTGACAAGTTCTGTCACATCGGCAACGGCTCCCATGTTATCTCCCTCCATTTCCTCAAAGAGTCCCATTCTCATTTTATACCCTGAGAGCAATTTGTCAATTATCTCCTGAGAATAACAGGCGCTCTGTATCTCGGCCTCCCCGGAAATCCTGCCAGTTTCTCGGCAGAATTCGGATAAGAATATCCCGTCAGGGCCGGAAATATCAATTCTTTCGATGTTGATGATATGAATCTGGTACATCGCATAGTTTCCGACAAAATGCCCGCGCTGCACCTCTGTGAACAGGTCTTTATATGTGCGGATAAACTTCTTTGGCGTGCGGGAGCAGATAAGGGTTATGGTGGTATTTCCGTAATCCGCATCGGCCTGCTCTTGCAGGTATAAATGGTAATATAAAGATAGAGCGTAGATATCCCGCACGCGCAAGCTGTCATTGAAGGATTTATAGCTGATCAGATTGTAGCGTCTGAAATAGTTGAAAATCTTGAAATCACTGGCGGCTGCCGAGCCTTCCCCGATGACGAGGGCATCCAGTTTTTTGGGAAAATGCAGCATCTCGTGTTCTGACTCAACACGGTAGCCGCAGACGCCCAGAAACTCACGCAACTGGAACTTGAAGAAGTGATCAAGGGTGATTTTGATATTAGTAAGCGCAGGCGGCTTTCCCACAGAATAAAGTATAGCAGGTTTACCCTATGAAGTACCATAACGGCTATGATGGTTTCTGAAATAATGGTTCCGCGTCTGGAATTTGGCGCAGCTATTTTCCTCCGCGCCCTCGCGCCGCATACCGCCCTGCTCCTGGTTGGCGATCCCGAGCAGCTTCCCTCCGTAGAAGCCGGGGCGCTCCTCGGCGACCTCCTTCACGGCGCCCGCCAGGCCGCCCGTTCTGCAAAAGGCGGCCCCCTGTCGGAATCGGTCATTCACCTAACCAAGGTTTACCGTTCGGGCACCGCCATCCTCGAATTCGCCGCCGCCGTCCGTGATGGCGATATGAACCGTTTGAATAACGCCGTTGATGGCGGCGCAGTCAGTGTCAAACCCCTCAGAACGGCCGATGCGACGGCCGCCATACTGGCCGAAGAATACAGGCGCATGATAAGGAAACCTGGATGCCTTCATTGCCCTCACACCGCTGCGCCGCGGCCGGTGGGGAGCCGAGTCTTTGAACGGGAAAATATCCCATAAGCTGGGACGAACCACTTCGGCCTTTCCGGGAATGCCCATCGTCTTCACCAGGAATGATGCCTCAAGACAGCTTTGGAACGGAGACAGGGCCCTTGTTGAACGGTTCGGCGACAGCCTGCGTGCCGTATTAAGGCTTCCTGATGGTGATAGGGTATTGCCCCTGGCCGTCCTCCCCGGCTGGGAAGCGGCCTGGGTTCAAACCATATACAAGAGTCAGGGCTCTGAATTCGATGCCGTCACAGTGATTCTTCCCGAACAAGCGGACAGACTTCTCTCCAGAGAGATCCTGTATACGGCGTTGACACGCGCCAGACACCGTGTATGTATCTACTCTGACGAGGAAACCCTCCGCTCCGCCCTGCAAAGGCAGGTGATCCGTCATTCGGGGATACGGCATTGGGCGGCAGGGGAATGAATGATTTACACACGGATTGCATAATTATTTCAGGGATAGCCCAGCCCTTAACCGGCCCCTCTGCTCAATCGCAGGGAGAGGGAGAGAAGGGGAGAAGGGGGAAATTTGTAAAGGCGCCAAACCGCTTTTGGAATTTGGCGCACCCTTCGGGTCGGGCTTTCCGCTGCAATGCCTTAATCCGGCAGCCTTTTGGCCGGCTCATTGCCAATCGCCGGGACTGCCGGCGGCATTTCCGCTGCAATCCCTTGCGCCTCATTTCGTAATCTATTATGTACAGCAGAGCCTCAGAATTTGAAACTCAGAATTAAAACCGCAAATAATGATGAAAAACGAATTATTTCTATATTGACAGTCGAACACATTGAGTTATATAATTGATTCACTCAAACTAAAATCTTAAAAAGGAGAAAAAGATGAAAAACAGGAAAACAATGGGCGCTCTGCTGATAACAGCGCTGTTGGTTTTGGCGGGTTGTCCCGAACCCACGAGCGGGGGAATGGAGAACATGGAGAACCTGATGGTACGTGTAGAGGGGGGCAGCTTCCAAATGGGCTCCACGGCAGGAGAGAGCGATGAGAAGCCCGTCCACCAGGTGACGGTGAGTACGTTTTATATGAGCAGGTACGAGGTGACGCACGGACACTATCTGGAGTTTCTGAACGGAGCCGGGGTGTCCGCCGCCGGGAGATTGAACGGCAACGAGGTAATAGACATGGACGACAGTGATGTGGCTTTCAGCCATAACGGGACGCTGTTCAGCTTTTCCGGTTCGGGGTATGCAGACAGCATCGGCTGTCCAGTGATGGAGGTGACATTGTACGGAGCGGCGGAGTATGCCAACTGGCTGAGCGCGGAGTCCGGCCTGACGAAGGTCTACACGATAAACGGAAACACTGTGACGGCGGACTGGAGCGCAAACGGCTATCGCCTGCCCACGGAGGCCGAATGGGAGTATGCGGCCCGTGGGGGGAATTCCTCTAACGGGTACCTTTACGCAGGAAGCGATAATGCCGGAGAAGTGGCCTGGTATGATGATAACAGCGGCGGCAGGACCCATCCTGCGGGCGGGAAGGCACCCAACGAGCTGGGCCTCTATGACATGAGCGGGAATGTATTTGAGTGGTGCTGGGACTGGTATGGCGGGGATTATTATGAAAGTTCCCCTTCCAGCGATCCCAGGGGGCCCGCTTCGGGCTCGTCCCGTGTTAATCGCGGCGGCTGTTGGTGGAATAGCGCTAGGAACCTGCGTTCGGCCTACCGCATCTACAATAGCCCGGGTAATAGCGACTACGACCTGGGTTTCCGGCTTGTTCGGCGCGAGTTTTGAAAGCATCCGGCAGCCGGAGGATGAGGAGGCCGTTCCAGCCGAAACAGCCGAAAAGGCCGAAGGATGAGGCCGAAACGGCTGGAGAAGCTGGAACGGCGGGAAGGTGCGGGGCTTAAGTCAGAACTCGTCTTTGGCCCGCATACGGCGTTGAAAAACCCGCTTAAAATGCTCATGTATACGCTATACACTGCGCTGTTTAGTGGGTTTTCCGCCTTGTCTGCGAACCAAATCCTTCGTCCTGACTTAAGCCCCGATACTCTTGACAGCGTGAGCGGTCAAAATATTCGATTTTTTGGCGATGTGATGGGTGCTTGGTGTGCAGTATATTCTTTTCGGGCGGGGCGGGGAGAAGGAAGTAGATGGCTTTCAAGGTCTTCTGCAATGTGCCCCGGCCCCGCCGCAGGAATTTTCAACCGCCGGAATTATCAATCTTCTTACAACACCGCAACTAGAGTTTATCAATCTCCTCTTGCGTTAATCCGGTTGTCTTGCATATTATAGCGGAGGCAACACCGGCTTCCTTCAACTTTTTGGCGGTTTGTTTGACGCCTTTCTGCATACCTTTCTGAATGCCTTCCTGAATGCCTTCCTGAATGCCTTCCTGAATGCCTTCCTGCCGGCCCAACTGTTGTCCGGCTAGCTCTCCCTCTTTCCATGCCTGCTCAAGTTTCGGTCTGACAAGTTCTGTCACATCGGCAACGGCTCCCATGTTATCTCCCTCCATTTCCTCAAAGAGTCCCATTCTCATTTTATACCCTGAGAGCAATTTGTCAATTATCTCCTGAGAATAACAGGCGCTCTGTATCTCGGCCTCCCCGGAAATCCTGCCAGTTTCTCGGCAGAATTCGGATAAGAATATCCCGTCAGGGCCGGAAATATCAATTCTTTCGATGTTGATGATATGAATCTGGTACATCGCATAGTTTCCGACAAAATGCCCGCGCTGCACCTCTGTGAACAGGTCTTTATATGTGCGGATAAACTTCTTTGGCGTGCGGGAGCAGATAAGGGTTATGGTGGTATTTCCGTAATCCGCATCGGCCTGCTCTTGCAGGTATAAATGGTGATATAAAGATAGAGCGTAGATATCCCGCACGCGCAAGCTGTCATTGAAGGATTTATAGCTGATCAGATTGTAGCGTCTGAAATAGTTGAAAATCTTGAAATCACTGGCGGCTGCCGAGCCTTCCCCGATGACGAGGGCATCCAGTTTTTTGGGAAAATGCAGCATCTCGTGTTCTGACTCAACACGGTAGCCGCAGATGCCCAGAAACTCACGCAACTGGAACTTGAAGAAGTGATCAAGGGTGATTTTGATATTAGTAAGCGCAGGCGGCTTTCCCACAGAATAAAGTATAGCAGGTTTACCCTATGAAGTACCATAACGGCTATGATGGTTTCTGAAATAATGGTTCCGCTAAAGGGCACCTCTAAAAAACCCATTTAGTTCTTGATTCGATCTTTTCCGCCGCTGCTGCGTTGTCAAAATACTCAACTAAGCCCAGCTACGCTTGAGCTTTTGCCTGTCTGTGCGTGTCCGCACGCAGACAGGCCGCCTTGTATCGACAAAAAATTTCTTCGTCAATTTCCTAAAGCTGTTTCTTAGAGGTGCCCTGATGGCGCAACCCTTCGGGTCGGGCTTTCCGCTCCAATGCCTTAATCCGGCTGCCTGCCTTCCGGCTCATTGCCAATCGCCGGGGCAGCCGGCGGCATTTCCGCTGCAATCCCTTGCGCCTAAAGTCAATTGGAAATTTATTGTGTAAAACAGAGCCTAAAACTCCTAGTTCAAAAATCAGGATTCAAAAATCAAAAATCATATCCAGGGCGGGCTTTCCGCAACCTTCATAGACAGTTCGTATTACAATTCACCGGCTCACGCGGGACATTGAAGTTCTTTACCCAAGGGATACTTCATGCTAGATTGGCAGCACGAATGAAAAACAATAAGCGAACATACACCTGCGGTGAACTGACGGAGCGTAACACGGGTGAATCGGTCATATTGAATGGATGGATTCACCGAAACAGGAATCATGGAGGAGTTCACTTCTTCGACATTCGAGACCGCTATGGGATGACTCAGGCGGTTGTCGATGAAGAAGCGTCCCGGGAATGCAGGGCCATTGCTGCGGAATTAAGGATGGAGTACTGCGTTGCAGTAACCGGCACTGTACGGCTTCGCCCCGCGGAAATGGTCAACAGGAACTTATCTACCGGCAAGATAGAACTGTTCATCACATCCCTGGAGGTATTAAATCCCTGCCCAGCACTGCCCTTCATGGTGGACGGCGAAGAGGACACCAACGAGACTCTTCGGCTAAGATACCGCTGGATTGATTTGAGAACAGCAGCGATGAGCAGACGGCTCAAACTGCGCCATGAAACCACCTGGGCGGTGAGGAAGCACCTGACGGAGCAGGGGTTCTGGGAAGTGGAGACTCCGACACTGATAAAATCCACCCCCGAAGGAGCCAGGGATTATTTAGTGCCCTCCCGCCAGAACGCAGGGCGGTTCTTTGCCCTCCCTCAATCACCCCAATTATACAAGCAGATCCTCATGTCCGGGTGTGTCGATAAGTATTATCAAGTCGCCAGATGCTACCGGGATGAAGATGCAAGAGGAGACAGGCAGCCTGAATTCACTCAAATTGACCTGGAGATGAGCTTTGTAGGCCGGGAAGAGGTCTTGGACCTCATGGAATGCCTGATGGTTAAGGTGTTCAAGGATGTTATGGCCGTAGAGATTCCCCGCCCATTTCCCCGATTCTCATGGCTGGAAGCAATGAACGGCTACGGCGTCGATAAACCAGACCTCCGCTATGGGATGGTCATTCAGGATTTCGCCCCCTTCGTACCAGGCTCTGATTTTGGCGTGTTTAAGTCGACATTGGAATCGGGCGGAACCGTCAAGGCCCTAGTGGCCGAAGGCGCCGCCAATTTCTGCACCCGGAAAAAAATCGCCGGACTGGAAGAAGATGCCAAGAAGAAAGGCGCCAAAGGTTTGGCCTGGATGAAGGTTACACACGACGGCCTGGACGGCGGAGTGGGCAAATTCTATCAGAATCAGGCCTCTGATATCTGTGATGGACTTAGCGCCAAACCGGGGGATGTGATTTTTTTAATGGGAGGCGAATGGAAGACCTCGGTGGAGGCCCTCGGTACGGTAAGAAATGAATTAGGTAAAGACCTCGGGCTTGCCGCCCCAGGCGAATTTAAATTCTGCTGGGTGTTAGATTATCCGCTGTTTGAGAAAGACGAGGAAACTGGCGGATGGACACCGGCCCATCACATGTTTTCCATGCCTCAAGAGCAATTTCTCGACACCATGGAAGAACATCCCGGTGAGGTTCTCGGCGATCTTTATGACCTGATACTCAATGGCTATGAGTTGGGCTCGGGGTCTGTGCGGATTCATGATCCGGCCATCCAATTTCGGGTGTTCGACATCGTCGGCTACACCAAAGAAGATGCAGAAGACCGTTTCGGCTTCCTCTTGGATGCCCTGCATTACGGGGCGCCCCCCCACGCCGGTTTCGCTGTTGGTTTCGACCGCCTGGTAATGGTGATGGCTCAGGTGAATTCTCTGAGGGAGGTGATAGCCTTCCCAAAGAATACTCAAGGGGTGAGTCCCATGGATGGAAGCCCCGCCGCCGTTGACAAAGAGCAGCTAGCACAGTTGCGGCTAAGAGTGATAGATTGAGGTAATTCCATGTTCAGAATTCAAACCCGCAACAAAATTTCTCCTGCCGGTCTAAGTCTCTTAAGTATGGACCGCTATGAGGTGGCCAGTGAACCGGCCTCTCCCAGCGCCATCCTGATACGCAGTGCCGTGCTTCTTGAAGAGAATATCGGAGAGTCTGTGAAGGCCGTCGCCCGTGTCGGCATAGGGGTGAACAACATACCCGTCGATGCCTGCACAGAACGCGGCATCGCCGTTTTTAATACTCCGGGCGCCAATGCCAACAGTGTGAAGGAATTGGTCATCGCCGGTTTGCTGCTAACCTCAAGGGGTGTCCATGAAGGGTTGAACTGGGTGGAGAAACAGGTTCCTGATGAGAATTTCGCAGATAAGGTTGAACAAATCAAGTCCGCCTTCGTCGGCAATGAGATTTCCGGAAAGAGTCTGGGAATCATCGGGCTGGGCGCCATCGGTGTGCTCGTCGCCAATGCCGCAGTGGAATTGGGTATGAAAGTTCATGGGTTTGACCCCTTTATTTCCATCGATGCGGCATGGGGGCTGTCCAGAAAAGCCCTCCGGATGAACAACCTTGATCAGCTTCTATCGGTCAGCGACTATATCACTCTTCACCTTCCCCTCACCGGGGAAACAGAAAAAATGCTAAACGCGGATAGGCTGAAGAAATCGAAAAGGGGACAGCGCATTCTCAATTTCTCACGGGGCAGTCTGGTCGATAGGACGGCCATGAAATCCGCCCTCGAAAATGGAATCATTGACCGCTATATCACCGACTTCCCCTCTCCGGAACTCTACGGAGTCAAGGGAGTAATGAGCCTCCCCCACATAGGTGCCTCAACCGTCGAAGCCGAAGATAACTGTGCGATTATGGCCGTCAATCAGCTACGCGACTTTCTGGAAAACGGATGTGTCAAGAATTCGGTCAATTTCCCGGAATGTTCCATCGAACCATTTAATGAATGCCGGCTTCTTGTCGCGAACCGCAATGTGCCGAACATGCTCAGCCAGATATTGGAAATTCTCGCACAGGAAGGTCTCAACGTCGAGGAAATGATGAACAAACACCGTGATCAGATTGCGTATAACATCATTGACCTCTCGGCTCCGTGTGTCAGTGAATCGGCGATGGATAGGCTTAGAGCCATTGAAGGTGTTGTCATGACGCGGCAAATCACCGGGTCGACAGACTGAGGTTCTCCGTATATACTGGAGATCCTTGACTTAAGGGGGAATAATGAACCGAAGAACAAATGGATTTTTTCCGGCACTCCTTCTCGCTATTACGGCTGTGCCGTTATCCTGCAATGAAAACAACCTCGATCTCGATGATGGTCTTTACGCGAGATTGTTCACCGGCAAGGGAGAAATCATCATAAGGCTTTTCCCTGACGAAGCTCCCCTGACCGTGATGAATTTCGTCGGACTAGCGGAGGGTGATTTGAAATTCGCCAATAAGAAAGGACCATTCTACGCTGGATTGAAATTCCACCGTGTTATAGAGGACTTCATGATACAAGGCGGGGATCCCGAGGGGACTGGCTCCGGAGGGCCTGGGTACCGCTTCCCTGATGAAACCGACAACGGCCTCATCTTCGACAAGCCGGGTCTTCTCGCCATGGCCAACGCCGGTCCCGACACCAACGGCAGTCAGTTCTTCATCACGCATGTCGCAACCGACTGGCTTAACGGCAAGCACACCATCTTCGGCCAAGTCGTCGATAGTCAAGAAGTCGTTGATGCAATCAAACAGAATGATGTGATTGAAAAACTGGAAATCTTGAGAATTGGCCCCGAAGCCTCTTCCTACAAGGCCGATGGGGCAGCCTTCAAAGAGATAGAACGGAGCATAATA
This sequence comes from Spirochaetaceae bacterium, assembly GCA_965232165.1. Lineage (GTDB taxonomy): Bacteria > Spirochaetota > Spirochaetia > DSM-2461 > DSM-2461 > UBA2779. The sequence goes on along the minus strand of CBDDOY010000001.1, from coordinate 832,818 downwards.
CGGCGCCGTCAAGACATTGAAGAGGAGAACAGAAGAAATCTTTTGAATACAATCGCCAATCGTTGGCCCGATGCCGAACTTGATGAGGAAACCGGCATCTATTTCGTCGTTAGAAGCGAAGGTACTGGGCCCCTGCCGAAACCGGGCGCAGTTGTCGAGGTGCATTATACAGGCACATTTATGGACGGGACAAAATTTGATAGTTCCCGTGATAGAAATGAAACATTCCGGTTCCAAGTCGGGCAGGGCCAGGTGATACCAGGCTGGGATTATTCTCTGCAGCGCATGAAGAAAGGGGAAAGGCGAATCATCATCCTCCCTCCCCAAATGGCCTATGGCCAGAAGGCCGTCGGTCCTATTCCGCCGAATTCCTGGCTGGTCTTCGATGTAGAACTCATCAGTTTCTAGGGGAGTAAAGAACATGAGATGGTGCTTTCTTGGTCTGCTTATCGCAGGCATTGCCTCTGCATGGGGATGGGCCGCCGATTCCAAAGAAGAACTCGCTCCTGGACTCTATGCGCAGTTCCAGACACCTAGAGGCACCATGATTTTTGAGCTTGATTATGAAAATACGCCGCTGACGGTGGCCAACTTCGCCGGTCTTGCCAGGGGAAGCTTGGAAAACACGGTTAAGAAACAGGGAGAACCCTTCTTTGACGGTATGCCTGTATACAAGGCGATAAAAGATTATGCAGTCTTCATCGGTTATCCGGGAAAAATGCATGAGGAATATCGCGGAAATACATTTCCAAGGGAGAAGGCCGCCAAGCTGTCGGCTGAAGCTTCGGGGATTCTGGTAATGGACGGATTAGCCACCGAATCATTCGGGAGTCAGTTCTTCATCACGATTCAAGGAGATGGTTTTCTCGATGTTAAGTACACCTGCTTCGGCCAGATGGTCTCGGGGGCAGAGGTGTTAAAAAAACTCAAAGAAGACGACCTTATTAATTCCATAACAATTCTTCAAATAGGCTCCGATGCCGAATCCTTCCCCATCAGCCAGAGCAGTTTCGACGCTCGTCTTGCGGCGGCGAGAAAGGCCGAAGTCGAGAACCTCGCCGCTATAGATCCGACACTCTCCGACATCGTTCTCAGTCTCGGCCCGGAAAGGAAGAAGTCAATGACCGGTATCTATTATGCTGTTTTGGAAGAAGGAGAGGGGGCTGTCCCTCAAACCGGCGATCAAGTCGCCATCCATTACACCGGTTCATTTGTCGATGGTCAAATTTTTGACAGTTCCAAGAGCAGGGAACAGCCTTTTGAGTTTACGGTAGGTGTGGACAGTCTGATTCCAGGCTGGATTGAGATGATTATCAACATGAAGCAGGGAGAGGCCCGCAAGGTGGTTATGTCGCCTGAAATGGCCTATGGCGAAAGCGGGTTTGGTCCCATCGGTCCCAATAGCTGGCTCGTCTTCGAGATTGAGTTGTTGAGTATTATCTGAGGGATGAGCAAGACTAGGGTAAGCATTTACACTTGTGAAACCTGTGGTCATGATGAACCAAAGTGGCTGGGGCGTTGTCCCGCTTGCGGCGAATGGAACACCTTCAAGGCTATACAGGTTGATCGCTCACAGAGGAAATCAAAACTGGAGCCGAATCCAAATGCTCCGGTACTCCTTTCCTCCGTAGATGCCACACCCCCTGAACGCCATCCAACGGGTATCGTTGAGCTGGACAGGGTGCTTGGAGGCGGATTGGCGCCCGGCACGACTGTTCTGCTTGGAGGCGAACCGGGCATAGGGAAATCTACTCTCTTGCTTCAGGTGGCCGCTGCCCTGCCCGGAGTGGGCCTCTATGTGTCCGGCGAGGAACTGACCAGTCAAATAAAGACACGCGCCGACAGACTCAAACTCGCGCAGGACAGCCTGGAAGTCCTGAACGAGACCGATCTTGACGCTCTCATGAATATTTTGGCTCACCATGTACCGGCCTACCTGGTGGTGGATTCTATTCAAACCCTGGTATCATCCGATGCCGGAAGCATTCCCGGCACACTCAATCAGCTCAAAATTACCAGCCACCGGCTTGCGGCTTGGGGAAAGGAGCATAGAGTGCCTGTGTTCTTCATCGCCCATGTCACCAAGGAAGGCGCCATAGCTGGTCCGAAGGTGATAGAGCATCTGGTGGATACGGTGCTCTATTTCGATCATAACTCGAGCGACATACGGATTCTCCGCGCCACGAAGAATCGCATGGGGGCCATCGACGAGGTGGGCCTTTTCCGCATGGAAGCGACAGGACTGGAGCCCATTACCGACCCTTCGGGACTTTTTCTCGTACACCGCAAGGCCCATCCCCCGCTGGGCAGTGCCGTGGCCGCTGTTTATGAAGGCTCTCGAATCCTGCTGGTGGAGATACAGGCGCTGGTGGTGCCGTCGAAGGGGGCAGGGGGCCGGGTCTATTCAGACCGTGTCGAGGCGGCACGCGTCAGCCGTATAGCGGCGGTTCTCGAACGTCACGCAGGCTTAAAACTCTCTGACCAGGATATCTATGTCAACGTGGCGGGGGGGCTGCGAATCAATGACACCGGGGCAGAATTGGCTGTGGCCCTTGCCGTGGCTTCTGCACTCATCGGAAAGGCTCTTCCGCTTAATTTCGCGATATTCGGCGAGATAACGCTGGCAGGTGAGATACGCGACGTAACCCACCTGCATCGCCGCATAAAGACTTCTGTGGATTCCGGCTTAACAAACTGGTTAACCTCTGGTGATGGTAACATTCCGGACACTCTCCCCGGAAAAGGTCTTACAACGAGCCTGATCCGCGATGCCGTCAACTTGGCATTGAGAAGGGAATAAAAGGTATTCCATGTGAGGGGCTCTTTGCCTGATGTTTGTCAGAGGAGTGGAATTAGCCCGCCGAAAAGGTGGCTTCCAGTGTTTTGCACACAACAATTCACCGAATGACAATAGCGCAAGGGATTGCAGCGGAAATGCCGCCGGCTGCCCCGGCGATTGGCAATGAGCCGGAGACAGGCAGCCGGATTAAGGCATTGGAGCGGAAAGCCCGACCCGAAGGGTTGCGCCCAAATATTAGTTCTTGAAAATTACGGCACATCGGTATCCCTGCCGGTTCCTGTGATTTGAATGCTGCAATCCCTCTTTCAATGCGCCGCTCCGGTTTGCCGTGGGCGCAATTGCGGGAGGAAATTTTCGAGGCGCCCTGTGGTTATACGGCGGGGTTGGGATTCTTAGAGTGTATGGTTTCAATTTTCTGCAGCATTTCCTGGCTCAAGGCTATACCTTCTGAGGCGATACATTCTTTGAGCTGATCCATGGTTGTCGCCCCGATGATGTTGCTTGCCACGAATACCCTGTCGTTCACGAAGGACAATGCCATCTGCACAGGGCTCATGTTTTGACTCCGGGCAAGCTCCACATAATCGTTGACGGCCTTGTCGGTTCGGCTGTTGATGTAGCGGGTCATCCTCTCTGCACCCCATGTACTGAATCGGGCGCCCTCAGGCTGTCTGCCGCCTTGATATTTGCCGCTGAGCAGTCCGCCGGCCAGGGGGGAATAGGGCAGCAGGCTCACCTGTTCCCGGACGAGTATTTCCGAGAGACCGATATCGGCAAGCCGGCTCACCAGGTTGTAAACGTTTTGCACGGATTGGATTCGAGGTATTTGGGAATCGCGTTCATGTAGCATGAGGCAATGCATGACTCCCCAGGGATGTTCATTGGATAGACCTATTTCACGTATCAAACCCTTGTCCTTGAGTTTTCCCAGGGCTCCCAGGGTTTCGGCTAATTTGTCATCCTGACTGAACCAGTTGTGATGATAATCCAAGATTCCGAAGCGGGGGGTCATGCGGTGGGTCCAGTGAAGCTGATAGAGATCAATGTGATCGATTTGGAGACGTTTCAGGCTATTCGCTACGGCGTCTTCTATGCTTGACGGCGGCGTGAAGCCGCTGCCGCCGCGAATATAATCCACACCAGGACCGGCAATCTTCGTTGCGATGATGAGATTTTTCCTCTTTCCGGGGTGGTTTTTGAGATAACTGCCAATATAGCTTTCGGTTAGGCCGTAGGTTTTCTCGCTGGGAGGAACGGCATATATTTCTGCCGTGTCGATGAAATTAACGCCCTGATCTATGGCATAGTCCAACTGCTCATGGGCGTCCTGTTCCGTATTCTGATATCCCCAAGTCATGCTGCCGAGGCATATCCTGCTTACCTTGATAGCTGTTTTTCCTAGCTTGTTATATTTCATTTGGTTAGAATACACCTTCTTGACAGTTTGAGGGAATCTCTGAATAGCTGCAGGGCCATTTTATTTTGTTTCGAGTATCCAAATGGCATAAATTGCCCCGTCCGGCTTTCTTCTGCATGGCTGGAACTATACATTCGTTTGTTTCTGGCCGGTTCTTAACGGAATTGAGAGGCCCTGACACCGCAATAATCCATGTGTCCGGCAACAGTCTTGCGCATAGGGTCCGTTTGAACCCCAAAAAAGCCGTTAAAAACCTAGAGGCATAGAAATTTCCGACTGAAATATTTTGATATAAGTATATGGAATCCAGAAGCCCGGCAGCCGGCACGCCCCAATGGGTGAACTTTAGAAAAACAGAGAATCTGGAGACCTTGGTAAGAACGGCAGAACTTCACAGGGATGAAAGTCGAAGTCATTCAGACTGCGGCCAGGCGGTATATTCTGCCCGTTTCCTGCGATTGACCAGGTTTGTATGAATCCTGGCGTAAAGAAATGCCGTTATCCTTTAAGAGCAGCAATGCTCCGCGAAAAGAAGACGCAGCGGGCACGGCTTTTCTGGCCGCACTTACCCCCGCACCATAATCGTTACGCCCGCATAGCATCAATACGCGGGAATGCGGTGTTAAGGAAATGTTTTGGAATCAGGAAGATTGTAAGCGGAGATTCATTAAGACGCAATCTATTGAAATTAGACCCTGAAGCCGCCCACTGCTGGATGAGCAAACATCTTGAACACAGTTATGAGCCCTTATCACTATCTGGGCGCAACCCTTCGGGTCGGGCTTTCCGCTCCAATGCCTTATTCCGGCAGCCTGCTTCCGGCTCATTGCCAATCGCCGGGGCAGCCGGCGGCATTTCCGCTGCAATCCCTTGCGCCTAAAGTCAATTGGAAATTTATTGTGCAAAGCAGAGCCTCAGGATTCAATAATCAGAATTCAAAGGCCATGCTTCACACCATTCGACCGGCGATCAGAGATGGAATCACACTTCACACCTCTGCGTTCACCGCACAGGCTGATAATCCACAACTCACAGCTTAGTGATGCGCTGCCTGAAGAAGCGCCAGCAATTCTATGTAAGGGCGCCTCTAAAAAACAGCTTTAGGAAATTGACGAAGAAATTTTTTGTCGATACAAGGCGGCCTGTCTGCGTGCGGACACGCACAGGCAGGCAAAAGCTAAGGGCGCAGCTTAAGCTTAGTTGAGTATTTTGACAACGCAGCAGCGGCGGAAAAGATCGAGTCAAGAACTAAATGGGTTTTTTAGAGGTGCCTGTAAGCTAACGGGCATTCATGGTCATTACAAAAGAATCCGGTATTTAATGACTGAATCAAACCGCATTCTCCAATGGATAAGCGAGAATGCGGAGCAGTTGAAAGAGTTTGAATTGTACCGGATGATTTTGAGTACAGCCTTTCAGTATTCTCTTGAAAATCGTCCGCTCAAAGTTCCACAGGAGTTTGTTTTTCAGCAGGATTTGAGGGTTAACTGTTTTTTTTAGGTTGAATGATGCTGAATACGCTTTGATGCCAATTTGATGGATGCGGGCTACTTCTTTATATCACTTAGAATATCCAAGGCTGGCAGTTCGATGGGGGCGGAAGCAGCCACCCTGTTTTCTTCTTGTATGGCTTGAAACACCTCGCTCCTGAACACAGTGACATCCTTCGGTGCATCGATGCCGAGCTTCACCTGATCGCCCTTGATATCGACGATTGCAACTTCAATGCGTTCATCAATAATGATCTTCTGATCCTTGCGGCGTGTAAGAATCAGCATGCGTTTTTTGGGGAGGAAGTGGCGATTTCCTCAATGATATTATGTCTCACCCTCAGATTGTCATCCAGCGATATGCACTGACGCCCCTTGCGGCTTTCCCTGTTTATGATGATGGGACCTTGCAGGTTGGCGGTCATATTCTGCCGGTCTTCGGGGATGGTGACAATGGCGAAGCTCAGGAGCCGGTTGTCATCGGGTCCGTCCAACTGTAATGCCTCAGTATCCATGGGGTCTAGGCAGGGTTTGTAATCGGGACGGATTACTGATGGTTCTATGAGCACGAAGGCGAGGTTCCTGACATCTAGGGATTGCAGCCAGTAGAATGGGGGCTGTCTGGCATCCATGAGGACATATTCATACATGCCCTCAAAGCCATAGAGTCCCAACGGGAACGTGACAAGCTGTCGTTCATCGATTTCCATGGGCCCATAGGCCTTGGTGTCTACGGTCATTTTCCTACCTCAGGTAATCCATCAGTGTCACCGGAAGCAGGCGTCCCGCAACCTGATAGGCCGCTTTCTGGGTGAATTCGAGCATTTTCATCTCGGTAATGGCCTCGGTGACATCCAAATCAGCGATATTGGATTTCCAGTTCTCCAATGCTCCGACTTCTTCGCCCAACCGGGAGGATGCGAATTCCATGCGGTTTGTTTTCGCACCTAAATCGGTGATGTTCCTCAACAGGGAATCGAGTCCCTTGTCTATTCCCCCGATAATGGTTCCGCCTATCCTTTCCTGATTTCCTTCCAGCAAGGCATCCCGCAGCGCAATTACCTGGTGGAACAGGCCTCCTCCAGAAATCATCGCATCCGGATGCCAGTTCTGCGGAGGTTTGGTGTTCCCTGCATCCCTCAACAATCCAGCCTCCACAAGGGCTGTTCCCGTAGAGGGTTCTATCCAAATCTGATGAGGAACCGTTGTTTCCATATTCAGGGACCCCGTTACGGGATCGAGGGATGCCTTTACAGCCGCTCCGGAATCGTTAATCTTTCTTACTACTGTATGGATGTTGTCTCCGGGTTCCAGTATTACTTCCAGGCCGTCGATCAGGAAACGGTTGACTTCTTTCACTATGAAACCTTCGGTATCCATGGCCCCGAAAATCTGCTGGGACTCTGCCCAGAACAACTCGTTGCCCTGCAGGTTCATCGTGATTGTCTGACCATCGGTGAATTCCATCCGGCTCCGGCTTATGTCTCCGGCGTAGCTTATATCTGTGATGGAGCCCTGTCCAAGGCCCGGGATACGGCCCTTATGGATCAGAAAGGGCGCCGTCGAGGTGTCATCGCCGGCAAAGAGATATTGCCCGTCTCCGCCCTTGGCGTTTATCACGGTAGAGAGTTCCTCAAGGAGCGCATTCACCTCAACGGCCGCCTTGTTCAAATCATCCGGACCATAGGTGCCCGTTGCACTTTGCACCGAAAGCTCCCTAACACGGTGAATCAGGGATAGCGCCTCGTGCATATATCCCTCGGCCTGGGCCATGCGGCCCTGGACATAGTTGATATTCGCCAGATACCGTGACATGCGTGCACTGGCGGAATCCAGGCGAGTCGTATGAGCGGCATCCACCGGGGCATCTCTCAGGTTGTTGATGGCACGCCCTGATGAAATTCCCTTCTCCATTCGGCTCAAGCGGTATTCCAAAGATGACATCTGAAAACGGCTGTCGAGCAGCGGCATGTTAGTACTTATGCGCATCATAAATTACACCCCCATTCTGTTGATGATGGTATCGAGCATCTGATCAATGTTGGATACGAATCTTGCGGCCGCATTGTAGCCGTGCTGGAATTTGATCATTTCGGTAAATTCCTCATCGAGGTTCACTCCCGAAATGGATTGACGCAGAGTCTCGAGTTCCCGCATCACCAGTTCCTGGCTGTCTGCCGATTGGGCCGCCACTTCGCCCTTGAGTCCGATATCGGCGACGGCCAATGAAAACCAATCGTCAAAGGTGGCGCTTAATCCGTTGAGAACAGGTCTGTGCCTAAGCTGGGCAATGTCGAGAGCGGCCCTGTTGTCACCACTGGATGGCACACGTCCGGTGTCGCTTAAACCCGAAACCACTTTGAGGGGATCGGCAATCAATTCTTCGTTCACCCGCAGCCAGCCGGAAGGATGACTCAGCGGAGAAACTGAATAGGCTGTTCCGCCGGGTCTGAGTGCTGAAACGGCATCAGGCTGTTCCCAGTCGTATGCTCCTCCTGGGCCGATGCCGGCCAGAAGACCTGTGTATCCGGTAAGAAACTGCCCCGAATCCTCTACATGCCGGATTACGAAGTCAGGGTTGTCTGTGCCGCTCGTGATACCGGACCGCAGCTCCAACCGGCCATTCCTGTCCAGCCTGGCACTGATCTCGGCAGGGGAAGCATTTATTCTGTTAAGTATCATTTCCACGGTGTCCATGGCGTTGTATTCGACATTCACCCGGCCATCGGGACCGTCGAGGGTGAGAACGCCGGCGAATCCCACCGGGGATTCGGCCTGGAGTTTGTGCAGGCCCGTCATGCGGTATACGTAGGTGGAGTCTAATTCGCCGTCGCCGCTGCGGTCGTAGTTGCCCGACAGGTTGTCAACGAAGGGATATTCTTGGAAAAAATCCAAATTGGTGCTCCCGTTGCTCGACCATCCATCCCGGTGTATGCCGTTCACGAGGTCGGCAAAGGCCATAGTCATTTCATCCAGGGATTGGATCTCTCCGCTGATATCGATATCTCTGAGTTCCATCAAGGCCCCAAGTTTGCCTAATTTGATAACAAACGGGCTCCCTTCTTCTTCCCAGACAATGTCATGATATCCCTCATTAGCCGGATTGGATTTAGTCGCCAGGTAGGAAACCTGCTTCCCCTGGATGAGATGCAGTCCCCCCGTATGAATCTGGAATTCGTCCGCATCTCGATTATCAACACTGATCGGAAGCTGTACTGAGAGCTTGTTCACCAACAGATCCCGTCTGTCGTAGAGATTGTTGGGATTGTCGCCTACGGCCTCGGATTTGACGATTTCCTCGTTGAGAGACTTGATGTCGGACAGCATTCCATTGATTTCCCTCACCGAAGTCACCACATCTTCATCCACCATTTTCCGCATCTGCTTGAGTCTCGAATAGCGGAGATTTATGCCGTCCATCAGGGCCTCTCCGCGTCTGACAACACCCTGACGCTCCGCCTGACCCTCTGGCAGTAGCGCAAGCTCCTGCCAGCTATTCCAGAAATTGTCCATCATCGCACGAATTGAGGTGTCGTAGGGTTCCTTGTGAATCTGCTCCAATTGAAGGATGTAGGAGTTCCTAGTGCGCCAGTATCCGGTTATATCTCCCTCTGAAAGAATTCGAGTCTCCAGCAGTTCATCCCGAATTCGTTCAATGCTGGCCACATCCACGCCCTGGCCGATTTGCCCCGGTACATTCTCCCTGTTGAGTTGGGGACGGTAAAGAGGATCAGCCGTTTCCATCTTCACACGCTGTCGGCTATAGCCTTCTGTGGCGGCATTGGATATGTTATGACCTATTGTCGTCAAGCCCAGTTGATGGGCGTTAAGGCTGCGCTTGCCGATTTCTATTCCGCTAAAAGTGCTGGACATCAATTCCTCCTATAGGTGACGGGAAAGGACCATGGATTCTGTTCCTCCCGATGCTGTGCGGCCTTGCCGGTCATAAGTTTGTCTCCGTGTAGAGGGGGACAAGGTCTTCACAACCTCGCTGCTGAAGCTGTAACGGGAATCCGCATATTTGCTGATACCGGTAATTCGGCTCTTCACCGTCTGCAGGCGAATCCGAAGATCGCATTTCAATTCCTTGAAGCGTGCCCGTATCTCTGTGTCGAGCTGATTGGCTAAGTCGTCAAGGCGGTCTTCATCGCTGATTAATCTGCTCACCGTGACTCGCATCTCTTCCAATTCGTCTAGGCGGCTGCCGAGGCTTTCTAATTTTTTGAACGAATCTTCCATGGATTTCCAGTCACGCCGATGGAGACTTCTTTTCAAGGGCACTGAGGCTATGGCTATGTTGTTGAGAAGATCAATCTCCTGTTCCATCAGATATATAAGTTGCTCCCAGTTGCGGTTATCATTCATCATATCTATATTTCGACTGATTTTTATGAGAATATGAAGAAATATATGAGTTTGGGGATATGGGCCTTTCTAAGGGGTAAGAGCATTGCCGGCCTTCGGGTAGATTAATTATGAGGCAATGCGATGTTCTGCGACAGGGCCGGGAACACTTCATACCCTCTATACTGAAATAATATCACGTGGTAGCATCAGGGTATCTAGAAAACAGCGTTAGGAAATTGACGAAGATCGAGTCAAGAACCTAGCGGGGGTTTTATGTGTCCATTAGTAGTGAGTGGTGCAGAGAATGATTAATACGATGAATAGAAGAATCAAAGCTTTCACGATCCTCATGGGAGTATTGGCCATGGAATCATTCGCTGCAGGACAGTCACAAGGAACTTATGAGGGGAAGGAGAGTGTCCAGAATCCGATGACTTTTACCGTGGGGGTTCTTCAGGGACCCTCGGGATTTGGCATTGTCAAGATGATCGAAGATTTAGCATCTCTTCCCCAAAATGTTGAAACGGTCTATCAGGTTATACCCTCTCCTGCAGAAATGGTCGCACGGCTGGCATCCCGGGAACTGCAGGCCGGACTATTGCCTCTGAACATGGCGGCTAAATTGTATACCAAGGATGCCGGATACCCTCTGGCTGCCATCCCGGGCAGGGGCGCCCTCTACCTCCTTTCCCGAGACGATGGATTGAATAACTGGACGGACCTTGGCGGCAAGTCCGTCTATGCCGTGGGAAAGGGCGCCACGCCAGACTACCTTATGCACTATTTCCTAGCCGAGAAGGGTATTGATGAAGAATCCATTACCATGAACTTTTCCCTGCCTGCCCTTCAACTCGCTCAGATGGCGATAGCCGGGCGGGTGGATACACTGCTTATTCCCCAGCCATTCGTTGCTCTGGTACAAATGAAGTCTCCGGATATGACGATACGGCTGGATTTTCAAGAAACTTGGATGGAACTCCGGAAATCGGAGCAGTCCTATCCTATCACAGCCTTTGTTGTTGACCCGCAATTTGCCCTTGAGCGGACCCATGCCTTTGCTGAATTGCTTACATCCTACCAGGACTCCATAGCCTGGGTTTTGAACAATCAGGATGAAGCAGCTTTGCTGATCGAGAAACACGGCATCTTTGCCGCCGGTCCGGCTAAGGCGGCCATTCCCAACTGCGGCCTGGAGTTTACGGCCGCCCAATACGCCAGGGAGGATGTGGAAGCATACCTCCAGGTCCTGCTGGATTCTGACCCCGTTTCTGTAGGGGGAAGCCTGCCCGATGAGAATTTTTATCTTGCCCCATAAAGGCAATAAACCTTTTCTGCCTAGACAAGACATTTATTTGAGCCATATCAAGGCTGGTTTCTATGTCGTTTTCGGGATTATGATGCTGCTTCTGCTGTGGAAGACCATTGCCCTGGCGGCGGATTCAGAGGTTCTGATGCCGCCGCCGGAATCTGCGTTTTATCGTCTCTTTCAGATGCTTCCTCAAGCCTCTTTCTGGAGGGCATTGGGGTCTACGGCTCTCCGTTCGGTGTATGGCTTTGCTATCAGCTTTTTCGCCGCCATTGGGGTAGGTATCCTCGCAGGAATCTGGAAACCCTTCAGGCAGTCAGTGATGCCCCTGCTAACGACTCTCCGGGTTATGCCGTTAATGTCGATTATTCTTCTGGGAATGCTCTGGTTTGTAACGGACCTAGTGCCGGTATTTGTCACTTTTCTTATGGTTTTCCCCCTTGTCTGTGCCTCTATACTGGAAGGCATGGCACAAATTGATGACAAACTTCTGGAGATGGGCAGGGTCTATCGCCTGGGCCGCTGGTCTCGGTTTGTTCATATACTGCTTCCTTCATTGCTTCCTTTTATTCTGGCGGCGGCCAATGCCGGCTTGGGGATGGCATGGAAAGTGACCATCGCCGCGGAGGTTCTCTGTCAGCCCCGCAACGCCGTGGGAACGGGCATACGCTATGCTCAACTGAACCTGGAAACCTCTGATGTGATGGCCTGGACCACTGCCGCTGTCATCCTGAGTTCCCTTACAGAGAATTTGTTAGGAATGCTGAATCGCTTCTTCCCCTGGCGTCGGGGATCCCCATGATATGCCTGAATCATATCCACTACGAATATGGTGAGCTTCCCGTTTTAGAGGAACTGTCTTTCTCTCTCCAAGATAAGAGTATTACCTGCCTCCTGGGGCCATCGGGCTGTGGAAAGACCACCCTGCTGAATCTTATCTCCGGGAATCTTCCCTGCCAAAGAGGCGATATCTCCGGACTCCCTGTCGGGCATACTGCATATCTCTTTCAGGAACCACGGCTGCTCCCCTGGAAAACTTTGGAACGCAATCTTGACCTTGTGCTTCGCAGAATCTATCCGCCGGAAAAACGATCAGAGATTATCGAAGAGATTCTTACATTGGTGGAACTGCGGGATTTTGCCGCATTCTATCCCCATCAGCTCAGCGGAGGCATGCGCCAGAGAGGCGCTCTGGCGCGGGCCTTCGCTCTTCCCTCGGAGCTTCTTCTAATGGACGAGCCATTCCAGGCTTTGGACCCTGCCCTCAAGCTCGGCCTGATCAATGTGTTTCGGCGTCTCTGGGAACGGGATCGCAGGACGGCACTGCTGGTGACTCATAACATTCAAGAGGCAACCCTGCTTGGAGATCATATTCTGGTACTCTCTAGACGTCCGGCCCGACTGCTTAAGAAGATAGCCAATCCCGTGCTCAGAGAAGAGAGGTTTCCCTACAGCGAGGGGGTGCTGGCCCTTGAGCGGGAACTCCATCTAACCCTGATGGAAGAACGGAAAGAACCCAATGGTTAAGACAGGCTCAATCCCCTGGTTAGGTGAAGGACTCTGTCATTGGGGCGACCCGCTCCGGGGGAACAGGGAAAAAATTCAACCGCCTGCCTGTGTGTTGCACGCCGACAGGCGGTAATGAAGCCATCATTTCTTCAATAAAACGCACAGCTCCAAGGATAGCTGGTTCATAGCTTTCGTACGGCTCTTGATGATTTGGCGGCTGTCGGTTGCAACACGATTGAGCTGCACTGTCAGGGAGCGCCGCGTTTTACGAGGTTAACCGAGCCGGCAATCCATCAGCAGAAGATGGTTGAAATCTTAGGAGTCAAACCGCAATGTCCCCTGTATCGAGAAGCCCGCGTTCAATGAGTCAAAGCAACACCGGCGACATATTCATAAGGGGTCAGGAAGCCAAGGCGCTTCCTGGGACGTGTGTTTAACCTGTATTCGAGCATAGCCACATCTTCATCGGAGATCAAGGCATAGTTGGTCTTTTTAGGCCAAACCCGGCGAGTCAGACCGACGGCATTCTCAACACTGCCCTTTTCCCAGGAGCTGTAGGGATTACAGAAATAAGTATTGATCCCCAGCTTATCCCGAAGAGGATGATGACGGCGATTTTCCTGACCGTTATCAAAAGTAATAGATCGGCGCATAGAGGGGGGCAGATCAATCAGCTTCTCAACGGGGGCTGCATTCATTTCCTTAGGAGCACACCGAGGCAGCTTTGCCAGAAGTGTAATTCCCAGAACTCGCTCCTGAAGAACCATGAGAGCTTCTTTGCTCTGTCTGCTGACGGCTGTATCGGCCTCCCAGTGTCCTGCCTCCTGCCGAAGATCGACTTCGTCAGGACGATCTTCGATACCGGTCCGATTGGGTATTAGTGTGCGCCTGCCACGCTTTTGGTGCCGTTTTCGCCGATTTTTCCGTCCACAGACGAGATATTGTGTCAAATCCCGCCTTTTTTCAAAGATATACATGTATATGGTCTCATGGCTGATGCTTTTCCCTGGAAGATCAATCTCAATTCTCCCTGCAATTTGCCGGGGACTCCATCCGAGTTCCAGTTTTTCAATGACATATTCACGTATAACCGGATCGCTGATCCTCTCACGTTTCCTGCTTTGTCGCCTCCGGATCTGTGACCTGCTATTGGCCCAGTATGCCTGATATCGATTGTCTTCGGCACTGTTGTTTTTGATTTCTCTCGAAATGACCGAAGGGTTTCTATCAAGGCGACGGGCAATAGAGCGGATAGATTCTCCCCGGCGCCTGCCTGTCATAATTTCTTCTCGGTCTTCAGGGGTAAGGACCCTATACAACCTCTTAGACTGTGATGTACATTGCATATAGGCGGTCGCTCCTTGCTGTGCGTTTTGTGGTTATTACACACTGACAATGGATGCCGCCTTTCTCTATCCCCCTCCGGGGGGTACCCCCCGGAGGGGGCCGGGTGTTGCTTCTCGGACTTGAACGCGGGTTTCTCTGTCGATCAATCCCAGCTCAATATAATGGGCACCTCTAAAAAACCTTATTTCGTTTTTGGCTTGATCTTTTTCCTCGCTGCTGCGTTGTCAAAATGCTCATGTAGCTTAAGCTAGCTCCGCTTTTGCCGCCTTGCATCAAGAAAAAATCTCTGCGCCAAATTCCAAAAACGGTTTTTTAGAGGTTGCCTAATCAAAATAGATCGAGAAGAACGATTCATCAAGATCTGTGATTCCAATTGTTTCCCCCGCAAGAGCCGTACTGATATAAATACTGCTGCGGTCCAGTTTCAAACAGCCCGAACGCGAGAGTTTCCGTACCCTGTAAAATAACGGATACCCGATTTCAGTCTTTTCAGATGTATACACTTTCTTTGACTTTTGGTACACATCTCCCGGACATTTCATACCCAGCTTCTCATGAGGTCTGACCGTGTTGAACTCATGCCGCCACAAATCAGGCGCTTTCTGAATTTCCAAAGCGTCTGATTTAATCTGCTTCTGGATATCGGCTTTGATATCCCTGTGCATTCTTTCGTGTCCTCCATTCTGAGACGGCCTGCCCGGATCGATCCGCTCCAGTTGAATTCCAAGTGAAATCCGCCAGGCCGAAAGCCTTGTAAGACCTCTGACAGAGACGGCGCCGGCAAAGGGGCTTCCGTTATCGCTTTTGATGACTTTGGGCAGGCCGTAGAGCTTGAAAGTCCTCTCAAAAGCACTTTTAACGTCCTCTGTGCGGGTTGAGCCGAGTATTCCCGCCTCCAAAACGAAACAGCTGAACTCGTCACGGACGGTTAGCGGCTCACACCGTGAGCGATCTTTGGAGTACCGCCGGCCCTTGAAGTCAACAGTCCAGATATCGTTGGGAGCCAGCGCCTGATGAGGCGCATTGATTCGTTCCACAGGGGTTGTTTTACGGTATTTTCTTTCCTGGACAAACCCGCTTTTTTTCAAGACTCTTTTGACACTGCTCAACGAAATGGCATCATTGGCCCTGTTCAAATACAGGGCATGAATTTTCTTCGGTCCCCGCCTGGGATGATCTTTCTTCAACCGGATAATCCTGCAGACAGCCGCTTCTTCCAGCTGATTCGGACTTACCCTGGGCTGTCGGGATTGATCTTCCAGCCCTTCAAAGCCGTCCTCTGTGAACCGGTTCATCCACTTGTAACCAGTTTTTCGGCTAATTCCGTACTCTAAGCATAAACTGCTGAAGTTCTGCTTTCCCTGCTGAACTCGAATAACGAATTCTTCTTTCAAATCCATGGTGTTTCTCTCCTGCCAAGGCATGCTTCCACCTCCAAGGTGTTACCATGCTCGGCTAAAAGTGTTACCTATGTCCTGAACCTCGAGTGTTGCCTATGTCTTGACCCCTCCATCAAAGTTGATTTACCCGCCCCGTTCTCACCCAGCAGAGCGCAAACCTGCCCCCTCCTCACGTTCAACTGGGCATCTTCCGAGAGCTATGGTTCCGCCATAACCTTTATGTAATGCCCAGAAGCTTGGTGTTTGAAAGAAACAGCCTCTGCCCCCAGTCATTCCTTAGTAGGGAAACGACTTGACAAGGAGGTGTTTATGACTTTTCCGCACTGCCCCAATCCCGACTGCCCCAATTTTGACGCTCCTGCCGGGGAAAACTGGTATATTCGCTGTGGTTTTCATCCTACTATGGCCTTCGGCCCAATTCAGCGCTACCGCTGTAAAAATTGCCGCAGGACTTTTTCGGCTCAGACTTTTTCCATAGATTATTATGCCAAAAAAATTGTCGATTATTCCAGGATCTTCGAGCATCTTGTCACCGCTTCAGGGCTTATCGACATAGGCCGGGCCCTCGGTGTCAGGGCCGAGACCGTTCAGAACCGATTCGAAAGGCTGGCACGGTGCTGTCTGGCTATTCATTCCGAACTGCTTCCGGCCCTGCCCATGCAGGAAAATATGGCCGCCGACGGGCTGGAATCGTTCTCCTTTTCCCAGTACTTCCCCCATCACATCAACCTCTTCGCCGGCTCTGCATCCGAGTTCATTTACAGCATGGGCTTTGCCAATCTTAGGCGCAAAGGAAGAATGACCCCTGCACAGAAGAAGCAGAGGTTAGAACTGGAAGCCGTCGAAAAGGCCGATCCGAAATCCGTCGAAAAATCGTTTAGAAGTATAACTGAAGGTCTTATTCAACTGCTTAAAGATAAGAAGGTTACCGGAAAGATATTGACGACAGACCTTCACAAATCGTATACACGGGCCTTCGCCAAGATTGAGAATTTCAGGAAATACTTTCTTCACGAATGTATATCTTCAAGTGAGTTCAGGAATAAAGACAATCCCCTATTCCCTGTGAATTACCTTGACCGTCAGATTCGCAAAGATGCCTGCAATCATGTGCGGCAGACGGTACAGTTTGCCCGGTGTCCCAGTGCGATGATGACGCGCATGGCCGTCTACCGTCACTACCATAACTGCGTGATTGCCCGGCGGGTTCAGGAAGCCCGAAAAAAAGACATGACAACACACGTGGAAGAGGCCGGAGTTAAGCGTACAGACCTGGACAAAATAATCGGCAAGTATTGGCTGAAGCGTCCATTCCTGAGCAAGCTCAGACTGGGCACGGAAGAGGGCAAGACCTGGTTCAG
Source organism: Spirochaetaceae bacterium (assembly GCA_965232165.1). Lineage (GTDB taxonomy): Bacteria > Spirochaetota > Spirochaetia > DSM-2461 > DSM-2461 > UBA2779. The sequence goes on along the minus strand of CBDDOY010000001.1, from coordinate 815,841 downwards.
TCAGTGGCGCAATCCTGGGGTGAAGGTTAATCGCTACAGCCCCCTGTACATCCAGGTTTAGAGGTAAACACAAGGTTCGGGGCATTTGATAAGGTTCACGGAAGTTACGGCATTCCAGAATCAGGTTGGGAGCTGGCTTTAACCCGTTATCGACATTCATATCCAACACCCTTTTTTGATTCGATCCGGTTCATTCTTTGATCCCGGCAAAACTGTTGAATCCATTCAGCAACATGGATATCAAATGAATAAGGAAGGTGATTCGTCATCACCCTGCAAAATTGGACATTTCATGTCCTAGACCTTGATAAGCCTTTTGTCAACGGGCCGCATCGCCTCATAGTTAATCTACTCGAACAATTTTCATAATGACGAGTTCTGAGTTCTGAATTGTGCGTTTTGAGTAAAGAAGGCCGGATGAGCAGGAAAGCCCCTGATAGATTTTAATTATGAGGCAGATGCTTCAGTTCGAGTAGATTTTATATTGATGCAGCGGGTATCCCTGATCGCCGAATTCAGGAAAATGCGAAGAAATGTCTCTGGCCGAAACAAAATAGATTAGCCGGAAAGATCACTTTCTAGATCATACTGGACGAAGTGTAGAATTCTAAACGGCAGGGGAAAGTTTGTCAAGATGTATCCGGCTTCGTTTGCCCAATAACTCGTCTATGACTTGCTCAACAAACTGCTCCCGTACGGTAATCAGAAGGGGACAGTGCCGGGCAAAGGTTATCAAGCGAAACCAGCCTTTCCCCTTCAGCTCAATCTTCCCCACCTCGTCAATAGCAATGATTTGCCCATCGTAAGCAGCGACAATGCCGTCTATACAAGCATCAAATCGGCGTTGATGGACGGTGTAGCGTCCATGGATGAAATCCCCAGGTTCAGGGTTTTCCGATTCCTCCATCAGGAGTTCAGCCTGCCCGGTGATGAGGCTGCGGGCACTGTAGCTGGTTTTATCGGCGGTTGATTCCGCAATGACGCCGGTCAGGGGCATCAGTGTCCGCAACTGTGTCGTTAGTTCCCTGAATCGGGTGGTTTTACCGGTGTTACGACCGGCTGTAACAATAAGAGCGGGGTTCTTGCCGGCCCGGCAGCCCTCGGCAAAGCCAAGAACTGCATCACAAAGTCTTTGGGTCGATACGGACACTAGATGATTATCCAAAACGCTGTTGGTTCTGATGGGGCAATGAGTCTTTAGGGAATCAAATATTCCAACCCAATCGCCGCAGCAAAGATCACAATAGCACCGGCAGGCGCAAAGGCCAGCTTCTCGTACACCTGGCCCACTTTTTCCCGCAGGGGGAGGCGAACGGCCAGATAGATGAAGAGAGCGACAAGCAGACCATTGATGACAACATCGGTAGTAATGAAAGGCACCCAGCGTGCCGCTGGAGTCTCCCATATTCCTCTCCAGCCAAACATGTAGGGCAGATACACAAAGGGAACACGCCAAATTGCCGACATCGCCAGCCCCATACCGCACAGCGTTACAACCTTGCTGGGCTTGCTGAGCATAACCGGCATGATCAGCCATACCGCAAGACCCTCGGCAATGATGGCCATTATCTGGTTGTAAACGTAGGTTGACGGCATAAGAAAATTGATCGATTTAACTGCGGCGGCCACCACTGCGGTCAGAAAGATCGCCTGAGGCTTGCTGGTCTTGCTGAATGCCAGATACATGCACAGTGCTCCTATGGGAAACATAATCGCCCCGGCTATCTTCAAACTGTACAGGAAGGGGACGGCATGCAGGATGTACCCAAGCGATGCCTCGGCTATACCCCATAGGCTGCCATAATGCAAAACCTTATAAAACGTTTTCTTGTTTATGATTTCCTCCTCGAAATCTGATTAAATCTTCTTGAGTATTGATGTTTACAAACGGTTCTGTCGAACCGATTGCAACACATTTTATTCTGGACTGCTCCAATAACTTGCGCAGGCTTAGTACTCCATTTTGTAGTGCTGAATCTATTCTGTCAAACAGTGCGGATTCATAAATACCGCAAAGCGGTTCGATGCGGGAATTGACTTCGTAAAATACCCCTTCCTCATTACGCTGTGCTATCAGTCCCTGGAGGAGGGGGGCATTGACAAGGGGCATGTCACAGGCCACTGTCAGAAAGGAAACGCCGGAGAAACACTGCATTGCGGTCCATATCCCGCCCATAGGGCCTTTGTTCTCAGCCAGATCAATGGCACAGATTTTATCTCCATAATATGGGTCTTGCCGTTGACTCTTGTTGATAGAAAACACACATCGGCCCAGCAGCATAGTCAGCAATCTGTGCAGGTGCTCTCTCATCTCTATCTGCTCCATCCCCATCTTCAGCCATGCCTTATCACAACCCATACGGCGATTTTGACCGCCGACCGGGATAAGGCCGTCTAACGGAGTCACATTTTTTCCAGTCTTACCGCCCCGGCTTTATATGAGGGTTCCTTGGAAATATCATCGAAATCCTCCGGCACTAAGTTGTTCGTTCCCAAAAAATTCATGGGAGAGAAAATATATCCTTTTGAAGGCACATCCGAAATCTTGATATGTGCCATGTGTTCTCCCTGCCGCGAGACGATTTTCACCACTTCATCGTCGTCAAAGCCATACTTATCGGCATCCGCTGCACTCACTTCAATATATGCCCTGTTGGGGTATTCCTTGCGAAGCATAGCGGAGCGTCCGGTACGAGTCATGGTGTGAAACTGGACCTGGGAACCTCGGCCAGTCAGCAAATACAATGGATATTCCTCATCGGGCTCCTGCTTGGGAACGGTCCAATCGGTAAAGAGAAAGTTTGCCCGGCCATTGGCGGTGTAAAATCTTCCGTCTTCAAAGAGCCGACGATTATTCTCACCAAAGACGGAGCCGGCAGGATAAGGCCACTGCACACCGTCATGGGACATGATGAAACTGAAGTTCTCTATTCCAGTCATGTCGCAGGGCATACCGGCACTCATCTTCTTCAAGAGTTCAAAAGCATCTGCCGGAGTCTTCCACTTGGCAAGAACATCTGAGGAGACACCCCAGTGTTCGGCTATCTTGTAAAAAATCTGATAATCGGGAAGCGCCTGACCAGGGGCCTTTTTCACTCCAGGCGAATAGCCTATCCGGCGTTCTGATTTGATGAGGGTCCCTTCCTTTTCTCCGATTCCCGCGGCCGGCAGGAATATATCGGCGTGTTTGGCGGTAGCAGTGTCGGGAAACAGGTCCTGAACCACAAGTAATTCTAATCCCGGGAAGAGTGAGTTGATCCGGTTGACGTTGATCCGTGAATGTAAGGGATTGGTACAGATTATCCACAGCGCCTTGATCTCATCCCTATCGACACTGTCGATAATTTTGTCGTAGGGCTTTGAGGGAGAATCAGGTATTATGTCGTCGCTGATACCAAGAATATTGGCAACCTGTTCCCGGTGGGCGGGATTCTTGTAGTCCCTGCCGGCATAGAGGCAGGTGGTATTGCTGTACATCCTCGACCCCATCGCGTTGGTCTGCCCCGTCAGGGAGTTGGGCCCCGTTCCCAGTCGGCCGATGTTGCCGGTCATCAGGGAGATGTTAATAATAGCCTGTACCGTCCGGGTGCCCTGATGGCTCTGATTAACACCCTGACACCACCAAAAACTTACCTTCCTGTGGTTTTCAATACTCGTCACAAGTTTATCGAACTCTTCGCATGGCACATCTGTCCGCTCTTCCACCTGATCCCGGCTGAAGGTGCTGACATATTGCTTGAATTCCTCAAAGCCGTTGGTATGATTTTTGATATACTTCCTGTCGATGGCTTTATCATTCTTGATTAGAGTGTTGGCCAGAGTGTAGAGCAGCGCCAGGTCGCGCTTGGGTTTCACTCTGAGATGCAAATTTGCCTTCTCCGCTACCGGTGTCCTGCGGGGATCAATAACAATCAGCTCTGGATTGTTATTATTCGTCTTAAAACGCTCCCAAACAATGGGATGGGATACGTACATATTGGACCCTATCAGGATGACACAGTCAGAATGCTCAATATCATGGTAGGTAAAGGGCGGGGAGTCAAATCCCAAAGCAAGTTTGTAGCCCATCACCGCACTGGCCATACACTGTCTGGTGTTGCCATCGCCGTCAATGCCCATGATGCCCCGCAGCAAGCCGAGCAGGGCAAACTCTTCGGTGAAAAGCTGTCCCGTGCTGATGAAGGCCACGGATTTCTTGCCATGTCTGGCTTGAATATCCTTGATTCTGCGACACATCACACTCAATGCCTCATCCCAGCCTGCCCCTTTCTTACTGGAATCTGCAGATCGAAGAATGGGGGTGGTCCCCCTGTCCCCGGCATTGATGGGATCAAGGAGTTTGAATCCTTTGGGGCAGAGTTTGTTCCGGTTAACCGCATAGGCGGGGTTTGCTTTAACCTTGGTCACACTGCCATCATCTTCAACTATAAACTGCACACTGCAGCCTACGCCGCAGTAGTTGCACATGCCTTTTGCTGATTTAGCCATTGTTTAATTCTCCTTTTCCTTTTTAGGCAGAACTGCCACTGCGATAAACACCGCCAGTGATAAAAAGACAAAGATATAAAAGCCATGGGTATATCCTCGGTCCACTGCCGCTCCTTCGGTTAAGAAAATTGCCAGTATCAACGGCAGGATGAATCCACCAGTAGCACCCAGGCCGCCAACAGCGTGGGGAATGAATTGAGGTACCATCTTAAACACTCCGGCGTTGCCGCCGCCCATGCCCGCCATCATCATCAGCAGCCCCGCGGCATGCATACCGTAGGACTGAGTCAAAGCAATCAGCAATGCTCCTATAAAAGTGATGGAAATAAGAATCATCGTCACGGCGCGGCAGCCTATCCGATCCGTGATAGAACCGGAAAACACTCTGACTAAAGATGCTCCGACAGAGTAGGCGGATGTCCACATACCGGCTTGGGCAAGCGCAAGACCATGATAGTTGCTGAAAAGTTCCTTGAACCAGTTGGTAAGGGCCAAAAAACCACCAAAGGTGAGAAAGTAGGCGAATACCAGTATCCAAGTCTGCCATATTGCTGCAGATTTCTGGAGGCTTTGAACAACCGTGCCCGTTGGAAACACTTCCTGCTTATACTGCTCAACTGCAATCTTCCGGGCTTCCTCATCACTCTTACCCTCCGCTTTCAACTGAAAGTAACAGGCGTTCCTAGCAAAAAATGAATAGAATACTGTGCCGGCGATCAGAAGCGCTGTCCATAACAGATAGGTGTTCCTTACCCCTATAACCGACAGCAAAAAGCTGGTTATCAGAAACACAAAGATACCGGGAGCCAAATTGCCGACCCCGGCGTAGATGCCCAAGGCTTTCCCCTGTTCTTTCTTGGGAAACCAGTAGGAGGTCTGCCCGATACCGACAGAAAAAGTCGCTATGCCGCAGCCGGCCAGAGCGCCAAAAAAAAGCAGGAGGGGAAGCATTTCCCTTACCTGCTCAATCTCTTTCCCCAGGATGAAATAAATTCCTATCATCCCAATTGATGCCAGCGAAAGCAGAACGATCATCGGTTTTTTCCCGCCTGTGGTGTCGCACCATGCCGCAAATGGTATGCGAAGCAGTGACCCCGTCAGACTGGAAATGCCTAGCAGTAAAGCTGTTTAGGATGGCGAAAGTTTCAGGTAATTTCTCAAAGGAGCAAACAACGTTACAGCAGTAAATCCAATGAAAAACCCCCATGTGCTTCCACAAAGCCCTCTGTACTTTGAATTCCATAAGGATCTTTTTAGATTAACTGCAATGTGTTGTGCCATCATTCATTGCAGCCGAAAAGATTTATAGTGTTCTGACCCTGTGTTGTGTTGTGTTTTGTGCAATATGTAAATGCAAATAAGTACTGGGTTAGGCTGCAGTTGGGGTCCTGATCAGGGCCGGATCAAGCCCATGCCCATGACATCCGCCAAAACTGAAGACGGCAAAATCTGGCTGTACGGAAGAGTTGAACGTTTTACCGAGGACGTGATTCCCGCCAAATACTTCGGCTGCGCCGATGCTGCTGAGATTAAGAATCTTGAAGAGAAACTCAATATCATCGGTAAAACAAGGTACCGCCACCACGTGAGTGCCGCCCCGTGCATCGATTCGCCGCGCTGAAAAAAAGTTTGGGAAACTATCTGCAGTACAGTTGGACTGACCTTGACTGACTGGAACTGAACATCAGGTCCGGCCGATATCGCCGGCCGGGTGGAATTAGAACTTAGATATTGACCTCTGCCGCATTTGTGATACACTGGCAGCATTGACGCACACGCATATTTTCACGGGATGACATTTATGGATAGAACCGCAGCAAAAATTATCGAAGACGGCCAGGCCGTTATGGGCATGGAACTAGGGTCCACCCGAATCAAATCAGTTCTTATCGGACCGGATAACAGCCCTCTGGCATCCGGTGGTTTTAACTGGGAGAATTCCCTGATAGGTGGTGTATGGACCTACGCTCTGAATGAAGTCTGGGAGGGCATCGCCGCCAGCTTCGCCGACCTTAAAACGAATGTCTTGGAAAAGTACGGTGTGGAACTGAAAACGTTCGCCGTTGGCGGATTCAGCGCCATGATGCACGGGTATCTGGTGTTCGATTCCAACGAGAATCTTCTGGCACCCTTCAGAACATGGCGCAATAATATCACCGGAGTCGCTGCCGACGAACTTACAGAACTTCTGCAATATCCCATTCCCCAGCGCTGGAGCATTGCGCACCTTCATCAGGCCGTGCTCAATAATGAATCGCACGTCAGAGATATCAGACATATCACCACTCTGGCCGGTTATGTTCATTGGAAGTTAAGCGGAGAGAACGTTCTGGGTGTCGGTGATGCCTCGGGTATGTTCCCCGTCAACACCGAAACCCGGGGGTTTGATACTGATCGACTTGCAAAGTATGACACCCATATAGCGGATAGGGGCTTTGCATGGAAGCTCGCAGACATACTTCCTAGAATCATCACTGCCGGCGAGGAAGCCGGTGTGCTCAGTCCCGAAGGGGCAAAGCTGCTGGACCCCGCCGGGAATATCCCCGCAGGTATTCCTCTCTGTCCCCCTGAAGGAGATGCCGGGACCGGTATGGCGGCCACCAACAGTGTCCGTTACCGCACTGGAAACGTCTCAGCCGGCACCTCCGTTTTTGCCATGCTGGTGATGGACAAAGAGCCCTCAAAAGTTCACGAGGAAATTGACCTCATCACCACGCCCGACGGGAAGCTTGTCGGTATGGCGCATTCCAACAATTGCACCTCTGACTATGATGCGTGGATCGGACTTTTCGGTCAGGCTGCAAAAGCTCTGGGTGCCGATGTCTCCACACCCGTTCTCTACGACACACTTCTGGATATGGCTCTTCAAGGAGACCCCGACTGCGGCGGCCTTCTCGCCTACGGTTATGTCTCCGGTGAGCATCTTACCGGATTCAGTGAAGGCCGACCGCTGTTTGTTCGTCGGCCCGAGAGTGCTCTCACCATAGAAAATTTTATCCGGACCCATCTGTTTACATCCCTCTGTGCTCTGCGGACCGGTCTCAATGTTCTGATGGATGAAGAAGGTGTTGCCGTTGATGAGATTCGCGGGCACGGGGGATTTTTCAAAACCGCCCATGTTGGACAGCGGATTATGGCCGCCGCTACACGGATTCCGGTCAGTCTAATTGAGACCGCCGGTGAAGGCGGTGCATGGGGAATGGCTCTCCTCGCGGCCTTTGCAATACGGAAAGATCGGGATCAGAATCTTCCAGACTTCCTGGATATCGCATTGGCCGGCGGCGTTGGAGAAGCCCTCAAGCCGGATCCGATAGATGTGGAAGGGTTTAATACATTCTTCGAGTCTTATCATAAGGGCTTGAGCATCGAGGCCGCCGCAATAGACGCGCTGACCTGAGTCGCTATACTTAGGCGGCGGGGCCGGGAATAGAGGCAACCCTCAAGTCCATTGCAGAAAAACCCGGTGCCTCAATCGGCGCCGTAGACCAATCCTTCACGACCGCGGCCGTTCCTCTTCGGATACGGCAGACAGGACAGGCCGCTACTGCGTTGCCAAATTACGCTTGAAATTGCGCCACCAGCTTGAATTCTCGGTGCCTTGTACCGAAGAAAAATAGCTGCGCCAAATTCCAGAAGTGGTACCCTAAAGACAGATTGCTGAGATAGCCGCTGAATACCTGGTTTATCCGAATCAGATCAGCAACTGAAAGAAACAGTGTGGATTATTAGGAGACAATGCGGGACCCTGACTTGCCAGGTTTCCATACGGTATCGCAAATCACGAAGAAGGCAAAAGTATCCTTGTGATTCTTAGGTAAATTGTTATCCATGTGGATAACGCCATTTCCCCACTTTTGCGAGGCTCCCCCTGGATAATTCCCCATATAGCGTACTGCCTGTTGAAGATGAGATTTCCATACGCGAAGGAATTCGGGATATTATCGAGCGGGAAAAACTCGGTTATCAATTTGCCGGAGAAGCAAAAAATGGCAGGAAGGCATTAGAAATCTTTGAAAAAGTTGCCCCGGATTTGGTTGTCACCGATATTCAAATCCCTTTGATATCAAGCTAATCACGCTTTTACGGCACCACTTGTCAAACCGCGGATGAACTGCTTTTGTAGTATAATATACAGTATCATGATAGGCAGGAGCGCCAGCAGAAAGGAAGCAAAAGCGATTGAATAATCGAACAGATACTCACCTTTGAAGTTATACTGAAACAGGGGAAGTGTCCATTTCTCTCTGCTGTTATTCAGCATTAACAACGGAAGAAAGAAATCATTCCAACTGAACAAACCTCTGATAATAATGACAGTAACGATCATGGGTCTTAACAGAGGAAAAACAATATAACCGTATGTCTGAAGTATGGATGCTCCATCAATAACTGCGGCCTCTTCAAGGGAACAGGGAATCGATCTATAAAAACCTACAATAAGAAAAACACCATGCATAAGAGAAAATGTAATATACAGCACAATAATGCCGCCGATAGACATCATATGCAGCCTACTCAACAGTTTGATCAGAGGAATCATAACAACCTGAAAAGGTATGAATAGCCCAATCGTAGAATAATAGTAGAGAAAATTATGAGGTGGACCCCAAATGCTAGACAGCAACGCTGTCCGTTTTTGATGGATATACAGGCTTTAACTCCTGCTCATCCTGTTGTTGCTTTATGTTACCATAAAACATAACCGGTGTCAAACCATTTATGGATGAATGGGGTCTCTGCTCATTGTAATTTCTGATGAACTTTCCTATCTCTCTTTTGGCATCCTCCATGGTTTCATAATCTTTTAGATAAACCTCCTCATACTTGATGGTTCGCCAGAACCGCTCCATATACACGTTATCTATGGCCCGGCCTTTGCCGTCCATGCTCAACTTTACCGATGTTTCCTTAAAGATGTCCTGAAACTCCTTGCTCGTGTACTGAACCCCTTGATCGGTGTTGAAAATTTCAGGTGAGCCGTTCAGACGGAGATTTCTTTCCACTACGTCAATACAGAAGGAATTATCCAAAGAAGAGGAGAGTTCCCAGCTAAGGATCTTCCGGGAGTACCAATCTATGACCGCCGTCAGGTAAACGAAGCCGCCGGACATTCTGATATAGGTGATGTCGGTACTCCATACCTGATCGGGACGCTCTACCTTCACCCCTCGTAAAAGATAAGGAAAAGCCTGTGAACCGGTCTCCTTTCGGCTCAAATTGGGCTTCTGATAGATAGTTTGCAGTCCCGTCACTCCCATCAGACGCTGTATCCTCTTACGGTTGACCTTGTATCCCTCCAGCCTGAGTTTGTCCCTAAGCATACGACTGCCCCAGGCGGGGTGATTCGTATGAAGTTCGTCCATACGTCTCATTATTTGCAGGTTCTCTTCTGTTTCCGGCTTTTGTTTATGGCAGCAGGCAGAGCGGGCCATGTCCAAAAGGGAGCATTGTCTTTTTCAACCATATTTCGCTTCTCCTTTACTTGTCGAGACCCAGCTTTTTTTCAAAAAGTCAATCTGAACCTGCTGGTGGCCGATGGCGCGAAACAATTCCTCTTTGTTTTCCTTATCCTCTTTTCTCTTTGACTCCTTTCTACCGCCAAAGACTTGGGCTCCCTGATCTAAAAGCTGTTTTTTTCATATGGAAATCTGGTTGGGGCGGACTTGAAACTCAGCGGCTATTTCACTGATTTGCCGGTCCCCTTTGATGGCCTCAAGTGCTACTTTGAACTTGAGGTCTTTTGTTCGTCGAGTCTTTTTCACGGCGAACCTCCTTAATGGACACCATTTTACAGTGTCCGATTTAAGGATTCCACCTCATACATTCAGCTAATGAGAAAGCGTTTGCATAACCGCTTCAGTTTTCAGTTTTATCTGACGAAGGTCTCGGCTCGCTCTTCATTATGAAGCAGATCATTCAGCCATTAGTGGAAAACAGTATAAAATATGGCCTGAATGACTCATCTGGACATCTGCATATTACTGTCTCACTTCAGCGTGTTCAGGGCCTGCTTCATATTATTGTTGAGGACGATGGACAGGGGATTAAAGACTATGGAAGTATACATAAAAGCTCACTGCAGAATATTGAAGAGCGGGTGACTATTAAGTTTGGTGATTCTTGTGGCCTGTATTATGATGAACAGATGAAAGGAGCAAGATTTATCATTAAAATACCGGTCATTGAAATTGTTCCTGATGCAGTCGAAGGAGGGATATATGTCAAACCTGCTGATTGTTGATGATGAACCCACTACACTGAGGGGTCTCTCCGAGACTATAGCATGGCAGTAAATCGGTATTCATGCTGTCTATACTGCTGAAAATGGAAAGATGGCGATAGACCTTCTGGATAGAAAACCAATAAGGATACTGTTGACAGATATCAGAATGTCGGTGATGGATAGCCTGAAGCTGATTGACTATGTCTTTGAACATAAGTCGGCTATACGCACAATAGTCTTAAGTGGATATAATGACTTTGCCTATGCTCAGCATGCCATTAAGAAAAATGTTGTTGATTATCTGCTGAAACCAGTCAATGTTGATGAACTTATGAAGGTTGTAAGTAGAATCGTCCTGAGACAGCAGCATGAATTGTCTCAGGAGATTGTGATTCCTGAAGGCAGTCATCAACAGATAAAACAGGCTATTTCATATCTGTATGTTCATATGCATGAGTCTGTATCAGCAAATAGAACAGCCGATGTAATCGGGTTGTCGCCTAATTACTTCAGTGCACTCTTTAAGCAGAAAACAGGATGCAGTTTCACCTCGTTTCTGAATCAGCTTCGTGTATCAAAAGCAAAGGAACTGCTGCTTGAAACAGAGTATACAATTGTTGATATTGCTGAACGTGTCGGCTATAGCGACTATAAGTACTTCAGCCGAAAGTTTAAGGAGCTTGCTGCTGACTGCACTCCTAATCATTATAGAAACAAATAAAAAGGAGATGTCATTTGATTCACAATGAAGTACATTTTTTCTCAGAAGTCCTGCAGCTTTCTCAGGGCATGACAGTACTGATGCCCTTGGGCTATACTCAAGGAAAAGAAAGAATACCCGTGCTGTATCTACTTCACGGAAAAACAGACGATCACAGCGCATGGTTTCGATATACCTCTAAAGGGCACCTCTAAAAAACCCCATTTAGTTCTTGACTCGATCTTTTCCGTTGCTACTGCGTTGTCAAAATGCTCACGTAGCTTAAGCTACGCCCTTAGCTTTTGCCGCCTTGTATCGACAAAAAATTTCTTCGTCAATTTCCTAAAGCTGTTTTTTAGAGGTACCCTTTAGAGCGGTACCTTCAGGATAAGCATCTGGCGGTTGTCATGCCTGAAGTGCATTTAAGCTATTACCAGGATATGAAGTATGGTCTTAATTATTATGAGTTTATCAGCAGAGAACTTTTGGAAATCACTGAAGCGTATTTCCCTGTTGCAAATACAAAAGAGGGACGATTTATATCCGGTTTGTCAATGGGAGGATTCGGCGCTTTCAAAACAGCACTGAATCATCCTGACATGTTTTCTTATGCGGGAAGTTTTTCCGGAGTATTAGATTTCCCTTCATGGGTTGATGAGAGTATGGAAAGCGGGAGTAAGGCACATCATGCTATTCTTATCAACTGCTTTGGAGAAGCCCCCCGGGGAGAGCGCCTGATTGGCACAGAGAACGATCTTATCAGTCTTCTAAAGGATTATAAAGCATCAAACTGGCCAAAACTATATCAGAGCTGCGGAAAGCGGGGTTTTCTATATCAAAGCAATCAAACATTCAGGAAGGCTTGTAAACACAGGAAAGTTCCCATAACATATAGAGAATCTGACGGAATACACACTTGGGAGTTCTGGGATCGGCAAATAGCCTCTTTTTTATCATGGCTACCCGTATAACTGTGTCTGTAATCAATAATATTCATAGATCAAATTCTACAGGCCCAAAGCCCAAGAGCCGCATCCGGATGGGTTTTACCCGTACCCGCATTTCCAAAGAGAATCAGATTCTTTTTCATCAATAACAAACCGGAGAATTCATGAAATCTGAAGGACGTGTTCCCGAAGGGAAACGAATTTCATCAAAGATAAAACCGTCAGGACTCTTCGCCGCATAGAATCCGGACTGCTCGGTATATTTGATCTTCCAAGCCTCATCTCTATGCTTTATTTCCATCTCAAGGAGGCTTTTCAGGGCTGTCCCGGGGTATTTTCCCTGAACAGGCTGGGCAGCATAGCATGTGTTTCTCTGCATAATAGTTTATTATACAAGGCGGGAGATGCGTAATCGGCTTCGGCCCCTGCTCTTTGATGACGAGAGTGATTCGACGGAAGACGGTCAGGGGCGAGATTCTGAGGTCCAGCCGGAAAAATCAGCCCTCTTAGAAGCTCAACGGACAGCCCAAGGTAAGCCGTTTCATGGCTTTCGTACGGCTCTTGATGACTTGGCGGCTGTCTGTTGTAACACGATTGAGCCGAACTATCTCAGGGGGCGCGGCCGGGGTTAACCGAGCCGGCAATCCATCAGCAGAAGATGGTTGAAATTTCAGAATTTAAACTGTAATGGCCCCAGTATCGTGAAGCATGGAATTTGAGTTAAATTCTTATATGGGAAAGTTTTAATTCATTGATTCGGTGAAGAATTCAGTCTACCCCCCCCCCATGGAGGGATTATCAGAGACTCACTCATTGAGGCAGGCACTTTTTTTGCGGGCAGCTTATTATAAGGCAATGCGTGGGGTTGCGCTTAATGGCTGAATTTCGGTATTCTTGCCGCAAAGAGAACTCCGATTGAATCTTTTTCTATTCCTGAGATACGATGAATGAAGTTTGTGCTGTTCAGCACAGGATAGAAGTCCGCTCCCGCTATAATGGCGGGAAAAACTCAGACATGCATTGGATAGAGACCCTTGTCCATCATGCGGGAGCGTCTTCGATCACCGATTGCTGTACCAGCCGGCTTTATTTTGTCCATGGACAGGTTTCCCCCCCTGAAGTCAGGCGTCTTGCCGCCGAGCTATTGGCCGATCCGGTTAGCGAGGTGTTCATCGTTACCCCTGTGGAACAGGCGGAGGTTTTTCCCGGCGTTAGCCATTCTGTAGAAGTCGTCTACCATCCGGGGGTTACGGATCCCGCTGCCGAGAGCCTTGTGCATGCGGCCCATTCCATGGGCATTATGGGAATCGATCAGGCGGCCACAGGCCAACGATATCTGCTAAGCGGCGACATTGATCAATCGGCCCTGGAACGTCTGGCTGCAGAGGCGTTTTCCAATCCGCTCATCCAGCACACTGCCGTTGATAAAGCTGTCATCCCGCCGTTTTCCCCAAACCGTAAGGCCGACGATACGGTGCGGATTATCCCGCTGCGAGAGGCTGACGATGAAGCTCTTCTGAAGATTAGCACTAAACGGGGCCTTGCTCTCAACCTGTCCGAGATGCGTGCCATTCAGGAATACTTCCAGGCGGAAGAACGTGATCCTGCCGATGTGGAACTGGAAATGATTGCGCAAACCTGGAGCGAGCATTGTTCTCACAAAACTTTTCAGGCCCTGATTGAATATACCGGCCCCCTTCCCGGTGCGGATCCATATTCCAAACCAGTCGCTCAAACCATCGATGGTGTGCTGAACACGGCCATTCGCGCCGTTACCAAGACGCTCAATCGCCCATGGGTGCTGTCCGCATTTGTCGACAATGCCGGAATCATCGCCTTCAATGATGAATGGGATTTAGCCTTCAAGGTAGAAACGCATAATCATCCATCCGCTCTCGAACCCTTCGGAGGGGCCAACACCGGAGTTGGCGGCGTTATCCGGGACATACTCGGAGTGAGCGCCCGCCCCATCGCCAACACCGATACCCTTTGTTTTGGTCCGCCCAGCCTTTCCACCTTGGAACTGCAGCCCGGAGTACTTCATCCCCGCCGTATCTCCGAAGGGGTTATTCACGGCATTGGAGACTACGGCAACAAGATGGGCATACCCACCGTCAATGGCGCCGTCCTCTATCATTCCGGCTACACCGCCAATCCTCTCGTCTACTGCGGCTGCCTCGGTCTCTTGCCTCACAATTCCCATCCCACGGCACTCCAACCAGGAGACAGTGTCGTCGTGATCGGCGGACGAACCGGACGTGACGGCCTGCGCGGCGCCACCTTCTCCAGCATGGAGATGAACCAGGATACCGGAGAAATCTCCGGCGGCGCTGTACAGATTGGTCATCCCATCAATGAGAAACAGGTGATGGAGGCGGTTGTCCAGGCACGCGATGAGGGGCTCTATACCGCCATTACCGATTGTGGCGCTGGAGGGCTCTCGTCGGCGGTGGGTGAATTGGGCAGAAAAGTCGGGGTGCGTATTCAGATTGAACGCATCCCGCTGAAGTATACAGGACTGCGCCCCTGGGAAATCTGGCTCAGCGAGGCTCAGGAGCGGATGGTACTCGCCGTGCCGCCGAAAAATCTTTCCCGGCTCAGGGAGGTATGCGCCGTTCACAGCACCGAGATGGTCTGCATCGGTGAATTTGAATCAACTGGCCGGATAACCCTGTTTTCTGGCAAAAAATGCGTTGCCGACATGGGAATGGAGTTCCTCCACGATGGCCGTCCGCCGCGCCGCATGACCGCCTTTTGGCAACCACCTCCTCTAAGTGATACATCATCCCAGCCCGTGCAGACAGACATGTCATCTCTGCTGCTGAAAATCCTCTCCCATCCCAATATTCACAGCAAAGAAGACATTATCAGCCGTTACGATTATGAAGTTCAGGGCGGTACCGCCGTGAAACCGCTTACCGGCAGCGCCGGTCACGGGCCCGGCGATGCCAGCGTGCTGGTGCCACTGGATACTCATTTAGGCATATCGTCTGAGACGGTCTTGAAAGGAGTGTCTCTGGCTGTGGGAATTTGCCCGCAGTTTACCGAATTTGATCCTTATGCGATGGCCTGGGCCGCCGTAGACGAGGCGTTTCGCAACCTCACCGCGGTCGGTACCGATCCCGGTAGAGTGGCATTGCTCGACAATTTCTGCTGGGGGGACCCCGCTCAACCCGATGAGCTGGGCAGCCTTGTGCGCTGCGCCCAGGGCTGTCATGATGCGGCCCTGGCCTATGAAGCGCCGTTTATTTCCGGCAAGGACAGTCTCAACAATGAATTCATAGACCATGATGGCCGCCGACATGCGATTCCCGGAACCCTGCTGATCTCAGCGGTGGGCATCGTTCCCGATATTGAGCGCACGGTGACGATGGACTTCAAGTCAGCCGGTAATCTGATTATAATGATAGGGGAAACCCGTGATGAAATGGGCGGCAGCCACTACAATCAAGTCGCCAGGCTCAACAGCGGCGCCGTTCCCCGCCCCAACCCCGCAGCACTCCAGACACTGAAAGCCCTGCACGGGGTCATTTCTTCCGGTTGGGTGTCTGCCTGCCATGATTGCTCCGAGGGCGGCCTGGCCGTGGCGGTTGCGGAAATGTGCCTCGGCGGGCAACTCGGCGCTTCGATACAACTCGGGAACGTTCCCCATCCGGGAAAAAGTCTCTCCGTCGAACAGTTGCTGTTTTCCGAAACCCTTACCCGATTCATCGTTGAAGCAGACCCTTCCAGAATGAAGCCTTTGACAGCGGCCCTGTCCGCCATACCCCATGCGGTGATAGGCCGCGTTATAGCCGAGCCGGTGCTCGATGTTTACAGCTCAGCGAATGATCTGGCTGTTCACCTTTCTCTATCGGCCATAGAAACAGCCTGGCGTGGTGAATCTGCCGTATCGAGGCCCCGCCCTCCGTCCCAAGAATCAACGATCCCTGAACCAGCGGCACTCCATTTGGCACCGAAAGTCTGCATCCTTCACGTCCGCGGCACTAACCGCGATCGGGATGCGTTCCTAGCCTGCATGAAAGCCGGCGGTGCACCGCAGATAGTGTTCATCGAACAGCTTCTCGACGGCTCCATCGATCTGGCCGATTTTCACATGCTTGTTCTCCCCGGCGGTTTTTCCTATGGCGACGATCTTGGGGCTGGTGCGCTGTGGGCGCTGCAGCTCAAGCAGCGGCTTGACGATGATATTCGCCGTTTTACCGAAACCGGACGCCCTGTTCTGGGTATTTGCAATGGATTTCAGGCCCTGCTCAAGGCTGGTCTCCTGCCGGGCGGCTCTATCGGCGGCCAAAACCGCCAAGTGACTCTTACAGCCAATGAAAGTCGGCGTTTTGAATGCCGATGGGTGACTCTCAAAGGACACGTGAACAGCCGCTCTCTGTTCCTTGACGGCAGCCAGCCATTGATCTTCTGTCCGGCAGCCCATGCAGAAGGACGGCTGGCTGCCCGGGATCAAGCAGCTCTGGATCAACTTTGCAGCAGTGGAATGATCGCCCTAACCTACGTTGACGAGTCAGGCCATCCTGTAAGCTATCCCGGGAACCCCAATGGTTCCAGTCTTGATATCGCGGGGCTATGCAATCCGCAAGGGAATGTATTAGGTCTGATGCCCCATCCGGAAAATCACATCTTTCCCTGGCAGAATCCCCTGTTCCACCGTTTTGAATCCAGGTTTAATGGGTTGACTATATTCAGAAATGGCATTAAGAATGCTTAAAAACCAAGGACATAATGCTTTCTTCTAAATCATTATTCGATGCCGTATCTACAACGATTGAATCGGTCCGGCTCCCCGGCTGGAATCTCTGCCAGTCCGGAAAAGTCCGGGACATTTTCACCCTGGATGACGAATGCCTGCTGATTGTCACCACCGACCGGGTATCGGCCTTCGACCGTATTCTTGGAACTATTCCCCATAAAGGGCAGGTACTCAATCAACTCAGCGCATGGTGGTTTGCTCAGACCGCCGACATCGTCAGAAATCACTTAGTTATTGTACCTGATCCCAACGCTATGATTGTGCGCAAAGTCGAGCCTCTGCCAGTAGAAGTCATCGTGCGCGGTTATATCACCGGCGTCACTGATACATCGCTATGGACACTTTACGCAAATGGCGACCGCTGCCCCTACGGAATAACACTCCCTGACGGTTTGCGTAAAAACAGTCCCCTTCCTTCCCCTGTAATCACGCCTACCACCAAGGCAGAGAAGGGGGCTCACGATGAACGGTTAACCCGAGAGGCGATCATCAGCAAAAATCTGGTTGAAGAATCCCTTTGGGAGCAGGTTGAAACAGTTGCGCTGGCCCTCTTTGCCCGGGGACAGGAAGCGGCCCGACAGGCTGGCCTGATTCTGGTGGATACTAAGTATGAATTCGGTCTTCTGGATGGCGAACTCATCCTGATCGATGAAGTGCACACCCCGGATTCCAGCCGCTTCTGGACGCAGGAATCGTACGAAGGGGCTGGCAGGCCGGAGAATTGTGACAAGGAAGTATTAAGGGAGTGGTTTGTTGCCCAGGGTTATCGGGGCGAAGGAACTCCGCCGCCTGTCACACCTGAAAAGGCGGTTCAGACAGCCCGGATGTACATCAGTCTCTACGAACGGCTTACCGGTCAGACCTTTGAACCAGACGCACAGCCCGCCGATGAACGCATCACGCAAAATCTCAGAAAAAATCCGGTGTCCTCCCCGAAAAACAGCACCAGACCGGAAGACAGGGATGCCAAAGTGCATAAAATGGAGAAGACCGCTCTCGTTCCCATTATAATGGGCTCCCATAGCGACTTAGACCACAGCCGAAAAATTGCCGCTGAGCTGTATGCACTGGGAATCGAGACGGTTTTCCACATAGGTTCGGCGCATAAGACACCGGAACATCTATTGTCCATACTGGCAGGGTATAAAATCGACCCCCGTCCCATGGTGTTTATCACTGTGGCTGGAAGATCGAATGCCTTAAGCGGATTTGTCGATGCCCAGGTGAAGGCTCCGGTTATCGCCTGTCCGCCGCCCTCTGACAGTTTCGGCGGTGCCGATCTGTTCTCATCGATTCGGATGCCCGGCGGTGTCGCCCCGGCACTGGTGCTCGACCCGACTGGGGCGGCCCTTTTGGCGGCCAAAATTCTCGGTCTCAGTCATCCAGCCATTGCCGATGCCGTTACCGAGTTGCAGTCGGCCAACCGCTCAGCCATCCTGCGGGACAATCAATGCCTGCATCAAGCTGACCATCCCCGTGAGTCCTGTGGTGTCTTTGGCATCTGCGCTCCGGGCCGGGAGGCGGCCCGCCTGACGTTCTTCGCTCTTTACGCCTTACAGCATCGCGGCCAGGAGGGAGCGGGAATCGCCACCTGCGATGGTCAGACGGCCTATACACATCGGGGGATGGGACTGGTTTCCCAGATTTTCAAAGAAGAGGACCTTGCTCCGCTCAAGGGTTTCATGGCCATTGGCCATAACCGATATGCCACTACGGGAGCCACTCACATTCGCAATGCGCAGCCTTTCCTTATTGAGACAATGAACGGTCCTCTCGGCGTTGCTCATAACGGAAATATCGTCAATGCCGCTGAACTGCGCAGCCATCTCCTTGAACGCGGAGTGGGACTCTCTACAACCACCGATAGCGAACTCATCACCCAGTTGCTTGCCGCACCTTCTCCGGCTTCGTCGGTTGAGGATGGACCCATGCCAGGCGCAGACGATAACTGGGTTGACCGTATTCGGGCTGTTATGGCAGTTGCTGAGGGCGCATATTCCCTGGCCGTTCTTACCCGTGATGCGGTATATGCTGTCCGCGACCCGCGTGGTATGCGCCCCCTCTGTATAGGGCGGCTCGATAAGGGCCATGTTATTGCTTCCGAAACCTGCGCCCTAAATACCATCAATGCAGAATTTACACGTCATGTCCGTCCTGGAGAGATCGTTCGTTTGAGTAAGAAGGGCATCACTTCCTTTGAGGGCCTTTCAGCGGACAAACATGCCTTGTGTGTGTTCGAGTACATCTATTTCTCCCGCCCTGATTCCCTGCTTCGGGGACAGTTAATCCATCAGGTCCGCCAGCGTTTGGGGCGCCAGCTTGCTTTGGAAGCTCCTGTTGAAGCCGACCTGGTGTTGGGAGTGCCCGATTCGGCCACTCCGGCAGCCATCGGCTACAGTCTTGAATCAGGAGTCCCATATAACGATGGCCTCACCAAGAACCGCTACATCGGCCGCACATTTATCCAGCCGGACGACCGGCTTCGCCAGCAGGGGGTGAGTTTGAAATTCAATCCTCTGGCGGAAAACCTGCGCGGCCAGCGTGTCGTTTTGGTCGATGATTCCATCGTTCGGGGCAACACCTCCGGCCCCATAGTTCAACTCATCCGCCATGCCGGGGCGACCGAGATACATGTCCGTGTCTCATCTCCGCCTATTCGTCACCCCTGCTTCATGGGCATTGATATGGCCACTTACAGTGAATTGATCGCACATCGGCTTGATGTCGATGCTATTTGCCGTAGCATTGGCGCCGATACACTCCACTATCTGAGTTTTGACGGGATGCTCAAATCCATTGATACTCGGTGTAAGGATGCGCATTGTACCGCCTGTTTTACCGGCCGTTATCCGCTGCCCATCCCAAAGCGGTTATTAGCCGAAGATATGGGCAAACTTCATTTCGAAAAGGTATGGGGTTCATGAACCGGAAGAACGTTCTTGTCGTCGGTTCCGGTGGCCGGGAACACGCTATAGCCTGGTCATTGGCGCGGTCGCTTCAGACGGCGCATGTCTTTGTCGCTCCGGGCAACGCCGGGACCCAGTGGTCTGCCAATGCCAATCCCGTTGGCCTCCAGCCTCGCGCCTCCTCCAGCAATGTGCCGATTTCCGCTGATGACTTTTCGGCCCTGATAAAATTCGCCGCGGCTAACGACATCGCCCTGACCGTAATTGGCCCCGAGATTCCGCTTGCTCAGGGCATCGTTGATTTGTTCAAAAAGAACAGTTTGCCCGTCTTTGGTCCAACCCAGGAAGCCGCCAGACTGGAAGCCTCCAAACAATTTGCCAAGGATTTCATGCGCAGGGAAGCCATCCCCACCGCTGACTACTGTTACTTCCATCGCATCGAAGATGCCCTGAAGTATCTTCAATCGGCCAAGGGTCCATTAGTTGTCAAAGCCAGCGGCCTGGCCGCGGGTAAAGGAGTAATACTCTGTGAAAACCCTGATGAAGCCCGGGAAGCCATCCGCGTGATTATGGCTGAGCGGGTATTTGGCCATGCCGGCGACTGTGTGGTGATTGAAGAACGGTTAACAGGGCAGGAGATGTCCTTGCTGGCCTTTTCCGATGGTCACACCATTGTTCCTATGCCGCCTGCTCGTGATCACAAGCGGATTTTTGATCAGGACAGGGGACCCAACACGGGGGGTATGGGGGTCTTTACGCATCCGCCAGATGTGGATACCGGGGATGTCGATGAAATCATCCGCACCGTACTGCAGCCCGCCATCACCGCTATGGCCGATCGAGGCACACCCTATGTCGGAATCCTGTACGCCGGTATGATAAGATCGCCCTCAGGCTGGAAAACCCTGGAGTTCAACTGCCGCTTCGGCGACCCGGAAACCCAGGTGATTCTCCCCCTGCTCAAGACGGATTTGTTGGATATTCTGCTGGCCTGTATCGAAGGGCGGCTTGGTGAGTTTGCCATAGATTGGCATCCAGGCGCTTGCACTTCAGTGGTGTTGGCATCTTCCGGTTATCCAGGCGACTATCCCCTGGGACTGCCAATCAGCGGACTTGAAAACCTGCATGGCGAGAATGCCGCTATCGCCTTCCATGCCGGGACCGCCTGGCAGGGCGATCAAATTGTCACCGCTGGAGGCCGTGTTCTGGGAATCACCGCGATGGGCCCCCATCTTGAAGGCGCTGTTGATCATGCATATCAGGCATTGCCTCTTGTCCATTTTGAGAACATGCATTACCGGAGCGACATAGGACGCGTGGCGACATGATTGCGATGCCAAAGAACGACTATGCTGCTGCCGGAGTCAATATCGCCGAGGCTAAGCATGCGCTTGAAAAAATAAAGGATGTGATTACGGCGACATATACGCCAGAGGTGTTGTCCGGACCACACAGTTTCAGCGGCTTATTCGATGCCTTTGGTTTGAGCAGGGATTATACTCATCCTGTATTAGCAGCTTCAACCGATGGCGTGGGCACAAAAACCAAGGTTGCGGCCCGTCTGAACCGCTGGGACACCATAGGCCGGGATATCGTTAACCACTGCATCAATGATATATTGGTACAGGGGGCGGCTCCCCTGTTTTTCCTTGATTATATCGCTGCCGCCAGTCTCGATGCTGAATCAGTTCTCGCCCTTGTTTCAGGAGTTGCCCTGGCCTGCCGGGAGGCTGGCTGTGTGCTCATTGGCGGGGAGACTGCCGAGATGCCAGGAGTCTATGAGCCAGGAGCTGTTGATCTCGTGGGTACCATCATCGGCATAGCCGATCGCGACATGCTCCTTAACGGTGACGCTATTAAGCCCGGGGATCTGCTGCTCGCCCTGCCTGGCAATGGCCTGCACACCAATGGATTCTCTCTTGCCCGCACCATACTTGATGATCACGATTGGAACACGATTCACCCCGACCTGCAGCAATCCATCGGTGATGCCCTTTTGGCCATCCATCCCTCATACCTTGAACCAATTCAGGCATTGCGCCAAGCGGTTGAAGTTCATGGTTTGGCTCACATCACCGGCGGCGGCGTTTATGATAATCTGTCGCGTATTCTTCCAGGACACCTCGGAGCTTCTATTGAACGCGGCACCTGGATTGAACCGCCTATCTTTGCCCTGATACAGAAACTCGGTGCCGTGGACAGCCATGAGATGTTCCATGTATTCAATATGGGGCTGGGTATGATTGCAATGATAGCGCATGATGATATTCAAACAGCTCTGAGCATACTGAACGGCCGGGCCAATGTCATTGGGCGAGTTGTCGAACACCATAATGATGTCGTTGTCTGTATGCCGTAAACCCTTTCGTCTCGTTGTGCTTATTTCGGGAACAGGGACCAATTTACAGGCTATAATCGATGCCATTGCCGATGGCCGTCTCAACGACGAGATTGTGCTTGTTGTTTCAAATAGAAAAACAGCCTTTGGACTTCAGCGGGCTAAAAATTCAGGAATTGCTCATACATGCTTTCCATTCAGCCCCTATCGTGAAGCGTCAAAAACAAGGGAACAATACGATGCCGATCTCGCCGCCTATGTCTCCGGATATCATCCAGACTTGATTATACTGGCCGGATGGATGCACATCTTCTCTTCAGCGTTTTTAGAGTGCTTCCCCCTTCGGGTCATCAATCTCCATCCGGCTCTGCCTGAAACCTTTCCTGGTATGCATGCTATCGAGAGGACATACAGCGCCTTCCAGCGCGGCGAGGTGTCCCATGGCGGCTGTATGGTACACAGTGTTATACCTGAAGTGGATGCCGGAGAGGTCATTCTTCAACGTATTGTTCCAATCAGACCCGATGACAGCCTGGAACAATTTGAAAGGAGTATTCACGAAGCGGAGCACCGCATTCTTGTCGAAGCAATCAGGGGAATATCGGCGAAGGCGAAAAGCACGAAAGGCACGGAAGTTCAATACTCATAGGTTATGTATGGAGCCGCCGCTGAAGCCGCCGCAAGAATTCCCCTTGACAACAATTCGCCGACAACCTATCGGGCACCTCTAAAAAACCCATTCCGTTTTTGGCTTGCTCTTTTCCCCCGCTACTGCGTTACCAAAATGCTCACGTAACCCAGTTGCGCCTGCGCTTCTGGAGCCTTGTACCGAAGAAAAATAGCTGCGTCAAATTCCAAAAGCGGTTTTTTAGAGGTGCCCTATCGTCTAACTTAGGGCTCGTAGAAGTCATAGTTTTGATATTTTAAGGAGATTCATCGGAATTTTTTCCAGAACGCAGAACCATCAATTTCCCCCCTCCCCCCAGCACAAGTCTAACCGTTGACCTCTTTCCTTCCCTAACAGCAGCATTCCTCCAGGCCGTCAAATCAGCGGTGCACGCATCAGTCGGCTAACTTCCTCACTTAAGCAACTGGTTCTTCTACCCTACCTTCGTGAGCTAATTTTTAAAGAATTCTATTTAAATTCTTAAGAGTGTTCCAATAGAACGTCCATATCTTATTCATTTTGTATGGCACAATCCTGATTAGGAGGGGATTATGTCCAAAAATACGTCAAAATTGCTTCAACACCTTGGAATTGTGGCTGGAATTTGTGATGAAATGCAACATATCCAGCAAATTGATCAGATTATACCACCCAATAAACGGGAAGTCTAAGTCGGCCAAGCTGTGCAGGCTATGATTCTTAATGCCTTGGGGCTAAGTGTCCGAGCCATATACCTAGGGCTTGCTCAACTGTTCTTCCCCATGAAAAGAGCCCATGACGGGAAACTATGACTTCCGGGACCCTTTCAGGATCGATATTGCGGTTAAAAAAAGTTTCTGCTATTATTTTTCCTGTATTTTTCTCATAGGCTTCTTCGATTTCTTCAGATCTCATATTTCTTGTGCATGGGATAGAGCCGTAAAAATAATCTGCATGGGTCGTTCCAAATGCAGGTATATCAAGTTCGGCCTGAGCCCAGGAAGTTGCCATACGTGAGTGAGTATGCACTATTCTGCCATAATTCGGGAATGATTTATAGAGATACAAATGAGTTTCAAAGTCACTCGAGGGTTTATATTTTCCTTCGAAATACAACCATGTCCCCGGCTTCCATGTTTTCATATTCAATTCCACTTGGTTTCATAACAATTAGCCTCTACTCCCTGTCAATTCCACTGACATTTCTCCAGATATAGGTTGCAAATTTCATTTTAGGGAGTTAAAGGCTGGCTTTCAAAATCTCATCTTTTAATGATTCAATCACAGAATCCTCCCTTTCTCATCTTATCGATTATCCATAATCTGGCATCATTAATTATCCTTAAAGCCGCACTGTTTTTTTCAGTCCACATTTCTATCAATAAAGGACCTTTGTAATTCAGCTTGTTTAGTGTTTTAAAAACTGAAACAAAGTCTACACATCCCTCTCCAAATGTTATATCTCTGAATTGGCCGGGAAAGTCGGGGGTGACTGCAAGAGTATCCTTAAGGTGAATTGCGCTTATATATTCAATACCAAGTGACAATTCCTGGTCCACATCATTCCCCCATGCTGACAGGTTCCCAATATCAGGATAAACGGTGAACCATGGACTACCCAGTTTTTTCCGGAGGTTCAGGAAGCGAACCATTGAACTCATATAGAGAGTATCCATAATCTCCATTGAAAGCATGACATTTTCCCTGGCTGCAAGTTCCAGACTTTCTTTGAGTCCCTCTAAAAACCATTTCTGTGTATCCGGATCTCCTTCTTCATAGTATACATCATAACCAGCAAGCTGAATTGTTCTTATACCAAGATCAACGGCAAGAAGAATTGCCTTATTCATGAGTTCTCTGGATACTTTTCTGGTTTCAGGATCATGGCTGCCAAGGGGAAATCGTCTATGCCCGCTAAGACACAGGGACGGAACCGTAAGGGGGCTATTTATGATGCTGGTCCGGAATTCCTTTCTTTCTTTCGGATTCCAGTCCAGGCGGGCAAGCCGTGAGTCACACTCATCTACAGACATTTCTACAAAATTAAAACCAAGATCTTCGGCAGCAGCCAGTTTCTGTGTCCAATCTAAACCGGCAGGCAGCGCCTTTTCGTAAATACCCAGTTTGATATCACTGAATTTCATATTACCCCCAGTATTCTTTAATGGCTTTTCTAAACTTTTCAGCTATCTCAGCCAGGGCGGCGGCAGCATATAGTGATCGGCCGGCAATAAAGCTCCTTACTGGTATTCCCTTGAATAACTTCATATCTTCAGGGCTTAGTCCTCCGGTAACTGAAACATCTAATCCCATCTCTGCAAAATTGCGAATTTTTTTGAGGTCTTCATCACCCCATCTCTGCCCGGCTGCAGTTGCATCTCTTCCTCTATGGTAAACAACTTGTGTAAGACCTATGGATTTCCATTGTTTTACATGTTCAAATGTCCAGTCTCCACAAAGTTCAACCTGAAGGCCTCCGCCGGATTTCCTTGCTAATTCAAGAGATGCCTCCATTGTAGCCAGTGGAGCACTGTATATGCATGTCATCCAGCTTGCTCCGCGGGAAAACACAATATCTGCTGCCACGGCCCCTGCATCAGCGGCTTTGAGATCGGCGAGGATTATGTGATCAGGATAGGCCGCTCTCATTATCTCAACGGCCTTTGCTCCTGCCGCATAGCATAGAATTGTTCCAATTTCAAGGACGTCATGGTCAGCCAAGGCAATCGCATCTAATTCTATCCCGACAAGGATGAAAAAACAATGATTTTTGGGGATCAAGTGGATTTCAGATGTGATTGCCCTGGAAAAAAGCTCAAATGCAGTTGATATTTTCTACCCATTTGTTATCCTTGCACAAATAAGCAATCGAATGATTGTGTAAGGAGGTCCTAATAATGGACAAATTCAAATTTCTTAAGTCGATGCCCTTTGGGCTATTCGTCGGGCTTGTTATGCTCTTCGGATTCAGTGTACGAGTTATTGTCAATAGTTGTGGATGAGTAAATTTCAAATCCTTCATTTTTTTCACGCGGCCTCTTCCTTGAAGACTCCATCTTTACAAAACACACCCTCAATAACCCTGGGGATCAGCTTGTATCCACGTAGCTTTCGCCAGTTCTTTTCAGCCTCCAGGCAGAGCTTCCAAACCATACTTAATGTTGCCGCCCTTGAACCACAGCCCCTGGTTCTCTTCGTTCTAAGGCGGACAGTAGCAAAGGTTGACTCAATCGGGTTGGTCGTCCTGATGTGAGTCCAGTGCATCGCCGGAAATTTGTAGAACGTGAACAGCTTCTCCCTGTCCTTTTCCAGACACTGGGCGGCCCTGGGGTACTTAGCCTGAAAAGAATCAATGAATAAGTCATAGGCTTTAAGAGCATTCTGCCCGGTATCTGCCATATACATTTCATGAATCATTGACTTGGCCTTGCCCTGGAGATTCCTGGGCATTTTGTTTAACACATTCGCTGTTTTGTGCACCCAGCAACGCTGTTTTTTTGTTTCGGGAAAGATTTCATCCAGGGCATTCCAGAAACCCAGTGCACCATCCCCAATGGCCAGCCTGGGGGCGGCGGCGAGACCCCGGGCTTTCAGTTGGAGCAGTATCTCCCTCCAGCTTTGTGAGCTTTCCCTGTATCCGTCACTGACCGCTAGAAGTTCCTTCTTCCCATCCCTGTCAGCTCCCATGATTACAAGAATGCAGCTCCTTTGATCATCAAGCCTCACATTGAAGCAGATGCCGTCCACCCAGATGCAGGCGTATTCCTTAGCTTTCAAATCACGTTTCTCCCACTGAAGAAACTCATCTTCCCAGAACCTTTTCAAGCGGACTATGTTCGTCGCCGACAGTCCGGCAATACCTTCACCCAGAATCGAGGCAAGAGCCGTCTGGAAAGCGGATGTGGACACACCGCTGAGGTACAGCGCCGGAACAAGGTTGTCGATACTGGGAGTTCTGCGCATATAGGCTGGCAGTATGGCACTGGTGAAGCGATCCTCTCGCCTGCTCTTTAATTTCCTGTCATCCACTCCTGGAACCTTGATTTGCATTTGACCAGCCCCTGTCACAATTTTTCGCTGGGCGTGGTAGCCATTGCGTACAGCCTTGCGCTGATTATTCTGATCACGCTCATGTTCATGGGCATTGATGTAGTCTTCCATTTCTAACTCCAGGGCATGAATAAGCATCTTTCTGGCTCCCTCCCGCAAAACCTGATCCAAAACCGATTCTGTTTCGCTTTTCAGCACTTCCGAATCATTTCCGTTTGTTGTAAACTCTTCCATAGAGCATCTCCTTTCTGTTTGGCTTTATTACCAATTATTTTACAGAAGGATTTGCTCTTTTTTTACCCCATCCACAACTTTTGATTATATCTATCTTCCGTTTGGAGGACACCTTAACGCCGATAATCGATGGGCGGTGTTAAGGGCACCTCTAAAAAACCGCTTTTGGAATTTGGCGCAGCTATTTTTCTTCGATGCAAGGCACCAAGAATTCAAGCGTAACTGGGTTACGTGAGCTTTTTGGCAACGCAGTAGCGGCGGAAAAGTTCGAGTCAAGAACTAAATGGGGTTTTTTAGAGGTGTCCTTAGATTGGAACAGGCTGCCTGATGGAAGAATTCGATGACTTTTTGAAAAAATTTGAAAAAATTGCGAATTATACTGGATATGCACTGGACACTGTCGAGTGAAGTCTGATAGTCTTCTGTATAATTTTATAAGGAGGTTCATAAATATGAATCAATTAACAAGAGCGGTACCCCTGGTGGCGCTCGTCGGATTTCTCGTCCTCATTGGATTGGGAGGCTGTCCCTCAACAAGTGAGGGATTGAGTGATCAGGAATCGGTTGCGACTGATAAGGCCGCACTGGTCATTGGCTACGCAGGTACAGACAGCGCAACTTCGGTAACCCAGGCATTGACCCTGCCGACTACCGGAGCCAGCGGAACCACCATAACGTGGGCCAGCGACATGACCGACGTCATCGCCAATAACGGAGCGGTTACCCGCCCGGCTGCTGACGCTGCCGATGCGACTGTCAAACTTACCGCGACGATAACAAAGAATGAGGCAAGCGGCACAAAGGAATTCTCCCTGACGGTTAAAAAAGCTCTGAGCGATGCCGAGTCGGTTGCTGCTGATAAGGCCGCACTGGTCATTGGCTATGCGCAAGGAGACAGCGCAGCTTCGGTAACCCAGGATATGACCCTGCCGGCTACCGGAGCCAGCGGAACCACCATATCGTGGACCAGTAGCGATACCAACGTCATCGCCAATAACGGAACGGTTACCCGCCCGGCTGCTGATGCTGCTAATGATGCGACTGTCACTCTCACCGCGACGATAACAAAGAATAGTGAAAGCGTCACAAAGGAATTCACCCTGACGGTTCCCAAGATGAGTCAGGCAGTCGACAGCGCCCCGGGCAAGCCAACCAACGTACAGGCCGTTGCAGGTAATGCCAGGGTAACGATAACATGGGCGGCCCCGATGGATAAAGGAACTGTCAGTGGAGCCGCCGGTACCATTACCGGTTACAAAATTTACTATTCCAAGAACAATCCTGTTACGACTTCGGACACCTCCGTTGAGGTTTCGGATACCATGACACTCTCGCAAGTCGTTGAGAGTCTAACCAATGGTACGGCCTATTACTTCGCCGTAACCGCCTCCAACGGCTCTGGGGAAGGCGATCTTTCCGACCCGGCAAGCGCCACCCCGGTGGCGGGCAAACAGGATTTAGCGAGTATGCAACTAAGCTACCCTGCCATCACCATGGACTTCGGCGCTACCAGCGGCAATACCGCATCGCCGAACTGGACTGTGCCAGCGGACGATGTTGACTATAGCATTACCAGCAGGCCGACAGGCGCTACCCCCGATAATGTAACAATCGACACCAATACAGGGGAAGTTACGGCAACGACTAATGCCGCCAGTGCCGATTCCGGCGACTACACGATAGAGGCCACGGCCAAGACCGGTTCCACATCTTATACAGGCACCAAGACGGCCACGCTAACCCTTACCATCACCAAGCAGACCGGTAAACCCACCTCCGTCTCGGCTACTCCGGGGAATGAAAAAGTAACCCTGGGTTGGACTGCCCCCGATGTGGGCTACAGCGGAAGCATGGTGGGAATGATTCAGGGCTACAATATCTATTACTCGGAGACCCAGGGTTTTGTGGCAACTGGAACATTAATCGATAAGAGTAGTGATTCTTCCACTAGCGTGGAAATCACAGGTTTGACCAACGGCACAACATACTACTTCCGGGTGCAGGCGGTTACCGACCAGGGGGACGGAGAACTTTCGGATGAGGCAAGCGGAACTCCACAGTCAGGGAAAATAGACCTGAGCACAGTGAAACCGGGCTATCCTGAAACGCACACCCATACGTATGTATTTGCTTCAACTCCCAAAACGGAGATAACTCCCACTTGGGTTGTACCTGATAGCGAAGTTACCTATTCTTTCAGCGCCCGTCCGCAGCTATCGGAAAATGCTCATGTTCACATTGATCCCGACACGGGTATTGTCACTATAGAAGCCGGTGCTCAGCAACAGGATATAGGTACTTATACTGTAGAAGCCGTGGCTAAGGACACCTCAACGGGTTACACCGGAACCGCTACGCAGGACTTCACCCTGACGGTGAATGCCAAACCGGAAAGCCCAAGCATAACATCCGCCACCCCCACCGATGCCGGCGGCATTGACCTTGCATGGGCCATACCAACAGAGACAGGCTACAGTGGAACCACGCCAGAGGCGCTCACCAAACTTGAGATTACAATAAATCCGGCTCCCACCTCGGGAGCGACACGGTCTGTCAGCGTATCGGAGACGACTGAGACTATCGCCGACCTTGATCCCGGCACGACCTACACCTTTACCATGACGGCAAGCAACACCCACGGCAAGAGCACGGCATCCAGTGAGAAATCGGCAACGACTAAGTCCGACCTTTCCACCGCAACCCTGTCCTATGAAGGTGCATTGACAAGAGACTTCAATGCCACAGCGGTTGATTCAGGCTCTCCCTCCTGGGCCGGCGGACCAGGCACGCCAACTAACCTCACCTACAGCATAGCGGCGGCAACAACGGGTACACCAACAGAAGACGGTACCACTCTTAGTGGTAACGGCATTAGCATTAATACCGATGGTGTCATCACCGTAGGTACCGCCGTAGAAGTGAAGCACTCGGGAGATTACGTTGTAACCGCCACCGCCGCCGAGGGTGATGGTAACTATATTGTAGGCACAACCGCAACACTGACGGTTCCCGTTGCGGTAAAGGCAATAGCCATCGCTAGCCTGAATTCCGCCGAATTCTCCCTCACTGTTACCGATACAACTACTGTAACGGCATTGACAGGGGGAACCCACACCGCGACGGTCGGCGGCAGCCTATCCGCGGGTACCGACTACGACCTGAGCATTACTGGAACTGGCGTAAGCTCCGGCGCTGTCAGAATCGCCAATGACGGCACCATCACCATAGCCGACAGTATCGTGGTGAATGATGCAGGAACTTACACCGTAAAGGCCACCGGTAAAGGTAACTACAATGGCGAGAAAGCGGTCACCTTCACTCTGTCCGTCGATCCTAAAGATATTGCAAAAGTGCAGGGCTTCTCTATTTCCATTGGTGACCAAACTGTCACCGGCTCGCAAGCAACAACTTTCTCTGTAGCAATCACCAACAATGCCGGTCTGACCGCAGGAACTGATTACGGCCTGAGCATAGAGAAAGATGGAGCCGCCGTAAATGCCGTCACCATAAATAACGACGGTCTAGTCTCTATAAAAAACACGATCGATACAGGCGATACCGGAACATACACCGTGAAGGCTGCCGGTGAAACCAACTCCAACTACACTGGAGAGGAAACAGTCGACTTCGTACTGACGGTAGTGTACAAAATTGGCGACCCCGGCCCCGCCGGAGGCATAGTGTTCTACGATAAGGGCTCAGAGTCTGACGGTTGGCGCTATCTGGAGGCGGCGACAAGCGATCAGGCCACTTCGGTTGAATGGGGTGGTCACGGAACATCTGTGGGGGGAACATCCACTGGCATAGGGGACGGTAAGGCCAACACAGAGGCGATTGTTAGGGCACTGGGGGACGGTAATTACGCGGCGAAAATCTGTGATGATTTAGATCTGGGCGGCTATGCCGACTGGTTTTTGCCGTCCAAGGATGAACTGGCTGAGTTGTATAAGCAGAAGAATACAGTTGGCGGCTTTGCGTCTAACTACTTCTGGTCCTCGTCGGAGAGCAGTTCCAGCAACGCGTGGTTCCGGTCCTTCAACGATGGCTACCAGACCGGCAGCAGCAAGGACAACGATTACCATGTTCGTGCGGTGAGGGCTTTTTAACTATTTATCTATTTAACAATTGCTTTAGCGGCAGCGCAGGTTGCCGCTAAAGCGCGATTTTTAGAATTAAGAGGGAATTCCAGGAGCACCGGCTTTTGGAATTCCCTATTTAACGTAGATGGTTGTCAAAAACACAACCGATTTTTGAAAGAACCCCCATTTAGAGAGTTTTTGAATTAGCCCGGATATACTTCCTATGGGGTTTATGGTGTCCTTATTTAGCCAAATTCATCACGATGGCCGTAACAGGAACCGAGGAGGCTCAGGTGTTGAATTCCCTCAAGCCATCCAGCCTACACAAAGGTCTACTTATCAACTTTGGGCAAAAATCACTCCAACACAAAAGACTCAGTTTTAATCTGCGAAAATCTGCGTAATCTGCGGATAAATTAGACTCTGATTTCGCGGGGCTCCCTCTCCTGAAGAAAAATGATTGGTGTATTCTGATTCAGGCTCATACCAGGGGAGGTTGCCTTAATTTCTTTGTCAATTTCCTAAAGCTGTTTTTTAGAGGTGCCCTTGAACTGTAAATTTCAGATCAATCCGCATCTCCGGTTATCCATTTCACAGTGGATGCATCGGTGGGTTCTGTCCGAGGCGGCAACACTCGCACAAGCTGACCGGATTCATCGACTAGGTATTTCTGAAAATTCCATTTCACCTTGTTATTAGAAAATCCGTTATTGACCTTCCGAGTAAGCCATTGGTAGACAGGGTGTTGTTTCGCCGATTTTTTCACAGTTATTTTTTCCATCATAGTAAAGGTAACGCCGTAGTTCTGTGAACAAAAAGCCTGAATACCCTCATTGCTGCCCGGCTCCTGGCCCAGAAAATCATTGGAGGGGAATCCAATGATGGCAAATCCCGTATCGCCGTATTTTTCGTGCAGCTCCTGGAGACCGGCATACTGCGGCGTGAATCCGCATCTCGAGGCGGTGTTGACAATCATCACTTTGCGCCCCCGCAAGGCGCTGAAATCAAGCATGGAGCCGTCAATTTTCCGAGCCCTCAAATCATAGAAGCCTTCTGCATTCATGACCGTCATTCCTCCCAGGAGAAGCATTGTCAATAGTATCATTTTCTTCTTGCATTTCATATTCTTCATCTCCTTTGTTACATAATGCCCTTTTCCTGTTTTTCATGCAATTGGACGAATGGCGAGCCGTAGAAGTGCTTTTAAGTGTTCCCAAGATTGTTATGCTTGGAATCACGGGGCACCTTCTCACAGCAGGCTCAGAGATGCCGGGCGCTGCCGGAACTGCCCCGTATTGGCCAATGCCTTTATGAAATAGCGTACTCAATGCCAGTGAACCATCCTCTGTGCTGTGAGATAAGGGATTTTCCAAAGGGATATTTTGTGACAAGGTGGGGAACACTGAAGTTTCGCTCAAGGGCACCTCAAAAAACCTTATTTCGTTTTTGGCTTGATCTTTTTCCCTACTGCCGCGTTGCCAAAATGCTCACGTAAGCAGGTGCGTACCGCAGGAGCAAAGCTCCGAGGAACACACCGCCACAGGGCGTAGCCCGAGGAAGACACCGCAACTGCGCCAAATTCCAAAAACGGTTTTTTAGAGGTTGCCTTGACGTTATCAGTGAAGTCTGATAGTCTTCTGTATAATTTTATAAGGAGGTTCATAAATATGAATCAATTAACAAGAGCGGTACCCCTGGTGGCGCTCTTCGGATTTCTCGTCCTCATTGGATTGGGAGGCTGTTCCGCAACAAGTGAGGGATTGAGTGATCTGGATTCGGTAGCTGCTGATAAGGCCGCACTGGTCATTGGCTACGCAGGTACAGACAGCGCAGCTTCGGTAACCCAGGATATGACCCTGCCGACTACCGGAGACAACGGAACCACCATAACGTGGGTCAGTAGCGATACCGCCGTCATCGCCAATAACGGAGCGGTTACCCGCCCGGCTGCTAATGCTGCCGATGCGTCTGTCACTCTCACCGCGACGATAACAAAGAATAGTGCAAGCGACACAAAAGACTTCACTCTGACGGTGATTAAGAAAGATACCGTTGAAGCAAACAGAGCTCCCGGTGCGCCCGCCTTCAGCGGTTCAACTGCCGGAGATGGGCAGGTTGAAGTAAACTGGACGGCCCCAATCGATAAGGGAATCATTAATGGTGATGGTTCCGAAGGTACCATCACCAAGTACACCGTATACTGGGGTGATTCCACAGGTTTCACACGTTCCGACGATAAAAAAGCGGATGTAACTGACACCACTAACACCACCTACACCATAACAGGACTGACAAACGGCGAAGCGGTATTCTTCATCGTAACCGCTTCGAATGCCACTGGTGAAGGTGCGGCATCCACCGAGGGTTCAGCCACACCGCCAGTAGCCGTAACCAGCGTAGCCATTGATGACAAAGCAACAACAGTTGTTACCATGGGTGGAACCCTGCAACTGAGCGCAACCGTTGAGCCAAACGATGCCACCAACAAGGGCCTAATCTGGAGTTCCGGCGATACAAGCAAGGCAACCGTTGATGCCTCTGGCCTGGTTACACCAGTCGCGGTTGGCGGCCCAATTGCGATTACCGTGACATCGGACTCTGACAACGCCAAATCAGACAGCATTGCCATTACCGTAAAGGAAGGCATTAAGAGCATAGGCTATGGGGCAATTATCGGTACTAAGGACGTAGCTATAACGAGTGTTACCCCAACGATAGATCCGCAGGGAGCCACGGGAACCTTTTCCATATCAAGCGGTACCCTGCCTTCTGGACTGAATTTAGATTCAGGCTCAGGCGAGATTTCGGGCACACCAGATCAGCTAACAACCGAAGCTGTATCAGTAACAATAGCGATGAGCGGTACTGGCAGTTATGCAGGAACGGTAACGAAGGAGGTCACTATTGAAGTCAAATATGGCATAGGCAGTACCGGCCCCGCCGGAGGCATAGTGTTCTACGATAAGGGCTCAATCACTGACGAATGGCGCTATCTGGAGGCGGCCCCCAGTGATCTTCCTGGTACTTATAAATGGGGTGATACTACGACAAGTGTGACAACAGGTGAAGCCATAGGAACCGGAGAATCCAACACAGGGGCTATCATTGTAGCTATGGATGGTGCCGGTTTCACAGAAGACTATGCGGCAAAGGCATGTGCTGACTTCATATTTGGAGAGATGAACGACTGGTTTTTGCCGTCCAAGGATGAACTGAATGAGTTGTATAAGCAGAAAACTTCAGTAGGTGGTTTCCAGTCTTCATACTACTGGTCCTCGTCGGAGCACAGTGCCGCCCAAGCGTCGAGGCAGCTCCTCTTCAGCGGTGGCACCCAGAGCACCGCCGACAAGAGCGAGGTCAGGCCTGTCCGTGCGGTGCGGGCTTTTTAACTATTTATCTATTTAACAATTGCTTTAGCGGCAGCGCAGGCTGCCGCTAAAGTGCGATTTTTTAGAATTAAGAGGGAATTCCAAGAGCACCGGCTTTTGGGATTCCCTCTTTAGCGTAGATGGTTGTCAAAAACACATAAAGAACTCTTTCCCAAACCGATTTTTGAAAGAACCCCCATTTAGAGAGTTTTTGAATTAGCCCGGATATACTTCCTATGGGGTTTATGGTGTCCTTATTTAGCCAAATTCATCACGATGGCCGTAACAGGAACCGAGGAGGCTCAGGTGTTGAATTCCCTCAAGCCATCCAGCCTACACAAAGGTCTACTTATCAACTTTGGGCAAAAATCACTCCAACACAAAAGACTCAGTTTTAATCTGCGAAAATCTGCGTAATCTGCGGATAAATTAGACTCTGATTTCGCGGGGCTCCCTCTCCTGAAGAAAAATGATTGGTGTATTCTGATTCAGGCTCATACCAGGGGAGGTTGCCTTAATTTCTTTGTCAATTTCCTAAAGCTGTTTTTTAGAGGCGCCCTTGCATAGAATTGCTGGCGCTTCTTCAGGCAGCGCATCATTAAGTTGTGAGTTGTGGATTATCTGCCTGTGCGGTGAACGCACATTGCGTATAGTAACCATATTCATTGGAAGAACGATCTCAACTTTTACCAGAGGAATCTCTAGGGACCGCCCCCTCACGGCATATCCCTCTCCAATCTGGGCATTGATTATTCCAAGGACCCAGGACGGGTAGATGAATTGTTTGGCGTGATTGATAAGTTAAAGGCCCAGTACTCAAAAGGCGAGTGCTACAAGGAAGTCCTGATTCTGGAGTCCATTGCCTATCTCTATAAGGGGCAGACGCAAAAGCCGGTTGATGCCCTCCTTGATCTGCAGGCCAAGTATCCCGATGACAAAGAGGCTGCACTGCACAGCGCCAAAACCCTGAATGCCTTAACCATGTATGACCAGGCGATTGCCCCGGCGAAGAAAGCGGCGGCATTGTACGAGATGGGAAGCTCTGAGCACTACGATATGCTGAAAATGCTTTATACAGTATTCAAGGGCAAAGAAGTAGTGTGGGTATTGGATGAAGTGATTGCAGCCATTTTGTCTGGTGAGTTGCAGGAGAATGAGAAGGAGCATATCCATAGGTGGAGGGGTCAAGACATAGGCAACACTCGAGGTTCAGGACATAGGTAACACTTTTAGCCGAGCATGGTAACACCTTGGAGGCGGGAGCATGCCTTGGCAGGAGAGAAATACCATGGATTTGAAAGAAGAATTCGTTATTCGAGTTCAGCAGGGAAAGCAGAACTTCAGCAGTTTATGCTTAGAGTACGGAATTAGCCGAAAAACTGGTTACAAGTGGATGAACCGGTTCACAGAGGACGGCTTTGAAGGGCTGGAAGATCAATCCCGACAGCCCAGGGTAAGTCCGAATCAGCTGGAAGAAGCGGCTGTCTGCAGGATTATCCGGTTGAAGAAAGATCATCCCAGGCGGGGACCGAAGAAAATTCATGCCCTGTATTTGAACAGGGCCAATGATGCCATTTCGTTGAGCAGTGTCAAAAGAGTCTTGAAAAAAAGCGGGTTTGTCCAGGAAAGAAAATACCGTAAAACAACCCCTGTGGAACGAATCAATGCGCCTCATCAGGCGCTGGCTCCCAACGATATCTGGACTGTTGACTTCAAGGGCCGGCGGTACTCCAAAGATCGCTCACGGTGTGAGCCGCTAACTGTCCGTGACGAGTTCAGCTGTTTCGTTTTGGAGGCGGGAATACTCGGCTCAACCCGCACAGAGGACGTTAAAAGTGCTTTTGAGAGGACTTTCAAGCTCTACGGCCTGCCCAAAATCATCAAAAGCGATAACGGAAGCCCCTTTGCCGGCGCCGTCTCTGTCAGAGGTCTTACAAGGCTTTCGGCCTGGCGGATTTCACTTGGAATTCAACTGGAGCGGATCGATCCGGGCAGGCCGTCTCAGAATGGAGGACACGAAAGAATGCACAGGGATATCAAAGCCGATATCCAGAAGCAGATTAAATCAGACGCTTTGGAAATTCAGAAAGCGCCTGATTTGTGGCGGCATGAGTTCAACACGGTCAGACCTCATGAGAAGCTGGGTATGAAATGTCCGGGAGATGTGTACCAAAAGTCAAAGAAAGTGTATACATCTGAAAAGACTGAAATCGGGTATCCGTTATTTTACAGGGTACGGAAACTCTCGCGTTCGGGCTGTTTGAAACTGGACCGCAGCAGTATTTATATCAGTACGGCTCTTGCGGGGGAAACAATTGGAATCACAGATCTTGATGAATCGTTCTTCTCGATCTATTTTGATTAGGCAACCTCTAAAAAACCGTTTTTGGAATTTGGCGCAGAGATTTTTTCTTGATGCAAGGCGGCAAAAGCGGAGCTAGCTTAAGCTACATGAGCATTTTGACAACGCAGCAGCGAGGAAAAAGATCAAGCCAAAAACGAAATAAGGTTTTTTAGAGGTGCCCATTATATTGAGCTGGGATTGATCGACAGAGAAACCTATGGTTTCAAGCCTTTCAATCAGAAAAACTTACCTCCACAAGAAGTGGGGTGTGATGCCTCTTCTGAACCTTGAAATCTGTTACCTATGTCCTGAACCCGTACCACTGACGGAGAGATTTCAGTCTGCCTTTGGCAGGCGGAAAAGCTCGAGTCAAGAACCTGGCGGGGAGTCTTCAGCCACCCTTTAGAATTACGCTGCGTACAGCATTCTGGAACCAGCCTCTTTGCCGGATTCATGACTGCTTCCAGGAATCCTTGGGCGAATCAATCCCTTTAACACATGCAAATTTATCGCCGATACTTGCTAATGGAGGCAATCAATGAAGAAACATCTATTTACGCTGATAGCATTGCTCATCACCGTGTGTTCCTTATTTGCGGAAGAAAAACAAACCATACTCACGGAAACTTTGACAATATTCGGGAATACGGGCACTCCGCCGGTATACCTCGACAGCTCACGCGGCTGGACCATTATCGCTGTCATAGATTGGACATCGATTGACGATCACACCGTTATCAAGAAATCCGCCCGGTTATGGCGGCTGCGCAGCCGTTATGAGCATCAGGGATCCGGCGGGCCGGCAACAGTTCAAATCAGAATTCGCAATCAGACAGGCAAATCGATCTTCACCCATCCCTGGACGCAGAATGCGCAGCGGACAGCCGAGGCATACAGCAACTGGTTTGAAGACCCGAGACGCCAGGTGGACTCCGGCGGCCGAAGCATCGTCGAAGCCAAACTCATAGCCTCGCCGCGGATTCCTCTTCAAGGCAAACTGTACTCAGTTGCAATGGAAGCATGGGATGTCGTGCCGGATACGACACAGCCTAATCAGAATGAGCCGTCTGTCCAGTTAGCCTACACACAGCCCTTGTCGGTCAATCTCTTGAATCCCAAAACCCTCCCTTATGGAAACGGTCCTGAAGCCGCTCTGGAATTCGCGCTCGAATTTGTCGATTACTGTCTAACAGGAGACCTGGCATCCTATTACCGGTCTCATGACAAAACGGTATACTCTCTGCGCGACGGGAAGCCTTATCAGAAGTACAGCAATGCTCCGCCGGCACAAATACCCGGTATATCGACCATTGACGAATACAAGCTCCGTTTTGACTACAAGCTTTATGCCATGGATGTTTATGAAGAATTGTTCCCAGAATGGTTTGAAGCCGCACGGAAGTGGAAACCCAGCACAGGAACCTATTTGTTTATGGGACATATTGACCGCATGGAAAAGGCAGACCTGGACAACGTGAATTATCTAATATTTTTCGTAGAGATGAAAGACAACGGTGAGTGGAAGGTTATTGCGCGTCCATAAAGGGGGGGGGTAACTCTGAATGGTTGAGATATCTCCTATCGCATGGGCTGCCCTTGCCTGTGGCGGCATGGAGGGGTCAAGACATAGGTAACACTTCTAGCCGAGCATGGTAACACCTTGGAGGCGGGAGCATGCCTTGGCAGGAGAGAGATACCATGGATTTGAAAGAAGAATTCGTTATTCGAGTTCAGCAGGGAAAGCAGAACTTCAGCAGTTTATGCTTAGAGTACGGAATTAGCCGAAAAACTGGTTACAAATGAATGAACCGGTTCACAGAGGACGGCTTTGAAGGGCTGGAAGATCAATCCCGACAGCCCAGGGCAAGTCCGAATCATCTGGAAAAAGCGGCTGTCTGCAAGATTGTCCGGTTGAAGAAAGATCATCCCAGGCGGGGACCGAAGAAAATTCATGCCCCGTATTTGAACAGAGCCAATGATGCCATTTCGTTGAGCAGTGTCAAAAGAGTCTTGAGGGCACCTCCAAAAAAGCGGGTTTGTCCAGGAAAGAAAACACAGTAAAACAACCCCTGTGGAACGAATCAATGCGACTCATCAGGCGCTGGCTCCCAACGATATCTGGACTGTTGACTTCAAGGGCTGGCGGTACTCCAAAGATCGCTCACGGTGTGAGCCGCTAACCATCCGTGACGAGTTCAGATGTTTCGATCCGGGCAAGCCGTCTCAGAATGGAGGACACGAAAGAATGCACCGGGATATCAAAGCCGATATCCAGAAGCAGATTAAATCAGACGCTTCGGAAATTCAGAAAGCGCCTGATTTGTGGCGGCATGAGTTCAACACGGTCAGACCTCATGAGAAGCTGGGTATGAAATGTCCGGTAGATGTATACCAAAAGTCAAAAAGAGTGTATACATCT
This sequence comes from Spirochaetaceae bacterium, assembly GCA_965232165.1. Lineage (GTDB taxonomy): Bacteria > Spirochaetota > Spirochaetia > DSM-2461 > DSM-2461 > UBA2779. The sequence continues at coordinate 776,337 of CBDDOY010000001.1, read as the reverse complement.
GAAAAAACTTAGAATCGGGTATCCGTTGTTTTACAGGGTACGGAAACTCTCGCGTTCGGGCTATCTGAAACTGGATCGCAACAGTGTTTATATCAGTACGGCTCTTGCGGGGGCCGCCGGCGCATGGACTGTCAGCCGCATTAATACGGCGTTGCTTGAAAAAATCTGCCATTTATTCTTCTTGTCCTGTGGTGCTATATCGCCTTCAAGAAAGACTTCGGCCAAAAGAAAATCCGTGCACGGATGAACACCGGCCTATTCTATCCGCTTGCCGGCAGCCTGTTTGGGTTTTACGATGGCTTTCTAGGCCCGGGAACAGGGTCATTTTGGACAATTTCGCAGGTGGCTCCAGTTGGCATGGACCTCAAGCAGGCCACTACGGCGACTAAACCATCGAATTTTGCCAGCAATCTTGGGACCTTGCTTTTCTTTTTTCTGGCCGGACAGATTATCTTCGGCATCGGCCTGGTGATGGCCGCCGGTCAACTGCTTAGATCGTGGATTGGTTCGCAACTCGTCATCCATCATCCGCCCCGTTTCATCTATCCCTTCTTCCTCATAACTGTCGCGGCAACGGTCGTGAAGCTATTCTGGGATCAATGGGGATATGTTTTCTTTCGGTGAAATTGAAAACTACAGGAAATCAAGCGGTAGACACAGGCATCGACCGAAGTGTAAATTTAAGGGATATTGAGTTAACATGTATAATTATGCTTATCATCGGCATTCTGCAGAGTGTGCCCTAATAGCCCAAAGACCAAAGACGCCTGAAAACAGGACAGGTTCGCAGGTAAGAAATTTGACCATGCAGGATGAAAACAAGAAATGACAGTATTTTCTGGTTTCAAAGGTCTTCAAGCCGCCTCAATAGAATAAAGGAAGCATTCTGCTTGAAAACTCATGTGTTTTGAGGTATATAGATACATAAATTGGAGTTCAATATGAACCAGATACTATCGATTGAGACACTTGGGAATTATGGATGGGTAATCATACCTTTTGGACTGTTTCTCGGGCTGCTGGGTTACCGCATGTACAAAATTTCCTTGTTTATCATCGGATTCTTCTTCGGCTTTGTTCTCGGTTCCTGGCTGGGGGAACTGCTGAGCAATTCCCTGCTTGGCCTGATTCTTGGGATCGTCCTCGGCCTTGCCCTGGGCATCGTAATTCATTTCCTAGTCCGGTTCAGCTTCTTTCTCATCGGCATGGTGGGCGGATTGGTGCTGACCGGCATGATACTGCCGGAAACCACTGTCGCCGCCGATTCTCTGGAATCATTGGCCTGGACTGCCGTGGGCGGCTTGGGGGGCGGCCTTTTAACTGTATTTCTGTACAAATTTCTAGTGCTCTTTGCGATTTGTCTCATTGGTACCTACATGATTTATGAGGGCACCCTGGGGCTCTTCCCTCCGGAGATGGCTAGATGGTCATGGGTGCTCCATCAGATGTTGCTGGCAGTGTTTCTGCTGGTGCAGATATTGGGCAGGCGAGATCATATTGATCCGGTGCAACGGCGGCGAAGACGGTATAGGTATGATTTCTAATTTTTTGGAACCTTCATCGGTTCTTCAGTGTCTAACAAGAGTCATTTCCCAATAGAGCACCTCTAAAAACCCGCTTCTGGAATTTGGCACAGCCATTTTTCTTCGATGCGAGGCACCAAGAATCCAAGCGCAACTGGGTTGCGTGAGCTTTTTGGCGGCGCAGTAGCGGGAGAAAAGAGCAAACCAGAAACGGAATGGGTTTTTTGGAGGTGCCCAAGTCCCCTTGGTCCACATACGGGCTGGGCAGGTGCTAAAAGGGATAATCGATTCGAAGGAGGAATCAATGAGACGGTTTCTAATGTGTGTTTTCGTGATTATGTCGGCAGTCATTCTTACTGCCCAGGAGAAAGATCTCCTGCAATTTGCGGTCACTACCAAAGTGCTAAGCGCAGAGATTCTCGAACAGTTTGACCTGTCGGAAGAGGATATTGAGGACATTCTTCTTTCCCAGGGCGATCTCCAAGTTTTCAACGGCGAAACTCGGGTCGAGCTGGATCTGATCAAGGCCAAGCTCACCAAAGTGCTTTATTATCCAGACCCTGATTTAGACGAGGTTGATGACTTATTGGAACAAGCCGGGGAACTCCGGCTGAAACAGGAGCAGCAGCAGGTCCGAACCTATGTGCGGATTCGGGAGATAATGGGAGAAGATAACTGGTCAGAATTCATCCGATCACTTCGACGTCCTGCACGCCCAAATACGAAACGGCCGGCAGATTCCTTGAGGGACAATTCACGGATGCAGTCGCCAGGGCAGCGTGAATCAATCGGGCGTTAATGCTGCGCTTAAAAGACGAGTCGTCGTTGATACGGCGATTCGTCGAGGATGGGGATGAACAGGCCTTTACAACCCTCGTTCACCTCCATTTGCCGATGCTCAGAAGGATTATTGGTGCGGCGGGCGCCAGGGATGCCGACTCTCGCGACGAGATACTGCAAGAAGTTCTGATACGGATTCATCGGGCCCTCCCCTCTTTTCGTTTCAAGGCGTCTTTTACAACCTGGGCCTATCGTGTTGCCAGAAACACCGCCTTGAACGAATTCCGCAAGAGTCAAAGGAGGCTCAAGCGTGAAGTTCAGCAAGTTCAGGATATCCCCGATATGCATAATCCCGAACAAAGGGCAATGCAAGATGCTCATACCGCCGAACTCAAAGCCCTATTCTATAAACTCAAAGAAAAGGAGAGGCAGATACTGCTGCTCAGAGAGAGAGAAGGCCTCTCTATGGATGAGATTGCCGAAATACTCCGCATCTCTCCGGGCACCGTCAAGTCCAGACTCTCCCGGGCGAGAAAGCAGGCCAGACTTCTCTATGAGGGGTTAATGAAATGACTGAATCAGCATGGATAAGAGAGATTCTCGATGCCGCCTTGGAAGATGATGCCGTACGGAAACAGGATTTCCGGTGCATTACAGCGTCCGGGAGGGCTCATAGATCATCTGAAAAATCCCCCTCCTGGCTGCTCAAAGTCGCGGCCGCATTCTTCATCGCCGTGCTCTTGCCCATCGGTTACTACGCAGGGAAGCAATCAATCGACAGCCGCCGAATCAACATGGAAATAAACGCATTGTTTGTTGACCGGCTCATCGGAGAATCCCTCTTCGATAAAGGACTGGCCATCGATAGCACTTGGATTACCGATTATGAAGACACTGATGCACTGCCAGCCTTTGAACTGGACGAGATGAGCATATTGCCAATGCTATAGCGGCCTGCGTGCAGAACACCACGCACAGGCAGGCGGAACAATCGAGATGGAAACTTAAATCGATGAACAGAAGAGGTGTTTTCCTTAGCGGCACTGATTCCCTCGGCTTCGGCCTTTACCGAATCATTCATGGATATTCGCGAAATTTGTGTTTGAACCGCCAAAGGCGGCAGGGGAGGGGTCAAGACATAGGTAACACTTCTAACCGAGCATGGCAACCTATCCTCAGAACTCCGGAACTTCGCTAGAATTGATTTTCGGCCTATAGCCTTTTTCCCTGTCAAGCAATGTCCTCTTGCGCTCAATGCCCCAGCGATAGCCGGCCAGCCCTCCGTCGGAACGAAGTGCCCGATGACAGGGAATGGCGACGGCCAGGGGATTGGCTGCGCAGGCATGAGCGACTGCTCGGCTCGAATTCGGCGCTCCAATACTTCGGGCAATCTCCGAGTAACTCATCGTTTTACCGGGAGGTATTTCGTTTAACGCCTTCCATACACGATTTTGAAAAGCGGAACCTTGAGCATCCAGGGGGAAGCTTGCTCCCATGCCTGGATGCTCAATAAGTTCCAAAACCTGTGCGATCAACGGATTGAGTTCCTCATTTTCAAGGACGAGCGTCTTCGACGCAAACCGCTTTTCCACATCCTGAATCAGCTCTTCAGAATTATCGTGAAAAGAGATTAGGCATACCCCCTTACCGGTAGCGGCCACGAGTAAGACTCCGAGAGAGCACTCTCCTATGGCGAATCGAATAACCTCCCTCTCCTTGTCGCCAAGTTCAGAGACCTCTCCATCGTAAGGATACTGCCCAACGGAGTTTTTCGCGTTCTGTGATTCTTCAATCCCGAATTGACCCATGCTTCCTCTTTCCATAGTGATTCCCATCTCCTTTTCTGCATTATTACACACTCATAGAACTCAAGACAGACTCTCAGGTGTCTGTGAATTCAACAAAATCAATATTTGGGCGCAACCCTTCGGGTCGGGCTTTCCGCTCCAATGCCTTAATCCGGCAGCCTGCCCTCCGGCTCATTGCCAATCGCCGGGGCTGCCAGCGGCATTTCCGCTGCAATCCCTTGCGCCTCTTGTCCATATATTGAAGGGATGCCGAAGGCGGTCAAAACACTGCCAATAAAGTCGGCACGCCGGAATCTCTACATCATACCAGAACCACCTCAATGCAGTGCTCTTCCAGCTTGGCATAAACGGCCTCATCAAGCCCTGCATCGGTTATAATCATATCAAATTGCTCAATATCGGCGAAGTATTCAGACCTGATTACCCCGAATTTCGAGGAGTCGGCTAATAGAATTCGCCTCGCCGAGGATTCAATAGCCGCCATCTTGGTTTCCCGTTCATAGGCATTCCGGCAAGTCACCCCGAGATCCAGAGACACCCCGGCGGCAGATATAAACGCCTTGGTTGCCCTGTAACGCTGGATAAGCGCCAGTCCTTCCCTGCTCTCAAACATCAGCGTATTCTGGTGGAACAGCCCGCCGGTGATGACCGACTCGACCCTTTCCATCTTCGCCGTGCGGCCGATTATATTCAGAGAGAACCCCATCACCGTCAAACTCCTGTTTTGGGGGAGGTTCTCCGCCAAATACTCCGTCGTCGAGCCGCTATCTATAATAAGGATGTCCATATCGTCTATATAATCAGCAGCCCTTCTTCCAATGCGGCATTTTGAATCCGAGTGCAGAGCCTCCGCCTCGACGAGGGAATAGGGCCTGTCCTCAATACCCCTGACAAGCCTGGGGCTCAAGATTACCCCGCCATGTATCAGCCTCACCTCATCCCTGGATGCCAGCTCTTCAACATCCCGGCGTACCGTCATATAGGAAACCCCAAGATGACTGGCGATTAACCGGATGGAAAGGCCGTTTTCATGCTTGAGCATATTGATGATGACTAATTGCCGTGCGGCCTTGTTCATATACTGCCTCGGCAAAATTCTACCATCTATCGGAATTGAATGGTAGACTATTAACAGTATAATGTAATAATATTAACATATTGCTTGACAACGGCCATCATACAGGCCATAATTCACGCTGTAATTTCACAAGGAGGAAAAAATGAGGGATAAGAACACGGAAGCCCTGGGTATGATAGAGACCCGCGGCTTCATCGGCATGACCGAGGCGGCGGACGCCATGGTAAAGGCCGCCCAGGTCGATCTAATCGGTTATGAGAAGATAGGCGGCGGTTTCGTCACGGCCATAGTCCGTGGAGATGTCGCCGCGGTGAGAGCCGCCGTCGATGCCGGCAGCCGGGCTGCCGGGAAGGTCGGCGAAATCGTCTCGGTACATGTAATACCCCGCCCGCATGATGCGGTAGACAAGGCGCTGCCGCTTGGGCGAGGCGAGTAAGGCTCCTATTATGAGTATTGATCTACGCACCTATGTCTTCCTTGATTCCCTTCAGCCTCAAATGGCTTCTTTTATCTCAACCGTATCCAAGGGTTATTTCCCTGTGGCCTATCAGGCGGCCTGCGTTATTGAGATAGCGCCGGGCATTGAGATAAACCGGCTCACCGACATCGCACTCAAGGCCACCAATGTAACCCCGGGGCTGCAGGTTGTCGAACGGTCATTCGGTATGCTGGAGGTTCATTCGGACAGTCAGGGCGACACCCGTATGGCCGGCGAAGCCGTACTCAAGGCATTGCAGATGACCGAAGCCGATGGTCTGAAACCACACATTCTTACAAGTCAGCTAATCAAGAACATCGCCGACCACCAGGCACAGCTCATCAACAAGGTGCGCTATGGAAATATGATTGTGCGGGGAGACACCCTCTATGTGCTTGAAATGGAGCCCGCCGGTTATGCCTACTACGCCGCGAATGAGGCCGAGAAAACAGCTAAGGTGAACATCATCAATGTCTCGGGTTTCGGCAAATACGGACGTGTGTACATTGCCGGTGACGAGGGCGAGATTGTCGAGGCCCGAAAGGCCGTCGAAGAGCGGCTGGCCGCATTGCCGGGCCGGGAGGTTCAGTAAATAGATGGAACTGGCCAGGGTTGTCGGTACCGTCGTGTCCTCCCACAAGGCCGAAGACATGATTGGTTTGAAGCTAAGCCTCGTCGAGAATGTGGATCCTAAGACGATGAAGGGAATGGGCTCCTACGCCGTTGCCATCGACGCCGTCGGCGCCAACACAGGCGAAATCATCTTCTACGTTACCGGCAGCAGCGCGCGCTACACCGATGCAGGCAAAGGCAAGCCCGCCGATGCCGCCATCGTGGCCATCGTCGATTCTGTCGAAGTGGAGGGCCGGCAAACCTACGGCTTTACGGAGAACAGCCCATGACCCTCGCCCGTGTCGTGGGAACGGCGGTTCCTTCCAGAAGCGCTGCGGATATCCCCGGCGCCGTCTGGCGCATCGTCGAGGTATGCGATCACCACGGCAAGAAGCGCGGCAGCCGATTGATTGCCCTGGATCAGGTAAATTCTCGGGATGATGACCTCGTCATGCTCTGCCGGGGGAGCAGCGTTCGCTGGACAAGAGAAACCGCCGACAAGCCTGTCGATGCCCTCATCGTCGCGCTCATCGACATCATCGACGAGGGCGGGAAGATCACCTACAAGAGATAAGGAAGCGGAAATGCAGTTGGACGAGATCAAACGAGTCATTGCCGAAGTCATAACGGAATTCGCCGAATCTGCCTCCGGAGATTTCGAAGGCGTTATAACTCCCGGCAAAACGGACGGCGTGAAATCGGCTGTCAATAGCGATGACGGCATATTTCAGGATATAGACATGGCCGTGAGAGCTGCGAAGCGTGCCCAGGCCGAACTCGTCGAATCGGGCCTGAAAAAGAGACGCTCCATCATCTCTGCAATGCGGTCGGTCATTCAGGCAAACGCCTCCATGCTGGCCGAAAAGGCGGCCGAAGAAACCGGTATGGGGAATACGAGGGACAAGACGCTGAAGAATCAACTGGCGGCGGAGAAAACTCCCGGCGTCGAAGATGTCCGGCCGTACGTGTTTACCGATGAGCATGGACTCACACTGATCGAGCGGGCGCCCTATGGCGTGATCGGCTCCATCATCCCCAGCACCAACCCCACCTCCACCGTGATCTGCAACGCCATCGGCATGATAGCCGCCGGAAATGCGGTGCTGTTCAACCCCCATCCCGCTGCCAGGGAATGCTCATCATTGGCCGTAACTCTCTTAGCCAAAGCGGTAAAAGAAGCCGGCGGGCCAGAACACCTTATCACGGCGGTGGCCATGCCTGACATAAAATCGGCCCAGGCCATGATGAAGCATCCCGACATATCCCTCCTGACCGTAACCGGCGGACCCGGCGTCGTTCGTACGGCGATGCGCAGCGGTAAGAAAGTCATCGCCGCCGGCCCCGGCAATCCTCCCTGTGTCGTCGATGAGAGTGCCGACATAGAAAAGGCCGGAGCCGACATCGTCAAAGGAGCCGGCTTCGATCACAACATTATCTGCATCTGCGAGAAGGAAGTAATCGTCGTCGATACCGTTGCCGATGCCCTGAAGGCGGCCATGGTCTCCAGCGGCGCCTATGAACTCTCTCCACGTGAAATTGAGAAGATTGCCGAACTCATCATCCTGGAAACAGGCGAGGTCAACAAGAAATATGTGGGAAAATCCCCCCAGCTCATCGCCTCCCATATAGGCGTTTATATTCCTGAAAATGTCCGAATCCTCCTATGTGAGGTTCCAGCGGATCATCCCCTGATGGGAACAGAGCAACTCATGCCGGTGCTTCCTCTCGCAAGGGTTCAGGATGTGGACACAGCCATCAGACTAGCCTATGCCTTGGAGCACGGATATAGACATACGGCGGTTATGCATTCCCGCAATGTCGACAAGCTCTCGCAGATGGCGCGTCTGATGGATTGCTCCCTGTTCGTGAAGAACGGCCCCTGCTACGCCGGTCTTGGATACGGCGGGGCAGGATTTCCTTCCTTCACCATCGCCAGTCCTACCGGAGAGGGTCTCACCCGATCTCAAACTTTTACACGGGAACGCCGCTGCACCCTGGTGGACAGGTTCAGGATCGTCTAGCCATGAAGATTGGATGCGTGATCGGGCGGGTGGTTTGTGAGGAAAAGATCGAGAGTCTTCAGGGAAAGCCCCTGCTCCTTGTTCAGCCCATCGACGAGCGGGGCCGGAAGAGCGGTATGCCCATCGTCGCCGTGGACACCGTGAGGTCTGGTGAGGGAGATAAGGTGATGTTCGAGGGAGGGAAGGAAGCAGCCATGAGTATGCCGGACTGGTTCAATCCTTGCGATGCCGCCATTATCGGCATCATCGATGCCTTATGATGCTGGCAAAGGTGCTGGGGCATGCCGTCTGCACCATCAAAAGCCCCATGTACCATGGCGAAAAGCTCCTGCTCCTTCGGCGAATGAAGCCCGATGGCGAACTCATAGGCGGCTCTTTTCTCGCCGTCGATGCCGTTCAAGCCGGTCCCGGAGACTGTGTGCTGGTTATCGACGAGGGAGGCTCGGCCAGGCAGATTCTAGGCAAGGCCGCGATGGGTCCAATCCGTACGGTAATTGCCGGAATAATCGATGAAGTCACGTTGGAAGGCTGAATATGGAAATTAATCTCAAAGACAATGTCAGAAGGGTGGCCATCGGCTCCGATCATGGCGCCTTGGATGAGAAGAACGCCATTATCCCTTATCTGGAAACCCTGGGTTATGTGGTAAAAGACCTCGGATGTCATGGCCCTGAAAAGGTGGATTATCCCGATATAGCCGAGGCTGTCTGCCGTAAGGTTATTTCTGGAGACTGCGAGAGGGGAATCATGCTGGATGGTGCCGGAATCGGGTCATCTATGGCTTGCAACAAGGTGAAGGGTATACGCGCCGCCCTGTGCTACAGCATGAAGACCATACTCAACAGCAGGCAGCACAATAACGCCAACATCCTCACCCTAGGCGGCCCATTGCACGACAAGGCGGAACTCTGTGTCATGGTGAAAACCTGGCTGGAAACCAAATTTCAGGGAGGCCGGCATCTGGAACGAATAAACAAGATAATGGCCCTCGAGCGCGAAGGAGGAATCAGGTGAATAAAGAACAGTTAATCGAACGTATTGCCGAGGAGGTTATACGCCGCCTAGGAGCGGCCGGTCTGTCTTCGCCGGAAACCAAAGAAATGTCCCGCCATACGGTCATTGGACATGCCGAAATGGCCCGTTACATCGACCACACCCTGTTGAAACCCGAGGCGGCCTGCGCCCAATACGATCAGGTTGCAGCAGAGTGCAGGCAGTACAACTTCAAATCGCTATGTGTTAATTCCAACTGGGTAAGCTATGTCGCTCCCAAGCTTCAGGGCACGGACACCGGTGTTTGTGCCGTTGTCGGCTTCCCCCTTGGCGCAATGACTTCCAGGGCGAAAGCCTTTGAGGCCAGGGAGGCAATCGCCGATGGAGCGGCCGAAATCGATATGGTGATCAACGTGGGATTTCTGCGCTCCGGAAACTACAAATCGGTGGAAGAGGACATACTCGCCGTGCGCCGGGCCACTAGACCAAGCACTGTTCTCAAGGTGATTATCGAAACCTGTATGCTGAATCAGGAAGAGAAGCTGATAGCCTGTGAACTGGCCAAAAAAGCCGAGGCCGACTTTGTCAAGACGAGCACCGGATTCTCCGGCGGCGGCGCCACCGTGGAGGATGTGCGGCTGATGCGTCATGCCGTAGGGCCTGACATGGGTGTCAAGGCCTCTGGCGGCATCCGGGACTGGGCCACGGCCGCGGCGATGATAGAGGCCGGGGCAAACCGGCTGGGCATTGGCTCCAGTGTTAAGGTCATGACAGGAAGCAGCGCCGAGGGCAACTACTGATGAGGGTTTTCCTGATTGTTATCGATAGTTTCGGCATAGGCGAACTCCCTGATGCCGGGAAGTACGGTGATGAGGGAGCCAACACGGCGGCGGGAATTGCTGCGGCCCTCGGCGGAGTGCATTGGCCCAACCTTCGCCGCATGGGTTTGGGGAACGCCGCCGCACTCCTGGGACGGGAGATTCAGGGCTGTGCGCCGGAAATGGCAACCAGCGCCAAATTCGGCGCCATGTGCGAGAGGTCTCCCGGAAAGGACACCACCACGGGACATTGGGAGATGGCCGGTATCGAATTGACAGAGCCCTTTCATATTTTTCCGAGCAGGGCTCCGTCTTTTCCCGACGGGCTGACAGCCGAGTTTATCGCCAAAACCGGTGTGCCGGGGATTCTCGGCAACAAAGCGGCATCGGGGACGGATATTATCAGAGAATTAGGGGATGAACATATTCGAACCGGTATGCCTATATGCTACACATCGGCAGACTCCGTGTTTCAGATTGCGGCGCACTCGAACATCTTCCCCAAGGGTGAGTTGTACCGCCTGTGTGAAATTGCGCGGGGTTTGTGCGATCCCTACAGGGTGGGCCGAGTCATCGCCCGGCCCTTTACCGGTAAGTCCGGCAGTTTTACGCGGACAGGGGACAGGCATGACTGGTCAATTGAGCTGCCGGACAAATCTCTTCTCGATCATCTCCAGTCTCAAGGTGTCCAAACGGTCGCCATTGGCAAAATCGGCGCCATCTTCAACGAACAGGGCATAGACCTCTCCTGTCACGATGCCGGAAATCCTGCGTGTATGGAACGCTCCCTTGCCGTTGCAGCCGATGAACATGCAGATAACCAGTTCGTGTTCATCAACCTGGTGGATACCGACATGATATACGGACATCGTCGAGATTCACGGGGCTATCACGATGCGGTGGCTGAAATCGACAGCTTCCTGCCCGAGCTTGAGGCGAAACTGAAGACCGGCGATGTCATCATTGTAAGTGCCGATCATGGCTGCGACCCGACCTTCAAGGGTACGGATCATACCCGTGAGCATGTGCCTGTACTGTTTAGAATCATCGGCCAGGCGCTGCATTCTGCCGACGTGAATTCTCTGGGCGTGCGCAGAAGCTTTGCCGATGTATCGGCCTCTGTTCAGTGCCTATTCGGCAAGGCGGTCAAGGGGCCTGGGAAGTCTTTTGTAGAGATGTCCGTAAGCTAACGGGCCCCATTAGCATCTTGGCGGCAGGGAAGCATCTTGCGGTACGGGATTGAGATTTTCGAGGCCGTTTTGGGCGTTCCCTCTCGGGGCCCGGTACCAGCCTATCTTCACCTGATTAGGTATTTGAAGCGGATGCCGGCTGTCAGCTAAGTCCGTTCTCCTCCGAGACCTGTCTTAGCGAAGGTTTGCATCATTGGCTTTCACACAGATCGATGAAACCAGCATGTCCTGACGAATAGCGCTGTGAAATGCCTTTCGGGACTCTCTAAATCCCCACGGCCTGAAACTTGACTCGCCGTTGAAATATCAGTCTCTTAAGATATCTAATGCACCGTACACAATATGATTCCAATGTTATCCCATTCCGCTTGAGGGCGGCGCTGCTGCACACGGCAGATTAACTCATGAAAGCTCAAGGGATTGCAGCGGAAATGCCGCTGGCTGCCATCCCGGCGATTGGCAATGAGCCGGGAACAGGCTGCCGGATTAAGGCATTGGAGCGGGAAACCCGACCCGAAGGGCTGCGCCCATATATTGATTTTGAGTTACAGAAAACTAGGGCACAAAGATTGCAGAAGCTGCTGCCCCTGCGTATAGGGTAAAAAATATAACTTTGCAAGAAACTCCCTTGTTTAAAAGACCATAACAGAGTATAATTCATATAAATCGAATTTGATGGACCACAATATGCCTGATTTCATTCCTCCCGAGTCCCGCGTTTTTCATATTGACCGTGAGTGCTATATTGTGTACCTAGGCAATGAGCTGGGGGATATCCGTCCATTCCTTCGAATTGGCAACTCGCCAGTTCTCACTAATGAAATTCACAAAGAAATATCAACAGTCGTCATTACTGATAATCATGTAGGGAATCCATTATTGGAAATTCTCAATGTACCCAAGTATCACAGCCGATATCTTGGAGACACCAATGTCGTTGAAACAATGAAACGTTTTTTCGAAAGCTTTGCCCTGCCCACAGATGAATTGACCGACTACCACAGGGTTAAAGACGGCGAGAAACGCTATATGGTGTGGTTTTATTCCAGCGGGAATATCAATCTTCGCTATGATGATCAAGTTGTTTTCGATCTGCATAAGAGAGAGAAGCAAGATAAACACTTCGTCCGAGTATTTGAAGAAGCCAAGGCCGAGTATTACCGCAATCCCTTCCGATATATTAAGCAGGATTTTTCGGACGCTGGTTTAATCCTAACAGGCGGTAATGCCTTCTGGTGCGAGGCAGGGGAACTCCTGTCGATTACGGCCCATCAAGGATTCATGCGCGATCTCATCGATAGCGGTATCGATCCCGACCTAATCGGCTCATGCATAAGTGATTTGACATACGACGATATCAATTCCCCCGATGCATATACTTATATCTGCCTGTTGAAACGGCATCGGCACCGCCGCAATAAACTGCGTGTATTCACTGCCGATTCAGAGTTGCAGCGCAAGCTCAAACATCTCTTCCCTGTCCGAGGGAGCACTCCGTCAACATTGGAAATTGTCGACATGGCAGACACGAGAAAGGGGTCATTTCAAGAATCAGTTATAAGCCGCCAAAAAAATGGATGGCGCATACACCATGCAGGCCTCCCTGATGTACTTTTTGATGGAGATATTGATGAAGGCTTATCGGTAAATGCTGCCAAGAAAACCGTGCGCTATCGCTCTGGTATGACGGATGTCTCATTCAGCATACCGGATGGGTATCCCGTCAAATTTATTGCGTCAAGCATCCAAGAAGACCAGATTGTCAATAAGTATGTCAACTATATGTTAACCTGCATAAAGGACAACATTCTTCCTGAAGAAGCCGAGAGCATCTCAGTGCTTGGGGATTGTTTTCAGGCATTTCGCGACGGCGTCAAGCAGGCTGCGGTTAGTCCGCTTCTGCAGAAAGCTGCCCAGAACTTCCGAACCACTCTTAAACAGGGCAACTCCTCATTGCATGGATTGTCTTGGTTCTATTTCTCCAATGTGTCTACGATTTTATCGATGACTTGCAGAAATCTTCCGGCGCAGCATCCCTTATTGAAGGATGGCCTTGCATTGGTTTCCCTGATCAATTCACTGATGAAGCGATCCCCTCAGCCTGATGCTGTTTTTCCTTTCTTTGGAGATCTTTATCTTAACGAAAATCCTGGGCTGCTCTGGCAGTCAGTGAAGAGGAATATCACCGCCAAGGATTTTGCGAACGCGAAGGCCATAAACGAAAGAACCAATCAAATCATGAATCTGGATGCCCCCCCCTGGAACGATAATCGAGAGAGACTCCTTAAGCTGATCAGAAGTCTTCGCGGCCATGAAGAGGGTCCACTTTCCCCGCAACAGATGGCGCTGCTGTATAATCCAAAAGAAAAAGAACCGCCCATGCCTGAGGAAGAACCGGAAGAAGTTAAACAACCGGCGCCGGTGAGGAAACCTGTTGAAAAGAAGAAGCCGGACAAGGCCCCAAAACCGCCTGTGGTTAAAAAGCCTGTCGAAGCGAAGAAACCGGCAGTAAGCCCTGTAAAAACTGCCGCTCCCATTTCGGCCCCGCCCGCCGTACAGCGCAGGGGCCGACGCACGTTTAGTCCACAGCTTATTCTGATTATCCTTCCTCTATTATTTGCCGGCGGAGCCATTTGGGATTTCACAGGAACGGCGCCCTGGGGGCAAATACTTAGACTGAAGGAATCGCCTTCCGTTGAAACCGAATATGAAGCAGCCGAAGAAGAAGACGGAGAAGCAGCCGTATACAACCCCCAGGATACGGAAACTGAAATCACAACTGCCAAGAGCGAGATCGCCGAAATGGCGGAAGGCGGCAGCGCACCAGATGGAACCGTCAAGATTCCCATTCAAGACGAAGAAGCGGCAGTTGCAGCCTCTGAGGTTGTCGAGGCTGCGGAAGGCGGCAGCGCACCAGATGGAACCGTCAAGTCCCCCATTCAAGGCGAAGAAGCGGCAGGCACAGCCTCTGAGATTGTCGAGGCTGCGGAAAGCGGCAATGCGCCAGATGAAATCGTTAAGGTATCCATTCAAGAGACCGATCAAAAAACAAATGAATCGACACCTGCTACTGTCCAAACAAGCACTCAAGGCGCCTCCATTGACGTGAATAAAATTCCGAAAACACTTGAAGAAGCCCATTCATATCTTGATATAAACGGCCGCGTGACCATATCCGAGGCCGATATTCATTTGATCGCAAACGAAATTGCGGTACTCAATGGCTACAAAGACTTAGACTACAGAGTGTTTACCGGCAAAGATCCAGACTGGATTTACCCGGGAAATACACTGATTTTGCCTGATACCGGTAAAACCACTATCCGAAGAGGTGACACTATCTGGTATCTAGCCGTGAGAGAAATAAGACTGGATGCCGAACAAGGAATACGAGAATATGATGCGGCTGTGGATATTCTTGATGACTCCAACTCCGCTCAGGAAGATAAAAAGAGTTCTATTGATACTTTGTCGGCCATCTCAAGAGAGAGCCGGGTTGCGGCTCTACGTGAAATTGCGGCTGAAGCTCTGAAATTTCGGGGGTTGTAAAGAATTTTTTTTATGTATATGCTTCTACATGTCGTATTTAACCATAGATCAATTATCTATAAGCGATTATAGTTAATTATAGCCAGGCTGCTGATAGCCTGATACATTAATATCTTAGGAGAGTAATTATGGCTGGTGATTTGCCCAAAAGCCCAAACGTATTTCACCCGACAAAACCGTCGGCAGTTGGATCAAGGAATTCCCTTGCTCAAGATGGACGCGATCAGAAACAAGAGTATGATCAGCTCATTAACGAAGAAGTTGATGCAATTTTGAATGTAGTGCAGACAAAGCTTCCCCAAGAAGTCCTCCAGGAATTGGATATCATGGGTGGCTTGAAAGAAAAGGTCTACAATTACTTCAACCAGAATTACCAAAACATGTTCAATCGGTATATCACTACCACTGAAGATGAAATGGTCAAGAAAGTTCGGCAATTCGTTGACAAAGAGGAAACAAAGAATCTTGCTCGTTATTCACCAAAGGAAATGTCCGAACTCATCGATCAAGTTGGCGGTGCAGATAAGTTCAATACAGGCGAAGTAGAGAAATCCATTATCAACATGTATGGACATCTCCAAGGACATATTCAAAGAGGGGTTAACGACCTCGAGAATGAGACCAATTCATTGTTGCGCCAAAAAACCGATGTCGGCGCCTTTATCCGCGGTGAGAATGCCTATTCTGTCGTGAAGTGTTCCTTTAAGGACAATCAATACAAGGCTAAAACAGTTACCGATGTTAAGCTGTCTATCAACATCCTGGATTCCGAGCTGATTAGTCCCATCTTTCATTATCAGTCCACTGTCGAGAGTATCATCAAGGATCAGATAGCTAAAACAATCACTGATATGATAGATCGGGAGGTTGAAGCCTACCAAGATCAGTTAGTCGATGAAGGAAAAGAGGAACTCGCCGATACCGAGCTGATGTTCGAGCGGGTTAAACGTGTTACCGAGTTCACGGATGATGATAAGGAGTCCGAGGACTCCCAGCGATATCGATTTATGGCCAAGAATCTGGTTGAAAAAATCGAAGGCCTAAGAGCTGAGATTGATCCTGACGAATTTGATCCGCTCAATATACGAGAGAACATCAAGCGAATCATCGACATCGAAAACATCCGCAACCGCGGGTTCAATACGGCGGTTAACAACCTTACGTCCATTCTCGACACTTCAAAGATGGGGTATCAATTCATAGAGAATCTCAAGAACAGCCGAGAACTCATTATTCGTGAGTATGAAGATGTGGATTCCTCCCGCTTGCCTGATGAGCGCTATCAAATGCAGCTCAAGTTCTTCGACAATGGGCAATTGCAGAGACTGAGAGAAGCATATACCAATCAGGTAGAACAGTTCCGCTTGGAAATAACACGTGTATCTGACATCACAGAAGTGGTTTATCAGAGCGGAAAGAAGGGAATGGGGTATGTAAATGACTTCGAGGACCTTGCAGACAAAGTCTCCCAGAAAGTGCGGAAGATGAAGGAAAAAGCGGGAGACCCCCTCTACGAAAACCAGGAAAAAACTTGGAATGAACTGCTCTCGCTCAAACCCGAAGACACAGAAATTGAAGTCCTGAACAAAACCTATCTCTATGAAAAAGAACTGTTCAAGAAGATCCTTCGATCATCTCGTGAAATGACAAAGAAAACCTTTGGATATGAGAATCCAAAAGTTCGTGTTGAATTGGATAAACGTATAGACTTTCTTGAAAGTGAATTCGAGAAATTTGATTATGGAATAAATCCTTTCCATGTTCAGCCGGGCTTGCTCCTTGATGTCGATATAACAAGCATTAAGCGAAAGAGATATGTATTGAATGCCATGGCCAATGTGCTCAATGAATTCCTTAACGGGGTATCCAAAGGATTTCAAGATGCGGCATTCGCTAATTTTAAGCGGCGTCGCTCAACGGTTCGGAGTGATATTGATCAGAGTTTTGCGACTGACACCGATTCTGACCTCCGAGGCAAAATCAGCAAGGTGCAAGAGTCAGCACCTGACAATCAGGAAACCGCCGTGCCGCAGGGCAAGGCTGATGTTACTCCTGCCCGCTCCCGAGGAGGCAGAGGAGGCAAGCGAAAAGTTAATCTTGATGAATTGAGTGAGATATAACCTGGCAATGGCTGCATCCGTAAGAGATAATCAATTGAATCTGTTAGGAAGTAGGATTGGGTATAACCTGGCTTTGCGTCATTTTCGAATGACGCAGGAGCTGGCTGCTGATATTGAAGCAGGGTATAACCTAGCCGATCTCATCAATTCGGCACTTGAGGACAATCAAATAGACAAAGCACAGATTCGACCGATAACGAATATTCTCTTGGTAGAAAAGTATGGTTATGCGTTCAAATCTGAAAATATTACTTCCCAGGTCGAAAGCCTTGCCAATTTGGAGGAAGCAGTTAAAAGCTGGTCAAATATTCAAATCATTCTTGTCTGTATCGACAGTAATGACACCATCCATCTTCTAAACCCGGATAGGCAGTCCGAGACTTGGGAAGATATTCTTCCTATCAAGAAAGGTTCATACATCACATGCTATGCAGGGTGCCTTGAAAGAATCGATAAGGATGCCCTGCAAAGTGCAGCAGTCAATGTCTTCACCCTCCTCTACAAGGGCAAGGTGCAGGCAAAAAGCGGCTACCGCACCACTGCTAACCTGAAGCAGTTTCGTGATGATACAAAGCAAGAGCAGAGTTCTGGCGAAGAGATGTCTAAAACGGCGTCTTCACCTATTTCAACTTCGAATTCGGCATCTGCCGTTGTCAACAGGAAAACCCTTTCCAGAAAAATTGGTGTAAATGTTACGAACGAACTCTTTCATAATGGAAATGTTGAGGCATGGAAACGTATAATCGAAAGTTATAGGCTGAAGTATTCTTCACTCGATGTTCTCATTTGGTACGATGGCGACCGGATTAATGATATTAATGCTTTGTTCAAGTGGGGCAAAGTCAAACATGGCACACCTATTTTATTTAGTGTTGCCGGTGATAACCCAATGGAAATTTCAAAGCTTAGGAAATATTTATACGAAGGCGCCAGTCCTCGTTTTGAGGCGTTTTTACATGGAAGTCCTGGAAATGTTCTCAGGCTTTTTTGATAGGTTTAAGATTTTTTGCTACCCTTTCAGTTCTTACATAAGGGGAAATTCAGTCATCTTCAGATGATTCACAGTTGATAGGAAATCCAATGAAAGAAATATTTTCATTCAGTGACAATGAATACACCAACGATGAAAGAATGATTCAATTCTTCGGAATACGCGGACGGAATCTCATGAATCTCGCAGCTCTGGGAGTTCCCATACTGCCGGGATTCATACTCACCGAACCTCTTCTCTCCGAGGAGGAAACAAGCCCGAAAGATTACAGCCCTCTCTATCAGAAGGCGCTTGATCGGATGGGAGAAGTCTTGGACAAGAAATGGGACGCTGAGAATCCTCTTCTGGTCAAACTCGTCGTCAGCCCGATGCTGAATATGGTTTACACCTTTTCGAGCATTCACAATATAGGGCTGTGCGATTCAACAATTGACAGTTTTGCCACTTTTGTGGGAGAAGACTTCGCGTATCATGAATATAGAGGAGTGCTTCAACGCATTATTCAACTTGAACTCCTGACATCAGAGGATGGCGCAAGGAGAAAACAACTGGAATCGATGCTTGGAGAAATGAAATCTTCAAAAACCACCTCTAAGATCAAGAAGGCCATTGAGACAATGAAAACTCTTTATCCGCCGGAAATTTTCACACATGCGTTAACCCAATTCCAGTGCATCAAAGAGCTTTTCCGAGAGTATTTCAAAAAAAGCGAAACACTGACCGATTCAGCAATTCTTGTCCAAGCCATGACCTTTGGAAATTATGGTGCGAATAGTTTTTTCGGTATGTTTACCTCCCGCGATCCAATTACCGGCGAGGATGTATTGGCGGGTCATTTCATTCAAAATGAATTTGATACAGCCGATAAAAATAGTATATCTATACAAGAAATTGACAAAAGTTTTCTCGGCAGTTTGCAAAAAATTGCGAAACGACTGGAAACAAGCTATAAAGAAATCAGAAGTATCAAATTTAACATAGAAAATAACAGGCTGTGGATTATAGATCAGTCCAGTGTACCCGAAAAATCCACTACGGCTGAAATCCGCACATTGCTCGACCTCATCTCGGATGGAATTATTGATGAAGCCTATGCTATTAACGCCATTCAGCCGGGGCAGCTATCTGAGATTCTTCATCCTATTATTGATAGAAAGACAATTAGCAAGGTTCCATCTGTAACAGGCGGAATTTCCGGCGCGATGGGAGCCGCTGTGGGAAAAGTCTATTTTTCCACAAACGCCCTTCTTGATGCCGCGCGTCTTTCTGAAAGACAAGGCTTGAATGACAAGTTCATTCTTGCAATGAACGCTACCTATGCGGAAGATGTAAAAGCCATTGAGGCTTCTGCCGGTGTAATTAGCGTGGAAGGCGGATACTCCTCACATGCTCCGGTAGTTGCCAGATCTCTTGGAAAGATTGCCATGGTTAACCCCGAAATCCAATTCACAAACAGGGGGATGGAGATTGGCAGACAAACAGTAAAGGAAGGCGATTATATCAGCATTGAAGTACCGGTGAATGACAAGCCAACTCTTCACTTCGGCAAATTGGATCTCATTGAGCCGGACATTGACAGCAGCGGCCTAATCGAGTTTCTGAATATCATTCAGAAGCATATTCATGACTTTGATGTACACGCCAATGCCGATCAGCCCAAGGATGCCAAACTGGCCTTGAAATTTCTCGCCGACGGAATTGGCCTGTGCCGCACTGAGCATATGTTTTTCCAGGAAGACCGCATCCCGATTTTCCGATCGCTCATCTTGGCTCAAGACAAGTCTGAGCGCAGACAAATTCTTGCAAGACTTAAGAGAATGCAGACTTCAGATTTTTATTCAATGTTTGTGCTCATGAAAGATAAACCGGTAACGATAAGATTGCTGGATGCCCCGCTCCATGAATTTCTCCCCCATAATACAGATGCCATGACGGCATTTATTGAGTATTATCATAAGGACCATCCTGAAGTCAAAGAAGAAGATATCAGACTCCGCTGTTATATGGCTAACGAATCAAATCCCATGCTTGGGCATAGGGGAATTCGTATGGCTATTACCTATCCGGAGATATACCTGATGCAGATAGAGGCTATATTCGAAGCCGCATTTAAACTTCGAAAGAATAAAGGCATCACCTGCAACCCGGAAATTATGATTCCCATCGTGATGACTCCTCGAGAAATCAAGGCAATACGCTTCGGCAAGCAAATTGAAGGATTTGAAATTCATGGTATTCAACAGATTGAAGAACAGCTTCGGGCTAAAAAAGGTGAAGAAGCTTTACCCTATCGTGTCGGTACAATGATTGAGCTGCCTTCGGCGGCCTTGTTAGCCGACAAAATTGCTTCATATGCCGATTTCTTCAGTTTTGGAACCAATGATTTAACCCAAACCTGCCTCGGCCTGAGCCGAGATGACTTCAATGCCTTCTTTGCCGATTATAGCGAATATGATCTTCTAGATATGAACCCTTTCAAAATATTGCAGGAACCGGTGAAAGAGTTAATCAGAACAGCTTTAGAGCGTGGCCGGAACACACGGCCGGGTATAAGCGCAGGTCTTTGCGGGGAGCATGGCACTGAAACAGAAAATATCCATTTCTGCATGGATATCGGACTGAACTATGTCAGTTGTTCACCCTATGGAATACCGGCGGCGAAACTCATCATAGCCCAGAAAAACCTGAATAGCTAGCTAAAGGGCACCTTTAAAAGAAAACATAGCCTTATATCGAAAAGGGCATCGAAGTATGGCTTAAAACCTGCCCAATTCCCGGAGTATTTTCTCCGGTGAAAATGGCCATGAGCGTATCCAGATGCCAACTGCGTCATGGATTGCGTTTGCCAGGGCAGGTGCGGCGCCATTGACTGAAATCTCGGCGATAGATTTAGCCCCGAAGGGTCCATAGGGATCATCGGTTTCCACCAACACGGCCCTGAAGTCATCAGGCATATCCCCGATCATCGGTACGCCATAACTTTGCAGGTCTGTGTTCAGACAGTGCCCCTCGTCATCGAAGATCATTTCCTCATACATAGCATGTCCAATGGACTTCAGCACGGCACCGTACATCTGGCCCAGGGCGTACTCGGGGTTGATGGGCATACCGGCATCCTGCAGGGCATAATACTTCTGAATCTTCACGCTGCCCGTACGGATATTTACTGCGACCTGGGCAAAATGGGCGCCGTAAGGGAAAGAAAAATGCTCGGTGGTGAAGCCGGCACTAGCGATGATCTGCCCGCTTCCTTCTCCTCCTTGTGTGTGCCAGGCCAGTTTTTTGAAGGTTAGTTCGCCTTTTTTACCAACTATCTTCGAGGGATAGACGATTTCAAGGTCCGATACATCCTCGTCCATGATTTTGGCCGCCTCGTTTTTGATTATGCCGGCCATCTTCTGCGCGGCATTCCTGGCGGCCCCGCCGGAAAAGTAGGTGCCGGACGAGGCATAGGCGCCGGTATCGAATGGAGCCATGTCCGTATCCCCCGACTGAACGGTGATGAAATCCAGGGGGGTCTTCAGTATCTCGGCTGTCATCTTCGCCGCAACCAAATCCAGGCCGGTGCCGATATCGGCACCCCCGGACTGAACCAGCAGTGTCCCATCGCCAAGCATCTTAACAGTGGCATTGGCCATGTCGAGTCCAGGAAGGCCGGAACCCTGCTGTATCGTCGCAACACCCTTGCCTATCTTGACATCCGGATCATTCGATTCCTCATTGAAGCCCCAGTTGATCATCTCGGCACCCTGTTCCAGGGCCTTCCCGAGTCCACAACTCATGGCTGGTACGGCCTTGCCCTCCCGGCCTTCACCGAGAGATTTGAGTATCTCCAGCATGGAGCCTTCCCTGACTCGGTTCATCTCTATGAGTTTCAGATGGTCCATGCCTAGCTCTGCCGCCAATTCCTTCACGGCCATCTGGAGGGCATAGTTTGCCTTCGGAGCCCCATAGCCCTGATAGGCGCCGGTAGGAGGCCGGTTGCTGTAGTAAGCCGTGACATCGAACCGGGCATTTTCACATAGAAAAAGCGGAAGCGATTTCGACACACCGTTCATGGGCACGGTGAGGGCGTGAGCGCCGTAGGCGCCCTGATTGGATTCCACCTTCATATACATTGCCGTGAACTTGCCATCTTTTTTTGCACCGAGTTTCACGGTGATGCGCATTGGTTTACGGGTGGAGCACCCAATAAATTCCTCCTCGCGGCTGTACTGCTGGAAGACAGGCCGGCCGGTTTTCCAGGCACAGAAGGCCACCAAGTCTTCAATCAATATGTCCTGCTTGCTGCCGTATCCGCCCCCCACTCTTTCCTTGATGACACGGATATGGTTCTCTGGTAAATCGAGCAGGGTGGCTATGATACGACGCACATGGTAGGGCACTTGGGTTGAGGCGTGGATGATGAGTCTATCCCCTTCCAGCCTGGCGTAACAGGTGTGCTTTTCTAAGGGGGTGCACTGAATTTGGGTTGTCGTGTAGGTCCGTTCAACAATGACATCGGCCTGTTTGAAACCCTCTTGAACATCGCCTATGCCATCCGATATGGATGCCGCAATATTCATGCGCGGATTGCCGCCAATGGGAAATTGATAAACCACCGGTTCCTCGGCGGAATCGGCATCCCTGTTCAAATCGGCCAGATTTTCAGGCACACCGGCCTTGTATGAGATTTTTCCGCCGTGAATCAGAGGAGTACTGGCAATACGGGCGGCATCCCAGTCAAGAACGACAGGCAGCCGTTCATATTCGACTTTGATCAGCTTCAGGGCTTGTTCCGCGATCTGCGGACTTTCGGCCACGACGGCGGCCACCCTGTCCCCGACATGGCGAACCTTCTTCGAAAGCAGCATCCGGTCGTAGGGGGAAGGCTCGGGGAAACCCTGTCCAGCCTGACTGTAAACCTTCTCCGGCACATCTTTGTGGGTGAATATGGCGACAACCCCCTCCACGGCCATAGCCTCCTTGATATCGATAGATATTATCCAGGCATGGGCATGGGGAGAGCGCAAGACTTTCAGATAGCAGGCATTCTGTTCCACCCGGTCTTCCACGAACACCTTTTCCCCTGCCACCATTCGGGCGGAGTCCTTCTTGGGTGAAGGCTTGCCGACAATTTGATAATCATTCCCGAAGGATGGAATGTCTTCAAATTTTCTGCTCTGATCCTGCATTCGTGCCACGGCGAGTTCTACGGCATCGAAGAACTGCCTGTAGCCGGTTGCCCGGTTGTAGAGACCGGAGAGGGCATCCTCAATATCTTCCCTGGAGGGCCTGGAAATGCGCTGCAATAATTCCCATAGCATCAGGGCTGCAGCCGGAGCATTATATCCGGATTGAATGCACCCGCATTCCAACATAGCCTGCTGAACGATGCTCAATAACCGCCCTTCTCTCAGGGATTCAACCGTGCGTACATCTCGGCCTTCAAGCTGAGGCGCAAGCAGAATACAGGCGCCGACTATACGCCCATCGAGGAGTATGGTGTCTGAACCTGAAAATCCATAGCCATCATCGGAATTTCGAACTGAGGGAATGCCATTGCGCTGCAGAAACAACTGTGCGCTTTCTCCGGGAATCGTCTCAAAACCAACCGACCTGCCGTTAAGCGTAAAAGACACTATCATGAGAACATCTCCTTTCCACATTTTTCCACCGCATCGGCGATTTTCACCGCATTCAAATAGCGCTTGAAATCGGCGCTCCCCAGGATGCTGCCTTGGGGATGGATAGACTCTTTCACGGCCTGTTCGACATCCATGCCATCCAATATGGCTTGTTCTACCGTCGGCAGTTTTACCACCCTATCGGCCACAGAACCGGCATAAACAGCGGCCTCGGTAATTTTATTTCCCTCTGCCGCCAGCCGCACCGCCGCCGTCACAACGGGGTTGGCCATATAGGAACGCGATTCTTTGACAGCGGCACAGACGCCCTTCAGCGGCGGGACTATGAATTCAAGAATCAGGTCTTCACTATTTCTTTGCAGGTAGGTTTCGACACTCATTTCAGCCCCCGCTGCATTCTTCAGCCTAGTGCCGAGGGCCAATAAGACCGGAATGATATAGGAATCTGTTCTGTCGGCGCCCACATTGCCGCCAATGGTTGCGATGTTTCTTACGGAGCGGGTCGGAATAAAGGAAGCCGCCTTCCGCAGAGCATTGGGGACCAGTCCGCTGTCGGCAATATCCTGCAGTGTCGTCATCGCTCCCACCACGGTATTCCCGTCCTGTGTACGAATTCCGCCCAGTTTCAGATGATACAGCGAAATCACTCTCTCTACAGGCCTATTCCACTTCCGGAAAGGAGTGCTGTTAACCTGAGTGCCGCCGGCAAGGAACACGTAACCTCGCTTACCCATTTCCACGGCGTGCCCCACCGACACGGCGTTGATGAATTCCTTAATCATATCTTACACCCCTTTGATCAATTCCTCGGCGGCGGCCTCTGCCTTGCGGAAAATTTCTTCTTCGTCAAACCCGGTCAACCGCCCGTTTTGCACGACAACCTTGCCGTTCACTATCGTGTAATCGCTCCCATGATTGAAACCTGAAAAGATGAGTGCGGCCAGCGGATCGCTGTGTGATCCGGCGTATTCGAGCTTAAAAACATCGAAGAGGGCGATGTCCGCCGCCCAGCCCTCCTGCAACTGCCCACAGAGGGGGAAGTTCAGCAACTTGGCTCCATTTTCGGTGCCCATTCGGAAGACAGCCCTTGCCGTTAACGCATCGGCACCCTTTGTGACCCTCTGCAACATCAAGGCGTTGCGCAGCTCTCCCATCATGTCGGAACTATCATTGGAGGCGCTGCCGTCCACCCCTAGAGCAACATTGATGCCCATCTCCGCCATCTCCTTAACTCTGCAAATGCCGGATCCCAGGCGCATATTGGATGTCGGGCAGTGACAGATATGGCAGCCGGTCTCCTTGAGCACCTGCAACTCCTCATCGTCAAAATGGATGCCGTGCGCATACCAAACATCCGGCCCGGCGAAATCGCAGTCCAACATCACCTGAAGAGGACGACGTCCGCCCTTTTCTCTCTCGCAGTACCTGTTTTCGTCCAACGTTTCGGCCAGATGAGTGTGTAGAAGAACCTGGTATTCACGTGCCAATGCGGCAGTATCACGCATGGACTGTTCCGAGACGGAAAAGGGGCTACAGGGAGCCAGGACAACTTTCCTCATGGACAACGGGGATGGATCATGGTACTGGGCAATGACCCGTCTGGAATCATCGAGTATCACTTCTTCGGACTGCACCACCGAATCCGGCGGCAAACCGCCATCTTTCTTCGAGAGACTCATGGAACCCCGGCAAGGCGAGAAACGTATGCCCGCCATCTCGGCGGCGGAGAACTGTGTGCCCATTATGTCGGCACTGACACCTTGGGGATAGAGGTAATGGTGATCGGATGTCAAGGTACAGCCCGTCTTGAGCAGCTCCGCTGCTGCCAGTGCCGTAGACCAATAGATGCCTTCTGCATCGAGATTCTTCCAAACTTCGTACAAATAGACGAGCCACTTGAACAGCCTGGCATTCTGCACTGCAGGCAGATTCCGGGTGAGAGTCTGATAGAAGTGATGATGGGTGTTCACCAAGCCGGGAATCACCACATGCCGTGAGGCATCGATGACACGAGAGCCTTCAGGAGGGGTTATATTCCGGGCTATTCTCTTAATAACATGGTCTTCTATCAAGAGATCGACGCCATTCTGACCTTTGCTCTCTGCATCGGCAACCAGATGATAACAGTTTTTGAGCAGCAGCATGTTTAACCCTTCTTACTGTGTTTAATTCTCTGATTGAATGCCTCGATAAGCGCATCCAATTCATCCCTCAGGCGATAGATGCTTTCCCAATAATCCCGGTCGTACCACTGTCGGTTGAGGCTCTCCACAGTTTTCCCCTGCTGTTCCACCCAGGTATAGTATTTCAGATTGTGGATGCGTTTTCTGTCCTCGTAGCGCAGTTCCAGCAATGAATCGGCGCTGATCTGCTTAAGCATTTCAAAATCGGCCACGGCGTTATCTCTGGTATAGGGGCCGTGTTCGGCATTCAATTCGGTGAGTCTGGAACCATACATGCCCTCTGAATCGGTGAAGACAGTCATGATGAAGTCTTCATCTGTCAACTCGTAATACTTAGCCAGTTTGATGGCGGTAATCATGTTGCAGATACCGCTGATGCCCATGGTGTCGAGCCGTTGAACGAAGTCTGCGGGAAGATGCTTCTCCAGAAGGTAGGCCCGTCCGGTCTTCTCATTGAACAGCCGAAGCAGCCGCATGGTGTGTTCGTCGTCAACGGCGACAACCATGTCGGTATTCTTTACATTGTGAATCCAGGGAACATGTTTGTCGCCAATGCCCTCTATGCGGTGGCCGCCGAAACCATTGTTCAATAGCGTAGGGCATTGCACCGCTTCACTAACCGCCAGCTTCGCTTCTGGGAAAATTTCCTTCAAATACTCGCCACTTGCAATCGTACCGGCCGAACCGGATGAGACACAGGCCGCTGCGAAGCGGTTGTGCGGAGTCATCAACCGGCGAAGCACCTTCTCCATCGCCCTCCCGGTGACTTCATGGTGCCATAGGTGGTTTCCGAGTTGGTCAAACTGGTTAAAGATATAGATGTAATCGCCACGCTGGGCTTCCAACTCATGGCATTTGTCGAAGATTTCCTTGACATTGCTCTCGCAGCCCGGTGTAGCGATGGTTTCATCGGCCATCTTCTCCAGCCAGGCGAATCGTTCCCGGGACATTCCTTCAGGCAATATCGCAATGGATTTACAGCCCAGCAGCCGGGATATGTACGCGCCGCCCCTGCAGTAATTCCCGGTGCTTGGCCATACGGCCATGTTGCGGCCGGGATCGAACTGACCGGTGACGAGTGCGGGAGCCAGACAGCTATAGGCGGCGCCCACCTTATGGGCACCGGTGGGCAGCCAGCGGCCTTCCAGGCCCACAATACGCGCCTTTACGCCGCTGAGCACCGAGGGAATTTCCAAATAGTTCACGCCGTTGAAGGCCCCGCCGCGTTCCTTGCTTTCGTTTTCCCATGAAACACGGAAGAGGTTTCGGCTATGCACCTCATCACGGCCTATGCTCTTCAGAGCCGCCTTGATTTCGTTTGGTATCAAGGAGGGATCGGCCATCTGCTTGTAAGTCGGCAGCAGAATATCCCTCTCGGCACAGTGTTTCGCATTCTTTGCAATTTGATCTTCATTCAGGCTAAGGTCTATCATTTTCTTCTCCTAGTGTGTCTCTGAAATATCAGGGCAGGCATCTTCGGGACTGCGGCAGAAAGTCTTCTATCCCTAATGTTATGCTCAAGGGCGCCTCTAAAACTTACCCCGATATCATGATACATCAAAAAGAATATTTTTGAACCCTGTGAATCCGGCAAATTCAAACATCTGAGTTTGTTTTGATATTGCTATCTATTCAAATTCTGCAGATTGAATCTGCCCCGGATCACAACAGCCTGCGAGAATTTTCGATATGCCCTTTGGCTGTGCGGTGGATTTCCAGACTCCTGCTTTCCGCCTCCAAGGCGTTACCATGCTCGGCTAAAAGTGTTACCTATGTCCTGAACCCGCACCATTATAGTGCCCAGAAGCCTAGTGGCGAGGTATAGCCTGGTGAAAAAACGAGTTACGCGAATGCTCTAAAACCTTCTCTGCCCGGGATTGCGCCAACTTTGGCTTAATCGGGCTGGATAACTGGAAACTGTATAAATTCCATTCCCGACGGTCTTCGATGCGATCCGGTGCGATCATTCGGTTAATTCTTTTCCTGACTGTGTATTAGGTGGATTCAAAAAGTCCCGGACCGCAGCGAATTTAGGGTGCCCTTTATTATACTGAAACAACCACATTCTTCGGGGCATTATACTCTATTTACCCGAAAGCCATCACACCGCCAAAAAATCGAATATTTTGACCGCATTCGCGGTCAAAATATTCACACCCTCCCCCGCCGTTCCAGTCTCTCCAGCCATTTCGGCCTCATCCCTCGGCCTTTTCGGCTGTTTCGGCTGGAACAGGCTCCTCCTTCTCCGACTGTCGTGCTGCCGGATGCTTTCAAAACTCACGCCGAACAAGCCGGAAACCCAGGTCGTAGTAGCAAAAGTCCGGGCTATAGCCGTTGCGGTCGGTCGAACGCAGGGCCCAGGCGCCAATGTTCCACCTGCCGCCGCGAAAAACACGGCGCGAGCCCGAAGCAGGCCCCCCGGGATCGCTCTGACTCCCCGAAGAATAAGACCCATACCAGTCCCAGCACCACTCACTCACGTTCCCGCTCATGTCATAGAGGCCCAGCTCATTGGGAGCCTTCCCGCCCACAGGATGGGTCCTGTCGCCGCTGTTATCTCCATACCAGGCC
Source organism: Spirochaetaceae bacterium (assembly GCA_965232165.1). GTDB lineage: Bacteria > Spirochaetota > Spirochaetia > DSM-2461 > DSM-2461 > UBA2779. The sequence goes on along the minus strand of CBDDOY010000001.1, from coordinate 747,995 downwards.
ACTTCTCCGGCATTATCGCTTCCTGCGTAAAGGTACCCTTTAGAAGCATTGCCTCCACGGGCCGCATACTCCCATTCGGCCTCCGTCGGCATCCTGTACCCGTTCGCGCTCCAGTCCGCCGTCACAGTGCTTCCGTTTATCGTGTAGACCTTCGTCAGGCCGGACTCCGCGCTCAGCCAGTTGGCATACTCCGCCGCTCCGTACCATGTCACTTCTATCACTGGACAGTCGATGCTGTCCGCAGCCCCCGAACCGGAAAAGCTGAACAGCGTCCCGTCATGGCTGAAAGCCACATAATAGTCCTCCATGTCTATTACCTCGTTGCCGTTCAATCTCCCGGCGGCGGACACCCCGGCTCCGTTCAGAAACTCCAGATACTGCCCGTGTGTCACCTCGTACCTGCTCATATAAAACGTACTCACCGTCACCTGGTGGACGGGATTCTCATCATCAAACCCTGACGTGGTGCCCATTTGGAAGCTGCCCCCTTCTACACGCACCATTTCGCCATTTGCAATGCCGCCGTTCCCCCTGTTCTTCACCACAACATCGTCTATCCATGCACAACCGCTCCCGTCAGAATCCGAATTATCTTTCGCGTATACCCACTTCAGGGTATGTTCGCCTGCCGTTATGGGATATGAAACTTCTCCCCACGGCACGCTGCCGGACCACGAGGCTCCAGAGGATTGCGTTCCGTCAATATAAAAATTCAGGTAGTCATAGCCGCTTTCTGAGGAAGAATTCGATGGCTTCTTGAAAGAAAATTGCGAACTATACTGGACACTATCTCTTGACTCGATCTTTTCCGTCGCTACTGCGTTGTCAAAATGCTCAACTAAGCCTAGCTACGCCCTTAGCTTTTGCCGCCTTGTATCGACAAAAAATTTCTTCGTCAATTTCCTAAAGCTGTTTCTTAGAGGTGCCCTAGAGAAATAATTCGTTTTCCTTCAGGCATCACTGGTCAAGCTACCTGTAAGTTCATTACTATTTGCGGTTTTAATTCTGAGTTCTGTTTTTTGAGGCTCTGCTGTACATAATAGATTACGAAATGAGGCGCAAGGGATTGCAGCGGAAATGCCGCCGGCAGCCCCGGCGATTGGCAATGAGCCGGGGGGCAGGCTGCCGGATTAAGGCATTGCAGCGGAAAACCCGGCCCGAAGGGTTGCGCCCAGATATTGATTTCTAAATTTATGAAACACTCAAGATGCCCCTTCATTTGACGGCGGCCCGTGTTTGACGCAAGAACTCCCGCAGGATGTTCAGAGATGCCTGCTTCCTATACGCCGCTGTTGACCTCTGATCGTCGATGGGACGAATAACCTTCCCCGCGGCTTCGAGTATCTGTTCTTCCTTTGCATCCTGAGCGGCTAAGGTTTCGGCATCGCTCAGGCGTATCACCGTAGGGGCCACCGCTCCCAATGCGAATCGGAATTCGGCAGGCTGTCCATGGAGACCGTGCGCATATCCGGCGGCGGATAACTTGGACAGGGCATTGGCTCTGCGTGTTCCCACTTTGCGGTAATAGATCAATGCGTCGCGTGCCAGGAGCGGGATGCGGATTTCACGGATTATCTCGTTCCCTGCCAGCAGAGTGGCACCCGGACCGGTGAGAAATTTTTCGACAGGCACGAAGCGTTCGCCTTGAACCGATGCCAGCACCAATACGGCTCCATGCACATAGAGCGGGGGCAGGCTGTCGGCGGCAGGTGATGCGTTTGCGATGTTCCCGGCCAGGGTAGCTCGATTACGAAGGCCAGGCGCCGCAATGCCCTCGACAGCGTGCCGGAGGAGCTTGGGCAGGGGTGAGAAATTCAGCAGCTCCGACAGGGTGACAGATGCTCCAATGCGCAATTCCCCCTCTTCAATCACCATTCCTTTCAGGGCTTCCACGGCATCTAAGAAGAGAATGGGCTCTCCAAACTGCGGCCCGGTGCCGCTGTAGCCGCGCCGCCTCACCATCAGATCCGTTCCCCCGGCGAAGGGCAGGGCCTGTGTTTCGGAGCGGAAGCTCAGGGCATCATCCAGGGAAGCGGGCCGCAGACTGTTTACCACTTCAATGACTCCGTTATAGCGGTCTTGGCCGCAAGTTGGATGCCGTCGATTATCATATCATATCCCGTGCATCGGCAGATATTGCCCGATAGGCCCTCGCGTATAACCGCCTCGGAAGGGTCGGGGTCTGATTTAAGCAAAGCTACCGCCGCCATCACCATGCCCGGTGTGCAGAAGCCGCACTGTGCAGAGTGGGCCTCAGCGAAAGATAGGGCCATCAATCGGCCGGCCGGCATCTCCTTGAGGCCGTCTATGGTGAATATATCGGCGTCTGCACACTGTCGGGCCGGAATCAGGCAGCTATTTACAAGTTTGCCGTCCAGCATAACGCTACAAGCGCCGCACTCGCCCTCGCCGCAGCCCTCTTTGCTGCCGGTCAGCCCCAAATCATCCCTGAGTATGTCCAGCAGTCTGCGCATAGGGCCGGTTTCCACGGTCTTCCTTTTCCCGTTGACATTGAATTCAAGTTTCATACACCATAATCTCCATCAGCCGTTCCGGTGTCAGCGGTATACGGGAACAATTCCTGCCTATGGCCTGCTCTACCGCCGCGGCAAAGGCCGCATGTCCGCCGTCATGAACCATTTCTCCCATGCCCTTTGCCCCGAAGGGGCCGAATTCATAGGGATTGTCGAGGGTGCAGGCTTCCGTACGGGGATAGTCCAGGGAAGTTGGCACGATGTAATCGGCCATGGTGCGCTGCTTGAAAACTCCATTTTCATCGGTTTCCAGCTTCTCAAGATAGGCATAGCCCAAGGCTTGGCTCATGCCTCCCTGAATCTGTCCATAAACCACTCGGCGGTCGATGGGAACGCCGACATCGTACACAGCCCATGCGCCCTCTACCGCCACCTCCCAACTCACCGGGTCAACCAAAACCTCGATAACATTCACGCCCCAGCCGAAGGCCGCATAGGCGTTGCCCTGAAGTGTCTCCTGGTTCCATTTTATGCCGGGAGGCAGTGTGTAGCGGGCCTCGGTCTCCTGCCGTTTGCCGTTTTCCCAAATCTCTTTGAGCCTCGCCGCTGCCTCCTGGAGCAAATACCCTACCACCATCATGGTCCGGCTGGCGACAGTCGGTCCGGAGTTCGGGACTCTGTCTGTGTCGGGGTTTTGGAAGATGATTTCCTGTGGAGTTATGCCGAGAATACTGCCTACGACCTTGCGCAAGGTGGTGGCAGGCCCCTGCCCCATTTCGATGTTGGCGACAAGAATTTCCACCCTGTCCTGTTCATCCTTCAAGAGCTTGACCCTGGCCTTGATAATGGTCTGTTCACCATCCCCCGTGAAGCCGCATCCGTGTTTGAACATGGACATGGCGATGCCCCGCCAGGGTTCCTGGTCATAGCGCTTCCGCTTCTCATCGTAGCCGGACATTTCCACGGCCTTGGCTATGAGCCGATCCAGAATCACTTCTTCCTGGATATTGCCGCCGGTGATGGAGGCATCGCCTTGTCGGAGCAGATGCCGTCTTTTAAGGTCTAATGGTTCAATTCTCAGCTCTCTGGCGGCCTTTTCCATATGCATTTCCAGGGCGAAAATCGCCTGGGGGGCGCCGAAGCCTCTGAAGGCGCCCGACGGCACGGTGCTGGTGGCCAGCGCCCGTCCGCGCACATCGACATTGGGAAAGTTATATACGCCATTGGATGAGAAGATGGCCCGCTGCAGGACTATCAGCGAATAACTCTCATAGGCGCCGCCATTGATCATGATATCGAAGTCCATTGCGGTTACAGAACCGTCCGCACCATGTGCGGTTCTGATACGGGTTCGTGAGGGATGCCGTTTCGAGGTCCAGGCCATATCTTCGAGACGGTCGAAGATCATTCTAAGCGGACGGCCTCCCTTGAGAGCGGCCACGGCCAGGGGTACGCCCATGATTTCGGGATAGTCTTCCTTCCCGCCGAAACCGCCGCCGGTGACAGCCTGAATAACCCGAACCTTATACGCATGGCCCAATGCCTCCTCGACAGAGTGTTTCACATAGAATGGACACTGGAGGGATCCGTGTATCACAACCTTGCTGCCGTCTTCCTCGAGCCAGACACAGAGGCCCTGAGGCTCCATATAGAGTTGTTCCTGAAAACCAGTTTCATACTCGCCTTCAACGACTCTCGCAGCGGCGGAAAAGGCCCTCTGCGCATCACCTTTCTTCAGGCGCAGATCGGCATAAACGTTGTCGATGCCGTGAATGGGACCGCCTTTGAGAGCCAGGGATTCATCCAGGGTGAGAGCCAATTCCAGTTCGTCATAATCAATTTCTATCTGAGAGAGCAGACGGTCAACGACAGTCGGATCAGGGCCTGCCAGCAGCAGGATGATCTGTCCCCGATAGCGGATTTCTTTCTCGGCGAAGGCCGGCCAGTCATTCTTTATGAGGGCAACATGGTTAGCGGCGGGAACGTCTCTATAATCTGTAACAAAATAGCCTTCGGGCAGAGCGGGCAGCCGAATATCCCGTATTCGTCCTCTGGAAAAGGGTGATCTGTACAGCCGCGCAGTGAGAAAATCCTTGCGGGGATAATCGGCGATGTACAGGGCCTCTCCCAGGCTTTTCTCTACGCCGTCAGGCCGAGGAATGCTCTTGCTGATGTCATGACTCATGACTCAAGCCCTTTCTTAGCGGAAGCGATGTCCTTCAGTCCGCTCCCTGTCAAAAGTATAACATAGACGGCATTTTTTGGGAGTCTTTCCTTGATTTTGAAGAATCCGGCCGCAGCCGCCGCACCGGCGGGTTCGGTGAACAAACCTATTCCCTCGGCCAGGCCGCGTTGGGCCCGAAGTATTTCCTTATCACCGACGGTCAGCACCTCTCCGTTATGCCTTTGGAGACGCTGAAGGGCAAAATACCCCCCCTTGGGGACATCGACGGATATGGAATCGGCGATGGTGTCCGCTCTCTGAGGCTGACCGAATCCACCGGATTTCAGGGCCCTGAAGATGGCGGCGGATCCTTCTGCCTGAACTGCGATCACCGTGGGCATCCTGCTTATCATCCCGCAGGCAAGCAGGTTTTCCAATCCCCTGTAAACACCGCTCAATATGACGCCGTCGCCGGCCGATACGAAGAGATAATCCGGCGCTTTGTTTCCAAGCTGCTTAAATATCTCCAGCGATACAGTCTTCTTGCCCTCTATGGTGAGGGGGTTGTGAGCCGTATTACGGGAAAGGCCGCCGTGCCGGGCAACATAGTCCATGGACTGCTCATAGGCCAAATCGTAATGGCCTTCTACCCTTATCAGTGACGCACCATACTGAAGGGACTGAATCAACTTCGCTTCCGGTGCGGACTGGGGCAGATACAGCCTCACCTTCAGCCCGGCGGCGGCGCCGATACCGGCCATGGAAGACCCGGCATTGCCTGTAGAGGCGAGAACGATGTTCCGTATTCCGAATTTACGGGCGAAGGCCGCCACAAGATAGCTGGCCCTGTCTTTGAACGACCCGGTGGGATTGCATCCGTCATCTTTGAAATAGAGCCGCTGAAACCCCGTGCCTGCGCGTATGTTATCCCCCTCCCAAAGAGGCGTATTGCCGACGGGTACGGCGGGGAAAAACCTGCGTTCCACCGGCAAGAAATCATAGATATTCCAGGATTCCGGAATCTCGCGGTCGAGTTCAACCTCTAAAAGACCCCGAATCGGCTCATCGTCCGCCTGCCTGGCCGAACAATCCCCGCAAACCATGCGGTCGGGCGAGAACGCATAGGTTTTACCGCATTCGGTACATCGGTAGATGGGCCGGGACATTTAGTCCCCTTCTTCCAAAGCGTAGGGCAGCATCGCATAGAACGCACTGCATTTTTCCAAATCGTCTACCCGTGTAACCTCATTCGGTGCGTGGGCCTGGTTCTCATCCCCCGGCCCGAAACCTATGGCCGGTATTCCATGGCGGCCGGTGGCGGCCACCAGATTAGTGGAGAAGGTCCATTTGTCTATTACAGGACGGCTGTTCCAAAGCTCCTTGTAGCCGCGTATGCCGGCTTGCACGAGGTAATGATCTTCAGGGATTTTCCAAGTCGGGAAATAGAGTTCCTGGCCGTAGTCGGTGTTCTTCCATCCCCGCTTGGTATAACGCGGCATCGTCACATCCACTTCCGCCTCTTCCGCATCCAGCGCGGCGGCGACGGCTTCTTTCACCTGAGATATGGCAAGATCGGCATCTTCACCCCAGGTGAGGCGCCGGTCAAGATAGAGCATGGCCTGATCGGGCACAGCACATTGGGAAGGACCCTTTACACTGATTTGTGAAACGACGATGGTGCCCTTGCCGAGAAACCGATCATCATCGGGCTGTAGGCGTTCATTGAGTTCCTCAATGGCCAAGGCGGCCCGAGCCGCCTTGTAGGCCGCACTATCGCCGCGTTCGGGTGCGCTTCCATGAGCGGACAGGCCCTTCAGCCGAAGCATCATCTCCATCCGGCCGCGGTGTCCCCGGTAAAGCCGGCAACTGGTGGGCTCGGTGGAGACGACGAGATCCGGTTTGAAATTCTCCTCTTCTATCAGGTATTTCCAACACATGCCGTCACAGTCTTCTTCCATGACCGAGAAGACGAAGTAGACGCTGTACAGGCCGTTGTAGCCCAATTCTTTCAGGATGCGTCCGGCACTGACCATGCCGGCGGCTCCGCCCTTCTGGTCGCTGGTCCCACGGCCATGTACCAGTCCGCCGCTGATATCGCCGGAGAAGGGATCCCGTTCCCACTGGGCCGGATCGCCCACCTCCACGGTATCGATATGGGCATCGACGGCAATGGACTTAGGCCCGTTTCCAACCCGAGCGACGAGGCTGCCCAGTCCGTCTATCCGCACCTCATCGAATCCGCAGCCCTCACACATCTCTTTGAGCCTGTGTATAACTTCCTTCTCATCACCGGAATAGGACTTAATCCTGACGATGTCACTGAGGACGCGGGCGCTGTCCTCCCTGTATTCTTTGGCCTTTGCCAGAATTTCATGGCTTATTTTCATTTGCTTCCTTTGTTTCCTCATTTGGGCGCCTCTGAATAATCGCTTCTGCGAATCTGGCGAAGAAATTCTCCTTGCCGTAAAGGCAGCAAAAGCTCAGGCGCAACTGGACTGCGTGAGCATCTTATCAACGCTGCAGCGGCGAAAAATCGAGTCAGAAACTCGAAGCATATCTCTTAGAGATACCCATTAAATCTTATCCATTCTTTCCCATAGCCTTACGCTTTGTTCGACGGCGTCCTCGTATATTGCGCCCGTATCAAAGGGGAACTGTCTGTCTCTGTATGCAAATTTCCCGGCTATCATCACCGACTCGACGATGGCCGCTCCCATGCCGAAAATAAGATGGCCGGCGATGTTTTCCGGAAGTAACGCCGTGGGGGCCTGGTAATCCGCAATCACCAAATCGGCCTTGCAGCCAGGTTTGAGAGCACCGAAAGAGCCCCCGAAATTGCGTTCAAGAATCCGATTGCCCGCCATCAGGGCCTTGAGAAAGTCTCCGGGCCACCATGAACCGCCGTTGCTCTTATGACTGAAATAAGCGAATTTAGTCTCCTCAAACATATCGGCGCCTATGCCGTCGGTTCCCAGGGCCAAGTTCTCCAGTTCCGTCAGTTTGTCATTGTAACCAACATTGTTATTCATATTCGACCTGGCGTTGTGAATCAAGAACCCGTCACGTTCATTGAGCAGCCTCAGCTCATCGGAATTCAGATACACGCCATGCACCATCAGGCTCTTATTATTGATTAGGCCGAATTCATCCAGCCGAATCAGCGGGTCTTTACCGTGTCGGGCGTGGGAGTGGGAGGAATCATAACGGTCTTCGGCGATATGAACGTGAAAACCCCGCCCCGAGCTTTCAAGCGCATCCCCAAGAAGCCTGAGCGCCTCATCACTCAGGGTAAACGGCGCGTGTCCTCCGATGTGAGACTCAAACAGCCCGGACCACCGGTTTTCGGCCTTCTCCCTGTCCAGTTCTTGGGCGAAAACACGGTTTTCCTCGACACCGGCGAGCATCTCGTCTCGACCGTTTCGGTCGGTCACTTCGTAACAGCTCATACCCCTTAGCCCGCAGAATTCAAAGGCTTCCTTAAGAATTCTCAAAGACCCCTCGATGCAGGAAGGCGAGGCGTGATGATCGATTACAGCAGTAGTGCCGGAACGAATGGCATCGATGGAGCAGATGAGGGCCGAGGCTTTCAGGCTTTCAGGGTTCAATGCCCGGTCCAGCCGCCACCAGAGATTTCTCAATATCGCGGCAAAATTCGGCGAGGGCTTGATATCAGCCATGATGCCCCTGGCAAGTCCCGAGTAGTAATGATGGTGAGAGCACACCAGACCGGGGAAGAGTATCCTGCCGCCGAGATCGACGATTTCGGCTCCGGGCGCAGAAAGCTGATTCCCCACTTTGCTGATGAGGGGACCCTCCACCAAGAGATCCATGGACTTTCTCACCGAGGGCGGGTCCATATCGACCAGTGTGGCATTCCTGAAAAGTGTCATACGGCATCTCTCTCTGTGTTCAGGAGACTGAACAGCTCGGGCCGAGTTTCCAGTATCAGATGATAAAGCCGCATAAAGGCTTTGAACTCCATGTCTTCTCCCTGCTCCGGATTGACTCTTACCTCGCCCTTGAAACGGACATGCAGGTTCCCCTCATTCAGCAGCCAGCCCGGATTCTCGCTGTTTTCAAAATCTGCAAGAGAACTGAACACCGTCGGCTTGTCGATGTAAGGCCGCCCATCCCCCCATGGGCAGTAACGCCCGCAGTCGCCGCATTCGTTGCAGTAAGCATCAAGATGAACTATCTCAAAGGGGTTACTGAACAGCGGTTCGTTCTTCACGGGTACGGCAATGTTGGCCCGGTTTGGGCAGACATCTACGCATTTATTGCAGATGTAATCGCATTCCAGACAACGATGCAGCTCGGTTTGGCCGAAAGCCGATACGGCATATTCGGCTCTGTCGTCGGGCTTCGCCGAAACCTCGCCCTTCTTGCCAGTTATCTGCCTTTTCCTCTCAGCAGGATTGAGGAAGGGCTGCACTTCCGTGCGTTCCCAGCCCGGGTCCTCTTTCCGGCAGATGGCATCAGCGGCCATGCGGCCCTCGTTGATACATTTGACTATGGTAGAGGTGCCGGTGCGGCCATCGCCTATCAGGAACACATCTTCCATCTCGGTTTCACCGCCATCAAACGTTTTTACTCGATGGCTCTTATCCGGATTGAGGCCGGACTTGGTCAACAACACCGCATCGGGGTCGTCCCCTATCGCGTAGACGAGGCTGTCCACCTTGAGGGTTTCGGTCCTATCTGTGGGGAGCGGTCTTCGGCGGCCGGAGGAATCCGGTTCTCCCAGTTCCATCACCCTCAAAGTGAGGGTGCCATCCTTGTCGAATCTCTCCGGGCTGCGCAGCCAGTGGAAGGCGACATCGTCGCTGAGTGCATCCTCATACTCCTCACGGCTTGCCGGCATCTGCCTGAACGCCCGCCTATAGATGATGGTCGCCTCCCGTGTGCCGGGGCAGCGCAGGGCGCTCCGGGCGCAGTCCATGGCCGTATCTCCGGCTCCAATCACCGCCACATGACTCCCCATCTGAAGTTTGGAAGAATCATGGTTGAATTGGGAAAGGAAGGGCAAAGAGGCATATATGGCGGTGTTATCCCCCTCAATGGGGAGGTTTCTGATTTGATAAGTTCCGATGCCTAGAAGGATATAATGGAAACCTTCGGCCCTCAGGCCGTCAATATCGATGTTCTCCGGATGATTGAAGACAAATTCAACCCCATTTTCTTTGATAAAATCTATGTCGCTGCTGATGGCCTCTCGGGGAATGCGGAAATAGGGCACGATGTAGCGGACGACTCCGCCCGCATCCTTTTCCCGCTCGAAAACGGTGACAGGAAAGCCTTCCCTGGCCAGGAAATAAGCGGCCGACAATCCAGCCGGGCCGGCCCCCACTATGGCCACCTTCTTGTTTTGGCTTAACTTCGGCTTGATTCGGCTTTTCCGGTAATCCTCCATTCCATTCAGCACGGCCGCCTTCTTAATTTCCCGAATGTTGATACATCCATCGTAATCAAGTCGGGTGCAGACAAGCTGGCATCGATGATCACATATATGTCCGGTAATCGACGGAAGGGCATTCCTCTCGTAGATACATTCCATCGCATCCCGGTAACGCCCTTCTCCGACTAGACGAATGTATTCGGGGATGTGCTGACGTATCGCGCAGGCGCTGACACAGGGCGCCTCGTAGCAGTCGAACATGGGCAAGAGACCAGGCGAATGCACCTCGTCTTCTCCACGGTAGTTCTTCATGAGGGTGGATTCGGACTGGGCTTCTTCGGCCAGTTTTTTCAATGCATGGACATCAATCTGCTCATAATTCCAGTTGTCCAGTCTGTCTAGCCTACAGGCCATTTGCACCTGACGCATATAACCGCCGGGTTTCAGAAGATCGGTCGCTATCGTAATTGGCCTTATCCCCGTTTTGAACACCGCCTCCACGTTGTGGATGGTGATACCCCCGGAGAAAGAAATAGGCAAAGTCCCATCAAAATGAACAGAGAGCTTAGCCGCGATACCTATGGAAAGCGGAAACAGGGCCCGTCCCGATAAATACATCTCCGAATCGGGCAGCTCCCCCCTGTTGTTCACCACAGCCAGCGTGTTAGTGAGCTTCACTCCAAACATTCTTCCGGCATCCCCGGCCACCTGCCGCAGTCGAGTAAGGATTTCCAGGGCATCGGAATAACCAAGATCGTGCTCAAAGCTTTCATTGCTGAGTTCGACATAATCATAGCCAAGGCCGTTAAGTATGCTCTGGACAGCTTCAAACCCCAGGAGGGTGGGGTTGAGTTTGACATAGGTATCCAGATTCTGCTCGGCGAGCATATAGCGGCATATCGATTCGATTTCATCAGGCGGGCAGCCGTGCATGGTGGACAGGGTGACAGAGGTGCAAATTTTCCCGCTGATGCGGCTGAGAATTTCCGGTATTTTCGCGGCCTTGTGCTCCAGACGAGTGCCCCTAATCAGGGCAGGCAGCTCTGCGGCGGTTTCATCAAGCCATTGTCGAAACAGCGGCTCTTCTGAACAATCCTTCATCCGGTTCAGATAGTGCTGCATGCGTTCAGACATGATGCCCTTCATGTCATAACCAACACTCATGTTGAAGATGAAAGAGCGTATCCCGTCCTTCGGCTTCATATCGAACAACTCCTCGATAACATGCAGGGCAATCCAGGCGCGGGCATATTCCCGCCACGCCTCTTCCAGCGACAACTCGGTGGACCACTCGGTATTATAGCCTTCATCATAGATATCGATGCAGGGCTTCTCTATCTCCAGGGCATCGAGAATCTGCACGGTCTTCAATTCGATAAATCGACTGCCGGTGAGATAGGAAGAAATGATATTCTGGGCCAGTTGGGTATGCGGGCCTGCCGCCGGACCGAGAACCGTGCCCGAATTTTCCTTGAGTATCCTTACCGTTCTTTCATCGGGCTTACGATACCAGCTTTCCTCCGGCAGATCGAAGATGGACTCCTGATTTCTGTACTCTTCGAAGATCCTTCTCCAAAGAGAACGCATCCCTGTCAATCTCATTAAGTCACCCATTTCATTACCTCACAGCGTTTCGGTCTTTGAAACCTGCCCCATCCGGCATGTATCACACCTTCTTTTTTTCTATTATACACGATCTTCCCCCTCACCAATGTGTAATCCACCCGGCCGCGGAATTTCATGCCTTCGAAGGGTGTAACCCTGCCCTTCGATTGAAAGTCCGCAACAGTGACAGTGTGCCCGGCCTTTCGGTTAATCAGTACGAGGTCGGCATCCTTGCCTATGGTGATAGACCCCTTGCGGTCGAAGAGGCCATAGCGTCTGGCGGCGTTTTCACTCATTACCTTCAAGTAGCGGGAAAGAGAGAGCCGCCCCGCCAGATATCCCTCCGAGAAGACATAGGGCAGCATGGTTTCAGTGCCGGCGATACCTGCCGAGTTGCACCAGATATCTCCGGGAGCCTTATCTTCAGGAGTACCGGGGGCATGATCCGAGGCGACGAACTGGATGGTGCCATCCGACAATAGCTCCCAGAGCCGCTGACGGTTCCCGTCCTCCTTGATAGGCGGCGATATCTTCAAGGCCGCCCCCTGCTCGAGAAAATCCTTCAGAGCAAAGGCCAGGTATTGAGGACAGGTTTCTCCGCTCACGACAGTTCCGGGATGGGATTTCTGGAGCATCTCCGCCGCCTCGGAAGAACCGATGTGCACGATGTGCAGATTTCCGCCAACTTCCTGATTGATTCTCAGGGCACTGCCGACGGCCAGAACTTCTGCCAGTTCGGGCCTGGCCTGATACCATTCCTGGGGACTTCGCCCTTGAGTTTGGTAATAATCCGTTGCATTGTTGACATACTCCGCGTCCTCGGCATGCAGAAGGATGATGGTTTTCAGTTTCTTCGCCTGTTCAAGTATCTTCTTAAAACGCCAGTGGTCAACAGCTCCCCACCAGGATTCCGCACCTGAAACCGCATAAACCTTGTAGGCCAGCACATCATCGGCAATTGAGGCCATCGCGTCCTCGTAACCGGCATCGAAAAGCTGTCTGCTGAGACCGCCGAAGAAGGCAAAATCACAATGCGCCTTGGGGCGAACCGCAGAGAGCTTCGCCTCCAGGCTTTCCCTGTCGGTAACAGGCGGCACGGAGGTGCTCGGCATATCGACAACCATAGTGATGCCCCCCGCAACCGCCGCCGCCGTACCGTGAAAGAAATCTTCTTTGTCGGTATATCCCGGATCATAAAAATGCACATGGGGATCTATCCCTCCGGGAAGCACCCAGTAATCCGCGGCATCCAAAACTTCAGGAGATTGCAGATTCTCACCGAATTCCACGAATTTTCCATCTTCGATCCGAATATCCACACATCTGAATTCATTCTCACCCGGGAAAGCCGTAAAAGCATTTTTAACAAGCATCCGCCACCCCCTATTTATCGATTCAAGGAAGTTACCTTGGCATCTCTGGAAGCCCCGCCATTTTTAATGATCTCAAACTGAACAAAGAGCAAGCCGAGTCACCTTGAATACCAATACATCTCAAGATTCATGTCAGAAGCCAGCCGGACTTCGGGATTCCAAGGTCGTTCTTATGAATTGTTATAATGCAAGGCTGCAAAAGCTCTCATGCAGCTTTGGCGGCGAAAGCATTTTACACCGAAGCAGCAGGGATACAGGGCAAAAACTGACAAGGAGCATGAAATCCAACAGGCACTTGAAGCATCAGTAATGATATTAGACGCAATGGGCCGAAGAGTCAAGCCCTGAAAATTCCATGCGGAACGCCCTTAAGCCCATATTCCGTATTGCCGTGAAGCGCATTTACTGTAATTCTAAAAAAAATGTAATTTTCCCTTGACTGTTTGAATAGTGTATTATATATTTATTGTACTGTATAATTAGTACAATATGTGTATGGGACAAGTATGAAGGTAGACCGGTATTTGAAGTTCGCTCTGGATCATTCGAGCGGAGTTCCTTATTACAGGCAAATCATCAAGCAGATAGAAATGGCCATGGCCGATGGCCGCTTGAGTAAGGGAATTCAGCTGCCGACGGTGCGGAGTTTGGCCGTGGAGCTGCAGATTAACCCCAACACGGTGGCACGTGCGTATAACGAATTAGAGATTCGTGGAATTGTGAACACGCAGCAGGGCACAGGCACGTTTATCAGTGACAAAACTTTTAAGATTGCCGACGAGGACCGTTCTAATCTCCTGGATTCTCTCATTCGCACTTTTCTGTCAAACGCTTTTTCCTATGGCTTCTGTCTGGAGGAGATAATCAAGGGATTAGAGTCATTACACAAAGAAGGGGAGGATAACTAGATGAAAAAACCAAGGGTGATTTTGAACTTGGTGCAGGGAATGTCGGTACGGCGGCATGGACATTTTGCGCATAATGCCATTTCCATGCTGATATTCCTCGGAATTCTGGCTTTGGGGCTAGGCTTGGAATACGCCGTAACTGGCCGTTTGAATCAGACGGCTGCCGGATATCTCATTGCCGGTTCCATTTCGGGCATATCAATACTGATCATCCTTCCATGGTGGCCGGTTGTTTTGATCGCTATCGGCGGAATTTGGGGTGCAGCCATGACGACGGCCCCCGATATGGTGATTTTTCCGGCCCTCATATCTCTAGGATTGCTTATCACTCCGGGATTCATGGTTGTAACTCAATGGGACAAAGTCGTCGTCTTGAGACTCGGCCGTTTTTATCGGGTGAAAGGACCGGGGCTTGTGTATCTTGTTCCTCTTATTGACACCATCGCCGGTGTCGTCGACACCCGAATTCGGGTAACAGATTTTTCCGCCGAGAAAAGCCTGACGCTGGACACCGTGCCGGTTCATATCGATGCCCTGGCATTCTGGATGATTTGGGATGCACAAAAAGCGGTTCTTGAGGTTCAAAATTTCGAGGAAGCGGTGGTGCTCAGCGCTCAAACAGCCCTGCGTTCCACGACTGGGTCTAACAGTCTGACTTCGCTCCTCTGTGAAAGAGATCGTTTAGGACGGGAGATCCAGGGCATCGTTGACGCGAAAACCAATCCCTGGGGCATCACCATCATTTCGGTCGAATTCAAAGAAATTCTGGTCCCCAAAGACCTGGAAGACGCTCTTAGCAGGGAGGCCCAGGCCGAAAGGGAGAGCAAGGCGCGTACCATACTCGGCAATGCCGAGGCCGATATATCGAAGCTATACGCCGATGCGGCCGAAACATACGAGGGGAATCACACCGCCTTGAATCTCAGGGCCATGAACATGATCTATGAGAGTATGCGCAATAAGGGCGGGCTTGTTCTTACCCCCGCCTCCGCCCTCGAATCGATGAATTTGGGCGCCGTGCTCGGCACGGTGGCCTATGCAAAGAAAACGCATATCGGCGAAGAGCCGGCCGTGGTATCTATGAAGGGCGACGAGCCTGAATCAAATACTGAACAGCTAAAAAATGAAATCAAAAATGAAATCAATGAAGGAGAAAAAAATGATATCGATTAAGAATCTCCATAAAACCTATATGGCAGGAGACACTCAAGTGCGGGCATTGCGGGACGTTTCGCTGGAGATTGACAAGGGGGAATTTATATCTCTCTCAGGCCCTTCGGGGTCAGGAAAAACCACCCTGCTCAACATCATCGGCTGCATTGACTCGGCCGATTCAGGAGATGTGACCATCAATGACACATCAATAATGAATCTCAAGAAAAACGATCAAGCAACCTTCCGGCGTGATAATTTGGGCTTTGTTTTTCAGAGTTACAATCTTATTCCGGTGCTCACCGCATTTGAAAACATCGCTTTCAGCCTGAACCTTATGGGGGTTGAGGACAAGGCCGTTCGGGAGAGAACTATATCCATCCTCAATGAAGTTGGTTTGAAGGGCATGGAAGACCGCCGGCCCGGCAGACTATCGGGAGGGCAGCAGCAGCGGGTGGCGATAGCCAGGGCCCTCGTGAAGAACCCTGAAATCGTGCTGGCCGATGAACCGACGGCCAATCTTGATTCTGGAACCGGACGCGAGATTCTGGAGCTGATGAAAAGTCTTAACGAGAACCACGGGAGCACATTCGTATTTGCGACCCATGATCCTATGGTGATGGAATTCGCCGACAGGCTGGTACAGCTTCACGACGGCGAAATCCAAAGTGACGAACGGAGGCCGGTATGATTTTCATTCCTAAAATGGCCTTCCTCAATCTAGGCCGATACAAGAAACGAACTATGATTACGGCTGGGGCCATCGCCTATGGCTTATTGATGTTCATCATCATGCGTTCCGTTTTATTGGGGGTGGATTCGGAATCGATCACCAATCTGCGGCTTTACGAAACGGCCAACGGACGCATCATGGCTCCGGGATACTGGGAGGACCGGGAAACCTTCCCCCTGGCCAAGTCCTTTAATCCCGCTGTTTTGGAACCCGTTCTTGCGCAATCCGGGGCTGAGTATTCGCCGAGGATAAGCTTCGGCGGCGATTTAATCTTCTACAAAGACCCCTTCCCGGAAGATGGAAGTATCCCCGGAATGATAACGGCCGTCGATCCGGTAAAAGATGCCGGGGTGTTCAAGATACATAATAGTTTAAGTGAGGGAAGATGGCTGACTGACGAGGAACAGGGCCTGGTTCTCGGCCATTGGCTCGCCGAAGATATCGGCGCGATGGTCGGAAGCGCCGTCCTTGTGGAAACCCAAACCAAGGATGGATATAACCAGGTTATCGATCTGGAAATCGTAGGTATAATTAACTGTCCCAATCCGGAGATTACACGTTCCGGGATGTTTATTCCCCTTTCGGTTGCCGATGAATTTCTGGAAATGGGCGGATTGGTAACCGAAATGAATGTGAATTTCGGCGCCGATTCCGCCGGAGACGCAGAATTCGCGGCATTGGTTCCGGATATTGAAGCGATGGGACTGGAAGCCGTCGATTGGCGAGTATTGGGAGAAGACTTCGTGGCTATTTCTCAGGCCAAGGCCGGCAGCTCGGGCGTATTGATACTGCTCATTCTGATTATCGCCGGAGTTGGAATATCCAATACAACGCTGATGGCCGTTTATGAACGTGTCAGGGAACTGGGGATGATGAGGGCGCTGGGCATGAAGAACGGTCAAATTCGCAGGCTGTTTCTCTGGGAATCTGCCGGTATTGGTTTGCTCGGCGGAGTGCTGGGCATCGGATTGGGGGCCTTGGTCAATTGGCCGCTGGTGAGATGGGGCATAGATTATTCCTTTCTCATGCGGGAATCGAGTTTCGGCTACAGGATTCAGGGACAGATGTATGGGGTATGGGATTTCCCAACCATGGCGGCCGCGTTTTTCCTGGGAGTGGGAATGACGGTTCTAGTGGCTGTTTTCTCAACCGGCAGAATTCTGCGCCTGAATATTCCGGCCAGTCTAAGGTTTCAATAGGAGGAAAATGTGAAGATTTATAAAATTGCGCTTCGAAACATCAGCCGGAATAAACGGCGCAGCCTCTTGTCGGCATCGGCCATCACGATTGCCGCCGCAGCCATTGTTTTCATGTTTGGCCTGTTTGCCGGCCTGCTCAAAGATATGCAGACCAATCTTTGGACCTATATGACGGGAGCCGTCAGAGTCCGGCATGCGGATTTTGATAAGTATGAGCGGCTGAACCCCATGCATCTGGCCATTCCCGGCTACGAAGAACTTCTCGCCGTTATTGAAGCCGACCCGGCTGTCACGGCAGCGAGTCCCAGGATCAACTTCCCGGGCCGGGTGCCTGTAGGCGGCATCGCCAGCGATCAGAAGGTCAATATCATGGGGACAGGTGTGAATTTCGGCTCAGAACCGACATACCAGGACTACCAACAGACTCTTATCGAAGGCCGATTGCCCAAGATGGGCACACGGGAAGCCCTAGTGGGGCAGGCTTTGGCGAAGAAGCTCAAAGCGGATATGGGGGATAAGTTCACGGTGCTTTCTCAATCGGGCTCCCGGGGCAGCAATGCCTATACCTTCACCGTTGTGGGCATTCTCGCCCTGCCGGTTTCGGGACTGAATACGGTGATGGTGCAGATTCCCCTGGATACGGCGCAGCGGTTTCTCTGGCTGCCGAACCAGGTTCAGGAAATCCTGATTAAGACTGACCCGAAGAAAGGCAAAACAGAATCGATCGCGGCAAGGTTAAGCGCTGTGCTTCAATCCGAGGTTCCCCTGAATGTGATGAATTACGAAGAGGTGAACGGGATGGCTGCCATGATGGAGTTGGCTTCCGTCACTTATGACATCATTGCGGTCATATTCTTCTTACTGGCCAGCACCGTCATCATCAATACCACCATCATGGTCATCTTCGAACGGATGAAGGAAATCGGAACCCTCGGCGCCATGGGCATGACAGGGAAACAGTTGGTGAAACTCTTCTTCCTTGAGGCATTATTCATCAGCATCGCCGGCGCTTTCGTTGGAATCCTATTGGGCATGGGAATTACAGGCTATCTAGGGAGAGCAGGATTCACGGCCATGTCTGAAGCCATGGAGGGCATGGACAGCATGGGTATTAGCTCGGTGATCTATCCGCAGCTCAATTTCAAATCCACCGTGATGGTGTTCATTTACTCGCTTATGATTACTGGGCTTGCGACTTGGTGGCCGTCTCGAAGGGCGGCGAAGATTACGCCTGTCGAGGCTTTAAGGGGGTAATGCCTGCAGCGGATTATGTGCCGGTTCGGAATGTATAATTATTGGAGGAAATCAATGTTTGGGCGCAACCCTTCGGGTCGGGCTTTCCACTGCAATGCCTTAATCTGGCTGCCTGTCCCCCGGCTCATTGCCAATCGCCGGGGCAGCCAGCGGCATTTCCGTTTCAATCCCTTGCGCCTATGTTGTCATTTGGTAAATTGTTATGTACGTCAATTAGAGAGGAGAATCAATATGTTAAGAAAAGCCGTTGTTATTCTATTGATCGGGACAGTGACCGCATCCGCTGTCTTCGCTCAAAACGCCGAAGATATCATCCGAAAACTGGATGAAATGCAAACCTTCGAGATGCTTTACTCCGAAGGGACAATGATCAGCGAGGATCGTTTCGGCGAGAAAGTGAGTTCCTACAGGGCCTGGTCCCGTGGAGGGCAGGACTTCCTCATTGAATTCACCAACTTGGAGGAGAGAGGGCAGAAAATTCTGCGGGTGGGCGACGAACTCTATCTGTTTTACCCGGATGCCGAAGACATCATTCCGATGCATGGCTCCGCCCTGAAACAATCCTTATTTGGAGACGTGTCCTATGAGGATATCACCGAGGGGCGCAACACTCTGGATAAATACGATGTTTCGATGAAGGGAAGCCGCAATGTCGGGGGGGTAGACTGCTGGTTGATTGAAATGATCGCAGCCAGCAAAAAGGTGCCCTATCCCAAACAGATCATCATGGTGGGGAAATCCGATAACATCCTGCGTGCCGCAGAGTATTACGCCAGGTCCGGCAGGCTGCTCAAGATTGCCGATGTGAAATCTTTTCGGAAATTCGACGACGGCCGCATCTTGATTACGGAAATAGAGCTGGCCGATCAGCTCCGCCGAGGATCAAGCACCTTGATGCGTGTTGACAAGGTGGATATCAACCCCAAATTCGAGGACAGGCTCTTTTCTCTGCGCTCATTGTATTAGGAATGGCCGTATGAAAAAAACAAGACTGTTATTGCTAATCATAGCTGCACTTGTATGGTTCATTGCACCGAATCTGGCAGCCGAGAGTGAAACACGCCTGAATCTTCATCTCTATAACACAATCTACCGAGGCAGGGCGAATACCTGGTACTATGGTGCGAATGGCTTGGCCGATCTACGCTTTTCCTTGGTCGGGAATAAGAGAATAAAGGCGCAAACGGCTCTGGAATTCTTTCAACAAGATATTTCCGGCAGAAGTGAGGAATCGACCCCGACCGTGTCGCTGAAGAGACTGTGGGTTAAGGCCGATTTCCCTTCCTGGAGGCTTACTGTAGGAAAGACCAAGGTGGCATGGGGGAATGGCTTTGTGTTCAATTCAGGCGATGTGCTCTTTGGCAGCATATCGCCGTATCTGGACTTCACCCAATCCACGGTAAGAGATGATACGGCGTTTCTCACCGCATTTAACATCCCGCTTGGCCAGTTCAGCTTCCTGGAAGCCGTGGTACTGCCTCCGGATTTCTTGGACGGCAAAACGAATAACCGTTTCGCCGCCCAGCCCCTCGGCCAGATTTCTGGGGGAATGCGCTTCTTCACGAAAATCGGCGGTTTCCACTTGGAAGGCGGTTATCTCTATAAGGGCGACAAGAAGGTTCTATATGATTTGCTGGGACATAGGCCCTACTTGTCCTTTCATGGACATGCGGGGGTGGATTTCTATGGCGCCGTCTCCATGGCTGCCGGATACGATTCGAGCTTGATAGATGATCAGAACAGAGACACCTGGGATGAAATATCCCGCACCGTGAATTTCAGTGTGGGCTTCTTCCATCAGGTACAGGCCGGTTACGATGGCACCCTCTCGTTTCGGCTGGAATCTCTCATCATGCCTTGGCAAAGCTGGGAAGCAGAAGACTTCTTGGACATCCTTGCCGGAGCAAACTACGGCATCATGATTTATCCCGAGATTCGCTGGAATTTCTTCCAGTCGGCCTGGACTCTTTCCCTGCAGTCCATTATTTCTCCTATCGATGCTTCGGCTCAAATAACCGGCAGTGCGGGATGGCAAGTTTTTCAAGGTTTCACCCTGCTGGCCTATGTAAAGGTCAATATCGGGGAGGCGCAGTCTCTGTTTGCCTGGGACAGAACAGATGCGTGGCCATATAAGGGCTTTGAAAATGAATGGCCGGAATCTACCTATAATGGAATCAGCTTCACCCTTGGGGCGAAGTATGTATATTAGGTTTCTGACTTGCTTAAGGGCACCTCTAAGAAACAGCTTTAGGAAATTGACGAAGAAATTTTTTGTCGATACAAGGCGGCAAAAGCGGAGCGCATTTTGACAACGCAGTAGCGGCGGAAAAGTTCGAGTCAAGAATTAGATGGGGTTTTTTAGAGGTGCCCTTAAGCATTTATCAGTGCCCCGAAGAATGTGGTTATTTCCACACCCTGAATTCGCTGTGGTCCGGGACTTCTTGAATCCGCCTAATACACAGTCAAGAAAAGAATTAACCGAATGATCGCACTGGGCATCATTGAAAACCATAGTGGATGGAATTTATGACAGTGTCCAGTTTTCAGCCCGATTAAGCTGAAGTTGGCGCAATCCCGGGCAGAGAAGGTTTTAGAGCATTCTCGTAACTCGTTTTTTCACCAGACTATAACTCGCCACTAAGCTTCTGTGCACTATATTTTGCATCGAAGCAGCAGGGTGAAGAATAAAACTGACCGGACGGGTTAAGTCCGACAGGCTTGCAGGTGCGCTGTCCACAAGAAATTGCGAAATGACAGGCGCAAGGGATTGAAACGGAAATGCCGCTGGCAGCCCCGGCGATTGGCAATGAGCCGGGGGGCAGGCTGCCAGATTAAGGCATTGGAGAGAAAAGCCCGACCCGAAGGGTTGCGCCCAAATACTGATTTTTGAGTGTTACGGCACACTAGGCGAATAGGAAAACGATGAGCGCAAATACCGGAATGGCCGCAACCGTATCAAAAGAGAGTATGCCCGCAACCAGTTCCCGTTCATCATCCTCGGCCGCCAGGGCTACGACAAAGGGCGGCGGCAAGATGAACATCGTCAAGAAGGCCATGGTCTTCAGGTGTTCCCACTGCGTGAAAATGCGGGTCAGACTCAGGGCCAGGGCTAATAAGGCCGCCTTCCTGACGGCGATGAAGATCATGGCCTTGAGCAGGATTCTCCTCTTGAAGCTAAGTTCATAGCCAATTGACAAGGCTATAATCGGCACGGTCAGGTTGCCGAGTGTCTCAAGAAATCCGCCGGCCGGGGCAAGAAATTGAGGCGGCAGGCTGACCCATTTTCCTATCATGCCTGAAACCAGTCCGCCGAGAATGGCCCACACCACGGGACTTCTTACCATGCTATTCAAGGCCGCCGCAACTGACGCCGCGGCATCTTGGGCCTGCCCCCTGGCCCTGCCGAGCAGAATGGGCATGAGAATGAGGAAGACGAATAAAACCTGACCGAGATCCACGGAGGCAAAGACAGGGAGGGCATCGTTCCCAAAGACGGACAGGAACAGGGCGTAGCCCAGCATTCCGGCCTCAAATCCACCCAGCATGTAGGCCCGAATGTCGTTACGCCGAAGCAGGTATCGAGTGAGCGCACCAAGGATAAGGAGCAGAACGCAGCAGATGCCGAAGATCATCACAGCAAGGAGTATCTCGTCTCTTCCGAATTCCATGCTGCTAAATGCCCGAAACAGCAGGGCGGGCAGAGTGATATTTACGACGAGTTTCTTCATTCCGGATGCCGTGGCGGCCTCGAGGAAGCTGGTTTTCTTCAGTATGAAACCAAGCAGGAAGAGGAGAAAGATGGGAATGACCCTTCCCAAAAGCGTCAGCAGGTCCATTAAACTGCTGTCAGTACGCTCACGGCCGCCGCGATATTGCCGGCGATCAATCTGAAAGAATCCGAGAAGGCATTTTCGGCCTCTCTCAACAGGATGGGCCTGCCGGATTCACCGGATTCCGTGACGGCGGCATCGAGAGGCAGCCGTCCGAGGAATTCCACTTCCAATTCCCGGGCCACGGCCTCGCCGCCGCCCGAACCGAACATGGGTCCGGTCATGTTTTCTACCACACCCAGGATGGGCACGTTGAGCTTGCGGAAGGCGTCTATGCCTCGTCGGGTGTCGCTGAGCGATACGCCTTGGGGGGTTGTTACGACCACTGCTCCGGTGATGGGAAGCTGCTGAGCCAAACTCATCTGGGCATCGCCGGTGCCCGGCGGCAGGTCTACGATGAGGTAGTCCAACTCCCCCCATCTCACCTGGGAGATAAGCTGATTAAGCGCACTGTGTATCATGGGTCCACGCCACACAAGGGCCTTGTCCTGGGGTATGAGGAAGCCCATGCTCATCAATTTCAGTCCATGTTTCTCGACAGGCAGAATCATTTGATTCTCCTGGAGAGGGGGCTCGGTCACCCCCAGCATGAATGGGATGTTGGGTCCGTAGATATCGGCATCCAACAGACCGATGCCGGCACCGGAGACGGCCAGCGATACGGCGAGATTCACCGCCACGGTGGACTTGCCCACACCGCCTTTTCCCGCCCCGACGGCAATGACATTCTTAACCGGTAAGGATTTCTTCTCGGCCAGTCGTGAATCGCGGCGAACCCTGGCGCCAAAGGTGATTTTGACTGCTCCGATGCCGGGGATATCTCGTCGCAGGGCTTCCAGGCAGTCCTGGTGTATCTTATCCTTCAGGGGACAGGCAGGGGTGGTGAGCACCACGGTAAACGAAACATCGGAATCTGAGATTGATACATCTTCGATGAATCCCAAGGACACCAGATCTCGGTGCAGCTCGGGATCGTTGACGGTGCCCAGGGAGTGCATAATCTGTTCTTCTGTAATGGTGTTTGACATATTGGACCTCGTAGATTAATAAGCCGACGGCACACAGTTTTTCTTGGATTTAGCCGACAATAATGGACAGCTCAGCATGGTCAATCTCCAGGGCGGCCAGTGCTTTGGCATTTAGGGCACCTTTAGAGACTCTCTTAGGTTAAAGCTTCTTGGGAAAACCGACAAGGTCGATGAGTAAGTTTTGAATTATCTGCCTGTGCGGTGCACGCAGACAGGTGATTGACGAAGACCGAGGTGGAAGTGCTGAGCACCCTAGACGCAGGCTATAGCGGCTTAAAAATGGTCTCTGGTTTTTCCGACGTCAGACGAGCATAAAATTCAATTGCGTATCTGTCGGTCATGCCGGCAATGAAGTCGCAGACCGTTCTATGCCATCCATTTGTGTTTTGACACGAATCATAGATTTGCCTGAAATTTTTGGGCAGCAATTGAAAGCCATTTTCCTGTCTGTTGCTGATGGTGTCGAACAACTTCTTAATGATTTCCTTGCTTCTGTAGGCTATGATCTGAATCTTTGGCGATAGTATCTGGGACTCATAAACAAAGTGTTTAAGAATCTCAACCTGGACTTTTCGCTCTTGTCCTATCGTAACAGTAGAAAGAGCAGGGATTTCACTATTGATTTGATCAATGTGAACGGCTCTTATAAAAGTTCCCACTAATGAAGATGTTAAAGCAGTGCGGAAATAGCCATCATGGGCCAAATTATTCGAAATGTTGTGTGCCATAGAAATCGCCAGACGGCACAATTCGTCAGGGTCATCGTCGGATTCCTTCTTTTTTCGAAATTTGAACGGATCATGAAAATCATGAAATATATCAGAAATTTGATCATAAACTTCTTCTGCGGGTACTTTGTTTTCGGTATTGCTGACCTTTTCGGCCATCCTTTCACGCAATTCCTTATTTGCACACAGCATATCCAATGGGCGCAAAAAGCCTGCTTTGAAGGAGTCTTCCAGGTCATAAGTTGAATATGCAATGTCATCCGCGATGTCCATTATCTGGCACTCAATCGTCTTGAACGGTCCATTATAGTTGTTCTTACCGCACACCTGGCCTTTCACATACTTAACAATTTCTCTCGCAGAATAGTAATAGCCTTTTACTACATCTTGTGGCGAATCATCGCTTCTGTTTATGTCGATTTCATGATTATACTTTAGGATTGATGCTATGGAGCGTGCTGTCAGGTTCAATCCAATTCTTCGGTCATTACCGGAGGAATCGATATCAAAAACTGTATCCTTAATAGGATATTTCTTTTCAATTCGCGTGATTAATCGCAGCGTTTGAGCATTGCCTTCAAAGCCGCCACAGTCGATCATAAGCTTATCAAGAATTTTCTCGCCAAAATGCCCGAAGGGAGGATGCCCTAGGTCATGAGCCAATCCGGCAAATTCAACGAGATCGGGCTCAATATAGTAGTTCTCGCCCTTTTCCTTTAAATCATGATTGAGTTTAATAGCGATTGACTTGGCGATTTGGGCCACTTCCAAAGAGTGCGTGAGTCTACTTCGAAAGAAATCGGATTCCTGGCCGGGAAACAGTTGAGTCTTACCCTGAAGGCGACGAAATGACGCGCAATGAATGAGTCTGGAGAAATCTTTTCGCCAAGGACTCCTATATTCCTCTTCCTCTTTCTCTTTCGAAAGAATTGGAAGTATTCGTGATGTGTCTCCCTCTGAGTATTTCATACTGTTATAAGCCGATCAATCGAATGCCTGGCGTTTCACACGTTGCACAAAGTGGAAATCAACGCCCCAAACCGTAGGGGCCTCCACCAGCAAAAGGCGTTTCGGGCTCGCATTCCTGGCGTTGCCCAGAGAGGGAATCATCAGTATTCCCTTTACATAACACAATATCTCCATCGTTATTTACTGTAACGGTATACTTTTCTCTTAGCTTTTTCGGAATACATGCGTCCTCAACAGCCTTTTTGCGCACTTCTGTGAGAATACTACTCGACAAAGACACCTTCCCCATAATTGTCTCTCCTTTTCCATCTGAACCAATTCTAATCATTTGATTGGACTGATGCAACTATTTTTGATGCTCCATGCTATGTTTTTCGGTGAAAGTTTTGAGATCCTGTAAAACCGGCTGTGTCAGAAACGCATCAACAATCGAAAAAACAGTGATTCAATGGAGGGCACTTCTAAAGCTGTTTTTTAGAGGTGCCCTTCAAAATACACCGGTAAACGGTAATATAAGGCCATATTTCAAAAAAAATTTTCGCGCTTTAGCGGCAGCCTGCGCTGCCGCTAAAGCAATTGTTAAATTGTTAAATAGTTAAAAAGCCCTCACCGCACGAACAGGTTCATCGGCGTACTTGTAGTAGTCGTACTGGAAGCCATTGCCGAAGCGCTGTACCCACGCGTAGTCGGAACTGTACTCTGAAGAAGACCAGTAGCGATCAGACGCGAAACCTCCAACGGTAGTCCTCTGCTTATACAACTCATTCAGTTCATCTTTGGAAGGTAGAAACCAGTCATCATGGCCGCCCAGCACTAAATCATAACAGATTTTCGCCGCATAGTTTCCTGAACCGAGTTTATTGACTATCTTCTCCGTATTGCTATTGCCGCTCCCTATGGCCGTGGATGTTCCCCCCACTGTAGTTCCATATCCTCCCCATTGAACTTTACCCTGATCCGATGGGGCCGCTTCCAGATAACGCCAGCCGCCGGAATAACTCCCCTTGTCGTAGAACACTATCCCTCCGGCAGGGCCGGTGTCGCCTACAGCATACTCAATTATAATAGAAGCAACCTCACTCCAATTTCCAAAATGCCCGTTTCCATCCACGGCCCTCACCCGCCAGTAGTGGGTTTGTACACCTTTCAACGGCTTTGCGGGAGTGTAGGCGCCGCGGTTTCCTCGGCGGGAGGCAACCCCAACAGGAGAAGCCTTTCTCACCCCTCCCCGGCTGCTTGCCATCTGCACCTGGTAACCCGCCGCCCCGGAGGCGGCTTTCCAGCTCAAGGTTGGCGTGGCATCATTGGTTCTACTTTTGTCTGCCGGGGAGAGGCCCTCTACGGCCAGTCCCAGTCGGTCAGTGTCGGCCCTGCCCCACCGCCGCTCCAGCCCCTGGGGAGAGGCGGCGGCAGAGGCGTTCACCCCGGAGCGCAGGGCGATGGAGAACACGCGTTTCTCTCCCCCGGGCCAGCGGAATTCCGCCCGCAAAGCCCCGGACGCGCTGCCCGCGGGCAGGGGATACACTAGGGGCGTTGCGCCGATGAGCTTGCCCCCGACCCAAACCTCCGCTTTTTCCGTGTCCGATTCCAGCCTCACCACGGCGGCCAAAGGCTCCGCCCTGCCTGCCGTGCTTACCACCATTCCCTCTTCGATTCGGGAGGATCGGGCCAGCTCCCTGTCATTCTCCAACAGGTTCACCACCCTTACTTTGGTGGGCTTCAGCGTCCATATATCGGGATATATCTGCTCAACGGTGTAGGCAATCTCCCCGGCCAGGCCCCCGGACTGGTCGGCGCTGTAGATGCGGAAGTACTCCTCCCCCAGGGCCTGGCGCTCCCGGCTCTTCAGCTTAAGGGACACCGGCACGGCGAAGGTGAACCGCTCGTCCTTGCCTTGCACCTTCAGGGGAAAAACCTTGGTTTCGGCATCGAAGCGGGCCATCTTAACCTCGACGGCGTTCATATCCAGGGTGAACTGGCTGCCGTTAAGCTCTCTTTTCTGTTGACCCAGTTCCTTTCTCAGGTCTGCCAGTTCCTCCCGCCGGGCCTTGCTTTGCTCGGCCTTCCTGGCCTTGAGATCCGCCTGCCACTCGGTTCTGGCTTCGGCCTTCAGCCCCGCGATGTGGGCCTCGTATTCCTTCTGGGTCTCAAAGGGCTGTTTGGGATTGTCCTTCTCGATGGCCGCCTCCCTCTCGGCGATGATGCCGTTCATCTTCTCTTCCAGGCTCACCGCCATGGCGTCGAAGCGGCCGTTGATGTCGGCAATGGTCTTGCTGAGGCTGCCGATGGCCTCGAATTGGTCCCACACACCCTGGCTCTCTCCGTCCCGGCGGCGCAGTTCTTCCAGTTCCTTGCGCCGCTTTTCGGCCTGCTGGCTTAAGTTGACCCGCTGGGCGGCCAGTTGAGTTTCCATCTGACGGCGCAGGGCATCGTCGGCCCGGCTCCGTTCCAGGGCCTGGCGGGCCTTGGCCTCGATTTCCGATAGCTGCTCGGCCTGCAGGCGCTTGGCGGCCTCCGCCGCCCTGGCCCGCCGCTCTTCGGCCTTAAGCCGCTTCTTCTCGGCCTCGGAATCGGCGGCGGCCAATTGCTTCTGGATGCGGGCAATATCCGCCTCCAGGGCGGACAGTTCCTGGCCCACCGCTCCGGCGCGGGCGCTCAGGTCGCTCAAAGCTTCGGCATCCCCGAGATACACCTCCCCTGTATAGGAAACATTGAACCAGGGAATCTGCTTGCCGCCGGTCAGTTCCTGCACCGTGCCGTTCACCTGCCGCATCATAGCGCTCACCTCCAGCCCCGGCGTGGCCGCGTGCTGGATGAAGGCCCTGGTAAACGGGCTGTTCCGCTCCCGCCCGTCGGCGGCCACCTCTCCCGGACTGGTGGCAAAGACAATCATGCTCCGGCCGCCGCCGCTCATCGCCGCCAGTCCCCGTCCTCCGGAACTGCGGCTCTTGAAGAAGGGATTGTCCCGGCAGGCATCCAGCACCACCATGTTGAAGGCCGCCCGGCTCTTCTCCAGTCCCAGAGTCACCCTCTCCAGGCTCACCCCCTGGTCCAGAAGCTGGTATTCGTCCTCGATTCTTGCATTCACCGGAATGATGTAGTTGATTCCCTCGTGCTCCACCCCGTGGCCGGCGTAATAAAAGAGGGCCACTTCTGTCCCTTTTTGGGCAGCCCTGGCCTGAAACTCGTCCACCGCCTGCCGTATCCTTCCTTTGTTGGCATCCAAAACCCTGGTTACAGCGAAGCCCAGATTCTCCAGCGTCGCCCCGATGTCCTGGGCGTCGTTGATAGGATTCACCAATCCCTGAACATGCTCATACGCGCTGTTGCCTATCACCAGGGCCACCCGCTCCTGCCCAAAGACGGGCATTGCCAAAATTGTCAAAAACGCCGCCATCGCGGCCCAAATCTTTCGGGTGCCGCCCGCTATTTTCACATCAGCCATGTAAAATCTCCTATGGTTTAATACGTCTGAATTGTAATAAAATCCCTCACAATTCGCAAGATTTGTATTTTTTTGTTTTTTGGGGCATTACCCTGCACCCGCCGATAGGCGGGCTCAGGGTCGGGCTGTTCGGGGGTTCCGAGTTTGATGCATTGAAACGGCGGGCCGTTGCCTGGGATGACGGTGAGGTCATTTGGGCCGGACCGGCGCCGTTTGACTCGAATATATCCGGTGAGCAGGTGATTGCTGTCGAGCACGAGAATGGTTTTCGCACCTTCTACAAAGGAGTGCAAGGCCGTCCGAATCTTGAGAGAACTGTTATCCAGGGTGATTGGCTGGGCTATGCGAATGATGTGCGCTGGGCGTTTCATATTGTCGACACACGGCGCTCACGCATCGTCAATCCTGTGTATCTGCTTCCATCCTGGGAAGACGATGAGGTTATTTCAGGGTTCAAGGTATTTTTCATGCAAGACAACAGGAGGGTGGAACTTGTCAAGGACCTTACCCTTATAGCCGGTCAATGGTCCTTGGCTATTGAAGGCAGAATTCCTATGGAAATATCGCTCTACTGGGCGGGTGAGAATCTCGTTTCCATACGGTTTGAATCTCTTTCGGAAAAAGATGACATTGTCGTCATGAAAACCCCGACACCGGTCACATACAATCAGGTCTATGATGAAAAAGGGAGGCTGGTACTGAGGAATATCACATTCAGCCCCGGTACTGGGACACTGGAACTGAGAACGGGCAATGCCAGGAACAAGATCAGGTCGTGGAATCTTACCATCCAGGCCGAATGACAGGCACCTTATGAAAACCTATTCAAAGGCCCCTTCCATTCACGAAACACAGGAAACAGCCCATTGCCCTCTATGCGGGAGGAATCAATTCTCCGAACGGTGGAGAGAGCAAGGCACCCGGTTTGTTACCTGCCCCTGCGGGCTGGTCTTGCAGAATCCCCGTCCAATATCCAGGGACTTAGCGGCCAGATATGATGAGGAATACTTCCAGTACGAGATAGCGAATGAGGAGAATTTCTTCCATCTCATGCTGCTGGGACTAAAAGACGCGTCCTTTTTTCAAACCATAGTTCCATCTCTGCCGTCTATCAACAGAATCCTGGACATCGGCTGCGCCACAGGCCGTCTACTGAGCCATTTCAAGTCCTTGGGATGGGAAACCGGCGGTGTCGAACTCTGCGCCGAGTCCGCCGCATACGGCAATGAGAAATATGGTGTGGGGATACTGAAGGGAGACTTATGCGATATGAGTTTCCCTGACGGCCATTTCTCAGTCGTGCATGCCTCTCACCTCATTGAACATGTTGATAACCCGGCAGCCTTCACACTGGAGGTTGCCCGGATAACCGCTAACGGCGGTGTCTTTATCTGCATTACTCCGGCGATCGACGGTTTTCAGGCGCGGCTCTTTGGCTGCAAATGGCGCTCTGCAATACCAGACCATGTCACATTGTTCAGCAAGAAGACTCTCAGACGCCTACTGCACAATGCCGGTTTCACAGTTGAAACCGCCAGAACCTGGGGCGGTCTTGCGGCGGGGACGGCGCCGCCATGGCTGAAAAACCTCATCGATCGGTGGGTGAAGGTTCTCGGTTGGGGAGATGTCATGCTGATGGTCGCACGAAAATAACCGCGTCGGCTTCATTTCATGCAGGCTGATGGATGGATCTTCTGATTAACTAAAAAATGTGAACCACAAATACCGCCCCAATGCTTTTCAACCACAGATGAACACGGGCGGAATTCTTACGGTGGATTACACCTGGGGCTCTCGTGTGCTGTACACAACAGATTACTAAATAGCAATAGCGCAAGGGATTGAATCGGAAATACCGCCGGCTGCCCCCCGGCGATTGGCAATGAGCCGGAGGGGTGGCAGCCGGATTAAGGCATTGGAGTTGTACCCCGTTTTGTCCCCGACCTCTATTGGTACGGGTTCAGGACATAGGTAACAGATTTCAAGGTTCAGAAGAGGCATCACACCCCACTTCTTGTGGAGGTAAGTTTTTCTGATTGAAAGGCTTGAAACCATAGGTTTCTCTGTCAATCAATCCCAGCTCAATATAATGGGCACCTCTAAAAAACCTTATTTCGTTTTTGGCTTGATCTTTTTCCTCGCTGCTGCGTTGTCAAAATGCTCATGTAGCTTAAGCCAAGTTCACCACTAAAAAACGTAATTCCTTATAATAAATGGAGTTACTATTTTTTATTTACACTACGGATTTGGTGAGTCGTCATCCGACGGTTCAACGCCTTTCCCGACAACCCAAGCATCGCATAAATCTTCTGATGTTCTAGTTCCTGTCGGGAGTCGAGTCTCACTTCATTATTCATCAGCACTCCCTCTTCAGTCTTGGAAATGTACTCTATGGTTATCCTCTGGCGGGTAGAAAGAACTTCTTTTATGGTCTTCCAACTCCGTGTATCTCCCCCTTTTCGTAATTTACATTCAGTCGCATGCATCAGGTGATACGCAAGGACTGATATAAACATATGCGACTGCACTCTCTCCTCCAGTTGATGAAAGTTAGGCCGAAAGCCAAGATGAGACTTCATGTCTCTAAATGAGTTTTCAATACGGCCAAGCATTATATAGAGCTCCCAAATATTTTTGTCATCCAAATCTTTTCGATTGGTTCTAAGGGTATAAGTTCCTTCACTGTTTCCTGTCTGAGTTTTCTTCTCCCATTTAATGTCAATCGCATTCAACTTTCCTGTCCGCTTGGCAGGCTCCCCAGGAATAACTGATATTTCATAAAGTTTTGCAGCCTTTGGATATTTTTCCTTAAGCCTGCCAATGCTCTGAAGAACCGAAGAATACAGTTTCATGCGGTTTTTCTTGTTTAATCCGTCACGAAGATATTGAAGTCTTTCAAGGAGGACGGTTTCGGTACGCATAGCCATGGCCTCTTCTTTAAGACGTTTGTGCTCGCTCTTTACCAGAACCCAATGCTCATCCGAGATTGTTTTTCCGAATACTTCAATCTTGGCACCTGTTTTCTTGTCCTCCATGACCAGATTCATCTCTTGCGATGGCTCAAGCTCCAAAGGACTTTTCCCTCTGTGAACCACAAGGTAGGTACATTTTCGCTTTTTAAGCCATTCGATATTCTCTTTTGTGGCAATCCCGGCATCCATTACGACAGTTGCCCCGACTTTTAGGCCCGCGTTGGCTTCCAAATCTAAAATCGTGGCCTGAAAAGTCTTGGATTCGCACTGGTTCCCCGGATGGAACTTGCTATACTTGGGAAATCCATCCGCATCGACAACCAACCCCAGGGTAGCCAATTTGCAGTCACTGCGCTTTTCTTTCGAGCGACCATAAGATGCCTTTGGGTTCTTTTTGCACTGACCCTCAAAGTAGGTGTTCGTTAAATCGTAAAGTACAATGCTTTCGTCGAGGGAGAATAAATCTTGTTCTTTACAAGCCAAATGCTTCTCCAGCTCGTCCTTACAGCGGTAGAGAACATCGGCAGCCCTGTAGTACGCATTCAGGGAGGACGAATGGGGTAAGCCGCACAGCTCAAAAAGAGCAGAATGTTTTTCCGCCCACTGCCTGGTAAATCGCTCGCTGGCTGGTTTGATCATTCTACCGACGATTAGAGCTTCAAGTAAGGGGATCGTTCCCTTAGGCACACCGCATTTCCTTAGAACTCTGTCCATTTCCAACTCTTTCCATTGCTGATGACAGACGTACTCAGGGCCTAGGCTTCTGACTTTCTTTGTTTCAAGGCTGTTAACATCGACCGCTACAAAATTGGCTTGCGCTTGAGCTTTTAGTTGTGCGTCTTTTGCCCGCTTGGTGAAAATGCGGTCTGATACCTGCTGTGCGATTTTCTCAATGTCTTCATCCAAGTCGAATAATTCTCTGTTTCCTGAAAGAATATTTTCAATTCTTCTTGCCAGAGCTTTGTATTGAGAAGAATCAATATCCAGTTTCCCAAGGTTGAGAATAATCCGCTGTCGGGGGCCTTTATCAGTGCGGATATTTTCTACAAGATTGAGGTAGGTGTACTGTTTTTTCGTTTTACCGTTGGCAACTTTTATTGATCTTATATACATACCACTAAGATACACCACAGCCACAAAAGAGGCAAGCGAAAAATAAAGTGTTAGGCACTACATTTTGATTTGAGGTGATTTGAGGTCCCCAAAAAGCGGAATCCCTAAATATTCTATGGTATTTATGAGGTTTTGGGAAATATTTAAGCCTTTTTTTGAAGTAATTCGTTTTCTTGGTCGTTAAAAAAATATTTAGCAGGTGTATTTTGGTGAACTTGGGCTAAGAAAGGAGAAAAACCGTTTCGTATACAAAGACACCTCGCCGATTCCATCTCAACCATGGCCGCCAAAAAGAAAGACTCCGAACGGCATGAATTGCAGGTGCGGCGGAATTCGCCCGCCGCCTCCCTGCAGCGGCGCAGAGATTAGGGGCTCAGCGTATCTTCTCATCCCCGCGGCTTAGAGCGCATTGAGGAAGGTATCGAGACTGGCCTTGGAAAAAAACACCAGGGTAATCTTTTCAATTGCGGGATTCCGTTTCAATTCATCTGCAAGAGTATTCCATGCAATCCTGGCCGCCTTGTCGGGGGGATATCCATATATGCCGGTGGATATGGCCGGAAAAGCCACGGATTTGGCGCCAAGTTCCACGGCCTTGTTCACCGAATTCCTATAGGCATCTGCCAAGTACTTCTCTTCGCCGCTATGCCCCCCTGTCCAAACAGGGCCAACAGTGTGAATAACATACTTACAGGGAAGAAGACCTGCACGAGTTTCTACCGCCTGGCCGACAGGCAGACCATCCGGCAAGGCGGTCGCTCTAATTTTGCGGCATTCATCCAAGATGGATGGACCGCCTATTCTGTGTATGGCGCCGTCCACCCCGCCGCCGCCGAGCAGAGCGGTGTTGGCCGCATTGACGATGGCATCAGCCTTAAAAGCTGTAATGTCGCCTACGATGGCATTGAGTCTTCCGTCAAACCAATTCATAGGATTAGGATACAACGAAATGCGTGTCTTGTGAAGCGGTTATTGATCCCAATTATGCGTCCCTCCCTATGTGCCTTAATTTCCAAACTTCAATGTATGGGCGCAACCCTTCGGGTCGGGCTTTCCGCTCCAATGCCTTAATCCGGCAGCCTTTTGGCCGGCTCATTGCCAATCGCCGGGGCTGCCGGCGGCATTTCCGCTGCAATCCCTTGCGCTTCCACTTTGGAATCATCTTAGCACTTCAAAAAACCCGTTATACAATTCACAATTCACAATTCACAATTCAAATGGAGATTCCGTTATCTAGCTTTATTATTTGACGACTTGTGTCGTTCAAGAAAAGATCGAGTCAAGAATTAAGGCAACCTCTAAAAAACCGTTTTTGGAATTTGGCGCAGAGATTTTTTCTTGATGCAAGGCGGCAAAAGCGGAGCTAGCTTAAGCTACGTGAGCATTTTGACAACGCAGCAGCGGGGGAAAAGAGCAAGCCAAAAACGGAATGGGTTTTTTAGAGGTGCCCTTAAGAAAACCTCGAATTTCAGGAGAAAGAACCACGGCTATGGAAGGAATTGACCCTGTTCATCGGGAGAGTTTTTTCGGCCTTGAAGGCTGTCAATCCGGTCCTGGAAATAATAGAAACTACGGAAGCAGCGAATTCGATGATTCAAACGGCAATACGAGAATATGATGAAATGATCAGAAAACAGGGGATAGAACAAGGAATGCAAAAAGGCAAAATGGAAATGGCACGAAGATTCAAAGAATCAGGAGTTTCCATAGGCAACCTCTAAAAAACCGTTTTTGGAATTTGGCGCAGAGATTTTTTCTTGATGCAAGGCGGCAAAAGCGGAGCTAGCTTAAGCTACGTGAGCATTTTGACAACGTAGCAGCGAGGAAAAAGATCAAGCCAAAAACGAAATAAGGTTTTTTAGAGGTGCCCCATAGAAATCATAAGCAAGAATACCGGTCTGACATCCGAAGAGATAGATGCTCTTTGATGGACCAGTCTCTTCAAGGAATTTTCTTCCGGCACTAAGCTTGGCAGTGTCTAGCTGACTGTGCTTTCCTTCTAAACTGAAGTTTTTACCAAATAAATAAAACAACTCAAATGCCATGCTTCACGATACTGGGGACATTACAGGACACCTGCAGTTTAACTCCTAAGATTTCAACCATCTTCTGCTGATGGATTGTCGGCACGGTTAACCTCGTAAAACGCAGCACTCCCTGACAGTGCGGCCCAATCGTGTTGCAACAGACAGCCGCCAAGTCATTAAGTGCCAGTCCAAACTCACAATTCATAATCGAAAAGCCGGTGCAGTTATGGAGATACCCTTTTTCGGTCCCGGGGGAACAGCGTGGCTTCTTTTATATTCGATAAGCCCAGTATCTTCTGAGTGATTCTTTCCAAACCCAGGGCAAAACCCCCATGGGGAGGGCATCCGTACTTGAAGATATCGACATATCCACCGAGTTCTGATTCCTTCATGCCATATTTGGCCAAGGCATCGAGGAGCATGGGATATTCGTTGATACGCCGGCCGCCTGTGGTGATTTCCAGCCCCCGGAACAACAAATCGAAGCTCATGGTTTTCTGACCCGCCGGATAGGCATAGAACGGCCTTTTTCGCCGTGGAAACTCGTTGATGAAAACCATGGCGATTCCATGTTCATTCTGCGCCCACTCACAGAGCACTCGTTCTGCTTCGGGAGTGATGTCCAAGGTTCGTTGACCCGTTTTCCCTTTGACGATATTCTTGGCTTCATCATAGGAGATGATGGGAATGGCGGCACAGGAATCGGGATCGGGCACCTCTGCATTCCATGCTGCGAGTTCCTTAGAGTTTTCCTTACGCAGTATTTCAAAGAAGTAGGCCATGAAGCGGCGCTCAATTTCAATCAGGGGCATCTCAGACTCGATGAACCCCATCTCAATATCGAGGGAGACATATTCGTTGATGTGTCTGGGCGTTTCATGTTTCTCCGCACGGTAGGCATGTCCGATTTCAAAGACCCTCTCGAATCCGGCCGACACCATGGCCTGCTTATAAAGCTGGGGTGATTGGGCCAAATAGGCAGTCTGACCGAAATAGTCCATTTTGAAAAGATTCGTACCGCCTTCTGAACCACCGCCGATGATCTTACTCGATTTGATCTCTACGAAGTCCTCAGAGCGGAAAAATTCGCCGAATGCCTTAAGACATGTGGCCTGAATCTTGAAAATGGTGAGCAGCTTCGGGTTTCGCAGGCTTATCATCCGGTTGTCAAGCAGAACGTCGAGTCCATAGGAGCTTGGATCCTGATTGACGGCCACGGGCAGATTTGCGGCGGCCTTAGCCATGATGTCGAAGGATTCTAGGGCGATTTCCGCTCCGCCGGGGGCTTTCTCATTGGCCACGACCCTTCCCCTGGCGCAAATCACGGATTCGACGGTAAGGGGAAACTCGTTATCAGTAACGAGCTGTATCTGTCCGCTTCTGTCCCTGAGCAGGATGAAGCAAACACCGCCAAGGTTGCGGACACGATGCACCCACCCAAAGATTGCTGCATCTTCTCCAATCTTTGAGAAGGCATCGGCGATTAAGGTTCTTTCATCGTTCACAGCTAGGGATGATAGCATATCGCAGGAGGTTTTGGGCAGATAGGGTAAAGGATATATCTAAAGCCGTTCATCTAGTATCTTCCTTGAGATGTCCGGGGATGCCTTTCCCCCGGATAATTGCATTATTTGGCCCATTAACCAGCCGCGCTGCCTAAGATCGCCGCCACGGATAGCCTGAACAACCAAGGGATTGTCAGCGATTACCTGGTCTACGATGGCGGCGATACGCCGGGGATCGACAATCTGCGCCCAACCCTCGGTCTCCACAATGGCCGATGGGGATTCATCTTGCGAGAAGACCCTCTCCAGCACTTTCTTGGCTATTTTGCCGCTTATGGTTTCGTTATCGATCAAAGATAACAGTTCATGGAAGCGCGATGGGCTGAGCGGACAATCCTCAATCTTCAGGTTGTCCCGGTTGAGTATCTTTCTAACATCGGATGACAGCCAGGCCGTAACCTTACGGGGGTCTGCCCCGTGGGCTGCGGTCTGCTCAAATAGTTTGGCGGTCGCCGGGTTTTCATAGATGAATTCGCTCTGCTCTACAGTCAATCCATATTCGTCGATGAGCCGTTTCTTCAGGGTTAGAGGCAGTTCCACCAGGCCGCTTCTCACACGGTCTAGGAATTCCTTGTCAGGAATGAATGGCGGTATGTCTGGTTCAGGGAAGTAGCGGTAATCGTCTGCGGCTTCCTTGCGGCGCATGATTTCGGTTATATCTCTGTGCTCATTCCAAAGACGGGTTTCCTGAAATATTGTGCCGCCGTCATTGATTACTCCGGCCTGACGTTCAATTTCATGGTTGAGCGCCATGCGGACAAAGCGGGGAGAGTTCATGTTTTTGATCTCCACCTTGGTGCCCAAGCCCTGGCCCGGCAGGTTGATCGAGATGTTGGCATCGCATTTCATAGAGCCTTCTTCCATGTTGCCGTCACTGGCATCCAGGTAACGAACCAGGCGCTGAAAATCGCGCAGGAAGGCTTCTGTTTCCTCCCCTGTCTTAAGATCGGGTTCCGTTACGATTTCCAGCAAGGGATATCCTGCCCGGTTGTAGTCAAGAAGGGTTATATCGTCGGCGTGTATCATCTTCCCTGCGTCTTCTTCCAGATGAACATCATGAATGCGGATAACCCGCTCACCGCTTTGACCTAGGCTGGCAGGCATGAAACCCGTGATGCCGATGGGTTCTTCAAACTGGGAAATCTGATAGTTTTTCGGCATATCGGGGTAGAAGTAGTTCTTGCGTGCAAAAAAAGTTTTCTCTGATGTGCGGCAGTTTAGCGCAGTGGCCACCAGGTACCCGAGTTCTAATGCCTTCTCGTTCGCTTGGGGCAGGCTCCCGGGATAGCCCAGACAGACAGGGCATACATGGGTGTTTGGTTCATCGCCATAGCGTGCAGGGCAGGTACAGAACATCTTTGATTCTGTCTTCAGGTGTAT
This sequence comes from Spirochaetaceae bacterium, assembly GCA_965232165.1. Lineage (GTDB taxonomy): Bacteria > Spirochaetota > Spirochaetia > DSM-2461 > DSM-2461 > UBA2779. Next base: position 710,681 of record CBDDOY010000001.1, on the reverse strand, counting down.
GTGAATTTCCAAACCGATGAATACGTCGTACTGCTGTTTCAATCAAAGACTCCCGATGTCCAGGAAGGTTTCCGGCTGCTGCAGAGGGAAGGGTACGGCCAGATCGCCGGCGACCTGGAACAGCTTATCTTCTGCGAATGAGGAAGCCATGAACTGTATCCCCGCGGGCAGTCCATTCGCTGTTCCGGTGGGAACCGCTATGGCGGGAAGTCCCGCAAGGTTGGCCAGGCTGGTGTAAATATCGGCAATGCGCTGCTGGTAGTCATCCAGCCCCGAATCACCCCGTGCGAAGGCCTGAGTGGGGTATACGGGCATAAGGAGAAGGTCGTAATCCTGGTACAGGGCGGCCAGTTCTCTGCGAATCAGTGTGCGGACCTTCTGAGCCCTGCCGTAATACTGATCTTGGAACCCTGAACGCAGTACGAAGGTTCCCAGCATGATGCGCAGTTTAACCTCGTCTCCGAAGCCTGTGCTGCGGGAATTCTTCATGAGTTCCAGGGGGTTTTGGGCAAAACTCGTACTGCTTCCGTAACGCATGCCGTTGTAGCGTGCGAGATTTGCGCTGGCCTCTGCGGTCGCTATGGTGTAATAGGCCGGCACAACGTATTTGAGGCTTGGAAGGTTGACGCAGGAAAGCCGATAACCCTGCTCTGTCAAGTATTTTGCAGTGGCGCCGCAGGACTCCTGGACCGCATCCTCCAATAAGCCCGTATCGACATTGAGGATGGCGACTTTCTTCTTCATGGGCAAGGGTTTCTGGGGCTGAACGCTGCTTTGATCGTTCTCATCCATGCCGCTGACTATTCTGAATGCTTCCTTCAGGAGAACTATGTCTCGGGAGAGGATGCCGATAACTTCAAGGGAGGAGGCATAGGCCGTGAGGCCGAATCGGGATACTGCGCCGTAGGTGGGTTTGAGGCCGTATACACCGCAGAAATTCGCCGGTTGGCGGATTGAACCGCCCGTGTCCGAGCCGAGAGCCAGAGGCACGAGACCTGCGGCAACCGCTGCCGCACTGCCGCCGCTTGATCCGCCGGGCACCTTGTCTCTGTTCCAGGGGTTGACTGTGACTCGAAGAGCCGAATGTTCGTTTGATGATCCCATTCCAAATTCATCGAGATTGGTTTTGCCGACGATTCGCCCGCCGGAGGTTTCCAGTCTTGTCACCGCCGTTGCGGAATATGGGGAAATGAAGTTTTCCAGTATTTTGGATCCGCATGTCATCGCTCTGTCTTTAACGGCGATGTTATCCTTAACCGCAATGGGGATATCGGCCAATGGAGCGGCGGTGCCGATTCTAACCTGTGGATGATTTGGGTTGAAACTGAGGAAACAGCCCAGAGCGGCATCAATCCTTCTTGCCCGTTGTTCATACGATTGCAGCCGGGCGGTGTCTTGCATCACAGAAGACCATTGTTTGATATGCGGGGTCATACACACCTAGAGTACGTTTGGAATGAGGAAGAAATTATCTTCGGTTTCGGGAGCGGCGGCTAGAAGATCATCAATCCCCGGAAAGGGGGCGCAGATGTCTTTTCTGACACGGTTTCCGATGGTAAATGCGTGAGTTGTCGGTTCAAGGGCGTCCACATCGGCCTCGGCCATCGTAAGAAAGAGTTCCCGCATTTTTTCCGCATCACGGGCGAGACGCTCTTTCTCGCCGACACTGAGTTCCAGCCTGGCCAGTTCAGCCGTTACCGTCCATTCCTCATATTCATTGGCCATGCAATCTTATACCCTTGTTTGGAGAGGGTGTCAATACAGGCTGTCGGAACTGGCTGTTTGTGCTTTGCAGAAGCGAATTCACCAATGGGCGGCAGCGCATTAGGGATTGCAGAGGGCCGAAGGCGGTCTGCCGGGGGCAGATGGAACCCCCGCCTGCCTTGAGTGTTCTGCACACAGCCAGGAAAAGCCCGCCCTCCCGTGCACTAAGGGACGGGGCGGAATGCCAAAACATTGATGCCGGAGTACTAGCTTTGACTATCGGATTGCTTATATTGACAAAGCAAGTGAGCTGTATGGTGTGTCTGCCAGACAGGAAGATAGGCCGTGGATGCCCGGGGTCAGTCATATAATGGTGTGAATACAGATATATGTCTGCCCGCTAACTGAATCAATGCCTGTTCTATATCTCTCCGGTAAGATTTTATTTCATGGCTTAGGGTATCAAGGGTTTTTTGAGCGATATCAAACCTCGGATTTCCAGGAGTCCCGCTGCTTCTGCGTTCCGCTATGGCTGTCTTCAGATCTTTTCCTGCGTACTTCTCTGGGCGGGTTCCAACTTCACGGTAGGCATCGCGAAAATTCATGCCCCCCGCTGCTAAACGAATTGCGGCATCGGCGGCGAAGATGTCTTTGTCGAAGGCTCCGGCGAGACGATCATGATTCACTTCGAGAGACTGCATCGTTAGTTCCGTTATGTCCAACATGGCCGACACGGTGTTCACTGCCTTGAATGTAGGCTCCTTGGTATCCTGGTAGTCGCGATTATATCCGGATGGCAGGGCGCGGATGATGTTTTTAACCTGAACTGACCAGGCCCCCACGGAGGCAGCCCTGGAGCGCATGAGTTCCAAGGCATCGGGATTGCGTTTCTGCGGCATGATGGACGATCCCGTGCAAAGCTCTTGCGGCAGGGTAAACCAGCCGAACTCCGGCTGAGAGAAGCTGATGAGATCAGCCGCTAGTTTCGAAAGCGTGATGGCCGTCTGATCGGCGGCGTCGATGAGCCGTGATTCGAATTTCCCGCGGCATAAACCGCCGTAAGTCACATTGTTCTGCACTCTGGAAAAACCCAGGAGCGAGGCTGTCAATTCTCGGTTTAAGGGGAGGGGCACCCCATAGCCGGCCCCTGAGCCAAGAGGGCATTGGTCGAAGTAGGGATACAGGGCTCCAATTCCCTGTATATCATCCAGAAGCTGTTCGGCGAACCCTCCGGCCCAGAGTCCAGCGGTGGACGGCATCGCAGGCCGTGTGTGTGTGCGGCCGGGCATGGGGGTGTCTTTGTTCCTTTCAGCGAAGTTCAAGAGGGCCGCCGCCGCCTTGCAGCCTGTTTCAACCAGATGAAACAGGGCATGGCGCATCCAGATGCGCATCGCTGTGAGGGCCTGGTCGTTCCTGCTCCGGCCTAGATGGACCCTTTTTCCGGGTTCGCCGATGATTTCCACCAGGCGGTTTTCGATGGCTGTATGTCCGTCTTCGTCTTCCAATTTGACGGCGAACTGACCCTTCTCATATTCCACTTGAATTTGCTTCAATCCCTCCCGTATGGACTCGGACTGGGATGCCGTAAGGAGCTTGACCGATTCAAGCATGGCGGTATGGGCGAGACTGCCGAGAATATCGGCAGGGATGAGCCGGTAGTCGAGGATGGGATCGTTACTTACGGTGAATCTCTCCACTGCATCATTGAGATCATAACCCTTTTCCCATAGTTTGCCCATGTTCGAACGCCTCCTTTGTCAATCGTATCATAGAATGGAAAATGTCTGTGTCGATAACGATTTATTGCAGTACTGGCAAAGGTGTCGCGGCCAATCCGAAGGCTGTAGTCCGATAAGGGGGAGGGGTCAAGACATAGGTAGGGCTTTTAGCCGAGCATGGTAACCGCCAATTTTACGGAGGGGCCTTTCACTGGTCCCTCAAACTCACATACATTGTTTCTAATTGATTTCTATCGCCTTTTGCAGACAATTTACCGCTATTAACAAGTTGTATAATGCGATAATTGATCCAGGTATCAGATATGCTCTGATTGCTTTCGCCTAGAACAGTTCCAGCAATTCTCGATGCACTCTGAAAATTATTATTGCAATTATTAATAATCTCACAATCGTAGTAGGTTTCGTCAACCGTCATGACAGATTCATTCTGCCAAATACGCAATACACTTGCAGGCACGGATGACCTATTCCATTCTTCAATCAATTTCTTTTTTCTTTTACTGGAAATAAGAGTTTCAGTATCAATAAATGCGCCAATTTGTTCTGGAGAATACATGGCGGTATTGCGGAAAAATGATTTTTTATCATGTAAGGCTACTTCATGAAGTTCTAAATCCCGGAGCTGATTCACAATCATTTGAAGCATAAGTTGTTCCGAAACATTTTCACTATGCCAAATAATAATTTTGCAGTCACTATAATCATCAAAATGCGGCCAGGATTTTATACCCGACAGTATATAATCTTTTAATTCGCTATCAAATGGAGCAATGGCATTGATTATTTTCAAGCCAAATTCTAAACGTGATTCAATGCTATTTAGCGGTCCATTAGAAAGGTCGTCATTTATTGGTATAATTTCTTTATTTTCAAGATTGCTATCCCGAATAGCAAACTTCAAAATCCCTGCAGCGGGAGGGCCGTAAATTAAGTGTTTTATTCGGTTCATTCCAATAGTGTCCCTACAAGTCAATGCAGTCTTATGCCGCTTTTAAGTCAGACTCTCCAAGATACACATCGTTAGGAGATTTCCAATGCAGCCTTCAGCCTCTGCTTTATTGTCGGCATTCCAGGAAATGATTTCATCCTAAAAAAAGCCGTTAACCCTCAAATCCTGCTGAAAAACAAACTCCTGTGGAACTTTGAGCGGACGATTTTCAAGAAAATACTGAAAGGCTATACTCAAAATAATCCGGTACAATCCAAACTCTTTCAACTGCTCCGCATTCTCGCTTGTCCATTGGAGAATACAGTTTGCTTCAGTCATTAAATACCGGATTTTTTTGTAATGACCATGAATGCCCGTTAGCTTAAGAAACAATTTTTTTTAGGATTAAATGAACGTATCAAGGAAACTTGTTCCTGGATACGATACGGAAAATACTGAAAAATCAATTTCCGGATGGCGGTACTGAGGCAGCAGATTTTGGGAACAAGTCCCGCCCGGACTGCCTAGTAGACGGCATGAGCTGTCAGGCAGGCCCAAAGGGATATTTGGCATTAGGGCACCTCTAAAAACCCCGCCAGGTTCTTGACTCGGTTGTTTCCGCCTGCCTGCCTTTGGCAGGACTGCCTGCTGCGTGTTCGGCACGCAGACAGGTCTGCCTGCAGCAGGCGAAAATCCTCAAAAACTGCCATCCCCGAGTCCGACAGACTCCTGGCACAGCCCCTTGATCAGTTATGATAACTAATCAATACTTGAGTTGGAACATGCCTCGGTCACGGTGTTAAAGCCTACGGCAATTTATATACAATTTCCATCCCTTCACAGGGATGGCCCCATTGAAGCTGTATGATTGATTGGTACCGACTAGCGCGTTCCTTAATTGCCATCTCCGTATGGAGATGGCCCCATTGAATCCTGAAGGGCACCTCTAAAAAACAGCTTTAGGAAATTGACGAAGAAATTTTTTGTCGATACAAGGCGGCAAAAGCTCAAGCGTAGCTGGGCTTAGTTGAGTATTTTGACAACGCAGTAGCGGCGGAAAAGATCGAGTCAAGAACTAAATGGGTTTTTTAGAGGTGCCCTGAATTCAAGGACTCAACGCAGCACTCATGCGATATGCCGGAGAAATCAGAAAACCAAACCGCCTTGAATTCAGATATTCTGTTCCGAGAGGGCTCGGGCCTCTTCCTTTACCCCGTACATTGCAATGGCATTCATGCCCCCCCCCCCATTATCTTGGAATTTTTGAGAAATGTACTTGACGGACAAATCAATCTTATGTATTATTGATTCAAGATACTTGAGAGATTCGAGGGCGGTCAGTCCGACTGTCTGCCCTCATGCAGCAGGGTAATGGCTGTGGAACTGGGGTAATGTCCAGAATAGTGAAAAGCTATTTTCACAGTTGCGTAGGAGATACTTTGTTTTTGTGTGTAATTAGGTTTTATAGGAGGAAAAATCATGTCAACCTATGAAGAATTCTTTGAATCTTTAACAGGAAACGTGCCTTATTCGTGGCAGGCGGAACTCCCAACGGGCGAATTCCGAAGTCGGCTTATCCGTGTCCCGACGGGTTTGGGAAAGACGGAGGGTGTCCTGTGTGCATGGCTTTGGCATGTCATGCAGGGGCATGCGCCCAGGCGGCTTGTCTGGTGCCTGCCTATGCGGGTCCTGGTCAGACAGACGGCAGATGTTGCAAGCAGGCTGTTGGACTCAATGCCTGAACAATCAAGGCCAAGGGTGTTCCTTTTAATGGGAGGCGAGGATGCAAGGTTGCGTGATTTAGGACCGGAAGAGATGGCCATTCTGGTGGGAACGCAGGATATGCTTCTGTCCCGAGCCCTGAACAGAGGTTATGCCGCCAGCCGTTCCCGATGGCCAGTGGAGTTCGGCCTGCTGAATCAGGATGCCCTTTGGGTAATGGATGAGACGCAGCTTATGGATGTAGGGCTGGCCACTTCGGCGCAGATGCAGGCTTTCCGGGAGGAAGATGCCTCCAAAGGGTTTTTTCCCTGCCGCACATGGTGGATGAGCGCCACCCTGCAGACAGACTGGCTGAAATCGATGGATACCCGGAGCAGGCTGGAGGAATGGAAGAAGGAGCCTGTTGCGGTGGATTTTGAAAAGACCGCCGCCAGTCAACCTTTAATGGCACAGAAGTCTTTGGAAAGGCAGGAGGTGCTGCTGGACGAATTTGATCGGCAAATGCCGGATACAGTTATTGAAGAACATGGATGTCTCAGCGATGGGGAGCATGGCCGGATAACATTGGCGGTGTGCAATACGGTGGATCGCGCCTGTAAGCTATATGCCAAACTGCAGCGGAAGAAAGAGGACGGCGGCTTTGATCTCCGCCTGGTGCATAGCCGTTTCCGATCCTATGAGCGGGAGAGATGGCGGCAGTTTTTGTGCAGGGATGCCTGCCGCCAGGGTGTGAACAGGATAATTGTGGCCACGCAGGTCGTAGAGGCGGGGGTGGATATTTCGGCAGACTGTCTTATTACCGAGCTGGCCCCCTGGCCCAGTTTGGTTCAGCGCTTTGGCCGATGCGCGCGCTATGGGGGAGAGGGGAAAGTGGTGGTGGTCAATCTTGGCCTGAAGGACAAGAAGGCATTGCCCTACGATGATGCGGAACTGAATGCCGCTTGGAAGGCTCTTTCAAATCTGGAAGATGTTTCCATTCCCTGTCTGGAGAATTTCGAGAACAGTCGAACGCCGGATGAATTGAAGACGCTCTATCCCTACCGGCCGATGCACCTGCTAATGAAAAACGAATTTGAAGAGCTGTTTGACACCGCACCCGACATAAGCGGGGCGGATTTGGATGTTGGCCGCTATATCCGAACGGGCGAGGAGCGGGACGTTATGGTGTTTTGGCGGGAAATTCCCAAGAAGGGTAAGAAGGAGGGCCATCCCGATGCATCGATGCAGGCCCGGCGGGAAGAGCTTTGTCCCGTTCCTATTGGGGATTTTAAGAAGTGGATCGGAAATATGGAGCGACGGAGAGCATGGGTATGGGATTGGCAGGATGGCGAGTGGCTGGAATTGCGCGAGAGACGGGTTAAATCTCTGGTGCCGGGCCGAATTGTTATTGTGGATGCGGCGATGGGCGGCTATTCGTTAGAAACAGGTTTCAGCGCACGCACTAAGAAACCGCCTGTTTCTCCGGTTGTTGCGCCATCTGAAGACGGAGAAATTGCCAGGGGCGATAGGCTTTACGACGACGAAGGTTTGAGTGAGGCTGTATGGAAAACCATTGCCACACACGGCATCGAGGCGGCTCAAGAGGTTTATTCCATGGCTTCTGCGCTGAAATTGCCCGAAAAGGAGACTTCTCTGCTGGCGCTGGCGGCCAGACTGCATGATTTAGGGAAGGCCCATCCGGCCTTTCAGGGGTCCATACGCGATGTTGTGGATAACAGTGTCAAAGAACGGAGCATCCTTCTGCACCGCCGATTGAAACGTGAAGACCTGGCCAAAGCGCCGCAGGAGGCATGGGTTGCAAAGAATAAACTGTATCCTAGGGCCGATGATAAGGACAGGCGACTGGGGCTTCGCCACGAGCTGGCCAGTATGCTGGGACTATTCGACTGGATGCGTCAGCTCAATCCTCTGCATCCGGCTCTGCTGGGTTCCTGGACGGAACTGCTGGCGGCTATGGATAAACCCCTGCCATTGCCGGATGCGGGCAGAACTCCAGTTGGAGAAATTGAACGCCAATTATTGAGTCTTGATCCGGACGATTTTGATCTTCTGGCCTATCTGGTTCTTTCTCACCATGGCAAGGTGCGCATTGCCATTCATGCCACACCTAAGGATCAGGAGTATCAGGCAAAAAACAATGCCGAGCCGCCTATCTGCGGTGTTGTGGAGGGGGATTTTCTGCCTCCGATAACCCTGGGCGGTGATGAGGCATCTCCTGAACTGACGCTAACGCTGGAACCGGCCCGGATGGGTTTTTCGGATGTGACGGGCCGCAGTTGGCGGGAAAGGACGGGGGATCTGTTGAAGCGATACGGGCCGGGGGCTCTGGCTCTTATGGAGGCTGTGATGCGCACGGCTGATGTCAGGGCATCTCAGAATACGGACCCTGATTCACTTATCAAAAACGAGGAGGAACCATATGGCAATTCACCTGCATGAGATGAAGGGCTGCGGCCCGACGCCATTGGCGCAGTATCTGAAGGCATGGGGCATTCTTCGGCTGCTTGCCGAACAGGGGGACCCTGGGGCGCGGGGTTGGTGGAAGGGGGAGATATTCGTTCTGGCCAGCAATCTGAAACACGAGGAGCTGGAGCGGTTCTTTTTGGAAGAATACGCCCCTACACCCCTGGCAGCGCCATGGAGCGGGGGGAGCGGGTTTTTCCCCAAGGATAACAAGAGAGGAATCAATGCCGTGAAAGGCAGCACGGTTGATCGCTTTAGGGCGTACAGGGATTCCATTGAACAATGTGAGCGTTTACTGTCCGAAATGGGTATAACGCAAAAACTGGAAGGAAAAGACAAAAAGAAAAGTGAACTGATTTCCCGTTGCTTTGAGGAATGGAGGGGTTCCATGCGTGCGTGGCTGAATTCCGCCATTGTGATGACGGGCGAAGGCGAGCCGAAGTATCCGGCGCTCTGGGGCACCGGGGGGAATGACGGTCACCTGGACTTCACGAATAACGCCATGCAGCGCCTGGAAGAGATGTTCGATATGAAAACGGGCAAGTCGAAGGAGGGCATTCCTGAGCTGCTGCGGCTGTCTTTGTGGTCCACGCCTTCCCGGAGCATGGAGAACCTGCCTATAGGGCAGTTCAATCCCGGTTCGGCGGGAGGGGCGAACAGCACGACGGGTGATTCCACGGCTTCTTCTGCGAACCCATGGGATTTCCTGCTTATGCTGGAGGGGGCGGTGGCCTACCGCTGCCAGGCCCACAAGCGCTTGGACGCTCAAGGGGGTTCTATGGCGGCGGCACCTTTTGTAATCCACGCACAGGGAGCAGGATATCAATCTGCAGGCATAGATAAGGGCAGGGGGGAGCAGTGGATGCCTCTTTGGAATCGGCCAAGCACTTTGAAGGAACTAACGGCCATGCTGGGCGAGGGGCGATTGAAGATTGGCAGACAGACGGCACAACAGCCTGTGGACGCTGCCCGGGCCATTGCCCGACTGGGGACGGCACGGGGGATCGATTCTTTTGTGCGCTTCTCTTATTTAGAACGCAACGGACAGGCCAATCTTGCCGTTCCCCTGGGCCGCCTGATGGTACGCAGCCGCCCCATGGCGCGCCTGCTGGACGATTGTACCGGATGGATGAACCGGCTGCAGATGGAAGCCCGGGCCAAGAATGCACCAAATAGTTTGAAGTTGGCAGAGTGCCGCTTCTCTAATGCTGTGCTGGCTGTGTTGACGCATGATGCCGCCCCTGGGGACTGGCAGTCTGTTCTGCTGGAGGCTGTGTCTGCCGAGTCCTTGCTGCTCCGGAATAAGGATGCCGTTAAGGAAGGCTGGGCCGCTATGCCGCCGCTGCGCCCGGAATGGGTGCAGGCGGTTGATGACGGCACGGCGGAATTCCGGCTGGCTATGGCCCTGGGAAATGCGGGAGAATGGACAAAGGAGGGCTGGGATTCGATTCGTTGGCATTGGATTGAACACAATTTGGAGCATCAGCGGGCGGTGTATTCAGGACGGGATGCTATTAAGGATTTCTGTGCGGTGGTGGAGCGCCGTTCTATCGAATCCGGCATGGGGAGGTATGAGGATACCCATCGCTTGCCGCTGCAGTCCCATTTCCACTCCCGAGTCAATGCGTTGTTGATGGATTTGGGGCGATTCCTGTCAGGACATGTGGATATGCAGAAAATATCGGCATTGGGCCGCGCTCTAATGGCCATTAAATGGCAGGAATTTGATTACAACAAACATAAGCCGCAATCCATTGCTAAATCGGATGATTATCTTTTTCCTGATGAGGCATGGATGGCTATTCGCCTGGCGGCGCTTCCCTGGAAACTGGATTCGAGCATGGATATCCGCTGTGAGTCGGCCATGCTGCGGCGGCTTGTCGGCGGGGATGCGGCCGGAGCGGCAGAGATAGCCATAAGGCGGTTGCGCTCCAACGGTATTGGCGTTCCATTTCAAGCAGTATCCACCGATGCACAGACGGCCAGGCTCTGGGCGGCGGCACTTGTTTTTCCCATAAGTAAAAAAACTGTCCGTTGGGCAGCAGGGGTTTTAGACCCCAATATTGAGAATTCTTTCAATAAGGAGAATGTAAAATGACTATCGATTTATCACAACTTGGCAATGAGGACCGGCTGTTATTCGAAATTGAATTGAAGCCCCTGCAGGGGGATCGGTTCCAACCGACGGGGTTCCCCAGCCTGGGGGCCGCTACTTATAAGTCCGGCAATGGCGATTGTCTGCTGGTGGAAAGCTGCCAAAGCATGGCGAACCGCCTGGAAATGGTGTGTTGGGACGAATCAAAGAATGGTCCTGTAGGTGTTCTTGCAGGCATTAGCCATGTAACGGTTATGCGCAATAACGAATTCTTTACTGATTCTTTGCTTGAGGCTCATCGTTTGAACAGTCCCTACATGCTGGAGGGAACGGACAGATCCTTTTTCAATAGAATCAAGGAGGACTGCGGCGGCCTGGACAAAGGCCCCATAGATCGCAAGAAATTTACTGAGACTCTGTTGAAATACGATGTAGGGGCATTGATTCACGGTGCATTTCTGGCCAAGAAGGAACTGGCTGGAGGCCGGTTGCGGCTTTCCCGTGCGCTTTCAGCCTTCATTGAGGCTGAGGGAGTGCAGGTGGCCGCCTCGGGCGGGGTGAAGAATGATCATGTGAACCCGTCTGGAAATGCGAATAAAGGCTTTGGGAATGTGCCGTTCCACCGGGATGAATTTACGGCAAACAGGATTGTCTGCTATGCGAATCTGGATTTGGCGCAGATTCGCGGATACAGCCTGGGCGGTGCTGTGGAACGCTTGCTGATCCTGTTTTCCTTGTACAAACTGCGCAAACTGTTCAGCGGCGGTTTGCGCCTGCGCACGGCCTGCGATCTGAAGGTGGCTGTTGATTCCATATCGGCAGACAAGCCCAGCGATTTTCTATTGCCGTCTCTGGAGGCTTTGGAAGCGGATTTGCCGGAAGCCATAAGGAGTTGTCAGGAAAGAATGACCTGCGTGAGTGTACGGTATGACGACAAGCTGGAAAAGGGAAGTAAGGATTCCGGGGCAGCGTAATGATTACTGTTCGATTTCGTTTTCCAGGGGGGCGTTATCACGCCACGCCCTGGGGCTGTCATGTGAATGAGGGGCTGGTGGAATGGCCGCCCAGTCCATGGCGTCTGCTCAGGGCGCTGATAGCCACTGGCTACAGTAAGCTGGGCTGGAGGGAGAATGTCCCTCCGGAAGCCCGGGAATTAATCAATGATTTGGCGCAGACATTGCCTCGTTACGGTCTTCCCGAAGCAGCCGGAGCGCATAGCCGACACTACATGCCTATTAGGAGCGGGAAGTCTGAAAAGACAACACTTGTTTTCGATTCCTGGCTGAATATAGGCCGTAATTATCCGATAACTGTTCACTGGAATTGTAATTCCAATGCCGATGCGCCTTTGGTTAAGTCTCTGTTTGAAAAGATGAGTTACTTGGGACGGAGCGAGAGCTGGGTGCAGGCCAAGGTGCTTTCCGCTGCAGAGGCAGAGAGCAGGCCGCCTCCCAACGCCTATCCCTGCGGCGAGGAAGAACATCCGGGCAGGGATTGGGAACAGATTGCTCTGGTGGCGCCCCAGTTGCCGGAGGTTTATGAAAAATGGCAGGGCAAGGAGGCGGCTAAGGCGCTGGAGCCTTTCCCCGTGCCTGATGCCGACAAGAAGATGAGCAAGAAGCTGGAAAAAGATCGGCAAAAGGCTGTCGCTCCGTTTCCTGTCGATTTAATCGATTGTCTGCAGAAGGACACATCGTGGTGGAAGGGGTATAAATGGTCGAGTCCGCCGGGGTCTCGGCGGGTGTTTTACTGGAGAAACCCGAATTCCATCCGGTTGGCGGTTCCTGTAATACGGGCGATGCCAGAAAAGAGGCCGTCGGTTCGAACTGTTCTGCTGGCCCTGACACCGGAGGGCGGTAATCGTTCAATATTACCCATGGCCAGCCGAAGTTTGCCGCAGGGAGAGATGCTTCATCGGAAGATAGTACGCCTGGCAGGAAAGAAATGCACAGAGGATAACTGGGAAAAACTGTCTGTGTTGACGGGCCAGGATGAGGAAGGGCATCCATTGAGGGAGGGGCATAGCCATGCCCATGTTATCCATTTGGATATTGACGGCGATGGACGATTGGACCATGTGTTAATCTATGCGCCGGGCGGCCTTTCGGGAATGGCGCAGGATGTTGTGCGCGGTCTGTACCGAACCTGGGCGAAGAAGGTGCAGGGAGACATCCGCCTGGCGGTGGCGGGTTTGGGCGAAGTCAGCGATATGCGCCGCTTCCCCGCCCGCATTGGGGAAAGGCTGCAGGCTGTTTGCGGCAGGGGAACGGAGTGGGTGAGTAAAACGCCCTTTGTCGCTCCCCGGTATCTGAAGAGGAATGGAAAGAATTCGCTGGAGGGCCAGGTGAAGGCGGAGCTTGCCTCCCGGGGATTGCCCGAGGCATTGGTGGAGCCGATAAACCCGAAGGATGAGTTGTCGCGGCGGCTCAGGCATTATGTTATTCAAAGGAGAAACTCTATGGCTCCGCCGCAGAATTACGGATTCGCCTTAAGGCTGAGTTTCAGTAAACAGGTTGAGGGGCCGATTTGCCTGGGTTATGCTTCGCATTTTGGATTGGGGGTTTTTGAATTGATGCCAGGGTGTTAATGGGAGGGCCTGTACAGGCTTTTCCGGCGAAGGCGGGCTCTGGAGCCGGTTTGTGAATCCTGGGTCTATGTGCGCAAGCGCGTTAGGGATTGGAGGGGCGGCGGCCCCAGGCCGCCGGTCTGGCTGCGTAGCGGCCAGACGGTACCCCCGCAAAGCCCGCCCCCTGGCGGCACGACAGGGGAACGCCCAAAAATGAGTATGTGGTTGATTTGAGGAAATGGCATGGATGAAGTGGATTTGCTGCCGGTTCGCATGCTTAATGAATATGCCTATTGTCCAAGGCTGTTTCATTTGATGTATGTTCAGGGACGCTGGGCAGATAATGCCTATACGGTGGAGGGCAGGAATGTACATCGGCGGGTGGATGAGAAGGATATGCTTCTGCCGGATGTCGATGCGGACGGAGAGGATGCGCCGCCTAAGATAAGCCGCTCGGTGCCTTTATCCAGCGAACGGTTGAAGTTGACGGGGAAGTTGGATTTGGTGGAGTTGAGCGGCAGGGATGCCCGTCCTGTGGAATCGAAGCGGGGGAAGGTGCCGAATAATGCCCAGCGGTGCTGGGAACCGGAACGCGTGCAGTTAATGGCTCAGGGGCTGTTGCTGCGGGAGCATGGCTATGCCTGCAATGACGGGGTTCTTTACTTTGCGGGATCTAAAACACGGGTGGATGTTTCTTTTGACGAGGGGCTGGAGGCGCGAACGATGCAACTTATCGAAGAGGCTGTTGCGCTTTCAACTTGCAAGGCTTGCCCGCCGCCGCTGGATGACAGTCCCAAATGCGGGGGCTGTTCCTTGGCGGGTATTTGTATGCCGGACGAAATACGGTCACTTGCGGAGGATGGGGCTGCGGTACCGGATGTCCGCCGTCTCTTTGCCGCCAGAGAGGATGCGGTACCGCTGTATGTGCAGGAACAGGGGGCGCGGGTTGGAAAGAAGGGGTTAAATCTATCGGTTAGGAAGAAGGAGGAGGTTCTGGCGGAGGTGAATCTGAAGGATGTGAGTCAGCTTGTTCTTCTGGGCAATATATCGGTTTCGGCGCAGGCGGTGAATTGGCTCTGTCAGGAATGTGTGCCCATTGTTCACTGTACGATGGGGCACTGGTTCTGCGGGATTACGGCAGGCATATCGATTCGGAACGGCTATGCACGGGCGGCGCAGTATCGTGTTGCCGAATCGCAGGAGCAATGTCTTGAAATCGCCAGGGTTATTGTGGAGACGAAGGCGGCGAATCAGCGGACTTTTTTGCGGCGGAATGCACCGAAAACGGTTTCTAAAACGCTGACGAAAATGGCGGCTTTGATTAAGCGGGTGGCCGATGCGCCTTCTTTGGAGTATTTGCTGGGTCTGGAGGGCAATGCGGCGGCACTGTATTTCGGAGCGTTTTCCGAGCTTCTCAATCCACGGAGTTTCAATTCGGATTGGGAGTTTACCAAACGCAACCGCCGTCCTCCCCGTGACCCGGTGAATGCTCTTCTGTCGTTCGGCTATGCCATGTTGTCTAAGGAATGCTTAACGGCGCTCTTGGCGGAGGGGCTGGACCCGTGGTGGGGTTTCTATCACCGTCCGCGTCATGGCCGTCCGGCACTGGCTTTGGACTTGATGGAGGAATTCCGTCCGTTAGTGGTGGACAGCGCAGTGGTGAAGGCTATTAATACGGGAATGGTGGCTTCAAACGGTTTCCAATTTGCCGATGCAGGCTGTATTCTTACCGACAAGGGGCGAAAAGCGTTCATTCACGCCTATGAGTCGAGGCTGGATCAGTTGATTATCCATCCGATTTTTGACTATCACTGTTCTTGGCGAACGGTGATCCGATTGCAGGCCCGCCTGATGGCGAAGTGGATTGCAGGCGATACGGATCGCTATGTGGGAATAACGACACGGTGAGGGCGGAATGGCATGAGGAATCGCTACTTTATAACTTATGATATTGCAGACGATAAATGCCGAAGGGCCGTGTTCAAGTTGCTGAATGGGAATGGAAATCATGTTCAGTACAGCGCATTTCTGTGTGAACTGAATGATGTGGAGCTTCAGCGGCTGAAAGGGCAACTCTCGAGGAGCATCAACCACAGGCAGGATCAGGTGGTTGTCTTGAAGATGGGGAAGGCAGACAAGACTATTAATGATAAGATGGAATGTATAGGCAAGGCGTTTGTTCCGCCGCCAAGAGTGCTTGTGGTATGATGCATTCGAGTGTCTGGGTGATTCGAAAATTGCGGGTGATGCTCGTAGTCCTTGTCATAAAAGAAATTAAAGTGTATTTTGGAGGCGGGGTTAAGCTGATGACCTACCTAGATTATGGAGCTTCTCGAATTGGTATTCCTAAAGCCTTATGCCACATGACTTTGGCATGAGGGCATTTCCATCCCTTCACAGGGATGGCCCCATTGAAGCATATTCATATTCAAGACCGCCGTCGTCCGTTGTCCGGTTTCCATCCCTTCACAGGGATGGCCCCATTGAAGCAAGAAACAGCGCGCACGAGCGCATACGCTTAACGTATTTCCATCCCTTCACAGGGATGGCCCCATTGAAGCTATTTTGAAGCACCTCTCATAAAATAGAACTCCTTGCCATTTCCATCCCTTCACAGGGATGGCCCCATTGAAGCGCGCAAGATAAGTTACGAGCGGCACGCCAGAATCACTTTCCATCCCTTCACAGGGATGGCCCCATTGAAGCGACAAAAATGTAAAATTTCCACGTCTTTTAGAGGTTTTCCATCCCTTCACAGGGATGGCCCCATTGAAGCCACATCAGAAATCAGTGATAATGGCGTAGATTATGCGTTTCCATCCCTTCACAGGGATGGCCCCATTGAAGCATTTGCATCATTCTGTCCGCTGCCCCGCTGGGCGATTTTCCATCCCTTCACAGGGATGGCCCCATTGAAGCACGTACTCATCGACGCTGATCCCCACAAGCTCTGCCTTTCCATCCCTTCACAGGGATGGCCCCATTGAAGCGCCAGGGAGCGTCAGCATGTCTCTGGCAATTTTCTCATTTCCATCCCTTCACAGGGATGGCCCCATTGAAGCGACGGAACGGAAGCTGGAGATTTCGCAAAACAGCAATTTCCATCCCTTCACAGGGATGGCCCCATTGAAGCCAGCAGAAATTGATAAAAGTAAGGCAGCGACCGGGGTTTCCATCCCTTCACAGGGATGGCCCCATTGAAGCATTTGCATCATTCTGTCCGCTGCCCCGCTGGGCGATTTTCCATCCCTTCACAGGGATGGCCCCATTGAAGCTGGGGGACAATCAATCGAACGAACGTAGATACGCCGTTTTCCATCCCTTCACAGGGATGGCCCCATTGAAGCTATAGTCGCCATTTATTTCTTTGCCGCCTCTACCTCTTTCCATCCCTTCACAGGGATGGCCCCATTGAAGCCATTCATCAAGGACCTCCCATCCCTCATCCCTTGCGGATTTCCATCCCTTCACAGGGATGGCCCCATTGAAGCACTGCTCATCATGCGATGAGCAGTTAATAAATAATTCTTTCCATCCCTTCACAGGGATGGCCCCATTGAAGCCGGGCCGTTCGGCGCCGGGACATTCCTCCCGGCTACGCTTTCCATCCCTTCACAGGGATGGCCCCATTGAAGCAAAACACAATCCCCATGTAGGGAATTAGTGAGACATATTTCCATCCCTTCACAGGGATGGCCCCATTGAAGCCCTCCGTGTGATCACCTGGCATCCGCTGGAGCCAGATTTCCATCCCTTCACAGGGATGGCCCCATTGAAGCTTTCCTGGGCCTTCCCCGCCCCTTTTTCTTCGGCCTCATTTTCCATCCCTTCACAGGGATGGCCCCATTGAAGCTGAGAATTCTCTCTGGCTGCCGCCGCCGAAGTGCTGTTTTCCATCCCTTCACAGGGATGGCCCCATTGAAGCCTGGTTTCCATCCTGGACGGGGTGCTCATGGCCAGGTTTCCATCCCTTCACAGGGATGGCCCCATTGAAGCAAAATGGGACAAGGGAAATGCGTCATCACGCTGACATTTCCATCCCTTCACAGGGATGGCCCCATTGAAGCTAGGTATAGAAAATAAGGGTGGCGGCCAACGCTAGGTTTCCATCCCTTCACAGGGATGGCCCCATTGAAGCATGCGGTGCTGTACTCGGGAGCCTTCGCCCGCTTCCTTTCCATCCCTTCACAGGGATGGCCCCATTGAAGCTCAGCGACTTTGTCGGAGGAGCCACCGAAAAAAAGTTTTCCATCCCTTCACAGGGATGGCCCCATTGAAGCGTAAGGTCTGGGTTCATCCACTCACTGTAATCATATTTCCATCCCTTCACAGGGATGGCCCCATTGAAGCATCTATACTTCATATATCAAAGTCCTCCCTGACTGTCATTTCCATCCCTTCACAGGGATGGCCCCATTGAAGCCCGCTGTTCCGCCGGACTCCGGACCCGGCAGCGATATTTCCATCCCTTCACAGGGATGGCCCCATTGAAGCGTGTCCCGGATACAAAATGGTCACCGGACGAGGCCGGATTTCCATCCCTTCACAGGGATGGCCCCATTGAAGCACGGCATGAGAAAAGGCTTGACATTTTTTCCAGTCCAAATTTCCATCCCTTCACAGGGATGGCCCCATTGAAGCGGCATCGTCATCAGGAATTAGGAGGTATTATGGCAAATTTCCATCCCTTCACAGGGATGGCCCCATTGAAGCACTGATGGCGCGGCTTACCTCATAAGAAAAATCGACATTTCCATCCCTTCACAGGGATGGCCCCATTGAAGCATATTTATCAAAATCAGCGTTCGCGGCATAATCTAATTTCCATCCCTTCACAGGGATGGCCCCATTGAAGCTTAATATTCAAGTGAAAGTAGAAAGTTTTTGTCTTTTATTTCCATCCCTTCACAGGGATGGCCCCATTGAAGCCGACGGAATGTTTGCTGTCAAGGAAATACTCGATGAAATTTCCATCCCTTCACAGGGATGGCCCCATTGAAGCCATCCATGGAACAGAAGGGTATCGGGTCCTTTTTCCGATTTCCATCCCTTCACAGGGATGGCCCCATTGAAGCTTTTCTCACATTGGTCAATATATTCGGAAAAGATTCATTTCCATCCCTTCACAGGGATGGCCCCATTGAAGCAGGAGTTTCATTGCGGTTTTCAAGACGGCGGCGGCGGATTTCCATCCCTTCACAGGGATGGCCCCATTGAAGCTTAGCCCAGGCGGGTCCGAAATCCAGCACCGGTACCATTTCCATCCCTTCACAGGGATGGCCCCATTGAAGCAACCGGAAATTTGAGGCATAAGGGTAACTTGTCAAGTTATTTCCATCCCTTCACAGGGATGGCCCCATTGAAGCCGGTGCCAGACATAGAGGCAGTCCTCTGACCATCCCATTTCCATCCCTTCACAGGGATGGCCCCATTGAAGCAACCGGAAATTTGAGGCATAAGGGTAACTTGTCAAGTTATTTCCATCCCTTCACAGGGATGGCCCCATTGAAGCGAATCGCATCATGAATCTTCTGACTGATCAATTCTTTTTCCATCCCTTCACAGGGATGGCCCCATTGAAGCGAGACGTCTGAGGAATATGGCCGAATTATTTCTGGACATTTCCATCCCTTCACAGGGATGGCCCCATTGAAGCACGGCAGGCGTCTTGATAAATGCTAACCAATACATCTTTCCATCCCTTCACAGGGATGGCCCCATTGAAGCATGATATTTTTCTAACCACTTCATCGCTTCGCGAAATTTCCATCCCTTCACAGGGATGGCCCCATTGAAGCTCCAGGATGTCGGCCTGAATTTTTAAGGCCGTCAAATTTCCATCCCTTCACAGGGATGGCCCCATTGAAGCAGGTCAAAATCGCTGAGATCGAGGACCTCTCCGTCTGTTTCCATCCCTTCGCAGGGATGGCCCCATTGAAGCTCCAGGCCAGGACGGGGGTGAGTATGCCGGTCCAGTTTCCATCCCTTCACAGGGATGGCCCCATTGAAGCTACTGCATCACACCGAGCCGCAGGACATCGATGGCCGATTTCCATCCCTTCACAGGGATGGCCCCATTGAAGCAAGGAGTGCGGCCCACGGGGCCATAGCCGCCCACCCCCTTTCCATCCCTTCACAGGGATGGCCCCATTGAAGCCTGAAGTTCCGTCGCCGACGGAGTCAGCGAAAGACCTTTCCATCCCTTCACAGGGATGGCCCCATTGAAGCACAGTGAAAAACAAGACCTATAAGGGTTTTTGGAACGGATTTCCATCCCTTCACAGGGATGGCCCCATTGAAGCGAGTGCCGAACGGGCTGTGATGACACGGCCCTCCAGTTTCCATCCCTTCACAGGGATGGCCCCATTGAAGCAACCGGAAATTTGAGGCATAAGGGTAACTTGTCAAGTTATTTCCATCCCTTCACAGGGATGGCCCCATTGAAGCCCGAAAATCGAAGACAGGGAAGATGTGATGTAGCCCCATTTCCATCCCTTCACAGGGATGGCCCCATTGAAGCGACACTATCATTAGCGGACAGGAGTCAGGGGCAGCGACATTTCCATCCCTTCACAGGGATGGCCCCATTGAAGCTACTTCCTGTATTATTATTGTTATTTCTGTTTCGAGATTTCCATCCCTTCACAGGGATGGCCCCATTGAAGCGACAATACATTGGTCTCCGTGATCGGCTCAAACATCTTTCCATCCCTTCACAGGGATGGCCCCATTGAAGCAAAATGGGCACGCTGCCAGCGAAAGCAGGTCGGCATATTTCCATCCCTTCACAGGGATGGCCCCATTGAAGCGTCAAGAAAACGAATATGGAAGCCCTGGTACATCAACATATTTCCATCCCTTCACAGGGATGGCCCCATTGAAGCTTACCCGTCTCTCATCATTTCAGATGCCTGCCATGTTTCCATCCCTTCACAGGGATGGCCCCATTGAAGCATACGTGTGGTTTTTGTTGCCGGGGATGAACAGGAATTTCCATCCCTTCACAGGGATGGCCCCATTGAAGCTTAGGTCGTTTGAGTACGCCGCGCTATATGGACTTTTCCATCCCTTCACAGGGATGGCCCCATTGAAGCTTGCTGAAATCAGCTATGATCAAATTTCCGTCGTGGATATTTCCATCCCTTCACAGGGATGGCCCCATTGAAGCTAGATAGAGAAAATAAGGGTGGCGGCCATCGCCAGTTTCCATCCCTTCACAGGGATGGCCCCATTGAAGCTAAATAATGTTGCCTCGATAAAAATAGCGACAAAAGAATTTCCATCCCTTCACAGGGATGGCCCCATTGAAGCTGTCAACAAAAATATACTGCCGCGGCCCTACCGGGATTTTCCATCCCTTCACAGGGATGGCCCCATTGAAGCACGCTCTCCAGGAGATCATCATAATTCCCGCCCCAGATTTCCATCCCTTCACAGGGATGGCCCCATTGAAGCCCCATTCCCGCAATCAACGGAAATTAAAACCGTCAAATTTCCATCCCTTCACAGGGATGGCCCCATTGAAGCATTCCCCATCGATTTTTTGGCCTGGGACCGTCTCGTTTCCATCCCTTCACAGGGATGGCCCCATTGAAGCTTAAAAGAATATTTTTTATAATATGCCCTACTCTTATTTCCATCCCTTCACAGGGATGGCCCCATTGAAGCCGGGAGAAGGGGCAAACCCTGCGGGGATTCTGCCGCATTTCCATCCCTTCACAGGGATGGCCCCATTGAAGCCGGCGCCTGCCACGAGCCATGCTGTCCTGACCGATATTTCCATCCCTTCACAGGGATGGCCCCATTGAAGCTAGTTAGGAAATACGAATAATACAAAGGAGAATGAATTTCCATCCCTTCACAGGGATGGCCCCATTGAAGCATATAACTGTGCTAATTAATTTACCGGCATTTGATAATTTCCATCCCTTCACAGGGATGGCCCCATTGAAGCCGGGAGAAGGGGCAAACCCTGCGGGGATTCTGCCGCATTTCCATCCCTTCACAGGGATGGCCCCATTGAAGCGAATGGTATATATTGATTTCCCTGGGACGGATGCTATTTCCATCCCTTCACAGGGATGGCCCCATTGAAGCAACCGGAAATTTGAGGCATAAGGGTAACTTGTCAAGTTATTTCCATCCCTTCACAGGGATGGCCCCATTGAAGCCATCAAAAGTGGGCGGACAGGCGGCAAATTTCAGCAAATTTCCATCCCTTCACAGGGATGGCCCCATTGAAGCATGAACAAGTGTTCATCTACCACGTATTCAGCCTGTATTATTTCCATCCCTTCACAGGGATGGCCCCATTGAAGCATATTTATCAAAATCAGCGTTCGCGGCATAATCTAATTTCCATCCCTTCACAGGGATGGCCCCATTGAAGCTTTTCTCACATTGGTCAATATATTCGGAAAAGATTCATTTCCATCCCTTCACAGGGATGGCCCCATTGAAGCAGGAGTTTCATTGCGGTTTTCAAGACGGCGGCGGCGGATTTCCATCCCTTCACAGGGATGGCCCCATTGAAGCCGGCGCCGATCAGACCGGCTATGATGATGTCCTGGAAATTTCCATCCCTTCACAGGGATGGCCCCATTGAAGCTCCTTGTCAAGCCTTGTTTACATGTCGGATGCGATTTTTTCCATCCCTTCACAGGGATGGCCCCATTGAAGCTTGCGGAGGGGTATCCGTCTTCTTTGCCCTTCATTGATTTCCATCCCTTCACAGGGGTGCGGCGGAAAAGGCATGGAGGAAACTGCTCTGCTGGATGAGCCATTCCGATTAAATCCCGTTATTACCGTCAATACAATGATTCGGAAATATTTTTTGGGGATTCTTAACGCCATCCGCCTGATGTCCTGAAAAGCCAGGCCGATCCCGGCTGCGGGGCAATTTGGGTCTGCATTACATAGAAAACTGATGAGCTGCCCGGAAAATCCCCCCCGGTTCGATGCAGCAGAAATCATGCAATTCACCGCCTCTTGTTCAAAAACCGGAATGTTTTCGGCATTGTCAGCAAGAATCTCTATTTACTGTCAATGCAAATTCTGCAATAATGCAGTTAACAATCAAGCGGGAGCAGTTCATTGGGCGATACAATCCTGTCCATGAGGGAAATACATAAGCGCTTCATGGGAGTACATGCCGTTAAGGGTGTGAACTTCGAACTCAAAGCCGGAGAAATCCATGCTTTAGTCGGTGAGAATGGAGCCGGGAAATCCACTCTGATGAAGGTGCTCACCGGCATCTATGAAAAAGACTCCGGCGAGATTCATTTCATGGGCAAGCTCTTCCATCCTCATAATCCTAAGCAGGCCCTTTCTGCGGGAATCGGCATCATCCATCAGGAACTCAACATGATGGAGCATCTCACCGTCGCCCAAAACATCTTCATCGGTCGGGAATCAATGAGAAACGGACTTATTCTTGACGAGAAGCAACTGAACGAACGAACCGGAAAACTCTTTGACCGGCTGAATATGAGAATCAATCCAGAGGAAACCTTGAGCCGGCTCACCGTGGGCAAGCAGCAGATGGTGGAAATCGCCAAGGCCGTTTCCCACAACCTCAAAGTCCTCATTCTTGACGAACCGACAGCGGCCCTGACAGAAACAGAAATTGACGAGCTTTTTACCATCATGAAAGACCTTTCGGCCAAGGGTGTCGGCATGATCTATATATCCCACCGCATGGATGAAATCGGGCGCATCACAGACCGGGCAACCGTTCTAAGAGACGGCGGATATGTCGGAACCCATGAAACAAAGAACATAAACAAGGAAGCCATCATCAACATGATGGTGGGCCGGGTTATCTATGAACAGCCCAAGATTGAGAGTACCGTGCCTCACGATGCCGAAGAAATCCTGAGAGTTCAGGGACTCAATGCCGGCAAATTGGTGAAAAATGTCAGTTTTCACCTTCGCAGAGGAGAAATTCTTGGTTTCGCCGGGCTTATGGGTGCAGGGCGCACCGAAACCGCTCGGGCCATATTCGGCGCCGATAAAATTCAAAGCGGCACAATCTGGATCAATGGCGCTCCCGTGCGCATCAACAGCCCCATGGACGCCGTTTCCCACGGCATAGGCTACCTTTCGGAAGACCGAAAACGCTTCGGATTGGCCACAGGACTCAGTGTCGCTGAGAACGCCCTCATGGCATCCTATGACAAATTTGAAAAAGGTCTGTTCATTCACGGCGAGAAAGTACGCAGCATCACTCATGACTATGTCAAAAAACTGCGCATCAAAACCCCTTCGGCGGATCAGCTGCTCAGCAAACTCTCCGGCGGCAATCAGCAGAAAGTGGTCATCGCTAAATGGCTCATCAACGATGCGAGGATTCTGATCTTCGACGAACCGACACGGGGTATTGATGTCGGGGCCAAGAGCGAGATTTACTCCCTGATGAACGAACTGGTCGCCCTGGGCAAGTCTATCATCATGATCTCCTCGGAACTGCCCGAAGTTCTGCGCATGAGCGATCGCATCGTCGTCATGTGCGAGGGGCGGATTACGGGGTTCCTGGACATCAAAGATGCCAGTCAAGAAAAGATAATGGCATTCGCCACCATGCGGGAATCCGCTTAGGAGATACAGCGATATGAGTGATATAAAGAAGAGATTCAGAGACATCGGACTACAGAAGTTTCTCGCCCCGGCGGCCTTAGTCATCCTTTTCATCTTCTTCGGGTTTTTCGGGCGCAATTTCTTCTCGTATATTACCCTGGTGAACATACTCGACGCCTCTTATTACATCGGATTCCTGGCCATGGGGGTCACCTTCGTCATCATTACCGGCGGGATAGACCTCTCCTGCGGCACTGTGATGATGTGTGCCGCCATCATCGGCGGGACGGCCTATAAAAGCTGGGGCTGGCCGATGTGGCTTTCTCTGATTGCGATAATGGCTATCGCCATCGGATTCGGTTTCTTTAACGGCCTGATGATATCTCGGCTCCAGCTCCCGCCCTTCATCGCCACTCTGGGCACCATGATGATTTCCATGGGGGTGGGCTCCATTGTCTCCAATGTCCGGAGCGCCACCTTTCCTACCCGCTCGGAGGCTGACGGCTGGTTCAAGAGCATCTTCAAATTCCTCAGCGAGGACGGTTTGTCCATCCCGACGGGTTTCATTGTACTCATGACCGTTGCGATAATCGCGGCGACGGTTCTCAAGAAGACGAAGATGGGCCGTTACATCTTCGCGGTGGGCTCCAACAAAGAGGCGGCGCGCCTATCGGGAGTCAATGTCGGCAAATGGGTGATGACGGCCTATGCCGTCAGCGGTCTGATGGCCGGAATAGGCGCCATAGCCTTCGCCGCTGTCTACACCACGGTCATGCCGGCGCAGGGGCAGGGATTCGAATTGTACGCCATCGCCGGAGCCGTAATCGGCGGCACTTCCCTTTCCGGCGGAATAGGCTCGGTTTTCGGCACTCTCATCGGCGTATACATCATGAGCACCCTGCGTGTGGGTCTCCCCTCCATGAACCTGCAATCCCATTATCAAACCTTCTTCACCGGTGTTGTGGTGATCGGAGCGGTCCTGCTGGATATCTACCGCAACAAGAAAGCGGGAGAAGTGAAAATACTTGGCCCGGCAGATATATTCAGGCAATCCGAAATCGAGAAAATTGCCCGCATGAAAGCCGAGCTGTCCGTCCTGTCCGGCGGGGAAGCCCGGACCAGGGAACGGGAAATACAGGCGGTCAAGAAAACCATGAAGGTAACTTTCAGAAGAATGAAGATGGCCGAGAAAGCGGAATTCAAGCGCATACATCTGGAAGAAAGAGCCGCCGAAAAAGACTTCCACAAAACTGAGAAATGAAACAAGCCCGGCTGTTAGCCGGGTTGTGACCGGCCAAACCCGAAATAACATCGGAGAGGCCGGCCATACAATATATTTAAGGAGGAATGTATGAAGAAAACTTTTCTCATACTATTCATGTTGGCATTTGCGGTATCGGCCGTATTTGCCGGCGGTCAGGATGAAGGCGCAAAGAAGGGCGGCATGCCCTATATTGCCGTTGTGTCTAAGGGCGAACAGCACGATTTCTGGCAGAATGTCAAGCGCGGTTCAATGGATGCCGCAACGGAATATGAAGTCGAGGTGACCTTTGAGGGTCCGCCTTCGGAGAGTGATGTGCAGATTCAGGTTGAAATGCTCAACAATGCCATATCCAAGGCGCCGGTTGCCATCGCACTGGCCGCACTCAACACCACCTCGGTCATCGACCAGCTCACCGAGCTTCAAGGAAAGGGCATTCCGGTGGTCGGATTCGACTCAGGCGTGCCTGAAGCGCCTCCGGGTTCCATCGCCGCCAATGCCTCGACCAATAACTACGAGGCAGCGGGCATTGCAGCAAAGAAAATGTTCGAAATCATCAAGAACGATATTGAGGCCGCCACCGAAGACAGTCCTGTCAAAATTGTCGTGATGAACCAGGATGCCGCAGGGGAATCGCTCCTCAGCCGCGGCAAAGGCTTCAGAGACAATATGGTGGATATGATCGATTCGCAGACCGCTCTGTCCATGGCCGACATCGCCGTCATCGGCAATTCGGCATACATCGGCGCCGACAGTCCCAGAAACGGGAAAAAAGTTTTCATCGAAATGATCGTTCCGGCCTCGGCCGCGAACACCGATGCCGCCGCCGCTTCTTCAGCCATGCTCAACAAGGCGGCAGATGAGAATATTCTTGGTGTCTTCTGCTCCAATGAGGCAACGGTCAAGGGCCTGCTGGCTGCCACCAACGACGGTGCGGACCTCGCCACCAAGTATGACATCACCGTCATCGGATATGATGCCGGAGCGGGTCAGAAAAATGCCGTTCGCAAGGGCTTATTCGTCGGTTCCATCACCCAGGACCCCTATTCCATCGGCTACAAGGCCGTAGAATTAGCCTACAAGGCATACATGGGTGAACCCGTCAGCGATGTCGATACCGGTGCAAAGTACTACACATCCGAGAACATGGATGATCCGGCCATAGCTCCGCTGCTGTACGACTGATCCAGTCACGGGGCTTGGCAGCAAGTGATTCTTAGGCATGGCAATGGCAGAATCTGAAACCTTATTGTAGGCATTACTGAGGTTTTTATCTTCCGCTGCCGTTGCCTGCAAGCGCCAAAGTCACATTCTGCCATAGCCCCAATTCTTACAAAGAATTCTCCGCCTTGTCACAAAGTATTCCATTGCGCGCCACTGGGATCAGGCAAACTTTTCCCCGGACTCAATTCATAGGGGCACCTCTAAAAAACCCCATTTAGTTCTTGACTCGAACTCTTCCGCCGATAGTGCGCTGTTAAAATGAACCACGAATGGATGCGAACTGTTATTTTGACCACAGATGGATGCAGATGGAGTCCTTAGCACCGGCTTCATAGAAGGCTCATGTTTAACCGGCTCATTGCCAATCGCCGGGGGGGCAGCCAGCGGCATTTCCGTTTCAATCCCTTGCGCCTCATTTAGGAATCTGTTGTGTGCTGCGCACTAGGAGCCTGTCGGACTTTGAAGCTCAAGGCAGTTCTGACAACTTAGATAGCAGGAGAAAAGAGCTAAACTGCCAGAAGAGTTCAGTCCGACAGACTCCTAGTTCAACCATTTTCCTTTTTGTATAACCGGTGAAATAACCAATAGAATAACAGTCCTGTGAGTATCATGGCGATACAGAGAAGCTGGCCCATTGATAAACCGACGGCAATGAATCCAAGATGGGCATCCGGTTCCCTGACATACTCGATTAAAAACCTGAAGAACCCATAGCCGACAAGATAGATGGTCCCCATGCTTCCTGAAACCTTCATCCTCTTGCGAAGAAGCCACAGTATTACAAAGAGCACGATACCCTCAAAGAATGCCTCATAAAGTTGAGAGGGGTGCCTCAGAGCTTCCCCCGGGGCATCAGGAAAGTACATGCCGATGGATCGTTCAGTCCTCCTTCCCCACAATTCTCCGTTGATGAAGTTTCCCAGTCTGCCGAAGGTATATCCCAGGGGAATGCAGGGTAAGAGGAAATCCACTCCCTGCCGAAATCTGATTCCCTCTTTCTTAACAAAGAGTCCACCGAGAAGCATTGCGCCGATCAGGCCGCCATGATAAGACATCCCGGCGATACCGACAAATTTCCAGCCATTGGCAATATCAAAGGGCAGTATGATTTCAAGAGGATGGCGTAAGTAATAGGAAAGACTGTAAAACAGCACATATCCTAGCCTTGCGCCCAGAATGAGACCAAGAATGCTTGCTGAGAATAGACCCTGCAATTTTTCACCATTGAACACATCATCAAAGGGTTCATGCTTCAATCTATAACGGCAAAGCAAGTAAGCGACCATGAATGCGACGAGGTACATCAGTCCATAGTAATGGACAGCGAAGCCGCCAATTTGCAGTAATACCGGATTCATGTGTTCCGGCAGATGTTGCCACCAGTTGTTTAATCGTTCCATAGGAAAGGAGTATAACTCATAATCAGAAGTTGTGCTCAATTTTATCAGAGATGCGGAATATTTCTAATCTTGAGGGCACCTCTAAAAAACCCATTTAGTTCTTGACTCGATCTTTTCCACCGCTACTGCGTTGTCAAAATACTCAACTAAGCTTAAGCTGCGCTTGAGCTTTTGCCGCCTTGTATCGACAAAAATTTCTTCGTCAATTTCCTAAAGCTGTTTTTTAGAGGTGCCCTTGAGCTATTGGCGCCCTATTGATTAAATGTCGAGTACATCCAATACTTTGTCCGCCATAGCCTCAACAGCATCATTGACATAGTTAGGGTCTGCTAACTTTTTCTTAACCTCTTCCACACGGTCTAAACGGATATCGGGGGCGGCACGGACTATATCGGCGACTTTTTTCAAGGCGGCAGAACGCTTAGCTCCTTCGGAAACATCAATCGAATCCGCAGGAACAGAGCTTGCAACCTTCTTAGACTCATTTGTTTTCCTGAATTTACTGACCGGATCAACCGGTCCTAGCCTATCAATGGTCATTTTCGCTCCTAGCTCCGATACACTTAAAGTATCGGCAATGGCTCTATAATCATAACCGGGTCTATTAGGAAAAACCGGTTATTCCCCAAAAAACTATTTAGCCTTTCCCCACAATAACCGTTATTTCGCCTTTAATCATAGACCTTAAGCCGAGTATGGCCAAGAGTTCGGGGGCTGTTCCTGACAGAATTTCTTCGAATTTCTTCGTTACTTCCCTGCCAAGAAGAATGGGACGTGCAGGGGTGAGTTCCGCAATATCCTGCAGGAGTCGGTGAACTCGATGGGGCGACTCATACACGATGAACACCATGTCCGTATTGAGGAGTTCTGACAAACGGCTTCGCCGCCTTCCCGCTTTCGGGGACAGGAATCCCTCAAACAGGAAACCCTTGCCCGCTATTCCGGAGACGCTGAGCAGCGCGGTTGTCGCCGATACGCCAGGAATGGGGACAATGCGATGGCCTCCCCGTCGTACGACATTGACGAGACGAGTTCCAGGATCGCTGATACCGGGAGTGCCGGCATCGGAAACAAAGGCCACATCTTTGCCCTCATTGAGAAGTTTCACGATGCCGTCAGCACTTTCACTTTCGTTCTGAGCCCTGCAACTGATGAGTCGGGGCGGAGTAATGGAATAGTGATTAAGCAGTTTCCTAATCCGCCGAGTATCTTCGGCGGCAATTATCGCGACTGAACCGAGAATGCGTACGGCCCTGTAGGTGATATCCTCCAAATTCCCGATTGGTGTCGCAACGATATATAATGTAGTCATAACTCTGACTGCATTGTGAAGCAAAATTCGAGTATGCTCTATGAAGCAGGAGAATTTGTCATCAAATCAGCATCTCCTTCTCCATAACATAAGAAGCCGCATAAGAATGGGTCTTTTGACCTATCTCCAGCAGATTGATTACCATCCTACAGCAAAGGAGATTCATCAGGCCGGCCATCCACAGGTGAGTTTCTCCACCGTGTGACCCCCTATAAAACCTGAACATACTCGTCGATCAAGACAAGATAAAACGTGTTGAAACGGCACAGATGCAGGACCGTTTCGATGGAAAAGAGGGCTTTCACGCTCATTTCCTCTGCACTTCGTGTGGAGAACTTCAGGATATCAATCCGGCACCCGATGAAATCATCAATGATATTGAAACAATGTCAGGGCAGCAGATCAGTCTTTTCGGTATTTGTTCATCCGGCACAAAGAATTAGATATCCCATATATCTGTATAGTCATGGGCTCGGCCACAATAATGACAGATGAACTTCCCGTCTCTATGGTAGAACTTGGGCAATACATGCTGATGCGCACCGGGCCAGGTAATGCAATCAGAATTCTTGCAGGAGCTTTCGGGGAACTTATAAATTTCCGGCGGCATGTCAAGTCGGTATTTCTTTTTCACTGTTTTCTTCTCGATGAGATTGACTGTGCAGCCCGGTGACACGGCCGCAAGTTTTCTCCGTTCAAACTCCTTTAGTTCCATCACATCGGGAAGCGAAATGATTCCCTTGTAACATCGGTCAAACAAACTATCGGAAGTGCCAGAAGTAAACACGCCGTGGGAGCCTATGCGGTTAAGCCCCAATATGCGGCGGATTTTATCGATGCGATCCCAAATTTCTTTGAGAGGATGACCCTTGGCGATGTGATCAATCACCGTCCCATTATCCACAGGTTTGATACCCACCTTGAAATGGTCTTTTACCTTTGGATTGGACGGAACCCTTATATCCCGGACAAACTCGGTATTCCTTTGTTTTCGCTCAAGCCCCTTCCCTTGAAAGGTCTGTCCCAATCGACCGGCAAGCATGGACAGTAACACCACCCGTGTGTAGTAGCCATTGACACTCTGACCATCCCAGCCATTGAGGGGATGCCCATCCAGAAACGGCGGAATGACCGGCTTCTCCCTATGTCTGGGCAGGGGATGGTAGAATCGGGTATTTTCAGGTAACCGGTCTATCCAATCCTTGCTAAATGTAACCGCCTTCCTGAGACTGTTTTCCTTCTCCCGAACTTCGTCACCCATGCGCTCCAGTTGCAGCCTAGTGAAATACCAGCAGTCACTCACGGATCCCGAAGAGAGATATTCCTCAATGCTCCCCCACCGCCTCACATCAAATCGATTAGATTTCATTCTGTCCATGCAGCTATCAGGCAGAGCCATATCTTCAGGCGCCACGAGATCGACGATTACCGAATTGAACACCTTAAGTCCATCGACTTTGGAGTGAACAGTGCGCCCATGCCGAAGATCGCCGATGAGGGCGAGGTGTATATGGGAATAGTCCAGAGGGCGTTGTCCGGGGGGTGAGTGCTGTTCGAGAAAAGTGAACTCATCGAGAAATTCCTGTGTAGGGTGTTCATGCCGGCCATCGCCGCCATTGATGAAGACAGGAGCCCCGCGTCTTCCCGCAGCCGCATATTTACTAAGCTGCTCTTCAAGGGCCCGGCACACTCCTTCCATTTTCGAGCGCAGGATGAATACCGACTGCCGGTTATATCCTATGAGCATTTTGACAGTATCCATCAGGCTTTCGGATTTATTGAATGAGGAAGATGCGGCATCAAACATGTTCAATTTGACTTCGTGGAAATTCACGGCATTACGAAACGATTCTTTCGTCCGGGTAGAATCCTCGAGAAACATGCAGTAGACGGATATCTCCGGATCACGGATGCGAAACTCTTCAACATCTTCGCGATTCAGCCATCTATTCTTGAATTCCCGAGTCTGTTCATAGAGGTAGCGCTGCTCTTCGACACTGAAATCGGCAACAACGGCTAGGCTTCGACCCTTCAGCGGCCAAGATTTGGACATTTGCTATGAACCTCTCCCTACCTGTTCTTATTCTGTTCTTGAAGGTCTTCAATGGACAGATCGAGGACACCTCCGTCGGCACCCTGAACAAACAGCGAATCCTCCTCAAAGAATATTGAGGTCCAGGGTTCTATGGCGACATTGTTTACGGCGATACGGTCCAGGGTTTTGGAAAACTTCCCGAGTCGCCATTCACCATTCTCGGTGGTAACCAGGAAGATGTGCTCATCCCGCATCGTGATAAGACTCCCGGGGAAAACATCATGACGGCCCTCTTTCGTGATTTCCAGGGTATCGCGGTCCAGCAGCATCGGACGAACCTTGGAGTTTCCGCCTGTTTTCCCCGCTATCACGATTAATCCGTCCTGAAGCAGGATAACCGTACGTCCACGGACAGCCGTGAGGGAACTCACCTTCAGATTCTTGCTGTTCGCCATGTCGTATTTCACGACCCTCCCAAAGGGTATGCCCTCACCGTCGTCATCAACGGTGAGAAACCACACCGGTTTAACAGGGGCAGGCGGCTGTGTCGTGTCGGTATCCATTACAGCAGAGATTAACACGTTGCGGTCTTCGGCGATATCGTCCCTCATTTCCATCACCTCATCAACACGTTTCTCAATCTCTTCTTTGGCCTTCTCAACGACCTGTTTCTCTTCTTCAACGGCCTGAATATCTTCTTCGAGCTGCTCCTTACGTGCGACTTCATCAGGCAGCGGGGCGCCTTCTTCCTCCTTGTCCTGTATGTCTTTCAATTCTTCGGCAAGTGCTTCACTTTGTTTATCAAGCTCTTCACTGCGCTTGTCGAGTTCAGCCTGCTCCTGATCCAATTCCTCTTCTCGCAATTCCACCATGTTCTTGCGCGCTTCAAGGCCCATGTCCTCTTGCTCTCGCATTTCCTCAATAACTTCTTGGCCGGAAATGGCTCCCATGTCAACTTTGGATGATTGATTCCCGCCCCGAAGCGGAATCAGTATCTGGGTTTTCCCCGGCCAGTTGGAATAATGGAGGTCTAAACCAATTTTGGAAGGTATGGCGGCTTCCCTCACAGGAGCCTTGTAACGTTCCTCAAGCACCGCAGCGCTTCCTCTGTGAACGGCGTTGTAGTAGGTGACAAACTCGGCGATCAGATATGCATTCCTGCTTCCCAGGTCATAGGCGCTTTCGAGATAGCCCGCGAGTATCGTACGGAGATTGACGATGTGGTCTACGGCGGCATCTTCTTCGAGTATGAAAACATCGGCATCTAGACCTTCGGCGATTTCCGGACTGACAATATGGAGAACCCTGTACTTGTCATTCAATGATGCTTCGCTACGCGTTTTCACATCGATACGGGTTCCAAGCCATTGGCCTATTTCACGGATCTGATCCAGGGTGTTGATAAATTCGTATGGCCCGACATAGTTAATGAAATCAATTGATTTCTCTCCGATACTCGTCAACTCATCTCTATCGACTTGAATTTCCTGGCTCAAAATGCTTCCAGTCAGGAATACCAGGGCAAGCAATAGCAGGACACCTTTTGTTTTCTGCTGGTCCATGGTGATTGCTCCTTAAATACTGTCATCTTATCATGGAATGGGAAAACGCTTATAGGGTGCGGCAAAATAACTGATGAATCCGTTTGTCCGGTGCCGAGAAGACTTCCCTCTAAGGGAAGAGGAAAGCCCTCTCTCATTTTTTAGTGCCGCCCCATATATGCTCTAATACTTTGCTGCGCATGGTTTCATTACTTGCGTTTCTGACGAGATCATCAATGAGGCGGTAGCCAACCGGGTCAGTTATCCCGCCATTGTATTGAATCAATTCGAAAAGGGCGTCCGCAGCCGCCAGGGTAAGCTGATCGTCTCCGGGAGGGAAGGCCATGTATCTTTTGGCGATTAAACGGAGGCTGGACGCATCCCAATCGGCCCCCAAGTTCCCTAAGGCGAGAAACCCGACGGCCAGAGCCCGCGCATCGGATTCATTCCGAAGGCAGTCCTGGAGGAAATACTTGGTTCTGTGATCCTGACTATTGCCCAGCATCCGGTAGGCCCTCTCTCTCACGAGACTATAAGATACTACGGCGGAAGGCTGCGATACAGATGTTTTGACCGTACCGGAAGCTGCTAAATCCTGAAGAAGGAGTGTCGCCCAAGGCAATTCCTGGTGCATCTGATACTCGCTGTTGAAGCCCTCCATCTCGCTGAGCAATGCCAGACGATCCGAGATTTCATCCGAGAGCGCCATTTGCTCCCGAACAACGAAACCGGCATGTTCTCTCGCCATGCCTCTGTCATAAATGACCGGTTCGGCGGCGAAGGCGCCGGAGCGCCGGGGACCGCCTCGAAATTGAGACCATCCCTCCCCAGGCCGAGACCCTGTCTGCCAGCCGTACAGAATCCACTCTCCCCCTCCGGCAATCAACATACCCTCCCCTGTGATCAATGGCTCGGCCAGAAATGATTCGTCTCGAAGTATGATTTCCCTGCCTGCCGGTTCAACAACATGAATGCTGCCATCTGAAGCCGGTGCAAAGAGTGTTCCATCCTGCGATAGAGAGGGAACACCCCCGCTCACAGACCTGTGCTTCTTTGAGACGACTGTCCCATTATCGGAGACAGCCAGAACCGTTCCGTCCCTGTAGAAAACGAGCCCATTGTTTCTCATGTCGGTGAATATCGCGGCAACACGCGCGCCCTGGGAAGGAATCGCAAATACCAACTCCACTGGAGATTCATTTATGGCATACACCATGAGTTTTCCCGAATATCCACCGGCCCACAGTCTCCCGGCAGAGTCCAGGGCCAGCATGGAAGCCGCTCCCGTCCCCTCCAAGGCGGCGATAATTTCCCCCGGAGTATTTAAGCCTATGATACGGCCATCGGTTAAGGGCACCCAAATCGTTCCGTTTGCAACTGCCACCGGCGCAGCCGAGGCGTTAGCCGATTCATCTCTCTTCCAAAGAATTTCACCCTTCCGGGATACGCAGAGCAAACGGCCTCCATTCAAGGGAATCAGCAGACGCCCATCGGGGGCGGCCGCCGGAAGCGCCGCGGCATCAGCCTGCATCAGGAGCTTCCATCTTCCTGTTCCGCCAGGGGTTACGGCAAACAATTCCTGCCTGTCGTTCTGAATATAGATGGTTCCATCCGATGCGACCATGAGGAAGTCGTGTAAACGGCCTTTAGGTCTGTAAATCCAATGAGACCCGCCCGTGAGTGGATCGACGCTGTGCAGAGCCCTGTCATCGGCGATGACATAAACATCACCGTTAGGGCCCTGGGCGGGATAGCCATCGATTTCCCCGCCGAGGGCCTGCTGCCAGGCCGGGTTTACATCCAGCCCCGCTAATGGAAAACCCGCAGATACGAGAAGCAATATCAACGCCATATCGGCTCGGCTGATCATCAGAAATCCATTGCATCTCATTGTGCAAAGTATAATGCGGCATTTTGGCTTCTGCTACGTGACCATTTTAAGAGTTTCTTCTAGTATTGGTGAATGCGAGGTATAAATGGCTCAATTTTCGCGACACTCTAAGTCCATAGCCGCCAGCATCCCCACTACGCGCCGACTTCCTTCCTATCTTGAAACAGCGAAACGCCATCTCAAGGAGGGAAATGATACCATTTCCAGTACGATTATCGCGGACGAACTCGATCTTGAGGCCATCCAGGTCAGAAAAGATATCGGAGCGACAGGGATTACAGGAAAACCACGGGTGGGTTATCCAACCGGCGAACTCATAAACGCTATAGAGAGGTTCCTAGGCTGGGACCAAAACTGTAAGGCCATCATCGTGGGCGCCGGCAATCTCGGTTCGGCCCTTATGGGCTACATGGAACTCAAGGATCATGGTTTAATCATCACGGCGGCCTTTGATGTTTCTGAAGAACTCGTTGGAATCCGAAAAAATGGTACGGCCGTGTATCACATCAGTCAACTCATTCCCATGGCTCCAAAGATGAAGGCCGCCCTGGCAATCCTCACGGTACCTTCCAGCGAGACGCAAACCGTCTGTGATACGATAGTGAAAGCCGGCATCAATCAGATATGGAATTTCACCAATGTTCTGCCCCGAGTGCCGGAGGAGGTGTTAGTCCTTCGGGAAGACCTCTCCTCAGGGTATGCCGTACTCACGGCAATGAAGAGCAGCGGCAATGGTAAGTAATCGGATGTTTTGCAGTCTGCCCTAATTTAGACTGCCCATCCTCTTGACTCTCGCCTTCATAAAGAGGGATATTGACTCATAGACCTCTCTCAATTCGGACAGATGACATCGGTCAAGGCGATGGCGATACTTCACAGCTCTTGTGTTCGTTCAAGAACATCGGAGTTTCGCCGTTACTGCGGAGCGGTGAGCGAGAAGCCGTTTTGAAAGAGACCCTACATACCTTAATATTTTGGAGTTAAACAATGGACACTATTGAGCATGTCGAAGCACGTGAAATTCTCGATTCCCGCGGAAATCCCACCATTGAAGTAGATGTGATTCTCGCCGATGGCTCATTCGGGAGGGCCGCTGTTCCCTCAGGAGCGTCAACAGGGGTTCATGAAGCCGTCGAACTGCGCGACGGCGACAAGAACCGTTATCTGGGCAAGGGTGTATTGAAGGCCGTCGAAAACGTCAACAGCGTTATTGCCGACAGTGTCATCGGACTCAGTGCGCTGGATCAGATAGAAGTCGATCACACCATGATTGAGCTTGACGGCACCGAGAATAAAAGCAAACTCGGCGCCAATGCCATATTGGGCGTGTCGATGGCGACGGCAAAAGCGGCCGCCCAGCACCTTGAAGTCGAGCTTTTCAAGTACCTGGGGGCCTTTCACGCCAATGTCCTGCCGGTGCCCATGGCCAACATCATAAACGGCGGGTCCCATGCAGACAATTCGGTGGACTTCCAGGAATTCATGGTTATGCCGGTGGGCGCCGATTCGGTCTGCCAGGCGATTCAATGGATTGCCGAGATATTTCACCATCTCAAAGCGCTGCTCAAAGAGGCTGGTCTATCTACCGCAGTGGGCGATGAAGGCGGCTTTGCGCCCAATTTCAAGTCAAACGAGGAAGGGCTGGAATTCATCATGAAGGCCATAGACAAGGCCGGACTGAAACCGCGTACCGATGTTATGATTGCCCTTGACCCGGCATCTTCCGAATTTTCCGAAAAACAGGCCGATGGTTCGTATGTCTATGAACTCAAGTGGTCGACGGGAGAGAAGCTCAGCAGCGCCCAGAT
Organism: Spirochaetaceae bacterium; assembly: GCA_965232165.1. Taxonomy (GTDB): domain Bacteria; phylum Spirochaetota; class Spirochaetia; order DSM-2461; family DSM-2461; genus UBA2779. Next base: position 674,417 of record CBDDOY010000001.1, on the reverse strand, counting down.
GGCCGACTTCTGGGCCGATTGGGTGAACCGCTATCCCGTCATTTCCATCGAAGACGGCATGAACGAAGATGATTGGGAGGGATGGAAGCTCCTCACTGATAAGATTGGTGACAGATGTCAACTTGTCGGCGACGACCTCTTTGTCACCAACACTAAGCGCCTGAAAGAAGGCATAGATAAGGGCATCGCCAACTCCATCCTTATCAAGGTTAATCAGATCGGCACCCTCACCGAAACTTATGAGGCTGTGGAGATGGCTAAACGGGCTGGATACACCGCTATCATCTCTCACCGCTCGGGAGAAACCTCTGACACCACTATTGCCGATCTTGTCGTGGCCCTGGAGACGGGTCAGATTAAGACGGGTTCAATGAGCCGGTCCGATAGGGTGGCGAAATACAATCAGCTCCTGCGAATCGAAGAGGAGTTGGGCGGCTATTCCACCTACGCAGGGAGGGATGCGTTTTACTGCCTGAAGAGGAAGTAGCATGAAAAAAGCTACTATCAGCATGGCAATCCTGGGAGGAGCGATCATTGCCGGCAGTTGCATGTCGGCCTCGAATAACAATGACAGGCTCATTAAGAAGTATTTACCGGAGGCCGTCATAGTCGATGTTCGAACAGTCGGGGAGTATGAGGCACGGCATATTCCCGGCGCCATAAATATCCCTGTTGATATTCTTGCCGACCATGTTCAACAGCTCGGGGCCGTGGATGAACCCATCATACTCTATTGCCGCTCCGGCAGCAGGGCGCACATAGCCGATCAAATTCTGCGTGACATGGGCTATACCAAAGTTGCAGTCGGCGGCTCTCTCACGAAGATGGAAAAACTGATTGGCTCTAAAAACCGATGAAACCCATGTCCGGAGCATTGATACATTCAGATTAGGCGTCGATGGGGTGATTCAGGCCCTGACAGACTCTATCTTCATCCTGGTGGCGATACAGTTCTTCGCCGTCGGGGATTTCTGGAAGGGTCTTATCCCATCATCCCGATTCATCGGTTATTTTCTGTCCTCACCTCTCAATGCGGTCCTCAACAGGAGCGGTATCCGCCGTTCTCGGACCTTCTTCGCCTTGACACTGACGGCGGCGGCAGCCCTGGCTCTTGGCTCCATCGTCCCCAATGGTGTCGTCTATGCAATCGCAGTATCGCTTTGCTCGGCGGCCTGTCATCTCCGTCAGCCGTTTTTTACCGACCTCTATGGCGAATTTTACCATAGCGAGAATCGCGCAAGGCAGATTTCTCTAGGGCTGCGGCTCAACCTCGCCATCACCCTCGGTACCGGTCTTGGCTGCGGTTACATCCTCGACCAAAACCTGAACTGGTGGCGGTGGATCAATGGCTGTACCGTCGTCTTCCTCTTAGCCGTCGCCTTTTTTCTGTTGAGGCTGCCGGAGAGAAATTCCTCAATACGCAATGAATCCTGGCTAAGCGCTATTACCCTGCCGTTCAGAAATGCCCGCTTTGTTTATGTTGAAACTGCGTGGATGCTGGTGGGTTTCGGAAATCTGTGGACCCTGCCTCTTCGGGCGATTTATCTAGCCGAATCCGAAAGAGGCATGGCTCTTTCTCCATCTATGGTCACCCTTATATTGGTCGTGATTCCAGTGGGATTTCAGTTTCTTTTCAATCGATTCTGGGCCAGACGCTATCACGAAATAAGCTTTCCGGCCATGAGGATAGCCATAAACGCCTTCTTCGCCGTGGCCATTCCTCTCTGTTTTTTCACAACATCTATACCTCTCATCATGATCTCCTCGGCTCTATTGGGCATCGGATTATCCGGCACCCCATTCATTTGGCAGCTTTGGGTAACCCGCATTGTCCGGATTGAGGATATAAGGATGTACCAATCGGCCCATGCTTTACTCGCAGGACTAAGGGGAATGATTGCCCCCTTCATCGGTTTCATGGTGCTCAAAGAACTCACCTTCAAGCAGATGGGTGCAATCTCTTCCGCACTGACAGTGCTGTCCTGTCTGATGATGATCCCATTGTTCCGAAGGGACCGTATATTTTAAGATAGGGCATGACATCACAGATCTACGACGAAAGCAAAATAAAAACCCTAAGCTCCATAGAGCACATCAGATTGCGCCCAGGCATGTATATAGGCCGATTGGGTGACGGATCGAATTCCGAAGACGGCATCTACATCCTTCTCAAGGAAGTAGTGGATAACGCCATCGACGAGTACATCATGGGGTATGGTAAGAAAGTGGAGATTGAACACCGGGACGGTGTGTTAAGCTGCCGAGACTTTGGCCGGGGCATACCCCATGGGAAACTCGTCGAATGCGTGAGCATCATTAACACTGGGGCCAAATACAACGACGATGTGTTCCAGTTCTCGGTTGGCCTCAACGGCGTTGGCACCAAGGCGGTGAATGCCCTCTCCAGCCATTTCCTGATACGTTCCTATCGGGAAGGCAAGTACATGGAAGCCCTGTTTGAGCGGGGCAAATTGAATAACAAACGAAGTGGAAATTGCAAGGGGCATGCAGACGGCACTTATGTCGAGTTCACGCCCGATGCCCGGATATTCACCGAATACGAGTTCTTCGACGGCTTCATAGCAAGCCGTATGTGGATATATGCCTGCCTGAATCGCGGCCTGCGCCTGTATTATAACGGCGCCAAGTATGAATCGAAGAGGGGTCTTCACGATCTTCTAGACCAGGAAGTGGGCGATGCAGCCCTTTACCCCATCGTCTCTCATGCCGGCGACAAGATGGAAATGGCCTTCACCCATACGGAAAACTATGGTGAAAACCATTTCTCCTTCGTCAACGGCCAGTTCACCGCCGACGGCGGAACACATCTAAGCGCCTTCAGAGAGGGGCTTCTCAAAGGGATAAATGATTTCACCAAAAAGAACTACTCAGGCACGGATGTAAGGGAAGGCATTGTCGGCGCCATCGCCGTGAAGGTGATGTCTCCGGTGTTCGAGAGTCAAACCAAGAACAAACTCGGCAACACAGAGCTGCGTTCATGGATAATCGGGGAGACGAAGGCCGCGATAGTGGATTATCTTCACAAGAATTCTGAAACCGCAAAAATTCTCGAAAACAAGATTGTCAACAACGAAAAACTCCGCAAGGAACTCGCCGTAGTGAAGAAGGAGGCCAAGGCCGCCGCAAAGAAAATATCGCTCAACATCCCCAAACTCAAGGACTGCAAATCTCACCGGGGTGATAAACGAGGCGAGGAATCAACCATCTTCATCACCGAAGGGATTTCGGCTACGGGCTCAATGGTGAGTTGCCGGGATGTCTACACCCAGGCCATCTACTCCCTCCGCGGCAAACCATGGAACAGCTATGGCAAGGGACGCACGGCCATCTACAGGAACGAGGAACTTTTTAACCTTATGATGGCCCTCGGCATCGAAAACGATGTGGACAATCTCAGATATGAGAGAATCGTTGTCGCCACAGATGCGGATACCGATGGTTTTCACATCCGCAACCTGATTCTCACCTTTTTCCTGAACTATTTTGAAGACCTGGTGACTCGGGGGCACATTTACATCTTGGAAACACCGCTCTTCAGGGTGCGCAACAAAAAAGAAACCCGTTACTGTTACAGTGCACGGGAACGGGATGAGGCCATGAAGTCATTGAGGGGATATGAAGTAACCCGGTTCAAGGGCTTAGGCGAGATCAGTCCCAAGGAATTCGGCCAATTCATCGGCGGCCAAATGCGCATCATACCGGTGGGTGTTGATTCGATAAAGACCGTGCCGGAAACTCTCAAGTTCTACATGGGAAAAAACACCCCGGAGCGTCGGCAGTACATCATGGAGAATTTGATCTAATGGCCTATGTCAGCAAGCTGTTCAATAAGAATTTTCTCGAATACGCCTCCTATGTCATCAAGGAGCGGGCCATACCTCATCTGCATGACGGACTCAAGCCCGTTCAGCGCCGCATACTCCAATCAATGCATGATGTTGATGACGGGAAATTTCACAAGGTCGCCAGTATCATCGGCCATGCCATGCAATATCACCCCCATGGAGACGCATCCATCTACGAGGCATTGGTTAACTTGGCCAATAAGAATCTGTTCATCGACAAACAGGGCAACTTCGGCAACATCCTCACCGGAGACCCGGCCTCGGCGGCCCGGTACATAGAATGCCGCCTATTGCCCCTGGCCAAAGAGGCGCTCTTCATACCTCAGATCACCGAGTTCACCGATTCCTACGACGGACGCCGCAAGGAGCCGGTAACACTCCCGGCGAAGATTCCCCTGCCTGTCATCCTCGGCGCCGAGGGCATCGCCGTCGGGATGTCCACCCGCATCCTGCCTCACAACCTGATAGAAGTGCTCAAGGCAGAGCAGGCATGTCTGCGCGGGGAGGATTTCTCCATCTACCCAGACTTTCCTTCCGGCGGAAGCATCGATATAACAAACTACAACGAAGGTAACGGCAAGATCATCAGCCGGGCATGTATGGATTCATCCGATCCGAAACGAATCGTCGTAAGGGAATTACCATACGGGGTGACGACAGAAAACCTTATCATCTCGATTGAAAACGCCGCTAGGTCGAATAAGATCAAGATAGGAGCCATCAACGACTACACCTCGGAAAAAGTCGAGATTGAGATCAAGCTTCCCCGCGGTGTACACACCAAGGACGTCTTGGACGCACTCTATGCCTTCACAGACTGTGAGGTGAGCATCCCCGTGAACATGCTTCTCATCGCCGATGACAAACCCGTAGTCCTGAGCACATCCCAGGTTATCCGGCAGCACGCCGACAGGCTTATCATGCTGTTAAAGAATGAACTCCTCCTCGAAAAGGGCCAGCTTCTGGACGAATGTCATAACAGGCTGCTGGAGAAAATATTCATTGTCGAGAAAATATACAAGCGCATTGAACCCATCAAAACCGTCCCCGGAATGCTGAAAGTTGTACACAGCGGATTTGAACCCTTCGCCGAGGAAATCGGCCGGGCCGTGAGTGATGAGGATGTCGAGCGGCTCCTGAAAATCCCCATTAGACGCATAAGCCAATTTGACATCGCCCGCATGGAAGACGAAATCCGCCGGCTCCAGGAGCACTTAGCCGAAGTTGAACACCATCTGGGAAACCTTACCGAGTACGCCCTGGGATTCCTGGACGGCATCATCGCAAAATACCAGCAGATGCATCGGCGCCGCAGCAAGATCATCTCACTGAAAAAAGTGGACATCCGAGATGTAGTGCAGAAAAATCTCAAGGTGAAATACAACCCTGAGACCGGCTATTTGGGATATGAGACCTCCGGCGGGAAGGTGCTCTTCAGCGCATCGGTGTACGACAAGGTGCTCCACATTAAGAAAGACGGCTCCTACATCGTTACCGAAGTGCCGGATAAGCTCTTCGTAGGCAAAGGCATGCTGTATGCCAATCTGGCAGACAAGGAAACCTGTGAGCAGGTGGTATTTTCCCTGCTCTACAGAAATTCGGAAAACAATTTCCCCTACATCAAGCGCTGCCGGGTCACCCAGTACATCCACAATCGCCGATACACCCTTGTGCCGGAGGGGGGGAAACTCGTCCGATTGACGACGAAGGAAGATGTGGCCGCCGTAGTCGATTTCCAGCAGCGCAGTCTCATTAAAAGCCTTGATTATTTCCCGCTCGATAATTACCTGATCAAGGGGGTGAAGGCTCATGGAGTGCGCCTGAAGGCGAAGGAATTCACATCGGCACGGTTTGTCAGCCTGAAGACATTAGAGATGAAGTCATCACAGCAGAGGGGGAAGTGAACCAAACCATTAGAACAACCGATACGGAGGGCACAAGAAGACTGGGCCGCTTACTCGGCATGAGACTCTCTTCAGGGGATGTCGTCGCCTTAACCGGCCCCCTCGGTGCCGGAAAAACCGTTTTTGTCCAAGGAATCGCCGAAGCTTTGAACATCACCGAACCTGTCACCAGCCCCACCTACACCCTCATCAGTGAATACGAAGGTCAATTCAAACTCTATCACATGGACCTGTACAGGCTTGACAACCCCAAGGAATTTGTATGGCTCGGCGTAGAAGAAATGCTGGGCGGTCAGGGTATATGCCTCATCGAATGGGCAGAGCGTGCCATTAATGAACTTCCTGACCAAACCATACACGTCAATATCGACATCGCCGAAAATGGCGACCGAATTTTCGTATTGCCGCAGAAACTCATAGGGAACCAAGTCGGCTAGTTTGCCGCAGTATTCAGAGTCAATATTTTGGGCGCAACCCTTCGGGTCGGGCTTTCCACTCCAATGCCTTAATCCGGCAGCCTGTTAACCGGCTCATTGCCAATCGCCGGGGCTGCCGGCGGCATTTCCGTTTCAATCCCTTGCGCGGCTATTGCCATTTCGTGATTTGTTGCGGACAGAACCCTTGCTATCCTGTCGGACTTAACTCGTCTGGTCCGTTTCAGTCTTCACACTGCCGATTCGATATTTCCCTTATCAAATGCCCCGAAGCCTGTGTTCAACTCTGAACCTGGCTGTACAAGGGGCTGTAGCGATTGAACTTCACCCCAGGATTGCGCCGCTGACTGAATCAGGTCTTGCCCTCTTCATTGCCCAGTCTGATCTTGCTCAGGAACGGACGCTTCAGCCAATACTTGCCGACTATGCTGTACAGGTCTGTACGCTTAACTCCGGCCTCTTCCACGTGTGTTGTCGAGTCCCTTTTTCGGGCTTCCTGAACCCGACGGGCAATCGGCGGCAGACGGCCATGCGCGTCATCATCGCACTGGGACACCGGGCGAACTGTATCCCATTTCCGCCGCACTCATGCAGGAGTAATTCCAAAGAGGAGTAGCGGTTTCTTTTAGAGGCGCCCTCAAGTCTTAGATCGATTGCTCCGATAGAGAAATGAAGAAAACCGGATATGCAAATTCCCAAGAGTATCACAAAGAAAGCTCAACATACGATGCTGAAAAAATTCTCCACAATTCGTCCTGATGGCAAATTTAAGCTAGTTTGGGAAGTATATGTCCTATTCATCACCATTCTCACAACCATCAGTGCTCCATTAAGGGTGGTATTCTCATCAATCAACCCGAATCTGACATTGTTCTGTGACACCATCGGGACCATTACCTTTGCCTTGGATATATACATTAAATTCCATACTGGCATTACGATTCGCCATGAACTTATCCAAGACAAAAAAACTATTGCAAGTCACTATTTGAAAGGTGGTTTTATATGGGATTTACTCGCCGCATTGCCTTTCTCATGGCTGTTTGCTTTTATTGCTGTAAATCCGGCGAGCCGTGTCATCAGATATTTCCTCTTGTTTCGGCTCTTCAAATTAATCAGCATCACGAAGACTTTGAGACGAGCCCATAAAATCAATATTGTCAAGCCCTCATTTATCCGTCTCATTTTACTGGTGTTCTGGATACTCATTGCCGCACATCTAATAAGCTGTGGCTGGATTTTCATTGACGGCCCCAGGAAACTGAGCATAGACAGCCCCAACGCTTTTTACTTGCATTACCTGGAAGCATTTTATTGGACCGTAACGACTCTAACGACAATCGGCTATGGTGACATCACCCCAGAGACCACTCTTCAGTTCACCTATGTAATCATTGTAATGCTCATAGGGGCGGCCCTCTATGGATTCATCATCGGCAATATAGCCAACATCATCGCCAATCTTGATGTCGTGAAGAGCAAGTTCCGCAACAGGGTAGAGAACATATCCACCTTCCTAAAATATCGTAGCGTTCCAGGAGAACTTCAAGCCCGTATTTCTGATTACTTCGATTATCTTTGGGAGAGTCGTCGCGGCTATGAAGAATCTAATTTACTGCGGGGCCTTCCAATCTCCCTGCTAACACAAGTCTCATACTTCCTCAATAAAGAGATCATTGAACAAGTACCGATTTTCAAGAATGCCTCTCAGGAATTTATCCGTGATATTATCATGAACCTCAAGCCGGTCATATACACCCCAGGTGATAACATTGTCACCTATGGTGAACTGGGCTATGAGATGTTTTTCATCGGCCATGGAGAAGTAGAGGTGATGAACGCCGACGGCAGCATGATCTATGCGACACTGAACAACGGTCAATTCTTCGGGGAAATAGCCATTCTTCTCAGCACGCCCAGAACCGCAACGGTACGCGCCAGGGTATACTGTGATCTTTATGTATTAGACAAAGAAACATTTGACAGAATCCTTCAAAGATATCCGGATTTCGCCAAAGATGTCGAAAAACAAGCCGAAGAGAATAGAAGAAAGCTGGGATTAATCTCCAATGCGCCGTAAATGCAAAAATCAATCGCCGGCCGCAACCCTTCAGGCCGGGCTTTTCACTGCAATGCCTTAATCCGGCAGCCTGCCCCCCTGCTCAATCGCCGGGAGAGGCATTTCCAATCCCTTGCGCTATTTTCATTTAGGAATCTGTTGTGGGGCTGCGCACTAGGAGCCATTCATATCTTCTGCTGAGAACAAGAACTATTGGTTCAATCGATAAAAGGCTTGAAGACAAAGGAGTGCGGCCCTGGATTCCCTAATATGCAGGGGTGAAGGAGCCCTATATCGTGTTTCAACAAATATTCTTGGATGTATTGACGGAATGTGCCAAAGACTGTAGATTTTTCCTCGTCTTCTAAGGGCCTGTAGCTCAGTCGGTTAGAGCGCACGCCTGATAAGCGTGAGGTCACAAGTTCAACTCTTGTCAGGCCCAAATTTTTGAGACCGGTTTAAGGATTCAGCCTTGAGGGCTGAAAGCACTCATTTGCTAACGGATATTACCCCGGCAGCTATGAGTTCATCAATCTTGTCCGAGGTGTAGTGCAATAAGTCTTGGAGTATGGGCCGTGTGTGCTGCCCCAGATTGGGAGCCGGTTCTGTGGGAATCCGCGGGGCGGCCGAGAGATGAATTGGTGTACGGGAAAACGTACTGGGCCCCACATCGGGGTCGTCAATGTCGATCAACATCTCCCGGAGGCGGAAGTGCTGGTCATCAAAAACATCCCTAGCCGAGTAGACAGGGCCAGTCGGCACCCCTGCGTCATTGAGTGCAGAGACGGCTTCACCGCGGGTTTTGTCGGCCATCCAGTCTTCGATAATGGCTTGGAGGAATTCGGCGTTTTCACCCCGGATCACACCATCGGCACTTCTCGGGTCATCCACTAAATCGGGACGCTGGATAGTATCGGCCAAACGTTTCCAGATGATGTTATCCGGCACATTGAGGGCGATGTATCCATCCTTGCACTTGAACGCTCCGCGCGGCCACACATGCCTCAGACTCCCCCTCTTGGGCTCCTCGCCTGTGAGGGAATACAGTGTGACCATGCGCTCATTGAGGGCCAGCATGTTATCCACCATGGCGCTGTCGACCATTTGACCTAATCCCGTACGCTCACGCATGAAAAGGGCCTGCATGATGCCGTATGCGGTTGCCAGACCGGAGTGCACATCGGCCATGCCATACAGTGTGTAGGTTGGCGGCTTGTCGGCAAAGCCAACCAGATCCATGATGCCTGTCATAGCTTCGGCTACGATGTCAAAGGCGGGACGGCTGCTATACTCGCTTTCAAATCCGGGCAGCCGACCGAAACCGGAGATGGCCGCATAGATGATCCGAGGGTTGATTTTCTTCAGGCTGTCATAGTTCAGACCGATCTTATCCATCGAACCGGGGCGCAGGTTTTCCACCACCACATCAGACACCGACACCAGTTGCTTCAAGGTCTCCCGGCCGGCCTCAGATTGCAAGTTCAGGGCAAGGCTCTTCTTATTGCGATTATAGGATAGATAGCCCCCGGCCTTTTTCACGCCGTTCTTCTCGACGAAGGGCGGAATCAGCCTTCGGGGATCGCCGCTCCCGGGCCGTTCGATTTTGATAACCTCGGCACCGGCATCGGCCAAGAGCATGGTGCAGTATGGTCCGCTCATGTATTGTTCCAGACCGATTACTCGTATTCCGGAAAGTGGGCGGTTCTCTGTGCTGTTTGACATGCGTTCTCCTTTCGATTCGAGTATACTGAGTGCGCCGATAGACGAATACCTCTTGCGGCGGCTCTTTTTGGTCCTTTGGCTAATTTATTTCTACCAGGGTGGAGACTCCCATGCCTACACCAACACATAGGGTCGCCAAGCCATAGAATGGTTTCCTGGTGTCCTGTGCCCTTCGCTTCATCTCATGGAGCAAGGTAACAAGGATGCGGGCACCTGAACAACCGGTGGGATGGCCCAAGGCAATGGCGCCGCCGTTAACATTGGTAATCTCGTGGTTCAGCCCTAGCTGTTTCATTACGCCGATGGTCTGAGCGGCAAATGCCTCATTCAATTCCACTAGACCGATATCCTCCAAGGTAAGGCTGAGACGCTTCAGCAGCTTCTTCGTCGCCGGAATCGGACCATATCCCATCACTCCTGGATTAACGCCTGCCGAGGCCGCCCCAACCCACCGTGCCATTGGCCTCATGCCTAACGCATCCGCCTTCTCCCTGCTCATCATCAAGACGGCCGCAGCCCCATCGTTTATCCCACTGGAATTTCCAGCGGTGACTGTGCCATCTTTTCTGAAAGCCGGACGTAGCTTCGACAGTTTTTCCAAGCTGGTATCAAGGATGCGGACACCATTTTCCTCACGGCAGCGTGGATGCTCATCAATAGCGAAGAGCCTGAAATCTTTTCGCCCGTGAGGAACCGTAACCGGTGCTATTTCATCATTGAAACGGCCGTCGTTAATGGCATGAATGGCCCGGCTGTGGCTTTCCAGGGCGAAGGTGTCTTGTTCCTCCCGGCTGATTTTCATCTCCACTGCGATGTTTTCGGCGGTTTCACCAAGGCTCACTATGGGGTATTTCGCTTCCATCCTGGGGTTATTATAACGCCAGCCCACGGTGGTGTCCCAGAGCTTCGGAGGAGTCGCCGAGGGCAGCTTTGAGGGTTTCTCCATGCTCCATGGAGCACGGCTCATTGATTCGACACCACTGCCGATACAGATGTCTCCCTCACCGGCAATGATGGTTCTAGCGGCCAAGTTGACCGCCGAAAGTGCTGAGGCGCAGTTGCGATTGACTGTGATTCCAGGAACTTCCACTGGAAAGCCGGCCAATAAAGCCGCCTGACGGGCCACATCACGGTTGTCTTCACCGGCCTGGTTGCCGCAGCCGGCGTAGACTTCATCAATCATCGCCGGGTTCAGCCCTGATCGCCGAATGAGCGCCTCGAAGGTATGAGCGAGCAAGTCATCGGGGCGGATGGTTGATAAGGCTCCTCCAAATCTACCTATTGGTGTCCGTACTGCGTCGATGATAACCACTTCTTTCATATAATATCCTCTTGTTCGTCTGGGAGTCTGTCGGACTTAACCCTTCTGGTCTTTTTTCTGCTATATGTTCCTGCTGCTTCATTGTCAAAATGCTTACATAGCTTAAGCGACGCTCCACTTGTGCTGCTAAGAATAAAATCATCATTAACTGCAAATTTCAAGTCCGATAGGCTCCTAGCACCCCGTCACGCTATGTTTTTATGCTTTGATGCAGCAAATTTACCGATGGCCGGCAGCGCATTAGGGATTGCAGGGGCACCGAAGGCGGTCTGCCAAGGACAGACGGCCCTCTCGCCTGCCTTGCGTGTTCCGCACGCACACAGGAAAAGCCCGCCCGGGACGTAAGGGCCGAGGAGGAATGCCCCAATACACTTACGGGCACCTTATATCAATAGGCAACCTCTAAAAAACCGTTTTTGGAATTTGGCGCAGAGATTTTTTCTTGATGCAAGGCGGCAAAAGCTCAAGCGTAGCTGGGCTACGTGAGCATTTTGACAACGTAGCAGCGAGGAAAAAGATCAAGCCAAAAACGAAATAAGGTTTTTTAGAGGTGCCCAATAAGCATTCCGGCAAACTAGGCGGGCACTGTTCATTGAACAACTATCTCATCGGCAGTTTCCAGAAGCGAACTTCCAGAATCATATCTAACTGACTCGATTATGCCATTCACAGGACCAGGCTTGCAACGCCTTTTTTAGAGGTTTCCCATAGATTGACGACATCCGCTTCACCGCATAGTATTGGAACAATATGTCGAGCACTCCCCTTGCGATGATCGTGAACCCAGTTGCCGGAAAGAGGCTCGGCCGCCAGATAGCAGACGAAGCCGTGATCAGGCTGAAAGCATCCGGCATACCGGTTAAGACCTTCTACTCATCAAATCCCGGTGAAACTTTGAGCATTGCCCAATCCCTCAATCAGAAAGACTGGGCAGGTGTCATTGCCGTCGGCGGGGATGGCACCCTTTTTGAGGTTCTTAACGGCCTGCACACCGGAGATGCTGGAATCACTATTCCCGTAGGGCAGATACCTTCGGGCAGCGGTAATTCCTACCTTCGAGACCTTGCTATCTTCAGCATCGATGACGCAGTTAAGTCAATAATTGCCAATTCTCACCGTCAGGTTGACCTAGGATTCTTCACCTGCGATACAGGAAATTTCAGATTCATCAACCTTCTCGGGGCCGGATTCGTATCGAATGTGGCACGTCGAGCCGTCAAATACAAGGTTTTTGGGCCAAAGAGCTACGTCTTCGGCGTTATAGAAGAGGTGCTATGTCTCAACCCCATCTCTATACGGCTGATGGTCGATGATGATATCATTGAACGAAATGCACTCTTCGTGGAAATTTGCAACTCTCGATACACCGGCGGCGACATGCTGATGGCCCCCTCGGCAAGGATCGACGACGGGTTACTTGATGTCATTGTCATGAATGCGGCATCAAGACTGCGTGCTCTGCAATTACTGCCGAAGATATTCTCGGGAGCCCATGTGCATGCTCCGGAAATCGAAGTATTCAGTGGAAGGCGTATTAAACTTGAATCCGAACACCCCATGGCCCTCACCCCTGACGGCGAAATTTTCGGACACACGCCACTCGAAGCGAGTATTGAGAAAAAGGCGCTCAGTTTCTATGGATAGTTCCAAGTTGTCTCAGTGGATAAGTGAGCTGGGACTTTGGCCCTTGATCGGCATTCTTGTCCTCAACCTCGTTTTTCGCCGGTATGGAAAGGCCGCAATAAAAAAACGGATGGCATGCCTGTATCAGGCCCTCGCTGTCTTTGCCATCACATCTATTGCGGCAGTGATTGCCCAGAAGGAACTCGGCGATCTTTATCTTTACATCGGAACCTTAGCCGTTGTTGCCTTCTTATACATCTTCAAGGCGAAGACTTTCCCTTACAGGCTGACTTGTCTACGATGCTCGAAGAAGTTGGATATGAAAACTATTTATTTCATGGACAATAACTTATGCCCTAAATGTCAAGATATGAAAACTGACGGCAGCGCCTGATGGGAATCGAACCCACGTCACGAGCTTGGGAAGCTCGGGTAATAACCATTATACGACAGGCGCAATTTGTTGTAAGGCAAGGAATCAATCCGATTTTCAGGTCTTAGAAAAGATGCCTGACTAACAAACTGACCATTTCTATATGTGATAAGGTTTACTATGCGGCCATCCAGGATTCCTGTCAAGAGCGATTGGCCCTTAGCAATCCTGCTGATCCTTTCGGGGGGAAATTACAGGAGAGACTGACCATGTCATGCCGTCCAGCAAGGGCAGGGGTTCGGCATTGATTTCCAGGATGATGCCTTGACCTTCTTGGCATGGCCGCCTGACTGACTTTCCCGCTTTCAATAAGAATGCCGCTGACTTCATAGAGGATTTGTTCTTTTTTATCTCATCCGCAATTTCTGAGCACACCCCGATAACGTACAATCAAATTGCAACAATTACAATTATAACTCACATTCCGATTGACAATATGGAAACGAATTCTTAGAATCCGATTGAGCATGCCGCTGTAGCTCAGTCGGTAGAGCAGTGGACTGAAAATCCATGTGTCAAGAGTTCAAATCTCTTCGGTGGCAAGCTAATCTGGCCGTTCCCTTGGGGACGGCCTTTTTCGTTTTGAAGACTTGAGTCTTCTTCATGAATACTGCCCTTGCATATATTCGGCTTAAAACCTGACACCTTCTACCTTGTGACAACTCAATACTCTTCTCTGCGTGTTTAGCGGCGCCCTGTAAGAATATCCATGTGCTCCAAAGCCTCTTCTTTGACAGGTCTTTTTCACTTCTGGCTTTCAATCCACGTTGTCCTCTGTTCAATTAAAAATCAATCCTTACCTCATAAGACTTATGGGCACCTCTAAAAAACCCCCATTTAGTTCTTGACTCGAACTTTTCCGCCGCTACTGCGTTGTCAAAATGCTCACGTAGCTTAAGCTACGCTTGAGCTTTTGCCGCCTTGTATCGACAAAAAATTTCTTCGTCAATTTCCTAAAGCTGTTTCTTAGAGGTGCCCTTATAAGTCATAGAAAAACCGGCTCAATCATGTTACAAGTAGACAGTCGCCAAGTCATTGAAGCCGTACGAAAGCCATGAACCGGCTCACCTTGGGCTGTGCGCGGAACTTCTAAGAGGGCTTTTGAAGATATTTTTGCCGGCTGGACAGCAGAATCCCGCCCCTGGCCGTCTTCCATCGAATCACTTTCGTCATCAAGAAGCGGAGGACGAAGCCGATTGCGCATCTCCTGCTCCGTGTAATAAGCCCTCACGCAGAAAAACATATACGCTCTGCTCCGGTCCTCCAGCCTGTGATAAATCGACCGTCTTGAGGGAGCGAAAGGCTTTCTCAACCGCCGGAAGCTGCTTGCAGGTAAAAACCACTTGCTCCGCCGGGAGTTACGCGGCATCCACACCGGTTCGCTCAAAGTAGAAATCATCAAGAAGAGACTCTTCCATTCAATATCCATGGGGATATAATTTATAGGGTATTATCTTGTAACTCATTGTTATGATGCAATTAGCGATGAAGCATACATGAACATCGTGAAAGCTTCAGTTTGACTCCGGTGAAAACCTGCAATTTCATATTGGTGTTGTCCAGTAATGGCAGAATAAGTGATTTTAATTCCTTATTTTTCCTTATCTATCCACACCGTTTTCTCTTCAGCATCTATTCTTGTAGACTTCCTTGGACTCTCATAACCGAACAAAACGGTTGCGATAAAGGGATATTCCATCCCCAATAGCCGACATATTTCATCATGAGCGAGCAAAGTGTCGCAGACCCACAGACTAGAGATATTCATGTAGGTGGCTTGGAGATGCATATTTTGAATGGCCGCACCGATGGATTGAATATCGGCTGTGTCAAAATGCTTCACGGCCTTTTCCCAATTCATGTTTTCCTTGGTATGCAAAGCCGATATGGCATATTGCACAAAAACTACCGCCGATGCCTGCCTCATGATCTTGGCTGTTGCTGTGGCCATTTCCATCTCAGACGAGTAGGCCCCGCTATGGAGATGGTTCTTCTCCTGCTTAGCCAATCGCACTTCGAAGCAATCCAGAACGTCCCGGATGCTTTCCGGATCGCTTAGCACGACGAACTGCCAAGGCTGGCGATTCTTCGCTGAGGGGGCCAATGTTCCCGCCTTAAGTATTATTTTCAAATCTTCCTTTGGGATTGGACGGCTGTTAAATGAGCGTGTGCTCTGTCGACTATGTATTGGGCTGAAAATTTCCAATTCCATCTTCTTGGTTCCTTTGTTTTGAATCATTTACTTGAGTTATAACAATCTCCTTTCCACCCTTGAATATTTTGACCAAATTTTGTTCGCTATATTTCTTGTCTTCGATGTTTGTCCCCTTAAAAAATTCTCGAAAATTATCATTTTCTTCTAACGAGTTGGGAAATTTGCAGTCCGTGAATGTCACATCTGCCAATGTGCCTTTATCAAACATGCCTTCAGGTGTTAAAAATTCGCATTCAATGAAATTGGTATTACTTAATTCAATGTTATCAAATTGAACCGAATCAAACTCGCATTTCTTGAACAATAGTCCTTTGAGTACAATTTGTGATTCAACGAGGCTGGATTTAAAGCGTACATTTATTAACCTAGATGCATTAAAAACAACATATTCCATAGGGGAATTCTCAAAAACAACATCAACTGCCCGCATATCCAAAAATGTTAAATGCTGGAAATGACAACTTACAAAATCGAATATCATCAAAAAGACTTTGCTAAAAAACACATTATCGAAAGTTGAATACTCAAAATAACACCGTGATCTTTTATCAATTTTATCACTTCGCTCTGTTCCAATAATACGAGTGCCAGTGAATGATGTTTCATTAAATTTATTCCATTTTCCTTCTTTGGCATCTTTTTCAGAAATAGAAATAGTTGCATCCACTATCACGGCATTTGTCCATGCCGCGAAAGAAAAATCAACATCCCTCAAAGAAGCTCCAGAAAAATTAGTGCTTTTCAAAGAAGTGCATCTAAAAACTATATCGTTTAATTCTGATTCTCTAAAATCAGCGGCATCACATGAGGCTTGGGAAAAATCGACAGATATTAATGTAGTGTGCTTAAAATTAGCTGAACACAACGTACAGGAATAAAAAGAATTACGAGTGTCATTGCCGCTATTGCTCTTCTCGATTATACAATCATCAAAATTTGCATTTGTGAGATCAGAATGGGAGAAATTGGAGTCTGAAATTTTTGCCCGCGTGAAGTTGACTTCACCCATATCAGAAAAAGAAAAATCAGTATCGATTAGTTTGGCATAAACAAAATTGGCATTGGTGAAAATTCCATGCGAAAATTTCAGTTTTGTTAATTCTGAACGAAAAAAAATCGCTCTTCTGAATGTTGTGAATTCAGCTATGATATACCGATCGGGCCTGCATACTAAATCGGCGAACCTGACATCATCGAATTTCGAGTAATTCAGTTTGGTACCGCCAGTACCGCCGTTAAAGGGGGCATTGTTTTCTTTAGATTTTTTCGGATCGGGTATAAAAAGAGAATCAGAAAAGTCTGCTTGCTCACAATCAGCACCCTCCATATTAACATTTTCAAATCGGCAATTCTTCATTACCGCATTATTCATTTTAGCCTCTTTTAAATTGGTTCCTAAAAAGGTAATGTTGTCAAATTCACTATTTATGAAATTAGGCTCAAGGGACTTCTCCCTGATGTTAATAGTCAGTCCACTAAATGTTTCATCAGCAAAGAAAAATCGATAGAAAAAGGTCTCCACCTCCTCCAAAAAGTTATCAATGTCATTCCCATTTTCTCCCAGATTACTGCTGTAATCTGTGCCCATGATGATGGCATTATTTCTATAGGTCACCAAGTTCATCAATTGCGTCAAGTGCCTCAAGCAGACTGTCTCGGTTTCCTCCAAATTTTTAATCTCAAAAATCACCTTAAGGGCTTCCTCTCTGGTGAAATAATCGGCTAATTCTCTGGAGTGATTTTCGCATACCTGTTTTATCATTCGTTCAAGATCGTTAATACGCCGGAATCTGTCCATGCTTAAGTGCCTGGTTCCATGTCCTCCAATCTTTCTCATGTCTTTGAGCAATTCCTTATTGTCTATCATTGCCTGGGTACGGAAAAGTGCTTTGTGTGCAATAATGAATATTATTATCCAAAGCATTATAAATAGCATGATTATTAGCATGATCAATGATGGATACAACAATGATACACCTAAAAAATATTCCAAATCCTCATAAGTCTCTAATCGCTCGACTCCCATGAACACCATTATTAGAAGAACAGAAACAATAGTTGTGAGTATTACTCTATCTTTGATTGTATTGATAACCTTCTTTGTATTTTTTATTTCATATTCCTTAGGTTCATTTCTATGAACTACTAAGAAGATATATGACGTTACCATTATTCCAAGCATAGTAATCAGGCCAGGGACAAGAACATCGGAACGGTTAGAATTTCTACCATCTGCATTTCCTGATCCGGTGGATGGTTCAGAGTTTTCGATATAATTAATCAAAAAAAATGCAATGAAGCATATAGTAAGCAAAACAATTAGAACCCCCGCCCATTTGTATCCCCGTGCCAGGAAGAGAAGTTTATACTTATTCCCTGGCCCCTTCCATTTTGTTCCCCTGCTTTCCATTCAGAATTCCTCCTATTATCAAGAAATTACCTTGCTATATTGAAATCAAACACCCTTCATTGATATCTTTATCCGAAGCATCTCTCATGATACGGCTGCTTTGGGCAGAAGCCAAGAAGCGTTGCCAACTCAAGGCTTTTGTCTGTTTTGTTCGGCGTGATCAAGTAACCTCAGCATTGTAAAAAGATGCGGCTATCCTATGTTTATATCAAATCTCCAAGCTTTTAAAGCATTTGCAATCATTAGAAGATTTCATTAATTCATTGAGTATATGTTTGCGGTAGTCTCCACCCTTATTCAAATTATAGTTTTTATAAAAATCAAGAAGCTTTTCCTTGCAAATGGAACATGCCCTTGGTGGAATAGCATGTAAATCTATTCCTTGAGATTGTCTTATACCAACCCAAGCAAGCTCAATTTTAGGTAGCAAAGCAGAGTCTACCATGGTCAACAATTTGATCAGTAACCAATGAGATATTTGTGTGTATTTTCCTTCTTTATATAGTTTATAGACAAGAGTCTCTTTCTTTATATTCAATGGAAACACGACCACGGCATCCACTTCGTTCGAAAATGCCCATTGGATGGTGGAATAGGCATCATCCAACTGTTCTCTTGTCTTTAGATAGGGAGTACCCAAGATAACATTTGCGCAAACATAAAGATCATATTTCTTGATGAGTTTAATGGTGTTAGAAAATTTATTGATATCTAAGGATTTGTTTATGTATTCCTTCAGAATAAAAGGATTGCTTGATTCCAGCCCCATTTCGATTATAATGCGGGTATTCGATTGGGAAAAGGCCTGTTTTATTTCAGGCAAATGTTTACCATACATTGTGTTGCAGTGAGATTCGAATGCAATTGACGGTATATCGGCTTTTTTTAATAACGCATTGATTGATGTGAAGAGATACCAGGATACTTCACTTAGATCGAAATAGTTTCCAAAAGAACCGATAATTAACAGCTCAATTCCTTCTTTTTCTTCCCGGAGAATGCGTTTTAAACTATGAATTTTTTCTTCGTCAGAATAATGGGCATCATAGCCATAGTTACAAAATATGCAATCGCCTGATCTGCCATACTTGCATCCAATACTACTGATTATAAGTTGGAGATTCTTTCCATTTCTCCGTTTTATAATAGGGGCAGGCGGGGGAGGGGGCGAAATAATGTCAATTGTTGATGGAGGGCCTGGATGCGGAGGAAGAACTGAATCCTTAGCCACTGCCTCAATAAAAGGATGGTAACCGTTACGAACAACAAGCCGCTGGCCATTCTCATCGGTCATGGTTTGATTTCCTTTATTAAAAAGAATTTGCTCTTTTTGCATCTCATCCACAACTTCTGCTTATATCTCCTAGTGACTCAAAATTGCTATTGTTTCCGGTGCCTTGCCCGTCAAAGTGTGTTATTCCTACACTCCGGACAATCCGGACCTAATGCCACTCCGAATTTGTTCGTAATATGCATAGCTTCTTCATAGATGCTGCCGATTTCGGCATTTTCCAGAGAAATAATATCTTGAAAAGGAGTTTTCGGCAAGGCCAGAAAAGGTGAAAGAATCGGACGGACTCCCAGGCTGCAAACATATTCTATGCCCTCCAGCAAAGAGGTCGCTGGTTCAAGTCCAACAACAAAGGCCGAATAGACATGACCAATACCATTCAATCGGACAAGTGCATGCTTAAACGCCTCATCATACTGTTCCATGGAAATACGGCCCTTGCCGGGCATAACAGTTCTCGCTATGTTACGGTCATATACTTCGAGGTTGAAGCCGATTTCCGAAATACCTGCATCGATATAGGCATCAATATCAGAAACATCTTCCGGCGGAAGACACATAAGGTATATTGGCAAATTCGTGAATTCCCGGATTTTCTGACATATTTTCAATATCGGCTCTCTTTCCTGCCCAATATGATTGGACAGGCCGCCAATCATAATATGCCGGAAGGGAATAGTTTTCAATGAAAAGACACTGTCAATCGCATCCAAAATATCATCGACATCGAATTGAATAGGGTAGTGAATGGCCTCACAGAACCGGCATTTAGTATTCTGCTCTACAAAGGTACAGAAGGAATTATTTTGTATGCGCATCCTGTCAGTCGCGAGGAAGAAGATTCGTTCAAAGGGAATCCCAAGTCTCGATGTTTTCGTTAGATACCGGTGGGGTGTATCGATGGATACCCGTGCTATGATTTTCCCGTAGTAATGAAGAACGAAAGCATCATCCTGGCAATCGATTTCGAATGGAGAGAGCGCGGCCAGTTTTGTTTCCAGCGGGGCATTGTACTTGTCTCCGGCAATGTCAATATCCAGTGAATGGTAGACCCCCTTTCGCATACCCCCGTTCCATGCCAGAGCAAGTTTAGCCAACGCCGAGATTCTCACCCCTTGATTAATTAGAGATATTTTCAACTTCGATTTGCTTGTGTTTTCGGCTATTGAAGACTCCCATTCCTCAGATGGTTCAATTAGGTTCTGGTGTATCCGTAGATTTCCATGGTAAGGACTGGATATATTTCGACGGAATTGTATCGTGAATTGATGTGCATCATCCTCCGCTAACTGATGGTGATCGTAGCCGTCGCCTATGAAGTCTGCCGCCGTTGATTCGTTGATACTTTGTCTGTAAAGATTCTCTATGTGGGCCTTATGGGTTCCAGCGTGGGCAAAACTGCTGAAGTTGACAAGCAGGTTCTCCAGTTTATCTTTGCCCGGTGTGGGGAAATCTGATGAAAAAGCCTGCAAATTCAGTTCTTGGATAGACGGGTAACCACATTCCCACAGGGCACTATTCAGATCGGCGGAGGAGCCCTGAAAGCGTGGATTAATCTCCAGAAAAAGAATACTGTTACCAACTATAATGGCATCCAATCCAAGAACACCCCTGTATCCCTCTGCCTGCAAAACATAGCACAACTTTCGAGACTCTTCCCTGAATCGCCAGTGGATTTCCCTGTCGATTTCCCTGTAAGCGATGTAGTCGGCCCCGAAATAGAGCAAGCGGCCATTGTGCTGGTGGATCAACTGAATGGATGGCGGCAGAACTACGACCTCTTTGTCAAAAATGAGCACGTGTACATTGACCGGTACATTGGACTCTATGTATTCGGAGACAAGATATTCGCTCCTGTCGTCTATATCCTTTATATCATCGCCGTTTTGACTGTCTAAGAAGTATGTGTCCCATCCCCCCGAGGCTCCCACGATCGCCTGCACAATGAATGCCTTTTTCGGGCTTGAACTCATTCTGGACAAGCTTTCGTAGTTGCATTGCTCTCCTTTCAAAATGCGGCTTTGGAGCACCTCGACGGTTTGGGAAGCCATATCCTTGAATTCTTTCTTGTTGTCAAGTTTATTTAGAAGCTGTTCGCCGTTAAGGCACTCAGTATAGTCAATAATCTTTTTGAAAGCCGGAATCGCATAGACGAGCATCGGATGATAGCTAATGAACCGTGCTTCCGGATCCTGCTTAAGTGTTTCTATCTGTTCATTGTATACGAAATTAAGCTGTTCTTCGGTAATGATGTTATGGTTTATCCGCTTTTCGGCAAAAGAACAGAAATCTCTGTTCCTCCCGGAACCGCTGCCATACAAGGTGATGGAACCAGAAAAGAGTTCTCCCGTGTGTCGGATATCTGATTCTCGCGGACCAACCCAATATAGGTTCTTGCCCACCTCAGGCTCCTGCCCCTAAGAAGAACCCCTGAGAAGATGAGGATTCACCACTAATATAGTTTTCGTGCTCTGCCAAGAAATTGACCTGAATTATCTCTAAATGAATCTAGGCCAATGCTAGTACGAAGGCTGAGATAAGTCAAGCAGGATGCCTCATTAATCTACACGAAGGCCGGTTTTGAGGGATGAGGAATTATGAGTTGGGGGAAGACTCAGGACATAGGTAACACTTTTAGCCGAGCATGGTAACACCTTGGAGGCGGGAGCATGCCTTGGCAGGAGAGAGATACCATGAATTTGAACTGCCTGCAAAAATTGTAAGAAATAAGGATTTTGTTATGCAAGAGAAATGTTTGACTGATAATAGCCCCTTTACTCATCCTGTCGAAGTTAATGGGGAATATTATGCACCGGACAGATCGGCATTAACAGGGATCGGCGATCCTCCTTGAGAAAGGAAAGGCCCTAACAAACCGTGTGGATAAGAAACAATGCTGTCAGCTCCGCAATATCAACTTTCTTTGCTTCAAGAACAACCTTCGCGCCCAGTTGCACCTCTTTCTTGAGAGCCACCCATGTTTCCAGAGCAATTGATGGAATCAAGAACAGTCCCTGGCGCTCCTTCTTGTCGACAAGCCATGCCTCTGCCGTATAGCCCGGTCTCCGTTTGAGCCAATGGAGTTTCCAAAACAGAACAGCCCGACGTTCTGCTTGGATCAGACTGCCGATTTGGGATTCAAAGGCAGCAAGTCCAGCGAGAACCGAGTCGGGGCCTTCAAGCTCTTTCCCGAGAAGGTGCTGACGGATTTGGCGCGAAGCGATGAGGTCGGGATAACGCCGCAAGGGGCTGGTAACTCGGGTATAGGCACTCAGGCCCAAGCCGCCATGAGGGCCGCATGCAATGGTCATGCGGCTCCGTCTCATGCTGCGGCGGCGTTCAAATTCGGCGGCATGGTTAATTGGCTGACCAGTCCCGTCAGACGAATCCCGTGTTTGTAGCTGATTGTCGATGTCTTGAATGGCATAAGGGATAGGGATGCCCTTCGCATGACACATCTTTGCGGCGTGGAAGCCTGCAAGCAACATGGCCTCTGCCACCATTTGCCTACTATCTATCTCCGGTAACGGAATGATGGCAATCTCGCCGGTGTCATCGACGCTAATCTTCACCTTCGGAAAATTGATGGTGATGGACCCGGCGGCCTGTCGGCGTTTCGCCGCTTTATCGGTAATGCGTTTCATCGTAGCGAACGGTTCTTCCGAGATTCGCCGATCAGCCTCTTCATAGCTGAGCCGGGCCACACGGATAGTCGTGAGATGCACGGAGAATCCGATGACATTGAACTTATCATCAAAGGAGAAGGCATAGGAGAGCGCCGGGGACGTTTCGGTTAATCCGAGGCCAAGCCTCTCTGTTACATGCGGCGGCAGCATGGGTATGGTTCGTTCCGGCAGGTAGAGGCTGCTGGCTCTTTCGCGGGCGGCCTGATCGACTTTGGAACCTGCGGGGTACAGGGCTGCCACATCGGCAACATGAACCCAGAATTTCTGTCCGTCCCAGTGAATCGCATCATCGGGGTCTTGATTTCCCTCATCGTCGATGGCGAACGCCGTTGAAGCGGTGAGATCCAGCCGAGAATCAGGCGGCATCTCGCCAACCGGATAATCGGGTATCTCAAGAGAGAGATTGAGCCTCAGCGGATGAGGATTCCAAGTTTCCTCCTTCACCTTGAAGGCCACCATCACTCTATGCGCGTTTTCGGGATTCTGAACTCTTCCAAGGGCCTTAAGTATGCGGGAACCCTTACTTCGGCCCAGGGCAAACATCTCCAGGTCCCTTAGAAAAATTTCATCCTTTTCGGGATGGGCCTGCTTCTGCTTAAACCGTTCCAGGAAATCCAGCCATTGAATTTCGGCCTCTTCTTTTTCACGAGCGGCACGAATTTGTCGTGCGGCACTTTCGGTATCCATCACCATTATGTCATTCACGGTACCCTTGAACCAGGGTGTTCGGTTAAGCAGCTTGAAGCTATGCCAAGCCGCTGAAGGCGTGTAACGGCCGTAAACCAATTCCGCCAATTCCTGCAGGCTCGGCGATTCTCCCTGGAGCAACTCCCAGGCTTCCTCTACCTGCCCGGACGGTATCTCTGCATCGAGAATGGAGAGGGAGGTGATAGGTCCGGGATGAAGGAGAACAACATCCTTGTCCCTCACACTGAGAGTTCGTCCTCCTGGAAGGACTATTTCGACCTTGTTCCCAATTTCTTTGACATGGGCAGGGGCCTGTTTATATAGGACGAGGCAGTCTTTTTTTAATTCCATTGTTTCCTGCAGATCATATCCAGCCATCCTTAACAGGCGCGATAGATTCCAAGGCAGCAGTAGGAATCCGTGGCTTCTGCTAATTCTTCTTCCACTGCCTCGAAGTCTTCCGGCGTTCCAGGGAGTCTTGCGTCTATATAGAATTGGTACTTCCAAGGCGTTCCCTCAATGGGACGGGACTCTAGCTTGGTCATATCCACATCATGATTCTTAAGAATGGAGAGGCAATCGGCCAGCGACCCCGGATGGCTTTTGAGGGTGACCCTGAAGGACACCTTGTCGGAATTTTCAGGGTTTGGGGTGTCGGCGTGGGCGATCACGACAAATCGGGTATAGTTATGTGGATTGGTTTCTATCCCTGTGTATAGAACCTTTAACCCGTGATAAGCTGCCGCCTCGGCGCCGGCGATAGCGGCAAGCGAGACGTTTTTCTCTCGGGCAATCATGGCGGCGGCTCCCGCCGTATCGAAAAAGGGCATGACTTTCCAGTTCTTCCTTTTCTCCTCTTTCAAAAATCTAGCGCATTGGGACAATGCCTGAGGGTGGGAATAAACCTCTTTGATTCCTGTTTCCTCGCTGCCAGGAAGAACGATGAGGCTGTGTTCGACACGTATCTTGATTTCCCCGACTATCTTGACATCCGGAAATCTGGCCAACAGATCGTAATTCTCCAAGATACTCCCTGTCAATGAGTTCTCAATGGGAACCATGCCCCAGGCCGCATCTTGAGACAGTACGGCATCAAAAATATCTTCAAAACTGATCGCAGGCATTGGAACCACTTCTCCTTCGGGAAAGTAATTCTGTATGGCCTTTTCACTGTTCGCCCCATGTTCCCCCTGAAACACGACCGCCGATTCCCCGCCGCCTTTCCGCTTGCCGAGGCGGGAGCGCTGCACATCCTGCTGATGGCGCTCGGGCAGCCGAGCCATCTCCTTTCCCACCGTTGGGCAAAGGGCTTCGATGTCTCTGAGGAGTTTGCTAAATTGCGTCGGCCAGAGGGATTGCGCCCCGTCGCTGACGGCCATGTCCGGATTGGGATGGACTTCAATGATTAGGCCATGAGCCCCCGCCGCGACGCTGGCAAGAGCCATGGACGGCACTTTGTCACGAATCCCCGTTGCATGGGAGGGATCGACGATGACTGGCAGATGTGTGAGTTCTCTCACTACCGGTATGGCTGAAATATCCAAAGTGTTCCGGGTTTCCCGGCCAAATGTGCGTATGCCTCGCTCACAGAGTATTACATCGTCCGTACCGGATGCCAGAAGATATTCCGCCGCCATCAGCCATTCTTCGATGGTTGCAGCCAGTCCACGCTTAAGAATTACCGGCATGCCGGTCGCCCCGACCGCCTTGAGTAATTCAAAATTCTGCATATTACGGGCGCCAATCTGAAAAACGTCGATGAATTCTGCCATCACCTTCACGGCATTGGGGGAGACCACTTCGGAGACAGTCGGCAAGCCCGTCTCCTGTCCGGCGGCCTTAAGATACTCCAGCCCCTTCTCTCCCAAACCTTGGAAGGCATAGGGGGAGGTTCTCGGTTTGAAGGCCCCTCCTCTAAGCATCACGCCTCCGGCCTCTTTGACCGCCCATGCCGCCTTGGAAATCTGTTCCATTGATTCCACGGCGCATGGTCCGGCGATAATCACGATGCGCGAACCGCCAATCTTAACGGGTCCAATGCCTATTATCGAATCCGCGCGATGAAGCTCTCGAGAGGCCATTTTGTAAGGCTTGCTGATGGGCACCACCTCGGCCACGCCGGGAAGAATCTTAATTTCCCGGGAATCGATACTCATTGGCCCTACGGCCCCAATTATGGTCCGGTTCTCCTCTGAAATTTCCCGCACTTTGAACCCATGACCGGATAAGAACTGGCTGATATACTGCTTCTCCGAATCGGAAATATCTCTCTTTAGAACTACAATCATTGATCCATATTAGCAAACAATCGCCGATCACCATATATGCAGAATGCACCGTTTTGCTTTATATTTACGTAGATGAGGCGTTTAATCTCAATTATTCTTGTTATCCTCGGCATTTCCGGTGCGATGTGGGCCGACGGCACCCGACTTGCCGTGCAATTCGGTTCGGCTGAGATCAGTTGGAATCCTCATCATGCCTATACAACTACAGAGGCTCAGGTTTTTACAGCCCTCTATGAGGGGTTGGCCATATTTCATCCGGCCACCCTGGACCCCCTCCCCGGTGCTGCGGAGGGATGGGAGTGGTCGAATGATGGTCTAAGCATTACATTCACCCTGCGGGACGGGCTGAGATGGAGTCATGGAGAAACCATAACTTCGTTGGATTTCAAGGAATCCTGGATACACCTGCTATCACCCGATACCGGAGCCGAATACGCTTCGCTTATAGATGACATCGTCGGTGCACATGAATACCGCATGGGAGAGGGACGTCGGGATGAAATCGGCATAGAAACTCCTGACAACAGAACCCTGATTGTTCACCTGAAACAGCCATCTCCGCATTTTCTGGCCATACTCTGTCATTACAGCTTCGTTCCGGTGCATAGAAACTATATAGGCATAAAGAACTGGTCGGAGGTTACATCGGTGCCGGTGAACGGGCCTTACATTATACAGCACAGGAATCAGGAGAAAACACTTCTCAAGAAAAATCCCTATTACTGGGATGCCGAAAACATAGCAGTGAATGAGCTGCTCCTGTGGTTCACAGATGATGCGGATGAGAACATGGCGAGATTCAACCGTTTTGATATTGACTGGGTGGTATCGGGAATACAGATATCTGCACTCGGTAATACGGAAGCATTGATTACGTCTCCATTATTCTCGACAACATATTTCTACTTCTCCAATGCTCGGGATGTCTGGGCCGATGGCAGGGTGCGGCGGGCTTTGGCCTTGCTTCTTCCTTGGGATGAAATCAGGAAGGACAAGCTCATTCCCGGCACCAGCCTTGTTCCGCCTATCCCTGACTATCCCTCGGCGGACGCTTCATTCCCTCCGGCGAAGGATCGCCGGGACGAGGCCATGATATTATTGACCGACGCCGGATATCCGGAAGGCCGTGGGCTGCCGACACTCCGGTTTAAGATTCCGATTGAAGATGATGCAGCCGATATCATGGCGAAAACCTGGTTTGAGGAAATCGGCTTGCAAGTGAATATCGAAATCGTTCCCTTCCCTGGCTACTATTCATCAGTGAAGCAGGGCGGATATGACATTGCAACCTTAACCTGGACAGGCGACTATGCCGATCCCCATACCTTTCTCGGCATGTGGACATCAAGCAGCAGTTTCAACGAGGCGGGATATTCCAATGCCGACTTCGATACCCTCCTTCAGGAGGCGGCCCAGCTTCCCCGCCTTGAACGGCTGGAGAAGATGAGTCAGGCCGAAGCCATCCTTCTTCAGTCGGGAGAAGTCTTGCCCATAGAGCATTTTCCGGCCGTCAACATCATCGACCGCCGGTTCATTGATGGATGGTTTCCCAATGTCCTCGACATTCACCCCTTCAAGAACCTCGTCCCCATTCGTGGGTTTCACATTCCGGGTGTCGTGCGGCGGCCTTCTGTATCGGTATCCAGTTTTCGGGAGCAAGGTTAATCCTTCCAGTGGGATGAGCGGGCTGTACACAGCATAATTCTGCATGACAATAGCGCAAGGGATTGCAGCGGAAATGCCGCTGGCAGCCCCGGCGATTGGCAATGAGCCGGGGGGAGGGGGGGGAGGCTGCCAGATTAAGGCATTGGAGCGGAAAGCCCGACCCGAAGGGTTGCGCCCAAATACTGATTTCTGAGAACTGCGGAACAATAGAATGAAAAGAGAGGGAAGCAGCGAACAATCAAGTTAGCTGGAGAATCGCAGCGATTTCTTAGAGGCGCCCTGAGAAGAGAGCGGGGACATGGGCGGCATATCTGTAGCGTTTGAAGCGCTCGGCAAAACCATCGTCGAAATCTCGAAGAACGCAAATTGCAAGTTGGACAGCTTTTTATGGGCAGGGACGGTGCTAAGCGTCTGTTTATCGAAGATGATATTCTTGCGGTCACGCCGGATAAGGTGCAAATGCATTGTCTTGAGTTTTTGGGAGCCTTCTCCCCTTCTCCATTAGCCCTCAGGAGCATTTGCCCGCCTGTGTCTTCCGTGCTTCTCGAGGGCAGAAATTTCTGGGTTTCTCGTCTCTGAGTGAGATGCACGGGCGGGCGGGTGGGTGAAAAGTCGCCGATGGTGTTTCCATGATGGATCATGACTGATGAACTCCGGCGAAGTTCTAAGAATCCTTGCCCATGTCTTAATTTTTCTCGGAAGCCGAGAACCCTGAAATACTCTATAGCCGGAATCTTGACATAAATCGATTCTGATGTTTCATTAAGTAAGCATAAAAACTATAATGAGATGGATATGAGAGAGAAAATAGATTGGTCAAGGCGGCAGAGTTCCACTTGGAAAACCAAGATCGGATTAGCCAAAATGCTGAAGGGCGGTGTTATCATGGATGTGGTGACGCCGGATCACGCGAAGATAGCTGAAGATGCCGGGGCCGCTGCCGTCATGGCCCTCGAACGGGTTCCCGCCGATATTCGCGCCGATGGCGGAGTGTCCCGGATGTCCGATCCCCAAATGATAAAGGGCATACAGAAGGAGGTGTCCATTCCCGTGATGGCGAAATGCCGCATCGGCCACTTCATGGAAGCCCGTATTCTTGAATCGCTCGGTGTGGATTTCATCGACGAGAGCGAGGTGCTCTCTCCCGCCGACGACAAATATCACGTCGATAAGAATGACTTCAAGGTTCCATTTGTCTGCGGCTGCCGCGACCTTGGAGAAGCTCTCAGACGCATTGGAGAAGGCGCCGCTATGATACGCACCAAGGGAGAGGCCGGGACCGGCGATATCATTGAAGCGGTTCGGCATATGCGCACCCTCATGGACGGCATACGCACCCTCACCGTCATGCCCCACGATCAGCTCATGAGCACGGCGAGGGACATAGGCGCCCCCTTCGACCTCGTAGAAGAAGTCGCCCATACAGGAAAGCTTCCTGTCCCCAACTTCTCAGCCGGCGGAATCGCCATTCCCGCCGATGCCGCATTGATGATGCATCTCGGCGCCGAATCGGTTTTCGTCGGTTCGGGCATATTCAAATCCGCCAATCCCGCCAAGCGGGCCAAGGCCATCGTCGAGGCTGTTACCTACTGCAACGACTTCGACAAGCTTGCACTCATCTCCGAGAACCTCGGAGAACCCATGGTGGGCATAGGATGCGATGAGTTAGCAGACAAAGACAGAATAGCCGTTCGCGGCTGGTAGCCCCCGGCATGGATGGCCCGAAAACCTGTTGACAACAATCTAATAAACACAATCATTGTAACGATCAAGGGCGGTGTCAGCATTGAGGGCGCCTCAAAAAACAGCTTTTAGGAAACTGACGAAGAGATTTTTAGCCTGCCTGCCTGTTGCCGACAGGCCGATACAAGGCGGCTCAAGCGCAGCTTAAGCTGCGTGAGCATTTCAAGATACTGAACAATGCGGAAATTGGGCCAAAGACGATTACTGACCGCCCCCAAGCCTGGGTCCCGAACTTATTCTAGAGGCACCCTAGAGATACCCTTGAGAGGTTCCATTAAATGAAGAAGACCATCGGTGTCCTGGCCCTCCAAGGGGCCTTTACCAGTCATGTTGAAATGCTGACAGATATCGGCGCTCAAGCCATAGAAGTGAGGGAACCGGAGCATTTAGCCCGTATAGACGCATTGATATTGCCTGGCGGAGAGAGCACCACGATGAGCAAACTCTTAGTCAGTTGGGGTCTTATTGATCCGATACGTGAGTTATGCGCTCAAGGATTGCCGATATACGGCACATGTGCCGGTATGATATTGCTTGCCGACCGATTGTCTGAATGGAATGACCTGCCCCGCATCGGCGGGCTCAATATGACTGTAACCAGAAATGCCTATGGCCGGCAGATTGACAGCTTTGAGGCCAAACTGTTGATCGAGATACCCGGCTCGGAGGTGTTTGTCCGCGAACCCTTCAATGGAATCTTCATCCGTGCGCCGCAAATTGAGGCCGGCTCCCTGGGGAGCGCCGTGGAGGTGCTCGCTTCTTTCGAGGGATTGCCTGTGCTGGTGCGGCAGAAAACGATACTGGCCGGAAGCTTTCACCCCGAACTGAGCGGCGATTCAAGGCTGCATGCGTGGTTTGTTCGTGAAATGACGGGTTAACGATGATTTCGTCGTATTAAGGGCCCCTAAAACCCACGGACTTCGCGAATTCGTTCCCAAGCCTTCTGTATTTCCTGGAATTCCCGGTTCGCAAACTCGGTAAATTCCTTTGGAAGACCCTTTGCGGCGATCTTATCGGGATGGAATTCTGCCGCCTTTTTCCTGTAGGCCTTTCGCACCTCTGCCTCAGAAGCATTGGGTGCAACGTCAAGAGCTTTATAGGCATCATCAAGATTTCCACCGCTTCTATGGGATGAATAGCTCGAACCGGCGGAAGAATGTCCGCCAAATGTATATCGGGAACGAATTGAGTCATAGGCCGAGTCAGAATAGCCAAAAATGGAGGCTGATTCCCGCAGGAGTCTATCCTCTTCAGGATGTATGCCATCGACCGATGCACAGACTCGTATCATGATCAGCAGCATCATTTCCAGAAGCTGGGGGCGGTTTCCGAATGTGCTTGCGGTACGTCTGGCGTATTCGGAGATAGAGGTGGAGGCGTTAGATGCCCGATGGAAAACTTCCATGGCCGCCGACACACTGATAGGCGAGGTGATGCGGAGTTCATTGATTACCACATTGCGAAACTGGCGCTCCTCTTCCGGACTGACGTGGCCATCGGCAGCGGCCAGCTTTCCCAGCATAGAGAAGAGATTTTCCATGAATATCGGCGCGTCATTTGCTCCGATTGACCAGCCGGTAAACCAGCCTTGCCCCCCGGATTGTCCGTGCCGGTTTCGGTGGGTGCGCACACCAATGCTGGATCCTATGGAACTTCCCAGCATGGAAAAGACGATGCCGAGAATATAGGATCGGAATACGAAGCTTCCTATGAAGAATCCGATCATGGCGCCGATAAGGGCTGCGGGGTTTATCAAGAATCTGCTCCTTAAATAGAAAGCTATCCGATTTAACGGTACAGGACAAGCAGAAGCTAGGAATTAAGAGAAAAAGCCGAAGGAATTGGGGAAGCGAAAACGATGGTGAACAGGGCGAAGAGATTCTCTTTTCAGGAAATCAAGTTCAAGCCGAAGCCCAAGATGTTCACACCGTCACCATCTCCTGCCATTTATTGGACAAGAAAAGGGGTGAACACACTGAATCTCACACTATATAATCAAACGATATGATTCTAAATGAAAATGTCGAGAAAAAGATAATACCCATTGCGGGGGGCAAAGGCGGAGTCGGGAAGAGTGTCATCGCTGTCAACCTTGCCCTTGGTCTCGCGATGAATGGAAAAAAGACCGTATTGGTCGATCTGGATATCGGCGGCTCAAACATCCACACCTTGCTTGGAGAAAAAAATGTCCGGCTAGGTATAGGAAATCTCGTCGCGGGTCTTTCATCCAGAGTAACCGAATTGATTCGCCCCACGAAGTGGGAGAACCTCAGTTATATTCCTGGTGATGCCTTGGTTTGCGGAATTGGGGAACTCACCAAATCAGTCAAGGCAAAGATTACTGCAGGGCTGTTGGAAATTGAAGCCGATTACATCATACTGGATCTTGGGGGCGGTACGAATTTTACGGTGCTCGACTTCTTCCTGATATCAAATTCGGGACTCATTATAATGACTCCCCAAACCACATCCGTAATCAACGCATACTCTTTCTTGAGAAATCTCCTTTTTCGTTTCCTACAGAGGGTGTTTGCTGAAAACAAGAGCATCTCCTCCTATCTGAGAAGAACGTTTAAGGAGCGCAAGATCGAGGATCGCAAGACGATAGCGGAGATCATTCAAGAAATCTCGTCCAAAGATGAATTAATTGCCGAAAAAGCGAACAATTTTATCAAGGTGCTTAAGCCGAGGCTGATACTCAACAAGGTAAGCGGGCCATCTGATATTGTTATGGCAGAGGGATTGCGGGATTTATGCAAGAAGACTCTCTCGGTCAACATCGAATGCCTTGGCACTCTTCTGAACTCCGAGATTGTAGGCCAGTCTATTGATTCACTCACACCCTTTGTAGCCGAGTCCCCGGAGCAGATGGTCACAAGTGAAATCCATAGGATTGCCCAGAAAATCCTTCAAAGCAAGCAATACCCCGAATTGCCATTAGAACTCGACTACTATGCAGATTCTTATGAACTTGCGCAAATTGAAACCGAAAACGATTTGATTACATTGCAAGAAGGCGAGAAATCCTCAAAGGATGCACACAACTTCGATGTAAATCAATTAATCGAGCTTGTCCAAATGCAGCAGAGTAAAATTAAAGAGCTTCAAGGCACCCTGAGAATGCTATCCATGGGACAATGAAATCATAGACCCTCGGGAATCATGAGCGCCTCTAACGGGCCGCTGATCAGTTCACAGGCATTTCTTGCATCTATCCGGCCTATGCTGAGAGTCTTCCAGAAGCTCTGTTCAAAAAACCCCAGTATTGTTCTGATTGAAGACTCATCATGATAAACAATATAAGAAGAATGCAACCCTGTCTGGTTTGCGATTGTAAACGAGGTATATGTTATGATGGGCTCCTTTGCCACCATAATCTTTTCCTGTCTCCTGGTGGAGTACACCTCAAGCTCATTCTGTCTGATCGGTATACGATGCGAGTCATCACGATAGACTGGTTCTAGATGTTTCGCATTGTAGTTCAAAGGTTCAAAGAGAAGATAGAGCTTCTTGCCATCGGCTTGAAACTGAATCCCTTCCTCCACCGCGTATATGTCTTTGACATTTCTATATGAGATCACCTCATATCGGGAATAACGGGTTGATTCACTGAGATTTTCGGTGATGACATACCCCTTGTCTCTAGGTAATTCACCAGCTTGATGAGCCTCGTGGAGTTCCATTATCTTAGCCATAGTTCCTCCTGTTCATTTAGTATAATTGATGATTCAACTGTTGTCAATTCCCACTTCTTCGCCCTAATATGCATCATGAACTTGCGCCAGGCACGAGCCATATTCCAACTTGACACACGGGTCAGCATGGAGGAACTCAACACTTTGTTTCGGGCTTTGGTGAAGAAATATCACCCGGACAAAGTACGGGACTATCCCGAATGGGCCCATGAGCGTATGGCGGAGATTAACATCGCTTATGAGTTGCTGGCACAAAAAATCACCGAACTTGCCGTGCCTGAACAAAAAGCGGCCGCCGAACCGACTCAAACCTATGAAAACGAGAATTTTGAGGACACGCCTAACGTCCAAGTTCAGCCTTTGAGTGCCGAGGCATCTCAAGCCTTTTACACGATCTTCAACGAATTCCTCGATGGCTTGGGCCTATACTATCAATATGGACTGGAAAACCCCTCCTGCAGGAATGAAGGGGTGCGGCGGTTCCGCTACCGCGAGGCCCTGCGGACGATTATAAGAAGCCGTGACAAACTTGACTTATGTAAAAAAATCTATAGAAATCCGGCCATTACGGCTGCTTCTCGTTTCACCCGTCTCACGGTGGCTGACATAGATCAAGGAATACCTCAATTCTCATCGGAGCCTCACTTTGCAAAATATGACAGGCGGCTGTTCAACGCCAGGCGGGCATTTGACAAAGCTGTCAAGATTGTCCTATTTCCCGAATTAGTTCCTGGACATCAGGCAAGTCAGTACTACTCCGGCATATATTCTTGTTATCCTGAATTCGTAATTTATCTCAACACCGTGGAAGATGAACTGCGCAGAAAAGCCGGGATTCTCCAGGCCGCTCGCTATGACGCCTTCATGGCTCTCGTACAGCTTCGCAATTCGGATGTTCTGCATTTTTAGACTTCCCTCAAGGATGACGGGAACATGTCCGCAGGTTGATTCACCAATGGCGCATCAATATAATAGTATTTCGGTCATATTCAACCGAATAGAGAGGAGACCATCAATATGACAAAGTCCTTGGGTATCTGCATCGGGGCTTCTACGATAAAACTCGTATCTATAGATGATCAATACAATATCCTGGAGAGGCGCATCATCAGCCATGACTGTCATCCGAAACAGGCATTGATGAGCCTTTTCGAAGAAATTGATATCAAGAATTATACCTATGCGGTTATAACCGGCCGAAAATTCAAAGATCTTCTTGATTATGAGAAAATTACCGAACCAATAGCTGCAGAATATGCGTTAAGGCATATTCAGGAAAAGGGATGCAGGGCCCTTGTCAGCCTTGGTTCGGAAAATTTCATCCTGTACGCATTGAACGAGCGGTACAACATAATAAATGTGCATACAGGGAATAAATGCGCGTCCGGAACAGGTGAATTCTTTCTTCAGCAGATTAGAAGAATGGGGGAGAGTCCCGCCGAGGCAATCCGGCTTGCTCATGATTCGGATCCGTATTCTGTTTCCGGACGCTGTTCCGTGTTCTGCAAGAGTGACTGCACCCATGCACTGAATAAGGGTATTCCCAAAGGAAGAGTGAGCGCCGGCTTAGGAAACATGATTGCCGACAAAGTCCTGGAACTTCTTAAATCCATCGAAAAAGACAACATCATCATCGTCGGCGGAGTAACACGGAACGACTATGTCGTTAACTGCCTTAAGAAGCGGATCGGGAATTTGATTATTCCGGAGAATGCAGAAGTCTTCGAGGCATTCGGCGCCGCGGTATATGCGCTCGACAATAAAAATGAAGTGAATAAGGAGATAACTTTCATCCCCGAACATACTTCATTCACTTACCATCCCCCCCTAAGTGATGCCAAGAAATTCGTCGTTTTCAAGGATTCCATTCGTGAGAAACCAACGGCAGGCGATGAATGCATTTTGGGACTTGATGTGGGATCAACAACAACAAAATCCGTGTTAATCCGTGTAAAAGACGAGAAGATTATCGCCTCGGTGTATTTAAGAACGAACGGAAATCCCATCTCTGCATCGCGCAATTGCTACAAGGCCATATACGATCAGTTGGCAGAAGCGGCTCCTGATGAGATTGAAAAGAATTTCAGCATCATTGGTCTCGGCATCACAGGGTCTGGCCGTCAGATTGCCGGCATTCACGCGATGACCAACGGCATCGTGAACGAGATCATCGCTCATGCCACGGGAGCCGCCCACTTCGATAACGATGTGGATACCATATTCGAGATCGGCGGCCAGGATGCTAAATACACCTTCCTCATCAATGGAGTTCCCTGTGATTACGCCATGAACGAAGCCTGTTCCGCCGGAACGGGTTCCTTCCTGGAAGAAGCGGCGATGGAATCACTGAACATCAACTACATGGATATTCAGGACATCGCCATGGAAGCAGAAGCTCCTCCAAATTTCAACGATCAATGCGCCGCCTTCATCAGTTCAGATATCAAAAACGCATCACATGAAAATATAGGCAAAGAAGACATTGTCGCCGGTCTGGTGTATTCCATCTGCATGAATTACAACAACCGCGTCAAAGGGAACAGAAAGGTTGGGGGGAAAGTATTCATGCAGGGCGGCGTATGCTATAACAAGGCCGTACCGCTGGCCATGGCGGCGCTTCTCCAAAAGGAAATCATCGTTCCGCCGGACCCTGGCTTGACAGGAGCCTTTGGTGTCGCCCTGGAAATAAAAAACAGGATAAATAGCGGCATTCTCGATAAATCATCATTCAGCCTCAGGGAGCTTAGTGAAAAAGATGTAGAGTATGGCAAGAGCTTCATCTGCCCCGGCACGACTGAGAATTGTGACAGGGGATGCAGCATCAACATGATCAAAATCGGCGGGAAGAATTATCCATTCGGCGGTATTTGCAACAAGTACTACAATCAGCTTCATCAGCTCAATATCGATCCCAAACCCTTGGATCTCGTTCAACAAAGGCAAACACTGTTCTTCGAAAAACACAGCGCTGTCAAATCGGGCAAGAGTGTGGGAATGTCGAATGCGTTATTCACACACGTAACCTTCCCCCTGTACTACCATTTCTTCACAGGACTCGGCTTTGAAGTTATCCTCCCTGATGAAGTCGATGCAGACGGAGTGAAAAGAACCGCTTCATCTTTTTGTTATCCTGTTGAAATTGCCCATGGTATGTATCATAACTTGCTTAAGAAAAATCCTGATTACATATTTCTGCCCCACATCACCAGGCTGTACAGGCCCAATACTCAATCAGACCGAGATGGCAATAACTCGACCTGTGTGCTGGCCCAGAGTGAGCCATATTACTTAAAAAGCGCATTCAAGGAATCCATTCATAAGGTGATAAATCCCGTTCTCGACTTCTACAAAGGCTGGTCGGCCATGAAAGATGAGTTCATCAAAGTAGGCAAACGGCTGGGATGCGACGCGGCAAGCGCCGAAAAGGCGTTTCAAGCGGGGGTCAAGAGACAAAATGAATTCTATGAGAACAAGAAGAAGATCGGCAATGAATTGCTGCGCATATTGGAGGATGATCCGAAAAACATCGCCATCGTTATTTTCGGACGGCCATATAACGCCTTCTCGGAAGATGGAAACTTAGGGATACCGCGCAAATTCGCATCAAGAGCCGTTTATGTCATTCCATTCGACTGCCTCCCCTACAATGAAGAGGACTCTATGGAAAACATGAACTGGGCCATTGGACATGAATTGATCAAGGCTTCGCGATTCGTCAAGAAGCATAAACAACTGTTCGGTGCGTTCATCACGAACTTCAGTTGTGGTCCCGATTCATTCATAGTGGGTTATTTCCGGGATATCATGAAAACCAAGCCATCGCTCACCTTGGAGCTTGACTCTCATAGTGCGGATGCCGGCATCAATACCCGAATCGAGGCATTTCTCGACATCGTTATCCGTTACAGGATATCCGGCCTGGAAGACAGTGCTCCGGACTCGTTTTTACCGGCCGCACTCACGAAGGAGAAGGGAAGCATCTACTATGTGACAAGTGAGAATGAACAGGTCCCGCTGAAAAACAAAAACATCAAGCTGCTTATTCCCTCGATGGGACGCGCCCTATGCGAATTTAGCGCCGCCGCATTCAGGGGAGCCGGATTCAGAGCCGAAGCGGCTGCCAATCCCACCTTCGAAACCTTGATGGTGGGAAGAGCCCATTCATCCTGTAAGGAATGCCTGCCGTTGATGATGACCACGGCCGCACTGATTAATCATGTCAAATCAAGAGACCCCGATGAGCTTACCCTTTACTTCATGCCTTCCACGTCGGGGAATTGCCGATTCGCCCAATACTATGTCTACATCAAGGGTCTTATCAGAAAGCTTAGAATTAAGAATGTCGCGTTAATGACCCTGAGCGCCGAGCAGAACTACATCGGTCTCAATGGTTTTGATCAGATCAAGTTGCTGAAAGCCGTCATTCTAGCCGATATCATGGATGATATTGGAAATGCCCTGTTGGTGCTGCCCAAGGACAAGGCAAAAGCCCGGGAAATATTCGAGGAACAATGGAGGAAGATTGTTGCATCTCTTGAATCAGGCTCCAAGAATCTGTATGAAGTGATTGAAGAGGTGTCCCAAAATCTTGCCGCCATTGAACTTAGGCAGACCTTGGAGGAATCCAAAAAAGTCCTTCTTTCAGGGGAAATATACGTGCGTAAGGATGAATTCACTTCCAATCAAATCATCAGCAGACTGGCCGAAAAGGGCATCGTTGTCAAAAGATCGCCCTTGCTGGAGTGGCTCCATTACATCGACTACATATCAAAGAACATCCTGGACACGAAATTCACCTTCAAGGAGAGATTGCATGTATTTATCAAAAACACCGTCGAGAAACACATCGAGACAAAAATTAAATCAACCCTTGCGAAGTCGGGTCTGTATGAATATGAAAAGATTGACATAGAAAAGATATTCGAGAAAGGGAAAGAATTCATTGATCCCAGAATGACCGGTGAAGAAATTCTCGTCATTGGAACCTTCTTCAAGGAAGTGGCCAAACATGTCCACGGAGTTATTTCGTTAGGACCCTTTGCCTGCCTCCCCACCCGGGTTTGTGAAGCCATTCTGAATGTGGAAACCGATGTTCATGACAATCACCGCATAGACCATCTGGACAACGCAGCGCAGTTAAAAGAATTTCACACCCTGCCGTTTCTCACCATAGAAACTGACGGCAATCCATTCCCTCAGATAGTAGAGGCGAGGCTTGAAGCCTTTTCATTGCAGGTAGTAAGAATGCATCAGCAGATGGAGAAGCAGGCTGTATAAATTAGGAGCCGCCGAGGGCATCTCTCAATTTTCTTAGACTCTTCAATACAGATGATTAAGCGGATCAACCGTTTGATCGTTTCGGATAAGAACGAAATGCAGCCGGGGGGTCCGGGCAGTGCCAGACTTTCCGGCTGCCCCAAGAGCCATTCCGGCCTCAAGCGAATCGCCGGGAGCGACATCAACACGGCCGAGATGACCGTAGAAGCTCCGCCAGCCGCCCTGGTGGTCTATGATTACATAGAGCCCATAGGATTGATGCTGCCCTGTGAGTATAACCTTTCCCTGTCGGGCGGCCGTGACAGGAGTGCCCGATATAGCGGCAATATCTATGCCGTCAGAACTGTAGTCGATGCCGGTCAAATTATCGACTCCAGCACCGTAAGGAGCAATAACCCGCCCTACAAGCGGATAATGGAACATGTTGTTGGCGAAGGAAGCCGGGAGTTCACCCGTATAGGTCAGCCCTGAGACGAAAAAGTCCCCATCGGGGAGCACCTGGACCGAATTAGTTTCAACCCCCAGCCTGGAGGCTGCATCATACAAGCTTTCGCTATTCCTTCGCCTCTCCCTGACGCCATCCCTGTAAGGGATTATGAGCACACTGCCGTTTTTCAGATCGTCAGGATGCTGCAATCTGTTCACGCTTATCAAGGTTATCGGGGATAAGCCATATTTATAAGAAATGAATGAAAGAGTCTCTCCCTGGCTGATATGATGTTCGATGAAAACGGCCTGCTGAACGCCTAATTCTCTGTATTGAGATTCTAAAGAGGCCTTGTGTACAGGTATAGACACGGAGCCGCTGCCTG
This sequence comes from Spirochaetaceae bacterium, assembly GCA_965232165.1. Taxonomy (GTDB): domain Bacteria; phylum Spirochaetota; class Spirochaetia; order DSM-2461; family DSM-2461; genus UBA2779. The sequence continues at coordinate 635,286 of CBDDOY010000001.1, read as the reverse complement.
AAAACACCACCGAATCCATGGAATCAGCTTGAAGGAAAAACCTATCGAGAAAACCTGATGCCAGAAGGATTAAAAAGACCAGTACCGCTAATGCCGGCGGTAACTGCAGCGGCGTCGGCGAATCACAGAACCGAGAAGTTTTCGCCATATATGGCTTCCGAACCTCTCTTTTTCGTGCTATGGCGCCGCATGGAATCGGTTTGTAACTTTGCCGTGTTCCAAAGATTTTATCCATTAACCCCTCCAGTCCTTCATATCGACAAAAGAGGCCCCCCGTATTACCCTTTGACTACGATGTCATTGCATTCAAAATCCTTCGTCATCATGATGCTGCTTACGGTTTTGCCGGGCATAGCCTGCAAACATTTCATGCTGGTATATGTACGGGAAAACTCCATGGCGCCGACACTTGTTGACGGGCAGTTGGCCTTGGTGCTTCGGGGAGGGGAAAAGATGAAACCTGGCGATATAGCCCTATTCATCAGTCCGCACAATGGGCAGCTAGCGGTCAAACGCTGCATCCTAAGAGGCGATGAAACCCCTCAGATAAAACATGGCTGGCTAAGCACGGCCTGGGGGGGGAAATGGTTTCTGGATGAGAGGGAATGGAATTCCCTCATTAATTCCCATAATCAACTTCCCGATGCCTATTTCATGGCGGGGGACAACCAGTTTCATTCCCTCGACAGCCGGCAGTACGGTTATATACCAAAAAATCAATTGCTCGGACGGGTGATACTTTGGAGACGGCGTGGCTGACAGACCGGATGTCATTCGAATGCGCATCCTCATTTTCATTTCCCTGGCAGCCGTTTTCCTCATACTCGTCAGGTATGGGTTCATCATGCTCAATCCCCACCGAGACACGCAACAACCGGCCAGGGCGCCTACTCCTGCCGAACGCGGTCCCATTGTGGGGCGCAGGGGAAACTTGATCGCCCTCCAAACCCGACTTTGGTCTGTAACAGCCTGGAAACCCCATGTGAGCAATCCGCATAGCGCAGCCGAATTACTGGGTTCTGTGCTTAGTGAAGACCCCGCGGAAATAGAGGCGCTTCTGACAAATGATCAAGCATCTCGATTTACCTTCATCAAGCGTCAGGTAAGTCCCACGGAGTCCGATGCTGTCCGACTCCTCATCGACGAGGGCAAACTGCCGGGCATTGGGCTGCAGGAAGAATTTAGCCGGCATTATCCGATGAAAACCCTTGCTGCTCCCCTCATCGGTTATGTCGGAATAGACAATGTTGGGTTGGACGGCATCGAATATGCCTTCGACCGAGTACTGACACCAAGTGAAATGGGGTCATCCTCGGAACGGATATACGGGCACACCGTACATCTCACCCTAGATATAGCCATCCAATATCTCGTGGAGAGAATTGCCCAAAAAGCTTGGGAAGAGCATAACCCTGAATCAATGATGGTGCTGGTGATGACAGCCGATACGGCTGAAATCATCGCCTGGGTGTCCCTTCCTTCTTTCGATCCCAACACTTTTATGAATTCCACAAAAGATCAGCGTGTTAATCGCCCGCTGGTAGAAGCTTACGAACCGGGCTCGGTGTTCAAGGTTTTCACCTGGGCCGCCCTATTGGAATCAGGAGAGCTGCAGACCGATGACCTATTCGACACAAACGGCGGTTATCAGCCTGAGCTGTTCCAGAAATACAGAATTCCTCCGATCACCGATCTAGCCGACTATGGAATCCTGGATATGCGGACAGCGATTGTCTATTCAAGCAATGTCGCCGTGGCTATTGCCTCAGAGAGGAATTCCCCCAAAGCCTTCTACACGAGCCTGAAAAATTTCGGTTTCGGTTCACCCACCGGCCTTCCCCTTCCGGGTGAATCACATGGACTCTTGAAACCGCCGGAGCAATGGTCGGTCCGAAGCAAACCTACCATCGCCATCGGTCAGGAAGTAGGCGTCTCGGCGGTTCAGGTTATGGAGGCTGCCACCGTACTGGCTAACGGCGGAGTGCTTTTGCAGCCGCGCATTGTGAGCAGAGTAGTCGCCGCGGATGGCACTATAGTCAAAGAGTATCCACGAACCGTCGTAAGGGAGGTAGTTTCCCCAAAAACTGCCGTCACCATCTTGGAAATGATGGAACAGACAGTAACCGATCCGAGAGGAACGGCCCGACATGCGGCCGTTCAGGGTTTAAGAATCTCCGCCAAGTCAGGAACGGCACAAATTGCCGATCAGCAGACTGGCAAATACAGCACAGCCCGGTTCCTCAGTTCTGTCCTGGCCATTTTTCCGACCGACGATCCCGAACTCATCGCCTATGTCGTACTGGAAAACCCACGTGGCGGCAGCATCTATGGCGCCCAGACGGCAGCCCCCATCGTCAGGGAAATCGCTACAACCCTCGCACCATTGAGAGGCATACCCCTGCCCGGCAATACGGTGGTGGAACACAGCGGCAAAGTCCGCATTAAAAACCCCGTCCCCGCCCCGCTAGGCGATACTCTGCACGATATGACGGGTTACTCCAAACGAATGCTCCTCCCTTATTTTTCCAGAAAAGAGATTAAATGGATCATTGACGGAGAGGGCTGGGTGGTGTTCCAGTTTCCTCCCTCCGGCACCCCCGTTGAAGACGGAATGAGCGTATACCTGGAGCTTAAATAATGACCGGCCGCCTCAATTGGAGAGTCGAAGAAACACGCAGCGGGAATATCACCGCCTTTCTGAACGGATTTGCCCTCCATTCACGATTCAATCCAGTCAGCGAAGCTCAGAAGGCCGCCGCAGGAATTCCCGCAGGAGTCGGCATCGTCGTTCTAGCCGGTTTTGGACTCGGATACGTTGCCGAAGCCATCATCGAATCTGCCCCAGGCAGGCCCCTCGTGATCGCCGAAGCCGACAAGTCGGCGCTGATTCAAGCCTCCGAAGCGAGGGATATTGAAGCCCTGCTGAAACGGCCTGAAATACGGCTTCTGGCCGGCGGCGATCCCCGTCATGTCTGCTCATTTCTCACCGAGGGGCCTCCCGGAGCGCCAATATACTTCATGCCTTGGCGTCCGGCGATGCGGACCAACCCAGAATGGTATACCAAACTCGAGCAGGCCGTGAACACGACAGCCCAACGCCGTCGAGTCAATGCACACACCCTGGAGCGCTTCGGGCATCTCTGGGTTAGAAATTTAGCCGCAAACAGAACCGTATTGCCCATGTCCATTTCCATAGATGCCGTGAGAGACGCCTTCGAGGGCATACCGGCTCTTATCCTTGCCGGAGGGCCATCTCTGGATGATGTCCTGCCACACCTAAAAGAGCTTTCTGAGAGATTTCTGTTAATCGCTGTCGATACCGCTCTTCAAGGAGCGCTTCGCAAGGCCGTGATTCCCGATATAGTCGCCGCCGTAGACCCCCAGTACTGGAATACTCGGCACCTAGATTGGTGTAGAGTCGAGGGGGCTGCAAGTTCCATCATCCTCGCCGAATCGGCAACACATCCGGCAGTTTTCCGCACATTGAGCGGAAGGTGCATCATGACAAGAACCAGATTTCCGCTGGGGTCGGTTTTGGAAAATGCCGTGGGGCTGAAAGGCGAACTCGATGCCGGAGGATCAGTATCGACGGCGGCTTGGGAAATCGCACGCCATTTCGGCTGCACCCCCATCATTGCGGCGGGACTAGACCTGGGATATCCGGGAAGAAAGACCCACTACCGAGGCAGCCTTGCGAGTGAACGGCCGCATCTTTTCTCCCGCCGAGACTCCCCCGCTCAGAATGCCTTCTTCCATGCCCTCCATGATGCAAAGCCCCACACAACCGAGGATATGGATGGCCATCTCCTTCTAACCGACCGGCGCATGGATATCTACCATGCCTGGTTTACCGAACATGCCATGAGCTTCGGCGATGGAATAGCCCGCATTCTAGGCGGCAGCGGCCGATACATCAAAGGCATGACCAAGACAAGCATCGATGAACTTCTAAATCTAAAGGTGCGCCGCAAGTCCATTAACAAAGTTCTGTCGGCCTTAAGAGAAACCCCGCACAGCTCATCAGCCCAGGAAAATCTGAACAAGGCCATGACCGAGTTAGCGCTGGGCTTGGAGCGGCTCAAGAAACTTGCACGCAAGGGGATGAACGCCGCCGCCGCCGCCAAAGAGAGAATGCTATCCGGTAAAACCCCGGACAAGCCTCTAGCCATCATGGCCGAGGTCGATGAATCACTCATTTCAGGCCATGGGCTGGATATCGTGTCATTCTTATTGCAGCCCCTTATCCATGAACTCGCCTCATCAGCGGCCAAAGACAAGGCCGACCCCTTGGACACATCTTGGCGCCTGTACGCACAGATTGCCGAATCAGCCGCATACCATCTTCGTTATCTAGTGCACCGCAAATAATAAAAACCGATATTTGGGCGCGACCCTTCGGGTCGGGCTTTTTACTCCAATGCCTTACTCTGGCAGCCCCCCGGGAGTCTGTCATGCTGCATTTTGTGCTTTGATGCAGCGGAATTGACCAATGGGCAGCAGCGCGCCTAAGAATTGAAGAGGGTGCCGAAAGATGCTCTGCCAAGGGCAGACAGCCACTCTAAGAACAGGGATGCCAAACACAGACAATGATATGCATGTCGGAATATTAGGAGTTCTGCTCAGGGATAGAAAGAATATCCCTTGGCTTCGGCCCATTAGCAGGCCCGACAATACCGCGGCTTTCCATTTCTTCTACCAACCGTGCCGCTCGATTATAGCCAATTTTCAGACATCGCTGTAAATAGGAGGCCGATATTTTTTTTGAACTCATGACAATTTCAAGTGCCTTGTCATACATAGGATCTTCACCGTCATCACTTTCGAGCCGAAACTCATCACTATCATCAACAGTGAAGATCTCTTCATCGATATATTCAGGGTCTCCCAGAGTCTTGACATAATCAGCCAGACGCTCCACCTCATCTTCCGCCAGAAAGGCGCCCTGCATACGAAACGGGATGGGATTCCAGGCCGATGTAAATAGCATATCTCCCCTGCCCAGCAATTTCTCCGCTCCGCCGGTATCAATAATGATGCGGCTATCCGTTTTGCCGGCAACCATGAAGGCAATACGACTCGGGAAATTCGCCTTGATCAGCCCGGTGATCACATCCACCGAGGGCCGTTGGGTTGCCAGGACCAGATGAATGCCCACGGCCCGGCTCATAGCCGCAAGACGTGCGACAATCACTTCAAGCTCCTTCCCGCTCGTTGCCATCAGATCGGCGAATTCATCGATGATAACGACGATGTAGGGGAGGGCTCTTGTCGCCAATTTCCTGTCCTTGATTCTTCTGTTAAAAGAAGACATATCCCGCACTCCCTGGGAATCCAATAGCGAGTACCGCCTTTCCATCTCAAGAAGACACCATTGAAGGGCCTGAAGAGCCCTTTTCGGCTCTGTAATTACAGGGGTAAGAAGATGAGGAATGTCATTATAAAGCTTGAGTTCGACGATTTTGGGGTCAACCATGATCATCTTAACTTCGTGATGACTGCGGGAGTAGAGGATTGAACTGATCAAGGAATTGACACATACAGACTTCCCCGATCCGGTCGCCCCGGCAATAAGCAGATGCGGCGTCTTTGTCAGGTCAACAACCTGATTTCCCCCACTGATATCTTTGCCGAGAATAAGAGGAATCACCGCATTAGAATTCCTGAACTCATCGGCCTTTACGAGAGAACTAAAGGAAACAATGGACACTTTTTTATTGGGAACCTCGACACCAATGGCGTGCTTGCCCGGTATGGGGGCGACTATCCTAACCCGGCTGGCGGCAAGGCGAAGTGCTATATTGTCCTGAAGATTGACAATGCTGCTAATCTTCACCCCGGGAGAAGGCAGCAGCTCATACATCGTTATCACCGGACCCTTGCAAATACCGGTCACCCTTGCCTCTATTCTGAATTCATTGAGAGTTTGTTCGAGTATTTCAGCCCCTCGCCGAGTAAAATCATCAATGAGTCCAAAATCCGAATCCGGATAATCGTCTAAAACCCCCTGCATCGGTACTTCATATACGAGACGACCCTGTTGAGTCATTGTGCCCGATTCTGATTGTCCCGGGGCTTCTGCGTCAGCTTCCTCCGGCATAAAAGGCTCGGGCATATCCAGGTAACCCTCGGAATTCCAAGGATTCACCTCTGCGGGAAAAACCTCTGCCGAACCATAGTCCTGTGCCGTGTATGCGGGGGTATCATCCAAAGATTCGTCTTGCTTCGGTTCGGGAATTACCGATGGCTCGATCTCTTCTTCGTGCACTATCTCTTCCTCATGGATTATTTCTTCTTCGAATACACGATTTAGAAACGGTTCAACAGGGGGAGCAATCGGCTCTGATACCCGCTCCCTGTCTCCATCACCAGTTGGGGGAGGCTCCACTTCATCGCTGCTGAACCTGTCTTCAGATTCCAGAAGACCCAGCAGGGCCAAAATATCGAGCAGTTTCAATCTCAATGCCGCAAAATTGAAGAGCGCACCCTCCGAAGCCCGATTAATGGTAATCAGCTTAACGATTCCTATGACTTCAAGAATAAACAGAAGGTAAAACAAGGCTGCTGCCGGAAATCTCCCAAGCACCTCCATAAGCACGGATATAACAAGGATGCCGGACCGGCCTGCGGTCAATTGAAGGGCGATGGCCAGAGTCAGGAAAATCCATGGCGACAGCCAGAGAACCATTCCCGTTTTCCTGGACAGTCTACCAGATTTCAGAAGCATTCCCCCCGTGAAAACCAAAGCAGGAAGGTATAGCGCGGCCAAATGAAACCGTTCGAAGAGGAAGGCCCCCGGGAGGGTGAACAGCGTAATACCGCCTAAGGCTGCCATGAGAATAACCAGGCTAAGGTATATGGAGATAAAGAAAAAAAAGTAATGCGCTCGGGTAAGAATCAGAATAGACCTCTTTTCCCGATTATCGGTGTGCTGAAAAACGGTATTAAGCGGTATTTCTATACACCGCTTCAATTCGGCATAAATCTCACCATGGCCCAAGTTCCTATTGGGATGAGATATAATGCGAATATCCATAATTTCCCATCGGCGATAAGCCAAAGTAAGAAACGAAGACAGCCATATCCGATGAACAGCGCCGCTATAAATCCGGCGGCGAGGGAGGCAATCGGCACAGCTTCTAACATATCCCCTGCCGATTTAAGACTGATCAGGGCCGCGCCCATTATCGCAGGAATGGAGAGCAGCAAGGAAAATGTTCCGGCTGTTTTGCGATCCATACCCATCAGTAATCCTGTAGAAATGGTGATTCCCGAACGGCTTATTCCAGGTATCACGCCGAATCCCTGAGCCCCGCCGATTATCAGAGAATGCCGTTTCCCCATGCCCTTCCCTCTTACCTTGGAAAAAAGTGTTGAAAGCAGGATGAGAGCCGTTACAATCAGCATCATGGCGACAAGGAATGGATTTCTCCGCCATTCAGCCATTGAAACGGCAAAGCCAATTACGGCTGTTACAACGGTTGCCTCCAGCAATCGGATAGTGAAAATGAGTTCTTCCTTATCTTGAGATTTAGACCTTCTTCGCAAGAACCGCCAAACGGCTGCGCTCAGTGTGCCGATACGGACACGAAAAGTCCAAACAACGACTATTAACGTGGCAATATGCAAGACAACATCAAATAACACGGGGATTTCATCGATTCCCATCATGGCCCTCGCCAATACCAGATGGCCGGAGGAAGATACCGGCAGAAATTCGGTTAAACCCTGGAGCATCCCTAATAAGACAGCTTGGATGATACTCATTTCAGGCTCCAGGACTCATGAAGCTCCTTCGGAGACAGCCCCGAGTAGAGATATCCATAGAGGGTGGCGGAGGAAAAAACCTTTGCGATGTAGGTCCGCGGCTCTTCCAAAGGAATGCTCATCCCGAACAAGTCTCCGCCATAATTGCGCAGTTGCTGCCGCCAGCCGCGAAGCCGGCCGCCGCCGGCATTGTAAGAGATGAGCACATCCACCCAGCCGCGGGTCCATTCCCTTTCATCCAGCCAGGAGAGGTATGCCGCTCCGAAGATGAGATTTGTCGCCGGATCCATAGGATTCGCATCATCAGGGTAATCTAATCGCTGTTCCCATTCTTCCCAGGTCGCCGGCATGAACTGGGCTAAACCCATGGCCCCTGAACGGCTAATGGCTTCCGGGTCCCAGGCACTTTCGGAGCGTATTAATCCATGAAACAATTCCTGCGGAATATCATATTCTGCCGCTGCAATGCCGACATCGTCATTGTAATGAAGCGGATAGAGAAGAAGAAGGTCTTCACGGCCTGGGGAGTATCCCTCTCGGCGCATGAGCACTCTCATCATACGGATAGATACTCTTGGTTTTGAACTCGATATTTTCCGCGCGACTTCCCGGATTGTCTGATCGGCATATAACCCCGGTGATGCGAGGACATCGGACACAACCCTATCAATCATACCCCATTTAAGGAAGAGATTGGCCTCCTGGTCTGAGGAACTGAACTCTTCTTGCCCAACTGCCGGTTGGATCGGAATCGTTTTTCCGAGTATTCCCGCGGCCCGCATTCCCCACCAGGATAATGGAGCCGATTCGTATGCAGCTTCCAGATATTTCGCCGAAGCCGGTTCCTTGATCCATCCATCTTGCACAGCGATTCCAAGCGCCAAGGCCGCCTGTGATCGAGAAACACCGGCCCAATACTGCCCATAGTTACGATAATGTGATTCCAGAAGCGGCCATTGTCCCCTCGCCACCCGCCGGTTCACAAACTCACCTGTAACATCTACGAATCTGCCGGCATCTGCCCAATTCGCCGCAGCCCAGGCATAAGCATCGATCTCATCCGTCACCGAAACGGCGAAATTCTCTCCCGCAGTCTTCAGGGAATACCAGATGGCTCTATCGGCATCTAATCCTTGCGGCATTGCCCGCGCCGCTGTTGTAAATGCCGCCGCTGCTTCCTGATACAGCTTCTGTGCCCTGAATAGTCTGCCGGCCTGGTAAGAAGAAGCATATCGCATAGCCCCGGAGAGAGTCGCCCCAGCCTCTTGTAGGCGTTTTGCCCAGATTTCCTGTTGGCCCAGCCGTGAGACAGCGGCGGCAATTTCGGCAAAGACCGGCGAGGGCGCCTCCCACTCACAAACCGTATGGTTTTCAACAAGCATATCAAGCCATCTGCCGAATTCCTCCAATGCGGCTGAATCGTCTCCAGCGGCGTATTTCATTCTTGCCGACCTAAGAACGAGAGATTTCTGAGCGACTTCTCCTAGAAGGTCTGCGGGAAGTCTTATTAACACCGCCGGATCTTCGACATGAAGAACAAAGCGTTCTATCATCCCTGCAATCCCAATATCACTATCCGCCTCGCTCATTTTTGCCGCTAAAACCGGCGCTTCCCATGGTTCTCCAGAAAAAAACTCCTGAGAGAGGGCTCTCTGCCGCCCCAAAGCGGCCAGAACTGCTATCCTTGCCTGCTTAAGCAAGTTACTTGGTCCATAACGTTTTTCCATGATTCGGAGTTCCGCGAGTGGACGCAGGAAGGCCTTTGGTTTGCTAATAAGCAATTTCGACAATGAAATTTCGGAAAACGGATGCGGATCCTTCCGGTAGGATTTCTTCCAAAGGCGCTGTGCCATCCGCAGATACCCGCTGTCGTTCGCCATTTCTGCCAAGGCATACCATGCGCCTTCGCCGCCGCTGCGGGCCAAAGAGTATGCCTGCGGCCTTGCTCCGCCGGAGAACAAATGAAACAAGTCTTCTGCAGATGCAGCATCTCGCCCATGAATCGGCTGCCATACGAAAAGGAGAAGACTTATGCAAATTGAAGAAACCCTCACTATTTGTTTTGCTCTACCGAAGTTTTGAAGGAGTCTCATTTACAGAAGATGGCGGCGGGAGGGGTTCTGCTTTGTTCAAAGCAGCGACTTGAAACGCAACCCATGCAATTAATAACAAGATAGAACCGATAAACAGAATGCCGAAAAACCAGAATGGTTTTTTCTTTCGGCGAGCTTTGAGCCGCCGCTCAGAGGGAATAACCACTTCTAATTTCTCGGTTCTTCCCGTATTCTCAATACTCACAGTTGCATGAAACTTCTCCGCTGAATCAAGAGATACTTCAAGCTTGAGTTCCACTTCTTTCGATTCTGGTAAATCCGTAAGCTGCAGAAGCCCCAGCCAAACAGGGCCTGATCCGTTTAGCGGATGATATGTGAAATTGAGAGACACGGCCTTTTGCCCGGCATGTGCGGGGACGAGTAATACATGCTGTTGGTTCGTTTGTTCATGCAGCAAAAGAGGATAAGGCCGTCCATCGGCAAGACGAAGACTGATTTTTGCATTTCCTAGCTCATCGCTCATAATGTATCATTCTAAAACAGTATCCGCTTCTTGACAATGTTTTCCTCTAAATGGCATATTATAGAAAAGTTATGCCGATTGTATTCATTCTTGTAATTGCCATTATCATCATAGTAGGGGTAGGCATCTTCTTCTATGCCATGACAGCGAAGCGGAATAATGCCGAATTTGGGGACACAAGTGAGATTTCTGATAAAAACCGTGAAACTATATTGAAAGAAGTTAACCGCCGTTTAGCTTCCAATCCGAAAGACACCAGTGCATTGACCACTCTGGCGGAACTATACTACAAGGAGGGGGATTATAAAAAAGCGACCCGTACCTATCAGCTCCTTATTGAGCAGGGGGGGCGTCTCGGCGACTCAATCCTGGATGAAGGCACTTTGAATCTTCACTACGGCATATCCGCCATGCATAGTGAACTCTGGCCGGAGGCATATAATGCTTTGATGGTATGCCGCACCAGAAATCCTGAGAACTTTGAGGTTAATCTCAGTTTAGGCAAAGTTGAATTTTATAGGAAAAACTTTGTTCGGGCGATCAATTTTCTAAAGAAAGCTATTGCCAGTAATCCCTATTTCGCTGAGGCCCATAAATTTCTAGGAATGTGTTTATATAAAACAAAACGTTACAATGAAGCGACGACACATCTAAAACAAGCGGTGAAAGAGCACCGCTCAGACACGGAATTACTCTATACCTATGCCCTCTGTGAATATGAAGCTTCACGGCTGGATTCAGCGCATATCATCTTCAGACAAATTATAAATGATCCGAAATGGGGAGGGTATTCCGCTCTCTATTCAGGGAAATCCTTTGGGAAAAAACAGAACTGGCAAGAAGCCATAGAAGACTTGCATATCGGTCTGAATCACAAGAACATTCCTAATGACCTCTTAATTGAATTAAAGTACTGCTTGGCCGAGGCTTATAGCAAAAATGGCTCCGTTGACAAGGCCCTATTATATTACAATGAAGTCTATGCCATCGCCCCGGGTTACAAAGACATCGAATTTCGCATTACCCAACACAGAGAACTGAACTCTAACAAGAATTTCCAGCTCTATCTCATGTCATCTACAAATGAATTCATTGCTCTGATTTGCAAAATAGCCCAATCAGTCTTCCCAAAAGCAACGGTTCAGGTATCGAATGCCAATATCCAGCGGAGTGACTACATAGATATCCTTGCAGCAGTAAGGGATAAAAAACGTGAGGATATTATCTTATTCAGGTTTATGCGGATTGAAGGCCCTGTCGGAGAATTAATCGTAAGGGACTTCTATGGCAGTTTGAAAGAATTGCATGCGGAACGAGGATTTTTCTTTGCGCCAGGTCAGTTCTCTATCGAAGCAAACCATTTCGTGGAGGCCCGGCTTATAGAATTATGGGACAAAGAAAAACTGCTGAAGCTTCTTAAAACACTCGATACTAGAAGTATAAAAAAAATAGCACCGTCTAGCCAATAGGTCTTATTGTCACAAGACAGCGTTCTTTTTCCAATCCCGGTACAGTAACAGGACGAATTTCTGTATGCCAATGCGAAGATATCGCCTCTATTTCCTTTTTCGTTGTTGAAAGTTTTCCTTTATAGGCGATTATTGTTCCATCCGAATTCAATAGCGGTATAAGCTGTTCAATAAGTTTCTTGCTAAGCTTGGCCACCGCCCGAAAGACGATGAGGTCAACTGGTTCATCGACAGCAGTCTGCTCAAGCGGTGTTTCGGCAACGAGGACATTGGTCAGACCTAGAGACACAATGGCATTTCGTAAAAACCCCGCCTGTTTTCCCGAGCGTTCTATGAGCAGGAAGTTGACATCTTCCATCCAAACTGCAAGAGGGATTCCGGGAAAACCGGCCCCCGACCCCACATCGGCGATAGTCTTTGGTGAAAATTTCTTGATTGTTGAAAGCCCCGCCAGGCTATCAAGAATATGACAGGGCACAAGGTCTTCACAATTAGCGACCATTTTGTACCTGTGATTCCAGTATCTAATCTCTTCTATATAGGCCCTCAGCGTATTCATTTTTTGTTGAGTACTCATTATTCCCAAACTTCTGAGCCCTGCTTTGAGCGCATCTAAGGAATCCGTATTATTTCCCAACACAAAACTCACTGAACATTAAGGCCAGAATATCTGCACGGTTCACCTCTCCTGTCATCTCTCCCAAGGCATTCAATGCTTCCTGTAAATCCTCGGATTTCAAGTCAACTGGTATCATCTCATTGCTTTCAAATTGCTTGAGAGCCTTTACTGAGCGTTCGAGAAGCTTCTTCTGTCTGATGGAATCTATAATCGGAGTATTTTCATCTACTGCTCCACCGGAATCAAGTATTCTTGTTCGCAGCACACCGGCAAGCTTGGAAAAACCCGAACCTCTTAGGGCGCTAAGGGCTATCCACCCGTCGGGAGCATTAGGAGCCTCATCGGCTTTGTTCCAGACACGAATCAGTTTGTGCTGATCATTGTGCAGGTTCACACACTCTTCATCATAGAAATTCTCCGCCGCCGCAGCGCCGACACAGCCATCTACTAAGACAATAGTGAAATCAGAGGCGCTGATGATATCCCTTGTCCGGCGAATACCTTCTAATTCAATGGGATCATCAGAATCGCAACGCAATCCGGCCGTGTCAACTAACCGCAAGGGAATGTCGTCAAGGGCTGTCCAAGCTTCTACCCAGTCCCGTGTTGTACCGGGTATCTCTGTTACAATCGACCTTTCCTCTTTGAGGAAAAGATTGAACAGCGTGGATTTTCCGGCATTGGCCGGCCCTGCTAATGCAATTCGCACCCCATCCTGATACAGCCTGCTGGTCTGCCAGGTTCCAATCATCTGTTCTAACGATAGCCTGGCTTCCCTGAGCGCCGCATAATCGAAAGGAATACTCTCAGTTTCATCCTCAGGGTAATCAAGGGCCAAAGAGGCAACGGCTAGTTGATGTTTTACTGTATGTTTGGCCTCTTCAACACAGGCCCCAACCGACCCTGCTAACCGGGATATCGCCAGCGCCCTGGCTTTGTCGGTCCGGGCATTTATTATTTCATTTACGGCTTCGGCCTTGATAAGATCCATTTTTCCGAAGAAAAAAGCCCTGAAGGTGAACTCCCCTGGAGACGAATCCCGAAAGCCAATACTGCGGAAAAGAACCATCACTCTGTCAATAACAACCGGTCCGCCGTGGCAGCTTACCTCTACCGAATCCTGTCCTGTATAGCTAAAGGGAGCACGAAATATCGAAACCATAACCTCGTCAATGTAAATCTTATTCTCATCAACGAGCCAGCCATGATGAATTCTGTTGCCGCTGCTGTCTATCAGAATTTCTGGATGGGAAAATATATTCGAGAACACTTCTATACACTGAGGACCGGAACTCCGAACGATAGCCAATGCGCTCCTGCCTCTGGGGGTCGCCGGTGCAGCAATGAGATCATCTACAATGTAGGGAGAATCCACTATCTGGCTCGTGTGATGAGTTCGGCTGCAAAAGATCGGCCTAACTGGCGGAAGGCGGCATTCATGGCCTGCTGCCCGTTTCCTGCCCTGCTCGTCTTGGTGATCTTGGACTGATGAATGATTACTTCTCGTTGAATGTCAGACAAAATCAGGGTGCCTCCAACCCTGACGGTATAGGCATCACCTTCTTGTTCAAAGCTTTCCAATGCTACAATTCCGTGAATAACCCTTGAAAACTCATTGGAATACTGGCTGTCAGCTTTGAGATCACGCAATAAGGATTCCCTAGTTCGAGTCAATAATTTCTGTTGTTCAATCTTCATCATGGTTACGGCGAATCCATCCGCAAGAAGGTCATCAAAGACTCCTCCCGCCGCCGCAATGGAATTCAGAGGATTTCCGGCAAGATCGGTTTCTATAATGATGATTCCAGTAGCAATGTCTCTGAAGCGTGCCAAAGATTCATATTCCACGCCGACTCGGGCAATTTCCAGCGCATTTGAGAAATTCACGACATCACGGGTATCGGTATCGGTTAAAAAGGCCAGAAAAGGTGCGGCGCTCGGCGCTATCATTATTCTCTGCAACCCCTCAGTTGTTATGATTGAGGGGAAGAATTCAATGCGTCCGTCCTCATCGGACAGTACTCGATTCGAACTGCGGCTAAGCGTCCCATCAGGAAGATTTATCGGATAGGAAATAACATATTCCGCACTATTCACCGGCTGGCCGTCATAAGTCGCCCGGAACACAAAGGGTTCTGTCGGGGGAACTCCTGCTATGACTTCTTCGGAGGCCGATACAACCTCATAGTCAATGCCATCTAAGAGACGCGACACCTCTGAAAGGGCGTGACTGAACTCTGCCGTACTGCTTTTTCTTTCGGCATCACCGGCAATGACACCCCAGATAAGTGCTGCTTCATACGCATTTTTATCATATTCCGCTTCCCTTGCTCTCTCCATAAGACCAAATTCTGTTTGTGCCGAAACCCCTGTAAGCATTGTTATTTCTTTAGTTCTATCGATATATTCCTGTTTGTTCCATGAAATATCCATTGCAAAATTGATGCCTGCATCATCCTTCCAGGCTTCGCGATTTATTATTTCAAGCCCTTTAATAATGTAGTATTCCGGTCTTCTCAGAGCAGACTCAAGTTCATCCTTAAACGCTTCAACGGCTATCCGTCCCCCCATTTTCCAGTTTGAGGGCTCGGCCAAATTCATTTTTTCAAGGGCATGGGCGACAAGTTCATTTAAGGCTTCTTCTTTGGCAAGAGGCAGATTGTCGGCGACACCAGTTCCACGTAACACATAATCAGTTTGGGAATCGGCAACGGCAGAAGCAATCCAATCAGGCTGTCTGTCGTTAATGGCAGGGCTGCCCGCACAGGACATGGCTAATGCTGTAACAGCAATGGTCATCGGGTTTATGTATAGCCATCTCTTCATTCGCTTCCTCGGGGACAACAGTATTATACCACCATAGTACTTAAACTACCGCCGGGTTTTTCTGCAAGATTATTATATAGACCAAGTATTTACGAGATTAAGAATTACCGCAACGGCTCGAGTCATTGCCGGCAGGGCCGCCCATTCATAACGGCTATGAAAATTCTGCCCGCCCGTGAATATATTCGGCGTGGGAACACCTTTTGCGGTGAGCCATGAACCATCTGTGCCGCCGCGAATCGGTTTCTCAATCGGTGTGATCCCTGCCAATGTATAAGCCTTTCTGAGCCTAACTAGGAGTTGAGGATGCTTATCAATGGCTTCTCGCATGTTGGAGTATTGATCTGTCAAAACCACCTCAACTTTTCCACCGGGGAAGGCGGCCTGTACCGATTGACCAAAGGTTTTCAACACGGCTTTGCGTCTATCAAAATCATCCCGCTCAAAGCTGCGGAACAGAACCATTAACTCCGCAATTTCTAATCCGCCTTCAATTTTATGCGGCCAGAAATTCCCAAACCGCCCATCAGTGGCTTCAGGGCTCTCGTTTCTAGGCAGCATCGAAATAAAGGCTCCGGCCATAGTCACGGCATTCACCAGTTTGCCGCGGGCCTTGCCGGGATGAATAACTCTGCCTGTGAAGGTTATATCGGCCTTTCCTGCAAAATAGCATTCTGTTTCTAATTCCCCTTCTTCACCTCCATCCACCGTAAAACAATACAATGAATTCAATTTATCGGCAGGAAAGCGGTTCATTCCCACACCTGTTTCCTCATCGGGGGTAAAAATAATCTCTAACTCTCCATGAGATACATCAGGATGGGAAAGAAGCCAGGAAATGGCTGTCATTATCTCGGCAATTCCGGCCTTGTCGTCACCGCCGAGAAGGGTTGTGCCATCAGTGGTAATAATAGTTTTTCCCGTATATTTCTTCAACAACGGGAATTCTGACGGTTTCAGCAACAATCCATGTTTAAGCTCGATGTTCCCGCCATCATAGGAATCATGAATTATTGGATTGATATTTTCTCCCGGAGCATCTGCGTTGGTATCAACATGAGCCATGAACCCTATTGTTTCAACCTGACTGGAATCCGTTATGTTTCCAGGAATCCGAGCGATGAGAAATCCGTGCTTATCGACATTTACATCGCTTATCCCCAATTCCCTTAATTCACTTTCTAGCAAACGAATTAAATTCCATTGACAATCTGTTGAGGGAGTTCTTTCAGCCGCAGCTTCTTCATCACTCGTCGTATCAATTCGAGCATAACGGATAAACCGTTCAAGAAGCATGTCGGCTGTTTCCGTATGTATTGTATTATAGTCAATCATGTCTATCGTTTTCCTGAGAAGAAGGGGTTGGGGCTCCAAAAAGACCCGCAATTATACCGCGTTCCATCGAATCCGATCCGGCTATTTTCTCGACGCTCTGAAAGAGTTCTTTGAGCGCAAGTATTTCTTCTGTAAGCAGTAACCGAACGAAGGAATCATGCTCAGGCTGGGTGTTTATGGTTACCGAGCTTCCTTTTCGAAACATCGTAATGTGAACCGTGTCTTTCTGAAGGGTATAAACCGGTTTCCGCGAATCCACCCGGCGCGGGAAGAATTCCGCTTTGCGGAACGCAAGCAGCAGTTGTGACAACACAAAATCAGCCAATGCCAGACTCGGCAAATCAAGGGAAATAGTATGAATATCCTCTTGGTTCTTGTAATCAGTTTTAATCGCTCCCCTGAAACCACTTCCCTCACCCTTGAACGCCTTGAGAATAACCGTTGGCGCAACAAGACAGGAAAGGAACATGGTCATTATGGCGACACCGAAAAGCCCTGAATCCAAAATGCCAAGAGAAAGACCGAGCCCGGCCATTATAAGAGTGACCTCCCCCCGGGGGAGCATTCCGGCACCAATTCTAAATGCCCCCTTAAGATTGAAACCGCCAAAGAAGGAAAGGGCGCCCGCCCCGATAATTTTCCCCGCAATTCCCAATGCCGTGTAAGCTATTCCATATACCGCCACCTTGGGCATGACGCTGAAATTCACGAACATTCCCATAACACAGAAAAAAATTGGAACAAAGAAGCTATAAGCTCCTTCTAGCTGTTGACGAATATCTTCGGCGACATCCGTACTCGAAAGAGCAAGCCCCATCACATAGGCGCCTACTATCATTGCTAAGCCCGCCATCTCTGAGAGCCCCGCGAGAAGAAGGGCAAATCCGAATGAAATCATGGCCAGAATTTCCATATCTTTCAGCTTCTTTAAGCCCTTTGTAAGCCGCGGGGCAAGGAGGATACCCACAACAGTGCTGCCGAGCCAAAAACCAACCGCCTTGAGAGCAATTCGGCTGACAATCCTCCAGTCGGTCCCGGATTCATTCCCCCCGCCGCTCCTCACTAAACCAACTATCACCGCAAGCAGGATGATACCAAGAACATCATCCAGGACAGCCGCCGAAAGTATGGTAACTCCTTCCGGGCTTGAAAGCTTCCGGTTCTCAGAAAGCACACGGGCCGTGATGCCGACACTCGTCGCCGTCGCGATAATGCCCATAAACAGGGCTTTGGGGTCCATGATATGTTCAACATCGGCTAGAAAGAACACAGCAGAACCAGCCCCAAGAAAAAACGTCGCACAAACACCGCCTAAGCCCACTAAGGCTCCGGTTCCGGCAAAGCGCAGAAAGGTTTTCAAATCCGTTTCTAATCCTGAATGGAAAAGAAGTATGACGGAAGCAACGGTTGCGGCCCCGTAAAGCTCAGGGGTAATCGGTATTCCCATCCCGTGAGACAGGCTGAAAAGCGGTTCTCCGGCGAACCAGGGGATCGGAATCCCTCCGAGCGCATACGGTCCGATAATCATCCCGGCGATCAGTTCTCCCAGAACGGAGGGCTGCTTCAAATACCGCATGACGATATAACCAAATATCTTCGCAGCAATGATGATGGCCGATAGCTGAAATATCAGCTTAATCATCAGATGAGTCATGGAACCGGCCTCATGCATTTAGGCATTTCCCTCGTGAAAGATTCGCAGGAGTTCTGCTTCAGAGTGAACGGCCAGCATTTTATTACGCAGGTCCTCTCCTTCAAGAAGATGACTAACCTCTGCAAGAAACTGAAGATGGGGCCCCGTATGAGATTCAGGGGAGATAGTCATAATGAATATTCGGGCCGGTTTTTTATCTATTGAATCAAAATCCACGGGGTATCTGCTCACGGACACAGCAGCATAAAGCTCATTGACGGCAGCAGTTTTTCCATGAGGTATGGCTATTCCATTGGTCATTCCGGTTGACATTTGCTTTTCTCGTTTCCAAACTGCCTGTAACAATGCGTTTTTATCCAGACCTTGATTCGCTTCATGGATTATTTCAACCATTTCTTCAATGATTTCCGACTTGGTTGTCCCCGAAAGCCCAATTCTGACAGATTTCAGCGTTAAGTTTTTTTTCAAATTCATGTGTACAACCTAGCCCCGTGTTTTAACTATGGTCAAGACCTACATCCAAGAAATATACTATCCGCCGCTCATCATAGCTGTGAGGCAATGCGGCTTCTTGACCCCCTTCGGAAGGTGGGGCTATCATGATACATTCTGCCCCGGTAGCTCAGCAGGATAGAGCAACTGCCTCCTAAGCAGTAGGTCAGCCGTTCGAGTCGGCTTCGGGGTAAATTGTAGAAATTTCAACGGCCCTTGCCGAAGCCCGTCTGCCCGGAAGAACGCCGTTGTTCCGTCTGCGGGAGCAGCAGAAGTCTCTGAAATTCTGTATGCTGCACCGGCCCTCCTGCCTATAAACACCTTAGCCGAATTGTCTGCCGTCTGTTCCTCCGAAAGCGCATCTTTCAATTGTTCCATCCGGAGCAAAGGACACACCCTCAGCGATCAATAACTCCCGCTGAAGCACCGCCATTCTCGGATCGGAGAGAACAATGCGTCCACCAGAAGCAACGACACGGTGCCAGGGCAAGTTCCGTTTCTTACTTTGGCTGTGAAGAATTCGTCCTACTTGGCGAGCGCTTCGAGGAGAACCCGCCTCTATTGCCAGTTCACCATAGGTAACAACCCTTCCAGAAGGAAGGCCGGAAACAAGGCTGCATACTCTGTCGCTAAAGGAATTCATCATGGACACTCAGGACTCAGATTCTCCTATTATGCGTTCATAGATTCTCTCAAGGTCTTCTGAGCTATACCAAGATACTTCCATCCGTCCCTTGGACAGGGTTCCCTTCAGGCTTACTTTGGTGCCGAATGCCTGAATAAACTGCTCTTCAAGATTGGCCAATTCCAGGTCTTTCTCATGCATATTTTTTTGATGTGACAATTTATCCGGTTTCTTCTGCCCTTGATTCATGTCAGCACCGAGTGCCTCTGCATCCCTAACCGATAAGGAATTGTTAAGAATTTTCGCGAAAAGCAGCATTTGGTCCGCCGGGTTATTTGCGGCAAGAAGAGCCCGTGCATGACCTGCGCTGATTTTCCTCTCTTCCACAGCATTCCTCATCGGCTCGGGCAGCTTGAGCAGCCGTAAACTGTTGGCTACGGTAGATCTGTTCTTGCCGACTTTCTCCGCAACTTCCTGCTGCGACAGATTGAAGGCATCCAATAAACGGAAATAGGCCCTGGCCTCTTCCATCGGCGTAAGATCCTCTCTTTGTGTATTCTCAACCAATGCCATTTCAAGTTTCTGTTCTGGGCTAATCTTGCGGACAATGACCGGAACCTTGTTTAAGCCGGCATACTGACTAGCGCGTAATCGACGCTCGCCGGCGATCAGCATATAAGTGCCATCGTTTCTTGCTTCTGCCAATATGGGCTGAATAACTCCTTGCTGCCTGATTGATTCGGCAAGTTCCAATATAGATTCATCATTAAATTTCTGCCGAGGCTGATCGGGATTAGGAACTAATAGATCAATAGGAAGATAGAGCACTTCTTCATGCCCATCCCTTCTATCAGGCAGAGACGCATCAATGCCCTCATCCAGCAGAGCATCCAGCCCTTTCCCCAGGACCGGCCGCTTAGACACGGCTAAGCACCTCTTGTGACAAAATGGCGTAGCTTCTTGCTCCCAAACACTCCGCATCATACATATTTATAGGAACCCCATGGCTCGGAGATTCGGAAAGCCGGATATTGCGTGGAATGACCGTATTGAAAAGATACTCCGGATGTTTCTTAAATGCGACTTTTACCTGTTGAATAACTTCTGATGAAAGCCTGGTCCTGGAATCATACATGGTGAATACGATACCTCCAATTTTCAAAAATGGGTTTAGCGATTTCTGAATCCGTTTAATGGTCTTGAACAACATGTTAAAAAATCCTTCTACCGCAAAAAATTCGCACTGTAGAGGAATGATAACCGATTGAGCCGCGACGAAACCATTGAGAGTGAGAATGCCCAAAGAAGGCGGACAATCAATGAGAATATAATCATACTGATCCTCAATAGTGCTCAATGCATGCAATAAATAGTGTTCTCTTCCCTTGGCATTGGCCAATTCCACCGTTGCTCCGGCCAGATTGATATCGGAAGGGAGAATATCCATGTTTTTTTGCGGAGTCGAGACAATAGCCGCTGAGATATCCGCATTTCTCACTAATACCTCGTATATACCGGCATCAATGTTCCGAATACCCACGCTGCTGCTGAGATTGGCTTGGGGATCGAGATCAATAAGCAACACACGCTTTCCAGAAGCCGCGATATAGGCTCCTATATTCACAGTTGAGGTAGTTTTTCCCACACCTCCCTTTTGGTTTGCAAAAACCACCCTCTGACTCATGCCGGAAGTATAGCACATTAGCTATCTTTTTAACCAACCCAGTTGTATTCTAACTATTAATTCTAGGAGCCTGTCGGAATTGAGATTCGCAGTCATTGATTTCTGATGAAGGCTGAAGTGGCTCAAAGTGCCGCAGCGGCCGGCCGGTTTCTTCCCGCCCACAGGATGGGTTTCAAACCCGCTGTTATCCGTATACTAGGCCACTTCATCTGGCTCATCGCCACCTGCGTATATGATGAACCTCCTTTTACAGATTATTGTGCTCTTTACGATCTTAGGTGCAGGATAGATTATCGGCGGATTGCTGTCAAGCCCCCGCGCCCGTAATTAATCTTACTCGAAGGCCGGTGGTTTGCAAGGTCCCGGTTTGTATATCATAATGTACTCAAGACGATACTGACGGAAGAAGAGAATGCCGATAGATAGAATGATGAAAAGCAAGATGCTTATATTCCTCCTGCTGATGGCCGTCGGCATCGAAGCGCAGACTCATAATTCGGTGTCTGTTGAAGAGGAGGAACTCTACAAATTTCTCGAGATGGCCGAAATATCCGGAGCGATTGCCCCCCTGCCTACCACCCGGCCCCTCCCCCGTTCCCACATTAAGAGGGCATTGCGCCAGATGGGAAGGGCTGGAAACCGCCTCTCGGCATCGCAGAAATCGGTTCTAGCCGATTATGTGGAACGGTTTGCCGACGATGCGGACCAATCCATACTCTCGGATGGAGACCTCAGATTGAAACATGATATTTTTCCCATGTCCTGGCGATTCTTTCCCCAGGTTGAAGGAAGTATCGATTTGGCCGACACGAGTCAATCAGGATTACATAGTTCTTTGACGGGCATCTTCAAAGGCGATATGGGGAAGAACGTCTCCTATGGGTTTGAACTCAATAGTCAACTGAATAAAATCAATATGGACGACAACGCACCTTACCCCTATGCCTGGGCTCCCTATACCTATACGAAAGTCTGGGACGCTTCGGTCCATTATCTCAGCAATATATCTCCGCAGTATCTCATGCCCAGGGAACTATCGACGGCCTGGGCATTCACCCCCGAGATAGACCTCTCATTATGGCAGAACAGGGCGGATTTCCGTTTCGGACGCATGCGCAGGGATTGGGGTTTCGGTGAAGGAAACCTCTTCTTAGACGAACAGGCCAGGCCCTTTTACGGCTTTGAGGGGGCTCTGTCGCCTTGGAAGTGGCTGAGTTTGAGTTTCCTGCTCGGCAGCCTTGAATACGGTCCGACATTCCGCAACAATCCGTTTGTCTTTGACCAGTATCCGACTACCGATTCCACTGGAAAACAAGACTATACAGTGGGCGCCAAGGAGGTTGCGCGCGTCCAGCAAAACATCTACAGGCTGCTCCTCGTGGAAATAAAACTGGGGAAATGGCTGTATATCGGCCTGTACGACACGGGAATATTCCTTAAGCGCATGGAGCTGGGATATCTGTTTCCCTTCATCCCCTCCCTTTTCCTGCAGGAAACGACCGGAGACTACGACAACATCCTCTTCGGGGCAACCATCGCCCTCAGTTGGCCCGGGGTGCTTCGCTTGTATGGCACCTTCCTCGCGGATGAACTCAAGCCGAATACACCGGCTTTACGAAACCAGACGGCCTACCAGGCAGGAGTGAAGGCAACTCTTCCTACTGGAATATGGTCTTTGATCACCCTGCAGTACACGAAGATAGAACCCTTTACATACACGCATTATATAACGGACAACACACCCTGGTATTATGGCCTAGAAATGGAAACCGGTTATCAGAACCATGGGGAGAACATCGGCTCATACCTTGAACCCAATTCAGACGAGCTGCTTTTCTCCCTTCATGTACAGCCATCGCGAAGCTGGACCGCCCACTTCACTTACCGCATGATCCGTCATGGGGGATCCGATGTGAAAGGCAGTACTTTTGATTCATGGGGCGAGTCAAGTATAAACGGTGACGGCGCAGATGCCGATCCAAACGGCGCCTATTACCCCGGCGGAACCAAGGACTTCCTCAAGGACGGCACTTATGAATGGTTCCACATATTTTCTTTGGGGGCCTCGCTGGATTTTCGGCACCTATTCGCCCCCATGAAGTTCTCCATCCAATACAGTTTTGTCTATGAATATGATTCAGATTACAGCTCAAATAACAGTTTCACCGCCATAGAAGGTTCTGAGATATTCCGTCATTTACTCACTCTCAAGGTGAATCTGTGGGCGAAATAACCTCGTGAGCTAATAGGCGGCGCCTCGGCCGGAAGTAGGTGTGCGGCGAATATTCCCCCAGGGCCGAAACACGGGTCATATAAATACAGGCATAGTTGATCACCTGGTCAGCATAGCGGCTTTCCTCGCTGCCGGCCCGCAGTATTTCTCCCCACCAAGGATTATAGTGCATCCTCAACTCGTCAAGCAGCCTGGAAATTTGGTTGTTGAGCCTGTTCTGCTCTTCCATAAGTTTCTCGGAGATATGGGTCTTGCGGCCCAGATGCCGAGTCATTTCCGCCTCGTTTGCCTCTTTCTCAAGAAGAGTTTTTCGGTCCATCAATCGGTCAATCTCGGCTTGCAATCCCTTGGTGCTCCGGTTTATTTCGATTTCCTTCCCCATCCCGTTGAGAACAAGACCAGTTCGCCAGTCGCATGATTTCTTGATGGATACCACATCGCCGTAGATATGGTCGCCCAGATAGAGAATCTCGTTTCCCTCGACGTTGAGGCCGTCCCGGACATCCCCAAACCAGCCTCCCTGCCAGATGCCCGATGACACGGGCCCCACATGGTTAGTCATGGCGCCGCTTTCAGGGTCAACCCTTAAAAATCTATGCTGTTTTTCGAAGAATGACGGCTTGTCGGCCAGTGTAATGACCAAGTCGAACACCTCCCGCCAACTCTTATGCTTCTTCCAGTATGGGTTGAGACTGAAATCCAGAAGATCACGGGCATATTCGTAATCGGAATTGGTGATGATGAGAAGTTTCTTGCCGTAGGTTTTCAGAAGTTCAAGCATGGATGCCGTTTTCGGATCTCTTACGATGTACTTGCTGAAATTCTCGCGTAGACAATCCTTTATGGTGCCATCGCTGTGCAGGGAATCGATGCAGAGTTTCACATCGGCATCGATCCGGCCAAAGTCCGGTATGGGCAGACCTTCCTTCTTGAGCTGGACAATTTGAGCGAAAAGCACGCCCTGGGATATGGCGAATGCCGTATCGAGACATTGGAAATCCGGGTCTCTGAGGTCTACCACCCGCTCCCGGTATAAACGCCCATGCTCCCGGAAGTCGATGCTCTCCAGGCCGTGGAAGGCTATTTTCACCTTGCCGAAGCGGTTGAGTTTGAGGAGATTGCCATTGCGCCTGTCTATTACTAACCCGACTATGGCCCTGTCGGGGAAGAATTCTAACTGCTCGACAGGAGGGGGATAGCCAAAGCGTTTGACGAGGCGGGCGGATGCCAGGGAATGCACGAATCCCTCAAATACATTTGTATCATAGGCACTCAAGGTATAGTCCATGTCAAAACCCACGACCTTGATTTTTTTCATGTTCAGAAGTCTGTTCACATAGATTGGCATGGGTAATCATGCTTCGCCTTGAGGGGTTTTGCAAGGCGAAATATGTATAACGCGGCATTTTTTACTGCGGCAGTCCTTCGAATTTCCGGGTCATCCGTGTAATTCAACAGTTGCTGATAGACGCATAGACCGTGGAAACATCGGCTGGGACGGCTTTTTCTGATAAAGAAGACGAGGAATCAGGATGCGCCCGATTCCCCCATTGCCGTCTCTGAAAGGGGGAAGAAGTTCAAGCTGGGCATGCACAACGGCTGTTTGAAGCCCCGATATCATTCGATTCTATATCTTTGCCAGGCTTCAAGGCGATCCTGAAGTTGCAGCGGCTCGGGATGAAGGGAAGAAGCCTGTTCAATCGCAGCTCCATAATGGCCAATCCGAAGTGTCCTACGGTTTTCGAGGCTTTCCCCGTTGAAATACTCTGGATGCACCTCTGTGCAATAGCCAGTTTCAAGGCTTATTCCGGCAGCTTCTCTCGATTGAGCGGCCATTCTGGATTTTGGTGTTTTAGCCGTATATCCATTTCTATGACCGGACCTGTAGTGCTTTTTCCTGTTCTGGCATCATGGAAAGGCCGGGATGGAAATGATAACTTTCGGCAATGCTTCTCTGTGATCGCCTGCAGAGCTTCCATTACTTGATTGGAAACGATGTGGTACTTGGTGTTGGCCAGGAAGTTTTTGCTTGTTTTTTGTTACTTGATTATATGACCGGATGTTCTATGCCGCTACGCAACTGGGAGCCAGCGATGAACCGATTGCTATTGAATGCGAAGGACATTTTGATAATTGAAATGGGCAGGCTTCAGAGGTGAAGAATGGATAAGAACAGCAATTTAAGCGGCGCAGATTATATCAACTTGTTTTCTCGGGCAAAGCAGTTTTTACTCAAGTCAAGTAGAATCAACACCTATTAGTTTTGATATGCTTTCAAAAAACTTGGAATCCGGTTCTGCTGGAGCACCTTTGAAAATTCAGATAGGATATCGGTATAATTATGCAGATAAGTAGGGGTTGTTGATAATGTATTGCCTAATCCGGCGGCAGGGCTGTTCTGAAATTCATGGCGCATGTGCAGAAGAGATGATCTGAGGTTTTCTTAAAAACCCCTGATTCAATTATCAATTAACCGCCGAAAAAACTCCATATCTCTATCCATCACCCGATAGAAACTCTTCGATATGTTATGATCCTCACCGGGGTACTCGAAGAAATCAGCCTTGACTCCGGCCGCCTTCAGCTTTGCCATCAATTCGACACTCCAGGAGAAGGGAACCGAAGCATCCTTCGTGCCATGGTGGACATAGAGGGGCAGCGAAATGCGATCCAGATAGGTTAGGGGTGTAAAGAGTTCCAGGCTGTAATCGGCAAGCTCTGCCTCAATCTCCTTCTTCAGCCGTTCCGCCTCTTCCGGATTGCGTTTATTCCTGAAGTAGAGAACATTTTCGGGAAAGGGCCTGGAGACTGCCGCCCAGAAAGTCGCGGCTTTGAGTTTCACCGGTGCCAGTTTCTGCGCCGATTCAAGCACCCAGAGACCTACATCACCGCCCATCGAATGACCGTAGAAAAACACATTGCTGACATCGGCTTCGGGTATGCTGACGATGGACACCAGGATGTTCATCACATCTACGGCATAAAACGAACTGCGGTAAAGACCCTGCGTGCCAACTGGCAGAAACCCTTCAGATTTACCATGGCCCCGGTAATCAGGCTTGATCACCAGAAATCCGCCTTTGGCATAATGGCGGGTGACTAGGCGGTATGACCCTTCGGTGGTATAGGCCCTAGGCGGAATGTATCCATGAGCAACCAGTAAGACCGGCCAGCCCTGAGTCGGCGGAGCCTTGTCAGGCATTTCAAGCAAAGCGCGAACCGTCCCCCCGCCGCTCCGGTAAGAGATAATCCGTGCACGGGTGCCCTTCTGAGTGGGCAATTCCTGGACATCCTTCACCGTCTGAGGCCTATATGAAGCGGAGAAGTACGCCTCCAAGGAATTAGGATGGGGACTCCTGCGGGTATCGACGACTTGAATCCTTTCGACAGCAGAGCCGCCGGAAGCCGACAGAATGGGCACGGCCGGTTCTTCGGGCTTTGGCACTCGATCATCCTGCCAGTTCAGGCCGCCGGTTAACAGCATAGCAATGAAGGGAACAGCCAGAAGCACTGCACTGCGCTTTCTGCGTTTTGAGGGTCTTGTCATATCCATCTAAAACTTCTTCTTCATAGGCTCAACCGTCAGGGTTATCTCATATAGATTGATACCAGGATTCTTATCGGACTTAACTCTTCCGGCGGTTCGCCCTGTGTCCCTGCTGCTGCATAATACTCAGGCCAAGTTCAGCAATACAACACTTCTGCCGTCTTGCATTGTAAAGAGTATCAATATCTGCCGCAAGAATCCAAATCCGCCGGGCTCATTGCCCTCAAAAATGGGAGTATTATCTGAAGGGTGCCTCTAAAAAACAGCTTTAGGAAATTGACGAAGAAATATTTTGTCGATACAAGGCGGCAAAAGCTAAGGGCGTAGCTTAAGCTACGTGAGTATTTTGACAACGCAGCAGCGGCGGAAAAGATCGAGTCAAGAACTAAACGGGTTTTTTAGAGGCGCCCTGAACAGAATGGTTTCAAGAAACTGAAGATATGCTTCTTTGGAATGACTGTGGATGGATTTCGACAGTGTGGATTTTCCTGTGCCATTCAGGGCAGGTTTAATACCTTTTTATACAAATCAAAATCTGCCGGTGCAGTATTATTGTTACAGGGCGCCTAAATTTTGTGCCGTCATCCCCTCTCGAATCTTGTTGTAAACCTGTTTCATCAGATACTCAGAAACGACTTTCTTAAAATCACCATCGTTCAGGAATCTCGATGTCAGAACCTCATTCTGTTCCATTCGATCAACAAACATATCTTCAATCTTTTTATTGAACACATAACTGAAACCATCAAGAGTATTCACCTTGGCGGCATCTCTCACCTCATCATCGTTGACGGCATCTTCCCGGACGGAATCAAAAAACAGTTCATCGGCCTTGGTAAAGTCTGTTCTGAATCTCTCATTAATATGAACAATAATTGTAGAGAGTTCTTCCAGTTCGAGTTCTTTCTGACCTCCCCCGGCATCGGCGGGACCAAAGACAGGAGTCTCTTCCCCGGCCATCAGAGGAATAGAACCTTCTGATATTTTCTGTAGTCGGTAATACTTCAACGCAACATCATCATCAAGATTGAGAGTTTGACTCTTATCTCTCCGTGGAAGTTTTGTATGAAGGAACTTCAGATAGGTATACAGTTTTTCCAAATCCGTATCGGTGAACGGAATAATCTGAGAGAGAAAGGAATACAGGTTTCTGAATGAAACCAAGGTAGAGCGGAAATCTTCCTTCTCGGTATCATCCAATTCAACAAACCGGGAAACACCCTTATCAAGAATACTGTTCATCTGGGAGTGATCTTTCGGATTCAATCTCTTCTTGGAAGAGAAGAAGAATCTACAGAACTCATTAACCTCTTCCTCAAAATACACATCAAATTCTTTGAGCTTGTTTTGGAGTTCATACAGTTTCCCGTACTCTGCCCGTTCCCCGGCTATTGTCTTTTCATAGTAGGGTTGAAAGGCTTTCTGGATTTCTTCCGGTTCGTTTACAAAATCGAGAACAAAGGTGTCGGTCTTTCCGGGGGAAGTTCTATTCAATCTTGAAAGGGTCTGTATGGCCTGTATCCCGCCCAGGCTTCTATCTACATACATACTATGAAGGAGTGGCTGATCGAATCCGGTTTGATACTTATTCGCAACGATAAGGAAAGAGAAATCATCGGTTCCAAACTTCTCGGGAAGTTCCTTTTCTTTAATCCCATCATTCATACCAACTTCGGTATAGGGGACTCCATCATCATCAACAGTACTAGAGAATGCCACGAGAGTTCCAATATCGTTGTAGTTCTTTTCCTTCAGATATTTATCTATCGACTGTTTGTAACGAACGGCATGAAGACGACTTCGGGTAACGACCATCGCCTTGGCCTTCCCGCCCAATCGGTGCCGGGTATGGGTTTGGAAATGTTCTACTATCACTTCTGTTTTTTGAGAAATGTTATGAGGATGAAGGCTCATGAATCGGGCCAAGGCCAGACAGGCTTTCTTTTTATCGATAAGGGGATCATCTTCAATACTCTTGATCAGTTTGTAGTATGTTTTATAGGTGGTGTAGTTTTCCAGAACATCAAGAATGAATCCTTCTTCGATGGCCTGTCGCATACTGTATAAGTGAAAGGGTTCTGGTTTTCCGTCTATACCCTCCATTCCGAACACTTCCAGAGTTTTGTACTTGGGAGTGGCGGTGAAGGCGAAGAACGAGATATTTTTCTGAGGCCCTCGTTTATTGATCTCTTTCAGAATCTCTTCCTCAGAACTCTCATATTCATAAGTCTCTTCCTCGACTTGATCCCCAAGTACTTCTTTCATCTCCGAGGCCGTTTGACCTCCCATTGAAGAATGGGCCTCATCGACGATGACGGCATAGGTTCTCTCTTCGATATCTCCAACCTTCTCAATGACAAAGGGGAACTTCTGAAGAGTCGTGATAATGATTGGAGTCCCTGAAGTCAACGAATCAGCCAACTGAGTTGAGTTCTGATCAATCTTCCTGACTACTCCATCTTTGTGTTCAAACTGATAAATCGTGTTCTGTAACTGTTGATCCAGAACTCGTCTGTCGGTAACAACAATGACCGAACTGAAAACTTTATTATCATCCTTATCGTGAAGAGAGGCGAGCCGATGGGCCGTCCATGCGATACTGTTTGACTTTCCTGATCCTGCCGAGTGTTGAATCAGATAATTGTTTCCCGGTCCTTCTTCTCTGGAAGTAGAGATCAGTTTTCTCACTACATCCAACTGGTGGTAACGGGGGAAGATCATAGTCTCTGTTTTGACTTTCTTGGTTCCCTTTTTCTTCTCTTCTACCTGTAGATGAAGGAATCGGGAAATGATATCCATTAACGAATCACTTTGCAGAACTTCTTCCCACAGATAGGAAGTTTTGTATCCATTAGGATTATCCGGGTTCCCTTTTCCTTTGTTCCGTCCTTTGTTAAACGGAAGAAAGTACGTTCCTTTCTTGTTCAGCCTGGTGGTCATGTGCGCTTCATCGGTATCTACGGCAAAGTTGACCAATGATCGTTTCTTGAACTGGAATATCTTATCTTGAGGATCTCGGTCAGTCATGTACTGATGTTTGGCATGGGAGACATTCTGACCAGTCATGGGATTCTTCAGTTCCATGGTAACAACCGGGATGCCGTTTATTGTAAGCACGACATCGATACTGTTGTTATGGGATTCAGAGTATCGGGCCTGTCTGGTGATGGTTAATTTATTACTTTCATATAACTTCTGGGTATCTGGATTCATTCCCGACACAGGTTTGAAATAGGCTCCGTGTATCTTCTTCCCATAACATTTGAACCCATGCCGGAGAACAGAGAGACACCCTTCATAGCCGGAGTCCAATGCCCGGGTAAGATCATTGATCAGATAACCGGAAGTTTTCTCCCTGTGGATATGTTCAAGATAGTCCCATTCCTTGGGTTGGGATTGTTTTACGAAAGCGCAGAATATTTCTGTATCGATACAGAGTTTCCTGTCAAACTGAGTATGATCCCGTTTGATGTATTTGTCGTGTTCGGTCAGATAAATTTCAATGGCCGATTCAAAAGCCGCCTCATCGTAGCTGCTCATTGACGAACTCCCTTTTTAACATCAATTTTTTTATTATTTAACCCTATAGGAGCAACTGGAACTCCTGGATATAGGGTGAGAAGTTCATTTAATTCATTAACAAATGCTTCATATTTTCCAAGAGGTTTTAACAACTCAGATATAATATCGAGCATAAGCGCTATTCGCTTTCTTCTTATGGATACCTTAGGATAATGAGATTCCATGTTCCTTGTGAGTTATTGTCAATAGTTGTGGATGAGAAAATTTCAAATCCTTCATTTTTTTCACGCGGCCTCTTCCTTGAAGACTCCATCTTTACAAAACACACCCTCAATAACCCTGGGGATTAGCTTGTATCCACGTAGCTTTCGCCAGTTCTTTTCAGCCTCCAGGCAGAGCTTCCAAACCATACTTAATGTTGCCGCCCTTGAACCACAGCCCCTGGTTCTCTTCGTTCTAAGGCGGACAGTAGCAAAGGTTGACTCAATCGGGTTGGTCGTCCTGATGTGAGTCCAGTGCATCGCCGGAAATTTGTAGAACGTGAACAGCTTCTCCCTGTCCTTTTCCAGACACTGGGTGGCCCTGGGGTATTTAGCCTGAAAGGAATCAATGAATAAGTCATAGGCTTTAAGAGCATTCTGCTCGGTATCTGCCATATACATTTCATGAATCATTGACTTGGCCTTGCCCTGGATATTCCTGGGCATTTTGTTTAACACATTCGCTGTCTTGTGCACCCAGCAACGCTGTTTTTTTGTTTCGGGAAAGATTTCATCCAGGGCATTCCAGAAACCCAGCGCACCATCCCCAATGGCCAGCCTGGGGGCGGTGGTGAGACCCCGGGCTTTCAGTTGGAGCAGTATCTCCCTCCAGCTTTGTGAGCTTTCCCTGTATCCGTCACTGACGGCTAGAAGTTCCTTCTTCCCATCCTTGTCAGCTCCCATGATTACAAGAATGCAGCTCCTTTGATCATCAAGCCTTACATTGAAGTAGATGCCGTCCACCCAGATGTAGGCGTATTCCTTAGCTTTCAAATCACGTTTCTCCCACTGAAGAAACTCATCTTCCCAGAACCTTTTCAAGCGGACTATGTTCGTCGCCGACAGTCCGGCAATACCTTCACCCAGAATCGAGGCAAGAGCTGTCTGGAAAGCAGATGTGGACACACCGCTGAGGTACAGCGCCGGAACAAGGTTGTCGATACTGGGAGTTCTGCGCATATAGGTTGGCAGTATGGCACTGGTGAAGCGATCCTCTCGCTTGCTCTTTAATTTCCTGTCATCCACTCTTGGAACCTTGATTTGCATTTGACCAACCCCTGTCACAATTTTTCGTTGGGCGTGGTAACCATTGCGTACAACCTTGCGCTGATTATTCTGATCACGCTCATGTTTATGGGCATTGATGTAGTCTTCCACTTCTAACTCCAGGGCATGAATAAGCATCTTTCTGGCTCCCTCTCGCAAAACCTGATCCAAAACCGATTCTGTTTCGCTTTTCAGCACTTCCGAATCATTTCCGTTTGTTGTAAACTCTTCCATAGAGCATCTCCTTTCTGTTTGGCTTTATTACCAATTATTTTACAGAAGGATTTGCTCTTTTTTTACCCCATCCACAACTTTTGATTATATCTCGTTCCTTGTCAGTTTTGGACGTATTGTAAGGGACCTATTCCAAATTCTTGCATGATGAGCACACAGATTCCTGAACACCGTCAAAGCATGAATCCAGGATTGAAGAATAAAAGGCGGCAAGCCAAAGTATTTTGAAACACCTTTCTGTATTTCTCTATTTTGTAAAGATGAATACAAACGCGACCAAGTCCCAAAGGGTACAATCTCAATAAGCATCCAGGATGCAGGTAATTCCGGCTCAGTATACTTCTCCCAATAGCTGGTTATAAACACTTCACTACTTCTTTCAGATTCCTTCCGGCATTCTTTAAGAAACTTTTTGTGATCAAATTTCTGCTCCTGAAAAAGAAATGGATCCAAGGGCCAATGGGAATCATCCGTATCAAGAGCAAGCTGCAAACAGAGTTGAGTACGAAAAGCTATCTCTATATGTTCCATTGCAGTAAACAAAATTTTTCTTAATTGTGAATCAAACTCATATAAATCAATGATTTGTTGAAAAGTACTGCCTTTTTTGAATTTATGTGTCCGTTTTCTATCCTGAAATTCTTCAAAATGGAGTGCATATCCAGAAAATCGGTAATAACTTACTCTATTTAGAAAAGATTCAGCTTTATCTATGTCTGTGATAATCAATTCCCGAGATTGGAGTTTTTGGAGTTGTTCTGGTACTTTAGTCGGCGGTGAATTGTATTTCATGCGGCATCCCTGAAGGCGCTGCAACCAGATAAAAAAGAAGACCCGTCCTGGTCCGCTTGAATCAGAGGCGTGACGGGTACTGTTATTTCCAGTATAACGCCACATGACATCGTTTTCAAGGCCAATACTTCTAAATCTTGTACGATTGATGTAGAATTTATCATTTCTCCGGTGTGCATTCCCGACACAGGTTTGAAATAGGCTCCGTGTATCTTCTTCCCATAACATTTGAACCCATGCCGGAGAACAGAGAGACACCCTTCATAGCCGGAGTCCAATGCCCGGGTGAAATCATTGATCAGACACCCTAAAGTTTTCTCCCTGTGGCTCTGTTCAAGATATTTCCATTCCTTGGGTTGGGATTGTTTTACGAAAGCGCAGAATATTTCTGTATCGATACAGAGTTTCCGGTCAAACTGAGTATGATCCCGTTTGATGTATTTGTCGTGTTCGATTAGATAAATTTCAATGGCCGATTCAAAAGCGGCCTCATCGCAGCTGCTCATTGACGAACTCCCTTTTTAACATCAATTTTTTTATTATTTAACCCTATAGGAGCAACTGGAACTCCTGGATATAGGGTGAGAATTTCATTTAATTCATTAACAAATGCTTCATATTTTCCAAGAGGTTTTAACAACTCAGATATGATATCGATCATAAGCGCTATTCGCTTTCTTCTTATGGATTTCTTAGGATAATGAGATTCCATGTTTCTTGTCAGTTTCGGACGTATTGTAAGGGACCTATTCCAAATTCTTGCATGATGAGCACACAGATTCCTGAACACCGTCAAAGCATGAATCCAGGATTGAAGAATAAAAGGCGGCAAGTCAAAGTATTTTGAAACACCTTTCTGTATTTCACGAAGCGGCGCCACAACAGGTTTTCCTTCAAGTATGGTTTGAATCTGATCTTCAGAAAGAGTATTCCCTTCAATAGCCAATGTGCCCTGTATGGTTTTAATCCTGTTAATGCGTCGTAACCGCAATTCCCGAACCTTCTGTAGAACAGACATTCGACCAAGAGATTTAGAGATAGAGGAGATAATTTTTATGATCGCGGCAGCTACTGTGTAGGGTGGGTTATACTGGCTCAAGTTAGAAATTATCATAAACTACCTTCATTTCTTATTAAATATTACTATTTATGAAATTACAGAAGTTATGGAATTTTTACATCGATATTCTGACATGTCTCAAAAACTCAACAAAGCTAATACACTTCACATTTTTTTCTCTACAAATCGTTGGAACTTTGTAGTTTGATTTCTTATTTGGGAGATTTGGCTGCTCTTCAAAAGTCACAACGAAGGATTCAGACACTTTTGCAAAAGCGATTAATTTTATATCTATACTTCCAGCACCTTTCGAATATTCTGTTGTCTCATACTCACTTTCTAAATCAAGAGCAATTTGCTCCATCTCAGAAGAAAGCTCTGATGTAGTGAAAACTTGACTTTTTATCCAATCAAATAATTCATCTTGCCCTTTTTTAATTTCCTTATAGACCGGAGTTATTATTGTTATTTGTTCTTTTTGTTGTGCTAACTGTTCCCAAAGAGAAAAAAACACCTCTTTGGGATATAATACTTTCCATGCTGTAATAAAGATGTTGGCATCCAAACAAAACCTGCTCACCGAACAGCCTTCATTAAATCGGAGACATACCCTGCCGTTTTCAAATTCAAGGCTCTCATGACATTATGCAGATTGATTACTTTGTCAGAATAAGCCTGAAGAATTATCTTGCTAAACATGCCATATTGATGAAGTATTTCTTTAGGTCTATTTCGTGCTGGACCACCAGGTTTCTCTTTCTGTTTTTTTCTGATAGATTCCCATTCTTCTTTCAGTTCAATTTGAAGTTCTTTAAAAAAATTAAAATTAATTATTTTTAACTGGCGCTGGCGAACCAGATAGGCGTAGGGACTTACTTTCAATCTGGAAGATAGATTTTTTAAGGAATCCAAATCATTAAAAGAGTCATCCATTAACTCTCTCGGCATAAGAACGGCGCCTGCAATGCGATCACACCATTGTTCAACATCAGTGTCTATACCCCATCTGTCCGCAGTGGATTCTTTTCGCAGCAAATGAGCCATCTCATGAAACAGAGTAAATGTCTGGGCTTTTTTGGCATCGGAATCATTGATAACAACGACAGGTAATTTATTGTGAAATATGGATAATCCTCGAAACACAGATCTATCCACATGAGACCATCCCTTATATTTGGATGTCAAAAAAACAAAAACGCCTTTATTCTCAACTCGCTCTTTCCACTCTGCCAAAGAGAAGCATTCATCATGATTGCAACCTAACCATTCTCTAATCTCTATGGCAATTTTTTCATCATTTTTTTTACTGATCAAAGGCGGGTTAAAATCACCTATATTATGATCCAATTCAAAATCCAAATCGAGAATAAAAGATCGGAGACTTTCCAGTTTTGCCATAATTCTTTTTACCTGGCTATTAGTCTCAATATCTTCTGCAATAGGAGAATCTGTTAACTGCCTGAAACCAGGAACTGTATTTTCATATTTATACTGCTCAGGCAATTTGTCTCGAATAAAAACCCAGCGTGGAACATTATATAGTTTAGATAAAACCTCAAGCTGTCTAAATGTTGGGAATCTCTTGCCTGCTTCAATATCTAGTATCTTAGGCACTTCTTTTTGTACTTTTTCAGGAGGTAGAGAAATTTGAAGACGACATTCTTTTAGTACGCTGGGATTGTATTGCTTCACTGTCTCAATCATAATCAGATTCCTCCTTTGACTGATATTCTCAATATTCTACTATAAATTATCAAAAAAGGGCATTTATTGCGAGTCCCTGGTGATTTTGTTCGGTTAAATAAACCTCAATGGCCGATTCAGAAGCGGCATCATCGTAGTTGCTCATTTTGAAACCTCGTGTTTACTTGTGTCGATTTGGCCTGTCTGCAGGGACAAGCCAGGCACAGGCAGGCCGGATACGGCATGGGTGATTAGGGAGGAACGGTATTCTTTTAGGAGGCCGATGGACTTTTTGATTTTTTCTAAAATCATATCGATTGTACTACACTCTGAATCTAAGTAATTCGAAATTAAATCTTGTTCTTTTTGTGGGGGTAGAATAACAAAAACATCTTTGAGAATTGATTGGGTAATACTATATACCTTAACACCCTTAACCATTTGTTGGATTTGACTTCTATGAGGAGGAGAATCAAACAGATAGGCAATAAACCTTGAGTTCATTCTATTTTTGGGTCTCATGATCACGGTATGATATCCGGCAAAAGATGTCTCCTTACTATTTAAGTATGAGAAATTCCCTGACCCTTCAATATCCTCAGATGTATCTGCAAAAATAAAATCTCCATAATGAATCAAGGAATCCCTTGATGATTCAAGGTACCTTTCATCAATACACTTCAATTCATGTTTTTCAGGAATCACCTCGAACCTAAATTTAGAATGTATCTCTCCATAACTTATACATGGAACTCCTTCATCCATCAGGTCCGATTTTGAAATCCCTAATCCTCTCCCAAACGCAAAGAGAAATCGGATTTTCTTAACCTCCCAGTGTTCAGGAATTTCCCCGATCCACTCCACACCGGAATCTTTCATCTTCACTTCACAATTCAACCCTTTGGTTACACTCTGCGTGATGATGGCTTGTCGTTTTTCCTGAAGGAGTTCAATCTGTTTTTGCTTCTTGGAGATGAGGGTGTCGATTCGGGTTGTTTCTTTATCGAGGAAGTCGGCGATTTGTTTTTGGGTCTCAAGTGGGGGGAGAGATAATTTATAGTTCTCAACATAACTTAAGGGGACTCGTTTCTGGCCTCCTGCCCCATACATTTCAGACTCACCATTTTTTCTGAAATGATAAGACATTACGAGATAGTAGATATAACGATTTTGAGAAATCCCCTTTATTGATCTTAATACATGAAGTTCCGTTGTTCCATAACCTACCAGATTAGATAAACCTTCTCCAATGACCCCTTTTCCATTCTCAAAACAGGGAGTGATCTTGGCGAATACAACGTCCCCTTCTTCAAAATAGGTATATCCTGTTTTAACATCTGCATATTTTTTAGTCTGGGTGAGGCCTAATGATCCGTATTTCCCAATAGACTCCATAGGAACAAAAGACACAATGGATTCATCAGTGAGACTTGATTTTCTCCCAGTCGATGGATTGATCCTAACTGCATATTTAATACGATAATCAATCCTCATTACCAAGTCCCTTCACCTAATAGGACGGATATTTCATTCTCAATCTGAGTTAGTTCATTTTGAATCTCCTCAACAGACCGCGGAGGTTGATACACATAAAAATAACGATTAAAAAAGCTTTTAGATTCAATACCCATGACACTCACTCCTTGTTCTCACTAAGCCCTGTATGCAGCAAATTTCTATCACTCATCATCCACAACCTCCCAATGTCCGCCTTTATCCGGGCCAATTCTGCGAAGTCGTCCATCGTGTTTCAATTTATCAATATCTCTGATAATCGTCCTTCTGCTTACACCCAACTGGGCGGCTAACTTATTTATGGATATATCCATTTCCTGCCTGATATGGGCGATAAGTGAACGCCTTCTGTCTTCAGTGACATTTTCAGTGACACCTTCAGTGACATCTTCAGTGACATTTTCAGTGACATCTTCAGTGACATATTCTGGTGAACCTTGAAAAGCCGCGTTCTCAGGCCCGGCCCTTTTTCTAAAAAAAGTAATAGAAAACCAGTTCTCCCCGGCTTCAATCAGGGGGGCTTTCAAACCGTATTCGTGAAGCTCTCGTTGTATTCTGTGCAGTCCGGATCCAATACGTTCAACCAGCCCCATCCTGTGAAGGGTTCCAAAAAGCAGAGAATTTCTGGGGATACTCTTGCGCCCAAGGTCTTTGAGTGTCAAACCGCCCACCAGACCGCCTGGATTGACTATCTCTATACGGTCATGATAGATGCAAACCTGAATTTCGGCGGGACTTCGGTAATCATGATGAACAATTGCATTTATTAATGCTTCCCTGAGTACTGCTTCTGGAAGCTCAAGTTTCTCTTGTCTGACAGAAGTGATAATATATTCTGTATTTAGATGGGAATGAAAGTACTGCAATCCATTATGATAATTCTCTGCCAGACTGCCATCATATACTTTTTGATCAAGAATTTTCTCCTTCGTATTTCCCTGAAAAAGCACACAATTTATTGTTGCGCTGATAATGAATTTGCTGCACTGAGCGGCAAGAACCAATGCTCCTGCATTAGTCATACCCTCAGGGGTTTTAAGTTTCAGATTTTCCAGTGCATCGTCTCTGTTCAATGACAGATCAACTTTTTCGCTTTCTGCAAATCTTCTATAAAGCGCATCGGGCAGATGTTTTTTCAAATCAAAAAGAGGATTAACCGCGGCATCGAAGTAAATCAGCCCCTCCTTAAAGAAGAAATCGCGTATTTGTTCCCGATTCATTCTTTGGGGCACCTCTAAAAAACCCATTTAGTTCTTGACTCGAACTTTTCCGCCGCTACTATTGGCAAAAGCGCATACTTCTTTCCCCAGGGACTCATTCACTCTCTCCTTAAATTCCAGTGTCTGGCCCTCTCCAATATCAATCAATTCGGTCAGCTCTTTTTCTGTCATGTCAATAATTCCTGGATTTCCTGCTCTATTTTCGATAATTCACTCTGTATCTCCTCAACAGACCTTGGAGGCTGATACACATAAAAATACCGATTGAAAGAAATCTCATACCCTATCTTGGTCTTACTCTCATCAACCCACGCATCGGGTACATAGGGTAGAACTTCCCGTTTCATGTACTCTTCAATACTCTCTTTCAGAGGGACGTTCTCATTATCTCTCAATTCAGAATCCGGTTCAGGAAGCCCTTTCCTGGTTGTTGCTATCTCGGCGTTTTCATCCCGTTCGGACAAACAAGAGACAATGGCTTTTTTCAAAGGATTAGAGAGAGAAACACCATTCTTCTTAAAAACAGAATCAAACTCCTTCATAAAAGCATCCCGATTCGTATGCTTTCCTGTAAGCTCTGAAAGGATGGAAAGAATCCTTTTCTGTTTCTTCTTCCCGTCTTCAATTTCTTTATCGATGACCGATTGATTTTTCCGTTTCTTACTCTCTGACAGAGATAGGAACTGTTTGGATTCTTTCACTCTCTCCAACCGTTCTTCATTGACCTCAAAATTGAGTTTCAAAGGGTGCTCTACGGTTATCCGGCTGTACCCAAAGTCGGTGTTATCAAAGATCTTACAATGTTCCGATTCCTTGAACCCGGCATACAGTCTTACAAGTTCTGTCCTGTGGTTCTCGCTTATTTCGTTCCGTTTATTCCCCAGACTTTTTCTCATTTTTGAGAAGTAGGAAGAACCATCTATCAACTGAACTTTTCCCTTTCGCATTGAGTTCTTTCTGTTGCTGATAATCCAGACGTAGGTAGAAATTCCTGTGTTATAGAAGAGTTGGTCCGGCAGGGCCATGACGGCCTCTAACCAGTCATTTTCAATAATCCATCTTCTGATTTCCGATTCACCGGAACCTGCCGATCCGGTGAACAACGGACTGCCGTTAAAAACAATTCCTAACCGGGTTCCTCCCTCCTTAGGTTCCTTCATCTTGGAAATCATGTGTTGAAGGAAGAGGAATGAGCCGTCATTGATTCTGGGAAGTCCTGCCCCGAACCGTCCGCCATAACCGAGTTCATCATGTTCTTTCTTAATGAAATTCGATTCCGTTTCCCACTTAACACCAAAGGGAGGATTGGCCAGCATGTAATCGAACTTTTTGTCAGGGAATCCATCTTTGGTAAAACTATCGCCTAAAACGATGTGCTCAATATTCTGTCCCTTGATCAACATATCGGATCCTGAAATGGCATAGGATTGGTCGTTGTAGTCCTGACCGAATACTTCAAGTCGGGCATCGGGATTATGTTCTTTCAGATACTCTTCTGATACGGACAGCATTCCTCCCGTACCCATGGCGGGGTCGTAAATAGTTTTTACTATTCCCTTGGAGGTAAGGATATCACTATCAGGTTCAAAGAGAATATCCACCATCAACCTGATTACTTCTCTTGGGGTAAAGTGATCTCCGGCTTCTTCGTTGCTGGCCTCATTGAAGCGTCTGATCAGGTCTTCAAAGATGTATCCCATCTCAATATTGGAAACTGTCTCGGGATGAAAATCGATACCGGCAAATTTGGATACAACAAGATACAGTCTGTTGGATTTTTCAAGTTTGGAAATCTGCTCCTCAAACTTGAATGATTCAATAATCGATCCGGCTTTACTGCTGAATCCCTTTAAGTAGTTTACAAGATTACTGCCGATCCCGTCTGAATCACCTTTCAGTTTCTGAAAATCGAATTGAGATGTATTGTATAAATCAACTCCTGTAATCCTCCGGAGTTTGGCATCCCTGATCCCGGGGTCCTTTATTTTGTTGTATTCATCAAGTACCTGCTGTTTGGTGGGTTCAAGTACACAATCCAGTCTGCGTAAAACGACGAGGGGCAATATAACATCTTTATACTGATTTGGCCGGTATGGACCTCGGAGCAGATCGGCCACTCCCCATATAAAGTTCGATTTTTCTGTGAAATTGATTTTGGTCATACACGCCTTCCCTTGCTTTCTTTGCTGTCAGATTTTTCTGATAACCATGAATCAATGGCCGGTTTGAAAGACCTCCAAGTCTTTCCAAATTTTTGACCAGGGATTTTTCCCTCCCTGACCAACTTGTACAGACTGGACTCGGCAATTCTCAGGTGCTTTGACAGTTCCTTGATCGTGAATACTTGATCATTTTCTTCAATCATAAGCACAGTATGAGGGGAGAATTGAAAATTGTCAAAGTCTATCAATAACTGTTAATAAAAATGACTTAATCCGTACGTGATTAAAACAATTTCGCCTTCTGTAAAAATTGAGGGCGGTCGAGGCGGTCTCTACATTCAGTTATTGTTTACCTATACGGAGAGATATTGGCAATTTTCGTCCTGAGCCTGAGTTACTTAGAAATTGCAAGGCTGCTCTACGGTTTTCGAGGTTTTCCTCGTCGAAATACGCTGGATGTGCATCTGTGCAATAGCCAGTTTCAAGGCTTATTCTGACAGCTTCTCTCGATTGAAGGCCATTCTGGGTTTTGGAGTTTTAGCCGTAAATCCATTTCCATGACCTTGCCTGTAGCACTTTCTCCTGTTCTGGCCTCATGGAAAGGCCAGGATGGAGATGATAACTTTCGGCAATGCTTCTCTATGATCGCCTGCAGAGCTTCCATTATTTGATTGGAAACGATATGGTACTTGGTGTTGGTCAGGAGGTCTTTGCTTGTTTTTTGTTATGATTAGGAGTAGTTATTGAGGCAACTATTCAAAGTATATCTGGATCAAAATGTTCTTCAATATGATTTTGAAGGAAAAATCAAGATTCCTAATAGTGATCAAGTCCAATATATATATTCTGATGAACATTTTAATGAGATAACACGATGGGAGAATGATGGATACTTCAGTGTTCTTAAACGATTGAAAGCCAGAAAAATAGGATGCAACTTAGACTCAAATAGTAAATTCACAGATAATGATTTTTTATTTGATTATGCAGATCCCAAAACAATGTATGAAGAATATAAAGACACGATAAAAAATAACGAGTCTACAGGAAATCTGCTTCAATTATTACAGGTATTCTTTAGCGGCAATAAAACTATAACAACTCCCAAAGAAATAAATCGCATATCTCAAGATACAATGAAAGAATTACTTGGTGATAGCTTTAGATATTTGGGAAATTCTGAACTGGAATCTAAATATAATCTTCTTGCTAAAACTATTGGTGATCAATTAGAGAATTTCATTAGGGACCAAGAGTTTTTTTCGTTGGACAAAATAAGAAAAAAACTAACAAAAAAAATTTTGAGCAATCTGGATCCTAAGGATGGGCTAGTAATTGATCAAATTTGGAATTTGATTAATGACGAAATTACAGGAATAGACAAAGATCAATTATTTGGAAAAGTAGCATTTTATTTTCAATCGGATTTTTTGTATTCAAAATTTCAAAATGTTATACATTGTCATTCATTATTGAATACTCTTGGATATTGGCCTGATGGTGGACTGGCAAAGATGAGTAAAATTTATGGAATCAATAGTGATGCATTACATTTAGCCTATTCTATTTTCTGTGATGGAATAATGAGTGGAGATGATCGGATGTGCAAAAAGGGAGAAGCAATATTTGCATATATAGATATTCGGACAAAAATATTTAAGTTGAAAATGGATGCCACAAATAAATCTTCAGTAAAGCCCTAATCATTAGTTATAGATAAAAAAATCCTCATTTTGAACGAGAATGTCTTCAGCGAATTCCCCGGCATTCCAAAGCGAAAGCCGGTCATCCATCACTTTCAATTGTGTCATGCTCCCCATGCAGTTACGATGCACCAGCGCATTGAGTAACATCTCACGCAAGGCAGGAACGGAATATTCCAGCTTTTCAATCCGACGCAGACCCTCGAAACGAACCGGCTTGAGCAGAAACTTTTTTTCCAACTGCTCCATCACATCGCGCAGCATCTGAAACAGATTGCCTTCACAAACCTCCTGAAAGCGCATATCCACCACACTGGTGCCAAAGCGGCCAATCTTTACAAACAGGTTGGGGTAAAACTCGCCCGGGTCTTTGCCGAACAGAATAACTGCTGCATTGGTCAGGCATTTTTTGGTCAGCAGGCGCAATTTTTTCAGCAGGTCTTTTGTGGACAGCCCGGAGATATCCGGCAAACGCCCCGCGCCGACCATTACAGCGGCTCTTCCGGCCCATAAGCGCTCTGCTATTTCGTTCAGGTAAGGGCGAACAGCATCAGGGATATTCACTTCACATCATCATTCATAACTCATCCCTATAATTCTAACCCCTCCGCCAGTTTTTCGGCTTCGGGTATCCTCATTTTACCAGACAAGAGTAGAGAGAGAAGGGGGGAGCGAGTGTTTGACAATGTTTTTGAGCTAAATCTATTAGCTAATATCCTGTCAAAGCTGGATTTAATCCTGTTTTCAAGTCTTTCTGTTAGCTCCGGGTTGCCAAATGCAATTTTGATTGTTTTAAGGTGTCACGCGTAATGGTGTTGAAAACGGAACCAAGTCCACCTCTTTGAAGAGCGGCAACTTTCTCTCTGATTGCGTAATAAACAAAGCTGACAGAAATATCCTTTTCCCTCGAACCCCATAGCAGGATTGATTCATCGCCATGAGTTTTTCGGGCTTCTTTGAATTTTTCTTCAGCCATGAGGAACACTCCCCGCAGTCCAGATTTATCCTCTTCGTTCTTGAGGCTTCATGCTGTTCGATCTCTTTCTCAAGCTTTGTATTGTCTTCCCCTAAGATGGCAAACGAATTGACGGCCTGCCCGTCTTCAACAATGAAGCGCAAGTTGTCCCGGGCAAAGTCTTCATTGAAAACCCGAACAACTTGCCCATGATTGCTTAGAGAGTCTTGCGTAGCATTGCTGCCGCCGTCTAAAGACAACTGAAACTCAGGTGAACTATATTTTCTGAAATAGAACCGGTTTCGAGAGCCCTGAAGCTCCGCGAGAGCGTTGATTTTCCGGAGTAGTTCCGGTCATAAAGAATATCGATTTTTAAAACTCAGCGATGTTGTTGCAGCCATCCCGCGCAGATGACGTCCATCGGAAGTCCTGAAAAACCGCCATGTTTTTAAGCGAATCGATTTTCTTCATCTCGCCGCTCACTGCTATTTGGCACCCTGATATTACTTGAAGTTCTCAGCCTGCTCGAATATCTTTTCATAGACCTCGTCGCTGTCAACAAAAGGGTATTTGTGTTTGGCAAGAAGGAGGATCAGTTCGTCCTTCAATTCGGCTTTTATGTCGTCATGCTCATTCCTGTGGTCAATCTGGATTTATCATCAGCGGCTTTCTTAACTTCCTTGGCAAGGCTTAGCAGCTTGTCTTCAGGGTATTTAAAGCCATCCTTGCTCGCCAGAGCAGCCATTAGGATGAAGTCTTTTCCTCAGAAGGTGCTTGAACATCAATATCAGGTTGACCTTGCCGGGCATAATAAGAAGAAAAGCGAGATACTATAT
Source organism: Spirochaetaceae bacterium (assembly GCA_965232165.1). Classification (GTDB taxonomy): domain Bacteria; phylum Spirochaetota; class Spirochaetia; order DSM-2461; family DSM-2461; genus UBA2779. The sequence goes on along the minus strand of CBDDOY010000001.1, from coordinate 591,472 downwards.
CTTTGACAAATGATGGCGAAATCTGGGACTCAGATTCTTTAAATTTCTCATTAAAATCATCCTGAGTAAAGGATTTAATTTTTCTGAAGTTAATAAAACCTCCTTCAAAAAAATCGGTTTTGGGAAGCCAATGATGATAATTTGTCCATTTGTTTTGGTATGCTCTCTTCAAATCGCCCATTTTGTTATTGCTGAGGGCACCAGCGGGAGGAACTGGAAATAATGAAGCTTGTGATTCAATTTCTCCAACTAGAATTCTGTTCGTTTTAAATTTCCCATCGTCGCGTACAACAAGATCACAAGCAGGGTTCATAACGACAAAGTATGTTTCGCTTGTTCTGCATTTCACAATGCTTCCTGTACTGAGCTGTGGATTCATAGGAGGGTGAATATATACTTCTTCAGGAAAGCATTTTTCACTGCCATCATCCAGTAAGCAAAGTAAATGATTTAGAGTGTGGCGAAGTAAAGCCCTTTCGGTCCTGGAAGAATCTTTCTCCCTCTCCCCATACTCAATCCATTTGTTTCTCTGAGGCAGAAGATTTCTTCGAAACATTTGGCCTAATAACTCTTCAATTTTTCCTCTCCCCCCAATAATGCGTGTCAAACCCGTTTGATTGATCTTCCATAATCGTTCTAACAAAACGGCATACTCTGCACCTTCCTCACCTTTTTTATATATCGCAATAATTGCTTTATCTTGTGTGATAGAATCTGGGGTTCCCGTAAGGATAATTATAGGAATTCGAAAGAGAGAACTATAGATAGCTTCGACTACACTATTTCCTTCATCCCCTTTATCGCCAAGCTACAAGTCTATAATTGCCCCATCAAACGAGCTGTCCAATTTTTCCTTTGCCTCATCAAGAGTTTTAGCTGTTATAAGCTCAATGGACCCTGGGTTCTCTTCATTAATATCGCCAACAGCATCGCTACAGTTTTTTTGTTCTTGGCTATCGTCTTCTACAAGTAAAATTTTCATCTTAATCATAACTAAACCCCCTTCTGTTCTAGTCTAAAATAAACACCTGTGTCAGATTCAAAAGATTTGATTGTCATCCCAAGCCTCGAAGCAGCTTCACCAGCAATAGAGAGGCCCAGCCCTGTGCCTTCAGGTTTGGTAGAGAAATGCGGCTCAAAAATGACATTTCTATTAATTAAGTCAGTCTCAATCCCTGGTCCCGTATCTCTGTAATCAATTCCAAAAACTTCTTCATCTTTTGATATGGTTATTTCTATTTTCTTCACAGGAGTTTTTTTTCCCCTCATCCAATAAAGACTATTTTCTATTAGGTTAGAAAACACGGTAACAATATCTTGAGACCACCCAAAAACACTTACATCATCTCCGGCTAATTCCCATTGAACATCCGCATAGCATTCATCTGACTTAAAAATTTTGATGGCTTTCATTATCTCGGATTTAAGATTCAGCTCTTTGCGGTTTGGTCTTTTCCCCGAAGCAAGAGGATCTAGGCGAGAAAAAAGAGAGACAAATCTTTCGGCATTATTACCAATTCCAATGGCTATTTCCTTTAATTCATTTGCCAGCTCTTGGGTTTGATTATTTTGAAAAGCATCAATTTTTTTTCGAATACGTGGAATTTGATTTCTGAAGTAGCTCAAGGGTCTTCTGCCTTCGTGCAGAATAACATTAATAATTTTTCCTAAGGTTACTTGCCCCTGATAAATCGCCACCGCTTGGCGAATTCCCTCTGCGGTTTTATTCTTATCTTCACTATCTTTGTCGAAATCTTGGAGCAGTTCATCAATAACAAGCTGCTCAACTTCACTGCTGTGCAGTTTTCTCTGCACTTTTTTCTTTAATTCTTCATAAGAAAATAGTTTTTCAATTTCTTGTTCTATCTTCAAAGAAGTTCGACTGAGGCCAGATTTAGATCTATAGTCAAAGCGCCGTTCTTCTAACTTAACTATAACTTTTTTGGTTATGTCCTTCAAAGATTCATATGCTAGATTTTCCTTGAGTCCGTCTCTGGCACTTTTTTCTTCAAGTTCTGATTTTTCCTCAGATTGAAGAGATACAAATCCAATCACTTGATTGCTGCCAATTCTCATAGAAGGGTTTTGAACACGTTGTTCGTTAAGACTTAGCCAATCAAAATCGGCATCTCCGAGAGGTCTAATTCTGAACCCATTCCTGTAGACGCCCACTCCATTAAAATTATCAAGAAGCCGTCGCGCTTCTGATTTACCCACGTAATCTCCATTCTCATCTTTTAATCCACGCCGTATAAGTGAATCAATGGATTCCTTGTCCCTGTCGTAAACGCGGATATCAAAGTCCAAATCCCCACATTTAGTAGGCTGACCTAAGTCAAAATTAATTTCTTCTTCTGCAGAATTGCGCGCTTTCTGTTGTGCGTAGTAAAGCGTTCCTTTTCCGTCAGAGCTAATTTTTCCACTGATGCGGTAATCATAAAGATTGAGAATAGGATATGGCTCTATTGTTTCACGGCTGTCGTCTTGACCTGAAAACCCAGTAAACAATAATTCAATCTGAAAATCATCTTCTTTTTCATTTAAGATAGTTACCGGAGGCTTTAACTTCTTTAATTCATAACGAAGTTTTTCGAGCTTCTTCTTATCCCAATCTAGTTTAAACTCTCTGTTCTGATGTATCGTTAGAGTTGTGCCAGAAGAATTTTTAGAGGTTGTTTTTTCAATTAGGACATCCACATCTTCAAGAAACTTCGCCTTTTCAAAACTCTCCCACTCAAGAAGCAATGTCGTTTTTTCCCCTTGTTTGGTTATTGTTTCAAGTAGCAAGTCGTTTCCAAGAATCGATGCCGAATAACGGCCAACACCTTTTCGGCCTTGCATCACCCTGCCAGAAGGACTTGTTTTTCTTCCTAGCTTATCTTCTGTCGAAGGGACCATCCACTTTTCTGTAACAACTTCATGTGACATCCCATGCCCATGATCTTTGACTATCACTTTATATTCATTTTGGTCATCGTTCATTTTAAATTCAATGCTTACGCTTGGAGAATCTGCATCATAAGCATTTTTCACCAATTCGATAACAGCGGCATAGCGATCTTGGATGAGGTCTCGACCGATTGTCAATAAATGGCGGCCAGCCGGGCGTATTTTATATGTTAGCTCTTGGCTCATGACCAAGACTCCTTTAATTTTTTAGCGATTTTATAAGACAAAAGAACCGGAACCGCATTCCCTATTTGACTGAAAGCGGCTGTCCTGCTTGGTTTTTCTGATTCCCCTTCAAAAAAATAATTATCGGGAAAAGTTTGTAATCGAGCGGCTTCTCTGGGGGTAATCGAACGGTTTTGTTTGATATCTGGATGGATATAATAATGCCCATCTTTAGCAATATGAGCGACTACTGTCTGGGAATACGGCAGATCGGCAGCGACCACTTTGAATCTATCTAAAAAAGAACTTCGATTACGATGCATCTTCAATTTTTTTGGAAGCATATTGTAATTAAGTCTGGTTTTTTCTTTATTCCAGAGTTTAACCGCAATTCGATAAATCTCTAAATCCCACAATTTATTTGACCTGGCGGCATGCCATGTAACAGGTATTCCTTCATCTCGAATGCCTGTTTCGATCTGCCATGTCCCTCGATAGTTTTTGAGGCGGCACGGAGCGAAAGACCCCTCCCCTGCATGGATATGAGGAAGGTCTTTGAAAACTTCTTCTACCGTTACATTAGGACTCCATTTATCAGGTTCCGGATAAAAATCTTGGTTTCCTTTTTTTCGACCTACTAATATGATTCTTTTGCGTGCCTGCAATACACCATAATCTTCTGCCGACAATACTCTGTAATCAGTCTCATATCCACACTTTGAAAAAAGCTCTCTCATTGCATCAAAATGAAATTTTCCATCGCTATCTTTAGCGGAAAGAAGACCTGTCACATTCTCAAAAACAAAATATAATGGATTATAACGTTTTAGAAATTCAGCATAGTATTTGTATAGATAATTGCGCTTATCTCCTTGCATTCTATTCTCATCGCGAGATCTCCCTACAAGAGAGTAAGCTTGGCAGGGTGGCCCGCCTATAATTAAATTGATTTTCTCTGCCTTTAATAAGGATTCAATATCCTGAAATATATTGCTAATTGTATCTTGGCCTATTTCTGCATTAATTATCGATCTAATAACTTCGTCGGGAATGTGATCATAAAATTCAGTTCGGCTAATTTTTCCATTCAAGTAATTTGAATAAATATCTAATTTACCCTTGGATTTTAGCCAATGAAATGCCATGCGTGTCCGCAGGGTAAAGCAGGCCGCCGCTTCTGATTCAACATGCGCAACAGGCTCAAAGCCTGCCCGTATAAAACCCTCTGATAGACCGCCTGCTCCGGAGAATAAATCAAGAAATCTAAGTTTATCACTCACAACTCCCCCCCCCTCCATTCATTCCCCGCAACAGCCCCGGACAATGCGCTGCCCAGTTCCGCGTCAGAATAAGAGAAGCCCGGCTTCTTCGTCGGCCTCAGGCGTGGCATCTGCGGGTTCAGGTTCCGCGCATTTTTCTACCGCTGATTTCAGTTTCCGCTCGGTTTTGGAGATACAGTATAGAAACTTTTTGAACAAAGCATCAAGCGCTGAGATGACCTCGGTGTGACGATCATCACCCAGGATTTTCAAGCCTTGGGTCAGCGCGTTAGCCTGAAGTTTTCACAATATTCGTGCATATTTCATCACTAATTGCATCCATAACAATAACTTACAAGGAAATACCCGCTAATCCAAGTTGTTCCAAATCGCAAGTCCCCGCCTTGCATCCTGCGGAAGAGAAGATCATCGTGAGGGAAACCGTATTGTTGAGAAAACCTTGGCGAATCTGACTAAATGGCATCCCCATGTCGTCGACCTTTGTTGGTCCATGAAAGGAACCTGAAGGCATCAGGAGATGCTTCATTGTACAGCAATTTCTAATTCGGGGGCGGTGGTAAGTCTTGGGAGCACCATATCCATGAGCGCCCGTCTGCTTGCGGCAGACAGGCCAGTTAAAGCCAATGAGTTCCAACCGGCACACACCGTCTTGACATCACCTTGCATCTATCAAAAAATTGTTTTACAGGAGCAGTGAAAATGAAATATCGGATTGAAAGGGATTCTATGGGTGAGGTACAGCTTCCCGAAGAAGCCTGGTATGGAGCGCAAACACAGCGGGCGGTGGAAAATTTTGGAATTTCGCCATTCAGACTGCCTGATGAATTCATTAGGTCTCTCGCCTTAGTGAAGAAGGCGGCGGCACTCGCCAACCGGGATATTGGAGCCATGGAGAAGCGTTTGGCCGATGCTATTGCAAAGGCCGCCGACGAGATTATCCTATCCAAGAAACTCGGCATCGAGTTTCCGGTGGATGTTTTCCAGACCGGCAGCGCCACCAGCACTAATATGAACATGAACGAGGTTCTTGCGAACAGGGCCAATGTCGCTCTCGGCGGGGAGAAGGGCACACGGAATCCTGTGCACCCTAATGATCATGTCAATAAGGGTCAGTCATCCAACGATGTCATCCCCACGGCCCTGCACATCGCCAACCGTCTCACAGCCGATGGGATGGTAGAGAATCTGAGGCTGTTGGAAAAAACCCTGGCCGCCAAGGAAAAAGAATTCGCCAGGGTTATTAAGCTCGGACGGACTCATCTTCAAGATGCCGTACCCATGACCCTAGGGCAGGAATTCGGGGCTTTCCGCTCGCAGATTGCCAAGGGAATAACCCGTATCAAGGCCGCCTTCCCTCACTTGGAAGAATTGGCCCTAGGCGGAACGGCAGTGGGTTCCGGCCTCAATTGCCCTGAGGGGTTCGCCGATGCAGCGATAGCATTGATTGCACGGGAATCTGGGGTGCCCTTCATGGCCGCCGGCAGCCGATTCGAGGCCATCGCCTGCCGAGATGCCCAGGTCGAGATGATGGGAGCCGTGAACACCGTGGCCGTGTCGATGGAGAAGATAGCCAACGATCTGCGACTGCTCTCTTCCGGTCCACGCGCGGGATTGGGGGAAATTTCCCTGCCCTCGCTCCAGCCCGGAAGCTCCATCATGCCGGGCAAGGTGAATCCTGTTATACCGGAGATGGTTGTGCAGGCCGCAGCCTTCGCCAGGGGGCAGGCCCTATCCGTGAGCATTGGAGGGACCACCGGCCCACTGCAACTCAACATGATGCACCCCATGATAGCCTGGTGCTCCCTGATGGCCATGGAGGTACTGGGCAATGCCGCACGGGTTCTGGGAGAACGCTGTGTGTCCGGCATTGAGGCCGTTCGGGAAAAGGCCGAAGGCTGGATTGAGCAGAGCCTTGCCCTAGTAACTCCGCTGGCACTGCGCATTGGCTATGACAAGGCCGCCGCATTGGCACATGAAGCGCATAAAACCGGTAAGACCGTGCGTGAAGTGGTGCAGGCCGCCGGAGTGCTCAGCAGCGAAGAAATCGACAAACTGCTCGAACCATGGTCCATGATTCGGCTCGAAAAGTAGCCCTGTCCTCATCTCTCGCCGACTCCTCTCCGGGCCCTTTTTCCTCGGGAGTTTTCCCTGGAAGAGACGGACAGGAATCCATGCCTTAGCCCATGTTTCTTGGTGCGGAGTTTCCCGCTGCACACCAGATTGGAGATGGCCTGCTCGGCATCCTCCAGTTCCCAGCCGGTGAGCAGGCCGAATCCTTTGACGGAATCAAGTCCGTGCTGGCGAATTTCCATCGACCGCCGCCCGATGAGGATGCGGGCCGCCTGACCTTGCTTGAACCGGCTTTTATTCCACTTGAAAAATTTGAGTATGGGATACTCCTCCGGCGGCCTCTTCCATGGATTGCCCCCGCAAACATCACAGCCACTGCAATCCTGGGCATCTATGCCCAATGATTTGAGAAGCATTTCCCGACGGCAACGTTCCGTCGCTGTGGCATAGACAAACATGCCGGCTTGTCTTGCCGCCTGATAATCGGCCTTGACCTTGTTACCGCTCTCCATGTCCTCAGGAGTCCATATCAACCAGGCATGGGCCCCCTTCCCGTCCCTGGAAGCCCTGCCGGATTCCTGAAGATACGCCTCGGTGGAACTCGGCGGCGCAGTATGAATAACCGTGCGGACATCGGATTTATCCACCCCCATTCCGTAGGCGCAGGTGGCGCACAACACACCATCGGCACTCGTCAAAAACCACTTTTCGATACGCCGTTTCTCCTCGGGGGACATACCTGCGTGATAGTAATGGATATGGTCGTCATGGAGCCGGAACCGGAGTAATTGGGCGGCCTGCCGAACCGAAGAACGGGTGGAACCGAACACGATGGCCGGTCTTCTTTCCCTGCGTATAAGGAATTCCAGAGAATGATGCTTACTCAAAGAGGGAAGAACTCCGTAGTTGATCGTCGGCCTATCCGGATCGGCCAATGCCTCCCTCGGGCTGTCCTCATTGAACAGCAGAGTGGTGATGCGGCTTCGTATGTAGGGGCCTGCAGTAGCGGTGAGCGCCAGCACTGCCTGGGGATTCCACTCCAGGACTAGACGGCCCATACCGGCACAGGCCGGCCTGAAACTGTCGCCCCATTGACTCACCGTATGGGTTTCATCCACCACAAGAAAGGTCGGCTTCAGGCCGCCCAAGCGACCGGATACCTCGGGAGATTGCAGGACCTCTGGATTCGCAAGCACAATGCTAACCTCGCCGCCTTCCAGTTGATGCCAAATCTTGTTTCGCTCATTCCTGCTCTGCCCGCCCCTCAGACAAACCGATGAAACACTGCACTCATTGAGGCGGCGCTCCTGGTCGGCCATGAGGGAAAGCAGCGGGAAGACCGCAATGCTTAACCCATCTATCATCACAGCGGGCAGCATCCAGCACAGACTCTTTCCTGCTCCGGTGGGCAGAACGGCAATTTCCCGCAGAGGTTCGGGGTTTTCATCGCCGCTCAGAGAAGGAAGGGCTGCATCCAATACGGCGGCGATAATCAGCCGTTGCCATGGGAACGGATAGCCGATGCCGAACACCCGCCGCGCAGTTTCCACGACGGGGTCATCCATTGATAAGAATGACGAAGATGGGGACTCCATAACTCCAAAGACGCCTTCCAACCGCCCTCTTGTTGAATTCCGGCAGGGAAAATGCACTTTCTAGAAATAGCCTATCTCCTGGAATTCGAAGAGCCGCCATCCTATAATCAATACTTGGGCGCAACCCTTCGGGTCGGGCTTTTCACTGCAATGCCTTAATCTGGCTGCCTGTCTCCCGGCTCATTGCCAATCGCCGGGGCAGCCAGCGGCATTTCCGTTTCAATCCCTTGCGCCTATTCTCCTTTAGCGGTCTGCTGTGTGCAGAACACCGGCCTCGCCGCAGTCCGAAGATGCGGCAGCTCTGTTCGGCCGGTTTCCAGGCACTTTCCACTCACGCACATGGGGAAGGGAGACTTCAAGGGCAGCCCTTGATACGGCCAGTCCACCTTCTTCGCTCAACAGAGTATCTGCGAGATACGCCAATGTGCGAGGAGTCTGTCACGCTATATTCTTGCTTTGACGCAGCAAATTTGCGGTCGGCAGCGTGCCTAATGATTGAAGCCAGCCCCCCCCTGTCCCCTAAAGACAGTAAGGGCCAGAGGAACGTCAAAACACCGACAATACCGGCGTACGGTTAATTACAGCAATTTGTACGCCAGTCCATGCCTGTTGGCTGCTCCCATAGAAGCCGGCTTAAGCTTCTAGCGTCTCGCCTTGACGAAAAATTCGTCGCCAGGTTCGCTAGAATGATTTCTAGAGGCGCCTAAACTTTCAGTTTATTTGAACAACGGTTGGTCTGTTTGCCATTTGCATTCGCTTTTGTGGGCTTAGCAGGCGGTAATTTGTGTACAGTTTCACTATCTTTTATGCCTGAACAATGAAACTCTTCAATCTCCTTGTTGACGGAGATGATTTCTTTTTGAATTCTTTCATGCCGTGTCATTACACATTCCTTATATAGCAAGTCATCGGACACTATACAGCAGGGTATTAACCATGTCGATATGCTTTTTGACAAAAACTGAATTATATTGTAATAAAATAGGAGAAGCAATGGTAGGCTGAAATGGGGATGATACTATCTCTCTTGATATATCTATAGAAGAGGGCAAAAGTGAGTCATTCAGCTATGATGGAACCGGCAGGGGAGATTCATATGATGATTTCGACAGTGAAGGCTGGCAGAAAAAGTATAAATTAATAGACGGTGATGGCAAAATTGAATTCGGTTCATGGAATATCGACTGAAAAATCAATGATTAGGAAGTTGGCATGACCTCTGCTTCCAACCGTCAAGAGCTTGTAGACCGATTGCGGTACACCTTCATAACCGCAGATTATGACGAAATTGACGCACTCATTGCCGGTCTAAGGCAAAAAGCGAATTTTGAATCGTTATGTGAGGAGTTCTTTCAAGGATGTCAAATCGACTCAAGGGGCAGCATTGTCCCCAAGGGATTCTTCACGGCTACTCCCAATAGCGTCACTTTATTATACGCCATGTATCAACTGCTTGGTTCGGCGCCCTATACCTTTCTGCTTAAACATCGGGTGTCAAGAGTAAGAATTCTGCGCAAAGACTGCAAAGGTCACTTTAAGTTCCCCAATGGACTATTCAAGCTGCCCAATCTGAAAATTCTCATCATCCGCAACATGGCCCTCAAGCAGTTGCCTGCAGCATTGTCGGAAGTCTCCAACCTATGCGTCCTGGACCTTTCAGGAAACATGTTTACCCATTTTCCCGATGCCATCCTCAAACTCTCTCGTTTGTCGGCACTCAATCTTTCATATAATTCCATCAAAGTCTTGCCAGATAGCATAAGCCGATTAAAATCACTGCGCATATTTTCCCTGCAGGGAAACAAGGTCACCAAGCTGCCTGCCGAGTGGCACCGATTGCAATTTCTGCGTAAACTCGATTTGTCCATGAATAGAATAACAACCGTACCGAATTCATTGTTGACAATCGTTTCCCTACAAGACATTAAACTATCGTATAATGATCTCCCGGCCTCCACTGAGGCCGAATGGGAAAAGAAAATCCATGAAGCCGAGCATCGTGACGGTATCCAAGGGTCCCTTGAATTGGATTAGAAGAGAGAAATGATATACCTGCCAGATATTACAACCGATCGATATGCCACTGATCCGAAACGGCATCAGCGTTTCAAAAGACGTCGATTGTTCAAGGGAGGCTTCTGGTTTTATTTCAGGTACAGCCTCTTAGTCATTTGGTCCGGATTGAAATTTCTTGTCGCAAGAGACCCTCAAAAAGCTGTCTTGCGTCAGGCGTTGAGAGTCATGCGAATCACAGAGAAGCAGGGCGTTCACCTCTCCTTTGAGGGCATGAATAATTACCCCCTGGAAGACGGCCCCTATGTGTTTGCCTGCAATCACATGAGCACATTCGAGGTCAATGCGCTCCCGGGTCTTGTGGCATCTCGTGTTCCCATGACATTCGTCACTAAGGCATCACTGCTTAAAACACCATTCTTCGGGCAGGTAGTTAAGCGGTTAGAAGTGATTCCTGTCAAAAGGGAGCATCCCGGTGAAGACCTGCAGCAAGTCTTGAATGAAGGAACTCGGCATCTTTCTAATGGAGTTTCTATCATTCTTTTTCCGGAAAGCACCCGACAGGATGTATTTGCTTACAGAAAATTCAACTCTTTGGCCGTAAAACTCGCTGTAAAGGCCGGGGTATCCGTCGTTCCTGTTGCCATTAAGACAGATTTCTGGGGTGTCGGGAGAATATTCAAAAACTATGGTACTATACGCAATGATATTCCATGCCATATAACCTTTGGCAAGCCAATCCGCCCCGTCGGCCGCGGCAGGGCCGAACATCAGGCAATACTTGACTTCATTGCCGACAGGCTTGAGTCATGGGGTGCACCTGTTGACAGAGAGGGATAATAATTCTTACTGCAACAGGGTGCACACAATCGCCGTTCCGTAGAAAGCCAGTTTCATCATTCTGGAGGCGGACGGTTCCCAACTTCCACTCGGCTAGCGGGGCAGGCATTGGCACCGCCCTCTTAGCTAAACTGCGGCGATTATCAGCGCTAACTCCGCCATCCTGGTCGAGTACCCCATTTCGTTGTCATAGAAGCTGGTCATCTTCACCAGGGTGTTCGCACCGGCCTCGGTAACACGGGTGTTACCGGGAATCACCATGGAACTCCAGGGTTCGCCAACACAGTCGCGCGAGCATTCATAGTAGTCACTGACATCAAGAATCTTGCCCGAGAGCGAGGATGCGTTGATCCCTTTGGCGTTTTCGGTCACGGCTGCATTGATTTCCTCTGCACTGTGCCGCCCTTCAATGAGATAGACCACTTCGGTAACGGAACCGGTGTCGGTAGGAACACGCAGGGCTGTCCCGTTGAGCTTGCCATTGAGATGGGGCAACACTTTGCCGACGGCGATGGCCGCACCGGTGGAAGCGGGGATGATGTTGTTCAAGGTGGCTCTGTTCTTGCCGCCGCCGAAGAAATCCTGAACTCTCTGGGTGGATGTTGCGGCATGAGTGGTGCACATCAGCCCTGTGATCACCTTGAAGCTGTCATCCACGGCTTTAGTAAGCGGAGCTAGACAGTTCGTGGTGCAGGATGCGTTTGAAATTATCTTGTCCGATGCGGTGATCGTACCATGATTCACCCCTATCACAACGGTTTTTGTGTCATCCTTACAGGGGGCGGATACGATTACCTTCTTGGCCCCCGCATCAAGGTGTGCTTTTGCCTTCTCAGTACTCAGGTAGAATCCTGTGCATTCCAGAACCACATCCACATCATGACTGGACCAGGGAATCTTACTGGCATCCTTCTCTGCATAGACGGTTACCTTGTGCTCGCCAATTCTGATGACATTTTCTCTGATAACATCTACAGCGACAGGAAACCTGCCGTGTATGGAATCCTTGGGCAATCCCGCCGCGATCTCGGACGTGGAAACAAGGTCGTTCCCCGCGACAATCTCAATTCTGTCGTTGTACTGCGAAGTGATGACACGCATGACATTTTTACCTATGCGCCCCATTCCGTTAAACGCAACTCTGACTTTAGCCATTATAGACCTCCGTGTTTTTCAAAACTATGATCGGGCACCTTAACGAACTCGTGAATCCAGTGCAGAAATATTTCCCTGCTTCAATGCAGCAGGAACCCTGTCCAGCATTAGCTTCCTGAGCAACCTATCAACTCAAGAAGCGGGGAAAACTTCTAATCACAGACCAAATTTCTTGAGATGCCCGTCAGTTAATCGGCCTGAGTATAAATCAACACACAGATTGGTTCAAGGCCTCATGAAAATCTGCACCTAATGCCTGGAAGTCTTGTGTTTGAAGGCAGCAGCCCTGCCTTAATTCAAGGCCGCCTCTCATAACTCCATTTGATTTCTTGACTCGGCTTTTTTCGCCTGCATGCCTGTTACAGGCCGCTGCGGCATCGGCGAAATGCTCATATAGCCTATTAAGTGCCCGCGCCTGTCTCTATTTGAATCAATAGCCTTTTCCCTCCGTCATCACTCCTGAATGGACCGTAATTCATTTCTGTAGAAGGATTGTGTTTAACTTCTTTATTGTCTTACCCCCGATTGCGAGTTTTTCAAGAAGCTCAGCGATACCCGCTGCTGCCGGAATACTCCTCTTATTGGGCCAAGACCTTCGGATTGGTGTATGGAAATCCTCAGAAATAGCGTCCTAAAAGCTATGGGATCATCCTGCGCTGCGAGATGAGTGGTTTTTCAAAGGGGTATTCTGTGAAAAGGAGGGGAACTCGGTGTAGCGTAACAAATGCCCAGAAGCTTGGTGTTTGAAAGAAACGGCATCTGCCCCCAGTCATCTTTTAGTAGGGAAACGACTTGACAAGGAGGTGTTTATGACTTTTCCACACTGCCCCAATCCCGGCTGCCCCAATTTTGACGCTCCTGCCGGGAAAAACTGGTATATCCGCTATGGTTTTCATCCTACTATGGCTTTCGGCCCAATTCAGCGCTACCGCTGCAAGAATTGCCGCAGGACTTTTTCTAATCAGACTTTCTCCATAGATTACTATGCCAAAAAAACTATCGATTATTCCAGGATCTTCGAGCATCTTGTCACCGCTTCAGGGCTTATCGACATAGGCCGGGCCCTCGGTGTCAGGGTCGAGACCGTTCAGAACCGATTCGAAAGGCTGGCACGGTGCTGTCTGGCCATTCATTCCGAACTGCTTCCGGCCCTGCCCATGCAGGAAAATATGGCCGCAGACGGACTGGAATCGTTCTCTTTTTCCCAGTACTTCCCCCATCATATCAACCTCTTCGCCGGCTCTGCATCCGAGTTCATCTACAGCATGGGCTTTGCCAATCTTAGGCGCAAAGGAAGAATGACCCCTGCACAGAAGAAGCAGAGGTTAGAACTGGAATCCGTCGAAAAGGCCGATCCGAAAGCCATCGAAAAATCGTTTAGAAGTATAACTGAAGGTCTTATTCAACTGATTAAAGAAAAGAAGGTTACCGGAAAGATATTGACGACAGACCTTCACAAATCGTATACACGGGCCTTCGCTAAGATTGAGAATTTCAGGAAATACTTTCTTCATGAATGTATATCTTCAAATGAGTTCAGGAATAAAGACAATCCCCTATTCCCTGTGAATTACCTTGACCGTCAGATTCGCAAAGATGCCTGCAATCATGTGCGGCAGACGGTACAGTTTGCCCGGTGTCCCAGTGCGATGATGACGCGCATGGCCGTCTATCGTCACTACCATAACTGCGTGATCGCCCGGCGGGTTCAGGAAGCCCGAAAAAAAGACATGACAACACACGTGGAAGAGGCCGGAGTTAAGCGTACAGACCTGGACAAAATAATCGGCAAGTATTGGCTGAAGCGTCCATTCCTGAGCAAGCTCAGACTGGGCACAGAAGAGGTCAAAACCTGGTCCAGTCAGTGGCGTAATCCAGGGGTGAAGGTTAATCGCTACAGCCCCCTGTATATCCAGGTTTAGAGGTGAACACAAGGTTCGGGGCATTTGACAAGGATTTCAAGGCTGCAGAGTGCCGATTGAATAAAACGGCAGAGGCTTACGGCGCAGTATCCCGTTGCTGTCTGTAATCATGGTGGGTCCGGTAGGGCCGGCGGAGATTATTGCCATGTCGGTTTCCACGGCCCGGTACACAATCATTGCGGAGTGAAGCCGGTGGTAGGTCCTGCCGAATTTGGCATCATCGACCGGAGTGAATACGATATCCGCCGGGGGAGCCAGTTTGATGAAATTAGCGAACATCAGATCGTAACAGACTGCTGTAGTGATGCTGAGGTCATCTAACACTTCTATGGCGGCGTAATCTCCGGATGCGGTGACAATCTTTTCTCCTGGGGCGGCCTGGCGTTTGTGGTTGTATAGGATTTCCTCTCCATGCGGAGATATCGCCACTGCCGTATCATAGGGCAATGCTTCTCCGGATGGGGTTTCACGGTCAAAGATGAAGAACAGGTTATGATCCTTCGCAAACTGCTGAATTCTGGGCTGCATCTCCGGGGCCAGTTCATTTTCCCACCACAGGACAAATGTCGGTTTGGATGTATCGAGGTCTCGGAGGGCGGCGGCGGTATCATCAAACAGCTTCGTTTCATCCGGCTGCTGTATGGCTATGAAGTTGTAATCATATTCAAATTCGGTGCGGTACAGGAGAAGACTGTAAACGATACAGACGGCAAGCACTGTTGCGGCAGTGATGACGGCGGCTTTTCTGTTTAGAATTGCAAGGACGCTGTTGATAACGAGTACGGTGAATGTTACACCGATGAAGGTGAAGACATCGGCAATACCCACCATCAGGGCATTGCGCCACTGTGTATGATACAGGTCTGGGACAACCCAAGATTCGGAAAAACCCGCCCAGGCTCGGCCTGCGATCATTGCGGTCCAGGCGAGGATAATGACGCTGAAAAAAACCGCCTTGTTCTCTATGCGCAGCAGTGCAGGCAGTGAAACGACTAAAACAATCAGACTGACATTGCCTATTGTGCGTGCCGCCTGTACCGGAAAGGTCATGATGCGGCCATACCACAAACACTGGGGAATCATCCAGGCGGAGACGAAGATGACAGTCAGCAGCAGCCTCTCTTTGAAGGATTTATTTCCGTACAATTCCGCTAGGAAGGGCGCAATAATGAGAAGTGCTATAACCTGTGTGAAAAGATGCGGAAAGGTAAAGGGAATGTTGAGGAGCAATCCGCAGATTAGACTTGTCAGCAGAGATTTACGCATAGATTGCAGTAGACAGGTTTCTTCCGGTTTTGTCAAATCACATCTTTGAGGGCACACCTCATAATCGAGCCGGAAACTCGAATGAATATTTTAGGGAATCCCCTTACCGGACAACATCAATTCTGTTATAATGAAATGCTCTAAGAATAGGAGGTGACAATGTTTACAATAGTATTTGATGTCAATAAATCAGTGACTATCAAACTCGATCAAGCGAAGGTGTTTCAATCGGTCGGCAATTTTGCGAATTGGGCAAAATGGTCTCCCTGGCAGCTTCAAGAACCCGGCTGTCCCATAACGGTCGAAGGAGAAAGCGCCGCCGTAGGGCACAGACAACAATGGGATGGAAATGTGATTGGGGCAGGAAATATGACCATCACCAAAGCCGTGGCCAATGATACTCTTGAATACGCCTTGGACTTCACCAAGCCATGGAAGAGCAAAAACCAAACCGGATTTCGGCTCAAATCTACAGAAGACGGAACCAAGGTGAGTTGGTGGATGCGGGGGACGATTCCATTCTTCTTGTTCTTCATGAAGAAGTCGATGAGTGCCTGGGTGGGCAGTGATTATGAACGCGGTCTTGCCATGCTTAAGGAGTATCTGGAAACAGGCGAAGTAAAAAGCGTGACAACGGTGAAAGGGGCGGTCGACCGGCCGGCCATGTATTACATAGGCAAGAGAAGGGTCTGTGATATCAAGGACGCAGGCCCGGCGATGACAGAGGATTTCATCGCATTGGGAGGCCTACTTGAGAAATCTATCATTCCTGTGTCCAAGCAGGCGTTTTCGATCTATCACAAATATGACATGGTCAATGAGCAATGCGATTATACATCGGGATTCATATATGATTCCTTTCAAAAGGCACCTGAAGGATGTGTCGAAGGGCATTTTCCGGCCCATTGTGCAGTGTGCGTTGAACATAGGGGCCCCTATCGTCATCTTGGAAACGCCTGGACAACGGCAATGGGTCATGCTAGAACCAAGAACAAATTAGATAAGTCCATTCCGATGTACGAACTCTATATGAACAATCCCCAGGAAACGGATGAAAAAGACCATTTGGTCGAGGTTTATGCTCCCGTAAAAAAAAGCTGAAATATGTCAATCTACAAGCATCGCCAGATTAGCAAAATCGCACCTGTTTTTTTTGTCGTCTTCGCTGTGCTGTACAGTGTGATTTCTGTCTGGCGGAAGCAAGAGCTATTAACCCCGGCCATAACAATAGCCTTCGTGGCGGTTGTTTTCCTTTTATTTTATTCACTCATCATTGAGGTTAAGTCGAATCATCTGACCCTTCGTTTCGGAATTGGGGTTTTTCGCAAAACATATCGGTTTGATGCACTGTGCCATCCCAAGGTGATTCGCTGCCCCTGGTACTATGGATGGGGAATTCGCCGCATACCCCGCGGATGGCTGTTCAATGTTGCCGGATTCGATGCGGTGGAATTACAACTCAAGAACAAGGCCAATCACCGCGTGTGTATCGGAACAGACGAACCGGAAATCCTGTTATCGGTACTGCAAACGGTTTTGGGGGAGGCCGATGAGTCATGAGGATGACTCCAATTGACTCCCTGAGCGAAAGATAGCCGTATCACTAATGGAAATAGCGCAAGGGATTGAACCGGAAATGCCGCTGGCTGCCCCCCCTCCCCCCGACGACTATTGGCAATGAGCAGGGAGGGGAGCAGCCAGATTAAGGCATTGGAGTGAAAAGCCCGACCCGGGGGGTGCCTAGGCATTGATTATTGAGGGCACAAGTCCCTGGCCCATTGGGTTATGGCCGCCTGAGATAATTGGGCAGGGCTTAATTCTGCGCAGTCCAAACGGGCGGTGTTTGCTGAGATGTCCATGCCTAGTGGTACAATGAAGGTTTGAGATATATCGTGGAGAAATTGACAGAGGATGATAAGAAGCGGCTGCCCGCCCGGCGTGCACGGCGGTCCAGGAACGGAATTCTCAATCTTCGCCTCGCCGTCCCCCAGGACATTGCTTTGCTTCGGCATTGGGATGCTCAGCCCCATGTTATTGAGGGGAAATCAGATGAGGACTGGGAGTGGGAGAAGGAACTCGCCCGCTCCCCTGCATGGCGTGAGCAATTGATTGCCGAACTCGACGGCAGGCCCATCGGCTTCATGGAAATCATCGACCCCGCTCTGGAGGATAGTCACTATTGGGGCGACTGTCTTTCTGGTTTGCGTGCAATCGATATCTGGATAGGCGAAAAAGACGCGCTTGGACACGGATACGGAACAGAGATGATGGGCATTGCCCTAGGGAAGTGCTTTGCCGACCCATCCGTTCAGGGCGTCCTCGTCGATCCCTTTGCCAATAATAACAGGGCACGGCGATTCTATGAAAAACTGGGATTCCGGTTTGTCGAAAAACGTCTTCTCGACGGGAGTGATTGTGCCGTCTATCGCATAGATAGGGAAAGGTATGCAATTACCCTGTCATCCAAAGAAAACAGCCATTAACCCCCGATGCATGGGTACCGACAACATGGATTGCAATCATCCGCTAATGAGGTGATCCGGCAGTCTTTTTACGCCAGCAAACAAGAGGCACGGTCTTGGCTATTTCAGGATTTCTTATTCCTAGCAATAACATCCACAAGCTCGGCATATTCGCCGACTACCCTCTCCCAGGAATACTCCAGAGCCGTTTCCCTAGCCTTAAGGGCCATCTGTTGCCACAAATCCCGATTCTTCGAAATGATGGCTATCTTTTCGGCGATATCCTCGGCTTCGCGTTGGATGAAATAGCCGTTTTCCCCATCTTTGAGGTAATCAAGAAAACCGCCTAAAGCGGGCACCAGTATAGGAATGCCGCTGCTGAGCGCCTCTATGCCTGCAAGACCAAAAGGTTCGTAATCGGCGGGAAGTATGAATAAATCGGCCGCCGTATAAAACAGCGGAGCATCATCACGCCGTCCGGTGAAGAAAACACGGGAATTGATTCCCAGCTTCTCGGCCTTTTGGACATAGTGACTCCTATCGGCCGCGCCTAAAACAAAGAGATATGTTTCCTTACCTCTTAGGGCCATAGCTCTAAGAACAAGCTCCAACCCCTTCCGCTTAAACTCATTGCCCACAAAAAGGAGCACAAAGATATCCTGGGGCAGGGAAAACTCCTTGATAAGCTTGTCCTTGTTCTCATTACGCAGACCTGGATGAAAACGGGCTATGTCCACCCCATTAGCTATGATATGAATCTGCTTCTCAGGAATCCCATAGTGCTTCTTATACTCTCTTGCAATGGCATGAGAAATTGCCGCCAGAACCGGCCAAGGTTTTCGAAAAATCCTATTCTCCTGTTTTAGATAGAAGCGGTGTATAGGATTCAGCCGCCAAAATCGTCTGCCGCCCAGTTTTTTAACCTTCACCGCCTCTCGGTGACAGCTATGGCCTATGGCGATATCAGCACCATAGGAGTCTCTGTGTGAGATAGTAACCGTATGAGGATCTTTGTTTTTATGCTTGTAGAACGAGTGCACCTTCTTGGTGAAATGCCAAGTTTTCAAATAATTATAGAAATATCCTGGCATTTTCTGTATCCAGGCAGGAACAGGGATTACAACAGTTTGCCCTATATCGCTTTTAAGACTCAATTCATCCAAATCTGTTGTAAGAGTGGAAACCCTGTATCCCTTATTCGTTAGCCGATATGCCAGGTGATAAGCAACCTTGCCGATACCCCCGGAAGCATATATTTCCCGACATGCCTGAAAAATTTGAGGCTTATTGAGCATATCTTCATACAGGGCCGTCAACTCGGCCACAATAACCTGTTCAGAAAAATGATCTAGTGCATAGCTGCGGATTTTCGCCTTTTCCCACTTTTGGGAACGAACAGAATTCATGGCTTCTCTCAACTGAAGTTCATCCTGTTCAACGATACAGCCGTTTTCCCCGTCCATAACATAAGAGTCAACCCCTCCGCAGCGAGTCATAATCACCGGTAAACCAGTGGCCATAGCCTCAATGACCACGATACCAAAGGTTTCAAAGCGGCTGGGGAGCACAAAGGCATCGGCACATCGCATGGTCTTCGCCACATCATCCCCCCTTAGAAAACCGGGAAATGAAACGGCATCCGTTATACCTTCTTCAGCAGCTCTCTCTTCCAAAGTCCCCATAAGCGCTCCTTCTCCGGCAAGAACCAGCCTAAGGGATGTGTCTTTTTTATACTCCTTAATAAATGCTTCGAGCAGCATCGCTGGATTCTTCTTATCGTGCAGAGAGCCTATAAAGAGATAGGTATAATTTTTACTCTCGCTTCTATCGGACGGATAAAATTTCTGGCCATTCACCATATTAGAGAGCACTTTGAAAGAAACCCCTGTTTTCTCCCGCAAGGTGTTGGCAAATGATCTGCTCACAGCTAGATTCAGGGAACTGAAAGTGTACAGCTTCCGGGCGCGCTTCATCTCCCAGGGCTTCACAATGCCTCGAGCAAGACCTGAGAAATGCTCCGTTGTCACGAGCGGCACCCTGTAATGTTTGTGATACCAGATTCCCAGGTTTCCCGCCATATAGACATGGACATGAACCAAATCAGGCGGGCCTTCTTCCCGTGTCCACTTCCGTAGCAATCGTTTCCCCCAGATGAGGCGGGTCATCTCATCAATGCGGCGAATATGAGTCTTGGGGAAATAGGAGTGAATTTCTGTCACTCCCTCTACGACGGTTTCACGGGTTCCAAACATCAGCCGTTTCTGTTTTGCAACAGTTCTTAAGGAATAAGCCTGTGTGAAAACGACCGTCACCCTGTGTCCGGCCCTCGCTAATGCCTGCGCTTGCACCCGAATATAGGGAGACCCGTTGGGATCCATCTCTGAGGGATACCACGAAGGGATAATCAATGTATTCAGTTTCTTATTCATAGCTTTCTGATGAAGTTCTTATACTCATTTTTTCGGCATTCGTTGGAGAAGTACTCGAAATCCAGATCGTAATCCACCTTCCCGCCCCTTTCCAAAACGTCCTGAACCTCGGTGACAAAGTCGGAAACAGAGTCGGCAAAACGCACGGGCAGTCCATCGAATTCACCTTCCAGCCCGGTTGGGTATAAAACAATGGGAAGCCTGAAGTACATGAAGTGCAGAAGCTTAGAAGTGAGGCCAAACCACATCATAAGCTTAGTCCGTTTAAATGGAAAGATTGCCAGGGCGGCATCCCTCAAAAAAGGCATATACTCTTCTTTGCTCATAAAAGGGTAGTAAAAAAAATTCTTGTGCCGTTTAAGACTTCTCACTTGTGTCTTTCTCAGGCAGGGGCCGATGATATGGAAATTACAGAGGGGGCAATTCTTCAATAATGCCTTCACCGTGGCACAATCCAGTTGATGGAGGCCCACATAAACCGCATTCTGACTTCCCTCGACAAAAGGTTTTCTTGTGGATAGGACTTCAGGTATCGCCATCCCGTTTTCGATGACTGTGGTTTTGCCCCTCTGATGATTATCAAGGCACTGCAAATATATCCTTTTTTTGAAGATCATCTTATAAGCTCTCTCAAAAACCTTTTTTTCCAAGGCATGATAGCCGGGATTTTTACCCAATACAAGTTGTACGGAGTCAGAAAGCCGATAAATAATCGGAACATCCTCTGGAATTATGTCCATTAGGAAGAGGGGCTTGCCGCTTTCCAGCACAGCATAGTCATAGCGGGAAAAATCCATCTGTTTCACTGTGCAGTTGTTAACCGCCTTGATAATGTTGAAGACAAAATGGGGAACCCAAAACATAATCCGGTCGATATAGGGCAACTTGGATATTGGTGCTAAAATGGTATTCACCCTGCTGTTTTCAGGGGAGGATATGGCCGGTGTATGGAAGAACCTGGGATAGGTGAGATGGTCTACGTCCCATCCTTCCTCTTCAAAACAGCACGTTAATACATCCATCCCCCTGCTAGAATGGGAGTAGGGATAAGGCGAAACGAGCAGGACTTTCCTTGCGTCGGAAGCAGGCAATTTATATTCCTTTTATGGGACACCTCTACGAAAACCGATTTAGGTTCCCGGCGCGATTTTTCTGCCGCCTTAGCGCTGGCAAATGCTCATGCAACTTAAGCAGCGCTCCATTTGGGCCGCTTTGCGCCGGCCTGTCTGCAGCCGGCAGACGAAAAACCTCTTCGCCAGATTCGCCAAGGCGGCTATCGAGCGGCAGCCTTGAGAATGGTGGAAATTAGTCGCTTTCGTATATATCCCGAGTATAGACCTTCTCTTCCACACTTACAAGCTCAGGAGATCGTCTGTTGGCGACAATTACATCGGAGATAGTCTTGAATTCATCAATATCCTGAATCACTCGGCAGCTTTGAAAAACTTCCGCCTTAAGAATCGGTTCATAAATAACAATTTCAATTCCGGCTTTCTTGATTCGCTTCATGACTCCCTGAACGGAGGAGTCTCTAATGTTTTCTGAACGGCGGCCCATATTGAGGCGGTAGATACCCACCACTCCCGGCTGCTTTTCTAAGACGGATTGAGCAATGAAGTCTTTCCGGGTGCTGTTGGCATCTACAATGGCATTGATCAGATTGTTTGGAATCTCCTTGTAGTTAGCCTTAAGCTGTTTAGTATCTTTTGGCAGGCAGTAGCCGCCGTAACCAAAAGACGGATTGTTGTAATGCCTTCCGATTCTCGGATCAAGGCAAACCCCTTCGATGATATCTTTTGTATTGAATCCATGGGCTTGGGCAAAGGTATCAAGTTCATTGAAGTAGGCTACCCTCATGGCTAAATAGGTGTTGGAAAAGAGTTTTATCGCCTCAGCCTCTGTAGGGTTGACATAGAGAATGCTTATATCTTTTTTCAAAGCTCCCTCCAAGAGCAGATGGGCGAATGCCTTGGCTCTCTCAGTCTTTTCGCCTATCACAATCCGGGAAGGATGGAGATTGTCGTGAAGAGCCTTGCTTTCCCTCAAAAACTCAGGGGAGAAAACAATATTGTCACTGTTGAACTGTTTCTTAATCCCTACGGTATAACCTACGGGAACTGTAGATTTAATCACGATTACCGCTTCGGGGCTGACGGCAAGCACATCTTTTATCACCGCTTCCACGGAACCGGTATCAAAACGGTTAGTTTTCGGATCGTAATCGGTAGGAGTGGCGACAATCACATATTGGGCATCTTTATAGGCTTCCTCTTTATCAAGAGTGGCCCGGAGATGCAGTCTCTTCTCCTTTAAGAAGAGTTCAATCTCCTCATTCTCAATGGGAGAAATGTTATTGCTTAGAAGCGCTACCTTTTCGGGAACGATATCCAGAGCAGCAACTTCGTTGTGCTGAGCAAGCAGCAGACTGCTGGACAAGCCCACATAGCCTATCCCTGCAACGGCAATTTTCATACCGCAATATTAAGGAAATCCATCTTGCTTCACAAGCTGTTCTGATCATCGAAGGATTGCCTAATTGGCGAATGGAGGGAAGAAGCTGCTGCAAGACGCCCTAAACCAAATTCTCAGGGTTCAGTCCGCTAAGCTCTTCGAGAACAAAGCGGCCATTCTTGCGGATCAGTACATCATCAAACCAGATTTCCCCTCCGCCGTGCTGCTCTTCCTGGAGCAGTACGATATCCCAATGAAGGGCCGATTTATTACCATTGAAGGCATCTTCATAACTGTTTCCCGGGGTGAAGTGCAGACTGCCCCGTATCTTCTCGTCGAAGAGGGTGTTGTTAATCGGAGTGTCTATATGGGGGTTTACACCCAAGGCGAATTCTCCGATATAGCGGGCGCCTTCATCTATGTCCAAGGCAGAGTTAATGCGGGGGATGTCATTAGCGAACGCCTCCACAATCCTTCCCTTTTCGAAATGGAATCGAATATCGGTAAATTGAAAGCCGTTGCAAATAGATGATGTATTGTATTCAATAACGCCATTCACCGATTCTTTCACCGGAGCAGTATATATCTCCCCATCGGGGATGTTCGAACCTCCTGTGCAGGGAATCACGGGAATGCCTTTGATACTGAAAGTCAGGTCTGTCTCACCCGGCCCGAGGATTTTCACCTTGTCCGTTTGTTCCATCAGTCTCTTTAAGGGCTTCACCGCTTCGCTCATCCGGCCATAGTCAAGCGTACATACCTGAAAATACCAGTCCTCGAAACCTTCTGTGCTCATTCCCGCCGATTGTGCCAGGGATTTGGTGGGATAACGCAGCACCACCCAGCGGGTTTTGGGCACACGCAGTTTCATATGCACAGGCTCGGTGTATAAAACCTTATAGAGATTGATTGCATCTTCGGCAAGGTCTGATGTTTCCAGGGCATTTTCAGGGGCCGTGATGCCGATAAAGGCATCCATGAGTTCCATTTGATAGGCATCGGCATCGGCCGCGAGCTTGATCATGTCGGCATCGGCATCTTTAAGCCATTCGCGGAGCAGCGTTTCATCATCAATCCTGTAGACGGGATATGCCCCGGCGGCCTTTACGGCCTGGACAACCGCCTTAACTAGAGCCAGAGTGACAAATCCGCCTCCGCGCACGAGAACCTTTTCACCTTGTTTTATATTGAGGGAATAGCTGACAATTATGTCGGCCAACTCATTGTGTCGGATATCACGCATTGCATTATGATAGCACAACTCATATTTAAGAACAAGTTCATAACCCCTGTGCAGTCGCATCGGTATGAAATCTGTGTTCTTTCCAGTTAAACGTGTACTATAGTCATCAAATATCAATACTTGGGCGCAACCCTTCGGGTCGGGCTTTCCGCTCCAATGCCTTGCTCTGGCTGCTCCCCTCCCGGCTCATTGCCAATCGCCGGGGGCAGCCAGCGGCATTTCCGCTGCAATCCCTTGCGCATGTCATTTGGTGATTTGCGGCATACGGTACACTAAGGGGCACCTCTAAAAAACCCCATTTAGTTCTTGACTCGAATTTTCCGCCGCTACTGCGTTGTCAAAATGCTCACGTAGCTTAAGCTAGCTCCGCTTTTGCCGCCTTGTATCGACAAAGATTTCTTCGTCAATTTCCTAAAGCTGTTTCTTAGAGGTGCCCTAAGGATTTGAAGAATAATCCATTCTCATCGTATAATGGGGCTAAGATGATGATCGACAAATATCGCATAGCCCCGCTTAGCCGAGAAAGAGGTCTATGACGGCTTACAACTACCTTATCAGCTCCGGCTGGTGGTGCGACGAATCAAGTCACGGGGAGGATAGAACAAACCGGTTTGGGGACCAGCAGATTCGAGGCCGCGATTTCCATCAGTTGTGGTATCGATGTATTAAACGCTTCACCAACCCTGGGGCAATCTACATCGTGGACAGTGCCTCTCCCACTACTCCCATATTGCACGAAGACGAAATATTTGTACATCTGCAAAAGAATTTTGGTCATAGCACGAATTGTACTGAACGGTTAGGGGGCTTTGTCAGGGCTGTTTCTCTTGGCATGTATTATGCGTATATTAATGATTTTGAGTATTGGGTTTATATTGAGCAGGATGCCTTGGTTTTTGGAGATGGTCTTGTGGAGCGCTGTATTGACTTCATGCGTCAATACCGTTGTCCCATCTTGTTTGGCGATGGCCGAGGAACTCCTCAACCCATCCAGCAGAGTTTTATGCTGATGCACAAGGATGCCATAATGCCTTTTCTCTATGGGATTGACAGAATTAGGGCCAGTGACAGGGAGATCAGCCCTGAATGGAAATATAGCATTGCGGCCAATTCTCTCCTGCGCTTGATTCCTGAGGGCATATTTCGAGGAATTTTATCTCCAAGTAAGCATGGTAGAATCATAAGGAGTATCACTCGGCGACTCATGTCAGCCGCCGCGACTATAGGAAAAAAATATCGCTATCTGCCCATTGGTTACGGAAGAGCAAGACCTATCCAGTTCAACGATTCTCACTTCTATTTTCAGCATGGTACACGGGAAGAACTCGATAGATTTATGGAGAAGCTAGATGCGGCAAATGGCTAGGAGCCTGTCCAATCAATGCTTTGGGGCGTTCCCCCTTGGCCCCTGCAGGCGGGGGATGGGGGCGTATGCTGATTATAAGAAGGACCCTGTTGCTTTAAATCGTGACAAGTTTTTGGGCACTTAGAAACAATAGATTCAATAGAATATGCGGCCAATTCTCTAGAATTTGCGAATTCTGGTTGAATTGAACTGCCGACTCATGCTAGATTGTCACTATGCAGCTTCGTACCAAATTCGGATTAACAGAAACGGCTCTGTTATCGAGTCTATTCCTTTCATTGGGAATGCTTTATTTTCTGAATCTCACGACCTCTCGACACACCCATCTCCTTATTCAAACGATGGAGGTATTTGCCTCATTATATGAGATTCAGAACAATTCATATAATCTCTTGACGAATAAGGATGACTTGCCGGTCCTTCGAACGGAATGGATTGATTCCGTCGAAAAATTCCAACAAGGTTTGGATGCTATTCAGGCCACAGATCTGGGGAGGACACTGACGGCAGAGACTCAGTTAGTCGACTTGCAGAATCTGATGACAACCATGTGGAAAACAACATATAACCATAATTATATTCCGGTTATAAACCAGTTGAATTCTCTTGTAAATAACAACGTCACAGCACTGACAGCGGAAAACAGTATTCTACTTAGGCATATTATGGACCGAATGGTAGTAGAAACTCAGCTACTGATACGAGAATTGACCAAGTTGAATTTCGAAGTACAGAACGATCTCGCCTTGAAGAGCCAGAGGTCCAGTCTGGTCGGAGGAGTCTTCATCGTTTTAACTCTGTTTTTAGCCCTTTTTGCTTCCTTATGGCTACCTGGTTCTATTGTAAGAAGAATAGGCGAATTCAAAGTTGCCATGGATAGGATGGCCAGTGGGGATTTCTCCTACAAGCTAAACATCGAATCAGGGGATGAATTTGAAGTGCTTTCAAATAACTACAAAGTTTTGAAAGATCAGCTCCAAGTTAAATTGAATTCAGTTTTGAGCTTTATGATATCTATCAGTTCGAGTTTAGGAAAAGGCCCTGCGATGGAAGGTGTCATGCAGATTATAGCCACTGCAGCAAGAGAGAACACCAATGCCGACGGTGCGGCAATCTATTTAATCGACAGTGAGAAAAGAATCATTACTCCTAAGGCTATCTCAGGGTATTTCCCACCGCCGTACCCCCTTCCAGCGGAGTTACAAGACTTAGGAGAAAAGGGATTGGAATATGCACGGGAAAAAGCCATCAAGATAGGGGAGTACACTTTCGGAATCGTTGTTAGAGAAGCTCAAACTCTTTTCATTCGATCTATGTCGTCAATAGATGCGGAAGCATGCGATTTTCACAGATCTCAGGATGACCCTCTTTGTATCGAGTCATGTATAATTATACCGCTAATGTTGTTTCAACGGGAATTTGGAGCAGTAGTCATAATCAAGCGGCCTTCATCCGGGTTTTTTACAGACTTGGATTTCACACATATGCAAACTTTTGCCGATTATGCAGCCCTCACTATTGAAAATATGTACAAAACAGAAGAACTCATTGAGCATCGAGAGATGTATCGCGAAATCAGTATTGCCGCAGAAATTCAGAAGGGACTGCTTCCAAGGAAGCTGCCAAACCTCAATTCAACACAAATCTTCGCCTTTAGCCGTGCTGCACGCGGTATAAGCGGCGATTATTTCGATGTCTTCCGCATAGGGGAGGGTAAAATTGGAGTGGTGATCTGCGATGTGGTAGGGAAAGGCGTACCGGCTTCTCTGCAAATGGTCATGATACGTACAATCCTACGATTAACTCTTAATCCTAATAGAACACCTGAGAGATATCTTTCCATACTAAACAAAGGTATCATGGGCAGAGTCGGGACAGAACAATTTGCCACTCTGGGTCTGTTCCTCTATGATGAAAACAGCCGAACAATAACCTATGCCAATGCCGCACATCCACCGCTTCTTATCTATCGAGCCGACGACCAGTCTTTTATTGAACTTGACGCGCCAGGACTTCCTATCGGGGTGGAGTTGAAAGCAACCTATAAAGATAAAACCATCCCCGTCAAAGAGGGCGATGCCTTAGTTTTATACACGGATGGAATTCCTGAATCCCGTTCTCATGATGGACTGGAGTATTCCGATATTCGTTTCAGAAATCGCCTGCGCCAGAATGCCCATAAATCAGCACATGAGATTGTTAATCTGGTTAAAAAGGATATTGATCATTTCTCATCAGGTGCGGAACAGCATGATGATCAAACCATAATAGTCATGAAAATCATATAAGCCATCTCGGAATATTTGCCGGTTTTCCGTATTTAGGGCACCTCTAAAAACCCCGTTTAGTTCTTGACTCGATCTTTTCCGCCGCTACTGCGCTGTCAAAACACTCACGTAGCTTAAGCTACGCTTGAACTTTTGCCGCCTTGTATCGACAAAAATTTACTTCGTCAATTTCCTAAAGCTGTTTTTTAGAGGTGCCCTTTACTCTGTTTGAAAGGCTCTAGCAATTTCTTGGACTTGAAATTCTTGAGGCAGTTCTAGATGTTTTTTTCTGCTGCAGGACGGCATATTCAGAGCATAGCAAGCCCCATGTAAGTATTTTTTCACCGCCATAGCGGGAACACAGGGCAACAACTGACCAGTTAAGTCCGACAGTTTCCTTGTAAACTGAATACAATAAGTCACTAAATGGCAAGAAACGCAAGGGATTGCAACGGAAATGCCGCTGGCTGCCCCTCCGGAAATTGGCGATAAGCCGGTTAACAGGTTGCCAGATAAGGCATTGGAGAGGAAGGCCCGACCCGAAGGAATGCGCCCATATACTGACTTTGGTTTTACGAAATACGAGAGGGCACCTCTAGAATCTAACCGATAAATTTACAGAAAAAATATTTCGTTCTTTCTCTATACTGGTATAAGTGCTGAGTTTCACGCCCAAGCGGCGACACTCTTCCTCAATATAATTGAGATAATATAGGCCGATTTTATTTTCTTCACTCCCGATATCCTTGTAGAATTCCGCAATGTTTTTGCTTTTTGGTTTTATGCTGCTATTCCCCAGAGATTTCAGTACTGATTCGGATTCGCCGATACGATTAGCGACAATGAGATTCAGCGTGTTTGATGCCCTGTTTTGGGAATTCATTCCTTTAATGCGCCAGATAAGAGAGGCTGTTTCATTTCGGCGCTGCAGACTCTTGAACAACTTAGCTCTGTCATTGCTATTTCTCATGAAGTGCTCTAATTCTATCTTCCCTTCAAGATAGGTGGTTGTTGCTTTCAAAATCAAAGCCTTTTCTACAACCAAGACAAGTTCCATAGCCAACAGACCCAAGTAATCGGCGATATCAGATTTTGACAAATACTCCCAGAGAACTGCATTGACTGTTTCTACTGCATCTTTGCAGTTAGGAGTATTCCATATTTTCATCATCAAAACCCATAACTGAGAATTGAAATAGCCAAGATAGTTCTTTGCCTTGAACAGCAGAAGTTTCATGTCTTCTTTTCTGATGTTCTTTCTCTTTGCTTCATGGCTATCGAAACAATTTATCAGTAGCCGTCTCATCGCAGAATTAGTAGATGCCAACTCGGTTGGCGTCTGTTTTTTTCTAGAGTAGAAGTTCTCTGCGATATTGTCGCTAGTAAGCATTTTTAATGGATTATGCCGATTCCATTGGTTAACAAAATTGGTTCTATTCAATTTGTCGGCTAACTTAAAGGTGCATTTATGCTGCAAAATCCCATATGAAATTAGTTTAGCGAGATCGATTATTTCTTCTCTCTTTGAATTGAAGTCAGTACGAGTTACTTCAATTTGTGATATATACCCGGAAGTAATCATCCTTTTCAGGAGGCCAGCAGAGCATGACTTGCATGATAGCTGATGAGATTTTCTAATTATGCCGTCTTCTTTAGTATCCATGGAGGATTCATGCTGGCAGAAGAAGAATTCACCCTGGGCCGTCAGTGTGATTGTCAATGGCAGCTTGAGCTTCGAAGAATTTCTCACCATCATTAAGAATTGGTTTTATTTGATATCTTGATTCCTGGGCGTTTCTTCCCTCGGAAATCCTTGTGGACGGCTACCGCATTCTTCTTCTCATTAAACACAACTCCCCCGTCCCAGTATTCTACTGCGGCAAAAAGAGCATTCCCGCCATCATCTTCAGTACTGTTTTTTGACCTATAGGAGAAATACTTATCTAACTCATCGTAATTCTGTGATTCGAAGCACTGATTTCTACGCTGATTAAACTCATTCCAGTCGTCTATCTCTTGAAATCCGTCTCCTTCATCTTCCACAATAACCCTAGCGTAATTCACACTGAAAAAAGTCCAAACTTGAACCTTTTTCGATGGGTCTTTCTTGTTCCCATGCTTCATCGCATTCTTTATTAATTCAGAAATTTGCTGTTCAAGGAGATTTATTTCTTTTATCTCCGCCGGGGCTTTCTGGACAACCAAGAGGGAGAAAAACCGAACCTGCCGAAAATCGCTTGGAAATTCCTTGAACCACATTCCGGTCTTGTCAAAGTACTCATGCCTGCTATCTACAATTATCCTTTTATACTGCATTCTATTTTTTCCCGCCATTGTGAATTAATTGATTGGCCGCATCTGTTATATTGTCAACGATGGGGAGAAACTCCATTAGCTTGGTGAGTTTGATAACCTTCGCAACAGATCCATGAACACTCGATATTTTAAGTTGAAGACCCTTTTTCTTAAGTTGAGTAAATATTTGAATCAAGGCACCGACGCCGCTGGAGTCGATATAATTGACATCCTCTAGGTTAATAATGAATTTGCCAATACTCATACGCATCATCTTCTTGACCATTTCCTTGAGTTCATGAACATTGTAAAGATCCATATCACTCTTCACGTCGATAACGACAATTTCCTTGTATTTTCTGGTTTCAAGTTCCATATCTGTATAGTATTTTTAATAGATGAAGCGAAATTTGTCAAGGAGAGATGCAGAAAAAACGAGTTGACACCACCTTCTAGACCATTTAGATTGCCCTGATAAGACAATGAGAGCTTTTCTAGCCATTCCCATTCCAAAATCAATTGCCGAAGCTCTGTACACGGCAAGAAAATCTCTTAGAGCTGCCTGGCCGGATATGCGGTGGGTTGCGCCCGGTAATTTCCATATCACCTTGTATTTCTTCCGGCAGCTTGATGAAGCCGCCTTGGAATCACTCATCGGCGGCCTGTCGGAATTCTTGACGGGGAAGACCGCCTTCTCTGTCGAGTTGACAGGGCCTGATTGCTTCGGTTCTAAATCGAATCCTAATGCGGTTTATGAAGGAGTCGCCGACAAAAAGAACAGCCTTGAGAAGCTGCATATTCAGCTCCGCCCTGCAGTAGAATTCATAGTTACTCATGAGAAGCCCTTTCATCCTCATGTCACCCTGGGCCGAGGCAATCATCGCAGCTCAAAGGAGCCGAAACATGGCCGGATATGGCCGGCTGATCATCAAGGAGAACCAAGTTATACTCTTACCGTGAACACTATTACTCTCTATCAATCGAACTTATTACCTGAAGGGGCGCAATACATACCCATTAAGTCTTGGACACTGGAGGGAACACCATGAGTGCATCATTGCGGGCAGTCGATATCATTGCCGACAAGAGGGACGGCAAGGCTCTTGGCGAAGAGCAGATTGCATCGTTTATCTCCGGATACGCGCGCGGGGATATCCCTGATTATCAGGCGGCGGCCTGGTGCATGGCCGTGTTTCTCAAGGGAATGACACCCCAAGAGACAGGATATCTTACAAAGGCCATGATAGATTCCGGTGATGTCATCAATCTCCTGCCTAGTCAGAATCCTTTTGTAGATAAACACTCGACAGGCGGGGTTGGAGATAAGATATCCCTGATTCTGGCGCCTATCGCAGCGGCTTGCGGCGCCAAAGTGCCGATGATGAGCGGCCGGGCACTGGGGCACACCGGCGGGACCCTGGACAAACTCGAATCCATTCCCGGCTATACGACGGCGATGTCTCCTCAACGCTTCTCTGAAGGAGTTGAGAGCATAGGATATGCCATGACAGGGCAGAGCGATACCTGTGTCCCGGCAGATAGGAAGCTCTATGCCCTAAGAGATGTTATCGCAGCAGTCGAATCCATTCCCTTGATTACAGGCAGCATTCTTTCAAAGAAATTCGCCGAAGGAGCGGATACCCTGGTAATGGATGTAAAATGTGGCGCCGGGGCCTTCATGAAAACCATAGCGGATGCCCGTGAACTTGCCAGATCCCTGGTTCTTACGGGTAAAAGCCTCGGTCGGCATGTCATCGCCGTCATCACCGACATGTCAGAGCCCCTAGGCCGTAAGATCGGCAATTTTCTGGAAGTGGAAGAAGCCATAGACTGCCTTAAAGGACAGGGCCCTGAAGATGTGATGGAAACAACCTATAGACTTACCGCCTGGCTCTTAGTTGCCGCCGGCCTGGAAAGCGATATCACGGCGGCAGAACGCCGCTGCCAAAGGGCGGTCAACGATGGATCGGCGATGAGAAAATTCCGTGAGAGTACAAAATTCCAGGGCGGAGACCTGAAGAAACTGGATGCCATGGCCGGATCGGCCCGGGCTAGGTATTCCAAAGATGTTGTGTCCAGCAAATCAGGATATCTTGCGGGCATAGATGCCTATGCCGTCGGATTGGCCGGAGTGGCTCTGGGGATAGGCCGAAACACGGCCGCCGACACGGTCGAGGCATTGGCGGGCATTGAACTGCTGAAGAAAACGGGTGAGCCTGTCACCGCTGGAGACCCCGTGATGCGGCTGTGGGCAGAAGAAGCAGGGCGGCTTGAAGCCGGTGAGGCATGTCTTGAGGGCGCCATTCGTACAGAATTGAAACCTTTCACACTTCCAAGGCGTCTTATTCTTGAGGAGATCAGTGAGTGACTAAATGGACAAAGCCGCCGATTGATGCCGAAAAAGTGCGAACCCTAGCGGATACACATAGTCTGGATATCCTCACAGCCTCAATACTGACACGCAGAGGGGTGCTGGAGCCCGAACAGATTGCCTATTTCATGGAAAGCGACGAACGGTTCCTTCATAATCCCATGCTCTTTCCTCAGATGGAACAGGCGGTCGAGCGTGTATTGCATGCTGCTGAGGAAGAGGAAAGGGTGCTGGTTTGCGGGGATAAAGATGCCGATGGTATTACCGCCACCGTACTCATGGTTGAGGCCCTGCGGTCTTTAGGGATTGAGCCCCACTGGCGTGTTCCTGTGGGAGAAGAGGACTATGGCTTGAACAGCGAGGTTCTGAAGGCCAAAGCAGCGGAAGATATCACTCTCGTTATCGCTGTCGATTGCGGGATCACTAATTTCGAGGAAGTCGAGTTGGCGAATACACTTGGAATGGAGGTCTTAATCTTCGATCATCATCTGCCTCGGGAAGGAAGCATTCCTCCTGCGTATGCGGTAATCAATCCAAAACTGCCGGGAAGCTATCCCTTTGAGGGACTCTGTGCCGCCGCATTGGCTTCAAAATTCCAATGGGCACTCTGTCTGGCCGGCACAGATTTGTGGTGCGAAGAATTCTGTCTTGTTCTCGCAAAGGAAGCTCCATCAGGAACATCCATCATTCTTGAGGCCCTGCGCATGCGCAACCTTCTGGAAATTCAATACATAACCCTATCTACCGAGGATGGCGAAGCCGGCCGGGAAGAATTTCTCCGAGTTTCCGAGGGACTGCCGTTACTGGTATATGGACAAGCTAAGCAAACGGCATTGATTTCGAGATTTTTTCACAATGCCGAAGTTCATGTCGTCGATATCGAGCCGCAGGTCGTGGCCATGTTCCCAGGCCTCAAAGGGTCCTCCATCGAAGACCTTCAATCCCTAAGCCGTTTAACGCGATACTTCTCCGACAAAAGGGGCGGCATCACCTCCTTAGGGAACCTGATTGTAACCCTCTATACCAGGGGCCTTTCTTCCTCATTCAATCTGTGGCGGCGAGGCTTGGATATTGCAGCCATAGGCACCTTGGCCGACCTTATGCCGTTGATTGATGAGAATCGCATTCTCGTCAATCTTGGGATCAATCGAATTAATGGAACTGATGGATTGAAAGACCGGAGAATTGCTTTGCGCGAACTTTTAATCCGGCAGGGATTGCAGCAAGGCCGTGTCGATACCGTGGAAATGGCCTGGAAGGTTTGTCCGCTTGTGAACGCCTCTGGCCGGATGGGACAGGCCGATCTGGGGGTGGAATTACTGCTTTCCCATGATGAATCCCGGATAACAGCCTTAGCAGATGAGCTGGTTAATCTCAATAAAAAAAGGCGTTCTTTAGGAGAGCAGACCTGGAACAGAATTCGCCCGGCGGCCTATGAATCCATGCGGACTCTCAATAACCAGATGGCCATTGTCTGTGACAACGAGGTGCCTCGGGGCATCACCGGAATTCTGGCATCCCGGCTTCTTCAGACACTCAATGTCCCCGCAGTGGTGATCGCCCGCTGCAAAGAAGGGGCTTCGGGTTCAATCCGTTGTGATTCCAGGATGAATGCCGTTGTCTGGCTAGAGGCAATGGCGCCATTATTAAATGACTATGGCGGGCACGTTCAGGCAGGGGGCTTCCGGCTGGCCTATGAAAAAATTGATCAGCTTATATCGGAATGCCGCAAATGGCTGTCAGCCGGCTCAAAACTGCTCGTTCCGGAAGAATCCATATTGATTGATGCCGAACTGTCTCACAATGAGATCAATCGACTCGGACCGAAAGGATTGAATGAACTGATTGGACGCCTTGAACCCTATGGCCAAGGCTTTAGGCCGCTTGTCTTTTTAACCCGTTCTGTCCCAATCCATAATGCCGGGCTTGTGGGAAAAACAGGAAAGAATTTTCTCAAACTCACCGTGTCATTGGGGTCGTCAAAATGGCCTGCGCTCTGGTGGGATGGCGCAGACCGTTACGGCGAAGATATCCGCGTCAATGAGGAAGTCGATTTGGTTTATCATATTGACAGAGATCGATGGCGCGGCGAAGATGCCCGTAGACTGACAATTCTGGAGGCAATTTCTTGCGGAACATAAGATTAATAGTGTGGCTCTTTCTGAGTGCAGGTATTATCTGGGCCACAAATTCTCCGCAGATCAATGCCCCGGATTACGCGAAACCGGGAGATGTCATACAGATATCAATCCGGGGCGCCTTTCTTGAAGATATGTCGGTTTCATTGATGGACAGC
Organism: Spirochaetaceae bacterium; assembly: GCA_965232165.1. Classification (GTDB taxonomy): domain Bacteria; phylum Spirochaetota; class Spirochaetia; order DSM-2461; family DSM-2461; genus UBA2779. The sequence continues at coordinate 557,037 of CBDDOY010000001.1, read as the reverse complement.
CGCAACATTGCCGTAAGCAGAGCAGAAGGCTTTGTATGGCAGGCTCCCGATGGAACAATGAATAATGTCGCCTTGTTAGGCATGCCTGCTGACTTGCCGCCGGGGCAATGCACCCTGACAGTCCAGGCCGGTGAAGGCGCCGGCGACTGGCATTTGCAGAAAACTGTCATCGTCAATAAGCGCAGCTATCCTGAAAACACCATTCAGCTCAGCGGTGAAATGGATAACCTGTACAATGACAATTCGGAGAGGAAGAAAAAGGAAGCCCGGGGTTTATGGTCGATTTTAAGTAAATCCAATCCGGATGCCCTATATTTTTTCGGGGCATTCATACCGCCCCTAGCCAACGGTGAGCTAACATCGGACTTTGGCGAGAGACGCATTCTCCGGCAGCTCAATAAGACAGAAACATCGACGATCCATAATGGACAAGATTTCTGGAACGAACGGGGAACACCCGTCTTCTCCGCCGGTAAAGGACGTGTTGTGCTCGCGAGAAAACGGATTCTCACAGGGAATTCCGTCATCATCGAACATCTATCAGGTGTGTATACCCTTTATTATCATCTGGATTCGATATCCATTAGCGAGGGGATGATGGTGGCTCAAGGGGCTGAAATCGGCAAATTGGGCAAAACGGGATTTTCCACGGGAGAACACCTCCATTGGGAATTGAGAGTCGGGGGGATACCGGTCAACCCCTCTCAGTTCTTTGATCGTCCGCTCCTTGACACGAATTCCATTGGCCGGTAAGTTGAATAAGCATTGACGATTCAAAATTTCCATGCAAAGGGGGTGATAGACAATCGCTTTTATAAAGATAAACGATGATGAGCCTTTGGAAAAAGCCATCAAGCGTTTTAAGCGCTTGGTTGAGAAGGAAGGCATCATCAGGGAATATAAGCGGCGGGAATACTTCGAGAAACCGTCTACCATCAGAAACCGGAAGAAGAAGGCTTTAGTGCGAAAGCAACTGAAGAAAGATCGGAAAACACAAGGATATAGTAAGATTTAACTCCGAGACATCCAAGTATTAATAAGACCCGTCCTGTGTTCAGGCGGGTTTTCTTATGCCTTGTGTTTATGTATGATGCAAAGAAGGCGGCTATTTCCCGTTTTTGCATTCAGAAGATATGTGTAATTGGTCCTAACTACAGCGCGGCGTGGTCGGCGAAATTTTGCTAAAACAGAAATGGATATTTCGATGTAACAGGCTATGCGGCCTGTTTATATGGAAAAGTCTAAGAAATGTCTTTGACAGGTATTTCCCATTTTTGGTATAATAGTGGTGATGGACAGATTGCTAACGCGATAGTGTCCAGCATAGTTCGCAATTTTCTTTCAAGAAGCCATCGAATTCTTCCATCAGGCAGCCTGTTCCAATTTAAGTCTTTGTTCATCTATCGCTTTTTCACTAATATACCGTTTCCCAGAAGCCCAGTCTTCAGAGTATTCTATCAAATAGCAACAGATTAATCTGAGATATGATTCAATACTGGGAAATATTCCAACGACCCGGGACCTCCGGCGGATTTCTCGATTCAGCCGCTCTAATTGATTGGCTGATGATGTCTTTCTACTGTCTATTTCCGAGAATTCAAAGAATTGGACAGAGTCTTCAAGTCCCTCCTCCAGGCAGTTCATCGATTTGGGAAACTGCTCCTCAAATTCGTCTATAATTCTATTGGCATATTCACGGGCTGAATGTGAATCCGGCTGATTCCATATCTGTTTAATGCGGCCTGCCAGATACTTCTTATCACGAGCCGGTACATGGGAGAGGATATTCCTCATGAAATGGATCTTGCACCGCTGCCGGGAACATCCGATGAGTTCTTTACGAATAGCTTCCTGAAGACCAGGATGAGCATCAGAGACGCATAACCAGGCTTTCCTGAATCCTCTCGCCTTTAGAGACCTGAACAGCCCGACATAAGTAGATTCAGCTTCTTCCGGCATAGGTTCCCCGCGTTCAAGTCCGAGAAGCAACACCCGGCCCCCTCCGGGGGGTACCCCCCGGAGGGGGATAGAAAAAGGCGGCATCCATTGTCAGTGTGTAATAACCACAAAACGCACAGCAAGGAGCGACCGCCTATATGCAATGTACATCACAGTCTAAGAGGTTGTATAGGGTCCTTACCCCTGAAGACCGAGAAGAAATTATGACAGGCAGGCGCCGGGGAGAATCTATCCGCTCTATTGCCCGTCGCCTTGATAGAAACCCTTCGGTCATTTCGAGAGAGATCAAAAACAACAGCGCCGAAGACAATCAATATCAGGCATACTGGGCCAATAGCAGGTCACAGATCCGGAGGCGGCAAAGCAGGAAACGTGAGAGGATCAGCGATCCGGTTATACGTGAATATGTCATTGAAAAACTGGAACTCGGATGGAGTCCCCGGCAAATTGCAGGGAGAATTGAGATTGATCTTCCAGGGAAAAGCATCAGCCATGAGACCATATATATGTATATCTTTGAAAAAAGGCGGGATTTGACACAATATCTCGTCTGTGGACGGAAAAATCGGCGAAAACGGCACCAAAAGCGTGGCAGGCGCACACTAATACCCAATCGGACCGGTATCGAAGATCGTCCTGACGAAGTCGATCTTCGGCAGGAGGCAGGACACTGGGAGGCCGATACAGCCGTCAGCAGACAGAGCAAAGAAGCTCTCATGGTTCTTCAGGAGCGAGTTCTGGGAATTACACTTCTGGCAAAGCTGCCTCGGTGTGCTCCTAAGGAAATGAATGCAGCCCTCGTTGAGAAGCTGATTGATCTGCCCCCCTCTATGCGCCGATCTATTACTTTTGATAACGGTCAGGAAAATCGCCGTCATCATCCTCTTCGGGATAAGCTGTGGATCAATACTTATTTCTGTAATCCCTACAGCTCCTGGGAAAAGGGCAGTGTTGAGAATGCCGTCGGTCTGACTCGCCGGGTTTGGCCTAAAAAGACCAACTACGCCTTGATCTCCGATGAAGATGTGGCTATGCTCGAATACAGGTTAAACACACGTCCCAGGAAGCGCCTTGGCTTTCTGACCCCTTATGAATATGTCGCCGGTGTTGCTTTGACTCATTGAACGCGGGTTCTACTGCAAGTATCTCTTTATGTCCTTGTGAATTAACACCGGAAACGACCATGACTGCCATATTCCGAACTCTCCCGGTTTCGCGTATCTTTTCATACAGTGCGTCTACCCAGATGACAGGGTATTCGGAATCGAGTGTACGGCAGCGGAATTCATCCGCCTGTTCATCAGGCCCTTTGTTAATTTCGGATACCTGACTGGCTGATATATTTTCGATCCCCGGACTCATGGCGAGCTTTTCAATCTTCCTGGTCGAAACCCCGTTGATGAACGCTTCTTGAACTGCCTGAATCAGAGCCTGTCCGGATCTCTTCTTTTCAGTGACAAAGAAAGGAATATACCCGCCTTTTCTCAGCTTAGGGACCAGTAAATACAACGTTCCTAACCGGGTATCGAAACGGCGAGGTCTATATCCTTAAGAAATGTGTGGTCCTTCCTGTTGAATGAGAACCCTTTTTTGCACGGACTTTGTTCGCCGCTTCGATTTCCATAAGCTTCTCCGGCAGCCATTTCAATAAACTGAAAAGGGGATCCGGTTCCGTAATGAATTGGAGCAGCATGTTTTCCAGATTCCCATTATCATTTTTCTTAGCCATCGTCTTCCTCCTTGTGGTTTTGATGGTTTGATACCATTCTGGAGAATTCGATGGCTTCTTTCAATTATGTAAATTGCGAACTTGATTGTACGTTATCGCTAACGCTAAAAACGCTCCATAAGAAGACGCATGACAAAAAACTGGCGTACAAGCTGAATGCACTGGTCTTGCTTGAGATGGGCTATACTTATGAGGAGGCTGCCGAAGCCTTGCTTGTCAATGAGAAAACAGTGCGCCGCTGAAGGGAGAGATACATCAAGGAAGGCTTGGCGGGACTTGACGAAAAGGAAGTGGAACGTCCATTTAATCTGACAAGAGAGCAATTGGATGAGCTGAAAGACGAGTTGCAAAGGAATCTCTACTCGACCAGCGCCTCCATTTGTGTTTGGATCAAGCAAAGATTCGGAGTGGAATACACGCCGAACGGCCTTGTCCCCCTGCTTCACAAGATGGGTTTTGTTTACAAGAAAACCAGAATTGTTCCCGGCAAGGCGGATGCCAAGAAGCAAAAAGCCTTCATGGAGCAATACGAAAAATTGAGGAAATCCGGCGCCAAGGTATATTTCATGGACGGAGTTCATGTTGTTCACAACGTTGTCGGAGGACGCGGTCGGATACTCAAGGGCAAGGAAAGAAACTGCCCGTCGAACACGGGCCGCAGGCGCGTCAATATAAACGGCGCCTACAGTCCCGATGGGATGGAAGTGGTTTTTAGAACCGACGAGACTATTAATTCCGAGACGGCGATCAAACTTCTCCAGGAAATCGAGAATCGGAACAAGGATCGGGAAGATGTCTATGTGATTTGTGATAACGCGAAGTATTACAAGTCTAGTGCGGTGAAAGAGCATTTGGAGGATTCTCGGCTTAAGTTGCTGTTTCTTCCGCCCTATTCGCCTAATTTGAATCTGATAGAGAGACTTTGGAGGATATTGAAGCAAACGGTGTCGGAGAACCGTTATTATGAAGTTTTTGACGATTTCCAAAAGGCCCCGATCAAATTCATGGAGAATAAAAGCGAGAGACGCAAAGCGGAATATGCCTGTCTAATGACCGAAAAATTCCATATATCCTCACAACCGGAATTTCTGAATTTTAATTTGGAAAATGCGGGATAAGTGTGGACATTTTGTGGGTGTTTTAGTATAATACCGTGCAGACAAACGGCATATAACAGCCGTTGATACGCTGCATCGCTTCGCTCCTTGGCCTACGGCACATTTTGCTTTGTCATGATTTTTGCAGTGGCAAAAAACACGCCAATCCCGCCTGCGGCGGGAACGCAAAACGTTGTATAACGGCAAACCGTTATCGGTAAGATTTTGGAGAAAAACAGGATTGAGATAATATGACAGAAAGTAATAAACCAAGACTTTTAGACCAAGTAAGACAAATTATTCGGGTTAAGCATTATAGCTTAAGAACCGAAGAATCTTACATTAATTGGATAAAAATGTTTATCTTTTTTCATAACAAAAAGCATCCTATTGAAATGGGAGAAAAAGAAATAGGCGAGTTTATTACTCATCTAGCTAAAAATGAAAAAATATCCGCATCAACTCAAAATCAATCTTTATGTGCAATCGTTTTTTGTATAAAAATGTCTTAAATAAGGAACTAGATAATAATATTTCAATTTATTGGTCAAAAAAACCGAAAAGACTTCCAGTGATTTTCACAAAAAGTGAAGCAATTGAAGTTCTAAACAAATTAAAAGGTACTCATTGGTTGGTTGGAATGCTTTTATATGGTTCTGGTTTGAGACTTTCTGAAAGCTTGGAGTTAAGAGTCAAAGATATTGATTTTGGTTATAATCAAATAATAGTAAGAGACTCAAAAGGAGAAAAAGATCGCTCTACCATGCTACCTCAGAAAATGGTTCATCAATTAAAGGAGCATTTGATTAAAGTGAAAGCAATACATGAAGAAGATTTGAAAAATGGATTCGGAACAGTAAATCTACCTTATGCAATAGAGAGAAAGTATCCAAACGCAAAATCAGAATGGAAATGGCAATATGTTTTTCCGGCTACAAAAATTTCAACCGATCCAAGATCAGGAACTCAAAGAAGGCACCATTTGTATGATACTGTTATTCAAAAAGCAGTTAAGCAAGCAATCAGAGATACGGGTATTACCAAACATGCAAGTTGCCACACTTTTAGGCATTCTTTTGCTACTCATCTTCTTGAATCAGGTTATGATATTAGAACAATACAGGAATTATTAGGACATAAAAATGTGGAGACTACAATGATTCATACTCATGTAATCAATCAGGGTGGGAAAGGTGTTAGAAGCCCGGCAGATTTTTAGTTTAGGCTGCCAATATGAGCAACATATACAAGTCTATAAACAAGGAGAAATGATGATTAAATTCAATAATAGTAAACAAATAATATTTAACAAACAATATAGTTTAGGTAGTCATAAAGAGCAACCTTTGCTTTTTTCATTAGTACACCTAATCTTATGTTAGACGCCAGAAGGAGGCAGAGTGCGCATTGAAATTGAAACTTTCGTAAAGGCCGACTTGGAGTCTGTATGGCAGGCGTGGAACAACCCGGCTGACATATGTGCGTGGAATGCTGCGTCTGATGACTGGCATACGACAGACGCCAGACTTGAGCTAGAGCCAGGCGGCATTTTCTGCTACCGAATGGCGGCAAAAGATGGAAGTTTTGCGTTCGACTTTTCAGGCTCGTACACCTTGGTTGAGCCAATGACTCGAATTGAATTTGAACTCGACGACTCGAGGACGGTGTCAACTACATTCGAGTCTGGCTCTGATGGAGTGCGCGTCCGCCAATCATTCGAAGCAGAAGACGAAATGTCTGCGGGACAGCAGAAGGATGGCTGGCAAGCCATCCTCAATAACTTTGCGAGACACGTGGAGTCGAAGTTTGGCGTCTAACATGAAGTTGAAGTGGACGTGGCAACCTGTCACGTCCGTTGCTTGTGCAACGGACGCGCCAGAACGACCACGCCACTTAACTTGGTGTTAGCTGCCTTTGGAGGATTTTGTGAGTGTCGAAGACAAAGTACGGGAGCTTGCAGCCGATTACGCGACCCGATTAGAACTCCGGGTGAAAGAACGAATCGCAGAAATGGAGGCGGATGACCAGTCGCATACTCTAATTTATAGGGTTCTTGGCATAGCGTCTGAAGAAGGAAAGCTCATCGACGTATATCAAAATAAGGGCCGGTTTTTATACAAGTATGCGGGTTCGTTTTTGGAGGAAGCGACTAAGATCTGCTTCTTAGAAAAATTCCCAGATTCCGGAGCCGTTAGAATACCGAACACACTAGGTTCGAGGCCGAAGACGTTCGAGATTGACTGCCTGGAAGGAACTAATGCGATTGAAATTAAGTGGCGCGACGCGACAACTGACGGTGACCACATTACGAAGGAGCACACAAGAATACGGGTTATCTCGGATGCTGGATACAAACCTATTAGGGTGATGTTTTTCTATCCGAATAGAGCACAGGCAATGAAAATTCAGCAAACGTTAGAAACCCTTTACCAAGGAATAGGTGGCGAGTATCACTATGCGGACAGTGCTTGGGACTACGTGAATAGACAGACAGGATTCGATTTGCTTCGACTCTTAGAAACTATCGCGAAGGAAAATGAGGCTAGAACGTGAAGTCGGAACTTATTGTTGGTGATTGTCTCGATGCGCTATCCGTGTATGAGAGTAATACCGTCGATCTCGTCTACCTAGACCCTCCTTTTTTCACTGACAAAGTTCAACGTCTAACGAGCAGGGATAGCTCAAAAGAGTTCGCTTACGATGATCTATGGAATTCCGAAAATGAGTACGCCCAATTTTTAGGCCTTCGCATAGAACAGGCTCGGCGAGTTCTTAAAGACTCTGGAAGCATATTTATACATTGCGATAAGAATGCAACTCATATAGTTCGCGGATTGTTGGATCGTTACTTTGGGCAGAAGAATTTTCAGTCGGAAATAATCTGGACTTATCGGAGGTGGTCTAATTCAAAGAAAGGCCTTCTGCCGGCCCACCAAACCATTTATTTCTACTCAAAAACTGCCGACTTTTTTTTCAACACTATCTTTGGTGAATACTCCGAATCGACCAACGTTGATCAAATCTTGCAGAGTCGAACGCGGGATGGTCGCAACAAATCTGTTTATTTGCGAGATTCAAAGGGAGATGTGGTTCAAGGCAAAGAAAAAAAGGGAGTGCCGCTTAGCGACGTTTGGGATATGCCGTACCTAAATCCCAAAGCAAAGGAAAGAGTCGGTTATCCGACCCAAAAGCCAGTTTTATTGCTGGAGAGAATTATCAATATCGCTTCACCTCCCGGCGGGGTCGTGTTGGACCCATTTTGCGGTAGTGGCACGACGCTCGTTGCAGCTCAGCTGTTAGGACGCTCCTCAATCGGAATCGATTGCTCGGAAGAAGCAGTAGAGCTGGCGCGAAGTCGTTTGGAATATCCTACGAAAAGCGAGTCCGCTGTGCTGCAGAAAGGTAGACAGGCGTATCGAAACGCAGATCCTCATGCTCTCTCCGCCTTGTTAGGAGCCGACATAATTCCCGTTCAGCGCAATTCGTCAATCGACGCAATAATGAAAGAGCAATATCTAGGTGGACCGGTGCTAGTTCGAGTACAAAGACCTGGCGAGTGCATAAATGAGCTTTCAAGCTCATTAGTAAAGGCGGCGACGAAAAAGGGTGCGCACAAGTGTTTTCTGATTAGAACCGAACTAGATGAATCGCTCTTCGGCGCCAGTCCACCAGACGGGATTTATGTGGTTGATTCCCCAGCGCTTGCTATACAGAGGCTCCTAAACGAATCGATGGGGGGCACGGCAGCTAACAAGTCGTTGGAGACGGACGCTTGACCGCGGCTTTCCCTTCGCTATCGCTCCGGTCGGCCGCCCTCAAGCGCCGCTCAACTCGGCGTTAGGCCGCAAAGATCAGGAGAGAATATGCTAACACATGAAGAAATGATCGGACTACAAGCCGAAAAGCATGAATTGATCGATGCCCATAATTTTCGATCTAGAGAAGAATATGTTCTGCACTTAATACACTCTTTCGCATATGTGCAAGCGTCCGCATTAGCCAAAGACAAAACAGTATTAGACCTTGGCTGCAATACCGGGTACGGTACTGAGCTCTTGTCCAAAGCTGCAAAAAGAGTGGTTGGCGTAGATGTTTCCAAAGAGGCAATATCAACCGCAAAAAAACAATACGGCAACCTTGGCATTGATTTTCATTTGATAGATGGAAAAAAACTACCATTTGACGATGGTGAGTTTGATGTCATCATAAGCTGTGAAGTTATTGAGCACATAGTTGATTATAATATCTTTCTTAACGAGTTGAAAAGAGTGCTCTCGCCAACTGGAATAGTTGTTTTTACGACGCCAAACGCACTGCTTAGGCTGTATCCAGGAATGAAACCATGGAATAAATTTCATGTCCGTGAGTTTGAACATTCTGAGCTTCAGACGCTGCTGGAGACACATTTTTCAGCTGTGCAAATTATAGGGCTTTTCGCAGAAGAATCGACCTACCTAATTGAGAAAAGCCGTGTCAGCAGAGCACGAGAAGCAGCAAGAAAGAGACAACAACGCAGTCATCATTATCTTCAGATTCGATCAATAGTAAAAAAAGCCATGCCCACCAGCATACTAAATAGATTAAAGAAACTATTAGCTTCGGTTACACGAGCGAACAAAGAGATCGACAGAGCTTTCACTGAACAACATGGGCTTAGAGATTTTTATTACCGCGCCGATGAACTGGAAACTGCCTTAGATTTGTTAGCATTATGTACTAATGATGATGCTGCCATGAAAGGAATTGTGCAAAGGCTTAAAATGGCCTAACAAGGCGCTGCACTCGGACGGCAATTCCGTTGAGCTCCATTGCCGCCGGTGAGCTTGGTCGTTAGGACATAGTAAAGGAGGCCATATTTGGAATTAGAAGTTGAACAAACAAGACTGGCTGTATCAAAAACCATAGACACGAAAAAAAAGTCAAAGCTTGGTCAATTTTTCACTCCCGCATCAATATCTAAATTCATGGCAGAGATGTTTGCTATTAATGAAAATGGCAATTGTCATCTACTGGATGCTGGTGCAGGGATTGGTTCGCTTTCGGCTGCCTTTCTGGAAAGATGGACATCTGGTAGTTTAAATTTTAAACATGTCGAACTGGATGCTTTTGAAATAGATTCCTCTTTGAAATCTCACTTAATTCAAACGTTAGACAAATATAATGAGTATCCTGGTTTTGGCTTGACTATCCGAGGTACTGATTTTATTCACGCTGCTGCAGATTATCTTTCCGGTGATCTTTTTGCTGAAAGGCTCCCTAAATATACTCATGCCATTTTAAATCCACCTTATAAAAAAATAAGTAGCAAATCTGCCCATCGTGCGGCATTAAGACAGGTCGGTATTGAAACAGTCAATTTGTATTCTGCCTTTGTTGCCTTGTCATTGGCATTACTTGATGATCAAGGGCAACTTGTTGCTATTATACCTAGAAGTTTTTGTAATGGGCTATATTACCGTCCATTTCGTAAGTTCATAATGAGACATGCTGCTATTAAACAAATACACCTGTTTAAGTCTCGGAATAAGGCATTCAAGGATGATGACGTGCTACAGGAAAATATTATAATTCGACTAAAACGTTTTGGCCGGCAGGGATCGGTTATAATTTCAACATCAACAGACGATAGTTTTAATGATTTGACCATCCACGATTATCCATTTGAGCGTATAGTGTTTTCAGAAGATCAAGAACAATTTATCCATATTCCAACATCATCTGAAATGAATACCCTTGACCAGTCATCTTCAACCAACAATTCATTATCGGACATAAAAATCAATGTGTCGACTGGGCCAGTTGTAGATTTCCGAGTGAAAGAGCATTTATGTAAAATGCCTGAATCGAATACTGTTCCCCTACTATATCCAATTCATTTCATCAACAATGGCTGTGAATGGCCTAAACAGGACATAAAAAAACCAAATGCTATTAAGCGTAATAAAGATACGGAAAAATGGCTATACCCAAATGGTTTTTACTGTGTTGTGCGCCGTTTTTCATCAAAAGAAGAAAAACGTCGTGTTGTAGCAAACGTTGTTGACCCTTCTAAATTTCCTGATGCATCTGCACTGGGGTTCGAAAATCATCTCAATGTTTTTCATGCCAGCAAAAAAAGCTTACCGAAAGCATTAGCCTTTGGAATAGCTTTGTTTTTAAATACAACTGCGGTTGATGAATATTTCCGAACATTCAACGGTCACACGCAAGTTAATGCAACAGATCTTAAGCGAATGAAATATCCTAATCGTGATACTTTGATTACATTTGGCGAGTGGGCAATAGCTCAAGATGAACTCACTCAGAAAATGATTGATGACAAGTTGGAGATATTATTGAATGAATGATAAAAATGATCACGTCAAAGAAGCTTATAAAATTATTCTTTCGCTTGGACTACCTCGGGCACAGCAGAATGAACGTTCAGCACTATCTTTATTAGCTTTACTAAATCTCACACCAGACAAAAAATGGGTGGAGGCTGTTAATCCCTTAATCGGCATCACGCCAATAATGGATTGGATACGTCAGCACTATCAAAAAGACTACGCTCCTAACACACGGGAGACAATACGTCGCCAAACAATGCACCAATTTGTCGATGCAGGAATCGCTCTATATAATCCGGATCAACCTGACAGGCCCGTGAATAGTCCCAAAGCAGTCTATCAAATCGAGCCTGCTACATTAGCTTTATTGCGCAGTTTTGGCACACATGAATGGCATGATAATCTGACGAATTATTTATCTGAGCGTGAAACGCTTGCTGCCCGCTATGCACAGGAGCGTGAGCAAAACCGTATTTCTGTTCAAATTAGACCAGGAAAAAAAATTACTCTTAGCCCCGGTGAACACAGTGAACTGATACGTGCCATTATAGAAGATTTTTCACCGCGTTTTGCACCTGGTAGTGTATTGGTTTATGCCGGTGACACAGGAGATAAATGGGGGTATTTTGATGCCGCTCTGCTTTCTGGATTAGGTGTAGATGTTGATTCCCATGGGAAAATGCCAGATGTTGTATTGCACTACACTAAAAATAACTGGCTGCTATTAATCGAATCAGTAACAAGTCATGGGCCAGTTGACGGAAAGAGGCATTCAGAACTTACCCAATTGTTTTCGGGGGCAAAAGCCGGACTCGTATATGTAACGGCTTTTCCTAATCGTTCTGTAATGGCTCGATACCTTGTTGATATTGCATGGGAAACTGAAGTATGGGTTGCTGATGCGCCGTCACATTTAATCCATTTTGATGGAGAACGATTTCTCGGACCATATAAAATGCCCTAACCAATCATTGAAGTTGACCGGGGGAAGTTCAGCCGATTTATAGCGTATTAATTTTAACAATTTGTTACGAATCAACATATATCGAGACTTATCCCCCGGCAACTTAATTCTGCGTTGGGCGTAACAGAAAGTTTCGGAGAAATAATGAAATATCGAAAAATTAATCCACCTGACGCCCTATCACTCGATGATTCTTTGATAATTGAGGGTGATGCACTACATGCACTTAGGACACTTCCTGAACAATCAGTTCAGTGTGCAGTAACTTCACCGCCGTACTGGGGGCTTCGTGATTATGGGATTGATGGTCAGATAGGCTTAGAGACCACATTGCCCCAATTTTTGAACCACCTTATTGCAATCTTCAATGAAGTAAAAAGGGTTCTTCGTGACGATGGAACCCTATGGTTGAACATCGGGGATGGATACACCAGCGGTAACCGTGGTTATCGTGCAAGCGATAAGAAGAACCCTGCGCGTGCAATGTCCGTAAGACCTGATACCCCAGAAGGTTTAAAACCTAAAGACCTTCAAGGTATTCCGTGGAGATTGGCTTTTGCCCTTCAGGATGACGGATGGTATTTGAGAAGTGATATTGTCTGGCATAAACCTAATGCAATGCCTGAAAGCGTTAAGGATAGACCTACACGGGCACATGAATATCTGTTTATGCTTACCAAGTCTGAACGGTATTACTACAATTATGAAGCAGTGAAAGAAACAGGCTTGAACGGAAAACTTCGCAATCGTAGAAGCGTTTGGAACATCAATACTCAGGGGTTTCCCGGTACTCACTTCGCCACATTTCCGCCCCAGTTAATTGAACCGTGTGTTCTGGCATCCACTAAACTCGGTGATTATGTCTTAGATCCGTTTTTTGGTTCTGGAACTGTAGGAGTTACATGCATGGAGCAGCATAGAAGATATGTAGGAATAGAGCTAAATCCTGAATATGTGGCATTGGCAGCAGATAGATTGAGTGCCACAGAAGATAGGATCATAAAGGTTGTTGTTTGATGTCTGATATAAACATCCCTGCGCCAGAATTACAGATAGACTTTTCTTTTGCCCTTGGGCAAATACGAACCGTGTATCTCCGGGATGCACTAAGCAAGACGGTTGATAATATAGACCTTCCAACCCTTGATAATGAACTTTCGCAATATGTGCCACAAGACAACTTGAAAGTGCTTGCCAAACGTAGTCTTCGTGGTGAACTGATGTTTCCTGTCCCGTGTATGTTAGAAGCAAATCCTTTCTTGTTGGGTTACTGCCGGTTATTACTTGGTTTCAGTCAGAAAGAATTCTACACAACCAAGTTCGGTGTATCGGGTTTCAAGTCTATGGAAGTGAAAGGAACGCTGACCGGCAAGAACAAGAGAAGATTGCCTGACCTATGTGAAGGCATGGTTAGCAGCGCATGTGCCTTACTTGATGGAATCGGTGTTGATAGAGTCAGCAAAGAATTGCTTGATGATTTGACGCTGCTAACTGTTGGTCCACAGTTACGGGGTGGCGCCAATGTGAAAAAGGGTGTTGTTGGTATCGTTGATGTGTTTGAAACAATCCATGACATTGTTGAACACGCTGCAACCGAATCAACACAAAGTAAGATTCAGATAGTCAATGCAGCAGGGAGAAAGGTATCCATAGAGTTTGCCCCCGATCCTGATATTGTTATCCGTGAGGAAATGAATGCTACCAGTATCCGCAAACTCATTGCCATTGAAGTTAAAGGAGGCACTGATTTCTCCAATATTCATAACCGCGTTGGCGAAGCAGAGAAAAGCCATCAGAAAGCAAAGGCTGATGGATACGTTGAATGCTGGACTGTTGTGAACGTAGATAAGATTGATATGGATATGGCCAGAAGGGAATCACCTTCAACCAATCGGTTCTATAGAATATCTGCGTTGAAGTCTGGTGAAGGGGAAGAATATGAGGATTTCAAGAATCGGGTTATTGCTCTCACTGGCATCAAAAACAAATGAGAAAATCGCCCAACAAACGCATGCACGCGGACAGCAAAAAGCTCCGCTCCTTCGTCGCTCTGCTTTTTGCTGCCGGTGATGCGAAGCGTTATATTCATTAAGGAGAAAATATGAGTGATTTAGTATCGACAATTTCTAGTGCCATCACTCTTGCTTCAAGGCTGAAGGAAATAAGCAATAACATTCAAGATGCAGAATTCAAGAACCTATTAGCAGACCTCAGGCTAGAGCTTGCAGATGCCAAAAATGATATTGCTACGCTTCTCGAAGAAAATACTGAATTAAAATCAAAACTCAGATCTATAGAAAATGCTGATGGCGAACCTTGTCCAAGGTGTCACAAACGTGGTTGGCATATAGAAAGCAGCAAGCCAGACAGCGTATTTGGTAATTTAGGAGGTGTTCGAAGGTTATATAAATGCTCTGTATGTGATTTTTCAGAAGAGCAGTTAGTCACAGAGATATAATCAAAAGTTGTGGATGGGGTAAAAAAAGAGCAAATCCTTCTGTAAAATAATTGGTAATAAAGCCAAACAGAAAGGAGATGCTCTATGGAAGAGTTTACAACAAACGGAAATGATTCGGAAGTGCTGAAAAGCGAAACAGAATCGGTTTTGGATCAGGTTTTGCGAGAGGGAGCCAGAAAGATGCTTATTCATGCCCTGGAGTTAGAAGTGGAAGACTACATCAATGCCCATAAACATGAGCGTGATCAGAATAATCAGCGCAAGGTTGTACGCAATGGTTACCACGCCCAACGAAAAATTGTGACAGGGGCTGGTCAAATGCAAATCAAGGTTCCAAGAGTGGATGACAGGAAATTAAAGAGCAAGCGAGAGGATCGCTTCACCAGTGCCATACTGCCAACCTATATGCGCAGAACTCCCAGTATCGACAACCTTGTTCCGGCGCTGTACCTCAGCGGTGTGTCCACATCTGCTTTCCAGACAGCTCTTGCCTCGATTCTGGGTGAAGGTATTGCCGGACTGTCGGCGACGAACATAGTCCGCTTGAAAAGGTTCTGGGAAGATGAGTTTCTTCAGTGGGAGAAACGTGATTTGAAAGCTAAGGAATACGCCTACATCTGGGTGGACGGCATCTACTTCAATGTAAGGCTTGATGATCAAAGGAGCTGCATTCTTGTAATCATGGGAGCTGACAAGGATGGGAAGAAGGAACTTCTAGCCGTCAGTGACGGATACAGGGAAAGCTCACAAAGCTGGAGGGAGATACTGCTCCAACTGAAAGCCCGGGGTCTCACCACCGCCCCCAGGCTGGCCATTGGGGATGGTGCGCTGGGTTTCTGGAATGCCCTGGATGAAATCTTTCCCGAAACAAAAAAACAGCGTTGCTGGGTGCACAAGACAGCGAATGTGTTAAACAAAATGCCCAGGAATATCCAGGGCAAGGCCAAGTCAATGATTCATGAAATGTATATGGCAGATACCGGGCAGAATGCTCTTAAAGCCTATGACTTATTCATTGATTCCTTTCAGGCTAAATACCCCAGGGCCACCCAGTGTCTGGAAAAGGACAGGGAGAAGCTGTTCACGTTCTACAAATTTCCGGCGATGCACTGGACTCACATCAGGACGACCAACCCGATTGAGTCAACCTTTGCTACTGTCCGCCTTAGAACGAAGAGAACCAGGGGCTGTGGTTCAAGGGTGGCAACATTAAGTATGGTTTGGAAGCTCTGCCTGGAGGCTGAAAAGAACTGGCGAAAGCTACGTGGATACAAGCTAATCCCCAGGGTTATTGAGGGTGTGTTTTGTAAAGATGGAGTCTTCAAGGAAGAGGCCGCGTGAAAAAAATGAAGGATTTGAAATTTTCTCATCCACAACTATTGACAATAACTCTTAGTCACACCAAAATGAATATAACCAATCGTTACACCCGATTCGTCACCGCTGCGCGGCTCCTCTCGGGTGAACTCTAACGTTCGGGAAGGAGATGACATGGAGAAAGTCGCTAGGGGCCTAGAGTGGGCGTTCACGTGGATGCTCTACCCCACGCTGATCGCGGTGATTCTGATATTCATCGTTGCATGCGTCGTCGGCCTGATCAACCGGAGCCACAGCATCCGTACTGCAATCGGCGGGATTCTGCCCGTAGCGGCCCTAGTCTTTCTTTTGGTGTCCGAGAAGAACGATGAAACGGTTCTGATCGACTTCCTGGTCTCATGGCCTGCTGGCCTGCGGTTGATGCTGGGATTGATTCTGGGCGTCACGTTGATCGAGGCAGGCAAGATTGCCTTCCGTGCCAGTTCTGCCGTCGGGGCTGCCCTGTACGCCCTCTATCTCTCGACCGTCGGTGTGTTCGTGGTGTATGCGCTCATGTCGGGACTCATGCGAAGCATCCACCTTGTGCTATTTGGCCTCGTTCTTGGCGGTGGACTCGACGCCATTTTTCGAGGCGTCCCGGAAGACCATGGACATCCCGAACAACCGCGTGACCAGCGCAGGTAAGCCGCAGAGCGAAGCGGCGCGGCTTACCTGCGCTGGTCACGCGAGCCGTTAGGGCACTAGGAGAGATTCATGGGAACTCGACTACACATACCGCCGCCGCTTTGGATCGGAGCCGTAGTTGTAGTTCCACTCCTACTGGCGGTGGCGTGTTTTTTCCTGGCAGACGACGAAACGCAGATAGGGATGCTCCGCGACACGGCTAAGTTGCTCGTTCAACTCGCCACCCTTGTGGCGCTCGGGGCGCTGGTCAAGTATGGCGTAGACGAAATCACGAAGGGTAGAGAGAAACGACTCGCCAATAGAGAATTTCGCATTGGCCTGGTTCGCAGAATTCGAAGCATTCACCGTTCGGTGAGATCCGCTCCGTTCTACATTGAACAGGAAAAGACAGTCAAGAAATACAACGAGCAAATGTGTGAGCTGCTAAATGCGGCCTCGGAATTGAAAGAGCTCGGAGACGATATTCGGAGTTCCAAATTGCCACGCGATTTCCAAGAAGAGGCCAAAACGCTTGAAGCAGCTATTAAAGCGATGATTTCTTACCTGTACTCGATACTGTCAGAGGCCGCCGGTACTTCGGTATCCAACTGGGAGGATGTTATTGCGCTTGACCGCTTTTCCGAATATCGGATGGCGACACTACAATTCGGCCACAAAAGTCGCTCCGATATTTCCTATTTGGCGGAATACGATCAGCACTACGAGTTGTTCAAGCAATCGTTGCGGGAAGTTATTTCTCGATCTTGAAGACTGCCCTAACAAGAACGTTGCAGCCGACGTGCTACCCGTATGATTATTCGCCCGTTACTGAAGATGGAAAGTCGTTCGATGGTTCAGAGCCGCAATGGCCAAGCCCGCACGCGGCTGAACTCAGCGTTGGGCCTCTAAACATGAACCAACTTCAATCTTCCAATTATCGCTTGATAATGGTATAAAAAATGACTAACTACATACTTAGTCAAGAGGTATATCTTGCCATGATTCCAGCAAATTACACAGCAATAGACTTGTTTTCCGGGGCGGGTGGCTTGTCTGAAGGTTTTAAACAGGCAGGATTTCACATCCTTGCCGCAAACGATTTTGACCAATATTCCGCAGAAACATTCAGGGCCACCCACAAAGACACTAAATTTGTTGACGGCCCCATCCAGGGAATTACTGCACAGCAATTTCTGAAAGCCGCTGGTATCAAAAAAGGAGAACTTTTCTGTCTTATAGGCGGCCCTCCTTGCCAAGCGTTCAGTGTTTATAATCATCAGCGAGGCATGCATGACGAAAGAAGCGGCCTTTTCCGCGAATACTTGCGTATCGTAGAAGGCGTGTCTCCAGAATGGGTCATTATGGAAAATGTTACCGGCATGACATCCGTTGCTGACGGCCAAGCAATAGAGGAGATACGAAATGGGCTGAAGTCTCTCGGCTATGGCAGTTTTGAGTTCCGACAGCTTAAAGCCGAAGAGCACGGCGTCCCACAAGAGCGGCGCAGGCTCTTTTTTATTGCCAACCGAAGCGGGGTAACTATCCCGTGGCCAGAACCAAGTAATGACGGTGAGCATATCCCATTCAACTCAGTTGAAGATGCAATTTTTGATTTACCGCCCATAGGCAACGGAGAAGGCAAACCAGAACAAAAATACCCACAAAAAAAGAAACTAACTTCATACCAGCAAGAAATGAGAAATGGCGGAACAACTGTTTATAACCATGTTGCTCCACGCCTCTCTGAAACCAACCTCGAAAGAATGAAATACATCCCACAAGGCGGGAGCTGGAGAGACATCCCCCACCACCTATTACCTGCCGGAATGCAAAAAGCAAAGAGAAGTGACCACACCAAAAGGTATGGCCGTTTGCACCCAAAAGGTCTCTCCTCAACCATCTTGACAAAATGCGACATTCATTGGGGAGCATATATCCACCCTTTATATGACCGAACCATCACAGTAAGAGAGGCGGCAAGATTCCAATCCTTTCCTGACTCTTTCATATTTCAAGGGCCACGCACCGAGCAATACCGCCAAGTTGGAAACGCTGTCCCGCCTTTATTGGGCAAGGCTGTTGCCGAGGCACTTGTGAACTTCTATGCAAACTGATCCAGCAAATTTTATAGGTGAAGTTCTTGGAGAACCGGCCAGCCAGATGCGTAACCCAGTCAATGCTGGCTATCTTTGCCCTTATGTAAACTCTGAGTGTACAAAGCGTTCCCATCAAGTTTCCGGTCCATACCCAATCTGTTCCGTTTATCGGTGGGAAGGCAGAGGAAACAACAGGCAGCACGCAGGTCTCGTTTGCGTTTGCCCTAACCGTCTTTTTCAGGCCAATATCACCGCAGACATATTGAAACACTGCTAGCCAGGTGCTGCTCCAGAAAACCCGAACATCGCATACGAAGTCAAGATGGCTGACTTTGGGAAAGTTGACTGCGTTATTGCGGATGTTGACGAAAACCATAGTGTTAGACAATTTGTTTCTGTTGAGCTTCAAACCGTTGATATTACCGGGTCATATTTCCCTGCCTATGCAGCATTAATCAATTCTCAACTGCTGGACAAAGCCCCAACTTACAATTTCAATTGGCGCAATGTCTATAAACGCTACATTATGCAGCTTATTTTCAAAGGGTTCTTTCATCACCACTGGAACACTCGTATTATCGCAGTTATGCAAGACGTACTTGTTGACCGGCTGTGGGAGACAGGGGGGTTTGCTGAATCGCCTGTCGAGCAAAGCAATATTGTTTTTCTCTCCTATCGCATGGTTCCTGCCCCAGAAGACGAAAGTCGCCATATCCTTGAATTTGTAAGGCCAATCGGCACCAGGAGATATAATCAAAAGTTGTGGATGGGGTAAAAAAAGAGCAAATCCTTCTGTAAAATAATTGGTAATAAAGCCAAACAGAAAGGAGATGCTCTATGGAAGAGTTTACAACAAACGGAAATGATTCGGAAGTGCTGAAAAGCGAAACAGAATCGGTTTTGGATCAGGTTTTGCGAGAGGGAGCCAGAAAGATGCTTATTCATGCCCTGGAGTTAGAAGTGGAAGACTACATCAATGCCCATAAACATGAGCGTGATCAGAATAATCAGCGCAAGGTTGTACGCAATGGTTACCACGCCCAACGAAAAATTGTGACAGGGGCTGGTCAAATGCAAATCAAGGTTCCAAGAGTGGATGACAGGAAATTAAAGAGCAAGCGAGAGGATCGCTTCACCAGTGCCATACTGCCAACCTATATGCGCAGAACTCCCAGTATCGACAACCTTGTTCCGGCGCTGTACCTCAGCGGTGTGTCCACATCTGCTTTCCAGACAGCTCTTGCCTCGATTCTGGGTGAAGGTATTGCCGGACTGTCGGCGACGAACATAGTCCGCTTGAAAAGGTTCTGGGAAGATGAGTTTCTTCAGTGGGAGAAACGTGATTTGAAAGCTAAGGAATACGCCTACATCTGGGTGGACGGCATCTACTTCAATGTAAGGCTTGATGATCAAAGGAGCTGCATTCTTGTAATCATGGGAGCTGACAGGGATGGGAAGAAGGAACTTCTAGCCGTCAGTGACGGATACAGGGAAAGCTCACAAAGCTGGAGGGAGATACTGCTCCAACTGAAAGCCCGGGGTCTCACCACCGCCCCCAGGCTGGCCATTGGGGATGGTGCGCTGGGTTTCTGGAATGCCCTGGATGAAATCTTTCCCGAAACAAAAAAACAGCGTTGCTGGGTGCACAAGACAGCGAATGTGTTAAACAAAATGCCCAGGAATATCCAGGGCAAGGCCAAGTCAATGATTCATGAAATGTATATGGCAGATACCGAGCAGAATGCTCTTAAAGCCTATGACTTATTCATTGATTCCTTTCAGGCTAAATACCCCAGGGCCACCCAGTGTCTGGAAAAGGACAGGGAGAAGCTGTTCACGTTCTACAAATTTCCGGCGATGCACTGGACTCACATCAGGACGACCAACCCGATTGAGTCAACCTTTGCTACTGTCCGCCTTAGAACGAAGAGAACCAGGGGCTGTGGTTCAAGGGTGGCAACATTAAGTATGGTTTGGAAGCTCTGCCTGGAGGCTGAAAAGAACTGGCGAAAGCTACGTGGATACAAGCTAATCCCCAGGGTTATTGAGGGTGTGTTTTGTAAAGATGGAGTCTTCAAGGAAGAGGCCGCGTGAAAAAAATGAAGGATTTGAAATTTTCTCATCCACAACTATTGACAATAACTCCGGCACCAGGCACATGGACTTGATGAACAGTATTCTGTATCACGAAGCACCTTCAAGAGAGAGTTTTGTGCAAAAAATAATCGAACGGCTATAAAAAAGCATGGCCCAACAAGGCGCTGCACATTGACCGCAAGGGGCGCGGGCTTATTGCCTGTTGCCCCTTTTGTGTTTCCGGTGGTTGTTGCAATCGTCAGAGCCCCCTTGCGGCAAGTGAGCTTAACGTTATACTTTTGTTTTTTACATAATGAGCATTACGAAGAAAGATTTAAGAAATCGGGGGTTGAAAACTAAAAAATAAGGGTCTTTCCTAGTTTATCATAATTAGATTTATGTTAAACTATTGAAATGGATATAAAAAACAAGTATATGAAATGCAGTCATATTTCAGAGTCTAAATTTAGAGAAATATTAAAATATTTTTGCTTAGATTTAACAGGTTCAAAAATTTGTGAATTAACCTCATTAAACAAAAATACTGTATCAAGAATACTCTTATTGATAAGAAGCAGAATATTACAAATAAGTAAAAAAGAAAATGATTTATTTAATGGACAAATAGAAGTAGATGAGA
Source organism: Spirochaetaceae bacterium (assembly GCA_965232165.1). Classification (GTDB taxonomy): domain Bacteria; phylum Spirochaetota; class Spirochaetia; order DSM-2461; family DSM-2461; genus UBA2779. Next base: position 535,709 of record CBDDOY010000001.1, on the reverse strand, counting down.
GTGACTTTGGTGCAAAAAGAGTTAAAGGAAAAAGAGGAAGAGGAGCGTTAGGAAAAACAATAGTATTTGGATTATTAAAAAGAGGTGGAAAGGTATATACTGAGATAGTACCAGACAGCTCTAGTGCTACATTACAAGATGTTATCAGGGGTAAAGTAGATATAGATACTGTAATACATTCAGATGGTTGGAGAGAGATATAATCAAAAGTTGTGGATGGGGTAAAAAAAGAGCAAATCCTTCTGTAAAATAATTGGTAATAAAGCCAAACAGAAAGGAGATGCTCTATGGAAGAGTTTACAACAAACGGAAATGATTCGGAAGTGCTGAAAAGCGAAACAGAATCGGTTTTGGATCAGGTTTTGCGAGAGGGAGCCAGAAAGATGCTTATTCATGCCCTGGAGTTAGAAGTGGAAGACTACATCAATGCCCATAAACATGAGCGTGATCAGAATAATCAGCGCAAGGTTGTACGCAATGGTTACCACGCCCAACGAAAAATTGTGACAGGGGCTGGTCAAATGCAAATCAAGGTTCCAAGAGTGGATGACAGGAAATTAAAGAGCAAGCGAGAGGATCGCTTCACCAGTGCCATACTGCCAACCTATATGCGCAGAACTCCCAGTATCGACAACCTTGTTCCGGCGCTGTACCTCAGTGGTGTGTCCACATCTGCTTTCCAGACAGCTCTTGCCTCGATTCTGGGTGAAGGTATTGCCGGACTGTCGGCGACGAACATAGTCCGCTTGAAAAGGTTCTGGGAAGATGAGTTTCTTCAGTGGGAGAAACGTGATTTGAAAGCTAAGGAATACGCCTACATCTGGGTGGACGGCATCTACTTCAATGTAAGGCTTGATGATCAAAGGAGCTGCATTCTTGTAATCATGGGAGCTGACAGGGATGGGAAGAAGGAACTTCTAGCCGTCAGTGACGGATACAGGGAAAGCTCACAAAGCTGGAGGGAGATACTGCTCCAACTGAAAGCCCGGGGTCTCACCACCGCCCCCAGGCTGGCCATTGGGGATGGTGCGCTGGGTTTCTGGAATGCCCTGGATGAAATCTTTCCCGAAACAAAAAAACAGCGTTGCTGGGTGCACAAGACAGCGAATGTGTTAAACAAAATGCCCAGGAATATCCAGGGCAAGGCCAAGTCAATGATTCATGAAATGTATATGGCAGATACCGAGCAGAATGCTCTTAAAGCCTATGACTTATTCATTGATTCCTTTCAGGCTAAATACCCCAGGGCCACCCAGTGTCTGGAAAAGGACAGGGAGAAGCTGTTCACGTTCTACAAATTTCCGGCGATGCACTGGACTCACATCAGGACGACCAACCCGATTGAGTCAACCTTTGCTACTGTCCGCCTTAGAACGAAGAGAACCAGGGGCTGTGGTTCAAGGGCGGCAACATTAAGTATGGTTTGGAAGCTCTGCCTGGAGGCTGAAAAGAACTGGCGAAAGCTACGTGGATACAAGCTAATCCCCAGGGTTATTGAGGGTGTGTTTTGTAAAGATGGAGTCTTCAAGGAAGAGGCCGCGTGAAAAAAATGAAGGATTTGAAATTTTCTCATCCACAACTATTGACAATAACTCGGTTGGAGAGGATATAATGGTTTAGTTGATTATGGATATAAGAAGCATTTAAGAGTAGACCATAGGGCTAATGAATTTTTAAGAGGTAAATCACACATAAATGGAATAGAAAGTTTTTGGGGATATGCCAAAACAAGGTTATCAAAATTTAGAGGAATAGATAAAAAGATGTTTAACTTACACTTAAAATAAACTGAATTTAGATTCAATAATAGAGATAAAAACCTCTATAATATTTTACTTAAGGAATTTAGAAATAAGCCCTTAAACTAGGAAAGACCCAAAAATAATTGAGGAACAATATATGAAAACTGAAAACCATTCTATCAATGATGTATTAGCAAAAAATGCGACTTCTTTTTTTATTCCTCCATTTCAAAGAGCCTATGCTTGGGGAAAACCTGAGATTGAAAGATATTTTAGTGATGTTTTACGGATAATAAAATCCGAATTAGATACTAAGGAACATGACAAATTAGAACATTTCTTTGGAACAGTTGTTATCAAAGAAGAGAAATCAGGATTTGCAAATAAATCTGTTGTGGTAGATGGTCAACAACGTTTAACAACAACCTTGATATTCTTAATTGCATTGCGAGATTCTGAATCAGACTCTGATAAACAGAGCTTTATTAGGGATAATTATTTAATAAACAACACTTCAACATTTCAAGATAAAATCAAACTAAAACAAGTAACAAAAGATTGGGAAGCATTTCGGGCACTTGTTAATAAGACAGAACCTAATCATGGAATAATTAATAATGCTTATCAACTTTTTTTAAAACTAATAAATGACAAAAAAACAACAAATCCTGAAATATTATTAGAGCATTATATAACAGCAATTCAAAGAATTAATGTTGCTGTTATATTTTTGGATGAAAGACCCTACAAAGGTGAAGACCCTCAAACTATTTTTGAAACCTTGAACTCTTTAGGTAAACCTTTGACATTATCTGATTTAGTACGGAATTTTGTGTTGCTAAAAATGGATAGTAAGAATCAATCAGATATATATGAAAAAACTTGGCATCCAAAAATAGAAGCAATTTTAAATGAGAATACCTCTGCCTTTTTTCGCGACTACCTTCAATACAAAACAATTCGTTCAATTAAGGTCGTAAATAATAACAATACAAAAGAAGTATATCAAATATTTAAAGACTATGTGAATGTAGGATTCAAAACTCATAAAGACTTTATTGCAGATATTGTTCGTTACACAAATTGGTACAAATTGATTCTTACTGGTGTTGCTTCGTCACCATTATCTAAGGACAAAATAAAAAGCAATGAAATTGAAGAACTTATAAAAAATATTTTTCATGATATTAAATCAGAAGCATTTAAGCCATTTGTATTGGGATTATTAGAATACCACCAAAGCAATGATAATGGTATTAAGATGAGTGATGACTTATTGATTTCGGTTTTACAAACCATAAGAACATATTTGATTCGTCGACGTGTTTTAGGTTTAACTCAGGGGGAAAATAAAATCATTGTTTTATTAAGTAATCGTATTTCAGATTTAGTAAAAAGAAATACTACAATGCTTGCCTTATTGACAAACCTTGTCTATAGTTTGAGATTCCCTAATGACAGTGAAATGAGGAAAGAATTAAAGACGATGAACTTTTACGAAGGTTTAAGAAAATATTCAAAATTTATTTTAGGAAAAATAGAAGAACATAATACAAAAGTTGCTGTTGATTTTCGCAATCCAAAAATTACGATAGAACACATAATGCCTCAAAAAATTGATAACAACTGGAAATCCGAATTAGGAGGAAACTTTGAAAATATCCATAAAGTTTATTTACACAACATTGGTAACTTGATACTTACAGAGTTTAATAGTGAGATTGGAAATAAGGCATTTTCTACTAAAAAAGAGAAGATAAACACATCTTCTTTAAACTATAGGCTACATGTAATCAATAAAGATAAATGGGATGAACAAAGTATTAAGGAACATCAAAAAAATATGATTTCATGGTTACTTGATACATTTTCTTTACCTGATGATTATAAAGAAAAAGATAACTGGAATACAAGGATAATTGAAGCAACAGAATTTTCTCCACTTGATGAGGATGCAGGAGAAATTGCAGAAGGGAAAAAACCTGCTGAGATCAATATTGAAAATAATATAATTAAGGTATCGACATGGCAGGATGTTTTTATTAAGTTCCTAAAATATATTAAGGACAATCAAGATTATGATTTTGATATATTACTAGACAATCAGTCTGAGCTTTTCAAAAAAGAAGATACTATAATAAAATGGGCTGAACTAGAAGAGCAGCTTGAAAACAATATGGATTTACGTTATAAAACATTTGATAGTAAAGTCTGGAACAATGTTAAAACAATAACAGACGATATGTTCTTTATCCATATCAACATTTCAGCATCAGCTTGTATGGGGCGTATTGCTAATATTATGAACAAATACAATATGCCTGAAAATACAGTGATAGTAAAATTGAAATAAATATGATAGTATGCGGTATAACAATGCAAATGGAGAAAGACTTCAACCTGCGTGGCGTAATTAGTTTGGTTTCCCGCTATCAAGGTGTTGTGGTATTTCAAGCTTCATACCTCCGGTCAGGGCGGGTTGAAGCTTCTCATTTGCGGCGTTAGGCACCACAAACGAAGGAGACAAGACAATGCCGACACTAAAGACACGCAATCTCTTCATCAGTCATTCATGGGCGTATGGTGACGCCTATGACAAGCTGGTAGAAATGCTGGACGCCGCACCGAACTTCGAGTACAGGAACTATTCCGTTCCTAAGGATGACCCTATCCATGATGCAGACAGCGCGAGTGAACTCTACGAGGCAATAAAGGCCAAAGTCAAGCTCACGCATGTTGTCGTGATCATGGCGGGGAAGTACGCCATATACAGCAAGTGGATCAAGAAGGAGATCAAGATTGCCAAAGAGGATTTCGACAAGCCGATCGTGGCCGTATGTCCTTGGGGAGCCAAGCAGATTTCGAGTGTTGTTCAGGAAGCCGCTGACGAGATTGCGAAGTGGAACACTGCCTCAATTGTCAAGGCTATAAGGGCCGTATGCTGATTGGGCTTGGAGGACAAACATGAGAAAGGCACTGATAGTAGGGATCAACCACTACGAGCACGGTAGTCCGTTGTTCGGTTGCGTTGATGATGCATATGCAGTCAAGGCCGTTCTGGAACGGCACGATGGTGGTACTGTCAACTTCGACTGTATGCTTCTCACCGGCACAGGTCCGACTGATCGCGTTGACCGTGGTCAGCTGAAAGACAGCATCGCGGAGCTATTCAGGGGGGATGCCGACATCGCGTTGCTGTACTTCGCAGGCCACGGACACATTGAAGCAACCGGCGGTTACCTTCTCGCAACCGACTCACGACGCGGAGACGAGGGTGTCTCTCTGACCGAGATTCTGACTTTGGCCAACGACTCGCCGGCAGCGAGCAAGGTCATCATACTGGATAGTTGCCATTCGGGAATCGCGGGAACGCCACCCGCGGGGAATGAACTGGCTGCACTCTCAGAGGGGCTGACGGTTCTAACCGCATCAACGAAGGATCAGTATGCGTCCGAGGAGAACGGCAGGGGGGTGTTTACCGGTCTGCTCGTGGATGCACTTAATGGCAGTGCTGCGAATCTCACTGGGGACATCACCCCAGGTAGTGTTTATGCTCACATCGATCAGTCCCTCGGCGCTTGGGAGCAGCGACCTGTGTTCAAGACTAACGTCAAGCGGTTCGTCTTCCTTCGGCAAGTGTCGCCCCCAATTCCTGTTTCTGATCTGCGGAGACTCAAGGAGTTCTTCCCCTCCCCCGGGTATGAGTTCGCCCTTGATCCGACCTACGAGCCGGAGATGAAGGGACGGGACGCCGGAATGCCGCCGCCAGATCCTGAGCACACGCGGACCTTTGCAATCCTTCAGAGCTACAACCGACTCAACCTACTTGTCCCCGTCGATGCCCAACATATGTGGAATGCAGCGATGGAGAGTAGGTCTTGTCGGCTTACAGCCTTGGGTGAGCACTACCGCCGATTGGTGGAGAAAGACCGCATATAGACTTTCGGTCCAACAATGCCATGCACACGGACGGGAATTCCGCTGCGCTCCATTCCCGCCCCTGAAGCGAAGCGTTAGGCATTAATAACAAACAGGAGAAATCATGATTCGCAGCATAAGAATGTATCTCAGTATTGTAGGGTTTAGTGGCCTCCTAAAGGCGATAAAAGCTAAAGTCACAAACTCCATAGTCTTTTTAAATATAGATCCGCAAGATTGTAAGTATCCAATTCGAGTGCGAGTACCCTCATCGGACATACCTACATACGAACAAGTGTTTGTCAATCAAGAGTATAATTTCTTAGTAAAAACACAGCCAAAAGTCATAATCGATGCTGGAGCAAACATAGGGTTAGCCTCAATTTACTTCGCAAACAAATATCCGGGCGCAAGAATTGTTGCTCTAGAACCAGAGCAAAGCAATTTTGAGCTTCTTAAAGAAAACATTGCTAAATATCCGAATATTGTTCCTGTTCAAGCTGCTTTATGGGATAAAAACGAAAAAATCAACCTAGTTGACCCCGGTCGTGGGAAGTGGGGGTTCATGACTGAGAAGAATGATTCTTCAGAATCTCTACAATCCAAGCTATGCCACTCGGTGCCTGCAATGACTGTTGACAAAATAATGCAGGATTACAATCTAGAAAAGATTGATATTCTAAAAATTGATATCGAAGGAGCGGAGAAAGAGGTGTTTGGCGATACCTCATCTTGGATTGAAAAGGTTGACTCATTAATTGTTGAGCTTCATGAGCGCATGAAAGAAGGATGTAATCGTAGCTTTTATTGTGGCTCAAACGGCTTTGATATTGAATGGCAACAGGGGGAGAATGTGTATTTGTCAAGAGATGATTGCCTAACAAGGCTCTCCACCTGACTGCTTTTCCGCTGCGCTCCAAAGCAGCAGGTGAGCTTGGTCGTTAGATTCAGAGAAACAAGCCTCGGAACTCGACACCGTGCCAGTTCCGTGGTACAAGGTCACCATTATGAGAAATGACAATGCATTCCATGAACCGTTGAAGCCGGAAGATACCGAGAAACAGACCGTTGGCTGTCGCCACACGAACCCCGACATCTGTGCCAAGAACCGTATGCAGGGGAAGTGCGCCTTCGTCCGGGATGACAACATGTGCCTTGCGCCACCGTCTTCGTGGCCGAAGCAGTACCGTAAGCTCAAAGCGCAGGGATGATTCTACTGTGACTGCCAAGGTATTGACCAAGGGAGAGAGCGAGCACAGGGCCTACTGGGTCGATGAGATCAGTCGTCTCAGCGGGAACTTCGGTGTCGATTCGGACCGGGTTGAGCAGGAAATCTCCAAAGAAATCCGAGAACGCGGCATATCTCCACTCCTTGGCCACCTTCGGCTGTGCGGGGCCATACCAGAGCGATATGGACACGACAGCAGCGAGGAAAAGCTCTACTCCAAGTACACGGATGTCGTGATCCATGAAGCCTACACGGCAATGGGGCTGACCAGCGTTGTCTTGAAGGACCGTGCCGACGTTGCTGATGTGGAGTGTGTCTCGCGGGCGTTCAGCTTCGTTGCAGATGCCAAGGCGTTCAGACTCAGCCGCACGGCAAAGAATCAGAAGGACTTCAAGGTCCAAGCCATGGACAACTGGAAACACGGCAAGCCTTACGCGATGGTCGCGTGTCCTGTCTATCAATTACCGACCCGATCAAGCCAAATCTACCAGCAAGCCGCTGCCCGAAACGTTGCCCTTGCATCCTAATACACACTTGGCTGTTCTGGTTCGGTACGCTCAGCAGTCGAGCAAGGCGAAAGCCCGACGACTCCTTCACGCCGTATTCAAGGCCGTCGAGGCAATGAACCCGTCGAAGGACGCTACTGCATACTGGCAGGCCGTCAACGGTGTGTTCATCGCTGCTGACAGCTCCTTGCCGGCTATCTGGCGTGAAGAGAAGATTGCATCCACTGAGTCAATCGTTGCCGCACGGGACGAAGCACTGCGATTCCTCGCTGCGGAACGAGAGCGCATCATGAAACTCTCTCGCCAGCAGGCCATTCGCGAAGTCATGAAATGGCGGAAGATCGAGAACCGCATCAGCGCGGTTGAATCTGTTGCTGACAACGGATTGCTTACCATTGGTGACTCGTGAAAAACGAAGGCTATCTCGACATCATCACGCTTGCGGATTGCCGCGAGCATATTGCGCTTCTCGCGGATGATAGCATCGACTTGTTTCTCTCGGATATCCCGTACGGCATTAACCTGAACGATTGGGATGTCCTCCACAACAACACCAATTCCGCCTTGCTTGGTCAGTCACCGGCACAGGTTGGCAAGTCAGGGTTCAAACGCCGCGGCAAACCAATCAATGGATGGTCCCAAGCGGACAGGAATATGGGAAACGAGTATCAAGAGTGGTGTGCCTCATGGGCTGGCGCGACGCTCCCAAAGATGAAGAACGGGGCTTCCGTCTTTGTTTTCGGAGCACGAAGAACCATCCACCGAGTTGTCAACGCCTTTGAGGATGCGGGCTTCCTTCTTAAGGATGTTCTTGCGTGGAAGAAGGGCTCTGCCCATCACAGAGCCCAACGAGTCAGCATCGTGTTCGAGCGCCGAGGACTTAAGAAGCAGGCCGACGAGTGGCGGGGTTGGCGGTTGGGCAACCTTGCACCAGTTTACGAACCAGTGGCTTGGTTCATGAGGCCGTATACTATCGGCGGAACCATTGCGGACAACGTTCTTGAGCATGGCGTAGGCGCCATGAACTTCGAGGATTGCCAGACCAACGGCAGTAGCCCGACCAACGTTCTTGAGTTCGGGTTCAGGAATGGAGAAGGAAGGATTCATGAAGCGCAGAAGCCACTCCGTCTGATCGAGTTCCTGATCAATCTGACAACTCGCGAGGGTCAGACTGTCCTTGACCCGTTCATGGGAAGCGGAACTACTGCCGTGGCCGCGTCACGTCTCAAACGTCACTTCATAGGGTTTGAGATCGTTCCAGAGTTCCATCGAGCCGCTCTGGAGCGGCTTGATGTCGAGGTCGGCACGCATTACGCCGTCGATAGTGGACGGCATGTTCAGCAGGTGCTTTTCGAGAAGGCAAAGAAGCAGTATGGTGAGGCGTGACGTTCGGTGCGTGGATACGACGGAGCCGTTTGTGGTACTCTTCAGACGAGGTGAATGATTATGCCGAATACGTACACAGCAGTCACGAAGCGAGATGGCGACTGGTGGATTGGATGGATTGAGGAAGTGCCGGGTGTCAACTGTCAGGAACGCACCCGGGAGGAACTCCTCGCAAGCCTTCGCACCACGCTGGATGAGGCGCTGGAGTTCAATCGTGAGGAAGCCCGCGCCGCAGCCGCCCCCGACTATACCAAAGAACTTGTCACGGTATGAAACGCTCTCAGGTGCTGAAGCACTTGCGGAAGCAGGGCTGTGTCTTCGTTCGCGAAGGCGGCAACCATTCGTGGTGGGGCAACCCCTCGCAGAACAGACGTTCGTCCGTTCCGCGGCACACGGAAATCCGAGTCGGCGATCAAACTTCTCCAGGAAATCGAGAATCGGAACAAGGATCGGGAAGATGTCTATGTGATTTGTGATAACGCGAAGTATTACAAGTCTAGTGCGGTGAAAGAGCATTTGGAGGATTCTCGGCTTAAGTTGCTGTTTCTTCCGCCCTATTCGCCCAATTTGAATCTGATAGAGAGACTTTGGAGGATATTGAAGAAAACGGTGTCGGAGAACCGTTATTATGAAGTTTTTGACGATTTCCAAAAGGCCCTGATCAAATTCATGGAGAATAAAAGCGAGAGACGCAAAGCGGAATATGCCTGTCTAATGACCGAAAAATTCCATATATCCTCACAACCGGAATTTCTGAATTTTAATTTGGAAAATGTGGGATAAGTGTGGACATTTTGTGGGTGTTTTAGTATATATGGAAAAGTCCAACAAGGACTTAGAATGAAAGATGACTATTCATCCCTAGGATTCGAGACGGTATCTGTTGATGCTCTTACCGAATATCGGGCGGAAGGCATTCACTTAAGACATCTGCGGACAGGTGCGGAAGTTTACAAGGTGCATACCGAAGATGATGAGAACCTTTTTGCGTTTTCTTTTTGCACTCCGCCGCACGATCATACCGGAACACCGCATATCCTCGAACACGCCGTGCTGTGCGGCTCTCGGCAATACCCCTTGAAAGACCCCTTTCTCGTTCTTCTGAAAGGGAGTACACATACCTTCCTCAACGCCATGACCTACCCCGATAAGACGGTATATCCGGCCGCCAGCGTGGTGAAGACCGATTTCATTAACCTTTTCCGTGTTTACGGGGATGCGGTCTTCTCTCCAAACCTGAAAAAGAAGCCTTTGAACAGGAAGGCCACCGATTAGAACTTGATGCCAAGGGTTCTCTGGTCCGTTCGGGTATAGTGCTGAACGAAATGAAGGGAAACTACTCATCGCCTGAGGCTGTCGCAGGAGATTGGGCCCTGCGGTCATTATTCCCCGACACCCCATACAGATGGGACTCAGGAGGAGACCCTCAATACATCCCGGAATTGAGCTATGAATCGCTTAGGAAGTTTCATGAAACCTACTATCATCCCTCCAATGTACGGATATTCCTCTATGGAAACCATAGCCTCACAGAAGTGTTGACAATATTGGATTCAGAATTCTTAGGCGGTTTCACCTCTCAAGATATTCCATCGCAGATCCCATTTCAGAAACCATGGACCATGCCGCGAAGAATGCACGCATACTGGCCAAGTGTCCCCGGACAAAGTGTCAAAAAGAAATCCATAATAAGCATCAACTGGCTGTGGGGAGATGGCTCCGATTCACGGCAGGCTCTTGAGGCCCGGGTTTTGTCGAACATACTTCTTGGACATAGTGGGGCCATCCTTCACAAGGCAGTTGTCGAGAGCGGTCTCGGTGAGGATATATCTCAGATCAGCGGGCTGGAATCCCATATCCGGCAGATGGTGTTTACCATTGCCCTTCGGGGGACTGATCCCGATAAAACAGCCGATTTTGAAGAGTTTATTGCCGATACGCTAAAAGATGCCGTCAGGGGTTTGAACGCTGAACTAGTCGAAGGAGCATTGCGAAATGTCGAATTCCACGCTAGGGAAATACGCGGCGGCACCCCCTTCGGGCTGAGATTAATGGAGCGCAGTCTTAGAAGTTGGATGCATGGCGGGGCGCCATTGGAAGGCCTCATCTTCGATGAACCGATGAAGAATCTGCGTCACCGCCTGGAAGAAGGATACTTTGAAAATCTCATCCGTCAAAATCTCCTAGAAAATCCCCACAGATGCACCCTTCTCACCAGCCCCGACTCAGGCTTAGGCGAGCACCGAGACAGAGAAGAAAAAATCCATCTCAAGAAGATTCAAAGTCAAATGAGTCCAGAAGACTTGCAAATGCTCAGAGACTCGAATGAAAGGCTGGCAAGGTATCAAGAGGAGCCAGATAGCCCCGAAGCGCTTTCCTGCATCCCATTTCTTTCACCTGAGGATCTCCCACGGGAAGTGGTGAAGATCCCGCTGGATTGCGGCAAGAGCGGGAAGATTGACTGGTATTGCCATGATACCTTTACAAACGGAGTTTCCTATCTGGGATTGGCGTTTGATCTCAGGAGACTCGAGGCCGAACTCCAACCCTGGATGCCGTTGTTTGGGAGAACTCTTACCGATATAGGGATTCAGGGCTTGTCTTATGAGGATTTGGCGATTCGATTAGCCCTGAAGACCGGCGGCCTCGGATGCTCTCTGGAAGCATTGCCCATCCATCAAAACGCCGGTGCCGACATGAGCAGCCGTTTGATCATTCACCTTAAGGCTCTTTCCGATCAATGGGACGATGCGCTTGAGATTACCTTGAGGCTTCTCCAATCAATCGATTTCAGTAACGAGAAGCGGATAGACAATCTTATCATGGAACTTCGAAACGATTATCGCTCGGCCATTATTCCCTCTGGCAGCATGTTCGCGTCTCTTCGGGCATCGGCCAAACACTCGATGGCCGCCTCTTGGGAAGACCGCTGGCATGGAATCGGGCAGTTATGCTTCCTCCAGGCCCTCGCTGAGAATAAGGATAGGGTGAAGCTGGCCGCCGAGGCGTTGAAAAAAATATACAGCAGAGTTCTTCGCCAAGATAATCTCGCCATTGTGGTTACGACCGACGGTGTTAAATCTCCATCAGTACTGGAAAATTCCCTTAAAATGACCAAGAATCTTTCCAAAGAGAGCGACCTTCCTAAAAGGAGTTCCTCTTTGGCATCCGAACCGCAACTTTTTCGCCATACAACCATGGGCGAGTCTCTTTCTACTGCTTCAACGGTTTCATTTTCCGCACTCAGCCTTCCTGCTCCGGTTATTGGTTCGCCTGAACACGCAAGGGCATCGCTTCTGGCCCATTTACTGAGCACAGGTTATCTCTGGGAGAAAATACGCATGAAAGGCGGCGCCTATGGGGCGAGTGCTTCAATATCGAATCTTGAGGGAATCTTCAACTTCACAACTTATAGAGATCCTTTAATCGCTGAGAGTCTCGCTGCCTTCCGGGATTCATTGAAATGGGGGTATGATCTCGATGAAGACACGATAAAGATAGCCATCATCGGCGCTGTGGGCAAGGAACTCAGGCCGCTCGGTCCCGGGCAGAGAGGGATGCTCGCCTTCAAGCGAAAACTCTGTGGTATTGATGATGATATGCGGCAAATGAAACGGGATACACAGCTATCGGCCGCCACGGCGCACATCAAAGCTGCTGCTGAAGACCTTCTTGGAAGGTGGGATAGGCGGTCCGTTACCGTAATTGCCGGAGAAAAGGATTTGAACCTAGCCAGTCAAACTCATCCAGAACTGAATGAATACAGACTGGCTCTACCTTCCTGACAGTGAGTGCTTAAGCGGACGGATGATTAATGGAATGGGATATCCCAAATTTATCGGACAATCGCCGTCTCAGCAAGAGACCAGGATATGATGCTGTCAATATGATAACCCCATAAAGTATCCAGAAGGCATAGGCATCTTGAATAGACAAACCGCTCATCCTTAAGAAGACTGCCAGCAGAAGACCGGCAAGATTGATTGTCCATAGGCAGGCAATGACAGCCTCCTGATGTTTCATCTTCGATTTCCAGATGGGAATTAAGCATAATAGCAAGGTGGGAAAGGCTGGCAGGACATTGATGTTGCCGTATCCAACGAAGTGATCGGTGAATACACCGAAGAAGCTGATAACAGCCCCCGGAATCCCTATGAACAAAACGATGAAAGATTGGATCACTCTCCAGCACACCCTCCAATGAATGCTGCGGGCGGCAATAATCCAGATAATGGCCATAAGGATACTCAATGCTAAGAATAAAGGCCAAATTACTCTCGGATTTTCCGGCATGGCAGGCCGGGTAGACAGTTGCAATATTTCTTTTTCGCCGACGAGTATTCTTTGTTTGCCGTCTCGTCCGGTATATTCGATGTTAGAGGCAATTCTCGCCAGCTCGTTTGGCAGGAACATCAAATCCCAACCGCTCATTGGTTTGTCCGTAAATGGACCTAGAAGATAATGGAGCATTATTTCGGCGGGAAGAGATTGGTATGAACCGATTCTCGCATATTGCCGGAATGTTTTATCAGGTATGATCTGGGTTTGGGCCTTAAGCTGCCCATCGGTAACCTGATCGAGAATGTCACGAATGATAGTCGAGCAGTTGTTGATGAAGTAATTGTAGATGTAGACCCTGTTTTCCGGCAGAACCCACCATCTGAGGATAGAGTCAAGCTCCTTAAGCTCTTCGTCGCCGAGATTGAGGGCATACTGAGCTACATCCATATTTTCTTCTATGTAATGACGGAGGAAAGTAGCGGCTGGAGTGACAACACTTAAGTACTTCATCTGTCCTTTTAAGAAGTCTTGGTAGAAATTCTCGGCCAAAAAGGAGAAATTGCCAAAGTCATATAAAAGCTCTTCACCGGAATCCGCATTTTTTATAGCGATGCCTATATGCCCCCAATAAGTAAACAACTGATCGCCTGGGCCGATGGTGATGAGTTTGGCACTTAAGCTGCCGGTGAATGCGAAGCCCGTAACCGACACAAACATCATCGTGACAAATAGGAAACGTTGAAATTTAGTATACTTCATCAAAAACCTATACAAAACACAGCCAAAACACAACTGAATCCTCAATTTAGGGGCGAATAAGATATGATTTCCAAATATAGTATAAAAAATCAATCAACAAAAGGGGTCCGCAATGGCTGAAAACGAAATTTTTGTTGTTGCCTCTAAGGTTAAGGCTTATATCAAAACTAGTGCCGATATGAAGTGTTCTGCCGCTGTCATCAAGGTCCTGTCGGAACGAGTTAAAGAGATGTGTGACAAAGCCGTGGAGAAAGCAAAAGCCGGAAAAAAGAAGACAGTTCAAGAAAGGGATCTTTAGCCCTTGAGAACCCCTAATCATTCGGAACAGCAGAAGTTCTGGATGATTAGGATTCTTATTCCCAATTCAGAGAAATCTTTATCTTCGCCAGCTCAATTTCTTTCTGGACTCCCTCAGGTATATCCATCTCTATCAGTCTATCGAGAATTTTTTCTCGTTCCTCATGTTTTCCCGCATCTCTGAAGGCGTAATTCAAGGCATACAAAGTGCGGTAGTCCTGCGGACAGAGACGCATGGATTGCTGGAGCAGCGTCAGCCCCTCTTCGTGTCGGCCTTCCAAGTCGTTAAGAATCCCCAAGTTCCGGAGAGAGGACGGGTTGTCCGGCATGATTTCGATAGACTTCGACAGGCTGTTCCGTGCCTGGTCCAATTCTCCGGTTCGAAACTGGGCACAGCCTAGGGCCTCCCAGACATAGGGATTTGTCTTGTCCTTCTTTATGTAATACTTGAGAGCCTTAATGGCTTTGAGGTTTTCTCCAGTTTCTGTATAGGCGATGCCGATGTCACATATTGCCCTTAGGTCATTTGGATCCTCGGAAATGATTTCAGATAATATAGTCTTTGCCGACTGAAAGGCTCCTTCGCGCATGAGGTGCTCCGCCTGCTCAAGGGTGGACATGAATCAATCCTCCTAAGGCGTTTATCGGATTATCTGAGGTCATTCTTAGAGATTCCTCATTATCCAAGACCCGTTTTCTTTCCTTTTACATACCAATGGGACGTGTCAAAGGCATGACTCAATGAACCGTTCGTGTCATTGACCACCTTCGGTCTGCAATCAACTTTCCCTGCCTCTTCCATTAGCTCCGTTAGCTACACGAGAGAGCGGTATAGACACGACAATTCTTCTGGAATACAATGCAGTTTTAACCACTTCTAGGAGGCAAAAATGATAGAAAGAAAAACCGCCGTTACCTTCAAGGGCGGTCCGGTTACGCTTATAGGTCCTGAGATCAAAGCTGGCGACAAGGCTCCAGCCTTTTCCATCGCCGCAACGGATTTATCCCCGGCTTCTCTCGCCGACTACGCCGGAAAAGTCGTGATAATCGTCGCTGTACCATCCCTTGATACCTCTGTGTGTGACATGGAAGTACGCCGTTTCAATGCTGAGGCCGGCAAGTTGAGTGATGACATTGTTATCCTGACCATATCGATGGACCTCCCTTTTGCGCAATCCCGCTGGTGCGGAGCGGCCGGTGCAACCGCCGTTAAGTGCCTGTCGGACTACAAGGAAGCATCCTTCGGCAAGGCATTTGGAACCCTTATTAAGGAACTTCATCTGCTTGCCCGCTCATGCTTTGTCGTCGATAAGAAGGGAATCGTCACCCATGCACAATACGTGCCTGAAGTTACCCATGAGCCAGATTATGAGGCCGTCATCGAAGCGGCCAAGGCGGCACTTTAGCCGGCGGTTTGTGTAACGCAAATTCAAAAGTCAGTATTTGGGCGCAACCCTTCGGGTCGGGCTTTCCGCTCCAATGCCTCAATCTGGCAGCCTGCTCCCGGCTCATTGCCAATCGCCGGGGCTGCCAGCGGCATTTCCGCTTCAATCCCTTGCGCTATTGTCATCAGGGCACCTCTAAAAACCCGCTTCTGGAATTTGGCGCAGCTATTTTTCTTCGGTACAAGGCACCAAAAATTCAAGCGCAACTGGGTTAAGTGAGTTTTTTGGCAACGCAGCAGCGGCCTGTCTGCGTGCAGAACGCTCACAGGCAGGCGGAAAAGAACAATGACAAAAAGCCTTCTCCCCCCCCCCCTCCACTCTTTATCTTAAGGGCACCTCTAAAAAACAGCTTTAGGAAATTGACGAAGAAATTTTTTGTCGATACAAGGCGGCAGAAGCTAAGGACGCAGCTGGGCTTAGTTGAGTATTTTGACAACGCAGCAGCGGCGGAAAAGATCGAGTCAAGAACTAAATGGGTTTTTTAGAGGTGCCCTTAACACCGCCCATCGATTATCGGCGTTAAGGTGTCCTCCAAACGGAAGATAGATATAATCAAAAGTTGTGGATGGGGTAAAAAAAGAGCAGATCCTTCTGTAAAATAATTGGTAATAAAGCCAAACAGAAAGGAGATGCTCTATGGAAGAGTTTACAACAAACGGAAATGATTCGGAAGTGCTGAAAAGCGAAACAGAATCGGTTTTGGATCAGGTTTTGCGGGAGGGAGCCAGAAAGATGCTTATTCATGCCCTGGAGTTAGAAATGGAAGACTACATCAATGCCCATGAACATGATGCGTGATCAGAATAATCAGCGCAAGGCTGTACGCAATGGCTACCACGCCCAGCGAAAAATTGTGACAGGGGCTGGTCAAATGCAAATCAAGGTTCCAGGAGTGGATGACAGGAAATTAAAGAGCAGGCGAGAGGATCGCTTCACCAGTGCCATACTGCCAGCCTATATGCGCAGAACTCCCAGTATCGACAACCTTGTTCCGGCGCTGTACCTCAGCGGTGTGTCCACATCCGCTTTCCAGACGGCTCTTGCCTCGATTCTGGGTGAAGGTATTGCCGGACTGTCGGCGACGAACATAGTCCGCTTGAAAAGGTTCTGGGAAGATGAGTTTCTTCAGTGGGAGAAACGTGATTTGAAAGCTAAGGAATACGCCTGCATCTGGGTGGACGGCATCTGCTTCAATGTGAGGCTTGATGAT
The DNA here is from genome assembly GCA_965232165.1 of Spirochaetaceae bacterium. GTDB lineage: Bacteria > Spirochaetota > Spirochaetia > DSM-2461 > DSM-2461 > UBA2779. The sequence goes on along the minus strand of CBDDOY010000001.1, from coordinate 518,937 downwards.
CAAAGGAGCTGCATTCTTGTAATCATGGGAGCTGACAGGGATGGGAAGAAGGAACTTCTAGCGGTCAGTGACGGATACAGGGAAAGCTCACAAAGCTGGAGGGAGATACTGCTCCAACTGAAAGCCCGGGGTCTCGCCGCCGCCCCCAGGCTGGCCATTGGGGATGGTGCACTGGGTTTCTGGAATGCCCTGGATGAAATCTTTCCAGAAACAAAAAAACAGCGTTGCTGGGTGCACAAAACAGCGAATGTGTTAAACAAAATGCCCAGGAATCTCCAGGGCAAGGCCAAGTCAATGATTCATGAAATGTATATGGCAGATACCGGGCAGAATGCTCTTAAAGCCTATGACTTATTCATTGATTCTTTTCAGGCTAAGTACCCCAGGGCCGCCCAGTGTCTGGAAAAGGACAGGGAGAAGCTGTTCACGTTCTACAAATTTCCGGCGATGCACTGGACTCACATCAGGACGACCAACCCGATTGAGTCAACCTTTGCTACTGTCCGCCTTAGAACGAAGAGAACCAGGGGCTGTGGTTCAAGGGCGGCAACATTAAGTATGGTTTGGAAGCTCTGCCTGGAGGCTGAAAAGAACTGGCGAAAGCTACGTGGATACAAGCTGATCCCCAGGGTTATTGAGGGTGTGTTTTGTAAAGATGGAGTCTTCAAGGAAGAGGCCGCGTGAAAAAAATGAAGGATTTGAAATTTTCTCATCCACAACTATTGACAATAACTCCCCGCGAGTCTGTCATTTCGCCAGGAGGTTCTTCATATTGTCTAACGCAGGACTCCGTGAGATGAAGAGCTTCCTGCAAAGTGTGTAAGCTTACCGCCGAGAATCATAAGTGCACATCATGTCACCGTATATTATTCTTTCACTCCGCCGAACGCTATGCCGGAAATAAGATACCGGGAAAGGAATGCAAAGGCCACAATAATGGGTATGACACTCAGAGCGATTCCAAGATACATGGCGCCGAAATCCCGCTGGTAGGTGGTGGTGTTGAGCTGCTGGATGATCAGCGGGAGGGTGTATTTCTCCTGGCTGTTGAGCAGCGTGAGAGGCACCAGATAATTGTTCCATTGCACCAGGAAGCCGAATATAGACATCGTGGCTATGCCCGGTGCCATCAGCGGCAGTCCGATACGATGAAATATGAAAAATTCACCGGCACCATCAATGCTGGCCGCCTCGACAAGGCTAGGATTGAGAACACTCTTCGTGTACTGGATAGTGTCCAGTATAGTTCGCAATTTTCTTTCAAGAAGCCATCGAATTCTTCCATCAGGCAGCCTGTTCCAATTTAAGTCTTTGTTCATCTATCGCTTTTTCACTAATATACCGTTTCCCAGAAGCCCAGTCTTCAGAGTATTCTATCAAATAGCAACAGATTAATCTGAGATATGATTCAATACTGGGAAATATTTCAACGACCCGGGACCTCCGGCGGATTTCTCGATTCAGCCGCTCTAATTGATTGGCTGATGATGTCTTTCTACTGTCTATTTCCGAGAATTCAAAGAATTGGACAGAGTCTTCAAGTCCCTCCTCCAGGCAGTTCATCGATTTGGGAAACTGCTCCTCAAATTCGTCTATAATTCTATTGGCATATTCACGGGCTGAATGTGAATCCGGCTGATTCCATATCTGTTTAATGCGGCCTGCCAGATACTTCTTATCACGAGCCGGTACATGGGAGAGGATATTCCTCATGAAATGGATCTTGCACCGCTGCCGGGAACATCCGATGAGTTCTTTACGAATAGCTTCCTGAGGACCAGGATGAGCATCAGAGACGCATAACCAGGCTTTCCTGAATCCTCTCGCCTTTAGAGACCTGAACAGCCCGACATAAGTAGATTCAGCTTCTTCCGGCATAGGTTCTACTGCAAGGATCTCTTTATGTCCTTGTGAATTAACACCGGAAACGACCATGACTGCCATATTCCGAACTCTCCCGGTTTCGCGTATCTTTTCATACAGTGCGTCTACCCAGATGACAGGGTATTCGGAATCGAGTGTACGGCAGCGGAATTCATCCGCCTGTTCATCAGGCCCTCTGTTAATTTCGGATACCTGACTGGCTGATATATTTTCGATCCCCAGACTCATGGCGAGCTTTTCAATCTTCCTGGTCGAAACCCCGTTGATGAACGCTTCTTGAACTGCCTGAATCAGAGCCTGTCCGGATCTCTTCTTTTCAGTGACAAAGAAAGGAATATACCCGCCTTTTCTCAGCTTAGGGACCAGTAAATACAACGTTCCTAACCGGGTATCGAAACGGCGAGGTCTAATCCTTAACCCAAGTTCACCAAAATGCACCCGCCAAATATTTTTTTAACGACCAAGAAAACGAATTACTTCAAAAAAAGGCTTAAATATTTCCCAAAACCTCATAAATACCATAGAATATTTAGGGATTCCGCTTTTTGGGGACCTCAAATCACCTCAAATCAAAATGTAGTGCCTAACACTTTATTTTTCGCTTGCCTCTTTTGTGGCTGTGGTGTATCTTAGTGGTATGTATATAAGATCAATAAAAGTTGCCAACGGTAAAACGAAAAAACAGTACACCTACCTCAATCTTGTAGAAAATATCCGCACTGATAAAGGCCCCCGACAGCGGATTATTCTCAACCTTGGGAAACTGGATATTGATTCTTCTCAATACAAAGCTCTGGCAAGAAGAATTGAAAATATTCTTTCAGGAAACAGAGAATTATTCGACTTGGATGAAGACATTGAGAAAATCGCACAGCAGGTATCAGACCGCATTTTCACCAAGCGGGCAAAAGACGCACAACTAAAAGCTCAAGCGCAAGCCAATTTTGTAGCGGTCGATGTTAACAGCCTTGAAACAAAGAAAGTCAGAAGCCTAGGCCCTGAGTACGTCTGTCATCAGCAATGGAAAGAGTTGGAAATGGACAGAGTTCTAAGGAAATGCGGTGTGCCTAAGGGAACGCTCCCCTTACTTGAAGCTCTAATCGTCGGTAGAATGATCAAACCAGCCAGCGAGCGATTTACCAGGCAGTGGGCGGAAAAACATTCTGCTCTTTTTGAGCTGTGCGGCTTACCCCATTCGTCCTCCCTGAATGCGTACTACAGGGCTGCCGATGTTCTCTACCGCTGTAAGGACGAGCTGGAGAAGCATTTGGCTTGTAAAGAACAAGATTTATTCTCCCTCGACGAAAGCATTGTACTTTACGATTTAACGAACACCTACTTTGAGGGTCAGTGCAAAAAGAACCCAAAGGCATCTTATGGTCGCTCGAAAGAAAAGCGCAGTGACTGCAAATTGGCTACCCTGGGGTTGGTTGTCGATGCGGATGGATTTCCCAAGTATAGCAAGTTCCATCCGGGGAACCAGTGCGAATCCAAGACTTTTCAGGCCACGATTTTAGATTTGGAAGCCAACGCGGGCCTAAAAGTCGGGGCAACTGTCGTAATGGATGCCGGGATTGCCACAAAAGAGAATATCGAATGGCTTAAAAAGCGAAAATGTACCTACCTTGTGGTTCACAGAGGGAAAAGTCCTTTGGAGCTTGAGCCATCGCAAGAGATGAATCTGGTCATGGAGGACAAGAAAACAGGTGCCAAGATTGAAGTATTCGGAAAAACAATCTCGGATGAGCATTGGGTTCTGGTAAAGAGCGAGCACAAACGTCTTAAAGAAGAGGCCATGGCTATGCGTACCGAAACCGTCCTCCTTGAAAGACTTCAATATCTTCGTGACGGATTAAACAAGAAAAACCGCATGAAACTGTATTCTTCGGTTCTTCAGAGCATTGGCAGGCTTAAGGAAAAATATCCAAAGGCTGCAAAACTTTATGAAATATCAGTTATTCCTGGGGAGCCTGCCAAGCGGACAGGAAAGTTGAATGCGATTGACATTAAATGGGAGAAGAAAACTCAGACAGGAAACAGTGAAGGAACTTATACCCTTAGAACCAATCGAAAAGATTTGGATGACAAAAATATTTGGGAGCTCTATATAATGCTTGGCCGTATTGAAAACTCATTTAGAGACATGAAGTCTCATCTTGGCTTTCGGCCTAACTTTCATCAACTGGAGGAGAGAGTGCAGTCGCATATGTTTATATCAGTCCTTGCGTATCACCTGATGCATGCGACTGAATGTAAATTACGAAAAGGGGGAGATACACGGAGTTGGAAGACCATAAAAGAAGTTCTTTCTACCCACCAGAGGATAACCATAGAGTACATTTCCAAGACTGAAGAGGGAGTGCTGATGAATAATGAAGTGAGACTCGACTCCCGACAGGAACTAGAACATCAGAAGATTTATGCGATGCTTGGGTTGTCGGGAAAGGCGTTGAACCGTCGGATGACGACTCACCAAATCCGTAGTGTAAATAAAAAATAGTAACTCCATTTATTATAAGGAATTACGTTTTTTAGTGGTGAACTTGGGTTAAGAAATGTGTGGTCCTTCCTGTTGAATGAGAACCCTTTTTTGCACGGACTTTGTTCGCCGCTTCGATTTCCATAAGCTTCTCCGGCAGCCATTTCAATAAACTGAAAAGGGGATCCGGTTCCGTAATGAATTGGAGCAGCATGTTTTCCAGATTCCCATTATCATTTTTCTTAGCCGTCGTCTTCCTCCTTGTGGTTTTGATGGTTTGATACCATTCTGGAGAATTCGATGGCTTCTTTCAATTATGTAAATTGCGAACTTGATTGTACGTTATCTATTTTCGCTTCGTCTTTGCCGCCCGGCAGGGCGGGCTTGAATAGCGACAGATCCACGCCCATATCGATGCGCCGCATACGCGATTCGGGCGTACCGGTTTTGTCCATCGTGAGTTTGACCAACTCGTCGCTTACACCGATGACAATCGATATGTGTTTCAGGAAGAACCGGACGATGCTGTTTTTCAATCCTCTGTAGGCAAGCGGATGTATATCACCGCTGTGCACAGTAACCACGATGGGCAGAGAGGGTTGCCGATGCAGCAATAACACGGGCGAGACGGCCAAGAAATGGGCTCAGCCTGCGTAATGCAAGTGGATAAGGTCGAATCAGTCAGTACGGAGCGCCATGCCCTCAGGTGCAAGAGCAGGTATTTCCACAGCTTGCCGAAGACCGAATAGGGCTTCTCAGGACTCACACAGTGCACAAACTCGATCACGCGGCGCTTCATGGCCGTCTCATGCGCGGCAACAAAGATACCGTAACCGGGGTTGTCGGCACTCGGGTAGATATGGGTGCAGAGCAGGACTCTCATAAATTTCGTCGATTGGAAAAGACGGAAAAATACGAAATCGACACGAGGGCCGTGTACAACTACGATGAGAAGACAGGAGTCCGAATATCATCGGATTTCCCGACTGCTAGCACAACAGCCAGAGAATTCATGACGGCCCAGACGATGCAGTGATAACGGCACTGAAAATATGCCCTGAAGTTGTTATCTCTCGGTCGGTCCACATCATTACGCTGACGGTATTAATACAACCATTTTCGTCCAAAATCGCCTCCGACAGGCTTCTTCAAATACACAAACTCCGTAACGAATCGTGCATACACCAGCTTTTAAGTCGAATCCTATTATACAGAGCCTCCAGTTCTATGTCAACGGATGGCATCGCTCCTATGATGAATTCTGAGTTCTAAGTCCTGCGGTATTAAGTCCGGCATTGTTGCAAGAAGAGGCTATTGGGGAAAATTTTTTGCAGCTCTTTACAGAAGTGTGCGGATTCATCTTTGTTTTTTAGCTTCTTATGAGCTTGAACTAAACTCAAATAAGCCCGGAACCGCTCGATATTGCTCAAGTCTGGACGGACAATCAAGGCAGTTAGCCGCCTTACAGCCTCCTGGGGGTTCCCGCCGGATGCCTTAGGAGCATGTATCTGTCCCTGTGAGCTGATAATCACCGATAAGGCGTTTTCGGGGTTTATTGCGATGGCCTTATCCGACCATTTCTTAACATTTGGCGCCATCTTTATTATACCGCCCAAGCCCTTGGTGGCCATCCAGGAGGATCCCGCATCGGCAAGAACCCTGTATCCGTCGGCACTTTCGTATAGGTCCAGGGATTGCTGGACCAGTGTCATTGATTTCTCGAAATGGGCTCGTGCACGAGCCTTGTCTTTGGCACGAATTTTTTTGGATGACAACAACACCGTCCTGCCTCGGTATAGTTCGATTCGTGACAGCAAGTAGTTTCGCGATGCAGCATCTTGGATGGCATTGAAGTCGGCCTCAACCTGGTCAAGAAGAGTCATGGTTCTCTCGAGTTGAACCTGGCCGGACCACAATTCAACGGCAACTTGCAGAAACAAGTCCATTCCCTTGTCCTTGAACGTCCTGTCTTGGTCATTTAAGTACTGAAAAGGGGTATCATCAGAGAACACACCGTGAATGGGGTGCAGCAGAGCGAACATAAATAGAGTCGTGGCAAAGATGCAAATCCTCAGGCTGGCATTTCTTCTATGATATATCATCGACAATCAGAACCTCCTTCTTCTTAGGCTTCTTATCGAATAGGACTCCGTAGAATGCGGGTATGAACACGAGGGTGGCCAATGTGGAGAATAACAATCCGAAGATGATAGTCCCTGCCATTGGTCCCCAAACAACGGATTCGCCGCCAAGACCAAGCGCCGTTGGAGTAAGCCCTGCAATAGTCGTAAGGCTGGTCAATAAGATGGGCCTTAGTCTTGTCTCTGAGGCCGTCAGCACGGCATCCGTTACGGCATCACCATTTTTGCGCCGTTCATTGATGAAACTGATCAGGACGATGGCATCGTTGACGGCTATACCGGCCAGGGCCACGCCTGCATAGATGACGGGGATGCTGAACATTGTGTTAGAAGCTATCAGGAAAATCAGCACACCGGAGAATGCCAGGGGCACCGAAAACAGGATGAGAAAAGGCTGAGTATAACTCTTAAACTGGGTGCCGAGAATGATGTATATCAGGAAGATTCCGATAAGGAATATCCTGAGAATTTGGGTAAGCAGGTTATTAAACTCGGCGAATTCACCGCCGATGGAGAACTCCACATTTGGATAACGGTTAGCGAATTCGGCTTCATACATCGCCTCTATCCGCGCATTGATGGCCGAAATGCCTTCCTTGGTGTAGGTGTCGGCCGTTACCGTTACTTCCCGCCGGCCTTCATAGCGCTTGATCACCGCAAGAGAGTCTCCGCTTTCAATGCCCGCGACTGTGGAGAACGGGATAGAAATCCCTGCCGGGGTGGGTATGCGCAACTGGCTCAATATGCTGGGGTTGAATTTCTCCGAGTCGGAGAATCGCACCACGACATCCAGCGTTTCATTGTCTTTGAAGAATGTTGTGGCTTCAATTCCTTCCACCGAAGCCCTGAGATAGCTTCCTATTGATGATACCGACAAGCCATAGGATGAGGCTCGTTCCTCGTTAACCCGAACTACCAGCTCCGGTGTTCCAGGTTCGTAGTTATCCTCAATGTTGAAGACCGTTTCCTCATCTGCCAGTTCGTTGCGTATGCGGTCGGATATAATCAAGAGTTCGGAATAGCTATCACCGAAGATCCTGAACGAAAAAGGAGGATCAGTGGGAGGGCCGCTAATCGCCTTCCTGAACAATACCTTGTCAGGACCAGGGATGCCTTCTGTCATTTTTCTCGCTTCGGCCATGATGGCGGTAATTGAACGTTCACGGCCTTCCGCTCTTTCGGTTAAGTCGATGACGATTTGGGCCACGGCGGATCCTTCTGAATTGCCGGTTTGACCGGAGAGGAATCCAACGGAGGTGTTGACGGCGCTTACCTCCCCGTTGCCGACTAACGGGATGAATTTCTCTTCAAATTTAGCGGTTATTCGATCGGTTCGGTCCATGGGCGTCCCGGGAGGCATAGTGATATCGATGTAGAATACGGTGTTATCCTCTCCACTGAAGAGGTCTTGTTGAAGAAAAGGAATCAGTCCGAAAGAGGCAACCATGAAGGTGAGGGTAAGGGCTACCGTCAGTATCCTTCTTTTATATGTGATTGCCGAAAAACGCCGAAATGCCCTGCGAAATATGTTGAATACTCGCTCTTGTTTTCTCACATTCTTACCAATCGGCCAATCGGAGTAGTGAGACGGAAGGAACACCAGGGCTTCGGCGGTGGAAGCCACCAGTGCAATTGTTACGGTGAGAGGTATGACTCTCAAAAATTTCCCCATGGTTCCAGGCACTATCATCAGGGGAAGAAAGGCGGCCACCGTAGTCGCCGTGGCCGCGATAACGGGGATGGCCACTTGGTTTGTCCCCTGAACCGCCGCATCATAGAGATTGAGACCCTGCTGGCGGTAGCGGAAACAATTCTCGGTAATCACGATGGCGTGATCTACGATGAGTCCTAGAACGAGAACCATGCCGAAGAGGGTGTTCGTATTGAAAGTTTGACCCGTGGCTTCGAGAAGTATGAACGTAATGGCAAAAGTAACCGGTATGCCTAATGCCGTTATCAGCGCATTTCTAAGGCCAATAAACAGGCAGAGTATGACGATCAGGAAAATTAGCCCGAAAATAGCGTTGTTCAGAAGTATGCGAATACTGGATTGTATCGGATAGGAAGAATCATTGAGATAACTTATCTCGATGTCGTCAGAGATTCTATCATCCCACTCCTCCTTCGCTTTTTTCACTTCTTTGATGATGCGGATTGAGTTGCCCTTGGGAACCTTGGTAATCCGAACGGTTATGGCGGTTTCTCCATCAAGACGCACCCTTTGCCCATCCTTATCGTATTCCTCGAATACTCGGGCCACATCCCGGACACGGACGAGTCCGGAGGCATCCGTAGTTTGGCGGATTATAACCTCGCCAAAGGCGGTAATATCATCCACTTCCCCAACCGTGCGCACAAGGTAGTTTCTTGTGTCAGTATTCAAGGTTCCCCCGGGGACATTCACGTTTCGCGATTTCACCGCCCTCACAAGCTCATCCAGGGATATGCCGCGAGCCTCAATATCCGCTCGGTCCGTGGAAAGAATGATCTGTCTATCACGGTCACCGATGATGGTTACATCCTGCACCTCTCTTATTCTGCGCAAGGGATCGACCAGACGTTCAGCCGATTTAACTAACTCATCATAACCGACATCCCCTGAGAGGATGATTTCGATAACGGGAGCAAAATCGTTGGAGGAAAATGTATTTACGGATGGATTCAAGCTGTCTTCCGGTAAATCAACCTTAGAGAATTTAGTGTTTACATCGGTATAGAGTTTGTCGAACTTGTCCTGGCTGATCCCATCATCAAACCGGATGTTTACTATTCCCACCCCCTCGGCGCTGAAGGAACTGACCGAGTCCAGTTCATCCAACCCTTGCATTTCTTCTTCAATGGGAATGGCTACCTGCTGTTCAATTTCTTCGGCGGACACTCCGGGCCAGGGCACCATGATATTGATGAAGTAGAACGGAACCTCGGAGAACTGCTCCTTGGGCATTCGGTAGAGCGTAAGGGAGCCAATGACGAGTATAGCTATCATGAGGATGTTTACAAAAACTGGGTTTGAAACAGAGAATTGACCTATTCGCATCAGTATTCCTCGCCATCATTGATAATGGTTGTCGTTATATTCACTTCAGGACTTAGAGACGCAAGGCCGCTTGTGATCAATATGTCCCCAGATTCCAGGCCGGAGAAAACCTCGATTCGCTCCCCTAGCTGGTTTCCCGTATCAATGCGCCGGAGTTCGGCCGTACCATCCACATCGACATAGACGAATTTTTCACCTCCACGAATGAGGATGGCCGTCGCCGGGGCGATGATGTGATCAATCTCCCCCATGGGTTCAATCACCACATCAACTGACATGCCGGATTTGAGTCTGTCATTCTTAAGCGGCCTCCAGTTCACGATGACCGTGAAACTCCCGGTGCTGTCGTCACTGCCGGCGGATACAGCGCTCACCCATCCAGTGCGGGGAAGTCCGTCATTGCCGGTTATTTTCACCTTCGCATTTTCCCGAACTAATAGGATCTGCCCTTCCCCAACGCTTACTTCAGCCTGATATGCCGAATAATCGACGACGCGGGCAACACGGGCGCCTCGGGCAACATAGTTGCCAACTCCTAATTCACGGCCCTTAGAGGCGATGGCCCCGGCAAAAGGGGCTTTTATGAAGGTGTTTTCATAGGCGTCTTTTGCCGTAGAGAGAACAGTCTTAGCGGAGAGAAAGCGACCGTAGGTTTGGCTGAATTGGAGATCGGATATGCTGCCGTTATCCTTAGAACGCTTGGCGGCCTCATACTCCAGCAATGCCGTTTGATACTGCCCCTCTGCGGACTCCTGATTTTGGGCTGCCAAGGTGTTTTCGATGATTAGAAGAACTTCGCCTTCCCGTACATTGCTGCCGAGGCGAAAGTGCAGCTCCTGTATCAGACCTTCGGTTTCACAGATTATCCATGCTTCTCTAATTCCTTCTACCACGCCCGCGCTGCGAATTTCATCCATGAGAAACCCTCTATCGACGACAACTCCCTCGACGGCGATGTTCCTTGGTTCCTGTGTCACGGCTTTTGGTGTCGCACCTGCCTTGCTGTCGGGCTTCCTTAAACATGCGGTCATTGACAGGGCAAGGACTGCGGTGAATGTGAGGATTGTGATTTTACCTATATTGCTCATATGCTATTTATACTCATCGGGTGAAATATGTCAAATGGAATTGAAAATTTACTGGGTTAGAAGCCGTTCCGTTCATGGCCTAGAACGGGCTGATGCTGCGGGGTATTTTGAGACAAGGGGGGAAACACTTTGAATGCCGTATGGAGAAGCTGCTGAGTATATGGATGCTTAGGATGATTGAGGAGACGATCCGTTACACCAGCTTCGACGATTTTACCATCTTTCATCACGGCGATAGCATGACAGAGATTGCGTATCAACGCCATGTCATGGCTTATGAATATGTAGGTAAGGTTATGGCGGCTTTGAAGGTCTTTGAGAAGCTGAATAACCTGGTACTGAATGGTTCTGTCCAGGGACGAGGTGGGCTCGTCCAGGATGAGAAGCCGCGGCTTGAGAATCAGTGCCCGCGCGAGTGCAATGCGCTGCCGCTGGCCGCCGGAAAATTGATGTGGATAGCGGTCACGAAGATCAGGGTCTAGTCCTACTTCTTCCATGGCTGTTTGGATAAGGTTTTTTCTCTCCGATTTGCCGGCAATCTCATGTATCTCAAGACCCTCTCCTATGATGCGTTCGATGGTCATTCTCGGACTCAAAGAACCGAAAGGGTCTTGGAATACAATCTGTATCTGCCGCCGAAAGGGACGCAGGTCCTTGCGATTCAATCCGGAAATGGGCTTCCCGTCGAACAGGATGATCCCCTGACTGTTTTCGAGACGCAGAAGAGCCTTGCCCAGGGTGGTTTTTCCTGACCCGCTCTCTCCAACTACCCCCAGGGTCTGCCCCTCTCTCACCTGGGCGCTAACGCCATCGACGGCCTTTATGTGGCCGACGACATGGCGGAAAAGGCCCCGCTGAACGGGAAAATGCACCTTAAGATCGGAGAACTCCATCAGGAACGGCCTGCTCTCATCGGATGCGGGATATTCTTCTTTAGGCTCGGTATTCAAGAGCATACGAGTGTATTCGTGCGCCGGATGAGCGAATACTTCTTCTGTGGCGCCGGTCTCGACGATACAGCCATCCTGCATCACCGCTATCTGCCCGGCAAAATGTTTCACTATGCCCAGATCGTGAGTGATGAATAAAACGGCCATGTCTGTTTCAATCCGCAGCCGGTTTATCAGCGCAAGCACCTCGGCCTGCACGGTAACATCCAATGCGGTGCTAGGTTCGTCCGCAATGAGCAGGCGGGGACCGTTCATCATCGCCATGGCAATCATCACACGCTGGCGCTCTCCGCCGGATAACTGATGGGGATAGGCATTGAGTCGTTCTTCGGCTTCCCGTAGACCAACATGGTTCAGCCATCTCAAGGAAATAGGGGTGGCCTGTTCCGGCTTGAGGCCCTGATGCAGAAACAAAGACTCATTCAGTTGCATTTTGATGCTGTGTAATGGATTGAGAGAGGTGAGCGGCTCCTGGAAAATCATGCCAATCGCCGACCCCCTCAGACCTCTCATATGGGCTTCATCGGCATCAAGGATGGAAATGCCCTCGAAAAGAATAGATCCACCGGTGTAGGACACCAGAGATTCGGGCTGAAGCCGCAGAATGGACTGGGCTGTCACGGTTTTCCCCGAACCGCTCTCGCCTACCAGGGCCAGGGTTTGGCCCGCAGAAAGGGTTAAATCTACACCATGCACAACTTCGTTGATGGCATCGTTCTTCTTAAACCCTATGTGCAGATTGCGAATTTCCAAGAGGTTTTCCGGCTGGGGGCGGCATTGTGTGTTCATCAGGATGCCTTCCGTGGGTCAAAGGCGTCCCGCACGGCCTCTCCGATGAATACCAGAAGGGTAAGAATGAGCGCCAGAATGAAAAATACCGACAATCCCAGCCACGGCGCCTGCAGGTTGGCCTTGGCCTGTGCCAACAGTTCTCCAAGAGAGGGCGACCCGGGAGGCAGGCCGAAACCAAGAAAATCCAAGGCTGTAATGGAGGTGATGGCTCCGCTTAGCGTGAAAGGCATGAAGGTGAGAGTCGCCACCATCGCATTGGGAAGAATGTGGCGGTAAATAATTTTTATATCGGAAAGCCCCATGGCCTTGGCCGATAGAACGTACTCGAAATTTCTCACGCGCAAGAACTCTGCCCGTACTACGCCGACGAAACTCATCCAACTGAAAAGAAGCAGTATGCCGAGAAGCCACCAGAAATTGGGCTGTACCACGCTGGAAAGAATGATGAGGAGGAAGAGAGTCGGCAAGCTTCTCCACACCTCGACGAATCGCTGTCCTAAGATATCAAGCTTCCCGCCGTAATAGCCCATGAATGCCCCTGCCGAGGTGCCGACCAGCGATGATACCAGTGTGAGGATTAAACCGAAGAGAACCGAGATGCGAAACCCATAGATGATACGCGCCATCACATCTCTCCCCCTGTCATCGGTTCCGAGAGGATTCTCCCTCGTCGGCGGCGATGGCGCAGGGCTGGGCAGGTTGTAGTTGATCGTGGTATAATTGAAGCGGATAGGCGGCCAGACCATCCAGCCATCCTTTTTAATGAGGTTCGCCACATACGGATCACGGTAATCGGCAGTTGTTTCGAACAGGCCGCCGAAGGCTGTTTCAGGATAATCTGTGAAGACGGGAAAATAGAGCCGACTTTGGTAGCCGAGGACTATGGGTTTGTCGTTGGCTAGGAATTCGGCAAAGAGGCTGACAAAGAACATTGTCCCGAATACCCAGGCCGATATAAGCCCTGCCTTGTTACGCTTAAATCGCCTTAACCGTTCGGCACCGAGCGCATCCATCTTAGACTCTCCTTTTTTCGAAATCGATACGTGGATCGACTATGGTGTACATTAAATCGGAAATCAGGTTCATCGCTAAACCCAGAAGAGTTGAGATGTAGAGAGTGCCGAAGATAACCGGATAATCCCGCTGCATTACGGCCTCAAAACCCAGAAGCCCAAGTCCATTGAGGGAAAAAATAGTTTCGATAATCACAGAAGAAGTGAAAAGCATGGAAACAAAGGCGCCGGGAAAACCGGCGATGATGAGGAGCATGGCATTGCGGAACACATGGCCGATGAGTATCCGGTGTTCGGAGAGACCCTTGGCCTTGGCTGTCATCACATACTGCTTGCCTATCTCGTTCATAAATGAGTTCTTCGTCAATAAGGTGAGGGATGCAAAGCCTCCGATGAGCATGGCTATGAGGGGAAGAGTCAAATGCCAGAAATAGTCGACAATCTTCATCCCAAGGCTTAAATTCTTCCAGTGGGGAGACACCAGCCCCCGAAGGGGAAAAATGGCGAGAAAGGATCCCCCGGAAAATAGGATGATAAGCAAAACAGCAAATAAGAATGATGGCACGGCATTCCCGAATATTATCACCGCACTGGTCCATCGATCAAAGCGCGACCCGTCACGAATGGCCTTGCGTATACCCAGGGGAATAGACACGAGATAGACGATGAGTGTGGTCCAGAGTCCTAGAGAAATCGACACCGGCATGCGTTCGAGCACAAGCTTCACAACGGAACGGGCCTTGAAGAGACTGTCTCCAAAGTCGAAGAGAAGGTAGTCCCGGAGCATGCGGAGATACCGGACATGGAGAGGCTTATCAAAACCGAATTGCCGTTCGATTTCCGCTATTACCTTCGCGTCCAGCCCTCTGGCGCCCCGGTATGAATTCGTCGGGCCCTTGTCGGCGGAGTCTACCGCACCGGCTTCCTGCTGACCTGTGCCGGAGATGCGTTCCATGGACATATTGGACGAAATGCCCTGGGCATTAGCTATGAATTGATCTACCGGACCGCCCGGAGCGATCTGCACGATAAAAAAATTCAGCGTGATCACCGCCCAGAGGGTGGGCAAGAGCAACAACAGTCTTTTTAGGATATATGTCGCCACTGTGTTAGAGACGGGAATCTTTGGCGGGGTCTATCCACCAGGTAGCCAATCCATCGCTATACTTCGGTTTAATGGCCGGTCGGCTAAACTTGTCCCAATAGGCCACCCTGATTGTGGGGGCGTGCCACTGAAAAACCCCGTAGTAATTCCATTGGAGCACCCTATCTAAGACCCTGCCCCAATGCAGTAATTCGGCGTTGTTGTTCTGATTGGCAACAATGCCTTCGATGAGATAGTCAATCACCGGATCAGTTACGCCTGAAGTATTATATGTGCTGTCGATGAACTCGGAATGCCAAGCAAGCTGAAGGTTGGAATCGGGAAAAAAACTACCCGCTGAGAGGAAGGAAATCATGTCGTAATCCAGGGCCCGCACTCTGTTGATATACTGGGTTGTATCGATGAGACGGAGTTGGAGGTCGACACCGATTTTTTTAAGATTCTCCTGGAAAGGTATGGCGATACGTTCGTTGGAGGGGCTGTACATGATGAGTTCCATCTCTAAGGGGGCGCCGCTATCGGCATTCACCATTTTCTGGTCTTTCAAAATCCATCCGGCTTCGGCAAGGAGATCGATTGCCTTGGCCATCTGCGCACGGACATTGCCCGAACCATCGGAGATAGAAGGCTGAAACTCCTGGGTGAATACTTCTGGGGGTATCTGGCCGCGTATACTCTCGAGGATTTCCATCTCTTCTGATGAGGGAATTCCGAATGCCTCGAAGGGGGTGCCTTGAAAATAGCTCCTTGTCCGGCTGTATTGGTTATAGAAGAGATTTTTGTTCAGCCATTCAAAGTCCATCATATAACTCAATGCCTGCCTTACCCTTCTATCGCTGAGCTGCTCCTTTTGGGTGTTGAAGATAAACCGCTGTATGGGCGGCGGAGTTTCGTCGGGCAATTCTTCTTTGACGATGTATCCGGCATCCAAATTGGGGCCTGTATACTGGGTGGCCCATTGCTTCGCGCTGTTCTCTATTCTTAAATCTATCTCACCGGCTTTCAGGGCTTCGAGTTTGACTGTTTCGTCACGGTACATATCGTAGCGGATATAGTCGAAATTCAGGGTTCCCTTGATGGGCGGAATATCCATCGCCCAATAATCCCGCAGTCGTTCATATTCCACGTACTGCCCCATGGCATAATCTGATACCACATAGGCCCCGCTTCCCAAAGGCGGTTCCAGTAGAGGTTCGGTGAAATCTCTTCCCTCCCAGAACTGGGGCGGGAGAACGATGGTCTCTCCAAGAGAAATCAGCATTTCCTTGCTGCCTTCGCTGAGTGAAAATTTCACCCGCCTCTCATCAAGCGCCTCGACGGATGATACGGGTTCGTAGTAAGTACGAAACTGCGGAACACCTTCACGCAGGAATTTATTGAAGGAAAAAACAACATCTTCGGCGACTATGGATAGGCCGTCTTGATGGCGGGCATCAGGACGGAGATGAAAAATTATCCAGGTATAGTCGGGGGAATACTCCATCTTCTCAGCGATGAGCCCGTAATACACTTCAATTTCGTCCTCGCTTTTCTTAAGGAGGGTGTCATAAAACCCAGACGCTCCAGGCGCTGAGTCGCCCCGCCTCGCATAGCGGTGAAAGCTATCGAAGGTGCCAGTGCCTGCCATCACGAGGGCGCCGCCTTTGGGAGCCTCGGGATTCACATATTCGAAGTGAGTAAAGCCATCGGGATATTTGGGTGTGCTGCGCAGGGAAATGGCATGGGTTACGATGAATCCATCGGCATTGAGTTCTTCAACGGGATTAGGGGGTACATCCCGATTGGGAGCGGCCGCTCCCGCAGCGCCTTCAGCTTCAGGCACTTCCTGATCGGGTGCCTTGCGGGGAGAGCAAGTGATGAATAGTGCT
Organism: Spirochaetaceae bacterium; assembly: GCA_965232165.1. Classification (GTDB taxonomy): domain Bacteria; phylum Spirochaetota; class Spirochaetia; order DSM-2461; family DSM-2461; genus UBA2779. The sequence continues at coordinate 502,580 of CBDDOY010000001.1, read as the reverse complement.
CCGATAAGCATCCCCAATAACCACGATTTCATTCTATGTTCCTTTATCATGAGCATAGAACACCTGAAGCGATGAGTCAAACTGCATCATGGAATCTGAACCGAATTCGACCTGAAAGGCTCGGGCTGGCTGTCTTCTCTCTTATAAGAAGTGTGCCCCGCCTTGTCAAAATACCTCATTGCAAGAATCTCAGACCCGACTGCCGAGGATGCTGATTCTTCGAGGTTCTCCAACGATCAATCCGAAGGCTTTGGCCCGATAAGGGAGTATGCCGACAGCAGCGGACATCTCTGAGTTTCTTGAGGGGTTAGGGCCATCAAAGAAGTTAACCATAATTTCTTCTACTAAATGAATTATGGCCCATTCAGGAGTGATGGCTGGGAGAGGGGGGGGGTATTTTGACCATGCAGCCAGCCGGAACACAGGGCGAAAACTCTGGCCGTCAGTCTAGCAGAAATGATTTTCTAGCACCCGCGAGTTTTGTTTACCGTTATTCTCTCCTGTATTCATAAACTTCTATAGACAGTCTTTCATTGGACAATGTCGTAACAAGTTGTTTTTTGTAGGGATGGGCAAAACGGCTTTGATGGTCCTCATAACGACCTGCCACGTTGTCCCTGTATTCCTTAGTGCTGATAAGATAAAAGCGGGAGGGAAGAGCTTCCCCTGATATGCCGGCTCGGTCAAAATAGCCGTACTCCTTGAAATCCCTCTCTTTTAAGGCAAACCAGGCGCCGGAATTCCCTACGATGGGAGTCCCGTCATCGGGAACTATGGTTTGGATAAGCTGTTCATAGCTCTTCTGATCATGGCCTTCACTGAGCTTCAATAAATATCCGTACTGGGGAAGCAGATAGAGAGCCAGAAAAACGGCCAGAAGCTTCAACTTTCTTAGTTCATAAGCGGTTATAGCAATAAGGAGGATCACTGAAGGGTACACAAAGGCCGTGTAATGGTAATTCCCTCTACGGATCACGAAGGTAGAAAGGAGGGAAAAAAGAAGAAGGGGCAGTACCAGCCTGTATTTCTTACGATACCCCTTCTTCAGGAAAATTCCCAGGGCCAGCAGACTGATGAAGGCTTCAGGCAGATGCCGCCAAGCAAACTGCATGTCCCAAAAGTAAGCCAGAAAGGTGTGTCCTTTTACTGCACTGGCGGTCTCCTCAAAAAAGTATTCCAGATATTCATGCTGGAGGAAGAGATAGTACCCTGTTCCCGCCAAGGATCCGGCTATAAAGAGAAGCGCTCCTTTCCCATAATATGCAGGTTTAGTTCTGATCTTGTTCCGCATGGAAATGAGATACCCCAATACCCAGAAATAGTAGGTTATAGATATTGGATGGTTTTCAAAGGCGACAAGGGAAAGAAGTCCGGCGAAAAAATATCTCCTGCTAATGAAGAGGTAAAAAGCCAGGCTGATCAAGAAGAAGGAGAGGGCATCAACCCTGAGCTTATTTCCCAAAGCCACGTATATCTCCATAACCAGCATAAGGAGAGCCGCTGTGTGCGCTATAGTTCTGTTATACTCCGCCTTTCTTAAGGATTTATACCAGAAGAAGGAGGAACACCAGATGCAGAAAGTGGAGATCAAGGTGGCATTGGAACGGCTCCAGCCTATTTGAGAGAGTATGAAACCGTATACCATAGAGTATGTTCTGTGAAAGAGCACAGAGCCCCGGCTGTTCGTATAACCAAACACATAGTCCAGAAAGGTATCCTTCTCCCAGAAACCGTAAGCCCAGGAGAGGGTCCATGCATCATCAATGTATTCGGCCATGTATCTCAGATGGAGAATGAAATAGAGAATTCCTGCGCTAAGATATAGAAGAATCAATCTCCTGTTTTGCCTGTTAAGAGTAATACCCTGAAGCATCATTCTTCCTCAAAGTTGTATCTGCTGCGGATAACATATTCCGGCCGATCTTTGATTTCTTCGAAGATATTTCCGATATACTCCCCTAGTATACCTATGAAGATCATGGTTATTCCATTGAAAAAGAGCATGGTTACAGCAAGGGAAGCCCAGCCGGATACAAGTGAGCCGGAATTAAAAAAGTACTGATAAAAGACATAAAACAACAGGACTACGGCCACAAGAATGGCAATGCCTCCCATTTTTGTGGCCATAAGCAGCGGCTTTTTGGAAAAGGAGAAAATTCCTATTTTGGCCAGCCCTATCATCTTTTTCAGGGTGTATTTGGTTTCTCCGGCAAAACGCTTCTGTCTGAGATAGGGAAAAGCTATCTGTTTAAAACCCAGCCAACTGATAAGTCCCCTAATATACTTGTTTTTTTCTCTTAGCCCGTTGAAGGAGTCGATAACTGTTTTATCAATGAGACGAAAATCTCCTGTATCCACAGGAAACTGAACATCGGAGAAGCAGTTGAGAGTTCTGTAGAAGAGGGCCGCTGTGATTTTCTTGAGAATAGTCTCACCCTTCCTTTTTGTCCGCTGTCCATAAACGATATTACAGTCGTTGTTTTTGTACATTTCCACCATTCCGGGAATCATTTCCGGCGGGTCCTGAAGGTCTGCATCAATAATCACAGCCAGTTTCCCCTGACAGCCGTTGATACCTGCTGTCACAGCATTTTGATGGCCGAAATTCCTTGAGAAATCAATCACCTTTACAAAGGGATTTTCTTCACAAAACCCTTTCAAGATTTCCAGAGTTTTGTCTACACTTCCATCATTGATATATATGATTTCATAAATGGGAAAATTATCTTTCATAACTTCCATAATTCTGTTATGGGTTTCAACGACAACATCTTCTTCATTGAAACAGGGGACAAGAAGACTCAGCCTATCTTTTTCTGTATTAAATTTCAAACCAACCTATCCTTTTCATGAAATGTTATAAATTTGTTTAAAAAGAAGTTTATAGCTGTATAAACACCCATGGCCAGCAATTGAGCAATGCTCACGGGGACCTCCATAGCCTCTCTTAAAACAACCAGAACTCCTAGTTGTACCAAATAACAGACAATGTGTACTCCTATAAAAAATACGGCCTCTCGCAAAAAATATTCTTTGCTTCTGAAGGTAAATATTTTGTTGAGCACAAAACTGTTAATCAAACCACATGTATAGCCTATTCCATTGGCTAAAACATAGCCTAATTTGAAGATGCTAGTGAGTGTGAAAATCACAACGAGGGTCAACAGGGTGTTGGAAAGACCCACCAGAGCAAAACGGACCATCTGCCCTGCTGTCTTCCCATGCTTCGGCTCCTTAATCACCGAACGCCGCCTTTGACATTGCCAGAGGATCAATTGTGTCCATTGACAAGGAATTCCTAATCATCATATTCAAATTGGAGACAGTCCATAGTGGATATTGTAGAAGGAAAACACTGTTTGGCACTATGCAAGTCTCCAGCACTGGGGAGGCGGGGCCATAAAGGGCATTCGCAAAGCAGCCGCCGGTAAAAGCTATATGCTCAATCCTCTATATTGACGCATTTAACCGGCCAGGTTTTTCCTGGGGATTCAACTGCTTCATAGATCATGGTTTACCTGTACAGACTCCTATGTCTTCCTCTCTTTTCCAGCGGGAAACAATGTGTTCGGCTTCGGAACCATCATAAGGGTGCCTCTAAGGGGCCGGTTTCAGCCTGGTTTCCCAATTTTGTAAGCCGTCAATCCGGGGCGGTTTTCTGTCAGACCGGACGCCCCTTTTTTCTCTCTCCCAAGTTCTCCAGTATCTCTTCTAAGAGGCTATCGGACTTCTGTAAACAATATATTCTAAATGACAACTGCGCAAGGGATTGCAGCGAAAATGCCGCTGGCAGCCCCGGCGATTGGCAATGAGCCGGAGGGCAGGCTGCCAGATTAAGGCATTGCAGCGGAAAGCCCGACCCGAAGGGTTGCGCCCAAATACTGATTCTTGAAAACCACAGATTCCCAGGAACAGCTTATCCAACCCGCTGCTCAGTCTGATGCACAGGCAATCTGCCAGGGAAAGCCGCGAGAAGCTGCGATGCCCATTAACTGTATATGACAAAATGATGAATAATTCCCCTATGATGGCGTGAAACGGGCGCCGTTTCGCTTCGGTGTTCCAGAAAAGTTATAAGCCGGTATACACTTAACTATCGGGCAGAGCCCGGCTGTCTCATAAAAATGCCATCTGGAACCGTATAATGACAGCTTCCATGTTAACGGCTCTACCTGTTATGGTCTTGTTTATGGCGATTCAGAAGAATCTTACCGAGGGACTGCCTGCAGGCGGGGTGAAGGAATGAAAGCGCGCCGATACATCGTTCGCGGCAGGGTGCAGGGCGTAGGCTACCGGTGGTTTGCGAGGAGGCATGCCCAGGCACTGGTAATAAACGGCTATGTGAAAAACCTCAAGGATGGTTCGGTGGAGATTTGGGCCGAGGCCGATGAATCCATTCTTATGGAGTTTGAACCCCTGTTGAGATCGGGTCCTCCCGGGGCTCATGTTAGAGAGTTAAGGATTGAAGAAGCGGCTATTAGCGGCAGGTTTCAGGGGTTTGACATAGGGTACTAGGCTTAGCGAGCCGAGGAGCTTTTTTTGCCCTGTTATTAATTGGCGATCATTCTGAAGGAATCCGAGACGGCGTTTTCGGCCTCGCTCAGCAGGATGAGCCCGCCGGATTCCGTCACGGCGGCATCAAGAGGCCGCCGTCCGAGGAATCCCACCTCCAATTGAAGGGATGGAAATTCCCCACATGCCCACCCACGACAAACGGTTCTTTTCGCTTCAATGGGGCCATCCCTGTGGAGGGAGCGATTTATAATTCCTGAGTTCTGATTTGCACAGCTAAGGCAAATCGATCCATGGTCAAAAAGACGGCAAGCCGCTTGGGTATCAAACGAGCAAGAAGCGGCGCGACGGGGGCGGTCGTCTGCCGAAGTATTCACCGGCGGTCAAAGCGGCTATGCCGCCTCTTCGGATATAAATGGATATTTTATGATGCCCGCTGACTCTAGGATTGCTTATTGTCTGATTCCAGTTTCATGAAGATGAGCTGTTCGACTTCCGATTTCTCTTTGTCAAGGGAAAGAGATAACTCATCTATGAATAGATTCAAAGCACTATCGTAGAGTTTTCTCTCCAGGATAGGCAGCTCTTTTAGCTTGCTTCTATGATAGAGCATCATCACGACTGTCGCTATATCGATGACATCCCCTTTGCGCAGGAGATCAAGATTCATTTGATATCGAAGCTTCCAGTCTGTCGGCGCCGGTTCACATTCGGATGAAATGATTTCCAAAGCCTTTTCCGACCTGTCTCTGGGGACTATCGCCCGTATCCCCTGTGAAGAGGTAGAAGAAACAGGTATGGATATGGTCATATCGGAAATATGAAAGTACATTATGTAGTATGGAACCATTTCCCCATTGAATAGCCGATCTTCTATATTCTGGATAATGCCTACACCCTGTAAGGGATAGACGACCTTTTGGCCTTTTTCAAATTCTATTAAGCTGGGTTCACTTATCATTTCTACTAATATATCGAATAGCCGTCCAATCGTCAAATGGCTAGGGCTTATAACCGATAATGAATTCTGTATGAAGAAATATACCAATATAATAATCACGGTTTCCATCTCTGCCTTGATGCTTGCAATCGGAATCAGTCTTCTCTTCATCTATTTCACCCCCTCACACCGTCAATCTGCCAGGAATCGGCGTATGGCCATCTCTACATTGCTTGGCGCTAATGGCAATCTAAGAACTTTGAATTCATTTGTTGCTAATCCGTATTGGAAGCAGGGAAGTATAAGCCATCTCAGGCACTATCTCTCCAAAGATCCCGGGAGAAAAGAATTCCGCCGCACTTCTGATCAAAAATATGCCGATGGCTACCTTGCGGCGATAGATACCGAGATTGATCTGTACAAGAAAAGATATACCGGCTATGGAATGGAGTGGACACCGTATTTCCTTGCCGCAACTCGGTCTCTGTTCGAGGTGATAAAGCAAGATGTTCTTGATATTACCGGTATTCCTGAGAGGCAGATTTACGGGATAAATCCAGTGCCAGGTGTTTTGTCCGGCCCGGACAGGATTGAGCAGGCCGTTAAGGATTTCAGTGCATTGTGGATACCTTCTGGGGCTACTCAACGAACCTATCGGCCTGATAAACAATTGGTAAGAGACTATTTAATCGGCAACCGCCGGTTCAATAAGGCTATGCAGCGCATAGACAACACTTGGCGGACTCTTATCGCCGCCCTCTACAACCTCTCAAATAACTCAACTTGGCAATTGGCTGTGTCTTTCGACCCCTCACTCGAAATCGAACTTGATGAGTTAACTATTGCCGCACTCAGCGGTGATATATACCGACGCAGCCAAGATATTATGGCGGCTGTTCAGGAAACGGACCGGTCTCCAAATACACCCTACACTCCCGGCATACGCTGGAATCCCGAATTCTCTATTTACAAAAATATTCCTGAACTAACTGGCCAAACCAAAGACACTGTCACAACATTTTTCTTTGTTAAAATCAATATCTTGTATATCTTTCAAGATGTCCAAACTCAAACTTGGCTTAATCAACGAAAGGACTGGCTTTCTAATTATTTTCAGTCATATTTTTCTAACATGCCTTCTCAAAGATTCAGTTCCTTCAAGACAAACGATGAGACTGCAGCCAATTGGGCCCTCGCCGCTCTGAAGGCAAGAATAATACACCCTCTCAATAAAGATATGGCGGGTATTCGCAGATTCAGCCCAAAGATGATCGGGATACGAGAACTCGCCTTTGCCCGTATTCTGCTCATATCGGATGAATAGAGGTTTATGGCTTGTGCTTGAAAACAGAACCCTTTCGTTCTTTTTGTCCGTAATCTGTCGGTGGCAAACGTAGATTCAATAGGATTTGCGGTTCTTATGTGAATCCAATGAACTTCAGGGAAAGCCACATCATTGCCGTAATCTGTGCCCGCAGCATCGGATAGAAGCAGTTCAACCATGCAGATTGAATCATGGCGCCTTGGCCGAGTGCTCCTAGAATAACATCCGGGGAAACGCCATACTCGGATTTATAATGCTTAACGGCACTGCGGATCAATATCAGGGCGCTTTGCTACGGATTCTTTGCCAAGGTGCAATGCTGTCGGTCGAGTATGCAGCGATTCTCTACGATAGTGTCCAGTATAGTTCGCAGTTTTCTTTCAAGAAGCCATCGAATTCTCCCATCAGGCAGCCTGATCCAGTTTAAGGGCACCTCTAAAAAACAGCTTTAGGAAATTGACGAAGAAATTTTTTGTCGATACAAGGCGGCAAAAGCGGAGTGTAGCAGGGCTTAGTTGAGTATTTTGACAACGCAGCAGCGGCGGAAAAGTTCGAGTCAAGAACTAAATGGGGTTTTTTAGAGGTGCCCTCTAATTGATTGGCTGATGATGTCTTTCTACTGTCTATTTCCGAGAATTCAAAGAATTGGATAGAGTCTTCAAGTCCATCCTCCAGGCAGTTCATCGATTTGGGAAACTGCTCCTCAAATTCGTCTATAACTCTATTGGCATATTCACGGGCTGAATGTGAATCCGGCTGATTCCATATCTGCTCAATGCGGCCTGCTAGATACTCTTTATCACGAGATGGTACATGGGAGAGGATATTCCTCATAAGATGGATCTTGCACCGCTGCCGGGAACATCCGATGAATTCTTGACTCGCTCTTTTCGTCGAGTTCCCCAGGCTGTTTTTAGCGGCGCCCTACAGATGGTCTATACATAGATTCGGAACCTTGATGACAACATCACCGAGATCCATCATGGCATTGATGGGACTCACCATCTGAAACTTCCCAAGATATGCCGGCGGGATATCGGCGATTTTGATACGATTCGAATCTAAGAGCCGCTTTCGCCGCGTTCCGGCAAGAAGCGGCTTGGCCGGCGTCCACCACTGGGAGCCGTCGAAAAAAGCCGCGTTGGCATAGGCGAAGTCGGTTATCAGACCATTCTTAACGATAAGAATGGTATCCGCCCCGCTGTTTTTTGCCATCAGAACCAGCCTGTCCAGCCTTGAGCGGTCATTCCATTTGTATGAATAATCGATTTCATTATCGCTCACAATGGCGGCTGTCTGGATTTTCGGCTGGGTATACTCATGGGCATCTATACGCCGAATCACCCTGTCATACAAAACACGAATTTTCCAGACACCCGTCCTGCTTTCAAGAGCATTGAGAGCCCGCCGAAGATCAATCTCATTGGTCAATCCCCACAAGGCAAGCCGAGAACTGGACATACGCCGCAGATGCGGAGAAAGGTCTTCAAAAACACCGTCCACGGAGCGAAGAGTCTCAACTAATAGGGACATAGATTTTCTCTTTTAGTTCGGCATATTCCCTGTGAAGATCGCTATTGATGGTGATGCCTCCACCGCTGTGATAGTAAAGATGGCCGTTCCGATCTTTCCGCACAAAACGTATTGACACGGCACTGTCGAGTTCTCTGCCGTTGAAGCAGCCAAAAACTCCGGCATACCACCCCCGCTCATGCCGTTCGGCTTCTCTGATTATTTCACAGGTGCGTTTCTTGGGCGCCCCGGTAACCGATCCGGCCGGCAGCATCGCAGACAGTATTGTACCGACACGAGACTTCCAGTCTAATCCCAATTCCCCTGTGATTTCAGAACTCACTTGAAGGAGGGATATTCCTCGCGCCGCAACTTTCGTAATATACCTAAATCGGGGAACTTTGACTCTATCGGCAACCATCCCAATATCATTGCGGATAAGATCGACGATGGTGACATGCTCGGCTATTTCCTTGGCATCCTGGAGAACTGATATTTCCGCATCAGGCTTATCGGCCCTGATGGTCCCTTTCATGGGATAAGACGAGATACAGCCCTTATGGCTGATTCGAATGAAACGTTCCGGAGAGAACACCGTCAGTTTGTCGGGAATGTAGAGGCGAAATTCGGCATCAGCAGCCAGAAACATCTCTTTGAGCGAGAGATCGGTGCGCAGTTTTGAAGGAAATGTAAGATTAGAGAGCCATGTTTCGCCTCTCATCTGCCCTTCTCTCACGATGCGGAAGCCGCGTGCATAACGGGCGAAATCCACCGCCTCGAAGCAGAACTGAAATTCTCGTTTGATCGGCCGTGAATCAGAAGAACACTCAGGCCATCCGAGATTCCACCGATAGCCTGAATCAGCCGCCTCGGATATTTCACGAACCACCCAGTGCCGTGCCCAGGCATCTGCCATGAAGAAAAATGGTATTCCACGGGATGCCATTTCGTTCATAATTTGCACGCCTCGTTTGGCTTCCATAGCTTTGAGCATATCACAGACATGTCGGCTAAAAGCAGACGAAATAGCATCGCTTAAAAGTCATTTCTGCCGCCTGCCGGCCAAAGGTTCTTTGCGGCATGGCCCAAAAAAGGCCCCTTCACTGAAGGGGCCGACATTATCATCTGGATGATGTGCTTACTGTAAAACAGCCGCCATTATCTCCAAGAGCCTCAGAGCTATTTAATAGTCTTCCGTTTCTCCTTTCCAGGAGGAGGCCCGCTGCTCATGGACAGCAATTTGGACAGTACCGCCATCTTCATACCATCCATTTTGATCTGTGTTCCATCTACGACAATGGTTCCGGTCCATCTACGGCGCTGTTCATCTTCATTATTTACTTCTTCTGGGGGGGGGGCCTTCGTCATCAGGATTGCGCTGCATGGTAAACGAATTCTTATTTGCATTCTTAATGTCTTTGAACTCAACACTGATTCCATCAACTTCCGCCTTAAGGTTAAGGGTGCTGATAACGCTGTAGCCAGTCGTGTAGTTCTCTGTGTCAGAAGCCACGCTGGTCGTCGTCGTTTTTATCACATGGACCATGGAGAAATCATACGAAAACCCGGCATCCGACTTGGCCTTCATAGTATTCTTGACCGTACTGATCAATTCCAAAGAGCCGTCTATATATACAGGAGGAGACTCTGTCCCCTCTATCAATTGCGCCCCATACAGCATAATATTCGCATCTTCATACATAGCTGAAAAAGATTCGAACTCAGTCGTTTCTCCATTCTTAATGGCCTTGGCAGATGACTCCATTGTTATGTCCATCAGGGAAGCCGGATCAGGCAGGGATCCATCGGTGCTCGCAGGAAGCCGGGCATTGAGTTTCTTATAGAAGACAGCAATTTTCTTCAGCGCATTGAATGCTTCGGTTTCAACCGGTACATCATCGACCTTAATGCCCCCGCCAGTAATCTTGCCGTCTTTATCAACTTTGGTTTTCTCATACTTGATTGGGATGTCTGGGGGGTTGCCGTCAACAAGGCTTTCAACATTCTTGAAAATTGCCTCTCCTTCCATATCCCATGAACCGTCTGCATAGGTGGTTACTTTCTGTGTCCCTCCAATTTCTTCTCCATCCTTAAACTTAAAATCAATAACTTTCTCTCCAGCCTCTGCGGCAGCGGCTGGAATCGCACTTCCGCCGAACGATGCGGACGCAGCATCAGCAATCTGGGTAATGGAGCCTTCTACGGTCTCGTCATTAATCGTAAACGAAACATCTCCAGTAGTCAGAGTATCAGCTTTGTTGACAATTTGTTCTTCAACCTGCTCCAGAAGCTCAACGGATTGATCGGCCGCCGATTTCTGGGCATCATCCAGATTCGCAGGAAGTGAAACGGCTTCACCATTTGTTCCTACATTATCCGTTCCAGAAGGACACCCCGCTAGTACCAGCAGTGATACAACAGTCATCACCGCAAACAAGTACGACATTTTCATGAACACCTCCAATTTTTCCACCATGATGGATGGAAATTCAAATCTTTAATTTATGGGCACCTCTAAAAAACCCCATTTAGTTCTTGACTCGAACTTTTCCGCCGCTACTGCGTTGTCAAAATGCTCACGTAGCTTAAGCTACGCCCTTAGCTTTTGCCGCCTTGTATCGACAAAAAATTTCTTCGTCAATTTCCTAGAGCTGTTTCTTAGAGGTGCCCTTATAACAATATACTGTTCCATTATCGATATGACAAGGGGATATAAGATTAAGTTTTCAGATTGAGGCCCCCTTGTATAACTTCTTTCAATGTAATAAGATACTCTCCTGATTATGGATCAGATTCATCATTTTCAACAGTCTTGAACTGACTCGCATAACGCCAATAGTCCACTTTTCGGGTTAGTATCATCACGATGGCAAGAATGAAAAACAGGCCGATGGAGCCAATCAGCAGGGCATAATCCTTAGAGCGGAGGGTAACCCAAAGCCAGAAATAAACCGCTCCTATCACTAGGGGTATGACTGGAACGGCAAGGCGGGCCCCCGTGCTGCTCAGTATGTAGAAGCTCAGCAACACACCGGCGGACATAGCGGCAAGCAGGTAGGCATAATCGAATCCGAGGTGCTCAGAAAGGGAAAGCAGCAGCAGATAGAACACAAGATCGACGGTACCGACAAGCAAGTACTGAACCAGGTGCACCCTTTGTCCGCCCAGCACCTCAATAAGGAATAGGATGATGAAAGGGACGACAAGAAAAAGGAAGCTGTATTTCAAGGAACGTTCGAATTTGGTATAGGTGTTCACTGTATCCAGTAATTCAACCGCCAACGCATGAACGCTTAATCCGCTATAATCCCATGATGCATACCTAGGCCGTTTCATTTCTTCCTCACCTTCAAGATTGAATACAGCGGCTAACAGGTTCTCAATCTTTCCATAAGGCTGAATTGCCCGGCTGACTTCAGGGATGCGCCAGCGGGCATTAAACCCTGTATCATCCCACTGCCGTTCATCGGGAAGTCTGGCGCCCTTGAATGATGGCGAAGGCCAGTCTCCCGAAAGAGTCAATGTCGCATCCCTCCCTAACGGGGTTATGGCGATGCTGCCGCCGCCATCGATTACCATGTTCCAGGAAAAGGAGAGCGATTGTCCGGGGACGCCTAAGCCGAGCCGCCCGGCTGCGATGCCCGATCCCGCCGTTGAGGCGCTGGAATCAGGGGTGAAGGGATGCCGAGATTCTCCCCACTGCAATTCAGAGAGTTCCCTTATTCCCCGCACATCCGGGATGTCGGCGATGAGGCGGCTTCTATTCAATTGCATCTGGGTTCCCTCTGGAAAGATGGAATTATCCGGAATGATGAAGCGGCCTTTCACGGTTATTGCCGCCCTGTAGATCGGTGTGCTGTAAATTCCTCGCTGCCGTTCTTCTGCCTCTACCCTGCCTTCTATCTCGACACTTTCGGGCAAAGAGTAGAATTCGCCTGAAGTCTCGGATTTCTTCAGCTTCCATCCATCTTCTTCACTGAGGAAGGATTCTTCCTTTGTCGCTTTGTAGGGAATGACAAGTACTGGGCCTATCATCTCGAATTCCCCGCCTACACCATCAATGACTTCCCGAGCTGCCCTTTTGGCCCTTTCTTCTCTTTCTTCCCCCAGGGAGTTGATAAATGAAACAGGAATCAGCAAGAAAAGAAATAAAAGGATGAGGAGCCCCATTTTGACTGTGATTTGAACAGCCGAGTTTCCAACATTGTTTAAATTGGTCATATTCATACCTCCACTCTCTATTATAATGCTTCCAACATGGAGATGAACCGAAATTCCCCGGCAAGAATATGGCTATTGATTCAAGAATGCGGCTATCAAATTATGAAGAATTCAAGCTGCCGAAGCCCATTACAGTAATAGGCGCAATCGCCGGAACATTGCCGGTAAAGGATGAAAGATGCAAAACAAGATGATGAAGGACTGGAGAGAATCCCAAATTATCATACCGGCACTTCCATCTTCAAGAGGAACAATCTTCTCGATGAAGGTGAATGCCCCCATCAACAGGACGATGGCCATTGTTCCAACAAGCCATCTTGCCAGCCGTTTTCGCAGCCGTCCTTTGGCGGAATAGCCGCCCTGTTGATTTTGGAGCATCATGCCAAACAGCGCCCCTATGAGGGCCATGATGAGAGCATAGCCCGATCCCGGATCGGCAGGGTTAAGGTCTTCATCGGCATCATGGTATATCTGAGCATTTGATGCCCAGTTCTCCGGCATGTGCCACCCCGACAGCCTCTGGGCAATGCTCCAATTCACTGCACATAACAGGATGGCTGCAACTCCTAGGTATGCCAGCTTCTGTATGAGGTTATGCTTTACAAACCAGTTTTTTAATGGCTGCTCAAGGCGAATAAACACCAGGTATAAAACAAACCCGATAATCCATCCCCACAGCACCTGCAGGGGGAAATGCTGTCCAAGAAATACCCGTGAAATGCCCACCAGCAATGCCGTCAATATGGCTAATGCCCATCCCGAACGAGAACGGAGAAGGCTTCCGATATACATCCACACCGCCGATATCTGCGCATGCCCCGATGGAAACCCGAATGAAGATGAGGCATGACCAATGGATGCTATACGGGGATCTGTCCAATATGGCCGAGGGAGATGAAAAACGAGCTTCAAAGCTTCGTTGATCACCCCGCCGAATAAGATGAAAAATGCGAATCTGTATCCTGTTCGCGCATCGACGCACCAGAAAATTGTTGCCGTGATCCACAAGAGAATAAAAGGGTATCCCAGCCAAGTGGAGAACAGCATAACCTTCTCCCAAAGGGCATTGATACCCTGAAACTGGAGGAGGAGTTCTGTTTGCCATTGAGTCAGTATCATGCCATGCCGGTGTTTCTTTACATGGAGATTTACCAGATGACGGCAATAGGCGCAAGGGATTGAAACGGAAATGCCGCTGGCAGCCCCGGCGATTGGCAATGAGCCGGGGGGAGGGGGGGGGCAGGCTGCCAGATTAAGGCATTGCAGTGAAAAGCCCGACCCGTAGGGTTGCGCCCAGATATTGATATTTGAAATTTATGTTACACGACGGGGAATTCTTCCGTCCATGCCCCCGTTTCTATGACATGAAAGGTGTCGTCGATGAGTTGGGTTAATTAGGGTCTCTGATTCTGTTAAAGAGAGCTTAACTTTTATAGATGCACGAGGTTATACTTTTAAATGTATCATGATGCAGATGCGCAGGCAGCGGCTCTGTCGCCGCCTAATCCATCAAGGAGGAATTTAATGAAGGTTATCATCGATTTATGTCTCGTGCCGATTGGGGTAGGAGTTTCGGTATCGAAGTACATTTCTGCATGCCATCGCATACTCGACGAAGCCGGTTTGAAGACTCGCCTGCATGCCTATGGAACCAATATCGAAGGGGAATGGGAGGCCGTATTTGCGGCTGTTAAGCGATGTCATGAGGTTGTCCATGAGATGGGGGCGCCCCGTATTACTGCCACCATCAAGTTAGGCACCCGTATAGACAGAGAGCAATCTATGGATGACAAGGTGGCCAGCGTCCAATCCAAACTCGGTAAAAAGGGGTAGTCTGTTTGCGGTGCCCCGAAGATTATGGGTGTGCTAAGCATGAGAATTTATGATTTTTTTCTGTGTGGTTGTTTTTTGCTAAAATTTTTCTCTGAAAGGAATTATCTTGGCAAATGCAGGAAGCCTTGCCAAAAGCTGTTATGCGCTGGAATTCACGGCGAACTAACGGTTTTTCGTTCTAGGCAGATTGGAACTTGAGCAATCGGGATGGCACCAACGGAGAAAAGGCATAGCCATCTTCCTCATAAATCGTTTTTTTATAACGGAATGGCTGCTTCTAGGGGGTGCTTTTTTCTAATCTGAATCTTCGGGGCATTATTAACCCGACATGTAATCAGCGGTACATCTGATGCATTCGGCCTTGAAGTAACTTGAACCTCTTTCCGGCAGTTCTTGAAGTATCCATTTATCGGCTGTCTGGGAGGGACACCCCAAAGCACTGACAGCATGTCGGTGTACTAGACCGATCACCGGATAAAGTTTATTTTCATTTTGATGGAAATAGACAAAGAAAGGCTGCATTTCCTAGAGAATTTCCTAAGTGCCCGTCGGATAAGCCGGTTGAAAACTGTTCTTGAACAACGAACCCGATACATTGTCTGCGTTGTAGAGAATTTATACGATTCCCGAAACGGCAGTGCGATAATCCGTCACTGTGATGCGTTGGGCATACAGGAAATTCACGCCATTGCTAATAAAAACCGCTTCAGGACCGACCGCCAGGTGGATTTAGGAACCAGTCAATGGCTGGATGTCATGATTTATAATCTGGAGGATGAAACCCCTGTGCAAAGTGCCGTGCCAGGACATGGCACATGTACGCCGGAAGTCCTACGCACCCTCAAACAACGGGGTTTCCGAATTGTGGCAACCAGTTTGCAAACCGATAAGACCGTATCTCCGGAAACTCTTGATCTGGTCAAAGGGCCTATTGCGGTAGTTTTCGGGACAGAGAAACATGGCATTTCCGATGATGTGAAGAAACAGGCTGATGAATTTCTCCATATCCCTATGGTTGGATTTGTGGACAGCTTCAATATTTCTGCTGCTGCGGCTATAATACTTTATGTGCTTTCAACCCGTATTCGGCAGGAGCATCTTCCTTGGCCGCTTGAATTGAAGGATGCGATGGCGACTTATTTCCGATGGGTTGAAACCTCGGTACGCCATTCCAAGGCTCTCCTTGGCCGATTTGAAGAGAATCTCCGAGCCGACAATGGATTGAAGTAAAGAAGGAGTTAGAGAAACTTGAATTATACGAATACTATACTTACCTGCTGGATTGTTCTATTTGCCTTGGATTTTTTTACCGAGTGGCTGCTGGATATTCTTAACATCAACACAATCATCAGGAACCGAAACGAGGTGCCAGAGAATTTTACAGGGTTCATAGATGCGGAAACTTACCGAAAAAGCCGTGAGTATTCTTTGCGCAAAGCACATTTTGGGCTTTTTACTTCGGTACAGGGAAGGGTGTTTATAATCCTGATTCTCGCTTTTCAGTTAACCGGTTTTTTAGATGACTTAATTTCTCAATGGACGCTTCCCGCTTATTGGCATGGCCTTTTGTTTCTCGTGTCCGGCTCAATGGCGCTGGGACTGGTGAGTTTGCCGACCTCTCTTTATTCAAAATTCATCATTGAAGAGGAGTTTGGATTCAATACGGCCGGGATGAAAACTTTTTTATTCGATTTGCTCAAATCTTCTACCGTGGGTGTCTTGCTTGTCATGGCATTGCTGGCAGGATTGTATACGGTCCTTGCCCTTGCCGGTGGATATTGGTGGCTAGGCTCCTGGATGTTCGTTACTCTCTTTCAATTTATACTGACTATTCTTTATCCCCTTGTTATCGCTCCGCTCTTCAATAAATTCGAGATGCTGCCGGCAGGAGACCTGAGAAGTCGGCTGGAAGAATTGGCAGTCCGCTGTGGGTTTGCCGTAAAAGGCATTTTTGTAATGGATGGAAGCCGCCGCAGCCGACACTCCAATGCGTATTTCACCGGGATAGGTAAATTTCGCCGCATTGTCATCTTTGATACTTTGATAGAGTCATTAGCACCCGATGAATTAGAGGCGGTGTTGGCTCACGAAATAGGACATTGGAAGCATGGTCATATCCGCCAACGGCTTCTAATCGGGATTGTCGTCAATTTTGCGGTATTTGCCGCCGCCGGGTGGGCGCTGGAGTGGGGGCCGCTTTTTCAAGCTTTCGGCTTTAACCGAGTTTCTCTTCATGGATTAATCGTTGTACTCATATTTTTCTCAGCCCCGGTAACCGCGTTTTTCTCGCCGTTGATTAATGGATGGATGCGGAAACATGAATACCAAGCCGACTGTTATGCCGCTCGGCAAACAGGGAGCAGTACAGCCCTGAGCAATGCGTTGATGACGCTAAGCCGTGATAATCTGAGCAACCTTACTCCTCATCCGGCATACAGTTTCTGGCATTATTCACATCCGTCACTAGCTGAACGGTTAAAAGCCCTCGCTTCGCTGCCTGAAGATCGCAGGAGGGGAGACTGAGGCCGTGAGTACTCGAGGACACAATCATGTTTTCTGTTCTCGACATCAATGGTCATGGGGCTGTATCTGAAAAACCATTGGCACCCCGGAGTTTGGGGGCGGCTCAATAGGCTGAATTCGTGACGGTCCACAGCCGTTCTATGAATTGTCAAGTTAACTGCCCACTGTGCTGCAGCATCCTATATCGCACCCTTTGGGAATGAATCGCCGTATGGTGATTGGCATTTCCGCAACTTCCCCGTTCCCACGAAGAAAATGGATGCACATCGTAAATAGCCGTTCTCCTGCTCCGGGGAAAACAGTCGCTGTCCATGAATCGGCTTCCGCTGTGCCTGTGATTGACTCAATCACTTGTGGAATATGGACGGACTCGCTTTTTCAAGCCTCCAAAAAGAGTGATTCAAACCTTTAATTGCCTGAATTCGATTTGAATTAGTTGATGGGTATAAAGGTTAGGTCATAAGATTCATAGTTATAGGTATAGACTAGAGAGAAACTAGCGCCATCATATTGGGATCAGCGGGAGATTACCTTGAAGCACGGCCCTTTGAAGTCGGCGGAGGCTTTGATCTGTATCCGGGGGGGTGATCAGCGGAGGGGACAAGGACCGGAGCGGGCGATTTCCTTGAAATCGATATTTTCCTGCCGGAGCAGCCAGCCGTTCCGGTGATGAATGCCGGTTAACCCAAGTTCACCACTAAAAAACGTAATTCCTTATAATAAATGGAGTTACTATTTTTTATTTACACTACGGATTTGGTGAGTCGTCATCCGACGGTTCAACGCCTTTCCCGACAACCCAAGCATCGCATAAATCTTCTGATGTTCTAGTTCCTGTCGGGAGTCGAGTCTCACTTCATTATTCATCAGCACTCCCTCTTCAGTCTTGGAAATGTACTCTATGGTTATCCTCTGGTGGGTAGAAAGAACTTCTTTTATGGTCTTCCAACTCCGTGTATCTCCCCCTTTTCGTAATTTATATTCAGTCGCATGCATCAGGTGATACGCAAGGACCGATATAAACATATGCGACTGAACTCTCTTCTCCAGTTGGTGAAAGTTAGGCCGAAAGCCAAGATGAGACTTCATGTCTCTAAATGAGTTCTCAATACGACCAAGCATTTTGTAGAGCTCCCAAATATTTTTGTCATCCAAATCTTTTCGATTGGTTCTAAGGGTATAAGTTCCTTCACTGTTTCCTGTCTGAGTTTTCTTCTCCCATTTAATGTCAATCGCATTCAACTTTCCTGTCCGCTTGGCAGGCTCCCCAGGAATAACTGATATTTCATAAAGTTTTGCAGCCTTTGGATATTTTTCCTTAAGCCTGCCAATGCTCTGAAGAACCGAAGAATACAGTTTCATGCGGTTTTTCTTGTTTAATCCGTCACGAAGATATTGAAGTCTTTTAAGGAGGACGGTTTCGGTACGCATAGCCATGGCCTCTTCTTTAAGACGTTTGTGCTCGCTCTTTACCAGAACCCAATGCTCATCCGAGATTGTTTTTCCGAATACTTCAATCTTGGCACCTGTTTTCTTGTCCTCCATGACCAGATTCATCTCTTGCGATGGCTCAAGCTCCAAAGGACTTTTCCCTCTGTGAACCACAAGGTAGGTACATTTTCGCTTTTTAAGCCATTCGATATTCTCTTTTGTGGCAATCCCGGCATCCATTACGACAGTTGCCCCGACTTTTAGGCCCGCGTTGGCTTCCAAATCTAAAATCGTGGCCTGAAAAGTCTTGGATTCGCACTGGTTCCCCGGATGGAACTTGCTATACTTGGGAAATCCATCCGCATCGACAACCAACCCCAGGGTAGCCAATTTGCAGTCACTGCGCTTTTCTTTCGAGCGACCATAAGATGCCTTTGGGTTCTTTTTGCACTGACCCTCAAAGTAGGTGTTCGTTAAATCGTAAAGTACAATGCTTTCGTCGAGGGAGAATAAATCTTGTTCTTTACAAGCCAAATGCTTCTCCAGCTCGTCCTTACAGCGGTAGAGAACATCGGCAGCCCTGTAGTACGCATTCAGGGAGGACGAATGGGGTAAGCCGCACAGCTCAAAAAGAGCAGAATGTTTTTCCGCCCACTGCCTGGTAAATCGCTCGCTGGCTGGTTTGATCATTCTACCGACGATTAGAGCTTCAAGTAAGGGGATCGTTCCCTTAGGCACACCGCATTTCCTTAGAACTCTGTCCATTTCCAACTCTTTCCATTGCTGATGACAGACGTACTCAGGGCCTAGGCTTCTGACTTTCTTTGTTTCAAGGCTGTTAACATCGACCGCTACAAAATTGGCTTGCGCTTGAGCTTTTAGTTGTGCGTCTTTTGCCCGCTTGGTGAAAATGCGGTCTGATACCTGCTGTGCGATTTTCTCAATGTCTTCATCCAAGTCGAATAATTCTCTGTTTCCTGAAAGAATATTTTCAATTCTTCTTGCCAGAGCTTTGTATTGAGAAGAATCAATATCCAGTTTCCCAAGGTTGAGAATAATCCGCTGTCGGGGGCCTTTATCAGTGCGGATATTTTCTACAAGATTGAGGTAGGTGTACTGTTTTTTCGTTTTACCGTTGGCAACTTTTATTGATCTTATATACATACCACTAAGATACACCACAGCCACAAAAGAGGCAAGCGAAAAATAAAGTGTTAGGCACTACATTTTGATTTGAGGTGATTTGAGGTCCCCAAAAAGCGGAATCCCTAAATATTCTATGGTATTTATGAGGTTTTGGGAAATATTTAAGCCTTTTTTTGAAGTAATTCGTTTTCTTGGTCGTTAAAAAAATATTTAGCAGGTGTATTTTGGTGAACTTGGGTTAAGAAATTCCCGGCTGCTCTTCCGTAAGACGGGCATTATAAGAAGTATACACGGATTCCTTCCGATAAAACTACCCCTTTTTCCATGAAAATTGAAAAACGGGAATTTTCCTGACCTTGTGTGGTTTACAGCCCCATCCTTCCGTTTGTGAAAAGAAATCAGGGCTGCGGCAGATCGATTTGACTATCGCCAAGCCTCGTCTGCTATTCAAATTTCCGAATAAGGGCCTCCACCTCGGCCCGGTGCGGAACGCCAACCGCCGCACCCTTACGAGACACCGAGAGTGCCCCGGCGGCGCAGGCAAGAAGCAGGCCCTCTTCGGGGGACAACCCCTCAATCTCGGCGGCCAGCCAATAGCCCATAAAGGTGTCGCCTGCCCCCGTTGTGTCCACAACAGGGGCAACATCTGGGAAAGAGGAACTAACCAGGCCATGGCCATCGAGCCTGATGGCCCCCTCTTTACCAAGAGTCATCACGACGGTGGCATTTATGCAGCGGCGGCGCAATTTCATCAGCACTGCCTTGCGGTCATTTTCGCCACCGGCAATGTCAGAACCGGCCAGTTCTCTTCCTTCAATCTCATTTACCACGAGCCAGGTGAGGCATTCGATGGGCCAATCTTGGACCTCGGGAGTCATTGGGGCGGGATTCATGGCGATACGAATTCCGGCTTCATGCGCCGCCTGAATGAGTTGCGGCATCATGTTCACCTCATTCTGGATGAGCAGTATGTCCTCGGCCTTCATTCCGGATACGGCTCTCTGCACATCGCTGCCACTCCAGGCGCCATTAGCCCCGCCGTAGAGGACTATGGCGTTTTCCCCATCGTCGGCGACTTGAATAATCGCATGGCCGGTGGGGGTGTCGTCCACTTCTATGCCCGAAACATCGGCACCTTCGGCGGCCAATCCATCGCAAAGAAATATCCCGTCTGCGCCGATGCGTCCGATGTGCCTCACCTTGGCACCGGCCCGGGCAAGCGCCGTTGATTGATTGAGACCTTTCCCTCCGGGAAACCTCTCCAGGGAACGGCTCGGTATCGTTTCACCGGGCCGGACAATGTGTGCGGTGCGAAAAACATCATCAATGTTCAAGGACCCCGCATTGTGGACAGTTGGAATTGTATTCATTTAGCTCTACCTTTTCTGAGGATTGGTTCGGCAAGATTGCATGACGATCAGCACGGCTTCGTCAAGTATTAACCCCTTGATAATCTGCTGGACATAGGATGAAATTCTCGGCAGGCTCAGCCCGTTCCCTATGACACTCATGATCACTGCGCCCATTACAGTTTCTCCGGCACGGCCATAGCCGCCTCTCAAGGATGCGCCGCCGTGACCATGGCTCCAAGTTCCAAACCGGTGTCGGCAGTCGGCTACGCCTATCACAACCTGGCCGTCAGCCGTATTCCGGCGAATGCCGCAGGCTATCTGCTCAAGGTGTATACAGCCACCGCAATCGGGTCTGCTGCGATTCCGGCCAAACGGGCGGTATCATCATCACTCCCAGCCACGGCATAAACATGATGGCCGTAACGGGTTTGTGTCAACAGGACATGCCCGGCTAACGCCAATAAAACAAGGAAATCACAGGAAGGGGGATCGGTCCGATGGCTCCCGTACCTATCGCCATACAACTATCAGGCCATCCCGATATCGGTTTACCCTCCGTGTAGACTAGGGAGAACCCCTGCAATACTGACGGAAGAGAGGCCGGAACGGGTCTGCCAAGCTGAAACAGCGCCTGCCAGTGCCGCAGTGAAGTCAACGGATAGATCAATACTGCTGTGAGTATGGGCCGCCGAGAGCGGCGATGGCGGTGATCGACGACTGTAAGACAATGTTCATTAATTCTGGGATAACGTACAATCAAGTTCGCAATTTACATAATTGAAAGAAGCCATCGAATTCTCCAGAATGGTATCAAACCATCAAAACCACAAGGAGGAAGACGATGGCTAAGAAAAATGATAATGGGAATCTGGAAAACATGCTGCTCCAATTCATTACGGAACCGGATCCCCTTTTCAGTTTATTGAAATGGCTGCCGGAGAAGCTTATGGAAATCGAAGCGGCGAACAAAGTCCGTGCAAAAAAGGGTTCTCATTCAACAGGAAGGACCACACATTTCTTAAGGATATAGACCTCGCCGTTTCGATACCCGGTTAGGAACGTTGTATTTACTGGTCCCTAAGCTGAGAAAAGGCGGGTATATTCCTTTCTTTGTCACTGAAAAGAAGAGATCCGGACAGGCTCTGATTCAGGCAGTTCAAGAAGCGTTCATCAACGGGGTTTCGACCAGGAAGATTGAAAAGCTCGCCATGAGTCTGGGGATCGAAAATATATCAGCCAGTCAGGTATCCGAAATTAACAGAGGGCCTGATGAACAGGCGGATGAATTCCGCTGCCGTACACTTGATTCCGAATATCCTGTCATCTGGGCAGACGCACTGTATGAAAAGATACGCGAAACCGGGAGAGTTCGGAATATGGCAGTCATGGTCGTTTCCGGTGTTAATTCACAAGGACATAAAGAGATCCTTGCATAGAACCTATGCCGGAAGAAGCTGAATCTACTTAGGGCTTGCTTAAAAAGTATTTTTGACTCTGAATACCAGTATAATGAATCAAAACTGCATTATAAGTGAGCCAGAATGCAATGATTTGAGAAACTTCGGGGGAATTTCGATTTCTGCTATTACCCAGGTGCAAGGGTTTTGAGCCATTTTCCGCATTTACCTTGCACCTGTTTTGTCAAGAATAGATAGCAAAGTTGCTCTAAAGCATTTGTAACTGGCTTTTACCTTGAAAATCCATAGATTATGACTTTTTAAGCAAGCCCTACTTATGTCGGGCTGTTCAGGTCTCTAAAGGCGAGAGGATTCAGGAAAGCCTGGTTATGCGTCTCTGATGCTCATCCTGGTCTTCAGGAAGCTATTCGTAAAGAACTCATCGGATGTTCCCGGCAGCGGTGCAAGATCCATTTCATGAGGAATATCCTCTCCCATGTACCGGCTCGTGATAAGAAGTATCTGGCAGGCCGCATTAAACAGATATGGAATCAGCCGGATTCACATTCAGCCCGTGAATATGCCAATAGAATTATAGACGAATTTGAGGAGCAGTTTCCCAAATCGATGAACTGCCTGGAGGAGGGACTTGAAGACTCTGTCCAATTCTTTGAATTCTCGGAAATAGACAGTAGAAAGACATCATCAGCCAATCAATTAGAGCGGCTGAATCGAGAAATCCGCCGGAGGTCCCGGGCCGTTGGAATATTTCCCAGCATTGAATCATATCTCAGATTAGTCTGTTGTTATTTGATATTTGATAGAATACTCTGAAGACAGGGCTTCCGTGAAACGGTATATTAGTGAAAAAGCGATAGATGAACAAAGACTTGAATTGGAACAGGCTGCCTGATGGAAGAATTCGATGGCTTCTTGAAAGAAAATTGCGAACTATACTGGACACTATCATTTCTGGCAACGTCGGCAAGAGATGATGCGGCCTCATCGGGAATCAGAGTGGCGGTATCCTCCGGTTTGTCCTTCAGTTCCATTCTGGTTTTCTGATTCCTTCCCGGCATGATGTTTCCGGCGGCATTCCGGTCGGCGAGCAGCGTTAGTTCCTGGTGCATTATCCCAATGCCCACCTTCGCCCATCTTCTGGGCGCGTCGAGGTGAGCCGAGCCCCCTCACTGCCATCGATGAATATCACGCCATCATCTTTGATTGGTCTCCGACAAGTATTTTCACCCGAATTGATTTTCCAGCACCGTTTTCGCCGACGACGGCATGGATTTCTTCTGACTGAAAAGACGGGTCCAATCCCTGCAGTGCGCGGACACCGGGGAATTCTTGCTAGCTCTTGTCAATTCTACATGGGTGTTTTTGTCATGAGCCTTGATTATTATAACGGAAGGCATAATGCCCTCCCGCTAGATGAATCGATTCTGAAACCATTAGGCGAGAGCTTGAGATTCTTGAGTCAGTTTTTATGGTTATTACTGATACAAGGCGTCAGAAGACCGAGTGCAGCTTAAGCTACGTGCGCATTTTGACAGCATAACAACAGTTAAATGGGCAAAAACTGACCTGAAAAGTTAAGTCCGGCAGGATAGTAAGGGTTCTGTCCACAACAAATTACGAAATGCCATGCGCAAGGGATTGCAGCGGAAATGCCGCTGGCAGCCCCGGCGATTGGCAATGAGCCGGTTAACAGGCTGCCAGAATAAGGCATTGGAGCGGAAAGCCCGGCCCGAAGGGTGCGCCCAAATATTGACCTTCGAAAGCTGCTGAACACTGGCCTGTCTTCGAATCAACTGCGAATTTCCGGCAACCAGTTGATTTGAAACGGCTTCGTTCACGGTGTCAAACCCTACGGATACTATTCCGCTGCGCCCGGCTGCCTTCGCCGCTTCAATCGCGCCAAGGAGTATCTCATCGTTGTGGGCAAATACGCCGTCGATTTCTGACTGGGCCTGAAGTTTCCGAATGCATCCAAGCCCTCTGACCGGTTGAAATTGGCCGTTCGGCGGGCTATTGCCGCAACCCGTCGAGGCGGCTTTGCACACTTCATTGAAACCCTTGCCCCGATCGCGCACGGTCTTTTCTCCGCAGATGCCGTGCCTTTTCCTGCTTCAGGATCGCGATGACCGGTCCGGTCTTTCTGTCAAACTTCGCTGTCTCCGAGAGAAACGGTTCAGAAATGAAGCCCGCTTAAACCGGTGCAGCCCTTCGCATTTTAAGGTCATATCTCAACTTGGAGTTCAAAAAGAGATAATCAATAATGGTGTAGTCCTTCTCATTTTAAGGTCATATCTCAACAGTGGCACTGTATCTCATGACAATGTAACGGAATAACGCAATAAAAACAAGAAAAATGACATTTCGCTATGCTTTTACCCATTAATTCACCTGTTTTTTTGCTGAATCAAGCAATACTGCTAATGAATTTGCGAGGACCAACGAATTTTTAGGTTCTTCGATACCTTTATAGCTATTTTTTCCCTTTGATAGATGTTTTATTCTTATGGGACTTATTTTATCAAGTCTGAGGTCATGCCTGCCATGGGACTCCATTGAAAACTTGATATCAAAGCCTTGCTGGAAAAACACCCTCTTCACAGCCTGACTGACCGAATTCTTCAGATTGCGATCATAGGACATCAATTCCCTTATTTCGTTAATAAGTGAAATCATATCGGTATTCTGAGTTGGATCCAGATTATCAAACTTGTTGAAATGGAACATAGTATTTCGTATTTTCTTGGAGTTCTTGGAGCTTTCTTCTCCAATCCATTCCATGCCTAGACACAAGTCCACAGGTTCCAACCTATCTTCAGGCGAAAGGATATCCCCTCCCAGGGCAAGGCTGATGCAGTACATATAGCGTTCCCACTTGAAGACATAGCCCAGAAGCCGGGCATAGAGAATCACCGCAATCTGGTAGAATCGCTTGTGCTCCTGCAATAAGCATTTGGCTCTGATCTCTTTGTAGGCAGTCCGTTCCTGCAGTTGTTCTTTATAATCTTTGCAAGACGGTGCTTTTTTACCAGCAGCCCAGTCCTCATGTACAACTTGGAGGTACTTCTCTACTTCCTGAATATTGGATTTCTTTTGAATATAATTTTCCCAATCACAATTGGAGACTTTCTGCGTTATATATTTCTTGATGAATGAAATATTCCCAAAGCGTTTTAGTTCTTTTAAATCGCGGAGAGGGAGAATGTCATTTTCATTCTTTTCAGGGTTCTCTGGATTGATATTTCTTAGTTTTTCCAGTACACGACATTCATAAAAATCCTCAAAGCCGTTTTTGGAGAGTTCTTGAATCGTGCCGCCCGAATAATTCAAGTCGTGCATGGTTGAATAAAAGTGCAAAACCGATTTAACTTCCTTAAGCTGATTAATTATTTCGCTCTTGGAACTGTCTTTACTGGATGACTTGCCAAAGCATACAGTGGATTTAATCATCTGATGGAGTAAATTATTTAACTGATCAATAGGAACAAGATGGCAGTACAGGTAGAGTGTTGAATAACTCTCAAGGGATTTTTCCAATTTTTTGTCGCTCTGAGGTTCTTTCAATAAATCATCAATAATGTTATCTCCTTTATCTTCATTGTTTTCGTCTTCTGATTTGGCTTTCAGCAAAAAGCACAGTTTTTTGTTCTCAATATAGCTTGCAAATGCTTGGAGAACAATATCCTGGCGGAATTTTTCGATAAAGGACGCATATTCTCTTCCTCTTTCAGGATTGGATTCATACTGGTTTTTCCTAGATTTCATGGTGAAATAACGGGCCGTCTCCCCCTGCAGGAAATTCATGTATTCATCAATGGATTCATCGGGTTTGATATTCCTTATTTTATTCATTCTCGGAATCAATTCGGTCTTATTGGAACAATCTTTGGCGGCACGTTTTTTTGCTTCCTCGCAAAAGACATTCATTTTATGACTGTTCAGATCGCATGCAAAGTCTTGCCTCTCGTAGAGCCATTTGAGAAGTTCATATCGGCATACAAGAAATTGATTGGATTTCATTTCATGTTTCTGGTGTTGTGTGATGAATTTAATGCTGTTGTTCTTTTTCCATGCATCGGTATAGCGGCGAACCAGGCGGGAAAATTTTGGCAGGTTTTCGCCGTGGTTCCCTTTTTGGAGAAGGGGCACTATTATCTCCAATTCTTCTTTGCCATAGAATTTGACGCATTGGATGGTTTTCAGTTTTTTCTTTGTTCTTTCTGCGTACTCTTGGAGACCCTTCTTGATATACTCCTTGGTATAGCAAGACGCTTCTCTTGTTTTCAAGTTCTCAACCAGAGATTTGCCCTGATGAAAATGGAACATGTTATGGCGCAATTTGGCAGCGAAGCATTTTATGTATCTGATGAAATCAACAATGCGTTCACAATCATTGCCTGAATGAGAAAAAAGAGGGTCCGGATTGTATATGAGACTAAGCCGTTTTTTAACTTCTTCAGGGCTTTCCTCAATCTTTTTTTTCGCAATTTCCCACCCCTTCTTCACAAACAAGTCTATCGGTTCGCCGTTTTTTTCCAATCCATCTGGATAAATTATACGGGTAAGGTTGCGCTGGGCAAAGCTGCATGCGATGTACCATTGCTGGACAAGCGCCTCCATCTGCTTCATCTGTGTCTGGCCTTCGCTGGTCCACCCTTGACTTTTCTCAATGTATTGGGGATCCCTGCAATTTTGATAATGAATAATCCGCCCATTTTTTATCAGATGTCCTGTAATTTTGTTCTTGGCAATGAAGCAGACAAGTTTGTGAAGTTGGCATTCGTCCAATGTGAAGCTTTGGTCATTGCTAGCGGAAGATTTTATTCTTTTGACCCCATTGACTGAAAACCGGCTTCTTAGCGCCAGCTTCACCAGTACATGGTATTGGCTCAATAGAGAGGCGTTGTCTTCGGAGTTTTCCAATTTTTCTCTCCAATGCTTCCGAAGAGAACTGAGCAAACATCGAAAATTAAATCCGTTTTTATTCTTCTCTTTCTTTATGACATCGTTTAGGTCTTTGCATAAGTCCTTGAGATTGTATTTTTCCTTAATTTCATCCAGTTGACTTTCAATCTTATCCGCATTCGGTTTAATCGGCTCCCCTTTCTCGTTATAAAGCATACACGTGGTTAATGCATGGCTGCTCTGACGAACATGGCGAACATTGTGTTCAATTTTTGCCGACTCAGACTTCAGCCGGTTATCGATATTTTCCTTGATTGACTCTTTTATTTCATCTGAATATCTTTTGATATTGCATAAAAAGTCCTTTGTATCCTTTTAGTCATCCCTGTTAAAAAAATCAATGTCTTGGGATTTATTCCAGATGTGCTTGAGTTTCCCGCAGAATTTCTTCATAGTTTCTTCATTGATTTTGTCAATTCTATCTTTTCTATCTTTGGCATTCCCATAGCCATAAGGATGCAGATTTTCTTCCGATATTGACTCGGGCATCAGAATCAGATAGTCATTCACAAACTCACGCAGGGCCTTCTGAAATTCGGTCGGAGGCTTGTTTTTTTGCGGCTTTTTGGCCAGTTTGTCCAAGGCGCTTACCCTCAGGGTCTCCTTGAGTTTTTCTCTGCGTTTTTTATTGGCTTCGTCCTCGCTGTAATGATTGTTATCTTCCAGTTTTGTCGGCTCTACTTTGATTACCCGCTGCAGCTTGTTTTCTTCTGAATAGCTTACCTCTGACTCGCCATAAGTTTTTACCCACCTCATAATTAGACCTCCTTGAAAATTTCATTATACTTCCGTGTAATTGAACCGCCCCGAGTTTCCCGGAGAGGTTGGAATATGAGTCCGGCGACTTCTGCCGAACTCCTCTGTTGCTGACAGCATTCGATTCCCGCTTCCCGTGGTGGACGACTTCCGATTGGCTTGAGAAGCCGCCGGCTGTTATGCCAGTCCACTCAGTGGAGCACCGCATAATCTCAATTATGTCGATAGACTCCCACGGTCCCTGCCCTCGTATCTCCTCCTTCTTGCAGAATCCAATGATCGATTCCGCCATCGCGTTGGCGTACGAATCACCGCTGCTTCCAACTGTCGGTTCAATGCCGACTTCTGCAAGTCGCTCCGTGTAGCGGATAGACAGACATTGAGATTCCTGGCCGTTGTGATCGCCGGTCGTGCAACGCTGCTCATTCCAAAGACATCGAGCGGAAGGTCAGTCTTCATTGAAGATGATGCGCGCCTCCCGACAAGCATCCGCGTGAAGACACTGATAACGAATCCTGTGTGCGGGGCTGTGTCAGAACTCGTCTTTGGCTCTCATACGGCGTTGAAAAACCCGCTTAAAATGCTCATGTATACGCTATACACTGCGCTTCTAAGCGGATTTTCCGTCTTGTCTGCAAACCAAATCCTTCATCCTGACACAGCCCCGATAATTTTGACGCAGCCGCGCACGTGATGTCCGGTATCCACAGATGGCTCGGCCGCGTCGCCGTGAAACGACCGCTGCACCAGGTTCGGTGGCTTTATCGAGATTTCATCAGTCCGCGTCGTGATCTTTGCTCTTCTTCGTATGGCACCAGAGATGCTCTGATCGCGTATCAGGCACTCCACTGTACAGCGAACAACGCGTTCCGATCTTAAGCTGGTGCCATACCTTACAGTCCCCGTATACAGGGAAGTTCTCTTCCCGGGGGCGAGCGTGTCAGAAAAACTGAGTTTCTCCTGAAATCCGATCATAGGAATTGTTTCAGCTTTTTGTTGAATTGAATCATAAACTGAGAAAATAGGCAACCCCAACTCTTGGTTTTCTTATATCTCTTTGGCAATAAATTTCTTATCCGCAAATTGCAGCCAGTCTTTTATGCCGGAGACTCTCTGTTCTGATGCTGAGATGCCATGCACGGTGGAGACTGGATGCTTCAGTAGTTGATGCCTTGTGCTTTTTCTGTGCGGCGTTGCATTAGCTTGACGATGACGGAACTGCAACCGATAAAATCTGCCTGATAGCAGATGTTGGTTGTCCGCCCCGGTGATACACCGGCGATCTTATTTCCCGTTCGTCAGCACCCTTATCCAGAAGGTGAAATTGTTCCATCTCCGACAATTTCCATGAGTTTATCGAAGCTGTTCACCACGGCGTATTTCACATTTTTCGAGTCGATTTTGTGGTTGATTTTATCGAAGAATCTGCGGGCACATTCGATTTTTGTCTTTTCAATTTCACGGAGTTCCATGCTGGACATGGAGCCCTTGGTTTCTGCGACAAAGTAAACATGCTTAACGGAGCCCTCTTTGAAGGAGATGGCCCAGTCGGGATTGTAGTTTCCAACCGGTGTGGGAATTGAGAAGCCTTTTGGTAATTTGGCGTACACAATTACTTCGGAACTGATATCAAGCCTCTGAACAAAGGTGCGTTCTGTTTTGGAGTTGGTTATGACGTAATCATAAATATGACGTTTGAGGCGGTCTCCGGCTTTGCTGAAATCCTGTTTGCTTTGCTCGTCGGTGAAGATATCAATGTCATGCGTTCCGGTCATAACATCGTAGCTCCGATGTTCAATAATAGCGGTCGCCTTCTGCTCCTGGATCAGATGAGTGGCCGCGGAAATGAAGCTTTCCGGATTGGCCTTAAACTCAGCAAATACTGATGCTTTGATCGCTAATAAAATTTTTGTAACGGTTTTTCTGGTCAACTGAACATTTTCAGCCACCTTGCCGATCAGGTCATATTTCACTGCGGAGTGAATGGAGGGGGTGCTGTATTCAGTGGCTGTCTCCTTCATTTCGAAACTGTCGCCAGATTTTATCCGGTCAAAACTGATACTTTCAGCCTGCTCGCCCCGCTGTATGGTGTATTGGAGGGGCGTAACCCGCAGATTTTCATTGAGCGTCTCGGTACATTTATCAACTAACTCGTCACTATCAAAATGGACACTGTAGGCTGCCTTATGGTTTATCCGGTTCCAGAGTTCTTTGAATTCTTTCTTTTTGAAGGGCACCTCTAAAAAACAGCTTTAGGAAATTGACGAAGAAATTTTTTGTCGATACAAGGCGGCAAAAGCTCAAGCGTAGCTTAAGCTACGTGAGTATTTTGACAACGCAGTAGCGGCGGAAAAGATCGAGTCAAGAACTAAATGAGTTTTTTAGAGGTGCCCATAATTCTTCTGCTTCCTGATCCATCTCTTTTTCAATTTCCTCAATGGAAGGCAGGCTCGGTTTGAGGTCTTCCGGCAAAGACTCTGTTATTTGCTGTTCCCACTCGGCTACTCCTATGGGTTTTGTATTGCCCGCAAGTGCGTATTTAGCAACGGTATGATTCTTTTCTTTTACAAGAGGCAAGCCGATGGTCGGTTTATCGTCCGGATGGCGAAGCATGGCATCGACAATATTCATATACATAGTCAACTGGCTGACGTGACCGGGACAGAACTTGCCCGCTTTCAGCTCTACCACCACATAGCAGCGTAGCTTTAAGTGATAAGAAAGCAGGTCGATATAAAAATCATCTCCACCTACTTCCATGTGGACCTGCCGCCCGACAAAGGCAAAGCCTTGTCCAAGCTCTAACAGGAATTTTTCCAGGTGTTTGATAAGTTCATTTTCCAACTCGGTTTCTTTGCGAACTTCCGCAGTTCCAAGAAAATCAAACAAATACGGATCTTTGAATATCTGGTTCGCCATATCGGAATCATCCGGAGGCAACGTTACTTCAAAATTATTGGCGGTCTGTCCGATTCGTTTATGCAGCTTTGTTTCTATCTGCACAGCCAAAATGTTTTTGCTCCAGCCATTTGTGATTGTTTGCTCAACATACCAAAGCCGTAATTCCGGCTCCTTGAGTTTTTCCAAAAGGGTATTTGTGCAACGGTGCGTTGCACTATTTCACGCACCGGCCATTCCTCAGTAAATTTGCGCATGTATTTGAGGTTACGGGCCGAAAAACCATTCATTTCAGGAAAAGCTTCCTTCAGGTCATACGCAAGGCGGTCAATTACCTTCGCTCCCCAGCCTGCCTGTTCCTGTTTTCGCAGAATGTCATGGCCGATATCCCAATACATTAGAATTTGAACAACATTGGCAGACGAAGCCGCCTTCAGCCGTTCTGTCTTTACCCGCTGCTTAACTTGTTTTAAGAAATCTGCATAATCACCGGGCAACTCCACCGAAGCGGCAGGAACCGGCATAATAACTCCCTTATGTTTACCATTATCCCGCCGCTTCCTTTCTGTGTTTTCAGTATTTCCCTTGGTTAATGCTTTTTTTCGTGTCTTTTCGTGGCTCATATCGTCTTCACATCCGTGTGCGGGCTCATAAGTTTGAGTATCTGTTCGACGTCAATCTTTACGCTGTCATCCTTGAACCCAGAGTCGCGGAAAACGACGCGGAGCGGTTGGCGCTGGGCCAGCCCTTTACAGAATTCTTCGGTTATTTCACCATCCTTTACGAAGCAGGCGGACAGCGCGTTGCCATCGACAAAGAATACCTCGTATTCCTGGAAGGATGAATTCTGAAGGCTCAAGGATGAAGGCTGAGAATCAGATAACCCCATTTCCTCCTTTATCCTTCCGCCTTCATCCTTCATGACGCGCACAATTTCCTTAGAAATTGGAAGCGTCAAATCCACACCCCAGTCGAGCAGGACCTGGAAAAGCAGGTCTTCAGACGTGCGGCCGTCCTTTATGTTGTCGGTAGAAAACTGAAGTTCATCTTGTTTGATGGCATCCGGCGTGTAATAGACATCGGCCATATTGGAGGAATCGACTTTGAGGACGCGGAAACCCGTGTCCAATTGAGAATGATCTTCTCCTTTAGCTGTCAATTTCTCATTATCAGTTTTCAATTGTTTTCCGGCCCGGCGGATACGTTCCTTGCTGATTTCGGCAATAGTTTTGTAGCCCGCTTTGAACGCCTCGGATTTTTCATCACAGGTTTCTGCGATTTATAGACGCCTTCCCGGATTGCAATGCTGGGCACCACCACGATAAACTTGGTCCAGCCGAACTGCTTGTTCATCTCAAAGACGGTTTTGATGTAGCAGTAGGTCTTGCCGGTACCGGTTTCCATCTCTACATCAAGATTCAAAGAAGAGACCTTGGTTTTCACCAGGCTGCCGGATTGCGGGAGATTCTGACACTTCTGAATCTCCTGTATGTTTTTCAACAGCGGCAAATCGGGCACGAGGTCCCTGTTTTTGAAGCCGGATTCCTCCAGCAGATTTGGCTGTCTGTGCCCTTGAGAATCCGCTTTTGCCATTCCCGGGGCGATGCGGTAACTGATACCCGCAGGATTTGGCTGGCCCTTAAAACAATCCGCCACCGCTTCAACGGCGCGTGTCTGGTAGGCTTGTTTCTTGAATTTAAGTTTCACGCAAGGGCTCCTTTTTGAACCACTGAACACACAGAAGACACGGAATAAGAGTTTGAAACCGCAGATGGGCACAGATAAGCATAGCGGGTTTTTAACCACGAAAGGTGCAAAATACACGAAAGTGTCTTGGCGGATATTAAAATGCTTAATTGGAGCTTTGCATCAACTCCAGTCAAACAACAGTCAAACAAGGAAAAACCCCTTAACTCTTTGTTATACATAGAAATACAGAATGTGGCATGAAGACGCCTTGTCGCTCCAGTCAAACAACAGTCAAACAAATTAAAAACCCTTAACTCTTTGTTATACATAGAAATACAGAATGTGGCATGAAGACGCCTTGTCGCTCCAGTCAAACAACAGTCAAACAAATTAAAAACCCGTATTAGTAATCAGGCCGTTAGGAATCATGGGGCTCATCAAACACTCTTCCCCAGTCAGACATTTTTACCTCCCGCCCAACTCGGGATATATCTTCGAGCCTTAGCTCCAACACTTTTATCATAAACACAGATAAGC
Organism: Spirochaetaceae bacterium; assembly: GCA_965232165.1. GTDB lineage: Bacteria > Spirochaetota > Spirochaetia > DSM-2461 > DSM-2461 > UBA2779. The sequence continues at coordinate 469,526 of CBDDOY010000001.1, read as the reverse complement.
TTGCTTTCTAGGGCATCATTGATAATACGGGTAGCCATAGCTCCATTTTTTGCATCAATGCCAAAACGCTCTCTTAAACTGCTATTTGTCATATAATCCCGCTCAATATATTTGAGTGAAGCATGAAAATAGCAGGCCCGCACTCGGTCTTGTTTGGTTAAGTTTTTCAATTCGCGGTGTGAAAATAAAACAACACGTGTTGATTTTTCAGGTATTTCAAATGCGGGTGCTGGCAACTGATTTATCTCGACCTCAAATATGACTTTGTCAATTCCTGAACCCCTCTCTTCACATATTCCTAAACGGCGTAACAGTGAAGCAAGTTTTTCATTCCTAGATTTAGGCGGCGTATCCAGAAAGCGTTCGACATTGACCAGAGGTATACCAGGATTAGAAATTTCCAAGCGATCAGAAAACAGTTCAATCATCACTCCCGTACCTGTTTCAAAGAAATCTTGATGAATCAAAGCATTGGCGACCAATTCACGGACCGCCAGTTTAGGAAACATCGTCGTCTCTTTGCGAATAGATGAGCTAAGGTTTTCTTCTGCCGACATCAAAGTCATGATATAGTCAACAAGATCGTTGAAGCCAATGGCATAACCTTTTTTACCCTGTTGTTCTCTGACAGTTTCCAGTTTATTTTTTCCTTTGTACTGAATAACTCGGGCAGCTTTTCTTTTTAAATTGGGGAAATGAGTTAAATCCTTAGCGAAAAGAACGGCACCTAAGTTGGTAACATTGTAAAGCCCGGAATCATCCTTTTGAATGAATTCTTCTGCAATGAGCACTTCTAATATTGCCTGATGCCCGTCTGGAATAGGCATTTTCGTAAGATCAAAATAGCAAGAATAATCCAGCAATTCCAAGGCCCTATCTTTGCTGATTTTCTCCAGAGACAACTGACTTTCAAAGGGGACTTGATCCAACAACCGCCAAAGCTCACGCTCTTTTTCAGGAAAATCTTTTAATTTTTTGCAATAGGAACCAATGCGAACATATTTCTCCTTGGTAAAAGATGTGGGGTGCTTGCTGGCTGCGTTGATTTGTAATAGCACAACGGTGTTGTCTTCGACTTCAATGGTCTCAAATTTAAAGTTTATTTTGGGATTAAGCCGCTGCAATAACCAGTTTTCCAATTCCTCATTTCCCACTTTGGCTTTATTCAAAGAGAAATCAGTCCCTATTATATCGTGTGTTCCATCATCAATCCCCCAAAGCATATAGGCCTTATCTTTGCCGTACAACAAGGCAGAGTTGGATAAGGCCGAGATATACTTGCCAATATCGTCTGATTGGGCATAATTATGTTTGAACTCAACCCACTCACATTCGGATAATTGACAAAGCTCATGAACTAAACTCTTTAAGTATTCTATTTGACGCATTAACACTCCCTTAAATTGTCTTCACATCGGTGTGCGGGCTCATAAGTTTGAATATCTGTTCGACGTTAATTTTTACGCTGTCATCCTTGAACCCTGAGTCGCGGAAAACGACGCGGAGCGGCTGGCGCTGGGCCAGCCCTTTACAGAATTCTTCGGTTATTTCACCATCCTTCACGAAGCAGGCGGACAGCGTGTTGCCATCGACAAAGAATACCTCGTATTCTTGGAAGGATGAAAGCTGAGAATCAGATAACCCCATTTCCTCCTTTATCCTTCCGCCTTCATCCTTCATGACGCGCACAATTTCCTTAGAAATTGGAAGCGTCAAATTCCACACCCCAGTCGAGCAGGACCTGGAAAAGCAGGTCTTCAGACGTGCGGCCGTCCTTTATGTTGTCGGTAGAAAACTGAAGTTCATCTTGTTTGATGGCATCCGGCGTGTAATAGACATCGGCCATATTGGAGGAATCGACCTTGAGGACGCGGAAACCCGTGTCCAATTGAGAATGATCTTCTCCTTTAGCTGTCAATTTCTCATTATCAGTTTTCAATTGTTTTCCGGCCCGGCGGATACGTTCCTTGCTGATTTCGGCAATGGTTTTGTAGCCCGCTTTGAACGCCTCGGATTTTTCATCACAGGTTTCTGGCAACTGAATCATAATGAATTTTCGGTTGCCGCCATCTTCTGCGTTGAGTTGCATGACCGCGTGGGCGGTGGTGGCAGAGCCGGCGAAGAAGTCGAGGATGATGTCGTCATTATTCCAAGCACCTTGCTGAATCAAAATTTTTAGTAACGATACAGGTTTTGGAAAATCAAATAATTTCCCTTTGAGCATGTCGCGGACTTCACGAGTCCCGTTCAAAGTATAGCCTGCATCTTCAGGCAAAATAGACGAAAATCCAGTAAACCTATCAGACAACTCCTCCAAATATTTTTTTCACGAGGCCGTCCATCTTCTTTTTGAGGAAAAACAATTCTCCCTTCAGATATTTTTTGAGACATCGTTTCTCGTGAATATCTCCACCCTGTATCCTCTTGACAATTGTAGCTAATACCTGTTTCAGGGTTAGATATTGCGTAATGAAGATTTGGCCTTTGTGATGCATTAGCGGGACCAAGAATACTGTTACTCATCCAGGGTCCACGAGGATCATTGTCTGGGTTTTTGTACTTTGAAAGTGCAATCTCTTTGCCTCTAAGTTTGGCATCTATCACTTCTCGTGAATAAACCAGTACGTACTCGTGATCATTTGAGGCATTATTTTTATTTCGGCTGTCAATGATTTGTCTTGATTTCCAAATGAGAACGGTAAGGAAATTTTCTGCTCCAAAAACTTCATCACACATTTTTCGAAGGTTTGACACTTCTCCATCATCAATACTGATGAAAATCACCCCATCGTCCTTAAGAAGATTCCTCGCCAGCCTTAACCGTGAATACATCATACTCAACCAATCCGAATGAAACCGTCCATTAGAGTCGGTATTGGCCACAAGTCGATTGCCTTTTTCATCTTTCTGCCCGGAGTCCAAGAGATATTCTTCCGTGGATTCGGCAAAGTTATCGGCATAGATGAAATCCTTACCCGTGTTGTACGGCGGATCAATATAGATCATCTTAACCTTGCCGAGGTAAGTTTCCTGCAGGAGTTTCAGGGCATCCAGATTGTCGCCTTCAATGAACAGGTTTTCCGTGGTATCAAAGTTTACGCTCTCTTCCCGGCAGGGTCGAAGCGTCTTGGCGGTGGGCGCATTGGCTGTCAACAAGGATTCCCGCTTACCGGGCCAGTTGAGGTGGTAGCGCTCCTGCGGCCCTTCCACGATTGCGGTAGACAGTTCCTGCCGCAGTAGATCAAAGTCGATGGATTTTTTCGGATTGCCATCTTCATTGATCGATTCGGTTACGCAGCCCGGAAACCAGTATGACAGCTTTGCAATGTTTTCTTCAGTAAAATCTGGACTGTGCATTTTCAATTTCTCCATCGGCAAATCTCCTGTTTTTAATCACGGAATACACAGAAGACACGGAAAAGACCTCAACACGAGAAGAGTTTGTGGATGTTCTGTAAGCCGCAAATCCTTTTGTGTATCGTGAATATCGAGTTGCGATACATAAAACCGGTTGAGAATGCCAGACGATACACAAATCCAATCAGAAGATTTTCCTGCTCTCGGTAATATTCAGAAGCTCAGGGAAGCATAGAACCGCTGCACGTCGTCCACTTCCTGACCGCAATTCCTTCAAAATGCCATTGCCCTTTAGCTGTCGCAATAATCCCATGGCCGTGGGCTTATGAATTTTTGTCCTGTTCACAAAATCCGTTGTTTCAAAAATGGGTCGGTCAAAGACGGCATCCAACAGGTGAATGGTGTATTGGGAGTGGGTAATTTCCTGAATCTTTGATTTTATGTTGTCGTAAAGCCCCATGATCTCTTTAACCTTCCGATTATTATTTTTTGCCTGTTCGGTAATGGCTTTGAGGAAAAATTCTGTCCAGCCATCCCAATTTCCTTTACTGGAAATATTTTGCAGGCGTATGTAGTACTTTTCCCGATTTGCTTCAAGGTAAGAACTCAGGTAGAACATCGGCTGGGACAGCTTCTTCTCCTAGTAGAGGAAAAGAGGAATCAGGATGCGCCCGATTCTCCCATTGCCGTCTTTGAAGGGAAAACAATCGCCGATAATCTAGTTCTTCCAGAGGCAATTTATTTGGTTCGTATGGTCTCACAAAGCACCTTCTGCCTGCCGAACTGCCGAACTGACAAGATATTTCTTGTCAGTTGTCTTCGTCGGCCATTATCTTACTGTTCGGCAGACCACTCACATCCCTATGTTTGTGACGGACTCATTTTGTGCATAACAGATCAGTTAGAGGCGCCCTAGAGCTTAGGGCGCCCTAGAGCCGCTTCACACATCGACCATGATGTCTTCATGGGTTGGGTGCTTTTTCAGAGAGTGAGGCAGGATGATGTTCAGCACTATAGCTGCCAATCCGCCCGTAGTGATGGCAGAACTGAAAATCTGCCGCATGACAGGGGGAAAATTCTGGAGAATCTCAGGGCGGAATACCACACCAAGACCAAGGCCGAAGGAAATAGCCATGATAATAATATCACGGCGGGTGATGATGTGGGAAGAAATGATGCGAATGCCCGCTGCGGCAACAGTTCCGAACATGATAATAGTGGCACCGCCAAGAACGGAATTCGGGATAATCGCAAACAGGCCGCCTATGATGGGGAAGAGACCGAAGATAACCAGCAGCCCTGAAATCCAATAACCCACACGCCTGCTGGCTACGCCAGTCATCTGAATAACACCGTTGTTCTGGCTGAATGTGGTGTTTGGAAAGGAGTTAAAGACCGCCGCTATCGCTGAGTTCACACCATCACCAAGAACCCCGCCGGAAATTCTCTTGAAATACTTTTCACCTTCTATGGGTTCGCCGGAAATCATCGAAGTTGCGGTGAGGTCTCCTATAGACTCAACAGTAGTAATCAGATACAGCAGCGCCATGGGAATCACATGTCCCCAGCTAATGCCGAATCCAAACCGGAAGGGGATGGGGACATTGACAAATTTGGAACTGGCTAAGTTGCCGAAATTCACCATATTGAGAAACCCGGCTACAATGTAGCCGACGACCAAACCGATGACAACGGCCGACATTCTCAGCCACTTGTTCGAACTTCTGTTCAAGAGAACGATGATGACAAGCACCAGCCCGGCGAGCAGAAGATTGGCTGTGCCGGCATAAATTTCCGGCTTATTGTCCAGAAGCCATTGACCGCCGCCAATGTCGGTAATCCCCACTCTGATGAGAGATAGTCCAATGAGAGTGACGACGACACCGCTCACCATGGGAGTAATAATTCTCTTCAGAAATGGGATGAATCGGCTGAAGATCATCTCCACAGGGGAACAGATCAGACAAACTGTGAATATGGTGCCAAGGGCCTGTTCATGTGTGCCGCCGCTTTTCAGTACAGAAAGGCCGATACCTATGCAAAGTGAGAGAAAGGTGAAACTCGTTCCCTGTATGCTTAAGAGGCCAGACCCGATAGGGCCAATTCTTCGGCACTGGATAAACGTAGAAAGACCCGAAACAAACAGCGCCATGCTGATGATGTACGCCTTGAGTTCAGGGGAGAGACCCAGTGCCCCGCCAATGATGAGAGGCGGCGTTATAATTCCAATAAAAATCGCCAGCATGTGCTGGAGAGCCGCTAAAAACGCCTGAAACGCAGGAGGCTTATCCTCCAGCAGGTAAATCATGTCCGATGCAATCTGTTGCTTGGCATTACTCATATATACCTTCCTTAAATCATTTTATTTGTTGCATTTTATCACATAAAAACAATTATGGGTACCTCTAAAAGCATAATTTTTGAATTTGGTGAAGAAATGTGATTTCAACTCACAAGGACACCCGATAATCCGATGTGCATAAATTCAGAAATCAATATATGGGCGCAACCCTTCGGGTCGGGCTTTCCGCTCCAATGCCTTAATCTGGCAGCCTGCCCCCCCCTCCCCCCGGCTCATTGCCAATCGCCGGGGCTGCCAGCGGCATTTCCGCTGCAATCCCTTGCGCTTCCATCAGGGGCAGAATTTCCACCAAACCCGCGTTCAAGTCCGAGAAGCAACACCCGGCCCCCTCCGGGGGGTACCCCCCGGAGGGGGATAGAGAAAGGCGGCATCCATTGTCAGTGTGTAATAACCACAAAACGCACAGCAAGGAGCGACCGCCTATATGCAATGTACATCACAGTCTAAGAGGTTGTATAGGGTCCTTACCCCTGAAGACCGAGAAGAAATTATGACAGGCAGGCGCCGGGGAGAATCTATCCGCTCTATTGCCCGTCGCCTTGATAGAAACCCTTCGGTCATTTCGAGAGAGATCAAAAACAACAGCGCCGAAGACAATCGATATCAGGCATACTGGGCCAATAGCAGGTCACAGATCCGGAGGCGACAAAGCAGGAAACGTGAGAGGATCAGCGATCCGGTTATACGTGAATATGTCATTAAAAAACTGGAACTCGGATGGAGTCCCCGGCAAATTGCAGGGAGAATTGAGATTGATCTTCCAGGGAAAAGCATCAGCCATGAGACCATATACATGTATATCTTTGAAAAAAGGCGGGATTTGACACAATATCTCGTCTGTGGACGGAAAAATCGGCGAAAACGGCACCAAAAGCGTGGCAGGCGCACACTAATACCCAATCGGACCGGTATCGAAGATCGTCCTGACGAAGTCGATCTTCGGCAGGAGGCAGGACACTGGGAGGCCGCCGATACAGCCGTCAGCAGACAGAGCAAAGAAGCTCTCATGGTTCTTCAGGAGCGAGTTCTGGGAATTACACTTCTGGCAAAGCTGCCTCGGTGTGCTCCTAAGGAAATGAATGCAGCCCCCGTTGAGAAGCTGATTGATCTGCCCCCCTCTATGCGCCGATCTATTACTTTTGATAACGGTCAGGAAAATCGCCGTCATCATCCTCTTCGGGATAAGCTGGGGATCAATACTTATTTCTGTAATCCCTACAGCTCCTGGGAAAAGGGCAGTGTTGAGAATGCCGTCGGTCTGACTCGCCGGGTTTGGCCCAAAAAGACCAGCTACGCCTTGATCTCCGATGAAGATGTGGCTATGCTCGAATACAGGTTAAACACACGTCCCAGGAAGCGCCTTGGCTTTCTGACCCCTTATGAATATGTCGCCGGTGTTGCTTTGACTCATTGAACGCGGGAACCTATGGTTTCAAGCCTTTCAATCAGAAACACTTACCTCCACAAAAAGTGGGGGGTGATGCCTCTTCTGAACCTTGAAATCTGTTACCTATGTCCTGAACCCGTACCACAGCGGGTAACTGAAGGCCAGCGATATGCGCCAAGAGTACCACGGAGTTTCCTATCGCCTAGCCATCCCGAACCGTGAAGTAGAGGGAATCTACAGCACCGTCATTAAAACATGGCTGAACAAAGATATGCAGGTGAACGATACTTTTCTCCGCTTCGTTCGGGGTATCCGGGAGATGGATGCCGCTTCTATTGAGGAGGGCCTGGCCTGTATGTTCTTCTCTTTGGCCAGCCATCACGATGCGGCAAGGGCCCCCTACGAAGAAACCGCCAGACGGGAGAACTTCTACCACGGACTGATACTGGGCCTGCTGGCCTATTTCGGCGGTGAGTACGCGGTGGAAAGCAGTCGGGAATACGGCAAGGGCCGCGCCGACATTGTGTTGGTGCGAAAGGGGCCAACACCGCAGAACGCCGAGGATGCCCTCGTATTCGAGTTCAAGCAGGGCAATGTTAAGGACAGCGTTCCCCTTGAAACACTGGCCCAGGCCGCCTTGGACCAGGCACTGGAAAAATACGTAGCCTCCGTACGGGAGAAATGGCGGCCTAAGACGATGCTGGTCCTGGGGGTTGGATTCCGGGGGAAGGAACTGGTTTTGAAGAGGGGCTTGTAAAACTATCCTTTCTCGGTGTAATGCCTTATCCAGTCAATATACATGAACTGAGGAAAAGGTGTTGTTGCATCAGGAGCATGGGTAAAGTGTCCCCCCACGGCTATATTGAATATGACATAATAGGGCAGTTGAAATTCACTCATGTTATCGGCGGTTATATTCTCCGAATGATACTGAACTCCATCAAGCTTCCATACTATTTTTGACTTATCCCATTCAATTTCGAACACGTGAAAATTATCCGCAAATTTTCCGCTTGGTAAAACAGTATGGCTTCCATTTAAGCTATGATTATTTCCAGAATTATCCTCTGTAGAATTATAGTGCAAGGTCCCATGGAGTGTGGCATGACCATAGTAGCCGTCATCATCCGTCTTTGCTCCAGTCTCAAGTATATCAATCTCGCCGCATCCGGGCCAGGCAGTATCTCCTCCTGTCTCGTCTATGTTGTCGCCGAGCATCCAGAAGGCGGGCCAAATTCCTTTGCCATAGGGGAGTTGTATTCGAGCGGCGATCTTCCCATATTGGAAAGTTTTTCCCGCAGATCCTGAATTTCCATTTCCCCCGCCGGGATTAGAAATTACTCTAGCCGAAGTATAATGATTATCCCCATGGGCTTTACCGTCCCACTCAGCTTTGAGAATCATATAGTCATCTTGTTCGTAGGCTGTACCGGGATCTCCTGTGTATTGCTGCCATTCATTATTAAAAGGATCCATTAATACTTGACGATCCCAGGTGTCCGTATCAAAGATACCATCGTCAAATTCATCAGACCAGGAAAGGGTCCAGCCGGTGCCGGGATCATAAGTATCGGAATTCGTCGTCAGAGGTAAAACCTCTTTATCCTGACATCCGTTTAGAAGAAAAATGACCGCTATAATTCCGAATAACAGGGGGATTTTATTCATGCTGATATTCCTCTCTTTGCCAAATTTATCGATTTGCGCCCTTGTACAAAATAAACACAGGGGAAATTCCAAGAATTCAATATGCTCCAAAATTCAAAAGGAATTTCAGGGGCTGTGTCAGGACAAAGGATTTGGTTCGCAGACAAGGCGGAAAATCAGCTTAAAAGCGCAGTGTATGCGTATACCTGAGCATTTTGAGCGGGTTTTTCAACGCCGTATGCGGGTCAAAGACGAGTTCTGACACAGCCCCTTTTCTTGATTCCGCTAACGCAACGAATAAGAGCGTAGCACGTATCTCAAAAAGTAAAAAGGTAAAAACCCAAAAAATTTACGTCCTCCGAACGGGGCGGAAGCCCAGATCGCTACCGCTACTTGAGGGGCCGCCATCGGGGCGACTAGCAGAACGCAGGAACCTCGCGAAGTTGCTGCCTATGTCTTGACCCCTCCGCATCAGAACTATCATGCTGAAGGCTACCTGGGCACGGTCCATGGCGGCGGTTATCAGATCTAGGCTCACCGCCTCGTTCATGAGGGCGTATTCATTCGGAAGCTCCGCTGTTACGGGGATAATATAATTGTTTCCCGCATACTCGACCCCATGGCCTGCATAGTAGAGAAGGGCAATCTCTGTTCCTTTTCGGGATATTTGCCGTTGAAACTCATCTACCGCACGTCTCATTTCGCCTTTATTGGCATCGAACAGGCGGCTTACCGAGAATCCCAGGTTCTCAAGGGTTACCCATGCATCCAAGGCATCGTTCACCGGGTTTTTGAGAACAGTCGTGTGCTCGTAGGTGCTGTTCCCCATTACTAGGACTACCCGTGTACTGGATGCAGTCCGGGCATCGGGGGAAGTATTCATAGCGTAAATAAAGCCTGATTACATAGAGGGCACCTCATGAAGATATTTTCAATAAAGACTTAAGGGCACCTCTAAAAAACCCCATTAAGTTCTTGACTCGATTTTTTCCGCCGCCACTGCGTTGTCAAAATACTCGCGTAGCTTAAGCTATGCTCCGCTTTTTCCGCCTTGTATCGACAAAAAATTTCTTTGTCAATTTCCTAAAGCTGTTTTTTAGAGGTACCCTTAAGCATTTAGATATCGAATAAACCCGAGGCTGTTGAGTATAACAGGAAATTTGATCCTAAGGCAAGGCTCTTTCAAAAATCGGCTATTTTCGAAATAATACATTTTTTATTATTGGCAAGGACAGGGGCTTTTCAAGAAACGGTTGTTTTTGAGAAACACGCTGAATTAGCCTCTTCCTACAAATCGAATTACCATTGCTTTCCCGTGGTGGAGAATCCCTTCGCTGACCTGGGCTTCTTCTTTTACAAAATGAAGGAAGTCGAGGATTTTAAAATCATTTGCTATGTTTTCAAGCGAATAGAGCAGATCGGAATTTGGAGGGCCGCCGGAATTATATTTTAATTGTTCTTTTTCGTAGAATTCTGCGATTAATGTTCCCCCTGGTTTCAATGCATCAACAACTTTGTTGTGTACCGATTTTCGCAATTTCTCCGGGAGATGGAGGAAAATAAGGGCAATAGCGTCATACTCGTTCTTTTTATGGGCGAAGGATGATATATCTTTAACGATGTATTCTATATTCACCCCAGATTCTTTTGCTAATGCTTCCGCTTTCTTTTTGGCTTCATCGCTGAAATCGACAGCAGTTACTTCCCACCCTAGCTTCGCGGCATAAACCGCATTTCTGCCTTCACCTTCTCCGAGAAGTAGAATTTTTCCTTGGGAAAGTTTGGCTATCTGTTCTTTTAGAAAGGCATTTGGCTCTTTTCCGAAAATATATTTTTTGGCGGCATAACGTTGATTCCATTTTTCTTTCATAGAATGAGCGGGGTTTCGGTCTGTTTTCCGTATGGCTTGCCATTGCCGGTACGTTAGTGACCGCCAAATCCATTCAAGCGGGCCAAAACGGAAACGGCGTAGCCACAAAGCACTGAAAGGTATCTGTAAAAGATAAATCAAAACAGCAAGGCCCAATAACCCGGCGGCCCCAATTTTTTCATACCAGCCTAATCCAAACCCGCTAAACAGGAAGAGACAGATCACCGATTGGAGCACATAGTTAGTCAAGGCCATCCGGCCGACGCTAACGAAGGGGACAAGGAGTTTTAAGCCTCTGCGACTTATCGAAAGCAAGGTCAACCCACAAACGTAGGCCGCCGACATTGTTGGAGATCCAAAGGTGATGGCAAGGCTGGACAGCCACGGATCTTCCACCCATAGAAAAAATCCGTTTCCAATCAGTCCAGTTATTAAGCCTATCCATAGGGCGCGTTTTAGGATTGTGCGATTTTCAGGCAAAGATTCGAAGAATTTCAGGCGCCCCGCCAACAGCCCAAGTAAAAACAAGGCCATTACACTGGGGCCCTGGAGTAAAAAAATAATAGCAAACGAGCTAAACCCCGAAAAGAATTGAAAAATCAGCACATTCAAGTATGACGGGCTGTTGTAGGTTGAGCGCGCTTTGCCAAGGATGTCATAACCGGGAATTTTGCCAGCTTCACCTCCAAACAATCCTATCGTCAAAAAAGAGATCACAAGAAGTACAATTATCCAAATGATAAGCGTGCGATTGGATCTGTTGTGAAAAGCCAGTAGGGCAAAGCCCAATAATGCGTACAGCCGCAGAATATCGCCTGTCCACAAAAAAACGGTGTGGAGGATGCCAATAACAAAGAGCAGCCATAGGCGCCGCGGATAAAAAGTTTTGATATTTCTTCCTTTAGCCTCAGATCGGACTATCTGCACCGAAAACCCCAGTCCAAACAAAAATGAAAAAATTGTAAAAAATTTACTTTCGGCGAAAAGAGTTATCAACCCTTTGGCTAATTCGTCAAACCAGGGGATAAATTCGGGATATTCGTATCCAGGTAAAAATACTGGGCCTGCAAAGCCTGCTATATTGACGGCTAGAATACCAAAGACGGCAAACCCGCGCAGAATATCCAATGCCTGAATACGTTCGGCACTGCCGGTTGGGGTCATTTGGGAAGTAAGGGGGGGGGGTAATTGAATGCATTATTTTCTCCTGGGCTATAATACAAGATTGTAAGTTAAGCATCGTGGGAAATGTACAAAACCCCAAGAGTCGGATAGCCGTGCCCTTCTTGACAATCTAAATCAGATTCATTATAGAGCCTCTTCAAAAACTCATCAAATTGAATTATTTTGTAATCCGCATTTGAAATCACTATGAAAAAAGGGCCACATCGGCTATACTGTTTTCAACATAAAGAAGACAGGGGGGGCCATGAAGTCCATATCAGAAATCATAGGCTACAGCGCAAGCCCTGCTGCCGCTTGAACATGAAGTACAAGATTGTTTTCCCGAACTGTTTAAATTGCGAACACCGCATGTGACCGAAAACGGCTTGCCGGTAACCGCACTCAGGAGCGGACGTTCACGATTCACAGCTTGCGATTCCGATGGAGCAGATCGCCTCTTCAAGAATAAAGCACTGACGGTGATGGACGCGGCCTATAACTCTTTTGCCATAGAAGAGTTTCTCAAGCGTCAGGGACACGTGCCGATCGGGAAAACCCAAAAGAGGAGTGAAAATTCCTCTTGATCCTGCGAAGAAGGAACGTTACAAGATACGTTCCTTAAGCGGAGCGGGCCAACTCCCATCTTTAAGGATTCGTTTCTTCCCAAACGGCTTTACGCCAGAGGGCATGAGAAGGTGTTTTCTCAGTTGATGTGCCGTGTTCTTTGTCTTACTGTGCAAAAGATACTTCAGGGCACCTCTAAAAACCCCCATTTAGTTCTTGACTCGATCTTTTTCGCTGCTACTGCGTTGTCAAAATACTCAACTAAGCCCAGCTGCGCTTGAGCTTTTGCAGCCTTGTATCGACAAAAAATTTCTTCGTCAATTTCCTAGATCTATTGTTTCAGGGCAATCGCATCTAATTCTATCCCAAAAAAAATGAAAAGCAATGATTTTTGGGGATCAACAGGAAATTTTTAGTATTTATGAGACTATTTCTCTAAATATTCTGGGGGGGGGGGGGGGGGGAGGTAGAAATCATGGACGATTCAGATGTATTCTGGCATCATTTTGAAGAAGTTGAAGATCCACGAATTGATCGCACAAAAAAGCATAAGCTGGTTGATATTTTGTTTATTGCATCTGCGGCAGTCGAAGCAGACCAGCTGCAGAAGTGTTTTTTTGAATGGATCAAGACAATAGCCCAAAAAATCAGCGGCGAAGTTATCGCAATAGACGGCAAAACTGTTCGACGCTCCTTTGATAGAGCGAATGAAAAATCGGCCATACACGCAGTCAGTGCCTGGGCGAATGAAAACCGGATTGTCCTGGGCCAGGAGAAAGTCGATGAGAAATCGAATGAAATCACGGCTATTCCCAAACTCCTTAATGCACTGGAGATTCAAAATTGCATAATCACTATTGATGCGATGGGGTGTCAGAGATCCATAGCGAAAGCGATATGAGACAAAGAAGCTGACTATATACTTTCTCTAAAAGGAAATCAGGGTACTTTGAAAGATGATGCGGAGCAATTTTTCCGCCATGCACAATCATGCTCTTTTGATGGAATTGATTTTGATTATCAGAAAACTTTTGACAAGGATCACGGTCGGTTGGAAATGCGGGAATGCTGGTGTGTCTCGGATTTGGAATGGTTGGATAAGAGGCAAAACTGGGCGGGACTGAACATAATCGGGATGGTGAAATCTCATAGGACAATCAATGGAAAGACATCTGTCGATGTTCGATATTATATCAGTAGCCTGGAGATGAACGCAAAGCTGTTTGGGAGCGCTGTTCGTCAGCATTGGGGGATTGAAAATTCATTTCACTGGGTACTGGATATTGTTTTTCGTGAAGACGAGTGCAGAATCCGCAAAGGCAACGCTGCGGAAAATATCGGAATACTCCGACACATGGCTCTGAACCTGTTGAAGAAGGACAAAGGCACGAAGGCTGGAATCGCCGCCAAACGTAAAAAAGCTGGATGGGATAATGACTATCTGCTTGAAGTTCTTAGTGGATTTTAGATGCGATTGCCCTGAGTTTTTCCCAACAGCCGGTTGACATAATACCTTTTTTTTAGGTATCCTCTCAAAATGTCAAATTGGCACAAAGGAGAAAATTATGAATAAGATTGTTGTACTTGTTCTTTCCTTCGCAGGAATGGCCGCCATGGCCTTTGCCGGCGGATTGGAGGAGCAGACTGCTCCATTCCCTGCTCCCACAGCGGAAGACAGCAGGATGGGCGGCGTGCTCGTTTTCGCACGGTCAGGTGATTCCGTTGGGCTCGACCCCGCAAGGGAGACCGATGGCGAATCCTTCTACGCGTCCCACCAGATATTCGACACCTTGGTCGAATTCAAACAGGGTACCACCGAGGTTATTCCCGCCTTGGCCACCAAATGGTCGGTTTCTTCCGATGGCCTCACCTACACCTTCCAGCTAAGGAGGGGGGTCAAATTCCACGATGGCACCGATTTTAATGCGGATGCGGTGGTTTTTTCGTACATGCGTCAGCTCGATGAGAATAACGAGTACTACCAATACGGCCCCTGGAAGTACTGGGGTTATATGGATATGAGCGCCATCGTCGATACCATCTCAGCGGTTGACGATTACACCGTAAAATTCACCCTCAAGAAAATCGAAGCTCCCTTCATTTCTAATCTGGCAATGGATTTTGCAGCTATCGTATCGCCTGCGGCTTATCGCGCCGACCCGGAGGGGTTTGCCACCAATCCCGTGGGTACGGGACCCTTTAAGTTTGTCAGTTGGACCAAGGATTCGGATATCGTTCTTGAAAAGAATGAAGACTACTGGCAGCCGGTCTTCCTTGATCGGGTGATACTCAAGGTGATTCCAGATGCGACGGCACGCTGGCTGGCTCTGCAGAAAGGCGAGGTTGATCTCATCGACTTCCCCGCGAGTGACGATCTTCCCGCTATGGAACAGGACCCAAAGGTCAACCTGATCCAGCAGGCGGGGCTCAATGTCGGGTATCTGGCACTCAATACGCAGAAAAAACCCTACGACGACAAGCGGGTCCGCCAGGCGATGAATTACGCGATCAATCGGGATGAGATCATCAAGGGGGTATACGGCGAGGCGGGACAGCCGGCCAAGAATCCCATTCCGCCGACGATGTGGTCCTACAATGATACCATCAAACCCTATGAATATGACGTTGCTAAGGCCAAGGCCCTTCTGGCGGAAGCCGGTTATCCCGATGGATTCAAAACCGAAATATGGGCGATGCCTGTTGCGCGGCCTTACAACCCCGATGCCCGTAAGATCGCCGAGATCATGCAGGCCCAATTGGCGAAAATCAACGTAGAAGTGGAGATCATTTCCTACGAATGGGGCACCTATCTCGACAAGACCGATACGGGTGAGCACCAGGCCGCCATGCTGGGATGGACGGGGGACAACGGCGACCCTGATAACTTCCTGTTCGTTCTTCTGTCGATTCCCGCCGCCGAGGTTCCCGCCGGAAACATCGCCTTCTGGAAAAACGAGGAGTTCAACGATCTCATCGTCGAAGCCAAAGAGACAGCCGATCAGAAAACCCGGACACGGCTTTACATGGAAGCCCAGGAAATTTTTCACGAAGAAGCTCCTTGGGTCACCATCGCCCACTCCGTTGTCACCGTTCCGGCCAACGTAGCGGTGAAAGACTTTGTCATCTATCCCACGGGGTTGCGCGTATTTAAGCATGTTTGGCTTGAAAAGTAGGTTTTCCCATCTGCTATTAAAGAATTCGACCCACTTCCCGAGGGAAGTGGGCCAGTTCCCCTTTAGCAGCCCGCCATGCCAAAGATGATCCTCAAACGATTGGTGCTTTTGATACCTACCTTGGTGGGGGTTGTTACGCTGGTATTTTTTATGATCGCCCTTTCCCCGGGTGATCCGGCCCGCGTCATGTTGGGTGAACGGGCAAATCCCGAACAACTGGAAAAATTGCGCAGGGAACTCGGCCTTGATCAGCCGCTGAGCAAGCAGTATTTCCTTTACCTAGGCCGCATCTTTCAGGGAGATCTCGGCAAATCCATTCTCACCCAGCAGAAGATAACCACCGAACTTCGCCAGCGGCTTCCAGCGACAATAGAACTGGCAACCGCCGCCACCCTCTTCGCCTCGATAGTCGGCATTGTGCTGGGGGTGGCCGCAGCGAGGAACCGCAATTCCTGGGTGGACCACTCCACAATGGTCACCGCCCTTGTCGGTGTGTCGATGCCGGTCTTCTGGTTAGCCCTCGTTTTGATACTCCTCTTTTCGGTCACCTTAGATTGGCTACCCACCGGCGGACGCATGGATGTTAGGCTCTATTTTAAGCCCATAACGAATTATTACCTCATTGATGGGCTTCTGCTCTGGATTCGAGGCGAGGGTTCCAAGGTGTTTTTTAACGCCCTAAAACATCTCATCCTGCCCACCATTGCCCTAGGAACCATTCCCCTGGCCATTATTGCAAGGACAACAAGGAGTTCCATGCTTGAAGTTCTTAAACTGGACTATGTGAAAACCGCCAGGGCCGCGGGAATACCCGAGAGGCGGGTTGTTTATCGCTACGCCCTGAGAAACGCCCTTCTGCCGGTGATTACCGTCATTGGAATTCAATTTGGGGTATTGCTCTCCGGCGCCATTCTCACCGAAACCATCTTTGCGTGGCCGGGCATAGGCAAATGGATCTACCACTCCATCAGCGCTAGGGATTTTCCAGCAGTCCAGGGGGGAATACTGTTCATCAGCTTCTTTTTCGTCATGATCAACCTTGTGGTGGATCTCTTATACTCGGCCATCAACCCGCGGATCCGCTTAAAATGAGTCAGCCTTCAATTCCCGTTGAGCTTGGGTTTTTCGGCGAATCCTGGTACCAACTCCTTCGTAACCGCGCCGCAATGGCCGGCCTCATCATCATCACCTGTTTTGCCCTCATGGCGCTTTTTGCCCCGCTTTTAGCACCCCGGGACCCACTGGAACAGACAATATCCACCAGAATGACAGCGCCATTCACCGATGGATACATCCTAGGCACCGATGACCTTGGCCGGGATATGCTTTCCCGCATCATCTACGGCGGAAGAATTTCCCTGATAATCGGCGTCATCTCCGTGGGAATCAGCCTGCTCTTAGGGATCACCCTGGGAATAATCGCCGGATACTGCGGGGGCTGGGCCGATAGGATAATTATGCGCATCATCGACATAATGCTGGCTTTCCCCTACATCCTCCTCACCATCGTCATCGTGGCGATACTCGGGCCTTCCTTATTTAATGCCATGGTGGCCATTGGCATAAGCCAGATGCCCCGATACGCCCGTGTTATTCGCGCCTCGGTGTTGGCGGAAAAAAAGCTGGACTACGTAGTGGCCGAACGGGCATTGGGGGCGGGCAACCTTGAGCTGATGTTCAAAACCATACTCCCTAATTCCCTCTCTGCCACCATCGTTCAGGCTACCCTGGGCATAGGTGAGTCGATACTGAGTTCTGCGGGCTTGAGCTTCCTAGGACTTGGCGCCCAGCCCCCAATTCCGGAATGGGGATTGATGATAGCCTCCAGCAAACAATTTATCACCAGTGCCTGGTGGATCGTCACTCTTCCGGGCATTGCGATACTCCTGGTGGTTCTCGGTTTCAACCTCCTCGGTGATGGGTTACGGGACATCCTTGATCCAAGGCTAAGGGATTGAGGAAATTCCAAAAGTCGGTGACTTTTTGAATTTCAACTTAAACGTAGGAGGAGTTTTTGACAACTCTTTATGCCACAAACACTTATACGGTGTCAAAAACTCTCCAGAGGTTCTTTCGCAAATAACCGATTTTGGAAAGGACCTTGATTAAAGGAGTATTTCACCAAATGACCCATTCTCCCAATGATCTTCTTAATATTGAATCCCTCAATGTCTGTTTCCATACTAGGAGGGGGGTTGTCCGGGCTGTCCGCAATCTGGATCTTAAGATCAGGGAAGGGGAAACCCTGGCCCTCGTCGGCGAGTCGGGATGCGGGAAATCCGTTACCGCCCATGCCATCACACGGCTCATCCCCATGCCGCCGGGAGAAATAGAAAGCGGGAAAATTCTGTTCAGGGGCACCGACCTGCTGTCGCTTTCGGACAGGCAGATGCGTAGTTTGAGGGGCTCGAAGATCAGCATGATCTTCCAGGAGCCCATGACGAGTTTAAATCCTGTTTTTACCATCGGGGCACAGATCGCCGATGTGTTTACCTCCCATGGGGTTCTAGGCAGAAAAGAAGCCTTCGAAAAGGCCGTGAATCTACTGGATATGGTCAAGATCCCCGATCCGGGGAAGAGGGCAAAATCCTATCCCCATCAGCTATCCGGCGGTATGAGGCAGCGGGCAATGATCGCCATGGCGTTAGCCTCGCCTGAACCGGGGCTCATGATAGCCGACGAACCGACAACGGCCCTGGATGTTACGATTCAAGCGCAGGTACTCCGGTTACTGAACGAGCTTAAACATGGGGTGGGAATGGCCCTCCTCCTCATCACCCACGACATGGGTGTTGTGGCCGAAACCGCCGACAGGGTGGCGGTTATGTATGCCGGCCGCAAGGTGGAAGACGCTCCGGTGGAGGAACTCTTCGCCCAGCCCCGCCATCCCTATACGATGGGTTTACTGGCCTGTCAGCCGACGGCCCCGGCCAATAGGAACGCGGCTCGTCTTACCTCCATCGATGGCTCTGTCCCCGATTTACTTTCCTTGGGCGGGGAATGCCCTTTTGCAAACCGTTGTGCGAAGGTCCTCGACATCTGCCGGGGGACTTTCCCCGCACAATCTTCCAACGGCGACAATCACGAGTTTTATTGCTATCATCCGATAGATAGAGGCGGCTCCCCCAAATGAAGACCCTGCTGTCCGCAAAAGGAATTAGAAAGAATTTTCACATAAAGGATGAAAGCCGAGGTTTGTTCCAGCTTCTCAAGGCGGTTGATAACGTCTCCCTGGACATAACCCCGGGAGAAATTGTTGGAATAGTAGGCGAATCGGGCTGCGGCAAATCAACCCTTGGGAAAACCATTCTCAGGCTTCTCGAACCGGATGGCGGCAACTTGATCTGGAAGGGTGAAGACATGACATCCTATACCGGTACCGCCTTCAAGGTTTTGAAAAAATCCATGCAGATGATCTTCCAAGACCCCTTCTCTTCCTTGAACCCCCGCAAGAAGATCAAGGATATCATCGCTCAACCCCTCAGGGTGCATAAAACGGGAACCCAGGCGGAAATAAAAGAACAGGTTGAATTGGTGATGCGGGAAGTTGGCATAAATCCAGCCTATGGCCGGCGTTATCCCCATCAGTTTTCCGGAGGACAGCGGCAACGCATCGGCATTGCCCGGGCACTCATCTTGAACCCTGAATTTATTGTCTGTGACGAGGCCGTAAGTGCCCTGGATGTTTCCATCCAGGCCCAGATACTCAACCTTCTTTTGGACATCAAAGAGAAACACGGATTTGCCAATCTGTTCATCTCCCACGATCTCTCGGTCGTCGAGTTCCTCGCCCAGCGAATACTCGTTATGTATTTAGGCCGCATCGTTGAATCGACCTCGAAGGCCAATCTTGTATCCTCGCCCCTCCACCCCTACACACAGGCATTGCTTTCGGCCTTTCCCACCGCCGATCCAGCGGCACGCAATACGAAGAAACAGATCGTCGTTGGGGATGTGCCCTCCCCTTTGAATCCACCCTCGGGATGTCATTTCCACCCCCGATGCCCCATAGTGGAAAAACGCTGTAGGGAAGCTTATCCGCCCTTGGCCGAAGTTGCCCCCGGTCATAAAGCAGCCTGCTGGAAGGTGCAGGGCTAAGATGGTTTAGGAAACACCCCCGCCCGAGCGGGGAAAACTCGCACACAGCGGCGCGTTTGTGAGGCTGCAAAGAAACACCCCCGCCCGAGCGGGGAAAACCTCTCTCCCTCCCTGTCATCAAATTCCTCTGAAGAAACACCCCCGCCCGAGCGGGGAAAACGCCCGGCCTTATAAGCAGCCGGCCAAGAAAATCCGCCTGGATTCCAAGTTCATCAAGAAGTACAATATTCCGAAAACACCGGCGGCATGCCTTCTTGAAGACCGTGTGTTGATGAGGAAGGCGAAGAAAATATCCGTGGGCGGAGGAGCCATATTGCTTCGGTTCAACTGGCCCCCTTGAGAGGTCATAGACCTCCCAAAAAAGCTGATCCGGAGCGCAGATAAGCTGAGTTCCCCTTATCCGGCAGAGCGGCAAAGGAAGACCGGATAGGGAGGAAAACCCCGAATAGATTTTAATTATGAGGCCCCTGCTTCAGTTCGAATGGATTTCATATTGACGCAGCGGAGAGTCTGCCCTGTTTATTGCCATAAGATGAATTCAGCGCATAGTATTATGCGTGTTAAGAAGCATCCTTGAAAGAGGAGCATCACCCTTCTTAATCTGAAGTTTTCACGATATTCGTGCATATTTCATTGCTAATTGCATCCATAACAATGATTTTTGAATTATGAAAACACGCAATCCGGATTCCGCCGCTCCCTTAGCATGAAACAGCTATGCACCTGCGGCAATTGGGGCCACAGGACAAAATCCAGCCGGTTAATACTGATCACCGGCGAAAGCTCACTACACCCATGGCCCTCCTCAAGTGAAGCCGTGTACGCCTTTCCCCAGTAGAACAGGATTTTTCTTTGGAAATTCCTTAACTGGCTTGTTTGAATTTCTCCTACGTTGGGGATATAAATAGAGAGACAACAGGTGAATACCCAAGAATCTGCAAGTCTCCAGTACCTCCCGTTCGTGTGGTTTGTGGTTAAAAAGGGAACAGCGTACAATACCTGCGGAGTATAACCATATCCTTGAAGAGGAGAAACTCCTTATGCCTTCCATCTCTATGTTTTATGGCTTGATCATTTATATGTATTTCAAGGACAATAGGCAGTACAAGTTTCCGCACATCCATGTCAAATACAAAATGATGAAGTTATTGTGCAAGTACCGGAGGGAACAGTGCTTGAGGGAAAAATCCCGGCTTCCAAGATAAAATTGCTCCAGGCATGGATTGAATTGCCCAAAGAGGAATTGCTTGCCGACTGGGAACTGGCTGTTTCAGGTGAACAACCATACAAAATAGAGCCATTGAGGTGAGGAAACAATGAACCCCAGAGTGAAGAGTGTGGAAACAATTCCCGACTATAAGTTGAAATTGCATTTCAGCAACGACGAGGAAGGAATCTATGATTGCTCCCCCCTGCTCGGTTTCGGCGTGTTCAGGGAGCTTAAGAGTGTTGGCTATTTCCAGCGAGCCAGCGTAAAAGACGGCACGGTTGTCTGGCCGCATGAGCAGGATATCTGCCCCGACACGCTGTATCTGGATTCAGCGAAAACTTAAGAACCTGGAAGTAACCAGTACTCCCCGTTCGTGTATGTTCGTGTGGTTCGTGGTTAAAAAAGGAACAGCGCACCACACGGACTGTAGGAGTGGTTAATAATGGAACCACGGATCACACGGACGGCATGAGCTTCTTGGAGTGGAGTATTGTGTATTGTTAGAGGTTGGGTATAGGGAGAGATAAACCGTTTGGTGAACTTGGGTTGAGTGTCTCATGGCCAAGACTTGGATTCCTTAGCCACTCGGGGCAGCGGCTCACCGTTGACTGGATGCAGTTGGCGCCTGCAGCCGTGGAAACAGCAGACTGGGCGCATCTTGGTTCAGGGGACATCTTCCCGCCGACGGTATGGCGGGGAGTTCTGGTATTTGCTCTAGGGCGCCTCTATAGAAAAATGGAAAATCCGATTCCTATTTCATGCTGGAGGACATTGTTGTTCCGGTCAGCCTTTCCTGGCTGGAAATGCGTATGTTGATGCAATCCATACTCAAGATAAACGTATAAACAGTTACTCGCAGAGCCGCTAACAGAATACCTATCGTTCTGTTCTCACTGAATAAATATGAGATTCCATCCATTATCGTCAATGGCACAATATCGCCCGGTATCTTAATCTTATATTCAACAGGGCGTGAATGGCTATTGCCGGAATGCTCCTTCTCACCCTGTGGCAGAACACTTCTGTGTGTTCGTATATGGGGACCGCTCTGGGCGCCTGGCAAGCATCTCTCGCTTGATGATCGGGAAAAAACTTCGGGGGCAGCCAGCGGCGTTTCCGGCAATCCCTTGCACCTATTGTCATTTGATAATGAGTTGAAACAGGACACTAGGGCGGGCGAGAGACCCTATTTGGGGCAGCAAGTACTGAAAATTCGGTTTACGTTCTGGTTTTCTCTGAATGAGATTGACAATCGACACAGAGCAAGGCATAGGGGATGGCTTCCAGACGGGCTTGACTGAGCTTTGCTCCACAATTCGCGCATATTCCGAAACGTCCGTTTTCTAACCGGGCCAAGGCCGCTTCAATGCGCAATAAACGATTCTGATCCTTCACACTAACCGCTTCCAGGATTCTTGCATCAATATCATTCGATGCGATGTCGGCAAGATCCTTAACACCCTCATCCTCTACGGCAATTCGGAAATCGTTGTTCTCCGCGATAAGAGTGGCCCAGACATCTTTCTTCATCGCGTTGAGTTTCTGGCAAATCTGATTCTTGAATTCATTCTGCATATAAGCTCCATTATGGGGAAACTGGGCTAATATGCCTGATTGACCATTATTTGTCAAGTTTAATTGCCGCACCATATAGGCGTAGGCTTGACGGGAATCCGTAATAAAAATATCATATCTCCGGAAGAAGGAAGAGGAGGGCCTTATTGAAGGAAGAGGCTATTGAGGTAGAGGGAATTGTCAAGGAATCTCTGCCAAACACCATGTTCAGAGTCGAAATCAAAGCGGGGCATTTGATACTCGCCTATCTCTCTGGCAGAATGCGCAAGCACTATATCCGCATCGTTCCGGGGGACCGTGTTCGTGTTGAACTGTCACCCTACGATCTTACCAGAGGGCGCATTATTCATCGCGACCGATGACGCAAGATAAACCATGTGGCACCTGAACCGCCATTTTTTCCGGTTGCTTTTCTAAATTCGCCAATTTCTGAAGAGGATTCAAGATAGTCTCGGACTACCGGCGCAAGAACGGCTCCGTCGGGTGAATGCAATCCCTTCCCATGGATGATCAAACCCTTCCGGAGACCCCGCCTGCGCATGGATTGAACGAAATAAGCCAGTTCCCTCACGGATTCTTCTCGGGTGAGACCGTGAAGGTCTAGGACATCCTGATGAGGCCGCCGACGCCAGATTGATCGGCCTTCACTCGCCGGTCGGATGGGGTCTATTTCCTTCTCGGCTAAATGCTCTTCCCTGGGAGAATAGGATTCGACCCAGTGTTCCGCTTGCGCCATCCCTTCTTTTCGGGGTGTATTACTTCCATTACTCTGACTTTCCCATTTCTTCAAAATTTGTTCAAAGTCCATCCGATACCTCTGCCACAAAATAAAGGGATTCCAACGGCAGCCAGCCCTCCAAACCGTAACCAGTGCGTACAAGGCAATCGTCATTATTGACGGCCGTCACCTCCACGGCGACACCGGCCGGCAGTTGAATCCATTCCGAAGCAATGGGGCCGGGAATTCTCCGCAGTACTTGAGAACGAGTGCTGACAATACCTATCTTGTTATTCCAGAGAATGTGGGTAGCCGCCAAGGCGGCCGAAGAAACCGCAAAAAGCATGATTACAGCCACAAGACCGATATATCGCCTGGCATCTCGCCAGTACAGCAATCCCGCCAGTACGAGAAATATACCGTTAGCGCCGATGAGCCATAAGGCAAAAATCCAAGCAGGCGACCACGACAGGGGAACACCCCCCTCATCAATCAAGCCCAGTCGATTCTCTATGTATTTATGTGTCCGGCTAAACAGTCTGTTACCGGGTCTTAAAAACAGACTCCTGCGAATCAGGGTTATCGCGACATCGGGAGAATCGTTTTCCATCGCTGTTATGGCCCGGTCATGCATTAGGCCGGGAAGCTCACTGTATCTCTTTGAGAGATCGGCATAGATTGCATTGGCTTCACGCCATTCTCCCGCCTGAGCAGATTTTCTGGCCTTCGCCGCCATTTCTGCATCGGGGAACTCAGTATCAATCGACGACAGCAGCAAAGGGAGAGCAAAGGCGACGGACAAATGACGCAGCTTGAAACGCCTGAACACATAGAGAGCCGTCAATACGAGAATGCCTGGCAGCACCAATAAGTACAGGATGGGATTCCTGCCATGGAAGACGAGGGAACGGTAACGGAACAAATCGGCGCCGAGTAACATGTCGGCGGAAGATAACAACTCCTCATCCAGGGCTTCTTCCACTTGTATCGTATGAATTTGTTCTGCGACACTGTATACATGGCCCGTATCCTGCGGATCAAACCAGGTCCATTTAGGTATTCTGACCTTCAATGCCCCGGCCTCATTGATTCTGTAATCAAATCTCTCTTCTCGCCATCCCTTATACCCCAAGGGATCCGGGAGATAGGAGGACAAGGAATGGCTATTCACCTGTTCCGCACCGGTTATTTCCGGCAAAGGACCGCGCAGGACGCCAAGATTGCCCTCTCCTTCAATCCTCACGCGCAAGGACAGAATAGCGTCCACCTTGTACGGCCCCTTCCCCCAATCCACATCGAGACGAAACCGTCCGACCGCCCCTGTTTGGCTAACAGAGGAAGGCAGGGGCAAAACCTTAAGGGAAAACCCCGGGGCCACACGTGTTAAACCGCTCACAACCACCCTGGCGCCGGGGAATTCAAACGGCCCCGGCTCTCCCAAGGTCCAGAGCCAGGCCGCCATCGGCACATCGTATAGAGTATCTGTTTCATAGGGGCGTGTATTCACCCGCCCATAGCCCGGGGCCTCTTCCAGCAGTCCGGCTGGCACCTGAGTCAAGGAAGCGGAACTGGCAAGGGCCAAATAGGAAAGATTCCGTGCCTCGAGAATAAGCGGAATGGTTTGTCCCTGCCAAACTGTCTTCGGCGGGAATCGCCATTGAACGGATATCGGATACGGAAAGTCACGCTCATCGCGCTCAACACCGATGATCCTGGCAATGTCCGTAGAAACCTCCAGGCCCTTAACCTTGATATGGAAGGGATCAATAGAATGAAAACCCGGCCCATCCACCCGCACGGCTGCCCTCACCGCGACCTTCCTGACAACAGTCCCGTCTTCATTTCTCATCCCCCATGGTCTTGCATAGGGGTATGCCCACCAGGTTAATGCGCCATTTAAGGGCGGATTGCTGATTTGGGCATCATCATCCCATGGCAAGCTTGTGCGGATAACAATCGTGACTTGCTGACCCCTTGCGGCCTTAGGAGGTGTCAATGTCAGGATGGCATCATCCATAGCCTCAATGGTAATGGGGCATAAGAATAACACCAGAATTAAAACGAGGTGAAACAGCCTTGAGTAGACAGATCTGTCTCGAAGGCAAGATGGCCGAAGACTTTGAAACAGGCGAGGACTCGCTGCACACGAGAGTTTCAGGTTCCCCCGCCAATGCCGCATAAAGGTCAGAAAAGCCATTTGGGATAGCCTCTCTCTACCAGTCCTGCACATTCGAGGTTTCGGCTTCCGGAGAAGTCCATACATCCGCCTCCTTCCGCTTGATGTATTCGAGCAACAGGTTGTCACTGACAGTCAGCGTTGATGGTTCACGTTTCTCGGCAGGCCGGGGTATCTCCGATCTTACATGGGAGAGGGCATCCTCAAGATTGATCTTAGAATCAATGTCAGCAGGATTGTACCTCAATGCCCACTTAAAAGATTGGCTGGCCTCCTCGTAACGCCCCCAATTGAAATAGACGAGCCCCCTGTTAAAGGCGATTCTGAACAAAACATCCACATCGTCCGTCGCCTTCTCGGCAAGAGCCCATATATGCAACGCCGCCTCCGGCTCTCCAAGAGAATAATAGACATTCCCGAGGTTGTAGTACACGATATCCAGGCCAGCGGACATCTCGTCTTCGGCTTCCAGATAGCGCAGAATGGCTTTCTGGTACTGTCCGTGGCCGTTAGCGAAATTTCCCGCCAGAACCGCCGCGGCCTGAGGTAATTCCCTGCAAGATCCCAGACTCATGACGGCGAGGATGCCGACAAAAGAAGTTTTCATCATCTTCGCCATGGAATGATCCTTCCCATGAAATAGAATAACAGCATGGCCATCGCAGGCAGAAGATACATACGATATCGGTAGTTGCCGGTGAAGTCGATGTTACTGGTTTCGGAGAAATCCTGATCCAACTCGATGCGCTCTATGAGCCGGCCTATAGCGCCTGTTTGACTTAAATCATAAACAGAACCGCCGGTGTCCTCGGTCAGACGTTTGACGCTATTGAAGTTTGCACGGCTAATCACCGGTTGCTCCGAGTCGCCGGTGGTAACCTTTCCATCTCTGAGGGGTATGGGACCGCCATTTATGGTTCCGGTGATGATGGCATAAACAGGAATGCCGTCTTGAATGAGTTCCCGTGCGACCCGATTAACATCTCCCGTCAGCGATTCCCCATCGGTAATGAGAAGAAGCGCCCTGTTTCTGCTCACCACAGCAGGAAACGATGAGGATGCCGCCCTTAGTGCCGATTCAAGATTCGTGCCAGGTGAAGTCAGCAGCCCCGTTCCAAGCCGGTTAATCCATAAATCGAGTATCGCCCCATCCTGAGTCATCGGCACAAGGGTCTGAGCGTCCCCCTTGAATACCGTGAAAGAGAACCGTGCATTTTCCAGTTTCTGAATGATCATGCCCAATGCGGCTATGCTTCGTCTTAGTCGGTTCGGGCTGATATCCTCCACCAGCATACTCCGTGAAACATCAATGGCGATGGCGGCATCCAAGCCGGAAGAATGACCGGTTTTCGACTGCCCGATCCTGCGTGGATCGGCGATTGTCAGCACTGCAAAAACCATGAACAGAGCCAGGCAGAAGTCCCTGAGAGATAGGCGGACAAGCCATTCGGCACTATCTTGTCCCAAGATTTTCAGTCTTCGCCATGTATGCCGTCTGACAATGCCCGTGATCACAATGATACATATAACAGGAACAAGTCCCCACAGGCTCTCGGCATAAACCCAGGTCATGGAAGCTCCTCCATGAATAGACGGCGGACGACATACACGAACATGAGGATGAGTGCTCCGATAATGACGGCAGGCCGATGCAAGGGGCGGCTGCGTACCTGAACACTCACCTGACGTTCCACCTTCTCCAGGGAATCCACCGTTCGAAACACGGCTTCCAATGTGCCGGGGCTTGCAGCCTCCCAGAATCTTCCGCCGATGGCTTCGGCAAGGGTGCGGTATCTTTCTTCATCAAAATGAGTGATAACGGTTCCTGCTGTCGATACACCTGTTTCCGGATCGGTGAGATGGATTGGGAATTCTCCCTGTTTTCCCACCCCGATGAGATACACACGAATTCCATGATCGGCAGCAAGTTTCATGGCGGTTTCCAGCCGTATTTCTCCGGCGTTGTCGTCGCCGTCAGTCAGTAATAGAATGACTCTTTCCGCTGCCGTGGAATCGGTCAGATGGAGAGTGGCAACGGCGAGTCCCATGCCTATCGCCGTATCATCCCCAAGTTCTCTGATCCGTAATTCATCCAGCCGCTGCAGAAGCCAGTCATAGTCGGCTGTAGGCGGACAACGAAGCACGGCCTGGGAACCGAAACTCACCAATCCGATTGAATCACCCTTCCGGTTTCGCACAAACCGTTGAATCACCTGCCTGGCCATCTCAAATCTATTAACTGGGGGATAGTCCTGAACACCCATGCTTAGCGATTGATCCAAGACGATGATGATGTCTATGCCTCTTGAAAGATGCAATTCCTCTTGCTCGACAATCTCCGGGCCAGCCAAGGCGATGATCAGCATAGACAAGCCCAGCCATGATAAGAGGCTTGTAGAAGCGATGACCACCTTCAGCCAAATATCCCGCGGCTGGAAGCTCTCATCTCCCCAGATTAGAAATGGGAATACCAGACGGCCGCCTCGCCGCCTCCATAGGTATCTGGCCCAGAGCAGGGCTGGAGTCATGAGGAAAAGTGCTAACCATCCCGGATCGCTAAAACCGAGCAAGTGTTTTCTCCCATTCAGAAATGACTGATTCAACCACGGCGAGGGTCTGCTTGAGGCTGGACATATCGGCATTCTGGCCGGCAAATTTCACCATGTCGCCGACTTTGAGCACCGTAAGCAGCCTATCTTTGATGCCTTCCCCGGTCGAAGAGCCTATAATAGCCGAAATCTCAGATGTCGTCGCACTTCGACAATCACACCCCGTTCGTTCGCTTAAATAGTTTCGAAGTCCTCTGGAGAGTTCCAAATACCAGTCGGAAGCCGATTCAATCTCTAGTTTTTCGTCAAGCTTTTTCAGCAGCCGTCGGAAACGGCGGGCAGGCCAGTGAACACGAAACATCTTTTTTAAGGAAGTGAGGAGCCTGGATAAGAGTCTATAGAGAGAGTGGAGAAGAAATGGCGCCATGGCTATTAATGCCAGGACAATGGCCATACCTATCCGGGTGCCCGGCAATAGCAATTGGCCCCTTAATCGCCTTGCCCCGTCATGGGATTCCCCTAGCACGGAAAGTGTGGGAATTCTGATATCTTGAAGCACTATGGGGCCAAGATCAATCGTTGGCAAAGTTCGGTTTCCGGCGGCAAAGGGAGTGAATTTGATGCTGATGTTTACCCTGCCGTCAGATGGCTCAATCCTTATATCTCTTATATCGACCCACTCGGCCTTCGGAAGAATTGCCGGCACTTCCAAATCGCCGGGTGAATTGAGATTGTATTCAAGCTGTAATTCAACAGGGTCTCCAATGTAGAAAGCCGGCGGGAGAAACCGCATGTCCACCAATGATTCCTGACCGTCTAACAAGTATAGCGACAAGAAGAAAGCGGGAAGAAGAAATGAATGCCTCACACACCTCTCCTCCGGCGAAAAAATGCCTGCAGGCTGTCTGCAGGATCCTCATCTGTACCAACCTCCCAGGTGTCGGCCCCTGAGCTGCGGCAGTCATGCAGCCAAGTAGCCCGGTGCTCATTCCAATAATCCGCATAGTCCTTGTTTATTGAGGCAGACCATCTCCAGGCGGCGATGCTCTCACCGGTTTCAGGGTCTTTCAATTCGGACAGACCTATCTGCGGGAAGCCCTTGTCCAGGGGGTCGGTGAGCCGAATAGCGATGACATCATGTTTACGGGATAGGATATTGAGCTCATTTTGATATCCCGCTGTGCGGAAATCTGAGAGAATAACGATTATACTCCGCCGTTTCAAGGTCTTCGCCGTGGTGCGCAGGGCATTAGCCAAGTTGGACCCCCGGCCCTTTGCCTTATATCCCAATACTTCACTGATTTGACATAGGATATGTTTTCGCCCCTTCCCCGGCGTGATCAGTTTTTCAACCCTGTCGGCGAAGAGGAGACTGCCGACATTGTCGTTATTGGTTTCAGCAGCCAGGGAAAGCAGAGCGAATAAAACGCCGGCAATTTCCCTTTTATCAGCCGGCCCGCTGCCAAGCATAAGCGATGCCGAAACATCGACTACCATGAACAGGATGAGTTCTCTTTCTTCCTTGAACGTCTTCGTGTACGGCATAGCCATGCGTGAGGAAACATTCCAATCAATGAAGCGAATATCGTCCCCATAGGCATACTCTCTTACCTCATCAAACTCTATTCCGACACCTTTGAATACAGAATGATAGTTGCCGGCGAAGAAACTGTCGACGAGTTTACGTGATCGGACATGGAGTCTACGGACGCGGGAGGAAAGATCATCATTCATCACGGAACAGGAACGGCTGTCAGGAGTCCTTTGATGACGGTATCCGAGTCCATCTGTTCTGCCTCGGCCTCATAGGACAGCACGATTCTGTGCCGCAGAACCATGGGGGCAACGGCTTTGACATCTTCCGGCAAGACAAAGTCTCTTTCTTCATACAGGGCCTGCACCCTGGCACATCGATAGATTGCCAGGGCGGCACGGGGCGAAGCCCCATACTCGATGTACCGGGAGACGGGAATTTGCCGCCGGTCGTTTACACGGCTGGCCGTGACCAGCGAAATGATGTATCGGCGTATTCCTTCCTTAGCTTTGACGAGTTCGGCTGCTTCTTTTAGCTTCTGCACACTTTCTGTGTCTAAAACCTTGTTGACTGGTATTTCGGGATCGTCCACCATGCGTTCAAGTACGGCAAGCTCTTCCGTCGGGCTTGGATAGTTCACATTCACCTTGATAAGGAATCGATCCAACTGGGCCTCGGGGAGATGGTAGGTTCCCTCCTGTTCGATGGGATTCTGAGTTGCCATTACGAAGAATGGTTCCGGAAGTGAATAAGTTTGATCGCCAATGGTAATCTGCCTTTCGGCCATGGCTTCCAGGAGCGCAGACTGCACCTTGGCCGGAGCGCGGTTAATCTCATCGGCCAATACGACATTGGCAAAAACCGGGCCCATTCGTGGAACAAACTCTCCGGTCTGCGGCCTGTAGATCATCGTCCCTGTCAGGTCGGCGGGCAAAAGATCGGGCGTGAACTGTATGCGCTTGAACACCGCCGACGACACATCGGCCAACGCCTTCACGGCCAAGGTCTTCGCCAAACCCGGCACACCCTCAACAAGCACATGCCCCCCGGCGATAATACCCGTCAACAGTCCGTTGACAAGCACCTTCTGGCCGACAACCCTCCTGCCTATCTCTTGCCGCACCTTGTTGATAAGATATCCGGCTTCCGTGATTGCCATTCTTCTTCCCTTGTCCATGAGTTATGACGAGTGATATATCCGGTTTCCTATTGGCCGAGTTCTTCCCGACTTTTAACAATCCGCGATATAAGTCCGTATTGTAGGGCCTCCTCGGCATTCAGCCAATAGTCCCTATCCGTATCCTTGGTTACTTTGCTCAACTTCTGACCGGTTTCCTCGGCTATGAGCCTGTTGATTCTGTCCTGAAGCTTCTCAATTTCGCGTGCATGAATCTCTATCTCGGTTGCCACACCCCTGATGCCGGAAAGAGGCTGATGTATAAGGAAATGGGCGTTGGGGAGGCTCAGTCTCTTCTTCTTCTCTACAGCGAGATGAACCAAGGCGGCTGCACTGGCGACAGTCCCCATACCTATGGTGAAAACATCGGGTTTGATGAACCGCAGCATGTCGTAAATGGCATATCCGGCATCGGCATCACCGCCAGGAGAATCAATAAACAGCCTGATGGATTCGTCACTCTCGGCTTCCAGCAACAGCATTTGTTTGACTATCCGTTCGGCCATATCTTTATTGATTTCACCGCAAAGGAGGATTGTGCGGGTTTTCAGCAGTTTGAGCAGCAGTCCATCGGCTCCTTCACGGTCATTAACATTGTTTTTCTTATCATCATCCAGTCTCATCACATTGCACCTCAAGCTTATGGTATTTGTTGTAATATAGTGCTCATCAGGTTATGAGACAAGAACAAGTGAGTAATAATACAGTATGAAGAGCGGTTTTGCCGCCATAGTCGGCCGTCCATCGGCAGGGAAATCCACATTGCTAAACGCATTGTGCGGCGAAAAGGCGGCCATAACATCTCCTGCCCCCCAAACCACGAGAAACGTCATTCGGGGAATTGTCAATTTTCCCGAGGGTCAGGTGGTCTTTCTCGACACCCCGGGCTATCACCAGTCGGAGAAGAAATTTAATAGTTATCTGAGGAGAATCGTCCATCGGACTCTCGATGAAGCCGACATCATCCTCTACGTCATCGATGGGACACGCATGCCCGGTCAAGAAGAATTCTCCATCATGAAAATTCTTAGCAGAGTCAAAGCTCCCATTATCGCCGCAGTGAACAAGATTGATGCAGCCCCGAAGTACTTGCCTGAGATCCGCGGCTTGATACGCATGAACATCAACCCTGCTGCAATTATCAATATCTCAGCATTGAAGGCGGCTCATCTCGACGTGTTAACGGCGGCTGTTATCGACATCTGTCCGGAAGGGGATATTCTGTATCCGACAGACATAATCACAGACCAGCATCCCGAATTCCGCATTGCAGAGATAATCAGGGAACAGGCCATCTTAAGATGCAGACAGGAGCTTCCCCACTCACTCTATGTCAAGATCGCTGACATGGAATTGACTCCATCTTCGACGAAGACAATGTGGATTCGCGCTTTCATCATGGTGGAAAAACAGTCCCAAATAGGGATGCTGGTAGGACAGGAAGGAAGCCGGATCAAAAACATCCGCCTCGCATCATTGAAGGAGCTGAAGAAAATACTCCCTTGGAGAATTCAACTCGATCTCAGGGTGAAAGAGCATCCTAAATGGCATAGCAAGGATTCCTTATTGATTGACCTGACGAAGTAACTCACCCCTCCCCCTCCCCTCGTCAATACAAGACATTGAGATTAACCACAGGGCACACAGATAAATACGGATGGATTTCATGCGGCGGCCTGCACCCCGTGTTCCGCAGCTTTCAAAGATCAGTATTTGGGCGCAACCCTACGGGTCGGGCTTTTCACTCCAATGCCTTATTCTGGCAGCCTGCCTCCCTGCTCATTGCCAATCGCAGGGGGGGCAGCCAGCGGTATTTCCGCTGCAATCCCTTGCGCCCGGCATTTCGCAATTTGCTGTGTGCAGCACACTATAGGATCCCTCCAAAAAACCCGCGAATTGTCAAGCTGACTGTCCACTTCCGCTCATGAAACTCATGCTCCTTTTCATCCCAGGCTGCCAAATGTATTAGCCTCTTTGGCCGAATTTCCACCCAGTATTCTCCATGGGCAGTTGTTCATCCAGTCCTGTATTTTCTTGATTTCTTTTTTGCAGCCTCCCGTTGGACGTATGAGTCAACTTCTGCTATAGTAGAAAGATATTTATGAGAAGGGTGTTTTAGAGGTGCCCCTTAATCATCCAATTCCGGTTTCCATGCCTCTCGCGGAAATCAGTCCGAAAGAATCTCCGAGCCAGAGCCGCGAATTTCTTTTTCAAAGGTTATAGGATGAAGTCGCTTGACTAACTGAAGAGTCTTTACTATCTTGCTCATATCTTGGAGGTGTAGCGAAGACGGTTATCGCGCCGGCCTGTCAAGCCGGAGATCGCGGGTTCGATCCCCGTCACTTCCGTATAAACGATTATTTGAGCCTCTATCTATTCCAGAATTCCAGATTCCCTCTCAAGAATCAGTGGATTCACCCTTTTATCGGAATAGATAGCGAGAGCTATTGGTTTCATTTCGGGTATGGTGTAATCCCAGATTTGCACTAACCTAGTCCGAAGACTTTTATAGTGCTCCAGAATACTTTGCCCTTCTGCCTGTGTTGATTTCGGGAAAGAAGCAAGAAGTGCTTTTTGAGCGGCTGCCCTGGATTTGAGAACATTGCTTTCTTCTCGAAGTTCCTTTGATTCATTGAGAAATTGAGCATCTCTTGTTCCAAAATACTGGTGGAGGATTTCAAAGGACTGTTTTAGACGGGCATCGGCTGTCGTCGAATAGATTTCCCATTGTCGCCAAATCAAAAAATATTCATTCGATTGAGCCTTTTCTATTGTGGTGAACTCTTCGGCGATATTCCATACTTCCTTAAGGGATAGGATGTTTTCTTTTAGAACGACATCAGGATTGATGGATTCGAGATATTCAACAATTTCAGCATTGTTGGATTTGGTGATCAGGAGATACACTCCCTCCTGATTTATTTGTTCGGGCTCTCGCCAAATCAGCCAGGGATCTCTGCTATCGCGCAATACTTCTAAGGCTAGAATCTGAGAATTCGATGTACTGGTGTCAATTTCCATCCTCAGTGCCGGCCATGCTTCAGAGCCGAACGACATCAATGCTTCGCTTGCGGCTATTGCCGCCGCAGAAGAGTTGTCAGCTAAGGCTTTTGTCAGTAGGGGCAGTGTTGCAGACGCCCCGATTTTCCCCATGAGCTGAATGCTGTTGACACGATTGACAGCACTGGAGGTCTCATAAATTCTGATAAGAACGGGAATCGCTTCGGCATCATAAGTGCCCAGAAGTCCAGTAACCTTTGTGCGTATCTTCTCATTCTCTTCTCCGAGGAGTGCAAAGAGCGTTTCAATGCTTTCAGGAGAGCGTAGACCTTGCATCACATTCAAGGTGGCAATACGGGAATCCAAAGATCCCTTTGTGTCTGCGGCGGCCAGATGAAGATACGGCAATCCCGCTTCCCCGAGCCTCAGGGCGGCTCGCTGTGCCTCCTCCTGTATCATAGGATCCGCAGCCGTGAAGGCATTGATGAATAGTGGGGTGTCGCTGGGATTGGCATATCGGCTCAATGTGCGATACGCAATAGATACGATTAATGGATCCGGCTCTGAGAGGGCCTCCTGGAGGAATGGATCGTTTCTGTCGGCAATTGCGTAAACAGCGAGGGATGCCTGATTGCGGACATCATCAGAAGGGTCCTTGAAGTAGTTAATAAGCAAGGGCACGATATCCTTGTCACCAATTTTCCCCAGGACAGAAAGAATCTGACTCCTTAATTGGAATTCTGCACTGCCAAGAACGATAATGAGATACTCACGGAACCCCTGGACATCGTCGAGAATCACAGATATCGCCTTATCGGCGATTTCTTGATTCTTATTCAATGCGGAGGAGAATAGATATGGGTAGAAAAAAGCATCTTTTGTCTGCCCCGCGAGGATAATACCGGCGAGATGCCGCCGGGGGTTCTTATCATTCAGTAGAAGCTGAATGCTCTGATAATCATCCGCTGTTATGCGCAACTGTTCGCCAATCAACACGCTGGTTACCGTTTTCTCGATGTTGGCAGGGGTGTCCATGATTAATCTCTTGGAAGTTGCACAAGACAAGAACAGCCAGACTAACACAAAAAAGAGATTCATTAGCAAAACCCGCTGTATCAAGTCTCGGTCAAAACACAGTTTGCGCCTCATGCGAGGGGCCGAGCCTGAGACACCCGTATCTGTGTGGAATGCTTCAGAGCCTTCCCCTGCCTTGGCAGAACCAGGCTCTGCCAGTTTTGAAATAAACCCAGTCATCTTTTTTATTCTCGGCTATTGAATATACAATGAACAGCAGCTAGGAGCCTGTCAGCTTTCATCTCGTGGTTCATGGATTCCCTGCCCTGCGTCATCTGCGGATTTAACCGCGGAACACACAGAATACACGGAAAGTTTTTAACCACGAAAAGCACGGAAAACACGAAAAGTTACAGTTCCTATCATTTCTATTTATGGACAACGGCCTAAGTTGACCAGCAAACCATCTGTTGATTATTATGGTAGCAATATGCACAATACTAATATATCGTACCAGATATTCTTCATGAAGGAGAATTAGAATGAAGAAGTTTTCTCGGTTAATGATCAGTGAAACACTGTTGTCAGTCGGACTGCTGGCGTTTCTGGCATCGTGCCCAGGAACGACGGATGATGAGAATGGCGGTACAACACAGCCGTCATTCGCGTACAGCAGCGGAATTACCTCAACTTTTGGTGCGGCTCAGGACGGGATGAGTTCTGCCCCAGCGTGGAAAAACCAGCCCGCAGGGCATAAGTGTTGCTTCAGCCACCGGTGTTGTAGAGGTTAATTCGACCGCGAATGTCAGGGACGCTGTAATTACCGTGAAGGCAACAGTTGACGGAACAGAATACTTCACCGTCCTGGCGGTAACAGTAACGGCCAAACCAATTGATGAAGTGCCGGACTTCTCTGTTTCCGTTGATCCCCAACCTGTCCCCCCCCCTTGCAGGCATCAACATTCTTCGTAACGATCTTCAGTGATGCCGAATGGGAAACCTTTTCATGCGGCAGTATCCTTGATGCCATTGCACCGAAACACTATGATAACCTCATGGACGAACCCTTATCTTCCATCTCATGGCCTAGGCTCTTGATGAGCAGATGATCACTTGGGCCATTGTCTTATTCATCACTCTCCTTGTCCTTTCCGGTTTGTTTTCTTCGATGGAGACGGCGTACACCTCCCTGACTGCGGGGCAGATTAATGCGCTAGTGGAGAACTCAGGGCATAGAGGGCGGCTGGTGAAGCGGCTCACCGAAAGATCGGATATACTCCTAAGCACCCTGCTTATCGGCAACAATCTGGCCAACCTCGGCGCATCGGCCCTAATGACGGCATTGACAATTCGTCTCTTTGGAAGCGCCTACATTGCGGCGGCTACAGGGATTCTCACCATAACAGTGCTAATTTTCTGTGAGGTGACTCCGAAACACATTGCGATGATGACCAATGAAAGTCTCTGCCTCAGAAGTGCACGCGTCATAGTTTTCCTTTCATGGATATTCAGGCCGTGTATATGGTTCATCAATGCCTTCAGCCGCCTCATTACCAAGCTGTTCACCGGACGAACTGAAAAAGTTCAAACACTGGAAACGCTCCTGCACCATGTTAAGGCTGCCAGGCATGCCGGCATTGTGGAGCGTTATGAACATGAGATGATACGCAAGATCTTCCGCATTAACGACATTCCTGTGGAGGCCATCATGACGCATAGAACGGCTCTTTTCACCCTGAATGAGCAGACTGATGCCAAAAATGCATTAGAGCGATTTCTGACTGCCGGGCATTCTCTGGCTCCTTTGCTCAGAAATGATTCGGAGCATGTCAGCGGCATAGTGTCGTTTGCCGATGTGGCCAAGGCCTTCAAAGACGACCCTCAAATACCGATCAAGAGCCTCGCCTCACCGGTCACCCTCGTTCCGGGGACGATGAAGGCCCATGAACTCTTTTTCAAATTCAAGAAGGAGCCCATACACTTTGCCGTTGTCCTCGACGAGTATGGCGGCTTGAACGGCGTTGTCACACGGGAAGACGTCGTAGAAGAAATATTCGGGGCCCTTTACGGGGAAGGGAAAGCCCATAGTGTAGGCCCCATCGCCGCCGATGGCCAAGGGGCTTGGATTATCCAGGGAGATGTCGATTTCTATGACCTGAGCGATGTGCTGGGCCTGAACCTGGAACATGATAGCCGAACACACACCATTGGCGGCTATCTGCTGGACAAATTCGGGCGTATTCCCGAGTCGGGTGCAGACATCACATTGCCCGAGGGGCGGTATGTAATTCTGGAAACCCTGAAAAAGCGTATCTACTCGTTGCGATTCCACCCCTCACCGAGTGGGAATACTCAGAAATAAGATTTGCCCTTTCGGCCGACAGTCCCCGCCGGACAAGAGCCGCCCGGGGAAGCCTGATTCATGAATAACGGAGATGGATTCCCGTGTGCTGTAATGGGCATACTGAAGGGCCAATTTCTTACCTTGGGTGAGATGCGGACCATTCTCTCCAGCACAAGCCTTTCATTCCAGTTGAAGCGGCTCCTTTTTCTGCCCTGTACTGTATGCCGCTGTCCCCTGTTCTTTCCTCTTCTTGTTTGTATGCAAAGTAAGTTCAAATTTTTGCGGACAGTCCATATCACAATTCACCCTTCTCCGAGAAACGAGTTGATAGAACTGGATTAATCCGGCAAGGTCTTCTACAATCAACGGCTATGGTTGCTATTCCCGCGATCGATATAATTGATGGCCGCTGTGTTCGGCTTACCGAAGGCTCCTTCGATAGTGTCAAAGTATATGGAGGACATCCCGCCGCGACGGCTAAGTCCTTTGCCCAGGACGGAGCAGAGCGGCTGCATGTGGTCGATTTGGATGCCGCTCGAGGAAAGGGCGATAACAGGCCGGGCATCGCCACGATCCGGGAGGCCTTTTCCGGCGTGCTGGAGGTTGGCGGCGGAGTGAGAACATCTGATGATGTTCAGCAATTACTGGACCTCGGTGCTGACCGCATCGTGGTTGGTACGGCCTTGGCAACGAAACCCAAAGAAGTCGAGCATTGGATTTCCCTCTATGGCGGGGTGTTCATTGCCGGAATAGATGCGCGTGATGGAATGGTGAAGATATCGGGGTGGCAGCAATCAAGTGAGATTGAGGCGGCTGATTTAGCCGTCCAGTCCAGGGACATGGGGATGGTAGAGATAATATATACCAATATCGCACGGGATGGAACGATGAAAGGACCGGATATTGATTATGCGGCCTCGCTTGCCGATATCAGCGGCATTCCGGTGATACTCTCCGGAGGTGTAGGAAGCATGTCTGATTTGGAACAACTGGCGATGAAACCGTCCAGCGGGATTTCAGGAATTATTTTTGGAATGGCCCTGTATGAAGGCCGCATCAATCTTCCAAAGGCGATATCAATACTGGGAGGCGGAATATGAAAACTGCTATGAAGGATGAGGTATGGCCCTTGAGTGTGACTGCCGGAACCGAGCACACTTCCGCCCTGATGAATCGAAAAGCCTATATAAAAAGCCTGGAAAATGGCTCACCCTGGATTGTCCATCCGACAACCGGCAGGATATTGCCATGGCCAGGGAATCCCCCGATTCAATTCCTTGAAGAAACATTTGGGGGCTATATGATTGCTCTTCCTCCAGGTGCCGACATGATACCCTATGGAAAAGCTATGCCTGAGAAATTCGACCTCAATGACAGGAGTGAAATGGAAAAAACCCCGGCAGGCGGCTTCATCGAAACGGCTCAAGATTCGAATATACTCTTCAGGCTCTCGGCTATTATCGGCGAGCGGCGGCGCTTGATGCCCGAGGGGTCTTATACCGCCCATTTATTGCAAGATGGTACAGCCAAGATTCGGAAGAAACTTGGAGAGGAGGCGGTGGAACTCGTTTTGGCAAGGGATGTAAAAGATATCGTATATGAGACCGTAGACCTGATATATCATGTACTCGTTCTTCTTGAATCCATGAGAATAAGCTGGAGCACCATTGAAACAGAATTTCGCCGCCGTTTTGATGAATAGACTGATCCCGTTCGTTAAGCGTCATTTTTTCACTAAACGAGAGTTAAAAACATACATCGGCATCGCCATACCCATGGTGGTGTCCCAGAGCACCGATACACTCATGATGTTTACGGACCGGGTGTTTCTCTCCCGCTATAAGGAAAACCTGGGGGAACTCTATCTCAACGCAGGCTTCACCGCCAGTTTATCGTCCTTTTTCCTGTGTGCATTTTTCATATTCACCAGCTCTTACACCAATGCCCTCACTTCTCAGTATTATGGTGCGGGCAAGTATAAACATTGTGCCAAGGTGGGGGCACAGTCTTTTTATTTCGCCTTGTTTTCCTACCCTGTGCTGCTGCTTCTGCTTTTTATTATACCATTTATTTATCGTTATTTCGAGCATGATCCGGTGCAGACGGCATTGCAGATTCAGTATACAACCGTAATTCTGCTCGGGTCGATACTGCTAGTTTTCCGCTCTGGAATCAGCGGTTTTTTCATTGGCATCGGAAAATCAAAAATTGTCATGATTTCTAATATACTGGGCTTGCTTCTGAATGTGCCGTGCAATTATGCCCTTATCAATGGGATGGGTTTTCTCCCTGAGATGGGAATCGTTGGAGCGGCCATCGCAACGATAACGGCCAATGCGGTGTCCCTGCTCATTCAGATCGTATATTATTTTAGCAATAAGCTAAACGGCCAGTACCAGACACGCCGACAGTTGAGGTTTGCCCCAGGAATCTTCAAGAAAATACTGAAATTTGGTTCTCCCCCAGGCTTGGAGGGGTTATTCGGATTAGGGGCATTCAATTACTTCATTCTTGTGATGAACAGTTATGGTTCCGTGGTCGGGGCGGCTGTCTCAATCACAATCAATTGGGATTCTATGTTTTTCATCCCCATGCTAGGCGCTCAGTTCGCAACGACATCACTCGTGGGAAGATATATGGGAGCTAAGGATGTTGAATCCGCTAAAAGGGTGGTTATCACATCTTTTACCCTGATGGTGTTGTATTCGGCTGTCATCATCACGCTGTTTCTTAGCATGAACCATGTATTCATCAATCTATTCCTTACGAAGATGGGCAATGCGGGAGAAGTGTCTCCGCTTGCGACGACAATGCTCAAATTGGCCTGTCTATATCTTGTGGCCGATGCCGCACACTTAAGCTTTGAAGGGGCCTTGCGGGGGGCAGGGGATACGAAGGTCAGCATGTATATTTTTGTTACCATAACCCTCATCTTTGCCGTATTGATCTATACCTTTGTGGAAAACCGGCTGGTCAGCCCTATAGGCGCATGGCTCATTTTTGTGGGCTTTGCCATTGCCCTGGGTTTGGGGATGTTTCTCCGGTACCTGCAGGGCAAATGGAAGCACATCAATTTGATTGACAACTGAGAATATGGCGCACAATCTGCTTGAAAATGCTCATGTATACGCATACACTGCGCTTTTAAGCGGATTTTCCGCCTTGTCTGCGAACCAAATCCTTCGTCCTGACACAGCCCCTTAACCGCAAAATATATCATTCTGAGCAATGGCTCTGTTTGAAAGACTGTTTTCTCCGAATTACAGGCTTCTGGCATCAATAACAGCTTTGAGATGCACCCAATCTTGCCGAATATAAGGTGAGGCATATAGGCATCTGTTTGTTTCCTCCTCCCATAACATTCGCTTTGCCTCAACTCGGCCGTCCCTCCCCGGACGGTCTTTTTTATGGTTTCTATTCTTCGTCTGGCTAAAAATGGTCAAATAATCAATAATGAGAGAAATGGACCAGCATAGAATCGGAATTGATGATATAGCCATCTATCTACCCGCTCCTCGCATAAGGATGGATAGCCTGATAGAATCACGGAGCATCTCCCATCCCGAACTCGTGTCTGTCTTGAAGAAGGCTATCGAGAAAACAGGTTTGAAATCCTTTCGCTTCCCCGATCCATGGGAAGATACGGCATCTCTCGCGGCTAATGCCGCGGCATCAGTGTTTGACAGAATTGATCCGAACCAAATTGCGGCTTTGCGATGGATAGCCGCCGGGACGGAAACCGCCGTTGATCATTCGAAGCCTGTATCCTCCTATGTTCAGGGCATGCTGCAAGAGGCCGGGTACAATGTCGGCGCCAATCTCACCACATTCGAAATGAAGCATGCCTGTGCCGGCGCCACGGCGGCCCTGTTGTCCAGCGCGGCCATGCTCGGCTATTCAGGGAATGCCGACGAGGGTGCGTTGGTTGTTTGCAGTGATATATCCCGCTACGAGGCCCCCAGTTCCGCCGAATTGACTCAAGGGGCTGGTGCGGCCGCCCTGATGGTGAAGAAAAATCCCCGGCTATTAGAGATTGACCTATGCCATCAGGGGTATTTCTCCTCGGATGTCGATGACTTCTTCCGTCCTCTCGGATCGGTTACCGCCAAGGTGAAGGGTCAGTATTCTATGAAATGCTATCAGGAAGCCCTCATCGCCGCATTTGATGATTATTGCCGCCGGATCAAACAGGAACCGCAAAAGGTTCTCGACAGCACAGACTACCTGGCCCTGCATGTGCCCTTCCCGAAGATGCCAGAGGCGGCGTTTTCCAAACTCTTCAACAGGTTTTGCGGCAGAAACAGCCGGGCTTTGGAACAATTCTTAAGCCGCACAGGTTTTTTGGATGCGATGTATCTCAGTCGTGAAACAGGCAATCTTTACACCGTTTCGCTCTATGCCTATATCACGGCTCTTCTGGAACAGGAATGGAATCTGAAGGGAGATGGGATAGTCGGTAAATCCCTATTAATTGCATCGTACGGCTCAGGGAACACGATGATTGTATTCAAGGGCATTATTGCCTCAGGGGCTCCTGAAGTGATTTCTCAGTGGCATATCAGGGACGGATTGAAGAAGTATAGGGATGTGGATTTTCATGAATATCTTAATTGGCTTGCCAGACCCAAAGATTACAGGGTGTTGAAGAACCTTCTCGAAGGAGCCGCCCCTAGTAAGGGGATGTTCTATCTCAAGGACTTCACCGAAACCGGTTTTCGGCTGTACGATAGGGCATAATGGAAAAGAGTCTCTCCGAGAGGAAGCGGCATCATCTGAATGTATGTTTAGACCCATCCTATGAAGTGGAAAGCGGGGATACGGCTCTGGACCGTATCGCGTTTCCTCATCGATGTATGCCGGAGATTGACAGCAGACAGGTGACTCTTGCCGCCGATTTCATCGGGATGAAACTTGATCTTCCGCTTCTTGTTTCATGTATGACCGGAGGAACGAATGAAGGCCGCCGGTATAACTTCCTGCTCGCGGCGATAGCCGCCGAAAGAAAGATAGCCATAGGCACCGGGTCTATTCGCATCATGCTGAAAGACCCGGACACCCTTTCCCATTTCCAGATGAAATCGCTGGCATCCAATGTGCCTGTGCTTGCGAACATCGGTGCTGCCCAGCTTCTTGAATACCCGCCTGAAACCATAACCGAGGCCGTGAAGCGTATTCAGGCCGATGGTCTCTACATCCATCTGAATCCGGCCCAGGAATTCTTTCAAAGACATGGAGAGAGGGATTTCAGTGGCTGGTTTGACGCGATTCGCCGTCTGCTGGATTGTGCGCGGTTCCCGGTGCTCGTTAAGGAAACAGGCTGTGGCATCCCTCCCTCGGATGGCTTAAGGCTCCTGAAAGCCGGTGCCGCCTATGTGGACATTGCCGGCAGCGGCGGCACCGATTGGATTGCCGTGGAAACCCATCTGCAAGACATCCGAGAACGCTCAGCGGGGGAATCATTTCGCAGATGGGGCTATCCGACAGGCCTAATCCTTTTGGCGTATCGTGCAATGGCCTTGGCCGGCGGCGAGGCAGGAAACCTGATTTCAGGTCGCCTCATTGCCTCAGGGGGCCTGCGAATACCCCGTGATTTCGCCTTGGCCATGGCCTGCGGGGCCTCCATGACGGCAGCGGCCCTGCCCTTCATCCGCAGGGCAAGTTATGGCTCCGATGAGGTGCATGACTTCATCGATTCTATTGACAGGGGTCTCAAAGCGGCTCTGGTCCTCACCGGCGCCGGCAGTTTTAAGAAGCTTCGGGACATTCCCCTCCGCATTCCCCCTGATTTGGAAAGAGAGGCGAATATCCTGGCCGCAGACGCCCTAAGTGATGAATAGATGAAGCCGAAATATGCGCTGACAGGCCGGATTTTTCGGCTCGGCTCCATCTTCAAGAGACGCCGGATCATCGAGGAAAATGGGGCAGACGAGAAGGCTCCAGGCAGAAAGCATAGAAACCAAGCTCCTGTGAATGACTTTTCTTATAGCGGCCACGATGAGGAAATGCTGAAACTCTCAGAGGTGATGGTGGAACAATCGGTGGGTTACATGGCGGTGCCAATGGGTTTAGCCGGACCCCTTCTCATAGACGGTGTTGAGCGCATGATTCCCCTTGCCACCGAAGAGCCCTCCGTGATTGCCGCCTGCTCCTACATAGGGAAACTCAGCGCGCGGCATGACGGCATTCACACCTCTGCCGGAAAGCCCATCATGATCGCTCAGATATTTGTTGAGCGCTGCCGGGAGTCTGGAAAAACATGCGTCGATAGGGTACTGGGCGAAACGGAGCGGATCAGGCGGGAAATCGAGCCAATTCTGGCTTCCATGGAGGCCCGAGGAGGAGGCTGGAAAGGATTGGATGCCCATTGGCTGGATAATGGCGATGTCTTAACGGTCGATATAAGAATTGATGTCTGTGACGCATTGGGGGCGAACATCCTTAACAGTGCCGCCGAGAAGACCGGCCCTCTGCTGGAGAG
The DNA here is from genome assembly GCA_965232165.1 of Spirochaetaceae bacterium. Lineage (GTDB taxonomy): Bacteria > Spirochaetota > Spirochaetia > DSM-2461 > DSM-2461 > UBA2779. Next base: position 426,129 of record CBDDOY010000001.1, on the reverse strand, counting down.
TATCACCGGCGGCCGCATACTCATGGCCATCCTCTCGAACCAGCCGTGGGACAGAACCGCCAGCGCGAGTTTGCGCATACCGGTTGAGAGTCTGAAAAGACCTGGATTCGACGGCGAACAGACGGCGCGGCGAATCGTCATGGCTGCCCATATAGCCAGGGAGAATACCGCAAGGGCCGTCACCCATAACAAGGGCATAATGAACGGAATCACCGCCTTCGCCCTGGCCACTAGTAATGACACGCGCGCCATTGAGGCCGCCGTTCACGCCTATGCCTGCCGCACCGGCCGTTATCAGAGTTTGAGCCGGTTTTGGATGGATGGAGGCTTCCTCCATGGGACAATAGAGCTTCCCCTTTTGTTTGCATCAACCGGCGGAGCCGTGGGGTTTCATCCCACCTCGCGGTGGTCGCTGGATATGCTGGGTAATCCGGATGCCCAAGGGCTTAGCCGTATCGCAGCGGCGGCGGGGCTGGCGCAGAATCTTGCGGCACTGCGCGCCCTGGTTAGCGAGGGTATCCAGGCGGGGCACATGTGCCTTCACGCCCGCAGACTTTCCTATAGCGCAGGGGCTAGGGGTGCGGCTATCGGCACATTTTCCAGAGTGATACACGATGAGTCTATTCGCTCTCAATCCGTTGCCGCCAAAAGATTTAAACAATGGCTAGAAACCGGCTCATAGGGCAGGCATCTGCTCGCGCCCATCCCAGTCTCGCCCTTACAAAGTACTGGGGCAAGCTTGATACCAGACGCAATATCCCGGCCACGCCATCCCTGGCGCTTGGTCTTGCGGAATTAACCTGCGATACAGAAGTGGAAATTTTTGGCACGTCCACTGGCTGTGATGCAATAAGTATCAACGGCATCAGTCAGAATCCGATACGATTTGAGGCGTTTTTTCATGAATTAAGAAGGCGGGCACGGGCAGAATGCCTGTCTGATGATTTTGCCGTTCATGCCCGCAGCAGCACCAATTTTCCAGTAGCCGCTGGAGCAGCCAGTTCGTCGGCTGGATTTGCGGCCCTTGCGCTCTCCTGTGTCCGTGCCCTTTCTTTGGATCTGGACTTGGCGGGTGTTTCGGCGCTGGCCCGTCTCGGATCGGCCTCTGCAGCGCGCTCTCTGTTCGGTGGTTTCACATGCCTTCCCGCCGGGGCTGAGTGTGCCATGAAGCTGTATGATGCCGCCCACTGGCCCCAACTGCGAGTTGTCGTCATTTTGACTGATAAACAACGCAAGGCCATCACCTCGAGGGATGCGATGGAACGATGTCGTCTCAGTTCGCCATATTACGAATCGTGGCTGAACGATGCCGAAGTCATCACCGCTGAGGCGCTTGAAGCCCTCAAAGCCCGCCGTATCGACCTTCTGGGGCCGCTGGTTCGGCAGAGTTATATGAGAATGTTCGCCGTGATGTTCGGCGCCCGGCCGCCGATACGGTTTTGGTCGGCCTCTAGCCTTGAGGTGTTAGATATGATAGACGGTCTCCGGCAGGAGGGATACCAATTCTGGGAAACGATGGATGCCGGTCCCCAGGTGAAGGTGTTTTGTGAAGATGAAGACTGTCGGATTCTGATAGACCGTATTAAAACATGCCTTCCGGGGGTGGAGTGGAGGCTGTGTACGGCTGCCAAGGCCCCGCAAGTTAAGGGCGCAGGATGAGCAGCATCCGCGGCAGCGGAAGATGGAGCGCTCCCGGCACCGTACTGCTCGCCGGGGAGTACCGTGTCGCCGAGGAAGGCGGCCTGGGTATTGTCCTGGCAGCAGGCGGACGCGCCTATCTCCATCACGCTGATAAATTCATTTCCAATAAGCATGCCGCTAATGGGGTTCTCGAATCTGTGTGCAGGGCGTTGAATGATCCGTCGGCAAGAACGGACGAAGTATCCATCGACACAGCGGCTTTTTATGGCTCAGACAGCCGGAAATGGGGTTTGGGGTCCAGTGCCGCCGTGTCCCTGCTCTTCACCCGCTGCCTCTCCGATAAAGATGTCTTGAAGACGGCCTTGTGTGCCCACCGTGACTTCCAGGGCGGGCTCGGCAGCGGTTACGATGTCTATGCCGCCTATCACGGCGGTGCGGGTCTCTTCACCGGCGGAATTAATCCGTCTTGGGCGCCCATTCGCTGGCCCAAAGGGATTATGGGCTATCTCCTGCGGGGGGAATCGCAGGTTAGAAGCCCTGCCGCTCTCAGACGCTACACATGCTGGGCCGCCGAATTTCGGGATAAGGCGGCGGCCTTCCGAAAGCGCAGCGATGAAGCCGTTATGGCGCTAAGCCGACAGTTAGCCGTCGGAGGGAACGGAAACGAGGTGTTTTCACTCATACGAGAGCTTGGTCGTTTGAGTGCGGCATTGGGAGAGGCCATCGGCATTCCGTCTCGGCCCCGTATTCCGAAAGGACTGAATCTTAGGGAGGGTTCCGATGTCGTGCTGAAGTGTGTCGGAGCCGGCGATGAGCTTGTCCTCATACTCTTCAGGGAGGGTGCCCTTCTTCTGCCGGCGTTAGAGGAATTGGACCTCTTGGCCGGGCAGGGAAGGGCTAGGCGACTCGATATTGAATGTCGAGGACTGAGCGATGAGATACCCCTTCTCTCTTCTGAGAGTCATTGAAAACAAACTGACCGTATCTAATTCAAGTGTGAGAAGCTGCGATCAACGAGAAGCGAAATTTCGCAAGGAAAATTATGGCCGCCCTGGCTGCCGGTGTGTTCGAAACACCATGAGGGCACCTCTAAACTGAAGTTTTTATCGCAAGACCACCATATTTCCATACAGGGAAAGCAATTAGCCAATTTCCCAATGTTACGTTACTGGGGATATATAGCGACTACATACTGACCCCCAAAAGATTCAGGATTACTCTTTGATGTTTTACTGGTTCTGTAACCCGCGTGAAGGATGCGGATTCTTTACAATCAAATTCAATTGTGTTTTGGCAAATAGTCGCAAGACAATTTAACGCCGTTCGGAAACTATGGACGAGTTCTCCATCGTCTGTTTGTTTTGTTGATGCTTTCGCCAGGGCTTTACCAGATTTTTCCGCAGGAGAAACGATGGATTTCTTTTTCTTCTCCCTTTCAATGGCAGAAGCTTCATCTTTAAAGAGAATGGGAGCCATCCGTTTCCGCATTTCCCATTCAACATAGTAGGCAAGCATACAAACCAATACATGCGCCCGAACCCTGTCCTCCAGGCGGTGATAAACGGGCCGTAGCTTCAAGTCCACCAACTTTATGTAGCGAAATGCCTGTTCAACGTTGGAGAGCCGTTTGTACGCAAATACAACCTTTTCGTCAGAGAGTTCTTCCGTTTTTACGCTTGTCCGTATAATGTAAAATCCATCAAGACGGGCCTCTTCCTCAATCTTTTTTTGCCGGCGGCTGTACGAGAAAGAATCATCTCCCATCGTCAATTCAAAATGCTTGCCAACCTTGAATTTATTGATGATTTTTCCTGTGCGCAAAGCTATCGTTTCTCTACCGCGCAAAGGCCGATTTGTTCGGTTGACCGCCAAACGGATACGCTCCAATTCCTTTTCCGTTGCCTCAAGAAGTTTTTCTCTTTTGCAGGCCCTCTCGTGGGTTATAAGAGGATTTCGACAGACAATCAGCCGTTCTCCCGGGTAGTCGGGACTTTTGATTACCGCCATGTCCTGGGTATCGAACAACGAGGGGTTAAATGCTTCCTGCTCAACAAGTTTTCTGATCGCAGGACCCCTAAGCGCACTTATCCAATCCCAACCCTCTTCTTTCCGGATTTCCCTGTCAATGCTCGCTTCAGTTAGCATTCCTCGGTCACCGACCACAGTGATCCGTTCAAGACCGAAGCGATTTCGGAGTTTTTCAATCTGGCTGGAAACCGTCATCGGATCGGCTGTGTTGCCTTCAAAGACTTCAACCCCCACAGGACGTCCTTCTGAGTCACAAAGAAGACCCACTTCAATTTGTAGCTTGCCCCTCTTACCGTCTCGAGAGTATCCCCGTTTAGCGAGGGGACAGTGTTTTCCCTCATACCATGCAGATGTTAGGTCGTAAAAAACTAACGAACCGTTTTTGAGGTGTCTGTCAGCTAGCTTCGTTTCAATCGTATGCTGACGTTTTAAGAGCCAATCAAGCGATTTGTAAATATCATATTCTCCAATGGTTTCATCCAAACCGATCTGTTCTGATAAAGTCGTGGTCTTTGATGGTCCGATAAGTTCCCTAAAAGTGGCCAGTTTCGATTGTGGATTAAGAATACGTTGGGCGATAAGGGCGATAATCAAATTACGTTCGGGAGTTCGGCGGGAGGAAATTAACCGAGGGATATCAAGATCTTTCATAACCTTGAGGATGGCAACGGCATGACCATGTGGCAGAGTTCGAGTGATTTTGAAATCATTTCCAGATAGGGCTTCTGGTCCTTCTTTAAGCAACCGTCGAAGGCCTTCAACGGCATGACCTGGCAGTTTGGTTAAATTAGCCAGAGTCTTTTTGACAACGCGGCCATTCTCTCGGTGGTCTTCCCGCAGCAGAATGCAGGGAGGCGAATTTCTGTTTGGTACTATTTGAATATACATGGGTATATTATGAAATATATCTACATAATTGTCAATACATAAATATAATAAAATTGTAATATTACATGGGGACGTTTTGAAGGCAAAACTAGCTCAACTTTTTTCTATATAAGTATTTAGCCCGAAATTCCCTTAAAACTTCAGTCTAAAAAACTGCTTTTGGAATTTGACGCAGCTATTTTTCTTCGGGACAAGGCGCCAAGAATTCAAGCGCAACTGGGATACGTGGGCATTTTGGCAACGCAATAGCGGAGGAAAAGAGCAAGCCAAAAACGGAATGGGTTTTTTAGAGATGCCCTATTGTATATATCCCAAATTGGCCTGACTTACGGGAGCATATTTCTTTTGCTATGGCAATTTCCTTTCTGCAATATGGTTTCGCAAGATATTCACTGCTGAGGAGAAATAAAACGGCATCGGCAGATTGAATCTTGCTGACAATATTCTCATCCCATTTTTTCCCGACTCTGATTTTTTGATCGTAGAAGTATTCAAATGGCTCCTGTTCGGACGCATGGGCCAATGAATCAAGATGCCGACAAGCTTTCTTACGTATGTCATTCTCCTCCTGGGCATAGGCCACGAACAGCTTTCGTTTTCGGGAGTTACGGGGTATTTTGGGAATTTCGGTTTTTTTGTCTTCTCTTTCCGCGTATGATCTGTCGCGTGATTCCCGCGGGAGCCCATGCTGTCTACTAGGTTTAACCACCCAAGGTGGCGATATTTCGTTGGCAATGCTGTCAATGTTGGTACTGATGCCCACTTCAACGAAGGGCGGAGAAGGTATCCCTGCCTGTTGAAAGCATCGCCGCATGATCGTTTTATCGGTGGCCCGCCGGGCGGCGCCCACAGTATGACAGGGAAGGCCCAACTCGGTAGCGATGATGGCCGTGGGTAATAAATAGTCTGTTCCAGCGGTGAAAACGCCGTCGAGACCGTCATTTGCTTTCAGGGATTTTGCCGCCGCCAGCAGGGCTTCGGTATCCTCCAGGTCTATGGGGAAAAATTTGTCGCAGAGGGGGCGCCCGGGGCGTTTTCACTGCCATCGGCGGCGGCGACTGTCCAGTGCATTTCGCCTGCCAGGCGCAGGGCGGGCATTTGCATGACTCCACAGCCCAGGATGAAGATGGTCATGCGTTATTGTTACATAGATGTACACATAAAAGGAATAGGATGGGCATAATGGGCGGCTTGCTAATCCGAAGACCCTAGGATATGCTCGTAACTGCGAGAATAATGAAGATACGAGACGAATTATCCGCCCCGCTGGCGATCATTTTCGATCTGGACGGGACCTTGGCGGACACCTTGGCCGATTTGTCCGACGCGATGAACCGTGCTCTGCATTTCTACGGGTTTCCCGAGGCAGATGAGGACGACTACCGGCAGCGCATTGGCCTGGGGATAAGGAATTTAGTGCTCCGATCCCTTCCCGAGGATGCCAGCAGTTCCACGGTGGACGCGGTTATACGAGCTTTCCAGGCCATTTACTTCACGGAGCCGGTACGGCAGACCCGGCTCTATGTGGGTATAGACGATTTGGTCGCAGATTTGGCCAGAACCAATGTTCCCATGTTCGTGCACACCAATAAACCGCATGCGGTGTCGGAGACGATTATTCTGCAGTTATTTCACGGGAATCCCTTTCGGCGGGTGTTGGGTCAGCGGGAAGATATTGCCCGCAAGCCCTCGGCCGAGGGCGTGGAATTGCTACTTGGGGAAAGCGGCACTGCGCCCTCAGCGTGCTGGTACATCGGCGATTCGGAAGTTGATGTGGAAACGGCCAGGGCATCCGGCTGTGCCGCTATTGCCGCAACCTGGGGATTTCGCTCTGCTGATACGCTTATTGCCGCGGGAGCCGAAATCCTTTTTCATACCGTGGACGAGTTGAGGCAGAGTTTGCTATAACGACCTGGCATCCATTAGTGCCGGTGCAGGCGGTTCATACAATCGATATTCGGTGGGGGCTGGCGGGATTCCTATTTGATGAATTCGGTTGACAATGTCCATTCCTGAATTTCTTCATCTGTCATGTAGTACATGCCATTGTAGGGTGCGGATTCCAGTGTGTAATAATAGAACTCCGTTCCAACGCTTTCCCCGAGCATAGTGGTGAAATACTCCAGTTGATGTTTATGCGCCGGGTGCTCTTTCGGTATTTTGGCGGCGGTTAGGTTTTTCATGCAGCACCAGGAGTGCACACCGATTTTTGCTCCCTTTTCCACGATCCGCCTGACACCGGAACTGAAGAGATCCACTGCTCCAGATGCTATATGGCTATTGCTTAGTACTTTGGTTGTAAATCCATTTCTCCTTAGCATGCGACCGGTATGCATGTTGATTAAATCGTCGACGGATCCTCGGCTCTTTGTCAAAACCAGGGTTTTGATTTGCGGATGATTCTGAATTAAATCTTCTATTTGCATATATGCCACGACACCCAGAATCCCGGACAGGTATGCCGCATCGCCTTCGATTTCCAAAACGCTATCGCCCATACCAATTACAGTTTCATTGAAACTCGTGCTGAAAGCTTTGGTTTGGCCATCATCGTCAAACAGCCATCTTCCATCTATATCAATTTTAAGATTTCTGCCATCCTGTAACACCATCGCCTGCGTTTCTGCGATTGGAGCCTGCTCCTCAGTCGCGTCACCCATGCTGTCATCCAGTATGTTGTAAGGCAGAAGAAAACCCTCTGCGGGTATGAATGCAATGTTCTCTGATTCGAATACTTCATTAAATAATTTACTGTCAGCATAGAAGAGCATGGTAAGGAAAGAGGTCTCCACTTGGAATGTTATTATTAACAAAACCTGCTTCTGATCTTCAGGGAAATCAATGACAGCGTTATGAATTGGGTAGTCCGTACCATCGTAAGTAACTTTTGACCTGGCAATCTGCAGTTTGGCATCATCGACATAGGCCTCAATATCCATTGTCTCATATCCAATGTCTTCAAAATCCCAGCATTGGCCGTTATACCAGGTGCCGTTGAGTTCATCGCAACTCATCCGGTCACTGACCGACTCGTGGACAAATTTTGACCTGCTGCAGGAAGAAAATATAATGATACAGCCAATCGCAATGTAGGAAATTGTTATTTTTTTCATGCGGATACTCGATCATTACTCCATATTTCTGGTCAAGTATCAGTTTTCATATTGTTGTTACCAGTGTGATGAAACCGAATTGCCCCGCATGGCGTTGCATTTGATGCTGCTATTGACTCTTCTTTTTCGATCATGTTGGAATACGGGGAGAGGTTTTGTGAAGGGTACCTCTAAAAAATCCATTTAGTTCTTGACTCGATCTTTTCCGCCGCTACTGCGTTGTCAAAATACTCAACTAAGCCCAGCTACGCCCTTAGCTTTTGCCGCCTTGTATCGACAAAAAATTTCTTCGTCAATTTCCTAAAGCTGTTTTTCAGAGGTGCCCTGAAGCTGAAAGTGCTGTAAAATGTGCTGGGGAAATTGTCTAATGACGGAGTAAGCAGATGGAATATCGTATTGAGGAATTGATTTCGGAGCATGATATTCGCAGGCGAACGGAAGAACTTGCCGGTGAGATTAATTCTGCGTACAGGGGTAAGGAAGATATCATACTCGTTGGACTGCTGCGAGGATCGGTTGTTTTTTTGGCCGATCTGGCCCGAGCGATTGATTTGGAAGTGAAGATGGACTTTATGGTCGTCAGCAGCTATGGAAACGATATGGTTACGTCTAGGGATGTGCGTATTGATAAGGACTTAGCCGACGATATTCGTGGCTTAAATGTCATTATCGTTGAGGATATTATCGACACGGGGCACACCTTGTCTCGTGTAAGGGCATTGCTTTCGCTTCGCGAACCGGCATCTTTGAAGATCTGCACGCTGCTTGATAAGCCGGACCGGCGGGAAGCGGCGGTTGAGGTGGATTATGTCGGTTTTGCAATTCCCGATGTGTTTGTTATTGGTTACGGAATCGACTACGCCCAGAAACACAGAAATCTGCCGTATGTGGGGAAAGTTGTTCCTCTATAAGGTGATGCTATTCACATTTTATGTACTTCTCCCATCGACACCCGCCGATTCCCGGACATAGTTTCTAGCGAGTGAGTTTCTCCTTTCTCTGCCCTTGCAGGGCCGTCAGAGCGGATAGGTTCCAGCAACGGGAAACCTTCAGTTTTTTGAGATTATTCAGTTCCTGCAAGCCATCGAGGATTTTCAAACAGGGATTGTTACTGATATCGAGTGCTTTGAGAACAGGGGTTGTGTCAGTAATGGGCACCTCTAGAAAACCCCATTTAGTTCTTGACTCGAACTTTTCTGCCGCTAAACTTGAGTGAATTGACTGATCGGGACGATTCCGTCAGAGTTGTCAGCCGGGTTGTTGACCAACTGGACCGCCGGAAGTTGTGCGAACCGTTTAAAGGAGACCGCGGCGGCCCTCCTTGCGATCCGTCCATGATGATGAAACTGTTGATCTACGGCTATACGCAGGGAATATACTCCTGCCGCAAGCTGGAAAAGGCAGCCAGAAGAGATGTCAACTTTATATGGCTCTGAGCGTATCAGCGTCCTGATTTTATTACTGTCAATCGGTTTCGGGGGAAGTATTTCAAAAATATACTGGAAGATTTTTTCACAGAAACTGTGATGATACTTTTGGACGAAGGTTACATTGAAGGCGATGATTATTTTGTAGACGGCACAAAAGTGAAAGCGGATGCAAATAAGCACAAAGTGATCTGGAAAAAACAGCAGGCGTTTCAAGGAAATGGCCCGCCAGCGGGCAGCAGAAATCATCAAAGAATCCAGCCTGTTAAACGATGCGGAAATACCGCAGGATACTGATCCCGACAGCCTGAGTGCTGCTGCTGACAAGGCTGAAGAGAGTATTAATGAGGATGCAGATTCAAGGTCAATCCAAAGAAAAAAGAAAAGTCTGCCCAAAAAACTAAAAAATAATCGTCTAAAATTGCAGAATACGAAAGCCAGGAAGAAACATTGGGAGAGCGCATCTCGTACAGTAAAACAGTCCAGGATGCGACTTTTATGAGGATGAAGAATGACGAAACTCTTTCGGCCTATAATCTTCAAATTGGCACTGAGAACGGCTTTGAGACCGGCGTATCGGTTCATCAGAGCGCCAATGACGGCAAGGTATTTATCGAACTTATGGAGAAATGCAAGGCTCAAACGTTTGTAGACAAATACAGGCCGGAGATTATATTCTCGCCGAGCTAATGAGGTTGAAAGTGTTTTTGGAGACATGAAACACAACCGGAAATTCGCACATTTCAACCTTCGGGAATTGGAAAAAGTGCAGGCTGAGACTTATCTGTATATGATGGCGTATAACCTGCGCAAAATGGGAGTGACGGAGACGTTCAGGATTGTGAGCAGTCTTGGTTTCAGTCTGTATTCAAGTGTTGCCTTATTTATGGCTTGTATTGGCCGGATATCTGCCAGTGGGCGATTTGTCGGACCGTTGCTGAAAATCGAAAGGATTTCGAGAATTATTCAATTGAATCACTGCTTTTTCGGTTGTTGATGCGTTTCTGACACAACCCCGGCATAGTGCTCACTTACACGGCGATAATGGCGGCCTTATTGAAGTATCTATAAGGAGCTTTTTTTTTTCGGATGCCGGCAGCAAGGGATTGGCGGCGGATGAATTCGGGCACTGCCGCAGAAGGTTTGACATTATCCGCAGAATAATGGCAGGATCAAAACATGGAAAACGCATTGAGTACAGCCGGAATGGGCGCAAGCGCGTTTAATGACACCCATCAGGCCGTTAAGGCCCTGGTCCAGGCGGGAATAGAAGAGAGGGCAGCGGAAGCCATTGTGAACTATGGGCAATACCGCGTCCAAGTAAGCCGACAGGACATAGACCGACATTATGCCACCAAGGAAGAGGTGAAAACCCTTCAGATGCATCAGAAGACACTTCAGGAATCTCAAGGCAGCCACGCCACCAGGCACGATGTGGAATTGGCCAAGCTGGAGCTGCAGAAGGAAATTGAGGTGGTGCGCAAGGAAATCGAGGTGGTTCGCAAGGAAATCGTCAAGTCGTCCCGACAAACCATATTGTGGTTTGTCGGCATAGTGCTCACTTACACGGCGATAATGGCGGCTTTATTGAAGTATCTATAAGGAACTTCTTTTTTCGGATGCCGGCAGCAAGGGATTGGCGGCGGATGAATTCGGGCACTGCCGCAGAAGGTTTGACATTATCCGCAGAATAATGGCAGGATCAAAACATGGAAAACGCATTGAGTACAGCCGGAATGGGCGCAAGCGCGTTTAATGACACCCATCAGGCCGTTAAGGCCCTGGTCCAGGCGGGAATAGAAGAGAGGGCAGCGGAAGCCATTGTGAACTATGGGCAATACCGCGTCCAAGTAAGCCGGCAGGACATAGACCGACATTATGCCACCAAGGAAGAGGTGAAAACCCTTCAGATGCATCAGAAGAGGCAGGAATCTCAAGGCAGCCACGCCACCAGGCACGATGTGGAATTGGCCAAGCTGGAGCTGCAGAAGGAAATTGAGGTGGTGCGCAAGGAAATGGAAGCAAACAGGCTAACCTTGCAGAAAGAAATTGAGGTGGTGCGCAAGGAAATCGAGGTGGTTCGCAAGGAAATTGTCAAGTCGTCCCGACAAACCATATTGTGGTTTGTCGGCATAGTGCTCACTTACACGGCGATAATGGCGGCCTTATTGAAGTATCTATAAGGAACTTCTTTTTTAGGATGCCGGCAGCAAGGGATTGGCGGCGGATGAATTCGGGCACTGCCGCAGAAGGTTTGACATTATCCGCAGAATAATGGCAGGATCAAAACATGGAAAACGCATTGAGTACAGCCGGAATGGGCGCAAGCGCGTTTAATGACACCCATCAGGCCGTTAAGGCCCTGGTCCAGGCGGGAATAGAAGAGAGGGCAGCGGAAGCCATTGTGAACTATGGGCAATACCGCGTCCAAGTAAGCCGGCAGGACATAGACCGACATTATGCCACCAAGGAAGAGGTGAAAACCCTTCAGATGCCAGAAAACACTTCAGGAATCTCAAGGCAGCCACGCCACCAGGCACGATGTGGAATTGGCCAAGCTGGAGCTGCAGAAGGAAATTGAGGTGGTGCGCAAGGAAATGGAAGCAAACAGGCTAACCTTGCAGAAGGAAATTGAGGTGGTGCGCAAGGAAATTGTCAAGTCGTCCCGACAAACCATATTGTGGTTTGTCGGCATAGTGCTCACTTACACGGCGATAATGGCGGCTTTATTGAAGTATCTATAAGGAACTTCTTTTTTCGGATGCCGGCAGCAAGGGATTGGCGGCGGATGAATTCGGGCACTGCCGCAGAAGGTTTGACATTATCCGCAGAATAATGGCAGGATCAAAACATGGAAAACGCATTGAGTACAGCCGGAATGGGCGCAAGCGCGTTTAATGACACCCATCAGGCCGTTAAGGCCCTGGTCCAGGCGGGAATAGAAGAGAGGGCAGCGGAAGCCATTGTGAACTATGGGCAATACCGCGTCCAAGTAAGCCGGCAGGACATAGACCGACATTATGCCACCAAGGAAGAGGTGAAAACCCTTCAGATGCATCAGAAAACACTTCAGGAATCTCAAGGCAGCCACGCCACCAGGCACGATGTGGAATTGGCCAAGCTGGAGCTGCAGAAGGAAATTGAGGTGGTGCGCAAGGAAATTGTCAAGTCGTCCCGACAAACCATATTGTGGTTTGTCGGCATAGTGCTCACTTACACGGCGATAATGGCGGCCTTATTGAAGTATCTATAAGGAACTTCTTTTTTCGGATGCCGGCAGCAAGGGATTGGCGGCGGATGAATTCGGTCACTGCCGCAGAAGGTTTGACATTATCCGCAGAATAATGGCAGGATCAAAACATGGAAAACGCATTGAGTACAGCCGGAATGGGCGCAAGCGCGTTTAATGACACCCATCAGGCCGTTAAGGCCCTGGTCCAGGCGGGAATAGAAGAGAGGGCAGCGGAAGCCATTGTGAACTATGGGCAATACCGCGTCCAAGTAAGCCGGCAGGACATAGACCGACATTATGCCACCAAGGAAGAGGTGAAAACCCTTCAGATGCATCAGAAAACACTTCAGGAATCTCAAGGCAGCCACGCCACCAGGCACGATGTGGAATTGGCCAAGCTGGAGCTGCAGAAGGAAATTGAGGTGGTGCGCAAGGAAATTGTCAAGTCGTCCCGACAAACCATATTGTGGTTTGTCGGCATAGTGCTCACTTACACGGCGATAATGGCGGCCTTATTGAAGTATCTATAAGGAACTTCTTTTTTCGGATGCCGGCAGCAAGGGATTGGCGGCGGATGAATTCGGTCACTGCCGCAGAAGGTTTGACATTATCCGCAGAATAATGACAGGATCAAAATATGGGGCACCTCTAAGAACCCACTTTAGGAAAATGACGAAGAAATTTTTGTCGATACAAGGCGGCAAAAGCTCAAGCGTAGCTTAAGCTACGTGAGCATTTTGACAACGCAGTAGCAACGGAAAAGATCGAGTCAAGAACTAAATGGGTTTTTTAGAGGTGCCCTTATGCAATGCCGAATTGATGGAGGCCTATGAAGGCAGACAGAGATGGCTGCATGATCAGGCGACAATCAGGGACGAAGCCATTGAGAAAGGCAAGGAAGTCGGCATTGAGAAAGGCAAGGAAGTCGGCATTGAGAAAGGCAAGGAAGTCGGCATTGAAGAAGGCATAATTCAAACCGCCAAAAAATTAAAGGCTGCCGGAGCCGATATGGAACTCATCTGTGGCTCGACGGGATTGAGTAAGGAAGAAATCGAGAAACTTTGAATTTTCGTGTTACTCGTGTGCCTTATGATTCTTTTAACCACGAACCACACGAACCACACGGAGCACACGGAGCACACGAACCACACGGAGCACACGGAGCACACGGAGCACACGGACGGCACGGACGGCACGAAGTGTGCTAGGTGCAAACAAGTAGCAAAAGGCATGAAGGTTGTTGGAGGCGGCATGGAAATCATCAGTAAATCGACGGGATTGAGTAAGGAAGAAATCGAGAAACTTTGAATTTTCGTGTTACTCGTGTGCCTTATGATTCTTTTAACCACGAACCACACGAACCACACGGAGCACACGGAGCACACGGACGGCACGGACGGTACGCTCTAGGTGCAAACAAGTAGCAAAAGGCATGAAGGTTGTTGGAGGCGGCATGGAAATCATCAGTAAATCGACCGGATTGAGTAAGGAAGAAATCGAGAAGCTTTGAATTTTCGTGTTACTCGTGGACCGTATGATTCTTTTAACCACGAACCACACGAACCACACGAACCACACGAACCACACGAATCACACGGAGCACACGGAGCACACGGAGCACACGGAGCACACGGAGCACACGGACGGCACGGACGGTACGCTCTAGGTGCAAACAAGTAGCAAAAGGCATGAAGGTTGTTGGAGGCGGCATGGAAATCATCAGTAAATCGACCGGATTGAGTAAGGAAGAAATCGAGAAACTTTGAATTTTCGTGTTACTCGTGTGCCTTATGATTCTTTTAACCACGAACCACACGAACCACACGGAGCACACGGAGCACACGGAGCACACGAACCACACGGAGCACACGAACCACACGGAGCACACGGAGCACACGAACCACACGGAGCACACGAACCACACGGAGCACACGAACCACACGAACCACACAAACCACACGGAGCACACGAACCACACGGAGCACACGGACGGCACGGAGCACACGAACCACACGAACCACACGGAGCACACGAACCACACGGAGCACACGGAGCACACGAACCACACGAACCACACGAACCACACGAACCACACGAACCACACGGAGCACACGAACCACACGGAGCACACGGAGCACACGGAGCACACGGAGCACACGGACGGCACGGACGGCACGAAGTGTGCTAGGTGCAAACAAGTAGCAAAAGGCATGAAGGTTGTTGGAGGCGGCATGGAAATCATCAGTAAATCGACCGGATTGAGTAAGGAAGAAATCGAGAAACTCTGAATTTTCGTGTTACTCGTGTGCCTTATGATTCTTTTAACCACGAACCACACGGAGCACACGGAGCACACGGACCACACGGAGCACACGGAGCACACGGACGGCACGGACGGTACGCTCTAGGTGCAAACAAGTAGCAAAAGGCATGAAGGCTGCCGGAGCCGATATGGAACTCATCTGTGGCTCGACGGGATTGAGTAAGGAAGAAATCGAGAAGCTTTGAATTTTCGTGTTACTCGTGGACCGTATGATTTTTAACCACGAACCACACGGAGCACACGAACCACACGAACCACACGGAGCACACGGAGCACACGGAGCACACGAACCACACGGAGCACACGGAGCACACGGAGCACACGGAGCACACGGAGCACACGAACCACACGAACCACACGGAGCACACGGAGCACACGAACCACACGGAGCACACGGAGCACACGGAGCACACGGAGCACACGGAGCACACGGACGGCACGGACGGTACGCTCTAGGTGTCAAACAAGTAGCAAAAGGCATGAAGGTTGTTGGAGGCGGCATGGAAATCATCAGTAAATCGACGGGATTGAGTAAGTAGGAAATTGAGAAGCTCTGAATTTTCGTGTTACTCGTGTGCCTTATGATTCTTTTAACCACGAACCACACGGAGCACACGGAGCACACGGAGCACACGGAGCACACGGACGGCACGGACGGCACGGACGGTACGCTCTAGGTGTCAAACAAGTAGCAAAAGGCATGAAGGCTGCCGGAGCCGATATGGAACTCATCTGTGGCTCGACGGGATTGAGTAAGGAAGAAATCGAGAAGCTTTGAATTTTCGTGTTACTCGTGTGCCTTATCCCAAGTTCACCAAAATACACCTGCTAAATATTTTTTTAACGACCAAGAAAACGAATTACTTCAAAAAAAGGCTTAAATATTTCCCAAAACCTCATAAATACCATAGAATATTTAGGGATTCCGCTTTTTGGGGACCTCAAATCACCTCAAATCAAAATGTAGTGCCTAACACTTTATTTTTCGCTTGCCTCTTTTGTGGCTGTGGTGTATCTTAGTGGTATGTATATAAGATCAATAAAAGTTGCCAACGGTAAAACGAAAAAACAGTACACCTACCTCAATCTTGTAGAAAATATCCGCACTGATAAAGGCCCCCGACAGCGGATTATTCTCAACCTTGGGAAACTGGATATTGATTCTTCTCAATACAAAGCTCTGGCAAGAAGAATTGAAAATATTCTTTCAGGAAACAGAGAATTATTCGACTTGGATGAAGACATTGAGAAAATCGCACAGCAGGTATCAGACCGCATTTTCACCAAGCGGGCAAAAGACGCACAACTAAAAGCTCAAGCGCAAGCCAATTTTGTAGCGGTCGATGTTAACAGCCTTGAAACAAAGAAAGTCAGAAGCCTAGGCCCTGAGTACGTCTGTCATCAGCAATGGAAAGAGTTGGAAATGGACAGAGTTCTAAGGAAATGCGGTGTGCCTAAGGGAACGATCCCCTTACTTGAAGCTCTAATCGTCGGTAGAATGATCAAACCAGCCAGCGAGCGATTTACCAGGCAGTGGGCGGAAAAACATTCTGCTCTTTTTGAGCTGTGCGGCTTACCCCATTCGTCCTCCCTGAATGCGTACTACAGGGCTGCCGATGTTCTCTACCGCTGTAAGGACGAGCTGGAGAAGCATTTGGCTTGTAAAGAACAAGATTTATTCTCCCTCGACGAAAGCATTGTACTTTACGATTTAACGAACACCTACTTTGAGGGTCAGTGCAAAAAGAACCCAAAGGCATCTTATGGTCGCTCGAAAGAAAAGCGCAGTGACTGCAAATTGGCTACCCTGGGGTTAGTTGTCGATGCGGATGGATTTCCCAAGTATAGCAAGTTCCATCCGGGGAACCAGTGCGAATCCAAGACTTTTCAGGCCACGATTTTAGATTTGGAAGCCAACGCGGGCCTAAAAGTCGGGGCAACTGTCGTAATGGATGCCGGGATTGCCACAAAAGAGAATATCGAATGGCTTAAAAAGCGAAAATGTACCTACCTTGTGGTTCACAGAGGGAAAAGTCCTTTGGAGCTTGAGCCATCGCAAGAGATGAATCTGGTCATGGAGGACAAGAAAACAGGTGCCAAGATTGAAGTATTCGGAAAAACAATCTCGGATGAGCATTGGGTTCTGGTAAAGAGCGAGCACAAACGTCTTAAAGAAGAGGCCATGGCTATGCGTACCGAAACCGTCCTCCTTGAAAGACTTCAATATCTTCGTGACGGATTAAACAAGAAAAACCGCATGAAACTGTATTCTTCGGTTCTTCAGAGCATTGGCAGGCTTAAGGAAAAATATCCAAAGGCTGCAAAACTTTATGAAATATCAGTTATTCCTGGGGAGCCTGCCAAGCGGACAGGAAAGTTGAATGCGATTGACATTAAATGGGAGAAGAAAACTCAGACAGGAAACAGTGAAGGAACTTATACCCTTAGAACCAATCGAAAAGATTTGGATGACAAAAATATTTGGGAGCTCTATATAATGCTTGGCCGTATTGAAAACTCATTTAGAGACATGAAGTCTCATCTTGGCTTTCGGCCTAACTTTCATCAACTGGAGGAGAGAGTGCAGTCGCATATGTTTATATCAGTCCTTGCGTATCACCTGATGCATGCGACTGAATGTAAATTACGAAAAGGGGGAGATACACGGAGTTGGAAGACCATAAAAGAAGTTCTTTCTACCCACCAGAGGATAACCATAGAGTACATTTCCAAGACTGAAGAGGGAGTGCTGATGAATAATGAAGTGAGACTCGACTCCCGACAGGAACTAGAACATCAGAAGATTTATGCGATGCTTGGGTTGTCGGGAAAGGCGTTGAACCGTCGGATGACGACTCACCAAATCCGTAGTGTAAATAAAAAATAGTAACTCCATTTATTATAAGGAATTACGTTTTTTAGTGGTGAACTTGGGTTAAAGACCTCCTTGAAAGACTTCAATATCTTCGTGACGGATTAAACAAGAAAAACCGCATGAAACTGTATTCTTCGGTTCTTCAGAGCATTGGCAGGCTTAAGGAAAAATATCCAAAGGCTGCAAAACTTTATGAAATATCAGTTATTCCTGGGGAGCCTGCCAAGCGGACAGGAAAGTTGAATGCGATTGACATTAAATGGGAGAAGAAAACTCAGACAGGAAACAGTGAAGGAACTTATACCCTTAGAACCAATCGAAAAGATTTGGATGACAAAAATATTTGGGAGCTCTATATAATGCTTGGCCGTATTGAAAACTCATTTAGAGACATGAAGTCTCATCTTGGCTTTCGGCCTAACTTTCATCAACTGGAGGAGAGAGTGCAGTCGCATATGTTTATATCAGTCCTTGCGTATCACCTGATGCATGCGACTGAATGTAAATTACGAAAAGGGGGAGATACACGGAGTTGGAAGACCATAAAAGAAGTTCTTTCTACCCGCCAGAGGATAACCATAGAGTACATTTCCAAGACTGAAGAGGGAGTGCTGATGAATAATGAAGTGAGACTCGACTCCCGACAGGAACTAGAACATCAGAAGATTTATGCGATGCTTGGGTTGTCGGGAAAGGCGTTGAACCGTCGGATGACGACTCACCAAATCCGTAGTGTAAATAAAAAATAGTAACTCCATTTATTATAAGGAATTACGTTTTTTAGTGGTGAACTTGGGTTATGATTCTTTTAACCACGAACCACACGAACCACACGGAGCACACGGAGCACACGGAGCACACGGAGCACACGGACGGGGGTTGAAGGCGGTCTCCAGGATACTGCGGGGTTTGCGGTTCCTCATCTGTCTTTCCACCCCGTCAAGGGCGGCCTGGGCCTGTTCCCATTGCGTGCGGACCGAGAGGGGCAGTTCTTCTGCGGTGTTCGGTTCTCTGTTGCCCTGCGGCATGGATCGGGCTTATACAGGCGTTGTAGGGATCGTCGCTGCGGCTTAGGCCCAGTTGGTACCGGCCCGCCGGAGTTCGGTTTAGCAGGGCATCGGCCCGGCTGTCCAGGCGCATGGGGGCTTCCTCTCCATCGTTTTGGTAGAGACGGGTGTCTATGCTTACCTTGTTTGGCAGTGTTTCGGCGATTGCGGCCTGGGACAGGATTATTTCGGCGGCAGTCCGCCTCCATCGGCAAGCGGCAGCCATTGGCTCTCTAGTACATTGTATCGCCTTATTTTGGGCGTTCCCCTGCCTGGCGGCGGGGTCGGACTTGAACGCGGGTACGCGCCCCTACCATCCCTAACGCGGTCAGTGTCATCCCCGTAAATTTAAGCGTTACAGAGTACTAGTTCCAGCTTACGCCTGTGTCGTTTATCGTATAGGTCGGAATTAAGCCGTTCCGTTCACTAAAAACAGATGTAATACCTCGTCGCCTCATTTCACCTTACTGGCGGCACCCTTCCTGGAAAACTTCAATGCTCTTCTATTTATGTATCCCAGACTAAAAAGACGCCACCATAAGGGGGAAACTCGCCCCATAAGCACGCAAGTCAATTTTGCTGTGGAATAATGTCTCAAAATGCCCAAATAGCTGTTCATGAAGGATTGAAATCGTTCGCGGTCCTTCCTGTTCGGCTTTCTTTCTTCGGCGATATGATTGAACCGCTCCAGGGCTGAATGGAAATTCCCTTTGATTCGCTTCGTTATTAAAATATGGTTTTGCTTGATGATTGTTCCAGTAAATTGAACACCGCGATAGGCGGGTTCCAGATATTTCTTTGCCGGATGCAACATGAGTTTCAAATCTTCCAATAGATAATCCCTGATGTCGCTTATCGCTTCCCGCAACCTGTCCCGGTCTGGATGGATAATGATGAAATCATCCACGTAACGCCCGTAGGATCGAAACCCAAGGGTCTGCTTGATAAAGTGATCCAGGGGGTTGAGATAAAAGTTCGCAAACACCTGACTTGTCAAGTTGCCAATGGGAAGTCCGCAGCCTTTTTTAGACCAAAACAAGCTCTTATCCCTGGGTAATCCTTGCCAATCGTGCCTTCGACCGCGAATAGAGCAATGGCGGGCCGGATCGCTGAAGACGATCTTCCGACACAAGTCTATAATCAATTCCCCGTCCGGTTCATGATATTTTTCCCGCAAAAAACTCTGTAATCTGTCGAACAACGTAACTGTCATATATGAATTCCCGCTCAAAAAGATGATTGATTTTGTTGACGATAAAATGATGGACGATTCGGTCGCGAAAATTGGCGGCGAAGATTTCCCTCTTCACCGGCTTATCGACAATGAAGGCCAGGGATTTTCCCGGCCTATAGGTTCTGTTGTTGATTTCGCTCCATAGCCTGAATAGACTGGCTTCGTAATCCACTTCAAATTTTGCCGCATTAGCGGTATTTCTTTTGGGCACCTCTAAAAAACCTTATTTCGTTTTTGGCTTGATCTTTTTCCTCGCTGCTACGTTGTCAAAATGCTCACGCAGCTTAAGCTAGCTCCGCTTTTGCCGCCTTGCATCAAGAAAAAATCTCTGCGCCAAATTCCAAAAACGGTTTTTTAGAGGTTGCCTTTTGTTTTCCGGCAACTATAATAGGCTTCAAATACTTCTTCCAAGGATATAGACGGAGGAGGAAAGAGTTCCCCTTGAACATAATCCATATAAAACTCCATTAAAAAGCGGAAGGAGAATAAAAGTTCATCCTCCTCCCGCTGACTTAAGGCAAAAACCCTCACCGCACGAACATGTTTATCGTTGTTCTTGTTGTTGTCGTTCTGGTTGCCATTGTTGAAGTTCTGTTTCCACGCGTTGTTGGAACTGTTCTCCGACGAGGACCAGTAGTTGTTAGATGCAAAGCTGCCAACGGTTATAGCAAAGATGTCATGATAAGCAGGAACGCCCGCTCCTGTTATGCGCCTATACCGCCGCCAAAAAAGACGGCGGTCTCTTTGCCGCTTTTTACCTAAGCCTTGCCCGCTCCATGAAGCCATTGCCCCATGGATTCCGGCAGAGTTACCGGCTGGCATTGCGCCAGCCTCCGGGGCTTAAGTCAGGACGAAGGATTTGGTTCGCAGACAAGGCGGAAAATTCGCTTAAAAGCGCAGTGTATGCGTATACATGAGCATTTTAAGCGGGTTTTTCAACGCCGTATGCGGGCCAAAGACGAGTTCTGACTTAAGCCCCGGTAACTTGTTTTCCTATACCCTCCATCAATAAAGACAGCGCAGCCTGTTTCTTCACCGACAGTATCCTCAAATCCACACACAATCTCACCTCCAATTTTAGTATCTCAAAATTATCCAGAAATTCCTCCAGAGGCTCATTCTTGTCATGGGCCTTGTTGGCCCGATAAATGCTCCGCACCAACTCTATTCCATCACGTTTTATATCCTGACCCAGAGTATACTTGTATTCCCGGGGAAAGTCCCTGGTTACCTCAAATAGTTTGAGCACTAATTTGTAGGTGTCCTGATACACTGGCAAACGATAATATAACGCCATATTTCAAAAAAATTTTCGCGCTTTAGCGGCAGCCTGCGCTGCCGCTAAAGCAATTGTTAAATTGATAAATAGTTAAAAAGCCCTCACCGCACGAACATGTACATCGAGGCTCTTGTCGTCGCCGTACTGGCCGCCACTGTAGAAGCCCTGGCCCCACGCGTAGTTGGAACCGTACTCCGACGAGGACCAGTAGATGTCAGAAGCAAAGCTGCCAACGGTATCTTTCTGTTTATATAACTCATACAGTTCATCCCTGGACGGTAAAAACCAGTCATCATAGCCGCCCAGCACTAAATCATAACAGATTCGGACCGCATAGTTCCCTGAACCGAGTTTATTGACTATCTTCTCCGTGTTGGCCTTGCCACTCCCTATGCCAGTGGATGTTCCTCCCACAGATGTTCCCCGGACGCCCCATTCAACCCGAGTGGCCTGATCGCTTTTCGCCGCCTCCAGATAACGCCAGCCGTCGGAGTAGCTCCCCTTGTCGTAGAACACAATTCCTTCGGCGGGGCCGAAACCACCAACAAAATACCCTATCGCAATGGCCGCAACCGCACTCCAGGTCCCGTACTGCTCGTCCCCATCCTTCGCCCGCACTCGCCAGTAGTGGGGCTGATTGTTCGTCAACGCCGTTGCAGGCGTGTAACTGGTTCCGCTCACTTCCACCGCCTGAGCATTAGCCAGCCCCGCTTCGCTGGCGGCTATCTGCACTTCGTAACCGGCCGCTCCAGGCACCGCATTCCAGCTCAAGGCCGGAGTGGTGTCGGCGGTGCTGGAGGGGCTCAGGCCGGTTACTGCACCAATATTTACCGCCAGAGTCAGTACCGCACTCCAGGCCCCATACTGCCCGTCCCCATTCTTCGCCCGCACACGCCAGTAGTGGGTCTGTTTGTTCACCAATGCCGTTGTAGGCGTGTAACTGGTTTCGCTAACTTCCACAGCCGTAGCACTGGCCACCCTCGCTTCGCTGTCGGCTATCTGTACCTCGTAACCCGCCGCACCAGGCACCGCATCCCAGCTCAAGGTAGGCGTGGTGTCCGTGGTTGAGCTCCCGCTAGCGGGGCTCAACCCACTCATAGCTGAAAACACAAACGCCCTTGCCCCAGTCCAGGGGCCCCACCGGCCGTCCTTTTTTGCCCGGCCCCGCCAGTAGTAACTTGTTTCCTCGGTTAAAGATGCCCAGCCCTTCATCACATTACTATCCAGGCTGTCATTGTCGTAGAGGGGTACGGAAAAGCCGCTTTCGGTAGATATCTGTAATTGATAGGCATCGGCATCCAGCACTTCGCTGACGGTAAAGGTCTGAAACATCAGCTTCGCACCATCCGGGGTATGCGCCTCTAAGTCATCCACAGCCTTAACCGTAGAAAAGCCCTGATAGCTCGGGGCTTGCGGATCCCGGGGGTTGTCCATCTGCTTCAAGAGATCCCCCGGACAGCCTGACAGCAGCAGCGCGGCGATGAGGGCAAGGGCGGGCCTGGCGGTTTTTTCCGCCCTGCGAGAGCGCGTTAGGGATGCGGAAGGTGCCCCCGCGGCAGCGGGGGCAGACTCGCCGCCAGGCGAGGCCGAAGCGATAGCGGAGCCTGGAGCAGCCCGACCCCGCCGAAGGCGGGGGAACGCCCAAATAATCGAAGATAATTTCCCGTTGAGTTTTCCGTTTAACATGATTCGTCTTCCTTCTATTTCACCCGCCCATAGAGCGGCTGTTCCGACAGCAGGGCCTGGTATTCGCCGCCGTAAAGTTCAATTTTCCCCTGTAGATCGTTTCGTTGATGTTCCAGTTTGGCCTTGGAGGGGCCGAGTGACAGGACTGTCCCGGCGACAATGCCCAGGCCGCCGGCGACGGCTCCGGCGATGAAGGCTCCGTTCCAGGTGTCTATTGCGGCTCGGGCATCGCTGAAGTCCGAGGGGGTTACACCATCGTTGTAGGTGTTCAGCGCCTCCTGACCCATGAGGGAACTGAGGATGGCGGTTCCTAAGCCTGCGGCCCCAATACCCAGAAGGGTGGCACCCAGGGTGTTGCGGGGCTTCCGATTTTTCATCTTTTTTTCCACCCTGTCGAGGGCGGCCTGGGCCCGTTCCCACTGGGTGTGGGCCGAGAGGGGCAGTTCTTCTACGCGGTGTTCGGTTCTTTGTTGACCAGGGGCATGGATCGGGCTTATGCGGGCGTTGTAGGGATCGTCGCTGCGGCTTAGGGCCAGTTGGTACCGGCCTGCGGGGGCATGGATCAGCAGGGTCTCGGCGCTGCCCTTTAGGCTCATGGGAACCTCCTGTCCGTCGTTCTGGTAGAGGCGGACGTCTAAGCTCACTTTGGCAGGCAGTGTTTCGGCGATTGCGGCCAGGGGCAGGCTTATTTCGGCGGCGGTCCGGGCTCCCGTATCGGCCAGGTTCACCGCCGCCAGGGGGTTTTCAAGGCCGGCTATTTCCACCCTGCCGCTGCCGCTTTCGAAGAGCCATGGGCCGTCCAGGCGGTAATCGTAACGGCCTTCGGACAGGGTGAACAGCGCCAGGCCGTCCTGGGCCTGCCGGGTTGTTCCATCCAGGTTCACCTCTGTTTCGGCGGGCAGGCCGCTGAAGACCGCCAGGCCGAGGTGTTCCAGGCTCTCCGGGGTGGCCGATGCGACGGCGTTGACTCCGGCCTGGAGGGATAGGGCGTAGGTGCGGCTGTCGCCGCCGGGCCATTGAAATTCGGCCCTGAGCGTCCCCAGGTCTGTTTCACCGGCTGCCAGGTACAGATGGGGGGTGCTCCCTGCGTCCTTGCCGTCGATTTTCAGCCGGGCCTCCCCGCCGGTGCCCGATTCTATGAGGAGGGCCGCGGTGAGTTTTCGGGGCGCCCCCTCCGATACGCTTACCAGCAGGGCGCCCCCGGCGCCGCCGGATCGGGTGAGAACGGCGTCGTCCTCCAGCAGGTTGACCACCTTTGTGTCCTCCGGCTGGAGGGCCCAGATGTCGGGGTAGAGTTCGAAGGCCCTGTAGCTCAGTTCCCCCGCCAGGCCGCCGGACTGATCGGCGCTGTACACCCGGTAATATTCCTCTCTCAGGGCGCTGCGGCCCCCGCCTTTGAGGCTGTAGGACACGGGTATGCTGAAGGCGATGGCTTCCCCGTCTCTTGCGCTGACTTCCATGGGGAAACTCTTGTCGCCGATGTTGAAGGCGGCCACCTTGACGGCGGTGGAGCCGGCCCCCAGGACGAAGCGGCTGGAACTCAGTTCGGCCCTGGCCTGGGCGAGCTGTTCGCTTAATCCAGCGGTTTCAGCGCTGCGGGTTTTGTTCAGTTCCCCCCGGCGCTGTTCCAGTTCGATCTTCTGCCTGCTTCGCACCTCGGCGCTGAGTTCGGCGATGTATTCCTCGTATTCCTCCTGGGACTCAAAGGGCTCCTTGGGGTTGTTTTCCCGAATGGCATCCACCTGCTGGTCGTAGAGGGCCGTTACCTCGCCTTCCATGCGGCTTAGGGCTTCGTCAAAGCGGGCATTGACATCGACAAGGGCCGTTTTCAGGTTTGTGATGCCGATGAGCTGGTCCCAGGCGCCCTCTGCGGCGCCGCCCTGGGCCTTGAGTTCCTCCAGCCGGGCCCGGCGTTCCTGCGCCTGCTTGGTCAGGGCGGCCCGCTGGCCGGCCAACTGCTGTTCCAACTGCTTCCGCAGGGCCTGATCGGCCTCCTGCTGGTCCAATGTCTCCCGAGCCCGGAGGGCTATTTCCTGCAACTGTTTGGACTGCATGCGCCGGGCGGCCTCTTCGGCCCGGGCCCGCTGCTGCTCGGCCTCGAGGCGTCTCTTCTCCGCCTGACTGCGGGCGGCGGCGATGGCTTTTTCCCTTTGGGCAATTTCATCCTCCAGTGCCGCTATTTCACTGTTGACGGCGCCTATCCGATTAGTGGCCCCTGCTAAATCCTCCAGGGCGCCAAGATAGACCTCGCCGGTGTAGGAGGCGTTGAACCAGGGGGTCTGTTTGCCGCCGGTTAATTCACGCACGGTGCCGTTAACCTGGCGCATCAGGGCGCTGACCTCCAAACCCGGCGTAGCGGCATGCTCGATAAAGGCGGTGGTGAAGGGGCTGTTGCGGCCCTGGCCGTCGGCGGCTACATCGCCGGGGCTGGTGGCAAAGACGATCATGCTTCCCTTGCCGCGGCCGCTCATGGCTGCCAGTCCCCGGCCGGAGGAGCTGCGGCCGCTGGTGAAGAAGGGGTTGTCCCGGCAGGCATCCATCACCACCATGTTGAAGGCCGCCTGGCTTCGTTCCATGGCCGCGGTAATCCGTTCCACGCTTAGGCCCTGGTCGATAAGTTCGTATTCGTCGCCGATGTCGGCGCCGACGGGGATCATGTAGTTCACGCCTTCGTGCTCCACCCCATGTCCTGCGTAGTAGAACAGGGCCACCTCCACATTCCGCCGGGAGGCCGCCGCCTGAAAGTCATCCACCGCCCGCTGCATTTCGCCCCTGGAGGCATCGAGGGCCCGGTTCACGGTGTAGCCCAAATTCTCCAGGGTCGCCGCTATGTCCTGCGCATCGTTCACCGGGTTGCGCAGGGCCGGGACCTGGGTGTACGCACCGTTTCCGATTACCAGTGCGACACGGCTGCGGCTACTCTGGCCGAAGAGGGGCCCTCCAGAAATCAGTAAAATCAACGCGATGAGGGTAAAAAATGGCCGCCCCCTGCCTAAATTCTTTAGAGCCATGGGAATACTCCTTTTCTTTATGTGATCGAACAGATTATATAAATTTTTCCGTTTGTGTTCAAGGGATCTAATTTCCCAAATATCAGAGGATTTTTCAAGAATCGGCTTGCGAAAGAGCCTCGATACAAGACGGCCTGTCTGCGTGCAGAACACGCAGACAGGCGGAAAAGATTGAGTCAAGAACTAAATGGGGGGAGGGTAGAGGTGCCCTAAAGGTTGTCTATGACTTTGAACCTGTCATAGACAATCCCCCCAAACCATGGTAAGTTCTACAACACTGTGAAAAAGAAACTGGTGCAGGGGATATCCGATTTCAAAAAATTCTTAGATAATGATTGCTACTTTGTCGATAAAACCCATCTTATCGCACACCTTATCGATAATCCAAGTGAAGTACACCTCATTACCCGGCCCCGGCGTTTCGGGAAAACCCTGAACCTGAGCATGATCCGCTACTTCTTCGAGGCTCCTCTGCCCGGCGATAACGGCGGAAACGGCGATGAATTGCCCAATGCCCCTCTGTTTGAGGGCATGTCCATATCGAGCCATCCCCAATGCGGCAAGTATATGGGGCAGTATCCGGTGATACATATCAGTTTTAAGGATGCCAAGGAAACGACACATGAAAACTGCATGGTTCTCATCAAGAACATGCTTTCCAACGAGTTTCGCAGGCATCAATACATTCAAAGTAGCGGGTTATTGGATGAGGTAGATCAAAAGTACTTTATCAAAATACTGCAACGAAAAGGCACAGACCAGGATTGTGGGCAATCGATTAAATACCTTTCCGCCTGGTTAGTGCGTGCCTACAACAAACCGGTCTACATCCTCCTGGACGAGTACGACACCCCCCTGCACGCCGCCTACACCAACGGGTTCTACGATGAGATGATCGCCTTCATCCGCAGTTTTATGGCACAATCTTTCAAGGACAATCCCAGCCTCAAACAGGCGGTGGTCATCGGCATTCTTAAGGTGGCCCAGGAGAGCATCTTCAGCGATTTCAACAATCCTTCGGTCTCAACCATTACCGATCCCGAAATGGAGGATTGTTTTGGATTCACCGAGGATGAGGTGAGACAAATGGCATCTCATTTTGGGTTGCAGGGGGAGATGGACAGCATAGGAAAATGGTATAACGGCTATGTTTTTGGTAACGACACCGTCATTTACAATCCCTGGAGTATTGTAAACTACCTTAAGAAACCCTCCGCTGGACTGCGCCCCTACTGGGTAAACACCAGCAGTACCCACCTGGTCCAAAAGACCCTCCAGATGGACAAAACATCCTCCCGCGAGACGGTGTTGCGGTTGCTCAAGGGAGAGGAAGTGCGCAAGAGGGTTTTCACCAACATCGCCTATCCCCGGATCGAAAGAAACCGGGATGCAGCCTGGAGTTTTCTCCTTCACAGCGGTTATTTGAAG
Source organism: Spirochaetaceae bacterium (assembly GCA_965232165.1). GTDB lineage: Bacteria > Spirochaetota > Spirochaetia > DSM-2461 > DSM-2461 > UBA2779. The sequence goes on along the minus strand of CBDDOY010000001.1, from coordinate 398,918 downwards.
GCCTCTGACAGGCGGCAGGGTGAATACCATCAGACCTATCGCCTGGCTATACCCAACAAAGAAGTTTACACCGCCTACAGCGACATCATCATCACCTGGCTGGAGGAGGAGTTGAGGGGAGATGATGATTTTCTGAACTTCGTTACCGGCGTGAAGGAGCTGGAGCCCTTGAGGATTGAGGAGAGCCTTACGAGGATACTTATGGTTATGGCCAGCTATCATGACATGGCCGGGAAGAGCGGCGAGATGTTCTACCACGGGTTGCTTTTGGGGATACTGGCCTATATGGGCGATGGCTTTTTGGTGGAGAGTAACCGCGAGTACGGCACGGGAAGGGCCGACCTAACTCTGATCAGCCGCGCCCGCAGGGGCAAGCGGGCGCAAAAGGTCATTTTGTTTGAGCTAAAGCAGGCCGCCGAGGATGCTCTGCTTGCTCCGACGGCAGAGGAGGCACTCTCCCAGGCATTGGAGCGGTATTCCTCCGGGATTAAGGCCAAATGGAATCCCGAGAAAAACCTCGTTTTGGGTGTGGCCTTTCGGGGGAAGCTGGTTACGGTTGTCTATGAATCTTCGATATCCTAGTGGTGTCGAGGTGTGAAAGGGAAAATCTCGATTTATGGGGGTCTTTCAAAATAACCGGTTTTTGGAAGAGCCTCGACCCAATAACATAAATTTGGAGGCATAAAGGTGAGTGTTTTAGATACTATTGTTGGTATATTGACAAGAGCAGGTTTTGTTGGGATATCTTAAATACTATTGCGAGTATATTGACAATAGCAGGTTTTGTTTGGGCTATTTGGAGAATAGCAAAAAAACAGGTATCAAAAAGACTTGAACCGGAGTATTTGAAGAAATTATTAGAAGAAATATCTCGGCGGAATAATAAATCAATGAAATCCCGCTATAGAGATGCCATAAATAATAAACTTGACAAGATTGAAACATTTATTGGCAGACCATTCTCTCTAAAAACATTCGGAGTTACAAATTCATTAGCTGTAGTCTATCCCATGCTGTTTACATTTCTGCTGTGGATTTTCACAGGATAAAACATCAGCCGTATTGATGGATTTGCCAGCCCAGTTACATGGTTTGAGGGTAAATATATACTTTGGGAATATTTCAATGCCTACACTATTTTTAGGCCCGCGTTCAAGTCCGAGAAGCAACACCCGGCCCCCTCCGGGGGGTACCCCCCGGAGGGGGATAGAAAAAGGCGGCATCCATTGTCAGTGTGTAATAACCACAAAACGCACAACAAGGAGCGACCGCCTATATGCAATGTACATCACAGTCTAAGAGGTTGTATAGGGTCCTTACCCCTGAAGACCGAGAAGAAATTATGACAGGCAGGCGCCGGGGAGAATCTATCCGCTCTATTGCCCGTCGCCTTGATAGAAACCCTTCGGTCATTTCGAGAGAGATCAAAAACAACAGCACCGAAGACTATCGATATCAGGCATACTGGGCCAATAGCAGGTTACAGATCCGGAGGCGACAAAGCAGGAAACGTGAGAGGATCAGCGATCCGGTTATACGTGAATATGTCATTGAAAAACTGGAACTCGGATGGAGTCCCCGGAAAATTGCAGGGAGAATTGAGATTGATCTTCCAGGGAAAAGCATCAGCCATGAGACCATATACATGTATATCTTTAAAAAAAGGCGGGATTTGACACAATATCTCGTCTGTGGACGGAAAAATCGGCGAAAACGGCACCAAAAGCGTGGCAGGCGCACACTAATACCCAATCGGACCGGTATCGAAGATCGTCCTGACGAAGTCGGTCTTCGGCAGGAGGCAGGACACTGGGAGGCCGATACAGCCGTCAGCAGACAGAGCAAAGAAGCTCTCATGGTTCTTCAGGAGCGAGTTCTGGGAATTACACTTCTGGCAAAGCTGCCTCGGTGTGCTCCTAAGGAAATGAATGCAGCCCCCGTTGAGAAGCTGATTGATCTGCCCCCCTCTATGCGCCGATCTATTACTTTTGATAACGGTCAGGAAAATCGCCGTCATCATCCTCTTCGGGATAAGCTGGGGATCAATACTTATTTCTGTAATCCCTACAGCTCCTGGGAAAAGGGCAGTGTTGAGAATGCCGTCGGTCTGACTCGCCGGGTTTGGCCTAAAAAGACCAGCTACGCCTTGATCTCCGATGAAGATGTGGCTATGCTCGAATACAGGTTAAACACACGTCCCAGGAAGCGCCTTGGCTTTCTGACCCCTTATGAATATGTCGCCGGTGTTGCTTTGACTCATTGAACGCGGGGCGAATACTCCTTTTCTTCATGTGATCTAACAGATTATATGAATTTCCCCGCTTACGTTCAAGCGATCTAATTCCCAAATATCAGAGGATTTTTCAAGAATCGGCTTGCGAAAGAGCCTCGATACAAGGCGGCCTGTCTGCGTGAGGACACGCACAGGCAGGCAAAAGCTAAGGGCGTAGCTTAAGCTGCGTGAGTATTTTGACAACGCAGTAGCGGCGGAAAAGATCGAGTCAAGAACTAAATGGGTTTTTTAGAGGTGCCCTTTAAGGCATAACCAATTACGTTGCGAGTCTCATGGAGGATACACGAATCGGTCTTTCAGTGTATCAATACGATGACAAACGGGGACTGATGGCCTATCTTCTCCGAGAGGATATACCATCTATTCTCAATCGCTGGATATGGGTGTTAGCAGTGCTTTATTTTGTTGCATGTTTGTTCTTTTCCATCTATATCAGTACCCGTTTAATGATACAGTTGCGGCGTTCGGTGAATCGGCTTGAAGAGTGTGCGAAACAGATTAAACGAGGCAACTTCCAGTTCGACATTGAGGAGGCTAACCAGAAAGATGAATTGAAACCGCTCGCCGACGCATTTCGCGCAATGCAAAAACAATTGCGGGAAGAGCAGGATCAAAAGGCTCGCTATCTCATGGCTATTTCTCATGATCTGAAGACCCCCCCCTTACCTCTATAAGAGGATATCTGGAGGCTATTGAAGATGGATTAGCGGCAGATTCGGCCAAGCTGCAAGAATACATCGATATTTTGCATAGGAAATCGGCAGTATTGGAAAACAGAATCGACGAGTTAATCGATTTTGCGGAGTTAGACACGAGGTTGGAAAACCGAGAACTCCATGAAGTGAACAATTTGAATGCTCTTCTGCATAACATTGTAAATGATTTCGTGAAAGACATGGAGATGAGATGGCATATATTTCATGCCGAAATTGCCCGAACTCAAACGGCAATAGTGCTGATGGATACTGAGCAGCTTTACAGAGTCTTTGAGAATATCCTGAAAAACGCACAGGACTACAGCCCCGAGGGTTCGACAATCTCGCTGCGTACGAGATTGGAAGACAATTCGGCTGTCGTTGTAATCAGTGATAATGGGAAAGGGATTGACAAACAGGATGTGGAGTTGATATTTAAGCCATTTCATCGAGGTTATTCAGGCAGAAATCAGGGCGGCATGGGGCTGGGGCTTTCCTCGGCAGCCTCAATCATCCGCAGTCATGGCGGGACAATCGAATACAGGGATAGAATCGGCGGCGGAGCACAGTTTGCCATCACCCTGCCTTTGCATCTATCATAGGCCCATGTTTGCTTTAACCGGAGCCACAGGTTATTTAGGACAATCCATTTTACGCCAATTGCATGTAGCGAATTTGTCTGTCGGCGCTGTGATACGCGCCGGTTCCGACCGGTCCATCCTGGAATCCTACTGCGGCTGGATTGCCGAGGCACCGCTGGATGATGTGGATGCGCTGGCTAAAGCCTTCAAAAAAGCCGATGTGGTGATTCACAGTGCGGCGTTGATTGATATCCGCCGCGGCAATCTTGCCATGCTGCGCAAAGTGAATGTGGAGGGAACTCGTATGGTTTTAGAGGCATGTCGGCGGGCCGGTGTGAGGCGCCTGATCTATGTCGGCAGCATTGAGTCCTTCGATCTTTCGCCCCTGCGCCGGCCTGTCAGAGAGGATTTCGCCTTCGCCGAGGGAACTGCAATTCTGGACTATGGAAATACCAAGGCCGATGCCAGCCGATTGGCGGTGGCTGCAGGGTTTCAAGGTGAATTGGAAACCGTCATCATCTGTCCGACCGGCATAATCGGTCCATGGGATTACAATAGGGGTTTGTTTACCACGATGTTAACCGCATATTTCCATCGAAAGCTTCCCTGTTTGATTCCGGGTGGATTTGATTTTGTTGACGTGAGAGATGTCGCCGGCGCCGTTATTTCGGCGGCTCACAAGGGCCGATCGGGTGAAAGCTACCTAGTGTCCGGGAACTATGTGGAAATATGTCAGATGTTCCAGGTTCTTGAAAAAATCAGCGGTGTTAAGGCGCCGCGGATGGTGCTGCCCTTAACTCTGGCACGGCTAATGGCCGTGGTGCTGGAAGGCTGGGCAGGCATATTTGACAAGAAGGTTCCGCTGACCAGGGGTTCATTGAAGATGCTCAGCATGAGTGTCCGTGTCAGCTCGGCCAAGGCCGCAGAAGCATTGGGTTTTCAGGCCAGAGCCATAGAGAGAACCCTTGAGGATGTCGTCAAATGGCACCGTGATCCCCTGGCCAATGACATTGACTGCCGGCCTGCGGCTTCCGCTTTTTCCGGCCGTTCATGATCGCCGCCGTCATATTCCTGACCCACTGCCGGATATCTTCGCTCTCAGATGTCTGGGTTAGCATGTCCTGCCTTAGCCCTGGAACGAGCAGTTGGGCGCCGAGGATGTTCAACTTCGCTCCGAGAATATCAACGGCCTCGAAAAAGCAGGTGTAACGGCTGTTCCCGGAACCGAATACGGCGGCCTTGCAGCCCGTAAGGTCCATCTCATCCACTCCAAGTTCAAATTTCCGAAAATCGAGCTGGAGGTCTCCCTGACCATAGGTTGAACTGCCAAGAATCACATAGGGATACAGGGTGAGTTCAGCGGGTTTTGTCTCGTAGGCGTTTTTGATTGCCACAGAGATGCCGATACTCTTGAGTGCCTCTTCAACCAAGATGGCTATGCGTTTGGTTCTCCCCTTGGTGCTCCCGTAGACAATCAGGATTTCCGCCCTAGCATTTTCATCAGCCACAACTATTCAACAGTCTAACGGATTACCCTGGCATTGCCGCCCGCCGCCAGTTGTTCCACCTCTTCCAGTGATGCCGCTGTCGTGTCTCCGGGTGTGGTCATGGCCAGGGCTCCATGGGCTGCGCCGAGTTCCACCGCCATGGCTGCGCCTCTATCGGCCAAAAACCCATAGATGAGCCCTGATGCAAAGCTGTCTCCGCCGCCGACGCGGTCTAAAATCTCGAGATTATCCCGCTGTTCGGCTTCGAAGAACTCGCCGCCGTACCACAGGATTGCACCCCAGTGATTCCGAGTCGCACTCAATACTTCCCGCAGGCTTGTGGCCACCGCCTGGAAATTCGGATAGGCTTCAACGGCGCTCTGTATCATGGTCTTGTAATCCCGGCGCTCTATGCCTGTGATACTCTCGCTCAGTCCTTCTACCTTGAGCCCCAGGCAGGCCGTGAAGTCCTCCTCATTGCCTATCATGACGTCTACCAGCGGGGCAATCCTGGAATTGACCTCTCTGGCCCTCTCCTGACCCCCGATGGCCTTCCACAGGGAATGTCGGTAATTGAGGTCATAACTGATGATGGCGCCGTATTTACGGGCACATTCCATCGCCTCAATGGCCGCCGCCGCAGTCGTTTCCGAGAGGGCGCTGAATATGCCGCCGGTATGAAACCAGCGGACTCCCTCCCTGCCGAAGATGTTTTCCCAGTCCACCTCCCCGGGCGAAATTTCCGAGGCCGCGGTATGCGCCCTGTCGGACACCCCCCTTGCCCCGCGAACTCCGAATCCCCGTTCGGTGAAATTGAGTCCCTGCCTGGAACTGCGGCCTATGCCGTCGTAGAGCCGCCTGATCAGATGAGAGGTGTCAACACCCCCCTGAAGGATGAGGTCTTCCAGGAGCCGGCCTAAATCGTTTTCGGGTATTGCCGTCACAACGGCGGCCCGTTGCCCGAAGCAGCGCCGCAGTCCCCGCGCGACATTGTACTCGCCGCCGCCTTCCCATACATTGAACCGCCGGGCATTGCGCACCCGGCCCTCCCCGGGGTCCAGCCGTATCATCACCTCTCCCAAGGAAAGGATGTCCCAACGGCATTCGCTCGCTGATTTGATTATCATGGGGTATTTATATCAGAAAACAGGAGGAATGCCCATTCTGTCCGCGGCCTTGGACTCCATTCAATTTATACAGTGCCCAGAAGCTTAGTGGCAGGAAAAGAACCGCTGGCTGGTGGGTATAGTTTGGTGAAAGAACAAATTACGGGAATGATCTAAAACTTCCTCTGCCCGGTATTGCTCCGATTCCGGTTCAATCTGACTGAAAAAACTATCGTATACATCTGCCATGGGTTTCAAAGATGCCCGGTTTGATGGTTTCATAATTCTTTTCCTGGCCATATATTAAGGAGATTCAAGAAGTCCCGGGACGCAGCGAATTTATCCAGCCACATTCTTCGGGGCACTACATTTAGATTCCAGCGTCCTGTCCTTAACATAATTCCGAATCGCCATAGCGCAAGGGATTGCAGCGGAAATGCCGCTGGCTGCCCCTCCGGCGATTGGCAATGAGCAGGGGGGCAGGCTGCCAGAGCAAGGCATTGCAGCGAAAAGCCCGACCCGAAGGGTTGCGCCCATGTACTGATTTTTGAAAAAACGGGACACTGGAATAATTATCATGTATTATATGAATTAGATTTTGGATTAAGGAGATACCAATGCTAAGAAACATTTCAACAGTCATCTCGCCGGAACTATTAGATGCGCTCTACAGGATGGGGCACGGCGATGAAATCGTATTGGCCGATGCATTTTTCGCCGGTGACTCGCTTGGGAAGCGGGTAATACGCGCCGACGGCATCAAGGTTGTCCCATTGCTTGAGGGCATCATGCCCCTGATAACCCTGGATAAGTATTGTAAAACACCCCTTTTCATGATGCAGCCGGAACCGGGAGACGAACTCGATGAAGCGCTGGAACGGGAATACCGCTTTGCGATTGACAAAACCTGGCCACAGACTCCGCCCATTACCCGTGTCGAACGCTTTGCCTTCTATGAGCAGGCCAGAAAGGCCTTCGCCGTGGTTATGACAGGTGAAGTGAGAAAATATGCCAATATCATTCTCAAGAAGGGTGTAATCGACAGATGACACCGAAATTCAGGACTGCCCCTGACGGCGTAGACCCCGCGGCGGTTCCCTTCATGACCACCTATAACGGCAGCAGAATACCCGCCATTGGGCTGGGAACCTTCGGCTCCGATAATTATGGTCCAATGGAAATCGCCGCCGCCGTGCTGGGCGCAGCCGAAGTCGGTTATAGGCATTTCGACTGTGCATCGGTGTATGCAAACGAGAAGGAAATAGGCGGCTCGCTGCGTGCCGTCATGGATGGAGGCATAAGCCGAGACGAACTGTACATCACTTCCAAGGTATGGAACGATGCCCATGACGATGTGATCGCCTCCTGCCGCCGTTCCCTGGCCAGTCTCGGACTGGAATACCTTGATCTCTATCTCGTGCACTGGCCCTTCCCCAACTGCCATCCGCCGGGCTGTGGAGCGGGCACAAGGTCGCCAGATGCGAAGCCCTACATCCATGAGAATTTCATGAAGACTTGGCAGCAGATGGAAAAACTTGCGGACATGGGTCTTGTCAAGGAAATCGGGACTTCTAACCTCACCCCTGCCAAGCTCAAACTCATTCTCCGAGATGCCCGGCTCAAACCAGCGGCAAACCAAATGGAACTGCATCCCCATTTCCAGCAGCCTGAACTCTTCGACCTCGTGACCGCCAATGGCATCATTCCCATCGGCTACTCGCCCCTTGGTTCTCCAAGCCGTCCGGAGCGGGACAAGACTGCAAACGACACCGTTGATATGGAAGACGATGCCATCACCGCCCCTGCGAAACGATTGGGGATTCATCCCGCGGCTATCTGCGTGAAGTGGGCCCGGCAGCGGGGGCAGATTCCCATTCCCTTCTCTGCCAAGCGGCGGCAATACCTCGCTAATATACAGGCCGTCACCGGTGAAGAACTGACTGAAGAGGAGATGGCGGCCATCGCCAGGGCCGATAAGAATTGCAGGCTTATCAAGGGCCAGGTGTTCCTATGGAAAGATGGGCAGTCATGGGAAGACCTCTGGGACCCGAACGGAGAGATTTCCCCTCCATGAAGCTGAAAGACTCGCTGCTGCAGCTTTTCGGCGATGAAGGACGGATAGTCAAACGGCAGCCGGTGGGCGGCGGCGACATTAACATCTCCAGCATACTCATTCTCGATGGCGGAACGGCGGTGTTTCTCAAGGAAAACCAGGCCAGTCTTGAACCTATGTTTGTCGCCGAGGCATTGGGCCTGAAAGCTCTCGGGGAAGTGGCCGCTTATTCTGCGGCACCGCCGGTACCCAAGGCCCTCGCCTGGGGGGCAGACGGACATCACTCTTATCTGCTGCTCGAGCTTATTCCCTCCGGGAAGCTGAAATCGGCGGAGGATTTCGGCCGGGCCATGGCGGCTCTCCACAGGGAAGGCCGCAGCGAACAATGCGGATTCGGCTCGGACAACTGGATAGGGTCTACCCCGCAGAGAAATGACACCTGCTCATCCTGGCATGATTTCTTTAGAGACATGAGACTAGGCTGTCAATGGCAACTCGCACGCCGAAAGGGATTCGGCGATAATTCCTCAGAAAAAAACATGCAATCTGTGCTCCGTCGTATACCGGAACTGCTGCCGCCCCCGGATGATGAGCGTCCCAGTCTTCTCCATGGTGATCTCTGGGGCGGGAACTGGCTGGCCGGTCAGGACGGCAGGGCCTGGCTCATTGATCCGGCGGTGTACTACGGCCACAGGGAGGCGGATATGGCAATGACACGGCTCTTCGGCGGCTTCCCTTCAGGCTTTCATCATGCCTACGATGAAGCATGGCCTTTGACGCCGGGCTACTCCGAGAGACGGGATCTGTACAATCTCTACCACCTGCTCAATCATGTAAACCTATTCGGCTCAGGTTACTGGAGAGGCGCCCGGGACATTATAGCCCGGTTTGCTTAGAGGGGCGCCATTAAGTGGAGCCGGCAGATGTCAGATAGGGTGCCGTTCGGCCTAATTCTTTCATAAACATATCCAAAACGCTTAATTCGACATAGATTTTCTCGTATCGCGAATTCCCCTCAACCTTGCATTCTTCGGTAATTTGCAGGGCCGGTTTGCCTCTCTTCGTCAATGCAAATTTGTATTCCCGTCTTCCCTCTCCCGCTCTCAGGGACGGAGGGTCGCTCTTATGCTCGCGTATAGCCTTAGTTATCCTATCCAGCGCGATGAGAAAGCCATCAAGGTCTTCCTGAAAGACGATGATGGAGAAACGCTGAAACCCTGCGCCAGTCTTACGGCTTTCAACGATGTTGAGATAGATATCCTTATAGCGGTTTTCCTTAACATTCAGAAAATAGGTTTTATTTCCCCCATCGGCAAAGATACGTGTGCTGAAGATTTCACCCCGTTTTCCCATGCTTACCCCCTGGTAATTGTCGTATATTTCGCTGAAGAGAAGGCATCTTTCCGCCTTCCAGAACCGCAGAGATGTAGAGTTCAGGATTATGAATCTGGACATAGCGGCCCCCGGCGCGCAGGGCGTATAAACCGCCGACCGGCCTGTGCCCGCCGAAGTAAAGAGCGCCTTCGGATTGATCATCCAGATACATGGTCAGCATGGATGCCACACTGCCTTCCATGGCCTCCCCGTTACCGGTCCAGGTGAAATCGAAGATGAGCTGATCGTTTCCGCGGTATTCTATGACTTCTCGGCTCTCATAGGGGCGTCCAGGTTCGGCGTGAGAAGCCATGAAACGGTCGCCTACGGCAAGCAATGGCAAGGATGACTCGAATTCCGCCCAGCGAGAAAGCATCTCAACACCTAGGAATCTGATAAACCATTCCTTAACCATCTCACCCTCCGACACGAATTTATAAAATGACCTATTCCCGCCGCCATCGACATTGGCAACGTTCTCGTGGTTGCCTTTGAGAAAATGAAAACCGTCCGGGTAAGTGGTTTTCAGAATCATGACCATGGCCATTAGGGAGAGATTCTCTCTCATCTCATCATCCATCGCGGCATGACGATGGAATCCGCCCTGATACTCCGCCCATGCCTGCCGCCAGCGCCCAAATCCCCGTGCCTCACTATGAAACCCGTCGCCAACGCAGACTATCTGCGCCCTTTCTGCCTGCAAGGCATCGGCCACCCTCTCGCCATGAACCTCCATATCCATGAGGGCCATCAGGTATCCGGTGCGCGCGTGAAGGTCTGGTGCAATGATGGTTATGGGGCATGGGGGTAACTGAATCAGTCCGCCGGGACAGCCCCGGCTGTCTCGGGGGCGTATGGCCGGATTTTCATAGGCCAGGACATCCATCGCCTCGGCGAGAATGGGGCCTAGCTCATCCGCCGTCGGCGCCGTCGTCCTCTCGTGGAAACCCTGCAATGTGCCGTATAGGCCATCGGATGCCGTCATATTATTTCTCGGAACCGCCTTGGTCAATAGTATGAAAATCCATCGACAGGTTCGTGGCCGCTTCCTCTAATATCTGATTCTGACGAGGCGGTTTCAGGGTGGACGGCAGTACAGAAAGCCTGTAGACAGGCGAAGTCCGTTTCACCGGTCCACTCGTGAAGGCGATGTTCCGCCCCACTTTGATGGAACCCGAGAGTTGAGCCTGATCGGACTGCGACCTGGCAGGCACGGTACGGCGTCTCTCCGTGCTGACGTATACCGCCCGCCGGGTCTTGCCCGCCTGGGGGCCAACGGCAACGAGGGAACCCGAATAGGTAAGGGCGAGGAATCCTTGGGCGGCATCCAGGCATTCCTCGGCACTTTCCATGCCCAGTGCCCGGGATTGATTCATGAAGACCTTTTCTTTCTCCAGCCATTCTGCAGCCAGTGTCTCCAGCGAAATCTGGGGATGCGCATCCCCTATTCTGGCCAGGTGTTCCTGAATATCGGGGTCTAAGGCGGCGAACAAATTGCTCAATGGTTTTCCTCCTTGTTCATGGTTTATGAACAAATTCCCGGCTTCGGCCAAGGAATACTGATTCTATCGCATGCTGATAACCCATTCCACGGTATTCAACCCGCCAGATTTCGCCGTTGTTCGGGAAGCCCACGGGATAAATCGGCAGGGTATCCTCAAGGACGGCCCTGAGCATACGGAACACCACCGCGTGGGTAACGATGAGCCACCTGCCCTTACGGTAGCCATCGACCGATCCTAGAAAACTGCGGACACGGTCTGCCACCATGGAATAAGACTCTCCGCTTCCTCCGGGATACCAGTCCCATCTAGCCGAGGGATCGGACTGATACGCATCCATCGTCTTCACCTCATCATAGGACTTCCCCGTAAAAGGGCCAAGGTCTTGTTCGCATAGCCGTTCATCGTCTTCATACTTAATGCCGTAGGAATCGGCAAAGGTTTCCGCCGTCTGCCGGGCACGGCGGAGGGGCGAGGTGACGATGCCGTCAAGACCCGTCATTTCCCTGAGTTCCCGGGCGATGGAACGGGCATCATCCCAGCCCTCCTTCGTGAGAGGATAATCCAAACGGCTGCCGAGAATGCGCAGTTTATTCGCCTCGCTTTCGGCATGACGGATGAAGAAAAGGGTATGCACTGTCATGGGCCTGTATGACGGCAGAACCTAGCCAACCGCATCGGCAGTCAAGTCGCCGACTTCGCTGGTGGAATAGCCCATCTTACCAGCGGCAAGACTCTTTATTTTCGTGCCTGTAACATGCTTCACCGCATTCTCCACCGCTTCAGCAGCCTCCCTTTCACCGAGAGTATCCAGCATCATGGCCCCGGCGACGATGGCGGCCAGGGGGTTAATTATGCCCATATTTGTGTACTTGGGCGCCGAGCCGCCGATTGGTTCGAACATGGAGACCCCGTCGGGATTGATATTGCCCCCCGCTGCTATGCCCATGCCTCCCTGAGTGATGGCTCCTAGATCGGTGATTATGTCTCCGAACATATTGCCGGTCACCAGGACATCAAACCACTCAGGGTTCTTAACCATCCACATGCAGGCGGCATCGACATGATAGTAATCCCGGCGTATATCGGTGTAGTCAGCCTGCCCAACCTCATGGAAAGTGCGCTCCCAGAGATCATAGACATAGGTGAGGACATTTGTTTTCCCTACCAGGCCAAGGCTGTTCTCACCCCCCCTCCCCCTGGCTTTCTTCCCATGGCGCCGGGTGTAATCAAAGGCATAGCGCAGGCATCGTTCAACTTGAAATCGGTTATAAACCATGCTCTGTACGGCCACCTCATCTTGAGTTCCCTTCATCGAGATGCCGCCGGTTCCGGTATAGATACCTCCGGTATTCTCTCTCACCACAACATAGTCTATGTGTTCGGGTGTTTTGTCTTTCAGTGGTGTTTCCACGCCCGGATAGAGCCTGACCGGCCTGAGATTAATGTACTGATCCAGTTCGAAACGCAGGCGAAGGAGTATACCCTTCTCGAGTATGCCGGGCTTTACATCGGGATGGCCGATGGCGCCCAGATAGATGGCGTCGAATTGCCGGAAATCATCCGCGGCGCTGTCGGGAAGCACCTCGCCTGTTTGCAGATAGCGGTCTCCGCCGAAGTCAAAATCGGTCATCTCCAGCTTGAATCCGAATTTGTCGGCGGCTGTCCTGAGCACTTTTTTGCCCTCGGCGACCACCTCGGCACCCGTGCCGTCTCCCGGCAGCACGGCGATTTTGTAAGTCTTAATCATGGTTCATCCTTTTGGGCGCCTCTTGGAGCCTGTCAGACTTCATTTTTCCGGTCAGTTTTTCTCTGTGTTCCTGCCGCTTAAGCGGCAAATTAATCACGCAGCCAAGCTGTGCTCGAGCCTTGGATGCCTTGCATCAAAACAAAATCAATGAAACTGCCTTGAGAACCCCAAAGTCCGGCAGACTCCCCGAGTGCCGAAATTTTTAGATATCTATATTTGGCGCAACCCTTCGGGTCGGGCTTTCCTCTCCAATGCCTTAATCCGGCAGCCTGCTCCCGGCTCATTGCCAATCGCCGGGGGGACAGCCGACGGCATTTCCGTTTCAATCCCTTGCGCTGAAGTCATTGAGAGTTATGCCGTATACAGTCCGCTGAAACACCCATTTACGCATATAGATTGACTCCTGTCGCCGTCATAGCGTTGGCAAACTGTTCCCTTAGCTGAAGCTGGCTTGGGCCGTACCACGCTGCACGGCGCAAAAATTCTCTGCCAGATTCAAAAGCCATGCCTTAGCAGAACCCTTCCTCATACAGATAATAGCACATTATCAGGATAATCGCAACTTACCCTGTCCGCCTTCTTCGTTCCTCATCCATATCGATCTACAATGGCCTTGCGCTGTTCCATGACATCCTTAAAATACTCATAACGGCAAATTCCCAGGAATCCCCCCGCGATATTGTATACCCTGTCGTAGCCGAGAGATTGCAATACCCGGATCATGTAGTAGCTGCGCTGACCCGAACGGCAATGAAGATAGACATCTTCATCCTTCGGTATATCAGACAGCCTGTCCCTGAATTGAGTGAGAGGGATATTGACTGCATTTAATAGACGGCCTTGGGCGTGTTCATTCTCCTCTCTCACATCGATGATGAAGGCATTCGCCTCTACAAGATCCCTAACCGCCGTGACAGGGACCTGCTTCAACTCGCCGGAGAGGACGTTTCCTCCCACATAACCGGCTATATTGACAGGATCCTTGGGTATGCCGTAATGGGGGGCATAAGCCAGTTCGAGGTCTTTCAAATCATCAATGACGGCGTGAAATTTCATCGCAGTGGCAATCACATCGATGCGTTTTTCCACGAGGCCCTCACCTATGGCCTGAGCGCCCAGGATTCTTCCCGTAACGCCATGAAACAACACCTTCAGATGGATGGGCTTCACGCCGGGCATGAGAGACACCCTGTCGCTGGGAATGATATACACGAAGTTGTATTTCATACCGGCCATGTCCAGTTTCTTCTCATTCATGCCGACGGTGGCCACCGTAGAATCAAACAGCTTGAGAACCGATGTGCCGAGGTATCCATTGTTGATGGATGCCTTGCCGTGAATATGGCCTGCAACAGAGTATGCCTGCTTCTGTGCGGGACCCGCAAGAGGCAGATGAATAGGGGAGGGCGATGTCTGCTGTAATACCTCGATGGCATCCCCGATGGCGTAGATATCCTGATCTGAGGTGAGATAATTATGGTCGGTTAGGATGGCGCCATTCTTGGTAAGTTCCAATCCGGCTTCTTGGGCCAAGCCGGACATGGGTTTGCCTCCGGCTGCAAAGATAATCAGATCGGAATCGATCTCCAAACCGGACTTCATGATAAGTTTTCCGCCCCTGCATTGCTCAAGCATTTCATTGAGATAGAGCTTCACTCCGTTATCAAGGAGAACCTTATGTGCAATTTGGGCCATGTCGCAGTCTAATTGGGAGAGGGCCTGGTCGAGAGCCTCGACGATGCTCACGCTGTAGCCGGCTTTGGTCAGCGTCTCCGCGCATTCCACGCCGATGAACCCTGCGCCGACGATGGTTATCTTCTTGGGGTTTGTCTTTTTTAACAGAGATGCCAGATGTTTGACATCGGTCACGCTCTTCATTACGCCGTAAGGAAACGTCTGCAGCCCTTCCACTGGCGGGATGAAGGCACTCATTCCCGGGGAAAGAATGAGCTTATCGAAGCTCTCTCTGTAGGTTTCACAGCTTTGCAGGTTCTTAACAACGACTTCCTTCGCTGCACGGTCTATCTCAACCGCCTCACTTAGAACCCTAGCCTCGATTCTGAACTTCTTCTGGAAGCTTTCCGGTGTCATCATTATTAGACCGTCAATGTCGCTCACCGTTCCATCGAAGAAGTAGGGCAAACTGCAATTTGAATAGGACAGATGCTCCCCCTTCTCCAGAATAAGTATGTCGTCATATTCACTAAGTCTCCTCAGTCTTACTGCTGCCGAAGAACCGCCGGCAACTCCGCCGACAATCACATACTTTGCCATAAATATACTCCTTTCCCTCCAATCATAATCGCCTGTCCCCTAAAAGGATCAGATATATGGAAATACTAGCAGGCATTGAAAAAAGAATCATCCTATAGATCAGTTTTTTCGGTATTTCGCCGTCAAATCCTGTGGTGATTTCCCTGAAACAACAGACTTCTGCCGACTATATGCCGGGTCTGTCCTCACCGTAGATGCTCCATACAGCGGCTCTAAAATGGAGGTCTGTGCCAAGCCGTGATTCCCTGGGGAAAAGTCATTGGCCGTCGGTATGCGATCCGCAAAATTATTAGTGGTGCCCTGGCGATGCAAAAAATGTTTTATTGACGGAGCGAGATATGGTTGTTGTACGGCGGATTTGGGATAACCAGATAAATACAAGACGGTGTGGCTGAGGCGGGAATTTGCCTAGCGGCTATGAAGTGTTTCCCACATTGTCAAAAATATACCCATTCCATCACCTTCCTTACTATGCGGCTGTTTGTTTGAACGACTTCCCGTTTATGCCGCACTCACGGGGGGGGGGGCTGTATGGGGACACCCCTTAACGCGGTCTTTCGGTGCAAACTGTCCTCTCAGCCCAATATATTGCGCTTAGTCTAACATCTTTCCGTCTAACTTCTCGGCCAATTTGGGCAGGGCTAAGGCAATGACTTGATCAATTTTCAGAACCGGATGAAAGGTTATTCCCTTTTTCACATGTTCGGGGATTTCTTCAAGGTCCCAGAGATTGGCCTCGGGGATGAGCACATGTTTTATCCTGTGCCGCCGGGCCGCAATGGTTTTCTCCTTGAGCCCGCCGATGGGTAATACGGCGCCGCTGAGGCTGAGTTCCCCAGTCATGGCAAGAGATGGTTTAATCTTCGTGCCTGAGACAAGGGACAGGATTGCCGTTGTCATGGTGATGCCGGCTGACGGACCGTCCTTCGGAGTTGCACCCGCCGGTATGTGGAGATGAAGGGTGTGCGTCTCGAAAAATTTGTTTGATTTTCCGAAGATTGATTCGATGATTTTGCGGGCCTTGGTATAGGCGATTGCGGCCGATTCCTTCATCACATCTCCCATCTGGCCGGTAAGCTTATACCCACTCTTGGATTTCACCGCTGCGGCCTCTATCACCAGCACATCGCCTCCCATATTGGTCCAGGCAAGGCCAAGAGCCATGCCCGGCATGATGGCTTCCTTCAGGCCGTCTTTCCGGAAGTAGGGTTTCTTCAGATAGTCTTCCAGCGATTCGGAGCTAATACGCAGCGGTACTTCCATCTCCTCCTCCACCAACTTGCGAACCACCTTGCGATGAATTCGGTCTATCGCCTTTTCATAGGTGCGCATACCGGAATCTCTGGCATAGCCTTCCGCTATGGCTTTGAGTGCTGACTTGTTATATCGAATCTGCCCCTTTTTCAGGCCGTGTTTCTTCAAACTCTTCGGGATGATGTATCGCCTGGCGATTTCGATCTTCTCTTCCACCACATACCCCGACAAACGGATAATTTCCATCCGGTCCAGAAGGGGATGGGGGATGGAGTCTAGTGTGTTGGCTGTCGACACAAAGACGACATGAGAAAGATCAAAGGGCAGATCCAGATAATGATCGCGAAAATTGTTATTCTGCTCCGAGTCCAATACCTCCAACAGGGCCGATGATGGATCGCCCTGAAAACTGACACCCAGCTTGTCAATTTCATCAATCATGAAGACCGGGGCCTTGGATTTGACTATCTTCATTCCCTGGATAATTTTACCCGGCATCGCTCCGACATAGGTCCGCCTGTGACCCTTGATTTCGGCCTCGTCCCGCATGCCCCCGACAGAAAACCTGAAAAAAGCCCGATCCATGGCCCGGGCGATGGATTTGCCGATGGATGTTTTTCCCACTCCCGGCGGTCCGACGAGCAGGATGATGGAACCCTTGGAATCTTTTTTGAGCTTCCTCACCGCGAGATACTCAAGAATACGTTCTTTCACGTCTTCAAGACCGTAGTGGTCTTCCTCCAGAATTCTGGTTGCCGATTGCATGTCAATTTCATCTGCCGGAGGCTGGCGCCAGGGTAGGGATACGATCCAATCGAGGTAGTTCCGAGTCACGGTGTATTCGCTGGAAGCAGGTTCCATAACGCTGAATTTCTCAAGTTCCCTGTCCACCTGCTCGGCGATCTCTCCTTCGAATTCGAATGATTCAATGGCTTCCTTGAATCTCTGATACTCGCTGGAGCGGGCATCGGCGGGCTCTCCAAGTTCTTGTTTGATCGCCTTGAGTTCTTCCCTGAGGAAATAGTCCCGCTGACTTTTTTCTATCTTCTCGTTGATCTCGCCCGCAATGCGCTTCTGAATCTTGGACAGTTCATGTTCCTTCTTGATATGAATCAGAACTTTCTCGATGCGATGCTTCACATCCAGGGTTTCGAGTATCTCCTGCTGCTTGTCCCGGTCAATGTTGAGTATGCTGGTGATGAAATCGGCTATTTTCCCCGGCACATCAATATTGACCATGTTCAGCCGCATCTCCTCGGAAAACAGGGGGTTGTCTTCACTGATCTGCTTAATCTCCGAGAGCAGGGCTCTGGTGAGTCCTTTTAATTCGATGTCATCGGGGCTGTATTCATCGCTGAGGTAATCCACTACGGCCAGATACGGGCTGGTGTCGCTGAGGTAGTGCTTGATACGAAAACGCAGATGAGTGCTGATGAACATATTGATCCCCCCGTCGGGGAGATTGATCCGCTTGGCTATTTTGGCCACCGTCCCAACTTGGTACAATTCTTCGGGGTGAGGAGAATCGATGTTGGGATCGGTCGTTAAAACCAATCCTATCACCTTTTCCTTTTCCATAGCCTTTTCGATGATCACCAGGTCTTCGCTCCCGGTGATCATGATGGGCGTAAATATTCCTGGGAAAATGGGTTTTCCCTGAAGTGGAACGATGTAGATATGACTGGGCAGGCTGTCGGCCAAAGATATGACTTGGTTTGAGTCCTGATTGTCTTCCGGCATGAGATCAAGGATAACTTCAATCGATCATCAAGGCAAGCCTGCGAATTGCATCATGATCAATCTACTTGAGCAAATGCGCTTGCTTCACAACTAGAATCTGCCAGAACCTCTACGAATAAGGATGCTCAAGGGAAGTGAGGATAACAATGGAAGCAAGAAAAGAGCTGACACATCAGGTGTGCGTGCGTTATCGCAAATCAAATCGCAATAAGCAATTGTCATCTGGAACGAATTTGCAGTGGCAACAGGCTGCAACCGTTCTTACGTCAATCCGCTTGCCTCGGCGGAAAACAACCCTGAGGCAAGCCGTTGAGGTTTCGAGCAGGTTCAATTTTGAGTCGGCAGGGGCTATCTGTACTTTTGAGCGGTTACCCCTTAGCCGCCACGGCTTCCTTGACCCTTCGGGCCAGTTCGGTGCATCCCTTCCGAATAGCGGTGATATCCTCGTCGCCGGGCTTGCCTATGAACTCAATGGGGTCAGCAATCTCCCAATTCGCCTTGTATTTTGTCATCAAGTCTTCAAGTTCCTGCTGGGCGCCGCCCGACCAGCCATAGCCGCCGAAACGAAATACTTTTCGATTAAGAAATTTCTTCTTGCACATCTCGTCTAGGATGGCAAACATGGGGGGGAACATCTTGTACTCATAGGTGGGCATGGCCAGCACTAAGCCGGTGGAAGGCCAGGCCGAGGCTAGAATATCACCCCAGCTATCCTCGGGCACCCGATGCACTTTCACCGTGACACCCTCAGCCTCTAATGCCTCAATGGCGGGCTGAATGCCCTTCTCGGTGTTTCCGTACATGGAGCCCCATATCACCGTGACCTGATTCTCACACGGACCTTTCTGATACGAGGCATAGCGAACAAAATCATTGACGATTTTCATGGGGTCTTTGCGCCAGACGATGCCGTGCCCCGGCGCGATGATCTTGATCGGCAGCGGAGAAGCCTTTTCAATGGCCTTGAGAACAGGCTGTGAGAAAGCCGAGACGATGTTCGCGTAATAACGCACGGCCTCTTGCTCAAAGAAATCAATCTGTTCCTGGGTGAGCTGATCGTCGTAGGGGGCATCGCCAATCGCCCCGAATGAACCGAAGGCGTCACAGGGCAATAGAGTCCCTGACTGTGTGTCGAAAGTCGCAATGGTTTCCGGCCAGTGGACATTGGGAATCTCTGCGAAGGCCAGGACACGGCCATTCCCGAGATCCAGGGTATCGCCATCGCCGACAGTCATGATACTGTCTTCCGAAATTCCGAAAAAGCCCTTCATCAGCGGCACTGATTTCTTTCCGGTGACAATGGTGAAGTTCGGCCGTATCTTGCGGAAATTCTCTATCCATCCCGAGTGATCCGGTTCCATATGATTGACAATGACATAATCTATGTCCCGTGGATCAAGATCAATCTTCTTGAATTGCTCGAACAGGGTTTCCGGTACTCCATCCCATCCGCAGACTCCATCGACTATGGCGGTTTTTTCGCCCTTGACGATGTAGGAATTCATCGAAACTCCGTTAGGGATTGGCCATAGTCCTTCAAATAAGATACCTTCCATGTTGGCCGATAATCGAAAGATACCATCGGTGACAGTCGTAACATTCATATGCTTCCTCCGTTGTTTTCAATATGATATACTTATTGCGAGGTTAAGGGAACCTCTGCCACAAGAAAAACTATGATCGAAAGCATTAAACGCCATCAAGACGAATCAAGAGAGGAATTACTAGCCGAAATTGTGGAATTCGAACGGGAGCGGGAGCAGCTCAAGGAAGTCCTGGGGCGCATCGGCGGACGTATGTTCTCCAAAAAGGATTTATGGATCAACCTTTTGTTTCTTGTCTTAGTGCTGTCTCTTTTTATCTTAGAGATTACAACACACTTCCTGCCGTCT
The DNA here is from genome assembly GCA_965232165.1 of Spirochaetaceae bacterium. Taxonomy (GTDB): domain Bacteria; phylum Spirochaetota; class Spirochaetia; order DSM-2461; family DSM-2461; genus UBA2779. Next base: position 378,917 of record CBDDOY010000001.1, on the reverse strand, counting down.
GCCGTTTCCCTCGAAATCGGCATATTGCTGGTTTCGGTGAAAATCATACTCATGATTCATACTCAGCAAAAGGTTAATCACTTCCAGTTCTGGATACTTAATTCCATTGAATTCCGCATGAATGACATGGCGAAACGGGTCCGCCGCATTGAGAAACATACTTTCCCTGCCGCCAAACCCAAAAAAAGCGACCCGGACAAGTAACGGCGCGACATTCTGGGGGTCTGTCGGACCTGATATCCGCTGTTTTGATGGTTTTTATCTGATATAAGATCCAATGGTGATGCGCAACTGGACTTAGCCTATGCATTTTGACAATGCAGCAGCAGAAACACAGGGCATGAACTGACCAGAAGAGTTAAGTCCGCAGGCTCCTGGGGCGTTGTGCACAATAGATTACTAAGTGAGGCGCAAGGGATTGTAACGGAAATGCCGCCGGCTGCCCCGGCGATTGGCAATGAGCCGGAGGGGGCAGCCGGATTAAGGCATTGGAGTGGAAAGCCCGACCCGAAGGGTTGCGCCCAATTTTTGATTTTTGTAAATTGCTGTATGCATTAGAGGTGCCCTTAGGTAAGTCAAAACGGATGAAGCAAGCATTATCTTATTCAATAGCCATTATTCTATTTTTCGGATTGATATCTGTCTCGGCGGCCAATGAACCGAATGAAGGGCTGCCTGCGGATGTCATTTCAGTCATTCCATGGTGGGGATGGGCCATCCTGCTTTTTGGATTCAGCTTTCTGCTCGGCATACTTTCCGTTATGGCCGGCATAGGGGGCGGCATACTCTATGTTCCGATTGTCGGCGCCTTATTTCCCTTCCATATTGATTATGTTCGCAGTGCCGGGGTTGTTGTCGTTTTAACCGGCGCCCTGTCGGCGATTCCACGGCTGTTGAAGGGCAGGCTGGCTTCACTGCGGCTTGCCCTGCCTCTGGCCTTGACGGGTTCCATCGGGGCATTGATCGGCGCAGGCATCGGCCTGAAAATGCCTGAATATCTCGTGGAGCTATGTCTGGGGATTACTGTCATCGGGTTTGCTGCGCTGATGTATTTCACGAAGGGTTCAGACTTCCCCGAACTATTACACCCTGATCCGCTTGCTCTGCGCCTGGGCCTCGCCGGTGAATATTTCGACTGGTCGACTCAAACCTTGATTCAGTGGAGAATTCGCCGTTTCAAGCTGAGTCTGCCCGTTTTTTTCTTCATCGGAATCATGGCGGGTATGTTTGGTTTAGGCGGAGGCATTGCCAATGTTCCGGCTTTGAACCTCATGATGGGCGTGCCGCTCAAGGTATCGGTGGCCACGAGTGTTCTCATCATAGCTGTCAATGGCTCGGCGGCATCCTGGGTTTATCTCAATCGCGGCGCAATACTCCCCCTGGCAGTCATACCGTCGGTGGCAGGGATGATGATGGGCACACGCCTGGGGGCAAAACTCCTTGACAAAGTAAATACGGTAATCATACGGCGAATTGTCATTATCGTGCTGATCATTATCGGCATCAGATCGATTCTGACCGGAAGCGGGGCAATGTAGATGAGAACCATGGAAGAATTAGCCGCGGGCATTATTTACTGGTTCAGTCTCTTGGGAATCATGCTTCTCATAGCCGTATTCATACTGGATGCCATGGGCATGCCGGTTTCCAGCGTATCCATGGCTGAGTCCATAGAATTGCAGCAGTCTAGTCCTCATGACGCCCGGAAGGGGAGCATTGTCTTTGACATCCATTCTGTGAAGCCGACGATGATTGCATTGGCCTTCCTGTCCTGCATTGCGGCTGTAACGTTGATTAGCCTGGCCATCGTGTTCATGCTTAAAAAGGATTATTTCTCCTTCATCTTCGCCCTGGGCATTGTGCTTGTCCATATTGCTGCCGCCTTGGGGATCGTATAAGGGGCACCTCTAAAAAACCCATTTAGTTCTTGATTCGATCTTTTCTGCCGCTACTGCGTTGTCAAAATACTCACGTAGCTTAAGCTACGCCCTTAGCTTTTGCCGCCTTGTATCGACAAAAAATTTCTTCGTCAATTTCCTAAAGCTGTTTTTTAGAGGTGCCCATAAGGAAAACTCTGAGATTCCCCCCCCCCCCTCATCCTACTCTCCAAATTCCTCTTGCAGTCTATTGCGATACCAGCCGATGAGGGCGATAACCCTGTTTGTAAAGGAATCTCGGGCCTTTGATCGAAACGCCTTGACTTTCAAGGTTTTAGCGGCAATAGCCCCGTAAAGCAACAGCCCCTCTCTCAGGGGAACAACGATGAGGTGAGTTTGCATGTTGCCGGAATTCACGACCCGAATCAGTCCCATGTACCGCAGGTGTGTGATGTTGACTATGGCTGCGGCAAATGAGTCTTCACGGGCCTGAAAGGTCATTTTGGATTGATTGCCGGCAAAACTCCTGTCTCGCTGATGGATGTAAATGGAATCACGCACAGGGATGGTGTCCACGAAGGGATCGGGGAGTATCTCCTTAGGGGAAGACCCGTTGGGGATGACCCAGGATTCTTCAAACAAGAGACGCATTTTCTTCCTGGAAGCTGAATAATAATGCAATCCGGTTAAGGTGCTCACCGATCTTAGCATGTTGTAGAGTTTGATGTTCCGGTCTTCATCCAGCAGGGAGGAATAGGTATCCGGCAGTCTGTCCAGGGGCGTAAAAAACAGTCCTTCTATACCGATGTTAAGACCGCCTGACAGTATTTCCCTCGCCACTGCAGTGCCGAGAGAAGAGAGGGGCAGCAATCCGGGGGACACCGTTCCGTCGTGAAAGCGCAGTATTTCACTTCCGTTTAGGAGGTCTGTCTTATCCTGGGGAGACAGAGACGGAAGCACTTCTTGGAGTAGAAGAGTCTGCCCATATTCGGCAAACAGCGGGCTTGATACGGAAATCAGGAACACGGCGAGGGCAAAACGTTTCAATGTCATCATGCCTCCAACACTGTTTCAAGCAGGTCAAAAAACCCAGGAAAGGTGATATTGACGGCATCTGCTCCCGTGATTGATGTGCTCCCAACACACCCAAGGGCCGCAATGGCCAGGGCCATCGCCACTCTATGGTCTGCATGACTATCGACAAGGGCGCCTCTTAGCGGAGAGCCGGGAGTGCCGCGTATCACCAAACCATCGGGAAGCTCGGTTATATCGGCGCCGAGCTTCCCTAATTCGGCGCTGATGACGGCGATTCGGTCGGTCTCTTTTAAACGCGCCTGGGGAACATTCACCAGGCGAGTCTCCCCTTCGGCGAAGCAGGCTGCAGCGGCCATGGCCGGAAGCGCATCCGGGGTGGCGTTAAGGTCCAGTTCGCACCCGGCGAGTTGACCGCCCTCAATTCTCACCCCTCCAGGCAGGGCATCCCATCGGCAGCCCATGGTCTTGAGCATGTCGAGCACGGCTTTATCGCCCTGAGAATCTCCGATATCCAGGCCATCCAGAACGAGGCTGCCGCCTGTTACTGCCGCGGCGGCCAGAAAAAAGGTGGCCGAAGACCAATCCCCGGGGATGAGTCTGTCAAAGTGCCGATAACGCTGACCCGAGGGCACTCTGAACAGGCGCCATTCCTCTCTATTATATATGATGTCCTGAAAGTCAAGCCAATCTAGGGTGATGCCCACGTAGGGGGCCTCGTTGAGGCCTTGCACTTCGATACAGGTTTCTCCAGGAGAGCGTATCAATGGCGCCGCTAGGAGAAGCCCTGAGAGATACTGGCTTACTGGACATTCGACGCTCACACGGCCCGGCGTAAGAGGACCCCGAAGGGTAAAGGGGGCGCATCCTTCCGTAGATGATTCCGCCTCGGCGCCCATCTGTCTTAGGGCATCGAGAAGAGGTGCCGCCGAGCGCCGTCTGAGCTGGCTATCCCCATCAAAGGAAAACCCCTTAGACGACAATGCGGTAAGGGCGGCAGAGAGAAACAAGGTAGTGCCGGAATTCCCGACATCGATGCAGCCGCCGCAGGCTTTTGGCATTCCTGAGAACCCATCGACGATCCAATTCTCTCCATCTTCCGTCACTTCTGCCCCAAGAGCCTGCACGGCATTGCGGCAGCTCAGTGTATCGGCGGATTTCAGGGGGGAGCGCAGGCGGCTCTTTCCTTCGGCGAAGGCGGCGATGAGCAGGGCCCTGATGGTATGAGATTTCGATGCGGGGGGGGCCACCCTGCCGGTCACTCGGCGGGCGGAACTCCTCGGAGGGCGGCCCGCAATGGTTTTGGTCATGTCAGTAGATTAGATAGACGCCATGTCGTGGTCAAGGGCGCCGCCGGCAGAACTCGTCTCTGGCCCGCATACGGCGGTGCCTTGTCTGCGAACCAAATCCTTCGTCCTGACACAGCCCCTACAGTCTGTAAAAATCGTGATGAAATAATATCCATTTCGGCCATAATCCCATCCGGGCAATTGGACAGATGGAATCCTGTATTTGTTTTTGCAGATTCCAAATCGACCTTTTTCAGATTTTCCAAAACCTGCACATTCAGGCGTTCTTCTTCCAGCATCTGTTCTTTCAATTCTGCCTGTAGTTTGGCAAAGCGCTCATTGAAATCAAAATCATCTTCGTTAACAGGCATTCAAACATAGCGGTCGGGGGTGAGCACATAACCCAGTCCCTTCACCCGCTTAACGGAAGCGGAATTGCAAATGCCTTTCACATCTTCATATTTGCTAGCCGCTGAGCCTATCTGCCCATCAATCCCATAATCATGAAGCCCCCAGTACGGCGGTGAAGTTACTGCACACTGAACTGGTTGTGCAGGAAGTGTCCTAAATGCATGTAGTGCATCACCCTTAATTATCAAGAAATCATCGAGAGATAGGGCATCAGATAGATTAATTTTTCGATATCTCGTTATTTCTCCGGAACTTCCTGTTACGTCTAACTCCGGACATGGGCCGCTGTCTTCAGAGCATCGGCTCCATGCCTTTGTTAGATTGCTTGAACTCGTCGGAAAATCATAAGGTTTTGGCAGTACCAGTCTTGGACATCACCCGCGGCTTTTCAATTTTCACGCCAGCGGTGTGTTCGTTCTTCAGCATGATCGAAGCCACACTGCTGAAATTTGGTTATCCAATATGAAGGTGGTTGCTCGTTGACGTGGTTTTTCCCTCCCTGGACAGACGGCGCGGCAGTGAATACGATTATTCGTGACAAGCACCTGAGAAGGGCTACATAACGATCTGCAACAATCTCAGGCAGATGTTCTGCAACTTTCATGCTGACTGCTACGTCAAAGGTACGATTGTCAGTAAACATCCCTCTCCAGATCAAACTTCGCAAGTCGCCGGGCACACCCCTCCTAGGAGCAGCCTCGGAATACTCCAAACACCTCACAGTCCCTATTACGCAACGCTTCGAGCAGTGCTCCCGTACCGCAACCGACATCAATAATGCATGTGGCCTTGAAGTCATTGAATACTGAGTTGGCGATTCTTCCAGTACTGTGGGCTGCCGGTCCTTCAACAGTCCTGTCGTAGTAGTCTGAGTTGTATATCCAGTCGTGTCCGAGCAACTGCGCCTTTAGCTTAACGACTATCGAAGACTCCCTAACTGATACCGGCAAGAGAGTACGATACAATTTCGTGATGACTGCAATACCCGATTCATTTCCTTAATATCTAACGCCTAGCTCATCCCGACCAATACAGCAGAGGGAGGCACGACCAGTGCTGCATTGGATCGGGTGTAGCGCATTGTTAGCCACTTTTATCACTAAATAGGCTTTTCTCAAACCTTAAAAATCTGTAATGACTGATAAGAGCGGAAACACCAATAATAGGTAAAAGTATCAGTGACAAAATCTTTATATCTGTAGGACTCCACTCCAAGATCGCCCCTAGTGTTAAGGACAGTGTAATTGCCCAGAGGGAGCAATATAGAAAATGTACTTGTGATCCACCATTCCCCAAACCTATGCTGAATAGATTCTGGATCTTTGAAACGCTCCCATCTAAGAGCATCCAGTTTCTAAGAGCATCCAGTTTCTGAGTATCCACATATTTATTGCGGTAAACCACCATGGATTGGAGTTGGTATATTATAGGGTAAAGAACTGCCCTGTGGACTGCGTATAAAAGACTTCCTCCTACAAGGACTACCCCTAATACAGTTGTAGCGCCAAAAAAATCTGATGGTAATTTACTAATGATTTCCTGAGCTTCCTTAAATGAAGAAACTAATGATATTAAGAAAAGTGCTCCGGCAAACCCATATCTTAGTAGCTCATTTAAGTTTAGTTTGTCCATTTTTCTCTGATGGCCCAACCGAGCAATAAGTGTAGAAAGTACATAATATGAAAACTGAAACCAAATTCCGTCCTAATCCAGAAACGAGATTAATGGATCAGGTGCAGGAAGTTTTACGTTATCACCATTATACTTATTGCACAGAAATTACGTACTGTCAATGGGTATTGCGGTATATTCATCATGGAGGAAAAACTTACCCACGAGAAATAGGAAGGGAACACATTGAAGCGTTTCTCCCCCTTACCTGGTTAGTACAAAAATGTTGCGGCATCTACACAGCGTCAGGCTTTAAGAGCGCTGGTTTTCCTTTATCGGGAGGTATTAGATATGCCGATTGAGAGGGAAATGATACCCATACGCTCAAAAAAGAAGGTGCATCCTCCCACGGTTTTAACACAAGAGGAAGTTCAAGCCTGTTTTTGAAAATGAATGGAATCCATTCATTAATGGCGAAAATTCTGATGATGTAATGTTCATCGTCTCATCCATTCTCCCCGGTTTTTCAATCCGCAATATGGCGTGAACAGGATGCCGCCTCGTAAGAACCGTGTACCTAAGCAGTCTGTATATGTATGACGAAGCTGAAAATTCTGCATTTTCTTCTGACCTGCACAGTCGTGCTAACCGGATGTGAGATATTCGCGGTGAGCGACCGCCTGAAACTGATTGTCCCGGAGCTTTCCTATCCGCTTCTTGAAGCCGATCTGCCCAATCTGGAAGCCCTGGAAACCGGAAATTCCGGGAATCAAGTGTCATGGACGGTTCGCCAGCTTGCAGATGATGGACGAATAAGGAGCTGGACGGCTGAAGGAGATGAAGCCTTCACCATCGAAGTTCCCCGAGAAATGCCCATTATTATCACCATCCGCCCCGCATCTGCCGGAGGGCCGAAGTATTGGCAATGCAGACCTGCGGGGTTTATCTCGGGAAGGGAAAGCCTTTGTACGGCGGTGACACCAAGCTGGGCAGATGGGTTCGCGGCGGAACTTCTTCTTGACCTTGCCGAAGGCGGAATGGATGTGACGGGGCTCAACGTAACCCGGTTCGCACAGGTCGTGCGGGATAGAGGCTCGTCGACACCGTGGAATATCGACCGGCAAAAACTGGCCGCCGACATGATAAAAGGATCACTATGGGTGTACAGCGTGAGGCTGGCGGCATCCCGGGAGGTCCATCTGCCGCTGCCTCCGGGGGTATGGTATTCGGATTACCCCCTCGACTCTCCCCTCGTCAGCCAGGGGGATGGATGGGAGGGACCTCTAGTTGACGGCCATCATTACTTCATTCACCGGACGGAGCGCCATGTGGCCGAAATATGGATAGCCGACGATGAAGACCCCTTGCTCCTGCTGCACAGAACCCCGCAGCCCTAAGAGATGCCATAGGGGCAGATGCTTCTTAGGAAGCACGCATGACAATTGGGCTTTCGGGACATACAGTATCGGCGGCCATGGAAATTGACGGTCATGGAGAACTCATGCTGCCTATCCTCTGGTATGAGGCGGGAGAGTTCCATTTCCACCTTGTAAGGGTCGTTTTGCTCCGTGAGCCCCAGTCTTCTGCATACCCGGCCAAAATGCGTGTCGACGATGATGCCAGGCAGGTTCCAGATATGCCCGCGGATGACATTGGCGCTCTTTCGGCCAATACCCGGCAGGGAGGTAAGGTCTTCCATGGACTGAGGAACATCTCCCCCGAATTCTTCCGTTAGAAGCCTCGCGGCGGCGATGAGATTCCTGGCCTTCTGGCGGAAAAATCCCAGGGAATGGATCACCTCTTCGACTTCCTCCTGAACGGCACCGGCGAGAGCGGAGGGGGTTGGCCAACGGCTAAACAGCACAGGAGTCACATTGTTGACTGCGGCATCGGTGGTTTGAGCCGACAGGGCGACAGACATGGCCAATTCGAAAGGATTTATGTAGCGGAGCAGTGTTCTCCTGTCGGGATATTTTTCTTTCAGACGGTCCATGATTTGGTTCAAGCGGGTTTCATCAATCATTTAATATGACTTGTAAAGGAATTGAGTAAGAATTTCAAGAATTTCGATTTTGCCGGTTACGGGAAGGTTAAGGTTCTGTTAGTATTTACTCATGGGTACCTCTAAAAAACCGCTTTTAGAATTTGGCGCGGCTATTTTTCTTCGGTACAAGGCACCAGGAATTCAAGCGTAACAGGGTTACGTGAGTTCTTTGGCAACGCAGTAGCGGAGGAAAAGAGCAAGCCTGAAACGGAATGGGTTTTTCAGAGGCGCCCTCATTATAGATGGTGCACTGAAAGGACCGTATATGGAACCTACAGATACTAAAGACCCTGATTACTATCACAGAGTTGTCGATTGCCAGTGGGCATGCCCCGCACACACTCCTGTGCCGGAGTACATCAGGCTCATCGCCCAAGGGCGTTATTCCGATGCCTACATCCTCAATCGGGAATCAAACGTTTTCCCGGGCATACTCGGGCGGGTTTGCGACCGCCCCTGCGAGCCGGCTTGCAGGCGTCGGCGCATTGAAGAGAAGCCGGTGGCGATATGCCGCTTGAAGCGCGTAACAGCCGACTTCCGAGACGAAATCACCGGCCGGCTCCCCAAGGCTCCAAAGGAGAAAAACGGTAAGCGTATCGCCCTCATCGGTGCCGGTCCGGCCTCGCTCACGGTGGCAAATGACCTGCTTCCGTTAGGATATGAGACGGTGATCTATGAGAAACTCAACACCACAGGCGGATTGATGCGCACCAGCATACCAGCCTTCCGGCTGCCGGCCAAGGTGATTGACGAGGAAATCGATATGATTCTCAACATGGGAGCCGATCTTCGCCTCAACAGCCCGATCACAAGTCTGAAGAAACTGCTCGATTCAGGTGATGAGAACGGACCCTTCGATGCCATATTTGTGGGCAGCGGCGCCCCTCAGGGGAAAGAACTCGAGATTCCCGGACGCCATGACACCGACAAGATATATGTTGGTCTTTCCTGGCTCGAAGCCGTGGCCTTCGGGCATGTCAATTCAATATCCCCCAGAGTGGTCATCATCGGCGGCGGGAACACGGCCATGGACTGCTGCCGTACTGCGAAACGCATCGGCGGTGAGGATGTCAAGGTGGTCGCACGAAAACCCTATAGCATGCTCAAGGCATCAGAATGGGAATTGGAAGACGCAGAGGAAGAGGCGGTGGACATCATAACCAATCACGCCCCCAGCCGATTCATTGTCGAAGACGGCAAATTGACCGGAGTCCACTTCGAAAATGTCGAGTGGTACAAGAACGAAGAGGGCAAACTCGTATCCCAGAAAATCAAAGACATCATCTTCCCCTGTGATGCCGTGATACTCGCGGTGGGCCAGGGAAATGCCTTCCCGTACATAGAAAACGACATAGGCATAGAATTCGATTCCTGGGGTCTCCCAGTGGTTGATAAGACCACCTTTCAGTCGACGAATTCCAGGGTGTTCTTCGGCGGCGATGCGGCGTTTGGACCGCTGAACATCATCTGGGCTGTGGCCCATGGCCATGAGGCCGCCATCTCAATCCATAACTTCTGCCGGGGAATTCCGGTCAGCCAACGTCCGCCTAGAGGCATCAATCTCATCAGCCAGCGCATGGGTCTTCAGCAATGGAGCTACAGCAATACCTGGGATGCAACGAGGCGCCTGAATGTCCAGCACTTATCTCTCAGGGAACGTTTTGTTGACCTCAAGCTCGAAGTGGAACATGGTTTTGATAAGAAGGAAGCGGACAAAGAGGCCGAGCGCTGTCTAAACTGCGACATGCAGACGGATTTCATCGCCTCGCTGTGCATTGAATGCGATGCCTGCATTGATATCTGTCCCGTCGACTGCCTCACCATAACCCATAACGGAGAGGAAACCGACCTGCGCTCCAGGCTCTCGGCGCCTTCAATCAATCTCAACCTTCCCCTCTTTGTCTCGGCGGAACTCCCTCAAACAGGCCGTGTCATGGTGAAGGATGAGGATGTCTGCATTCACTGCGGGCTTTGTGCCGAACGTTGCCCCACCGGTGCATGGGACATGAAGAAGTCCATTGTACATATTCCAAGAGTTGGAGATAACAATGAAAAATGAATCAGTAAATGATTTTGTTTTGAAGATAGCCAATGTAAACGGCTCGGGCTCTGCGAGTGCTAACAGCCTCATCTTTAAGGCCATATTCCGTTCCGGCATCCCTGTATCGGCCAAGAACATCTTTCCATCCAACATTCAGGGTCTGCCGACCTGGTATGAGGTGAGGGTGAACGCCGAGGGGCATATCGCCCGCTCTCCCCGTGTGGACATATTCGTCGCGATGAATCCTCGGACTCTTGAAGAAGACATCGCATTGGTCAGCCCCGGCGGCTATTTCCTCTATGACTCGACCTGGCCGATCAAAGAAGACTCCCAGCGCTCTGATATAAACTATCTTCCTATCCCGCTTTCCACTTTGAACATCGAAGCCTTCCCCGATGTCAAGACACGGATACTGATGAAGAATATCACCTATGTCGGGGCTATTGCCGCCTTCCTGAACATCAGCATCCCCATACTGCAAACTCTGCTGGAAGAAACCTATTCGAAAAAGCCGCAACTCGCCGAGGCAAACATGAAGGCGGTGATGATGAGTCATGACTTTGTCACCGGGAATTTCGATTATCCGCTCCCTGTCCGTATAGAACAAATGGACAAGACCGATGACTGCATTCTGATCACCGGCAATGCGGCATGCGCCCTGGGAAGCATCTATGCGGGGGCAACGGTCGCGGCCTGGTATCCCATCACTCCGGCTACTTCGATAACGAATGTGTTCAGCCAGCTCTGTGGGCGGTTCCGCCGTGATCCCGAAACCGGCAGGTTGAATGCCGCCATAATACAGGCGGAAGATGAGCTGGCCGCAGTGGGAATCGCCATAGGCGCCGGTTGGTCAGGGGCGCGCTCCTTCACGCCGACCAGCGGTCCCGGCATCTCCCTCATGAGCGAATTTATCGGCTTTGCCTACTATACCGAAATACCCGTGGTAATCTTCGATGTTCAGAGAGCCGGACCGTCTACGGGCATGCCTACCCGCACACAGCAATGCGATATGCTCACCACGGCCTATGCCTCCCACGGCGATACCAAGCACATCCTGCTGTTTCCAGCCGATCCCGAAGAGTGCTTCTACTTCTCGGCAGAGGCATTTGATCTGGCGGAGCACTTCCAAACGCCGGTATTTATCCTTTCTGATTTGGACATAGGCATGAATGAATGGCTCATACCGCGGCTGAAATGGGAAGACAGCTATAAGCCTGACCGCGGCAAAGTTCTCGGAGAAAAGGAACTCGAAGCCATAGACAAATTCTACCGTTATCTCGATACAGACGGGGATGAGATTGCGGCGCGGAGCCTTCCGGGAGTTAATTCCAAGGGGTCTTACTTCCTTCGGGGATCGGGGCATAACCGCTATGGGCAATACACCGAGAAATCCGATGAATATATAGAAGTCGTCGACAGACTCCAGCGAAAATTTCTTTCTGCGGCGAACCAAGTTCCCGAACCCGTCATCAAGACGGCACCGGACAGCGTGATGGGCGTCATCACCGTCGGCAGTTGCAAACTTGCCGTACGAGAGGCCCTTTCCGCTCTCGAAGAAGAGGGGATACGCCTGGACTATATGCGTATACGCGGCTTCCCGTTTTCTAAGCAGGTAGAGAGTTTCATTGAGAGTCACGAGCGCTGCTTTGTCATCGAGCAGAACAGGGATGCCCAGCTACGAAGCCTGCTCATCCTTGAAACCGCCGCGCCGAAGCATAAATTGATACCCATACTCGAATATGGCGGGATGTCACTGGATGCCGAAGCGATCACGGCCAAACTGAGGAGTCAGCTATGAGTTACGGACAAAAACCAACGGTCACCCACCCATCCATGGCCCCTAATGAAGTGGGGCTTACCCGGCGAGACTACGAGGGGGCACTCTCCACCCTATGTGCAGGCTGCGGCCATGATTCTGTTACCGCATCCATCATTCAGGCAATATGGGAATTGTCTCTCCCGCCCCACCGCATAGCCAAACTGAGCGGCATAGGCTGTTCTTCGAAGACACCCACCTATTTTGTTTCAGGAGCCCACGGCGTAAATTCCGTACACGGCCGCATGGCCGCTGTTGCTACCGGCGCATCGGCGGCAAACCGCGATCTGTGGCTGATCGGGATTTCCGGTGATGGAGATTCGCTTTCCATAGGACTAGGGCAGTTTGCCCATGCCGCAAGACGGAACGTGAATATGCTCTACATCCTGGAAAATAACGGTGTCTATGGCTTGACCAAGGGACAATTCTCCGCCTCCGCCGATGTCGGTTCCAGAATGAAGAAAGGCGAATCAAATCCCTTCGGGCCAATAGATCCGGCGCATCTGGCCATCAGCATCGGCGCATCATTCGTCGCCCGTTCCTTCTCCGGGGATAAATCACAGCTCGTCCCCCTCATCAAGGCGGGACTTAGGCATCATGGCTTTGCGTTCATTGATGTCATTTCCCCATGTGTATCCTTCAACGATCATGAAAGCTCAACCAAGAGCTATCTGCACACCCGGGAATTTAGCCATGAGGCCGCCCATGTGGATTTTATTGGAGATGCGGAAAGAATTTCCACCGATTATGCAGCCGGAACTTCAAAGACACTCACCCTCCATGACGGGTCTCGTCTAATTCTCGACAAGGTTGATCAGGATTTCGATCCCACCGATTCAATACGCTCTCTCACCTACATTCGGAATTGCGCACTGAAGGGGCAGGTCGCAACGGGGCTGCTCTACCTGAACAAGGATTCACTGGACATGCACGACCATGCCGCAACCTCTGATAAGCCGCTCGTCAATCTCCCATTCGAGACACTTAGTCCCGGAAATGCGGCATTACAGAAGCTTCAGGAATCCCTGCATTGAGGACAGTGCTCCAGGACCCCTCCATTCTCCCATTCCCCCCTTCTCCCCTCTCCCGGCGATTGAGCAGGGGGGCAGGCCGCCGGATTAAGGCATTGGAGCGAAAAGCCCGACCCGAAGAGTTGCGCCCAAGTATTGATATTTGAATCTACGGCACACATATTCGGGATTTCGCCCGCATAAGGGTGTAATTCCTCTTCCCTGATTTAGGTGAAATTTTGTCTGGCGGGGACTTGACATCTCTGTAAATAGTGCTATCATTGAGAAAAGGTGCTGCACAGCACCGAAAAAAAAAAGCAGGTGCCTGCAGGAACAACTCCCAGGCATCAAGGAGGATTGATGAAGAAGAAGTTATTGATCGCACTTGTCCTGTCCCTCATTCTCGTCGCCAGTGTATTTGCCGGCGGTGAAGGTGAAGGTAAAGGTGAAGGTAAAGGTGAGAAGAAAGCGGCTGCGGAAAGCAGTGATGTCTCTGTTACCATGTTCCATCTGAAGGTGGAGATCAAGGATGCCCTGGATGGCTTTGCGGCCCAGTATTCCGCTGCCGTTCCCGGTGTGACCGTCAAAGTGGAAACCCTGGGCGGGGGCGCAGACTTCGGCGGTGCCCTGAAAGCCAAGGCTCAGGCCGGACAGATGCCCGATATTTTCCAGATTGAAGGTCTGGGCGGATACAATGTATGGAAAGATTACATTGCCAGCTTGGAAGGTGAACCCTGGGTCAACGACACCGACCTCGAATTAATCGTTGACGGAACTGTTTACGGTTTCCCCGTGGCCATTGAAGGATACGGTCTTGCTTATAATGCAGAAATCCTGGCCAACGCCGGAATTGATCCCGATTCCCTGACCACCCGGGATGCCTATGAACAAGCCTTCAAAACCTTGGAATCCCAAAAGGCTGAACTGGGAATTGATGCCCCCGTAGCTATGGCTGCTTCTGTAGCCGGCAACATGTGGTGGGTAGCCGGACAGCACAACTTGGCGGCCTTCTGGGGCGGCGGACTGGATTTTACCGACACCAGTGTTATCGAAGCAGCCCTGGACGGTAAAATGGACGAAACCCGTTTCCGTGAATACGCAAAATACGTACAGCTCCTTTTCAAATATGCTGACCAGAACATTCTGCTGAACGGCGGATATGATCAGCAGGTTGGTTCTTTTGCCCAGGGCAAAACCGCTTTCCTGCATCAGGGCAACTGGGTTGATCCCAACATGAAGCAGCTTGGTGTCACTTTCAAGATGGGTTATGCTCCTCATGCTTTCACCAACACCCCTCAGACAGGCCTCTATCTCTTTGCCCCCAGTTGGTATGTCGTGAACGGACAGAGCCCCAATGCCGATGCCGCAAAGGCTTTCCTGGCCGCCATGGCCGGAACTCCCGAGGGGCATGATTACATTGTTAATCAGGCCGGCATGATTCCCGCTTTCAAATCTGTCACGGATGAACCCTCCGGACAGCTCAGCCAGGCTCTGATGGCTGCGAACGCCAGGGGCGGGAACTACGGTGTATTCTTCGGTATGCTTCCTGATGGAGCCGGTCAGAATGTATTCGGACCCATTTTTGACCTCTTTGCCCAGAATCCCGATGATATCGATCAGTTCGTGGCTGACATGAAAGATGCCATCGCTGGTCTCCCCAACATGTAATTTGAATCAGGGTCTCCGCAAGCGCTGTTTATGGAGACCCTGTTGTTTTTCTGGAGGTTCAGCCTTTTTCTGATAGAATAGGCAGGCTCCAGGACATCCCTGACAAACCTGGCCAGGTTTGTCAGGGATGTTTTCCCATCTTGGATAATCTAACCAGGAGATGACCGGTATGAATAATAAACGTGTAGTCAATATTCTGTTTCTGTTTCCCACAGTATTTGCTTTTCTCATGATCATAGTGGTTCCGTTCTTTTTCGGAATCTACTACTCCATGACCGACTGGAACGGGGTTAATCCCAATGTCAATTTTGTCGGTTTTGCCAACTATCTCGACCTTTTCACTCTGCCGGATTTTGTCAATTCCTTTGTGATCACCATGCTGTTCACCGTCATCAATGTGGTGCTGGTCAACATAGTCAGCTTCGGCCTGTCTCTGATAGTGACCAGCAACCTGAAACTGAGGAATTTCTACCGGGCAGGGTTCTTTGTCCCCTACCTCATCGGCGGTATCGTGCTGGGTTATATCTGGCAGTTCCTGTTCAACAATATCTTTCTGGCCATCGGAGATGCCCTCTCCGTCGGCTTTCTTCAGGTTTCCTTTTTGAGTCGCCCTGAAACGGTGATCTGGGCCATGTCGGCGGTGAATACCTGGCAGTATGCCGGCTACCTGATGCTGATTTACGTGGCTTCCATACAGAGCATTCCCTCCTCCATTATGGAAGCCGCGGAAGTGGACGGGGCGTCTTATATCAGGCGGGTGTTCAATATCCTCATCCCCATGATGGCCAATGCTTTTACCATATCCCTGTTCCTCACCCTGACGACATCGTTCAAGCAGTTTGACATGAACCTGACCCTGACTAATGGAGGTCCGGCCACCCGGTTCTTTGGAGCGCCGGTCAAAGCCAGTCAGCTCCTGGCCATGAATATTTTTCATACAGCCACGGCCAACAGAATGGCCGAGGCACAGGCAAAAGCGGTTGTACTCTTTGTTGCCCTGGTAGTGGTGGCATTGATACAGGTCGCGGTGAACAAGAAAAAAGAAGTGGAGATGTGATGAGTCAGTTAACCGTAAAAAACGATGTGAGCGTATTATCGAAACAGGTGGTTGCGGGGGGAAAATCCAGGAGAACTGCGAGAATCATCCTGGAAATTACCACCATTCTTCTTTTCATCCTGTTTATGGTCCCCTTTGTCATGGTGGTGCTGAATTCTGCTAAAACATCCAAAGAAATCATTTTCAACGCCATTGCCCTGCCGTCAAACTGGGGGCAGATATGGACCAACGTCTCCTTGATTTTTAACAATGCCACGGTGGATTACATCGGGGCCTTTGTGGACAGCGTGCTGATCACGACATTCTCCCTCCTGGTGATTTCGGTTTTTTCCGCCATGGCCGCCTGGGTGCTGGTGAGGAATAAAACCAATTGGACCATGTGGTTATTCATGATTTTTGTCGCGGCCATGGTCATCCCCTTTCAGGTTCTGATGTATCCACTGGTCCGGTGGATGCGCATCCTGGGGGATTTTCTCAATTTCAAGCTCCTGGGAACCATTCCCGGCCTTGTCTTCGCCTATCTTGGCTTCGGCTCATCCCTTTCCATTTTCATTTTCCACGGATTTATCAAATCCATTCCCTACGAGTTGGAGGAAGCCGCCACCATAGACGGCTGTTCCCAGCAGCGGATCTTTTTTCAGATAGTTTTTCCCCTCCTGAAGCCCATCATCGTCACGGTACTGATCCTTAACGGTATCTGGATTTGGAACGACTACCTGCTGCCTTTCCTGATGCTTGGGTCAAACGGCGTGGTCCAGACCATTCCCATCGCCGTAACGGCTTTCGCCGGCGCCTACCTGAAGCAGTGGGATCTGATTCTGACATCAACCCTGCTGGCCATACTTCCCGTGATTTTTCTCTACCTTCTTGCCCAGCGCTACATCATCAAGGGTATGGTAGAGGGAGCTATCAAGTAAGGACGCACATCCTGTCCCGGAACAATTCCCGCATCGTTGGGGTATCATGGAGCCCGACGGAATGAAACCGCCCTGGAGGATTCCTTTTCTCCGCCATTCAGGGCGCCATTGAGGCAGAACTGCGTCATCACGGGTATGCATGATGCTGCAACTTCCAGTGATAGGATGAGGGACTCAGGCTCAGCCGGGCTTGGAAGCTGGCGGACCGGATTCCTCTCTGGATTCCCAGTTCCATCACCGGTACTGAAGAGGAATATTCGCAGCCCGGTTATCTTTGTGGATATCTGCGTTCCGGACGGTGTTCTCAACTATCTGAGCGTCAGCCTGGAGGACGAACGGGGAGGGCGCCCGCTGCGTCGATATGAAATCTAGCCGAACTGAACCTTGCCGTAATCACCTCAAATCCCTAGACTGAAGAGCCATAAGGAAGATACCTGATAATGAAGTGGAAGAACCTCAATGAAACACGGTCCTACCGTGAGATGAATCATGAACTGCTTACAGATGAATTGACCGGCCAACGTATGAAAACTTGGCGCATACATGCAGGCGCCGGGCTCGATTTCTATTATGGAGCCTCCCGGCTTTCCAAGAGGGGCATTGATTGCCTTCAGAATCTGGCAGATGAACAGCATCTCATCGATAAGTACAAGGCACTTCTGTCAGGGGAAAGGATGAACACCGGTGAAGACCGCTATGTGCTCCATCATCTCACCAGGGGGGAACTCGCCGGCCCTGTGATGGAGCATGGCCGAAACATCGGAGAATTCTACCGGCAAGAAACCCGCCGGATAAGGACGTTCTGCGAAAAAATACATGCCGGGGAAATTCTCGGTTCCACTGGAAAACGATTCGACACCGTTGTACAAATCGGCATAGGCGGCTCGGACCTCGGTCCACGGGCCCTCTATATGGCACTGCGGGGGCTTTGTCCCCCCCAACACGATGCCCATTTTGTCTCCAATATCGACCCAGACGATGTGGCCGAGGTGATAGGCAGGATAGACCCCGAAACAACCCTTTTCATCTTAGTTTCCAAGAGCGGTACAACACAGGAAACCCTGGCCAACCGGGATTTCCTGCTCAAACAAATAGAAATGCGCCGCATTGCCGGTTACGATGGGGCAGGCCATGTTGTCGCCGTGACAAGCCGCACCAGCCCATTGGCCAACTCCGGCCAAGTGCTTGATTCCTTCTTCATCGATGACTTCATCGGCGGCCGCTTCTCATCCACGAGTGCAGTAGGAGGAGTTGTCCTCTCCCTATGCTTCGGTTCCGATGTATTTGATGAAATTCTGAAAGGGGCGCATGAGGCCGACACCAAAGCCATGGCCGCAAATATCAGGGATAACGCAGCATTGATGGATGCCATGCTAGGCGTGTTCTACCGCAATATTCTGCATTACCCCGCCACCGTCATTCTCCCGTACAGTCAGGCGTTAATTCGCTTCCCCGCCCATCTCCAGCAGTTAGACATGGAATCCAACGGCAAGTCTTCCAATAGATTAGGCCAGGCGCTCACCTATCGCACAGGACCCATAGTGTTCGGCGAACCGGGAACCAATGGGCAGCATTCCTTTTATCAGCTCCTTCATCAGGGCAGCGATATGATGTCCTTACAGTTCATCGGCTTTCGGAAACCCCAACGTGGAATCGATATAGTTCTTGAGGGGTCAACGAACCAGGCAAAACTCAACGCTAATCTGGCCGCACAGATCATAGCCTTCGCAAGAGGCAGAGGCCATGCGGACTCCAACAAGAATTTTCCCGGCAGGAGACCAAGCACCCTGCTGGCAGCCGACAGACTCACCCCCCGTGTTCTAGGCGCCCTGCTCTCTCACTACGAGAACAAAATCATGTTTCAGGGTTTCTGCTGGAACCTGAACTCCTTTGATCAGGAGGGTGTGCAGCTCGGCAAGATACTAACCAGGGCTGTTCTAAGCGGTTCATCAGACGATGATGCCCTCAAGACCTGTGCGGAAATTCTTGGAGTCTAGCAACCGGCCGGACTTAATTCTTCAGGTCAATTCTCACCCTGTGTTCCTGCTGCTTCGCTTTCAAAACGCTCACCTATCTTAGGCTGTACTCCATTTCTGCCGCCTTGTATCAGAATGAAATCATCCAAAACTGCGAATCACAAGTCCGACAGGCTCCGAGGAGACGCAGCTTTCAGAAATCAATATCTGGGCGTAGTCCTTCGGGCCGGGCTTTTCTATCCAATGCCTTACTCCGGCAGCCTGTTGACCGGCTCATTGCCAATCGCCGGGGGGCAGCCGACGGCATTTCCGCTGCAATCCCTTGCGCCCGGTGTTTCGTAATATGCTGTGTACAGCACAAAGGAGCCTGAGGATTTGAGAATCTCAAGATTGTATGGATGATATTTTCTGATACAGGTCGGCAAGAACTCAAGCGCAGCTTGGATTTGCCTGAGCAATTTGACAGCATAGTAACAGGAACACAGGGCTTAAACTGGCAGAAGAGTGAATTCCGGCAGGCTAATTGTTCCCCTAGGCAGAAGGCTGGCCAATAAATGCCTCTTGTCTGATGAGTTCCTGATCTATGGGCAGAGTATCAATTCTCGTCCCAACTGCATTATACACGGCGTTCGTAATAGCCGGAATAGTGGGGATGCTGACGATTTCTCCGACACCCTTGGCGCCATAGGGACCTTCACGAGTGGGGTCTTCCACGACAATTGAAATAATCTCCGGCACCTGAGTGATATTCGGAATGCGGTAGCGGGACAGATGATCGGTGAAGGGATAGCCCCCCTCAACGATGAAATTCTCGGTTAGCGCATGGCCGACTCCCATGACGACACCACCTTCGATCTGACCCTGCAGGCCGAGCGGATTGAGCGCCTTCCCCACATCATTGGCCACGATCACACGAAGAACCCTTACCTCGCCAGTTTTGGCATCCACTTCCACCTCTGCCGCCTGTGCGGCGAATGAGAAGGCGAAATGCATATCGCCTCCCTTTCCGAGAGGCTGAGTCGCCGGTGCCGAATACTCATAGAAGGCCATTGTGTCATGGCCGCCGGCCTTCATGATTCGGGCTGCCTGATCCATGGCGACACTTTTACCGCCATACGCAAAGCTATTGTCTTTGAAGACTACGGCATCCGTATCACAACCGAAGTATGCGCACATGGCTTCAATAATGGTTTTTCTGAGATTCCTTGCGGCGTATAACGCCGCATTACCTGTCACATAGCTTTGACGGGAGGCCGTTGTAGGCCCGCCATCGGGTGTGAGATCGGTATCCATCACCAGGACATCAACAAGGTTCGGGTCAACCTTCAACTCTTCCGCCGCGATTAACTGGAGAACCGTCACAAGACCCTGCCCAAGCTCGGCGGAGGCTGTGCGCACCTGGAATGTACCGTCCGGCAACAATTCAACTTCGGCGCCGGCCTTGTCGGGAGCGCCCCCGCCTAAGCCGGTGTTCTTGTATGAGGCGGCAAAACCCCAGGCCCGCAGACGATGAGGAGTTCCGGGAAGGGGCACGGCCTTGAACGGATTATCACCGGCTAAGCGTTTCAACTCGGTTTTCACCGTATCAATACACCTAAGCAGACCAACGCTATCGCGCAGTTCCTGTCCCGTATTGGTACGGCTGCCCACCCGTAATGCGTTTTTGCGGCGCAGTTCAATCGGGTCCATGTTCAGGCGCTCGGCGAGTCTGTCCATCATGTTTTCGATGGCGAACTGACCTTGAAGGGCGCCGAACCCACGGAAGGCGCCCGCTGGCGGATTATTCGTATACATCGCATAGCAATCCGCCTTGACATGGTCAATTTCATACGGACCTGAAGAATGTGTCGTCGCCCTTTCCATCACCTTCGCGCCCAAAGACGCATACGCGCCCGTGTCGCCATAGAGTTCTGTTCTCACTGCGCGAATCTTGCCATCTCGCATAGCGCCGATCTTCACGGTGATCTGGGTGGCATGCCGCTTTGGGTGGACCATGAAGCTCTCGTGGCGGTCAAAAAGCAGTTTCACCGGCTGTCCCGTTTTCTGGGCAAGAAGGGCGGAATGGATTTGCCCGGCGATATCTTCCTTCCCGCCAAAACCACCGCCCATTAGCTGCCCGATAACCCTTATCGTCTTCGGTTCCAGTCCCAATGCGGCCGCAACCTGCTTCCTGTCGTCATAGGGTATCTGGGAACCCACATAAATCTCCATGCGGCCATTAGTCAAAGGGACGGCAATGCTGCATTCCGGCTCAATGAAGGCATGCTCGGTGGCGGGAGTATGAAAGGTGTGCTTCATGACGATATCGGAGGATGCAAAACCCCTCTCGACATCGCCTTTACGCACCTTGATATGCTTCAGCATATTACCATTGTCATGCAAACGCGGAGAGCCCTCTTCCTTTGCACGAACCGGATTACCCACAACCTCCAATTCGGTGTATTCCGCCTTAATCAGCTCGATGGCCTTGCCGGCTGTCTCCCGTGTGTCGGCGGCGACGATGGCCACTGCATCGGCCACATACCTCACCCGCTCGCCTATCCCGACCATGGCCGGCCAATCGTCAATTACCAATCCATGGTTCTGATGCCCGGGAATGTCTTCGGCCGTTAAGACTGCCGCGACTCCAGGAAGGGCCCGTGCGGCATCGACATCCAATGACATGAGAAGGCCATGCGGTATGCCGCAGCGCTTAACTCGTGCATGAAGCATGCCCTCAAACACAAGATCGTCGGTGTATACCGCATCTCCATTCACCTTGGCCACGACATCGGGGCGCGGCTTAATCGTCCCGACACTGGCCAATGGCTGATTCGAGGATTTGTAATCCGGCGGCTTGATGGGCAGGCCATCGGCCATGGACTCGGCGGCCGCGAGTACGGCCCTCTCAATCGTCGGATAGCCGGCGCACCGGCACAGGGTGTCCTTGAGCATGGAACGAAGATCTGCCTGCTGCGGCCTGGGATTCTTCTCGATCAGGGCATGGGCCGTCATAATCTGACCGGGGATGCAGAAGCCGCATTGTACCGCGCCATAAGCGATAAAGGCTTCCTGCAGCGGATGCAATGCGCCTTCCTTCAATTCCTTACCGCTCTGCTTTGCATAGTGACCGGCGAGCCCCTCAATGGTTAACACTTCCTTCCCATCAACTCTCGCCGATGGGTAGGTGCACGAGACAATGGGATCCCCATCGATGATAACTGTACAGGCACCGCATTCCGCCTCATTACAACCTATTTTCGTGCCTGTCAGCCGCAGCCGTTCCCGAAGTAAAGTCGAGAGCATCTCGCCCGGCATGGGGTCCATCATGTACGTTTTGCCATTGACCTTGAAATTCATATACACCCCCCTGCCGCAGCCCATGCTTCTTTGAGCGTCTTATCTAAAAGCACCGCTGCCATGTCTTTCCTGTATTCCTTGGTTGCCCTATGCCGACTCGTCCTGAACAGAGCCTCATTAAGAATCGCCTCATGTGCGGCGGCAATCGCCTTACTTGCCCATGCCTTGCCGCTCAGTATCATCTCGGCGGCGGCCATGCGGCGGGGAACAGGCCCCGCAGGCCCTGCAACAATTCGAACTTCGCTAATGGTTTCATCCTGACGATTTAGCCAGACGGCTAGGTTCAAGATGGCGATAGCCACCCCTTGAGGCCTCATAATACGATTAAAGGCCGAGGCCTGTCCCTTCTGTGTTAAGGGCAAGGAAAACCCGAATAGAATCTCACGGACCGGATCAAGTGTGTTCCTTCCCGGCCCGCTGTAGAGTTCTGCTATCGGAACATGCCTGCGTCCTTCCGTTGAGACTATCTGCGCCTTGGCATTGAGTGCCATGAGCGCAATGGCGCCATCGGCAGCCGGCAGCGCATGCGCCACATTTCCCCCTATCGTAGCCGTGTTTCTCACCTGTGGACCGCCTATCATCCCACAGGCCGTCGTCAAGGCCGCGGCATATTCCTGAATGAGAGCCGATTGAGCGATGGCTCTATGTGTTACGGATGCGCCGACAAACAGTTCCCCATCCCGAATTTCAATGACATTCATATCCGGAATTTCGTTGACATCGACAAATACCAGCACTTCTTCATGGCGGCCCTGCTGTATATCGATGAGCAGGTCGGTACCGCCGGCTATGATCTGCGCCTTGCCCTGCGCCTCACTGAGTGCCTGTAATGCTTCATCAGCAGACTTGGCGATATGATAATGTTCCCAAATTGACATTGTGGGGCTCTCCTGAAATTGAGGCTGAGCCAAAGGCACATATCGGTCAGCCTCTCTTAGATAAAAGATAATGACCTATATTGATTCTTTTGGCAAGCTCTTGACTCCTAGGAGTCTGGATTCAGTTGACAATAGCGCAAGGGACTGAAACGGAAATACCGCCCCGAATATGATTTTGATTTTTGAACTATGAGTTCTGAGGCTTTGCTGTACACAATAAATTACTAAAGGGCACCTCTAAAAAACCCATTTAGTTCTTGACTCGAACTTTTCCGCCGCTACTGCGTTGTCAAAATGCGCTCCGCTTTTGCCGCCTTGTATCGACAAAAAATTTCTTCGTCAATTTCCTAAAGCTGTTTTTTAGAGGTGCCCTAAATGAGGCGCAAGGCATTGCAGTGAAAAACCCGACCCGAGGGGGGGGCCCAAATACTGATTTTTGAATTTACGCAGCACTGGCGCCGAATGGAGGGGATTCGATTTCTAAACGATAAATGTGTAAGAGACGAGGATGGCTATAGAGATAAGAAGAATTAAGTATCTCATCAACTTCATACGATTTATTTTCGACTGAATTGCAGAATAGCCCAACCCTTTCTAGCGATTTGCCACAATTTAGCCTAAATCATGACCGGCTCAAAAAAACCGGAACATATCAAAATAAAAGGAAGATGTCTCATTCTCGGCAAATGGGAAGTCCAGTGTGAAATTCAAACGGCTTACGGGAGGAAACGATATACGCAATCCTGGGCCAATTCGGTATTTTGGCCCGGTTTGAAAGCTATCGGATACTCCATCCCCGCTCCATGTCAGGTCACAAAAAACCGCTATTTCCAGGAAAAGCCACCGCTTGCGAATTGGCGATACGCTGATCTCGAAGTTAGCTCCTATTACGAGCGGATTATAATACTCCTGGCTGCTGCCTCCCCTGAGATACTCCTCCTGATTAACCTGAAACATAGGATAGGCCGAAGTGGAGTATTCCGCCTTGAACTGTGTTGACAGGGATAGCCAATCTTTTAGAAAGACATGATGGTATTGAAACTGTGTCAGGAAATGCCAGTAGGGGGTATCACTCACTGGGGTCCATAGAATTGCGGAGGCTTCGCCTAGTAGTCCCTGTCGACGCTGGTCTCTCAGGTTAATCCCGTTTCGGCCGATCCGTAATCCAAAACCAAATGCGTCCTGGGTCATTTGAAATCCGTCATACCCCAGTTTGAGAGCATGGTCATTTCTAAATTGATCATGTGTGAAATTGAGAACCAGCGATGTTTCCCATTTCTTGTTCCATTCGTAGGCTAGATCACTCTTGATATAGAATCCGTTTTGCGAGAAGGCATCGGTACGTTCACCGGCCTCGGTGATATAGGAAAGCTGTGTCAATGTACCGGTGAAAACCTTTAATTTAAGGGGGCGCGCCCCGATACGCCGATGAACATAACGCAGTTGAACATCATGCTCCGGTAATTCGTCTTCGATAAACGTACCAAAATAGTTGGCCATGAGGAAGAATCCCTGCCCTAGGAAGTTGCCGTCCAAGGCCCCAATCATCATCGTCAGTCGCTTGCTTGCGCTATCTCCTTTGAAATAGATCACTGGGAAGAGAGTCCATTTCTCCCGAACACGCAATTCAATGACTGTTTCATCATTTTCTTCATAGATGCCCCAATCGATCTCGAAGAAATAATCTCGGTTATAGACTCGCTGAACCGATTCCTCAATCAGCTTGCGCTCCACCCAATCACCCTCTTTGAATAGGAATTCTCCGAGAATAACTTTCGGTTTGGTTTTCCAGTTGCCGTTTATCTCTATTCGATCAATGTGAATCCTTTTTCCAGGTTCAGGCTTGTACCCCGAATCTACGACAAGGGAAACAATGAGGTTCTGCCTGTTCTTGGAACCGGATTCGAACCTGTATTTCACCGATGAATACCGTCCGGCCTCTTTCAATGATTCGAGCGCCTCTTCAATCACCTTCTCATCAATTTCCATACCACGCCGCAGGCCGAGTTTTTTCTTCACCCATTCAGGCGAGGCCACACCCTCAATTTCTACCACAACGGAATCGAGTATGATGGGCCGATCTAGGCCATGAAGGGCTGTGGCGGCGCAAAAAAATAGAATACATCCGTTATACTTCATAAGGATATTCATCCGAAACCGATGCAGTTTATTCCCGACAAGGGAGGCAGGGCCGTAATTTAGCCATTTTATACAATTTTCCATAAGCTTCGTTGATTCTAATTCATTGAGTCTTTGTTTTCAAGACTCAATGATGCCAACAATGAAGTCAGCACCTGAAATGGCTGTATTGAGAGATGTCTTACCGCATCGCCAATAAAATTGAATCCTCCGGATGTTGGCTGCTTTCAAAACTCACGACGAACAAGCAGGAAGCCCAAGGAGCCGCTATAGCCCGGGTCAAAGCGGCCGCGAAAGGCCGAACGCAGGCTCCCGACACTAATGGACCAACTGCCGCCGCGCACAACACGGGACGAGCCCGAATCGGGCCCTTGGGATTGATGCTTGTCGGAAAGATTATCAAGGGCACCTCTAAAAAACCCCATTTAGTTCTTGACTCGAACTTTTCCGCCGCTACTGTGTTGTCAAAATGCTCACGTAGCTTAAGCTACGCTTGAGCTTTTGCCGCCTTGTATCGACAAAAAATTTCTTCGTCAATTTCCTAAAGCTGTTTCTTAGAGGTGCCCTCAAGAGGAATTGACCTGACCGGTTCCAAATCACCCCTTAAGAGAGCCAGCAGTAAGTCCAGAAATGAAATGACGCTGCGAACGGATGAAGAAGACAGCCACGGGTATAATCGCGTAGAAAAGGATGGCAAATACATCATCCCACTCTTGTGTGTAATGGCCGATGGCCCGGTAGATTCCTGTGGTGACCGTATACAGTTTTCCACTTCCAAGGATGATCAAAGGAGTGATGAAGTCGTTCCATGTCCAGATAGTGACAAAGATAATAACGCTCATCACTATAGGTTTCATCAGGGGGAAAATAATCCGAATAAAGATGGTTATCGGTGTGGCTCCATCGATCATAGCCGACTCATCCAACTGGACTGAAATGGTTCCGATGTACCCGCTCATTACGAATGTGGCAAATGGCATATACCATGCAATGAAGACCAGAATAAGTCCTTGGAAAGTAAGCATAATACCCATTGTTTTAAGGATCTGGATTATGGGAATCATGATCACCTGTATCGGAATCATCATTCCTGCCAGAAGAAGAAAATAAGCCACCCGGTAAAATCCCTTCCTTTTCCGGCTAAGGACGTAGGAAAGGGGAGAGGCGGTGATAATTACCAGGAGCAAAGTAACAACGACAACAAGGCTGGTAAATCCGTATGCCTTAAGCACATTGAAATTTGGAGCGTTCCAGTTATGAATCAAATTATCTAGAGTCAACTTATCCAAAGGGATTGAAAGCGGGGCATTGATGATTTCTCTCTCAGGCTTAAAGGTATTGACCATGGCGATGTAAAAGGGGATGAGATAGATTCCCGCAGTTACTAGCAGAATGATATTTCGGATTATTTCAATTCTGGTTTTTTTAAGTGAATGTTTCAATTTCTCACTCCTATCCAACTAAACTTTCTTCACGTCTTCTTAAGAGGTAGGTCATCGTCACTGATACAGCAGCCACTATTATTAAGAAGTAAATGGAAATCGCCGAAGCGTATGATATTTTATACTGATTGAAGCCTATACGAATGACAAGAATCGCTATGGATTCGGTGGAGTTCACTGGTCCTCCCCCTGTCAAAACAAATGGAAAATCGAACATTCGCATGTAGCCGGTGAAAATAAAGACTGTTACTGAGGTGAACGAGGGGGCAAGCCAGGGAAATGTGATGGAGCGGAATCTCTGCCAGGCATTTGCTCCGTCGACCTTGGCGGCAGCGTAGAGATCCGGAGGAATGGCCTGTAATCCTGCTAGATAAAGAATTGTACCGAAGCCAGAAATCTGCCATACGGATACGAATAGCACGGTTATTGAGGGTGTGTTTTGTAAAGATGGAGTCCATTTCGCTAAATCAGGACTTCCCAGAAAGTCGATTAGCGGGAAATCCCATTTGGCAAAGATGGTGTTGATGATACCAATGTAAGAGAGTAGGCTCTTAAATATGAATCCGATGGCCACTAGACTGATTAGCTGGGGAAAAAAGAAGGCTGATCGATAGAAATTAGTCAAGATGCCTGGTTTAGATAGCTGAACTGAAATGGTCATTGCAACGATATTCACAAAAGCTGTTCCCAAAATTGCAAAGAAAAAGGTGACCTTCAGGCTGCCTCGAAGGGCAGGATCGGCTAATGCCTTGATATAATTGAAAAATCCAACAAAATTCATTGTGTTTTTAACACCGTCCCAATCAAAGAGACTGTAGTAGAAACATAGAACTATGGATAATAAAATGAGCAAGGCATATATGGTAAAACCCGGAGCAAAGAGGAGTGCTGTCTGAAATTTCCTGCTACCTGCTATTTTCTTAGAGGTGCCCTTAATCTTCTCTATCATAGGTATTGAAACTCCCGGAGCCGGATTGTTACGGGAGGACGGCTTTTAGAAGGCCGTCCTCCCGTTTTTTTCTGTCTAGAGATTGTCCAGAACGAAGGCGTCGATCTTTTCGAACTCATTCTCGATACTTTTGTAAGT
Organism: Spirochaetaceae bacterium; assembly: GCA_965232165.1. GTDB lineage: Bacteria > Spirochaetota > Spirochaetia > DSM-2461 > DSM-2461 > UBA2779. The sequence continues at coordinate 351,283 of CBDDOY010000001.1, read as the reverse complement.
CTGAGTAATAATCGCTTCTACTGCAGTTTGAAAGGCATCAGTAATTCCAGAGGGAGCGGGACCTCCCGTATACTCAATGATCTGGGAAGTTGATATCTCTGCCGCCTGAAATAGGGTGAAAATTTGGTTTTGTAAAGGTGACATTTCATAGGCAATCGGAGGATCAAGATTAGAATACAGCCCATCCGCCTCGATGAATTTTGATCCATAGACCTCATCCAAGTGGAACCATTTAACGAATTCCCAAGCTGCTTCAGGATTCTCTGATCCTGAGTAAATCCTCATGGTATTGCCGCCCACTCCGTAGCTGGCAAAGAAATTCTTGACTCCATCGCTTGTTGGATAAACGAAAACTCCGGTTTCCCAGCTCTTCCTATTCTCCTCCTCTGCAGCTTTATCAGCCGCTGCATACCAGGTGCCCATGGGATACATGACCGCCAGACCGTCTTGGAAACCCGCTTCGAGCTGGGCATATCCGATACTCAGTTGACCTTTAATGAAGTAGTCATTTTTCACGAGCCTGTCGATGTATTTTCCTACCGCGACCACTTCCGGATCGGTAAACCGAATATCTCCCGCCCGGTATTCATTCCAGAAATTAGGATGGTTCCTGACTACTTCGGAATTGAGCAGCCATTGGAAAAGTGCCCATGCAGTCCATTCTCCACCGGCCATAATGGGAACCATGCCTGCCGCCTTAATCTTAGCGCAAACCCCTTCGAACTCATCCCATGTATCGGGAATGTCCGCATCGGTGAGCCCGGCTTTTGCCCACATCTCCTTGTTGTAAAAAATTGAGCCCTGAGGCTGGAGATGGGCCACAAAAGCATAGTACTTTCCGTCCATTTCTGCCAGTTCCAGGTTTTTTACCCTTTTGAGATCCGGATCGTCGGCAGGAATTTCCCAGACGTGGCCTGCTTCGATGAATTTTGCGTCCAAGACGTTGATCCAGATATCGGGAACGTCTCCGGCAGCCAGCCGATTTCGGATGAAATCTGCCGCTCCTTCACCTGAGCCGGAAGCGTTGGCTTCGATTACTTCCATCTCTACATCCGGATTAGCGGACATATATGCTTCTGCGGCTTCGGCATAAAACTCCCGGGTAAGATTCGGGGTTACCCATACCTGCCATTTCAGGTGTACCTTACCCGGTTCCTCTTCCTGATTGCCGCCTGCAAAGAGGCCGGCCGTTAGAAAGAATATCAGGATCAGAACAATACTCTTTTTCATTTATTCCTCCTTAACCCAAGTTCACCAAAATACACCTGCTAAATATTTTTTTAACGACCAAGAAAACGAATTACTTCAAAAAAAGGCTTAAATATTTCCCAAAACCTCATAAATACCATAGAATATTTAGGGATTCCGCTTTTTGGGGACCTCAAATCACCTCAAATCAAAATGTAGTGCCTAACACTTTATTTTTCGCTTGCCTCTTTTGTGGCTGTGGTGTATCTTAGTGGTATGTATATAAGATCAATAAAAGTTGCCAACGGTAAAACGAAAAAACAGTACACCTACCTCAATCTTGTAGAAAATATCCGCACTGATAAAGGCCCCCGACAGCGGATTATTCTCAACCTTGGGAAACTGGATATTGATTCTTCTCAATACAAAGCTCTGGCAAGAAGAATTGAAAATATTCTTTCAGGAAACAGAGAATTATTCGACTTGGATGAAGACATTGAGAAAATCGCACAGCAGGTATCAGACCGCATTTTCACCAAGCGGGCAAAAGACGCACAACTAAAAGCTCAAGCGCAAGCCAATTTTGTAGCGGTCGATGTTAACAGCCTTGAAACAAAGAAAGTCAGAAGCCTAGGCCCTGAGTACGTCTGTCATCAGCAATGGAAAGAGTTGGAAATGGACAGAGTTCTAAGGAAATGCGGTGTGCCTAAGGGAACGATCCCCTTACTTGAAGCTCTAATCGTCGGTAGAATGATCAAACCAGCCAGCGAGCGATTTACCAGGCAGTGGGCGGAAAAACATTCTGCTCTTTTTGAGCTGTGCGGCTTACCCCATTCGTCCTCCCTGAATGCGTACTACAGGGCTGCCGATGTTCTCTACCGCTGTAAGGACGAGCTGGAGAAGCATTTGGCTTGTAAAGAACAAGATTTATTCTCCCTCGACGAAAGCATTGTACTTTACGATTTAACGAACACCTACTTTGAGGGTCAGTGCAAAAAGAACCCAAAGGCATCTTATGGTCGCTCGAAAGAAAAGCGCAGTGACTGCAAATTGGCTACCCTGGGGTTGGTTGTCGATGCGGATGGATTTCCCAAGTATAGCAAGTTCCATCCGGGGAACCAGTGCGAATCCAGGACTTTTCAGGCTACGATTTTAGATTTGGAAGCCAACGCAGGCTTGAAAGTCGGGGCAACTATCGTAATGGATGCCGGGATTGCCACAAAAGAGAATATCGACTGGCTTAAAGAGCGGAAATGCTCCTACCTTGTGGTCCACAGAGGGAAAAGTCCTTTGGAGCTTGAGCCATCGCAAGAGATGAATCTGATCATGGAGGACAAGAAAACAGGTGCCAGGATTGAAGTATTCGGAAAAACGATCTCGGATGAGCATTGGGTTCTGGTGAAGAGCGAGCACAAACGTCTTAAAGAAGAGGCCATGGCTATGCGTACCGAAACCATCCTCCTTGAAAGACTTCAATATCTTCGTGACGGATTAAACAAGAAAAACCGCATAAAACTGTATTCTTCGGTTCTTCAGAGCATTGGCAGGCTTAAGGAAAAATATCCAAAGGCTGCAAAACTTTATGAAATATCAGTTATTCCTGGGGAGCCTGCCAAGCGGACAGGAAAGTTGAATGCGATTGACATTAAATGGGAGAAGAAAACTCAGACAGGAAACAGTGAAGGAACTTATACCCTTAGAACCAATCGAAAAGATTTGGATGACAAAAATATTTGGGAGCTCTATATAATGCTTGGCCGTATTGAAAACTCATTTAGAGACATGAAGTCTCATCTTGGCTTTCGGCCTAACTTTCATCAACTGGAGGAGAGAGTGCAGTCGCATATGTTTATATCAGTCCTTGCGTATCACCTGATGCATGCGACTGAATGTAAATTACGAAAAGGGGGAGATACACGGAGTTGGAAGACCATAAAAGAAGTTCTTTCTACCCGCCAGAGGATAACCATAGAGTACATTTCCAAGACTGAAGAGGGAGTGCTGATGAATAATGAAGTGAGACTCGACTCCCGACAGGAACTAGAACATCAGAAGATTTATGCGATGCTTGGGTTGTCGGGAAAGGCGTTGAACCGTCGGATGACGACTCACCAAATCCGTAGTGTAAATAAAAAATAGTAACTCCATTTATTATAAGGAATTACGTTTTTTAGTGGTGAACTTGGGTTAAAAGAAAACTCATGCAGAGCAGGGCTGATCCGATCACTGAAAGGGCAGATTCTCCAGATCAATATTACCACCGGAGATGATTATTCCAACCTTTTTACCATGAAAAAATTGTGGACTTTTCAATACTGCTGCCGGAGCTACAGCCGAAGAAGGTTCAACAACAATTTTCATTCTTTCCCAGATAAACCGCATGGCAGCGATTATTTCCTCTTCTTCAACAAGAATGATCTCATCCACCAGGTTTTGAATGATGGGGAAATTTGACTTGCCGAGTTGGGTTTTTAGTCCATCAGCAATAGTCACTGGGTTGATCGATGGGAGAATTCTGCCAGCCTTCAATGACTTGAAAGCATCGTCGGCTCCGGATGGTTCCCCGGCAAATACAGTAATTCGGGGATTTATACCTTTGGCTGCCAGGGCTGTTCCGGCCAGTAAACCTCCACCGCCCACAGGAGTTATGACAATTTCCAGAGTTGGATTCTCCTGAAGTAGTTCCAGACAGGCGGTACTGTTTCCATCAATGACATCTTTTTGATCTGAAGGATGAAGGAACACCATTCCTGTTTTTTTCTGTTCCTTTTCTGTAGTTGAAATTCGAGCCTCCATCGTTGGTTCACACTCAATGATTGTGGCTCCGTAACTGGTTACAGCAGATTTTTTTGTGGCCGAGGCATTTTTCGGCATTACCACAGTGGCAGGAATTCCCATGTCCCGGGAAGACAGAGCAACGGCCTGGGCAAAGTTTCCAGAAGAATGGGTAATGACTCCCCTTCTTTTTTCGTCATCTGTGAGAGAAAGAATAGCATTCATGGCCCCCCTCATCTTGAAAGCACCCATTCGCTGGAAATTCTCACACTTGAAATAGGTCGCGCAGCCTGCCGCCTCATTAAAAGATGAAGATGTGAGAACAGGCGTGTTGTGGACAAAGGGTGTAAGTCGTCTCTGAACAGCTTTCAGTTCTTCAAAATCAGTAAACATTGGTATTCCTTTTTTGGGCTTTTCCAACTTTCCTATGGATACATATCCAGGGGCACCTCTAATAAACCCATTTAGTTCTTGACTCGATCTTTTCTGCCGCTACTGTGTTGTCAAAATGCTCACGTAGCTTAAGCTACGCTTGAGCTTTTGCCGCCTTGTATCGACAAAAAATTTCTTCGTCAATTTCCTAAAGCTGTTTCTTAGAGGTGCCCTGTAGGATATTTCAATCTTCAAAGAGTCTCAAGTCGATGCACATCCGCATAACCTGCATCCTGTCCCGTGCTCCCAGCTTTTCATAAATGCTGGAGACATAATTTTTTACAGTCTGCCTTGCTAGGTGGGCTTCCTCGGAAATTTCCTGGTTATCGTAGCCCAGTGATATGAGCTTCAGGACATCCCACTCTTTTCTGGTCAGCTCGTCCAGCCAATCTGGCCGTTCCTGAGGGGACTGATGAAGAAGGCTCTTTTTAATTACAGCCGGAGAGATGGATATTGCTCCCCCCAAGGTCGATTCCACTGCATTTAGCAACTCCTCCGGGAGCATATCCTTCAAGAGGTAGCCCTTTGCTCCGAGTTCCAGGGCCTTCTGGACGTATCTGTCTTCATTGAAGGTGGTTAGCATAATAATTTTAAGAGCCGGGTGTTCCTGTAGGAGGCCCCTCACCGCTTCTACTCCGTCCATAACGGGCATTTTAACGTCCATGAGTACTAGATCCGGCAGTTGTTTCCTGCAGAACTCAATCGCCTCTTTCCCGTTGTAGCAAATCCCCGTTATTCGAATATTCTCGCCTGAAGTTTCCAGGACCATTCGCAGGCTGTTGATAAAAAGTTTCTGGTCGTCAACCAGAAGAATATCGGTCAATGTTTACCTCCTTCTCCGGTGACTGAACAGGAACAACCGCCCTAAGGGTTACCCCTTCTGATGTGTTATAAATCGAAAACTCCCCGTCGATTCTTGAAATCCTTTCCTCGATTCCCTTCAGCCCCAGACCAACGGAAAGTTCTCCAAATCCCTTTCCGTTATCAGAGATAGAGACGATACATTTGGATTCCCCCTGAAAGAGTCTGATCTTGACTATGGTTGCCTCTCCATGACGGAAGGAATTGATCATGCCCTCCTGAATGAGCCGGAAGATCAGGTGAAAACTTTCTGGGGATATATTGTCCGAAATGAAGTTATACTCCAGTATAATTCGGACATTAGTTGCCCTTTCGAAGGCGGCAATCAGCTCTTTCAGTTTTTTTGAGTTTGAGAGTTTGTCTGGTTTCTTGGGTTTCATAATACGAAGGGCAATACGGATGTCGGTCAGGCCTGTTTTGCTGGAGTTGCTGATGTGGCTGAAGAGTTCCTCTATTTCCGATTTTCCTTCCTGCTGGCTCATCTTGATACCCGATTCTGACAGCATTATAATTGATGTCATCGTATACCCCAGAGAATCGTGTAGCTCCCGGATTATCCTGTTTCTTTCATCTTCCGAAGATTTAACCTCTACAACCTTTACATAATGCTGGAACCCTGTGTTGGCATCGGTCAGCTTATTGATTGTCGCAAGGAGGTTGGCAATCCGCTTCTCTTTCTCGCCCAGTTTCTGGTGGATCTGCTCAAAGAATGAGGCGAAGAGGAGAAGAAGAAGGAGGGAAAATATGTTACTGATGATCTCCGGTAGGGTTTGGGGTGGAATTCCGATGGACAGGGATCGGCTTAACTCCGAGAATAGACTCACCGTGAGAATTGTACCCATCCCCAGCCCAAGGTTGAGAGGGTAGGAACTTAAGAAAGCGAGATCGAGAATGAATGCGGTAATGAATGTTTGCCCCGCGCCCATGCGGATGCCAGTTGGAAGGTAGACCACGAAAATCAGGATGAATCTGAGAATGAAGACTGTAATTTTCGTCCCCTGCCTCGGGTGAAAATAAACAACGACGGTCAGTACCGAGGATAAAATGATTATCCAGGTAAACTGAATATCCCAGCTAGGGTGAATGTCCGGATTTTCCGTCAGATCGGTCAGCAGTAACGAGCCCCCATGAAGAAGAATCGAAATTATGAAAATAATCCGGGTGTAGGCATTTTTTCTCCTGCTGATCATACTTATAGAATAAACCGGAAAGATTTTTGTTCAAATTCCAGGGATGGAGTTCCCTCCTTACCGGGATCAAATGATCTGAAGCCTGTCCCGCTCCGGAAGGGGAGGCAGGGGGGAGCCCGGCAGAGTCTGGTACCAGAAAGCGGTGGAGGCAATATCACTCATTTGCGGGTAGTATCTCCGGTCTTCTTCTTTGAGATGGGGAATCCAACCCAGATCCTGAACGGTGATTCTTATTCTCTTTCTGAATCGTACGGGATCCATGACATGCCACCGGTACATACCGAAACGCTGTTGGGATTCATAAATCCCGTCAGGTCGTATTACCTGAGGCAGTCCGGCGAAGGGGGTTGAATACTCGGTGTACCGGCTGGGAACGCCCTCCTCCGGAACCCCAATGTCGAAATTGTAGGCTCCAAGGAAGTAATCCTCCGTCCCAGTCCCGCAGATCGTTGGGAAATCTTCATCGCTATCCAGGTAAAACTTGACTTCTCCTTCTCCCCACCATCCCGAGTTATTCACTCCCCAGGCCATATATGTTCCTACATACTGCCCGTCCCCTTCTACCCCATCCAGGATCACATGATCCTCCTTATAAGGGCTCGGATTGGATCTTCTGAAAGCAGCGTGGAACCTGCCTTCTTTCTCACTGATGGCGCAAAGGGTGTAATCGATTTGGTAGTATAGGGTTTCATCTGCATCGTCTCTGTTTTCCAGACTGATCACTGCTTCCCGGCCAAAGGGCATCGGCCAGAAACAGTTGAAACCTCTGCCCGGATTCACACACACGGGAAGGGAATTGACATGGGCATATTTTTCCCAGCCGAGGGCGAAGAAATCTCCAAGGGGAACCTGAATGCTGGGATAGTCCTGGCCGTCCCAGTAGAATCTAAGAATGAGGTGACGCCATCGAGCGGCCATCGGCACCATCCAGATATGTTGAATTCGACCGCTTCCCTGTATGTGGCCGAGTATCTTCTCTTCCCCGGGAGCAATGGTTACGGAAGGGGACACTTTCCAACCTCTTCCCAGCTCTCTTGCGGCTCGTTCCCCCGTTCCCTTATCGGCCATACCTCCCCGGCCCCTCTCTCCGGTTGGGTTTTCCGGACTGATGGCTCGACTCTCTCCTTCACCGAGGTAGGCCAATCCAGACAGTACGCTACCGAAGTAGTTTTCAATACTCCTGCTTCCGTTCATCAATTCTCCCCTGTATTCCATATATAACCCTCTCCGACCGCCGGGGAAAGGGACCGGAGTACGTGAAAACATTACTCCGGTACTAATAAGGATTCATAATCGGAAAGTCTCTCCAGTGATTCTGGATTTTTCGGCGTAGAATGCCATAAGGTGCCCCCTCATCCCTTGACGGCTGCTTTTTGACATGGATGCAGCTTCCGGAGTCTTTATCTGTTTGATGAACTCCCTGATCATACCCTCATCGCCACCCCCATGCCCTTCCTCCTGCGCTAAGAGGCGGAACGTTGTTTTCATTTCCGTCCGGAAATCTGTAGTTTCGATCTCGTTTTTCTCCATATCTCCCCGGATCTCCCCCCGGGATCCCATAAGTTTGATGGTCCTTCCGGCCTTTTCTGTGAAAGCGGACATGGTGAAGGAGACAGTACCTCCTCTCCGGTAAGCGAGGTTGACAACCTGATGATCCACAACATCGTTATTACAGCGGTATACGCATCTCCCGTATGGTCCTTTTTTCAGATCTTCCAAAAGGTCTTTATGTTTTCCGTGATCCACAACGGCTCTGGCCCAGGTTTTGATATTTGCATCTTTTTCACTTAAATAACGGTAGGCGGAGTATGGGCATGTTTCTTCCGAGGGACAGCCGTCCATGCAGTATTCCGGAGAACCTTCTGGAGCCTTTTCAGGTTTGAAATGACTTAAGGAGCCGAAGGAGGAGAGCTTTTCACATTCATCATCCATCAGCCAGTTCAGGACATCCATATCGTGACAGGATTTTGCCAGGATCATCGGAGATGACTCCCCACTTCGCCTCCAGTGTCCCCGAACGAAACTGTGGGCCTGATGGAAGTGCCCGACATTCTCATTATGCTGAATGGCGATCAATTCTCCTATTGTACCGGCATCCAGGATCCTTTTCAGTTCCCTGAAAAAGGGGGTATAGCGCAGGACATGACAGATGAGCAATACTTTGTCATAGGCGGCAATTTCTTTCTCCAGAAACTCCGCTTCCTTCGGATCGTTGGTCACCGGTTTTTCGATCAGGATATTCCATCCCCCTTCCATGGCCGCAGTCAGGGGAGCAAAGTGATCCGCATCCTGATTTGCGATGAGAAGTCCGTCGGCTTCGTGCTCTTGCAGGAGGGGTTCCCAGGAGGAGTAGCATGCTTTTTCAGGAATCCCGTACATTTCTGCAAACCGTTGACGCCTGTAGGAATCGGGTTCGGCAACGGCGGAGATTTCCAATAGATTTGGATACGACTGAGCGAAGGGAGCGTACGCGTAGGTTCCCCTTCCTCCTGCTCCGATGACTGCCATTGTGACTGGTTTGTTCGTATTCATACTTCCTTGTAAATCTGATTTTACGGCTCCTCCCGTGATGCGTAAGTTCGATAGGCTCCTTGCATTCAGCATTCCAAGTGACTTGGTATCGGCAGAGAAAATGACTGGCCTTCTCCTCGACGATTAAGTAATAGCTCGCATACCTCCTTTCGTCAATCATTCATTCAACAATGGAACGCTGTTCATACGCCGGGCCAAATGTACTCCGCCCGCACCGTTCCCAGTTTCTTCTCATCCTCCGCAATATGGGTAAGGCCGGTCCGGCCCGCCGCCTTGCCGTTCAGTTTCACCTCCGCCTCGCTGCCCGTACCCGATTCCAGCCGCAGAACGGTCGCTATGGGCTTCCCCTCTCCGGCGGTACTCACCGCCATCGCACCTTTGCCGCCGCCGCTGCGGGTCAGTTCCAAATCATTTTCCAGCAGGTTTAACACACGGGTCTCCACCGGCTGGAACACCCAGACATCGGGGTAGAGTTCGAAGACAGTATAGGTGATCTCCCCGGCCAGCCCTCCGGATTGATCGGCGCTGTAGACCTGGTAATACTCATCACGCAGCGCATCCCGTCCACGGCCCTTGAGGGTGTAGGACACCGGCACGGTGAAGGCCGCCTGCTGAATCTCTGCCCTCACCTCCATGGGGAAACGCTTTTCCTCGGCGTTGAAATTGGCCACGCTCACCCTGGCCGCGGCGGCCCCCAGGGTGAAGCGGCTGCCGCTCAGTTCCGCCTTGCTTCGGCGAAGCTGTCCCTCAATGCCCGACAACTGTTCCCTCCTGGCATTCTTCAGTTCGGCACGCCTGCGTCCCAGTTCCGCTCTCTGCTCCGCCCTGATTTCCGCCGTCATTCCGGCGATGAGTTTGTCGTATTCGGCCTGGGTTTCAAAGGGTTCCTTGGGGTTATTGTCCATCACGGCGTCGGCACGCTGATCGTAGAGGGCCTTCACCTCCTCCTCCATCTGGGCAGCGGCTTCATCAAACCGGGATTCAATCTCCGAAATATTGCGGTTGATTCCGACTATGGTTTCAAGCTGTGCCCACACGTCCAGTTCGGCATCGGCATCCAGGCGCAGGCGGTCGAGTTCGGCCCGTCTCTCCCCGGCCTGCTTCTCCAAATCCGCCCGCTGTGCGACAAGCTGTGCATCCATCTGGGCTCGGAGCGCATCTTCGGACTGCCGCTGTTCCAATACCCGGCGGGCCTGCTCCGCTATGTCGGCGAGTTGTTCGGCCTGCAGGCGCTTAAACGGTCTCTTCGGAAGAATGTGAGGGAAGCCCGGATATGGTTTTGATTTCTGTGGCTCTGCTGTACGCAATATAATACTGAATGAGGCGCAAGGGATTGCAGCGGAAATGCCGCCGGCAGCCCCGGCGATTGGCAATGAGCCGGGAACAGGCTGCCGGAATAAGGCATTGGAGCGGAAAGCCCGACCCGAAGGGTTGCGCCCAAATGTTTGTTTTCAATGTTACGGAACACTGGATATTTGAGGAGCCCGTTATTCTGTAAAGGGCGGCGCATGAGTCTCTTCCCCAATCAGTTCAGGATTATCCCCCGTATCTATGGCAGCAATTCTCACACGAAACATCCGATTATACACCATATCAAAGGCCGAATTTCCTGAAACCTTAAATCGTACCGGAACATAGTTGGCCGCTAAACCCCGCGCAATACATACGCCGTCGGCGTATTCCACTTTTTCCACGAGAACTTCCTGAAGAGAGTCAATCAGGGTTTCTCGAAACTGCCTTTTCTTCGTCTTGGAAATGCTGCGGATGTATTCGGCCCGCTCTCGTTTTATCTGAAGACTCACCTGATGATCCATACGGTCTGCAAGGGTGCCGTGACGTCTGGAATAAGGGAAGGTGTGGATGTGTCCGAATTGCAGGTTCCGGCACAGGGTGACGGTATCGGCAAAGTCTTCATCTGTTTCCCCCGGGAAGCCGACAATGACATCGGTGGTCAGATTGAATCCCTGAACACTTTGCCCCAGCCGCTTGGCTATTTCGACATACTGGGATGCGGTATAACGGCGTTTCATGCTTCGGAGTACTGTCTCGGAACCAGATTGGAGACAGAGATGCAAATGAGGGGTCATCTTCGGATGCTTCATCAGAAGTATCAAGCTATTATCGATACGTTCCGGTTCGATTGAACCCAATCGCAGACGGAAGGCCCCATCAACTTTCAGGCAAGCTTCCAGCATATCGACGAAGTATTTAGTGCCGTCCTGCCATCGGCTTATGTTCACACCCGTGAGAACAATCTCTCTGCTGCCTGCGGCTACAGCATTCTCAACGGATTGAACAATATGCGGCAGGAGTCGGCTTATGGCCCGCCCGCGAACGAATGGTATGACACAGTAGGCACAGCGGTTATCACAGCCGTCCTGTACTTTCACCATGGCACGTGTTCGAAAAACTTTCTTCACCGTCGGATAATCGAAGGGTTTCTCATCGAGGTTCTGATCACATAAAATCTTCTCTCCTTTGAAATGAGCCTCCACCAGCCAGGGGATGCGGCTCTTGTGCCTGTTCCCGACTACGTACAGCCGGTCATCGGCCTTCAGCAGTTCCCTATACGCATCGGCATAACAGCCCGCCACAACTATCAGGGTTTGATTGCCATGGGCAGCCCGCAACACACGATTCAATGCCTGCCTGCTCTTCCGGTCTGCCGTGTTGGTGACGGTGCAGCTATTGATAATCACCGCATCCGCCGGATGCCCGATGTCCACGATGTCCCAGCCCAGGGCCCTGAATCCGGCGGCGATGGATTCGGTTTCGGCCTGATTGAGTTTGCATCCCAGCGTCTTGAAGGCGGCCCGCTTAGAATGGTTTGCGGCAGATGGCGTCAAGACAGTTCCCCTGATATGCTCAAGGGCTTGGCGGAAGTGACTTTCAGGTTAACGAAGGTGCCGATGGTACTGTCATCCGCCTCGAGCCGCACGGGGATGCGGCCTTCGCTGTGGCCGGTGAGATAGCCGGTTCGGGGGTTCCTGGAGGTCACCAAAACCCGAATTACTTGCCCCACTCGTGCGGCATTGATAGGCGCCATGCTGTCAAGCAGCAGTTTGCTGAGAATTCTGAACCGCCTTTCTTTTTCTTTTCCGCTTACATCGTCTTCCCATAGCGCACTTCTGGCCCCAGGCCGGGGGCTGTACCGCGCTATGTAGGCCATGTCGAACCGGAACTCTTCCATGGCCTGGGCGCTGTCCTGAAACTGCTCATCGCTTTCGCCGCTGAATCCCACGATGATGTCGGTGAACAGGGCCGCATCAGGGAGGATGGCCCGTAGATTCTTTACGACTTCCCGGCAGTGTTCCATGGTGTAATTTCTGTTCATCCGGCGTAACACCTCGTCGTTTCCGGACTGGAGCGGCAGATGCAGCCAATCCGCCAGGACCGGATAGGCGGCCATGACTTCTAAGAGTTCCTTCGAGACATCCCGGGGATGGGGCGATGTGAAGTAAACCCAGAAGTCATTACGGTTTTGCCGGCCAATTTCGCCGATTTCTTCCAGCAGTTGCGGGAATGTCAATTCAGCCCCCATGCGATCCAGCCCGTAGGAGTTGACATTCTGCCCGAGTAATATGATGGATTTATACCCGGCGGCAGCCAATCTGCCCACCTCGGCGAGTATGTCATCCGAAGACCGTGAAATTTCCCGGCCACGGGTATAGGGAACGGCACAGAACGAACAGAATTTGTCACAGCCGTTCTGTATGGGAACATAGGCCTCCACGGAGGAGGAATAGCTGGGTTTGACATGCCAGTGCTTCTCCATGCCCTGCCGTGTTATGGATGAGGCATTGCCATCGAATTGGGGGTGTTCCCGTCCGTCTGCGCCGTCGGCTGCGGGTGTACCGGCTTCCGGTTCTCCATGCCTGCGGAAGAAGTCATGGCTCAGCCCTATGGGTGTGGGAATCCCGTATTGCCTGATGAATTCCGGCAAGATCGGTAATTGGTCAATGGTGAAAACCAAATCAAACAGCTTCAGGAATTTCTTCCTGTCTGCCGGAAGCACACAGCCGGTGAGGAAGGTGATTAGGGCCGTTTCATTCTTGGATTCATTCCACAGGCGAATCTTTCCATAGACTCGGTCTATCGCCTTTTGACGCACCGAACACGCGACGATACCCTTGACTGTTATGTCATCGTCATCACCGTCTGTCGCCGCCACAAGTCCCATCCCGTCGAGGACGGTCTGAATCCTTTCGGCATCGGAACGGTTCATCTGACATCCCAAGGGCACTAGGTGATATTTCATCCCAACATAGTTTAAAGGGCTTCTGTAAAAGAATCTATCTGAATTCCTGGCCGCGTTCAATGAGTCAAAGCAACACCGGCGACATATTCATAAGGGTCCGATTCTATCCGCCGCTATATTGCCGGGATGATTCTCAGGGCAGATTGAATATGGGATACCATTCATGGCTCAGCGGTGAAATCCAACTGACTTTCAAATGGAATTTCTCGTAGACTCCGGATATTCTCCGCAGGCAGTCAGCGATTGGCGGAAATCTCTTTGTTATTGACCGCAGATGAACACGGACGGGATTCTTGCGGCGGCGGTTTGTCCTTGAATGACTGATCAACTTCGGCCGTTATCCAAAACAGAAATTGCAGGAGCGGCAACTGCACCTTTTCGTGTATTCCATGAATTGACGGCACACCTGAGAGCGAAGTCAAGGTGTTCGTAGCCGAAGGCGCGGCTGTTTCGGCAGAGGATATTCCGGCTCCTTCTAAGTCCGGCAACTTTCTGGCGGGCTGGAAAGACCGGCATGATGCAGAAATTGATCTTGAGGGCACCTCTGAAAAACCCATTTAGTTCTTGACTCGATCTTTTCCGCCGCTACTGTGTTGTCAAAATACTCACGTAGCTTAAGCTACGCCCTTAGCTTTTGCCTGCCTGTGCGTGTCCGCACGCAGACAGGCCGCCTTGTATCGACAAAAATTTCTTCTTCAATTTCCTAAAGCTGTTTTTTAGAGGTGCCCTTGATAATGTCACTCCTGGCAGTGACCTTGCTCTATATCCCGTCTGGGTGGATAAGTCGCTTACATTGGACAATCCCAGTATAACGGCCAGGACGGCGGCGACACTTACCTTCACCGCCACATCCGGGGGCAGCGAGACAGCCAGCTACACGATATTGAGCCTTACAGCGTCCGATACAGCGGTCGCCGGGGCACTTGAAATCGGCGATGATGATAAAAGGCTCACTGTCAAGGCTGCCGGAACAGGCAGCTATGACGGTGAACTCACGGCTCAGTTAGAGTTGACGGTGTCCAGCGCTGCAGCCGCTCCCCTCGCAGATGGCAATTTCGGGATGACGGTTCTCAACTTCGCGGCTGCACTCGTTGACGGGGGAACCGGAACAGTCGCCGTGACTTCAGATACATCCCTCACGGCCGGTACGGACTACACGCTGTCGGTCAAGAATTCCGATGGAGCCCTGTCGGACGAAATCACTGTCAATCTAGATACCGCCGCTGCTGCGCATGCTCTCGTCGTTTCCGGAGAGATAACAGAGGCTGATGCAGGAACATACACCATCGTCGCGACGGGGAAAGGCGGCTACAAGGGCACAGCGGAGCAAACTTTCGGCTTGACGGTCAATAAGAAATCCATCGCCGGAGCGGCCGTAACAGTCACGCCCGGTGAAGCAGTGGAGGTGCTGACAGGCGGCGTGTTCGCCAGCACTGCCGTCACCCTGGGATGCCCTGCTCTCGTATACAATACAGATTATACGCTGACAATCAGAAAGGATGGCGGTTCTCCCGTCGATTCAGCCAGGATAATCCTTGATCTGGAAACGGGCCGATATGTTGCGTCCTATCAAATCGCGATTGCAGATGCCGGAGATTACATCATTGCGGTCACTGGGATTGAAACGGAAATGCCGTCGGCTGCCCCCCGCGATTGGCAATGAGCCGGGAACAGGCTGCCGGATTAAGGCATTGGAGCGGAAAGCCCTGATATGGTTTTTGAATCCTGAGTTCTGAGGTGCTGCTTTGCATAATAAATTTCCAATTGACTTTAGGCGCAAGGGATTGAAACGGAAATGCCGCCGGCTGCCCCGGCGATTGGCAATGAGCCGGAGGGGGGCAGCCGGATTAAGGCATTGGAGCGGAAAGCCCGACCCGAAGGGTTGCGCCCAAATATTGATTTTTAATCATCACATTACATTGGGATTCTCTTCAAAAGATTGAGAGTAAAAGAAACTGTATTCGAGGCCGCCTCAATAATCAGGCTGTCATTTCGGGGCCGCGGCTCATCACAACTTTGCCGGTTCGCATGAGTTCCAGGATTCCAAATGGTTCCATCATCTTCTGAAACGCATCGACTTTGGATGCCTTGCCAGTTATCTGGAAGGTGATGGTTTCATTGCTGATATCTACGGTTTGACTGCGGAAGGTTTCGGCGATTTGGAGAACCTGGGCACGCTCTTGCGGCTTGCAGGATACTTTGACTAAGGCTAATTCCCTCTGAATGACATTGTCGATGGCATGGTCGACGGCATGAATAACATCGACTAAGCGGTTGAGCTGGGCAAGCATGAGGCAAAGTGTGCGTTCATTACCGGTTGCCTCAATGGTCATCCGAGAGTATTTGCTGGTTTGCCCCCGGGATACGACTAGGCTGTCGATATTGTAACCCCTTCTGGCGAATACCAGGGAAATGCGTGTGAGGACACCCGGCTTGTTAATGACCAGAAGGCTAATTGTGTGTTTGAGCGGGGGCATGTAAATTTCTCCTATAATTCGGATTTGCGCTTCTTAGGCGCCTCAATAATCATCTCTTCCAAGGTTGCTCCGGCCGGTACCATGGGGAAAACATTGTCATGCTGCTCGACGACGGCCTCGATCAGGCAGGGGCCTTCGTTCCATTCCAATGCCGCCTTGAGTATTTTCCTAACATCTGAACTGCGTTTTACTCTGAATCCCTTCAAGCCATAGGCGGCGGCGAGCTTGATGAAATCGGGGTTTCCTTCCAGATCAACGCCGGTTAGACGATTTTCATAAAACATTTGCTGCCACTGCCGGACCATGCCTAAATAGTTGTTGTTGATAAGCAATATCTTAATTGGCAGCTTGTGAACGACTGCGGTAGCAAGTTCGCACAATGTCATTTGGAAAGACCCATCCCCGACGATGGTGTAAACCTTGGCTTCCGGTCTGGCCATCTGCGCGCCGATGGCTGCAGGGAGGCCGAATCCCATGGTTCCGGCGCCGCCGGAGGTGAGCCAGTTTTCGCCCTTGGCGGACTTGACGAATTGGGCAGCCCACATCTGATGCTGTCCGACATCGGTGCAGACAATCGATTCAGGGCCCATCATTTCGGACATCTCTTCGATGATATGCTGGGCCCTGAGTTTCCCCCCTTTATGATACTTGAGAGGATAGCTCCGGCGCCATTTGTCAATCTGTTTCAGCCAGGGCGATGTGTTGAAGGGTTTGAGCAGCGGCAGCAGTGCGGTTAATGCCATCTTCGCATCTCCCACGACTGAGCAATCGACGGATATGATTTTGCCGACTTCCGCCGGGTCGATATCGAAGTGTATTTTCCTTGCATTCACGCAGAATTTTTCTGCCACACCGGTGATTCTATCGTCCCATCGGGCGCCGATGGCGATGATGAGGTCGCTTGCGCAAAGGGTTTTATTGGCGTATGCCGTTCCATGCATGCCGGGTATTCCTAGGCATAACTCATGGGTGTCTGGAAAACCGCCCTTCCCCAGCAGGGTCGTGATAACAGGCAGGGACATTTTTTCTGCGAGCAGTTTGAGTTCTTCGGAGGCATTGGAGAGGATGACGCCGTGACCGGCAAGGATGACGGGTCTCTGGGAGTTGTTGATCAAGGCGGCCGCGCGCTTGATGTCCTTTGGCTTAATAGGGGGGAATTCCTTGTAACCCGGCAGATCCTCCGAGGGGTCAATGGAGGTGTCTATCATCGCTGCGGAAACATTCTTTGGGATGTCTATGAGGACCGGTCCAGGGCGCCCCGTTGTCGCGATGTGAAGGGCTTCTTTGATGATTCTCGATGTATCATTGGGATCGGTAATCATATAGGAGTGTTTTACCACAGGGAAAGACATTCCGAGCATGTTGGCCTCCTGAAACGCATCCAAACCGATGTTCTGTGTAATCGATTGGCCTGCAATCACCAGAATGGGAATGGAATCCATCATCGCTGTGAGCATGCCTGTCAGGGTGTTGGTCGCTCCGGGCCCCGATGTAACGCATACAACACCCGGTTTTCCACTGGACCGCGCATAACCGTCGGCCATGTGGGTTGCCCCCTGTTCGTGGCGGGTGAGTATGAGTTCGATGGGGTGATGGGTGAGTGCGTCATAGATTGGGATGGAATTACCGCCGGGGATACCGAACACTTGGCGTACGCCTTTCTTATAGAGAACATCGAGTATCGCTTCGGCAGCGGTTTTCATGTTTGAAGCCATGTTGCCTCCATTTGATGCTACAGTAGTATAATTAGAAAAATTAGCCAATGACTTTCGATAAGTTTATACGGTATTTGGTTGAGAATCGAGTGATTGTTGACGACTTGCTTGGAATTAGGATTAAATTTGGTTGAAATTCATCGTTTTTACAGGGCGGCGAGCGAATGATGGTTTAGAAAAACCCTTCGGAGTTGTTCTATCACTTTGCGGACGGCCTGAATCTGCCTCACCCCCAGGACGAGGGCCCATGATAGTCCAAGCGGTGTTCCGGATGCAATCAGCCCTTCAAGAATGCCTGGAAGGCTGGAATAGGGCGGCCCAAACTGTACCAGTGCCGCGATGGAGCAGTGAACGGGGTAAATCCCATAGGCATTATCTCCAAGCGAGTCAAGGTTTCTCCAAAGAGACCCTCCGTGATCGTAACAATTCCGGTCAGGGCGAGACAGGGGCCAATGCCCGGTTGATATCGGGATATAACCAGGGTATGGATAGCCGTGCCCATGACAGCAACGCAAAGATTGCGGACAGTGCCCTCCAGCCTGAGTTTGATGAAAGATTGACAACCTTTCTATTAATCCCCGTCGGGCCGATGACTGCTCCGGCAATATAGATGTGCCCATAAGCAGGGGCAGGAAAAGTGCACAATATCAAGGTTTGTATCCCGCTCAAACTGCGTAGCGGTTTGACAGGAAAGTACCACGCAATCTGCCGCTGCTCATACAATTTGCCGTTGTGCTTCATTCGAAGAAAGACCGATCCTGCGGACAAGCACCTTTGCTGCTCCGTGCCTCCGCAGGAAAAGAACTCCCCTAGCCGCCGCTGGCTGAAAATAGTACCGACACTCTTCATATTGTTTTTTGATATAGCAGTCAATATGGAATAATTATCTTGGCTGGACAACTGGAAAGAGTTATAATATGGCGAACGGTTATGTGCAGCGCAGACAGCAGCCAAGATTGGAAGTTCTTTGTGAGATAGCAAGAATACTGTATGTTAATCCGAGAGATTTATTGAAAGAAGGTCTGAAGGACTAAAGAATATCAAATAGAAGAAAATTTAATCGAGCTGTTGCTGATAATCACAATTACCCGCCAAAAAGTCATTTAGGATAAAGCCGATTACCCGGTTTGTTTCCAGAAATTGAGAGTTAAGGTATGCCGGACTTGAATAAAATATACTTGTATAGAATGATGCACATTGAGAATGTGCCGCACATTCTTACGCATGGAATCACGCATAAAACTTCCCCAAATTCCGATCCCGCATTCACTCCCATTGGTGATCCTGTATTAATTACTACACGCAATGGTTTTGTACTCGATAATAGGAAAAAATTGGGTGAGTATATCCCCTTTTATTTTGGCACTCGCATGCCAATGCTTTACGTTGTACAAAATGGTCTTAAAGGAGTTCCTGCATCTTCTCCTGAACAAATTGTATATTGCGTGAGTTCAGTGGCCGAAATACTCGAAACCGATTTAGATTTTGTATTCACCAATGGTCACGCAATGGCCTCGGAATCGTTACAATTCTATAAGAAGGACATTGAGCAGATAGAAGAAATACTAGGCATGAATGCGATAAAATCCAAATGCTGGAAGAAGGGCCTAGATAAAGCCCTGAAAATAAGAAAAGAAGCCGAGTTTTTGGTGCTCGGAGATATACCCGTTTCAGCCATTCTTGGCTTTGTAGTTTATAATGTGAATGCTAAGACCATATTGACAGGATTTGGCATTTCTGAAAAAGCAGTTTATATTAATAGTGAAAGTTATTTTTAGGCCATGATAAAATATGCAGAAGGGAATATTCTAGACTGTGAGGCTGAAGCTTCAGTCAATACAGTGAATGCCGTTGGTGTAATGGGTAAGGGCATTTGAGTTTAATCATGGATGCTGAAAAAGAAGTTCAAGCCTTTCTCGATTTACCTGAAAACAAATCTTACAAAGAGATTGCAGCGAATACTAAGAAATTCATTTTGGGTTATTATTCACCTTCTTGTTTGGAGCGGTCTTCTGTCATTGATTTCATTGAGACAGAGAAAAAACAAATTGAATATACTTTGATGGAGCCGAAAAATTGGAACGATAGAAAAAAACTTCAATCCGAATTTCGTCAGCAAGGCAGAATACTAACCGTCAACAGGCTTAATTTATGGCACAAAGATGAAGATAAATTATGAAAAACCCGGACATCCTTCAAAGCTTCTGCCCTGCAAAGACAATGCCGATATTGAGAAATGTCTGTTTGCAGTTGACCGAAAAGACCTTGAGCGGCAAACTCGTGGGGAGTTCAATAAATTTCAAGGATGCCTGTGGAAGAAAACACCAATACCGAAACATTGGTCAGGCGTTTGCTTTCTACCGACTATGCCGATAAGGTAATTGTGACCACCATGCAAAAATTAGGGCTGGCATCAGATGGCACTTACAAGACAAACTGCAAAGAGCGATTAGAACCTCTGAGCGACAAACGAATGGTGTTCATTTTTGACGAGTGCCGCCGTTCACAGTTTGGTGAAAATCACAAATCAATAAAGGGCACCTCTAAAAAACCCCATTTAGTTCTTGACTCGAACTTTTCTGCCGCTACTGCGTTGTCAAAATGCTCACGTAGCCCAGCTACGCTCCGCTTCTGCCGCCTTGTATCGACAAAAAATTTCTTCGTCAATTTCCTAAAGCTGTTTCTTAGAGGTGCCCTTAAACAAGGGGTTAAAGTGCCCGTAGATAATCAATATCTTTCACAAGAAGGCGGTCTGGTTAGATTTATCAGGATTATCGATATAACAAGCAGCACAGAACCACCGAGATATATTGAATATCCAGGCGAGGTTCATATCATTTCAAGTGAAGAATTATTTATGATCCGCTATGGAACACCAGGCTTGATTTCTATTGGATTTGAAGGAGTAATATCAAATAACCTATTTCGGTTAATCTGGAAAGGCAAAAATGAATTTCAATCGAAGTTTTGGTTCTATGCCTTTCAAAGAATGGAGAATTCCATTTACAATTTATCTGGTTTGTCCTCTATGCCTGCAATTAGCTTTTCAACCTTAGAAACCCTGGTCATTGGATTTCCTGAGAATCTCAAAGAACAGCAAAAAATTGCTTCCTGTTTATCTGCAGCAGATGATTTGATTAATGCACAAGCAGAAAAAATTGAGCAATTGCAACGGCATAAAAAGGGCTTGATGCAAGGATTGTTTCCAAAAATTGAGAGTTAAGGTATGCCGGACTTGAGCAAAATATACTTGTATAGAATGACGCACATCGAGAATGTGCCGCACATTCTTACGCATGGTATCACGCATAAAACCTCTCCAAATGCCGATCCCGCATTCGCTCCCATTGGCGCCCCTGTATTATTTACTACACGCAATGGTTTTGCACTCGACAATGGGAAAAATCTGGGTGAGTATATCCCTTTTTATTTTGGCACTCGTATGCCATTGCTTTACGTTATACAGAATGGTCTTAATGGAGTTCCTTCATCTCCTCCTGAACAAATTGTATATTGCGTGAGTTCAGTAGCCAAAATACTCGAAACCGATTTAGATTTTGTATTCACCAATGGCCACGCAGTGGCCTTGTTGTCTTCACAGTTCCATAAGAAGGACATTGATCAAATAGATAAAATACTGGACATGAATGCGATAGAAGCCAAATACTGGAAGGACGATAATGACTTAGACCTGAAAAGAAGAAAAGAAGCCGAGTTTTTGGTGCTCGGAGATATACCCGTTGAAGCCATTCTTGGCTTTGTAGTTTATAATGAGAATGCTAAGACCACATTGACAGGATTTGGCATTTCTGAAGGGGAAGTTTATACTAATAGTGGAAGTTATTTTTAGGCCATGATAAAATATGTGGAAGGAGATATTCTCGACAGTGAAGCTGAAGCTTTAGTCAATACAGTGAATGCCGTTGGTGTAATGGGTAAGGGCATTGCCTTGCAGTTCAAAAATCAATTTCCCCACAACTATAAAATATACCGCGAGGCTTGTGCCGGCAACGAACTCTCTATTGGCAAATTATTGGTCGCAGAAGAAGAGTCTTTATTGTCCGGGCGAAAGACCATAATCAATTTCCCGACAAAAACACATTGGGGTTTACCTTCTGAATATGAGTACATCCAAAAAGGTCTTGAAGAATTGGTCAAAGTCATTCAAGGAAGAAAGATCAAATCCATAGCCATTCCGCCCTTAGGCTCAGGTAACGGCGGCCTAAATTGGAACAAGGTTAGACCTATGATTGTAAAAACTCTGCAAGAATTGGAATGTGAAATCTACCTGTATGAACCAACCACAGCTATAAAAGAAGTATTGAGAAAGGAGCGCGTTAAACTCACGCCCGCCCGGGCTATGATGTTATCGGTGCTTTATGAATTGGTGCGAAGCGGTGAGTTTGTATCTGAATTTGCAGCGGAAAAAGTTGCTTATTTTCTCCAAAAATTTGGTGCGAAAGAAGCGTTTAAGCTCGATTTTAAGCCAAATTTTTATGGACCATACTCAGGCAGGGTAAGGTATGTGCTCTATTATCTCAACGGGAGTTATGTCATGGGCTGCAGCTCTAAAGACAAAAATCCTTTTGAAGAATTGAGTTTAATCATGGATGCTGAAAAAGAAGTTCAAGCCCTTCTTGATTTACCTGAAAATAAATCTTACAAAGAGATTACAGCGAATACTAAGAAATTCCTTTGGGGTTATTATTCGCCTTTTGGTTTGGAGCTGCTTTCCACCATTGATTTCATTAAGACAGAGAAACAAAAAAACCAAATTGAAGATATTCTGATGGAGCTGAAGAATTGGAGCGATAGAAAAAGAACTTCGTCTTTCAATCCAGATTTCGTTAATAAGGCATTGCAGAATATTAACCGTCAACTGGCTTAATTGATGACACAAAAAGATCAAGATAAATTAGGAAAAACCCCTTGGGCCATAGCAGATGACTTGAGCAGCGCCATGAAGGCGGATGATTTCCGTGATTACATGCTCTCGTTTTTGTTTTTGCGCTGCCTGTCGCACAGCTACGAAGAATCGGCCAAAAAGAATTGGGTTCCGCCTGCCTGAAACAGGCAGAAATTGACGGTCACACTCCTCTAGGTCTTTGGTATGCATCCAACGAAGAAGATGTACCCGAATTTGAAAATCAGATGCGTAAAGAAGTGCATTACGTCATCAAACCGCGGCACCTGTGGAGCAATATTTTCTGAGATTGGCACCTTAGACCGTCAAGACCCTTCAACAGGCAAGAAAAGCAAACTGGATAAAGTACTGGACTTTGCCAGCGGTTCGGGTTCCTTATTGCTGAACGTGAGAAAGCGTATCAAAGACAACGGCGGAACGGCGGGTAAAATCTACGGACAAGAGAACAACATCACGATGTATAACTTGGCCAGAACGAACAACGGCTGTCATTCTGCCGCATGGTGTGTTATTCCGTGGCGGTGCAGAAGAACGAATTCGTGAAAAACCATTGAAAGTATTAAAAGACAACAATATTGACACAGTGACTGGCTTACCTTCTAACCTCTTTTATTCAACAGGTATCCCAGTTTGTATTCCGGTACTGAAAAAATGCAAGAAGGAAGATGATGGTCTATTCGTCAATGCCAGTGAGCATTGCGAAAAGGGCAAGCGACACAACACTGAATACTGCAAATATCGTAGAAGATTACAAGTACAGAACGTTATTCTCGAAAAGTCTCAATGGAAGAAAAAAATGGCTGCCGCCTGAACAGTTCAAGATTGTGAGTACAGCAGAGGATGAGATGCAAATTGACTGATATGCGGTTAATGAAAGCTTGACTTCTATCAATGAACGAATTGAAAAGAAGACGAAGAAGCACAATAAATTTTTGAAAGAATTAAAATTGAAAACAATGTAATTATACGTAAAAGGGCTTTACGCATTCGATAACGTACAATCAAGTTCGCAATTTACATAATTGAAAGGACTCAGAGGATGACTATAATTGAGATCATGAGGAAATTTGGGACTTCACAGAAGTGCATTGAACTTCTTGAGCAAGTCCGCTGGGCAGGAGGAGTTACTTGCCCATACTGTTTTTCAAAGAAGATTAGCAGTAAGGCCGAGAAAGGCAGGGCAAGCCGACACCAGTGCCAGAACTGCAAGAAATCCTTCACGGTGCTGGTGGGTACAATCTTCCATTCAGCAAAGAAATTGCCTGAATGGTTCATGATTCTCTCTATGATGCTGGATGCCTGTAAATCCCGCTCTAGCTGTGAGATAAGCAGAAAAATCGGCATGCGTCAGGCTTCCGTATGAGAAATTATGAACAAGATTCGGGAAGCCATGAACACCAAAGTGAGTGAACTGCTCAAAGGCATTGTGGAGATGGATGAGACTTATGTAGGAGGGAAGCCCCGGAAGTCGTCACTGCTGAATCCCAGAGGAAGAGCCGCCAGGAAAACTCCCATAGTCGGCATGGCTGAGAGAAGCGGAGAAGTGAGAACCAGAGTGATTGACAAGAATGAATCAATGAACTTCAAGACTCTCAAGCGTATCTTTGATGAGAATGTTGACAAGATAAAGTCAGTGTTAATTATCGATGAGTACAAGGGATATTCTCCGATAGCCGGTAATGGCGTTGCCCATGCCGTTATCAACCATACTGAAACCTATGTAGATGGCGACATTCACACGAACACTATCGAGGGATTCTGGAGTCTTATCAAGCGGGCTTGGCATGGAAGCCGCCATCACTACAGCAGGAAGAACACTCACCGTTATGTTGCTGAAACAAATTATGTTCACAATAATCGGAAAAATGAGAATTGTTTCCTGGATACCATCAAGCAAATGGCTGGAACAGAAAAGGAGGTGTAATGACAGACCTTTTTGAAACGGATACAGAATATGCTTTGTCTGTAGCAATTGGAAATAGAAATTATAAATGGAAAAACAATCCCCTGATTCCCAAGTGGGTTGATATAACAAGTGCTGGACTGGATAGATACTTCACACAAGATGAGATTGCAAAACATTGCTATATATCTCTGGTAGGGAATATACGAAAAGATTCTATTGACCCTGAAGACTGTGTTTTTGTAGAACCTAGTGCTGGGAATGGTTCCTTTTTTAAGCACCTTCCAACAAACTCCAGAATAGGTATAGATATAGTTCCTAATGATCACGATTATATTGTAGATGATTTTTTGTCGTGGAAACCCCGAAATGCGCATAGGAAATATGCTGTTATCGGAAATCCTCCATTCGGGTATAGAGGTTGGTTGGCATTGTCATTTGTTAATCATGCAGCATCATTTGCGGATTATATAGGAATGATTCTGCCAATGTCATTTCAAAGCGAAGGGAAGGGGTCTCCAAAGCATCGTGTTGTGGGAGCAGAGTTAATATATCAAGAGCATCTTCCCAATGATTCTTTCGTTGACCAAAATGAACAGAGGGTTAAATTAAATGCTTTGTGGCAAATATGGAAGAAGGGAGATAACAGAATATCTTCACCGAAAACATGCAATACATGGATAGATTTATTTACTGTGGACAAGAGAAAAGAAAGACTTTGCGGGCAAAAACGATTAAAGGAGGCTAATTGGCTTTTACAAAGAACATTCTACGGAGAACCGCCATCACTAGTAACGGATTTCTCTGATGTAAAATATGGATGTGGATACGGAATCGTTATAAAAAAAGAACCAGGCAAGGTTGAAGATTACCTGTTCAATGTTGACTGGAGAAAATACAGCAATCTGGCTGTTCATAATTGTCGTCACATTAGTATGTACCACATTAGAAATGCAATGATCGATGGAGGTTTTTGTGATGTGAGATCCTCTAGCCATTTTCCAAGACATTTTGCTTCGGTATGCAGATTCAACCAAAGGGCACCTCTAAAAAACCCCATTTAGTTCTTGACTCGAACTTTTCCGCCGCTACTGCGTTGTCAAAATACTCGTGTAGCTTAAGCTACGCTTGAGCTTTTGCCGCCTTGTATCGACAAAAATTTCTTCGTCAATTTCCTAAAACTGTTTCTTAGAGGTGCCCCAAATGGGTTAACTCAAGATTTGAACATATAAAGAGAATTTCAAACACAAAGGTTGGAGATGTTGGTCAGGATTTCATTGAAGAACTATGTCGTATTTTCGAGTTCAAGACAAGGTTCCCTGAAGAACATGGAGAAAGGAAAAGGCAGTCTCCATGGGACATAGAGATTGAAAGGATCAGGTTTGAATTAAAAACAGCAACGGAAGATATAAATGGTAGTTTTCAATTTAATCACATTCGCTATCATCGTGAGTACGATGCTATCCTGTGCTTGGGTGTTTCACCAAAAAATATATATTTTGGATGGTGGAGCAAGGAAGAAGCTGCTGTTGTTGGGTCTGCCGGCAATTTAGTTACCATGGAAAAGGGTGCTAATGCTTCTTACAAGCTAACAAAGAAACCGGATGATCTGTGGGAGATAGCGGACTTCGTCACTAAGATGTATTCGTTGAAGAAGTTGAAAGGAGATGGTCCAGGCCAGCCCTTTTCCGTATAATTGCCAAAAACAATATAAAAATTCCAACGCAAGGCATATTGCAATCCCCGTTCCTGCGGCTGCCTTTCACGCCAACGCACGGCCGAAAAAATGAACCACGGAAACCCAGCAAGGTATATCCCAGTATCCGCATGTTGAAATACCGCACACACCGTGAGAATGGCGCGGATATAATCAAAGGCAAGTATTAGGGATGGCTGATTCATCGTTGATTCCCGTAAGAAAGTTCAATTTATTTTACTCTTCCCGCTCGGGGAACTCAAACTCGGACTGATATTCGCCGCCCGTATTCTGTTCCGTATCGAAGGCGGACACGCTGACCCCCAAAAGGCGCACCGGCCGCAGGCCGGCTTCGGTCTCCTTTAACAGGCCGGTGATGGTTTTCTGCAAAGTGTCAAGGGAGCAAAACCCGCTCTCCCGCGTGCGGCTGCGGGTTATCAGTTGGAAATCGGCATATTTCACCTTGACGGTGACGGTTTTTCCGCATAACCCCTCATCTTCTAAATCAAGCCAGACCGATGCGGATAAGTCCGTGAGGAAGTTCAGCATTTCCTCCAGGTCTTTCTTGTCCTTGCCGAATGTACGCTCCTTCCCCAGGGATTTCCTCACTCTGTGAGAAACAACCTCTCTTGTGTCTATGCCTCTGCACAGTCCGTGGTACCAGGGACCGGACTTGCCGAATTCTTCGATGAGCCGCCAAAGGGGCCATTTCTTCAAATCACCGCCGGTGTGTATGCCGAGTCTTTCCATACGTTTCGCGGTTACCGGACCAACGCCTAAAAACTTCCTCACCGGCAGGGTCTCCAGAAATACCAAAGCATTCTGGGGGGTGATGACGGTTAGCCCATCGGGTTTTTTCCAGTCGGAGGCAATTTTGGCCAATGATTTGTTGTAGCTCACTCCAGCCGAGGCGGTAAGAGATGTAATATTCCTGATTCGTCCGCGTAGCCATTCGGCGATACGGGTGGCCGAGGGTTGACCGAGCCGGTTCGTGGTGACATCCAAATACGCCTCATCAAGGGAATAGGATTCCACCCGGTCGGTGACTTCATGGAAGATGGAATTGATTTGCTCGGAAACCTTGCGGTATTCATCGAAATTGACATCACTGACAAACACCGCATTCGGGCAACGCTTATAGGCTTCAGCCGAGGGCATGGCCGAACGTATGCCGTATGCCCTCGCCTCGTAGGAACAAGTGGAAACGACACCGCGGCTGTTTGGAGGTCCGCCGACAATGACAGGTTTTCCCTTCAATGACGGATTGTTTCGCTGTTCGACGGCGGCATAAAAAGCATCCATGTCGATGTGAATGATTTTCTTCAATGAATCCATATCCCTCTATAACTATACATGCGTATAGCTATTCGGTCAACTGCTCGTATGCCGCAATATTCAAAAATCAATATTTGGGCGCAACCCTTCGGGTCGGGCTTTTCACTTCAATGCCTTAATCTGGCTGCCTGCCTCCGGCTCATTGCCAATCGCCGGGGCCGCCAGCGGCATTTCCGTTACAATCCCTTGCGCCTATTGTCATATTCGGCCTCTTTCGCCTCCAATGTCATTGCAGCCTCTTCCCACTCGGTGTTAAGCTGCCGGATGTTCTCTTGAATGCCCGTTAGCCGCTCGGATAGCTCTCGTGCCCTGACGGGGTTGCCGTAGTTCTCGCGCCGCTCCAGCTCTCCACGAACCGATGCCTCTTCTGCCTCCAATACCTCGATGCGGCCGGACAGCCGTTCCTCTTCTTTCTTGAGCCGCGCCAGGCGGGATCTTTCTTCCTTATGGAACTGCTGCAACTGCTTTGAGTCGCTAGAAGGCTGATTCAGCCGGGAAATTTCTTGAGAATTCGTGTAGGCCGATGCGTGCCGATACTCCTCGGATCGCCATCGGTAATAGGCGTAGTCGCCTAGAAACATACGCCCTCGGCCGTCTTTGAGTTCCAACACCCGGTCTGCGACCCTTTCGAGAAAATATTTGTCATGAGAGACGATGATCAATGTGCCGCCGAAATCCTCCAGGGCTTCCAGAAGTATGTCCTTCGAGTTGATGTCGAGATGGTTTGTCGGTTCGTCAAGAATTAGCAGATTGACCGGTTCCAAGAGGAGTTTCAGCAGGGCCAACCTGTTCTTTTCGCCCCCGGAGAGAACTTCAACTCTCTTATGGATGTCATCACCCGAGAAGAGGAAGCCTCCAAGCAATCCACATAGGCGTCCTTCTCCTTCGCCTGAACCTCTGGCCGCCTCCTCAAACACCGTGAGAGATGGGACAAATGCCTCATTGAGGTCCTGTGAAAAGTATCCTATTTTCACATCATGACCAATTTTGATCTGCCCCGAGTATTTATCGTCTTGGCCTGCAATGATACGAAGCAGCGTTGATTTCCCCGCACCGTTGATGCCGACCACCGCCGTCTTGGAACCTCGGGGGAACTCCAGGTCGAGATTGGAGAATACAGTCTTGTCGGCATAATTCCGGCCTAGGTTTTCCCCCTTGATAACTATCTTGCCGCAGCGGGGAGCGGCCGGGAATCTGAGATGGATGCGTTTCAGGGCCGGGGGTATCTCGATTCGTTCCATCTTTTCCAGCATCTTAACCCTGGACTGAACCTGTGCCGCCTTGGAATCCTTATAGCGGAAACGGTTAATGAAGGCTTCGATTCGCGTGATTTCTTCTTGCTGGCGTTTCCATCGTTCTACAAGGGCGGCCATTTCCTTGTCGCGGCAAGCCTCATACTCGCTGAAGGTTTTTTTATGCAGTGTGACTCTTGTCATGAGGATTTCGGCAACCTGGGAGCATGTCGCGTCGAGGAATCCTCTGTCATGAGAGACAAGCATCACAGCGCCTAGATAGCCTTTGATGAAATCCTGCAGCCATTCTCGCGCCTCTAAGTCGAGGTAGTTGGTCGGTTCATCCAATAGAAGTATGTCCGGTGAGGCTAGAAGTATCTTCGCTAGGGCGATGCGCATCTGCCAACCGCCTGAAAAGGATGCGGCATCCTTTTCAAAATCATCTCTCTGGAACCCCAGTCCTCTCAATATTTGATCAACACGGGCATATCGGCTATGCCAGTTCGAGCGTTCGAGTATGTCCTGAATGGTTTGATAGCGATGCAGAAGGGCTTCTTGGTTTCTTGTGTCGGCCTTAAGCTCCTCGGTGATTCTTTCGGCTTCTTCGGTTAGGAGGGTTAGTTCGCTAAGAACCTTAAGAACTTCACTTTGCAGGCTGTTGCCTCTGTGGACGATGGAGGATTGGGGGAGATAGGCCACTTTGGTATGCTGTGATCTTATGATTCTGCCGGAATCATAGGGGATTAATCCGGCGCAGACCTGCATCAGGGTGGATTTACCGCTGCCATTGGCGCCACTCAGGGCTATCCTTTCCCCCGTGGAGATGGTGAGCCGAACACCGGAAAGGATGGTGCGGGCGCCGAAGGCGAGGGACAGATCATCGAGTTGAATGAATCCCATGTCTTCTAAGGAATAGCGATATTGGAGACGGATTCAAGGTCATCCAAGTCAATTTGTTTGAAAAAAAGATGCACTGGATTCAGGAATTGATCGGTGTGTATGACTTCCTTTTCGATGGCGTTTCCCCGTACATAGAGGAGACGCAGGTCTCTTCCTTCAAAAGAATAGAGGAAGGGCAGGGTTTCCCCATTCTCAAATCGAAAGCTGATAGCCCCTTCATAGCTGGAGGACAAGTCGGCAGAGAGAAATAATCCGAACACGATGGAGCCGGTATTCCCTGCATCGATGGTAAGCAGGCCCTGCGATATCAATGACGACTTGGCACTCCAGACAAATTGCCCTTTCTCGAGTATCTTCAGGTTCCCATACGTTCGGCTTCCATAGGACGGTCCATTTTCCATGAGTTTTGCCAGAACAAGATTCCGCCGATTGATTTCATTCCTAATGATAGGGGAGATGTTCACGGAGAGCCGTTCAAACCCATCGAAATACTCGACTCCATTGATGTTATACTGGATGCTGACGAAATCTTCCGTATTGATGGTTACACGAAAACTGCTTCCAAGGAAGTCATAACGGTTTGCGCTTAAAGGAATAATCTCTGTCCACTCTTCGGTGAGCGATCTGTTTGGCAGATTGAGTCTTATGCTATGGGCCTCGGTGTCAATGAACAAACCGTATTCTGAGCGAAATAACCGGAGATTGATATGACCCCTGGTTATCATATCGTTGAAGTATTTCGGTCGCCAGAGGCTGGTGAGAAAAGTATTCAGACGCA
Source organism: Spirochaetaceae bacterium (assembly GCA_965232165.1). Classification (GTDB taxonomy): domain Bacteria; phylum Spirochaetota; class Spirochaetia; order DSM-2461; family DSM-2461; genus UBA2779. The sequence continues at coordinate 321,087 of CBDDOY010000001.1, read as the reverse complement.
CATCTTCGTTATTTCTCGCGTTGAGAATTTCCCTGTCGCTTTCGCCAATTCTCATCACGTTCAGGTAATGATCAAAGACATACCCCTCCACACCGCCGAAGGCCAGAACTTTGTACCAATAACCCTTGAGGTTCCCAACCTGGACAGGACCGGGCTCCCGGCTGAGGACCTTGATTAAATCTCCCTGTCGAAACCTGTATATTTGGGAAGATAGGTTGTCGGGCGCTTCCCTCATCGGGAGCCCTTGATAGAGGCATTCCGCATAGACATTCCGCCATTCCATCATGATTTCGGCCCAGCTTGAAGCCTCATTATCTCCACGAAAGAGCCGGAGCCTCCATTGATCAATTTCTTCCTTCAGCCTGCGTTGATTAGGAAGATTGACGATGAAGGTCTTCCGCAAGAGCGATTCATCATGAACAGTGACAAGGTCTCCAGGTTCCCAAATGCTATCTTCAGGCGGCCATAGAACGACGGCCGTACCCAGTTTTCCGCATCCGGATAAGAGGGCCAGCATGAGTATGGCAATGAGCATCACGTCCTCGCTAAGGCCAGGAATCAAGGAGAATAGAAATCTGCCCTTCCGCAAGGGCGCGGCGACCCGATTGGGACGCCATAATTCGCAGGGTATCATCTTCACTTAAGATTATATCGCAAGGATATTGCCCATACAACGCTCTGGCCATCGCCCGGTATGGCCGGCGTCCGACAATGGCGTCGATTTCATTTCCGCGGTCAAGAGTCCGGTAGTTAAGGGATTGGGCGCCATGGATACCCGGATCGAATAGTACGCTAAGTTCGCTGCTGAGAATGCGGGCCCGAAAGGCGGGAACTGGGTCGGCCAAGCGGTTTGAACCCCGAACGGGCAGTCCGGATGGAGCGTAAATCACTATGCCTGTCCAAGGATCTTCCGGCACCGGAATCCATCCGGCTGGAATTTCCGCCAGGACGGCAATTCCTTCTGCGGGAAAGCGGCTGAAAATGGCATCCCTCAGATTTCCCGAATACAGGGTGTCGATGAATTTTCTATCCAGGGATAGCCGGCTCCATTCTTTGCTGAGGGCAAGACTGCGAATTTCAGATAAGAATTCAGGGCCGTTTCCGGTGAGATTGGCTATCGTGCCGTTTCTATCCCATAACAGCCGGCCAATTTCCGATTCCACCAATGGCCATAGTTCGTTTTCTATCAATCGCAATGCCCGTGGATGATCATCCGGCGACATGCCCGGGGCAAGGGGGCGATGCGCACTGACCTCAAAACGGCCGTTGCTCCAGTCCATCACCGTAGAAATTTCGGTCTGGGCAAACGCAGGACCGGTGAAGAGCGATATTAACGCAAGGATGAAAACAGGAAGACAGCGGTTCACTGTTTCGCCGCATCGTGCGGTACTTTGAGGATGGTTCCCGCAAAGAGAGTTCCGCTTAGTTGTCTGTAATTGACTCTGGCGAGCTGCTCCGGTGAAACTCCGTGTTTCCTGGCGATGGACCACAGAGAATCCCCCGGGTTCACCTCATACCTGTCCTGCCAGTTCGGCATTGCGTCACTGTCTACACCGACCGGTTTTTCGCTCGTTCCCGGTATGTAGAGGTGTTCCCCCACCCTGAGGAATCCGGTATTCATCCGAGTATTGTACTTCAATAAGTCAAGTAATGGAATGTTGAAGGATGCCGAGACTCCTGAGAGAGTGTCACCGCTTTTCACGATATAACGCCAGAATCGTTCGGGGCTATCTTGTCGAGTAAGAATGGAGTTTCTGAGTTCTTCGGCGTTATCTGTGTCGATTGGTATCTTTATCGTGTAGTTCTGACCGGCAGGAGGAGTGACAGGGTGGTTTAATTCTTGATTGGCGGCAAGGAGCCGTTTCTTTTCAATGCCGGTCAATTGGGCCAATTGATTGAGGTGCAAGGAATTTTCAAGCCGTATCTTCAGCCATTTTGTTGGTGTTTCCCATGTAATGGGCAATCCCATACGTCCGGCATGGGCCAGGATATAGGCCACGGCGACGACCTGGGGTACGTAGTTTTTTGTTTCCGAAGGTATAACCTCTCCATCCAGCATGGCCCAGAAGTCCTGGAAATTCCCTTCCTTTTTCAGTTTCCGTAATCGTGTCGGCCCTGCATTATAGGCGGCGATGGCTAAGGTCCAGTTCTGAAATATTCCATATGAAAACAGTATCTCTTTAACGGCCGCCTCAGTTGAGCGCCACACGTCCCGCCGTTCATCCCGCCATGAATCGATAATGAGACCGCGGCCTCTGGCGGTGGCTTCGATGATCTGCCAGGGACCGGCGGCCCTGGATGGTGAAACGGCATTTATCTGCCAATTAGACTCCACAAAGGGTATGGATATCATTTCCCATGGCAGTCCTGCTTTTCTCAGCACGGAGTTTGTTTCTGTGCGGAATGGAAAGAATCTGTTTAGGGATAGTGTGATTTTTCGCAACCCCTTTTCTGTTGACCACTGCGCTATCCAGTCTTCTATTTCCTTGCGCTCCCCAAGAATCCGGCCTATTTCCTCAGACCATGCTTTTGATCCCCCATGCCCGCGTCTCGGGGCCATGTAATGCGGCTGTGTAATTAAATTGATTGGCGAGGCATTGCGCAAAGGTGTAAGGGGCCAGACATCATTGGCCATGGCCGATGACGCCGCAAGAACCAGTGCTGCAATTAGAGCCGTTCGCCGAAGTATATACCGGCCCATTCCCATCGTCCGTTTATCTCCGGATTCACCGGATAGTCTATCTTGCGGAAATAAAGATACCAAGTTGGTATTTTCCATGTCCAGCCGGCCGTCCACAGAAAGGCTTCCCTATCATTGGAATAATCGTCCAACTCGCCACGAAATCGCACCCTGCCCGTTAAGAACGTTGCCAGATTCATAGGTATGTGCGTAAATAAATCTGTTGTATCCTGAGTCCAGTTCATGAAGAAGAAATTGTCCGATTGATAGCGTTTCAACAGCGCGGCATTTTGTGTCCGGATTGCGTATTTGATCGTATTAACCAAGTCATCGAGACTGGCTGCGGTCCACGTTTTATTGCTGATGTGAAATCTTAAGGCATCAATTACACTGGAATGTGCGTCTGGAATACCGGGTATAATGGCCTTCGGATAATTGAGAAAATCTTCATAACAACTCAGCATTCTCTCCCATGCCCCTATTTTCTTATACTCAGCAGCCAGATAATATAGATTTCTTCCCATATCAATTTGATCGGGGAACTGGCGCTGCATTGCTTCTCTTGCGGCTATGGCCTTGCGCGGATCATCTGTATGAAGGGCGATTTCTCCCAGGGCGAGAAGATGGAGAGAGCGTCCTTTTATGGTGAGATCGGGATAATTCTTCAGCAGGCGCCGCATATAATCCAATGCAAGTTCGTTGGAGCCGGTCTTTCTTGCCCCGTTCGCCATGGCCATCAGGTAATAAGACCCGTAAGGATCGTGGGGATTCTTTTCCAGGACCATGCCAAGCTGGAATGATAACCAATCGAATTCATCGGCTTTTCTGGCTGCTGATATCACCGGCTCCAGTGCCGCATACCGTAATGCCGGATCGGCATCCCGTGCATTGGCGATGGCCAGAAATTCTTTTATTTCTCCGTGACTGGATAGACTGTCAGGCAGTTTGGAGTCATCACAGGAGCTGCTGAGAAGAATGAAGCCGATAATTGACAGAGCATAAAAGAATTTCAAACTATGATTCATATCAGGGCACCTCTAAGAAACAGCTTCAGGAAATTGTCGAAGAAATATTTTTTGTCGATACAAGGCGGCAAAAGCTCAAGCGTAGCTGGGCTACGTGAGCATTTTGACAACGCAGTAGCGGCGGAAAAGTTCGAGTCAAGAACTAAATGGGGTTTTTTAGAGGTGCCCATCAGTTGTCGGTAAATTCCTGATACTTAACAGGGTCTGATTTGAATGCCACAATCGGACTCGCCGAGTCTGTCTTCAACAGGGCCTTCTCGGCTTCATTCACTAAAGCGATGGCATCGATATAACGATTGTTTCTGGAGGTGATGCCGATTCGTCCGTTTGGCATTCCGACAATGAGGTTCTTGGCCTTCTCCAATGCGGTGTCCAAATTTGCAGCCGGGGCAATTACACCTATCCATTTTTCTTCGACTGCGAATATGTGATAATTTCGGTGATAGACTTCCTTAATCTCGTCGATATCTCCTTCTGCTAAGCGAATTAACTGCAAAGAAAGGTCTTGATTGAGTGATTCGGCATCGACAAGCTCCATCTCCAGTTTTTCAAGGAAGTCGAATCTGCTGATACTGGTTGAGTCGTTTGTCTGGGGTGTTGCAGCAGCATTCATATCGAAATCTCCGATGCCATCATCATCAAAGGGCAGTTCCGGTGCATCTTCTTGTATCACCTCATCTGCGGTTTCACGTTCAGCCCCGTGAGATCGTGTTGGTTTGAGGAGGATGATTACGATGGTTAGGATAAACAGTCCTCCTGCTGTGACAAGAATGATCAATAGATACTGACGTATTTCCCCGGTGCTAAGGTTGGCGCCGACAAAATAAGCGCGTAGTCCGGGCATGCCGCTTACGCGCATTGATTGATAGATTACTTGATACTGAAGCTGGAGTAATCCGTCGAATTTATCAGAATCCATGATGGACTGGGATTTGAAATCCTGAGCAATGGGCTTCACGGTGCTTAACCGCAGGCCGTCATCCAGGGAAATCACTTGGATTGCGATTAAAGAAGCATCCTCGCTGAGCAGCTTCTTGGCGAGTTCAACTTCTTTTTCGATATCCCGTTCTGCAATGAGCGATTCACTTAGGCGGTTTGTGTACTCATTGGTTCGAAGGGCAAAATCCGACATACGGGCCGTTCTGACTTTGTAGGCATCCCAGGCGAGATAACCGATGACACCGAGTAATGCAGTCAGGACGGAAACTGTGTATACTATCGCGAAGGTTTTTTTCATGAATGCTATTATATAAAGATTAGGAGGTTTTGTTGAATATCCGAAGAAGACTTTTATCAGATGGCTGGTATCCGAATTCAAAAAGTGAATTAGAGCGAATGATTGGGGATTGGATTACCGGTATCCCGCCGGGATATGCCCATGCGGGAGTCGTTCCTCACGCCGGATGGTCTTTCTGTGGATCCATCATCGCTCAAGTTGTCAATGGACTTTCTTCTGATATCGATACCATCGTGGTTCTCGGTGGCCACAACCCGCCCGGCGGGCCATTTATTTCATATCATTACGATGAATGGATTACCCCGACCGGCTCCTATTTCATGGATGAGATGTTGGCAGAGAGCCTTGAGCAGACCATAACAGAGAGATTCATTGAGGAAAGAGATGCCGATAATACGGTGGAAGTGGTCATGGCCTTGGCACTTTGCCTGAAACCTGACGTGAAATGGGCGGCGTGGCGAGTTCCCGCCGATAGCAGAGCCATCGATTTCGGCGGAAAACTTGCCGAAGCGGCGAAGGATACACATCGCCGATTGGCTGTTCTAGGATCCACCGATCTGACCCACTATGGTCCTCGATATGGGTTCGTTCCACAGGAATCTTTGGGGAATCCTGTGGAATGGGTGGGCAAGAGGGACCGACGCATGCTGGAGGCTTTGCTTGATTTCGATGGAGAGGATGCCTTGCGAAGGGCCAATTTTGAAAAAACCGCATGCTCCAGCGGCGGGGCTGTCGCAGCGATGAGTTACGCAAAATTTCTAGGCGCTAACAGGGGCAGGGTGCTGAGCTATGCGACAAGCCGGGATGTATGGCCGGATGACTCATTCGTCGGTTATGCCGGGTTAGTTTGGGAGTAGGCTTATCGGCACTCTGAAATATCTCTCCGTCAATGTTCTGAAGCTGTTTTTTAGATAGTATCCTGAAGTGACAATAGACAAGGGATTGAAACGGAAATGCCGCTGGCTGCCCCTCCGGCGATTGGCAATGAGCCGGGAGGCAGGCTGCCAGAAGAAGGCATTGGAGTGAAAAGCCCGACCCGAGGGGGAGCGCCCATATATTGAATTTTTTATAGTGCCCAGAAGAATGTGGTTGTTTCCATAAGGTGAATTCGCCGTGGTCCGGGCCTTTTCGGGTCTGCTTAAAATATTGTCAGGAAAAAAATTAACAAACTGATCGCACCGGGCATCATTGCAGACTGCCGTGGATGGAATTGATGCAGTGGTCCGTTATTCAGCCCTATAGCGCCGGAATTGGAGCAAGACGGGGCAGAGAAAATGCAAATATACCCTGATAATTCGTTTTCGCACTAAACTATACGCACTAGCAAGCGGTTATTTGCCACTAAGCTTCGGGGCACTCATGAAATTTCACTGGGATTCGGCATCGAGAGTTTGCCCGCCCTCGCTAGCATACGTATTTTCACTGTAGTTTTTTTAATGATGCCTTAACAATGGGTAAACTTTTGTTTACTCATGTTGGATGAGTGAATCATTGCCTATAGGGCACTTCTAAAAAACAGCTTTAGGAAATTGACGAAGAAATTTTTTGTCGATACAAGGCGGCAAAAGCTAAGGGCGTAGCTGGGCTTAGTTGAGTATTTTGACAACGCAGTAGCGGCGGAAAAGATCGAGTCAAGAACTAAATGGGTTTTTTGGAGGTGCCCTATAATCTATCTCTATGAGGAAGGCCGTCACGATGCTCAGCCTGATTTTCGGAACGGCACGGCTCGCGGCAGCGGCATGGGATGGTTATTTTGTTGATTTGGTGAAAACTTCATGCCAGTATCCAAGGAAATCGAATCATTCTAAATGTATTGACAGGATGCAGGAATTTGATTCTACTATGACTAGGTGCCCATTAGTCTAAATGATGACACTGCAAGTTGAGGAAGAAGTGACAAAGCCTAAATTCATAAGGGCACCTCTAAGAAACAGCTTTAGGAAATTGACGAAGAAATTTTTTGTCGATACAAGGCGGCAAAAGCAGAGCGCAACTGGGCTACGTGAGCATTTTGACAACGCAGTAGCGGCGGAAAAGTTCGAGTCAAGAACTAAATGGGGTTTTTTAGAGGTGCCCATAATAGTATGTCTTGTCATAGCATTAATCGGCGGGTGTTCCCGTTCCCCAAATCGTACAGGCGATTCCGGCCCCCGGGCAGGAGAGCCGGTCGAAGAGCGTCGGGTAACAGTCCGAGCGGAAGCCGTTCGCTCGGGAACTTTCATTGTATATGGGGAGTATCTCGGTGAAGCCCGCGGCATCTTGGAAGTGTCCCTTAAGGCCGATATGGAAGGCCAGGTCGCCCGGGTTTTCGCCAATGAAGGCGATACCGTCAGGGTTGGGCAATCCCTTGCTGAGATTGATCCGGAAAAGGTCAACAGAAGCTATGAGACCGCAGTGCTCAACGAAAGGCTGGCCTTGGAAACCTTCCAACGGGAACAGCGATTTCTCAACGAGGGAAACTCGTTTCAGCTCAAAGTGGACCAGGCGCACTTGGCCTGGCTGAAGTCACAATCAGCACTGCTTGAAGCGAAGAGGGAGCGGGATTCGGCTTTGGCGATAACGCCGATCTCCGGCACCGTTGTTCGCCGGTATATAGACCCCTACGGCTATCTCGATTCTGGAGACCCCACCTTTGATATTGCCGATCTTAGACGCATCCGTATAACCGTCGATGTACCGGAAGCCGACATCATGGGCGTAAGGGAACTGGAAAATGCCGAAGTTGTCTTCACGGCATATCCAGGCCATGTTTTCATTGGCACTCCAACAGGGTTTGCACGGGCGCGTTCCCAGCGTTCCTTGAGTTATGAGGTAACAGTGGTGGTTGACAACCCCGATGCGGTGATTCTGTCGGGGCAAACGGCCCGAGTCCGATTAGCTCTTCGGCAATATCCCAACACCATCTCTGTCCCGTCCCGGGCGGTTCTTACCCGCAGTGACGGAAGCTATGTCTTTGTTGTCCGGGATGGCACTGCCCATGAAGCCTTCGTCAAAATAGGTGTGGCCAGTGATACCCGAACGGTTATCGAGAGTGGTCTCTTCGCCGATGATCTTGTGGTGACAGAAGGCTTCAACCGCCTCGCCGATGGTGAGTTGATTGAAATACATAATTAGCTGGAATCTGATATGATCCGACTCTTCATCAGCAAACACATGGCGGTGTTTTCCCTTTCGGCTCTCATCATAATTCTTGGGGCAATCTCCTACGCGACACTGCCGCGAGAAACCTCTCCAGACATCAAAATCCCCTATATCATCGTTACGACCTCCTACATCGGGGTATCGGCAAAAGACATAGAATCATTGGTTACCGAACCGATTGAAACCGAGCTTGAAGGGATGAACGGTCTTAGTGAACTCACCAGTCAGAGCCGTCAGAACATCTCGGTGGTAACGGCAGAGTTCACCGCAGATGTCGCTGTAGAAGAAGCGTTGCGCCGAACCAAAGACAGGGTGGATATCGCTGTGGCAAATCTTCCAGACGATGCCGATGAACCCAATGTCAGGGAGGTAAATATATCAGACTGGCCGATCTTTACCGCCGTGCTCACCCACCCTGACGGTGTCGAAGTAATCACCACGGCAGCCGAGGATATTCGCGATGAACTCAAGCGATTGACCGGGGTGCTCGAAGTCTCCATCGCAGGGAAACCCGAACGGGAACTGGCCATCGAATTAGATCCCTACCAGATGGGGTCTTATGAGGTGGCTGTCGATGATGTGAAGAACGCCATCACCCAGGAACACGTAACCATTCCCGGCGGCGTCCTGGAGAACTCGGAGAAGAATTACTCTATTGCGGTGACAGGAGAGATCACCGATGTGCACCATTTCGGCAAAATCATGGTAAAAGGCGGCAGCGGGGTGAGTGTGCCGCTGGAAAAACTTGCACGGGTGAAATTTCAGGATACTAAACGAAAAACCATCTCCCGCCTGAATGGAGAATCGGCGATAACACTGAACATCACAAAACGCATAGGAGAAAATGTCTTAGAATTAGCCGATGCCGCCCAGGCCAAAATCGAGGAACTTACCCCGACATTGCCCAAAGGCACCGAGGTATACATCGTCTACGACGAGAGCCGCTACATCCGTGAAATGGTCGCCGATCTCGAGAACAACATGTTTTCTGGATTCGTCCTTGTTCTCTTGGTTACCTTATTCTTCCTAGGGTTTCGCAACAGTCTATTTGTGTCCATGGCCATTCCCTTCTCAATGCTGCTGTCATTTTTCATACTCCAGCTTATGGGAATCACCCTCAACATGGTGGTTCTGTTCAGCCTGATCATCGCCCTGGGAATGCTGGTAGACAATGGGATAGTCATCGTCGAAAACATCTACCGCCACCAGGCCATGGGAAAAACCCGTATTGATGCCGCCATTGACGGAACCAAAGAAGTGGCGGCGCCCGTTGCGGCGAGTACCCTTACTACCCTGCTGGCCTTTTTTCCCATCATCTTCATGCCGGGAATGATGGGAGAATTTATGAGCTACCTCCCCAAGACGGTCATCGTTGTTCTTGCCTCTTCCCTCGTTGTCGCCCTGACTATTAATCCCACCTTCTGTGCGAGTTTTCTGAAGGTGAAGCGGGAGGGAAACAGCGGTGTAGTTTTTACCCGCATTCAGAACGGATACACCCGCATTCTCAAGCACTGCACATCACATGGATTTTTAACGGTTGTTTCGGTGTCCATCATAGTAATCGCCGGATTTGTCACCTATGGCATATTTGCGGCTGAAGTCATCTTCTTTCCAGATATAGACCCCGAACAGGCACGGATAGACATCAAAGCTCCCCAAGGAACTCCCATTGACCGCACCGATCTCATCATCGCTGAAGTGGAGAAGGCCATTCCCATAATAAAGATGTCGATGAAGAGCTATGAGGCCATTTCCGGGCGTTCTGCGAGTAATGTGGAAAGCAGCCGCGGGGAAGTGATCATCACCTTCAAACCTTATGCAGAGAGGGAAATACCCGGAGCATCATCGGTGAAGCAGCTTCAGAACACCCTGGAGCGGCTCATCACCGGGGCCATCGTCAAGGTGAGAGAAAACAACTCCGGTCCCCCTGCCGGAGACGATATATCCTATGAGGTTCGCGGTGATGATTATGAAATAATCGGCCGTATCGCCGATCAGCTCATAGACATCCTCACCCTTTACAAGGAAGCATTCAAACTCATCGATAGCGATTACGAGGCGAATCTTCCCGAAATTGCCGTCAATATCGACAGACAGCGGGCGGCCTACTATGGATTAAATACATCTCAGGTGGCCGGCACCATCAGGACCGCGATCACCGGTTCCAAGATCAGCACCTTTCGTTACGGCGATGAGGAGTACGACATCATGCTGCGATATAGCGACGACACCCGTGATTCCCTGCAAATGCTCCGCAACATCAATGTGATTTCCATGGACAGACGGCGAATTCCCCTGAGCGCCATCGCCGAAATCGTACCGCAGTCAAGTTTGAGTGTCATCAAACGGCGCAACCTCAATCGGGCGGTGAATGTGGCGGCAAACTTCAATCCTGGAAATGAAGAGCGGAGCGAAATAACCATGGCCGTGGCCGCCAAAGTTACAGACCTAAAAGCAACACTCCCGCCTGGATATGAGATTGGCAGCGGTGCAGGAACCGATACTCGTGCCGAATCCACCACTTTTTTGATACAGGCTTTTATCGTAGCGATATTCCTCATCATCATCGTCCTGATCGCTCAGTTCAACTCCCTGGTTGATCCCTTCATCATCATCTATGCCGTATTCCTGAGTCTCGGCGGCGTGATGTGGGGATTCGCCATCGGTGGTCAGCTAGTCGGCCAGAACTTCGTCATCATCATGTCAGGGATAGGCTCAATAGCCCTTGCGGGAGTGGCCGTGAACAACTGCATCGTCCTGGTGGACTACACACATAAATTGATACGTCAGAATACACCTTGGCGTGAAGCAGTGGTGTTGGCCGGCAGTACACGCCTGCGGCCAGTTCTCCTCACCGCCTTAACCACTGTCCTTGCCTTGTTGCCGATGGCAGTGGGAGTGAGCTTCGATATCCATGAGTTCAGAATGGTCTTTGGCAGCGAATCGGCGGAGTACTGGAAAGCCTTTGCCTGGACCATGCTCTATGGCCTGTCTTTCGCCACTCTTTCAACCCTCGTCGTCGTTCCTTCTATGCTAAGCGTTAAATACCGGATACTGGAACGCCGTAGGGGCGCAGCGGCGGTGCAGTGAGGTATTGCGCTCCCTCCCTTCGTCAATGCAAGACATTTGGATTAATCACAGACGCACACAGATAAACACGGACGGGCCGTACTCGGCGGCTTGTGCCGCAGCTTTCAAAGATCAATATTTGGGCGCAACCCTTCGGGTCGGGCTTTTCACTCCAATGCCTTAATCTGGCTGCCTGCCTCCGGCTCATTGCCAATCGCCGGGGCCGCCAGCGGCATTTCCGTTACAATCCCTTGCGCCTATTGTCATTTGGCAATCGTTATGTACAGCGCACGAACCAGCTAAGAAGCTGTACGAGGAATATCCTCGCTCTTCATCGGGAGATCCAGTCGCCAAACTGGCAGACAATCTATTTCAAGAGCTAAGAAGCGGCGGCGACAGAAGTGGTTAAATCCACAGATTCCGCAGATGTTTTCATACTTTTCCTCCATAAATAATATTGAATTTTTCGTGTTTTTCGTGCTTTTCGTGGTTAAAATCCTTCCTGTGTGTTCCGTGGTTAAATCCGCAGATGGACACAGATGTTTTCATACTTTGCCTCCATAAATAATATTGAATTTTTCGTGTTTTTCGTGTTTTTCGTGGTTAAAAACCTTCCGTGTGTTCCGTGGTTAAATCCGCAGATGAGCGCAGATGGACACAGATGTTTTCATACTTTGCTTCCATAAATAATCATGAGCATTGAATTTTTCGTGTTTTTCGTGGTTAAAAACCTTCCGTGTGTTCCGTGGTTAAATCCGCAGATGAGCGCAGATGGACACAGATGTTTTCATACTTTTCCTCCATAAATAATATTGAATTTTTCGTGTTTTTCGTGCTTTTCGTGGTTAAAATCCTTCCTGTGTGTTCCGTGGTTAAATCCGCAGATGAACACAGATGAACGCAGATGTTTTCATACTTTGCTTCCATAAATAATCATGAGCATCCACCTTTCGTGTTTTTCGTGCTTTTCGTGGTTAAAATCCTTCCTGTGTGTTCCGTGGTTAAATCCGCAGATGAACACAGATGGACACAGATGTTTTCATACTTTGCCTCCATAAATAATATTGAATTTTTCGTGTTTTTCGTGGTTAAAAACCTTCCGTGTGTTCCGTGGTTAAATCCGCAGATGAGCGCAGATGGACACAGATGTTTTCATACTTTGCTTCCCTAAATAATCATGAGCATTGAATTTTTCGTGTTTTTCGTGCTTTTCGTGGTTAAAAACCTTCCTGTGTGTTCCGTGGTTAAATCCGCAGATGAGCGCAGATGGACACAGATGTTTTCATACTTTGCCTCCATAAATAATATTGAATTTTTCGTGTTTTTCGTGTTTTTCGTGTTTTTCGTGGTTAAAAACCTTCCGTGTGTTCCGTGGTTAAATCCGCAGATGAACGCAGATGTTTTCATACTTTGCCTCCATAAATAATATTGAATTTTTCGTGTTTTTCGTGCTTTTCGTGGTTAAAAACCTTCCGTGTGTTCCGTGGTTAAATCCGCAGATGAACGCAGATGGACACAGATGTTTTCATACTTCACCTCCCTAAATAATCATGAGCATTGAATTTTTCGTGTTTTTCGTGTTTTTTGTGGTTAAAAACCTTCCGTGTGTTCCGTGGTTAAATCCGCAGATGAGCGCAGATGAACGCAGATGTTTTCATACTTTGCTTCCATAAATAATCATGAGCATCCACCTTTCGTGTTTTTCGTGCTTTTCGTGGTTAAAATCCTTCCTGTGTGTTCCGTGGTTAAATCCGCAGATGAACACAGATGGACACAGATGTTTTCATACTTTGCCTCCATAAATAATATTGAATTTTTCGTGTTTTTCGTGGTTAAAAACCTTCCGTGTGTTCCGTGGTTAAATCCGCAGATGAACACAGATGAACGCAGATGTTTTCATACTTTGCTTCCATAAATAATCATGAGCATCCACCTTTCGTGTTTTTCGTGCTTTTCGTGGTTAAAATCCTTCCTGTGTGTTCCGTGGTTAAATCCGCAGATGAACACAGATGGACACAGATGTTTTCATACTTTGCCTCCATAAATAATATTGAATTTTTCGTGTTTTTCGTGGTTAAAAACCTTCCGTGTGTTCCGTGGTTAAATCCGCAGATGAGCGCAGATGGACACAGATGTTTTCATACTTTGCTTCCCTAAATAATCATGAGCATTGAATTTTTCGTGTTTTTCGTGTTTTTCGTGGTTAAAAACCTTCCTGTGTGTTCCGTGGTTAAATCCGCAGATGAACGCAGATGGACACAGATGTTTTCATACTTTGCCTCCCTAAATAATCATGAGCATTGAATTTTTCGTGTTTTTCGTGTTTTTTGTGGTTAAAAACCTTCCGTGTGTTCCGTGGTTAAATCCGCAGATGAGCGCAGATGAACGCAGATGTTTTCATACTTTGCTTCCATAAATAATCATGAGCATCCACCTTTCGTGTTTTTCGTGCTTTTCGTGGTTAAAATCCTTCCTGTGTGTTCCGTGGTTAAATCCGCAGATGAACACAGATGGACACAGATGTTTTCATACTTTGCCTCCATAAATAATATTGAATTTTTCGTGCTTTTCGTGTTTTTCGTGGTTAAAAACCTTCCTGTGTGTTCCGTGGTTAAATCCGCAGATGAACGCAGATGTTTTCATACTTTGCCTCCATAAATAATATTGAATTTTTCGTGTTTTTCGTGTTTTTTGTGGTTAAAATCCTTCCTGTGTGTTCCGTGGTTAAATCCGCAGATGGACACAGATGTTTTCATACTTTGCCTCCATAAATAATATTGAATTTTTCGTGTTTTTCGTGGTTAAAAACCTTCCTGTGTGTTCCGTGGTTAAATCCGCAGATGAACGCAGATGGACACAGATGTTTTCATACTTTGCTTCCATAAATAATCATGAGCATCCGCCTTTCGTGTTTTTCGTGCTTTTCGTGGTTAAAAACCTTCCTGTGTGTTCCGTGGTTAAATCCGCAGATGAGCGCAGATGGACACAGATGGAGTCCTTAGCATCGGCTTCATACACACCCCATGAGTATCTGCATTAAAAGTTTTTGAGCGAGTCGTTCCGGTAACAGAACAGTTCCAGCATAGAGGGTGTAGGATGTTTCCGGCTGGAGAAGTGTCTAATCATCTATCATATGAGTCGGCTGATGGGTGGATTCCAGCACATCACGCCACAAAGCGCCCGTACTGTCAACCTGCTTTCTTTGGATAGTTGCCATGGCAATGGGCACATGGACCAGGGCGTTGTTCCATTGACCGATGATACAGGCTGTTCTGCCGCTCATTGCGGCATGGACAGCATTTGCGCCTAAACGTGCGCAGTAGTAGGAATCCGCCGGATTAGCCGGCGCGGCACGGATGATGTAGCTGGGGTCGATGTACTTGATATTCGCCTCGCCTCTGCGGCTTTTTAAGAACCTGCTGATTTCTGTCTTCAGATACTGCCCAATGTCTCCATAAAACCTGTTCCCCGATGCATCCTGGCTTTTCCTGCTGTCGTTTAATAAATTCTGACCGGCTCCCTCGGCAACCAGGATGACCGCATGATGACGCCTGTCCAGGCGCCTTTCCAGGCTGTGAAACAGGCCGTTCTCCCCAATTAGGGAAAAGGGCACCTCGGGGACAAGGCAGAAATTGACATCACTGGTGGACAGGGTGGTATGGGCTGCGATGAATCCGGAGTCCCTTCCCATCACTTTCACCAGGCCTACCCCGTCCGGGGCGTTTTTTGCCTCAATATGAGCCGCACTGACAGCCTCGACAGCCTTTGATACAGCGGTATCAAAGCCAAAGGATTTATGGACAAACATGATATCGTTATCAATGGTTTTTGGTATGCCGACACAGGCTATCTTCAACCCTCGTTTCTCGATTTCCTGGGAGATCTCCAGGCTTCCGCGCTGAGTTCCATCACCGCCTATAGTGAAGAGGATGTTAATGTTCATCCGTTCCAAGGCATCCACGATGGGCTCAACCTCACCATAACCTCGAGATGTCCCTAGGACGGTTCCGCCCAAGTTGTGAATATCATCAACAATGTCCGGATCAAGATTCATCGGAACGAATTTAAATTCCGGTCTGAATCCCCTATAGCCGTAGCGAATACCGTTGATGCGCTTAACACCGTAAAAATACCATAGAGTACGGGTGATGGATCGTATCACATCGTTCAATCCCGGACACAGGCCGCCGCAGGTAACAATGGCGGTGTTCACATGACTCGGTGAAAAATATATTTTCTCCCTGGGACCTGCCCCTTCTAGCATCCAGGCCGGATCATAGTCACTTCCTACGTTAGAGGCCACTGCGATGTTTGAGCGAAGAATATAATGATCGTCACTGGAGTAATGCATGGTGGAGTCAACCTTAGCCGTCGAATAGGGTTTGGGAGACAGTATATTGCAAGGTCCGAGCTTCTGAATTCGAAAATCGTAATCTATCTTTTCTTCCATAGCATCAATACTGCCAGAGCATCGGATTGTGCACAAGAACCCCTCATATATGCTAACATGGATTTTATGAAGATTCTCATCGTCGGCGGAGCCGGTTACATCGGCAGCCATGTCGTTCATGCGTTTCTGGACAGTGGGAGCGAAGTGGGCATCCTAGATAATTTCTCTGCCGGAAGCCGTGTAAACGTTCCAAAATCGGTCGAGGTGTTTGAAGGAACTATCTTGGACTATTCCTTTCTGATGAAGGCCATGGCCATAGGCTGGGATGGGGTTGTCCATCTGGCGGCACTCAAGGCAGCCGGTGAGTCGATGAAAAACCCTGGTCAATATGCGGTGAACAATATTGCCGGAACGATCAACTTGGTCAACGCCATGATGGAGGCAGATATCCCGTTCCTGGTGTTCTCTTCGTCTGCGGCGATATTCGGCGAACCGATTCGGCTGCCAATCGACGAGGATCATCCAAAATTGCCTAAGAATTTCTACGGATTTACGAAGCTTGAAATCGAACGGCTGATGGACTGGTACGACAGGCTCAAAGGTTTGAGATTCGCCTCCTTGCGCTATTTCAATGCCGCAGGATACGATATGGAAGGAAGGGTGGCCGAACCAGAAAAAGACCCCCAAAACCTTATTCCTGTTTTGATGGAAACCGCCGTCGGCATCCGTGAGAAGCTCCTTATCTATGGAGATGATTATGCCACCCGCGACGGGACATGTATTCGCGATTACATCCATGTCAGCGATCTGGCCGATGCTCATGTACTGGCCATGAATTACATTGCTAATTCTCGCCCCAGTATAAAATTAAACCTTGGGAGTGAAACCGGAATCAGTGTCGCTGAAATGGTTCAGGAAGCCATGCGGGTTACTGGAATCAAAATGAATTATGAAATGGGGTTACGTAGAACGGGAGATCCCGCTATACTTATTGCATCTTCGCAAGCGGCACGAGAAGCATTAGGCTGGAAGGCCGCCCACAGTGATGTAGCAACACTTCTTGAAAGCACTTGGAATATATATAAAAGGAGAAATCTACGGTGATTGTTGACAATATAACGGAACTAATCGGCAACACGCCGATGCTGCGGTTAAAACATATATCGGAAGAAACGGGGGCCGCTGTTTATCTGAAAATGGAAGCCTTAAACCCCATGAGCAGCGTGAAGGACAGGCTGGGAATTGCCATGATAGAGGATGCCGAGAGGAAAGGACTCCTGAATTCGGCTTCCCTCATCGTCGAGCCGACCAGCGGAAACACCGGTATCGCCCTCGCATTCATCTGTGCCCAACGCGGCTACCAGCTCGTCCTCACCATGCCAGAATCCATGAGCATGGAACGGCGGCGAATTCTCAGTGCTCTCGGCGCAAAGCTGCATCTCACACCGGCTCAGGAAGGTATGAAGGGTGCGATAGAGAAAGCCAAAGAGATAGCAGAATCCACTCAAGGGGCCATTATTCTCCAGCAGTTTGAGAATCAGGCTAATCCTGACTATCATGAGGCGACGACAGGGCCGGAAATTTACACGGATCTCGGTGCAGAGGTTGCGGCATTCGTTGCGGGTGTTGGAACCGGCGGCACCTTTACCGGGGTTACACGCTTCCTGAAGGGCAAGATTCCCAATTTATATGCCGTGGCCGTCGAGCCTGTCCAATCCGCAGTACTCTCAGGCCGGCCCCCCCAGGGGCATAAGATACAGGGCATAGGCGCCGGGTTCATCCCAAAGGTGATGGATACAGGCATCATAGACCAAATCATCACCATTGATGCCGAGGAATCAGGTGCCGTCTCTCGGCGTCTGGCGAAAGAGGAGGGCGTCTTCTTAGGCATCTCGGCCGGCGGCAATGTAGCCGCCGCAATGAAACTGGCCCGACAAGATAGGTTTCAGGGCAAAAACATCGTTACTATCGCCTGTGATACAGGCGAAAGATATCTCAGCACATGGTTATACCAGGAGGAAAACTAGTGGGGTTTATGACAAAAGCGATTCATGGCGGTTGGGGAAAGGAAAATTCGGTGCGTGCGGTACCGCTCCACCGAACCGTGGCCTATAACTTCAATGATTCCGCATATGCGGCTAATCTTTTCGCACTCAAGGAGTTAGGACATATTTATACCAGGCTCCAAAATCCTACTCAGGATGTGCTTGAGGAAAGAATGGCCGCCTTGGAGGGGGGAGTTGGGGGGCTGGCCCATGCCTCAGGAACAGCGGCCATATTCAACAGCATCATCAATGTCGCCAGGGCCGGTGACGAAATCGTGTCATCTTCTGAACTTTACGGCGGCACATACACACAGTTCAAGGACATACTGCCTCAATTCGGAATCAGGGTGAAATTCGTCAATCCCCATGACATCAAAGCATGGAGAAAGGCCGTAAGCGACAGTACCCGTGGGTTCTACTGCGAGACTATAGGCAATCCATCTCTCAAGGTTCCCGATTTCGAGGCCATCAAGAAGGCTGCCGAAGATGTCCATGTGCCGGTGATAGTTGATTCAACCTTCACCACCCCCTATCTTCTCAATCCCATTGAGCATGGTGCTGATGTCGTCATTCATTCATTAACGAAGTGGATTGGAGGGCATGGGACGGCGGTTGGCGGCATAGTCGTCGATGCCGGGCGATTCGACTGGACCGATCCGAAATTCGCCACCTTCAACGAACCGGATAGCGGCTATCACGGTCTGCGATACGCCCATGATCTCGGCGAACTCTCGCCGCTGGCCTTCATCCTGAGAATGCGCTTGGTGCAGATGAGAAACCTCGGTGCCTGCCTGAGCCCTGACAACGAGTGGATATTCCTCCAGGGCCTGGAAACCCTTGCCCTGCGCATGGAACGGCATTCTCTGAATGCGATGAAAATTGCCGAATTTCTGAGTAGTCATCCCGCCGTAACCTGGGTGAATTATCCAGGAATTGCCAAAAGTAACGATAACTATGAAGTCTCCTCACAATATCTAAGAAGGGGTTACGGCGGGATGGTGGTATTCGGCATCAAAGGCGGCCGTGAGGCGGGAGCGCGTTTCATTGAAGCGCTCAAGCTGTTCAGCCATGTGGCCAATGTCGGTGATGCCAAGAGTCTGGCCATCCATCCGGCCACCACCACCCATTCCCAGCTCGGTGACAAAGATTTGGAGGAAGCCGGAGTTCGTGGCGATCTCATCCGCCTGTCTATAGGAATCGAAGACAGTGCGGACATTCTTGCCGATATTGAATCGGCTTTCGAAATGGTATGAATTTCTCGAGTGAAGCTCTGCTAGACTATGTAGCCCGGCTAGAAGGCATCAGGGAGACCATTCTCTCTACAGCGGTGATGATTAACGAGATACCTGCTCCAACTTTTAAGGAGAAAAACAGGGCGCATTTCCTCGCCGATCGTTTCAGTGAGCTTGAAATGCTCAACGCCTCGGTTGACGAAAAAGATAACGCCATGGGCATCATCCCGGGAGTAAACGGAGATAAGGATATCCTCGTTACCGCACATATCGACACCCTGTTCAGTGAACAGGTGGACCATGTCGTTTCCCTTGAGCCGAAGCAAATCATCGGCTCCGGTATCGGCGACAACAGCCTTGGCCTCGCCGTTCTTGGGACCCTTCCGATAATCCTGGACCAGATGGATATCAAACTCGGTGCGAATCTGATTGTCCTTGGCAATTCCCGGAGCCTCGGACCAGGGGACCTGGAAGGTATAAGCTTCGTCCTAGATAACTATCCGCGCCACTTCACAGCAGCCGTCTGTATAGAGGGCGTGAAGATCGGCCGCCTGAGCTTCACCTCCATCGGCATGCTCCGTGGGAACCTGTCCTACAGCATTCCTGAGCAGTATGACTGGACGAAATTCAACTCCGTCGGCGCAATAGTTGACATGAATGACATCATCAGCCGAATACTGGAAATCCCACTGCCAATAAAACCCAATACCACCATTCTCCTAGGCCAGTTTGAGGCGGGCACATCCTATAACACCATGCCCACCAAGGCCAAACTCCGTTTTGAGATACGCAGTGAATCCGAGGAAATCGTCTCAGATCTCGCCTCGCGAATCCATGACTTAGCCGAGGAAATGACAGCGAAAACCGGTGCACTGGTGGAATTTCAAGTAATCTCCAGGCGTAAGCCTGGGGGGACGGAATTCTCCTGCCCCCTGAACACCACTGCACGCGAGATACTTATGAGTCTCGGCATTACACCGCGCATCACACCGAGCACCTCAGAAGTTTCGGCACTCATAGACCATGGCATCCCCGCCATTACCATCGGCCTAACAAATGGCGAGAACGCCGGTGAGATAAATGAATCGGTTGCCATAGAACCCATCAGTAAGGGGTTAGCCCAATTAGTCGCCCTGCTCAAAGCCATAGACATGGGGTGCGTCAATGAATCTTAATAATTGGATTAATCAGAACACATATCACCACTCTTCTTTCTCGGATCTCAAAGACCTCGTCGCACAGAAAGAAAAGGCCAATCTGAGTATTTCCCTCTGCATCCCGACTCTCAACGAGGAACGCACTATTGGAAAAGAGGTGGTAATTTTCAAGTCCGAGCTGATGAACCGCTACCCGCTATTGGATGAAATTGCCGTGATAGATTCCGGCAGCGATGACCGCACCCTCGAAATTGCTTCGAGTTTCAACGTCGATACCTACCTGTCCTCAGACATACTTCCCGAAGAGGGATTCAAGCGGGGCAAGGGTGAAAACCTCTGGAAAGCCATCTATCAGCTCAAAGGCGACA
This sequence comes from Spirochaetaceae bacterium, assembly GCA_965232165.1. Lineage (GTDB taxonomy): Bacteria > Spirochaetota > Spirochaetia > DSM-2461 > DSM-2461 > UBA2779. The sequence continues at coordinate 300,743 of CBDDOY010000001.1, read as the reverse complement.
TCATCGTTTATATTGATGCGGATATCAAGAATATACACCCCCTTTTTGTTTATGGGCTGATTGGTCCCCTGATTCATCGCCCCGAGGTAAGTTATGTCAAGGCATTTTACGACAGGCCCCTGGCCTTTTCGGAAAGCGTGAGGCCCTCAGGCGGCGGACGTGTAACAGAAATTCTTACTAGGCCTCTATTCAGTCTCTTCTTCCCCGAACTCACCGCCATCATTCAGCCCTTGTCGGGAGAATACGCCGTAAGGCGCACGGTTTTGGAGAGCATTCCATTCCCTGTAGGCTACGGCGTGGAAACCAGCCATCTTATCGACGTGTATAAGACTTACGGCATGGAGGCATTTGCCCAAACCGATTTAGACAAGCGTGTGCATAGGAATCAGGAAACCAGGGATTTAGGGAAGATGTCCTTTGGAATACTCCAGTCATTCCTGAAAAGGTTGAAGAAAGAGGGCACTTTGCAATGGGAGGGAGAATTTCAAACAGTACTCAGGCAGTTTCAAGCGAGACATGCCGAATATGAAGTGGTTGAATGCGATATACCGGAATATGAAAGACCGCCGATGATAAATATTCCTAAATACAGAGAGCGCAGGGGTATTACTTAGGGGCACCTCTAAAAAACCCATTTAGTTCTTGACTCGATCTTTTCCGTTGCTACTGCGTTGTCAAAATGCTCACGTAGCTTAAGCTACGCCTGAGCTTTTGCCGCCTTGTATCGACAAAAAATTTCTTCGTCAATTTCCTAAAGCTGTTTTTTAGAGGTACCCTTAAGTAATTCCTTAGGGACAATCCCCGATCCCTGCCTGAGTATTTGAGGTGGACGGCATGTCAGGTCGATAAGAGTCGATGGCAGTCGATTGCTCAGTATACCCGAATCTTCTAATAGGCTGACTTCACCTTCGAATTCGGCATGGATGCTTAGAGGATCATTCATGTGCGGCCGCCCGGCTCGATTGACACTCGTCGAGTAAAGAGGCCTTCCCACTTCCCGTATCAGAGACCGCAATCTGGCATCCTCAGGAACCCGACAGGCGGTCGTCCCACCTGTGACAGTCGGGAAAATAAACGTAAATGGCCCCGGCCACAACGAAAGGAGGGGAGACTTCATAGCGGAGATACCCAACTGGGAAACTTCTGCGGCCTCGGATAACAACATCAGGAAGGGCTGATTCCCATCCCTGCCCTTGATACGGCGGATCCGTTCTTCGGTGTCAGGCACTCGGCCCACGATGCCGTAAATCGTATCACAGGCCATGATGACCACGCCCCCTCGAGTCAGTGCATCAACAAGAGCGCGGTAGCTATTCTTGTCGCGGACGAGTCGCATTTCTCACCTGAAATAATACGAATCCAAACAAGAAAAACAGCAGTCCTATCGTCAGACTTAATATGCGAAACATACCCCTATTTGACTTACTCATCGGTTCCATGATGCGCACATGTCCGGCATCGAGGAGATGCTTTCTATACTCGAAATCATGGAAATACAGGACATTCTGATCCGGTTCATACAAACCCATGCTCCTCGCTTCGATTTTCATCGCGGCAGGATCGGAGCGTAAAGATTCTATTGTTCGAGTCAGCTCGAGTTTTTTCATATTCAATGTTTTCAAATTTTCAGAAAGTGCCTGAATTCTATCATTGATTCGAGCATAATCATAAACACCGGCTTCCCCAAAGAAGAATATGGAAAGTGAATATGTGAAAAAAACCAGATAAAGCGTCAAGGGGATGACAACGCGTTTCATACTCTGATTGACGGTTTTCTGTACTTAGTCCTTTACAGAAATTGCAATTTCAGTACAATGTTTTTCATGATAGAATCCGTACATATAGGGATTCACTCTTTTATTCCCATGGATCTGACGATAATGGGAATTAGAAAGACTTTTGAAATTCCCCAACATCCTTGGAGTGCTTATGGGTACAGAGAATAAATCAGTAAACGAAAACAATCTTGAGCAATATGGCGTCTGGGTGAAGATCAAATCCGACGGGGTTTCTGGTTTAACAGGAAACAGTCCCCCCCCCGGTCATGACAGTGGTTCGGAAATCCTCCTGGATCCCTTAGCCGATACTGGAGTCATGGATAGCTCCAAAAACATGGAAAACATCACAGCCCCATCTGCCTTCCCGTCAGAATCCATTAACGAAGAAGAATCCCAGAACGAGATCAGTGCTCTCGATTTTGATGCTCTGCTCGAAATTGAAGATTCCATGACTTCTACCGAGAATCAGGATGAAATAGTAAACCTTGAGGATTTTGAAGATTTTGACGTTACTGCCGATGCGGAAGACCTTGATACACCTGACGGCCAGGATGAAATAGTAAACCTTGAGGATTTTGAAGATTTTGACGTTACTGCCGATGCGGAAGACCTTGATACACCTGACGGCCAGGATGAAATAGTAAACCTTGAGGATTTTGAAGATTTTGACGTTACTGCCGATGCGGAAGACCTTGATGCCCCTGACGGTCAGGATGAATCGGTAGACCTTGAGGATTTTGAAGATTTTGACGCGGCTGCCGATGCGGAAGACCTTGATGCCCCTGACGGTCAGGATGAATCGGTAGACCTTGAGGATTTTGAAGATTTTGACGCGGCTGCCGATGCGGAAGACCTTGATACACCTGACGGTCAGGATGAATCAGTAGACCTTGAGGATTTTGAAGATTTTGACGCGGCTGCCGATGCGGAAGACCTTGATACACCTGACGGCCAGGATGAATCAGTAGATCTAGTAGACCTTAAGGATTTTGAAGATTTTGACGCGGCTGCCGATACGGAAGACCTTGATGCCCCTGACGGTCAGGATGAATCGGTAGACATTGAGAATTTTGAAGATTTTGACGCGGCTGCCGATGCGGAAGACCTTGATACACCTGACGGCCAGGATGAATCAGTAGATCTAGTAGACCTTAAGGATTTTGAAGATTTTGACGCGGCTGCCGATACGGAAGACCTTGATGCCCCTGACGGTCAGGATGAATCGGTAGACATTGAGAATTTTGAAGATTTTGACGCGGCTGCCGATGCGGAAGACCTTGATACACCTGACGGCCAGGATGAATCAGTAGACCTAGTAGACCTTAAGGATTTTGAAGATTTTGACGCTGCCGCCGATACAGAAGACCTTGATGCCCCTGACGGCCAGGATAAATTAGTAGACCTTAAGGATTTTGAAGATTTTGACGCTGCTGCCGAGGCGGAAGGCATTGATGCCGAGGCAGGTAATGAGATTGAGAAAGACGATGCGACCAGTGTAGTCCATAAAATGATCAGTGCAATCCATAAAATAGAAAAAAAGTTAGACCTTCTTCGAGAAGATATCTCTCAGTTGAGCAGTATTTCCGAAAACAGAATCCCGGCTGAGGCACAAACTCCACCTCAAGAAAATGAACAAACCAAAGGATTCTTTGATGAGGATGAAGGTGATGAAACAATTGCCCTCACTAATGATGAATTTGATACAATACTTGAGGCCGAGGGTTTAACAGAGAAAATCGAAGAAGTATCGGAAGAAGTATCAGATATCGGCAATGGCGATATTGAAACCGTTGAACTGGAAGGCGAATCATTTATTGACACCATCGAAGAAGACATCGACAACGCTCGCCTGGGTGATGATGTTTTTATAGGCCAGACCGCCGATGAAATCGCACTGAGTGATGATCTCGATATCGAAACTATGGAAATTGAAGAGGATTCAGACGTTTCCATCCTAGTGCCCCAGGCAGAATCCGATTCGGATACTGATTTAAAGACCATCGAAATCGATACAGAGTTCAACGAAGGCAGTCAGGATCAAGCTGATTCACATGACGAAGAAGCTGCTCGTATGGATATTTCAGACGAAAGCAGCATCGATGATTCATCTGATGATGCAGTTTTTAGGGATGTGGGCAACATTGAACTCGACAACATCATGAAATTTACCATATCTTCGGAAGAAAGTGATGCAGATAGTATTGAACTCGAATCAGGGATTGCGTCCAAGCAGGGTAATGATGCCGATATTTCTTTGGAAATGAACGATGATTCGCCGAAGGATGATGCCGATTTCTCTGCCTCCATTGAGGAAGATGATAATAACGAAATATCCATTAACCTCAATGTCCAGGAATTCGATAGTCCATCTCCTGAAACTTCGTTCCAACTGGAAGGGGAAACAGAAGATATATCCGGTATCATGAGTGCATTAGAAGACAGCAGAAATATTGACCTCCCAATCATTGAAGATGAGGAAGAGGGCAATATGAACGCTCCCGTTGAGTCCGAATCGACACCGATCCCGGGAGCCATGGATCAGAAAAGCATCAAAGAAACGCTGAATTACATGGATAGTCTTCTCGAATTCTTGCCAAACTCGAAGTATAAGGAATTTGTGCGTAGCGAGTATTTCGAAATGTTCTCAAAGATGCTGAAGGAGTCTGGTGCTTCCGAATGACGGTACCCCTGGTTCGACACAACCCTGATATAGACCATCATTGCATCTTTGCACCTGAGTAGTAATCAGTTCCGACATGACCAGAGTCATTGTCACAGAGGCTAAGAATGGGAATTTATCGGCGACTACCGGTAAGCATTGGATACATTCGGCTTACAACCCGAGACGAGAAGCCGAGAAATTTCTGGAACCACAATTAAATTCCTTCTGTAAAAACGGGGTAGTTGTGATAATAGGCGCCGGGCTTGGCTACCTTGACAACTACCTATCATCCAAACGGTCGGATATCAAAATAATTGCATGCCATCTCATCCCAAACCTATATGACAACCGAATAAGCCATAACAGGGCAGTGCTGCGCTGGTCCCCGGCACAGGATATCGAGAAGTTTTTTTTCAGCGTGATCAATGAGCTGGATATCCCCACGGTTCGTCTCATCGAATGGCCGGCCTCAATACAGGCGGCCCCGGATATGGCGCGGCGTGTATTAAATAACTTCGCCTCTGTTCTCAGACGGTATGCGGGCAATATCACCACGACGGCGGCTTTTGGAAGATCATGGCTACGGAACACACTCCGCAACTACTTGGAATTCGACGGGCTGGCTGTCCCTCCGCGGCTGAAAGGGATCACTGTTATAGCGGCTTCAGGGCCTTCGTTGGAACTGCATTTGCAATCGCTTAAGCAGCATAGAAACCAATATCACCTGTGGGCACTCCCGTCTTCCCTGCCGGCACTCAAAAGGGCAGGGCTTAAACCGGATATGGTGTTTTCCACTGACCCAGGCCATTGGGCTCGAATACATGGCCGACATTTTCCGCGAGGAATACCGGTTGTCATGCCCTTGGCTGCCTGCCCCCTTCCATGTCAATCCGGTAACCCCATTCTTCTGGCCCAGGATTCCATAGGCGAGAAATCCCTACTGAACGGTGACGGCTGGCCGACTGTCAAAGTGCCTCAAACCGGCTCAGTCGTTATAACGGCGGTGGAAACCTGGCGCCGTATTTGTGAAGGGCCTCTCGTATTGGCGGGGTTGGATCTTTGCTGGTTCGATCTCCGCAGTCATGTGCGGCCCCATGGGTTCGATGCTTGGTTCGCCGACTTGGCTTGCCGGACGAATCCGACAATGACCACTCTGTGGAAAATCGCCGACAAGGCTGCGCCCAAGCGCCATGGGGCATTTCGGATGGGGTTCAGCCTGACAACTTACGCCGACTGGTTCAATTCCACCCGCTTTGACGCACCAATATATAGATTGAGAACTCAGGAGCAGCTTCCATATCCTAACCGGTTTGAAGGCATCCAGGAAACCGATGAGTCCATCTTTGAAAAGCATAAGGAGATATGCTATGAAGTTCATGCCGTCTATCCTGTATCCATTAGTCAACAAGACAGAAAGAAAAAGGTACTGCGTCTATTGAAAAAATGGTGCCGCCTTGCGGCCGAACCGGAATCCGCAATGGGCGCAGACTTTGAGTTGCTCTACACCCTCGATCCGGGCAGCATACTCGACAGAATCCGTGGCGGTACGGCCCAGAATTGGCGCAAGCATCAATTCGGGGCAAAAGAAATTCTTCAGGGCTTGCTTCGGTCCTATGAGCGATAACAGCATATTCAATCGAAACCTTGTCGCCCTGAGCATGCGGCATACCAGTCTCGTGTCCAGGATCACCCAGGCTTCCGAGACATCCGATCTGAAATTCATCATGTCGCGTAGCGGTTTACCGGTTCCCGCCATTATACGCAATGGCCGGTCTTTCCCCCTGCACTCCCGGTTTGATCCCGAAGCCGAAGGCAGAAGGCAGTCCGAAGATGCCCCAGATGGATATCTTATCGCCTTCGGACTTGGCGGCGCCTATCATCTCATGCCCCTGCTCGAAAAGACGAGTATTACGGGATTAGTCATCGTTGAAGCGGATATATGCTTTGTTAGAGGCATCCTTGAGGTGATTGACATGACCAGTTTATTCGCCGACACCAGGGTTGCACTCCTCGTCGATACGACTCCCGAAACCTTGAAGAAGTTCATATTGGCCCGCTATCTTCCTGTTTTATATGGAAATCTTGCCTCCATAAATCTGCGTTCCAGATGGGATTCCAAGGCCGAGTGGTTTGCCGAACAGTCCTCAATTCTCCGCGAATTACCGGAGTCCCTGGGAAGAGATTACCTGGCTCAGACGATGTTCGGATGCAGATGGTTTGTCAACACGGTAATGAATTTGAAAAGAAGCGAGCAGATCAATTACAGGCTCCCGCCAACGAAGAAGCTATTAATCACGGCAGCGGGACCATCCCTGCTGAATCAGTTAGATACGGTACGCAGGCTGAAAAGAGATGGCGCTGTATTATTGGCCACCGACACCTCCCTGCCTCTTCTCTCGTCAAAAAAAATAGCACCAGATATTGTGCTCTCCATCGATTGTCAAATAGTCAGTTATCACCATTTCTTTCAGAGGCTCCCGAAGGAAACGGCACTCATCCTCGACCTCGCCTCCCCCCCGGTACTTACTCGGCTCACGGACAGGATTCTGTTCTATTCCAGCGATCATCCATTTTCCCTCTATCTCAATCAGCTCTATCGAACCTTTCCAATAATCGATATTACAGGGGGAAATGTCACTTATGCGGCTGCCGCCTTTGCAGATATCTCCGGTGCACAGGAAGTGAGGCTGTTCGGTGGCGATTTCTCGTTTCCAAATGGGCGGCCCTATGCGGCCGGGACATACCTCTTCCCCTATTTTCAGTCCCAATCAACCAGGCTGTCTTGCTCTGAAACTCTGTTCTGGCAATTCATCATCAATTATGAACCCAGACGGGAATGGATCGGCCGCAGTTGGCGATGGCGGACAAGATCAATGGATCATTACAGAGAATCCCTGGAAGAAGCCATTAAGACGATGGACTATGATTTCATTCAGGAACCCGGGAGTGGTGTGCCAATCTCTTCACACCAAAAAAACACCCCTCCTGCCAAATATATTTCCCTGCTCTCCGCTGGGCCAATAAAAATAGGATGGAAGGACTTCTTGGCCGGTTATTATGACAAGCTGAGAACGCTCCCTCCCTTAAATGGACCGCCCCAAGATTACCTTAACGGCCTTGAACCGACCTGTCGCCAAGCCTGGGCTACTCTCCTGCCGGCGGCGGCGGCCTTCCAAAAAAAGCATAAAAAAGGAGCAAGGGCCGTCGAGATAGCCAGACAATGGACCATGGAATATGTGAAGACTAACTTGAAGCGATAGCCTCTAGCCGCCTTCGGCACTTATTATTATTCGTGTTTTAGGGTTCCTCTCTCGGGCCTTATGACCGGGGACACTTCGTCGGCGTTCATCTGCGCCCATCTGCAGATTTAACCACAAAACACACAGAACACACGGAAGGTTTTCAACCGCGAAAGACACGAAAGGTGGATGCTATGAGTCTTCTATGAAGCCGATGCAAGTATTCCACTTGACAACTGTTTGCCGACAACCTGTCATTTAACCTATATCTCATAGAGGGCATAATTTTGATATTTTAAGGAGATTCATCATGAACCATTTCGGAATTCAGAACTTAGAATTCTCAACTCTCAATTCCCCCCCCCCCCCCCCCCTTCACCCAGCGATTGAGCCGGGGGTGGGCTGCCACGAATTTCTACTGAGGGAGGCACCCGCAATCTTCGGGGCACTATGGGTGCCAACCCCCCTCTTTCAAAACCAGCGGATCATGTTTCAGGAAGACGCGGTATTGAAAGAGGGGGTTATGGGCAAGACTATTCAGTGTAGAACAAAGAGGCTTCCGTTTCCATATCAAAAATCTGCATCTTGTCGACATTTGGTGTGAAATTGACCTCGCCGCCCACTCTAAATTCGTTTTCGGGAAGCGCCCGGGCGATGTATTGGTTTTCTTTCGTCTCGATATAGAGGTGAGTCTCGTTGCCAAGAGGTTCGATAACCGATACAGCGGCCCTCAGATTGTTTTCTGTTGGCTGCGTGGTGAAGTTGAGGTCTTCCGAGCGAACCCCTAAGAGGACTTTTCGACCGATATAGGGCCTTAGCTTCTCTTCTCGAGACGCGGGAATCACCACCATCATGCCTTCTTCCTTTGCGATGATTTTTCCATTTTCTTCTAAGACATCTGCAGCGCCGATATTCATCGGAGGAGTGCCCATGAAGCTGGCGACGAATCGGTTGATGGGGTCGTTATATAGCTTCAAGGGGCTTCCAATCTGTTGGATAATGCCGCTTTTCATAACGACGATCTTGTCACCCATGGTCATGGCTTCAACCTGGTCGTGAGTGACGTACACCATGGTGGCTTGCAGCCGGGTGTGGAGCGAAGAAATCTCGGCTCTCATCTGCACGCGCAGTTTTGCATCCAGGTTGGAAAGCGGTTCGTCAAACAGGAAAACCTTTGGTTTGCGAACGATGGCTCGCCCTACGGCGACGCGCTGCCGCTGGCCGCCGGATAATGCCTTGGGCTTACGGTCGAGGAGTTCTTCGATGTCGAGTATTTGCGCCGCTTCCTTAACCCGCGCGTTGATCTCATCCTTGGGGAATTTGCGGATTCGCAAGCCGAATGCCATGTTCTCGTAAACCGTCATGTGGGGGTAAAGCGCATAGTTTTGGAAAACCATGGCGATATCCCTATCCTTTGGCGCTTCCTCATTCATGAGTTTGCCGTCGATGAATAATTCGCCCTTGGATATATCTTCCAATCCGGCAATCATTCGCAATGTCGTCGATTTCCCGCAACCTGATGGCCCAACTAGAACCACAAATTCCTGGTCTTTGATTTCGATGTTAACCTTGTCAACCGCTTTGACGCCTCCATCGTAAATCTTGGTAATGTCTTTTAATAGGACTTCAGCCATTTGGCGATGCCTCCTGTTCTTGGATTTATTTTATGATTCACAGCATATAGGGTTTGTAGAAAACTGTCAATCGGACGGATATCGTGCCGTATCAATCATGTGTCCCCAAGCCTGTGTGTATAGCGGAATTCTTGTCGAGGGGAAACTTGAATTTCAAATTTCCTCCGCAGATTACGCAGAGGGGCGCAGATTGGAGGAAATCTCTATTGAGCACAGATGGGCGGTAAAAAAGTGTGAAAAGCGCCGCGATACCCGAACTATTTCTGCGGCTCAAGCGGGGATTTTTTGTCTGTATCTGTTGGTCCGCCCTTATTGAGACCAAAGCTGCTTCCAAATATTACAGTGCCTGAGCCACTTGGTCTTTCTATTCGTGATGTGTCTATAAGAACAAAGGAATTGGGAAATAAATCAGAGGGCATGCCTGCAGAATGCCCCTCCAAAGGCGAAAACATCACTATCTGATACTTGAAGGCCGAATCTATCGTTATTGATCGGCCTGATATTCCCCCAAAACAGTAGCGGCAGAAAAGATCGAGTCAAGAACTAAATGGGTTTTTTAGAGGCGCCCATAGGTGTTCATAACGGTAAGGGTTTTTGATGTGTCAGACTTGAACTGCACAGGAAAAATATAGTACTCACTGTCATTGATCGCTATCATGGGGGGGCAGAGCAGAGCCATAATAAACCTCTCTTAAAAAATTATAATTGCGACCTCCGGGAGATCCCTGCTGCCGTATAGATTATAGTGGAATTTTTGTCAAGGAGAAACTTGAATTCCAAGTTTTTTTGTTCATCCGCAGATTGTGCAGAAGGGCGCAGATTGGAGGAAATTTCTATTGACCACAAACAGACGATAAAAAGGAAGATGGAACTGCTCTTTGGACTGAAGTTTTCACGATATTCATCACTAATTGCATCCATAACAATGAGTTGCTGTGAATTATCTGTCTGTGCGGTGTACGCAGACAGGTGAATTGTGATTCCATGTGAAATATCATTTCATCTCTGAGCACCGGCCGAGCGGTGAATCCACAATCCAAATTGGCCGCTTTCCGGGAAATCTGCGGACCAACCCAAACCAGTACTCTTGCTGATATCCCCGGTCTGGGCGGGGATTTAAGTCAGAGGGACATCTATGAAGCATGGAATTTGGGCTAGTTTGTTATATTAGAAAAAATTATCTTATTTATTCGGTAAAAATTTCAGTTTAGGAAACCCGATGAAAAGGTGTCCTAGGCGGTATGGCGGCATTTTGCCGTGTGGGGTTTTGTTTATGCAATGGGATATTTATGACAAGGCGGTGAACACTTCAAGCCTATAGAACGGCCTTGCTGGCAAGAATGCGGCAACTTTGCTAATCACTCTGTTCTAGGGAAGATATCTCCCATTTTGTGTAGCTTTCGGATAGTTTCAAGGCGTTTTGCGGATCGAATATGGCCGATTCAAACCAGGGGATGACGACTTCCTCCCTGATTCGAAACCATTGATCAGGCAAGGGTTTTTGTATAGTGAGGAAGTGATTCTCCGGAATCTTTCCGCGAATTGATGGAAATTTATCGATAATGGCCGTCTGATTGATCATCGGAATTGATGATAGGCCGTCTAGGAAGCCGAAAACCGTAAGCCCCTCCGTTTCCCAACGACCGATAAGCGACTTCTGGGTTTCCGGCTCTAAAAGCCATGCCATGAACTCTTCGGCACTGCCTCCGGCGGTGTTGTTCTTGATTATCCCGCCCCAAGTAACCGCCTGAATGGGGATGGTCCGGTCTCCTGAGAAATAACGGATGTCGAGATTCTGCTTGACTATATCGGGAATGCTTATCCAGTAGTGGAAGTCGACACGGGCGAACCTTATTCTGTTTTCGGCCAATAACACCTCATCTGGAATATAGCGATAATGGCGGTCGAATTCCTTGGCCAATTCAACGTTTCCGACCGAAACGGACAGCCAGTCGAATAAGGCATCCCGTACTTCCCCAAATATCGTGTCGTAGTCATACATGTTTTCCAGTTGACCGCCTGAAAGGCGGAAGTTCAGCCAGAGTAAATCTATGTAACTGAACGGATTCCAACTCGGTGAGAAGCCTAGCCGGGTAAGGCGGCCGGAGTCATTCCGACTCACAAAATCGGTCTCAATGGCACGCATATCCCTCTCATGGACGACGACCTGGTCTGGCAGCTTCTCCATCTCTTCACGGCGTCCCATTATTACCGGCAGTTTGAAAGCCAGGGGGATAAGCATTTCTCTTCCCCTGCCATCCTTCGGCCCCGCCAAAGCCGGATAGGCTGCCGCCGTGAATTCCATCGGCGCCAAGAGTGTCGTCATCGCCGTCGAATTGATGTCATCGCCAATAACAAGGTCTGGGCTAAGCTTCTTCACGGCACCCGTGTCAATGGAGGGGATATGCCGGAAGATGATACGGACATCTTCGTTGGAGACGGCGAACATTTCCGCAGCTATGGCCAATTCGGTCTTATCGCTCAGTATGTACAGAATGTCGTTTGAGCCATTACAGGCAGTGAAGGCGATGAGGAGGAGCCCTGCTTTGAGTATTCTTATCATGGTTCCATCAGAGGAGTTTTAATTGGTTTACCAATGATTTGAATTGCGCAAGGGCCTTGTTCACCACTTCCGGGGAGGACATGTCCACACCGGCCAGCTTCAATGACTCCAGGGGAAACCGTGAGCCGCCGGATTTCAGAAAACCCAGGTAAGAATCTCGCTCCGATGGGCCGCCTTCTAACACGCGTTTTGCCAGTATCATGGCCGCTGAGAGACCGGTCGCATATTTATATACGTAGAAGGAGTGGTAGAAATGGGGTATGCGGAGGCATTCGAGATCGCTGATATCCTCGAAATTCATCGCCGGTCCAAAATAGGCTTCCATGAGTTCCCTGTACTTGGCTCTCAAGGTGTCAATGGTGAGGGGCTCACCGGCTTCCGCCATCGCATGCGTGTCCCTTTCAAACTCGGCGAACATGGTCTGCCTGTAGATGGTGCCGATGATTTCATCGATACGTTTGCCGATGAGATATGCCTTGGTTTTTTTGTCGGCAGTTTCCTTGAGCAGTTTATGACCGAGTAATTGCTCGTTGAAGGTGGATGCCACCTCGGCCTCGAAAATCGTGTAGTTGTAATGGGGAAAAGGGTTATTGCGCACGCTATACCAAGAATGCATGGAATGCCCGCCTTCATGGGCCAGCGTGAACACTTCTCTTAGATTGTCTTCCTTGAAATTCATCAGGATATACGGATCTCCTACATAGGAACCTGCGCTAAATGCCCCGGATTTCTTGCCTTCATTCTCATAGCGGTCGGCCCAGCGCCCGGAAAGCCCCTCCCTTAAGGTTTGCGTATATTCCACACCCAGAGGAACCATGGCCTGGGTGATAACCTCCACAGCTTCATCCCAACTGTGCTTCACCTTGACATCTTCTACCAAGGGGACATGGGTGTCCCAATGCCGCAGGTTACCGGAAACATTCAGCTTCTCGGCGCGAAATTCATAGTAATCATGGAGGGTGCCCAGATTTGCCCTCACCGAATTCACGAGGCCGTCATAGACATCCATGGAAATGTTGTCTCTGTAGAGCGCCTTTGCCAGGGCGGAGGGGTATCCCCGCACTTCCGCTAGATATTTATCTCGTAAGATACTCCCTGCCAAGAGGCTGCCCAAAGTGTTTTTATGCCCTTTGAATACACGGTAGAATTTCCTGTATGCCTCCTCCCGCACTCGCCTGTCACTGTTGAGAAGCAGGGATGAATAGGTGCTCTGGGTTAGGGGCTCATCCCCTTTAGAGGTGTGCACCGTGCCGAATTCCATATCGGCATTGGTGAGAGCAGAAAATGTTTCCGGCGGAACCTGGGAGGATTCGATTTGTTTGGCAAGCAGGTTCTCCTCCTTGCCGCTCAAAATATGCGGTTTGAATCTCAGCAGTTTGGATAGGTAGACCTTGAACTCCGCCAGGAGACGGTCTTCCAGGAAGGATTGCATCACCTTATCGTCTATGGCCAGGATTTCCGGTTCCATCCAGCTCATTTCGGCTCCTAATTTGGTTGCGACATTCATGTAACGGGCATAAAGCCCCTGCACCTTGCCATCGCCAAGATTCTCAGACTGCCGCAGCATCACATAGTATCCAAGGCGTTCTTCCAGTTGACCGAGGGTGTTTACGATGTATTCCAGTGCCTTGGCGAGGTTGCGGGAAGATTTTCCCAGTGTTCCCTTGAATTCGGCGACTCGGGGTATGGCCGTTTCCAGTTCGGCCAGGGAAGAGTTCCACGATGCGTCATCGGGGTACAGGGAAGATAACTCCCATGTGTCTCGGACGGGGACATCTTTGCGTTCTGGTATGCTGTTCATTGTTCTCCTCTCGTTGTTATGGTATCTATAATTCGGTTCAAAGCGGCGCAGGGGCGCATCACCATGTCGGCTAAGGCCTTGTCGGGCTTATAATAGCCGCCGATATCCACCGGGCGGCCCTGTATGGCGATGAGTTCGGCGGTTATCTTCGATTCGTTTTGCTCAAGCTCCCTGGCCAATACAGAAAACAGCTTCCGGAGCTTGTCATCCTCCTTCTGCCTGGCGATGGCCTGGGCCCAGTACATGGCAAGGTAGAAATGACTGCCCCTGTTATCCAGTTCTCCACAGAGGCGTGACGGAGATTTGCGCATGTTCAGCAACACGCCGGTCGCCTCGTCCAGAGTTTTACCCAGTAGGGCTGCACGCTTATCCTTAAAGGTGAGGGCCAGATGCTCGAAAGATGCCGACAGGGCGAGAAATTCTCCGAGCGAGTCCCATCGCAGATGGTTTTCCTTCAAGAGTTGCTGTACATGCTTTGGGGCGCTCCCGCCGGCGCCTGTTTCAAACAGTCCGCCGCCCTTCATCAGGGGTACGATGGAAAGCATCTTAGCACTGGTGCCCAGTTCCAGTATCGGAAAAAGATCGGTGAGATAGTCTCGAAGCACATTTCCGGTAACAGCTATCGTATCCTTCCCGTTCTTTGCCCGTTCCAGGGTGTGACGGCAAGCCTCAGCGGGAGGCAGGATGGAAAACTCCAGGCCCCCGGTATCCAGAGCGTTTAGACAATGCCGCACCTTGGCGATTACCTGGGCATCATGGGCGCGGTTCTCATCCAGCCAGAACACCGCCGGTGTTCCGGAATCCTTTGAGCGCCTAAATGCCAGCTTCACCCAATCAATCACCGCCTCTTCCTTAACTTGGCACATGCGGAAGATGTCATCCTTCTCGACAGGCTGTTCAAGAAGCACACGGCCGTCAGGGGCCGTCGCTCGGATTACCCCCATGCCTGGAGCGAGAAAGGTTTTGTCATGGGAGCCGTATTCCTCGGCCTTACCGGCCATCAGGCCGACATTCGATACGCTGCCCATGCTTGCCGGATCGAATGCGCCGTGCCGCTTGCAGAAGTCTATGACGGCCTGATACACCCCTGAGTAACAGCGGTCGGGTATAACGGCCTTCATGTCCTGTTCTTTACCGTCCGGCCCCCACATCTTGCCTCCCAGCCTGATGGCGGCCGGCATGGATGCGTCGATGATGACATCACTTGGAACGTGAAGACTGGTGATTCCTCTTTCTGAGTTCACCATCGCAAGAGCCGGGCCTGTTTCAAGACATCGGGCGATGTCGGCTTCCGCCTCGGCTTTTTTGTCGGCATCTAAGCCCGAGATTCTGACCAGGAGGTCTTTCAATCCATGCTCAGGGGCCACATCGAGCCGCTCGAAGAGTTCGGCGTGTTTTGCGAAGACCTCCTCGAAAAACACCGATACCGCATGACCAAAGATGATGGGGTCCGAAACCTTCATCATGGTGGCCTTCAGGTGGACGGAAAACAGGATATTTGATTTCCTGGCATCTTTGATTTGATTCGCTAGAAACTGCCTGAGTTCTCGCCGGCTCATTACCGCCGCATCCAGAATCTCACCCTTCTCCAGCGGAGCGTCATCCCTGAGTTTTATCGTCTTGCCATCCTCTCCGGTATAAACGATACAGAAACTTGTGGTTTCGTCGAGAGTGACAGACTTTTCGCTTGCGAAGAAATCACCCGAATCCATGCTGGCCACATGGGTGAGGGAATCAGGCTTCCATACACCCATGGAATGCGGATTGGTCCTGGCATAGGCCTTCACCGAAGGCGGGGATCGGCGATCTGAATTCCCCTCTCTGAGCACAGGATTGACAGCACTTCCCTTTATTCGGTCATAACGGGCACGCACTTCCTGCTCTTCAGAGCCATGGGGGGTGGCCGGAATGCTGGGCAGGGCATAGCCCTTGCCCTGGAGTTCTTCTACCGCCGCTTGGAGCTGTGGCATGGATGCAGATATGTTAGGCAGCTTAATGATATTGGCATCGGGAGAGTGAACCAGTTCACCCAATTCCGCCAGGGCATCATTGATTCTCTGCTCATCAGGCAGGCGGTCTGAGAAGACGGCCAGTATTCTGCCGGCAAGAGATATGTCGCGTGTTTCCACCTCAATCTCAGCGGCATTACTGAACATCTTGATAATGGGGAGGAAAGAATGGGTCGCCAACATGGGCGCTTCATCTGTGTATGTGTAGATTATTCTGGGAATCATTCATTGATTCTAAGTGATCCAGAAAATATTCGCAATGTTCAGCGGCGTTATATCCATAGCTGCCGCATAATAATTTTCTTATATGGTTAATCTGGGCGCAACCCTTCGGGTCGGGCTTTTCACTGCAATGCCTTAATCCGGCAGCCTGCCTCCCGGCTCATTGCCAATCGCCGGGGCTGCCGGCGGCATTTCCGTTTCAATCCCTTGCGCCTTTTGTCATTTGGCAATCGTTATGTCCAGCGCACGAACCAGCCAAGACGATGTACGAGGAATGCCCATGTTCTTCATGGGGAAATCCAATCGCCATTGCCCGCACTGCCGCCGGAATCTCAAATGGCTGGTTTAGAGGCGCACTGCGCTCTGAAAAAATTGAGTAGACAAACATCGGTGCATTCTACTATTATAATTCTGATACATCATGCTTCGGTGTAGACACCGTAGGCATTTTGATATTATACTCCAGTAAGGTGGTTAAATTTATGAAAGTACGTACTGTTGCATTGCTGTCAAAGAGTAAGTATCGTTTCCTGCAAATGACAATCCTGCTTGGCATTGTCGGCATCGTTGGATGGCTCACGGCCTGTTCAGGACTGGACGGTGGATATACGGTTACATTCGAATCAAACGGCGGCTCTGCTGTCTCCTCACAGCAAGTCGAAGCCGGCGGCAAGGCGCAGGCCCCAGATGACCCTGCCAAAGAGAACAAATACTTTGCCGGCTGGTATTCCGACAGCACGTTCAATAATCCCTATGAATTCAATAAATTCACTCTCATTGAAAACATCACCCTTTATGCTAAATGGGATGATCTAATCGACATCTCAAGCCTCTATACTATAACAGTTGCGGAGAAAACTGCAACGGCCGGTGAAGCTTCGGTTTTGAACCTGACGGTCGAAAAGAACTATGTGTCCTTATCCGTGGAGGATTACACGCTGGCTATTACAGCCCGTCCCGCAGGTGCCAGCATAAATGCGCTTACCATTAATGTCGAGGGACAAATCGCCGTTGCTGATACCGTTGCCTCCGCTGACGCCGGAGACTACACCATTGAAGCGAAGGGGAAGAATGCATACACCGGAACGTTGCTGATACCGTTGCCTCCGCTGACGCCGGAGACTACACCATTGAAGCGAAGGGGAAGAATGCATACACCGGAACTGTCCGAGGCACCTTCACCCTGACGGTCAACGCAGGCACATCGGGGAATTCAATCGATTCGGTCACCATCAAAGAGGGGACGACTTCGACGGGCGCTGACCCCGGCGCATCCATAACAAAAGCCTACGGAGAGGCCCTCTCCTTCAACGCGGTTGTAGCTGTCACCGGCAGCCCCGATGAAAGTATAAGCTGGACAACTTCTGACAACACGATCGCAACCGTAACCCCCAGCGGGACTGCTAACAAGCAAGTAACCGTTACTATAGTGAATTCCAGCGGGGATGCGACAATAACAGCAACGAGCCAGGCGGATGGCTCTAAAACCGATTCACTCACCATAACAGCCGAGAAAAAATCAATCTCATCCGTCGCCATGCCCTATACGGATCTGACGATTGACGAGGGTGCCGCCACAGGAAATACGGCCGCTACCGTAATAGGCCAATTCCTGGTGGGAAGTGACACGTTGGCAGAGGCTGTGGACTTCACCATCGCCAAGAAATCCGGCACATCAGGCACAGGACCAGACCCGGGAACAAATGTCACCATCGATCCGGCGACAGGGACGATAACGATAGCCCCTGCGCAGACGGCCTTCACCGCGACCACATACACCGTCACCATGACGGGAAAAGGTCACTACAAAGACAGCAAAGAGGCCGATATTACCCTGACGGTCAACGCGACAAGCACGGCAGCAAGTAACCTATGGCGTTCCGGCGAGTATAACCGCGAGAAAAAATCGACAAATACGGGCAGTCGGCCGCTGCCGTACTGGCCCTGTCATGGGATGAGTTTGACAGCGATACAGACACCGCGACCATCTACACGGTCTACGCGTACAACTTAACAATACGGACATCGGGAGAAACAGCTCCAACTCGCGATGAATTCTTAATAGGCAAGAACACGGTAGCGGATGTTACCGCTGTCATGTCGGAAGTATCAGCAGTGACTCGATGGACGGGCCTGACAGATCCATTTACAGCGGCAAGCCAATTGATCGACTTACGGCTGCATCCAGGGCATAAGTATGTTTTCGTGGTAACGGGAACACGAAATGGTAATCTTGTTACCAATACAATGGCCGCGACCGTCCTTGACATATTCGGTTCCCCGCCCGCTGTTTACGGGACGCCCACTGCCGGTGGCGATAGCTTCCCCGTGGTGCTCATAGCGGAAGCGGGAGGGGTGAACTGGGATACGGCGGCGCATTATTCCAGGGCGCAGGGAGGAGGGGCCTCCCTTGTGGAGATAGGTTCACAGACGGAACAAGATGCGGTAGTCGCCGCCATAAACCAGACTCCTACGGGGGTGATAACGGAAAGCGCAAGTGATGGCGGTGGCGCGCGCTATCTGTGGATAGGCGCGACAGATAAGAAAGCGGAAGGCGATTGGGTTTGGAATGGCGACGATGATGATGCTACAACCACCCCCTTAGGTACAGGTCAGGGGCACAACTGGACTGGAACGGCCTATCATAACTGGGGAACCAATTCTTTCAACAACACTCAAGTGGAGCCGGATAATTACGGCGGCGGCCAGGACTTTGCCGCTATAGGAATCGATGGATGGCCAGTAAACAATCCAGGATTTTTTGGCTCGCAGTTCGAATGGAATGATATCGAGGGCACAAATACGCTCAGCGGTTACGTCATGGAGGTAACACAGGACTGGTAGAAGAACGCACTGTCAGCCCAGGCTGCTGGGGGTGCTTATACCGCTATTGTTGAAACAGTCTCGAAGTCTCCGCCAAGCCCCCAGCAGTGGGATTTTTACCCGGTGTCAGAAAGCTTGTAAAACCCTTTTCAACCAGTACCTGTTCACTGCCTTGCGAAGTTTCTTTTTCCTCCGAGCCTCCTTCACTCGCCATGGAATCATGCAGTTGTGATAATGACGATAAAGAACAAATCGAATCATCATCGCGCTGGGATATTTGGCAAACTGGACCGTCTCCCTGACATGATCCAAAATATCTTTCCTGATTGGGCCTGTAAATATTTCTGTGTAACTGGCTTTTCTCATTCAGAAAACCGCCCTCCATATTCCAATAGAAAACGATTCATTGCCGGTTTCCAATCCCGTAATGGCATCGACCATCGCTTTGAAGCCTGATTTACTGCTAAGTATATCACCTTCAGCGCTGATTTGTCATTGGGGAATATCCTTCGGTTTCTTGTCGATTTGCGGATTACGCTGTTGAGAGACTCTATCGCATTCGTTGTGTAGATAATCTTCCGAATTTCATCAGGATAATCGAAAATTGTAATGAGGTTTTCCCAATTTCTCTCCCACATTTTGCTGATTGACGCATACCGGGAATCCCATCTCTCAGCGAAATTTGATAGTTCACGTTCAGCTTCCTCCAGGGTAATGGATGAGTAAATCTAAAAAAAGCAGTTAAAAACCTAGAAGTATAGAAATTTCCGGCTAAAGTCTTTTAATATAAGCATATGGAACCAAAATGCCCATTAGTCGGCACGCACCCAATGGGTGAATCGAAAAAAACAGAGAGCTTGGAGACCTTGGGAAGAACAGTAGAACTTCTCTGGGACGAGAGTCGAAGTCATTCAGACTACGGCCAAGCGGTATATTTTGCCCGTTTCTTGCAATTGTCCGGTTTGTATGAATCCTGGCGTGAAGAAATACCGTTATCCTTTAAGAGCAACAATGCTCCGCGAAAAGAAGACGTGGCGGGCACGGCTTTTCTGGCCGCACTTACCGGACAGAATCGTTACGCACACATAGCATCAATACGTGAGGATGCGGTGTTAAGAGAATGTTTTGGAATCAAGAAGATTGTAAGCGAGGATTCATTAAGACGTAATCTATTGAAATTAGACCCTGAAGCCGCCCACTTCTGGATGAGTAAACATCTTAAACAAAGTTATGAGCCATTATTATATGAGCCTTATATTCTTGAGGCAACCTCTAAAAAACCGTTTTTGGAATTTGGCGCATTGGCGGTGTGTTCCTCGGGCTAAGCCCTGCGGTACACACCTGCTTAAATTTTTTCTTGATGCAAGGCGGCCTGTCTGCGTGCGGACACGCACAGGCAGGCAAAAGCGGAGCGTAGCCTAAGCGGTTGGCGGTGCGTTCTTCGGAGCTTTGCTCCTGCGGTACGCACCTGCTTACGTGAGCATTTTGACAACGTAGCAGCGAGGAAAAATATCAAGCCAAAAACGAAATAAGGTTTTTTAGAGGTGCCCTGAGGAAGCGCAAGGGATTGCAACGGAAATGCCGCCGGCTGCCCCGGCGATTGGCAATGAGCCGGGAGGGAGGCAGCCGGAATAAGGCATTGCAGTGAAAAGCCCGGCCCGAAGGGATGCGCCCAAATATTGATTCTTAAAAGTTATGCCTGGCTCCTGAATTCGCTGAAGCGATTCTTTGAGCTGGACCTCTTTCCTATACCATCAAAGCGGAAGGCATGGGGAACTGCAAAGGCCCGTTCCAGACGGCAATAACGTTTGAGGGGGCCCAGGCTCTAAATGCCTAGCACGGCATCAATATCTTCTTCCGGCACCTCTTGCAGGATAGGGCTTCCCGGCTCTCTTATCAGGACAAACCTCAAACGCCCCGCTCTCTTCTTCTTATCGCTTACCATCGCCGCCTTGATTTCCTCCGGTAAAACCTGGGGTGTCAGCATATCAAGATCGTATTCTGAAATCATTTTTCGGCATTCATCCGCCCATCTCTTATCGGTTATGGACAATCGCTCACCCAGTTCAAGGGCCTTGAGCATGCCCCATCCCACTGCCTCGCCATGGCTCCAGCGGCTGAAATTGGTTGCCGACTCCAGGGCATGGGCGAAGGTATGGCCTAGATTCAAGAAGGCTCTTTGTCCCTTGTCCTGAATATCTGAAGATACAATATCGGTTTTCACCTTGATTGCGGCGATTATGATTTCTTCTAAGATGGATTCATCCCTTGCGAGTATCATCTGTTTCTTATTGATGAGCATGTCCCAGAATCCGCCGGGTTCGCCTGGTGCAAGAATGGAGTGTTTTATTACTTCCGAAAGGCCCGAACGATATTCATTTTCAGGGAGAGTCTGCAGAAGCCTCGGACAGATGCGCACCTCATCAGCAGGGTAGAATGTTCCGACAAGGTTCTTATGCCCCGCGAAGTCAATACCTGTTTTCCCGCCTATGGCCGCATCTGCCATAGCCAGCAGGGTGGTTGGGATCAGGATGAGCCTACAGCCCCTCATGT
The DNA here is from genome assembly GCA_965232165.1 of Spirochaetaceae bacterium. GTDB lineage: Bacteria > Spirochaetota > Spirochaetia > DSM-2461 > DSM-2461 > UBA2779. The sequence goes on along the minus strand of CBDDOY010000001.1, from coordinate 279,459 downwards.
AGAGGGAGGCGGCAAGAGCGGTAACATCGGTAACGACGCCGCCGCCTATTCCTGCGATGATGCTGTCTCTGCCCAAAGAAACTGCCAGCGCCCGATTGATGATCCGCTCCACCGAAGTCCAGTCCTTCGCACCCTCTCCAGGGGGAAGAACGACAGAATACTCAGGGTCTCTATCTGAGAACAGTGAAACTGTGTTCCCATCGTATACAGATAATGCCGATTCTCTCTGCAAAATGTCCTCTTTCGGCACGAGGAGTATGCAGGATGGGCCGTTGATATACTCAATTCTGGCAATTTCTCTCATAATCAATGTCAATATTACGGGTAATGGCTGGAATCGTCTAGGTGTAATAGTCTAAGGGCATCTCTAAAAAACCCATTCCGTTTCTGGCTTGCTATTTTCCTCCGCTGCTGCGTGGCCAAAGAACTCACGTAACCCAGTTGCGCTTGAATTCTTGGCGCCTTGCATCGAAGAAAAATAGCTGCGCCAAATTCCAGAAGCGGTTTTTTAGAGGTGCCCTCAATAAGCTTATTGAGATATACTGATTCACAGGAAGATTGACATGATTGATAAGCAGCTAACAAAAACTCTGCCCATTGTTTTGAAAATAATTGATGCTGTCACCACCATAGCCGCCTGGGAATTGGCATATTTCATCAGGTTTTATATCATGAAAAACGGTCATCCCGGACAGTTTGACAGTTTTCTCTTCCATTCATTCATACTGGCAGCATTTGTCATTCTCTATTCCACCAGCAATTCTCTCTATGATTCAAACAGGTATTCTTCATGGTACAAAGAATCCCTCCTCATCATCAAATCGCAGGTTCAATCAATTGTCAGCTTCATAGTTCTTCTCTACTTCATCAGGCCGGACCGCTTGTCGCGGATTACCATTGTATTATATGCGGTATTAGGAGTTGTCTTAGCCTTAGTCATCAGGGGAGTGATTCGCAGCCTGCAGTCCCGGGCAAGGAAATTGGGACGCAATCTGCGTCATGCCCTTGTTCTTGGCCAGGGCAATGCCTTAGAGGACATTGTGGCTATGTTCAAGAGGCATCCGGAAAAAGGCATACGTATCATCGGCTGGATAGGAGAACCCCAGCAGGCCGAGAAGTTCAACATCCCTCAGATCAGTTTGAATGATGTTTCCCTCGATGGTCCCGATGCACCAGATGTCGTGATTTTCGGTTTTAACGCCGAAAATCATGTTGAACTTGATTCAGCTCTATTCAAGTTCAATAAAACCTCAATCCCTACGATCGTTTTTCCCGATATTGCAAATGCGTTTATCGGCTATAAAACCGAAGAATTTCATGGAATACCGGCGATTTCCATCAATGCGGCCCGGATTACGGCGATTCAGGCCTTCATTAAACGGATGGTAGATATCATCGGTTCCACCATGGCTTTGCTTGTTCTGTCGCCGCTTCTCTGTCTTATTGCGATTCTGGTGAAGTGGAAATCCAGGGGCCCGGTCTTTTTCGGACAGGAAAGAATGACCCAGGATGGTGAGACCTTTATCATGTGGAAATTTAGATCTATGTACATCGATGCCGAGGAGCAAGGCGCCAAATGGGCGGAAAGCGGGGATGATCGATGTACGCCAATAGGACGGTTTCTCCGCCGTACAAGCTTAGATGAACTCCCTCAGTTCTGGAATGTCCTAAAAGGAGACATGAGCCTCGTTGGTCCACGGCCGGAGCGTCCTATGTTCATCAAGGATTTCAAGCATGAGATACCATCTTATATGCTGCGCCATAAGATGAAGAGCGGGATTACCGGATGGGCGCAAGTCAATGGGTGGCGTGGGCAAACCAGCCTCGTAAGCCGCATTGAATATGATCTTTATTATATTCGGAATTGGTCGCTGGTTTTTGATATAAGAATACTGTTTCTTACCTTTCTTTACGGGTTTATTCATGAAAACGCATATTGACACGGCCTTTGGCGGGTGTGTCCAATTTCATCATTAGGCGGAGAATGGCAGTTTTTCACAATACTGAAACCGTGCTAACTCATGATTGGCTGATTTCCTTTGGCGAAGCGGAATGGGGTTTGCTCCAAAGGAAGGATTGGCCCCCAAACGCTCCCCTATGTAATCGGCATGAAAGAAAGTACTCTCATAGGCATAGACTCTATGTGTGTCAATCATATATACTCTATAAAGATATAGTTGGGACTCGTTCCCGAGGCATCAAGCCGACTGGGTTTTCCATCCGAAACGCCTGGCGGATTAACACGGAAGTGCAAAGGAGAAAACTGCTGAAGGGATCGCTAAGAGGAAGATATGAGTTTTTCGCGAACAGGATTCACGATGAATAGATTATTATGGATATGCGTTATATTGACTCTGGGATCGCTGGCCTGTTTCGGTGAGACTGCACTTAAAGCTCATCTTGTCAAAGAAGTGCGTATCAATGTGGAAGGCAGCACGAAGGTATCGGCGCTTCGGGCGGCAATTAAGGTCAAAGAGAATGACAGATTCGCTTCAGGAGAAAAATTTCTTCAGGCTGTTGAACGGGAGCGGCAGAATTTGGTCAACAAACGGGTGTTTCGCTATGTGAATTTGCGAATGGAATTGCTTGAGACAGAAAGCGATACCCTGCTATGGCGGCTCGTCTTTGATTTGGAAGATCTCTGGACCCTCTACCCCATTATCTATCCGAAATTTGATTCTAACACGGGATTTAGGGTGGGGGTAAAAACCTACTATGATAATGCCTTCGGCACGATGACGGATATTTTCTTGGGTCTCGGAATAAATTTCGGTATGAACAAAACCACAGAACAATGGGAAGTTGGAGAGTGGAGTCTCAATCCTAAATGGAATAATATTCGCGTAGGACCCTTATTGCTTTCGCTTGGTTTTCTTCAGGCCTATGAATATGAGCAATTCGATTCAGGCTCAGAAGAAACCGAATTCCATTTCGGTTATTATGTGTCTGAGGTTTCTATAGGCACCTCTATCAGAATTTACAAGTCCCTGCTCAAATATGACTTTGGTATCTCCCTAGGCATGAAGTATGGGTATGAAAACTTCTTGACAACAGCAAATTACATAGAGGAGCCGTTTAATTTCGGCTGGAAACACGCTTTTACCCTAGGTAACATCGATTGGAAAGGCAACTTCCGGTATGGCCAGCAGCTCATGCTTCAGCATGGGATTAGTCCTGTTCTTAATTCTCAAACCGATGAGTATTTTGTTACCAACACTCTGAGTCTTTCAGGAGGGTTTTACAGGCCCTTTGCCGGGATATTCAATTTTTACGGTTTGGCGAGTGCTTTTGTCTCTTTTAACAAACAGACTTCCGATATTGCCACGCATCTGCGTGGTGTGGGTGATTATTCGATGAATGGAGACTGGGGGTTTTACTTTAATACATCCATAGGCATACGGTTCTGGAGACTGAAAAAAGTGTGGGACGCTCAGGTGCATCCTTTTTTCGATATAGGTATGGCTTCTCCGTATGAAGGCGCCGATATCAACCGTGATTTGCGATATGGAGCCGGTTTAGACTTTGTGCTCTTCCTGGATGCTGTTCCAAATCTCGTCGCCCGAGGGATGATAGGCGTCGATCTTAGCCGTTATGAATGGAATGATTTGGACAAGTATGAAATTACGATAACAAGCACATTACACTACTAATCTCAGGGCCTCTCTAAAGGGCACCTCTAAAAAACCCCATTTAGTTCTTGGCTCGAACTTTTCCGCCGCTACTGCGTTGTCAAAATGCTCACGTAGCTTAAGCTAACTCCGCTTTTGCCGCCTTGTATCGACAAAAAATTTCTTCGTCAATTTCCTAAAGCTGTTTCTTAGAGGTGCCCTAATGAATCAGCGGATTTGCCGTTGGTTTCAATCAGGAATACACAGAAGTTTTTCAACTGTGAAAAACACAGGCAAGGAGACGCTCATGAGTTTTTTTTAGAGAGCCCCTTAACATATCTGCGTTCACCTGTGGTTTTAACCGTCTGTCTGTGCGTCAAATGCAGACGGACGAAAAGCATAGGAAGGCCCAGAAATTTTCTAACCGTCTGCCTGTGCATTGCACGCAGATAGGATGTTCCGTATATGGATGTTTCAGAGGTGCCCTTTAGAGAATCCTTCAAGGGCTTCCTCTAGAGCGGCGAATGCCGTCTTCACGGGTTCGGCCTAACTTATTTGCGCATTCCTTTCTTTGAGAGGCTGAGAGACGCATTTCAGGTCTGCCCGTTAGATTTTTTTGCCGGAATTTTTTGAGAACCTGAACTGATGATTTCACGGTGGTCCAGCTTCTTGCCGAGGAACTCCCTGACCGTTTCGGCCACCTCATTACCCACCCTGGCCGTCCTTGCAATCTCATCGGCGCTTTTGTCGTAGATGCCTTCCAGGGATTTATATGTGGTGAGTAGCCTGGAGCTTTTCGCGGGACCAATTCCCGGAACGGCCTCAAGGGTGGAGAGGGTTAGATCTTTTGAACGAAGCCGCTTATTATGAGAGGTGGCGAAACGGTGGGTTTCGTCCCGGACGTGCTGAAGGATACGCAGACACGGATCCCCCGTCGGCAGCCGAACTGGCTCGGCTGCGTGAGGGAGCCATATCTCTTCATCCCGTTTCGCGAGGCCGATGAGGGGCACCCTGTCGTCCAGTTCCAGGGCTTTGAGAACTTTCAGCGCCGAAGAGACTTGTCCCCTGCCGCCGTCGACGAGTATCAGGTCCGGAAGGGCGGCCTTGTCTTCGTTCAGAATCCGTTGGTATCGTCTGGCTACCGCCTCGGCGATGGATTTATAGTCGTCGACGGCACCGGCGGTGCTCCTTATCGAATAGTGGCGGTAGCCGGACTTGTCTGGCCGGCCATCCTGGAAAGAAACCAGCGAAGCCACGGTGTGCTTGCCCTGCAGTTGGGATATGTCGAATCCTTCAATACGCCGAGGTACTTTGGAAAGGTTTAGCACGATTTTGAGTTCCTCCAGCGAGGGGAGGTCGCCGTGCTTCCTGACTAGCCGATCCAGTTCTGCTCCGGCGTTCTGTTTCACCATGGCCAGCACCGCTAGGTCGCTCTTCTGCTCCGGCACCTTGATCCGCATGCCCTCATCTCCGGCGAAGAATCGGTCAATAAAGGCATCGGGCGAATTCGGGATGTACAGCGTCCCGGGCCGTTCCCTGCCGGTCTCACTGTAGTACTGGATAAGGAATTCAGGCAGTGCTTCTTCACGGCTGCCAGCATATTCGTTGATGAATATCTGGCGATCCATCACCTGTCCGCCGCGCATCTGTATGACGGCGAATACGATGTATTCACCCGAGGCGGCGTAATCGATGTAATCGCGGGACTTCTCCTTGAAGTCCATCATGACGGGTTCCGCATTGAGAAGATTGAGGGAATGCAGGGCGTCTCTGAATTCGGCGGCACGTTCGAATTCGAGATTTGCGGCGGCCTCTCTCATTTTTGTCTTGATTTCCTTGCGGAACCCTATGGTTCGCCCGCTCAGCAGGGTGCGGATTTTCTTTGTCATTTTGCCGTAATCAGCTTCGTCAATTCTATCTACACAGGGTGCGCTGCAACGGCCAATGTGATGATAGAGGCAAGGTGCATTCCTCTTAATCAGCTTTTTGCACCTTCTCAGCGGGAACAGTTTTTGAATGAGGTCAATATATATATCCACCGTTTTCGCATTGGGGTAGGGGCCGTAGTAGACGGAGCCGTCCTTGACGATGTGCCGGGTACGAAATACCCGGGGGAATTTGTCCGCCGTAACACGAATCACCGGATAGCTCTTGCCGTCTTTGAGGCTGATGTTGTAACGGGGGCTGTGGTGCTTGATAAGATTGTTTTCCAGCAGTAATGCCTCGTATTCTGTCGAAGTGAGAATGGTCTCGATGTCGGCTGTCTTCCTCATGAGGAAGGTGGTCTTGAGATTTTTTCCTGTGCTGAAATATGATGAGACTCGGGATTTGAGGTTCTTGGCCTTGCCGACGTATAATATCTTGCCATGGGCATCCCGCATAACGTAAACCCCAGGAGACGGGGGGAAGGCGGCGGATTTTGTTTTAAGGATGGTTTCTTGAGCAGGCATGATTTAATTCCGATATAAAGATAAGCGAATAAGGTGAAAATAAAAAGATGCCAATTCCTTTTCTGTCTCATGTTGACTTCGGTACTGGCCCAAGCGGATACCATGATCTTCGGGGGCGATGCAGGGTGGGGGCATAGCATTTCCCATGGCCTGAAAGAGATGGCTGGCTGGAAGGGAATGGCTGCGCTCACCCTGGCGCCCCTGGGCCGAAATCCCTTCAATGATGAAAATGGAGATACCGACTCCATTGATCTTCTTATCCTCGCCGAGCCCGCCGGTTTGGAGATTCCGAGTGGATCCTATCACGCTGAGGGCGTATATGAGATTACTCAGCAAAGGGCGGCCCGAACCGAACTGTCTATTCGCCCGGGGCCGGGCGGCATCCGTCTCTATCCATCCCAAGGCGCCATGTGGCAGCCGGGGGCCCAGTGGGAGAATTTTACGTTTGAATTCTTCCTTTGTCCTTCGCAGCTCAGGGATGGGGAGCGGTTCTTCTCCTGGGAAGGTCGCGATTCGGTCGGGGAACCCCAATCGATCGGCATCACGGTGGAGAAAAGACGGCTGGTATGGGAATTCCGGCGCTTTTTCCAACTGGGAATCGGAAGATCTCTTACCCTGACTTTGATCAGTCCGCCCTTGGTGCCAAACGAGTGGCATCATCATCGGGTGGTTTTCACGGGGAATTCCGATGATGCCGGCTCCTCCGGCAACTCGCCGGGGTATTTCGAATACCTAGTGGATGGCCGGCCCGTGGATGCCGTCCATGCAACGGTTACAGGCAGGGAAGAGGATGAAACGTTCACTCCCCGAGTGGGAAGTCTGTCAGAGCAGCCGCTCATCATCGCTCCTGAATTCAATGGCTTTTTTGACGAATTGAGATTGACTTTTAAGATGCTGCCCAAGCCCTATATCGCCCGGTATTTCAATCAGGACCAAACGGCCTATGGAGCGGGGATAACCGAGCCGATAGATGCCGGATATCCCAGTTCCAGCCTTCAGGGTATCCGCACGAGGTACAATGCTCCGGAACTCTCACGCATCAGCTTCTTTGCACGGGCCTTTGACGATTCAGTTCCCATTGGCGCACTCGGCCTTCCCGATCCTGCCGATCCCAACTGGATGATGCTTTCAATGAAGGCCCTGCCCGAGGATCCCATGGGATTTGGCCGCTGGTTCCGCGGAGAACCGGAACAGTCTGTCAAGGGGAGGTATTTTGTTATCGGCTATGTGCTGCAACCCGATTCCGGTATCGATACCGCACCTTCGCTATCCGTGCTGGAGGTGGAATACTCTCCGCGGCTCCCGCCCTTAGCGCCCAGGGGTCTCAAGCACTCAAAAGACTCTGCAGGTCGGATGATCATTACCTGGAACCCTGTCGCCGAAACAGATGTCGCCGGTTGGTGGGTTTTCTGGGGTTCCCGTCCCGGGGTTCATTCGGATGGAATGGCCTGGATTCCCAGGATGCCGGAAGCTGTTGAGCGGCCTCAGTTCATCTGGCCGGCAGGTTCCCCCGGCGGCATAGTCTATACAGTGGTGAGAGCCGCTTGGCAGGAGGGAGCGCCGGATACTTCCCAAAGGCCGGCAGAGTACAAAGCGCTGAGCCCGCCATCGCCGGAACTGCGGTTCCGACGATAGGTGCCCGATAGTGAATTCTGTATTAAGGGCACCTCTAAAAAACCTTATTTCGTTTTTGGCTTGATCTTTTTCCTCGCTGCTGCGTTGTCAAAATGCTCACGTAGCTTAAGCTAGCTCCGTTTTTGCCGCCTTGCATCAAGAAAAAATCTCTGCGCCAAATTCCAAAAACGGTTTTTTAGAGGTTGCCTTAAGTGTCCCCAAGATTGTTACGATTGGAATCAATGGCTCCTTGCCTTAATCCCGATTGAATATGCCTTGATAAGCTCAGAGTTGCCGGGCACTGCCGGAATTTCCCCTTATTGGGCCAATACCTTCAGATAGGTGTATGGAAATCCTCAATGAAATAGCGTCCTAGATGATATGGAATCATCCCGCGCCGCGAGATGAGGGATTTTCCAGAGGGATATTTTGTGACAAGGTGGGGAACACAGGGTAACACTTCTTCAGAACGCCTCAACCCCCTTTTACCATGATGCTAATGGGCGCAAGGGATTGAAACGGAAATGCCGCCGGCTGCCGGATTAAGGCATTGGAGTGAAAAGCCCGACCCGAAGGGGTGTGCCCAGATATTGATTCTTGAAAGTTACAGCACCCTGTCAATGCGGCTTGATAGGGGCATTGCCTCCCCCATGGGACGGCGATTGCTTTGAGTTAGGGCATTGACAAGATTTTTCAGTGCAGGCTATACTGATTCACTTCCCAAAGTAAAACTGAATACAGACAAAGGCCTTAACTCATGGAAAGTTTCATACTTGGCACCGGAGGCATGATGCCTCTCCCCCATCGCAATCTTACATCAATGCTCCTGCGTCGGGAGGGTGAACTCTTCCTGTTTGACTGCGGCGAAGCCACTCAAATCAGCTTCCGGCAGCTAAGCCTCAAATGGAAGAAGATATCGGCCGTATTGATCAGCCACACGCATGCCGACCATATCACCGGATTGCCAGGTATACTCATGCTCAATGCCCAGGTGGAGCGGGATGATCCCTTAACCATCATTGGACCGCCCAAGGTAAGAGAATACGTGGAGACAAGCCGCCGAGTATTGGACATCTACATCAACTATCCCATCGTGATACGAGAAATCAGCCAGCCGCAGATCCCGCAGGAAGTGTTCAGGGGGCCGGACTATGTTATTCGATCCTTCCCCCTGCGGCATTCCAAGATATGTGTCGGTTATACATTTTTAGAGGATGACCGCCCAGGGGTTTTCTACCCCGAGAAGGCCATGGCTGCCGGTGTGCCCCGTGGCCCGCAGTGGGGCATCCTTCAGAAGGGCCAGGAAGTCAAACTGGATGACGGACGCTTCGTTCATCCCTCCCGGGTGATGGGCGAGGCCCGCCGCGGGCGCAAGGTGTGCTATGTAACCGATACGGCTTGGCGGAATGACATTCAGGGAGAAGTCGCTAATGCCGATCTCTTGCTCTGCGAGGCCATGTTTACCGAGGAATTTGCAGACTCCGCACGGGAGAAAAAGCATCTTACGGCTAAGCAGGCCGGCCGTCTTGCGATGAGGGCCGGCGGTGTGCGCCGCATGGGTCTCTTTCATTACAGCCCCCGTTACGGTGACAGGGAACTCAAGATACTCAGGAATGAATGCCGGGAGTTCTTCCCTTCCGCCTTCCTCTGCCGCGACCGCATGGTGATAACTCTGCCCCTGCCGGAGAATGAGAATTGAGTCCTGAGCAACAGGGAACCGATCAGTTCGCCGGAAAAAAAACCCTTGTCATGGGGTTGGGACTGCATGGCGGCGGTGTGGAGACTGTCCGTTACCTGGTGAGACACGGTGCGAAGGTGGTTTGCACCGATCTCCGTGATGAATCCATACTCAAGGATTCCATTGACGCGCTGAATGGTCTCGACATTCGCTTTGTTCTCGGCAGGCATGACGAGAGGGATTTCGACGAAGCGGACTTCATCGTGAAGAATCCCGCCGTCCCGATGGATTCGCCGTTTCTCTCCGGGCGACATAACCTGGAGTCGGATATTTCCCTCTTTCTGAAATCATGCCAATCGCCGATCATCGCCGTGACAGGAAGCAAAGGGAAGTCAACGACTGTGGCGGCGCTGCACCATATCCTTCTTAGGGAAAATCCCCATGCCCGGATTGGCGGGAACATCACAGTCAGCCCGCTTGCCTTCGTCGATGACTTGACAGGACGGGAACCGGTGGTGCTGGAGCTTTCCTCATGGCAATTGGCCGACCTGCACGCCCGTAGGCTGCTCAATCCGAGGATAGCCTGCATCACCAACCTCATGTATGATCATCAGAACCGCTATGCCTCTTTCGTCGAATATGAGGAGGATAAGAAGGTGATTTTCGAGAATTCCAAGCCGGGGGATTGGTGTGTGTTCCCCAATGACGAATATGGGCGGAACTGGTTAGATGCCGCGGGCGGAAAAGCCGTGCTGGTGGGCCAGAACGGCGATTCTGATTACGATACGCCGCGTGCCTGGCTGGACAAGGAAGGCCGCGGCTGGTTTTACGGCGGGGATGAAGTGGAGCGGCTCCTGCCAAGCAGATTGCGTATCCCCGGTCTTCCTTTTCGACTAAACAGCCTGTTCGCCGCTGTGATGGCCCGCCTCTGGGGATGTGAGCCCGCCATGATTTATGACGCCTTGGCCGACTTTCAGGGCCTTTGCTACCGGATGGAGCGTTTTCTTGAGGCCGGCGGGATTCGTTTCTACGACGATACTACCGCCACCATACCCGAGGCCGCCTCCGCCTCTGTCCGCTCGCTTGAGCGCCCAATTATCTTAATAGCGGGGGGTGCGGACAAGTCCCTGGATTTCTCCGCCTTTGATGATGCCGCGGGTATACCGAAACGAATACTCATGCTTTCGGGCAGTGCCACAGATGCCTGGTTAGGGCGGCTGAAACGGCTTGGCGCAGCCGTTGAAGGCCCATTTGCGAGTATGGAAGCCGTGGTGGGAAGGGCCTTGGAACTGGCAGAAAGCGGGGATGCCCTGCTTCTGTCTCCCGGGGCGGCCAGCTTCGGTCTGTTTCGGCATGAGTTCGACAGGGGGGACAAATTCAAATCGATTTGCCGAGCTAAAACAGGGTAGAATCCCAAGGCTGAATCCGTGAAGTGTTCCCCACATTGTCAGGAATACACCCATTCCAGCAGCTTCCTTCGAGCCTCACACCGCAAGATGCCTGCATACCATCTCAGGACGGCGTTTCATCGGGGTCTCCCAAAGGCGGTTCAAGGTCTTCAGGGCCGATTCGTCTATCTTTTCTCTTCCCCTCCAGAAGTATCGCTTCGTCCAGAAATCCTGCGTAATCCTATCGAGTAATGGCCTCTTCAAGCCGGCCGCTTCCGCATGACGCAACTTCTTCTCCACCGCCTTCGCCACCCGATACGGCTTGAAATAATTGTGATCAAAGAAGTACAGGCTCATTCGAAGCATTCCTTCGCTGACATTCCTGTTAAACTGCACACTTTCTCTCGCATGGGCGGCCATGTCTTTGCGAATTTCCCTGTCCATGTAATTGACTGGAAACAGCGGGTTCTGTCTGGTTCGGGGCTCTTTTGAATTGACCCTATGGTGGTGCCATTTGCCGCTGAACATCTGCTCCCGGGTCAGCGGAGTCTTCCAGAGGCAGCGCTCATAATCTCTTTTCTCATCAGTAAATAGGATGAGCGGCATCACTTTTTTCCCGCTCCTCTGGGCTAAGAATTTCATCAACGTTCCAAAAGAGTTTTCTATGGCTTTGGGATGCGCCTTGAAGGTCTTTTCCAGCAATGCTCTTCTCTCCTTTTGATCTTTTCTCATGCGCCCCTTCCTGCGTATCGCGGCATGATCCCACTGATAGACAAATTGGGACTGAGACCCCACTAATATGTTGGTGTTGTCGGGGAAATACTGACTGACACAGAAACTCTCGAAACCATCGGCGGCGAAGTCTTCGGCATAAGCTAAGTGCTTGAGGAATCTTTGATGAATCAGGATGGCATTTCTGGCCAGCCGCCGGATGCGGCTGGTCACGGTTTTGGGCGAAACATTCAGAGACCGGGCGATGCTGCGGATTCCGGCGCCGGCGTTGATCTGCTGGTGAACATACCTGAAATCGATATGCTTTTTGGCGTAATAATCGATGGAAAATGTCTGCGCCGAGAACGATTTATTGCAGTGCCTGCAAATGTATCGCGGGACCAATCCGAAGGTTTTGGTCCGATAAGGCGATATTTTCCGGTGCCAGCGGGCATCCTGGGGCTTCCTGAAATGCCTGCAATCGGGGTTAGGGCAATGGGGCGGGTTGAACATAGGTCTTCCTCCTGAAATGAATTGATGGGTCTTCAGAGATCATGACTGCGGAATTTGGCCGATTGCTTCAGAGTACCCTTCAATTTGTGACAAGGTTGGGGACACTGTAAACTACCTACAATGCTTCCTGTGGAGCCGACGGAATTGATCGTAGCTGAGCCCCAATAGCTTCGCCGCCTTACCCTGATGACCGCCACATAACTTCATGGCCTCAGTGAGCCAAGTGAATTCCATCTCATGAATGGCCGCCTTGAGATTGCGCGGTTTGGCCGATACCGTATCCTGTGGTGCAGCATCGTCCGGCCAGGGATTCTGGAAGGGGTCAATGGTTAGTTCAGGTATGATGGTTCCCCGTTCCCGGTAGACGGCCCGTTCGATGGTGTTCTTGAGTTCCCTGATATTGCCGGGCCAGGCGTATCGGGTCATCTGATCCTTGGCCTTGTTGGAGAAGATGGGTGTCCTGTTCAGACCGAGTTCCTGGGATATGCGGCTGGCGAAATGTTCGGCCAGTATATGAATATCTCCATTCCTAACACGCAGCGGCGGGATGAACAGCACTTCAAAGGAGAGTCGGTCGAGAAGGTCGCGCTTGAATAATCCCTCCTCGCAGAGACGCGGGAGATTCTGGTTGGTCGCTCCGAGCAGGCGTACTTCAACATCGATGGTCTTGGAGCTTCCGACACGCTGGAATGAACCGTATTCCACCACACGGAGAATCTTTTCCTGTACAACCATGGGGATGAGCCCGATTTCATCGAGAAAGAGTGTTCCGCCGTCGGCTTCCTCGAATCGTCCTTTTCGCTGACTCGCCGCACCGGTAAAGGCGCCGCTTTCATGACCGAAGAGTTCCGATTCTATCAGCCCGGGACTCAGAGCGGCGCAATTCAGGGCGACAAAGGGGGCATCCCACTTCGGGGAGAGGAAATGGAGACGTCGGGCTGCTAATTCCTTGCCGGTTCCCCTCTCTCCGACAAGCAGAACCGGGCGGTCAACCCTTGCCGCTTGACTCAGACGCTGTTGAAACTCCAAGAATGGTTCCGATTCACCTAGGGCTTCTTGAGCAAGATTGTCCATGAATTGATTTTATAATGTATTTGGCGGTTATCGCCATATTATTCTAGCGAAAATCGCTAATTAATCGCGTGATTGAGAGCAATTCGCCGAAATTTCACACTCTGGCATTTTTGGCATGGTTGTTGCTTGTTTATAGGTGTGGATACACATTATGGATACATATTGAGGAGGTAATCATGGGAGTATTCAGCCGATTAGGCGATATCATCAATTCCAACATCAATTCTTTGTTGGAGAAGGCGGAGAATCCGGAGAAGATGATTCGTCTCATGCTGCAGGAGATTGAGGATACACTGGTGGACCTCAAGTCCTCCTGCGCCACGAAGATGGCGACGAAAGCGGAGATGACTAGAAGCCGGAACAGCCTTGAAGCCAAGATAAACCGTTGGCAGCAAAGGGCTAAACTGGCCGTGGAAAACAAGCGGGACGATCTGGCGAAAGAAGCCCTGCTGGAGAAACGGCGGTGCATGAATCAACTCGAATTTGCCGAGAAAGACTTGCGGCATTTCACGCAGATGATTGACGAGTGTCGGAGCAATATTGAGCAGCTTGAGCAGAAATTTGAAGAGGTGAGGCAGAAGCACAAGATCCTCGTTCAGCGGGGTGTTCATGCGGCAGAGAAGAAGCGTGCCCGTGTCGCGGCATCCTCTACACGGGATACCAGGACCATCGCCCGTTTCCAGGAACTCGAGAATAAAATAGAGATGATGGAAGCCGATGCCGACTTGACCGGCCCATCAAAAGATGCTAACCTTGAGCGGGAATTTGAGAGACTCGAATCAGACAGCCTGATTGAGGTAGAACTTGCCGCATTGAAGAAGAGTGTAGATAAAACGGCTTCAAAAGGCTCCAAGAAGGAAGAGAAGGTTGCTCAAGGTGTTGTATGACTAGGTATTATTCTAGTAGAAGAAAGTTACGCAGATCCAGGAATGGAATACTGTTTGGGGTCTGCGACGGTATCGCAAAATGGCGCGATTATCCCGTTGGCGGCGTGAGACTCGTCTTTGTTCTATTGAGCTTCGCCGGTTTCTTGTCACTATGGGTTTATCTCATTCTTGCCCTCATCCTTCCGATCGAGAAGGATTCGAGGTACGAATACGAATATGAGGACAAGGACAAATCCGAGAAATTCGATAAGGAAAAAGATTGGGAAAATAGATTCTGGGAACAAGAGAATTAATGCTCTAATCCCAATCATCGACAGACATTCTTAGGGGCGCCTCGAAAAATTCATTCCGTTTTTGGCTTGCTCTTTTCTGCCTGCCTGTGTGTGTTCTGCACGCAGACAGGCTGCTGTTGCGTTGCCAAAGAACGCACTTACCCCAGTTGTGCTTGAATTCCTGGTGTCTTGCACCGAAGAAGAATGGCTGCGCCAAATTCCAAAAGCGGTTTTTTAGAGGTACCCTTAGAAAAATCGGCTATAGGTTTTTCGGCATCTGTTCCGATATGGAGAATAGGTGATGAATGTCTGTCGGTTTTTCTGCAAAACAATAATTTTCGTCCTCATGGGCACCTCTCTCCAGGCCCTCCCTGTTTCTTTGGGAAGCATAACCATCGGTCTTGAATCTTTTGATGGTTATCAGGAGGGCATGGCCAATATCAGCACAGATGAAAAGGGCGAAGAAATAGAAATACTGATTGCCTACAAGGGATTTGGATTAGATGAGGTGTCCTGGCTGTTTTCAGACGTGGAACTGGCCATTCTTCAGGAGTCGGCAGACAAGTCTTCTTGGTGGAGGTCCGGACTCCTCAATATCGATGTGAAACAGACGGTCATCAAGGATATATCAAGCATAAAATCCGATGTAACGTATAGGTTTCGGGGGATAGACTATCCTTTTGCCGATACCGAGAGCATGTTGCAGTTCATTCGGCAGGGGAAAGACTATGCTCTGCTTCTCACCGAGCTTTCCCCAGGTGCAAAGACACGAGGCCATGGTGACAAGACCCTGCCCGTTTTCACGTTGCACTTTTCAAGAGAAAACCTACCCCTGTTTCGGAACATCTTATCTGAGTCTCACATCGAACAGGTTATAGAATTCTACACCGAGCAGAAGACAGCCATCGAATCCATACTCGGAAGCTCACCGAAGCCCTAGGAGTCTGCCGGACTTAACTCTTCTGGTCTGTTTTCGCCCTGGGTTCCTGCTGCTTCATCGTCAAAATGCTCACGCCGCTTGAGCGAGTGCTGCTTTTTCCGCCTTGTATCAGAAAAAAATCATCAAAACTGCCATGGGTACCTCAAAATCCGATAGGCTTCTCGTGTGCCGTTAAGTCAAGATTCAGTATTTGGGCGCAACCCTTCGGGTCGGGCTTTTCGTTCCAATGCCTTACTCTGGCAGCCTGTCCCCGGCTCATTGCCAATCGCCGGTGATCGAAGTCCGCTTTTTCGGAGTCCGACATTTGACTGGCAGCCTGTCCCCGGCTCATTGCCAATCGCCGGGGCTGCCAGCGGCATTTCCGCTGCAATCCCTTGCGCCTATTAGCATCATGGTAAAGGGGGTTGGGGCAGTTAGAAAATTTAAAGTGTTCCCCACCTTGTCATAAAATATCCTGTTGGAAACTCCCTCATCTCGCGGCGCAGGATGATTTCCCAGTATCTAGGACGCTATTCCGAGATATTCAATCGGCCAATCCGAAGTTTTTTAGCCTAATTAGGGGAATATTCCGATAAGTCAGACATCTTAGAGCTTCTCAAAGCACCGGGGATGGGTCTATTGGGATTCAGAACCTGACAAGCTTGGGGACACTTAATACCGCTTAGATGATTTGCTGTGTACAGCACCCTATTGTCCTATTAAACCTAAACACTGGATGTATGATAGGAATCCCATCGTGAAGACCCTTCCGCCAAGTTAAAGGCCGATGCAGCGGAACCAGGTTCTTTTCCCTGTTTTGAAAGAGATTAATATAACAATTCTTCTTCCGTATGTAATGTTTATATTGCATTAAGTTCACTAATAATGGATAATGTAATGTATTCATGATGTATGGAGGTCAATATGAAGTATAGCATGATGAGTGATGAAAATATTGTTCATGATATCGCGGAAAGCATTGATAGTGTGCGAATTCAGAAAAGGTTAAAGGATACCGATATCGAATCCGCCGGAGGCATATCCCGACAGCTTATATCAGATTTCAGGAATGGAAAGCGATCAATCAGCTTAAGAAGCTTCATCCGAATCCTGCGTGGTATCAATGAACTGAATCGGCTGCAAGATTTGTTTCATGAAACCCATGAGTATAGTCCCCTGTCTTCTCCTGAGAGTGAGTTGCCGAGGCGAGTTCGAAATAAGAGGACGAAAGGGCGTTTTGAGTGGGGTGATGAGAATTGAGAGAATCTATAAAAGTCACCCTTTGGGGAACGACCATAGGATATCTCGGATATCCTCCCAATCAGAATACGCATGCTGTTTTTAAATATGATTCCAAATTCATGAATTCGGGAATACAGGTTTCTCCCATCCATTTGAAGTACCCTCCGGACAGATTCATCTTCGATGGATTGAATTTCAACACCTTCAGGGGGGTGCCTGGGTTTATTGCTGACTCCTTGCCGGATAAATACGGCAATCAGCTAATTGACATATATATGGCTGATAAGAGTATTCCCGCATCCGAGATTACTACTCTTGATCGTCTTCTGTATATCGCGGATAGGGGAATGGGCGCTCTGGAATTCCATCCGGGCGAGAAGCTTCCTTTGCAGAGAACAGCCCTCGACTTCCACGGGCTTGCAGAATTGGCGGACATGGTACTGCGGCAGAAAAAAACCCTTCAGGATAGACTGATATCGGCAGATGAACAGGCCGCTGCCCTAACATTTATAAGAATTGGCTCCAGCGCGGGCGGGGCGCGTTCAAAGGCATTGGTAGCACTTTCCAAAAAGGGTACATTGCTGGATGGAACTGTGAATCATGGTCCTCATTATACCTATTGGATTCTCAAATTCGATAGCCAGGCCAATAAAGACCTTGACAGCACAGATCCCAAAGGAATGCCGACAGTGGAATATATCTACAGCCTCATAGCCGGGCATTCGGGGATAGATATACCTGAAACAAGGCTGATTGAAGAGGGGAAAGACCGGCATTTTCTTATAAGACGTTTTGACAGAATCCTAAACAATAACAAACTCGATAAACTGCATTACGCCTCATGGGCAGGACTGGGGCATGCTGACCGAGACGGTGTGAATTCCTATGAACAGCTTGTATTGCTGGCAAGGCAGCTTGAACTAGGGCAGGCGGCGTTGACAGAACTATATCGTAGAGCCGTATACAATGTTTTGGGAAGAAATCAGGATGATCATACAAAAAATTTCGGGTTTCTAATGGACAGAGCGGGGAGATGGAGGCTCGCTCCGGCGTTCGATATGACATATTCGTACGACCCAAGAGGCCGGTGGACCAGAAATCATCAGTCCTGGTTGAACAAAAAGAATGATGATTTTCAAATGGATGATCTGCTGAAATTCGGCTCTTATTGTGATTTGACAGAAAGGAAGAGCCGAGAGATAATAAGTCAGAGCAAAGATGCTTTCTCGATGTTCCCAAAGCTGGCGTCTGAGTATGACTTGCCGACTAAATTGCAGAAGACGGTTGAATCCAATCTCAGGTTGAATATAATTTCATGAATTGGTTTTGTTTCGGGGCGGTGTTTACCTGGACAAGGCAGACATTCTGGCCCATTGATCGCTTCTCTAAGATTGCTAATTGAAAGAGTATTATGCAGACTCCCGAGAAGTTTTCTCTGGTGCTATCGGCTTAGTCGTCCTGGCATTTTCAACATATATACATACTGTCTTCAAGGTGCTGGGGAAATATTGTCCGGCCATTCAAGCTCATTGTATTTATCTATAGGGATCCTCTCCTAAAATGACACTAGTAAATGGTTCAATCTATCCAAAAATTCCCGAAAGCATAAAAACGATGCTTTCGGTTGTACGGAAAAAAATAAAAGCTACCGGAACATGGATACCTCAAGATGAATTTATCACAATATGTTTGAAGAGAGTTAGGGGCCATCCTTACCTTGAAACAGGATTCAGAAGAGGCCGGGGGCCTTTGGCTTTAGCAAATCTGAGAAGCCTGAAAAATCTGGGAATGATGAAGCTGCTGACATTTGGGCGGGAGGACTTGCTGTAGACAATGCTAAGATTCTCGATACTGCGGAATGGATTTTTTTCTGTTGATGCTAATTCGCTGGATGAAATAGCCGTAAGAAGTACAAAAATAGCGCGGCATTGGCCTCCAAAGGAGAAAATAGTCTTAGAAGAGCTATAGGAGAATATGAAAAAGAAGTGTATAATAGCAAGAAAAAACTATTTTCAGATAAGGTAACCTTGCTTCATTGGAGCAAATTGGATTCTTGTTATCAGCTTCTCGTTGAGATTGCTAACAGCTTGGAAAAAGACGTTGAATCATGGAAAGAAAGGATTCACGGAGCCGTGTGTGTAGCTTTTGAGCAAGCCTGTCCTCACGAAATACCGCGTCAGATTCTCGTATATACCAAGGGATACCAAGGGGAAAAGATCTATTAAGACTCTAAGATAACAATGAAGGAGCAGTTGTGGAGCAATTCGAAAAATGGGCAGAAAAACTGATGACTTCTCTTAATAAAAACCAGAACGACAAAAGCTTGATGGCCGATCTGCGGTGTGGATTTAGTGAAACAAAACAACACAGATATCGGCCTTATCTCGCCAATTACTGCAACCTGAAAAAAGACTGGAACCGGATACCGGTTCAGACAGTCTGTGAAGGATTCGCTGCCCATCCAGAAGCCATTGATAGAGGTCGTATCGGTTATACAATAAAAGAGATTATTAAAGGAAAGGATACTAAGAGTAGTTTGACTTCCTTTGACATACGTTTCCGGCGATTATTAATGTGTGACAGTGTCCAGGAGCTATGCGGGCATATAACAGGAGTGATTCGAGCGGATAAAAGTACATGTATACCCATTAATTATAAACAATTGTATAAAAATAACTGTTCTTGGGAATTTTATTCTGCTCGTATCAAGTTTCAATGGGCATCTGATTTCTGGACAATAAGGGAAATAAATGATGAGATACCTTAGCCGGATTTCTGTTGATTACAAAACCGTAGCTCAATGTCGCTTGCAGGACAGCTATGCCTGGCATCGGGCTCTATGGAAGTCCTTCCATGACATAGATAAACGGAATTTTCTTTTTCGTGTAGAACCGAAAGAAGAACATTGCCGGATTTATCTCCTTTCAGTCAAAAAACCCAACCCTCTTACATGGAAATTATGGGAGTGGGAAGTAAAGGCGATCAGCGAGTCTTTTCTCAATCATTCCACATATCATTTTCAACTCTGTGCCAATCCTACGATTAAACAGAAGCAAAGTGGCAGAAAAAATGGAATCCGTATACCAATCTGCGGAAAACAAGAATTGTCCGAATGGCTAGAACGGAAGGCAAATTCCGGGGGAATCTCGGTGGATACAGATTTCCTTCAAATCAGTCCTCCTGTGAATCAGCCGTTCTATAAAAACCGGATTAGAGGAAATCACAAACGTGTTGATTTTCAAGGTGTATTGAATGTTGAAGACCGGGAAAAATTTAAAGAGAGTTTTAATCAAGGGATAGGCAGTGCCAAAGCTTTTGGGTTCGGTATGCTTGTCCTACAGCCAATCATCACAAAAGAGGAGATAATATGAACGTACTTGAGTTGCACATTCTGCAATCATTTCCTGTCACCTGTCTGAACAGAAATGATGTAGGTTCTCCGAAAACAGCAATATTCGGAGGAGTTTCCCGTGCCCGTGTCAGTTCCCAGAGCTGGAAGAGGGCTGTCCGTTTAATGGCAAAAAATGAAATGCCCGAAATGTTTGCCGGAGAACGGACTCGATATGTTTTACCGCTGCTTGAAGAAGCCTTTATGAAGCGAGTTGAGAAGGAAGAGATTAGCGAACCAGAGGCCCAAGAAGCAATTTCTGAACTGGGGAAAGAAATATTTGGGAAAAAAGATACCAAGGGAGCCGTTAAGACTTTATTTTACATAACACCGTTAGAGGTTGAAAGCATCGTCTCAGCGTACTGCGAAACGCTGGAGGAGAAGAAAAAATTCTCAGAAGCTCAAAAAATTCTTAAAGAATCGGTTAGAGATAAGGCCGATGTTTCTATTTTCGGTAGAATGGTTGCCAGTGATCATTCATTGACGGTTGAAGGTGCCGGTATGTTCAGTCATGCTATTTCAACCCATAAAGTCAATAATGAAATTGATTTTTTTACAGCCGTTGATGACAGGAAACCTAAGGACAGTGAAGGTGCTGGCCATATGAGTACCAATGAGTTTAACAGTGCCTGTTATTACCGTTATATTGCTCTAAATCTGGATCTCCTGAAAAACACAACACACCTTTCGGTTCTCTCTGATAAGGAAAGACAACGAGTTGTCGAGACCTTTATTCATTCCTCCCTTTTGGCGGTTCCTGGAGCCCGGAAGAACTCCATGATGGGCTTCAATCCGCCGGAATATGCTATTGGTACAATACGTATTGGACAGCCAGTCACTTTGATCAATGCTTTTGAGGATCCTGTCAGAGCAAAAGGGAATGGATATGTCAAAGATTCTATTGAGAAGCTGAACGAAAAGTTTCAGTGGATGGAAGATACTTATGGTTTCAAGCCTGTAAAATGCAATCGTATTCCTGAAACGAATTTGAATGATTTCTGCAGAGATTTAGCTGAAGATGGCTGAAAAACACCTTCTTCTTTACTTGGATGCTCCAATGCAGTCATGGTGCTCTTCTAGTCGTTTTACAAGACGAATCACTAATAGTTGGCCGACAAAAAGCGGCATATTGGGGATGCTCTGCGCCGCTATGGGAATAGAGCGAGACGACGAAGGAGGCATCTCCAGGCTTGCGGAATTCAGAATGAGTGTTTACGTACTAAAAGATACCGGCCAGCGTTTATCAGATTTCCACACAGTAGGAGTCGGGTATGATAAAACTGGCGAAAAAGGGTTTATATCCCGCAAAATTGAAAAAAAGAATCCTAATACTGTTTTAACTAGGCGAGAATACCTGATAGATTGCAAATTTTCTGTCCTTTTGTCAGGGAACCAGGAACTTGTTGAACAATGTGCCTCCGCACTGGTGAATCCCAGGTGGGGAGTATGGCTTGGACGCAAGAGTTGCATTCCTGCTGCCCGTATCTGTGAGGGAACCTTCGATACAGTAGATTTAGCCAAGAAACGGCTTGAGGAGATTACTGCGACGCCTAATCGTCAACGAATAATAAAAGGTGTTGCTCTGTTCGATGAGGAAACAGGCTCCATTAATCGTCAACGAGTAATAAAAGATGCTGCTCTGTTCGATGAGGGAACAGACTCCATTCAGGATATCCCTCTTAATTACGCAAAGCGACAGTTTAAGCTTCGCCGTATTTCAGATGCCGATCTTTGAAAAACCTCCAAGAGAAACACTGGCATCGGCAAAAGACCGCTGGATGCCCATATATTTGGAGCATGGCCGACTCGAAGTAGACGATTCCAGTGTAAAATGGATAGGTTCTGATTACATCGTTCTTGGTCTACCGGTTGCAGCAGTGAGCACAATAGGTCCCGGCACGGCGGTAACCCATGCGGCCATCAAAGCCTGCTCCGGCTGTAATACGCCTATATGCCGGGCGGGAGAGGATTCTATTCGTTTTTATGCGTTTAGTATTGCATCTACCCATGACGATAGTCGGGCGAGACTGCATGTTTTCCCCACACCCGTGGGGATGTTCCGGGGGTAAGTGATAGCAGAATATCGTTGATCGATTTTTCCCCACACCCGTGGGGATGGTCCCCTATATAATCGGAATTCCAGTTGAATTTTGTGATTTCTGTAGTATACTGTCTTCCTGTAGTATACTGTCTTCCTGTAGTATACTGATATATGTTGAGGCTTAGCAAGTTGAGCCTCCGGTGTATAGGTGCCTCGAAAAGCCCCATTTAGTTCTTGACTCGATTTTTCTGCCTGCAGGCAGAAAATCACTTTGTCAATTTCCTGAAGTTGTTTTTTAGAGGCACCGTATTATAGGAGGGAAATAGCATGAAGTATCGCAAGGGACAATTATCAATTCTGGTTTTAACCCTAGTGGCTGCGGCGGCATTGATAGGCTGTGCGAAAAAATCGGATCAGGCAGAAACCATTGCTCAGTTTCTTACTGGAGAAGAAGATCAGACAGAAACAATCAGTGTTTCAGAGGCACTCGTCGTGTTCCTGGCCGGAGAAGTACATGTTGCAGATTCGTCAGGAGATCAAGAATTAAATATCGGTGATTCCGTAGTCGCCGGTGAACGAATACTCACGGGATCTGATGGGTATGTGGAACTCCAGCTAGGTGAGTTAGGTACGCTGCGTATAAACAGTGATACAGAGTATGTGTTAAACCACATGGAGCTTTCGGATAAGCAAAATCAGTCTTCCGGCTCACTCGTCTCTGGAACCGTTATATCAAAAGTGAAGAAACTTACAGGTAATGACGCGTTTGAAATCAATGTATCCGGGGCAATCTGCGCAGTTCGGGGTACGCAATTCCTCGTCAAAGCAGATACTCAAGGAAACGTATATGTTGGTGTAAATGAAGGATTCGTCAGTATTGTACCTCCATCGTTGTCTACTATTGGGATGGAGCCGGAAATAAGGGCAGCTACTGAAGGCATAGCTTCATCGCTGCCGCTGATTGGTCCATCTATGGCAACTGATCTTAACACCGAAATCTTCATGGAATTAGAAGCAGCGCTTGTCTCGTTATCAGAGGAAGAGCTTGTGAAAAACAGTGAAATGCTCAAGAAAAAGGCGGCATCAACCACTTTGTCAGTAAGTATTGATGAAATATCTGAGTCTAACGCCAATAGCATAAGAACATTTATAGCATCTACTGATGAGGCAGGCAAATTGAGTGAAACGAATCCAACTGTTCAGGACAAAGAAATTTCTGTCAATTCAATAGCGAAGGTATCTAAGCCAGCTATAGCTGAGCCAGATGAGTGGATAACCCCTCCAAAAAATGCTGTGACAATCCGAGTCAAACCAGAACACGCTTGGATTTGGGTGAATGGAATGAGAAATAACCAGGGAAGGACTGTTTTATCGGGTGAAATAGGTGATAGGTTTCTGCTCAGTGTCTCTGCACCGGGATACAGAATCAAAGAAGATGCGGTCGTTATTCATCCAGATTTATTAACTGCCAGTATTGAGTTGGAGCCTCTTCAAATAGTCAGTAAACTGCAGTTGAAGAATGATGCTGTTGGAACTCCATATTCGAATAAGAAATTTGCAGTACTGGCGACAAGTAGCGGTTCCTTAGTTGCAATCAAACAAGACGGGCATTCCGTGTGGGTTAGAGAGACAGAGAATAGAAATACACCTAACCTATTCCCTTCAATTATAGGTCAGAGTGTTTTTGCGATAGGGGATGCCGAATTTACCATGATCAATCTTCCGAGCGGCAACAGGGTCAAAGCAAGATCGTTAGGAAAGAACCAGCAGGAAAGATTTGGGCGGCGTGTAACAGAGATGGGCCGCTATGCAATCGTCCCTGGTGTTCAGTATTTGGAGATTGCCGATCGATTGACAGGCGAGTTCCTGAAGAAAATTGAGATACCCGGTGGATCACATGCGGCTCCCGCTGTGTGGAATGACAAGATACTCATAGCTAATACAGTGGGTGAGCTTGTACTTATTAACTCACAGGATTATTCGGTTGAGAACAGGATTAAAACCGGATCTTTGGAATCAACGGGCCAGGCGCCGGGAATCATCGGGGACATGGCTTTTATCGCCGGTAAGATGGGTACCGTCAGTGCCGTAAATCTCCGTACGGGTAAAACAGTTTGGGAGAGGTCGCTGGCTGTTCAAGTCGAGACTGACTTTGCCGTATCCGAGGATACGGTGTACGTCTATGGAAACGGCAAAGTGTTTGCATTGTCGGCACAGACAGGGCAGGATAGGTTTCCGCCAATGGAGAATATGACGACAGCCCCGCTTGTTCTGGGAGACCATCTCTATCTTGGCCGGAATGATGACAGTCTTGCGGTTTTCGATAGAAGAAGTAGCGAGGAACTTGGCAGTATTCCACTGGGGATACAACCAATTGGCCGGCCGGTGCTGCTCGGAGATTATGTGGTGGCTATCGGAGGCAAAGCCGCTGTCGTCGTCGATGCAAGATCAATCACACATCAGTAATTCGGTTCATTGGGCTGATGTCACCGCCGGAAAAATAATCCGGGAGCGAGGCGATAAAGATGTCTATGTCTGCGCCTCGGGTATCACGCCCTCCGGGACCGTGCATATCGGCAATTTCCGGGAGATTATCACGGTAGAACTCGTCGTCCGAGCCCTTAGAGATAGGGGACGGACGGTGCGGTTCCTCTATTCTTGGGATGATTACGATGTGTTCCGCAAAGTTCCGCAAAACATGCCGGAGCAGGAATATCTTGCTGGATACCTGCGTCGGCCTATTACATCTGTGCCCGATGTTCTGGGCGATGAGTCGAGCTATGCGGTTCATAACGAGAAGCAATTGGAGCGCCTTCTACCGCTGGCAGGGATAGAGCCCGAATACATTTATCAAGCCGAGAATTACCGCAGCTCCCGGTATGCCGAAAACATAAAGAAAGCCCTGGACTCGAGAGAGACCATCCGGCACTGTCTGAATGCACATCGTACAAAGCCTCTTTCTGCAGATTGGTGGCCCGTGAGTGTATTCTGTGTCCGGTGTGACAAGGATACGACTCGGGTCGTGGAGAGGGAGGGAGACTACGGAGTTGTCTACAAATGTGACTCCTGCGGCGGCAGCAAGAAAAGCGTCGACTTGCGGACAACCGGTGTGGTCAAGCTTCCATGGAGAATAGATTGGCCTATGAGGTGGAGTTTTGAGGGGGTAGACTTTGAGCCGGCCGGGAAAGATCATCATACCGAGGGCGGCAGTTTCGACACCGCCAGGCTGATCAGCATGGAAGTCTACGGCTATGAGCCGCCGGTTACATTCCAATATGAGTTCGTGCGTGTAAAAGGCGGCAGCGGCAAGCTGAGTTCATCTTCGGGTGAGGTGGTTGGGCTGTCGGATGTCCTCCGATACTACCAGCCGGAGGTCGTGAGGTATCTCTTTGCCGGCACCAGACCCAATAGTGACTTGGTCCTCAGTTTTGATCTCGATCTTCTCAAGGTCTATGAAGACTATGACAAAATCGAAAGAACCTACTTCAACAAGCCGGACAATCCAAAGAAATTCAAGAAATGGCAAAAGGATGCCAGAGTATACGAGCTTTCCCAGGTGCGTCATATTCCGCGTGTGCGGCCTTATCAAATTCAGATACGGCATCTAACCACCTTGTTGCAGATTCACTCAGGGGATGTAGATGAGGTGATTGCCTATATTGGGAGCATCCCCGAGGCAGATATGGAGCGTTTCAGGGCCAGAGCCGCCTGTGCCTTGAATTGGGTGCGTGATTTTGCTCCGGAAGATTTCCGATTCGCCCTGCGAACCCCTTCCGATGATGTCGTGGAATTGGACAGCAGGGTTGCCGCCGCAGTCGCCGAGTTCTCAATCTTGGTCCGGGACTATCTCGGAAAGATAGCAGAGAATGAGTTCTCCAATCTGATGTATGATCTCATGCACTCGCATGACCTGGAGTCCTCGGAGTTTTTCCCCGCCGTTTACAGGGTGCTGATCGGCAAGGAAAAGGGTCCGAGGCTGGTGAATTTCCTGCACATTCTCGGCCCTGAGAGGGTGGGTCTTCTCCTGCATCGTTATAAGGGCACCCTAAACAGCTAATGCTTCGGGGCACCGCTAAAAGCCAAAAACCCCATTCCGTTTTTGGCTTGCTCTTTTCCGTCTGCCTGTGCGTGTTCTGCACGCAGACAGGCCGCTGCTGCGTGGCCAAAAAACTCACGTAACCCAGTTGCGCTTGAATTCTTGGAGCCTTGTCCCGAAGAAAAATATCTGCGCCAAATTCCAAAAGCGATTTTTTAGAGAGACCCTTCGTCAATTCAAAAATCAATGCCTGGGCGCAACCCTTCGGGTCGGGCTTTCCGCTCCAATGCCTTAATCCGGCAGCCTGCTCCCGGCTCATTGCCAATCGCCGGGGCTGCCGGCGGCATTTCCGTTTCAATCCCTTGCGCCTCATTTAGTAATCTATTGTGTACAGCAGAGCCTCAGAACTCGGTTGCCTCAAGAAGTTTTTCTCTTTTGCAGGCCCTCTCGTGGGTTATAAGAGGATTTCGACAGACAATCAGATTCAAAAACCATAATTCAGAAATCATAATTCGAAAATCAAAAATCATATCCAATGCCTTAATCCCGCCCCGGACCGCAAAGGCCGAGGGGGAACGCCCAAAATACTAGTATAGTGCCCAGAAGCTTAGTGGCGAGTTATAGTCTTGTGAAAAAACGAGTTGCGAGAATGCTCTAAAACTTGCTCTGTCCGGGATTGCGCCAACTTTAGCTTAATCGGGCTGAATAACTGGAAACCGTACAAATTCCATCCACTATGGTCTTCAATGATGCCCGGTGTGATATTCGGTTAATTCTTTTCCAGACTGTATTTTAGGTGGATTCAAGAAGTCCCGGACCGCAGCGAATTTATTTCATGGAAACAACCACATTCTTCGGGGCACTACAAAATACCAACAATGATGAGCATGTGGCGTACTAGCCCTTCACCGATCCGGACATCAGCCCGCGAACGAAATAACGGCCCGATAGAAGATAGATCATGAGGGTTGGGAGTGCGGCCATCAATGCACCGGCGAAATGAACATTGTACTCCTTCACGCCGGTGGATGAACTCACGAGATTGTTCACCGCCACCTGCATGGGCTGACTGAAGGCATCGCCGAATGAAGCTCCGAACAGGAAGTCATTCCATATATTGGTGGTCTGCCATATCACGGTGACCATGATGACGGCGGCCGAGTTTGGAAAAATGATTCTCCAGAAGATTTGAAAGAAGCGGGCGCCATCGACCTTGGCCGACTGTATGAGTTCGTTGGGCAGGGTGACATAGGCGTTGTAGAAGAACAAGGTGGTGAAAGAAACGCCGTAAATGACATGTACCAGTACGAGTCCTCCCGTGGTTCCGGCGAGTCTCATGAGCCCTAAGGCGCGGGCCATCGGTATCAGCACGATCTGAAAGGGGATGAATGCACCGAAGAGGATGAGTCCGAGCAGCAATTTGGCATTGCGGATGCGCCACTTGGAAAGGACATATCCACTCAAGGCCCCGAGTATGGTCGAGATGGAAACTGCGGGAATAACCATTTTGATGGAATTCCAGAAATATGGTCTCAAACCTGTGGGATTAACCCCTATCTGAGCCGTCTTCCATGCCTTGTACCAATACTGCAGGGAAAATTCCGCCGGAATCGCCATCATGTTTCCCTTGCGGATTTCGGCCAGGTGTTTGACGGAGTTGACAATCATGACATAGAGGGGGGTTAGATAGTAAACGGCGAAGATGAACATGAGGAATATGATGATGACCTGCATCCAGCCCTTGATGTGGATAGTACGGCCTATGTTCATGCTATTTCTCCCTTGTCTGCTTGGAAATGTAGGGGATGATGAATAAGGATATAGCAAAGAGCATGAGTACCGATGATGCCGCTCCTATCCCCATCTGATTACGGGTAAAGGTGTAGGAATACATGAAGGTTGAAGGCATTTCACTGGCCCGTCCAGGACCTCCTCCTGTCAGGGCGACAACTAGGTCATAGGATTTAATCGCCATGTGGCCTAGGATGACAAAAACCGAGAAGAATGAGGGGCCGAGCTGAGGTATGATGATCTTCGTATATAGTCGAAATACTCCAGTGCCATCCACCACGGCCGATTCAATGGCACTGTGTTCGATGGCACGGATACCGGCCAGGAAATTGATCATCACGAACCCCGACACCTGCCAGATGCCCGCGATAACGATGGTGTAAATTGATTTACCGGAATTCTTGATCCAGTCGAAGGAGAAATTCTCAAATCCCCAAAGATGCATGATGTGCTCCAATCCTATGCCCGGATCGAGAAACCATTTCCACGCGGTTCCGGTAACGATGAACGAGATGGCCATGGGATAGATGAATATGGGCCTGAATATGGATTCTCCCAGCCGGTTGAGATCAATAAGGATGGCGAGAAACAGTCCGAGGAGGGTGCTTATGACGATGTAAAGGACGAAGAATATTCCCATGTTCTTGAGAGCGATCAGCCAATGACTGAGTTTGAAGAGTTTGATGTAGTTTCTCAAGCCGACCCAATCGAAGTTTGGCAAAATTTTCGAATTAGTAAACGATATATATACAGAGAATAATATAAATCCATAGACAAAAACCAATGAAATCAAAACTGTCGGAAACAGTGTGATACGGGCAACTATATCATCTCGGCCCAGCTTCCTCTTGTACGGCATGATGCCATCCTCATAGTGAGACCCCGGCGAATTTTTCTAACCCCCCGGGGCCTGCATGTTCTCGTTTATTGGGCGGCCACAATGGCTGAAGCAAGTTGCTTGACGGCTTCTTCAGAGCTGATCTGCTGATTGAAATGAGTCGTTACGACATCATAAACAGCATTTTTCACCGAGGCAGGCGCAGCATGACCATGGGCCATGGAACCCAAGAGGGTGCCATTCTTGTTGGCGATAGCCAGATCCTTCATGGCTTCCTTGCCGATGATGGAGAATTCGGCATCGGAGGCATCAGTTCTCGCAGGCACGGAGCCTTTCACGACGTTGAATGCCACCTGGAAGCCGGGGGACATAATGGCCTTAGCCAATTCATTCTGGGAATTCTGCTTGCTTTTGTCGACGGCGAACATGGCGAATTGGTCCGCGTTGAAGGTGACTGTCCCCTTGGTGCCGGGTGTGCGGAATGCGATGAAGTCCACACCTGCCTTCTTGCCGGCGTTGAAGAATTCACCCTTCGCCCAGTCTCCCATCATCTGAAAGGCGGCATCACCTTCGATAACCATTGCGGAGGCAAGATTCCATTCTCTCCCGGAGAAATTGTCATCGACATAGGTTCTAAGCGTGGCCATTCGATTGAATACTTCGAGCATTTGATCCGACATCAGGGCCTCCTGATCGAGATCAATCATGGTTTTCTTGTAGAATTCGGGTCCTCCCACCGAGATAACCACACCGTCGAAGATGGTGGCATCCTGCCAAGCCTGACCCCCATGGGCCAATGCCGTCCTTCCTGAAGCCTTGACGGCATCTAATACTTCAATGTATTCATCCCAGGTTTCGGGAATTTCGAGCCCCAGCTCATCCATGACGGCCTTGTTGGCCCACACCCAGTTGGTGGAGTGAATGTTTACCGGGGCGGCGATCCAATTGCCGTTATATTTTGAGAATTTCTGCAATGCCTTGGGCACCACATCGTCCCAGTTTTCCATTGCGGCGAGTTCGTTCAGATTCGCCAGCATGCCCTGTTCGGCCCAATCAAGGATGTCAAACCCCAGCATCTGGACCGCCGTCGGAGGATTCCCCGATGTGACACGTGAGCGCAGGACCGTCATGGCCTGCTCCCCGCCGCCGCCTGCAATAGGACTGTCCACCCATTCAATGCCTTTGGACTCTAGGTCTTCCTTCAGCACATTGAGCGCTGCGGCCTCTCCTCCGGAAGTCCACCAGTGGAGCACCTCGACGGTGTTGTCCTGGGGCACTTCGCCGGAGTCCGTACCATCCTTTTCCCCGCCGGCAAATGCCATAGCGGCCGTCATAAATAACACGAGTGAGAGTAAGTTAAAACCTCTGTTCATCTCTCTTCATCTCCTTTAATTCGCATCAGTGATGCGTTGATTTTTCAGTACACACAGCTTGAAAATCTTCATTTCAAGGGGTGACATACCTTCAAATGAAATTATATTGCATTTGCTGAAGAGAGTATAGTTGCTGTTGAACATTTTTTTCAAGTATATTTAGGAACAGTATGAATGGAAGACAGCGCAAAATTCTTGGCCGCCTGGCGGAACAGCGCAGAATCACCGTCAACGAATTGATTGATGATCTCGAAGTGAGCGGCGTTACCATCCGGCATGATCTCGATTTTCTTCAGAAGGAAGGTTTAATCCAGCGAATTCATGGCGGGGCCGTGCTGCAGCGTGAAGATGAAATTTCCCATAGACTCAGCATTAATTTCGAGGTGAAGACGGCAATCGCCGAGAAGGCGGCCGAGATGGTGATGGCGGGAGACGCTGTTTTCATCGAAGCCGGTTCCGCCAACGTCTTGCTGGCCAAGAATCTAGCCGGAAGGGGTGAGTTGACTGTCGTCACAAACAATGTCTTCGTTACCCGGACTCTCAAGAACTCCAAGGTGAATGTGATACTTCTGGGCGGGGTGTTTCAGCATCACTCCGAATGTGTTGTCGGAACATTGACCCATAGGGGATTGGATTTTATCAACTTCACGAAAAGTTTTCTCGGTGTCGACGGCATATCACCTGGGAGCGGCGTAACCTGTTCGGAGATATTTCGAGGGGAGGCTTCCTCCAGGGCGGTGGGCAAGAGTCAGAAGGTGTTTGTTCTCACCGATTCAAGCAAGGTTGGAAAGACGGCCATGTACCGGGTCTGTGAGATAGGCGATATCGATTTTCTGATTACCGATAGCGGTATTCCGGCGGATATCCAGGCGGAATTCGAAGTCATGGGTATGCAGGTGATTATCGCCGACGCTTGATTTCTCTGAGTACGATATCTCCCACTCTCATCGCATTGGCTGCTATCGTCAGGGCGGGATTGACCGATGCCGATGAGGGAAAAACACTGGCATCGCAGGCATACAGGTTTTCGATCTGATGACTGCAGCAGTTTTTGTCGAGCACCGAATTGCAGGGATCCGTTCCGAAGCGCATGGTGCCGCACTGATGCTGAACGGCCGTAAGCCGGGGTTGCCGGACAAGCACTATGGGCAGGCCGCAGCGGCGGAGAATGCGGCGGAAATGCCGGACTAGCGCATTGTGAGGAAGCAGGTTGCCTGCCCTGCGGTATAATTTCACATTGCCGTGCTCATCGACTTCGATACGGTTTTCGTTTGATGGCGCATCTTCACTCATAATCCAGAAATCGAGCGAATGCCTGGCGATGTATCGCCTGAATAGTCTGACAAAAAACGATGGATGAGAGATGAGGTTCTCCGGTACAATCTTACCCCTTGTCTGGATATTGCCTGCAGCCTTCGGGCAGGCGGGATGACCGGTGTGATAGAAGTCATTCAAAGCCAGGGTCTTCTGAAAACGCGTTCTATTTGCCTTTAAGGGTGTGAGGGCCATGAGGACGGTGTTGTTATGCGCCATGAAATTTCGCCCGATGAGGCCGGAGCCATTCGCCAGGCCCCTGGGGTAGAGCGAAGACTTGGAACGCAGGAGCAAGACAGCCGACTCGACCGCCCCGGCTGCAAGAACGAACACCTTTCCTCTGAATGAAACGGCCTCGCCGTTTCTCCCTGTACCGGAGGCTTCGACGATGCGGCGGCCTTCCTCATCGTGGACAAGGCGATTTATGAGGGTATTCGTCAGCAGGGTGATATTGCTGTCCGCCTTAACGGCCGGTCTGAGGAAGGCGTTTTCCGCATCTCCCTTGGCACGGATGCGGCAGGGAAATCCATCACAGGGGCTGCCCTTGCGGCATCGCCCGCCGGGTTCCTGATCGATGGCGACGGGCAAGGGGAAGGGGTGCAGCCCCAAGTCTTTCAGCCTGGCGGCAAGCCTGGCTATGGCCGGTTCATGCTCAAGCGCCCGGTAGGGGCAGGGCTTCCGGCTTGGTTCACTCGGATCAATTCCTGTCTGACCATGAACTTTCATGGCTTTCTCGGCTTCATCATACCAGGGCGCCAGTTCCTGGTATGAAATAGGCCATGCAGGGGTTGCCCCTTCCTGAAGCTCTCGCCGTTCGAAGTCGGACTCACGGAGCCTAAATGCCGATCCGCCGAAGAATTTGCTATTGCCCCCGACATTGAAATAGACCCGAGGATGGAATTTCCGGCCCTCTTCTGTTTCCCACTCAATGCCGCTCTCGTATCGGCCGCGTTCAAGCACCTCGACGGGGTTCCAATTCTCTTCTTCCGGTTTGAGGAAGTCCCCTCTTTCCAGCATGAGAATGCGCAGCCCCGAACCTGCGAATCTTGATATGAATGCGCTGCCTCCCATGCCGGAGCCAATTACAATGACATCCCAGGTATCAGGTCTTTCAGAACCGCATCGGGCATCCCCTGAGGCGTTGCCGGTCTTCATGATTATCCAAGGCCCCCTGTTGTTTGTAGCCCCTCACGGCCGTCTTGACATAAGCACACAATCTGCCGATTGCCGGAAGAGCCTCATTAGCCATGAAACTGCTGTTCGGTGCGTGCGATGATGTTGTTCTGTACCTGAGGAGACAGGCCGGTAAAAAACGCCGAATAACCGGCCACTCTCACCACCAAATCCCGATAGGATTGTGGATTGCGCTGAGCCGCCAGGAGTGTGTCTCGGGATACAACATTGTACTGAACATGCCAGCCTTTCAGCCCGGAGAAGAAGGCACGGATGAGACTCCCAAGTTTCTCTCTCGTGGGTTCTTGAGAGAAAATATCAGGATTGAACTTCTGATTGAGCAGTACACCTCCGAGGATTTTCACCGTCGGGAGCTTTGCCACGGACTTGAACACTGCCGTAGGGCCATTCCGGTCGGAGCCGGGGCTCGGAGAGGCGCCCTCGGCCAGCGGAACGCCGGCTCGTCGGCCATCGGGTGTGGCCGGAACCACGGAACCCGCCGGCACGTTCCCTGATATGCTTGATGTGCCGGCATAATAACGGCAGCCTATTGGCCCGCGGCCTTCACGAATGGTTCGGTGTTTTTCGATTTCATCGATGTAGTATCCGTATGCCTCGGCCAGGATGAGATCGACTTCATTGTCGTCATTACCGTATTTTGGTCCCTCATTGATCAGTCTCGCCCTAATTCTTTCACCTTGGGGAGAGGTGTAATCATCTCTCATCGCGGACATGAGTTCGGCTGCGCCGATTGATTTTTCGATAAACACGAATTTATTGATGGCGGCCAGAGAATCACCGAGATTGGCGATTCCTACCTGGAGTCCGGAGACGAAATCGTATTTTGAACCGCCCTCGTGTATGGTTCTGCCCCGCATCAGGCAGTCATCAGTGAAGGCGGAGCAGAGGAGGTCCGGCACTTCTTCCATGAGCACGAGGTCTATGGCGGCATCGATGGCGATGCCGGCTTCGGCATAAGCCCTCACCTGCTTCTCCCATGCCGCCATACAGCGGCTGAAATCCTCGAAATCAGGGAGGGAGCCTATGCCGGGGAAGAAGGTTTCACCTGATTCTGTGTCCAGGCCGTTGTTCAGGGCCGCAAGTAAGACGCGTGGAAAATTCAAGAAGTGCTTACCCGTGCAGCGGTAGCCCCATTTCCCCGGTACGGCGGTTTCAATGCAGCCGACAGCCGAATAGTCATAGGCATCCTCTTCCTCCACGCCGAGTTTAATAAAGGAAGGAATCACCACCTCATCGTTGTTGAAGGCCGGCATGCCGAAACCGAGATTGATAACCCGCAGGCATTCCTTAAGGAATTCCTCCGACATACCGCCGTGAAAGCGCACCGAGAGATTGGGCTGGGTAAGGCGGGTCTCCCCAACGGATTGGAGGATGAGAAGGCTCAATTCGTTCGTTGCGTCTGATCCGTCCCTGTTTTTACCCCCAATGGTGACATTTTGATACAGGGGACTGCCGGCGGAGAAGCGCGTATGGGACCAGGAGCGTATCTTGTGGACTGACATGAGTTTTATCCACAGGTTCTCCAATAATTCCATCGTCCCCGCATCATCGATGATATCCTTTGAGGTATCGGCAAGATAGTAGGGATAGAGATACTGATCGAGCCGGCCCAGGGAGAGCGAATGCCCATTGCTCTCAATCTGCAGAACCAGTTGGATGAACCAGGTGAGCTGAATGGCCTCATGCAATGATGAGGCCGGCTCGGACGCTATTTTGTAACATATCCGGCTGATTTTCCGAAGCTCTTCCTCCCTATGGCCTTCTGTGCAGCTTGCCGCCTGCTCGGATGCAAGCCGGGCGTAGCGGAGAATAAAACCTTGCAGCGATTCTAACGCAATCGTTACGGCATCATAGAATCGGCTTCGCTTCATGCCGTCGAGTTGGGATGCATTGCAGGCTTTGTGCAGTTCTATCACCCTGGCGGTATAGGCATTCAGCCCTTCGCCGAGTATGCGGCGGACATCGACGGCTATGTGCCCATCACCGGAACTGAGATTGCCTTCGGCCCGGATGATGCCGGACTCATGGATGCGGCGGTGCAGGGATTGCATCTGGGTTCTGCCTTTGTCCAGGGTTGTCTTGCCTTTCCACCAATCACATATCTCCAGAAGCTCCTTCTTCGTTTCCCTGTCAGGATGGAAGGTGTCGCCGGAACGCCGTTCGAATTCATCGATTTCCCGGATCAGCCAGTCGACGGCGTATTCAGGGAAAATCGGCGCCGCCCTCAGGGCGGAAGATTGGTTGCCGGCGAGCAAGGTTCCTTCCTCCAGGAAGATGGTCATGGAACGCAGCGTGGCGGAGAGGGCCAGGGCACGGCGGATGATGAGGGGCTGTTCGGGGTGATCCCGGTACACAGCCGTGTAACAGCGGGCCCTTTCGAGACATATCCTCGATTTAGCGCTGAGCACCTCTTCTCTGAGTTGATGTATGCGGGATGTGCAAGCAGTCAAGGTGAAACCTCCTTGTCTTTCAAGTGAAGTTGCTCAATGTCAAATATAGATGATATCGGCTGGAATGTCAATGCAATATCGAAAAAATGTTGTTTTTGAATAGTCCTATTGCTTCATTTGAAATATAGGGTATAATGGTCGCTATGCGAGGTTTCCTATGAAGAGAATTCTCCTGACCGGTGGAAACGGCTTCCTTGGATCACGGCTTCAAGCCGCCTATGGCCGGGATTGCGAGCTGTTGTCCGTGGATATCAATGAGCTGGATCTGCGCGTGAAGCACAGGGTGAAAGACGCTGTGAATCTGTTCAAACCAGACTATGTCATTCATACGGCGGCGATAGCCCAGACAGGGGTCTGTAATGAGAATCCCGAGAAATGCCGGGCCGTCAATGTTGACGGAGCGGTGAATGTCGCCGAAGCCTGTGCGGCCGTTGGAGCGAAGATGGTATTTTGCAGCACGGAGCAAGTATTCAACGGAAACAAGGAACCGGGCCCCTATGGAGAGGATGATGTCCCTGTTCCCGATACGCAGTACGGCAGGAGCAAGTTGGAAGCGGAGGAACGCATCAAATCGATTCTCGATGAGCTGTGGATTCTGCGCTTCACTTGGCTTTTCGGTGTTCCGGAGCGCAGTCGTCCGGTTGCGGCAAACATTCTTTGGGATACGGTGAAGGCGGCATTGAAGGGCAGGCAGGTGGCTGTACCATCTCGGGAATACCGTGGTCTCACCTATGTAGGGGAACTGATAGATGAGTTTGGCAAGGTGTTTGATATTCCCTATGGAACCTATCATGTCGGGTCCATGAACGATTTAGACAGATATGAGATTGTATGTTTAATACTGAAGGAACTCGGTCTGAATGACCGTATTCCCTCATTACTTAGACGCGATGACGAGAAGTATGCCGCCGCCCCTCGGGATGCTCGGCTGGATACTTCCCGCCTTCGAGCGCATGGGATTCGCTTTTCCAGCACTCCGGATGCCATTCGGCAATGCCTGGATGATTATGGATTATCGGGTTAGGCAGATGGGGAAAAAATTGCTCTGCGGAGTCGATTTGGGTGGAACGAAGCTGTCTGTCGGCCTGTTCACGGCTGAGGGGGAATTACTGATAGAGAGAAAAACCAGTGAACATTCGAATTTAGGCAACAAGGACATGCTCGCCTGTATCGCCGACTTGATTCATGCCCTGAGTAAAGATGCCTCTGTCTCGTCAGGCGGGCTGAAGAGCATCGGTGTCGGCATCGCAGGTCATATCAATTCCCGGGCCGGATTGATTATCACCACGAGCAATTTTCATATCCCGTTTAAGAATTATCCGTTTCGGGAAGAGATGGGGCGAATGGTCGATGCGCCGGTTGTCCTGGATAACGATGCGAATGCTCAGGTTCTGGGGGAACATCTGTTCGGTGCGGGGCGGGACCGGCAGAATGTCATTTTTATGACGGTGAGTACCGGCGTCGGAGCCGGCATCATCAGCCGGGGAAGAATTTTCCATGGCCATTTCGGTTTTTCCGGTGAGATTGGCCATACCATAGTGGAACCTTCATCGCCGGTACGGTGCACCTGCGGAAATCGGGGATGTCTCATGGCTCTTTGCGGCACCCTGGGGTTGTCTGATAGATATGAACTCTGTCTTCGAGAGGGCATGGTGTCGAAATTAGGATTCAGGGCGGGGGAAGTTCCTAAAATTGACGGCATGCTTCTTGAAGAGGGTGTGAAGTCGGGCGATGAGATCGCATCGCGGCTATTTCGAGAGTCGGCCGAATACATCGGAATCGGTATCTATAATATTTACCAGGTGGTTAATCCTCAGACCGTCATTTTAGGCGGCGGTCTCATGAGAATGGGATTCGGCTTCTTCGATCTTATCTGCAAGAAGTTTAATTCCCTGGTGCGAAACATGGTATATGAGGAACTGGAAATTGTTTTAGCGGAGTTGGGAACCGGAGCGGGGCTGTTAGGAGCGGCGTTTCTGCCGCACAGAGGTGAGGGGTGAAAATGAAAGAATCGAATCGCATAGGAGTTGTTGCTCAGGAAGTCAAGGTTGCTGCCGGTTTGTTCTGGGCCGATTACGGCTATCTGGCTGCAACGGTTGAAGAGTTAGAGGAGGGAGGAGCCGACTGGGTCCATATCGAGATGAGGGATGGTGATTTCATGGCCTTTCATGCCCCTCGCGGCGGTCTCGACATCCTCATGGGAATAAGACCACGGACCAAACTGGAGATTGAGATTCAACTGCAGATGAACCGGCCTCCGCTGGAATTGCTTAAACAACTGGCCGATGAGGGCGCGGATTTGATTACCCTGCCCATAGAAACAACCGGCGAAACCCTGCTCCAGTATGTTACTTACGTGAAGGAACTGGGAATCAAGGCCGGTGTCTGGGCCTGGCAAGGCTGTCCGGCACTCTTCTTTGACCAGTATATTCCCTTTGTCGATATTATCGAGTACGAGTGCCGGTACCCGTTCTGGCAGCCGGTGAAGGGGAATAAAAGCCCTCATGTGATAGATCCCATCGTCTCGGAGACAGTTCTTACCCTGCATGATATGCTTGTAAGCCGCGGCCGGGAGGCAGAGGTCGATCTGATGGAGGATGGCGGATTGAATAGGGATAATCTGGAATCCTTCGTTTCCCGTGGAATGACCGTCGGTGAATTCTCTTCCCCGCTTCTAAAAGGACCAACGGGCCGCTTTGTGCCCGGAGAGGGGAAAATTGCTGATGCCGTCCGCCAGCTAAGGAGTCATCTTAATAGCCTTTCGCGCCGTTACAGAACGGCGAATGGGTTAAGGCGTTGACAGCCTGGAGGTGGAAATCATGAAGAACAGAATCAACATCGGCCTGGCCGGTTATGGGATGATAGGCAGGGTCCATGCGATGAACTACAGCGAACTGCCTTTCCTATATCCGCTTGCCATCCCCCGGCCTGTCCTGCATACGGTCTGCACCTCTTCACCAAAAAGCGCCAGGGCTGCGGCGGAGGAAGGGGGATTCCTAAAATGGACGGCCGATATTGAAGAGATGGCAGCGGACCCTGAAATTGATGTGGTCGATGTGTCCCTGCCTAACAGCCTGCACATGCCGGCAGTGATGGCGGCGCTGCGAGGCGGCAAGGCCGTGTACTGCGAGAAGCCGCTGGCCGGAACCCTGAACGATGCCCAAGCCATTGGGTCCGCCGTGAGGGAGAGCGGTGTCCCGTTTGGAATGGTGTTCCAGTACCGCTTCATCCCCGCGATACTCAAGGCGCGGGAAATCTTGAAGGACAAACGTCTCGGGAGAATTTTTACTTGGCGTGCCGAGTATCTTCACTCGGGTTATCAGACTCCCTTGCGGCCCATGTCCTGGAGGATGAGAAAGGAAGACGGCGGCTCCGGCGCCCTGGGAGATTTGGGTTCCCATGTCATCGATCTCGTCTGCTGTCTAATCGGCGATGTCGATTCCGTCCAGGGTCAGTTGGAAACCTTTATAAAGGAAAGACCTCTTGCCAAGGGTTCGCCGGAAATGGGCGCTGTAACGGTGGACGATGCGGCATGGTTCAGGGCCAGGATGAAAGACGGCTCAATCGGCACCGTTGAAGCCTCAAGATTCGCAACCGGCACCATGGACGATCTGCGCATCTGGATTCACGGAGAACGGGGCGCCCTGAAATTCAATCTCATGGATCCGAGTTTCCTCTTCTATTTCGATGAGGCCAAACCGTCAGGGGACTTTGGCGGCGAGAGGGGGTGGCAGCGCCTGGAGACGGCCCAATACTATCCCCAAGCCAAGGCCCCTCCCGCCCGTGCACCGATAGGCTGGGTTCGTTGCCACGCTGAGAATCAATACGCGTTCCTTAAATCGCTGTCCGGGAAAAGTCCTCCTTCTCCAGGCATCGATGATGGAATGCGTGTCCAGCAAATAATCAATGCGGTTGAAGCATCTGCCATGGAGAAAGGAGCTTGGAAGACAGTGGGGCGCCTCTGATATACCCCTAAGAAGGCATTGAAGTAATGAGAGCTTTCCAAGCCGGGAAACCCCCTGCAAGCTCCAAGAACTCGGGATCTTCCAATAGGAACTCATTGAGTAACAGAAGAAGATTGACACGAAGCTGGAGCGCGTTAGGGATTGAAGCCCGACCTCTGCCGAAGGGAGGGGGAACGCCAGAAAAGGAGATTTTGAAAATGAATAAGCAGGATTCACCTGACAGTACGATGAGAATCGTTCGGCTTAAGGAGCAGACTCTCGGTGAACGGCGCTATATGTCGGTTGAGCAGGCCAGGTTGGTTACAGAGAGTTATCAATGCCATGCGGATGAGTCCCGTGTGCTCCAGCGGGCCCATGCTCTGGCACACACGCTGCGCCGGATAGACATACGCATTGATCCTCATGAACTCATTGTCGGCAACCGCACAGCGGGCATACGAGGAGGGGTGGTTTCTCCCGAGGCGGGCTTGTCGTGGCTGGCCCGTGAGATTGACAGCCTGCCGAATCGGCCGCAGGACCCCTTCAATGTTAGCGAGGACGATGCCGTTTATTTCAGGGAAGTCCTTGAGCCGTTTTGGCGGGGGAGAACTCTGGAGGACATCATAGAGAGCCGCCATGGGGAGGAAATCCGTCGGCTCAAGAAGGTGGTCAAAATCAATCAGACTGATCATGCCCAGGGGCATATCATTCCGAATGTGGAGAAATGGCTGCGCTATGGGCCGGCCGGGATCGCTGTGCAGGCGAAGGAGCGATTAGAGGCTGCGGAGGGGCAAGGCGCCGACTTCCTGAAGGCTGTTGTGATTGTGACGGAGGCATCGGCGGAGTTCATGCGCCGCTATGCCGTATTGGCGGACGGCAGGTCTGATGCGGAATCTGCCGCTGTCTCCGAGGTATGCGGTGCGCTGGCTCATCGGCCGCCGGAGAGCTTTCGTGAAGCGCTGCAGTCTATCTGGTTCCTCTTTGTCATCCTTCAGATGGAGTCCAATGCCTCTTCTTTTTCCCCGGGCAGAATGGATCAATATCTCTGGCCCTACCTTGAGGCGGATATGGGGCGGGGGGTACTCGATTCATGCGCGGCCCAGGAGCTGATTGATGCCCTGTGGCTGAAGTTTAACCAGATTGTTTACATGCGAAGCGCTTCTTCCGCTCAGTACTTTGCAGGGTTTCCCATCGGCTTCAATGTCGCCATCGGGGGAGTTGATGAGGAGGGGCTGGATGCCGTTAATCCTCTTTCCATGATGATGCTCAAGGCCCAGGAACACATAGGACTCTCTCAGCCCAATCTGACGGCCAGGCTTTGGAGCGGGTCACCGGATTATTTTGTGAATGAATGTGTCCGTGTGATAGGACTCGGCAGCGGTATGCCTCAGATTGTCAACG
Source organism: Spirochaetaceae bacterium (assembly GCA_965232165.1). Classification (GTDB taxonomy): domain Bacteria; phylum Spirochaetota; class Spirochaetia; order DSM-2461; family DSM-2461; genus UBA2779. The sequence continues at coordinate 239,333 of CBDDOY010000001.1, read as the reverse complement.
ATGAAAGCATTATCCCCTCGCTGATGGATGGCGGCGCAGAGCTTACGGATGCCCGGAACTATGGGGTGGTCGGCTGTGTGGAGCTTTCCACTTCCGGCAACAGCTTGGGCTGGAGTGATGCCGCTATGTTTAACCTGGTGAAGGTTCTGGAAATTACTCTCAACGGCGGCCGGTGTATGCTCGGCGGTGAACAGCTCGGCCCTGCCGGTCCTTCTCTCGTGGAGATGAAGGATTTCGACGAGTTTCAGAGGGCTTTCAAGAAGCAGATCGATGCCTTCATCGAAGCCATGATTCCGCTTTGCGATGCCGTGGATGGCCTTCATGCCGAGATTCTGCCCTCGCCCTTCTTGTCTGCGGTAATCGATGACTGCGTAACCGAAGCGGTGGATGTCACCGCCGGCGGGGCGAGATATAACCTGTCCGGGATTCAGCTCATCCAGGTTGCCAATGTTGCCGACTCCCTGGCGGCACTGAAGAAGCTCGTTTTCGATGAGAATGTGGTTGATGCCGGCGGCCTGTTCCATGCCCTGTGTGAGAATTTCCGTGATAACGAATTTCTGAGACAGAGTCTCATTCACAAGGTTCCCAAATATGGCAACGATGTGGAATGGGTGGACGGCCTGGGTGCCGAATGGACGGGGTACTTCGCACGGCGGCTTAAGGATTTTCAAAACGCCCGCGGCGGCCCCTATCAGATGGGACTGTACACGGTTTCGGCCCATGTGCCCATGGGCAAGAATGTTGCTGCAACGCCGGATGGCCGCCGAGCCGGGATGCCTCTTGCGGACGGCGGGCTGTCTGCCGTTTCTGGGCGGGATGTAAATGGACCGACCGCCCTGATGCGCTCGGTATCGAGGATGCAGTGCCGATTGGCCGGCAATGGTGCACTGCTTAACTTGAAATTTTTGCCTCAGACCTTTGCTGATGCCCAGGAGCGGAAGAAATTCGCAGCCCTGCTCCGGGGCTTCACTTCTCTGGGTATCCATCACATCCAGTTCAATGTGGTGGATAGGGAAACTCTCCTGGCCGCCAAGGATGACCCTGAGCAGTTCCGCAGTCTTACCATAAGAGTAGCCGGATACACCGCCTACTTCGTTGAGCTGGCTTCCGATCTTCAGGATGAGATTATTGCCAGAACTTCACATGGATTCTGACAAATCGGCGGGGCTCGTATTCGATATCAAGCGTTTTGCCCTGCATGACGGTCCGGGTATACGTTCGACGGCCTTCCTAAAGGGCTGCCCTCTACGCTGCCCCTGGTGTCATAACCCCGAAGGTTTGGATTCTAGGTCCCTTATCTGGCACACGGATTCTCAGTGCATACGATGCTGGAGATGTGTGTCATCTTGTACGGCCGGAGCGCTGACGGCGGTTGATAACGAGGAATGCCGCCTCGGCTTCGACAGGGCGAAATGCATACGCTGCGGCAATTGCGTTGAAGTCTGCCCCTCAGGGGCTCTGCGCTGGGACAGCCGGGAATACTCGGCCTTGGAACTGGCTGAAGAGCTTCTCAAGGATGAGGTGTTCTTTGAAAGTTCCGGGGGCGGGATTACCCTCTCCGGCGGTGAACCTATGGCTATGGCCGACTTCGTGCAGGACGTGTTCAAGGCTTGCCGTGACAGGGGAGTTCACACGGCTATCGAGACCTCCCTCTATGCTCCGCTAGAGGCGGTGGAACGCCTCCTGCCCGTGGTTGATCTGTTTCTGGCCGATTTCAAGCTTGCAGCAGACGGGGAGCACCGGAGATACACGGGGGCGGGGAATCGGCGTATTCTGGACAATATGACCTATATCGCCCGGATTGCTGCTCAAGATGATGCCTCTCAGGGACCAAGGCTGATAGTCCGTGTGCCGCTGATTCCAGGTATGACAGATGCAGAAGATAATATCGCAGGCATCGCGCGGTTTGTATCCGGATTGGAAGGCGATGTCCCGGTGGAACTGCTCAACTTCAATCCCCTCGCCGAGTCGAAATACAGGACTCAGGGGATGTCTTATCGGTTTCTGGGCAGCACCGATTCGCTGCCCGCTCAGCATATCGAACATCTCAAATCCGTTCTCCGGAGAAACGGCTGCCGTGTCCTCTGAGCAAATATCGGCACTCGCTGTCGATATCGGCGGCACCAAGATGGCTTTCGCCACCCTCAAGGGTGATGATCTTGCGGTTCATGATAGGTTCAGCACGCCGCAGGACCCCGAAGATGCCGCCGGTCTCATCGTTCAGGCGGCCAGGAAGCAGGGAAACATCGCCGCCATCGGCATTGGCGCCCCCGGCCCTCTCGATGCCGAGAAGGGTGTGTTTCTTACCCCGCCAAACCTTCCGGGATGGCAGGGCTATCCCCTGGCAGCCGGCATTGAAGCCGAACTGGGCCTGCCGGTTCGCTTGGAAAACGATGCGAATCTGGGCGCGCTCGGCGAGGCGGTTTACGGGAGCGGACGAGGAATGAAGTCTATCTTCTACCTTACTATCAGCACGGGCATAGGCTCAGGACTGATTATCGACGGGACTATTCACTCGGGCCGCAACGGTATGGCCGGAGAACTATGGGCATTTCAGCCGAGCCATTTCAATGGCGGTGCGGATGGGCCGACAATCATGGACCTCTCTTCAGGCCCCGGTTTGCTGCGCAGGGCAAGGCAGCGGCTCGCCTCCGGCAGGGAATCGGCACTGGGCGAAGAGAATCTCGACATGAAGGGCCTTTTGAGGGCGGCGCTGGATGGCGATGCGGTGGCCGTGGAGACTCTTGAAGAAGGCCGTGATGCCATAGCCGCCATGCTGGTAGCCGTGATCGAGATTGCCGCCCCTGATGCGGTGGTTCTGGGCGGCGGTCTGTGCGGCGATGTGCGCTGGTATGTAGAGCCGGTGTGCCACAGGATACGGTCCTGGGTGAAAATACCCCTTCTGGCTCAGACGCCGGTGCGCCGGGCTAGGCTTTGGGATGATGCCGTGCTCTATGGCGCCGGAGTCCTCGCCGGTATATCCTCTTAGTTCTCATTTTACCATGGGAAGTATCACCTGCATGTCTGTGTATTCGCCGACGGCGCTGTCAACCTTCATCGTTCCGCCATGCGCCTCAACGATGTGTCTGCAGATAGAAAGGCCAAGACCGGTGTTGGTGCGCGATGCCTTGGTGCTGAAGAAGGGCTGAAATATCTGCCCGACTGTATGTTGCGGTATTCCTGAGCCATTGTCCCTGATGGAGATGCTGATTGTCTCTTCCTGAGGGTTCGGCTGGAGGGCTATCAGGACGGAACCGCCTTCCAGAGTGGCTTCAATGCTGTTGACCAGAATGTTCACCAGCACCTGCTTCAGACGGTTTTCATCGGCCTTGACAATGATGGGAGCAGCCGGATTATCGAGTTTCACGGAGATGTTTTTTGCCCTGAACCGGTGCCTCAGAAGAGTCTCGGTTTCCCGAAGGAGTTCTTGGAGATTCACGAGTTCACGGTTCTCCTTGCGGATCTTGGAAAAGCTGAGAAGGCTGCTGATGATCTCTACGATGCGGTCGAGTTCGGTGCTTATGCGGCTCAATTTATCACCCATGTCTGCATCGGTGTTCTTCATCCGCAGAATTTCAACGTAGTTCCGTATGGTGGCGAGAGGGTTGTTCACCTCATGGGCCACACCGGCGGCAATCGCAGCGGTTGATTCCAGCTTCTCGGCCTTGGTGAGGTATTCCGCCATTGTTTGATCGAGTGTGGCATCCTGCACGAGCAGAACTCGGCCGAGCACCGCAAAGTTTTCATCCTGTATGATGTCGGTTTGTATGCGGGTGAATTCCTCTGACCCGAATCTGACTCCCTCCCAGACACGTTTGATGCTCTGGTCGATGGCGTTGAGTATATCCGCCGCATGACTGCCCACATTCACATCGAGGATGGACTCCAGGCTTAGCCCCGACAATTCGAGCTGGGTGCGCCCACAGAGCCGTTCGGCTTCTTCGTTTGCATGGAACAGTCTGTCCTTCTGGTCGAAGATGAGAACTCCTACCGGCAAGTCGCGGATAACCGACTCGTTGAACTGCCGGAGCATGACAGGCGCGACGCTTTTTTGTTGATCCAGGGCGAGGTTGAAGGCCATGCGTACCAGCTTGAGGCGGTCGAGGTCTGCAACGTCTTCGGTGCTTTTCCGGTATCCGTCTTCAAGAACGGTTACCCTGTCAGCCACCTCAAACACCTCATTGACATTTTCGGTTATGTAGATGATGCCCCTCCCTTCGTTACGGAATTCCTGCATTAGCCGGATGAGTCGTTCCATCTCTGTCTCGTTCAGTCTCTCGGCGATTTGGTCCAGAATGACGACGCGTGGATTTAAGGCGATGATTCGGGCTATTTCCACCGCCTGCTGCTGGGCGATGGGCAGGGTTCCGACGGCGGCGGCGAGATTGATGCCTCCCTGGCCTATGCGGGCAAGGATGGTTCTCGCATCCTGCACGAAGCGGGCATATTTGTGAAAGGTGCCCCAGATTTTTGGCAGGGTGCGGGTGAAGATGTTTTCCACCGCATTGAGGTTGGGCAGTATTTGAAGATTCTGATGAACCATGCCTATGCCCGCATTAACGGCGCCGTGAGGATGTGAGAAGTTTACAGCCTTGCCCTCTAGCATGATTGTTCCTTTTTGCGGCTGTATCTCTCCGGCAAGTATTCGCATGAGGCTTGATTTACCGCAGCGGCGTTCTCCTATCAGGGCGTGTATTTCACCGGAATTGAGTTGGAAATCGGCCCCGCAGAGTACGGGTGTGCTGCCATATACAAGGTGTATGCCGCCCATGCGGATCAGTTCAGGCATCGGTTTCGCTACACTTCTATACCGAGTTTTTTCATGCGATTATAGAGTGTTTTACGGTGAACATTGAGTATTCTCGCCGCTTCCTGCTTCCTGCCGCCGGTCTTCAGCAGTGTTTTGATGATGATCTCCCTGGAGAGGTTCTCGTATGCCGAGGCGAGGCTGCCGGCGACAGTTTTAATAGGATTCCTGTATTGCATCGGGAGGTGTTCAAGACGGATGATATGGCCTTCGCAGAAAATGACAGCGCGTTCAACGATGTTTTTAAGTTCCCGTACATTGCCCACCCAGCGATGGTTGAGAAACGCATTCTTCACGGCTTCATCCAGGCCGGTGATTTCCCGCCGGTGGGCCGTGGCGTAATGGCGAAGGAAGTGTTCGGCGAGGGGCAGTATATCTTCCCTGCGATCTCGCAGGGGGACGAGTTCAATGGTTATTACCGCCAGGCGATAATAGAGGTCTTCCCTGAACAGGCCGTTTTCTACATCATTTTGAAGGTTCTTATTGGTCGCACTGAGGATTCTTACATCCGCATATGAATGTGTGTGTGCGCCGAGGCGTTCAAACTGCCCGTCCTGAATAACCCGCAGCAGCTTGGCTTGAATCGCCGCACTTAGCTCTCCGATTTCATCGAAGAACAGTGTCCCGCCATGAGCCGCCTCGAATTTTCCCATCTTGCGCCGTTTCGCGTCGGTGAACGCACCCGCCTCATAGCCGAAGAGTTCGCTTTCGAGCAGGGTATCTGGAATGGCGGCACAGTTCAGTTTTATGAAAGACCCTTTCCGTTGACTCAGGTTATGGAGGCTGTTGGCTACGAGTTCCTTTCCCGTGCCGCTTTCTCCGATGATGAGGACGGGGGCGCTGGTTTGGGCGCTCTTCTCCACCATGCGCATCATCTCTATCATTTGAGGGTTATGAGTGATGAGTCTTGCAGAACCTATATGCTTCGCCTGCCCGTGCCTGAATGAGGTGATGCGTTCAATCTCTGACACCAATTCCTTGAGCTGAATCGGCTTCTTATAGAAATTTACCGCACCAAAACGCATGGCCTTCACGATGTTTTCTACCGACGCATGACCCGAAATCATGATGACAGGCGTATGCCTATTAGTCTTCTGTATCATCGAAAGCAGCTCAAAGCCTGTTACGCCGGACATGCGTATGTCGAGAAGAATAAGGTCGTATTCGGCCTGGCCTAATACTGTATTACACCGTTCAGGCTCGCTGAGTACTGAGACTTGAAACTGAAAGCTTCTTAGGTATTCAGCCAATGAAACGACAAATTCCCGTTCATCGTCGACAATGAGTATTCTCGCTTTCATTGCATCAGCTTATGGGTTTACTGCCGTCATAGTCAAGAGGATGTGCATGATTCGCTACAAACGACCCCGTGAACGTGCAATGCCGTGCACATGAAGCCGTGATCTGATTCGGGTGGCGAGAAGTTAATTCTTTGTGATAGCGAGGATTGTTTTACGGATTGCTATCATGCCAATATTGGCATGGTAATTGCTTGAATGCTTCATAAATAAGGAGGCTTTTATGAAGCAATTTTTACTAGTTTTAGTGGCGCTGAGCATTGCCCTGAGCATGACTATGTTCGCCAGTTGCAAAAAGAAGGATGAGGGCGGCAGTGTCGCGGCCACGGCCATAGAGGATGAAGGTCCGGCCGTAGGTGTCGTTCTCCCGACGAAGGATGAGCCGCGTTGGATACAGGATGAGCAGAGGTTCGGAAACGCCCTTGAGCAAGCTGGATACAGCGTCGAGATTCTCTTCAGCCAAGGCGATCCCGCTCGTGAGAAGGCAAATGTGGAGACACTCATTTCCAAGGGTGTAAAGGTCATCATCCTTTGCCCCCATGATGGTTCTGCTGCCGGCGCTGCGGCCGAAGCCGCCGCCGCCGCAGACGTTTCCGTCATTTCCTATGATCGTCTGATCCGGGATACATCTGCGGTAGACTACTATGTCACCTTCGACAGCGTAGCTGTTGGCGAGGCGTTTGGACAGTATCTGGTGGACAATGCCAGCGGCAGCGGCAACAATCTCTACCTCTATGCCGGTGCTGCATCCGATAACAATGCCTTCCTCTTCTTCCAGGGGGCATGGAACAAGCTGCAGCCTAAAATTGCCGATGGCACTTTCACTGTGCAGAATTCGAGTGAAGCTATCGCCTTGAAAGGTAAAATGGCTCTTTCCCGCGCCGAACAGGCTAAAATCATCGGCCAGGTTACCACCAACTGGGATTTCAATGTAGCCAAGAACCTCGCCGAATCAAATCTTACGGCCGCTTCCGCTGCTGCGAAAGGTGAAGTGTTCATCGCCGCTCCGAATGACGGTACGGCTCGAGCCATCGCCGATGCGTTCGCCGCCGATCCTGATGTCAGCCAGTATTACATCACCGGACAGGATGCCGAAAAGGCTTCGATTCAGTACATCATAGATGGTAAGCAGTCGATGACGGTGTTCAAGGATGTCCGTATGCTTGTTTCCGATGCAATCAAGGCAGCCATTGCCCTTCTTAATGGGAATATGCCATCCGCTACCGGTGCCTATGATAACGGAGCCAAGGATGTTCCCGCTATCCAGTCTGAGGTTATTACTGTTACCAAGAACAATGTGAAATCTGTGCTGATCGATAGCGGTTATTACACGGCTTCGGAATTCACAGGTCTGTAAGAATAAGGTGCCATAAGTAAAATCTAGAAAGTAGCTTAGCGGGAGACGGGAATTGTTTCCGTCCCCGCTTCTACTCCATCCTGCGGAGGTGTGGAAGATATGAAGAAAATTCTGGAAATGAAGCAGATTACTAAAACCTTCCCCGGGGTAAAGGCACTCGATCAGGTCACTTTTGATGTCGCTGAGGGTGAAATCCACTGCCTAGTCGGTGAAAACGGGGCCGGTAAGTCAACACTCATGAAGGTGCTTAGCGGTGTCTACCCTTTTGGAACTTATGAGGGAGAGATTGTCTTCGACGGGAAGTCTCAACGATTCAAATACATCTCCGACAGCGAAGAAGCAGGTATTGCCATCATCTACCAGGAGCTTGCATTGGTTCCTGAGATGACGGTCTATGAGAATATATTCTTGGGGCATGAACTCGGAGAACATGGTCTCGTAGACTGGAATGAAACCATCAAGCAGGCTAACGATATGTTGCGCAAGGTGGGACTGGATATCAACCCTGAGGTCAAGGTCAAGGAACTCGGTGTCGGCAAGCAGCAGCTTGTCGAGATAGCCAAGGCTCTCAGTCGGGACGTTAAGCTTCTCATACTCGACGAGCCGACGGCGGCCTTAAATGAATCGGACTGCGACAATCTATTGGGGCTCATTCAGGACCTCAAGCAGCATGGGGTCACTTCTGTCATGATTTCCCATAAGCTGAAGGAAGTCATACGCATCGCCGACTCCGTTACTGTGCTCAGAGATGGAAAGACGATCTGCACGCTTGGAATAGCTGATGTGACAGAAGGGGTGCTCATCAAGCACATGGTTGGCAGAGAAATCAATAATGTATTTCCCAAACGGAAACACATCATTCCCGATACGGTGTTGTTTGAAGTGAGAGATTGGTCGGCCGCACAGCCTCATTCGGGAAGAAGTGTGCTGTCCAAGGTTGACTTCAAGGTTCGCAAAGGAGAAATTGTCGGATTTGCGGGGCTCATGGGTTCGGGCCGTACTGAACTGGCCCGCAGCATCTTTGGCAACCCTGATGGATACCGGCTTTCGGGGCATCTCATGATTGAAGGGAAGCCCAAGACAATATCCCACCCAGAACAGGCCATCGCCGAGGGCATCGCCTATGTGTCGGAAGACCGTAAGAAAAACGGTCTGGTGCTCATTCAGGATGTCAAACGCAATATCACCATGGCTAATCTCAGGGATATTGCTAATCGATTCATTGTGGATGACAATGTCGAGATTCAGTATGCGCGGGATTTCAAGGACAAACTCAGCATAAAAACGCCTTCGGTGGAACAGCTTGTCGTGAAGTTGAGCGGGGGGAATCAGCAGAAGGTTTCTGTCGCGAAATGGCTGTTCGCCAAACCTCGAATCCTCATATTGGATGAACCGACACGGGGAATTGATGTCGGGGCGAAATACGAAATTTACACCATCATGAACCGTCTGGTCGAACAGGGGTTGGGTATCGTCATGATTTCCTCCGAGCTTCCAGAGGTTCTCGGCATGAGTGACAGAATTTATGTGGTTTCCGGCGGGCGAATTACAGGCGAATTATCCATCGCCGAATCCACGCAGGAACGTATTATGGAACTGGCAACCAGTTAAGGGAGAATAACATGAAAATCAGCGATCTACGGGCGGAATTAAGGAAACACATTCGTGATTATGGGATGTATATCGCCTTATTCATCATTATTACGATCTTCTCGATTACCACCAACGGCTTGTTTATCTCGCCTAGGAACATCAGCAACCTGTTGAACCAAACCGGTTATCTGGCCATTATCGCAGTGGGAATGACGCTCATCATCGTCATTAGGCACATCGATCTCTCGGTCGGATTTCTTTCCGGGTTTCTCGGCGCAGTCGTGGCCATTGCCCTGGTATTTTGGAAGATGCCGGTCTTCCTTGTTATCCCTCTGGTGCTTGCTTTTGGCGCAATTGCGGGCCTTGTTACGGCGTACCCTGTGGCCCAGCTCGGCATACCGGCCTTCGTCGCCTCGCTAGCGGGATGGCTCATATACAGGGGGCTGCTCCTCCTGGTTACTCTCGATACTGGCACCATTGTCATTAATAACGATATCTTCAACGCCATAGGAAACGGTTACATACCAGATATCTTCGCATCCGAGGGGTTTTTGCCTCAGATGCATAAACTCACCCTGTTTATCGGGCTATTGGCTGTGGTATGGTTCGTCACAAAATCTGTCATTTCCCGGCGCAACAAGCTTGCCTACAATTTCGATGTGCTGCCTGCTGATCTATTCATTATTCAGATTGCCTTCGTATCGGTTCTCATCTCCTTGGTAACGTGGATACTCGCTGGCTATAATGGTCTCTCTTGGACCTTGGTAATCGTCATGATCGTGGTGAGTATCTACAGCTTCGTCACAAACAAAACCATCCTTGGAAGGCATATTTACGCGGTAGGCGGCAATCCTGAAGCGGCTGAATTGAGTGGAATCAGCGTGAAGCGTATAACCTTTGCGGTCTTCGGTTCTATGGGTATGCTCTCGGCCCTGTCCGGTATGCTGTTCGCTTCCCGGCTGCAGTCCGCGACCACCACAGCCGGCACATTGCTGGAGCTTGATGCGATTGCCGCCGCATACATCGGCGGCGTATCGGCTGCGGGAGGGGTCGGCAATGTGGTGAATTCACTGATAGGCGCCATCGTTTATACCTCTCTCACAAGCGGAATGAATCTTATGGGCATAGACATCTCATCACAGTACATCGTGCGTGGAGCGGTGCTTTCCCTAGCGGTTATCTTTGATGTGACCACCCGGAAGCTGGGAGAGAAGTAGGGACAGGCTCAAGAAATATCAGAAAAACATGACCGAGTATTTGGCTTCGGATTCTCTATGAAGATAAGAGGTATTGTATTTTTTAGTGCTGTACTTCTCCTCGTCAATTTCTTCCTCTTCCCCAGGATAAGCGGCAGGGAGTTGATTCTCCGTCCCAAGGCCGTTGTGGAATTCGGGAGTCGCATATCCGGTGTAGGCGGCGGCCCTCCTGTGATGGGCATACAGGCCGCGAATCGTGTTCTTTTCCTCGACGAGGATAGCCGCCCTGTGCATTACCAGGAAGGCCAGTCCGTGGCCGTGGGCCGTGACTGGTGGGCTGCCGTTGTTGGCCTTGGTGTGGAAATTCATGAACCCGACGGTCGTTTGAGGTCTAGAATTCCTATCATGGCAAAACCCTACGCACGAAATGACCATCTCTTTTTATACAATGATGCCAACGGGGTTCTGCATAAAATCGATCCAGCAAACGGCGCCGTACTCTGGCGGCGGGAGTTCTTGTCCATTCTCACGGTGCTCGATGCCCGAGGCGAACGAAGCCTAGTCGGTTTATTGGATGGCCGGTGCCTGATCGTTGAGGATTCCGGTGATGTTTCTCTAGAATACCGACCGGAGAGAAGCCGAGTTGAAGCCATCTATGGCGGGGCGCTGTCTTCCGATGGGAAAAGGCTGGCCCTCGTCGCCGGCCTGGAGCCGCAGCGCTTCATCCTGCTCAGCGAGAGTAGGAATGGGTTCACTCTAATCAATAGTTATGAGACTGAAAGAGAAATTCGCCGATATGTGAAGGTGGATTTTGTATACGACGATGCCTTAGCTGCCTATGAGTCTGATGACCATGTTATCCTGGCCAGTGTCGGCAAAGATGAAATCCGCAGGCTGGAGGCTGCCGGTGTTTCTCGTGATTGGTCTGTTGTCGGAGACACGGGAACCATGGCCATATATGGAATGGCGATTGATGGCGGTGTTTTGAAGCTTTTCACTCACCATGATCTCACCCTGTTTGAGGGCAGCTTGCCGGCAGGGATTTGGGCTATGGAAACGAAGGGCGACGATATTTTTCTTATCGGAGAGAAAAGTCTCGGTATCCTGGGCGTTGAGGTGTATTAGGCTCTGAAAAAGGGCCTTTCCACTTAGAAAAAATGAACCGATGAGGACTTGGATGTGTTGATGTTTCTACAGCAGGAAGAAACAGGCATTCAGCCAAGGGCATTGAGCGGGAATCTATGAGACTTGCCCCAATGTCCCTATGGCAACAGTCCACTGTGTTCCTAAATCAAACTAGCGTCGATTTCTTCAGGGCACCTCTAAAAAACAGCTTCAGGAAATTGACGAAGAAATTTTTTGTCGATACAAGGCGGCAAAAGCTCAAGCGTAGCTTAAGCTACGTGAGTATTTTGACAACGCAGTAGCGGCGGAAAAGATCGAGTCAAGAACTAAATGGGTTTTTTTAGAGGTGCCCTTCAATCATATAATCTGTAACCTTTTTCAATAACCCCGTGCCATTAGGAACCGGCACTCCGGTAATTTCCCATTTCTGGATAGGTTTAAGTCCTTTTCTTAGCAGAATATATCCCATTGGCACACTATTCTTCTTCTGGCCTGCTAGTTTCATCTGAGGCATGTTAAGGACCGATGCATAATTCCCGTCTGGCTCCAATGCCTTGATTGTTATCTTCAAGCGGTCCTTGTGCCATTCTTCGCCCTTTTGAAGAATCCCTTTAGGCTCGGATATACCTAGTTCAAATTCAAACTCCGTTGAGGCATCTATCTCCACCGTATTAGCGTCTTTGCCGGTTCCAAGAAGTCTTGGCTTAGTGCCCTTGCGGCTTGAGGGGATGTAGAATGTCCAGGGATTTGCCTGATAACTGCCATCAACACTCTGCACTGCCAGATACAATTTCGACTGCTCTTCAGACCTTAACCCCAGGAGTGCCGATGAGCCGCCCTTGGGCGTTCAGGTAATGGTATTGGCTGTGCAGGAACCCAAGAACAGTACTGATGCCAAACCTGTCAGCACTGTTTTCAATAGAAAATACTTTTTCATAGTACTTCCTTAATAGTACTGGATAATAATATAGTCAGTTATTTGGAAGAAGCAACAGTTTTGAAGTGTTTCCCGCCTTGTCCGAATGCATCCTGTTCCATGATGCCCAAACTCGCACAGCGAAGTGCTTCCTGTCACCCTAGGAAGCCGTCTCATCAAGGTCTTCCATCGCCAATCCTGAGAGATCGGCCCAAAGGGGGCAGCGGAGCATTGACAGGGCTTCACTTCCGCACTACACTTATCATATTAGTGGGCTGTGAATTACGAAAATCATTATCTGGGCGCCCCCCCGGGTCGGGCTTTCCGCTCCAATGCCTTAATCTGGCAGCCAGCGGCATTTCCGCTGCAATCCCTTGCGCCTGTTGTCATTTATAATTATGTTAAATACAGAACACTATTCAACTTGCCGGCGTGGTGAAATTGGTAGACACGATAGACTCAAAATCTATTGTTCGTAAGAACGTGTCGGTTCGAGTCCGACCGCCGGTAGAATGAAGCTTATCTCAATGAGCGAAGCGGTGCTGTAAGCAAGATCGCAAAGCACTGCCTGCAAATGTCAATTCTGAGGTTCTGGCTTTCTTCTGATTCGAAGATGCTGGGCGGGGTTAGTTTTAACTGAAGTGTTTCTTATGTTCCCAATAGCTAAACGTTCCCGAGTTTTTACGAAAATGAGAGTGCTGCGGCGCTTCTTAGGAAGCCGCACATCCTTTTTCTCAGATGGAAAAAAATGATTCTTATCACAATTAATTTGTTAACCAGTATTCAGACAATCAAGCTTCATGAATACCTCCGGGTGATATGTTTATGAGCAGCTTCATATATGGCGAGAAAGCATGGAGGTACTAAAAGAATTTTGGTTTGGAATGCAGGCAAGATGGCTGGCACTGCCCAGTAATTGACAATCTCGGCCATACCCTGTATATTATACCCATGGAGGGTTTGTTTTTATAATGAACATCACATATAGCGTTTATGGTATAGCACCGAAAACAGAAAACAAATGGGCTTTATATGCTCTGCTTCTTTCGGGGTTTATTGCAATTTCTTCATGTACAACTAACGGAAGCAGTGGGAACACCTCCGAGTTGAGGGCACAGCCACGATCAATATCCGGGGATATTGCGTATATCAGGCCTGGAGAGCAATTATATTTATTGGATATCACTACCAATGAGGACTCTCAATCTATTGCATCATTCCTGCCCAGCGGAACAGATAGCGGGGAATGGCCGAAGATGACTTTCATAATTGAGAAGGATAAACTCGTTGTGAGAGGCGGCGTGATTTCCAACGCACGCCCCGTGGATGAATTCGGGCCGAACAAGAAATTCTACGAAAAACTCAAAACAATGTTGAACACAGATAATATTGACATGCCTACCCCAAGCCTCCGGAGTGGCCAATACATCTATAGCAGTGATGGATTCGTGAGGGAAATAGTCGAAGATCCAACAATAATGATTTATGGGAAAAAAACTTGGATTATCGGGAATAAGGAAGAATACGGTGTTCCTCTGTTTATGCACAGCGAAAATGGGCAGACGTTGAAAAGCTTCATTCCGGGCAAGGGCTATCTGGTGATTCCTCAGAAAGTGGCTCAAACCATATTGAGGTTTGATGTAGGAGAGCAAACCATATTCCCTGAGATAACAGTTCTCAATAGCGTACAGAAATCTGTCAATGGTTTTTTTAATGCAAGACTTACCATAAGCAATATTTCCAATCCTAAAAAAGTATTCAGGGTTTACCATGCTTCGGCAGTGGGCGGATCGGTAAGCATTGAGATGGAGAACAAAGGAGCGAAGTCTTTCTTTCTTTCACCATATCAAATGATAATTTGCATTGAACCTGATGGTTCAACTATTACGACCGACAATGTAGAAGAATTTCCGAATCAGGTTATTTGGTAGAAAACGAATTCATCGCAAAGTTGATCATAGTCATTATTGCCGCAAACTGATAGAGGCTTTGGATAATCCAAAGAAGGACTCCTCCGATGCCAAGATAAATTCCCGCTCTCATGAAGAGGGAGAATAGCAGCAAGAATACGAGGATCGGCAAGAGTAGGAGCAACAGGAACAATGAGGATACAATCCTTCGATCTTCATTGTAGAATGCACGGCATAATAGACTTGCTTCTTTGCCGCTAAGTCCTAAGCTCAAATGAATGAAGGGGCTCAGGCCATAGCGGTATGTGTTTGTGAAGACGAGAAAAATCCCAACTAAAATCCCCGCTGAAGACCATATTTCCTGCCTGAGAAGTCCAGTAAGGAGATTTCCGATGAGTATTGCGGCAGTTGGTTTCCAAAATATTAGCCAGGCGGTGTAAAGAACGGACTTAAGGAAACCTATATATTGAGATGCCCCATCTGACAACACTTCGCGGAAGACCGGCAATTCTTGCCGTCTGAATCGACTGATGGTCTGTGAAAGTACGGCGCCATAGTAGACATTGATCAGTGTGTTGATTCCTAAAACAATGCAGTAAAGTCCTATAAGCTTCAGGAAAGACTCCATCAATCCAGGCGGAAAATCCAATGGTTCACCGGCTTGTGAACCGGAAATGCTATTAAAAAAATCCGTTAAAGCCGCCTCAATAGGCCGTGACAGTAATTGGGTGACTAAGACTACTGGGGCCAGGGACAGAAGGAGCCACAATAAAAGATAGAGGTAAGGCTTCGCTCTTATCTGCAGCCAAGTATCTGATAGGGAATGAATGGTGGGAGCAAATGGAGTTTCCATAATAGAAGGCTAGCATTTCCTTAGATAACTGACGACCCCCTAATCACGGCAGGTTTCCCTTGATTCGTCTGTATGTACACGGTTAAAGTTGATTAACCATGATCAAGACCAACTATCACACGCATAACAGCCTCTGCGACGGCAAGGAAGATATTGAAGCCTACATCGTTAGCGCTGTAGAAAAAGGATTAGCAGCCCTTGGTTTCTCTTCTCATGCTCCCCTGCCAATGGAGAACGACTGGACGCTCAGCGAGGAAAACCTTTCTTTCTATCTGCTGGAACTGGATAGGATGAAGCATAAATGGCAATCCCGTCTGCAAATTTATAAAGCCTTGGAAATCGACTATATCCGGGGATTCCAGGCCCCGAAGGATGGCCGATGGGTCAATCTCAATCTGGATTACGTGATTGGGTCGGTTCATACCACCGCTGGATTGGAACAGAATCCACAATACCGCTGTGTCGATGGTCCCCTGGACGATCTTCATTGGCTCATCGACACTCGGCACGGCGGCTCAGTTCAGGCCCTCTGCGAGGCCTATTACACCCGTATCGTCGAGCTGGCCCGTCTCGGAGGCTTCGACATCCTGGGGCATTTCGATTTGATAAAGAAATGGAATCGCAATAACGAACTGTTCTCCGAATCCGCATCCTGGTACCGTGAACTGGTACTCCGCAGCCTGGATGTCATAGCGGGCCGTCGAATCATGGTTGAGGTAAATTCCGGCGCCATTGCCCGGAACACATTGGACGAAGTATACCCCTCTCCCTGGATTTTGGCCGAAGTCCTCAAGCGAGACATACCGGTGTTGATAAATGCCGATGCCCACCGCCCACAGGATATTGACTGCCGCTATGAAGAATCATGGAAGCTCCTGCAGGAAATCGGCTTCAGGCAAACCTGGGCACTGCTGGATAATCGATGGATGCCCATACCCTTGAAATGAAACTGGATGCGTTTCACACAGTAGACCCCCAACCTTTTACCCAGGCGTATAATCGGCAGAGGGATATCCATTCCAGGCGGGTTGCCGGCGAAATCCCCGATACACTCTGGCTCTTGGAACACCCGCCGGTTATTACCACCGGCATACGGTTTAATCAGGCGGAGAACATTCTCATCAACCCTGAAGAAGCCGGTATTGAGGTGATACAAACCGAACGGGGAGGAGAAGCAACTTACCATGGGCCGGGTCAACTGGTGGGTTATCTCTTCATCGACATAGCCAATTTCGGCTTTCAGGTGAGGACTTTTGTTGGTAAGATCGAGGAAACCCTCATCTCCTACCTAGAAACCTGCCATGCCATCACGGCAAGGCATGATGCTCACCACACCGGTGTGTGGGTGGGCATGAACAAGATAGCGGCTATCGGTATTTCCCTGCGCCGCAGGGTTACCATGCACGGCTTTGCCTTAAACGTGAATACGAACTTAGGGCATTTTGACTGGATTATACCATGTGGAATACGGGACCCCGAGCGAGGAGTCACTTCATTGGAACAGTTGCTGAACCGGCGAGTCAGCCTCTGCCAAGTTGCCGAGGGTGTTTCCTCAATCTTTAGAGAAACTCTGGGATATGTCCCTGGAAGCATGAGAATCGAATACAAAACCCCGTAATCTGCACTGCCTGAGCTTTGACAGCACATCTATAGCCATTCCGAGGCTGGCCCTCGTGTTTCGTCAATTCAAAAATCAAGGTCTGGGCGCAACCCTTCGGGTCGGGCTTTTCACTGCAATGCCTTGCTCTGGCAGCCTGTTTCCGGCTCATTGCCAATCGCCGGAGCTGCCAGCGGCATTTCCGTTTCAATCCCTTGCGCTTTCATGTTATTGAAGGTGCCCTAAATAATCTGCTTATGCAATTCCCTCGATTTCATCCGCCGCTGTTTCACAGGAAGGATCAGGGGCTATGTATTTCGATTACCTCACAGGCCGAACCGGGGCCCGCCAGTCCAGGACACTCCCGAGCGACCTGAACGGCATCATCCATATTCTCGGCGGTTACTATCATGTATCCGCCCGCCAATTCATGAACCTTGATGAATGAGTCTAATGAAATGCCTTCTGCATTTACAAACCTTCCGGCACCGAGTTTTCCGCCCATGTCGGTAAGCTTATCCTTGAATTTCTGTTGCCATGCGCCGAACTCGGCATACATTTCCTGCATTTGTTCAGGGGTCGGGCCATCGGCTGCATTATTTGGCAGACTCCTTTGTAAACATAGATACTTGGGCATGAATCCTCCTTTTAAGATACTAATCTATCGGGAGCCACTCTCCCGAAACACACATGAAGCCAACTCTGGGACAGGTTTGAACTCACCACTCATTGTCTTTCATCTTACTCTCAACAGCATCTCCAGTCTGAATGGCTCATGGTTGTCATTGTCTCGTCCCATCGGCTCTCAAGAGCTTGAATATTTCATTATATCACAAAAAACCTATACTCTGTATATAGTCATTATTATATTCTCTCTATGTCGAAGATAATGGAAGTCAGACAGTTACACAAATCATACGGCCAGGTAACGGCCGTCGACGGCATTGACATCGAGATTGAAGAAGGGAGCTGTTTTGGCCTTCTCGGGCCAAACGGCGCGGGTAAAACAACAACCATCGAGATGATGGAGGGGATACTGAAACCCGATAAAGGGAGCGTTCTCTTCCGGGAAAAGCCGGTAGATAAGCAGTTCAAGAAGAAGGTCGGCATTCAGTTTCAGTCCACCGCTTTGCCGGAATTCATAACCGTGAAGGAGACATTGGAGCTTTTCTCCTCGTTTTATCCTCATCCGCGAGCCTTGGAAGAAATAGTCGAACTTTGCTCCTTGTCCGATATCCTTACAAGGGATAATCGCAAGCTTTCTGGCGGCCAGCGGCAAAGGATGCTTCTCGGGTTGGCCATCATTCCCCACCCGGAGATTATTTTCCTCGATGAGCCGACAACGGGACTTGATCCGTCAGCAAGACGGAATTTCTGGCAGCTTATCAATGGAATCAAAGCCGAGAAGGCCACGATCCTCTTGACAACCCATTACATGGAAGAAGCCGAGATTCTCTGCGACAAGATCGCCATCATGGATCAGGGGAAAATACTCGAAAGTGATACACCGAAGAAGCTGATTGACAAGCATTTCGACGGAGTATTGGTCAGGCTTCCCAGAGAAGGAAGGGATTGCTCCAGTCTCGGTGAATGCCTTGTCGCCGGCGACAGTATTGAGATACAAACCAATAATCTCGAGAAAACCTTGAAAGAACTCATCTCGGGCGGATACCAAACCGATGGTCTTTCCATTCACAAACCCAACCTTGAAGACTTATTTATAAAACTCACCGGGTCATCCCTGAGGGCATAAGGAAACTGATATGAAGAAATTTACAGCCATGGTGAAGGCCAGAAACATGGAATTTATTCGCGATAAGGGAACTTTTTTTTGGAATCTGATATTTCCCGTGATACTGATCGTGGGTTTCTCGTTCGCATTTTCAGGAGATCAGGATGAACTGTTCAAGGTGGGCTTGATCGGCCGTATCCCTGCCAAGGAGAACCTGCCATTTCTTCAGATGATGTCCATCAATTATATCGATTACACCCTGGAGGAGAATGCGCTGCCTAAGGAAAAGATTCTGGACCGGTTACGGTTCCATCAAATCGATATGCTGATTGATTTTGATGAAGATGAATACTTCCTTAATAAAGAATCATCCAAGGCGGAGGTGCTAGGGCAACTGATTCAATCATCCAATCAAGATTCCTCTTTGGGCTTGAGTGAGAAAGAAGTTTCAGGCAAGGCCATTCGTTATGTCGACTGGCTGGTTCCCGGGGTGATCGGCATGAACATGTTGTTCTCCTGCCTATTCGGGGTTGGGTTTGTCATCGTCCGCTACCGCAAGAACGGCGTGTTGAAGAGGCTGAAAGCCACCCCTGTTACTCCGCTCAGTTTCATAACCGCCCAGATGGTGTCCCGGTTCATCATCGTGCTGCTAACCTCCATGCTGGTGTATAGCGGTACGAATTTATTCTTGAAATTCATGATGCTGGGCTCATACCTGAATCTCATTCTCATCACAGCGATGGCCATCCTCTGTATGATCTCGTTAGGGCTGATTTTCGCCGCTAGATTCAAGAGCGAGGAACTCTCGAGCGGTGTCATGAATTTGGCGATATTCCCCATGATCATACTCTCAGGCGTGTTCTTCTCCTTAGAGGGGACACCTCGGATAATGCGTCAGATATCCCGTATCATCCCTCTGACACATTACATCGAAGCTTCTCGGGGCATCATGCTCGAAGGAGCCGGTTTAATAACCATCATGCCGAATATTCTGGTACTTGGCGGCATGACACTGTTGTTTTTAGGAATTGCAGGGGCCTTGTTTCAGTGGGATTGATGCCTCTTAGAGGCCATGGAGCAGTTAAGATCTGCCCCCTCTCCCCTTCTCCATTCTCCCTCTCTCCCGGCGATTGAGCGGGGGGCAGGCTGTCGGATTAAGGCATTGGAGTGGAAAGCCCGCCCCGAAGGGGTGTGCGCAAATACTGATTTTTGAATTTACGGCATACTAGCCTTCCAACAGAGTCGCCTTGGCAATGTTTCTCGTGATCTGATCATTGGTAAGATAGCGGATTATCTCGACGGCGAACTCGCCGGCGGTTCCCGGCCCTCGGCTCGTAATGAGATTTCCATCGACAATGACACGTTCGGGAAGGAATCTTCCGGCCATCACCTGCTTCTCATAACCCGGATAACAGGTAAATTTCCGTTGCTCGAGAAGCCCAAACCGATTCAAGGCCACGGCTGGAGCCGCACAGATGGCCGCCACTAGCTTCCCGCTCTTCAGCATCTCTGCACACAGTCTTTCGACGGGGGCGGAAGAAGCAAGATTCGTTGCTCCCGGCATACCCCCGGGAAGAATCACCGCATCCAATTCACCGCTTAATTCATCTATCTCCACATCGGCGTTAATCCTGACACCCTTCGATCCGGTCGGCGCCGACGATCCGACTCCCGCGATAATGACCTCGATATCGGCCCGGCGAAGATAATCGATCGGGGTAACTGCCTCGACTTCTTCGAAACCATCGGCTAAAAAAACGGCTGTTCTTACTTGTGCCATAAGCACCTCCGGTATCAGTATATAGCATGGAAGAAATGTATAAAGAGCAATTGGGCGGAATTATCATCTACCGCTGGAGAATTTTTGAACCATGGCGGCACTGTCTCAGCGCCGTGCTCACCACCAAATACGGCGGGAATATTCGGCAATACGATAGAACCATGATTTCAAGCCTCCTAGGATTCCCCGGCATCCCATGGGCCATGTGCGAACAGGTTCATGGAACGAGAATCGTTAGCCAGTCTGGTGATGAGAAGCCGCCCTACAGGGCCTGTGATGCCGTTATTATCGACCGTCCCGGATATGTCTCCGGGGTGTTCCTGGCGGACTGCCATCCCATCACGGTTTATGATCCGATACGGCATATTGCCGGAGTCGCCCATGCCGGCTGGCGAGGCACACTCGCCGGAATTCCCATGCTTCTTGTCGAACAGATGAAGGCAGGCGGCAGCCGTCCAGACGATCTCGTTGCGGCCGTCGGGCCGGGAATTGGCCCCTGCTGTTATACGATAGGCGATGATACGGCGCATCAGTTTCTGGGGAAGTTCGCCGATGGAGATGCGTTCTTAACCCGTGACAAGGGAAGTGGATTATGGCGGTTGGATATCGAAGAAGTGAATCTCAGGGGCCTGCGGAAGATCGGTATCCCCGCGAAACAGATTAGCCGCGGCGGTTTCTGTACCGCCTGTGCAAGTGATGAATTCTATTCCTACCGAAGAGACAAGGGCGTAACAGGCCGACAGACCGCCATCATGATCATTCACCCAGAATCCGCTTGAGTATGCCTTTTTTCTTCTTATGTTTTGTATTTGCATTGCCGGAATCGGATGAAGCCGCCGCATCCCCCTTGGTATCTTTGGAATGCACGCCGCTTAACTGAAATTTGTCGTCATACTTCTTTCTATAAAGCTCCAGCCGCTCTTCGATGCTCAATGCCGAGGAAACGTATCGAACTTCAGTATCGGAATTCGTTGATTCGCGCCTCCGGTCAATCCGATTTCTTGTTTTCGGCCTCCCCGGCCGCTTGGGTTTCGCCGATGATTGACTTCTTTCGGGTCTCTTGGGAGCACTAGGAAAAATTTCATCAAGTTTTCCGCCGACAACAGAAGACACCTCGGATTGCACTCGTTTGCTGAGTTTATTGAGTATCGGCCTAGCGGATGCCGCGCCATGCCGTCTAGGCGGTTTATTGTAGTTTTTCATATATTCCGGTTTGTTTTCCCGATGCCGTTCCGCTGAAGAAAACTGCATTCCGGCACTCCTATCCTTGAGCAGCAAAGACTCATCAACCCAGCACACAGGCAATTTGTACCCCAGGAGCTTCTCAATGGGTCCTAGGCCATATACATATTCCTCACAAGCCATCATGATGGTTTTGCCCTTCTTCCCTGCCCTGGCCGTTCGCCCTATGCGATGGATATAGCCTTCCGCATCCAGAGGCACATCATAATTGATCACCATTTCCAGTTCCTCGATGTGCAGCCCCCGGGCGGCCACATCGGTGGCGACAAGATATTTGTGATGACCTTTTTTTACATCATTGACAATTTTGAGCCGTTTCGCCTGGGGAAGATCGCCCATGAGTGCCTTAACCTTATAGCCGTTCATTTCCAGGCGTTTGGCGACTTCCCACGCGCTATGCCGTGTATTCGTGAATATCACGGCATTGTCCGGATCGTCCTTCTTCAACAATCCCAGAAGAAGGCGTATCTTCTCAACCTTGCCGACATGGTACAGTTCTTGGGTAACCGTATCCACCGTAAGCTTCTCCGGTTCAATGATGACTTCTCCAGGGTTATTCATGTATTCCCAAGCCAAATTCCCCACTCTGGCATTCAGTGTCGCGCTGAACAAGAGCGTATGACGCTCATCACAGGGTTTCATCCCTTCAAAAATTTTTTTCAGGTCCGGCATGAATCCCATGTCGAAGAGGCGGTCGGCCTCATCAACAACCATGAAATCAAAATCTTTGAAATTGATCTTGCGCTTCCTGCTGAAGTCAATAAGGCGGCCTGGAGTGCCAATGAGAATATCCACACCTCTCTCCAGCATCTTCTCCTGGCTTCCGTAGCCGACTCCGCCGAATACTGAACCTACTTTCAGGCCGAGGTGTTTGCCCAGCAGGATACCTTCATTTTCAATCTGAACAGCCAGTTCCCGGGTCGGAACCACTATCAGGGCCTTCGCTTCTTTGTATTTCTCGTCTGAGACGATGAGTTGAAAAATTCCGAGGAGGAATGCCGCCGTTTTTCCCGTTCCGGTTTGAGATTGGGCATACACATCCCGATGCTCCTCTATGAGCAGCTTGAAGCATTGAATCTGAACAGGCGTAGGGGTAATGAATCCGGCATCTTTTATGCCTTTTTGAATCGACTCATCGAAATTGAAATCTTCGAATGTCATATGCGATTATTTGTTCTTATGCCTATTCTTTCTAAGCTTTTTTTTTCGTTTATGGGTGGTGATTTTCTTCCGCTTTCTTTTGCGTCCACAGGGCACAGCAGGCTCTCCTATTCTTTTTGATACACTATCAGGGCATCTCTAGTCATTATGGGGCGAAGGGGCATCTCAAAATTACATGCCGCGATTTTTTCACCCTCCGCCGGTTCTGGAGAGGAGCAATAATGAAGTTCTCCTCTTCATCTCAAGGATTATGCCCGTCAGCATCGGCTTGGTCAAGGGAACTTCCTCATATTTCCAAACCCTGAGGCAATTTCCATTATCTCATCAAATGCCTGATTTTCATCATGTATGTCTATCCAGTGGATATTGGGCAGAGAGGCAAAGAAAGTCAACTGGCGCTTGGCGTAGCGTTTGGTATTCCTGATGATGAGTTCCCGAACATCATGAACCGTTGGAAGAGGGTTCTCCGGCGTTCCCAGCCATTCCTTATACCCTATGCCTTTCATTCCCGGGCTCGATGGTCCCGCGCCGCATTTTCGCAGCCGCTCCACCTCTTCTTGCAGGCCGGATTTCACCATGTGATCGACCCGCTTCTCTATGCGCACAGCCAAATCTTCTCGGGAGCGTCTCAATCCTATCGACAAAACTTCAACATCCGTCCTAGGCCGATTGGGCACGGAGAAACTCGATAGGGGTTTGCCGCATTGCTCAAAGACTTCTAGTGCCCGGAGTGCTCGGTAACGGTCGCCAACGGCTATTTTTCCGGCGCCTGCGGGGTCAATGCGCTGGAGTTCCTGGTGCAGCTCGGCATCATTCCGCCCCTGCCACCGTCTTTCTATCTTTCTGCGTATAAGAGGATCGGCTGGCGGAGTGCCCGGACCGCCCAGCAGCCAGGTCTTGATATAATAGGCCGTGCCCCCAGAAATCACAGGCAGCAGTCCGCGCTCATACGTATCTCTCATATAATAATCGGCGATATGACAGAATTCCCCGACACTGAAAGACTCCTCGACACCCCTGATATCGATGAGGTGATGGGGGATGAGGGCGAGTGTCTCAGGACTCGGCTTTGCCGTGCCGATATCCATTCCCCTGTATATCTGCAGAGCATCGGCACTGATAACCTCGGCAATTCCGGCAAAGAGTCTTTCTAAAAGAGCGGTCTTTCCCACCCCTGTCGGGCCGAAGAAAAGTACAACCTCAGGGCGCTTATTCCTGCCTGATACTATATTGAACATCTCCTATCACGAGTTCTTTGATGGCCTGTGACACAGCCTTATCTTCCGGTTTTTCAGGTTCATCCGTTTGAGAGAGGGTGATCTGTCTAGCTCGATGAATGGCTGCGTTTGTCAGCTCATACATATTCTTATCGGTGGACACAAGTCCCTCCAATGGTATTCCTGTTATTCTTTTTCGCATCTTCCGCCTCAAAATTTCTAATGTCAGGGCCGCTAAAAAACAGCTTCAGGAAATTGACGAAGAGATTTCTGGCCTGTCTGAATCAGGCAGGCCAGCTCGAGTCAAGAACCTGGCGGGGGGTTCTAGAGGCACCCATTAATACACATCAGTCTAACTCGGGAGAGAATGACTGTCCAGCATATAACGCCCTGAGGCATAATTTTTGAAAAAGGCATTCCTCTCATGGCAGCATTTTGACAACGCCGCAACGGCCTGTCTGCGTGCAGAACACCACACACAGTCCGGCGGGAAATATCGGGTCAAAGACCTGGGAGAGGCGCCCTAAGGATTCAATTCCAGCAGGCTGCGGGTGAGCAGTTCGGCCAGTTCCCTCTTCCTCTCCGGAGGCAGTTCGGCATCTTCCCTGAGCAGGCTCTTCCAACTGGCTTCAAACCCCTCGGGGATTATTTCGAGCAGCGCCAGAGAGGCGGTGTAATCGCGGGGGCCCGGTTCAAATACATGATTTACAGCGAATAGCAATTTGACGACTGCTCTTAGAAAATCCCCGAGAGACAAATGGAAGTAGAGCGCATCATCTTTTATGGCGCTCGCTCTCATGTCCCCAAGGAAGTGATCGACACGATGACGGCATGAATCAATCCAGAAATCCCAAAAAGAATCCGGAAGATTGTCGAGCTTGGCTCTCGCCTCCTTAATCCATTCATCCCGTGACCATTCCACGGTTCCTGTGGCTATGCGATAGAAGAGGTAGGTGCCTCTTTCCATTGAGAGCCATTTATCTCCGCTCAGCGCCGAAATCACCTCATCAACCTGGCCGCATTCCTTGTAGGATATCCGGATCGGCATCTCCTTCAAGATGAAGCGGTCTTTGTCGTTGAGATGGGAGGTTTCGAAGAATTGGGCATCAGAAAACAGGCCGGAGCGCTCCCCGCTGTCAGGGATAACCCCATCATAGTACACATCCAAGGTTATGGAGAAATTGGGATCATATATGTCCTTTTCGACGAAGTACTGCAAGACGATGGCCCTGACACCACTCCAAGTACTGACTTTCCCGATGATATATGCGACATTTTGACTCACTATGGCTTTCATTTCGATTCATCCTTCTCTGCTGATAGGGTATAACAGTATCATGGTTAGCCGAATGCTGTCACCCCTGCACCGTTTCTACTGTGTGGGATTATTGCCGCCCCAGGCCGTGGACAGCACGGCCAGGCGGCTCTGCCAATCCCATGCCATGACGGGAGAAATCCCGGCTCCGCTTGCACCCATGATACCCGTTCAGTATTTCGCCGCAGTCCCGTCTCCGCCCGTACAGGGGCTTCTGCCGCTGTGTCTGCATCCAGTCATACCTGGGAATTCCTTGAAACTGACCCCTGACGGACGATGGGTATTCTGGCCGGTGTACGCGGGGGACTGGTTTCCTGCATTGCAGGAGGCCCTAGCCGGGAAGACTCAAAAGGGGCTTCCAGGCGGGCTCTTCCCCCTGGGAGAAGGTATTCCCATCGGCGCCATAGAGACCGGCGGAACCCTCGTGAAAGGCCGGTTAGAAGAACCCATTCCCAAGCATAATTGGCGGAGGCTGAATCTCGTGTGCTATGGCATCAGTTTCATTCCCGGACGGAAATGGTTTCTCTCGCTTCACTGGCAGATGCAGTGGAGCCGCCGGCTGCGAAGAGCCCCCGCTAACGATGGAGAACAAGATGCCCTGCACTCTGCGAAGCGTCTCGAGAGGGCCTCGCTTCCGGGATATCATGAAGAGCCTTCATAGAACGGCTCCAGACATCCTGGCTTCACCGAAATTTCTATGAGGTGCTGCGGCATTGTCCAATGAACCGGATATTTGATATACTCATCCTCCATGAGCAGCCCAGATAAGCTGACTTCAAGCATGGAAGACTACTTGGAGACCATTCTCCTTCTTGAGAGGGCCAACAAGGTGGCCAGGGTGAAGGAAATCGCCGAGCGTATGTCTGTTCAGATGCCCTCGGTAACCGCCGCTCTGAAGGCGTTAAAAACCCGGGGGCTGGTGGAGTATGAAAAAAACTCATCCCTCATACATTAATCTCACCCCCAGGGGGACGGAAGCGGCCGAAATCATCTTCAAGCGGCATGAGATACTCATCGAATTCTTTCAAGAGGCCCTCGGGCTGGATGGCGACGAGATGGTTGAGCAGGCATGCCGCATTGAACACGCCATCACCCAGGAAACCGCCATCCGCATCCGAAACTTAACCCATTGGCTGCGTTCCCAGACTGATGGCAAGGCTCCCGGAACCATTGACTCCCCTGATTCAGCGAACTAGTATTCGGCAGGTAGGCCGGATACTCTCAAACACTCAGCTTTCCCCGTTCAGCATGGAAATGCGCATCAGTTGGAATGCTCCGCAAACACTCCCTGTTCCGGGTCAGTTTTTCACCATACTGCCCTGTCGCTACCCTTTAACTCTGCTGCGTAGGCCCTTCGCCTATTCTGCCGTCACAGAATCATGGTTTGCTTTCATCTACGATATCGTTGGACCGGCAACAAGAGATATGGCGAAGCTGAAGGCCGAGGACGATGCGGACTGGATCGGTCCTCTGGGCAGGGGATTCCCTCTGCCTTCACCTGATGTCAAACCCATTTTGGTTGCAGGGGGGGCCGGTGTCGGCCCTGTTTTCTTCCTTTCAAACGTATTGGCCGGCCGAGGCTCCGCTCACCTGGTTGTCATCGGCGCCCGGGAGGCTAAGCGGCTCATCCGCCTGGAATGGCCTTCTCATGCCGAAGTCCGCCTCTGTGCCGAGGACGGCGGCACCGGGATCACCGGCACTGTCATTGACGGCATAGGCCAACAGGATATGGCCGATAAGGTTTTCTATAGCTGCGGACCTGCGCCTATGATGGCGGCTGTTCACCGGCTCGCCGCGGAGTGCGGCTGTCCCTCCTGGGTGTCGGTCGAAGAGATGATGGCCTGTGGAGTCGGCGCATGCCAAGGCTGCGCCGTCGCGGCGGCAGGAAACGGGGGGCCGCAAGAGTACAAACGAATCTGTGACGAGGGACCGGTATTTGCATCAGGGGATTTGATATGGTGACCGAATCCTTGGAACTCATTGTCACAATCGGTGGAAAAGTCCTGCCCAATCCGGTAGGAGCGGCATCGGGGGTCATAGGATTCGGGGATGAATATGCCTCACTGACAGACTTGAACTCACTCGGTGCGCTCTACACTAAGGCGGTAACGCCTGAACCCCGGGCGGGCAATACACCGCCCCGCCTGGTGGAAACACCGGCCGGGCTGATTAATTCAATCGGTCTGGCCAATCCGGGCCTGGAGGGTTTTCTACGGGACAAGCTTCCCATACTGCGAGGGCTGCCCTGTCCGGCCATAGTCAACGTTGCCGGTTCGTTAGAGGACGACTATGTCAGGGTTAGTGAGGCATTAGCCGAATGCGAAGAGGTGTGGGGCGTGGAACTCAATGTGTCCTGCCCCAATGTGGATCATGGAGGGAAAACCTTTGGCACCGAGCCGGGCATATTGGCAAGCTTAGTCAGGGCCGTGCGGAGGGTGATGACAAAGCCTCTTATCGTTAAACTTTCGCCCGCCGTGACGGATATCGCTCAGCTTGCAAAAGCCGCGGAAGATGCGGGGGCCGATGCCGTCTCGTGCATCAATACCCTGGTCGGTATGAAGGTGGATATTCATCTTCGGCGGCCGGTTATCCCCCGGGGAACAGGGGGCCTGTCCGGTCCGGCGATACGGCCTGTTGGAGTCGCCGCCGTGTGGCAGGCGGCCAGGGCCGTGAAGATTCCTGTCATCGGTGTCGGCGGCATTGCGGGCGCTTCGGATGCCTTGGAATACCTTCTTGCCGGGGCCTCGGCGATACAGATTGGCACTGCCCTGTTCGCCGAGCCAGAGATTCCCGCCCGGGTTCTTTCCGGGATAAGGCAGTATCTTAGGAAGGGGGGGCTAAGGAAGATTTCCGACCTGCATGGGTTTTTTTAATGTGTTTTATACAATGAATTTCCAGTTGACTTCAGGCGCAAGGGATTGAAACGGAAATGCTGCTGGCTGCCCCCCGGCGATTGGCAATGAGCCGGTCAAAAGGCTGCCGGATTAAGGCATTGGAGTGGAAAGCCCGACCCGAGGGGGCACTCCCAAGTATTGATTTCTGATTTTACGGCTCACGGGGAGACTGGACTTGAGTTTCTTGAGACCGTGCAGAAACTGACCAGAGGGGGGTGAGTCCGGCGGATGCCCAGGATTTCAACCGGCCGGTTCCAAACGGTAGAGCGCACCGCGTACTGAATCTGTCAGGAAATAGATATATCCATCCGGACCTGTCCGGACATCCCTGATTCTTCCTACGCTGTTTTTGAGCAGAACCTCCTGGTGAATCACTGTGTCGCCGCGGAGTTCCAGGCGTCTCAGATGCTTTCCGGCCAGGGCGCCGACAAAGATGTTCCCCGACCAGGACGGGAACAGTCTGCCATCGTAGAAGGCGAGTCCAGAGGGGGCGATGGATGGTGTCCAGTGGATAACAGGCCCGGTAATTCCAGGGGCGCCGGTGATTTCGCTGATGATGCTGCCGTCGTAGTTGATTCCATGAGTCGCCTTTGGCCAGCCGTAATTGGCGGCTTTCTTGACGATGTTCACCTCATCCCCGCCTTTTGGGCCATGTTCATGGAGCCATATTTCCCCGGTGAGAGGGTGTCTGGCCATGCCCTGGGCGTTCCTATGCCCATAACTCCAAACCTCAGGGGCGCCTCCAGTTTTATCAGACGCGTAGGGGTTGTCCGGCGGAATAGAGCCGTCGGGATTGAGGCGAAGGACACTGCCGCAGGGGTCGTGAGGATCCTGTGCCCGATTCATGCTGCCCCGTTCGCCGAGGGTGATATAGAGGTATCCCTCTTCGTCAAAAGACATCCGAGACCCGAAATGCAGCCCCCCTCTGCTCTTGGGGTAGGCCCGGTAGAGGGTTTCGACGCCGCTGAGTCTCGGGGAGGGCCCCGAAAGCCCGGTGAGCCTCCCCCGCGCCACGGCCACGCCGTAGAGACCCGATTCCTCTTCGGAAAAACTGAGGTAGACCAAGGAGTCACGCTCATAATGCGGAGAGAGGACCGCATCCAATAACCCGCCTTGGCCCGTTGCAGCCACATTGGGAACTCCCTTGATGTGTCTTATTTTGTCTTCAGCTACCAGCAGAAGACTGCCGGTTCTCTCGGTGATGAGAAACTGCCCGCCGGGAAGAAAGGCCAGACTCCAGGGGCGGGATAATTCTCCCAAGAGCCTGCGGACGGTGAAATTTTCCTTCTCGGATTTCACCTCGAAATGGGCTTGGGCATGGCCCTGAGCGCACAATGCCAGGAAAACGATGATGGCGGATATGCCGTTTCTGTTAATCATGGTTTCATTCCTTACGCTTTGATTCATTCGCTCATATACCGCCGGCGCGAAGGATATCGGCAGACCCTGATAATCCTGTTAAACCGGTCTTGACAGATGCCTGAGCGATTGTCAGAGATATCCTTATACTATACCGGATAAGAAGCTTTGGGCGCTCAAAAAAAATTGATGGAGTAATTAGTGTTATTACCGATAATTAGTGTGTATGTGACCCAATATATAGCGTATTTAACCATTTTTTGACTTGACAGGCAGAAGCCTTTCGAGTCAGAGTAGTCTTCCGTCGGCTGCACAGGACAGGGGAGAAAACCATGCAAGTGATAGAAAATACATTTGAATTCAAGCAAAGAATTTGTAATGAGATCTTCGAGCGCAAGTATATGCTTCACGGGGAGAAATCGCCTGAGGAGGTTTTTCGCAATGTGGCCATTGAAATAGCCCGTGCGGAGAACGATGATTTGAGGGAGGAGTATTCCGAAAGGTTTTATGACGAAATAATCTCGGGCCGCTTCATTCCGGCAGGACGCATCTTAGCCAATGCCCGCCCCTATAGCTTGATGAAGAACTACAACAACTGCTTCACTATCGATGTGGAAGATTCCCTTGAGTCCATTTATTCCTCACTCGCCGAAGATGCGGTGATCAGCAAGATGGGCGGGGGAGTCGGGTTCGATATTTCCAAGCTGCGGCCCAAGGGAGACCCCCTTTCTGGAGGCGGTGAATCTTCGGGCGTGGTGAGTTTCCTGCGAATCTTCGACCAGAGTGCGAAAACCATCATGACGGGCGGTCAGCGGCGAAGCGCACACATCGCGTTATTGGACATCAGTCATCCAGATATAGAGGAATTTATCACCGTAAAACAGGGTGATAAGAACAAGGAGCTTACGCAGTTCAACATATCGGTGAAGATAACCAATGAGTTCATGAAGAAGCTTGAGGAGAACGGCGATTTCAATTTGAAGTTCAACGGCAAGGTGTACAAGACCGTTAAGGCGCAAGAACTCTATGACAAATTGGCGAAGAACGCCTTTATCCACAATGAGCCGGGTATCTTCAACACCGATACGGTTGAAAAATATAACAACGGCCATTGGGCGTTTAAGATGGACTGTGTGAATCCCTGCGGCGAGCTGGTGATGCCCTCATACTCTCTCTGCTGTCTGGCGGCAATGAATCTGTCGGCATTCGTACACAATCCTTTTAGTGAACAGTCCCGATTCGACTTCGATGGTTTTGCCGACTCGGTTAAACTGGGAATCCGTTTTCTGGACGATGTATTAGATGTTACCGACTATCCCTTGGAGAAGATCAGAATTTTTTCCAAGCAGTGGCGGCGTATTGGTCTGGGGTTTACTGCGCTTGGAACCGCCATGAGTATGCTTCGGATTAAATATGGTTCAGAGCAATCTCTCGAATTTTCAGATGAAATGTCGCGCACACTCAGAGACTCTTCGTATCGGGCTTCCTGCGAGCTTGCAGAAGAAAAAGGATCGTTTCCTGCCTTTGATTCCAGGGAGATACTCAATGCGGAATTTATCAAGACATTGCCCGAAGACATACGGCAGCAAATTGCCGGGCAGGGTCTGCGCAACATACAGATGAACACCGTGGCGCCCACCGGGACAATCAGCCTCTCGGCGGGACAGAACTGCTCAAGCGGCATAGAACCGGCTTTCGCCCTGCAGTACGACAGAAACATCCGCGTGGGAAAGAGCGATGAAGTGAAAACCGAAACGGTATACGATGCGGCATGGCTGGCATGGAAAGATGCGACAGGAGAGAACAGGGCTCCCGAATGGATGGTGACAACCGCCGATATCGATCCCTACGCATCCATCGACCTTCAGTCCGTTATTCAGAAGAACATCGATCATTCCATTTCCAAGACATTGAATTTACCGCCGGGCACAACCTTCGATCAATACAAAGACCTTTTTCTGTATGCCTACAGGAAAGGGCTCAAAGGGTTCACCACTTTCAATCCTGAAGGCAGCATGAAGGGTATACTGGAATACTCCGGTAAGAAGAATGGAAAAACCATCTCCCGCAATGCCGCCCCGGCGAGACCTCGTGAATTGCCCTGTGATATTCACCGTGTGACCGTGAAACACAGCCGGTATATTGTCATCACTGGGCACTTCAACGGCAGCCTCTACGAGGTGTTTTGGATAGATGTTTCCCAGGATCATGATAAGGATGTGTATATCAATGGATATTCCAATGGAATTATCCGCAAGGTGAAGAAAGGCCATTATGACTTGGTGCTGGACGAGAATAATCCCCGGGGAGTCCTGAGTAATTTTGCATCGGATTCCCCCAATGCCTCGCTGGCACGTTTCATTTCCATGGCGCTCCGGCACGGCACCCCCTTGCAGTTCATCGTCAAGCAGCTTCAGAAGGACACGCAGTTCACGGATTTCGAGCGGGGGGTAAGCCGTGTTCTCAAAAAATACATTCGAGATGGAGAAGAAGTCATCGCCGGCCAGAAATACTGTCCCGATTGCGAAACAGGCTTAATATTTAGGGATGGATGCGCAACATGTCCGGCCTGCGGGTGGTCTAGGTGCAAGTAAGGAAAAAACAGCCCTGCTGTCTGGATGTGTATGAAGTGTTCCCCTCCCTGTCATACACATCCCGCCATGTTTAATCCCCTGTCTCACACCGCAAGATGCTTCATCCCGTCTCAGGGTGCCGCTTTATAGGGTTTCCAAGTTCTCAGGGCCGATTCATCCATTTTTTCTGTCTGAATTCCGCCAATTCGAAGGGTTTGGTCCAGTAAGGGGGATTTGCCGGGAACAATGGACGGCCTGGGACTCATTGAATGACCATCTGCCGGAGTTAGGGCTATGGCGCATACTGGCACAATTACTTTTCTGAAAAGAATTAATGGTTTTCAGAAGTCATGACGGCGGGAAGCGGCCCATTGCTTAAATTTGTAACAATCTTGGGGACACTCGTTATGGCTCAGGGATTCAGGCATTCCTCTATTCGCAGTATATTTGACCACAGGGTGATTTTTGGGGTTGTACTGAAACGCTCATATAATCTACAGTATGGCCATGGTAGATGACGGCATTATAATCATGGTTATCGGGATGTTGGGGGTTTTCTCCTTTCTAATTGTCATGGTTTTATCGATGAGTTCCATGTCGGGCTATATCCTGAAAACATTCCCGGAAACAAATCAAGCCTTGCCCCGAACTTCCGGACGGGGTGATGCAGAAATCGCCGTGGCCATCGCAGCGGCTTACACTCAGAACCGGAGAAGGTAGCTTAGTATGACAAAGAAAAAAGTCGATTTTATGATAACCGCCTTTCGGGACGGGTTTCAGTCTGTTTATGGGGCTAGGGTTTTCACCGAGGATTTCATTCCGGCAGTGGAAGCGACCGCAAAGGCGGGCATCACTCATTTCGAGGCCGGCGGCGGGGCGCGTTTCCAGTCTCTGTACTTTTACAGCAATGAAGATGCGTTCAGCATGATGGATCAGTTCCGCAGGGCCGCCGGACCGGATGCGGACCTCCAGACACTCTCCCGCGGCGTCAATGTGGTCGGGCTGAGTTCTCAGCCCCGGGACATCATTCAGTTGCACGCAAAGCTGTTCAAGAAACACGGCATCACGACGATACGGAATTTCGATGCCCTGAATGATGTGAACAATCTCATCGATTCCGGCAAGGCCATCGTCGATGCCGGAGTCAAACACGAGGTTTGCGTCACCCTGATGGCCCTCCCCGAGGGGGCTTCTGGCGCCCACGACCCCGATTTTTATGAGAAGACCCTGAGAAGCATCCTTGATGCCCAGATTCCCTTCGATTCGGTGTGTTTCAAGGACGCTTCAGGCACGACGACCCCGGCTGTGGTGTATGAATCCATCAAGAGGGCCCGTAAACTCCTCGGCAATGACATTAAGCTCGTATTTCACTCTCATGAAACGGCGGGCATCAGTATTCTTCAATACAAATCAGCCTTGGATGCGGGTGCCAATCAGGTGGACCTTTCCATGTCTCCCGTTTCAGGGGGAACGGGGCAGCCCGATGTGATGACCATGTATCATGCCCTGCGTGGTTCGGAATATGACATGGGCATAGAGCCTGCCAAAGTATATGAGGCAGAGGAGGTGTTCAAGGAATGTATGAAGGATTACTTCATGCCGCCTGAGGCCACTAAAGTGGAGCCTCTCATCCCTCAGTCTCCCATGCCGGGCGGCGCCCTGACTGCCAACACGCAGATGCTCCGCGATAACGATTTGATGGATCGCTATGAGGAAATCATCAAGAACATGGAAGAGGTTGTCATCAAGGGCGGTTTCGGCACCTCCGTTACTCCGGTATCCCAGTTCTATTTCCAGCAGGCTTTCAATAACACGATATTTGGTCCTTGGAAGAAAATCGCCGAGGGTTACGGCAAAATGGTGCTCGGATATTTCGGAAAGACGCCGGTTCCCCCCGAGCCGCAAGTGGTGAAAATCGCCGCCGAACAGATGGGGATGGAACCCACCAGCCGTTTGGTGGCTGATATAAACGACGAAAACCCCAAACTTGGCATTGCGGCCGCAAAGAAGCTGCTCACTGAGAACGGAATTTCCGATCATTCGGATGAGAACATTTTCATCGCTGCGGCCTGCCTCGACAAGGGGATTCAGTTCCTTAAGGGCGAGGCTAAATCCAATGTCCGAAAGAATGTTCCCGCAGTGCCGCCGCCTTCCGGCGCATCTTCTGCCGAAGGGGTGACGGTGACGGTGAATGGCCGGGCCTATGGCGTGAAGCTTGAAGGAACCAAGGCCACCGTCAATGGCCAATCCTATGAAATCGACGTGAAGGCCGGCATAGATTCGACGACGGCAGTCTCTGCCTCTGCCGGAGAACAGACCCCCGCCGCATCAGCCGGTCCGGCAGCCGCTATTGTTGCCCCCATGTCCGGCCTGGTTCTCCGGATTCCGGCAGCCGTCGGGGATGTCGTCGCGAAAGGAGATGAGATATTGGTTCTTGAGGCTATGAAGATGGAAACGCCGATTTCCGCCACAGTCGGGGGAACAGTGCGGACCATTGCAGTTAAACAGGGTGACCAGGTGAAAACCGGCGATGTGCTGGTTGAGATTGGTTAAAGGAAGAGTAGAATGAATTTTACCAATTCGCTGATGGAACTGTGGAGAGCCACGGGCATATTCGGCTTCCTTCAGACAGGCGGCTGGCAGAACCTTGTGATGATGGGTGTCGGCTTATTGCTGATATGGCTGGCCATTGCCAAGGGATTTGAACCTCTGCTTCTTCTCCCCATCGGCATCGGCGCCATACTGTCCAATATTCCCTTCGCGGAAATCGCCGCCCACACCGTCAGATCAGTCGGGGCGGATGGGCATGTAGCGGTTGATGCCTACGGCGGCTTCATCGGCCAGTTTTACGAAATGGGCATTGCCTCGGGGCTTTTTCCCTTGCTCATCTTCCTGGGTGTCGGCGCCATGACGGATTTCGGCCCCCTCCTGGCTAACCCCAAGACCCTCCTTCTCGGGGCCGCCGCCCAGTTCGGCATCTTCTTCGCCTTGTTTGGCACGGTGCTTCTGGAGTTGATTCCCGGGTTCAGTTTCATCACGGATGCCAATGGCTCCGTCTTGGCAGATTCTATACTGCATGTGGCGGGTTCTATCGGCATCATCGGCGGGGCGGATGGCCCCACGGCCATCTTCACAGCGGCCAAACTTGCGCCGAATTACCTGGGCCCCATAGCCGTGGCTGCCTATTCCTATATGGCCTTAGTGCCCATCATACAGCCGCCCATCATGAAAGCTCTCACCACAAAAGAAGAGCGGATGATTAAGATGGAGCAGCTCCGCCATGTCACGAAGTTGGAAAAAATAGTGTTTCCCATTGTCGTCCTCTTCATTTGCATCTTACTCCTTCCCAGTGCTACACCGCTTATCGGTATGCTGATGTTCGGCAATCTGCTCAAGGAATGCATGGTAACCGACAGGCTCTCCGACACGGCGCAGAATGCCCTCATGAACGCCGTGACTATCATGCTTGGGCTTTCGGTAGGATCCAAGATGTCGGCCAATGTGTTTCTGAATCTTACCGCCCTCGGCATTCTTTCCCTGGGGCTGGCGGCCTTCATGATTGGCACGGCATCGGGCGTTCTGCTCGCGAAATTGATGAACAAACTCTCCAAGAAGCATCCTATCAACCCCCTCATCGGTGCGGCCGGAGTATCCGCCGTTCCCATGGCCGCTCGGGTGGTCAATAAAGTAGGATTGGCCGAAAATCCCGACAACTACCTCCTGATGCACGCCATGGGACCCAATGTGGCCGGAGTTATCGGTTCGGCGGTGGCAGCGGGAGTCCTTCTGGCCCTAGTGCCCATCTTGGGAGGCTGAGGGGCCCCGCCCAGGGGGAGGGGGCAGCCGGAATAAGGCATTGGATATGATTTTTGAGTTCTGAGGCTCTGCTGTACACAATAGATTACTAAATGAGGCGCAAGGGATTGCCACGGAAAATCCCCGGCGGCAATGTTACTTATGTCCTGAGCCTCGAGTGTTACCTATGACTTGACCCCTCCATTTCCTTAACACCGCATTCCCGCGTATTGATGCTATGTGGGCGTAACGATTATGGTGCGGGGGTAAGTGCGGCCAGAAAAGCCGTGCCCGCTGCGTCTTCTTTTCGCTGAGCATTGCTGCTCTTAAAGGATAACGGCATTTCTTTGCGCCAGGATTCATACAAACCGGTCAATCGCAGGAAACGGGCAGAATATACCGCCTGGCCGCAGTCTGAATGACTTCGACTTTCATCCCTGTGAAGTTCTGCCGTTCTTACCAGGGTCTCCAGATTCTCTGTTTTTCTAAAGTTCACCCATTGGGGCGTGCCGACTGCCGGGCTTCTGGATTCCATATATTTATGTCAGAATATTTCAGTCGGAAATTTCTATGCTTCTAGGCTTTTAACAGCTTTTTTTAGGTTTATGGAGGCAAAGTATGAAAGCATCTGCATCCATTCGTGTTCATCTGTGGTCAAAACAACAATTCGTGTCCATTCGTGGTTCATTCTTTCTCTGCACCGCTCAATCTGCGGATGAACCGGAAATTTGAGGCATAAGTCAAATTCCGCTTGACAAAAATTCCCTGATGCTCCATCATCTGAACTCGATCTCCTGGAGATCGCATTTTTCAAGGAGGGGCATCATGACCCTAAGCGCATTTATTCCCGCTCTTACTCTCTACCCCCCCCCCGCACAAGTCTAGCCGTTCAACCCTTTCCTTTACTAGCAGAAGCATTACTTCAGACCGCCATACCGGAGCAAACAGCACAGACAGGATTCCGGCTTATCCCGGAACTCAGAACTCAAAACTCCCCCGCACAAATTTTCTGCGGACAGTGGATAAACGTTATCTGTCGAGCTTCTGTGTCTATGAATTTAGCCGGGAGAAAAGATTGCCGGAGCCCCCCATTTCCATCTGGAGAGAGGGGGAAGGCGTTTGCATATATAAGGAGGAGCATAATGCAGAACAATTTTGATATGGACTGTTCTTTGATCTGCTGTTATGACGGCAATAATGATATTTATAAGGCTGATACATCTGATCGGCTGCTATTTTTCGAAGGAGAAGGAAAATGAAGAAGTTTTCCTGGCTAATGAGCAGGGGAGCCCTGCTCTCAATCGGACTGTTGGCGTTTCTGGCATCGTGCCCGGGAACGACGGATGATGAGAACGGCGGTACAACGCAGCCGTCATTCACGTACAGCAGCGGAGTCACCGCAGAATCTGGCATGGCTCAGGACGCGGTGAGTTCTGCGCCGACGTGGACAAACCTGCCGGCGGGCACCGTCACCTACAGCATCGAGAGGCCGCCGGACGGCTCGAATCTTAACGTTGAACCCGCCGTAGGTAATGACGGAGCTGTGACCGTCCCGAAAGACGCCCATGCCGCGACTGAGGACTGGACCGTGACGGCCGCCGCTGGAGGCTCAGCGTACACGGCAAAGATCACGATAACAGTCAGTGCTACAACGCAGCCGTCATTCACGTACAGCAGCGGAGTCACCGCAGAATTCGGCATGGCTCAGGACGCGGCGAGTCCTGCGCCGACGTGGACAAACCTGCCGGCGGGCACCGTCACCTACAGCATCGAGGGGCCGCCGGGCGGCTCGAATCTTAACGTTACACCCGCCGTAGGAAATGACGGAGCTGTGACCGTCCCGAAAGACGCCCATGCCGCGGCTGAGGACTGGACCGTGACGGCCGCCGCTGGAGACTCAGCGTACACGGCAAAGATCACGATAACAGTTAATCCGAAAGAACACACGGCAGGAACGGTGTCCTATTCTGATGCGGTGATTTCCGCCAAAACAGATTTTCAGATTGCGCCGAGGGTCCCGAGCTTAACAGACGCACTGCCAAGTGGCGCAGCGGCTGTATACACGGTGGACCCCGCTCTTCCCGCCGGCATGGACCTCGACCCTGCCACGGGAGAAATTACCGGGACCCCCGAGGCGGAGCAGGCAGAGACGGAGCACACCGTTACCCTCACCCTGACGGGGAACTATTCGGGAACGGCGACAGCCTCAATAACAGTCACCGTCACCGCTGACGCCAGGGCCCCCTGGGTGGAATCTCTGGTTTATGATACCGCCTCTGTCTTCGTTGAAGTGAAGGGCGGCGCAGTCGCCGGTGCAGTAACCATTGCCCCGCCCGTCCTCACACAGAAGACCGATGTCACATCTCCCATAACAGCAGAGTACTCCAGCGTGGAAAACAGAGCTGCTGTCGACAGCAGCACTGGAGAGATCACCATCTCAGACGGAACGGATCTCTCGGACATTGACGGGAATGACTTCACCTTCAATATAAAGGTAATTGACAGCGGCGGCGCCTATGCCGACTTCCAGGAGACGGTCACAGTAAACTTGAAGAAAGTAAAAAGCATTACATTCGGCACGCCTCCAGCGCTGACCTACGGAGATGGACCCCAGATGCTGACAGCTCCTGCGGTGGATGCGGCGAACGGCGCCGACACCACGGTGACATATAGCACGTCGAATGCCGCTGTTGCGGACGTGGACTCCGTGACAGGAGAATTGACGATAGCAGCGGCAGGAGAAGTCACCATAACGGCGACATCAACCTTTGACACTTCGGTTAAAGGCGCACAGACTCTCACTATCGCTCAAAAAGATATAAACGCCCTCACAAACCTAACCTTTGGTGACCTGACGGCGTATGCAGGCATTGAATTCAGCGGCGCTATAACGGTGAGCGGCTTGATTGGCACCGACACAATGGCGGAGGCATTGAGGTTTGAACCGATTATAACAGGCCCTGTCCAGGTGGCTGCGGACGGTGCTCTGACGATACCCGTGCAGAATAATACGGACAATCATGATACGGTGCACAATATAACCGTAAATGGCACGGGCAGCTATACAGGAAGCAAAGTTATCCAGGTGACTCTCAAAGTTCTGGATAGTTATTTCAGCTACACAAGCGGTATTGAAACAACCTACGGAACAGAGGGACAGAGTTTAGCACCTGTTTGGACAAACCCGCCCGCAGGTACTGTCGTCTATAGCCTGGAGGGCAGCCCGCAGGGCGTAAGTGTTGATGTTGCAACCGGTGTTGTAACGGTTGGACCGACCGCTGATGTCAGGACCACTGTCCAGATTACCGTGAAGGCAGCAGTCGCCGAAACAAAAGAATACTCCGCTTCCCTGACGGTAACAGTAACGGCCAAAGATATTGCAACAGTGACAGGCTTCTCTATTTCCGTTGATGACAAAACAGCAACGGCGAAATCAACGGATTCAACACACAGTGCTGTGATAGGAGGCACACTGACGGCGACAACTGACTACACGCTCCAAATTACCGACAGCAGCAATACTGTTCCGGGCTTCATGTCGATAGACGCAAACGGCGACATCACCATAGCCGACAGTATCGCGGTGAGTGATGGAGGAACCTACACCGTTACAGCCGCTGGAACGGGCAGCTACAGCGGTACAACAAATGCCGACTTCACTCTGACAGTCGAGCCTAAAGATATTGCAACAGTGACGGACTTCTCTATTTCCGTTGATGACCAAGATGTCCCCCCCGAATCAACTTTCTCCGTAACGATCAACAATGCCGGTCTGACTGCAGGAAATGATTACGGCCTGAGCATAGAGAAAAGTGGAGCCGCCGTAGGTGCCGTCACCATAGATAGTGACGGTCTAGTCTCTATATCAAGCATGATCGGCACAGGCGATGCCGGAACATACACCGTGAAGGCTGCCGGTAAAACCAACTCCAACTACACTGGAGAGAAAACAGCCGACTTCAACCTGACGGTAATAGAGTACAACGTAGGCGACACCGGCCCTGCCGGAGGGGAAATCTTCTATGTGAATCATAATGCCGCCATCGATGGATGGACTTACTTGGAGGCTGCCCTGCAGGATCTCACTCTCACTGGTAAGGTTCGATGGGGTGGTTATGGAACATTGATTGGCACGGGCACAGGCTTAGGATCGGGCGAGGATAACACAGCGGCGATAGTGGCCGCACTTGGTAATAACGGAGGAGAGAATTACGCGGCGAAAATCTGCAGCGAGCATACAGTAACCCATAACGGTGTTGTTTATGGCGACTGGTTTTTGCCTTCCGAGAATGAGTTGAATAAGTTGTATGACCGGAAAGATTCAGTGGGCAGCTTTGTATCTGATGCATCTGGGTACTACTGGTCGTCGACGAATACCGATTTACACTACGCGTGGGTAAAGGGCTTCTTCAATGGCAGCTCTGGCCAGTACTCCAAGAAATCCAGTGGATATGTTCGTGCGGTGAGGGCTTTTTAACTATTTGCCCATTTAACTATTGCATTCAGCGTTGGTTAGCCAGCGCTGAATGCCGCATTTCTTACACAGCCTAAACTTACGGGCACCTCTAAAAAACCCCATTTAGTTCTTGACTCGAACTTTTCCGCCGCTACTGCGTTGTCAAAATGCTCACGTAGCTTAAGCTAGCTCCGCTTTTGCCTGCCTGTGCGTGTCCGCACGCAGACAGGCCGCCTTGTATCGACAAAAAATTTCTTCGTCAATTTCCTAAAGCTGTTTTTTTGAGGCGCCCAGAAAGAATACGGAAAGAAAGCAATCGAAAAATGGGGTCCAGATATAGCCGATAAAATTGCAGAGTATTATACTCAGTATGGTCCTGGGATAGCGGATGAACTAGTTAAAGTATATGAGGCATTTGGAGAAAAATCCGGTCAGGTTTTGCAGAAAGTACTCGAAGAATTTGGAGCAACAAACTTCGATGTTATCCGTGAATGCTTCTATGAATATGGGCCAAAAACAGGTATGGCTATTGCTGATGCTTTGACTGCTTATGGTTATGACGCGACAAATGAATTTATCAGATTTGTCCATGAATATGGAATAAAACCGGAGAGCTGGCTGCTGATTGCTATTATTGGCTTGACAAGAATGAGGGAGACAGCATCGCCGATGAAGCCCAAGTTGAAGTTGCTGAGGGGGAGGAGACCTATTATATCTAATTTCAATAGATTGCGTCTTAATGAATCCCCGCTTACAATCTTCTTGATTCCAAAACATTCCCTTAACACCGCATCCCCGCGTATTGATGTTATG
Organism: Spirochaetaceae bacterium; assembly: GCA_965232165.1. GTDB lineage: Bacteria > Spirochaetota > Spirochaetia > DSM-2461 > DSM-2461 > UBA2779. The sequence continues at coordinate 198,344 of CBDDOY010000001.1, read as the reverse complement.
CGGGCGTAACGATTATGGTGCGGGGGTAAGTGCGGCCAGAGAAGCCGTGCCCGCTGCGTCTTCTTTTCGCGGAGCATTGCTGCTCTTAAAGGATAACGGCATTTCTTTACGCCAGGATTCATACAAACCTGGTCAATCGCAGGAAACGGGCAGAATATACCGCCTGGCCGCAGTCTGAATGACTTCGACTTTCATCTTGGTGAAGTTCTGCCGTTCTTCCCAGGGTCTCCAGATTCTCTGTTTTTCTAAAGTTCACCCATTGGGGGCATGCCGGCTGCCGGGCTTCTGGATTCCATATATTCATATCAGAATATTTTAGTCGGAAATTTCTATGCTTCTAGGTTTTTAGCTGATTCTTCTAGGATAATTGGACACCTGCTTATGCCTGAAGCAATAAATGGCATGATCGTTTATCATGCCAACGGCCTGCATGAAGGCGTAGCAGATTGTCGATCCGAAAAACTTAAAGCCCTGCTTCTTCAAATCTGCGCTCATCCTGTCGGATAACTCGCTGCGCGTTGGAATTTCCTCCATGGCTTTCCATGCGTTCTGAATCGGCACGCCATCGACATAACGCCAAAGAAAGGAATCGAGTGAACCATACTTGTTTCTCACTTCTGCCGCTAGCCGTGCATTGTGAACGGCCGATTCAATCTTGAGACGGTTCCGGACGATGCCGGCATTGCCCATCAATCGCCGGATATCGGCTTCCTCATAGCGGGCTATACGCTCGAAATCGAAGTCATGGAAGGCTTTCCGGTAGTTTTCCCTCTTCCTTAAAATGGTCAGCCAGCTCAGACCAGCCTGGGCCCCATCGAGTATCATGGCCTCAAATAAGAGATTGTCATCATGAAGAGGGATACCCCATTCCTCATCGTGGTAGGCCGCATACAGAGGATCGGTTCCGCACCACTCACATCTTTTCATATAAAGGACTCCTTTCAATTCAATTCTTTTCCCGCCAAAGCTTCAAATCGTCTGAACTCTTCAAGGGATATTTTGATGTATTTATCGTCCTCTATGGTCCCTAGCACCGCATCCCGTTCCTGAGCGGTATCATACACCATGTTCCTGAACTTGTTTTCATAGTCTTTTTGGCGGCTCCTTATGATACCGTCGTAGATGAACTTGGCCGTTTCCAGAGCTTCCGCTATGAGCCTCTCCGGCGAAAAGTGCATGGGGGCGCATTCCCGGAGCACCTGCACGGCGTGCTTACAGCACTCGTCTGGGTAAATGTCGGCCTCCCTTGCGTAAGAAGTATGCATTGTGTTCCAATCGCTGATTTCCCCGGCCTTGATTCGTTTCTTTATTTCTTCTAGGCGGGATTTTCTTATCAACTGGCCGCCGACGTTCTCCCAGGGGTCTGAAACAGCACTATGCGGGGAAGAAAAACCGGTTTCCGCATCGGCCTCCTGAGAAGAGGGATGTGTGTCTCTTAGGCTCAGGACACAGGCATTCATTCGATTGGAAATTAGAAGAGTTCGCACGGCGTAAAACCGTATCATCCGGCCATAGTCCCGCCATCCTCGGCCGGCATGGAGTATGCGGACCGGCCGACTGCCCGATTCCACCGCCCCTGTATCGGCAAAAAGGTCGGGGTCCTGGGCGAGAAGCAAGCTTCGCCCGTCCGGGTATTGGTCCTGGATGACGTAATCAGATTTATTGGCCAATTCCTCGAGCAGTCTTCGTCCTTCCTGCATTTGATCGACGGTATCAGGCGCCAGCCAGTCATACTCGAGTCGCTGACTATCGCCGCTTCGCTTATCCCTGAGGGCCGTCTTGATAGAGTTGCGGGCCAGGGAATACATATTGTGGCGAAACCAATAGCCCGGTACAATTTTTAGTTCATCGGCATGCTTATCATTGGATACTAGGCAGAAAGGCAGGGAAATATCCAGTTCCGCGGGGTAAGACCCCTTGGCGATGAGACAAAAGGCGGCAAAACTGGAATTATGCTTCAGGCTGACATCTAACCCCGGCCAGAACCCCCGCTCGGCGACTATCTCCCCGTCTGCGGCCCGGGAATTGTGGTTAGAGCCTATATTGGCCGCCGCGGCGATGTTGCTCATGCCCTTGATGACACTGGAGCAAAGAAACGAGGTGCTGTGATGCTGAATATGAGTGCCGAAAAGTAGAGAGTTGAGTATTTCGCTGCAGGCTACGGAGGAGTTAGCCCCCAGGATCGAGTGGATGAATTTGGCCCCGTATTTGAGAACGGAATGATCATTCATAACAAAGCTTATAGCCTTCACCCCGAAGAAAACCTTGCAGCCATAGCCTATGATGCCGTCGACTAGCTCACACCCCTCGCCGATCTGGGTTTGCCGGTCTGTGGAACTGTTTATGATCAAGTTTTCTAGTGTGTTCACCCCTTTGATATAGGCCGATTGGCCTACACGGATGTTCTTGAGGATGTGACAGTTTTTAATAACGCTGCCCGCAGCGATAAGTCCATAGCTAGCGGGGCAGCCGTTCTTCATCCGGTCTGTCATTTCCAGGAAGCGGGCCATCAATTCGCCGTCGTCCCTATACTTGGACCATAGCCAGGCATCTGCCGGCAACATGCCGGCGAAGGGCAAAACCCTTCGGCCGCCGTTTTCATTGGCGATTTCCACCCATTTCCGTGCTTCCCGGGACTCTTCGTCCGGCAGAAGGCCATGGCCGCATGTCTCAAGCTCATCGACATTGAACAGGATGCAGCGCTCTTCTATCTGCATACGGGACAGGTATGCGACGTTATGAATGGCACTGTTGTCGGAGATATCACAGGATATGACGGTTGAAGAATATATCCCGACGGGAAGCCGTAGAGTGCCGTGTTCCAGTATGACCTTTGGCAGGGAGCCGATGCGGTTAACTCCATAGAACCGGCAATCCCGAATACACTCAGGAGTGAAACCATTTCTTACCCGGATGTTGTCCCACGAATCGGCCCTGCTGCCCTGCGTGACCAGGACGGAAATTTCATCTTCGGTCAGACGACGCCAGTCCTTGGCATCGGTGCCGAAGGGCCATGGCCGTCTGCCAAGATTACTGCCGTCAAAACCGATGGCTTCGTCTGTGATGATACGCACTCCGCTCATGCCATGATGATACCTGTCTTTGCAGCATAATACCACTCCATGGTAGTATATGCCTCTCAATGAAAAGCGAAACAGGAGGCATTATGAAGCCATTGAAACTCGGTGTTCTTGGAGTATCTGCCCATTACGGACTCCGTATGCACATTCCCCTTATGAATTCTCCATCGGTTGAATTGACGGCTATTGGGTCAAGAGAAGAAAGTCGTGCCGCCGAGGCCGCCAGGAAGTGGAACTTCAGAAGATTCTATGCATCCTATCAGGAAGTCCTCGACGATGTGGAGGTTGAAGCCGTGTACATCCCTCTCCCTAATGATATGCATGCGGAATGGATTAAGAAATGTGCCGATGCGGGGAAGGCCGTACTCTGCGAGAAACCCATTGCCCTAAACGCCGCCGAAGCTGCCGACGCCTTCGATTACGCCGGGAAAAAAGGCATATTGGTTATGGAGGCTTTCATGTATAAGTTCCATCCCCAGTGGGTGAGGGCCAAGGAATTGATTGACGCAGGTGAGATCGGTGAGATTATGTCCATACACACGATATTCAGTTTCTACAATGACAACCCTGACAACATACGCAACCAGAAGCGGCTAGGCGGCGGTGCGATGTACGATATCGGCTGCTATGCCGCATCTTCCGCACGGCTATTGCTAGGCCGCGAACCGGTTAGGGTGACGGCAAATATCGAATTTGATCCAGAGCTTGATGTAGACATACTCAGCTCGGCCATGCTGGATTTTTCAGGTTCCCGGGCACTGTTCACCGTATCGACAAGGATGGCGGCCAAACAGGAAGTCTCTGTATATGGCCGCAAGGGGAATCTCTGCATTGTAAGACCATTCAACGCCTACCCTGATGCCCCGCTCACCCTTATCGTCGATGATGGAAGCGCAGCACGGAAGGTGCTCTGCGGACCTGCAGATCAGTACGGTCTAATGTTTGAAGCCTTCGCCGGAGCCTTGAGAAAGGGTGAACAGGCCCCTTTAACGGCTTCTGATGCCATAGCCAATATGAAGGTGGTTGATGCCGTGTTCAAAGCCGCACAAAGCGGTCGTTGGGAAATTCTGTGAGAAGTGTATAATTATCCCAGAGCCACATCAAGGGTCATCATAATGGTGAAACCGACGATGGCGCCCATGGTGGCCAGGTCGATGTTCTTGTTTTCATGGGCCTCAGGGATGAGTTCCTCAATGACAACATAAATCATCGCGCCTGCGGCAAAAGCGAGGGCATAGGGGAGCAATGGGCGCATGAGAATCACGAGGAGGGCACCTATAACTCCGGAAATCGGTTCAATCATCCCGGAGAACTGACCATATACAAAGCACTTCCACCTCGATAGCCCCTCTCTTCGCAATGGAACTGAAACCGCGGCGCCCTCCGGGAAATTCTGAATACCTATGCCAATGGCCAGTACGATGGCTCCCATCAAAGTGGCGCCGGGAAATCCGATAGCAACGGCTCCAAAGGCCACCCCAATGGCCAGTCCCTCAGGGATGTTATGGAGAGTGATTGCAAATACGAGAAGAACGCTTCGCTGCCAACTCGTCTTTGGGCCTTCGGCATCAGACCTGGACTTTCCAAGATGGAGGTGAGGGATGAGCCGATCTGCGATGCGGAGGAAGATTGCGCCAAGTAAGAATCCGATTGCAGGAGGCAGCCAGGACGGCAGGCTTCCAATCTCTTCGGCGAGGGCAATGGACGGTGCGAGGAGCGACCAGTAACTGGCGGCTATCATGACGCCGGCAGCAAAGCCCAGCATCGCATCAAGTACACGTCTGTTGATTTCTTTGAAGAAGAAAACCATTGCCGCTCCAATCGCTGTTATGAGCCAAGTGAAAAGTGTGCCGATAATGGCCTGTAATACAGGGGTCTGCGCCTCAAACCATTCCATGTTTCGTTAATTCCTTTCTAGGGTGTATTAGTCCCAGTCTTAGCTGATTATGCTTACGTTGAACGAAGAAGTCAAGTGCATGAATCCACCTGTTTTCTGAATGGCCCGGCGGTAACTCTGCAAGCAGAAGAACACCAACGGGGGAAATTTCTCTAGGGCAGTGCCGAGGTGTTAGCCGGAGAAGTCAGTCCCTCTTCCCCTGCTTTTATGTTATTCAGGACAATTGCACCGCTGCATATCCTTAATGAAATAAGGGTGCCATAACTGTTCAAAGCTCCTTCTGCAACAAGGGCCGGCACCGCAGGGTTAGGTGCAGGAGTAATACGGAATCCGGACGAATCTGCGGGAACATTTTGCTCATCGGCAGGATGCTCAGCACTTAGAGCGGCAAAATTTGCCCTAGGGAAGCAGAGATATGCCCCGAAATCTTTAAATTCCCAATCGTTGCGCAGTGATTAATTCCATCGGCAAACTGTGACGGTATCAATATGGATGTCCACGGGTAAGCCGTTGCTATAGTCACTTTGGGAGGATTGACAGAATGATCATAGGACCCTGTAAGAGCACCTATATCAGAACTAGTTTTCCATTCATAGTGCCCAGAAGCTTAGTGGCAAAAGCCCGCCCTCTCTGGCCGTTATTCCTTGAAACTGGCGTTCAGCCCTAACCAGAATTGCTCATTTTGAACCATCTTTATTGAAAAAATGGCCTCCCATCTACAAATTCCATCATACAAAGGGCATATCAGAATCAAGCGGCAATCCCTTATCTATCACCACAAATCCTTTTCAAACAGCATATTAAGGAAAACTAAGGGTGTCAAAATCGTCTCAAATTCCACGGTACAGAGGCAGCCACAATCTTCTGGGCACTATATATGAATTTCAGAGAAGTGGCATCCCAACAGGATGGAAGGCTGAGTATTGCATCTTTTTCAGCATAATAAAAAGCTCCTGAAGGCGCCGAGTCTTCGAGAAAGGAAGCAAGGAACGGAAATGAATTGGATACAACAGCAATGCACTGGCAGCTTTGGAATCCCCGCCGGCCGATGAGTCTGTAGTCCATGGTTCAATGTAACAGTGCGATGACTGTTCCCTAGACGATGGTTTTTCTATTCAGCACATTGCATCACACCGGTTTGACAATACCTGTTTATGGATTCATTGACTCAAGGATGCAGCCTTTATTGACACAGCAAACCGTCAAATGACAATAGTCGCAAGGGGGATTGCAGCGCAAGGCATTGGAGCGGAAAGCCCGACCCGAAGGGGGCACTCTCAGATATTTATGCTATGGCATCGGTTCACTTGTTTTGTGGTGTTTTCTAAAGTCCGGCAGACTCCTGGCAGACATCACTTTGTAGAGGCATGTGGCAAGGATTGGAATAGGTTGATTCTTTTGCTTAGAGGTGCCCTTAGGAAATTCCCAGTGTATCAAGATGCTCATTGACTCCCTTCCTCTGAAGTGCGATAATGAGTCTAAGTTCATATGGGATGTTGGGTGTGTTGCAATCTACAAAGCTGTCCGAGATTTGGGTTCATCTGCATTATCGCTGTAAAGGTGAGTCGTATAAATTCAATCTCCCCCTGCCGATGGGCTGCAAATCCCTAGAAGGGCTCAAAGTCGAATTCGCCCGCGAAATGATTGAGGGCGGACAGCGTCTGCTGGTATCCCTAGAAGCTGCTGCGCCAGTAGAAATCGAATCCTTCATGCTGACCGGTTCACTGGGTCATTTAGAGCATCTCACGAGTGTTTTTTGCAACGGTTATCAATCCTGGACCGAAAGCTGGGAACTCTTCCCTGGTAACAGGATGCCCTCACTTACCTCACAAGGGCGTTTCCTGTCGCTCCATCGACTCGGTGATTCGACATTCTATGCGTATCCCGATAAACGGGGGTGCTTCCATGGTTATTCCTACGGTTATCTCCGCTACTCCGACCTCTTGTTCTTCGTCGGCAGCCTTGATGACAGCATAGGTTATACTATCATCAGTACGGATATCCGTCATGGAATGTTTACCCTAACCAAGGAGTTGTCCGGATATTGTTTCAATGACAGGCAGACCATTCTGGACCTCGTACTGCTGGAGGGAAAGAAGGAGGAAGTCTTCGACCGATATATGGAGCTGCGCGGTTTATCGGGATCGACGGCTCCTAAGGTGTTTAGCTGGATGAGTGAGGCTCCAAGAAGCCTCCGCATGGATGAATTCTATATTCGGCGCAATCTCTCGGCCTTCAGGGACAATCAAATCCCCATGGACTACTTCATTGTCGGCAATGGGTGGCAATCTGCACTGGGAGAGTGGGATCTTCCGGCCTCGGGATTCCCTTCCGGGCTGTCTTCGCTGTGTGCGGAAATCCGCGGCAGCGGCTATAAGCCCGGATTATGGTTCGCACCCTTTGTCGTGGGGGTGGATTCGACGATTTTCCGCTCACGAAAAAATTGGCTGGCTCGAGAGCAGGGCAAACCGCCACGGCCTGCTGGAAGACTGCTCCGGCACGGAGGGCTTGTGTTCTCACTGGATGTTTCACGAGATGATGTAAGAAAATACATCGCCGATAATTACAGGCGGATGACGGAGAATTGGCACTATGATTTGATTGTATTGGACCTGCTCTATGCGGCGGGAATCTATCCCAGGAACGGCCGAAGCCGTGGCGGGGCCATGAATGATGCCATGCGATTCCTCTATTCCCTGAAGGGTGATGCCAAATGGATACTTAACGGTGTTCCGTTGGAGTCCTGTTTCGGAAATTCCGGATACGTGCGAATCGGTTCGAACACCTCGCCGTATTGGGAGCGCCCCTATTACAAGAATATTCATCTAAGGGAGCGTGAGTCCACACGCAATGCCTTGAAATCCACGATTGGAAGGCGTCAGCTCAATGGCCGCTTCTTTGCCAGCGCCGCCGGTCCATTCTACTTGAAGTCAATGAAGAGGGGCATGGACAAATTTCAGCGTTATACCAATCTCCTCCTCTCCCACCTCTTTGGGAGCTGTTTGATGGCCACCGAAGCCATCGAAGACTATCAGTCACAAGAAATGAAGCTATTCAAATCGCTTTTTCCACTCATGTCGCCCATAATCAATTCAGTCGACGAGTATCGCCGAACCATGCAGGTGAGTTATCGCATCAAATCCAGGCAATATTTAAGCATTTCCAACATCTCTGAGCGGACACAGTCGTTTCAGCTCCCCTCGGGACACTGGTTTGCTGCTCCCTGGCTGCTCCGTCGGGCCCATCATATCACCGGCGGAAAGGTTCAGCAACTCAAACCCTGGGAATCCCGAAACTACCTTTTTGTTGACGATGAGGATTGCTTCGCGGGAAGCGATGGCCATATTTTTCCTGGATCGGAAATCGAATCCATTGCGAAAGAGGACGGTGATTGGCGCATCATTCCCAAGCAGGAAAAACGGGATTCCTTCAGGGCTTGGCTGCAAATTTCCGAAACCGAATCCGTGGTGACTCTTAATGGATATCCGGTGGAGAAGAAGCTTTCAGCCTATGGGAGATGGCTGGCGGACACCCTCGTCCATCCGGTTTAAGGATGCCCCCTAGGAGAAGGGCGGCTTCCCTTTCCGATGTATATCGAGGGTGTCAATCACGGCATTTCCTTTGTACCGGATGAGAAATAACACGGCCTCGGCAATATCTTCGCAGTGAATTAGATCCGAAGTCTCAATATCGGGGCGCATCCGCCGCACTAAATCGGTCGCCACACCGCCCGGGGTGATAAGATGTACACGAATCCCGTCGTCTGCCGCTTCTCGAGCGAGCGACTTCGTCCAACCGGCTAGGGCGTGTTTCGATGCGGTGTACACCGACTGGTTTTCATAGCCCTTGATGGAGACAATGGAACCGATGTTAATGATTACAGCCTGTGGGGACTGTCGCAACAGCGGAAGTACGGCCTGGGTAAGAAAAAATGGAGCACGTGCGTTGAGATTCATGACGGCGTTCCAGTCCGAGATGGTGGTGTCCTCGACGCTCTTGGCTATGGCATTTCCGGCATTATTCACCAGAGCATCCAGTTGACCTGTATCTGATAGCACCTTATTGACACAGTTTCTCATTTCTTCAATGGATTGAAGGTCAACAGAATGTATCAGAGGGAAAGGTCCTCCGGCCTCTGCGCATTTCAGGGCTGTCTGATGGAGCCCCTTTTTATCTCGGGCCAGCAGGACTGTTGCATAACCGGCATGTTGCAATGCGATGGCGACGGCGCGTCCAATTCCACGGCTGGCGCCTGTAACCATGGCGACGGGTCTATCGCTCATAGTCCAGATCCCCTTCTTCTGGGCGGACTCTTAGTGGCTGCCGCCTGATCATAGAGCAGCCTGAAATAGTCGATGCGTCCAAATGCCTTGTATACGGCTTCTTTGATTTTGCCCGCCGGTACCATGGGTGTCTTCCCGCCGAAACTGTTCAGTATGCCGACGAATGTCCGGGCAAAGGCTCCGTCACTGTAACGGTCGGCCAGGGTGCCGCTCATATCGGGGGGGTCAGCCATCAGGGTGCAGCTCACTGATTCGAGGAGTTCCTGATTAAGCTGCACGGCTTCGTTCCTCCATGAGGCATCCTTGGCCTTCTTCAGTATCTCAAGTTGATCGGGCACGGAAAGGAAAGATATATCCATTGTGCCGGAAGCGGCAATTTTCTTCACCGACGAGTGCAAAGACTTAAGCACTCTCTCGGGGATGACATGACTCTGTTCCTGAATTTTCCGCAGATAGGCCTGTTCGGTTCGCTGGATGAAACTCTTATCCAAGGGAACACGGAAATCTGCCCAGAAACGCCGGGGATACTCTCCGTACAGACCCAGTATGTCATCGAGTATGTCGAGATAACGGGCGAGCAGGGGTTTGCGCCAGTGGAGGGCGTTCAGGAAGAGATAACCGAATCCTTCTTGGACCGAAGTCGATATAACACCGTCACAGTTTGTCGCGAGATTGGGATAGCTTAACAGGGGATTGCCGCTTTGCCCAGGACACCACACCCCAGGGATTAACCCGGTTTTGAAGGCATTCTCCACGCTGTCGGAGTAAGCCTTCTCTTGTGATGAATCTCCCGGCAGGGTGATGATGAGGTTCACTGGTTCTTTCATGAGGACGGCCATCAGGCCGGCTTCCAATACGTTTTTACGGCGTATGGCGCGTACAGGGTAAAGGAGGGTTTTTCCTTCGGGAGTATAGCCCGGATTCACCTGTCTGCATGTTTCTTCCAAAGCAGCCTTCATGCGTTCCGGATCAGAATTCCCCTGGGGCGGAGGAGGGACGGGATTGGGTAAAAGGGTAACGGCTTGTTCCATGCCTGCATCGCTGAGCATCCGTCTGTCCCGTTCATTGATTACGGCATAACGTATTCTCGGCCCCGTTGGATAGGCCGGGGAATCAAGGGTTTTGTCGAGCCGCAACTGGTTGTCGATTCGTCCGCATTCTGGAAAATCATGGATGTGGAGGAGGATGTTCCGGTGCCCGCTCGCGGCGGTTTTCATCAGGGCTGCCGTGAAGTAGGGATTCTTGCCTAAGTGATAATTATGTATCCACCATAGGGTGTCTTCATCATACCGGGCTTTCAGTCTTCGGGTGATACTGTCAATGTCGAGAACTTCTCCGTCGGAAACATATGCCACCTCGCTGAGTATATCGAGTTTTATCTTATCAGCCGATACTCTGTCCATCCCCTCCCTTATTCTGGACATCACGGCATTTGTCCCATCTTCGCTGCCTGTAACCAATCTGATTTCACTTATTTTAGGCATACGGGGGAGGATGGCGCGGACAGAATGCACGATGACCTCGGTAACCCCGCCAGGTTTCAGGTGGTAGTGGAACAAGGCGATTTTCATGGAATTTTTCCTATGTCAAGATTTCCCCAGAATCTGGTTATGACTGATTTCAACTGATTACGCAATATGTGATAGGAGTAGTGCTGTAAAGCCAGTCCGTAATTGAAATCGGCCATCTCCTGGGCATATTGCTTGTCTTCCAGCACCTTTTCGGTATGGGTTATCGTACTGTTGGAAATGAAGTTATCGATTTCAATCACCTTAAATCCCTTGGGTTTGATATCGGTGGAATAGATGGAATAGTTGTTCACGAGAATGGGTTTTCTGAACCATATCGCCTCAAGGAAGGCATTGCCAAATCCTTCGATAAGTGATGGATAGGTGACAAGGTCCGCATGGGGATAGATATCCTCTAATCGATATATACGCCGTCCGTCTTCGGTCATTCCACGGGTTTCTTTTATGATGTCGTCGACAAAGACAGCCCTGATTTTCATCATATTGGCGAATTCTTTCACTCTTTTCTGGTACTCATAGCCTTCATCCCCCGATGCGTGAGAGATAACCAATACCGCTTTACTATTTATGCGGGCTACCAATTCGATGGAATGCTCAATACCCTTGCGTTGGACTACTCGGGTAGGCTGGAGGACGAAGAGTTCATCGTCGGCAATTTGCAGGTCTTCCCTAACGGTGGAGATATAATCATCCACCGGCGGCGGCCCCAACTCGAAATTCATAACATTGGGTATGAGGGTGGATGAAATGCCGGTACGAAGAGCTAGCTGATTCATGGCGGAGGAATTGATCACAACATGTTCAATGTTATGAAGATGGGGAGGAAAGCACATGTTGAGATAGTCCCAAACACAGTTTCGCAGGAATCGCTTCCGTTCCCAGAAGAAATCATGATGATGGGCGATAACAGGAATACCTGATTCGGCGATTATCTCTGTCAGTGCAAGCCCCAAGGGTATGTTTAGCGGTATTGTGAGCGCATTCTCTGGAATCAGCATATTGATTTCGTAGGTTTTGATGAATTCGTAGATTTTCTTCTTGAGATAATGTCTCATCTCATGGATCTTCGAAGTTAGGTTGACACTCCTGTGCGCCATGCCGAAGCTTCCGTTGTATATTTCTTTGATTTCCGGATGTTGGAAATGGAGTTTTTCTTCGATAAAGGAGCATTGCGGAGGGGTATCCAATTCCCCGGCCATATAGAAGCATTCAAAACCCATGCGTTCGGTGATGATGGCCCATTTGGCCGTTTCGAGAGAAACTCCATCTGTTCCGGCTATGCGGAACGAGATGAATCCGATATGTTTTCTGTCTGCCATGGCATTACTCCAAATGTATTCACTGTCTTGAGGTGCGAGAAAGGATCTCCGTGATCTCCGAATCCCGGTGAGAACATCGATAATGATCAAGCCGGATATTTGATTTTAGTGCAATAGAACCTCATTAGTCAAGGTGCCTATGATAAACCCTGAAAAATGGTATATAAAGAGACAATGCAGTAGAGACAATGCAGTGAGGAGGCTTGTATGGATGCCGGTATAATTGAAAAACTCGAATTTATATATGGAAAGGAAGCCGGGCAACGAACCGGCAAGCGATTAGAGATGCTTCTTGAGCAATGGAAGACGAAGCTCCCAAGGATTCAGGGGCCTCCTGGCGGCGGTATTCCTGCCGATCAAGGTGATGCAGTCATGATCAGCTATGGGAACAATATACAGGATTCGGCACGCGAGCATTTGGAGACTTTGAGAATCTTCGCAGAACAAAGATTGAAGGAGGTGATATCGGGAATACACATACTGCCCTTCTCCCCCTATTCCTCTGACGATGGCTTTTCCGTGATGGATTACCGCCAGATTAACCCGGAGTGGGGCAGTTGGGATCATATCAGCGCCATCTCAAGAAGCTTCCGTTTGATGGCTGATCTGGTTCTCAACCATTGCAGCGCTCAAGGGCAGTGGTTCAAGGGCTTTCTTGAGGGCACGGCCCCCTATAAGGATTTTTTCATCACCGTAGCTCCTGATACCGATCTTTCGGCGGTTTTTCGTCCACGTTCTTTGCCGCTTACCCATGAATTCGAGGTGTGCGGTGAGAAGAAACAGGTTTGGACCACCTTCAGTGAGGATCAAGTCGATCTAAATTTTGCCAATCCCGATGTCTGTCTCGAATTTGTCGATATCCTATTAGATTATGTGTCGAAGGGTGTGCGGTTCATTCGGCTGGATGCCGTCGGTTTTCTGTGGAAGGAGATTGGCACGAGTTGTATGCATCAACCGAAGACTCATGCGATGATCAAATTATTCCGCCTGATTCTCGCAGCAACAGCGCCGGGGGCGCTTCTCATCACCGAGACCAATGTGCCTCACAAGGAGAACATCTCCTACTTCGGCAATGGGAATGACGAGGCTCATATGGTTTACCAGTTCGCCTTGCCGCCGCTCGTTCTTGATGCCTTCATCCACGGCAATTCATCGAAACTCACAGCCTGGGCCGCTGCTCTGCCGAAACCAAATCCACATTGCACATTCTTCAATTTCCTTGCCTCCCATGATGGGATAGGGCTGCTGCCGGCCCGAGGTTATCTCGACGACTCAGAACTCCATGAATTGATAGATAGGGTTAAGGAGAGGGGCGGGTTAGTGAGTTATAAATCCACCCCGGATGGAGATGCGCCCTACGAGTTGAACGTGAGTTACCTGGATGCGATTGCCGAACAATCCTTGCCCGTAGAAAAGCGTGCGGCGAAATTTCTCTCTTCCCAGGCCGTGATGCTTGCCATGGCCGGTGTCCCCGGTATCTATATTCACAGCCTTCTGGGTTCGGGGAATTGGTCTCAGGGAGTGAAGCAGACGGGGATTAACAGGGCCATTAATAGAGAGAAGCTTGATTATAAGAATTTGCTTAACGAACTTGATGACGAGAAGAGTCTTCGAGGACGGATATTCGGCGGTTTCAAGATGATGCTAAAGGCCAGGAGGGCGCACAAGGCTTTCCATCCATCGGCGGATCAAATCATTTATGGCATTTCACAGTCGGTCTTTGCCTTGATGCGCATATCGGCGGATGGCGAGGCGGTGCTCTGCCTGCAATCATTATCCTGCGGCAGGCAGGCAGTGAAACTGCCGAAGCAGTGGTCTCAGCCCACACTGCGAAACATCATTGATGACTCCGCGGTTCGGATAGATGAGGGGTGTGTAGAAATGGACCCCTGGGCGGTGCTTTGGCTGGAATGCGAACCTTTTTGAGGTGCCCTTTACTTTAGAGACAGCCTTGAAAGAGGCTGTTAAACAATCAGTTTCATAGGATGATATGTTATGACCTTCATTGAATCGTTAGAGTCTGGAACCCTGATTAAGGGAGGACCGCTCTGTGTTGGAATTGATCCGAGAATCAAACCCTCAAAGACGAGTTTCAGCGACTTGAAGAGCTTCGGATGCCGGATTGTCGATGCCTGCCATTCATCCGCCGCGGCATTCAAGCTTCAACTGGCCTTCTTCGAATGCCATGGCGCAGATGGCTGGAATGCGATGGAAGCCGTCTTGAGGCATATCCGGGAAATCGATCCAGATTATCCCGTCATACTCGATGCCAAACGGGGAGATATCGGCTCCACGGCGGCGGCCTATGCCATGGCCCTCCTTGATAGACCAGGACGTATCGCCGTCACGCTGTCCCCCTATCTCGGAGAGGAATCCATAGCGCCGTTTCTTGAGTACACAGATGCCTTCGCCTTCATACTCTGCCGCACAACCAATCCCGGCGCTCAAATACTCCAGGAGAAGCGTTTAGAAAATGGGCGAAAGCTTTATCTCGAACTCGCCGACGAGGCCGTCAGTTGGGATCACGATGCGAAGAAGCCGCAGATTGGATTGGTTGTGGCGGGGAACGACCCTGATGCCCTGCGGGCGGTGAGGGAACGTCATCCCCATATCTGGTTTCTCGCCCCCGGTATCGGTGCCCAGGGGGGGGAAGCAAAGCCGGCCATAGCCGCGGGATGCCGAAGCGATAATTTAGGAATTCTCGTGTCCGCCAGCCGTTCGGTTACAGACTCCAGGGATCCCGCCCAGGCCGCCGTGAAACTCAAAGACATACTGGACGAAGCACGAATGAGCGCCCAGGCAGGAAGAGAGGGATTCGCCCGGGGCCGCAGAGACTCTGCCCTGAATGACAAGGAAGACAGGAAGCTGGTTGAGGGAATCTTCAGGGTCGGAGCGTTCAAGACCGGAGAATTTCGGCTTAAATCCGGTGCTCTCTCGCCGTTTTATATCGATCTGCGCCGAATTAGCGCCAATTCGAGCCTGCTAAGACTCTGCGGACGGGCCTATGCCTCCCTGCTTGACGATCTTTCGTACGACCATATTGCCGGCATCCCTGTGTCCGCCCTTCCATTGGCAACGGCAACGGCCTTGTGCACGGGCGACAGCCTGATCTATCCCCGGCTTGAGAAGAAGGCTCATGGCACCGGCTCCAGGATAGAGGGGGTGTGGCATAGCGGTGAAAAGGCCGTGTTGCTCGATGATGTTATCACGACCGGCGGCAGCAAGCTGGAGGCCGCCGCCCTGCTCCGTGAATCAGGAATCGAAGTGGAGCGCCTCGTGGTTCTCATCGAACGGGACATCAGGGGCCGAACCGAAATGGAACGGGCCGGTATAAGGCTGAGATCATGGAAAACCGTTGAAGACATTCTCAGAATCGGTTCGGCCATCGATCTTGTTGATGAGGATACGGCCCACAGAGTGCTAAGGTATCTGGAAGGCCGTTAGGCGGACATGAAGACCTGGCTGACTCAAACCCATGTTCTCTGGGACATCTCTCTCCCCTTCTCCCCATTGGATTTTCTGCTGCGCTTCCTTCTTCCCATACTTTGTTTCATTTTGACAGCGCATTTGTTATCACTGATAACAAGGAAGATATGCAAAAAAATCATACACACAGAAAGCAAGTATAGAGAAGCTGTTCTCTGGACGCGCCGCATCCTCCGTCTGCTTGTTTTCGTCGGTGTTCTTCTCTCATTGGGTTCTCTTCTCGGAGTGAATGCTTACGAGACCTTCGGAAAAATATTTCGTGTTCTCGGCACACCGTTTTTTTCCAGTGGAAAAACCAGCATATCCGTATTGACCCTGCTGCTGGTCATTCCCGTTATCATTACCTCTTCATGGATTGGGCGTCTGGTAAAGAGAGGATTTGAAACCGGTATGCTCAAACACTTCGGGTTGAATGATGAGCAGGAATTCTCCATCAGCCGGCTGATTCGTATTGCGGTGATGGTCATTATGTTCTTCTTTGGACTATCGGTTATCGGCATCGATTTCACCGCTATCGGGGTGTTCTTCGGCATCGTGGGAGTCGGAATAGGTTTTGGCCTCCAATCAATCATTGCCGACTTCTTCGCCGGCCTCAGCCTTATCGGTATGAGGCTTATCAAGGAAGGCGACCGCATCCGTGTCGGCGATCATAGCGGTGAAATAAACCATGTGGGGATGTTGACCACAGAATTAACCACCTATGAGAATGAAACCCTCCTCATACCCAACAGTCACCTCACCGGCGGAGTGATACACAGCTACAATTATAAGGATCGGCGGGTCGTGATTGTCAACTCCGTCGATGTGTCTTATGAATCAGACTTGGACAGAGTCGTCCGTGTTCTCCATGATGTGGCAGAGAACAACCCCTGGCTTCATCCGAAATCGGAGATTCTAGTGCGAGTTTATTCGTTTGGCGACTCGGGCATCAAAATGGAAATGCGTACCTGGATCAATGATGTCGCCGACAAATGGCGCGCTTCAAGCTGGACTAATATGGAGATATGGCGAAGATTCAGAACCGAGAATATTCAGATTCCTTTCCCGCAGAGAGTTGTCCATCAGGCCGCGGATCCTCCCGTAGAGCAGGATTGAACATCTTCTCCGCTTCAATTGTAGATGGCGGGCCATGCCCGGGAAGAAGGAAGGTCTTCTCATCCATTGTCAGAACAGTTTCCCTTAAGGACTGGCAAAGTATATCCGCATCCCCTGGAACCTGATCATCACCGATTCTGCCGGCGGATAGAATGTCGCCGGTAAATAGAAAGGGGCCGATTTTGTAAATGCGGCTATCGGGATGATGGCCTTTCACACAGAAGACTTCATATCGCAAGCCATTGACATGCCCGATACGGCCGTGTTCCGCCTCCTGCGACGAATGCCCCATAACAAGCGGCGCACCGGCTATGACTCGTGCATCGTATATCTTAAGCAGGGTATTCAGGCCCCCTGCATGATTGAAGTGCTTATAGGTGATGAGCACTTCCGAAATATAAAATCCATTCCCCTCAATCAATTCCAGCATTGTCAGGTCAAAAGACCCCGGATCAATCAAAATGGCTGCGCCGTCATGATCGGGTCCGATGAGATAGGTGTTGCTTGCATTAATTGAAGAAAAATGACTGAAGAGTTTCAACGGCAGCAATATCCTGACGTCATGTTCGCTTCCTCCAAATTGACCTCATCGAAGAAGACATTTTCGAGGTCTAAGCCGGTGAAGTCCGCTGCGGTAAGATTGCAGTCGCTAAAACTGGCATTGGTTATATCCGATTCGATGAAACGGCTGCCGTACAAATCGGATTCCTCAAATACAGCGGAAACGGCTTTTATGCCGTTAAAATTGACATTGATAAGATCGCAGTCGGTGAAGCGGCTGCGGGAAAAAAGACTTCCCGCAGCATGTGTACTTAGCATCTGAACTGAATTAAATCGGCAGTCTTCCGCCTCAATCTTGTCAAGCATACAGGTGAAAAACTGTATGTCGTGTAAATTGGCCCCGTTGAAGCGTGATGAGCTGAAGCAGCAGTTCCTAAAGAGCTTGCCGGAGATTTCCAAACCAGTCAAATCTATATCACACCAATTCTGTTGTTCGATCACGGTCCCGCTTCCGGCAATCCTGTTATAGACCGACTGGGCATAGCCATTCCTGTCAGGATGGTGTTCCGGGCAGTAATCCACATCGGACCAGGCAAGCCGATTGCAGTGACGGACCTTGCAGAGTTCTGAAGTGAACATTCGCTAAGCCTGTAGCATTTTCCATTTTGGTGCAACAGTTTCAATCATGTTTTCTACAACTCAAGGGGGGGGCCTCTTCTGAACCCGTACCCGGATGGCTAAAAGGTTCGGAGAATCTGGATACTTGGAGTAATGCCGATATTTTCTGATTTTCCCCTTGACAAGACACTCCATTAATGTAAAGTTATAATTAGGAAGTATAGTTATGAAAAACTATCAGAACATAACTCTTTCACTCTTGGTATTCACATTGTTTTGGGGATGTCAGGCATCCCTGCCCGACAATCTTGAAACTCTTGGAGAAAGCGGTTTGGCGTGGGAGATGTCGACTTTGACTTCCGAGGATGATCTCAACGTCCTTTTGGCCCGCTCAGGCGAAGGTATCGTCGATTGGCAACTTTCCCGTGAGTTTGCCGCAATGGCCTTGGAGGAGTTCATTGAAGAAGACAACTATCCGCCCGAATCGGAACTCTGGGACATTCCCATTGCCATCTACGACGATGAGGGCGAGGTCCGTTACTACGAGTTCCGCATCGTAGACGGAGAGCAAACCCTGGGGGCCATCGCCGGAAACGCCCGTGAGGACAGGGGTGCGCCGGTGTCCCATGTCTTTGAAATGGACGGCTATGCCGACGAACTGAGTGCGCTCTATGCTTCAGGAGCCATGAGCGCGGACGATATCCCCCGCATCGTTGACAACGACTATCCCAGTTACGCCGTGGGATCGGTGACCCTTACCCGCAGCGGTAATGTCGACTTGAAGGAAATTGTCGATCCGTCCACAGGCGAGCAGCTTGAGAATCTGGTTGTGCTTCTGGATATGGAGGAATCCATAGCCGCCTATCCGGATACGTTCAGTCATGAGGACCTAAAGGCAGCTAGGGACGGGCTGGAAAACTACAAGGCCGAGATGTCGGAATTGTGGAAGGCCGCCAAGGCCAACAAGGGCAGTCTGCACAATTTTGTTTTCCGGGGAAAATCCAGCCGACGAACATCCGTGGACGAGAACAGGATCAAGAACGCTATAAAAGCATACAAGCCATATTCTAATTATGGTCGCAAACAAGCAGGTTATACCACTTATAAGTATTGCGGCCCCACCGCGATAGGCTTTATTCTTGATTTTATCCATGGCAACAATATCCAGAAACTCGATGAATGGGATGCCATGGACTATTTAGCCCGCCGTTCAAAACTGGAATCACTATTGAGAGTCAACGACTGGCCGGTGGGAGCCTCCATGCCCTGGCATCTGGAGTACGGCCTAAGGTATTTTTCCAACTATAAAACACTTCTGTCTGTGGGCGTTGCTCCTAAAAAAAGCATCCATAACAACCGGCCGGGAATAAGTCTGCGGACATATTCTATACATGGTGGCAAGGGGTTGTACCATTGGCGCAATGTCGTGGCCTACAAAAAACGGGGGTGGTGGATCTTTACTTGGACCTTCATCAAAACTTATGATGGAAACCACATTGACCACAACAAGTGGGAAGCATGGAATCCCTTTTATCATTCGTTCACCTTTGATGTGGTGCGAAAATAGGAAAAATGATGAAAAAACCCGTCCCTGTTATGGTGGTTTTCTTTTCCCTGATTAGTGCTTCATGCATTCTCGATGAAGAAACCTGGACACGTAGGATTGTCAATTATCCTGAATGGGTGCATGGAGGAAAAAACGCCGCGACATGGACGGCTTGGCGGAGCAAGGACGGGGTGCACCCCATCTCGGCTCTTCTGTCGCCAGAGGAAAGGGAAAAGAAGAAAGAATTTGACGGCTGTTTTCGTATTGAGGAAGTCTCCGACCGATATAGTGAAACGATCCGCATTCAATTCTCTGACGGCAGCGGATGCCTGTTGATGTATTGGCTGGGAACGTCAGACTATTACAACACCGACATAGTCATCCCACAGCCGGATCCCGACGTTTTTGAATTTGATGCGCGGATCCATAATTATTACTATGGGCCACTCGGAGGGGGACCTTTACCCGGAGATGGTACGCCTCCTGCAGATGAACCTGTTATCATGGTTAATGTCCGCTACGAATTACTGGAAGAAAAAGAGGAATCCTACCGCTTTCGGTTTATATTGACCCTTGATAGCGGTCATGTTCTGATTGATACCGAAAAGACAATCTTGCGCACGGTCTGGTTTAGGGGCAATGACAAACCGGATTGGTTGCCGCATGTAGCTTCCGAAGACCCTAACTCTAGCAACGACTATCAATATCGTGTACACTATATTGGGCCATTAAACTATATGACTTATATATCCGGCCCACTCTCCACAACCTATCCCTACATATCCTTCCGCCAGGCTGAAATCGACAACACGCAAAAGCGCGTTCTTTACAGCGTCTACGGTGCTCCGCCCGATAGTGACCTATACTACATTGAGGTCCATGTAAACACTAGTGCAACCGTTGTGTACTCCGATATGAACACGGTTGTATACCGCTTTATGGACAGGAATAAGAATGTACTGGATGAAGAAACCGGATGGTATCACTTGCCGGATGCCCCGGATTAGTGAGATTGATGAGTTATAGATGGGCAACGGGGCTTTGCCTGCTGTCACTTTGGTTCTTTGCCTGTTCTCAGCCTGGCAATGATCTTCCTGATTTTTCTGTTGGACCGGAGCAAACGATGGCTTCCCACGGAGAGGATGTTGTTATTCAGCTTGAATCATCCTTTCCAGCACAACAGGAAACCGTGGAATGGTTTCTGGACGGAGTTGCAACGGGAATAAAAGGCAGTCAGTATACCTTGTCGCCTTCGTCTGTCGATGAACATCGCCATCTTGTTTACGCCGAGGTCGACGAAAGAAAAAGCAACACCGTTGAGGTTTATTTCACCTCCCACCCCAAACTTATAGAAAGTGTGTATCACTTCATCGACAAATATGAAATCAAAGCCGCCATTTCTGTATCCGTGTACAACCAGAATACCGATTTTTTCCTAAACGAGGGGCTTACGTCATTAAGCGGAGGCAGCGAAAATTCCAAAAACACTTTGCACTATATTTACAGTATCAGTAAAACCTTGGTGGCCGCCATCGCCTTGGCTCAGGTGGAGGCAAACGTCATATCTCTTGATTCAAAACTATCTGACATCCTGCCGAATCTCTCCTCTTCTTTTCTGAATGAAGACGCGACTCTCGAAGAACTTCTATCCCACAGATCGGGCATATACGACTATGTCGATAATCCTCTCCTTTTCACCCAGAATCCCTACAGAAAACAAGTGTGGGATCCCGCGTTGCTTTTTAGTTTCATCCGGAGTCCGGCTGGTGACAGGGGATACTATTCATATTCCACCACCAATTTCATTCTGATTGGCATGATGCTGGAAAAAGCCGTCGGCAAAGCCTTGAACACCCTACTCATCGAAACCTTTTTAACGCCTCTAAACCTTGATAATCTTTATCTGCTGCCACAGGATACTGTGGACGGAAGTCTTGTTTCCCACCCCCATGTCCACCCCAACACGGCACTCTCTCTAGCGGGAGACGGTAAAACACCCATTGACATAACCACGATCTTTCCGGATGCCATAGAATTGCTGGGAAAAAGCAGTTGGGCAGGCGGAGGCATGGTGGGAACTGCTGAGGAAACAGCCTATTGGGGATACCATCTTTACAGTTCCAATAGCACAGTCCTTGACGTGACCGTTAAAACGCGAATCATCGAGTCGGTAGCTGGTTTCGAGAAATCCGACGCGGATTATTCCTATGGATACGGGGTGAAAAAACTGTTCTACAAAGACACCTATTTTCTGGGTTCCTACGGAAGAAGTACGGGATCGGAAAATCTTATGTTCTACAGCCCAGATACAGACACATGCTTTGTCGTGTTAACCTCGTCCAATGCCGACACGATGGGAAATCCCAATATCGACGAAATACTATTTGACCTCTACGATACATTGGCTGGCGATGACTAAACGCGTACCATTTATCGCTGCTTGCCTGAGTTTCATTCCTTTATCCTGCTCCATTCCCTCATCGGACTATGGGATATCGGTTCCTGCTGAATGGAATTACTTAATTTACATGGCCGCCGACAACAATCTGGAACGCTTTGCCATTGACAACCTTATTGATATGAAAAAAGTGGGATCCACCGCCGGGGTCAATGTCCTAGTTCTGTTTGACCGATCCACCGGCTACGACAAGCGGTATGGAAACTGGAGCGATACTCGACTTCTTCATATATCCCGCAACACCGATTTTATATCCTTCGATCACGATCAGGTGGCAAGTTACGGTGAACTCGACATGACCAGTCTGGATAATCTGGAAAATTTCCTTTTGTACGCCCACAAAAACTACAAGGCAAAAAAAACTGCTTTGGTGCTGTGGAGTCATGGAACAGGCGTTTACCCTGAGGGTGTATTTACCGATGAAACCCCTTCTGCGTCAATGATTCTGCCTCGAGCCGTGATTCACGATTATTCAAGCGGATATGATTATTCGGATGCCGTTTTCATTCAGGATTTGGAGGAAACACTGCGACTAGTTCACGCACAGACAGGAACAAAACTGGACATTCTACAATTCGATTCCTGTCTTATGCAAATGAACGAGGTGGTATGGCAGCTCGCCGAAGTTGTGGATGTGTTCGTGGGATCAGAGCCAGACATGCCGGGCCAGGGTATGGACTACGAAAGATTGCTCCAATTTATCACCTCCAACGATGATTCGACCGCCGAATCTCTGGCCGAGCATCTTGTAGATATTTATTACGAAAAATACAAAAATTCCATAGTGAGCACCGGGTATTCGGCATTCAGCACTAATGCGGGATGGCCGGAATATAAAGCCTCGTTTGTTGCTTGGGCAGACGCGCTCCTGGAGGCCGAAAGCGAGGAAATTACTGTGTTGCGCCAGGCACGGGAACAGATGATCGCTTATCAGGAAAACTATCCGGAATACGGGGACTTATATTACTACCTGAAGGTCATGGCGGCAAGCCAGACACTCTCTGAATCGCTTAAAACACCGACTCAACGTATGATGGCGATTCTCGATAAAAGCATTCTGACGAACAGGGCAACTAAAGCTTTCGATGGGGCCCTCTATGGACTTGGAATCAATTTCCCATATACAAAGGAACAAAGAAATCTTTACAGGGAAAACGAAAAAATTCCCAACCTGGAACGCTTGAAATTTCTGCAAGATACCCGGTGGCAGGAATTCCTTGCCCTGATTATTTAATCGAACTGAAATTTTATCTTTTCGTTCCCATCTCTTGTGAAATTTTCCAGAATTCCAGACGAAAAGGGAGGACGTCGCGTTTTTTTCTGTTTCCTATCCCAAGTTCAACAAAATAATCTTAAAAACACCCAATAGATTTTTTTTTGAAGTTTAACCAAGACTTAATCCTAAAAAGAAGTTAAAAACCTATACGTATCTTTTCGATATTGGTGAGCGTAAAAGAGATGTCTATGAGTATGCTGTATTGATAACAGATTTGGATGATGAATTACTGACAATAGCGGAACACTATCGTGATCGTGCAGATGCGGAGAACACTTTTGATGAAATGAAGAACCAATGGGGATGGGCAGGCTGTACGACTCAAGATATAACACGCTGTCGTGTTATGGCTCGTATAATAGTCCTTTGTTATAATTGGCGGAGTATCTTCACCGCCTTGTGACGCCGCACAAACATTATGAAGCCAGAACCGGCCGATCACTATTTTTGAAGGGTCCAGGCCGCCTGATTCGTCATGGAAGGAATTTGTTTCTTAAGCTAACGGGCATTCATGGTCATTACAAAAAAATCCGGTATTTAATGACGGAAGCAAACCGTATTCTCCAATGGATAAGCGAGAATGCGGAGCAGTTGAAAGAGTTTGGATTGTACCGGATGATTTTGAGTATAGATTTTCAGTATTCTCTTGAAAATCGTCCGCTCAAAGTTCCACAGGAGTTTGTTTTTCAGCAGGATTTGAGGGGTAACTGCTTTTTTTAGGATTATAGCACTCCCAAGAAACTGTTAAGCTCTTAAACTGAAAATTGCTGTAAAATGAATGAAGTGTCCCGAAGAATGTGGTTGTTTCCGTATGATAAAGGGCACCCTCAATTCGCTACGGTCCGGGACTTCTCGAATATATCTAAGTCACAGTCAGAAAAATAATTAACAAACTGATCGCTCCAGACCTCATAGAAGACCATAGAAGACCATAGTGGATGGATTCTATACAGTTTTCAGTTATTCAGCCCGATTAAGCCAAAGTTGGAGCAGTCCCGGGCAGAGGAAGTTAGAGAAAGTTCTAGAGCATTCTCGCAACTCGGTTTTTCATCAAACTATACTTACCGGCAAGCGGTTATTTCCCGGCCGCTAAGCTTCTGGGCATTATAAATTCATGACAGGAGGAACATCTATATTCAACTCACCCCATCCCGCCCCGTCGCCTTAAACCCGATAGTCGGCATTTGAGAAGCCCTCGTCTGCCCGATGGTACCTGAATATCCGCCGGTTTGGATTAAAACCTTCGGATTAGCCGTTAGAAGAACCCGATCATACGGTATCTGGAGGCGGTTTAGAAGCATCTTGCGGAGTTAGCCAGGGGTATGGGATATTTTGTGACAAGCTGAGGAACACTGCACGAGGTTCTCTGTGTAACAGGCTTTTCTGCTCATCTGAAAACAAATCTCCATGTTCCAGTGTCCCTCTAAACAGCTTTTAGGAAATTGACGAAGAGATTTTTCGTCTGCCTGCAGCAGGCAGGAAGACTGCTCCCGCGAGCCGCCCGTTGACTCATAGGTCATTTAGTAATAGGCTATGGTTTCTAGTGTGCTGTACATAACAGATTACAAAATGACAATGGAGGCACAAGGGATTGCAGAGAAAAGCCCGTCCCGAAGGGGTGCGTCCAGATGTTGATTTTTGAAAATCACGGCACACTAGCTGGAGGATTATATGCGGCAGCTCCATTCTCGGATAATTGTCTTATTTGCCTTACTGGCCCCAGTTATCTCATCCTGTGTCAGTGCCGCCGACAAGCTGGATCCCTCATGGTCACCTGAAATTTTCTTCAAGAATGCGCAGGATGCCATGGATAAAAACCATTACCAGGATGCCATCTTCTACTATGAAGTATTTCTTGTCCGATATCCTGAAGACATAGCGAGACGAGTTACCGCAGAATATGAAATAGCTTTTATATATTACAAGATGGGAAAGTACAAAATCGCAGAAACACAGTTTGCCGCGATATTAAAAAAATATGAAGACAGTCCCTACGCTGTTCTCTTTCCTCCTCGGTTCAAGCAGCTCTGTGAGACTGGATTGAAGAATATCGAGAAATCAAGAAGCATGAAGAATAAGCTATTCTGGCGGATGCATGAAAAAAAATGGGCTAAGGACCATGGTGAATCCCTAACAGACGGCAGCGATACACAGATAGAATGACAGTCTTGCTGCAATGCGCTCATTCTTACTTGCGGAAATCTCTGAAAAATCACGAAAAATCTATTTTTCTGCGATTATCGCTAGACCTTGTTGAATACATCCAGTAATATTTCAATAGACTGTAAGATCGGCAAGGTTCAAAATCCTGTCGTTGTAATGCGTTAGTCTAAGTGATAGAGCTTTTTGTCCATGGAATTGTGGCCTTATCCTCCTGTCCTAAACTGTCGGCATGAACGAGAAAGATAGAACTACCGCTTATAAATCAATGTCTTTCTAAGGAGAAAGTATGTCTAAGAAGATCTACGTCGGCAACCTCAGTTATGCCGTCGATGACCAGGAATTGGAGAAGTTGTTTGGACAATATGGAACTGTTTCAAGTGCCAAGGTGATTGTTGACCGCTATGACAATCGTTCAAAAGGTTTCGGTTTTGTGGAAATGGAAGATGACTCGGCTGCGGATGCGGCGATTGATGCCCTTAATGGCCAAGACAGCATGGGGCGTGAATTGAAAGTGAGTGAAGCACGGGAGAGGAGTGATCGTCCTCGGCGAGATTAACAGATCACCAGAATGAGACTTGATCTTTGACACTTTGGAAATAAATCTTTTGCCGGTTTCATAAGTCTGTTTTTGAGTGTTCTTTCAGTAACAGAATTCCTTTAAAAATTCGCTTCTGGAATTCGGCAATGAGATTGATTTCAAAACTCTGAAATTAATCTCCGAGTTAAGTTGGGGAGAAGATCAAGCCGGGAATCTTAGCGGATAGTTTCGAGCTGTCTGCTAATTGGAGGTGTATGTCTAAATGAGTGGGTTTGATTTGCAGGTATAGCGATAATGCAGTCTGGGAGCCGGTCGGACTTAACTCTTCTGAGCAGTTTTCGCCCTGGATTCCTGCTTCTGCGCCGTCAAAATGTTTACGCAGCTTAAGCTAGCTCCACTTTTGCCGCGAAAAAATCATCAGAAACTACCGTGGAATCCCAAAGCTCGGCAGGAGCCCAGCCAAAGACGCCGCTGGGCAATCTTGAGTTTTGGAAGCTCAAAATGTGGAATCATCCCATTTATAGTCTTCATTTATGATCACCATTGATGAAATTGAAAACGCTCAAAGAGAGTGGGCGGATGGAATCATTGCGCTGGGGCGTTTAAAAGACAACTGGGACGAATGCCGCTGCGCCGCCGAACAGTTCCTAGACAGATTATATGGGTTTGATACTGGTGATGTCCTCTTCAAACCTACATTTGCCGAAAATGAGCCATATCGTTTCACGAAGAAGTCTGCCCTATCCTATTTCATAGGCGGTTATTCCAATTATCCTGAAGACTCCGGTTTTGTAATGAGACCTTGGACAACGATACAGCTTAAGAATGCAGGACAGTGGATTCACGGCGATATGGCCATTGTAATGGGTTACTACATATTTACAGATGTTAACGCGAAACGGATATCGGCCGACTACACCTTTGGCTATATCAAGAAAAAACGCCTATATATAAATCTCCACCACTCATCAGCAAATCTTCACCACATCCAGGCAAAGCATGCCCATACTGATTCTGAGAGGCAGACTAGATAGCTTTTATGATATATGATAGCCTTAACCAGCTTGTATAATAGCGGAGCGCCTGCGAAGGACTTTAATACAGGAATCCTTCCTGGCAAAATGATATAGGAGATGAAATGGTCGACTTGAAAACAACCTACATGGGAATTCTTCTCAAGAATCCTGTCATTGCCGGAGCCTCGGAACTGACATCACACATGGATTCAATCAAGAAGATTGAGGACTCGGGGGCCGGTGCACTGATAATCAAGAGTTTGTTTGAAGAACAAATTCAACTTGAACGTGCCCGGTTTGAAGAAGAACAGGGGCAGTATGACGATATGAATGCCGAGATGCTCAATCTGTATCCCAGTCTTGAGCACTCTGGGCCGGAAGCCCACCTGATGTGGGTCCGAAAAGCCAAGGAATCCCTATCCATACCGGTTATTGCCAGTCTTAATGCTGTAAACAAGGAAACATGGGCAGAATGGGCGGTGAAGCTGCAAGATACAGGTGTGGACGGCTTGGAATTGAATTTCTTTGCCAATCCTGAACAACAGGCCAGCGATAGCGCGTCAATTGAAAAGGATCAGATTGACATAATCAAAGAGGTTGTTAAGGCCGTTTCTTTGCCGGTTTCGATCAAAATGAGTCTGTTCTATACCGCCCCAATAGCCGTTGCCAAAGCATTTTCCCGTGTCGGCTCCAAAGGTCTCGTGCTATTCAATAAGTTTTTTCAGCCGGATATTGACATCGAGAAAGAATTAAACACACTACCGATCAATTTAAGCATATCGACAAGCAACCGTTTGCCATTGAGGTATGCCGGTCTGTTATTCAGTGAAGTCGAAGCCGGCATCTGCGCTTCCAGTGGTATCATGGATGGAGAAGATGTTGCGAAGATGCTTCTCGCAGGGGCCGATGCCGTCCAGGTGGTTAGCACACTGTATAAGAATAAGATAACCCAATTGGGGCGGATTCTCAATGATCTCGAAAGGTGGATGGATGCTAAAGGATATGAGAAAATCGCAGATTTCAGGGGGAAGATGAGCCGGAAGAACACGACCGATCCTTGGGCATACAAACGGGCTCAATATGCGAAATTACTGATGAAGCCCAATCCGATGGCAATAATTCGATAGGATGTCTCTACGAGAATTGCTTCTGCGGATTTAGCGAAGAGCTTCTTCAATGCTGCAAAGCGGCAAAAGATCTGAGTCAAGAACTTGGCGGGGGTTTTTAGATGCCCTCAAGAGCAGCTCTTTAGTTATGTGAGCATTTTGACAATGCCTGAGCAGGGGGAACTTGCAGAAGAAGGAATCTAGATAGACTCCTAATGTGATAGATTGACTTGGAGGTTTAAAGAATGCCTAAATCCTTATTGTTATTTACATGGGTTTTATTGCTTGCAGCCTTGAGTTATGCCGGTACTATGTCCGAAGAGAGCTTGAAAGGCTATGATCCATACTTGGCTGACAAAGAAGGCTTTGATTCTCTTTTCATCAATCCGGCGGGAATGGCTAATCAAACAGAGATTTTCAATATAACGATGGAAATGGGCACTTGGGGGAAAGCCGAGAATTATGCCCTTCTAGATGAGAACTTGGACTCTCTGGAAGCCGTCATGAACGGAGAGTTCTCCGAAGAAGATGCTGAAAAACTGTTTCCGAGACTGGCAAATGAACTTGATGAACCGACGCTTCAAGAAGTATTTGCGAAAACGACATACAAAAATCTTTCGCCTGCCGAAATCCAAAATACTGAAACTTGGAAAACAGACTTGTCCAATGACGACAAGAAACAAATCCAGGAAAACCTGAGTGCTGACGTTTTACAGCAGCAAATTATGGATCAATTCGACAGCATTCAGTATAACCTGGAGTTTGAGACCCGCTGGGGCACACTGATCCGCGGCTTTGGTTTGGGAGTCTACGGCAATGTCTATGCACTCTATTCCTTGGGTGCTCAAGGAATAGAAGACCTTGTGTATGAAAATGGTATAATCGCTGGGTATGGCTTTGAATTAGGCCGCTTCAAACTTGGATTCAGCGGAAGATTCGCTCTGTTAGTCGCCGATGATCCATCTATTCCATTCAGAATTCGGCAATCGGTGAATAATCAGCAGATACTTTATGGATATGCGTGGGGCCTGGATGCCGGTTTGATATGGGAGCCAGTCGAAAGCCTCCGTTTTGGCCTGGTGATTAACGATTTCGTTGGCTCTATCACAAGAGAGTCGGTCATGAGCAAGGGAACCGTTCAGGATATTCTTGACGGCACTATTGATTCTCCAAGTGGCGGGTACTCATTCGCCTTGGATATGAGCGTGGGAGTGTCATGGCAGCCGCAGTGGAGGGTGATACAGCCGAAATTGAGCATGGACTTCTATGATGTTATAGGCTTGATACGGTCAGATCAAAGGGGTTATTCAGGTCTTGAGGATTTCTATGCCACGGCCGTTCCCGTTTTTCTCAGACATATACGTGCCGGAGTCAATCTGAGATTCTGGGGATTTCTTGACATTGGCCTGAATTACTATATGGAATACATCACCTTAGGTGTGGGCCTGGATATTGCGTTCTTCGAGATTTTCGCCGAATTCAGGATGAAACAGGACTTTGAGGACATCGGTGTTAATGGGATGTTCCGGCTCAAATTCTGAGAAACATCTCTGAAAAATCGCCTTTGGAATCTGGTGTCGCGATTTGAACCTTATCAAATGCCCCGAACCTTGTGTTCACCTCTAAACCCGGCTGTACAGGGGGCTGTAGCGATTAAACTTCACCCCAGGGTTGCGCCACTGACTGAACCAGGTTTTGACCTCTTCCGTGCCCAGTCTGAGCTTGCTCAGGAATGGACGCTTCAGCCAATACTTGCCGATTATTTTATCTAGGTCTGTACGCTCAATTCCGGCCTCTTCCACGTGTGTTGTCATGTCTTTTTTTCGGGCTTCCTGAACCCGGCGGGCAATCACGCAGTTATGGTAGTGGCGGTAGACGGCCATGCGCGTCATCATCGCACTGGGACACCGGGCAAACTGTACCGTCTGCCGCACATGATTGCAGGCATCTTTGCGAATCTGACGGTCAAGGTAATTCACAGGGAATAGGGGATTGTTTTTATTCCTGAACTCATTTGAGGATATACATTCATGAAGAAAGTATTTCCTGAAATCCTCAATCTTGGCGAAGGCCCGTGTATACGATTTGTGAAGGTCTGTCGTCAATATCTTTCCGGTAACCTTCTTATCTTCAAGCAGTTGAATAAGACCTTCAGTTATACTTCTAAACGATTTTTCGACGGCTTTCGGATCGGCCTTTTCGACGGCTTCCAGTTCTAACCTCTGCTTCTTCTGTGCAGGGGTCATTCTTCCTTTGCGCCTAAGATTGGCAAAGCCCATGCTGTAGATGAACTCGGATGCAGAGCCGGCGAAGAGGTTGATGTGATGGGGGAAGTACTGGGAAAAAGAGAACGATTCCAGCCCGTCTGCGGCCATATTTTCCTGCATGGGCAGGGCCGGAAGCAGTTCGGAATGAATGGCCAGGCAGCACCGTGCCAGCCGTTCAAAGCGGTTCTGAACGGTCTCGGCCCTGATGCCGAGGGCCCGGCCTATGTCGATAAGTCCTGAAGCGGTGACAAGATGCTCGAAGATCCTGGAATAATCGATAGTTTTTTTGGCATAGTAATTTATGGAGAAAGTCTGCTCCGAAAAAGTCCTGCGGCAATTCTTACAGCGGTAGCGCTGAATTGGGCCGAAGGCCATGGTAGGATGAAAACCATAGCGGATATACCAGTTTTCCCCTAAAGGAGCGTCAAAATTGGGGCAGCCGGGATTGGGGCAGTGTGGAAAAGTCATAAACACCTCCTTGTCAAGTCGTTTCCCTACTAAAAGATGACTAGGGGCAGATGCCGTTTCTTTCAAACACCAAGCTTCTGGGCATTACATAAAGGTTCCTGTTATGAGTCCGGCAATATACTGGCAGGTCAAAAGATCCCCAAAAGGTGCCCTTGATAAATAAAATTGCAAGATGTGCGAACGATGCAGCCAGAAGCCTTATAGAGAGGTGATGCCGGGCAGTAATGCCGCATGAAGAAGGAATGAAACCGAATCAGATTGCCCCATTGTTGGAGGGACCCGTCAATCAGGCGATAAATGGCTGAGGCTGTTTAGAGAAAGCGGGAAACGTGAATTTCTATAATCCGTTATAAGCTCTTGACCAAGCGGCTAATCTGCTTAATAAATTTCATGAAGCCTCATGCAGAACTGCACCAAGTTCCCTAATGCGGTGTTTAAGCAGAACCTGAAATCCTCGCCGGTACAGCTAGGATTTCAGGGCATTGCCGCCCTGGGGCACGATCTGCCCGCTGAAGCTATAACTAAGGAGTCAAAAATGTCATCGCTTTCCCCTCTTCAGGAAAATCGTTATGGGTATGAGCCCAAATTGCCCGCCGTCCTTCAAGATAGCATCGAGAGCATCACAATTAGTCTGGGCGAGCCTACCCAATCTGCAGGCGACAGCCAGCAATTACGCAATCTCTTCCCGAGAACCTACGGTGCGCCTATGGCCCTGTTCACAAATGGAAGCAATTCAATCAAGGGCAAAGTCTGGAAAGTGGGAGTCATCCTGTCGGGCGGACAAGCACCGGGCGGACACAATGTCATCGCCGGCATCTTCGATGCGCTGAAAAAAGCCAATTCAAGAAACACTCTCTATGGGTTCAAGGGAGGGCCTGCCGGCATTATCAACGACGATGTGATGGAAATTACATCCTCCTGGATGGATAAATACCGAAATACCGGAGGATTTGACATCATCGGATCGGGAAGGACGAAACTCGAAACAGAAGATCAGTTCGTCAAGAGCCTTGAAACCTGCAGGAGACACGGCATTGATGCCGTTATCATCATCGGCGGAGACGACTCCAATACCAATGCGGCTATACTTGCAGAGTGGTTCGAAAACAAGAATGCCCAGATTTCGGTCATTGGCTGTCCCAAAACCATTGACGGCGATCTGAAAAATCAGTATATCGAAACTTCCTTTGGATTCGATACGGCGACCAAAACCTTCAGCGAACTCATAGGCAACATATCCAGAGATGCCCTCTCCGCCAAGAAGTACTGGCATTTCATCAAGCTCATGGGGAGGAGCGCCAGCCATATTGCCCTGGAATGCGCCCTGCAGACCCATCCCAACATCTGCATCATTTCTGAAGAGATCAGGCAAAAAAACATGTCTTTGGATGATGTTGTCGAACATATCATCGATATCATCATCGCAAGGGCCGAGAAGGGCATGAATTTCGGCGTCGCCCTTATCCCCGAAGGTCTTATCGAATTCATCCCCGAAGTAGGGCGCCTCATTGAGGATATCAACGATCTCCTGTCCAAGGAAGCAAAATACTTCACCAGCCTGAAAGACTTCGATGCTCAGCGGGCATGGATTAATCACGCTCTGTCTAAGGATTCTTCCTTTGTCTTCTCCTCACTTCCCTCGACGATTCAGAAGCAATTACTTGATGACCGAGACCCCCATGGCAATGTGCAGGTATCCCGCATAGATACAGAGAAGCTGTTGATTGAAATAGTCGAAGACCGGCTGTCAAGATTGAAACTCGGAGGGAAATACAACGGGAAATTTAGCGCACTATCCCATTTCTTCGGATATGAAGGCCGTTGTGCCTTTCCTTCCAATTTTGACTCGGACTATTGCTATGGCCTCGGGTTCTCAGCCTTCTTGCTTATCACCGCCGGCCTTAGCGGATACATCACCTGTTTAACCAATCTCCATAAGTCCGCATCAGGGTGGATTCCCTATGGTATTCCCCTCACCATGATGATGAATATGGAACGGCGCCATGGCGAACTCAAACCGGTTATCCGCAAAGCTCTGGTGGAATTGAACGGTGCGCCATTCCAAGCATTTGTCAGGCACAGGGATGAGTGGGCCTCGGGGGCGGAATATCGTTTCCCAGGACCCATACAGTATTATGGTCCGTCAGAGATATGTAATCGGCCGTCAGAAACCATACTGCTTGAGAATGAAGTTAGCATGACGTAATTTTCATGAATCACTAAGTTGGCCCCCCGGGTCGGGCTTTCCGCTCCAATGCCTTGCTCTGGCAGCCTGCCCCCTGCTCATTGCCAATCGCAGGGGGGGCAGCCAGCGGCATTTCCGCTGCAATCCCTTGCGCTTATGGCCATTGCAAACCCTCTTAGATATACTGAGGGCCTTGGTACTGAATCCTTGGACAGTACAACATGATGTAATTCATGGGCACCTCTAAAAAACAGCTTTAGGAAATTGGCGAAGAAATTTTTGTCGATACAAGGCGGCAAAAGCTAAGGGCGCAGCTTAAGCTACGTGAGTATTTTGACAACGCAGTAGCGGCGGAAAAGATCGAGTCAAGAACTAAATGGGTTTTTTGGAGGTGCCCTCATCATACTCAAATGGATGGAGTGATATTCCATATCTCATTGGCGTATTCCTGTATTGTCCTGTCGGAGCTAAACTGCCCGCTGCCGGCGATGTTTAGGAGGGCCATTTTATTCCACTTCTTCTCGTCGGTCCACATGTAACAGGCCCTGGTTCTGGTTTTACGATATGAGTCGAAGTCGGCCAGTACATAGTAGTTGTCGGCGTTATCCCCTTTTAGCCCGTATACTAATGAATCGTATAGCTCCCTGAATGTGTTTTCATGTCCAAGAGTTCCATCGACGAAGGTATTCAAGACTCTGTTGAGCAGGGGATGGGCATTGAGTATGGCTGATGAATCATTCTTGCCGGACTCCCTCAATGCCTCAATTTCATTCACACCCATCCCGAATATAAAAGCATTCTCTTTACCCACTGCTTCAACAATCTCGATGTTTGCCCCATCCATGGTTCCCAAGGTAATGGCCCCATTCATCATGAACTTCATATTTCCGGTGCCGGATGCTTCTTTCCCGCTCGTGGAAATCTGCTGGGATATTTCCGCCCCGGGAAACAGAATTTCGGCGATACTTACTCGGTAATCCGGTATAAAGACCACTTTGAGACGTCCGGCCGCTGCTTCATCTTTGTTGATGCAGTTGGCGGCAGCATGAATGAGGTGGATTATCTGTTTCGCGATGTGATAACCGGATGCCGCTTTACCCCCAAAGAAGATAGTCCGCGGCGGGATGTCCCAATTCGGGTTGTCTTTGAGATATAACCAGTCATAGATTACCGAGATGATGTTCAGTAATTGACGTTTATATTCGTGAAGGCGTTTGATCTGAATGTCAAATAGGCTCGCTGGATTAACGGAAACACCTGTCAGTTCCCTGGTGAGCTTGGCCAGTTTTGTTTTATTCGCCAGTTTGATTTCTTTGAGTCTTTGCAGAACGGTATCGTCATTGACTAGGGGGGTGAGCCGCCTAAGAAGCTCGAGATTCCTGGTCCATTCGGGGCCGATGGCTTCGTCCAGGAATCCGGCAAGTTCCGGATTAGCCTTCTTCAGCCAGCGGCGCGGGGTAACGCCGTTGGTTTTGCTGTTTATTTTCCTCGGCCAGAGTTCATGCCAGTCGTGGAGAACATCGGTTTTGAGTATCTTGGTATGCAATGCAGCCACACCGTTCACAGAGAATGATGCGGCAATGGCCAAGTGGGCCATTTTGATCATTCCATCCGCAAGTATGGACATGCGGTGATGCCGCTCCCTGTCCTTCGGGAATTGGCGCATGAGCTGAGCCATGAAACGCCGGTTAATTTCTTCAATGATCTGCATGAGCCGAGGAAAATTATGATTGAAGAGGTCCATACTCCATGTTTCCAAGGCTTCGGCCATAACTGTGTGATTCGTATAGGCGAAGGTCTTCGTGGCGGTATTCCATGCCTGATCCCAATTCAGGCCCTCCTCATCAAGGAGGATGCGCATGAATTCGGGTATGGCTACCACGGGGTGTGTATCATTAAGCTGGACCACCGCCTTGTCTGGGAAAAAGGTGAAATCAGAACCATGAGAAGATTTGTATTCCCTTATGATGTCCTGTAACGATGCTGATGCAAAGAAAAACTGCTGGCGCAGCCGCAATTCCT
Source organism: Spirochaetaceae bacterium (assembly GCA_965232165.1). Classification (GTDB taxonomy): domain Bacteria; phylum Spirochaetota; class Spirochaetia; order DSM-2461; family DSM-2461; genus UBA2779. Next base: position 163,491 of record CBDDOY010000001.1, on the reverse strand, counting down.
TGCCTATACGATCACTGTCGTTAGGGTAGAGTACTCTGGAGAGGTCCTTGGCCCTGTTTTGAACTTCAACTGCCCGCCGGTAATCCATGCTGTTGAAGAGTTGGAGGTTGAATCCGCCAACTGATTCGGCTTCCCAGAGCCTGAGCGTATTGATCGTTTCGGTGTTCCAGCCGATGATGGGCATATCATAAGGTATGGCATGTACGTCTTCTGTATTGACGAGGGCGAAATTAACCGACCCATCGGCAGCCGGTTCGCTGATTACATGACCGCCGAATCGGACGACAACCGTACGATCACCCCTGCGGATCGACCATGGATCAAGATGTGCAGCCCAGTCATCGGGACATTCGACTTGCATCCCGCCGATTATTTTTTGCCGGAACATACCGTAGCGATAGCGGATGCCATAGCCCCTTACTGGTAAATTCAATGTTGCGGATGATTCCATGAAACAGGCTGCGAGCCGTCCAAGGCCGCCGCTGCCCAATCCAGGATCCGGCTCTATTTCCTCTATGGCGTTTATATCGATATTCAACTCATGGAAAACATGTTCCAATTCATCTCTAAGTCCCAGATTGATCAGATTGTTTCCCAGTGCACGCCCGACGAGATACTCGGCGGAGAGATAAAATGCCCGCTTTTGGCCACGGGTTTTGGTTTTCTGCTCCCCGTCGCGCCAGCGGTTCCAGATGAGATCGACGATGGCGCGGGATACGGCCTCATAGAGTTGCCTTTCACTCGCGGCGGCTATCCCGTCTCCGGTTCCCCTGTCAGCCCAGTAGTTGAACCGTTCCAGAAATTTGTCTTTATCTAGCATAAGACTACTTCTTACAGCAATTCGGCATGTTCATCAATAATGCGGTAATTCACCGCACCGCCGCCCACCGCCGGCAGACTTTTGATGGCTTCAAATGCCGCATCGATATCCTTAACCCGTGCTTCATGTGTTGTGATGACGATGGGCACAAGAACTCCTCTGTGGTATTCCTTTTGCACGAAGGAATTCAAGCTGATGTTTTTTCTTGCCATTTCAGAGGTTATATCGGCGATGACACCTCTCCTGTCTTCAACATCAAAGCGCAGATAATGACGGTGTACGGCCTCTTTTGCCTTGACTAATGGCACCGGACTGCTATTGTCAGGCCATAAAGGCAGCGTGGTAAACAGGGTAGGCCAGGTTTCGACGGCGATGGATATTATGTCCGAGACCACGGCAGACGCGGTAGGACTGCCTCCGGCTCCCCGTCCATAATACATAGTATGACCTACGGAGGTTCCATAGACGCTCACGGCGTTAAATGTTCCGGAAATCAGCGAGAGAGGATGATCGTTCGGCAGGAAGGCTGGCTTCACGGCCAATTCCAATCCCTGACCGGCTTTGCGGGCAAAGGCCACCAGTTTAAGAACATAGCCGAGTTCTTGGCCTGTGATGATGTCAAAACGATCAAGCCCTTCAATGCCCTCTATGGGGATGGCTTCCAGGGGCACATGGCCGCCAAAGGCAAGAGATGCTAGAAGAGTGAGTTTGTGAGCGGCATCTGTCCCATTGACATCCAGTGAGGGATCCGCTTCGGCGATTCCCTCGGCCTGAGCCTGGTTGAGAGCTTCTTGATAGGTTTTACCGTTATCGACCATCTCGGTAAGAATGAAATTGGAAGTGCCGTTAACTATGCCATACAGGGCATCTGTGGTATTGGAGCGCAGTCCATCGGCGAGGGACCTGATGATAGGAATGCCGCCGGCACAGCTTGCTTCGAAGCCTATACTCACTCTGTTCTCTCTAGCTAATGCGAACAATTCCGCACCATAATGAGCTAATAGTGCCTTATTGGCTGTTACCACATGTTTATGGGCCTTAAGTGATTTTCTGACAATGTCCCGCGCGTCTGTAATCCCGCCGACCGTTTCCACTATGAGATGGATTGCTGGATCAGTTAAAACTTCATCAATACTGCTGTTGAAGAGCGACTCGTCGAGTCCTGCCAGTCTAGCACGCGTATAACTCTTGCTAATCAGAGCTTTGATGGTAAGTTTCTTTCCGGTTATTCGAGTATAACGTTCTTCACTATCGATTAATAACAACGCCGTGGCGTTGCCTACCGTACCACAGCCGATTATTGCTATGCCGAATTCATCTGGTGATGACATGAATCCTCCTGTATGTCAGAATGAAGCATGAAAGAGGCTTGTTCAAGAGCTATGAATGGGTTGTCTTTTATATTTTGCTATATTATGCTTTGAGACATAAGGAGATGATTGATGAAATCAAAATTATTGCTATTAACATCAATGATGATTTGGCTGGCAAGCTGTTCAAGTACGGGGAACACTTCGGTTACAAGGACAGCGGCAGATGAAGTGATTGATTTAAGCGGCAGATGGAATGATGTCGATTCCAGAATGACTGCTGAAACCATGGTGCAGTCCATGCTTTCAGGGGTTTGGGCAGCCCAATTCGTCTCAGAAGAGGGAAGGCAGCCCGTAGTTATCGTCGGCAGTGTCAGAAATAGAAGCTCGGAGCACATCGATGCCAACACGTTCATAAAGGATATAGAGCGGGAATTGGTGAACAGCGGGAAAGTTTCTTTTGTCGTCGGAGGAAATGAACGGGAAGAGATTCGTGCCGAGCGGGAGGATCAGCAGTCGAATGCCGACCAGATGACGGCGGCGGCCTTGGCGGCGGAAACCGGAGCCGACTACATGATGCAGGGTGTTATCACGAGTCAAACTGATGCTATAGAAGGGAAACGGGCCACTCTGTACAAAGTTGATATGGAACTTATAGATTTGGAATCAAATCAAAAGGTATGGATTGACACCAAACAAATCAAGAAATTGGTTGAGCAGAAGAAGTCGGCATGGTGATTTCTAAGGGATGAATCATAAGGATGCATAGTGAAAACTGAGACATCATTCGGCAAACTGACCACCCTGTTCATACAGGGCATTATTATCTTCTTGCTGATGATATCCTGTGCCAGTGCCAAGACCCAATTGTCGCAGTATGTGGGGAGTGTGCCATTGGTTCGGGATGGAGAATACAGACAAGCTGCCGAGATTATCGAAAATTCCAAGGAAACAAAGTATAAAGAGAAAGACAGGGTTCTCTATTATCTTGATCTTGGGATGCTTCTGCATTGGGCCGGCGAATATGAAGCAAGCAATGAATTGCTTTCCAATGCGGAACAGGCCATTGAGGAACTCTTCACGAAGAGTGTCTCCAAGGGAATCGCTTCCGCCGTGCTTAACGACAACGCATTAGATTATTCCGGAGAGGACTACGAGGATATCTATCTCAATGTGTTCAAATGTCTCAACTATATCTCCCTGGGCGACCGTGAAGCCGCACAAGTCGAGGTCCGCCGGGTTCAAATCAAACTCAATATCCTTGAGGACAAGTACAAGAAACTGATTGAGGAATACAATGCCTCTGAGGATAGCGAAGGCCAGCTTGAAGCGAGAGAAAATCGCTTTCATAATGATGTTTTAGCGAGATATCTAAGCCTCCTGCTCTATCGTGCAGAAGGAGCCGAAGATGATGCCCGCATTGATCTCGAAACAATCGACGAAGCATGGGATACTCAGGCCCATCTTTACGATTTCAAAAAACCTGCATTGCCGGTTCTCCGATATCCCGAAGAAGAAAAAGCGCTGGTGAATGTTTTGAGTTTTTCAGGTTTGAGTCCGATCAAACTTGCCGATACCATCTTCCTCAGCGGAGGCGCAGGTATCATGCATGTTCGGATGGATGATCAAGATGAAGCCCATGCCGATGATGTAATAGGATTTCATTCCATAGCGGTGTCTCAGGCCACAGGCGGCATCCATTTCAAGATGCAATTTCCAAGGCTTACAAGCCGGAGTTCGTCCGCCGATCGTATCATCGTGAAATTCGATGGGAAGACCATGGCCAAACTGTCTCTGTTGGAAGACATAGAGAAAATCGCCAGGGATACCTTCCTCCTTAAACAGCCTCTTACTATTGGGCGGACAATCATACGAGCGACAGTGAAGAATGTCGTCAAGGAAATCGGCAAGGCTGCAATAGCCGAGGGTCTAAGTGACCAAGGCGTTGGAGGGGCAGTAATGAGCTTCCTCCTAGGGTCGGCCGCAGACTTGGCTGTAGACAGCACCGAGAATGCCGATTTGCGAATATCGCAGTTTTTTCCTTCTAGCGCAAAAATTGCGGAAATAGCCGTTGACCCGGGTTCCTATCATGTCACGGTTGAGTACTGGGAGGGGCAGACTCTGCTTGGTACAACAGATCATGGTATTCGTGAGTTCGCTCAAAACGATTTGAATTTGATTGAGAGTTATATATTGAAATAGGGGAGAATGATGAACAAATTTTCCAGATATTTTGTTGAGAGCATCTCTCAAAACACCCATTCCGGTACTATGGCGTTGACAAAATGCTCAATTAGCCCGGGGCTTCGCTTGAGTTGTCATCTTGTACCGGGAGAGAATCTTATTGCCGCATTCCAGAAGCGGGTATTTGGAGGCGCCCTCAAGTCATTTGCATTGACAGCCTTTTTGCTGGCCGGGTGCGTGACATCTCCGCCGACTATGGCGCCGTCAGATACGGTTCGCAGCAAAGATGCCCCAAACTGGGTTGCCGATAAGGATTCAGTCTATCCAAATGACAAGTATCTGGCGGAAATAGGCGAAGGAGATAGCTTAAGTGGCGCAAAGGCGAATGCTGCCGGGGCCATCGCTCAGGTTTTCCGCACTCAGGTAACAGTTGACAGTTCAGTCCGTACTCGATACACCGAGATCACAGGCGAAGGGGATGTCTTACTAGATATGGCAGCCCAGACAGATGTCGATCAAAACATATCCCAGAGTGCCGATGAATCTCTTTCAAATCTGAAGTATGGAGAATCCTGGCAGAACGATATGGGCAAGGTTTATACGATTGCGTATCTTGATAGAGCTGAGACGGGCAATCTATACCGGCAGCGGATAATCCAGAACGACAATAGGGTGATGGAGCTTGTTGAACAGTCCAGAGCCCAGGAAGAAGGATTGCGTCGGTATGCCTACATCGACGCGGCCTTGGTGATGGCTGAGGTCAATGTTACACTTGTTGAGCAGCTTGAGATAATCAACATGCCTATGTCCCGGACAATTCTTCATCCGTATGATTTGGGCGATCTTCGGACCGAAAAGGCCGATCAAGCCGCTGCCATTAGAGTGAAAATCGAGGTCTCCGGGGATGAAAATACTCAAATCGAGGATTTTCTCATTGACTGGGTAACAGACAACGGTTTCTCAGCTGTTTCCGATGGTGACATGTTTCTTTCCGCCGTCCTGTCCGTCAAACCGGTGCAATTGAACAATGGTTATGAAAATTTGGGATGGGAACTGAATCTTAACTTTTTGGACAGCAGGGGAATACCGGCTGTGACGCTTCCCAAGCAGTCCCGGTCATCAGGAATTAGCCAAACTGCCGCTCAGGCAAGGCTTCTTCAGGATATAGGGGGTGTGATTAACAAGGATTTTGATAGGACTTTTATCCAATACCTTAATTCATTTCTGGAGAAATAACCGTGCCTTGGGGCTGTGTCAAAATTATCGGGGCTGTGTCAGGACGAGTTCTGACACAGCCCCGGCATCAATGAGCCATCCTGAAAGCATTCAATTTTTTCCATGCTTGGGCTTGTTTTCGCTTTTGGGGCTGGCCAGATACACATACAGCCGGCTGCATCAATGTTTCTTGCATCCTGAATCAGTGGGAAGTTTCTTCACTGGATACCGAAAGCGGTTTCTTAGTGCTGCTCTGATACTTATTATAACGTCGCCGGTTCATTCCGATGAGGCAAAACTGGTATTCGAGGCCCTGCGCCGAGCCTATCCGGATGCTATATCAGATATAACGTATCAGAATGAAGACTGGAGTATAATCGTCAACGGCAAAACAATATATTGGGCTAATGGCCGATTGTTGCCGACTAAGGACAGGGAGTTGGAGGAGGATTTCACTCCGTATCAATTCCGACCCTATCCAAGTACTATGCCGCCGATTCGCAAGCTTTCTCCTGCAGAGAGCGACCGCCTTCATAAAGCCATTAATCAGCGCGAATCTAAGAAGATACCTCGTCATGCGGGTTTCTTAGAAGCACTTTGGGGAATGGCTAACCTGCATGAGGCCGAAGAAACAGTTCAGGCTGTGGAATTCCTCGGAAAAAAAACTCGTGTGCATCCTGCAATCGTGGATAATTTGAGACACGTCGAAGAAGAGATTTTGGAATCGGCCAAATGGGATCAGACAGTGAAATCTTGGATTGATCAACTTCATAGAGCCGATGCTTTTGTATGGAGAAAAATTGCCGGAACAGCTAGCCGGAGCCTTCACTCTTTTGGAATAAGCATAGATATAATTCCTAATGATTACAGAGGGAAAGAAGTTTATTGGCGCTGGTCAATGTTACATAGGCCCGATTGGTGGAGCATTTCATATGCAGATCGCTATATTCCACCAGAAACTGTCATCAATGCATTTGAGCACAATGGTTTTATCTGGGGTGGAAAGTGGTTCTTTTTTGATCAGATTCACTTCGAGTATCGTCCTGAATTAATGGATGAGCAATTGCGATATTATAAGGGGCGCCTCTAAAAAACCCATGCCGTTTTTGCCTGCTCTTTTCCGCCGCCTGTGCGTGTTCTGCACGCGGACAGGCCGTTACTGCGTTGTCAAAGAACTCACGTAACCCATTTGCACTTGAATTCTTGGTGCCTTGTACCGAAGAAAAATAGCTGCGCCCCTAAATTTCAGAAGCGGTTTTTTAGTCAAAAATTTTCACGATATTCGTACATATTTCATCGCTAATTGAATTTATAACAATTATTTAAGAGAAAATATCCGATAGTGTCCAGTATAGTTCGCAATTTTCTTTCAAGAAGCCATCGAATTCTTCCATCAGGCAGCCTGTTCCAATTTAAGTCTTTGTTCATCTATCGCTTTTTCACTAATATACCGTTTCCCAGAAGCCCAGTCTTCAGAGTATTCTATCAAATAGCAACAGATTAATCTGAGATATGATTCAATACTGGGAAATATTCCAACGACCCGGGACCTCCGGCAGATTTCTCGATTCAGCCGCTCTAATTGATTGGCTGATGATGTCTTTCTACTGTCTATTTCCGAGAATTCAAAGAATTGGACAGAGTCTTCAAGTCCCTCCTCCAGGCAGTTCATCGATTTGGGAAACTGCTCCTCGAATTCGTCTATAATTCTATTGGCATATTCACGGGCTGAATGTGAATCCGGCTGTTTCCATATCTGTTTAATGCGGCCTGCCAGATACTTCTTATCACGAGCCGGTACATGGGAGAGGATATTCCTCATGAAATGGATCTTGCACCGCCGCCGGGAACATCCGATGAGTTCTTTGCGAATAGCTTCCTGAAGACCAGGATGAGCATCAGAGACGCATAACCAGGCTTTCCTGAATCCTCTCGCCTTTAGAGACCTGAACAGCCCGACATAAGTAGATTCAGTTTCTTCCGGCATAGGTTCTACTGCAAGGATATCTTTATGTCCTTGTGAATTAACACCGGAAACGACCATGACTGCCATATTCCGAACTCTCCCGGTTTCGCGTATCTTTTCATACAGTGCGTCTACCCAGATGACAGGATATTCGGAATCGAGTGTACGGCAGCGGAATTCATCCGCCTGTTCATCAAGCCCTCTGTTGATTTCGGATACCTGACTGGCTGATATATTTTCGATCCCCGGACTCATGGCGAGCTTTTCAATCTTCCTGGTCGAAACCCCGTTGATGAACGCTTCTTGAACTGCCTGAATCAGAGCCTGTCCGGATCTCTTCTTTTCAGTGACAAAGAAAGGAATATACCCGCCTTTTCTCAGCTTAGGGACCAGTAAATACAACGTTCCTAACCGGGTATCGAAACGGCGAGGTCTAATCCTTAAGAAATGTGTGGTCCTTCCTGTTGAATGAGAACCCTTTTTTGCACGGACTTTGTTCGCCGCTTCGATTTCCATAAGCTTCTCCGGCAGCCATTTCAATAAACTGAAAAGGGGATCCGGTTCCGTAATGAATTGGAGCAGCATGTTTTCCAGATTCCCATTATCATTTTTCTTAGCCGTCGTCTTCCTCCTTGTGGTTTTGATGGTTTGATACCATTCTGGAGAATTCGATGGCTTCTTTCAATTATGTAAATTGCGAACTTGATTGTACGTTATCCCCTTGACGCAATCCCGGGCAGAGAAGGTTTTAGAGCATTCCAGCAACTCTTTTTTCATCAGACTATAACTCGCCAATGAACCTCTGGGCACTATATAACTGCTAGTGTCTTGAGGCATTCCTGCTATCGACTCTTGCGATCCTGCTGGGAGGGGAGGGAATACAGCGGGCCGGGTTAATAGGGGCGGGCGAATTCCTTTTCCCTTACGGAAGGCGGCCTCTGTAGGGGCTGTTACTTTGACATGTATGGTGGGTGAATCATGGATAAGTATTAGGATATTCTAAATCTCAAGACCAAAGACTTCTCGGACCAATATCCCGATACCAAAGGAAATGGCAGCCACTCCTAGGCTCAGTCCCATCATTTCGAAGAAATGCTTATAAAAATTCAGGTCCTTGGCCACGGAAATATAGAGATTGAAGACGAGGATGACAGCAGTTGCCGCCGACATGGTGAGTATGAGAGCCAAGGTGTAATTGGAGATGAGCAAGTATGGTAAAACGAGTAATATGACGGTGAAGATATAGGCGGTTCCGGTGTATAACGCAGCCTTGCCGGCCCTATTCTCTTGGCCGGAAGCTCGGTGCGAAAGGTATTCCGAAGCGGACATGGATAAAGAGGCGGCAATGCCTGTAATCAGCCCGGATAGGGCTATAAGCTTTGTATCGCGGAAAGCGAATGTAAAACCCGTCAAGGCTCCTGTTAATTCCACCAGGGCATCGTTGAGACCTAATATCATTGATCCCACGTAATCCAATAACTCCTCTTCAAGCATTCCAAGCAGTTCCTCATGCCTTTCTTCTTCCTCAACAATGGAGGCAAGTTCCGGATAGCGGTCCAGTGCAGAATAGAAATGCGATTGTATGAATTTCCCCCTTCTTTCCATTAATTTCAGTGTAAACGTTATGCCGAATACACGTGCGATGAAGATAATGCATGAAACAAAGAGCCTATTTGGTGTGAGGTCGATATTTGTTAGTTTCTTGAAAGTCTCATAATGGCCCTGTTCCTCCATGGCTATTCTCGCTAACAATTTAGAATTATTACAATCCTTGACAATAGAGGCGAGTTTGCCATATATCTGTACGGCTGTCGCTTCATCTTGCTGGATACGTCTGAATACTTCTGCATCAGTCATTTTTTTTTGCATTGATGTTATTTCGTCTCCATTCTATATACACCATCCCAGTCGTTTGGCGGTGGATTTTCTCTATACGTCTGGCAACGGTTAATGAAAACTTTTGATGGTCCGTCATCGGGTAGATTCATGATGATTTTTTGGAACAAATTTTCCGCCTCATCCCATAGCTTCTCATAAAAGAATTCCAGAGCCTTGCTGTATATCTCAAGACTCTGCCGTTTTACCAGAGGAAATTCAATATCAGAATTTTCGTCATGACATAGTTCATAGCAGCTTACGGGTTTCTCCTTCCCCATGACTCGAATTTTGTCCAGATGTCTGGTAAGGAATTCCTCCCGAAGGAATTGCTTGGTGCTTCCGCTGATAAGGACTTGGGTTCCATATTGTTTATTGACGCCTTCAAGTCGTGCGGCTAGATTCATCTCATCTCCAAGTGCGGTATAATCTTTGCGCCGGTCTGTGCCGATGAATCCAACGTTGTTGACACCTGTATTAATGCCGATTCGTGTGTATATTTTTCCGTGGGGCAGGTGGGCCAGAATTCCTGCATCCAACAACCCTTCCTCGATGAGCCGTTGATTAATGACCTCTTCGAGATGAATCATCCTCATAGCAGCCCGGCATGCCCTAGTCGGATGATCTTCCAAGTTTAGGGGAGCATTCCAGAATGAGATGATAGCGTCCCCTTCATACTTGTCTATAGTCCCGAGTTCCTCAAGTATGATATCGCTCATGGGGGTAAGATAGCTCTTGATAAATTCGAAAAGCTTGTCCGACGATCCGAGGTGTTCCGAGATGGTGGAAAATTTCTCGATGTCGGTAAACATCGCCGTAATTGGCCGATTATCTCCGCCCATGTTTAAGATTGTGGGATTCTCTTGTATTCGTTTCACGACATCCGGAGAGATGATCTGACCAAATGCGTTCTGGATAAATGCCTTTTCCTTTGATGCCGACAGGAAGCTGACGGCCAGGGTTCCAATATAGACTGTCAGCACAGTGAGCATGAGTGGAAGCATCGATATATAGAAACCGGCAACAATGAAAACCAGGCTTCCGGTAATCACAATTAAGAGAATGCCAATTGCCCCGCTGATGATATTGACTGTTGAATTCTTCTTGCTAATCTGGGTGAGCAGTGCAATGGCAAATCCGGCGATGATATTGATTACCAAACAAATTCCTAGAGGAACTTCGCGTAGAAAAGAGCCTTGAACCAAAGAATTATACAAGGCCCCGTATATCCCCATGTTCATATACTTTCTTTCAAAAGGATTAGCGCCATAGTCAGTCGTACTGGTTCCGGTGTATCCGGTGATAATTGTCGCACCTTCCAAGCGATTCCTGAGAAAATCCCTAGAGACCTTGATGTCATTGAGCAATATACGTGTCTCAGAAAAAAGATAAACTAAATTGTCGCTAAGATTGGTGTAGAGGGCATACTCATCACTTGTCAGAGTATTGTCATCAAGGAGTTGTTCCACCTCTCTAAGAATGCTTGTTTCCGCTTCTCCATTGTAAAACTGCCAGGCCTTTTCAATGTATTCATCCCGATATCCGCCCAATTCCACGGCTTTTGATCCATCGCCTTCAGCAAGCATTTGTTCTTGTAGAGCTTCTATGCTTCCGGCCATAACGCTCAAGGGGACATTGGATTCTCCATAGACATCCGAGGTAATGCCGTATTGTTCTAAATCTTCAATGAAGATGGAGAGGTCTTCAAGTAATCGGTCATGGTAATAAAGATAGAAAAATGAGAGTCGGTGTTTGGGGTTCGTTGGATCATAGTTTTGCGCCTCTTTGCGGTTGAGCGGCGTTCCGTCAAATTTTCTTTTTGGCCAATTGATGAGCATTTTGCCTCTTTGATCAAGTGGAATAGTGAGTCCGTCAACTTCCATCCGCCCTGGATAGACGGTTATCGGAGGCTTGCCTGCTCTCACCCACCAGGTGCCAAACCCTAAGTTTGTGTAGTATTTATCTCCTTGCCGATAGATTGGATCAATACGGCGGCGAATTCCATCGATATCAATGAAACTTCGTGGATAACCTGCCCATTTCGCCGATCGTATGACAGGCGGTATAGCGGGGAGTATTTCTAGTGCATTGTCGAAGGGATCGTCATAGAGGGTAAGGTAATCATTTATACTGACATTATCCATTGTCCACTGCCTAAGTTCGTCGGTAATAGTTTCATCCTTGTCCTCAATCATATTGACTGTGGCGGTGACATTGTTGGAATAGGCTATGGCATTTCCAAGGTAGGTGTCTTTCGAAAAAGTGATGTTCTTTGTCGATGAGATAATCCTATCGGCTGTGTCGGCGCCGGCCTGTCCAAGTTCCTTCATGTATTCCAATGCCTGCTTTCGGGTCACTTTCTTGTCGAGGATGAGATTTATTAGCTGCTCCTGGTTCTCGGTCAAGTTCTTAATCGCCTGATTTACCTCATCGGACATGCCTTGATTCAGCCATTCATAATTGATGCCGTCTTCACTGCTGTCGACAAACTCTATATCCAATATCACCCAGTCGGGAGCAAATTCTGAAGCAAGTATTAAACCGTTGGCAAAGACTTCCCGGGGAAGTGGGTATGCGTCTATTTCGGTAATCGTCAGATCATCAACTTCTAATAGGAGTATGCCGGGATCTTCGGGTATGGCCGGTTTAAGCCTGAGTAATAAATCATAGACTCGGCTGTCAATGGATTCATAGAAAACCAATGCGTCCGCATCATTTCCCTCGACGTATTGCAGATGCCCAATGTAGAGCAATCCGGTGAATATCAGTGCCGATACTATGGCAATGACAGTCGTTAACCTAAAGAATTTCATTGTATATCCTCCGTTTGGGAATAGCAGGGGTTGTGCTTTCCGATGAGCGGTTTTTCAGACTAAAGGGCACCTCTAGAAAATCCCATTTAGTTCTTGACTCGAACTTTTCTGCCGCTACTGCGTTGTCAAAATGCTCACGTAGCTTAAGCTACGCTTGAGCTTTTGCCGCCTTGTATCGACAAAAAATTTCTTCGTCAATTTCCCAAAGCTGTTTCTTAGAGGCGCCCTAAATGAAGACAGCCTCATGAGTGTTCCCAGTATGATAGCCTACCGTGATGATCTCGCCAACGCCGTAACGGCCTGCCTGCGGTCGAAAAATCGAGTTAAGTACTAAAAGGGGGGGGCAGGAGTGATGCCCTGTGCTGTTCACAAGCGCAAGGGATTGCAGCGGAAATGCCACCGGCTGCCCCCCTGCGATTGGCAATGAGCCGGGGGGCAGCCGGCCAGAGTAAGGCATGGGCACCTCTAAAAACCCCATTGAGGGGTCAAGACATAGGTAACACTCGAGGTTCAGGACATAGGTAACACTTTTAGCCGAGCATGGTAACACCTTGGAGGTGGAAGCATGCCTTGGCAGGAGAGAAATACCATGGATTTGAAAGAAGAATTCGTTATTCGAGTTCAGCAGGGAAAGCAGAACTTCAGCAGTTTATGCTTAGAGTACGGAATTAGCCGAACCCCTGTCAAACTGGTTACAAATGGATGAACCGGTTCACAGAGGACGGCCTTGAAGGGCTGGAAGATCAATCCCGACAGACCAGGGTAAGTCCGAATCAGCTGGAAGAAGCGGCTGTCTGCAGGATTATCCGGTTGAAGAAAGATCATCCCAGGCGGGGACCGAAGAAAATTCATGCCCTGTATTTGAACAGGGCCAATGATGCCATTTCGTTGAGCAGTGTCAAAAGAGTCTTGAAAAAAAGCGGGTTTGTCCAAGAAAGAAAATACCGTAAAACAACCCCTGTGGAACGAATCAATGCGCCTCATCAGGCGCTGGCTCCCAACGATATCTGGACTGTTGACTTCAAGGGCCGGCGGTACTCCAAAGATCGCTCACGGTGTGAGCCGCTAACTGTCCGTGACGAGTTCAGCTGTTTCGTTTTGGAGGCGGGAATACTCGGCTCAACCCGCACAGAGGACGTTAAAAGTGCTTTTGAGAGGACTTTCAAGCTCTACGGCCTGCCCAAGGTCATCAAAAGCGATAACGGAAGCCCCTTTGCCAGTGCCGTCTCTGTCAGAGGTCTTACAAGGCTTTCGGCCTGGCGGATTTCACTTGGAATCCAGCTGGAGCGGATCGATCCGGGCAGGCCGTCTCAGAATGGAGGACACGAAAGAATGCACCGGGATCTCAAAGCCGATATCCAGAAGCAGATTAAATCAGACGCTTTGGAAATTCAGAAAGCGCTTGATTTATGGCGGCATGAGTTCAACACGGTCAGACCTCATGAGAAGCTGGGTATGAAATGTCCGGGAGATGTATACCAAAAGTCAGAAAGAGTGTATACATCTGAAAAAACTCAAAATCGGGTATCCGTTATTTTACAGGGTACGGAAACTCTCGCGTTCGGGCTGTTTGAAACTGGACCGCAACAGTATTTATATCAGTACGGCTCTTGCGGGGGAAACAATTGGAATCACAGATCTTGATGAATCGTTCTTCCCGATCTATTTTGATTATATTGAGCTGGGATTGATCGACAGAGAAACCTATGGTTTCAAGCCTTTCAATCAGAAAAACTTACCTCCACAAAAAGTGGGGTGTGATGCCTCTTCTGAACCTTGAAATCTGTTACCTATGTCCTGAACCCGTACCCTATTTAGTTCTTGACTCGATCTTTTCCGCCGCTACTGCGTTGTCAAAATGCTCACGTAGCTTAAGCTGCGCCCTTAGCTTTTGCCGCCTTGTATCGACAAAAAATTTCTTCGTCAATTTCCTAAAGCTGTTTTTTAGAGGTGCCTGATTGAAGTGAAAAGCCCGACCCGAAGGGGTGCTCCCAGATATTGATTCTTGAAAACTGCGGCATAATGGAATTGGTGGAGAGGTTCCGGCATTCGGTATGTGTTTAAAGTCCCTCCTGAAGATTTCCGATTAATAACTAGCGGTACATCGAAAATGTACGATGCCGATGCTGTGGAGGGCTAAGTGATAAGAGGGCTATATACAGGAGCAAGCGGTATGCGTGCCCAGGAACACAGGCTTGATGCGTTGGCGAATAACTTAGCCAATGTCGATCTAAGCGGTTACAAGCGGGATATATCGGTTCATAAGGCGTTTCCTGAACTGCTGATTCGCCGATTTGAGGATGATGGCGAATATCGGTTCAAACTGGGCAGTGTGGATACCGCTCCGGTTGTGGGCAAGCTTGGTATGGGTGTGGAATATAACGAGTCATACACTGACTTTGAGCAGGGTTCGTTAAAGGTTACAGAGAATAATTTCGATCTCGCCCTGGATGATAAGGGGTTTTTCAATATAGATACTCCTTGGGGCATTCGATACACCCGAAATGGCTCCTTCTGGCTTGGCAAAGAGCAGATATTGGAAACCAAGGATGGTTATCCTGTCTTAGGTGAGAACGGTATCATCCAGATTACTAAGAATGAGGTGACAATAGATAAGCTCGGTCGGGTATGGCAGAAGTCCGCCGGTGACATAGAACCTGATTTAGTGGATACGCTTCGTCTTGTGGGCTTTGCACGTAACCGGTTTCTGAAGAAAGAAGGAAGCAGTTTCTGGAGTGCCAACGAACTCTCCGGTCCGGGGCAGAATCTAAGCGGGGCCGAGAGACCCGGTGTCCTGCAGGGTTTTCTGGAAGGTTCCAATGTGAATCCTGTGAGGGAGATGGTTAATATGATAGAAGTGAATAGGGCGTATGAGGCCAATCAGAAAACTATCAGCACTCATGACGGTCTTCTAAACCGATTGATTAACCAGGTCGCAAAGTATTAGGAGGACATGAATAATGATGCGTTCATTATGGACTGCCGCAACGGGCATGAATGGCCAGCAGTTCAATATCGATGTGATTTCCAACAATCTATCCAATGTCAATACTACAGGATATAAACAGGTAAGGGCGGATTTTGAGGACTTGATCTATCTCAATTCCCGTATTGCCGGAACCCCCGCTACCGAACGAACAGTCACGCCGACAGGCATTCAGACAGGGCATGGGGTAAGAGTCGGGGCCTCGCAGCGCATTTTCAGCCAGGGCAGTGTCAAACAGACCGATGCACCGGCCGATATGGCCGTCATGGGGGAGGGGTTCTTTCGGATATTGAACATGGATGGCACCTACGGCTATACCCGTGATGGTTCCTTCATGATAGATAGCAATGGACAGTTAGTTTCCTCTCAAGGCTACCGTCTCTTGCCTGAGATCATTCTTCCCGTAAACTTTGTACGCACGAGTTTGTCTGTGAGTCAGCAGGGAAGAGTTACTGTTAAGATTCCCGAGCAGGAAGACCCCATAGTTGTGGGCCAAGTGGACTTGTATAGCTTCATCAACCCTGCGGGCCTTCAGGCTATCGGAGAGAATCTTTTCATGGAAACAGCGGCTTCCGGAGAAGCGGAACGGGGTTTGCCCGGCGAAGGTGAAATGGGAAGGATTCTCCATAAATTTCTTGAGTACTCAAATGTCTCGGTTGTTAAGGAGATGGTGGGTATGATAGTCGCTCAGCGGGCATATGAGCTGAACTCAAAGGCCATACAAACTTCAGACGCGATGCTCGGCATCGCCAACAACTTGAAACGGGGATAGGAACACCTTATGACTATTCCCCCCCTGTCAGGCAATTCCGTAATCTACGAGACTCAGTCTAAGTCGATGGAAATTAAGGAATTAACTCGCCGTTCCAAGGAGAGTGAGGCAGAAGAGTTAAGAAAGGTGAGTGAAGATTTTGAATCTTTGTTCGTCAAGATGATGCTCGACTCAATGCGCAGCACCCTGGATGACAACGGCCTTATCCCGAAGAATTCGGGCGAAAAACTGTTTGAAGATCATCTATTTGATGAGTATGCCCGCAAAATTGGAAGTGCGGCCGATTTTGGAATAGCTGAGATGATGTACAATCAGTTATCTGATAGATTGCCAGGCAGTTCTGTTAACATCCAATCCTGAGAATTCATATCTTATACAATAAATACACTAGAGGCTGTGTAAAAAAATAGACATCAAGCCGGTCTTACTTCGGCTGCATACCGGTGAAATCTCATATAGCCCGCCTAGGGACGGGCTGTACGAATAAATAAGACGATGCGGAAATTGGCACGAATATTGCTTAACAATCTGTATGGTTACAAGTCGAAGCAATGGAAATGATGAAAATTCAGTTCTTCACTCATACTTTCAGGAAGTGGGGCGGTATAAGCTTCTTACCTATGAACAGGAATTGGAGTACTCCCGGCGTATAGAGTTAGGCGATATTGAGGCATTGAACTGCCTCGTCAATGCCAATCTGCGTTTGGTTGTGAAGATCGCTAAAACCTATACCAGAACCAATGTGAGCTTGATAGATATCATTCAAGACGGGAATATCGGTTTGATTAAGGCGGCAAAAAAATATGATTACCGAAAGAAGGTTAGGTTTTGCACCTATGCATCATGGTGGATCAAACAATCCATCATGAGCGCCTTGTCTAAATCTCGAACTGTATTTAAAAAACACGGAACTGCCGATGAGGAGCAAAACTTTGTCACACAATTTTCAGGCACGGAAATCGCTGTGGACATCACAAACACTTACGAACTTCTGCCCGATACTTCGAATTCAGGTCCTGATGAGGCGTTAATACGGAAGAGTGTAATGGAAGACACCCATCGGCTTCTGGATATGCTTCTTGAGAGGGAGAGAAAAATTCTCACATATCGATTTGCTTTGGATGATGGCGGTGAAACGACGACCTTTAGGGCAATCGGCGAACGTATGAGTTTGTCGGCAGAGGCTGTTCGGCAGATAACAAATCGAGCATTGAAGAAGCTTCGCTGCAAGACGGATCCCGTGAGAAAGTATTTCTACATGCAGGGTGTCTCTGGAAAATCGAGCTAGAAACGAAATGAGATTTTTAGAAATGCCCTTTGATATGGCATTCTTTATTCAAGCCCATTATCATGCTTTCTATGAATATCCTCGGTATCGAGACTAGTTGTGATGAATGTGCTGTAGCGGTTGTCAGAAACGGCAAGGAAATTCTCTCAAATATTGTTGCCAGCCAAGTTGAACGACACGAACCTTGGAACGGCGTAGTGCCGGAAATTGCGTCGCGACTGCATGTCGAGTGGGTAGACCATGTATGTTCGCAGGCGCTTGAAGAAGCCAATGTGAGTCTTTCCGATGGAATAGGAGGAGTGGCGGTCACTTCCCGTCCAGGTCTTATCGGGTCTCTTCTGGTAGGATTATCTTACGCGAAGGGACTTGCCTGGTCTGCCGGACTGCCTTGTGCGGCGGTTGATCATGTCCTGGCCCATCTGTATGCTCCGCGATTGGAATATGAGATAGATTTTCCCTATCTTGGCGTCATTGTGTCGGGCGGACACACGATAATTTGCCGTGTCGATTCCATCCATGAGATAGGCATATTAGGTACAACGATAGACGATGCCTGCGGAGAGGCCTTCGATAAGGTGGCCAAATACTACGACATGGGATATCCCGGCGGCGTGGCTTTGGATATTCTGGCCGAGCGGGGTGATTGTCAGGCTTATGCTTTTCCTTCGGCGCATCTGAAGCATGCAAGACATCGGTATGATTTATCCTTCTCGGGATTGAAAACGGCTGCTATTAACCAGCTAGAGCAGTTTCGCATTTCTGATGAAACCAACTGCAAGGAGGATATTGCCGCATCGTTCCGGAAGGCGGCCATTGCAATGCTGGTAAGCAAGATTGATCTGGCGGTGCAAGATACCGGCATACATAGGGTGGCGGCTGGAGGCGGAGTATCCGCAAACAGGCTTTTCCGCCGGGTGCTGAGCGAGAAATACGAGACTTATTTTTCATCTTTGAAGCTTTGTACGGACAATGGCGCAATGATTGCAGGCCTGGGCTATCACCACATCGTCAACGGCCGATTGAGCGGCCTTGATATCAATGCCTCTGCGAGGATTTCTGACTATCGGCATTTGCACTTAGGAAGGTAATCGCCTTCAGAAGTATTTCTTCAGGGGCCTCTCTGGCATCCAGGCTGAGTATAGACATTCCGCTCTCTTTGTAGTGGTCCATGGATCGGGCATAGGCGGTCAATACTGTGGCCAGAAATTCCTCGTTTTCATATATTTCCTTATCTTTTCTGATGGATAGTCTGTGCATGGCCTCTTCAAACGGCAGGTTCAAGTAGAGCAGAAATCCTGGAAGAGGAGAGGGAGCATTGATTCGTTCTACCCACTTCCAGTCCGTTTCCACAGATTGATAAGCCAGAGAAGAAAATAGGTATCGGTCGGAGATATATATGCCGCCGGCATCAATTGTCCGCCGGATACCCTCGGCCCCATAAACGTGTTCTATGCGGTCTGCGGCGAACAGTAATGCGAGGGATTCGGGGCATATCGGGGCTTTGTCGGCTAATGCCTGGCGTATCAGCCTTCCGATAGCCTTATCGGTCGGTTCATATCCATGCCTGCACCTGATGCCTCGGTCAGTCAGGGTTTTTTTCAATCCCCTGGCGAGAGTGGTTTTCCCCGCTCCGTCAATCCCCTCAATGGCGACTAAATTCTTCCATATCGTTCGATTACTTTTCATCCATGATTCTTCTGTTAAGATTTTATATCTACTATAATAGCACTGATGGTACGTCCCTTCTACCTATTCAATCGTGTTTTGTATTCTCATAACATAGCCTTGGAGACAAGTGATACATGAGAAGCAGGGAGAAAACCATTCATTTATTACAGGCATCGGCTCTCTTGCTCATCGCCTCCCTGGGGCTGTTCATCGTGGGCCCCATACGCAGCATGACTGACCGAAGGGTCGAGTCGCTGAAAAGAAACTTGATAACTCAGATGGAAGAGCGCTTTGGAATGGAATTGAGCTATGATTCCATCTCGCCCAACTTGTTGGCTGCGGTGACAATTCATAACCTTAAGGTGTCATTCCCCAAAGGCCAATTCATCGCTCGGCGGGTTAGAGTCTTTCTTAATCCATTTCGATTCTTAGGCCGCGATGAATTCAATCTGACAAACTGGATAACTCGAATTTCAATCATTACAGGGCATCTCCGCCTGATGTCGCAAGAAGGAAACCAGACACCGTTCGCTGATTCAAGTATCGATGACTTCATCACACTGTTGGAGGCGAAGACCATTGTTTTAAAGGATTTCTCGGCCACGATAGAGACCGATGGAATGGGAACGGTAAGCGCAGAAGATATATTGCTTCAGATGAAAAGAGATGGACCATTGATGCGCTATGAGTTTGCAGGCTCTGTATTAAGTGCGCTCCCCATGCCCAGACTCCAGCTTGGGGAGGTGAATGTGAAACTGCAATCAGCCGGCAGCTATTCACCGCTTGAATCATCATTTATTGGACGGATAGAGCTGCATGATTTCAAATTGGGTGTCTTTGATGTGGCCCCGATATCGGTTGCCCTTAATTACAAGGATGGCAAGATCACAATGCGGCGGATAAGCGATGTGCATCCCATCGATTTAGTGATGAGCCTAATCAACGATGACATGACTGTGTCAGGGAAATTCGCCCGCATCCCAATCAATAAATTGCTGAAGCCCGACGGGAACTATCCCGCCCAGGATTCATGGTTCGATGCGGAATTGGATGGTGAGTTCAGTTTCAATATGAATGTTCAATCCAATAGCTTCTCATACGACCTGAACCTTTCCTTGGCATCGTCTGAGTCCGCCGAAATTCCACGGAGCTGGAGAATGGATATTGATATGAATGGCGATGAAGAAGCTGCAAGCATCGCGGATTTTTCGATTGCTATTCCTCAGTTAAGTGCCGGATACAAGGGCCGTGTTGGATTGGATTCGCTGGCTATGGCGGGAAGACTGAGTGTAAAAGCGGATGACGGCCTTCTTGGACATCCGGTGGATGTGAATTACCTTGTCAGCACGGATGAAGGTGTGATAAGCGCTAAGCCGATGGAAATCGGCAATGACGGCAGTGAATCCTCCGATTTTAGCATCCTTTTTTTTCAGGAGGGAAAACAGTATACCCTTTCGGCAGCCATTGTGCCCATCAATCCTCAGAAGGACATCCGGCAGCAGGTCTTTCTTGATGCGATGCTGAATGTGGAGTCCCAACCGGAATTCCATGGATTTGCCAGGTTTGAAGGTGTCGAAACAGCCCAGTTGGCTAAGTGGGTGAATTTTCCACTCTTGGCCAATATCAATTTCGTGAAAGATTCATATATGAGCTTTCAAGGTCTATTCAAAACCAACCTGAAGACCTGGAAGATTGAGGTGGAAAAAGCCGCTCTTGTCAGCAAGAGAAACCTTCAGGACAGAATCATGTTACACGGGCAGGTCAGATCGGATTCATGGTCACTTGACGGGTTGAAAATAGACTGGGGCGGTTATTCCATCGACGGTCAGGGACGTGCTCAATTCTCCGGCGGCAATGGGTTTGCCGAGGGACGTCTTGTCATACAGGAAACTCTGTACCCTTTTGAAGCAATATGGACACCTCGAGGGCGGCTTCGCATCACCAGTACACCTGGAATCATTGCGGTTCTTGGCCCGGCGACTCGGAATGGCCGCACACTGTCTGTTAATTTATCGGAAGTCAAGCTGCCGTTGAAGGACAAACATCTCTTGTCCGAACTCGACATAGCAGGTGTTGTTTCACGAAAGGAATGGAGAGCGACATTGAATAGATCACGTTTCACACTGGTGGGGAATAACGGTGAAATCGATTCGGTCGTTGAATTTACAGGGCGCATGACCCCCGCCATGCTTGAATTCCATCACGTAGGAATTCAGGATTCTTATGGGGGCCTTAGCGGAAATGCCCGTATAAATGTTCCTCAAGAGGGAGGGACTCTTACGGGAAATCTGCAACTGACTTCAAATACAGGGGAATCCTATAGACTGTTCGCGACGCACGCCGCTGATGAATGGGATATCAGTTTGAAAATTGATTCCGGCCGACTCGATAGATTGAGCGGGATGGATATCCAGGGGCTTCTGGATATCCAGGCTGATTTCAAGGGTTCGTTGGAGAATCCTGCTATTCTGTTAGGGGTATCGGTCAGCGATGGCTATCTTGGCGCCCATCCATTCAATATTCATTGCAATGCCGATATGCAGGCAGGAAAACTCACTGTCTATGATTTGGACTTATTCTATAAAGACCTCAATATCGACCAAGGAATGTGTCTGATTGATTTGGATGCCGGTACCGTCCGAACGACTGCCAAATTCAATGCCACCTTCAATAAGGTGCCCGTCTCTTCAGGATTCTTGGTGGGCCTGGATTTTGAACGGGGGTTTTCTTTATTTGAACTCTCCTCGCTGCTTGCCATGGAATTCACCGGTACATTGGCAACAAACGCCCTGCTCTGGGATGGCCGCCCCCACCTGCCCGCATTGACATTTCGGTTCAATAAAACTAGGGATTCTTTGACGGTACAGAATCTTGACAATGCCATTCTCACTGCTGATTATTCCTTCTCCGACGGGCGATTGGAAATTCTCTCGGGAGACCCCATGCCCTTCGTTGTGAAGGGAGGGGGGACGATACGTGATGGACAACTGGACCTTAGCTTCCCGAGGCTCGAAATTGATCCGGTGCTTATCAATTATTTCATGCCTCGTGATCCCATATTGCTTCAGTATCATGTTGTCTTCCAGGAAGGACGCTTGGCCGGCAGTCTCGACATCAAGGGCCCCGCCTCTTCTCCTGAACTCACTGGAACCGTCCATGCCTTGGACATCAAGGCTGACACCCCATACACCCAAGCTGGAATTGAACCTGCAGGAACGGCAATACACTTCGCCGGCAATCGAATAGATTTCGATAGAATTGAAATTCCGGTCGGAAACGGCATTGCCTTCGGTGAAGGCTACATGGTACTGGAAGGGTGGAAGATTACCGATATGGACATGGTCTATGGGTGCATGCCGGTCAACAAGAGTGATGGAGTTCCTGTGATGTACCCCCTGATCGGTATATATATTGACGGTTCAGTGACGGCGAAGCTCCGTATGACGGGGAATTATAATGGCTTCCATCTCGATGGAGATATCGTCCTGCCGTATTTCAAAGCTTCTCTAGGTTCCCCCCGCATTCCCGTGAGGCAGCGCAGACCTGGAAAACGTCCGAAACAGGTGACATTGGATTTCCGTATTTACACCGGAAACAACTGCACTTTTTATCTTCCCAATGAGCAGTTGAAGATTATGAGGGCCATCGCTGAACCAGGGCACATGTTGACTTTGAATTACAGCAATTCTCCGAAAACGATGACACTTACCGGAACACTTCCCATAAAATCCGGTGATATCTACTATTTTGATCGAAATTTCCAGATAACCGAGGGAGCCATCGTGTTCAATGAAGCTCTTGGGAGTTTTGATCCGTTCATGCGGCTAAGAGCGGGAACACGGGTGTTAGACGATAACAACGAACAGGTCGCTGTAGCCTTGGTCTATGATGCGCCGATAAAATCAGATTTCAATCCTGTGATCGAAACCGTCCCCACGAGGTCTGAACCGGAGATACTGGCCTTGTTAGGTTACGCGATTAAGCCCTATGGAGAATCAAATGTATCAGAATTTCGATCTGTTCTTCTGGCAACTGGGGGAATGTTCGCTCAAGTGGGACTTGTCCAGCCCTTTGAAGAGGTTTTACGTGAGAAGCTCAATCTTGATATGGTGACTATTCAGACAAATATCATTGAAAATGCTTTAGTCGACAGTTTCAATTGGAACTCTGGAACAGCGGGAGAGTATCAGTTGTCAAGCTTGGGCCGATATCTGAACAACACGAGTCTTCATGCGGGGAAGCACATCGGGAATGCATTGTTTGCCTCCGGGTCCATATCGACACGGTTTTTAGAGGGACAGCGTCTTCGCTCGGTGTTGGGAGGGCTCGAATTCGAGACATCTATGTCACTTGAAATGACCACACCTTTTTTCAATATCGAATGGTCTTACTCTCCGGATCCGGCGGTTAAACAGAATTTTATAGCAGACAATGTTATAACTCTAAAATGGCAGTTTACATACTAGAGGATATTATGCGGCATTACAATTTATTCTTGATCCTGGTGATTTTTACGGTCGGGAACCTCCACGCCCAGGAAGAATGGTATTTGGGGAAGCCGATAGCAGAAATACGCTTCGAAGGATTGAGAAGCATTTCACAGAATGAACTCAATGGACTCATTTGGCCATACCTAGGCCAGGCATATACCGATGCACTCGCCTGGGATATTCAGAGCAAACTCTATGCACTGGATTATTTCGATTTGTTAATCCCTGAGATACAGGAGTTAAAGGGTGAAAGTCCCTCAATTGCTCTTGTATTCAAAGTTCAGGAAAAACCGCTCATAGCCGATGTCGTCTTCTCGGGAAATCGGAGAATCAGAAAAGGAGAGCTGCTTGATACCGTCCTTGTGAATGAAGGAGACTTGTTAAATACTCATTCACTGCAATTTGATGAACAAGCCATATCGGCTCTCTATTTAGAAAAGGGTTTTCTAGATGCAGCAGTCTCTGTTGATTCGGAAGTCGATGAAAACACCAATGAGGCGACAGTGGTTTTTTCTATAGCGGAGGGAATCCAAACAAAAATCAGTGAGATCAATTTCATAGGCAACGATAAATATTCCTCGGATAACACACTGCGCAATATAATGACGACAAAGGTTCAGTCTTTGTTTAACAAGGGACTCTATGTAGAAACAAAACTCCAGGAAGATATCAAGGCTATCGAACGACATTATGGCGATCTGGGCTTAATTGATGCTCGAGTCGTTGATGTCAATGAGGAGATTGTCTTTGACGAAAAAGACAACTCCAATAAGATGATAATCTCTCTCATTATTGAAGAGGGAGAGCCTTGGAAATTCGGCGGTATAACTTTCAGCGGAAATAAGATTTATTCAACCGAAGAACTCATGGAATTAGTGACTCAGGATCCGGGGAATGCATTCAGTCTCTCAACTTTTCAAATTGATTATCAAAGAGTCAGAGATATCTACTCAGGGAACGGCTATATATTCACGAATTTGACTTATAGCGAAGAACGCAACGAAGACACTCAGGAAGTATTCTATCATGTTGAAATCATCGAGAGGGATAGAGCCCATATTGAAAACATCATTATCCGCGGCAATACGAAGACGGAGAGCTATGTGATTCGCCGTGAATTTCCATTGGATGAGGGAGAAGTCTTCAGCAGTGCAAAAATCATTGAGGGAACTCTCAATCTCTACAATCTCCGGTATTTCGCGACCGTACAGCCGACTCCGTACCCAGGCAGTCAGGACGGCTTAATGGATCTGGTTATTGATGTGGAAGAGGGAAAAGTTACCAATGTCGGTATGGGTGTCTCTTTTTCCGGTGGTTCGGAATTCCCGCTTGCCGGAACATTCTCATGGCAGGATATAAATTTTCTGGGAAGAGGGCAAATACTCGGCGCCAAGATATCGGTTTCGCCGGTTACCCAACAGGTGTCATTGCAGTTTACTGAACCGCGGCTTCTCGGTAATCGTTGGATGGGGGGGATTGAACTGCTCTACAGCCATCGGCTGCGAAGTCGAATCAAGCAGGACAGAGATTTCAATGGTGTTCCGGATCCCTTTATCACATGGGAAGATTATTCACAGGCCGACAACGTTGTACCGAGCGATTCCCTAATGAAATATGATTCGCACTATGTGGCAGCCGGTTTAAGCACAGGATACACTTGGCCGACTTCTTTAGGAAGGTTTGGTGTTACAACAGGCATCAGAATAACGTGGGAAATGGTCACCTATGACCCACTGACATATACCCCCCATAATAATCTTATCCGAGATAACCTCGATGTCTGGAAATACAGTGACAGTATGTATCTGACTCTCAAATGGGACACACGGGATCTGCAATACGATCCCACTAAGGGTTTTGTGATAAGTGAGACCGTCACCTATGCCGGAATCTTCGAAAATTTATCCAGCAGAAATTATATCAAGAGCGCATCGCGGTTCAATTGGAATCTCCTGCTATTCGATATCCCGGTCGGGAAGAAGGATGGCAGGTTTAAGAGTGTGTTCTCGATCAACTCAGTCTTCAGCGCAGTTTTCGATAAGCCATGGCTAACCCCTGAAGGAAATATTGCCGAGACAAACGGGTTTATTGTTGATGGAATGTTCATTGCCCGCGGCTGGCCATTCAGTACAGGCAAATATTATAAGTACATGTGGGACAATACATTGCAGTTTAAGTTTCCCATTGTTCCCAGCATTCTTTCATTCGATATTTTTCTTGATGCCGTGGGTGCGTGGCAGAACTCGACGGGCGATACCAGCGCCTTGGATAATTGGAGCGGGAATGACTGGCGATTCAGCCTGGGGGCTGGTTTGCGATTCGCCAATCCGCAGTTTCCTATCGGTATTTATCTTGTGAAAAGATTTCAATGGAAAGATAATAGTTTTACGTGGTTCCCCGATGATGTCGGCAGTGAGTGGTATGAATTCAAGGAAGCGGGACTTGATCTTGTCATAGCTTTTGATATAGATATTTACTAGGAGGGCACCTCTAAAAAACAGCTTTAGGAAATTGACGAAGAAATTTTTTGTCGATACAAGGCGGCAAAAGCTAAGGGCGTAGCTTAAGCTACGTGAGTATTTTGACAACGCAGTAGCGGCGGAAAAGATCGAGTCAAGAACTAAATGGGGTTTTTAGAGGTGCCCAGGAGAGAATGAATGAGACGCTTAGCGCTTATTTGGCTTGTTCTTACAATTGGAACTCTTGAGGCCGAACAGATTACAAAGGTGGCAGTAATAGATTATTCTCGAATTCTGGCGGCATTCTACGCGGACTCGGCTGAGGCACGGAAGATCGATGAAATGAAGCGGGTCTATGCCGAGGAAGTGAAGAAGCTTCAGGAAGAAATACAGTTATTGGAAGAAAAGAAACTCAATGCGCAGGACAGCGGAGAATCCGCCTCGGTACTGAATTTAGATAAGAACATCCAAGGACGCAAACAATACTACCAGGAATATGTGAGGGTAAGGGGCAATCAGATACAGCAAGCCGCGGCAAACCTTGCTTCCAACAACGCTCTCGCACAGGAAATCTTAAGAGAGATTCGGTATGTCGCCGAATTGAATGGCTTCAGCATCGTTTTGAAACGTTCCAATCCCAATCTTCTGTGGTGGAGCTACGAAACAGATATCACGGAGTTGGTACTGAAGCGCCTGATGCGAACCCAATAGCATAAGTGAATGTCGTCAAAAACAGTGAATCAATGCCCATTATTCGTCAATATGAAGAGCAAAAATCTCTCCATAAAGATGCCGTGTTATTCTTTCGCTTGGGGGATTTCTATGAAATGTTTCAAGCGGATGCTCTGGAAATCAGCCGGATTCTCAATCTCACCCTAACCCAGCGGAAGGGAGTGCCCATGTGCGGGATCCCTTATCATGCGGTTGGAAAATACATCGCTCGATTGATCAATCATGGTAAAAAAGTGGCCATCTGTGAGCAGGTGGAATATCCCCAAAAGGGCAGGGGCTTAGTTAAGCGGGAAGTTGTCGAAGTCATCACCCCCGGGACTGTCGTCGAGGATGCATATCTTGATGAGAAAAGCAACAACTACCTGGCTGCATTAGCCGGCAAAGAAAATGCGCCGGCATTTGCCTATATTGATTTGTCGACTGGAGAATTTCGGGCGACCGTCTTTGCTGTCGATTCGGCGAAAGATGCGCTTAGGCGGGAACTTGCAAAAACTGTCCCTAAAGAGATGCTTATCCAAGAAAGCCTGCTGGAATCGAATCGTTATTCATTTCTTATTGATGAAACCATCGTCTTAAACCGTATACCTGATTGGAGTTTCGACGCTCAGAATGCCGAAGAACGGCTTAAACGGCAACTGGGCACAATCAATCTCAAGGCATTCGGCCTATATGAAGGCGATCCCCGCATTGTCGTTGCCGGTGCCATACTGGAATATCTTGAAGACAACCACAAGAGTACTCTTCTCCATGTCAAATCTCTTTCTTGTTATAGCGAAGATGACTCGGTTGGGCTCGATGCATCGACTATACGAAATCTCGAACTCATCCATAATCTGCAAGATGGGGGAGAGCGACACACACTTTTTAAGACTTTGGATCACACCAAGACATCGGCCGGGGCACGGCTGCTTAGGCGAAGGCTTCTCCAGCCTTTCCCTAATGCAGAGGATATCAGAAAATTTCATAATCGAGTCGATTCGTTATATCACAATCAAATAGTGCTTTCTAAACTCCGGAGCATACTCGGTCAGATATATGATATCGAACGTCTTGCGGCGCGCACAGGTATGGACCGCGCCCATGCCAAAGACCTGGTAACACTAAGGCATGCCCTGGAGAATGTTATCCAGCTTCGGGATGTCATCGAAGTTCATCTTTGGGATGCTGATGAAGCGGAAATAGAAAGCTTGTTAGGCAGGGGGGAGAAACTCGCCAGGCTGCTCGCTTCAGCTCTTCTGGATGATCCGTCTATTGTGCTTACCGAGGGAGGAATAATCAGATTGAACTGGGATGTGGATATTGACAGGATGCGTTCGGTTCGTGATGAGGGCAGGACTCATCTCAATGCATATATCAGGGAGGAAAAGGCAGCGACAGGAGTTTCCTCTTTGAAATTGAAGCACAACCGCATATTGGGATACTTCATCGAAGTCGCAAAGAGTCAAGTTAAGAATATTCCGGAGCGTTACCGCCGTCGACAATCTCTCACTAATGTCGAACGATATTCAACCGACCGTCTGGACGAATTTCAATCCGATATCGCAAGTGTAGCCGAGCGGTTGATTGAACGGGAACGAGAAGTGTTTCTCGAGGTCCGAGAAACGGTGAAGAAAGATATCGCCAAACTTGTGAGAATCGCGCATCTAATAGCCGATATTGACCTCGTCCAGGCATTCGCCCATGCGGCAACCGAATATGGGTATATCCGGCCGGACATACGGGAAGATACGGCCACGGAGATTGAAGGGGGACGGCATCCTGTCGTCGAAAACTATCTCCCTCAAGGGACATTTGTCCCTAACGGAATAAAAATTTCCAGCGATGATGTTTCCTTCGCCATGGTAACAGGGCCCAATATGGCCGGGAAATCTACTGTATTGAGGCAGGTTGCATTGATTACACTCATGGCGCAGATCGGGTCCTTTGTTCCGGCCGAATCTGCGAAAATAGGCATTGTTGACCGCATTTTCTGCCGTGTCGGGGCCATGGACAATCTTGCCAGGGGAGAATCAACCTTCTTAGTCGAGATGAATGAAACAGCGTATATTCTTAGAAACGCAACCTCCCGCAGTCTGGTGATTATGGATGAGGTTGGTCGCGGAACCGGCACAGTCGATGGATTAGCCATAGCGCGATCCGTGTGCGAATACCTGCTCGCAAATCAATCCCCGCGAACCCTGTTCGCCACCCATTTCCGTGAATTAACAACTATGGTTCATGACAAACTTATCAATCTATCGCTGGCTGTCGAAAAGTCCAGCGGCAAGATAGTTTTCACCAAGAAACTCGTTCTAGGGCCGACCGAGCACTCCTATGGCATTCATGTCGCGGCCCTGGCCGGTCTGCCGGAAACTGTGATTGAACGCGCCCAATCCTTACTCGTGGACAGCGATGTACAGCAATTAGAGGTCATTGATTCACCCCCCAGACAATCCCTGCTGTTTGACCCTCAATGCCTTGTTCTAGATGACTTAGCAGGGTTGGACATTGATTCTTTGTCTCCACGGGATGCGTTAAAACTCCTTTATCAGTGGAAAAATGTGCTAGAAGACACTTAAATTCGCAGATTCGCGAGAAATTAAACAATGATTCAGTCTCCTTCTATGTGATTGAACCTCGAAATCTTTGCCCTGTATGTGCATGCCTCACTTTGAAGTTATATCAACCCTGTAAGACATGTGAACAAAAGATGCGAACCTCCTATTCCGATTCCTGCGATCTATGTGCCGAGAGTCTTGTGGGGGCCGACAATCCCTGCCCTGAATGCCGCGGCGGTCAGACGGCACATGTCTTAGACGGGTTATGCAGCATCGGGTCTTGGGCAGGGCCGCTTCGGGGGTGGCTTTCGCTTCTCAAATACGGCGGGGATATTCGGCTGATTAATTGGGTGGTCAATGAACTAATGGAGATATGGACCCTGAAATGGAAGGGCCTGCCTGTCGTTCCGGTACCCCCGCGGCGGGGAAAGATTCATCGTGAGGGGAGATGTTTGGTGGCGAAGCTCGCCGATGAATTGGAACGCAATAACGTACCTGTCCTTAGAATTCTTCGCCGTAGGGATAAGATGGCACAGAAAAATTTAAGTAGAAAGGAACGATTGACAGGGGAGAGGTTGAATTTCTATGTATATATCACGGCCCCTATAGCAGGCGATGTTGTATTGCTTGATGATGTCATGACGACAGGGGCTACTCTCGCAAAATGTGCCAACATGCTGAAAGGGGCGGGCGTTCGTCGAGTGTATGCTATGGTGGCTTGCAGGGCTTGACCTGTCTTCCCCTCTATGCTTCAATAAAAGAACGAATAGCGTCCAGATGATGTAAAGAGCCCGTTCGTCGGTCTCTTTTTTTTCTTCAGGACGAAGATGCAGTGGAGTATGATTGCCGAAGCGGATATTGAAAGCATAGTGAAGCCACTCCTTAATGGTATGAGTTTTCTCCTCGTCGAGATGAGTATGAGTCATCATCGAGGTAATAGCAAAGTGAATCTTGTGCTTTATAAACCAGGAGGAATCACTCTCGACGATTTAGAAAAGGCTCAGAAAGTTCTAAGACCCCGTTTAGAGCTTGAGTATCCCAAAGATACACTGTCATTGGAGATATCCTCACCGGGTGTATATAGGAGGATAAAGAGAAACCATGAATATGCGATTTTTCAAGGACAATCCGTTAAGCTGCTTATTGGTGATGACTGGATGCATGGAACAATCATCTCTGCGGATGACAGGTCAATCAAACTTGAGACCCGTGATGGCCTGAAAACGATTGAATTCGTTGATATTCGAAAGGGTAAACTTGATGTATAAGGAGTTGCAATGGCAATAGACAGCGAATTTTCCGAGGCTATAAAACTTGTACAGGCTGATAGGGGAATTACAGAAGAACTCGTCCGTTCAACAATAAGGGAATCTCTTTTAGCCGCATACAAGAAAACCTATGGAACAGTAGATAATGCCGTCATCGAATTTTCCGCAACGGGAAACGAGGTGACGATATATGCGAAGAAAACTATTGTTGAAGATGATGATCTCTATGCCCCGGTATCGGAAATAGAGTTATCCGAAGCGCTGGAACTCAATGAAGATTGTGAAGTTGGAGATGAGCTTCTTATTGAGATTAACCCGAAGCAATTCGATAGGAGCGCCATCCAGAGCGCTAAGCAGAAAGCCCGGCAGGATCTCCGTGAGATTCAGAAGGACACTTTGTATTCTGAATTCAAGGACAAAGTCGGAGAGATGATTATCGGTTACTATCAGCGGGAGAGGGACGGCACTATTTTTGTTGATTTGGGGAAGACCGAAGGATTATTGCCACGGCGTTTTCAATCTCCGCGAGAGGAATATCATCGTGAGGATCGAATCAAGGCCATGATTGCCGAGGTGAAGAAGACACCGACAGGGCTAGAAATCATTCTTTCACGATCTCATGGCGAATTCGTTAAACGAATTTTCGAACTGGAAGTGCCCGAGGTATACGATGAAACGGTTAAGATTTTCAAGATTGTCCGAGAACCGGGGCAGCGAACCAAGGTGGCTGTGTATTCTACTCGAGATGATGTCGATCCCGTGGGAGCTTGTGTCGGGATCAAAGGTGTACGTATACAGGCTATTGTGAGAGAACTGGAGGGAGAGAGGATCGATATTCTCAAATATGACAGCGATCCCCTTACCTTTATTCGAAATGCCCTGAGCCCTGCGGAGGTACAGGATGTCATCATGCTTGACGGTTCAAAGCGCCAAGCATTGGCCGTAGTGCCGGAGCATCAGCTTTCCCTTGCAATTGGAAAACAAGGCTTAAATGTGCGTCTTGCCAATCGTCTCGTTGATTGGAATATTGATGTGAAGACGGAAGAACAGGTGCAAGACATGGATATATCCCAGGATGCCAATAGGGCCGTATCCGATCTGTTCAGTGGTATTAACAGCTCCGAAGAGGAGATCACACGGATTGGGGAGCTGCCGGAAATTCCTGATCGGCTGGTGTCGTTGCTGAATGAAAATGGGATTGAATTGATTGAAGAGCTTATAAATCTATCGACAGAAGAATTGAAAGCACTGACGGGAATCACATCGGCCGATATTGAACATATTCAAAAAATAATTGAGAATAATGTTGAAATCATCGAGAATCTTGAAGACGGTAAACTTGATGAAGAATCGTCTGAAGATGAAGAATCGTCTGAAGATGAAGAATCGTCTGAAAATGAAGAATTGTCTGAAAATGATGAGGGCAAGAGTCAAATCGAAGATGATGAAACAGATATCATAGCATGTCCCGAATGCGAGAAGCCGATTACTATAGAGATGAGTGCCTGCCCTCACTGCGGTGTAGGCTTGAGTTTTGAAATTGAGGAAGTCGAAGAACAGGAATAATAACAATAATGACGGAAGACATGAAGAATCAGAAACCCAAGTCGACACTTATCAAGCAGAGAAAAGAAGAGGAGCAGTCTAAACCTGATAAAAAAAAGGTGGTAGTTGTCAAGAAAATAAGAGTAAAAGCGACACCGCCGGATACAACTCAAGATTCCAATCCGGGGCTTCAGAAAGAGAAGTCGGGACAATCACCCCGCGGTGAATCGAGGGATGTAGATGAAAAAAACAACGGCAGAAGTAATGCGGGTAGATATCCAGAGGACAGATCAGAGAAATCTGCCGATCAAGGCTTATCTCGCGATGATGCCAAGGTCAAAACAAATACCGGCACAGGAGTGCCCATTGCCCCGCATCAATTGGATTCTAAAACAAGGGAGAATTCGCAACAGAACAAATCCCAATCAACATCATTTCAGCGCATCGACACAGGGAAAGACACCATGGCCTCTCCGCCGGGGGTGCAAGTTTATAAGCACAAGCGCGAGGGAGGAAGGGCCGGTGTCGTTGCAGGGCGTCGCGTCGATGGAGGGCCTCGGAAGTCAATGGATAGAAGGCCGTCAAACCAGCAGCAGGGCAGAGCCGGAGCTTATCGCCAAGGCACCTTCCCCAGAGGCGGCGGCAGCAGACCCTTAAGAGGCGACAATAGGTTTGCGGGCAGAACGCCTGCTGCTGGAAAACCCGGTACCGGCAACAGGTTGACCGGTGCCCGGCCGGGCGGTTTTCGGCGGCCAGGTCCGCCGCCATCCGGTGTTCCGGGGGCCGGTGTCCCCAGGGCTCCTTCGCCGCCGCCATCGGCAGCGAGGGGAAAGAAATTCTATAAAGCCAAGAAAACCTATGAGAAGCATAGGGAGCAGAAAGAGAAACTTTATCAGTATTCAAAAAAGAAACAGGTTATCCAGACAAACCCTGTGCCGAAAAAAATCGACATCATGGAGGCCATCACCGTAGCGGCTTTGGCGAGGAAGATGAACCTCAAAGCCGCCGAATTGATTTCCAAACTCATGGGCATGGGGATGATGGTTTCGATGAACCAGCAAATTGATGCCGAAACTGCGGCAATTCTAGCGGATGACTACGGATGCAAGGTCAATATCGTCAGCCTCTTCGACGAGACCATAATAGTGTCGGATCGTGATGAGGAGGGAGAAGCTAAAAAAAGACCTCCCATTGTAACGGTGATGGGTCATATTGATCATGGTAAAACAAAACTGCTGGATGCAATTCGTGGCTCCGATGTCATTGAGGGAGAACACGGGGGTATTACCCAGCACATAGGGGCCTACATGGTGCACTTGGAGAATGGCAGGAGCATCACGTTTCTGGATACTCCAGGGCATTCGGCCTTTACCAAAATGAGGGCCAGAGGGGCTAAGGTGACTGACCTGGTCGTCCTTGTCGTCGCGGCGGATGACGGTGTCATGCCAAGGACGGTTGAGGCCATCGAACATGCCAAGGCTGCCGGATCACCTATCATCGTCGCCATAAACAAGATGGATTTACCCGAGGCCAATCCTGACCGTGTGAGACAGCAGTTATCGGAGTATGACTTGATGCCGGAGGATTGGGGCGGCTCAACCCAGTTTGTCGAAATATCTGCCCTGAAAAACGAGGGAATAAAAGATCTGCTGGACATCATAATCTTAGAGTCAGAAATGCTGGAATTAAAGACTAACTGGGATTGCAGGTCCGAGGGGACAATTATTGAGGCAAGAGTTGACAAGGGCAGAGGAATCGTCGCAACAGTTTTGGTAGAAAAAGGGACGCTCAACATTGGCGATACCTTTGTCGCCGGTATCTATCATGGCAAGGTGAGGGCGATGTTCAATGAGTATGCCGAATCCGTGAAACAGGCAACTCCCGCAATGCCGGTCGAGATTCTGGGGTTTTCCGGCGTTCCCGATGCCGGCGATCCTTTTCAGACAACCGAGAGCGAACGGGATGCCCGACAATATGGCGCCAAACGGCAAGAACTTAAGAAAATGGAGAATCCCCAAAACGTCAAGAAAATCACTTTGGACAATCTCTATGATTCCATAAAAGGCAGGGAATACAAGGAATTCAAGGTCATCATAAAGGGAGATGTGCATGGTTCGGTGGAGGCCCTGAAAATCGCCTTGGAGCAGCTCGGCAATGAAGAAGTCAGCTTGGTTTGTATCCGCGCCGCGGCAGGGGCAATCGTTGAGGACGATGTGAATTTGGCCGCCGCTTCAGATGCGATCATCATCGGATTCCATGTTCATCCGACCCCAAAGGCGGCTCAAGTCGCCGACCGAGAGAATGTTGAGATTCGAAAATATAATGTGATTTTTGAAGTGGTTGATGATATTAGGAACGCGATGGAAGGGATGTTGGCCCCGGAGTTTGAAGAAACTTCTATCGGCAGAGCCGAAATAAGGGAAATCTTCAAAGTGCCGAAAATCGGAACCATCGCCGGATGCATGATTACATCCGGTGTTATTAAACGCAAGAGCCTGGTGCACATTCTCCGTGATGATATTGTCGTTCACACGGGTGCACTCGCTTCCTTGAAGCGCTTCAAGGAGGATGTCAAGGAAGTGCGGGAGGGCTTTGAATGCGGTATTGGACTGGAACAGTTCTCTGGTTTGCAGATAGGTGATGTTTTAGATGCATTCGAGAGTAGAGAAGTCGTCAGAAAACTGAAGGAAATGAATAGCCGTGAATGATATCCGGCGGCTGCGGGTGGAACGCCTCATCCGTGATAAGGTGAGCACCCTCATCATGAAGGGAGAGCTGAAAGACCCCAGAGTCGATACATCTATTACTCTTACCCAGGTGAAGACGGCGAAAGATCTGACGACCGCTAGAATTTGGGTGAGTTCCTTCGGCGGAGACGAGGCGACGATGAGGGCGGTCAAAGGACTGACCAATGCGGCCGGGTTCATTCAATCACGTATCGGCCGGGAAATTCGCCTTAGGAACACCCCGCGACTCTTCTTCAAGGCCGATACCTCACTCCGTGAGGGCTATGAGATAAACAAGCTCATCGATCGGATAATAGATCAAGAAAAACCTGTCTAACTCTCTGTGATGCAGTCAAATCCTCCTCCGCTCGTCTACCTGCTCGATAAAGAACCCGGATTGTCGAGTTTCCAGGCCCTTGGCCATCTGAAAAAACGCATCGGCACGAAAAAAGTTGGCCATACCGGCACACTCGATCCGTTTGCCACAGGCCTTCTGATTGCCATGACTGGCAGGATGACCAAGGCCGCACAGTTGGTTGTCAATTTACCAAAGGAATACGAAACCGTTATACGGTTTGGAGAGGAGACCGATACGCTTGATCATACCGGTGAATCGATAGCCAAAGGAATAATCCCCCAGTATGCGGCCATAGCCCCGGCCGCAGAAGGCTTCATCGGAGAATTGCTTCAAATACCACCCAGTTTTTCGGCAGTCAAAATCGGCGGAACAAGGGCCTATCAGCAGGCCCGACGGGGTGAAGACGTTTTCCTGCCGGCACGGCGAATCCATGTCTATGATTTGAAGGTGATTACTTGGAATCCCCCTGACCTCTCAATCCGAGTGCGCTGTTCCAAAGGTACCTACATCAGGGCGATTGCCAGAGATTTGGGATATGCCTGCGGCAGCAGGGCGCATTGTTTTTCTCTGCGGCGGATAGCTATTGGGCCATTTTCTGTTGATATGGTTTCTGCGGAAGGTTTGACGGTCCTGGAGTTCTGTGCAAAAATGAACATTCGGACCGCTGCCGTAAATCATGATGTTGCGAAGGCCATGCGTAATGGCTGTACAGTATCATCTCTTAGAGGGTTTTCGCCTCCTGACGTAACGGATTTAATGGTTTATGATGAACGGGGTACGGAAATCGCATTACTAACCAAGAGCCAGAAACACTGGACGTATCGTATAGGTTTCTAGAAATGCCCTTGACGAACGGGGGTAAGTTATGACATCATGCCAAGTCTATGGGCCGGTGAAACCCTGCACTTGCTCACTTGCAGGAAAATTTTGCAAGTGAGGTTCCCATTGGTAATTTCGAATTTATAGGAGATATCATAGTGGCTTTCACAAAAGAAGATAGGGCCGTCATTGTCAAAAATTTTGGTAAGAATGAAAAGGATTCCGGAGCCATAGAGGTTCAGGTCGCTTTTTTAACTAAGAGAATTGAGATGTTGAAGGGGCACTTTGCACAGCACAAGAAAGACCACGCATCTCGTCGAGGACTATTGAAAATGGTCGGATTACGCCGTCGCCAACTGCGCTATCTCAAACGGACCAACCTCGATGCTTATCGTGGTTTAATTGCGAGACTCGGCCTGCGAAAATGAAATAAGGATTATTTATGCACTCATCAAGTATCAGAATCGGCAGTCAAGATTTGATTCTCGAAACCGGCAAAATCGCCAAGCAGGCTAATGGATCTGTATTAGCCCGTTATGGGGATTGCGTGGTGCTCTCCACGGTCTGTTGCAGTCAAACAAGTACTGAGGGCTTGGATTATGTTCCTCTCATGGTGGACTACAATGAGCGGTATTATTCGGCGGGCAAAATTCCCGGAGGATTCATTAAGAGGGAAAACAGACCCAAGGACAAGGAAATACTCGTATCACGGCTCATCGACAGACCGATGCGCCCCCTCTTTAATAAGAGTTTTGGCCGTGAAATACAGGTTATTCCAATGACTATATCGGCCGATCAGGTGAACACTCCCGATGTCGTGGGAATGATGGCCGCTTTTGCTTCTGTTATGGTTTCGGATATTCCATTTAATGGGCCGGTTGCTGCGATACGTGTCGCTTCGGTCGATGGCTTGCTCGTCGTCAATCCTGCTTTTGCACAACTGCAAAACGCAGAACTCGATCTTGTGATAGCCGGAAGCCATAACGGCATTGTGATGGTAGAAGGCGGCGCCCGGGAGGTTGCAGAAGATATGATGCTTGAGGCCATTGCATACGGCGAAGGCGTCCTCAAGGAGTTGTGCCAATTCCTCGAAGAATTTGCGGCCGCCGCAGGGAAGAAGAAGCTTCCATTGCCGGAAGAGTGTCCGGCGTTGGATTTTGCTGAAGAAGTGAAAACCGAAGCGGTTCCATTGTTTTCAGATGCGGTATTTCTTGGTGATAAGTTTGCCCGTTCAGATGCAGTGAAAAAGGTTAAAGACAAACTGCTTGATCGGTTTTCCGCCCAAATAAAAGCCTATGGTGAGAATGGTGAAGATCTGTTCATGACCTTGCTGGACAAAATACAGTCAACTCTGATGCGCCAGTCCATAGTCAAAGAGGGCAGGCGCTGTGACGGTCGCGGTCCGGCGGATATTCGTCCGATAACAACGGAAATCGGACTCTTGCCCCGTTCACATGGCTCTAGTCTTTTTACCCGCGGCGAAACCCAGTCCATTGGGGTAATAACTCTGGGTTCCACCTACGATGAACAGATATTTGACGATATAGATGGTGATAGAAGATCGAATTTCATGCTTCATTACAATTTTCCGCCTTATTCTGTCGGCGAGACAGGGCGGACGGGCACCGGCCGCCGGGAAATCGGTCATGGCCATTTAGCTCAGCGGGCGATTATGTCCATTCTCCCTGCCAAAGAAGCCTTCCCCTATACGGTTAGAATAGTGTCGGAGATAACCGAATCGAATGGATCATCATCTATGGCAACGGTATGCAGCGGTACGTTGGCCTTACTTGCGGCAGGGGTTCCCATCAAGGCGCCAGTGGCGGGAATTGCCATGGGCCTGATACAGGAGGGCGATGACCATGTCGTCCTTTCGGATATCTTAGGCGAAGAAGATCACATGGGAGACATGGACTTCAAGGTGGCCGGCAGTGAAACCGGCATCACCGCTTTCCAAATGGATATAAAGATTGATGGCATCAGCCTCGACATCATGAAGAATGCCTTGGAACAGGCCAGGCGCGGCAGAATTCATATTTTGAATGAAATGGCCAAAACCATCAGCACTCCGGTTGATTCGGTCAGTCCACATGCCCCGGCGGTCATAACCTATCAGGTTGAAGTCGATAAAATCGGCACCGTCATAGGCCCCGGCGGGCAGAATATCCGAAATATCAGTGAGAGTTCCAAGACAAAGGTGAATATCGACGATAAAGGGTTGATTACCATCTTCGCGAAAGACGGAAAATCCGGCGCTGACGAGGCGGTAAACATGATCAAAGCCATAGTCGCCGAACCCGAAGTCGGCGCAGTCTATGAGGGTGTGGTGAAACGCAGCATGGATTTCGGGGCATTTATCGAGATTCTTCCTGGCAAAGAAGGGCTTTGTCACATTTCTAAGCTCTCTGCTCAACGTGTGAGCAGGGTAGAGGATGTCGTCAAAGAAGGCGATAAGGTGAAGGTTCGCTTGGTTGAAATCGATAGGATGGGTAGATTGAACCTGAGTATCGTCGATGCCGATAAGACGGACTGGAGACCTTCTCCAAGCTCCAGGCGGGCTCCTCCTCCGCGGCAGAGCAGATAGGGCGTCTCGTATCACATATAAGAATGGAGGGAGGTGGTGTGGAACGGGATGGAGCATTGACAGTTTATTATGCGGGCGCCTATGAGATGGTGCCGACTTATGCCAGCGATAATGCCTCGGGGGCCGATCTTAAGGCTTACATTCCTCATCCGCTGATGGTGGAACCGAGACAGCGGGTTCTCGTTCCTACAGGAGTGCGATTAGCCATACCTCAAGGATGGGAGGGGCAAGTAAGACCCCGTTCCGGATTGGCATGGAATAGCGGTCTTACACTCCTCAACAGTCCGGGAACGATTGATGCCGACTACAGGGGGGAAATCAAGGTCATCATGATCAACCTGGGTGATGAAGCGGTGCAAATTGAACCTGGACATCGCATTGCCCAGTTGGTGATCGTCGAAGTGCCGCGGGTCAGCTTCCAATACGCCGAAACCCTCGATAATACATCCCGCGGTTCGCTCGGTTTTGGCTCTACCGGCAGATGAGCTTCAGGATGCCGATATAATAATAATAAAATGATTAGAAGACATTATTGGCGTCTTGGGATGTATATATCCGGCGAATTCCTCCTCTCTTTTTCCGTTTGCTTCCTGTTCTATTTCTTCATCTTTTTACTGAATCAGCTTCTGCTGCTAGCGAAACAGATATTGGCGAAGGGCATACCCTTGGAATCGGTATTGCTTCTTCTCATTTATTCTTTTCCGATCTTCCTTACTTTGGCCGTTCCCTTTGCTGTCTTGACGGCTGCGCTCATGGCCTATGGCAGGTTCTCTTCTGAGAATGAAATAATGGCCATGCGGTCGGTGGGATTCAGTAAGTTCGTGATACTTCAGCCTGTGTTCGTATGGGGAATCATATTGACGGTGCTTTCCTTCATGGCCAATGATATCCTATTGCCTTCGGGGAACCGTGCATTCCAGCGTCTATGGGTTGAGTTAGCCATCACCCACCCCGGTTTGGAATTGACGGAGTATTCAGCGAGGAAACTCAGGAATTCCATCCTCATCACCGGTGCGATTGATCAGAGCGGGATACATCCCCTCATCATCATCGAGAGGGAGAATTCTGGCAACAGAAATACGCTCATGGCGGAGATCGCCACGACTGAAATGCTCAAGGACGCAACTAAGGCGCCGGGCTTCATGCTGTATGATGTGTTTACCTTGATGCCGGAGAAAAAAAACAGGCAGGAATGGAGCTGGAGTAATGCCGCATCCATGTCCTATCGTCTACTGACGAGTGATTCTAATTTGGCCGTACCGCAGGAAGGGCCGGCAACCATGAAAGTGTCCGATGTGTATGAGACTGTACAAGAGAAAAAACAGAGATTCGATGAACGGATAAAAACGCACTCCTATGAAACAGCCATAGCGGCCTGGGCATTCGCGATGAACTACAGTGACGCTCCTGCAGTCAATTCGACGGCACGGCAGAGTGTTGAATCTGAGCTTAAAAGGCTGCGTGGCGAGCTGGATTCATTGCGCTCTAAACCACCCGAGGACAACAGCCTCCTCGTATGGACCTTGGAGTATTACCAGAAATTTGCAGTCCCCTTTTCCTGTATTCCTTTCGTCATACTGGCCTTTCCATTAGGATTGAAAGCCAGAAGAAGCGGCCGTGCTGTGGGGTTTTTTATCGGTCTTTTATTGGCGACTTTTTATTGGAGTCTTCTCATCGTTGGACGCTCTCTCGGGTTGAGGGCCGAAGCTTCGCCATTCACTGTTATGGTCTTACCGGATATCATATTGCTTATCATTGGCATAATTCTTTTCCTGCGGAGAAGCCGTATATGAGGATGTATCGCAGACTCCTGCTCAAGGAATTCATTCCCTTTTTAATACTCGGTGTTTCATTCTTCAGTCTGATACTCGTTCTTGGGGATATATTCGCAAACCTCTGGCGTTATCTGAATAATGATGTGCCCTTTTCTAAGGCCATTATCGCAAGCATGCTATATGCGCCTCAGGCGGTATCATTCGCATTGCCCATTGGTGCGATGTTTGCTGCGGCATTTTCTCTCGGCAATCTCGGGGCGAGAAATGAGCTGATTGCCATCTATGGATCAGGGGTTCCTTTGGTTCGCTTCATCATGCCCATATTGGTATTCGCACTGCTCTTAAGCGTCGGGAGTTATTTCTTTGAAGACCAAGTCGCCATTCCCGCTTTCAAAGAGAGGAATATTTACTCGAAAGAACTCCTTAATATTCAGAATCCCATGAGCCGTTCCCAAGTAGTCGCGATAGCTCTGCAAGGACAGGTCGTGTATTATGCCGATTATTACAATGATGAGGATAAAACTCTTTCGGATCTTACCGTTGTTATTCAAAGTGCCGACGGTGATTTCATAAAGCGAATTGATGCCGAGAAATCTATATGGGATGAGGAAAACGGTACATGGCAGCTATTAGCCTGCCGGGTGTTCGGCGAGGATGAAAAAGGGGAAATCATTCAGGAGTATTTCGAGAACTATCAGGATGAGAGGGTGTTTGAGAGGCCGGAGACTTTCAGACTCGATACGAGGGAAATAGAAGAAATGAGGGGTAAGGAAGCGCGGCTTTGGATAGAGCAGCAAAGGAGGGCCGGTCTGCCCTATAGGGCCCATCAGGCCAAGCTGTACCAGCGTTATTCGATAGCCCTTACCCCATTTCTTGTTGTGCTGTTTTCCGGTGCGTTAGGCGGCCGGTTCAGGCGCAATATCCTGCTCATGAGTCTGCTGGTCAGTCTCGCATTGGCCTCAGGCTGGTATATTTTCAGGATGGTTGCAACCCTTCTCGCCGAAATCGGCATAATAGCGCCCCTCCCAAGTGCGGTCATTCCTTATCTCATCTATCTCTTTTTGGGTATATGGTTTTTTCGATTTGCGAAAACCTAGGAGCCTGCCGGTCTTGAGATTCGCAGTTTTTGATGATATTTTCTGATACAAGACGGCAATCTCAAGCGCAGTTGGGCTTTGCCTAAGCATTTTACAGCGCAGCAGCAGGAATTCAGGGCGAAAACAGGCCAAAAGGGGTGAGTCTGCAGACCCCGAATGTGCTGTATAGAATAGACGGCCAAACGACAATAAGCGCAAGGGATTGCAGCGGAAATGCCGCTGGCAGCCCCGGCGATTGGCAATGAGCCGGGGATCAGGCTGCCAGGATAAGGCATTGGAGCGGA
Source organism: Spirochaetaceae bacterium (assembly GCA_965232165.1). Classification (GTDB taxonomy): domain Bacteria; phylum Spirochaetota; class Spirochaetia; order DSM-2461; family DSM-2461; genus UBA2779. Next base: position 121,920 of record CBDDOY010000001.1, on the reverse strand, counting down.
AAGCCCGACCCGAAGGGATGCGCCCAGATGTTGATAACCAAAGCTGCAGAACACGGGTATAAACGATGATATCTATTCAAAACACTGATACCCACTGCCAGGCCAGAACAGGGCAGCTTCATCTTTCACATGGCCGTGTCCGCACACCGGCCTTCATGCCTGTGGGCACAAATGGAACCGTAAAGGCCATGCTGCATACGGCTTTGGCAGACATCGGGTATGAACTCATACTGGGTAACACTTATCATCTTTATCTCAGGCCCGGCGCCGATGTCATTTCCCGGTTTGGAGGGCTGCATTCGTTTTCTTCATGGAAACGGAACATACTCACGGATTCCGGTGGTTTTCAGGTTTTTTCCCTTGCTCCATTCCGGAAGATAAGCGATGAGGGGGTGGAATTTCAATCCCATATCGACGGTTCAAGACATAATCTCACCCCAGAGCATGTCGTCGATATCCAATGTGTTTTGGGCAGCGATATCCAGATGCCGCTGGATGTTTGTACGGGTGCGGATATCCCGGAACGGGAGGCTATGGCGGCTCTTGAGCTTACAACGAAATGGGCAAAGAGAGCTAAGCTCAGGTGGCTGGAAAAGGATGAACCGCAAAGGGGTGCATTGTTTGGTATTGTACAGGGCAATTTCTTCCGTCTGCTGAGAGAGGAAAGTGCCGGGCAGCTCGGCGAATTGGATCTTCCGGGCTATGCCATAGGCGGATTGTCTGTGGGGGAGGCCCCCGAGGTGTTCAAGGAATTTCTTCACCATACGGCGCCGTTATTACCTGCGGGCAAGCCGAAGTACATCATGGGAATCGGCACTCCTGAGTATATGCTGGAAGCCATTGAGGCCGGAATGGACCTGTTTGACTGTGTTCATCCCACACGGGTGGCCCGTAACGGCACCTGTTTCACCCCCGACGGAATGCTGAACCTCAGAAATTCCAGGTTTAGCCAGGATACTGATCCCTTGACAGACGACTGCCCCTGCCCGGCCTGCCGCGATTACAGCAGGGCATACCTGCGCCATCTCTTCATCGCCAGAGAGATATTGGGTCCTATGCTGGTCACCTGGCACAACCTGCAATTTGTTTGCGATATGATGCATGATGCACGAAAGGCGATAGGACGGGGGGAATTCCTCCGCTATAAGGAGGGGTTCCTAAGCCGTTTCGGGAATATGCGTGATGCATGATACTTCCTTGAGAAGGAGTGCGATCTCTACGGTTCTCGTGATGGGCTGCACCTTCATTAGCCGCATCCTTGGATTCGTGAGAACAGCGGCCATCGGCGCCATATTCGGGGCCGGCGGCTCTGCGGACGTAATCAATCTCATATTCAATATACCCAACAATCTGCGGAAGCTTCTGGCCGAAGGCGCTCTTTCGACGGCCTTCATCCCGGAATTGTCCAGGCAAATCAATGATGGCACAGGCAGAAAGAATGCCAGGCATCTCGCGAGTTCAATCCTTGGACTGCAAATGGCCGTCATCGTACCGATTCTCTTAATAACGGCTCTTTTTCCGGCACAGGTTGTCGGTATATTTGAGAATTTCTCTGACCCTGAAAAAAGGGTATTGAGTGCCGTCATGCTCAAATGGATGATGCCCTACCTGCTCCTCATCTCAATCAGCGCCGTGCAAATGGCGGTTCAAAACACACATGACCGCTTCTTCATACCGGCGGTCACACCGCCGGTTTTCTCTCTTTGCGTCATTGCCTGCCTGCTGGCGGGGCAAGGTTCCTGGAGAGAAATGGCCCTTGCCTATGGGGTATTGATAGGCGGTCTTGCACAAATACTCGTTCAGTATCCAAGCTATCGAGGTTTGGGATACAGTCTTTTGCCCATCTTTGACTTCAACAATCCGGCTTTCAAGCGGGTGATTAAGACATGGGCGCCAATGCTGCTTACTTCATCTCTCTTCGCGGTCAATAATCAGATAGCGATGCTTTTAGCATCTTTGTTGCGGGATAAAAGTGCCTCAACGCTTTCCTATGCCATCGTGTTTTATCAGTTGCCCTTCGGAATATTTTCCGCATCAATCACGACAGTGCTGTACCCCAGGATGAGCCGGCAGGCGGTTGGAGGAGACAGGGAAGGACTCCGGGGGAGTTTGGGATTAGGATATAGGAATCTCATGGCGCTGCTGGTGCCCTCGGCGATGGTGATGATGGTTTTAGGCCGGCCCATTATCGCCGTAGCCTTCCAGCGCGGGGCGTTTACACTGAATGATACAATTCTCACGGCTGAAGTGCTGTTTGCTTATTCCATAGGCATGCCATTTGTCGGCTTATTCAATATTACCCAACGCGCATTCTATGCTATGGGACAGGTGCGAAAACCATTTCTTTGTTCTCTGGCTACGGTATCACTTGACATTCTGCTCTCCATAATCTTTGTCTTTCAATTGGACGGAGGGAGCGCCTCTCTCGCCTTAGCCAATTCGGCGGCGTTTGCCTTCGGAGCGGCATTGCAATATGGGATGATCAAGAAGAGTATAGGATTTTCGATAACTAGGAAAACGCTGCTGTCTTTTGGGAAAACCCTGCTAGGAAGCGGTGCGGGATTACTTGTCATGCTATCGGCCTTAAGCCTCATTGGATCACAATGGTGGAGGAATGGCAGCTCATGGACTTCACTCGGACTGCTAGGGGCCGTTTGTCTCATGTCAGCGGCTGTCATATTGCTCTTGTATGTCTGGATGAGAGCGGAGGCTGTGTCGATACTGTTAAGGAAGAAGTCATGACAAAGCCTTGCAAATGGGTCTTGCTCGTATGGATAACCATTATTCCGGCATCGATGAATGCAGAGGAAATCGATGTTCGTGAAGAAGTAGCGAGTGACCCTAACGAACAAATTCTAAGATATGGAACTGAAACCGATGTACTTGCGCTTCTTAACGATCTTGCATCGGACAAGACCGGCACCTATAACGGGCTATTAACTGATGTGATAGCGGAAACACGCGATCCTCAGATAGTTCAGGGCGTATTCCAGTTGTGGGCATCCACCTCCTATGAGGAAGGAATTCCCTTTGCCCGTGAAGAGCTTAATAGGGTTGTCCAGGATTATGATTACTTTGAGCCTGTAATCCTTGATGCAATAGCCTATCTTGTAGAATTGAAAGATTTGGAATCTGTAGAGATGCTTGTACAACTGGCGGACAACAGAAATACTGCCGTGGCGGCATCGGCAGTCCGGGCAATAGGACAAATTGGTATTGATGATGAAAAGTTGTCAGCCCAGCCCTTACTCGACCGGCTGAAGAGCATGGACCGATTAGCCGAAGACAGCCTCAGTGCAGCCCTGATCTTTACGCTGGGGGAATTGCGGTACACCGAGGCGGCCGATGAGCTGCTGTTCATCATTGAGGACACCGCATCTTCTCAGGGACAGCGGCGTATTGCCTGTGTTTCTATTGGCAAAATAGGCAGAGAAGAAGATTATCAGGCGGTTGAACGGCTATACCTTGAAACCGATGATGCTATGTTCCGTGCCTATGCGCTGGCCGGACTGGCCGAGTTCTCGCACCATGATCCTACTCCAATGCTTGTTCAGGCCTTGAAACGGGATCCATTTTGGAGAATCAGATTGACGGCTGCGGAGAAACTCCTGGGAAATGATTCAGACTCTGTCCAGCATCTGCTCCGCTTCAAGGCAGACAAGGACCCCGTTAAGCAGGTTCGAATAGCCTCGCTCAAGGCGCTGGCCGCATCTTCTAACGCAGAATCCCACTCCTTCCTGGTGGATTACTATACCAACGACAGCAAGGATAACGAGTCCCGTATTGCCTGTTTGAAATATCTGCTGGAATACAGAATTCAGGGAGCCGTTGATGCGGTACACGAAGTTATTGCGAAACTCTGGGAGGAAGATGACAGGCGTTTTCTCGAATTCACCGGCCGGGAACTCTCTTTTGCCGATTGGGATGCTCTGGCCCCGATTTATGAAAAGCTGCTGGAGCATGATAATTGGCTGCTTGTTGTCTACAGCATCAGGGGAATTCGCCGCAGTGAGCTGGGATTTGAGGATAGAATCAATGCAATGGACAGCGAAGGCGTCAATGAACGGATTAGGCGGGAGGTCCGGTCTCGCGTGCCGTAAAATCAAAAATCAGGTGCCCATTAATATATGGGCGCAACCCTTCGGGTCGGGCTTTCCGCTCCAATGCCTTGCTCTGGCGGCCTGCCCCCGGCTGGGAGAGGGGAGAAGGGGGGAATGCTGTGAGACCGATACGACATGGAAGAGGATGAAAGGCTACAAACTGATTCCCAAAGTGATCCAAGGGGTCTTCTGTGAAAACGGCAATTCATTGAGGATGTTGCATGAAGTGGAAATTTTAGCTCTTTTTTCATCCACAATAATTGGCAGGATAGATAGTGTCCAGTATAGTTCGCAATTTTCTTTCAAGAAGCCATCGAATTCTTCCATCAGGCAGCCTGTTCCAATTTAAGTCTTTGTTCATCTATCGCTTTTTCACTAATATACCGTTTCCCGGAAGCCCAGTCTTCAGAGTATTCTATCAAATAGCAACAGATTAATCTGAGATATGATTCAATACTGGGAAATATTCCAACGACCCGGGACCTCCGGCGGATTTCTCGATTCAGCCGCTCTAATTGATTGGCTGATGATGTCTTTCTACTGTCTATTTCCGAGAATTCAAAGAATTGGACAGAGTCTTCAAGTCCCTCCTCCAGGCAGTTCATCGATTTGGGAAACTGCTCCTCAAATTCGTCTATAATTCTATTGGCATATTCACGGGCTGAATGTGAATCCGGCTGATTCCATATCTGTTTAATGCGGCCTGCCAGATACTTCTTATCACGAGCCGGTACATGGGAGAGGATATTCCTCATGAAATGGATCTTGCACCGCTGCCGGGAACATCCGATGAGTTCTTTACGAATAGCTTCCCTGAAGACAAGGATGAGCATCAGAGACGCATAACCAGGCTTTCCTGAATCCTCTCGCCTTTAGAGACCTGAACAGCCCGACATAAGTAGGGCTTGCTTAAAAAGTCATAATCTATGGATTTTCAAGGTAAAAGCCAGTTACAAATGCTTTAGAGCAACTTTGCTATCTATTCTTGACAAAACAGGTGCAAGGTAAATGCGGAAAATGGCTCAAAACCCTTGCACCTGGGTAATAGCAGAAATCGAAATTCCCCCGAAGTTTCTCAAATCATTGCATTCTGGCTCACTTATAATGCAGTTTTGATTCATTATACTGGTATTCAGAGTCAAAAATACTTTTTCAGCAAGCCCTAAGTAGATTCAGCTCCTTCCGGCATAGGCGCTCACAATATGTATGGCATTTCCCTTTTTAAATTCATCACGGCTGCCTCTAATTGTTTTGCCGTCAATGCAAATCTGCCGGCCTTCAAGTCTGTCAGTCAAAGCGGGAACCCATTGCAGAAAAGCCTCGAAAAAATCTTGCGAATTAATCAGAGAAAAGCCCCGGCCAATGGTGTCATGTGCCGGTATTTCGTTTGCATACGGCAGATATTTTCTTAGCCATGGCAGTATGTGACTGCCGAAGTCTGCCATTTCTGTAGGATGATCAAATCCCGATATAATACTGCAAACTGTTAGACAGACAATTTCAATTAGAGGATATGGTGTCTTTTTGGGATTTCGTGACTCCGGCAATTTTGAGAAAATACTGATCATGTCCGTTTTTTCCATAGTTTACCCCTCCCAAAGGTTCTAAGCGGGGCAAAGTATGGCTATATTGACTTGTTCAGTGAAGAATTTTGGGATTAAAGCCTTCGGTACAGCGAATTCTACTAATTTCTTCATGCGTTAGCCTTGGGCAGGATGGATGATTTTTTCTTTAACTTGGGGAATTTCTACTTGATAGAAACTTCATTTTTAAGTAGAACTCACTTAAGGTAATATAAGGGGTAGCAATATTCCTTCTCTCACTGATACCTTCATAAATACTTCGGAATAAGCTCTCCTTACTCTGATTTACTAAGGGGGTACATATGAGTGTTAAAAGAGTTATATCCGATTCATTATTGACGGGGACTTGGCTGTTGCTCTTCCTTATCGGCTGCGACAACAGTTTTACGGACATGAAAGCGGCGGATACCTATCGGCCGAGTGCGGAAACGGGTCAGGTTTTCTACAATGCCGCAAAAATCACAACTTCCTATGCTGGGCGGAGTATCGAAGTTCTGAACAACTATGTAGACATGGAGGAAATATCCCGCAGCGCAGATGACGGGATTATCGACTCCCCGGCCCTTTTGGCCGGTCTGAGCGGGAATGAAACACGGGTGATTCGCGGCAGGAACGGCATAGAGCAAACCGTGACTCTGAAAGAAGAGCTTGAGGATATTGCTGCAGACATGGAGGAAGAGTTCGCCGCCAATGCCCCGGATGTCACACCATTGGTGGACTTGCCGGGGATAGAAGCGGGCCCTACGCCCAATTCCATTGTCATTGAAGGCGATCAGGTGGTTGACGGGGCAACGCCGTCGGGGGCAATGACCATATCTTTTCTGAAAGCGCAGGCGAATGGAGAGGACATGGATGCCGTCAGCCAGGACATGGAGAAGACCGCCGCATCCATCGGCGTGGAAGCAGGGCGAGGGTTTTATCTAAGCAGCTTTGCCCGATGGAGCAAAAAGCAGGTTGTGTACCATTTCGACAATATTTCGTCAGGCACGAAAAAGACTGTCAGGGATGCGGCGGAGGACTGGGATGCCAAAACGGAGGTGTCTTTTCGGGAAACCAACAATGAGGCGGAAATATTCTTCTCAAAGATTTTTTGGTTCTTCGGGTTAAATGTTCTTGAGATATTTGAACACGGCGGGAATTACCGTGCCAATGCACATGTCGGTGCAGTAGTGTGGCCAAAAATGAATTTGAGCCTCAAAGGGACTGAAGAACGGCGTAAAAAGACGGCCCGTCATGAGCTTGGACATGTTATCGGCCTGCAGCATGAGCACCAGAGGCCGGACAGGAATCAATACATATCGGGCAATTTCAGTGGCGATGGCAGTAACCTGAATATCATCAATCCCCTCATCATTTATCCTGTCCTTGTATGGTGTCCTATCACCATTCGATTTCTGTTTTTCCGAATCAGAATCTATCTTCCGTGGATAGAGATAAGGATAAACCGTTCGGCGAGAACCAGCAGTACTTACGACTATTTTTCAATCATGCATTATTCCTATAACTGGACAGCCTTAAAGGAGCAAACTGCATATATCGGCGGGAGAAAGTATACGATAACAGCTGGAGCGTATCCCTGGAAAAATGGTTATGGATGGTACAGGCAGATATCTCTTATAGACGTAGAGACGGTCAATAGGATGTATTAGAGTATCAGAAGATGATGCCTTCAGCGAATGGAGGCATCATCCGGATTTTTCATCTTCGAGAGGTGCGAAAATATGAAAAAATCGATTCAGTTGTTTATTTTAATTAGTTTCGCGGCATTATTACTCACATCCTGTCCTCTGCCGGCGGATATTGATCCGGATATTTACTTTTTCGGCTTTACGGTTCAGATCAATGGTCTGCCGAATTTGGATGAAGACTTGGAGAATATAAAAATAGATGTTGTTGATCAGGAGGGTGGGGTTGTACATGACGGTATTAGGATATCCCGATTTCACAGTGTTTGGAACGATGATGGGTATTATTATACTGAAAAACTAGAGGAGGGATCCATCAGATTCATTGTGGAATCCCCGAGCTTTCCGGGACACAATAAATCTGAACGGGAGAAAGAGATAATCAAAAGCCTTGTTCTTTATCTCGGGCTTAGAATTACCTATGATGATAAGACTTATGAGAGAGATCAGCTGATCCGATATGAAAACAAAAATATTAAACCAATGGGTGCTGAGAACAATAAAGACATATCAGAATGGGTTACTTATAATGAAGAGTTGTATATGTACAATCCCTCCAGATTGTGTGACTTCCTCTCCGAAGGAACCTATGTCATGGACGGCCTGCCCGATTCCGACTGATGCTCTTTTACGGACTTATCATGCAGTACTTAGGACGGGCAGTCACCGTACTCGGTGTGTTTATCCTCTTTGCAGGAACTTCAAGGCTTTTTGTGACGATGGAGGCAATGCGCACAGAACACTATCGGACGATGTGGACATTTCCGTGTCTCTGGACACGATTCTGAAGAACGGCAGTGTCGACGAAATCGTATCCCTTCCAAAGAAACCGACAATCCCTATTACAGCAACTGGACTGGTCTGTCGCCAATGTATTCTTCATTGGACTCGGTAAGGAAGTCAGAAGTCCTGGCCCTAAAGTACGTCTGTCATCAGCAGTGGAAAGAGTTAGAAATCGATGCAGTTCTTAGAAAATGCGGTGTGAATGAGGGAACGATCCCCTTACTCGAAACTCTGACCGTCGGCAGAATGGTCAAACCGGCCGGCGAGCGGTTTACCAGGCAGCGGGCAGAAAATTGTTCTGCCCTTTTTGAGCTGTGCGGGTTTCCCCGTTCATCCTCCCTGAACGCATACTGCAGAGCTGCTGATGCTCTATACCGCTGTAAGGACGAATTAGAAACGCATTTGGCCTGCAAAGAACGGGATTTATTCTCCCTTGACGAAAGCATTGTGCTATACGGTTTAACGAACACCTATTTTGAGGATCAGTGCAAAAAGAACCCCCAGGCATCTTATGGCCGCTCAAAAGAAAAGCGCAGTGACTGCAAATTGGCCGTCATGGGTTTGGCTGTTGATGCCGACGGATTTCCCAAGTACAGCAAGTTCCATCCGGGGAATCAATGCGAATCCAAGACTTTTCAGGCCGCAGTTTTAGATTTGGAAGCCAAAGCAGGCTTAAAAGCCGGGGCAGCCGTTGTAATGGATGCCGGGATTGCCGCAAAAGAGAATATCGATTGGCTTAAAGAGCGGAAATGCTCCTGTCTTGTGGTCCGCAGGGGGAAAAGTCCTGTGGAGCTTGAGCCTCCGGAGGACATGAACCTGATCAGAGAAGACAAGAAAACAGGCGCCAAGATTGAAGTATTTGGAAAAACAATTGCGGGTGAGCACTGGGTCCTTGTGAAGAGCAGGGACAAACGCCAAGAGGCTATGGCTATGAGCGCCGAAACCCTCCTCCTCGAAAGACTTCAATATCTGCGTGACGGATTAAACAGGAAAAACCGCATGAAATTGTATCCGGCGGTTCTTCAGAGCATTGGCAGACTTAGGGAGAAATACCCAAAGGCTGCAAAACTTTATGAAATATCAGTTATTCCTGGGGAGCCTGCCAAGCGGACAGGAAAGATGAATGCGATTGACCTTAAATGGGAGAAGAAAACTCGGACAGGCCGCAGTGAAGGAACTTATACCCTTAGAACAAACCGGAAAGATCTGGATGACAGAAGTATTTGGGAACTCTACATCATGCCTGGCCGCACCTAAGAGTTCATTTAGGGATATGAAATCTCATCTTGGTTTTCGCCCTGACTTTCATCAACTGGAGGAAAGGGTGCAGGCACATATGTTTATATCAGTCCTTGCATATCACCTGATGCATGCGATTGAATGCAAGTTACGCAAGGGAGGAGATTTACGGAGATGGAAAACAATAAGAGCTATTCTTGCCGCCCACCAGAGAATAACCATGGAGTACGTTTCGAAGACAGAAGAAGGGCTGGTGAATAATGAAGTGAGACTCGACTCTCAGCAAGAACCGGAACATCGTAAGATTTATGCTATCCTTGGACTGACAGGAAATGCCTTGAACAGGCGGCTGACGACCTGTCAAATCTGTAGTGCAGACAAAAAATAGTATGTTCTTTTATTATAAAGAGTTATAATTTTTTTTGGTGAACTTGCGCCTGAAGTCAATTGGAAATTTATTGTGTAAAAGCAGCACCTCAGCACTCAGGATTCAAAAATCAGGTGCCCATCAATATATGGGCGCCCCCCTCGGGGCAGGCTTTCTGCTTCAATGCCTTGCTCTGGCAGCCTGCCCCCTGCTCAATCGACGGGGGGGCAGCCAGCGGCATTTCCGCTGCAATCCCTTGCCGCTAGCATATTGGAGTCTGTCGGATTTGAGATTCTCTGGGGCGGTTTGGATGATTTTTTGATACGGCGGGAAACACTTTGTCAGCGTTTTATGATATACTAGGAGTCTGTCGGACTTTGATGCTCACGGTGATTTTTGCCCTTTTTCCCTGCTACTGCGTTGCCAAAATGCTCACGTAGCTTAAGCTACGCTCCGCTTTTGTCGCCTTGTATCAGGAAAAAATCATCAAAAATCACTGCGTAACCCCTAAGTCCGACAGACTCCTGGCAGAGTAAAAGGGCAAAAACCGGCCAGGAGGGTTGTCCGATAGGCTCCTAGACTGTGTTTATTTCTAACATGCCCGGAAAAAAGGCGAATAGAACTTGAAAAACATCACTATTCAATTCATTATTTATGGACTCAAGGAGTATTCATAGTGCGAAAATATCTCATAGCCGGAAATTGGAAGATGAATAAAACCCCGCGTGAAGCCGCGGCATTGGCCGGGGCCGTTGTCAAGATGAGGAAGGGGAGCAGTACCAGAAAAATGATTGCCCCTTCTTTTGTTTGTATTCCCGCCGTGGCCGAAATCGTCAAGGACAGCGATGTCATCCTTGCTGCCCAGAACATGGCTTCTGTGGAAGCCGGCGCTCACACGGGTGAAACCTCGGTACTGATGCTCAAGGAGCTAGGTGTTGAGGCCGTCATTCTGGGGCACAGCGAGCGGCGTCACATCTATGGTGAAAGCAACAGTTATATAAACGACAAGGTGAAACTGGCTCTGAAGCATGGCCTTGAGGTTGTTCTGTGCATTGGGGAAACCCTCGAAGAACGGGAGCAGGGCATGGTTGAGGATGTTTGCTTTGGCCAACTGGAAGGCGGGCTGGCCGGAGTGAATTCCCTACAGATGAAGGAAATCACTATAGCGTATGAACCGGTTTGGGCCATCGGCACCGGTAAAACCGCAACACCCTCCGATGCCCAAAGCGCACATAAGGCTTGCCGCACCAAGCTGGCTGCATTATACTCTGATAAGGTTGCAAATGATGTCGTCATTCAATATGGCGGTTCCGTTAAACCGGACAACGTGACCGATTTGATGGCCAAGGCTGATATTGACGGGGCCTTAGTCGGCGGTGCTTCACTTGAAGCCGAATCCTTTGGAAGTATTGTGGCGTTTGACGCCTAAGGAGTGAGATTTTGGGAATTGTCGGAACTATATCTCTTGTTCTGTTTGCGATTACGGCCGTATTGATCATCACGCTTGTATTGTTACAAGACGAGCAGGGTGAGGGTTTTGGCGGTTTGTTTGGCGGCGGCGGAAGCGCTACTCCCTTCGGAGCGGCCGGCGGGAATGTGCTGATTAGGATAACTTCGATACTCGGTGTCTTTTTCATGGTTTCATCCCTCGCCGTTGCCATGGCGTACAAGTCAGGAGAAAAGGACGATGTCATCGGTGAAGCACGGCGCATTGAGGAATCAGGCCCAGACTGGTTCTTGGAGCAGCCGGTGGAAGATGAGAATCAGAACTAAGGAAAAATTCTGCAAGTTGCAATTGTTCATTATACAACTAACCCCTCAAGAGTGCTTGACGACATAGTCCAGGCTCTTGCCCGCGGCATGGAGAAGCAAGGGCATTATGTTACGGTGGTCAACGCGTATCGTGATGAAGGCAAGTCCCTCACCTCCTTTGGATATATCGCCGTGGGGATGAGCACTCCTTCATTGCTTTCGAATAAAACTCCTCATGGACTTGAAAATTTCCTTAAAAACGCTGGAATGCTTTCAGGGAAGCGAAGTTATGCGTTTGTTTGCGGTATGGGGATGAGAAAAGCCGGTTTACTCAAGGCGCTCATGAGAACCATGGAGAATGAAGGCATGTATCTCAAGAAATCCGACTTGCTCAACAAACCCGCTGAGGCTGAGGCGGTAGGAGCCATGCTCCATATCAATAGAAATCGTTGAGGTTGAAATGAAGAAATTATGCGAATCTCATTCAGGCGCCAACGGAGCAAGGGCGGCAAGATGCGGTTCTTTGAGAGATGCAGTTTTAGTTGTTTTGAGCTTCGTTGCAATTTGCCTCTCGGCCCAGGACATGGCGGTCGCCACGGTTCGTTATAAGCGGACCGAACCAGTATCGGGACGTCAGCTCCAGGAAATGATAGATACTCTGGAAACGCAGCAGGGACGGGAATTAACCCTGGAAGAGAGAAAACAGCTCCTTGAGAATTTAATAGACCAGGTTCTCATCAATCAGGTGGCGGAAATGGATCGATCCATCAAAATCAGCGATGCCGATGTGGAACAGGCGGGTTTGCGGCTCATCTCCCAGCAGCTCATCAGCATTGGGGCGCTCCCCCCCGGGGCCGTCTTGACCGATAAGACCCAGTACAGGCAGATTATTAAGCGTCAGGGTGTGACCATTAAGGAATTCGAAGACATCATACGGAAACAACTGCTTGCAGAGACTTATATTACCAGGCAGGGGAGCACCGAATTCCAGAGCATCAAACCTGCGACTGATGAAGAGATTAGTTCCGAATATCAAAAACGAATCCAGGAGTTTGTTGTTTCAGACTCGGTGTGGTTCAATCACATCTTCTTCGACACCACTTCGGCAAGTACCGATGTGGCGGCTCAAAAACGAGCTAAGGCGGAAGAAGTCCTTAAACGCTTGAAGAATACCTCGGCAACTTTCATCGATCTGGTGATGTCCGAATCCGAAGATGATGCATCAAAGACCAGAGGAGGTCTCGTCGGCCCCATTATGAAGGGCGATGAGGTGGCCGAGCAATTGTACGGCAAGGAGTACATCACTGCGGTATTCAAGCTCAAGGTGGATGAAATCAGTAACGTATTGAGATCGAAAATTGGTTACCATATCATACAGATCACCGAGAAAAAGGCGGCACAGCTCTTGCCCAAAGACTCACCGGAAGTGAGAACATACCTTGAACAGCTTCTATTTGCAAGGAAGTATCAACAGAAATTCGATGAGGTTGCCGGAAAAATTATCGATGATCTTCGCAGTCAATCGACAATCAACTATTTCGGTGAGTATAAGTAATTCATGGGAGACAGGCGCCAGGGGCGAATAGCGGCGATTCAAGGCCTGTATGCCTGGGAAGAAGGGAAGAACGGCATAGAGGAACTCATGCATCTGGAGTGGCTAGATGAAGGGGTGAGCGATAAGGCGAAGGCTTTTGCCGGAATGCTTATCGCAGGAACTCTCGAGAACAAACATGAAATAGATGAGCACATCAAAACACATCTTAAACACTGGAGTTTCGATCGTTTGACGAAGGTTGATCTTTCGATACTTCGAACCAGCGTCTATGCCATGATCTATCAGCCCGATATCCCTATTTCCGTCACCATCGATGAAGCGGTTGAAATTGCGAAACAGTTTGGGTCTCCGGAATCTTACCGATTTGTCAATGGTGTTCTTGACAGCATACGCTGCACAATTCTATCCTAATACCATGGCGGCATAAATTTGACACGGCTATTTCCCATCTTATTCATACTATTGACCTTGGCAGCCATGACAGCGGGGATGTGGATGTGGATGAATTTGCGGCCTCCCAGTCATTTGTCTTTTGAAGAGGCATTGTTTTCCGCCGAGACGGCCATGATGGTCAATAAGCGTTTAATGGCCGGGCGGGAACTGAGCAGGGCTTCCAGGCATGCATCATCGGACTATCAATGGAAAAAGATACTCAGAATGCGGGCCCTTCTCATACCAGAAGAGCATAAGCAGCGGGACTTTAGGCCGTTTGCCAGGTTGGCGGCCCGGGCTGTCTCCGCGATGCCGGGAAACCAGGACTTCATTGCCTACCATGCCTGGGCCAGGCTTCGCTCAGGGGTGCTTAAAAAGGCTCAATTAGCGGCTGATTCCCTTCACGCGAAGCGATGGGCATCCCTCAAAGCCGAGATTGATACGGCAGCTTATCTCAATGAAAAAAACCAGAGTCTAGGCGATTTCATTCTCGAGCTTGAATCCCAAACAGATGCCGAATTTTTCGAGGAGGCGGCGGCGCTCACCCAATCAGCCGAATTGACAGTGGATGCCGCATTGGCCTACATGGGAATCGGGCAAACTTCCAAGGCATTGGGGCTCTCTCTGGAAATCATGTCTGGGAAGCGCTGGTGGCAGAATCCGGAAAATCTCCATCGTCGAGGTCTTCTCTCCGCTCTGGGGCGTATTGCGTATGATGCCGGAGACATAGAGAAAACCATTGAATGGATGGAACAGGGCCTGGCAGAGGGCCGAGAGCGCCGAATGGTTATATGGGGAGACCTGCAATTCTTAGGGGATGTTTACTGGGAAAGATACATGATGCAGGGCAGGCCGGATTACCTGTCTAAGTCAAGAGAATTGTGGCAGGAGGCATTGGCTATCGCCCAATCGGCCCAAGGCGCATGGCAAATCTGGATTGGTCTTTCCGCATTGGAAGAGGCGGCCGGAAATCACCGCCTCTCTGAAAACTTGCTTCGCGATGCCCTTGCACTCTTTCCGAATCAGAGGGAAGTCAAGGCGGCATGGGCGCGAAAACACAGACATGACAATCCTAACTTAGCCGGACGTTTGGTCCAAAGCAATGGGAATGACCCTCATGACCCAGTATTGACTATCGCATCCCTGCAAATCGATCCTGCCGGAATTCCTCCCCGTTTATATGAGACGAAGCTTTGGGAATTATTCGAGGGCATAAGTTCAGAGGGTTCCGATGTTCTTTACACCGATTCCCGGTTCATCACCACTTTTCTCTTGGAATATATGACAGCCCAAAACAACTACTCTTCCATTGATATTGTGGTGGATAGGTACCGCAAGATTTATCCGGATGAATCTTGGATACTCGCCTGGAGGCTGGCCGCCGACTCTTCACGGCAGGCCGCGATTGCCGATCTTATACCGATGCATCCGACGGCTTTCGCCCCCTATGATGAGTATAGGAAGTATGCACATGAAATGATGAGTTGGAGAGGATTGCATGATTCGGCCCTGTTTGCCGTTATGGCGGTGCAGGAACTGGAGAACTTCATTGAAGGGATCCCTGAGCCTCCAACTTCAATTGACATAGGTTTGCATGATTCATTTTTGATCGGCAAACTCATTGAAATCTCGGAAATCCAGAATCTTATGAATGCGCCATTTGGAGACAGAGTGCGTATATTGGCTGAGAATCGTGATGATACCACAAGATTCCGAAAGCTGTTAGAATCCTTAAGACCAAAGGCCAGTGAGTCCAAGGCCATGGCAAAGGCCGCTATGATTCAGAAGACACAGACACTTATTGCCGGTGCCCAGGAGGATTTGCAGGCGGCGCTCAATACGTCCAATCTTTCAGGGAGAAACAAAGCAAGGCTTCTCTACTTGAATGCCTATATCTTGAGGTATCTTGGCCAAGCCGATGAACTTCGCAGAGTAATTGGCCTGGCACTGGAGGCCGATCCAAACAATCTAAGAATTCGTGAACTCTCATCAAGCGTGGCTGATCGATGATAGTCATCAAGAGCACAGAGCAGCAAGACGGTATTCGCCGTTCTGCGGATCTTTTGTCTTTGGTCTTTCAAAACATTGACCGAATCATAGGTGCTGGAGTCAGTACCTTGGATATTGACAGTGTTGTAGAGGAGACAATACGCTCCGCCGGGGGAGTCCCCGCCTTTCTGGGATATAACGGCTTCCCCGCCTCGATCTGCACTTCGATCAATGATAGGGTGATACACGGCATTCCCAATGATAAGCCCTTGAACTCGGGCGATATAGTCGGCTGCGACATCGGGGTCATTCTCGACGGCTATTATAGTGATGCCTGTAAAACCTATATGGTAGGGGAGGTCTCAAAAAATGCGCGCCGTCTCGTTGAAGTTACACGGTTGGCATTGAATGCAGCTATCGCAGTATGCCAGCCTGGCAACCGGATAAAGGATATTGGCAAGGCGGTGTCTGAAACCGTGAAGCCGCATCGTTTCGGGATAGTATATAATTATTGCGGCCATGGTGTCGGATTGGCACTGCATGAAGATCCTCATATCCCGAATTTTTATCCGTCACCAGGACAAAATCCGCGCCTGAAACCGGGGATGATCTTGGCCATAGAACCGATGATAAACGAGCATAGCCCGGGTGTGAAAGAACTCAATGACGGATGGACCATCGTGACCGTTGACGGGTCGTTAAGTGCACACTTCGAGCACAGCATATTGATAACGGCCAATGGGCCGCAGGTTCTTACCTCATGGGGAGATGATTGAGTGACAAAGAATTCATCTATAGCCGCTTTGATACTGGCATTCCTTCTAGGCAGTTTAGTCGTGTACTCGATGAGCTACAGAAGCAGCCGCGTAGGAATCGGCCCTGTTTCGGTATGGGCTGCCGACAGGAGGGAGGAGCCGTCCGATCAGGCGGCTGCGATTCAATCGGCATTCAGGAGGGTGAGCGCCGAATTACCTGCCTCGGTCGTTGAGATTACGGTCGAGTCTGAAGACATCCTTGATAATGGAGACAATGGCGAACTGCCATGGGGTGACTTCTTCAACGATCCTTCAGATACCCCCAAAGATCTCCAATACCGCAGAAGCAAAGGCATGGGGTCGGGGGTTATCATCGAAAGGCAAGTTGACAATTATTACATCGTCACCAATGCCCATGTCATCGGCAAGGCCGAGAACATCAGTGTTCGGCTGAATAACGGTCAGTCGCTTACCGGGGGGCTCGCCGGTAAGGATGACCGGAAAGACCTTGCGCTGATCAAAATCGAATATACCGGCGGTTTTCTTCCCATTGCTGAATTCGGTGATTCGGACACACTGTATGTGGGCGATTTGGTCTTGGCCATCGGCAGCCCATTCGGTTACGAGAACTCGGTCACTTCAGGCATCGTGAGTGCGCTAGGACGTCGGTATGGGCCCCAGGGGAATATCAACGATTTCATCCAGACGGACGCTTCGATCAACCAGGGTAATTCGGGAGGTCCCCTGGTGAATATCAGAGGGGAGATCATCGGTATCAATACTTTTATTACAACTCCCAATAGCGGAAGTGTCGGCCTGGGATTTGCAACCCCAGCCAATAACGTGAAAACCTTTGTTGACCGGCTCTTGAAATATGGTCATGTCCAATATGGCTGGCTGGGGGTCAGCATGGGGACCTTCGGGGCTGAGGTGGGAAAGGCCATGGGGTTTCCCCAGGATTACGGTGTAATGGTTTACCAGGTTTTCATCGATTCACCGGCCGATGATGCCGGTTTCCAGGCCGGAGACGTGATTCTCAAATTCGACGATGTGAGGTATAGCGATTATGAGGAGTTGATCTATCAGATTGGAGATAAACTGCCCGGCGAGTCGGTATGGTTTGTCATTGACCGGTTTGGCGAGCAAGTGGATCTTGAAGTTGTCCTTGGGAAGCGTGGCGGGGAGGATGAGGTAATGGCCCTCCATACTTTGGCCTGGCCCGGTTTCGTTCCGGCTCCGCTAACAGATGATGTGCGGGATTTGATGCAGCTTCCCGGCCGCATCGTTGGAGTGCCCGTCGCAGTGGTGTATCCACGGTCTTTCTCCCAAGCCATAGACCTCCGGATAGGAGACATTGTCACCCAAATCAATGACAGGGAAGTCGACAGCATCGCCGCCCTTTACCGTATACTTGGAGAGATTGACCGTGGATCCTTGTCAATGCGGGTATATCGCAATGGCGAGTCTATCGAACTTAGGCCGAAGGAAAGAGGATAGGTATGGAAAAAGATTTTGTTACAACAGATTTTTTACGAAACAACGCCTTGCTGCTCGCCAAACAGATATACGACGATGGGTTCATCCCCGACATTATCTATGTGTCCTTGAGGGGCGGAGCCTTCCTGGGCAACATCATCAGCGAATTCTTTAAGCTGATCAATAATAGAGGCAAGCCTGTGTTTTATGCGGCTGTCGTCGCCCGCTCCTATGCCGATTTCCATCAAGTAAGCCAGGTAAGAATCGATGGATGGACTTACCATCCAAAATACCTGCGGAACGGAGACAAGGTGCTGTTTGTCGATGACATATTTGATACGGGAAGAACGATGAATTTTCTGGTTAAGTATGTTATGAAGCGGGGCGTTTCGAGAGAACTTATTAAGGTCGCCGTTCACGACTACAAACAGGGCTCTAAGGGAAGGACACTGCCCGTTCAACCAGATTATTGGTGCCGGAAGTTAAGGGAGGAGGATGCCTGGGTGCACTATATGAGCCATGAGCTTGAAGGTCTTACAGGCGAAGAAATTGCCCGATATTATCTTGAAGAACATCCTGAGCTTGCCGAGGTATTTGATTTGATCAGCAAGGGCTGTTAACCTACTCCCTGGTCCACACCAGGCCGGAACCTTCATGAGTTGTCTTATCGTCGGCATTGATCCGCCAGACGGCATCATCATCTGTCGAGGCATAGACATATCCTTCAAAAAGAGAGAATCCGATGATTGAATCGTCGCTTAAGTCACTGGCTATATATGTGCCGGTTTGGGCGAAGGTGAATGAGTTCTTATCAGTTCTGATATCCCACTGTTCTGGATCGGCATCATCGGCGACAATCTCCATGTACCCATTACCCGTTGTTGTGCTGGCGGCGTTTCTCGTTCCCGCGAGAATGAGTTTGTTTGGGGAGCTTCCCGCCGCCGTTCCGATTACACTGAGAAAACTGCTGTAGCGAAAGTTTGAGCTGAGGGTTGTCCATGTCGAGCCATCTGCGCTGATGTATAGAGGATAGGTTGTTTCGTCAAGTTTCCATCCTGACATGATGAAAACCCCTTTTTCGGGCCAATTAGTTCCTGACTGCTCATCGCTTCCAGGAAGCCATGTGAGGGAGCGGGTGGGATTTGTGATTGAAGGGGCAATCTGGTTTCCCGTCTCATCGGTGATTTGGCCCGTTTTGTCTTCGGGGTCTATAGTTGTAAACCTATAGACGTTATTCCCAAACGCGGCACCCGTTATGTAGGATTTCCCATCTTTTAGGACGCTTTTCCAATCATCTGGAGCCTCCTTACTCAGTTCTTCTCCTCCATCATCGAGCAGATAGAGGGCGGAGCCGTTGAAGTCTATTTCTTGGGCGAATTTCCCGGAGTATTCGAGTATATTGACATAAAATGTATCAACATTGCCGTCAGGTTTCGGACAGTAGAGAATAACTGTGTTGTACTTTTCGGTTTCACCGGTGAGAATGCCCTCCTTCATGGTAATTTCTTCGAAACTACCTGTAGCGCTGTAGTAATACAGCCCAACTTCCATGCTGCCGGATGATTCTCTTGCTAGACACATGAGTATTCTGTCATCGGAAACTGCAATTGATTGGATGTTCGTCCACCCGGACGGCAGTGATATTTTCTCCCAGGGCGCTGTTTTACTATCACTGCGGTTTTTGGTATTTCTTCTATAGAATGCCGGACCGGAGGAGAAGTAAGTGTATGGGGATGGGGAGGTGTCATCATACTCATTTCTTATTTCCATCAGTTTGCTGGCACCTAATCCTTCTGGAAGCAATCCTAAATCAATCTTGTCTGTCGTGGCGACATAGGCGAAAATACCGCCACCCCTGCAACTCAGTAGAAACAGAATGAGAAGAGCGGCGGTGCCTGCGGAAGTTATTCGGGGAAGTACTGAAATCATCGCAGATCTCAGGAAACGGGTCTTGGAAATATGACTCATGGGCACCTCATCAGAAATGATACTCGGCTGTCAGGGTAATATCCATGAAATTTCCGATACCCCTCTCGTTTGCGTTTTCCAATCCAAGTTGAGGTATGAAAATATACCTGAAATCCATTCCGAATGACCACTCATAGCTCCAATCGAAATATACTCCAAATCCTGTGGTTATAATCCAATCGACAAGGAAATTATCGTCTTTCCAGGAGGTGAGAGAAATACCTGTGCTCATGAATACGGGAATCGTAACCCTGCTCCATGGATGGAATTCATAACTCCCCTTGAAGGTGAGTGGTATGGTATAGACGAAATTACTGTTTATATCCTGGGAGAAGCTCCCGCCGATTTGAAATCCGATTTTCCAGTGAGACGACAAGTAGACACTGTAGGTTAATGCGCCCGCCCCGCCGGCATTCAGATGGGTTGGGTAGGCCCCGGCCTTATATCCTACTGCGTCCCAGTCGTTGAGCAGTATGGTAAATAAGGGGATATATATCCCCGCTGTTATCGCAAATGTCTGATCCCCGAGGGAGCGATGGTTTATCGCCATTTGGGGGAGAGGCGGTTCATCCGGGGATGGCATCTCCTGAGAGGATGATTTGCCGGTATGAAGTATGAACAGCGTTATGGTGAGCAGCAGTGATTTAGAAAGCAGCGATTGGCTCTTCATGACCATATTGAACAGTTTAACATTCTGAATAGGGGATTTCAACATATTCACAATACTTAAGGATTTCATTATTGTCATATTCATGAGCGCATCCATCATAGACGGAAAGGCTATTTCTCGGAGCATACGTGAGGAACTCATCTTGAGAGTCAAGAAATTGGCGGCTCATGGGGTGCAGCCGGGATTGGCTGTCGTATTAGTAGGTGAAGATCCGGCAAGTGCCACATATGTCAATGCCAAGGAGAGGGACTGTGAGCGAGTGGGGATTCATTCACGGGATATTCGACTGCCTCAGAAGACAGAGCAGGAGTATCTTTTAAGGCTTATAGAAGAATTAAACAATGATGCAGCGATTCACGGCATTTTGATTCAGCTTCCATTGCCCGATCACATCCATGAGGAAGCCGTTATCCGCGCGATCTCCCCCTCTAAGGATGTAGATGGCTTCCATCCTCAGAACATGGGCGCCCTTATGTTGGGTGCAGAGGGGTTTCTTCCTTGCACACCGTATGGGATAATCAAAATACTGGAGTCTCAGAAGATTAAGATAGAGGGTGCGGATGTCGTCATTATAGGCCGAAGCCGTATTGTCGGAGCCCCATTGGCCAATCTCCTCTTTAGAAAGGCCCAGAACGGCAACGCAACGGTAACAGTATGTCATACTCGAACTGTTGAGCTGGCAAAGAAGGTGCGCCAGGCCGATATTGTCATAGCGGCCGCCGGTCAAACGAACACAGTGACCGCCGATATGATTTCACCCGGTACGGTGGTAATTGATGTGGGCGTCAATCGTGTTCGGGATACAACACAGAAGAAAGGGTATCGTATTGTCGGAGATGTGGATTTCGATTCTGTGAAGGAAGTGGCCAAATCGATTACACCGGTACCTGGCGGTGTCGGTCCATTAACTCGTACAATGCTGCTGTGGAATACTGTGGAATCAGCATTGATATTTCATAAAACTGCGACAGGAGGGAATTATGCCTGGTAAGTTAATTGTTTTTATTCTATTTCTCATTTTCATCGGGACATTTGTAGGATTCAATATTGAAAACAAATCTGATGTGCGGATTTGGATTGGTGAGAAAGGTCTGCTCAAAGAGGTTCCAATCCTGCTGAGCTTCTTCGTGATATATATTTTCGGACTTATATCGGCTTTTCCCTTCATCATTGCCTCAAGAATCAAGAAAGCCGCCAAAGAAATGCAGCGGAAGAAATCTGTCATGAATGATAACAAAGTCATGAATGAATCGGTTAGGGTTCTTGGGTCAAAATCGATGAAGGATGAAGAGGTGTCATCAGAACAGGAAGAATAAGATTGAGATTTCCAGTATCAGCCCGATTGATCATCGGTCTCATCCTCCTGCCGGGATACTTATTTTCCGATAGTATCCAGGATGCCCAGGCATTCGAGAATTCCGGCAGGATATCTGAAGCCCTTGAAGCCTATGGACGATGGCTGGCGAATAATGGGAGTCATTCCGATGCGCCGATTGTGCTTCTTCACGCGGCAACTCTGCACGATGACTCTCTCGAAGCGATTTCTTATTTCAGTAAGTATCTGCATCTATTGCCGGAGAATAAGAGAGGCCGAATATTTGCCCGTATGGCCGAACTGGAATTCATGCTTGGCCTCTCTAAATTTGCGGAAAAGCACTATATGCTGGCCGTCAAATTTGGCGGCCTCCAAGTTGATTCCTGGCGTCTTCAACTCCTCATTGTGCGATTCTCAATGGGTGAAGATGTTTATACGGAAGCAATGGATCTGAAGGAAACCACCCCGATGGAGAATATCGCTGCTGAATCGGCGCTTCTTGCGGCCATGGTTCGCTCCAGAGAAGAAGGAGCCGCCAGGGGAATCGATGAAATCCTCCGGCTAATTGATGAAGGCTATACTTCACCGTCAATCTGGCTGGAACTCATAACTCTGCAAACAAGAGTCAACGATACTGAGGGTGCCGAAGAATCCCTGAGAAATCTCGAGTTAAATTTCCCCGATTCGGTCCACCTCTACATCGCCCAGTCTCGAATACACCAATGGATAACACCTTCAATTCTCTTCTCACCAAGAGATGCCCCGAGAAATACCTCCGTCCAGATTGGAGCGTTCGAGAGCAAGGTTCAGGCACTACGGATGAGGGAGCGTCTCAAGTTCGATGGGTTTACAGCATGGCTGGAAAGATCAGAAACCTATTGGAGAGTGATTGTAAACAATCCTGATGGCCAGGTGTCGACACGCCTAAGAGAGAAGGGATATGAAGTGTCAGTTCACCGGTGAAAACTCTTCTATCTGCTCAAAACGGACTAAGTCCATGGCGATATTCTCAATGCCGTCAGCGTCCAACTCGGCCAATGACAGTGCAATGGAACGGATTATTCGATTATTCTTGATTTCCTCGCTGTACTCGACTGCCCAGTTAACCGTTTCTTCCAAGGCTCCATCTTCATCGAGAAATTGAATTTGTAACACCATGATATCTCTCAAATTGAAAAAAGAGGCCGTTCCTACACGGCTTACACCGTCTTTTATCCATTCTATCCTGGGGAGATCAAATACTATTTTGTCATCCTCAAAACCATCCCATATACCGGAAATAGACTGATTAGACAGCAGAGGTGTGAGGGAAATCTGATTCATTAACGTATTATGAAGGGAGGAATTAAGACGACGATATGAGCTATTCCACTCTCTCGATGATCGCGCAAGTTGTATGCTGTCCCATGAATCGACGCTGATGTAAACGGTATCATTCATGCTGGGGACCACCCAATTTGTGATCTTGAAATAGAGCCGCTTAGCCGTTGTGCGATGACTTGGACCCCAGACAAAAATTTCCAGTACTTCCCCGTCATAAAACATGATCTCCCTGGCAGCGGGGTTGAAATGCAGCATGTCTTCATAGGCACTTTCACCGCTTTCTCTGTACCAAGCTCCTCTCAAATAGTCCTCATAGTCTGCAACATCGCTTGCGTAGAGTTTGCTGATGCGATCTTCAAGAATGGTTTTTGCTTTGACCAGTTTGGATTCGGTCTCAAGGTAGGCGAAGGCTCGCGAATTCCATTCCCATCGGGTCTCAATCAGGTCCAATTCATTCTCTGAGGATGGATCATGCTGCTGTACAACAATGGGATAGGGGGCTCCATCGCTGATGCCGCTATAATAACCGACCGAACGTTTAACGGTGATGATATCGATGTTTCCTTTTATCCTTAGGCTGAACACCCTGCTGAAATCAGGGATCTGCCCATTTGTAGGGGCGGCGAAGACCTCGGTTACGTGATTGCCGATGTTATCGAATCCCGCAATGACAATGTCATCCCTATTATTTCCGTTAAGATCATCTAGGTGGAGATTTATATCAGTCAGGGTTCGTGTGCTTAAATCAGTTTGCCATGCGATGGTATATGCATTTTGACTGGCTTGTGTTGTCGCTATCATAAGAGAAATAGGGACTTCTTTGTCATCAAGGGGAACAGCTAGAAGTATCTGTTCATCGGACTGCTCAAGATCGAGGTTCCCATTGTATACAGCTAGAATATTGTAGTTTTCGCCAAGGTTGACGAGCGGCAACATAGCGTCTTCTGCGATTTGAGCAGATTCGCCGTTTCCCTCCTGTTCCACTGTGGTCGTGGTTAAAGGGATGATCAAGCCATTGCGAACCGGTTCCGGCGGCTCCTTTTCATTGTTGCAGGAAGAAAAAACGCATATCAATCCAGCAAGTAATATCTGTGCCTTCATCTGGTTTCCTAGTTATGAGAGGTGAAAGGCCCCTAAGATTGAATTGACAGCGAGATGTACCTCATTCGTTATGAAGCGCCTGATCGGAATCGAACCGACGTCATTAGCTTGGAAGGCTAAGGTAATACCATTATACCACAGGCGCAGCTTGTTGACATGAAAGGAGTTGTCTCAACAGCTCCCTATAATGCCATACGCGGTAAATCTTCATCCTTTACCGCCGCAGCGATATGTATTATGCGGCCTTCAGGGATTCCCGTCAAGAGTTTGCGTTGCAACTCTTGGCGATCCTGACAAACTGGGTATCTTGGGGCTGTCCAGGCAGCTGGGAGGGTTTCCCAGTCAGGTGAAATTTGTATAATGCCCAGAAGCTTGGTGTTTGAAAGAAACAGCCTCTGCCCCCAGTCATCCTTTAGTAGGGAAACGACTTGACAAGGAGGTGTTTATGACTTTTCCGCACTGCCCCAATCCCGGCTGCCCCAATTTTGACGCTCCTGCCGGGAAAAACTGGTATATCCGCTATGGTTTTCATCCTACTATGGCTTTCGGCCCAATTCCGCAGCGGCTCACCGATTATTATGCTGTCTTCGAATCTTGAAGGGCTTGACATAGGCCGCAGGACTTTTTCGGCTCAGACTTTCTCCATAGATTATTATGCCAAAAAAACTATCAATTATTCCAGGATCTTCGAGCATCTTGTCACCGCTTCAGGGCTTATCGACATAGGCCGGGCCCTCGGCGTCAGGGCCGAGACCGTTCAGAACCGCTTTGAACGGCTGGCACGGTGCTGCCTGGCCATTCATTCCGAGTTGCTTCCGGCCCTGCCCATGCAGGAAAATATGGCCGCAGACGGGCTGGAATCGTTCTCTTTTTCCCAGTACTTCCCCCATCACATCAACCTCTTCGCCGGCTCTGCATCCGAGTTCATTTACAGCATGGGCTTTGCCAATCTTAGGCGCAAAGGAAGAATGACCCCTGCACAGAAGAAGCAGAGGTTAGAACTGGAAGCCGTCGAAAAGGCCGATCCGAAAGCCGTCGAAAAATCGTTTAGAAGTATAACTGAAGGTCTCATTCAACTGCTTGAAGATAAGAAGGTTACCGGAAAGATATTGACGACTGATCTTCATAAATCGTATACACGGGCCTTCGCCAAGATTGAGAATTTCAGGAAATACTTTCTTCATGAATGTATATCCTCAAATGAGTTCAGGAATAAAAACAATCCCCTATTCCCTGTGAATTACCTTGACCGTCAGATTCGCAAAGATGCCTGCAATCATGTGCGGCAGACGGTACAGTTTGCCCGGTGTCCCAGTGCGATGATGACGCGCATGGCCGTCTACCGCCACTACCATAACTGCGTGATCGCCCGACGGGTTCAGGAAGCCCGAAAAAGAGACATGACAACACACGTGGAAGAGGCCGGATTTAATCGTACAGACCTGGACAAAATAATCGGCAAGTATTGGCTGAAGCGTCCATTCCTGAGCAAGCTCAGACTGGGCACGGAAGAGGTCAAAACCTGGTTCAGTCAGTGGCGCAATCCCGGGGTGAAGTTTAATCGCTACAGCCCCCTGTACATCCAGGTTTAGAGGTGAACACAAGGTTCGGGGCATTTGAAATAGCCTCCATAGTGGTCTCTGCCTTGTCAAACTCCCACTGCAAATCCCTAATCTTGCGCCGCCAGACCGCTTTCCCTGCACCTAGGAGGCTATTTCATTGAGGTTTGCCATCTGATCCTGAGGGTTTTGGCCCTGCAAGGATAGATTCCGGTGGAATTAGGCATCCGGGAGCTTCTCAAAGCACCACCACCTGCAATCGGGGTTAAGGCAATGAAAAAAATGAATTGATGACCTTTTAGTCTCAGGCTGATGGGACCTGTAAATGGTTTCACAGGTCTGTTCAGCAAGGACAGGAACTGCTCGCGAACACCTCAACTGCCGGTTTCCCGGCCAGGCTGACGGATGAAAAATCTGTTCTATACTAAGCACTCCCTTTCCAGAAACACATTTCCCCTCAAATCCAGCAGCACTGGCAGAAAGTTTGGCCGTTTCAGATGAAACGCAGCTCCAGCCGACCTAATCCCAGGCAGGGATTAATAGCTGATCCACTTCGCGTATATGGTCACTTCAGCACCTGTTTGATCCCATACTTCCTTCCTGTAGAAATATCTGTCAGAATACTGGGTTCCTTGGCCATTTCTTCCGGCATAATACCCATCAAAAACAAAGCCATCTTTTTTTGGCACGGTTAAATCCACATTTGATAATTGTTTCCCGTATGCCGCCATGATGGTGTGATCAGTTCCGCTGCCGCCGTCTTTATCCAGCGTTACGGTACTCTCTATAGGAATCCAGTCCGCATAGACCGTTGTATGGTCCCCCTGATCCCAGACTGTCTGGGCGGCCATCATTCCATCGATTTATTTTGTACAGGGAGAGGATTGTGAATTCTGAGCCTGTATTGATAGGAATGGCGGTTTTCAGTTAGGATGACATCATGCCGTCTTGTGCTCATTGTGGACAGAAATACACAGCACCGATTTATAGGAACACTCTCTGCTCCCAATGCAGCAGGGAATTAAAGACTTGCCGCAACTGCGGGCATTTTGCTCCGGGTATGGCCAATGACTGCCGGGAACCGGTCAGTGAACCCGTGCAGGAGAAAGACAGGGCAAATTTCTGTGATTGGTTCATGCCCGCGCCGCTATCCTCATCCTCTGCTGCAGATGCGAAGAGCAAAACGGCATCTGCGAAAGATGCCTTCGCTAATCTTTTTGGCGATGAATAATCCATCCATAGTTTTCCTCGATTCGGGAATCGGAGGTCTTCCATATCTGGCATGGGTAAAGGAGAGACAGCCAGATTTAGTGGTTACATATCTTGCTGATACAATGAATTTTCCTTATGGAGAGTTGACCGAAAACCAGGTAAAAGAGGCCGTTGTCGCCGCTGCCGAGTCTATCTTTTCCAATATGACTCCATGTCTTCTCGCCGTCGTATGCAACACGGCATCGGTGGCGGCATTAGATGACATTCGCCGTATTGCGAATTGTCCGGTTGTCGGCACGGTTCCGGCGGTGAAGCCTGCTGCTCAAGGTGAAAGTTCTGCTCCTATCGGACTACTGGCAACGCAGGGTACAGTTGATTCCCCCTATGTCGATAGATTGATCGAAGTATTTGCCCCTCACCGGAAAATAATTCGGGCGGCCGCCGGCGACATAGTCCGGTATGTGGAGGAGTGCCTGCCTGATGAAGGAGATTATGGAGCTAAGGATGTGATGGAAGGGGCCCTTGCCAAGCTGAAGGAGGCTGGAATCGAGTCGCTGGTGATTGGATGCACCCATTTTCTCCATGTGCTTAGGCCCATACATGAGATGATGGGAGGCATTAGACTGATCGATTCACGGGACGGGGTGGGGCGCCGCATCCTGTCACTTTGTAAAAACTGTCCGCCGGGTACCGGCAGCGATTCATTTTGTATTACCGGAGGGAAAGATGGCAATGACCGCTATCGCCGCTTTGCCGAGATCTATGGATTAGAGTGGTCAGGGGTTCTCGTATGACGGGGGTTGTGCATTTTGGAATCAACAATATTTACTGCGTTTATAACGAGAAGGGAAAGTGCTACGAATGCCGCTTTAAGGGTAAAATCCTGGATGATGCCGAGATGGCATATAATCCTTTGGCCCCCGGAGATAGAGTGGAATTCTCACCGGTTGATGAAGACAAGGGGCTGATCACTAAGCGCATCCCTCGAATGAGTCAATTTCGGCGTTGGAATAAGAAAGGCGGGGTATGGCAAGTTATTGCGGCTAATCTCGACCAGGTAATCGTGGTGATGTCAGTCGCATCTCCTCCGTTTCGCCCGCGCTTTGTCGATAGGGGACTGATCTGTGCGGCCCTAGATGACATTCCGGTGATGGTTTTGCTCAATAAGTCAGATTTAGGAATCAAACCTTCCATCGAAGCACGCTTAACCGCATGGAAAGCCGTCGGCATAGATGTGTTTTGCTGTTCAGCAGCAACCGGTGATGGACTGACTGAGGTCAAAGACAGCCTATCCTCGAAGACGACTGTTTTATTCGGTCCATCGGGTGTTGGCAAATCAAGCCTGATAAATGCTCTCATTCCCGGGTTGGAGCTTTCAACCAGTGCGGTCTCCCAGAAGCATAGCCGGGGGCGGCATAATACGAATTTTGGACGGCTTGTCAGTTCACTCTCGATGGGCCAATTGATTGATACGCCGGGAGTGAGAGATGTATTAATCAGGGCATCGAACCGAATAAACTTGAGAGTTTTTTCGTGGAGATCATGGATCATCGGGATGCCTGTGAATTCCAGCCCTGTTCTCATCGCCATGAGCCCGGATGTGCTGTAATGGCCGCCGTGGAGTGCGGGGGCATCCATCCTGATCGTTATCAGAGCTATGTGAACATCAGAAGCGAGTTAGAAGAGCAAAACGCCTGGTAGGACACCTGGCAGGATTCACTTTGTATTGATTCGTGGGAGCACTATGAGTTGGCAGACGTTTTTTGTGCCTTCAGTTGTGTTGTTCCTGTTGCAGAAGGTCCTTCCAACCTTCATAAATCATGATCATTGCCATGGTATCCAATTCGCAATATTTGAGCAGGGCCTTCCGGATTTCTTAGCGATCATAATCCGATATTTCTTCAAACTGCATCCGGGTATATGCCGTAGGGGCAGCGCCGCCATCACTTCAGGCTAAAGAAGGCAGGCTGCCGTAATGGCGGCCATTGAGCTGGTCAGCACGTTTGAGAAGGTGATTTTCAGCTTCATCGATCTTGCCGATTGCTATCAGAAACTCTGCATCTGACTCCTTGAGTCTGTCGGCCTCCAGACTCCGGATAACTTCACCGCCGATGACTTCATTCCGCTTGTCATGACCGATAACATCCAGAAGTTCCAGCAGAGTGTCCATGGAATGATAGGATCTGAATTACCGTAACAGAAGAGCCGACAATTTTTTGGTGTTTCCCCGCTTTTGATGAATTTCAAGCAGCAGCTTATCTCGTTCATATGCCTGGAAGGTTTCACCTTCAGGAATTTCCTTTAGTCATGAATGGGTTGTTTCAACATCACCGCTTTCCAGATAGACTTGGGCGATGCCGACAAGCGCCGCTGGGGGCAGTTTTCTCCACGAAGCGGCACGGGTTTTCTCAAACAGTTCGGCATCCTTTGAGCTGTCGAGCCAGTGATTCAATCAGCATGAGATGATGCCGCTTGCCATACTCAGCCTTTGCTTCATCGGCCCATTTCTGAAGGGTTTCAATCATTGTGCATATAATCTCTTCAGGCGGGCATTCCTCCGGCACAATTGATCAAGGTGTCCCGGATGCCGTAGTTATCCTTTTGATTCATCTTCAGGATGATGTCGGCAATTTTTTCTTTGTCGTTACAACGGGAGGCATAAACCACAAACAGTTCTTTGGCATCATAACGGAATACATCATCAATATTCCCGCTGGAGTCATCACACCTCGCAAGAATGGCATTGTCGGCCTCGTAAAACGCCGCAACTAGTTCAATCCCTGTGAGTGGGCCGCTAACGCTGGGTTTCAAATCCTGCAGCAGCATTTCAAATTCACGGACAAATCCTGCGGATTCTCGCCAGTCAGTGCTGCCACGTAATTACTGACCTCCTGCACGTCATCCAGTGGCACACCGGGTTGATGTTCAAACTCAAACAACAACAGGTCGGAAAGGGAGGACTGAGTTCCCTCGATCATCGAGGACAGAACCGCTTCTTTACGTACATACATATCAAGGAAGAGCGAAGTATCCGGCAATAACACCGATACGCTGTCCAGACGACCGAGAGCCAGCAGGGCCTGATCAAACTTTTCCCGGATCTCTGATGCCCATTCAATTGGTGGTGCAGGAGGCAATGGTGCCGGAACAAAGGCTTGTGCCTTTTCCCCGATGGTCGAAATGGTTATGTAATGGCCTTGTATATCCCTGTTCATGCTCTTATTTCACTTCTTAAATTAGCGGTTTTTTATTTTAATTTATCGCCCAAACTAAAATAACGTCATGGCGGGTAATTGTCAAGGTCCTGTTCGAGAATGCCCTTCAGACTTGGGTTGAAGAAGGATGTCCATCCTCTAGGCGGTGCAGACTTGCCGATTTTTGGGAAAGGGAAATCCATGCTAACTTCGCTTCCCGAGCGATCGGGGCCAAAATTGCCAAAATCGGGTGTCTGCCGATGCCATGGGCGGGGAAATCGGCATTTATTCAGTTTCTTCTCAGCACTCCTCTGACTTGTTCGTTTGGGTGTAACACAAGCACCCGATTCTCTAACTCAAGTCTGATTGCTTCAAATCCGCAGTTCGTTGGAAGCAAAGCCTTTTGAGCGCACCCGTATTTTTATCAATTCAGAAAATCGGGGAAATGGAAATTAACTTTATATGTTGATTTCCCGGACTTCTGGACGGAGCATGAGTTGTGTTAACACTACGAACTAAAAAACCGGAGGATATGGAGCCTTACCCCAATTCGTTCTCCAAACCGTAAAATATCCATAAAACAAGTTTATTCAACACCTTATGCAGCATCAAATCCCTTCAGACTGCCGGATGCCGAGAGAAATTTAATTCTCTACATTTTCCCGAAACAGAGAACGGACGCGGGTTTGATTCCTGCTCGAATACCCGGCGGTATGTTTTACAAACTGTGTATGAACTGATTGACCTTTGCTCATTCGATTCCGTATTTCTGCCTAAACTCATCGATCCAGTCGTGGTGACGGCCAGATTTATCAATTTTGTTGACAAGCTGTTGAATAGACACTCTCCCGATTCTATTGGCATATTCTGTCGGCACAGATTCCATGAGGAATGGCCACAAGCCAGATTTTCCGTCGGTTGAAACCTTCAAAAAGGCTGGGTTCCTTTCATCAGGCAGGGGCTATCCGTCCTTTTTGAGAGCAAACAGCCCTCTCTGAAAAAATGATAGTAGCGGATAAACGGGCAGATGAGACCTGAGCCGAGTGCCGTCTCTCCAAAACCGAACTCGTTCATTTGCTCCCAATATTTCCGTCCGATAATCCTAAAAAAAGCCGTTAACCCTCAAATCCTGCTGAAAAACAAACTCCTGTGGGACTTTGAACGGACGGTTTTCAAGAGAATACTGAAAGGCTGTACTCAAAATCATCCGGTACAATCCAAACTCTTTCAACTGCTCCGCATTCTCGCTTGTCCATTGGAGAATACGATTTGCTTCAGTCATTAAATACCGGATTTTTTTGTAATGACCATGAATGCCCGTTAGTTTAAGAAACAAATTCCTTCCATGACGAATCAGGCGGCCTGGACCCTTCAAAAATAGTGATCGGCCGGTTCTGGCTTCATAATGTCTGTGCGGCATCACAAGGCGGATGAAGATACTCCGCCAGTTATAACAAAGGGCTGTTATACGAGCCATAACACGACAACGTGTTATATCTTGAGTCGTAAAGCCTGCTCATCCCCATTGGTTCTTCATTTCATCAGAAGTGTTCTCTGTATCTGCACGATCGCGATAGTATGCCGCTATTGTCAGTAACCATGACATACCGGCTTTTACGCAGCTTAAACAAATATTTTACACCTCGAGATTCACAAGCCATCCATCAATCCTTCATTCCCGCGAGATATAATCAAAAGTTGTGGATGGGGTAAAAAAAGAGCAAATCCTTCTGTAAAATAATTGGTAATAAAGCCAAACAGAAAGGAGATGCTCTATGGAAGAGTTTACAACAAACGGAAATGATTCGGAAGTGCTGAAAAGCGAAACAGAATCGGTTTTGGATCAGGTTTTGCGGGAGGGAGCCAGAAAGATGCTTATTCATGCCCTGGAGTTAGAAATGGAAGACTACATCAATGCCCATGAACATGAGCGTGATCAGAATAATCAGCGCAAGGCTGTACGCAATGGCTACCACGCCCAGCGAAAAATTGTGACAGGGGCTGGTCAAATGCAAATCAAGGTTCCAGGAGTGGATGACAGGAAATTAAAGAGCAGGCGAGAGGATCGCTTCACCAGTGCCATACTGCCAGCCTATATGCGCAGAACTCCCAGTATCGACAACCTTGTTCCGGCGCTGTACCTCAGCGGTGTGTCCACATCCGCTTTCCAGACGGCTCTTGCCTCGATTCTGGGTGAAGGTATTGCCGGACTGTCGGCGACGAACATAGTCCGCTTGAAAAGGTTCTGGGAAGATGAGTTTCTTCAGTGGGAGAAACGTGATTTGAAAGCTAAGGAATACGCCTGCATCTGGGTGGACGGCATCTGCTTCAATGTGAGGCTTGATGATCAAAGGAGCTGCATTCTTGTAATCATGGGAGCTGACAGGGATGGGAAGAAGGAACTTCTAGCCGTCAGTGACGGATACAGGGAAAGCTCACAAAGCTGGAGGGAGATACTGCTCCAACTGAAAGCCCGGGGTCTCGCCGCCGCCCCCAGGCTGGCCATTGGGGATGGTGCGCTGGGTTTCTGGAATGCCCTGGATGAAATCTTTCCAGAAACAAAAAAACAGCGTTGCTGGGTGCACAAAACAGCGAATGTGTTAAACAAAATGCCCAGGAATCTCCAGGGCAAGGCCAAGTCAATGATTCATGAAATGTATATGGCAGATACCGGGCAGAATGCTCTTAAAGCCTATGACTTATTCATTGATTCTTTTCAGGCTAAGTACCCCAGGGCCGCCCAGTGTCTGGAAAAGGACAGGGAGAAGCTGTTCACGTTCTACAAATTTCCGGCGATGCACTGGACTCACATCAGGACGACCAACCCGATTGAGTCAACCTTTGCTACTGTCCGCCTTAGAACGAAGAGAACCAGGGGCTGTGGTTCAAGGGCGGCAACATTAAGTATGGTTTGGAAGCTCTGCCTGGAGGCTGAAAAGAACTGGCGAAAGCTACGTGGATACAAGCTGATCCCCAGGGTTATTGAGGGTGTGTTTTGTAAAGATGGAGTCTTCAAGGAAGAGGCCGCGTGAAAAAAATGAAGGATTTGAAATTTTCTCATCCACAACTATTGACAATAACTCATGGGGCTTCTTTTGCCCTCTTTATCGCGGACAGTTAATGTTACAATTCACCATGCGTTAGCCTTGGAATCTCTGTCCTTGATACTATTCCCAAGACCATGTACCGTGATGGCGGAGGTCTCATGTCAGAGCAGAAAGTTGCCCCTCAGAGGGCACAGGGCCGTATCGGCAATGGGCTCATCGCTGGAATTGTCGTCCTAGCCGCTATCGGCTTAGTCGCAGCATCGAGTATTTACACGGTGGATGCCAACGAACGCGGGGTTGTCTCGCGTTTCGGCCGCTACCATGCCACGGTTGCGGAGGGTCTGCATTTCAAAGCGCCCTTCAATGTCGACAGGGTGTACAAGGTTCCCCAGGTAGTGCTCTCGAAGCAGTTCGGTTTTCGAACGGTGCAGGCCGGAGTCACCACCACCTATGATCAGAGGGACTACTCACACGAATCCGAGATGCTCACGGGCGATCTCAACATCGTTGATGTCACCTGGATCATCGAGTATCGCATCACCGATCCGCGGGCATGGCTCTTCCATGTAGATAACAGCCGGATAGCGGGAACCCGCACCGAAGACAACAGGGACAAGACCCTCCGTGATGTCACTCAGTCAGTGGTGAATGGCCTGGTGGGAGACAGGGCTATTCTGGATGTTATCAGCACGGAGAAGGACACTATCGAATACCTCAGCAAGCAGATGATTCAGGATACGCTCGATCTCTATGAACTCGGCGTGAGCATCACTGAAGTGAAGCTGCAGCAGGTTGAGCCGCCCAAGGGGGAGGTTCAGGATGCCTTTGAAGACGTAAACAAGGCCACCCAGGACAGGGAACGTCTTATCAACGAGGGCGAACAGGCCTATTACGCCGAAATACCCCGTATTGAGG
Source organism: Spirochaetaceae bacterium (assembly GCA_965232165.1). Lineage (GTDB taxonomy): Bacteria > Spirochaetota > Spirochaetia > DSM-2461 > DSM-2461 > UBA2779. Next base: position 87,900 of record CBDDOY010000001.1, on the reverse strand, counting down.
GCGAGGCCAAGCAGATGATGGCCGAGGCGGAGGGCTACAGGCAGGCCCGTATCAACTACGCCAAGGCCGAGGTGGCAATGTTCCAGGCCATACTTCAGGAGTACCGGCGTTCGCCTCGGGTGACTCGTGAACGACTCTATTATGAGACGCTGGCCAAGGTGTTTGCCAATGAGGAAAACACCGATCTCATTGACAAGAACCTGGAGAATTTTCTTCCGCTTAAGAATATCGGAGCGGGAGCCGGAGAGTAAAATGAATAAGCTTATAAAAACCTTCATGCCTGTAATAATCGTCGCCATACTGTTTATTATGCTCAAGCCGTTTTTCATCGTGTCGGAGGGAGAGCAGTCCGTTGTCACACGTTTCGGGCGCATCGTTGCGGTGCATACCGAGGCCGGATTGAAATTCAAGGTTCCGGCCATAGATCAAATCACCCGCTATTCCAAGAAGATACTCTCCTGGGACGGCGAGCCTCAGCGCATGCCCACCAGTGAAAACCAGTACATCTGGGTGGATACGTCCGCCCGCTGGCGCATTGTCGCACCGGAGGTCTTCTATCAGCGGGTCAATGTTATGGATCAGGCCTATGCGCGGCTGGATAATGTCATCGAATCGGCCGTCCGCACCGTTGTATCGCAGTATCCGCTCACCGAATCGGTGCGTTCGACGAACATCATCCTGGAATCTGAAAACGTGATACTGGATTTCCAAACCGAGGCTCAGGCCGCCGCCGATGCGGCTGCCGAAAACAGGGCATTGGGCGTATCGGCAAATACCGAAGAAGGCGGTACGACCAATATTTTGGAAAGCGCCTTCGCCCCCATATTGCACGGACGCAAGGCCCTCTCCACCGAGATGCTCAGCCGCTCCCAGTCTTCCATGCCCGAGTACGGCATTGATCTTCTGGACGTGGTCATACGGCAGATTCGGTATTCCGACGATCTGACCCAATCGGTGTACGACAGGATGATCTCTGAGCGGCAGAAGGTGGCGACCGGTTATCGCTCCGATGGAAACGGGTTAAAGGCCGAATGGTTAGGAAGACTGAACAGAGACCGTGATATCAAACTGACCGAAGCCGAAACAAGGGCCGCCCTGATCCGGGCCGATGGCGATGCCGAGGCGGCGCGTATCTATGCCGAGGCCTACAACGCCGATGCCGAATTCTACAGCTTCTGGAAGGCCCTGGAAACCTATCAGCAAGTGCTCCCCGGTCAGAAGAAGGTGTTGAGCACCGATATGGATTTCTTCAGATATCTGTATGACATTGATTGACCGTCTTGCTGTGTCATGGCAGAGTCCGCCTAATGAATCTCAACTTATGGGCATCTCTGAAAAACCCCGTTTTCGGTTTTAGAGGTGCCCTTGAGATAATCCTTGGGATAGGTGCCCTGAATGTGTGCCAGAAGCCAAAATAACCTGAAAACAGGCTGAAATCACTAAACAAGCCCGGAATTCACAGAAAAAACTGAAAAAAAGAGGTTTCTTCCTAATCTTAAGGTTGACGAACTGTTTTTTAGAGGTACCCTAGAAATTATTCAGGGCACAACATGTTTAACCAAATCAATAGCCGTGGTGCAAAATTCCAGCTTAAACCTAGTCAGCCTGCAACTCTGGGAGCAGTCATACATGGCGAGGGGGTGCAGTTTGCCCTCTTCTCCAGGAACGCGACCGGTGTCAGCCTCCTGTTATTTGATAGAGCCGAGGATGATCAACCTTCCCGGCGCGTGACGCTTGATCCCAAGATTAACAGAACAGGTGACTGCTGGCACATCTTTGTCAAGGCGATTGGCGAGGGGCAGCTTTATCTCTATCAGGTTGACGGTCCGGATGATGCGGAGCAGGGGCAGCGATATAATAAGGATGATCTCCTCATCGACCCCTACTGCAAAGCCCTGACCGGCAGGCCCCCCTGGGCCCGGCAAAAAGAGATGAATCGCATCAGGACCGGCGATGTCATGCCGAAATGTGTCGTCATCGACGATGAATTCGATTGGCAGGGGGACAGGCCGCTTAATTACCCGTTGCGGAAAACCATCATTTACGAGACCCATGTCAGGGGTCTCAGCAGACATCCCTCGGCAAAGAAACGCTTTGGCATCCGGCATCCCGGAACCTATGATGCCGTGACGGAGATGATTCCCTACTTCAAGGAACTGGGAATTACCAGCCTGGAATTTCTTCCCATCTTTGAATTCGATACAGATGAATACGAGAAAACCAATTACTGGGGATACTCCACCTTGGCATTCTTCGCACCTAAGGGCGGCTATGCCGTGTCGGACAGGGGCACCAACCAGGTGAAGGAGTTTAAAACCATGGTAAGGGAACTGCACAAGGCCGGCATCGAGGTTATACTCGATGTGGTTTTCAATCACACCGGAGAGGGCAGCCATGACGGTCCGGTTTTCTCTTTCAGGGGATTGGATAACACGGTGTATTATATTCTGGAGTCGGATAAACGCTTCTATACGAATTATTCCGGATGCGGCAACACCATGAACTGCAATCATCCGGCGGTGATGAGTTTCATCATTGACTGCCTGCACTACTGGGTGCAGGAGATGCATGTGGATGGCTTCCGTTTCGATCTTGCCTCGGTCATGGCCCGGGACGGGGAGGGCCAAATCTTGGACAATGCCCCGATTATCGAAGCCATCTCCGAAGATGCCATACTCGGCGATACAAAGCTCATCGCCGAGCCCTGGGATGCGGGCGGCGCCTATCACACCGGCTGCTTCCACCATAGCCGCTGGGCGGAATGGAATGATCGGTTCCGCGATGATGCAAGGGCCTTCTGGCTGGGAAACCAGGGTATGATCCGGGCATTTGCCACCAGAGTGAGCGGCAGTTCCGACCTCTACCTCCAATCAGGCAGGAAGCCATACCACAGCGTCAATTACATCACCGCTCACGATGGATTCACCCTCGCAGATCTGGTGAGCTATAATGAGAAACACAACGAAGACAACGGAGAAAACAATGGGGACGGCTCAAACTATAATCTCAGTGCTAACTGGGGCATCGAAGGAGAAAGTAAAAACAAGTCCATACTGAGAATTCGCTCCCGAATGATTAAGAACTATTGGACCACCCTGCTCCTGTCCATAGGAACACCCATGATACTCGGCGGCGACGAGTTCCGGCGCAGTCAGCGAGGCAACAACAACGCTTATTGTCAGGATAATGAGATATCCTGGTATGATTTCGACAATCTCGACCGTTATGCGGAAATCCATCGATTCGCCCGCCTTATTATCGCATTTAGGAAGAGGCATTCGGCCCTTCATCGCCGAGAATTCTTTGAGGGAAAAGACCGCAACGCTGAGGGAGTGACCGATATTGAATGGTTTGACAAACAAGGCAGGGCGCTTGATTGGAACAGGGCAGAGAATATCCTCGCTCTGCGTATCGACGGCAGCAGGGAAGAGATTAGCCGCCCGGCGGACATAGTCATCTGTTTTAACTCGACCGACCGGGCGGTACATTTCACTCTGCCGTCGCCACTTGCCGGTTTTAGCTGGTATCGTATCGTGGACACGTCTTTGGAATCACCAAAGGACATTGTCGAAAATGAACTTGAGTCGCCAATAGCAGCAGAGAGAGGCTACACCGTCGGCAAGAGGTCTACGGCGGTGATTGTCGGAGAACGATAAAAATGACCGTCCGTATCCGGCGTCAACTCGCCGCCGCCTCCCACCTCAACTTATTCTCCTATGCAGCCTCAACCGTTGTCATTCCCGTCAGTCTCGTAGCCATCACTACGGAGTTCGGCCTCAGTCTCGCACAGGCCGGCGCCTTGAGTCTGGTAAGCTCCATATCTATTTTCACGGCCCTTCTCCTCTCGATTCCCATCGGCGCCCTACTAGGCAAGATTCGGCTGTTGCGCTGGTCTCTGTGGCTGCTCGCCTGCGGATTGCTGCTTTTCACCCGCACCCACAGCTATCTTTCGGCCATGCTGACCATGATCGTCATCGCCTTGGGGCAGGGGGTGGCCGAAGCGCTTCTTACACCATTGGTAGAAGATATTCACCCCGGAGATGCCGGCTCCAGTCAGCTCCTTCTCCAGGCTGCCTGGCCTTTCGGCATCATCTTCGGCACCATAATCATCGGTGAAATACTGTCCCGTGGATTGTCTTGGCGATGGGGATTCGTGTTCATCGCCGCGGTATGTTTCATTGTCGGTGTGCTGTATCCTCCGCGCAGGCGTGTTTCTTTGCCTGTTTCCAGGGCAGATTTTTCCCATGCGGGAGAGGTCTTTTCCGAACCCCTGTTCTGGATCATGGGATTCGTCCTTTTCGCTTCGGGAGCCGTGGAAGGCGCCTTCGCCTTCTGGACCGTCAGTTATATTCAATGGGAATTCGGAACACTGGCACGCTCAGGCGCTCTGGGGATAATACTCTTTGCGGCAGGCATGGTCCTAGGGCGTATTCTGGCAAGCAGAATCATGCTCCTCTTCGGCCTGAGGAGGTTCTTGATCCTATGTATGGCCGCCATCCTCCTGTCGAGCGCCGGATTCTTCTTCGTCCATAGTCTTCCTGTCCTCTATGTCCTGATGCTGTTCATTGGTTTCGTCATCGCCCCGCTATGGCCATGTGAACAAACCTATACGGTGCGCAGGATGCCGGGTGCCGATCACACCATGGTGATGTCCTTTCTATCCTGTTTCGGCATACTCGGCTACAGCGGTTCCAGCTTCCTGATGGGTGTTATCGGTGACTTGGCTGGTCTTCGGATGAGTTTTATCGTTGCCCCGGTCATGACACTCGTTCTTCTGGTGCTGTTTCTACTGGAATGCCTGCGAAAGACCACCCGCTTTCATCAGGAACCGGAATGATGCCGACGGAACCAAATCGCCGTGTAATCCTTGAACCGGCGGCGTCCGGAGAGCAGAATATAGGCGGCTGCACAGGCGACGATGTAGAGGGCATATAGCCCCAAAACCTGATAAGTGGGTGTAAGGGAGCCCTTCAAGGCGCCCATCGCCGGCAGGTTGGCCGTAAGCAGTATGGGAATGGCCATCAGGAAGGTGAAACCCGCCGAGAGCATGAAATCCCGGCTCGCCGGAGTTTCCAACTGGGGGTCAATGATGCGCAGGAGTGCGAGTCCCGTAGGCAGAGTGCCGGTCGCGGCGCCGTAGACTAAGATGGCTCGGAAGAAGACATGGTCCTGAAACACACGGCTCGACAGCCAGATATGGCTAAAGGTGGTAGCTAACCCTACCATGCCTGCGATGATGAGGAGAGGAACCAGATAGTGGGTGATGACGGCGGCGCTGATGGCTGCGATGGCCGCTGCCACCATGAAGTCCACGCTGAAGCCGCTGATCCTTGACATGCGGTGGTTGTCGATCACGTATTCTATCCGGACAGCCCTTAGCACAGATTTCACCGCCATAGCCGTCAAACCGCAGAAAATGAACATAATGCCCCAAAGATTAGTGGCCAACTGGACCCCGTTACTACCGATGAGTGCGAGGAGAGCGGATATGCCCTTCATTCCCAGGAAAGATAAGAGATAGGTGAAGAAAACCAATGCCGACGAAAAACTCATTGGATCAATGGCCTCGGGATTGGTGATATTTCTTATCTTCGAATAGTCACCGGTCTCACCCCTGTTAAGCAGCCCCGACTTGACATTGTCTTTGTTGAACCGCGTCAGTTCCTCCCGTGATATCCAGCCCTTCCGTATTCCTAGATTCACCAGGAAAATACCGCCGAAACATGCCCAGATAAAACCCAGAGCGCCAAAGGTCAGTCCAACACTTCCCAGTCCTTCAAAGCCCATCGTCTCCCATCCGGTGCCTATGGTGAAGGCTTGGCCGGGACCCAGGGAAAACCCGAGTGTGGCAAACAGACCGAAACCCGGGAAGAGATTGGGGAAGAATGTCTTGATCATGATGATGGTAAGTACGGTTCCCAGGAAACTCTGTATTACATACTGACTCAGTACCATGGTACTGGTGGCGAAGACATCCCTGTTTGAACGTCTTTTTTCGATACTCACCCTGAGGGTCATGGCGATAAAGGACAGATTGAGAAAGTGGAAAACGATGTTTTTCAGATTCTCGGTATCCATGCCAATGCGGCCGAATACCCAGTTATACAGCGGAAAGAGAATGAATCCAGCCGTTAACGCATTGGGAACAAGATAACGCTGAAAGAAGCGTATTCTCGCTCTGATCCACGTGGTCAACAGCAGGGCAGCGCCGATTATGCTCATATCGATGAGAAAGGTCCAGTCGAAATTCAAGGCGCCTCCTTTGGTGCGTCTTGAGCCGCATTGTCTTCTCCGGCGGCCTCTTGCTCGGCGGCTTCTTGTTCGGCAGCGGCCTTTTCAGCGGCCTCTTGCTCGGCGGCCCGTCTTTTGGCCACTCGTTCTTTAATGGCCTCATTGCGTGCTTCGCCGGATGCCTTGGCTCTTGGCGATGGCTTGAGGTCGGACTCCTGGCGTGTTTGATATTCGGCTCTGCCTTCTTTGACCGACTCGATAAAATCCATTAACTCCTCGCGTTCGATGGTTTCTTTGTCCAGCAGATGGTTGGTAATCAGTTCCAGAAGCTTCCTATGTTTCTTCAGCAAGGCTAGCACCTTGTCGTAGCGTTCGGCCATAATCTTTGTTATTTCCTGATCTACGTAGCGTTGGGTATCTTCCGAATACTCCTTCGTCTGTCCGTAGGGATTGTCATTGACGCCGAGAAAGCTGCTGCCTCTCTTGTCGAGAGACACGTTGGCGAATTTGCCGCTCATCCCCAGTCTCGTTATCATCGCTCTGGCGATGTCAGTGGCCTGGACTATGTCGTTTCCCGCGCCGGTGGACACCGTGCCGTAGATGATTTCTTCGGCGGCTCGGCCGCCCAGTGCCACATCGATGCGTCCCAGCAGCTCCTCCCTGGTCTGGAAGGAGCGCTCTTCTTCAGGAACCGGCAGCATATATCCCATCACGCCGTAGCCTCGGGGCACGATGGTAATCTTTTTCACAAGGTGCTGATTCGGGGTGAAGACGTTTACCAGTGCGTGCCCCGTCTCGTGATAGGCGGTGACTTCCCGCTCGTGAGGGTTGAGAAGTTTGTTCTTTTTTTCCAGACCAATGGCCGTTTTCTCTATGGCCTCAAAGAAGTCCTGCCTAGTGACTCGGTCGCGCCCGGAGCGCACCGCAAGCAGGGCCGCCTCGTTAACGATATTAGCCAGATCCGCGCCGGCCAATCCGGCGGTGGCCTTGGATACCTCGCTGATATCCAGACCTTCGTCGAGTTTCACCTCGGCGGAATGGATGCGGAGAATCGCCTCCCTGCCCATCTGATCGGGTTTGTCAACGACGACCTGCCGGTCGAAACGTCCCGGCCTGAGAAGTGCCGGATCAAGAACCTCCGGCCTATTGGTCGCTGCCAGGAGGATTACTCCGCTGGTGGAATCAAATCCATCCATCTCCACTAGGAGTTGATTCAGAGTCTGTTCCCTCTCGTCGTTGGTGCTCAGCGTTCCCGACCGGCTCTTGCCGATGGCATCCAGTTCGTCGATGAAGATAATGCATGGAGCTTTTTCCCTGGCCTGCTTGAAGATATCTCTCACTCGGGCCGCTCCTACTCCGACAAACATCTCAACAAAATCGGCGCCAGACATCCTGAAGAACGTGACCTCCGCTTCACCCGCCACTGCGCGGGCTAGCAGGGTTTTTCCCGTGCCTGGCGGTCCTACGAGGAGTGCCCCCTTGGGAATTTTGCCGCCGATGTTCGTATACTTAGAGGGGAATTTCAAAAATTCCACTATTTCCACCAACTCATCCTTGGCTTCGTCACAGCCGGCAACATCAGCGAAGCGGGTGGTCAAATCCTTTTCGGCGACGATTTTCGCATTATTCTGACCAAAGCTCATCACGTTTGATCCACCGAGTCCGCCGAAACGGCGTGCCATGAAGCGCCAGACAGCCAGCAGTAAAATCATGGGGAGCACCATGCGGAGAAGCAGTTCAAGGATGTAGTTATTGCGTTCAGGAACGGCTAGAAAAACAATCTGCATCTGCTCCATGAGAGGCAGAAGAGACGGATCTCCCTCAATACGTTCTGTTTTCCAGCTCTGCATTCCGCCGTCAGAGTTTCCGGCGGGGCCAAAACCGTCCTGCAAGTACCGGCCGATGGTGTTCTGGTTTTCGAGGGCTGATCTCAAGAAGGAATAACCAATCAAGGATCTGTTGGAGAAATGCACTTCCTTGATGTATCCCCTGGCGATGAGATCCTTGAATTCGCTATAGGCGACAGTGTTGTCCGAACCTCGAAACAAGAACACATTGACCAGGCTGATGATGAGTACAATCAAAATGACATACCAAAATGAAAACCGGAATTTCCCTTTGCTAATCTTACCGCCTTCCTCCTTGGCCTTTTTTAGAAGTTCCCGCCAATCACTGCCCTCATCTTTGTTGGGATGCACCTCCAGTAAACAGGGTTTCGTTTCAGACTCAGTCCTTTCCTTGACGATACGCTTATGGCTTCCCGCTAAAACTCGACGTAGAAGCTTTGAATCGGAGATCCCTTTCAGAATTCTGAAATAATGCTGAGGCAGGTTCTTGTGCTGGGGAGACACCCTGCTGCCATTGCGCTGATTAATCATAAATCCTCATACAGCCGTCATTATATACTGCATGGACTGCTATGAAAACTGCGGATGTCTCAATTCGGCAGACGGCGCCGAAACTCTCTTTCATTCGGTTCCGCCGCAAGAGGGATGACACAGCTCTCATAGCATATCTGTTTCAGAATAAGCAATGACGAGCGCTGATTTTGCAGCCGTTCACTTATTTCAGCCGCTTATGGGCACCTATAAAAAACAGCTTGCGGATTTATCATTCCTTCAACCGCCTTCGGTGTCCCTTCAATCATCAGGCGCGCGGCCGCCCATTGGTCAATTGGCAGCAGTAAAGCACAAAATACGGCGTGACAGACTCCCAGTGTGCTGTACCATTACTGAATGATAATAGCCGCGCAAGGGATTGAAACGGAAATGCCGCCGGCTGCCCCGGCGATTGGCAATGAGCCGGGGGGCCAGGCTGCCGGATTAAGGCATTGGAGTGGAAAGCCCGACCCGAAGGGGTGCGCCCAGATATTGATATCTGAAAGCTGCGGAACACAGGATACCAGTCGGTCGAGGTGTTCCTTGCTGATTAAAACCTCCGAGTCCATAAATTTTTATTATCAGGGTTCCCCATTTGGTTCTTTGTGTATATTCTTTTTTTGAATGCCTGTGGCATACCTGATTTCAGCTCGGTCTGCGTTACCCTGGAGTATGATATCGCATGAGTTTTGCTAAACCGACTACTCTTGGAGTGCTGGCTTGTCCGGGAGGAGAAGTATTTACTGAGGAGATCGTTGCCCACCTCAAGACTATCTATCAGAGGCGTTTCGAGCAAAAGGCCCGGTTTATCGCAAAACTCTACGGCATGAGCCGGGAAGAAGCCTTTCGTGAACTTAATAAGACCGATGATTTGATAAGTCACCGTGTATTCGATGTCGGCGGCGCTGACGGCTATCGATGCCCTTCTTTCAAAATTCCCTGTCAGTTTACAAGATTTGCCAATGGTGAAATCAAAACGACCATTGAAAGCAGTGTGCGAGGACTGGATGTCTACATCGTGCAAGATGTATCCAACAGTCAGCCGGTCCCTTTAGGTGAAGCCCTGGCCTCTATGTCGGTGAACGATCATTTGATGGCCTTGATGACGGCAATTGATACGGTTACTCATGCGGGGGCCCGCAGGGTTACCTTAGTTGTCCCGACTTATCCCTACGGCCGGCAGCATAAGAAGGATGGCCGGGAGGGGCTCACCGCATCCATGCTCGGCCGTATTTATGAAAATATGGGGGTGGCCCGTATCATCACGCTAGATATTCATTCAAGGGAGATTGATCACGGTTTTAGATCGCTCAGTCTTGAGAATCTCCATGCCTCCTATCAGATATTGCGGACAGTGCGTGAGGTCCTCGATTTTGTTAATGAAGATCTGGTGGTCGTCGCACCCGACACGGGTGCGATTGGACGCAACAGGTTTTATGCCGGCAGTCTCCGTAAGCCGCTGGCTCTATTATATAAGGAGAGGGATTATTCCAGGATTTCGCGAAATGCTCAGGATACAAATATTTCCAAGGCGCGATTGCTCGGAAGCGTCGAAGGGAAGACTGTGTTCATGGCGGATGACATTCTGGGTACGGGAGGAACTATTCTTAACGCGATTCGGATTATCAGGGATATGGGCGCAAAGAAAATCATCTGTGCGGTTTCGCTGCCCCTTTTCTCCGGCGAGGCCATAAAGCATTTCGACAATGCCTATGAGGAAAGAGCGTTCGATTACATAATCGGCACTAATGCGGTGACTCTTCCGCAAAGCATTTTGAATAAACCATGGTATAAAACGGCCAAGGTTTCCAATCTTTTTGCCCGCACCATAAGCCGTGTCCATCATAACCGTTCAGTATCTCCGCTGTTGGATAATAGCGTGATGATACAGCGCATGCTGGCTAAACAGCCTAAAATTGAAAGTCCTGATCTCTTCCCCGATACCTTATGATACTTGCCGTTGACCTTGGAACCTGTTCCCTCAAAGCCGGGCTTCTTTCTTTCGACGGTGATTTAAAACACCGTATCCGTGTTCCTTATTCCAATTCTCCAGTATTGAAGCCGCCGGGGTTTGATCCCCTGCAATGGGAATGGGCTTTCCGTGAAGCGTTGAAGAGGCTTCCGGCGAATCGGATTGCAGCGGTCGCTATAAGCGGCAATGGTCCATCTCTGGTTGCCTGCGACGGACAGGGGGTTCCGCTCACTTCGGCGCTGCTCTGGCTGCAGAATGACGGGAAGAGAATTGAAGGGACGGAGTCTTTCTATCTGCCCAAGGCGGCATCGCTTAAGGCTTATGACGGCGGCACAGTGCTGAAGAAGGCTCGCTGGCTTCTCTCTCCCCCTGAATGGCTTCAGTTCCGGCTCACCGGCAGGCCGACAATGACCATCCCCCACGAGTCTTTCCGTCCCTATGTTTGGACCCCCTCTCAGATTGACGCCTATGGCCTTGAGGAAAGACTCTTCCCCGAAATTGTCACGATGGGAACAATCATTGGGGAAGTCAGCCGAGAACCCGGGGCATTGTCCGGTCTGCTTGAAGGTGTGCCGGTCGTCTCTGTCGGCACAGACTACATGGCGGCGCTGTTGGGCTCGGGAACGGCGGCGCCGGGCATGGTATGCGACAGGGCTGGCACGAGCGAAGGTATAAACTACTGCACGGAGATTCCTTCGGGAGACCCCCGAATCAGAGACCTGCCGCACTTGGTAGAGGGATTATGGAATGCAGCTATAATTCTGGCTTCTACCGGGACGGTCTTCGAATGGTACCGCCGCTTGACAGGACAGGAGCATAAACCTTATGAAGTCACACTGTCTGAGGTGGATGAGCTGATGCCCGGCGGGAGGGAGCCTCTGTTTTTTCCGAGTCGGCTGGAGGATGTGTTCTGGGTCTTTACGGGAGGGAGCTTGCACCGCCTTGAGCCCGGCCATGGTCCGGCGCAGATAGGGAGGGCCGTGATGGAGTCCATTGGCTATGGGGTGAGGCGGGGAATTGAGATTCTTGAGTCCGCCGGGATGAAGGTGGAAGAGATGAGGGTTACAGGAGGGCAGGCCAGGGGAGATGTGTGGAATCAAATGAAGGCGGATATTACTGGCTGCCGGCTGATCATACCGGAGATTGAGGATGCCGAATTGGCCGGATGCGCCGCTTGTGCGCTATCGGCCCTGAGATTTGTGGATAATCCACTTGAAGGGGCGGACTTATTCGTGCGTACACGAAAGATCGTGGAACCTCGCCGAGAATTTCATGAGTGTTATGATACCGCCTATGCCCGATACTGGGATGCAGCGGCAGCTCTGGGCTATTCGGCATGATTCTTGCATATCTTTTTCTGAAATTACTTGACACAATTTCTTCTCATGAATAACATAGGGTCCGTTTGTTGCCTCTGTAGCTCAGTCGGTAGAGCACAGCCATGGTAAGGCTGGGGTCATCGGTTCAAATCCGATCGGAGGCTTGTCTCCGTCCCGCCTTTCTGTGTGGCGGTGGAATCATGTGAAGGTCGGAGGGATAATAATATGGCAAAGACAAAGAAAAGCGCGGTAGAGAAAGTTGCACTCCAATGTACTGAATGCAGCAGAAGGAATTATACGACGTTTAAAAACCGGAGAAACATCCAGGGGAAGATGGAATTTAAAAAATTCTGCAAGTGGGATAGAAAGGTTACTCTTCACAAAGAAGCGAAGATCAAGTAATTAGGACTAAGATGTTATTCATTGCCGCTCATTGCCATTTGGTATAGACGCTGTATCTAGGCCAGTAGCTCCAATGGCAGAGCGCCGGTCTCCAAAACCGGAAGTTGCAGGTTCGAGTCCTGCCTGGCCTGAAATTTCTTTACGAGGTATGATATGAAGAGAATAAGAATGTTTATTATGGAGAGCTATGGAGAACTCAGGAAGGTCGTATGGCCTAGCCGTGAGACCGTGAGGGCTTCGGTGAAAGTTGTCATAGTTTCCACAATAGTGTTTGCTCTCTTCTTTGGGCTTGTGGATTTCCTCTTGTCACAGGGTCTTATTGCTCTTTTTGGCATTCTCTGATTCAAGGCCGCAAGGGATTAATTATGGCAAAAGACTGGTATGTGCTCCATACTTTTACCGGACATGAAAACAAGGTGGAGAAGTTCATCCGCCTGATGATGGAAGACGGCAGCCTGGGAGATGTCGTCACCGATGTGAAAGTGCCGGCTGAAGAGGTTACAGAGCTTCGTGGCGGGAAGAGGCGCACTGTAAGCCGCAAATTCCTGCCAGGGTATATTCTGGTGGAGATGGATCTCCCCGAGCGGGGATGGAAGGTTCCATGCAGTGCCATCCGCAGGATTCAAAGTGTGACCGGTTTTGTCGGCACAGGGAAAACCGCTAAACCACAGCCGATTTCTGTCGAAGAGGCAAAGAGAATATTGCAGAAATCCGGTGCAATCAAAACCGAGCGGCGGATACATGCCAGGCAGGATTTTGATATTGGAGAGGAAGTGCAGATCATTGAGGGGCCATTCGAGTCCTTTAAGGGAACTATTGAGTTTGTTAATCAGGAGAAAAGCAAGCTTCGTGTTATGGTGGGTATCTTTGGACGTTCTACCCCTGTCGAGGTGAGTTTTTCCCAGGTGGTGCGCACTTAGAAAATATTGGTTAAGGGCACCTCTAAAAAACAGCTTTAGGAAATTGACGAAGAAATTTTTTGTCGATACAAGACGGCAAAAGCTCAAGCGTAGCTTAAGCTTAGTTGAGTATTTTGACAACGCAGTAGCGGCGGAAAAGATCGAGTCAGGAACTAAATGGGTTTTTTAGAAGTGCCCTTAAGGCATAGATGATATAACCGCTGCATACGCAGCATTGGCTGGGAGTCGTGATTGTCTTCACGATGCTTGTACCACGTTTGGAGGTCTTTATAATGGCAAAGAAAAAAGTAACAACGGTAATAAAGCTGCAGGTGCCCGCAGGGAAGGCCACTCCCGCGCCCCCTGTTGGGCCGGCTTTGGGACCTCACGGGGTGAGCGCCCCTCAGTTCGTACAGCAGTTCAACGATAGAACCAAGGGATACGAACCAGGGATGACCATTCCCGTGGTCATTTCTGTATTCGCCGACCGGAGTTTTACATTTGAGTTGAAAACCCCGCCGGCGGCGGTTTTGATCAAGAAAGCCATCGGTCTGGAGAAGGGTTCGTCCGAGCCTAATAAGGTTAAGGTTTCGAGTATTTCTCTGGATCAGCTTAAGAAAATTGCAGGAACGAAGATGCAGGACCTGAATGCCAATGATATTGATGCGGCGGCTAAGATAATCGCCGGAACGGCCCGCAGCATGGGCGTCAATGTGGAAGGTTTATCATGAAACGGGGAAAGAAGTACTTAGAAGCTCTGAAGAAGATTGATGCGGAAAAATCCTATGGGATTGAAGAGGCTGTTTCGTTGGTTAAGGGGTTGGCATTCGCTAAGTTTGATGAGACAGTCGAAGTTTCTGCTAGACTGAATATCAAGAAGAGTCATTCTGTTAGAGATATCCTTGTCCTGCCTTATCAGTTTGCAGCAGAGAAACGAGTCCTGGTGTTTGCAAAGGGAGAAAAGGCCAAAGAGGCTGAGGATGCCGGTGCAGCCTATGTCGGCGGTGAAGACTATGTGGAGAAGATCAAGGGCGGGTGGCTGGATTTTGATGTCTGTGTTGCGACTCCTGATATGATGAGGGATGTCGGTAAGCTGGGGCCCATTCTGGGGAGACGGGGGATGATGCCGAATCCGAAGACTCGAACAGTTACCATGGATGTGAAGGGCGCTGTGGCGGAGTTGAAGCAGGGCCGTATCGAATTCCGTGCCGATAAGGGCGGAGTCGTTCATCTCGCTATTGGCAAGGTGTCTATGGATGCTTCTCATCTCAAGACGAATATACATGCTTTCCTCGATGAACTGGGGAAGAAACGGCCGTCCGATGTGAAGGGTGACTTCATCAGATCGCTGAATCTGGCCTCCACCATGGGTCCGGGATTGAAGCTGCAAGTAGGAGTAGGTGGGTAATATGAAAGAAGCTACGGTTCAACAATACAAGATTGAAGCAGTTGCCGCTTTGAAGGAGGGGTTTGAAAAAAACCAGGGACTTCTGTTTGCCGACTATCGCGGCCTTACTGTGGCCCAGATTTCCGAGCTGCGTACCGCACTTCGCGATGTCGGGGCGGAGTTTCACGTAGTTAAGAACAATTTCGCGAAGATAGCCTTTTCACGGTTGAATCATGGGGAGGTGTCTCCCTATTTAGTCGGTCCGACTGCCATTGCTTATTGCGGTGATGATGCCGGAGCGGCCGCGAAGATATTGCTTCGGCTGTCAAAGGAGATGCCGACAAAGATCAAAGGCGGATTGGTGAGCGGGGATGCCTATGATGCTAAGAGTATTGAGGCATTGAGTAAGCTTCCGTCAAAGCTGGAATTGGTGCAGATGCTCATGGGGGCTATGAATGCGCCGTTGAATAATGTTGCCTATGCGCTGAGCGGTATAACGACAAAGCTGGTTCGTACCCTAGGCGCAGTTAGGGATAAGAAAGATCAAGAGAGTTGAAATAAAAAAACATGGTATGATTCAATGAATATCAGGTAGAGTTACCTGAGTATTGCCATGTAGTATAATAATTAATATGGCTGTCAGTCTTCAAAGCTACATTGGTTGTCTGCTGTCGCCGTTAAGATTCAAGGAGAAGATAATATGACTACCGAAGAAATTTTGGATGCCATTGCCGGCATGACCGTTCTTGAGGTTTCCGAATTGGTAAAGGCTATGGAGGAGAAATTTGGGGTAAGTGCCGCCGCCCCCGTCGCCTTCGCTGCCGGTCCTGTCGCTGCCGCTGCAGAAGAGAGTGCAGTTGAGGAGCAGACGGAATTCGATGTTGTTCTTGTGGGATTCGGCGAGGGCAAGAAAATTGGCGTTATCAAGGAAGTGCGTGCCCTCACCGGGCTGGGTCTCAAAGAGGCCAAGGAACTTGTTGAAGCTGGAAACAGCATGGTCAAGGAAAGTGTGTCTAAAGATGAGGCAGCTTCCGTGAAGGATAAACTTGAAGCGGCCGGAGCTACTGTTGAGGTTAAGTAACAACCCTGTTATTGAAACTTGTGCATTGTTAGCGACTCATTCAAAACCAGACGATTGTGTTTCAAACAGGATGGCGGAAGACTCTGAAAACCGCAGTGTGCTTATTGCCTCTGAGGGGTTAGTGTCTTCTTCTCTTGGCTGTCTGATGTTCAAAATGCCAGTCTTGAAAGAGGCGCTCATTAGTTTCTCATTGATTCGCCGGGGGCTTCAAAGGGTGTCGGCCGTTTCGTTTATAGGGAGAAATCAGCATGTTCGAAAAAGCTAAGGATGAAGATCGGACATTTATAGGTAAAGGATACGATGAAGTAATCGGTTTTCCGAATCTTGTCGATGTTCAGTTGCAGTCTTATGAGAATTTCTTGCAAAGAAACGCTCTCATCGGCGGTGAGCCGCTTCGCCGCCAGGGATTGGAAGATGTTTTCCAAAGCATATTTCCGATAGAGAGTTCCAATGGTGAGCTGCTGTTGGATTACGACCACTACAAGCTGGATTTTGATGCCATTACGCTGACGGAATCCGAGTGTAAGAAGAAGGGTTTGACTTACACTGTTTCCATCAAGGCCAGGGTGAATCTGGTGTTTCAATCCACGGGAGAAATCCGTCAGAAGGATATCTACATGGGAGATATCCCGTTGATGACCGATAGGGGCACTTTTATCATTAACGGCGCCGAACGAGTCGTGGTGAGTCAGATCCATCGTTCGCCGGGAGTCATATTTTCCGAAGAGAAAGGGGTTTACAGTTCGCGGATCATTCCGTATCGGGGATCGTGGCTCGAATTTGAGATTGATAGTAAAAAAGAACTGATTTATGCCAAGATAGACCGCAAGAAAAAAATTCTCGGCACTGTGTTTTTACGGGCGTTGGGGTTTGATTCTCGAGAGAAAATCATCAAACTCTTTTATGAGAAAAAGAAAGTGAAGCTTTTTGCGAAACGAGAAAGAAATGAAGAACTGGCCGGAGCCGTTCTCGCCGAGGCTGTCTGGATTGATCTGGGCAATGGCGAAAAGAAGAAACTGCATCGGGCCGCAGACAGGCTGCATCTTCACGATCTGGAAGAATTGGTCCAGGCAGGTGTGAAAACCGTGCAGATCATTGATTCTGAGCATGAAAACTCTTTGCACTCCGACATGGTGGCGGCCTGTTTTGAACGAGAGGAAACCCGGTTTGATTCCGATGATCCAAATCAAGATGAACTCTCCAAAGAGGATGCCCTGTCGATTGTTTACAGTGTGCTCATGCCGGGTGATCCCATCACCATTGAAGCGGCCGAACGGGACCTTCATTCGATGTTCTTCTCCTCGCGCCGTTATGGTCTGGGCCAGGTAGGGCGCTATAAGCTCAATAAGAAGCTAGATCGGGATGAGAATATCGAAGATTTGGTTCTCAATCCCGATGATATTGTTCTCACGATGAAATATCTTATCAGTGTTTTCATCGGAGAGAAGCAGGTGGATGACATTGATCATCTTGGCAACAGACGGGTGAGATCAGTCGGGGAATTGCTGGAGAATACGCTAAAAACCGCATTTAGCCGGATGGAGCGCATCGCTAAGGAAAGGATGAGCCTCAAGGAAACCGAAACACTTAAGCCGCAGGATTTGATTTCCATCAAACCCATCGTCGCGGCAATCAAGGAATTTTACGGAACCAGTCAATTGTCCCAGTTCATGGATCAGGTAAATCCGCTTGCTGAACTCACTCATAAGCGGCGTCTTAATGCTCTGGGTCCAGGCGGTCTTTCCCGTGATCGGGCAGGGTTTGAGGTGAGAGATGTCCATTACAGCCATTACGGACGTATGTGTCCCATCGAAACGCCTGAGGGGCCAAACATCGGGCTCATCGTCTCTTTGGCGAATTACACACGCATTAACGAATATGGTTTTTTGGAAACTCCCTACCGCAAGGTGGTAGACGGCAAGGCCACCCGTGAAGTCGAGTATTTGTCGGCCATTGATGAGGATAAATACTATATAGCTCAGGCCAGTGCTGTAATTGATGATGGAGGCGTCTTTCAAAACAAAATGGTCGCAGTCCGGCGAAATGGAGACTATACAGTCAAAGAGCCTTCTGAAATCAGATACATGGATGTCTCTCCGCGTCAGATAATTTCAGCGGCCGCTTCGTTAATTCCCTTTCTTGAACATGACGATGCCAACAGGGCTCTGATGGGCTGCAATATGCAGAGGCAGGCCGTGCCATTGCTCTTCCCGGAGTCCCCCATCGTAGGAACAGGGATGGAAGGCAAGGTGGCTTATGACTCAGGGGTTGTGGTTAAGGCGAACAATCCAGGGACCGTTACATATGTCTCTTCTACACGAATAGAGGTGCAGCTTCATGACGGAGGAAAAGATGTCTATAATCTGTCAAAGTATCAACGGACAAATCAGGACACCTGTTTCAATCACCGGCCGATAACGGGATTAGGGGATGAGGTTCAGGAGGGCGATGTTTTGGCTGACGGCCCCTCTACTTATAACGGAGAACTTGCCCTGGGGCGAAACCTGTTAGTGGGATTCGTTCCTTGGAACGGCTATAACTTTGAGGATGCAATTCTCATATCCGAAAAGGTTGTAAAAAAGGATTTCTATACCTCCATTCATATTAAGGAATTTATCATTGAGGTGAGAGAGACCAAGATCGGTCCTGAGAAGCTTACTCGAGATGTCCCAAATATGGCGGAAGAATCCCTGGAGCAACTGGATGAGGAAGGCATCGTCTACATCGGCGCTTCGGTGAAGGCCGGCTCCATATTGGTAGGGAAGGTAACACCTAAGAGTGAGACTGAAACCACGCCGGAATTCAGATTGCTCAATTCCATCTTTGGAGAGAAGGCCAAGGAAGTAAGAGATGCTTCCCTGCGGATGCCTCATGGGGTTGGCGGGACAGTGGTCGATGTACAGCGGCTTAAGCGTAGCGAGGGGAACGATCTTAACCCTGGAGTCGATGAGATGGTCAAGGTTCTTGTCGTTACCAAGAACAAGCTCAAAGAAGGGGACAAGATGGCAGGGCGTCATGGCAACAAAGGTGTTATTGCCAGAGTGCTTCCTGAGGAGGATATGCCCTATACCGAAGACGGAACCTCATTGGATATTTGCCTCAATCCTCTCGGTGTGCCCTCACGGATGAATGTTGGGCAAATCATGGAAACGATGCTAGGAATGGCCGGTGCTCATCTAGGAAAGATGTATGAGACGCCGGTGTTTCAATCTGCATCGGCCGATGAAATAGCCAGGGAATTGGAAGAGGCCGGTTTGCAGGAAGCCTCAAAGGCCGTCCTTTACGATGGTCTGACAGGTAAGCCGTTCCGTAATCCGGTGTTTGTCGGCTATATGTACTACCTGAAGCTTCATCATCTGGTCGATGACAAAATGCATGCCCGGTCCACTGGGCCCTACTCCCTTGTTACTCAGCAGCCGTTAGGAGGGAAGGCGCAGCTTGGCGGTCAGCGAATGGGGGAAATGGAGGTTTGGGCTCTTGAGGCCTATGGAGCGGCTAATACGCTGCAAGAACTCATGACGATTAAGTCTGACGATATGGCAGGGAGAGCGAAAATTTACGAGAGCATCGTAAAAGAATCACCGACTTCAACGGTCGGTATCCCCGAATCGTTCAATGTCCTGGTGCAGGAACTCAGAGGCTTAGCCTTGGATGTTCAGATATTCGATTCAAAAGGTAAGCAGTTACCGTTTACAGAGAGAGATGAAGAGTTGCTTAACCGCCAGGGCGGTCGTTTTTTAGGAGGGATTGATGAAGGAAGTTCAGGATTTTGACAGTTTACTGATTAGATTGGCCTCGCCGGAGCAGATTCGAACGTGGTCCTACGGAGAGGTGAAGAAACCTGAAACAATCAACTACCGCACGCTGCGCCCGGAAAAGGATGGTCTCTTCTGTGAGAGGATATTCGGCACGACCAAGGAATGGGAATGCTATTGCGGTAAATTTAAATCTATCCGTTACAGGGGAGTGGTATGTGACCGTTGCGGCGTAGAGGTGACCCACTTCAAGGTGCGCCGTGAAAGAATGGGGCACATCGAGCTGGCCTCTCCGGTTTCTCATATTTGGTATTACTCCACACTTCCTTCACGGATGGGGCTGCTCTTGGACTTCTCCATTGCCGCATTGCGGAGCATTCTTTACTACGAGAAATATGTTGTCATCGAACCGGGTAACACAGAGTTGGAATTGCAGCAGCTTCTTACTGAAGAGGAATTGCATGAAGCCAGAGAGCGATATGGGGTAAGTTTTACCGCCGCCATAGGCGCCGAAGCCGTGCGCACATTGCTCGAAAATTTGGATATGGACGCCTTGAGCGCCGAGTTGCGGGCAGTCATGGTGGAGAAGGGAGCCAAGGTCGATAAGCGTCTCCTGAAACGTATTGAAATAGTGGAAAACTTCCGGGACTCCGGGAATAAGGCCGAGTGGATGATACTGGATGTTATCCCGGTGATTCCTCCGGAGCTGCGCCCCATGGTGCAGCTCGACGGCGGCCGCTTTGCTACATCGGACTTGAACGATCTTTATCGCCGCGTGATCAATCGAAACAACAGACTGAAGCGTCTTAAGGCATTGAATGCCCCCGATATCATTATCCGTAATGAGAAGCGCATGCTTCAGGAATCTGTCGATGCCCTATTCGACAATACCAGGAAGAAAAAAGTGGTTAAGGGGGCCTCAAACCGGCCGCTGAAATCTCTCTCCGACTTGCTTAAAGGGAAGCAGGGGCGGTTCAGACAGAACCTGCTAGGGAAACGTGTCGACTATTCCGGTCGTTCGGTCATTGTCGTCGGCCCCAAGTTGAAACTCCATCAATGCGGGCTTCCGACGAAAATGGCACTGGAGCTTTATAAGCCCTTTATTATGAAGAAGCTGGTCGATAAAGATGTGGTCTATAACATCAAGAAGGCCAAAACCCTCGTCGAACAGGAGACACCGGAAGTCTGGTCTATCCTGGACGAGGTGGTGAGGGAGCATCCTGTTCTCCTTAATCGCGCCCCCACCCTCCACCGCTTGGGTATTCAGGCATTCGAGCCGATTCTCGTGGAAGGCAAGGCCATACAGCTCCATCCCTTAGTTTGCCATGCCTTCAATGCCGATTTCGATGGCGATCAGATGGCTGTGCACATTCCTCTTACCCAGGCCGCTCAGATCGAGTGCTGGACATTGATGCTGGCGGATACAAACCTGCTCAACCCAGCTAATGGTCAGCCTGTGGTGTTTCCTTCCCAGGATATGGTATTGGGACTCTACGCGCTTACCAAGGATAGACCCGGCGCCAAGGGAGAGGGCCGGTATTACAGCTCTGCGAGTGAAGTAATGATGGCATGCGATAATGACTATGCCTCCTGGAATGCACGCGTTCACGTAAGAATGGGCGATAAATTTATCCAAACCACGCCGGGACGTGTTCTTTTCAACGATAGACTTCCTGAAGGCGTGGCCTTTGTCAATGAAACCCTGAGTGATAAGAGTATCCGGAAGCTTGTGATGCGTTCATTTAAGGAATATGGGAATTTCATCACGGTGCAGTTGCTAGATGCGCTGAAAGATATCGGCTTTGAGAGTGCGACCAAGATGGGAACCACCATCGGCATGGATGATATTCTGATTCCAGATGAGAAGAAGGGGCTTGTCGAAGTCGCCAATGGCGAAATTGACAAGATCCAAACTCAGTATAGAGATGGCCATATCACATCGGAAGAACGCTACAACCGTGTCGTGGAAGTGTGGGGTAAGACCAATGAAGATTTGGCCAATGTCATGATGGAGAACCTGAGAAAAGACCAGGATGGGTTCAATAACGTCTATATGATGGCCGACTCAGGTGCGCGGGGCAGCCGCAATCAGATTCGCCAGCTTGCCGGTATGCGGGGGCTGATGGCTAAGCCCTCCGGAGATATCATCGAATTGCCCATACGTTCAAACTTCAAGGAAGGGCTTTCGGTAATCGAATTCTTCATATCCACCAATGGCGCACGTAAAGGACTGGCGGATACGGCGCTAAAAACCGCTGATGCCGGTTATCTCACCCGGCGTCTCGTGGACATCGCTCAGGATGTAGTGGTGAATGTGGAAGATTGCGGCACCATTAACGGTATTGATGTTATTGCGCTGAAAGATGGCGAAGAAATCGTCGAATCCCTCTCGGATCGTATCACCGGCTGCTTCACGCTGGAGCAAGTTAAACATCCGATTACCGGTGAAATTCTCGTGGATGTGAATCAAGAAGTTACCGATGAGCTTGCAGCGGAGATTGAGGATTTAGGCATTGAGAGCGTTCGGGTGAGAACGGTGCTCACCTGCGAGGCTCAGCATGGGGTTTGTATGAAGTGTTACGGCCGAAATCTCTCGACACACCGTCCCGTGGACATAGGCGAGTCTGTAGGAATCATCGCCGCCCAATCCATCGGCCAGCCGGGAACTCAGCTTACCATGCGAACCTTTCACGTCGGAGGAACGGCAAGCACTATCGCCGAGGAAAATCGTATAGCGAAACACTATTCGCTCTTGGTGCGCTCTATAAACGGAACATCAGTACCCCTGTCTGATGGACGGCGGCTCTTTACCCGCAGGGGGTATTTGATTGTGGCACGGGTGTTGGAGCGGATAAGCCTTCAGAGGGGCGACAAGATTATTGCTGCCGAAGGGAATAAGGTTGTCAAGGGTGAAAACGTCCTTATTCGCGACGGACAAAGCCTTCTTGCTGAGAAAAATGCATTTGTCGTGATCCGTGAGGATTGTGTGCTGCTGGTTGCTCAGGATGAGAAGGTGGATATCCGGAATGGTTCCACTATCCTAGTGCAAGAAGGGGATGTCGTCGAAAGAGATGAGTCGCTGGCGGTCTTTGATCCCTTCAGTGAGCCCATTATCGCCGAAGTGAGAGGGATGGTGAAATTTGAGGACATTATCCCGGGTACGACATTGCGTGAAGAGATCAATGAGGATACGGGCAATATCGAAAAAAAGATTACCGAATCGTCGGTGGAATCGCTTCAGCCGCGGATTGCCATTGTGAACGAAGAGGGGAAGTCTCTTCAGGATTATCATCTGCCGGAGAATTCCTACCTAAATATTGAGGATGGAGCCGCTGTTGAGGCCGGGATCACTCTGGCTAAGATGCTAAAAGAATCCCAGAAGACGCAAGATATTACCGGCGGACTTCCCAGGGTAGGTGAACTCTTCGAAGCTAGGCACCCCAAGGATGCGGCGATTCTGGCGAAAATCAGTGGAACCGTCGAGTTTGAGGGGATCAGCAAGGGTAAGAGAATTATTGATGTCAACGATTCTTTCGGTAACACCATCCGGCATTCTGTTCCTATGGGCCGCCTTCTGCTGGTGCGTAACGGCGATTTGATTGCTGCTGCCGACCCTCTATGTGAAGGACCAAGGGATCCTCATGATATACTGGATATTCTAGGCGAGAACGCATTGCAGCGATTTCTGGTGGACGAGGTGCAAGAGGTTTACCGAATGCAGGGGGTCAATATCAATGATAAACACATTGGTGTAATCATCAGACAGATGATGCGCAAAGTAGAGATAATCAATGTCGGTGATACAAGCTTCATTTTCGGGCAGCAGGTGGATAAGTATCAGTTTCGTATCCGGAACGAGAAGGTCGAACGAGAAGGCGGGCAGGCCGCGATAGCCAGGCCTCTCCTGCTGGGCATTACTCGCGCTTCATTGAACATTGATAGCTGGATTTCAGCAGCCAGCTTCCAGGAGACGACCAGAGTGCTGACTAATGCGGCCATCGCCGGAGAAGTTGATTCGCTTAAAGGGGTGAAGGAAAACGTAGTAATTGGACACATCATTCCGGCAGGAACAGGAATGAAGCAATATCGCGAGCTGAAACTCTTCACTAAGGATACTGAAGATCTTGATGCGCACGTGGCCAGTCTGTTAGAACAGCGGCGTCTTGAGGCCGAGATGGCTTCGTCCGGCCAAGTAGATGAAGAGGATTATGACGAAAACACTGTCAGTCCGGCTGAGGAAGATTGACAGTTTTGCAAATTTCCTATTGACTTCGATTTGGCTGATTGCTAAAATGCGGATTCGTCCAGAAGAAGTTGACGATAGGAGACTCTAGGGCTCCTCTAAGAAACCGTTAGGTTGCGTTTCAGGCATATCAGATGGTGAGATGCTGAATACTTCATTAAGGTTCTAGGCACTCCCCGTCAACGTGGCATAGCGCAGGAAGTAGTAGTAAAAAGGCTTATAGGAGTTTGTAGTTACATGCCGACAATTAATCAGCTTGTGAGAAAAGGGCGCAGAACCATCGGTAAGAAAACCAATTCACCGGCTTTGCAGTCCTGTCCGCAGAAGAGAGGTGTTTGTATCCGTGTGACGACGAGTACACCCAAAAAACCGAATTCCGCGCTTCGCAAGATTGCGCGTGTTCGTCTTACCAATGGGATTGAAGTAACCGCATATATTCCCGGTGTCGGCCATTCTTTGCAGGAGCATTCAGTAGTGCTGATCCGAGGCGGGCGGGTTAAAGACCTCCCCGGAGTGAGATACCATATCGTCCGGGGATACAAAGATACGACAGGTGTTGTGGATCGAAAGCAGGGACGGTCGAAATATGGAACCAAAAAACCCAAAATATAAGGAATAACTGTATGCCCAGACGAAGAGAAATACCGATTCGGCCAGTCGATCCGGATCCCCGCTATGGAAGTAAGACAGTGGCGAAATTCGTTAACCGCATGATGTTAAAAGGGAAAAAATCGACGAGTTATGGAAGCGTCTACCGAGCCATGGACATCATAACGAAGAAATCAGGAAAAGACGCCCTTGAGGTTTTTCTTAGAGCTGTGGACAATGTGAAGCCGTCAGTTGAAGTGAAATCCCGCCGTGTCGGCGGTTCAACCTATCAGGTGCCGATTGAGGTGCGTGAAGCTCGCAAGGAAGCCCTGGCTATGCGCTGGATTGTAACCGCCGCCCGGAAACGAAGCGGGAGAAATATGAGCGAGAAATTAAGTGCCGAACTTCTGGATGCGTTTAACTTTGCCGGTGTTGCTTTTAAGAAGAAGGAAGATACGCATAGAATGGCTGAAGCGAATAAGGCATTCAGTAATTATAAGTGGTAGATGTTGCTTGACAGTTTATATATAGTATGATATGGATATATAAAGGTATTTGATGATGCTCAGATGGTGAGCTGATCCATTTGGGCTGTGAACAGAGAACCAGAGTTCGCTAAGGGTGAAACCTCTCGAAATGCCCGGCTTTCAAGTAGAAGCATGGGCCGCTTTTGAATGAGGATGGTCTTTTCAGACGGCACAGCAAGGGACGAACCAGGATTTTTGAGTCCAAGGCGGATGTGTTAGTGTGCGATGATGAGGTTTATTTCTTATCTCGGACTGTTTCTCGGGTTTCCGAGAGTCCGCAAGTGTTTGTATGTAATCCGCTCGTGGAGTCAAGACGGTTATCGGTGTCGATAACAGCGGTCTGTTATGGGCCCGTACCGTCTCTGTGGGTGATGTCTGTCTCAGGCGAGTGGTTTGGAGAGGAACTGTCTGTAGGTGAGGCGGAAGCGGTGATCTGGATCCACAGTGTGCTTGTGGAAATATGAAATTCGGGTTCATCCGTATTCTGTTGCATATAGGCTGAAGGCTCTGTGCAGGGCTGATTCGAAAAGGCAACTGTTTTTTTAGCTACCGGTAAGTTCTCCGAGTAGCCGCAGGAGGATTGTTATGGCAAAAGAGAAATTCGCAAGAACAAAACCGCATATCAATGTGGGTACGATCGGGCATGTCGACCATGGAAAAACCACCCTGACAGCCGCTATCACCATGTATAGCGCCTTGAAGAATGGCGGCAAGGTGATGTCTTATGAAGATATCGACAATGCCCCGGAAGAGAGAGAGCGCGGTATCACTATAAATACCCGGCATGTCGAGTATGAGACAGAATCAAGACACTATGCTCATGTTGATTGTCCGGGCCATGCCGACTATATCAAAAACATGATTACAGGTGCCGCTCAGATGGATGGAGCGGTGCTGCTGGTCGCCGCGGATTCCGGGCCCGAGCCTCAGACCAGGGAGCATATCTTGCTCGCAAGGCAGGTTGGTGTCCCTAAGTTGATCGTCTACATGAATAAGATGGATCTGGCCGATCCTGAGCTGGTCGACTTGGTGGAGATGGAGATTCAGGAGCTTCTGACGGAGTATGGTTTTCCAGGGGAGGAAACGCCCATTATCAAGGGAAGCGCCTTTGAGGCTATGTCCAATATTGATGATCCTGATAAGTCGAAGTCTGTGCAGGAGCTGCTAGATGCCATGGACAGCTACTTCCCCATCCCGAAACGGGCGATAGAAAAACCCTTTCTTATGCCGATTGAGGACGTGTTCTCTATCTCTGGCCGAGGGACAGTGGTTACAGGGCGTGTGGAAGGCGGCATCGTTCATGTCGGCGATGAGATAGAAATAGTTGGTGTGAGGGAAACCCAGAAAACTACCTGTACGGGTGTCGAGATGTTTAATAAACTGCTGGATGAGGGGCAGGCCGGCGATAATATCGGCGCATTGCTGCGCGGCATAGATAAAAAGGCCGTAGAGCGGGGGCAGGTATTAGCCAAGCCCGGTACCATTCATCCGCATAATAAATTTAAGGCGACTATCTATGCCTTGACAAAGGAGGAGGGCGGGCGGCATAATCCGTTCTTCTCCGGCTATCGTCCCCAGTTCTATTTCAGAACCACCGATATTACCGGTTCCCTTACCCTTCCTGAAGATAAGCAGATGGTTATGCCTGGAGACAATACAGAAATCACGGTTGAGTTGATTCATCCCATTGCGATGGACCCCGGTCTTAGGTTTGCTATTCGCGAAGGTGGCCGAACGGTTGCTTCCGGCCAGGTCACCGAGGTGCTTGAATAGGTCGTCCGTCATGTCCCATGCCATCCATGGGGCATTGAACCGGCAGAGGAGTGTGTGGAGCAATGGAAAAAATACGAGTCCGACTCAGGGGTTTCGATGTCGAGCTGATTGAACAGAGTGCGCGGGCCATCGTTGATGCTGTGCAGAAGCAGGGCACCAAGGTTTCGGGCCCAGTTCCGCTGCCTACGAGAATTAATAAGTACACAGTTCTCAAATCACCCTTCGTGAATAAGAAATCGAGAGAACAATTTGAGATGCGTACGCATAAGAGGCTGATTGATATCCTGGAACCCTCTTCAGCCGTCATGGAATCCCTCATGAAGTTGGAGCTGCCCGCCGGTGTGGATGTCGAGATTAAGCAGTAGGAACTGAGGGCGGAGTAGAGTAATGATTGGATTGATTGGGAAGAAAATCGGGATGACTCAAATTTTTGATGATGCCGGAGTGTTGATTCCTGTTACTGTGATTGAAGTCAGCCCCAATATTGTTATTGAAAGACGAAGTGTAGAGAAAAATGGCTATAATGCCCTGGTGCTTGGGGCCGTAGAGCAGAAGAAGCCCTCCAAAGTGACGAAGCCTGTAGCCGGACAGTTTAGAGATGGAGTAACCCCAAGGAAATATGTCATGGAATTCCGTGATTTTGACATAGGATGCAAGGTAGGGGATTCGCTGGGAGTTGAGCTTTTCGATAAACTTCGCTTCGTGGATGTCGTTGGAACTTCGAAGGGAAAGGGCTTTCAGGGTGTCATGAAGCGGCATAATTTCAGTGGGGGACGTGCAACGCACGGTTCTAAGTTTCACAGGGCAAATGGCTCTACAGGAATGGCGGCATGGCCCTCCAAGGTGATTCGCGGCACGAAAATGCCGGGCCGCATGGGGGGTGAGCGCAATACGGCGCAAAATCTTCGGGTCATAAAGGTTGATGCGGTAAGGCAGATCCTCCTTGTCAAGGGTGCTGCGCCCGGTCCTCGGGGCAGTGTCGTGACCATTCACCAGTCCAAGAAGCGGAAATAGGAGAAGCGAAGAATGGACAAGAAGGTCTACTCGAAAGAGGGGGTGCAGCTTCGTGATCTTGTGCTCAATGATGCTGTCTTCGCCGCCAAGGTGAGTGAAGGGTCAATTTGGCATGCGATTCGCAACGAGTTGGCGAATATGCGCCAAGGGACGGCAAAAACCAAGACTCGTCGAGAGGTGAAAGGATCGACTGCTAAGCCTTGGCGGCAGAAAGGCACAGGCCGGGCGAGGGCCGGACGACGAAGAAGCCCGCTCTGGAGAACGGGCGGGATCATCTTTGGTCCTCGGCCCAGGGACTATTCCTATAGTCTGCCCAAAAAGGTTAAGCGGTTGGCTATGAAAAGCATACTGAGCCTTAAGGCTGCCGAAGATGAAGCATTCAGGATCGTCGAGAATTTCACTATTGAATCAGGGAAGACCCGGGACCTTGCGGCAATCTTGGGGAATTTTCCTCAAGAAGGGCGTACAGTCGTCATTCTCGAGGGCGATGACAAGTTGACAAAGAGGGCAGGAGGGAATATCAAAAATTTGCGCCTCCTTACCTATAATCGCCTTAGGGCACACGATCTGTATTATGGAAATAATATTCTCATTCTTGAGGGCGCGGCCATCAAGCTGGGCGAGTTCTATGGGGGGCCGTCATGAATGCCGGAGAAATCATCATAGAACCGGTTCTCACTGAGAAAACCAACCTGTTGCGTGAGGGCAATACGAGGACATATGTGTTCAAAGTCGCCCGGAAGGCAAACAAAATCATGGTAATGCGTGCCGTCGAACAGTTGTTCAGCGTGAACCCGACTTCTTGCCGCATTATCAACGTACATGGGAAAACACGCAGCAATAAGGCTATTTCAAGAAAGAGTTTTCGTAGGGGTTCAGGGCGGACATCGGCCTGGAAGAAGGCTATGGTGACTCTGAGCAAAAATCAGCGCATTGACGCCTTTGAGGGCGCATAAGCAAGTGGGTAGATAGCATGGGTATAAAGACCTATAAACCAACAACGCCGTCACAGCGGTTTCGCCAGAGCCTGGATAATGCCTCTTTAGCCAAGAAGCGGCCTGAGAAGTCTCTTTCTGAGGGGCAATCGGCCAAGGCCGGGCGTGGAGCAGGGGGGCGGATCAGCGTACGCCGTCGCGGGGGCGGTCATAAGCGTTTGTATCGAGAAATTGATTTCAAGCGAGACAAACAGGGTGTGCAGGGCAAGGTTGCCTTTGTCGAATACGACCCGAACCGCAGTGCCAATATCGCTTTGATTCACTATGCCGACGGGGTTAAGAGCTACATTATATGCCCGAAGGGTTTGAATGTCGGTGCATCCATTATGAGCGGGCCGAAGTCCCCGATAGAAGTGGGGAATTGTCTGCCTCTGGAACTGATACCTGTTGGAAGGATGGTTCATGCCATAGAACTCACCAAAGGCAGGGGTGCTCAGATGGCACGATCTGCCGGTTGCAGCGCACAGATTCAGGCAAAAGACGGTGGCTATGTCACTCTCAAGCTTCCATCGGGGGAAACACGTATGGTGCATAAAACCTGCATCGCCACCATCGGCGAGGTTGGGAATGAAGACTATATGAATGTGAAAATCGGAAAGGCAGGCCGAAGCCGCCATCTCGGCAGGCGTCCCAAGGTTCGAGGTGTGGTTATGAATCCGGTTGATCATCCTCATGGCGGAGGGGAAGGGCGAACTTCTGGCGGGCGTCATCCGGTAACTCCGTGGGGCAGGCCGACCAAGGGCGGTAAAACCCGGAAGAAGCACAAGTCGTCTGATAAGTTTATCGTGAAGCGGCGAAAGTAGGAGGGAATATGTCTCGGTCTATCAAAAAGGGACCATTTGTGGCCAAGAGTCTCTACAAAAAGGTGCTGGAGTGGAAGAAAAACGGTTCAAAGGGAATGCTAAGAACTTGGTCTAGGACCTCTACCATTATTCCGGAAATGGTGGGGGTGACAATCTCGGTTTACAATGGTAAAACCTTTGTGCCAGTCTATGTGACCGAGAACCTCGTAGGGCATAAACTCGGCGAGTTTTCCCCTACTCGGATATTCAGGGGCCATGCAGGGTCGGATAAAAAAGGCAAGAGGCGGTAAATGATGGAATCAAAAAAAGGCTTTCGGGCGATTGCGCGAAATCTCCCCATGTCCCCTACGAAAATTCGCCCTATCGCTGCTCAGGTCAGAAGAAAGCCTGTCGTGGAGGCCGTCGCCATTCTTGAATCCCTGCCTCATAAGGGAGCCAGGTTTCTGGTTAAGGTCATACAATCGGCTATGGCAAACGCGATATATCAGGATAAAAACCTTGACGAAGAGACTCTTCATATCAAGGAACTCCTGATTGACGGGGGACCGAGCCGGAAAACTATCTGGCCCCGAGGACATGGCCGAATGGATAGGCAAATCAAGCGTTCAAGTCACATATCTGTCGTGATCGATCAGGAGGCATCCGCTAATGGGACAAAAAGTTAACCCATACGGTTTCCGTTTGGGTATTAACAAGGATTGGAAGTCCCGATGGTATGTCGGGCCTAAGGACTATGCAAAGACTCTCCACGAGGATCTTCAGCTTAGAAAAGCCATAATGGAGAGTCCTGAAGCCAAAGGCGCCGATATCGCCAATATCGAAATAATCAGGCAGCCTGCGCGGGTTACCCTGACTATAGAGACGGCTCGGCCCGGTGTCATCATAGGGGCCAAGGGCGCCAATATTGCGAAGTTGACAGGCCGGTTGCAGAAACTCACCGACAAGAAGGTGAATGTTAGGATAAAAGAAATCAAGAAACCTGATGTCAACGCTCATGTTATCGGGCAAAACATCGCAAGACAGCTTAAAAACCGTATGGCATTTCGTCGTACTCTGAAGATGGCCGTGCAGAATGCCATGCGCGGCGGGGTTCAGGGAATTAAGGTGAAAATATCCGGTCGGTTGGGCGGGGCTGATATGAGCCGTGTTTTAGAGGTGAAAGATGGGCGAATCCCGTTGCATACTCTGCGCGCGGATATCGACTATAGCTGCACAGAATCTATTACCACATTCGGTGTTATCGGAGTAAAGGTGTGGGTGTTTAACGGGGAACTCCTGGGCAACGAACAGAAGGAAGATGCCGGTCAGTTCGTGAGTACCCGTAGAGAAGGGCGAGGGAGGTACGGTGATGCTTAGTCCTAAGCGTGTTAAACATCGCAAAACCCAGCGGGGACGAGCCATTCCTAATGCTAAAAAAGCCCAGAGGGGCAATGCCATTAGTTTCGGGGAATATGGCTTGGTCTCGATGGAGAATAAGCAGATTACAGCCAGGCAAATAGAAGCCGCCCGTGTTGCGATGACGAGGCATATTAAGCGGGGCGGCAAGGTTTGGATTAGGGTGTTTCCCCAAATCCCGTTTACAAAAAAGCCGGCTGAAACCCGTATGGGGAAGGGTAAAGGGTCCCCGGAATACTGGGTTGCCGCCGTTAAGCCGGGAACAGTGATGTTTGAAATTTCAGGGATTGATCGCACTTTGGCCATGGATGCTATGAAGCTGGCCGCCAGCAAGCTGCCGATTCACACTAAGTTTGCCATGCGGCATCAGGTGGGGTAAGAAGATGAAACAAACATATAATGATCTTACACGGGAAGAACTCATCAACAAACACGATGAGCTTTCGGGTAGGATAAAGGACTTAAGATTTGATATGGTGATGGGGCATGTCGAGAACCCAATGGAGAAGCGTATTCTCCGCAGGCAGATTGCCAGGCTCAATACTATGATTCATGAATACAAAATCGGACTTCGGAAGGCTGATGTGCATGGAGACTAAACGTAGTAGGAAGAGAGTATTCATGGGGACTGTGGTGAGTGATAGAATGAATAAGACCATTACGGTGCTTGTTTCTAAGCGGCAATTACACCCGTTGTATAAGAAGTACATCACAAGCTCAAAGAAGTATAAGGCTCATGACGAGTCCAATAACGCTCATGTCGGGGATGCGGTCAGCATAATTGAGAGTCGGCCAATGAGTAAGGAGAAGCAATGGCGGCTCCTTGAGATTATTGAGCGGGCGAAGTAGAGGTGAGAAATGATTCAAATGCAGTCATATATGAACGTCGCCGACAATTCAGGCGCAAGACGTGTTCAGACGATTAAGATTCTTGGAGGGAGCCATCGCCGTTATGCGGGAGTCGGAGACATAGTTGTGGTGACTGTTAAGAATGCGCTGCCTAATGCCCCGATCAAAAAGGGCGAGGTCAAACGGGCGGTAGTCATCCGCACGCACAAGGAATATCGCCGGGAAGATGGAACCTATATTCGCTTTGATGACAATGCCTGTGTCATTGTCGATGTTGCGAACAACCCGGTTGGTAAGCGTATTTTTGGTCCGGTGGCCCGTGAATTGAGGGATTGCAATCATATGAAAATTGTATCCCTGGCACCCGAGGTGCTGTGAAAGAGTGAGTAGTATGAAAACTAAACTGAGACGGGGTGATCAGGTTCAGATTGTCACCGGCAAGTATAACGGCAAAAGAGGCCGAATCCTTCAGATCAACCGGATAACGAATCGAGTGATTGTTGAAGGAATGAATATGGTTAAAAAGACTCAACGGCCCAAGAATCAGAAGGACAAGGGGGGGATCGTGGAAATTGAGGCGCCCATTGCGGCCTCAAACGTTCAACTGCTCTGTAAGAAATGCGGCATTACCCGAATCGGATGGAAGATTGATGAAAATCAGAAGATCCGTGTTTGCCGAAAATGCAAAGAGGCCGTCTAATGGCTGAAAAGAAGAAGTTGAGCCCCAAGGCAACAGGTAAATACACGGCTAGATTGAAGCTGCGTTATCAGAACGAGATTGCCTCCGAACTGCATAGGGAATTCGGCTTTAAGAGTCCAATGCAGATACCTCGACTAGAAAAAATCATCGTTTCAGCCGGTGTCGGCGAGGCGGTTGCCAATAAGAAATTTCTGGATTCTGTTGTCGCTGAATTGAAACAAATTACGGGGCAAAAGGCATTGCGCACTAAGGCGCGAAAGTCTATAGCTAATTTCAATATCCGTGCCGGTATGGATATTGGCGCTAAGGTTACTCTCAGAGGGAATCGTATGTATGAGTTTCTGGATAGGTTTCTCAATGTTGCCCTCCCGCGGGTGAAGGACTTCCGAGGACTAAGCCCCAGGGCCTTTGACGGCCGGGGAAACTACAGTGTGGGCATTGATGAACAGATAATCTTTCCGGAGATAGATTTTGACAAGATTGAACAGATAAGGGGTCTTAATGTGGCCATAGTAACGACTGCCCCGAACGATGAGCAGGCACGCAGTTTATTGAAGGGGTTTGGCATGCCTTTCAGAAAGGAGTAGGCGATGGCGAAGAAGTCAATGATTATCAAGGCACAGCGCAAGCCTAAATTTATGTCCAGAACGGTGTGTAGGTGTCGGATATGCGGGCGTCCACGGGGTTATCTCAGGAAATTTGAGATGTGCCGAATATGCTTTCGTAAGCTTGCTAATGAAGGCTTGATTCCCGGTGTGACAAAATCAAGTTGGTAATGGAGGGGGAGAAACAATGAGTATAACCGATCCTGTTGCCGATATGCTCACGAAAATTCGAAACGGTGTGGCAGCAAAACATGAAAAGGTTGATATACGTACTTCAAAACTCAAGTTTGAGATCATCAAGATACTTAAGAATGAGGGCTATGTGAGAACTTACAAGAAGGTGATTCAGGATGACGCTGAGTTTGTTCGCATCTATTTGAAGTACGATGATGACGAAAACCCCATCATTCATGGTCTCAAGTTGATATCGAGCCCGGGAAGAAGAGTGTATTCAGGTTATAAAACTATGCCGAGGGTGTTCAATGGCTTCGGTACGGTTATCGTTTCCACATCAGCAGGAGTCATCACAGGGAAGAAGGCCGTGACACACAAGGTCGGCGGCGAGATTATTTGTACGGTTTGGTAGGGATAGCTATATGTCGCGAATAGGATTGAAACCGGTAAGTGTCCCGGAGGGAGTGTCCGTCACCATAGAGGAAAACACTGTCAAAGTAAAAGGAAACAAGGGGGAACTGACCCGGACTTTTAAGCCGATGATTGATTTCACTGTTGATACCGGGCAAATAGTTGTAGGCCGTAAGAATGAATCCAGGCAGGCCAGGGCCATGCACGGTCTTTGCCGTTCTTTGCTGAACAACATGGTGATAGGGGTGAGCCAAGGATTCCGGAGGAACTTAGTTATTAACGGTGTAGGCTTCCGCGCTGAAGTAAAGAACAAGATACTCGTTCTCAATCTTGGATATTCTAATCCGGTTGAGTATGTGATTCCCGATGGGATTCATATCACCGTTGAAGATAATAACGGGATTGCCGTGCGCGGTATTAT
This sequence comes from Spirochaetaceae bacterium, assembly GCA_965232165.1. Classification (GTDB taxonomy): domain Bacteria; phylum Spirochaetota; class Spirochaetia; order DSM-2461; family DSM-2461; genus UBA2779. The sequence continues at coordinate 53,978 of CBDDOY010000001.1, read as the reverse complement.
GAAGGATTTAGTAGGTCAAACGGCTGCTGAGATTCGCAGCCTTCGCCCTCCGGAGCCCTACAAGGGTAAGGGTATCCGTTATGAGAATGAAAATGTCCGCCGCAAAGTCGGCAAGTCTGGAGCGAAATAATGGATAGGTTAAGCGGAAAACGGCAGAGGCGGGATCAGAGGAAACGGCACGTGCGGAAGAAGATTGCCGGAACCGCTGCCCGGCCTCGTTTAAGTGTTTTCAAAAGTCATCGCAATATCAGCGTTCAGGCCATTGATGATACGGCAGGTAAGACCATGGTGTCTGCTGCCACCCTGGAGAAGGATATGTCGAAGACCAAGAAGTCTGTTGAAGGCGGTAAGGCCGTGGGGAAATTGGTGGGCGAACGGCTCAAAGGTATGCAGGTTAAGAGCGTGATTTTTGACAGAAACGGCTACAGATATCACGGAATAGTGAAAGCCGTTGCCGACGGCGCCCGTGAAGCGGGATTGGAATTCTAGGAGGGGCCATGGCAATGAGGGATAGGAACGAAGATAAGGAATTCACAGAGAAACTCATCAGGCTGAATCGGGTTTCCAAAGCTGTTAAAGGCGGTAGAAAAATGTCGTTTAGCGCTTTGATGGTAGTTGGAGATGGAAAAGGCCGCGTAGGCTATGGGTTCGGAAAGGCAATTGATGTCACCGAGGCCATCCGCAAGAGTGCTGAAAAGGCAAAGCGGAATATGAGAGTCATCCCCATGAAGAAAACCACCCTTCCGCATGAGGTGCTCGGAGAATATAAGAGTGCGGCGGTGCTCTTGAAGCCGGCCGCACCGGGTACCGGTATCATCGCCGGTGGTCCTGTGAGAGCAATCATGGAGGCCGCCGGAATCAGTGATGTCCTTGCAAAGAGTTTAGGTTCAAAGAATACCATGAACATCGTCAAGGGAGTATTTAGCGGACTGGATAACCTGAGAGATGCTCGTAGCTATGCGAGCAAGCGAGGCAAAAGCGTCAAAGGAATGTGGGGCTGAACATGGCGAAAAATAAGGCATCGAGTATTCGGATCACCTTGGTTCGGAGCCCGCTTGGCAGGAAGCCCAATCAGCGGGCGACGGTCAAGGCCTTAGGGCTGAAAAGACTGCACTCCATCGTCGAAAAAACTGTGAATGACGCGGTATTGGGAATGGTCAATACCATCTCTCACCTGGTAAAGGTGGAGGAGTTGTAGTCAATGAGTGTGAAACCACTAGAGGCTCCTTTGGGTGCGGTGAAGAAGAAACGCATCGTTGGCAGGGGACGGTCATCTGGCTCAGGTAAGACTTCCGGCAGGGGCCACAAGGGACAGAATGCGCGGTCCGGCGGAGGTGTCCGCCTCGGATTCGAAGGGGGACAGATGCCCCTGTACCGGCGGGTTGCATCCAGGGGGTTTTCCAACCACCCGTTCAAGAAGGAATATGTCATTGTCAATCTCTCTTCACTCGAGAAGTGTTACTCCGATGGTGATACTGTTTCATTAGATAGCCTGGCAGGGAAGGGGTTAGTGAAGAAGAGCGAGACCCGGGTGAAAATACTTGGCGATGGAGAGCTGACCAAGAAACTCGAGATCAATGTCCCTAAGGTTTCCGCACAAGCGAAGAAGCTGATTGAGCAAGTCGGCGGTACGGTTCATGCCGCCGATTCCGAAGAAGGGAAATGATGGCGAACAATCCACTTGCCGACATTTTCAGGATACAGGACCTTAGAAATCGGATTCTATTTACCCTGGGTATCCTCATCGTTCACCGCATAGGTTCTGTCATTCCCATTCCTGGGATAGATATGGGGCAGCTAAGTCAATTCTTTGCGGGAAGAGGAAGTGACACTCAGGGACTTGTCGACTTCTTGGATTTCTTCTCCGGCGGGGCATTCAAAAATTTCTCTATATTCATGTTGGGAGTCATGCCCTACATTACCACCAGCATTATCATGCAGGTGTTGATGTTGGTATTCCCCAGCCTTAAGCGCATCAGTGAGGAAGATGGCGGGCGCAAGAAAATTCAGCGTTATACCCGGTATGCCGCCGTTGTCGTCTGTCTCTTTCAAGGTATAGCTCTGCTGCAAATGCCGCTGAACTATGGTGTCGTCGTCGCGGATATGTCCCGATGGCAGTTTCTATTGGTTGCCATGCTGACGACAACGGCAGGCACTATATTTCTTATGTGGCTTGGCGAACAGATCAACATAAAAGGAATAGGAAACGGCATCTCCCTGCTCATCTTCACCGGTATTGTTGCACGTATGCCTAACGCCATAGCGATAATGGTACGGGAGATTCGTGCTCAGAATTTGAATCCTGTATTTGTCATACTCACCTTCGTGCTCTATGTATCCGTTGTGGTGTTTGTTGTCTATGAACAGCAGGGATTACGCAAGATACCCGTGAACTATGCAAGCCGCATCGTCGGCCGTAAGCAGTACAGAGGCCAGAGTTCCTATATTCCTTTCAAGATAAACCCCTCGGGTGTCATACCGGTCATATTCGCTTCCTCTATTCTCACCATTCCTGTGCAGTTGGCCCAGGGGCTGGCATCGGGCAGGAGCGCCTTTTGGACACGGATTGCAATAGTCATGGATCCTTATGGATGGTTTTATTTGGTGCTGTACACTTTGCTTATCGTGTTTTTTGCCTATTTCTACACACAGGTGTCCCTGAATCCGATTGAAATTTCCAGGCAGATTCGTGAAAATGGCGGATCCATACCCGGTATACGCAGCGAGAATATGGAGGCATATCTGACACGCATTCTTAATCGCATAGTCTTGCCAGGTTCGTTATTTCTGGCTATGATCGCATTGATTCCCTCGTTATTAATCATAGCTATCCCTGGATTTCCGAGAGAGATGGCCTATATCATGGGGGGAACTTCGCTGTTAATCATGGTTGGGGTTGATCTTGACACCATGAGTCAGATTGAGGGACATCTGAAGATGCACCATCACGAGGGATTGACTAAGGGCGGCAAGCTCCGCTCGCGGAATTTATAAAAGGACGGAAAAAACTGTATGAAAGTAAGAGCGAGTGTCAAGCCGATTTGTGATAAATGCAAGGTTATCCGCCGCAGAAGGGTTGTTCGTATCATCTGTGATAATCCGAAGCATAAGCAGCGTCAGAAGTAGGAGTATTCGATGGTTCGTATAGCGGGTATTGATCTACCCAACAAAAACACGGATATAGCATTGACCTATATCTTCGGGATCGGACGTACTTCGGCCCGGCAGGTTTGTAAGAAAACAGGAATCAATCCCCAGTCCAAGCTAAACAAGCTTGATGTTAACGAAGTGAATAGCCTCCGAAAGGCTATCGAGAATGACTACAAGGTGGAAGGGCAGTTACGCTCTGAAGTTGCCCTGAATATAAAACGTCTGATGGATATCGGCTGTTACCGCGGCCTAAGACATAGAAAAGGCCTTCCTGTCCGCGGGCAACGGACCAAAACCAATGCGCGCACACGTAAGGGAAGGGCAAAGACAGTTGCCAAGAAGAAGTAGCAGAGCAGGAATCAATAATGGCTAAGAAGAAAAAAGAAAAGAAAACAGTAATTGAGGGCAATGTCTATATCCAGGCCACTTTCAATAATACCATAGTGACTGTCACTGACTTGAAAGGCGATACTCTTTCTTGGTGCAGTTCTGGCTCTCTAGGTTTCAAGGGGGGCAAGAAATCCACCCCCTATGCCGCTCAGGTGACGACCGAGACAGCCATGAACAGGGCCCAGGATTATGGCATTCAGGCCGTCCATGTTTTTGTTAAGGGACCGGGGATGGGGCGTGATTCGGCAATACGTTCGTTCGCCGGATTGGGTTTGAAAGTGAAGTCCATCAAGGATATCACACCGATTCCCCATAATGGATGTCGCCCAAGAAAAAGTCGGCGAGTCTAGGATTACCGTTCGATGGATAGAATGCTCAGAAATCAAGGCATGGGGCTTGGCCGGCTGTTTTGCCAATTTGATTTCTTCGGCGATATCGAAAGCGAATATGTGTACAAGGAGCACAGATGGCTAGGAAGAATCTTCTCAAGGGGTTCAAGAAACCCAAAGGTATCACTTTTGAACACAGCACCTCAGATGAGCATTACGGGAAGTTCGTTGTCTACCCCTTTGAACGGGGCTACGGCACAACAATGGGAAATACATTGCGGCGAATTCTCCTTTCCTCAATTCAGGGATATGCCATAACAGCGGTCCGGATTACCACCTATGATGGGGATGGAAATGCCCATGTTGTCTCAAACGAATTCGAACCCATTCCTCATGTTGTTGAGGATACACCCGTGATCATAAGTAATCTGAAATCACTCAGCTTGCAACTTGCCGATGATGTTGAGGAGCAGGTCATACATATCGATTGGAAAGGAAAGGGCACATTGACAGGCTCTGATCTTGAGAAGGATGGTATTATTGTTGCCAGCAAAGAAGTCCCGATCTGTTCGGTGATGGAGGAGGGAAATCTGGAATTTGAGATCCAGGTGAACCTCGGACGGGGATATGTTCCGTCTGAACTCAATGAGAAATACACTGAGTATATTGGGACAATTCCCGTCGATTCTGTATTTAGTCCCATCACAAAGGTGAAGTATTCAGTTGTAAATACTCGGGTTGGCCAGCGTTCAGATTATGACAAACTGAATTTTGAAGTCTGGACAGATGGAACAATTGCTCCCAAAGATGCCGTGGCTGAAGCCGCCAAGATTGCCAAAGACTACTTCACCGTATTCATCAATTTCGATGAGAATGATATGGTTGGCGATGAGGATTTCGATGAAAAAGAAGACCGGATACGTACATTGCTTGATACCCCAGTCGAAGAATTAGAGCTTTCGGTACGGTCCAGTAATTGCTTAAAGAACACCAATATCAAGACAATTGGGGATCTGACTCGCCGGAGTGAGGAAGATATCGCCAAAACCAGGAATTTTGGGAAAAAATCACTTCAGGAAATTAAGGAGAAACTCAAAGAATGGAATTTGAGTCTTGGGATGATAGACTACAGTGTGATTAAGGATTCCATAAGGTTTAACAAAAAAATGGATGGCGGCGGCGATGATAACAATGAGCGGGACGCATCTATGCTAACTTCTCGAGAGGATTAAAAGTCAATGCATAATAGAAAAGGATTTAACCGGCTTGAACGCAAGGCCGGACACCGCAGGGCCCTATACAGAAACATGATTACCTCGCTTCTGCAGAATGAGAGGATCAAAACTACTCAAACAAAGGCCAAGGCCGTTCGCCGAACGGCGGAAAAACTGGTTACCCGAGCCAAGATAGATTCCGTTCATAATCGGCGTATCGCCGCGAAAACCATCAGTGATAAGTCGTCTCTCAACAGACTGTTTACCGTAATAGGCCCTCGTTTTGTCAATAGACACGGAGGCTACACTAGAATACTCAAGCTTGGTTACCGAAGCGGCGATGCAGCCGAGATGGTACTCCTGGAATTCCTCAAGGAAGAGGAGCCGCAGTCGAACAAGCAGCCATCCAAAGGCAAAAAATCCGTTAGCACTTCCGCCAAGCGGCAGCATGCGCCGGAGAAGCCGGAAAGCCAAAGCAGCAGCACAGATAATGGACTGAACGGCGCCGATGGCGAGGAAAATGCCGCTTCCACTCCCGAAACAGCTCAATCGGAGCAAGAACAAAATTCCGATTTAGAGATAGACGACAAAACCGCAAGAACTGCCCCTGAAGAATTGCAAACTGACTAGTGTCCTGTGAATTTCAAAAGTCAATATTTGGGCGCAACCCTTCGGGTCGGGCTTTCCGCTCCAATGCCTTAATCTGGCGGCCTGCTTCCGGCTCATTGCCAATCGCCGGGGCCGCCAGCGGCATTTCCGCTGCAATCCCTTGCGCTTTCATGAGTTGATCTGCTTACGGTAGAGCTGCCCTCAAGCGGGATGGGATAACACCGGAACATCTCAGTTTAGTACACGAAACTCGTAATTCAGACCGGCAGACTAATTATGAGACAATGTGCTATCTGACATAATCCGAAGCTATTGGTAAGATAAAAATCCAATTGAAGAATCTTTTTGGCTAAAAGGGATAGATATGATAAAAGAAAAACATAAACAATTGCTCTTATTCCTCCAATATGGCAGTATAAGAACAATAAATAGGGCTTGCTTAAAAAGTCATAATCTATAGATTTTCAAGGTAAAAGCCTGTTACAAAGGCTTTAGAGCAACCTTGCTATCTATTCCTGACAAAACAGGTGCAAGGTAAATGCGGAAAATGGCTCAAAACCCTTGCACCTAGGTAATAGCAGAAATCGAAATTCCCCCGAAGTTTCTCAAATCATTGCATTCTGGCTCACTTATAATGCAGTTTTGATTCATTATACTGGTATTCAGAGTCAAAAATACTTTTTAAGCAAGCCCTAAATAGGGCTTGCTTAAAAAGTCATAATCTATAGATTTTCAAGGTAAAAACCAGTTACAAATGCTTTAGAGTAGCCTTGCTATCTATTCTTGAAAAAACAGGTGCAAGGTAAATGCGGAAAATGGCTCAAAACCCTTGCACCTGGGTAATAGCAGAAATCAAAATTCCCCCGAAGTTTCTCAAATCATTGCATTCTGACTCACTTATAATGCAGTTTTGATTCATTATATGGTATTCAGAGTCAAAAATACTTTTTAAGCAAGCCCTAAATATACACGGTTGCCGGGCTTGTAATTGCCCGCAGAAAAACAAGGAGAAACCATGAAGAAATTATTAGTTATTGCTGTTGTGTCATTTTTACTGTCTGGTTGTTTAACTCTCTCAAATAACAAGAGGGAGGAACCAAGAAGAACTTATGAATTGGTAAATACAGAAGGTAAAATAATGAAAGATTTTTTTATTGTAAATTCTGATTATCAAAAATCTGATTTTGAACCTTCAAGATATTCTATGATTTTAGCTGCGGTCTCATTTATGAGTGAATTGCAAATAATAAATGATCTGGATAATGAAAGTAAAATATCTTTTCTGGAAATGTTTGTCACAAATTTCCCTGATACAGATAGCATTAAAGAAATTATTATTCCCAATTTAAGAAAAGATCAGGATGCATATTTTTTTATAGCACCTTATACAAGTAAGGATGGTACTTTCATGTATCAAATTAAGACAAACATTCCAATTTCCAGCATTACAGATGAAAATTTGAGAAGTTATTATAAGCTAGAATTGGATAGAAATTATTTTATAAGAGAAATTCCAGCCCGTTGGGTGGGTGTAATGTTTTTAGAAATCAATAAAGACAAAATATTTTATCAAGGTGTATCATATCCAAATCTTTGCAGTCCATTAGTCGTTCATGGAGATGGAATTGGACCGGATAAATATTTGAAAAAACTATTGGATCAAAATACAGATATTGACAAAATAACAGATGAATTAGTTGATGTAACGAATCAGCTTTTTGAAGCCCGTGCCAATGAAACGGATGAAAAAAAGTTGAGTCAATAAATAGGTTGCGAAAATACGCTAATATATCGTTTGCGTATTATTCGTTTTTACAAGGTAAGATTGAAGAATCAAGGAAATATTTAGATAAATCTAAGGAAGTTAAATTAATACTGATGATGGGCCAAGAATAATAAATTTAACAGAAGTTGTAACTAATGCCATTGAAATTGATGGAGTGTTAAAAAAGTAAAGTTGAAGTATTTGCGAGCAACAGCGCACAGCAGCAGGGGAAAAGAGCAGGCCGGAAACGGAATGGGTTTTTAGAGGTGCCCTTAATTGAGATCAGATCAAATTAAATTAAGGCAATGAGTACAGACAAAAACAACAAATTAAAGCGAATTGGCATCTTTTATGATGGAAACTATTTTCTGAAAGTTAGTAACTACTATGCATATGGGCACAGGCGCAAGTAATGAATAACTGAGCCCGGCATAGTATAAAAAATATAGGGAAGATAAAGGTTTTAGAGAGTTTAGTGTTCTTGGCAAACTTCTTTCTCGGCTGACAGGAAAATGATCCGAAATCCCTATGGTTTTTATACAGAGATGTTATACGCGGTACAAAAAATATTTTTCTGGCGAAAAATAAGGAATGATAGACTTGCAATGGGGAATGAATCTGATTTCTTCTTTATTTATAGAGGGGGGGAGGGATATTGTATTTTATCCCGATTCGATGAAGAGAACGATTTGATTTAACAATAGAAAATTATATAGTGATTTTAACTTCTAATTCATAGTGGGGATAAATAATATGAAAAATATGGTTTCATGGTTTGAGATATATGTTACAGACATGGATCGTGCAAAGAAGTTTTATAAAACTATCTTAGGCAAAGATTTGAATAAAATGCCTGTCCCAGAAGAACTTGGAATGGAAATGTGGGCATTCCCTTGGACGGACGATGCACCTAATGCTGCCGGCGCTCTTGTAAGAAGTGACATGGGACAGCCAAATAGCTCTGGTACAATAATATATTTTGATTCAGAAGACTGTTCAGAATTAAGTCGTGTTGAAGGGGCTGGAGGTAAGATTCTCTTACCTAAAACCCCTGTTGAGGGTTTTGGATATTTCTGCCTGATTTCCGATTCCGAAGGGAATACAGTGGGGTTCTTCTCTCAAAACTGAAGTCAAATTTATACGGGCACCTCTAAAAAACCCATTTAGTTCTTGACTCGATCTTTTCCGCCGCTACTGCGTTGTCAAAATACTCACGTAGCTTAAGCTGCGCTTGAGCTTTTGCCGCCTTGTATCGACAAAAATTTCTTCGTCAATTTCCTAAAGCTGTTTTTTAGAGGTGCCCATAAGAATTGAGGGACCTGTCATAATGAGTAAGCACGAGAAATAGTTTTTGAACTCACACCACTACGCTTTCGCATCATAACGTTACGCTTACCTTCGTATAACAAGGAATGAAAGGGAAATTGCTCAGCTTGCAATATTCCCCGAATTTTCTCCGTTTCCCTCCGAAAACTTTTTTCATTCCCGATGTTGCAGCGCGTTGGAAAAATAAAATAGGAATACTCTCACAATTGATTGGAATGCTTCCCATATATTTGTTCTGGGGGATTAGTCTCGACACCAAGGGTGCTTTCACTCCCGTTGGCCGCCCCTCCCCCCCTGCAATTCAGACCGGCAGGGAATAGCATACAGCATGTTTGACAGCTCAATCGACCGGCGCGGCACCTCCTGCCTTAAGTGGGATGGTCCATGGTCTGTCAGGAAAAGGGAAGATATGCTGCGGCTTCGCCTTGGCCTTCGGCAAATTGCCTTTGATAAATATCTTGGAAATTTTGATACAATTTCTCAGATATTTATCAACCCCTTCGGGGTACCAGGCAACTTCGAATATCAGCGGAACGTTATATGCCATTTGTCTTAAGTCGTTATGAGCAGTGGTAAAAGCTATCATTTTGAGGAGGTTTATTCTATGAAAAAAATTCTCATATGCATATTGGCATGTTTATTCTTAACGAGTTGCTATACACTCAAAGAACCAGTGGTTACAATAAATCACCCCATAGAAGAATATAAATTTATTTACATTACACCGACAGAGACTTTGACTGCAGGGGCAGGAGGTGTGTATGGTAATGAATATGGTACATATGGCTCCACTACAACAAAAACGGTCAATTCAAGTGATGTGATTTCTGGAATATTAATGAAAGAAGGGTTTGTTAGACTGCCCGAAATTAGAGAAGATTTAGTTAGTGAAACCATAATCGTCAACTATGGTGAAAGTGGAAAAAGAGTAATTGCTGGTGGTCTTGGAGGCTATACAATAGAGGTTACGATTAGATTTCTTTCTGCGTGAAATTATTCAGTAATGGCCTCAGGAACGGCAGAGGGTATTGGGAGTACAGAGGCAGATGATATCAGGGAAGCAATTACCTGATGTTTATCAGCAATGCTAGAATAATAGGTAAAATAAAGGGGAGATTGAAATGGAAAATAATTCTGTAAAAAATGATCTTATAGAGAAGGCAAGGAAAAATCAAACTATAATGGATCTCTGTCGGCATGAATATTTAGGTGATTATGGTGAACATCCTCCTGAAGATTGGGAGCCTTCTGATAAAGAGGTTCTTGCTGTGATTGAAAGAAGTGGGTTTCAGTAACAAGTTTTATAATACCGTGCAGACAAACGGCATATAACAGCCGTTGATACGCTGCGTCGCTTCGCTCCTTGGCCTACGGCACATTTTGCTTTGTCATGATTTTTGCAGTGGCAAAAAACACGCCAATCCCGCCTGCGGCGGGAACGCAAAACGTCGTATAACGGCAAACCGTTATCGGTAAGATTTTGGAGAAAAACAGGATTGAGATAATATGACAGAAAGTAATAAACCAAGACTTTTAGACCAAGTAAGACAAATTATTCAGGTTAAGCATTATAGCTTAAGAACCGAAGAATCTTACATTAATTGGATAAAAAGGTTTATCTTTTTTCATAACAAAAAGCATCCTATTGAAATGGGAGAAAAAGAAATAGGCGAGTTTATTACTCATCTAGCTAAAAATGAAAAAATATCCGCATCAACTCAAAATCAATCTTTATGTGCAATCGTTTTTTTGTATAAAAATGTCTTAAATAAGGAACTAGATAATAATATTTCAATTTATTGGTCAAAAAAACCGAAAAGACTTCCAGTGATTTTCACAAAAAGTGAAGCAATTGAAGTTCTAAACAAATTAAAAGGTACTCATTGGTTGGTTGGAATGCTTTTATATGGTTCTGGTTTGAGACTTTCTGAAAGCTTGGAGTTAAGAGTCAAAGATATTGATTTTGGTTATAATCAAATAATAGTAAGAGACTCAAAAGGAGAAAAAGATCGCTCTACCATGCTACCTCAGAAAATGGTTCATCAATTAAAGGAGCATTTGATTAAAGTGAAAGCAATACATGAAGAAGATTTGAAAAATGGATTCGGAACAGTAAATCTACCTTATGCAATAGAAAGAAAGTATCCAAACGCAAAATCAGAATGGAAATGGCAATATGTTTTTCCGGCTACAAAAATTCCAACCGATCCAAGATCAGGAACTCAAAGAAGGCACTATTTGTATGATACTGTTATTCAAAAAGCAGTTAAGCAAGCAATCAGAGATACGGGTATTACCAAACATGCAAGTTGCCACACTTTTAGGCATTCTTTTGCTACTCATCTTCTTGAATCAGGTTATGATATTAGAACAATACAGGAATTATTAGGACATAAAAATGTGGAGACTACAATGATTTATACTCATGTAATCAATCAGGGTGGGAAAGGTGTTAGAAGCCCGGCAGATTTTTAGTTTAGGCTGCCAATATGAGCAACATATACAAGTCTATAAACAAGGAGAAATGATGATTAAATTCAATAATAGTAAACAAATAATATTTAACAAACAACATAGTTTAGGTAGTCATAAAGAGCAACCTTTGCTTTTTTCATTAGTACACCTAATCTTATGTTAGCCTTTTTAGGCAATTGCGCCATAAATTTCTATCGACCAGATTGATCCTCGGCACCGAAGAATGCCACACAAATTGATTGACATATATTCCATCCTATGATTCAATGCTCACTGATAAGTTGAGATAATGTGATGATGTAAATGCAGGTAGTGTAAACACTCTAAATTGAAGGTAGTATAATAGAAATATGGAGTCTTTAGAACAACTCACAACTCGTGCAGTAGCGCATTACTGGACAACCCGAAAAGCCCAACGGGAAAGGCAAAAACAACAGGGGAAATCTGATGCTGGCCTGCGAAGTGCCGTTACCGGGGGCGCTCAGATGGATGGTTTTATCGAGCTTTTCACACACCTTATTCTTGAAGCAGGAATCGAAGAATCAGCTATTTTCTATAAGAAATGTTTAGAGCTTCCAGGTTTCTTTCGACCAACGAAGGAGTGGGACATATTGGTTGTCAAAGATGGACAGCTACTTGTCGCGATAGAAGCGAAGTCTCAAGTGGGGCCATCATTTGGCAACAATTTCAATAATAGAACCGAAGAGGCAATGGGAAGTGCCCTTGATCTTTGGACAGCTTTCCGAGAATGCGCATTTAATAGTGGAACTCAGCCATTTCTTGGATACTTCTTCATGCTTGAAGATTGTCAAGCATCAAATCGTCCTGTTCGCGTAAAAGAACCTCATTTCAAAGTCTTCCCAGAATTTGTCGGCGCCTCCTACATGAAGCGGTATGAACTCTTTTGCCGCAAACTTATCCGTGAGCGGCATTATACTGCGGCATCCTTTATCACCTCGAGTGCGACGAACGGCTTAAAAGGCGTTTACAGCGAACCTGCTCATGACTTAACTCTTTCCACTTTTGCCAAATCTTTGACATCCCATGTCGGGGCGTTTGTGTAATCACATGATGAATACCACGTACCAACGTCTTATACATGGGGATGCAAGACTCCTATCTTTTATCCCTGATGAGTCTATTCATTTAGCTGTCACCTCACCTCCATATTGGAATCTGAAACGGTATAATGAAACCCCTGAACAATTGGGACATATTGATGACTATGAACTATTTCTTTCAGAAATAGAGAAAGTCTGGCGTGAAATCTTCCGAGTTTTAGTGCCTGGTGGAAGGCTTGTATGTGTCGTCGGTGATGTCTGTGTCTCTCGACGTAAGTTTGGACGCCATCTCGTATTTCCCCTTCATGCCGATATTTGTGTATTATGTCGAAAGATTGGTTTTGATAATCTTAACCCGATCCTCTGGCATAAGATTGCCAATGCAAACTTTGAGGTCGCAAATGGTACCAAGTTTCTTGGAAAGCCGTATGAGCCCAATGCGATTATAAAAAACGATATAGAATTTATTTTGATGCAAAGAAAGCCAGGCGGGTATAGAAAACCTACTGAAGAACAACGTAGACTTAGTAAAATCAGCAAACCCGACTTTGATGCATGGTTTCGGCAGATCTGGACAATTCCTGGGGCTTCCACCAAAAAACATCCTGCGCCGTTTCCTCTTGAGCTTGCATCACGGTTAGTTCAAATGTTTTCTTTTTCTGGCGATACCGTATTGGATCCTTTCTGCGGCTCCGGGACAACAATGATAGCGGCATTACGAAATGGCAGAAACAGTATCGGCCTTGATATAGATACGGAGTATTGTCGTATGGCAGCTCGTTATTTAAAGATAGAAAGTCAAGATCTCTTTTATGAAACGAAGTTAGTATTTGAAAAAATGCTGCCTGAGACTTCAAATGTCATGCAAGTTTGTGAGGCAAAAGAACTCTATAAAGTCCATTCTGCAAGGAAACGAATAGATGATTAGTCGAGAAAAAAGGCTAACAAAGCGCTGCACAAAGACCCAAACCGCGCGCCGTAATTTTAGCATACTCCTTTCGCATAATGGCCTGTTGCTCCATCACGGTTTGTTGCCCGTCGTCAGGGCGCGGTTTGGGCTTGTGAGCGCAGGCGTTCGCCAGCAAAGGAAACTGCTGCAAATTGAAGACTAGAGCACCACGAAATCGAACCCTTAGCTGCGATTCAACGGAACGCGAGTCCTTGACATCAAGCCTGCTCACGCTTGGGATGCGTGTCTCCGCCGAACAGTTGAGTGACTCGATCATACATCAAGACTTCTTCGACGCCTCGCGCTGGCTTCCGGAACACTTCATTGACCTCTTGGTGATGGACCCTCCCTACAACCTGTCGAAGAATTACAACGGTAGCCAATTCCAAGAGAAATCGTGCCGGGAATACCAAGACTGGTTTCGTCGTGTCATCGAACAGCTTCAGCCCAAGCTGGCGTCTCACGCGACGATCTACGTCTGCTCAGACTGGAAGACCTCGCTGCTGATCGCCCCGCTTCTTCAGGAGTACTTTCAGGTTCGCAACCGAATTACTTGGGAACGCGAAAAGGGACGTGGCTCCAAGTCCAACTGGAAGAACAACACTGAGGACATCTGGTACTGCACGGTGTCGGACGACTACGTTTTCAATGTTGATGCGGTAAAACTGAAACGAAAGGTCATCGCGCCGTACCGGCAGGCCGACGGGAAGCCCAAAGATTGGCAAGAAAACGTAGACGGGAATTACCGGTTGACGCACCCGTCAAATGTCTGGACAGACATCACAATTCCGTTTTGGTCGATGCCGGAAAACACCGACCACCCAACGCAGAAACCAGAGAAACTGATTGCCAAGCTTGTACTCGCCAGCAGCAATGAAGGTGACTTTGTATTCGACCCGTTTCTTGGCAGTGGCACTACCGCTGTTGTTGCCAAGAAGCTCAATCGCCGCTACTGCGGCATCGAACAAGACAACGAGTATTGTTGCTGGGCCGCGAAACGCATCCGACTCGCAGAAAACGACTCAACCATTCAAGGCTATTCGGACGGCACGTTTTGGGATCGCAACACACTCGGAGACCAGAAGCAAAAGGCCGCGAAGCGGCCGGCCCAAACGATGAGCCTGTTCGATGAGTGACATCCTGATTGAACTAGCCAAGGCTGTATCTGAGCACGATGGAATCAACGACAAGTCGAAGCTCCGCGATCTAGTTGTCAAGAGATACGGTCTGACACGCGATCGCTCTGTGTACTATTCCGCAGACTTTGCGATTCGGTTCAGCTCCGCAAAGTCGCGCACCTTCTCGAACACTGTTCTGTCGCTGTCGAACCTGCGGAAGTTCGATGATCGTCCTTTCGTCGTCTGCGTCGTTTCGCCAACAGAAAACCATCTTTTGCTAGCGAACTCCACGCTTCTCAAGAAAATCAGTCACAGTTCTCAGCAACTACGAATAGACAACATTCGTGGCTCATTCAATGGTTCGGACATCACGCGAGAATTGGATGGCATTCCCAACACGCCGGACAACTTGTCGCGGCTCTTCGATATACACGCCGAAATCGGCTTTGACGGGAATTTGCCTCGACTTGTCGAAGCAACGAACAACATTTCTCCGTCGGGCCAAAAACTCCATGTCACCGAGACCGCAAAGAAAAGCATCCTCGGCGCTCCAATGCGGGCGATGGAGTTCGTCGATTCTCCGGACTTCGCGACACTCAAATCCGAGCTTGATGTTAAGGTCGACCAGTTTCGAAATGAAATCTTGCTTGCGGCACTCATTGAGAATGTGAATGTGCGTGGTCGCGTGATCGAATATCTGATCGCTGGCGAAGACGCTGCACTTCGCAACGCACTGGTGGATGCCCTTCGGGCAAGCAATGCAGAAGGCCTTCCCCAATTCAAGACCGAGAACGCTCTTGGCGACTATACGCGCATATTCGAGAGATTTCACACCGAAACGGATGTCAAAACGAAGATCATGATTCTGAGTTCGAATCCCAAGGCATACAACATCGACAAGATGCTGGAGTTCCTTGCTCAAGAGAAGACTGTATTCTTGTTCTATTTCGTGGGTGTTGATCCCGGCCGGTTGGTGATGCCAGTACTCGTTTCGATGTTTCACACCAAGCTCATTGCCGCCACCATTACACTCAAGCATTGGGCTGGCAGGAATTCACGCGGCGTGACGCAATTTGAAGGGACTGCAATTGGTGATTTGATTGCCAATCCTGACTCTGCGATCGACCTTCAACAGGCCACTGCGTTCCTTCAGCGTCTGATCGCACTTTGAGCGAAAAGCTGGCGAACAATTGCGTGAACCGGAGCGGCGGATCACGCGGTAACTGAAGTCCATGTCAACCGCCGCCGCCCGGTTACGCTGGTCGTTCGATGCAGGAATAGGAAAGCGCTTGCACCCTACGACTGTGGTGTGCTACGGTAGAGAGTGAGAGCCGCGAGATTCAAAGGGAAGGACATGCCAATGGGGAGAATCAGGCAAAACATCAATGTCAATGGCCGCGATAGTTGGACGCTGTTTGATACCGGTGCGAGGAATACGTACGTTACGCAGGCTGTCGCCTCCGTGCTTACCAGGAGTAAGGCCCACAAGCCATACCGCACAGCACTCGGGGGCGGTGTGAAGGTGGCGAACGAGACAACCGTGCTCGAGGCAGATATTCAGGGCCACGCCATTTCAACACACGCAATGGTCATCGACAGCATCGGTAAGGATGATGACGGGAAGGACATCGAAGTCCTGTTCGGCGCGATTGCCATGCAGCAATGGGGTGTTCGTCCGATTCCGGATGAAGAGAAGCTCGATATGTCTCACTATCCTGACGAGTTCGTAGAGTTCTGAGACGCAGCATCGAACAAATTGCTGAAGACGGATTTCGCCAGGTGATTACCACAAAAAGATGGTTCTTGCGATTCAGTAGTTATCTGGTAAAATGGCGGTTATTCAGAAGTTGGCGAAACCGCTTAGCATAGCGTTATGTGCAAAAAGAAGTCAGCGGTAGATTCCTGATGAAATCTGGTAAAATGAGATAAATCGAATTAATCAAAGGGTACTTGGCATGACCAAATTATCATGTGTTGAAATTTGTGCTGGTGCTGGAGGGCAGGCGCTAGGGCTAGAAAGAGCGGGGTTTGAGCCTCAAGCACTCATCGAAATAGAAAAGTCATGTTGTAACACTCTTCGAGCAAACCGCCCGCAATGGAATGTTATTGAGGGTGATTTAAAAGAATTTGGGGGTTCTCAATACCGTGGTGTTGATCTGCTTGCTGGTGGTGTCCCCTGTCCACCATTTTCCAAGGCCGGGAAACAATTAGGAAAAAATGATGAGCGTGATTTATTTCCAGAAGCACTACGTTTAGTTGATGAAATAAAACCAAAGGCAGTAATGCTCGAAAATGTACGAGGTTTTTTAGATGCTGTATTTGAAGACTATCGCATTAATTTAAAGAAACAGCTTGAAAAATTAGGTTATATAGCTGAATGGCGTTTATTAAATGCGTCTGATTTTGGTGTGTCACAGCTTCGTCCTCGTGTTGTTATTGTTGCGGTTAAAAAAGATAGTTTAGGTTCATTTTTTTGGCCTGAAATTAACAGAGAAAACCCTAAAACAGTAGGTGAGCTTCTTAGAGAACAGATGGCAGTAAATGGGTGGAAAGGCGTGAACCGCTGGGTAAAACAGGCAGATGATATTGCTCCAACTATTGTAGGTGGTTCAAAAAAACATGGTGGCCCAGATTTGGGGCCAACACGAGCAAAAAAAGCGTGGGCAACTTTAGGTGTTGATGGTATGGGCATCTCTTATGAACCACCAGAAAGAGATTTTGTCGGTATGCCAAGGCTCACGGTAGAAATGGTTGCAAGAATTCAGGGCTTTCCCAGTGATTGGCAATTTACAGGCAAAAAAACCCCCGCTTATAGGCAGGTAGGCAATGCATTTCCTCCGCCCGTAGCACATGCCGTTGCTGAGAACATTTACAAAGCATTAACACAAAAACAAATTCTTTCGGTTGCGGGTTAATTCATGGCAAAGAAAATAGGCTCAAGAACAAAGTTACGAGACCACTTTCTTTCAAATGTTGGCAAAGTCATGGACTCTGACGAACTTAGCCCAAGTTCACCAAAATACACCTGCTAAATATTTTTTTAACGACCAAGAAAACGAATTACTTCAAAAAAAGGCTTAAATATTTCCCAAAACCTCATAAATACCATAGAATATTTAGGGATTCCGCTTTTTGGGGACCTCAAATCACCTCAAATCAAAATGTAGTGCCTAACACTTTATTTTTCGCTTGCCTCTTTTGTGGCTGTGGTGTATCTTAGTGGTATGTATATAAGATCAATAAAAGTTGCCAACGGTAAAACGAAAAAACAGTACACCTACCTCAATCTTGTAGAAAATATCCGCACTGATAAAGGCCCCCGACAGCGGATTATTCTCAACCTTGGGAAACTGGATATTGATTCTTCTCAATACAAAGCTCTGGCAAGAAGAATTGAAAATATTCTTTCAGGAAACAGAGAATTATTCGACTTGGATGAAGACATTGAGAAAATCGCACAGCAGGTATCAGACCGCATTTTCACCAAGCGGGCAAAAGACGCACAACTAAAAGCTCAAGCGCAAGCCAATTTTGTAGCGGTCGATGTTAACAGCCTTGAAACAAAGAAAGTCAGAAGCCTAGGCCCTGAGTACGTCTGTCATCAGCAATGGAAAGAGTTGGAAATGGACAGAGTTCTAAGGAAATGCGGTGTGCCTAAGGGAACGATCCCCTTACTTGAAGCTCTAATCGTCGGTAGAATGATCAAACCAGCCAGCGAGCGATTTACCAGGCAGTGGGCGGAAAAACATTCTGCTCTTTTTGAGCTGTGCGGCTTACCCCATTCGTCCTCCCTGAATGCGTACTACAGGGCTGCCGATGTTCTCTACCGCTGTAAGGACGAGCTGGAGAAGCATTTGGCTTGTAAAGAACAAGATTTATTCTCCCTCGACGAAAGCATTGTACTTTACGATTTAACGAACACCTACTTTGAGGGTCAGTGCAAAAAGAACCCAAAGGCATCTTATGGTCGCTCGAAAGAAAAGCGCAGTGACTGCAAATTGGCTACCCTGGGGTTGGTTGTCGATGCGGATGGATTTCCCAAGTATAGCAAGTTCCATCCGGGGAACCAGTGCGAATCCAAGACTTTTCAGGCCACGATTTTAGATTTGGAAGCCAACGCGGGCCTAAAAGTCGGGGCAACTGTCGTAATGGATGCCGGGATTGCCACAAAAGAGAATATCGACTGGCTTAAAGAGCGGAAATGCTCCTACCTTGTGGTCCACAGAGGGAAAAGTCCTTTGGAGCTTGAGCCATCGCAAGAGATGAATCTGGTCATGGAGGACAAGAAAACAGGTGCCAAGATTGAAGTATTCGGAAAAACAATCTCGGATGAGCATTGGGTTCTGGTAAAGAGCGAGCACAAACGTCTTAAAGAAGAGGCCATGGCTATGCGTACCGAAACCGTCCTCCTTGAAAGACTTCAATATCTTCGTGACGGATTAAACAAGAAAAACCGCATGAAACTGTATTCTTCGGTTCTTCAGAGCATTGGCAGGCTTAAGGAAAAATATCCAAAGGCTGCAAAACTTTATGAAATATCAGTTATTCCTGGGGAGCCTGCCAAGCGGACAGGAAAGTTGAATGCGATTGACATTAAATGGGAGAAGAAAACTCAGACAGGAAACAGTGAAGGAACTTATACCCTTAGAACCAATCGAAAAGATTTGGATGACAAAAATATTTGGGAGCTCTATATAATGCTTGGCCGTATTGAAAACTCATTTAGAGACATGAAGTCTCATCTTGGCTTTCGGCCTAACTTTCATCAACTGGAGGAGAGAGTGCAGTCGCATATGTTTATATCAGTCCTTGCGTATCACCTGATGCATGCGACTGAATGTAAATTACGAAAAGGGGGAGATACACGGAGTTGGAAGACCATAAAAGAAGTTCTTTCTACCCACCAGAGGATAACCATAGAGTACATTTCCAAGACTGAAGAGGGAGTGCTGATGAATAATGAAGTGAGACTCGACTCCCGACAGGAACTAGAACATCAGAAGATTTATGCGATGCTTGGGTTGTCGGGAAAGGCGTTGAACCGTCGGATGACGACTCACCAAATCCGTAGTGTAAATAAAAAATAGTAACTCCATTCATTGTAAGGAATTACGTTTTTTAGTGGTGAACTTGGGATAAGCTTCTCCGGCAGCCATTTCAATAAACTGAAAAGGGGATCCGGTTCCGTAATGAATTGGAGTAGCATGTTTTCCAGATTCCCATTATCATTTTTCTTAGCCATCGTCTTCCTCCTTGTGGTTTTGATGGTTTGATACCATTCTGGAGAATTCGATGGCTTCTTTCAATTATGTAAATTGCGAACTTGATTGTACGTTATCTCCGTGGCTGACCCACGAGTAATTAATTGTTATGGAACAAAGGAGCAATAAGTGAAAAAGAAAGTCAAAATATTCTTAAAGAGATTTCTATGGAGTTTAATTGCATTTCTGAGGCTTGTTTTGAGGAAAAAATCATACCTGCATACAACAGGATGGGTTGAATCTCTCAAGCGTGGATACCCATGTGACTTTGAAGGATCTGAAATTCCTTGGATGAACTACCCAGTGATCAACATTCTCAAGGAACGTCTTAATAAGAATTTGAGTCTATTTGAGTTTGGCAGCGGTTATTCCACATTATTCTATGAAAAATTGGTTCGTGACGTAACCTCTGTTGAATATGATAGAGACTGGTTCGACCTCATAAAAGAGAAGACATCAGAAAATGTCTCATTATTGCATAGAGAGAAAGATATAGACGGTATTTATTGTCGAGCCATTGGTGAATTTGATAAAAAATTCGATGTCGTTATCGTTGATGGCAGCGATAGGGTTAATTGCGTGAAGCAGGGCATTGAGAGATTATCGGAAATCGGCGTTATTATTTTAGACGACTCTAGTCGGGAGAGATACTCTGAGGCTATTGATTACGCAAAGAATAAAGGGTTTCGTGTATTGAACATAGAAGGCTTGAAGCCAAGCGGGTACAGGGTTGATAGAACGACCATATTGTATCGTGACAATAATTGTCTAAACATATGATTGCATAACAATCGCATGCACTCGGACAGCAAAAAGCGCCGCTCCTCGTTCCTGGTCGCTCTGCTTTTTGCTGCCGGTGATGCGTGGCGTTATGTGTTTATAAAATACGGAGAAAATAATCATTAATGAATACAATCTACAGTTTAATAAGAAGTAAAACTGAAACATGGATAAAATTAGAGAAAGAGAACAACCAATCTCTAATCAGCAGTACCTTAAAACACACCAAAAAAACAAATAAACTTCGTCCCCCGCAAAGAGAATCAATCGAAACATATCTGTGGATTAAATTTGCCGGAGACAATAAAAGGCTTTCTGAAATGGTAAAGGAAGGTCTTTTGTATGATGATGTTGTCGCACAGGATTATGATAATTACCATACATTCAAAAACAATTATGTAACTCAATTTCTCAATCAGTTTTTTCAAGACAATGAATTAAAAACATTTCATAAAAAACTGGTTAATGACCCGACAGGAAGCACTATTAACTGGAACACTTTTCTTGATGAACTTCTTCATAATTTTGATTACCCAAATTATCTGTACAGTCTACCAATGGGGGCAGGTAAAACTTTTCTGATGGCTTGTTTTATCTATTTGGACTTGTACTTTTCTACCCTATTTAAAAATGATAAACGCTTTGCTCATAATTTTGTTGTTTTTGCACCACAGGCATCAAAAACTGCAATTCTCCCGTCACTACGCACAATAAAAGAATTTAATCCTGAATGGATACTGCCAAAGGAAGAAGCGGTTAAATTAAAGCAGATAATCACTATCGAAATTCTTGACAGCCTGAGTTCTAAAAGAAAAGATAAGCTTCATGGAAACAACCCTAATCTTGAAAAAGTAAACAGGATAAAACAAACAAAAGAATTCGGGATGGTTTTTATTACAAACGCCGAGAAAGTCGTACTTGAGCGGTATGATGATAAAGACAAGGTTTTAGTTGATAATCTGAAAAGAGGACAGCCTGATTTACTGGATGAGCGAACCATTGACGATATTCAAAAGACCAATGAACTGCGGGAAGCCTTATCACAAATCCCGCATTTGACCGTTATTCTTGATGAAGTGCATCACACCTACGGCGGGGCAGGAAACGGCGAGAAAAAACTGAGACAAGCAGTAAACATTTTAAACCAGCGTGGCAATATTAATTCTGTTATCGGTTTGTCAGGCACACCGTATGTCAAAACAAAAATCGAAATCGAAGACAAGAATATCACCTTGAACCAGATACAGGATATTGTTTACAACTATCCGCTTAATATCGGCATTGGCAGGTTCTTAAAAAAACCGGACATAAGAAAAGCAAGCGTAAAAGAAAGCGTATTTATTGAACAAGCACTTTCGGACTTTTTTTCAAACTATGACATAGACTACAAAAATGGAACTAAAAGTAAAGTCGCTTTTTACTGCCCATCAATTAAAAAATTAAACGACGATATTCTTCCTGTAATCCAGAAATGGTATCAGAAAAACCGCAAAGGCAAAGAAGACGAGATTTTCAGATACTATTCTGGCGTAGATAAAAAAAATAAGCAATACGAACTGCCAAAAGAAAACCTTGCCATTTTCAACAATCTTGACAAGCCATATTCAAAAAAGCGTGTCATCCTGCTTGTGGCCGTAGGAACAGAGGGGTGGGATTGCAGAAGCCTAACATCTGTTGTATTGCCCCGCCAAAAAACGACCAAGAACTTTGTACTTCAAACCACCTGCCGATGCCTGCGAGAAGTAATTGACGCAACACAGGAAAACGCTTTGATTTACCTTTCAGGCGATAATTATGAAACGCTTGATAAAGAACTCAAAGAGAACTACCAGCTTTCAATTACCGACCTGACAGAGAAAAAAGAACAGACCATTGAAGTGCAGGTCAGAAAGCCGAAACTCGGCAGGCTGAAATATAAGCAGATTGAAACCAAATACAAGATTGTCAAAAAGACTTCCCCTGAAATCAAAAAAGAACTATCCGCTTTTAATTTTGAGAGCATTAAGAAGTCATTTGGATATGATAAAAGTATTGTATCCGGCAGTATCGGAAAAAGCGGACTGACAGGAGAAGTGGCGGTTGCCGATGTAAAGGCAGACAGCACGGCACTTTTCTCATTTGAAGATTTTATATACAAACTCACTTCCGCCACTTATGGATTGTTTACTGAAACGGAATTATATGATGGTTTTACGGATGGACTATCCGCTATTCATAAGAGCATTGAGAAAGAACTTGAGTGGGTGGTATTAAACCCCAATCTTGATATAAGCGATATAAACCGGATGATTGCTTCTTCCTTTATGGATAGGGTTGAATACACAAAAGAAGTTATTGAACAGGAAACCGAGATTGAACTGTTGGAATGGGAAGGCTCTCGCAATGAAATGAGCCTTGTATCACCGGAAGGACGGGTGTATAAGATTATGCCGATAATTCCCGAAAGAGACCTGCTTGGCAGACGAGGTTATGCTAATCACCCTGAGTATATTGAGGAAGATTTTTTTGGCGAAGATACTAACTGCGACCCACAGGACATAAGCTATAACTACATTCCCTATAAAATGGACAGCGAATTTGAGCAGAACGCCCTTGCCGAAATGCTGAAATTAAGCGAATTGAAAGACCTTGAAGTCTATTTTAACGGTTACAAGGATGAACGACTACAATCCTTCTGGATACAGACACCGAGGGGCAGATACACACCGGACTTTTTGATTTTACGAAGAAAAGAGAATAAGAAATACAAAAAGGGGCAGACAATACCCATTGAAAAAGCCATCATCATAGAGACCAAAGGCAAGCCCTATTACAACGATGAATTTAGGGCAAAGGAAAAGTTTGTGAAAGATGAGTTTTTAAAACATAACAATCATTTCAGTTATCACTGCTTTGTAGATGAGGGAGAAAATGATTTTACTAAACATCTTGATACATTCAAGCAGTTATTAAAGGATTTTTAATTATGAAAACACCGAAACAGTACAATATCACACCGGCAAAAGGACAGGCACTTCTCAATTTTCAGGGCAGACGATTTCCCGATAAGATTGATGTTTTTGAAACAGAACTGATTGAAGAAGTAAGAAACACAAAAGCAAAAGAGCAGTCTTTGTTTGACAAGGAAATTGACCTTAATTCAGATTTTAAAAACCTGCTCATTCAAGGGGATTGTCTTTCAGCTTGTGCTTATTTAAAACAGCAGAATATCAAGGTTGATCTTGTTTATATAGACCCACCTTTTGCAAGTGGTGCAAATTATGCTAAGAAAATATTCTTGCGAAATGGACAGTCTTCACAGGTAGAGGCTGATGACAATACAATCGGCGAAGAGGTAATGTACGGCGACATTTGGCAGAAAGAGGATTATCTAAATTGGCTATATGAAAGATTGTTGGCAATTAAAGAAATTGTTAGTGAAACTGCAAATATTTTTATTCATCTTGATTGGAAGATTGGTCATTATGTAAAAATATTGCTTGATGAGGTTTTTGGGGAATCAAATTTAAAAAATGAAATTATATGGCATTATGAGGATAAGTTTGCGACTGGTGGAAAATCTTTTGATAAAAATCACGATACTATATTCTATTATTCACTATCAGATGAATCTATATTTGAACCTATTGTCATTCCAAAAGATGAACTTACTAAAAGAGCATTAAGAAAGAAAGTTAATGGTAAAACTATTGATGTCCTTGATGAGAATGGGAATAAGATATGGGTAGAATATTCTGAAAAAAAGGCTGATGATGTATGGGATTTAGGTAGAACTATTTCCAAAAGTGAATATCAAAATTATGTTACTCAAAAACCAGAGGCACTTTTAGAAAGAATTATCACATGTGCGTCAAAAGAGAATCAAATAGTTGCAGATTTTTTTAGTGGCAGCGGTCCTACAGCCAAAGTTGCAAACGACATAAACAGAAAATTCATTGCTTGCGATATCGGCATAAACGCCCTTCAAACAACAAGAGACCGCCTTGTAAAAGCTGGGGCAAATTTTGATATTCTAAAAATACAGGATGGTTTACGTCTTTTTCGTAATCCCGCACAGACAACCGCAAAGATATTCGGCATCATTGATGGCTTCAAATCACGAACAGAATTAAATTTGAACGAGTTCTGGGACGGCGGTATTGCACAATCCAAAGGCATATATTCACTTGTTAAGTTTTCGGGCATTCACGACAAACTGACAAAAGAGCTTCTCGATGTTTACCTTGAAGAAATCTATAAACTGGAAGATACATCCAATAAAGCCAATGAAGTTATTATCATATACGCCCATAAAGACTTTGAAATTGACCAGGAGTATTTGAATAAACAGCTTAATAAAACTGCTAAAACAGAATTAGAGGTGAAACTGGTTTCACTTGACAGTTTACTTAGTGAAAAAAGAGATGCACTGTTTACACCTGATAATGCAGATATAAAAGTCACAAAACAAGGCAGTAAATCTAAAGTTGAAATCAAAAAGTTTTTCAGCCCTTACCTTAAAAACAAAATTGATGATTATAATGCCAAAAAAACAAAAAAAGGAACACTTGAACAGGACTTATCAAAAGCAGTAAAAATCAGCAGTAACGGACTTGAACTGATTGAAACGGTGCAATTTGATACTAGTCTGAAAAAAGTATGGAAAAGCAATCCTGAATTGGAAGATAAGGCTGGTATCAAGGAAAAGATAAAAGGTACTTATACTCTCGATACAGATAAGTTCAAGATGAAAATAAGAAATATTGCGGGGGACGAAATAATAATTGATAGTGAAGAGGTTAAGAAATAACAAATCGTTGCACCTGACATTTTTCCGCTCTGCTCCAAAATGCAGACGAACTCAATCGTTAGATGGATAAACAAGAAGGAAAAATTATGAAGAAAAAAAACAAAGAAGGAATAATTAAATCCGGAAATATTGAACTTTTTGAAAAAGGTAATTTAGATATCATAAAAGAAATTTTCTCAAACAATTACGTTGTTCACGTTGGAGACAAGAATTATAAAGGACATGAATTTATAAAATGATTGACAAAGAAACTTCGTTCCGCTATACCAAACATTAAGATTGTTAAAATTGAATTTTTAAATCAGGCAAAAAATATTATTGTCTGGCAACGCACATTACGGGGAATACATAAAGAAGATTTTATGGGTATCCCATCTACAAATCAGAAAGTGAAATGGGTAGAAATGGTTGTCTCACATTTCAAGGATAACAAAATTGTTGAGGAATGGGCAGCTTCAGAGATTCTAGGTGAATTACTTTCAAAATCACCTTGTTAGCAAAAGATATCTTTAACCTCGAAAGAAATAAAATATGGCAACAATAAAAGTAAAAGGCAAAGAAATTACCGTATTCAAGCAAGAAAAAGAAGATTATATTTGCATTACAGACATAGCACGATATAAAAATCCAGAAAGAACCGATGACCTAATCAAGAAATTGGTTACGAAACAGAAATACTATTGAATTTCTAGGAGTATGGGAACATTTAAACAATCCTGGCTTTAAACCCGTCGAATTCGACGGGTTTAGAAAACAAGCCGGTCTTAATAGCTTCACCCTAACCCCTAAACAATGGATTACATCAACGAACGCCATTGGGCTGATTTCTAAAGCAGGAAGATATGGCGGAACATACGCTCATGAAGACATCGCTTTTGAATTTGCTTCATGGATTTCTGTAGAGTTTAAATTATACCTCATAAAGGAATTTCAAAGGCTGAAGAATGAAGAGCAAAGATTACTTGGCTGGGACATAAAAAGAAATCTTGCAAAGATAAATTATCGTATCCACACAGACGCTATTAAAAAAAACCTCATCCCCCAAGAATTATCCAAAAGTCAAATCAATCATATCTATGCGTCTGAAGCAGATATCCTAAATATGGCACTGTTTGGAATGACTGCGCAAGAATGGCGTAGTAAAAATCCCGATAAAAAAGGAAATATTAGAGACTATGCCAACATCTCACAGCTTATCTGCTTATCGAACCTGGAAAATTTAAATGCTTTATTTATCTCTGAAGACACTCCCCAAGAAAAACGATTAGTAAAACTAAATAAAATTGCGATTCAGCAGATGAAACTATTAATAGAAGAAGTTAAAATAAAAAACATAGACAAAAAAAATAAAAACCTATAACAATTCAATCAACCGGACTTTTCCAGCGGCTTCGCCGCTTCCAAAGCCGGTTATTTCAAATGTTATACCATATAAGACTTATAGCATTTATATAGCTATGAATATATTATTTCATTCGATTGAAATATAAATTATTCCTGAATAAGATAGTGTCCAGTATAGTTCGCAATTTTCTTTCAAGAAGCCATCGAATTCTTCCATCAGGCAGCCTGTTCCAATTTAAGTCTTTGTTCATCTATCGCTTTTTCACTAATATACCGTTTCCCAGAAGCCCAGTCTTCAGAGTATTCTATCAAATAGCAACAGATTAATCTGAGATATGATTCAATACTGGGAAATATTCCAACGACCCGGGACCTCCGGCGGATTTCTCGATTCAGCCGCTCTAGGGCACCTCTAAGAAACGGCTTTAGGAAATTGACGAAGAAATATTTTTGTCGATACAAGGCGGCAAAAGCGGAGCGTAGCTGGGCTTAGTTGAGTATTTTGACAACGCAGCAGCGGCGGAAAAGTTCGAGTCAAGAACTAAATGGGGTTTTTTAGAGGTGCCCTCTAATTGATTGGCTGATGATGTCTTTCTACTGTCTATTTCCGAGAATTCAAAGAATTGGACAGAGTCTTCAAGTCCCTCCTCCAGGCAGTTCATCGATTTGGGAAACTGCTCCTCAAATTCGTCTATAATTCTATTGGCATATTCACGGGCTGAATGTGAATCCGGCTGATTCCATATCTGTTTAATGCGGCCTGCCAGATACTTCTTATCACGAGCCGGTACATGGGAGAGGATATTCCTCATGAAATGGATCTTGCACCGCTGCCGGGAACATCCGATGAGTTCTTTACGAATAGCTTCCTGAAGACCAGGATGAACATCAGAGACGCATAACCAGGCTTTCCTGAATTCTCTCGCCTTTAGAGACCTGAACAGCCCGACATAAGTAGGGCTTGCTGAAAAAGTAGTAACTATAGATTTACAAAAGAATTAACTTCTAGTAGAATAGTCTCAGGTGCAAGCATAATCTTTAGATTGTACTGAAACCCTTGCACTTGGGAGAGAACAATGTATAAGTATATGGAGTCAAATCAACAGAAACTGTTCGATTTCTATCTTCCGTTTGGAGGACACCTTAACGCCGATAATCGATGGGCGGTGTTAAGTAACAAAATCCCCTGGCATGAGCTTGAATCAGAATACGACAAGCATTTTTCTCCGGATGAGGGAGCCCCTGCGAAAAATATAAGGGAAGCTTCAGGAGCCCTTCTGATAAAAGAAAAACTTCAAGTTTCTGACAGGGAATTAGTTGAGCAGGTAAGGGAGAATCCTTACCTGCAGTATTTTCTCGGTTACGAAAGATACTCTGATGAGGCGCCTTTTTCCGCTTCTCTGCTTCCTTCCTTTCGTGCTCGCTGCAGCGGTGTTCTTCTTGGTAAACTAAATGAAATTCTCTTTCGGGAATATCAGGATGATCTTAAAAAAAACGCCGCAAGACAGCAAGAAAACAGAAGAAAATGAAGTAGAGAACAGAGGGAAGCTCATTATTGACGCCACATGCTGTCCCGCAGATATTCGTTATCCGACTGATGTCTCACTGCTCAATGAAGGCCGAGAAAAATGCGGGAAGATCATTGACAAACTGTATATAGCCGTAAAAGCACAAGGGATTAAGAAACCTCGGGACTGCCGCCGGAATGGTCATCGGGATTTTCTTGAATATGTCAAGAAACGGAAACCGGGGATGAAGGCAGGACGAAGTGCCGTCAGGAAGCAGCTGCAGTACCTTAAGCGAGATCTGAAGTACATCAAATGTCTTCTGGGTTATGCCGAACACGATAAAATCAGTCCCGACGTATGGCGTCAGCTCCATGTTATTGAAGAACTCTATAACCGACAGCACGAAATGTGGAACAACCAGAGATATAATCAAAAGTTGTGGATGGGGTAAAAAAAGAGCAAATCCTTCTGTAAAATAATTGGTAATAAAGCCAAACAGAAAGGAGATGCTCTATGGAAGAGTTTACAACAAACGGAAATGATTCGGAAGTGCTGAAAAGCGAAACAGAATCGGTTTTGGATCAGGTTTTGCGAGAGGGAGCCAGAAAGATGCTTATTCATGCCCTGGAGTTAGAAGTGGAAGACTACATCAATGCCCATAAACATGAGCGTGATCAGAATAATCAGCGCAAGGTTGTACGCAATGGTTACCACGCCCAACGAAAAATTGTGACAGGGGCTGGTCAAATGCAAATCAAGGTTCCAAGAGTGGATGACAGGAAATTAAAGAGCAAGCGAGAGGATCGCTTCACCAGTGCCATACTGCCAACCTATATGCGCAGAACTCCCAGTATCGACAACCTTGTTCCGGCGCTGTACCTCAGCGGTGTGTCCACATCTGCTTTCCAGACAGCTCTTGCCTCGATTCTGGGTGAAGGTATTGCCGGACTGTCGGCGACGAACATAGTCCGCTTGAAAAGGTTCTGGGAAGATGAGTTTCTTCAGTGGGAGAAACGTGATTTGAAAGCTAAGGAATACGCCTACATCTGGGTGGACGGCATCTACTTCAATGTAAGGCTTGATGATCAAAGGAGCTGCATTCTTGTAATCATGGGAGCTGACAAGGATGGGAAGAAGGAACTTCTAGCCGTCAGTGACGGATACAGGGAAAGCTCACAAAGCTGGAGGGAGATACTGCTCCAACTGAAAGCCCGGGGTCTCACCACCGCCCCCAGGCTGGCCATTGGGGATGGTGCGCTGGGTTTCTGGAATGCCCTGGATGAAATCTTTCCCGAAACAAAAAAACAGCGTTGCTGGGTGCACAAGACAGCGAATGTGTTAAACAAAATGCCCAGGAATATCCAGGGCAAGGCCAAGTCAATGATTCATGAAATGTATATGGCAGATACCGAGCAGAATGCTCTTAAAGCCTATGACTTATTCATTGATTCCTTTCAGGCTAAATACCCCAGGGCCACCCAGTGTCTGGAAAAGGACAGGGAGAAGCTGTTCACGTTCTACAAATTTCCGGCGATGCACTGGACTCACATCAGGACGACCAACCCGATTGAGTCAACCTTTGCTACTGTCCGCCTTAGAACGAAGAGAACCAGGGGCTGTGGTTCAAGGGTGGCAACATTAAGTATGGTTTGGAAGCTCTGCCTGGAGGCTGAAAAGAACTGGCGAAAGCTACGTGGATACAAGCTAATCCCCAGGGTTATTGAGGGTGTGTTTTGTAAAGATGGAGTCTTCAAGGAAGAGGCCGCGTGAAAAAAATGAAGGATTTGAAATTTTCTCATCCACAACTATTGACAATAACTCGAACAACCATCTTCAAAGGTGTGATAATCGTATAGTCAGCATAAATCAGCCTCATGTGAGGCCAATTGTAAGAGGCAAAGCGGGAACTCCCGTAGAATTCGGCGCTAAGATTTCTGTAAGTCTGATTGATGGATTCTGCTTCATAGATCGACTCTCATGGGACAATTACAATGAATCGTCGGAACTTAACCCAAGTTCACCACTAAAAAACGTAATTCCTTATAATAAATGGAGTTACTATTTTTTATTTACACTACGGATTTGGTGAGTCGTCATCCGACGGTTCAACGCCTTTCCCGACAACCCAAGCATCGCATAAATCTTCTGATGTTCTAGTTCCTGTCGGGAGTCGAGTCTCACTTCATTATTCATCAGCACTCCCTCTTCAGTCTTGGAAATGTACTCTATGGTTATCCTCTGGTGGGTAGAAAGAACTTCTTTTATGGTCTTCCAACTCCGTGTATCTCCCCCTTTTCGTAATTTACATTCAGTCGCATGCATCAGGTGATACGCAAGGACTGATATAAACATATGCGACTGCACTCTCTCCTCCAGTTGATGAAAGTTAGGCCGAAAGCCAAGATGAGACTTCATGTCTCTAAATGAGTTTTCAATACGGCCAAGCATTATATAGAGCTCCCAAATATTTTTGTCATCCAAATCTTTTCGATTGGTTCTAAGGGTATAAGTTCCTTCACTGTTTCCTGTCTGAGTTTTCTTCTCCCATTTAATGTCAATCGCATTCAACTTTCCTGTCCGCTTGGCAGGCTCCCCAGGAATAACTGATATTTCATAAAGTTTTGCAGCCTTTGGATATTTTTCCTTAAGCCTGCCAATGCTCTGAAGAACCGAAGAATACAGTTTCATGCGGTTTTTCTTGTTTAATCCGTCACGAAGATATTGAAGTCTTTCAAGGAGGACGGTTTCGGTACGCATAGCCATGGCCTCTTCTTTAAGACGTTTGTGCTCGCTCTTTACCAGAACCCAATGCTCATCCGAGATTGTTTTTCCGAATACTTCAATCTTGGCACCTGTTTTCTTGTCCTCCATGACCAGATTCATCTCTTGCGATGGCTCAAGCTCCAAAGGACTTTTCCCTCTGTGAACCACAAGGTAGGTACATTTTCGCTTTTTAAGCCATTCGATATTCTCTTTTGTGGCAATCCCGGCATCCATTACGACAGTTGCCCCGACTTTTAGGCCCGCGTTGGCTTCCAAATCTAAAATCGTGGCCTGAAAAGTCCTGGATTCGCACTGGTTCCCCGGATGGAACTTGCTATACTTGGGAAATCCATCCGCATCGACAACCAACCCCAGGGTAGCCAATTTGCAGTCACTGCGCTTTTCTTTCGAGCGACCATAAGATGCCTTTGGGTTCTTTTTGCACTGACCCTCAAAGTAGGTGTTCGTTAAATCGTAAAGTACAATGCTTTCGTCGAGGGAGAATAAATCTTGTTCTTTACAAGCCAAATGCTTCTCCAGCTCGTCCTTACAGCGGTAGAGAACATCGGCAGCCCTGTAGTACGCATTCAGGGAGGACGAATGGGGTAAGCCGCACAGCTCAAAAAGAGCAGAATGTTTTTCCGCCCACTGCCTGGTAAATCGCTCGCTGGCTGGTTTGATCATTCTACCGACGATTAGAGCTTCAAGTAAGGGGATCGTTCCCTTAGGCACACCGCATTTCCTTAGAACTCTGTCCATTTCCAACTCTTTCCATTGCTGATGACAGACGTACTCAGGGCCTAGGCTTCTGACTTTCTTTGTTTCAAGGCTGTTAACATCGACCGCTACAAAATTGGCTTGCGCTTGAGCTTTTAGTTGTGCGTCTTTTGCCCGCTTGGTGAAAATGCGGTCTGATACCTGCTGTGCGATTTTCTCAATGTCTTCATCCAAGTCGAATAATTCTCTGTTTCCTGAAAGAATATTTTCAATTCTTCTTGCCAGAGCTTTGTATTGAGAAGAATCAATATCCAGTTTCCCAAGGTTGAGAATAATCCGCTGTCGGGGGCCTTTATCAGTGCGGATATTTTCTACAAGATTGAGGTAGGTGTACTGTTTTTTCGTTTTACCGTTGGCAACTTTTATTGATCTTATATACATACCACTAAGATACACCACAGCCACAAAAGAGGCAAGCGAAAAATAAAGTGTTAGGCACTACATTTTGATTTGAGGTGATTTGAGGTCCCCAAAAAGCGGAATCCCTAAATATTCTATGGTATTTATGAGGTTTTGGGAAATATTTAAGCCTTTTTTTGAAGTAATTCGTTTTCTTGGTCGTTAAAAAAATATTTAGCAGGTGTATTTTGGTGAACTTGGGTTAAGACTCAGATAGAATTGTATAAGAAAAGATATGGCTGTTATCCCGAGTCGGTTCATGCGGACAAGATTTATCTTATAAGGGATAACCGGAACTTATGTCGTGATACATACCATTGCCGGTTATCGGGAAAACCACTTGGACGCCCCAAAAAGGAAACCGACAAAAATCGTAAGGAGCTGTTGCGGGAAAAGAAAATAAGAAATCAGGATTATGTTGATCGAATTGCAATAGAAGGACGATTCGGTGTTGGTAAAAGACGATATGGGATGGGTAAGATAAAAGCGAAGTTGGCAGTTACCAGTGAATGTGAGATACAAATCACGGCCATTGTTATGAACTTGGATAAAATGGCAGAAGATGAGATAAGCGCGATTAAGGAAACCTATAAAATCCGTAGGAAGAAGGTGGCGTGATGACTTTTTAAGCAAGCCCTATTTATGAGACAATGCGCTAACTTGACATAATCCGAAGCTATTGATAAGATAAAAATCCAATTGAAGAATTTTTTTGGCTAAAAGGAGTAGATATGATAAAAAAAACATAAACAATTGCTTTTATTTCTCCAATATGGCAGTATAAGAACAATAAGTATACACGGTTTCCGGGCTTGTAATTTCCAGCAGAAAAACAAGGAGAAACCATGAAAAAATTATTAGTTATTGATGTTGTGTCATTTTTACTGTCTGGTTGTTTAACTCTCTCAAATAACAAGAGGGAGGAACCAAGAAGAACTTATGAATTGGTAAATACAGAAGGTAAAATAATGAAAGATTTTTTTATTGTAAATTCTGATTATCAAAAATCTGATTTTGAACCCTCAAGATATTCTATGATTTTAGCTGCGGCCTCATTTATGAGTGAATTGCAAATAATAAATGATCTGGATAATGAAAGTAAAATATCTTTTCTGGAAATGTTTGTCACAAATTTCCCTGATACAGATAGCATGAAAGAAATCATTATTCCCAATTTAAGAAAAGATCAGGATGCATATTTTTTTATAACACCCTATACAAGTAAGGATGGTGCTTTCATGTATCAAATTGAGACAAACATTCCAATTTCCAGCATTACAGATGAAAATTTGAGAAGTTATTATAAGCTAGAATTGGATAGAAATTATTTTATAAGAGAAATTCCAGCCCGTTGGGTGGGTGTAATGTTTTTAGAAATCAATAAAGACAAAATATTTTATCAAGGTGTATCATATCCAAATCTTTGCAGTCCATTAGTCGTTCATGGAGATGGAATTGGACCGGATAAATATTTGAAAAAACTATTGGATCAAAATACAGATATTGACAAAATAACAGATGAATTAGTTGATGTAACGAATCAGCTTTTTGAAGCCCGTGCCAATGAAACGGATGAAAAAAAGTTGAGTCAATAAATAGGTTGCGAAAATACGCTAATATATCGTTTGCGTATTATTCGTTTTTACAAGGTAAGATTGAAGAATCAAGGAAATATTTAGATAAATCTAAGGAAGTTAAATTAATACTGATGATGGGCCAAGAATAATAAATTTAACAGAAGTTGTAACTAATGCCATTGAAATTGATGGAGTGTTAAAAAAGTAAAGTTGAAGTATTTGCGAGCAACAGCGCACAGCAGCAGGGGAAAAGAGCAGGCCGGAAACGGAATGGGTTTTTAGAGGTGCCCTTAATTGAGATCAGATCAAATTAAATTAAGGCAATGAGTACAGACAAAAACAACAAATTAAAGCGAATTGGCATCTTTTATGATGGAAACTATTTTCTGAAAGTTAGTAACTACTATGCATATGGGCACAGGCGCAAGTAATGAATAACTGAGCCCGGCATAGTATAAAAAATATAGGGAAGATAAAGGTTTTAGAGAGTTTAGTGTTCTTGGCAAACTTCTTTCTCGGCTGACAGGAAAATGATCCGAAATCCCTATGGTTTTTATACAGAGATGTTATACGCGGTACAAAAAATATTTTTCTGGCGAAAAATAAGGAATGATAGACTTGCAATGGGGAATGAATCTGATTTCTTCTTTATTTATAGAGGGGGGGAGGGATATTGTATTTTATCCCGATTCGATGAAGAGAACGATTTGATTTAACAATAGAAAATTATATAGTGATTTTAACTTCTAATTCATAGTGGGGATAAATAATATGAAAAATATGGTTTCATGGTTTGAGATATATGTTACAGACATGGATCGTGCAAAGAAGTTTTATAAAACTATCTTAGGCAAAGATTTGAATAAAATGCCTGTCCCAGAAGAACTTGGAATGGAAATGTGGGCATTCCCTTGGACGGACGATGCACCTAATGCTGCCGGCGCTCTTGTAAGAAGTGACATGGGACAGCCAAATAGCTCTGGTACAATAATATATTTTGATTCAGAAGACTGTTCAGAATTAAGTCGTGTTGAAGGGGCTGGAGGTAAGATTCTCTTACCTAAAACCCCTGTTGAGGGTTTTGGATATTTCTGCCTGATTTCCGATTCCGAAGGGAATACAGTGGGGTTCTTCTCTCAAAACTGAAGTCAAATTTATACGGGCACCTCTAAAAAACCCATTTAGTTCTTGACTCGATCTTTTCCGCCGCTACTGCGTTGTCAAAATACTCACGTAGCTTAAGCTGCGCTTGAGCTTTTGCCGCCTTGTATCGACAAAAATTTCTTCGTCAATTTCCTAAAGCTGTTTTTTAGAGGTGCCCATAAGAATTGAGGGACCTGTCATAATGAGTAAGCACGAGAAATAGTTTTTGAACTCACACCACTACGCTTTCGCATCATAACGTTACGCTTACCTTCGTATAACAAGGAATGAAAGGGAAATTGCTCAGCTTGCAATATTCCCCGAATTTTCTCCGTTTCCCTCCGAAAACTTTTTTCATTCCCGATGTTGCAGCGCGTTGGAAAAATAAAATAGGAATACTCTCACAATTGATTGGAATGCTTCCCATATATTTGTTCTGGGGGATTAGTCTCGACACCAAGGGTGCTTTCACTCCCGTTGGCCGCCCCTCCCCCCCTGCAATTCAGACCGGCAGGGAATAGCATACAGCATGTTTGACAGCTCAATCGACCGGCGCGGCACCTCCTGCCTTAAGTGGGATGGTCCATGGTCTGTCAGGAAAAGGGAAGATATGCTGCCTTTTTGGATAGCAGACATGGACTTTGAGGCGCCGCCACCCGTATTGGCGGCCCTCCGCAGCCGTGTCGCTCACGGCATTTTTGGCTATACCGGCTGCCCTGAATCCCTGATAGACGCATTACTTGGCTGGCTTATCAGGCGTCATCGGTGGTCAGTCGCTCAGGCCGATGTTCTTGAGGTGCCAGGCATAGTTTCCTTTATCTACATCTTTGTTCAGTTTTTCACGAAAATCGGTGACGCAGTGGTTATACAGGAACCGGTTTACAGCCCCTTCCGCCAGGCCGCGGAGCGCAACATGCGACGAATTGTGGGAAACCCCTTGGTTAAGGGAAAAAACGGCCGTTGGGGCATGGATCTCCATGGTCTTGAACGGATCCTGGATGAAAGCGGCGCCAAGACTCTCATCTTCTGCAGTCCCCATAATCCAGTTGGGAGGGTGTGGACATGGGAGGAATTACTCGCCCTGGCCGATCTGTGCAGGGAAAAGGGTGTGACGGTTCTCAGTGACGAGATACATGCCGATTTAATTCAACCGGGCTTCATTCATCATCCATGGCTCACCTTGCCGAAGACAAGACTGCCGCGATCCCTTAGTCTGATTTCGCCATCAAAGACATTCAATATCCCAGGCCTCAATAATTCATGGGCCGTGATTCCTCACGAGGGCTTTCGCACGGAAATTAAGTCTGTCATCGAGAAGTTGGGGCTGGAAGCGGGTGCGGCCAACCCTTTAGTGTATGCGGCCGCGGAGGCTGCATGGCGGGAAGGCGATTCTTGGCTCGATTCATTGATTGGTTATATTGGAAAGAATTATCGGCGGCTGCATGAGTTCATGTCAGAGAAACAGACCGCAGTGGGCATTGCTCCTCTGGAAGCCACCTTCCTCGCCTGGCTGGATATGTCTTTTCTGAGCATCGACGAGAAGTCCTTATGGAAAGGGCTTCTAAGCCAAGGTGTTCTATTGAGCCGCGGTTCCCAGTTTGGGAAGTGCGGTCAAGGCTATATGCGGATGAATATTGCCTGCCCCAGGAAAACTTTGGAGGAAGGACTGACTAGGATGGGACGAGTTTTCTAAGATGCCCGTTAATTCAAAGATGAGCCGAAGTTGTCGTTCACTTCCTTGGCTACGCGTTCTATTATGGGAAAATCTTTGATGCGGCTGTTTTCAAGACTGCGCCGTAAATCGGCATATTCTTTTTCCCTGTTTAAAATTTGATCGAGCGTAAGGGGATTTTCGGGCCTGTCCTTATTGTGTATGCGGGCGATGATTGTCGGGGTGAATTCCAGCCAGCTATGAACGGCAACGGCCAAGGGGAATACTGTGTCATCATCGTCTGAGACTTCGTTTCTTGATTCAAGCAGTTTCTCCCCGAATTCCAGCAGGGATGCCCGTAATGCCTTACTGTCATTGCTCTCCTCGAAAGCCAGCCTAACCTGGTAAAGTCCCTGAAGCACCGGCAGGGAAAACCGGTCCAGAAACAGCAGAACACTCGACAGATCATCTTGTTCATAGCTGTCGAGGATATATGTGTCGTAGGCACTGAGCATGTAGCCCTGAGGGAGAAGCCATTTCTGGATGAGTTCAGCATGGGCGGCATAATTTCCCATCTTTATAAGAAGTATCTCCATGAGGTCAAGGCGGGCGGCCCCCCATGACGGCGGATCGAGAAAGAAAGTCATCGCTTCCTGAAAGGCTGCGGCGATTACGCCGTACACCGTAGCCGGGGATTCAGACCAATAGCTCAATAAGTCCTGTGAGACGATGACATGAGTCACTTTCTTGTCCGGAACCGCGCTGAACCGCGCCCCATGCAATAATCCCTTGGAATCAGGATTAATGGTGAACCGCAAATGTCCATTTTGAATCGCCTGGGCTACTATTGACCAGGCGATGGTGATGACGCTCTCTTCATTTCCGTCAGGTTCTTCGGCAATGAGGTTCTGATACCCCTCTAATACTTCGATAAGAAGGGCATTGTCGTCCACCTCTTGGCCATACATAATACCCGTTGCAAGAAAACTGCATAGAACTGTCAACAAAATACCTGCCGAATACCGACGCATATAACCCCCTGGAGTCAAAATATACAAATTTCTAGGAAATCTTCTGGCTCAATTTATTTCACCGCTGCTGCATTGGCAGAATGAGAGCATAGCCTACCAATGATCGTAGCTTATCAACCTATCCGATGGGAAGCGTTTCTTGAATGCCTTCTTTTCCGATGAATGCCCTACGGCAAGCATAAGCACGACTCTCATGGAGTATGGTGTTGTCAGCAGGGACTTGACAGCCTGCTCGTCATAGGAACTCACTATGGCAGTGGCCAGCCCTTCATGTGTTGCCTGGAGGTCCATGTAGGACACCGCAAACGCTATGTCTAATGGATAACTGGGTTGTCCATTAGGCATGATGTATTGAATATTTGTGGTGCAGGCGGCGATGATACAGCCAGATTTCAGGATGCGCGCATCACCGAAACAGGCATTGCTCAGCACTTGTTTGATTTCTGGTTTTTTTATGGCTATGAACCGCCAGGTTTGTCGGTTTTTTGCCGATGGGGCCAGCCTTCCCGCCTCGAGAATCCTGTCAAGTACATCGGAATCAATGGGACGACCGTCGAAACTTTGAGTGGTAAACCTCTCTCTTATAGCTGCAAGAATATCCATAGCCTTTACAATAACATATGATTATTATTACAGGAAGCTTCTTGACGACATGGGAATTGTCGTCCTGGATTAAACTGATGATTCAAAGACTGGCAATGCTGTTATTCTTCACGTGCTCTGCTGCGGTGTATGCAGATACGGACCGCCTTCTCGGCTTTTACAATGAACTCCTAGGTTATGGCGCTAGGAATGAGGGGTCAGCGGAGGAACAGATGGCATTCGATGCTGTCGCCGGACGGCTTGATGCCCTTGATATCCATTATAAGCGGCATCGCCTGGACACCCAGCGACGCGGCCATTCATATTCTGAAATAATCGAGGCCACCATTCCAGGAGCATCGGATGAGCGGTACATATTGGCCTCCCCCATGGAGCAGGGAGCCTTCTCCACGGCACTGCTTCTTGAAGTTGCCGAAAACCTCATCATTTCATCGCCGAGACATTCGATTACCCTGTTTTTTCTCGGCGGCGAACGGGGAAACACAGCATTCCACCCCTATGGCAGCCGCTATGCCATTGATGCCGTCCAACCGGATTCGGAGGCCTTCGCCATATACATTGCGGCCGAAACAATGCCGAAAACCTGGGAGATAAAAATAGGAGGTAATGGTGTTGTCGCCCCTTATTGGTTTACCAAGGCTCTCATGAATTCCGTTGTTTCCGGTTCAATTCCCCATCGGTTCGAGGGTGCAGATATTCATGTGGCCAACCTCGGGCTTCAAGGCGACATGGGGAGCTTCTCCCGGTGGCTGGAAGAAGGTCTGCCGGCCATTGCCTTCCAGGGCAGGGGCAGCGGCGGCAAAGACGATGCGGCAATCTCCATCAGCCGCTTTGTACGAGTTCTTCTGGACATCGATCGCCTCGTAACAAGAAATGACAGAAGTCAGGAGAGCATATACATCTATGCCCATCCATTTGAGAGGATGAAACCCCTGTTCATCCGGGAACTCCCGTTCGTCATCATCTTCTTAGGAATCATTTCAATTCTAGCTGTATCGATACTCCTCCAATATCGGTCTGTTTATTTGAACTTCAAGAGGGTGTCAAAACATTGGTGGAACTGGCCGCTGCTGTTTTTTCTCGTCTTCCTCTATTTCGTTTTGGGGACCTTGCTCGTTGAAGAGATATTGCGATTGAAAGATTTCCCCTCCCTGTGGATATATTCACCGGGAACGTTTCTCTTTTTCAAGTTCATCTTCATCGGTGCCTTTTCGATGAATTTCATCCTGTTTTCTCATGGCATTCCCTTGCCGAGGACACCGCATTTCTATTCCTATGCGGCAGTCATGACCTCATACCTGCTTACTTTGGTAATCATACCGCTTGACATCACATTGGCATCCTACTCACTTTGGGCTTCCTGTGCCCTGTCGCTTTTCACTATAATCAGAAATTTCAAGTTCAAGATATTCTTCCTCTTCCTTGCGGCGATTCCTTACATCTTAATTCTTGCCGTTGTGCTTACAAGACCCTATATGCCTATCGTTGATTTCCTGCTCATGGACCGAATAACCGGCAACCTGTTCAACACCCTTGCGTTGCTGCCGATCATTCTAGCCTTGGCATGTCTCAATTTTTGGCATTCCCACTATGAGGAAATATCTCATAATGCCGTCTTCTATGCTCTGACACTTATTATGAATGCAACCGCCGTCATTACACTGGCATGGCTGCCAAGGCTTTCGCCATTCGATGAAAATCATCCTCAGCCTATCGAAATCAGGGATAAGATTGACCTGGTCAATCATGAAAGATGGCTGGAATTCGACAGTCCCGGGCCCATTGGTGATACTGAACTCATCATCGACGGCAGTCTGTATTCATTTGAAAATTTGAGTCGGCAATCGAGAGTCCGCACCCTCATGAACCAATCACCATTAGAAGTATCTTCCGAGAATCAGGAATTTCTTGACAACCGCACCATCAATATTGCAATAGCCGGAAAAGGACGGCCTCAGCATATAAGTTTAAGAATTCACGCCGATTCCCCCTTCACCCTGCACTCGGCTTCTCAGCCCTTCGAGATGGCATCATCGGGCCAGGAAGCGGATATCTTCGTGGGAGACAATCCGCCTTTCCCTTTCAATTTTCAACTGACTGTCAGCAACGAAACGCCTGTCTTCCTCTCGGTAACGGCAGCCTGGAGAAATCCGGAAGACGCTCCTATAATGAAGCGCAGGAATATCCGGCCGTCTGTGAGCAGGATAGTGTATGCTGAATACGCTCTTTGAGGGTTCTGCATGGGAGCAGAGGTCTCTAAGGGCTTGATGGCGCCCTCCAGACCTCTTCATCCCTTTATCGATATCGACTGTTTGGCGGACTGCTCCTGCAATGGGCGATCTGATTCGTTTTCATTCCTTCTTCATACAGCATTACTGATTGGCATCGCCTCTCGGCTTCCGGCGGTGTTGTTCGGGCCTCCTGTGATTTCATTATATGGGGTACATCTTTTCTGTCTTCTGTGCCGCTGATATATTGCCTCGTTAACAGTGGGCTGTATAACAAATAAACTGCCGCATGAAAAGCGCAAGGGATTGCAGCGGAAATGCCGCTGGCGGCCCCGGCGATTGGCAATGAGCCGGTGAACAGGCCGCCAGATTAAGGCATTGGAGCGAAAAGCCCGACCCGAAGGGTTGCGCCCAAATACTGTTTTTGAAAATTACGGCATTTAGGAGTAAGGCGGCACACTTTCTCTATGACCCACCCCTAATTGTCTGAGAGACGCCCCAATTATTTTCCTTAGAAACTGCCCGGAATCTATCGATATAGAGAACGACACATAACGATTGGGAGGATTTGGTGTCGTATCCCGCAAAAAGACTGCCGCTTCTGATTTTTCTGGCCACATGGACATTCCCCCTGATGTCTTTGAGCCACACCGTCAGTTCAGCCGACACCCTCTACAGTCTTTCGCAGAAATACAATGTATCGATTGAATTAATTCGCCGTGTGAACGGCTTAACAGGCGAAACCATAAGGCGGGGGGATGAGTTGGAAATTCCGGTTGGCGGCGAGAGTGAAATTGTTGTTCAGCCGGGAGATACTCTGTCTGACCTGGCCATTCTCTTCGGCATCGCACAGCGTACAATCATGGCCGTCAACAATCTCATTTCGGGGGATATCGGCATTGGTCAGGTATTGAAGATTCCGCCGCCCGTTCCTCGGGGGCATCATAGGGTAGTTCCCGGCGACACTATTTTGGCCATTGCTGAGCGCTACGCTGTCACTCGATCCCGACTCAAGGCTTACAATGGCCTGGAGGAGGATGTGATTTATCCCGGTCAGCTTCTAAAAGTTGTCCCCGCCCGTCCGGAGGGCTACAGGGTGAGTCAGGGGGATTCCCTGTGGCATATAGCCAAGTCTTATGACCTGGCCATGGCCGATCTGCGTGAGTGGAATGGTCTTCAGGAAGGCCAGATCATTCATCCCGGTCAGGTATTAAAACTTTACCCATTCATTTCAAATCCCATATCGATTACGGAATCTGATGCCCCAAAACCCGCTGTCGCCCTGGCAGCGGTGCGTGCACAGGCTGCCTCGATGCCCAAACTGCCGGAGTTTGGGGAGTATTTTTATTCGAAACCGCAGAAATCCAGCCAGCCCAATATCACCTATTGGGAGGGGGCCAGGGTATCGGCCGCCGTCGATTATAGACGGGCTCTCAATGTTATGGAGGTATTCTATGCTCTTGCCATGAAGCAATCTAGGCAGAGCCGTAAATTGGAGGGCCTGCATGTTGTGATTGATCCCGGACATGGAGGATTGGATCCTGGAACCATCGTGTCTGTGGAGGATGGAAGGGGCGAAAGGGTCGTTGTGACGGAAGATGAATACGTGTATGATGTCGCTCTTCGAGTCTTCCGCAGACTGCTTAGCCATGGGGCATCGGCAGACCTCACCATCCTGGCCCCTGATCATCATATCAGGGATGGAAAGGGCGCCAGGATGTCTTTCGTGAATCGCAAAAATGAGGTATATGCCGACAAAGATCATAACAGCAG
Source organism: Spirochaetaceae bacterium (assembly GCA_965232165.1). Taxonomy (GTDB): domain Bacteria; phylum Spirochaetota; class Spirochaetia; order DSM-2461; family DSM-2461; genus UBA2779. Next base: position 11,965 of record CBDDOY010000001.1, on the reverse strand, counting down.
TCTTCGATGGCGCCCTGTGGGAACCATCGATGGACTCGATCTTCGAAAGACTGTCACGGCGAAATCCATTACGAACACACCCCCGTCGAGAAAGGCCAAAGGCACTCTGTTTGTGAGCATTCATGCCGATAACTCGGCGGATCTGCCTAAGGGATCAGCCGTTCTCTACGATGGGAATGGCGATGGCGAACTTAATCGTTCCAAGGCGTTCGCAGGGGTGATGGCCGAACATATGGGGGCCGGTTCTTTCATCAAGCGGCAGAATCTCCGGGTGCTCAGAGACAATCCGGCCGATGCGGCTGTATTGGTTGAAGTGCGCAATCTTCACTTTAAGAATAATGCCTGGGCCCTAAGATCGGCTGAGCTTCGGGAGCAGGATGCGGGTATGCTGACCGCCGGCATACTCGACTGGGCAAACCGCTAGACCATCACCATTTAGGGCGGCATAATAAGACGATGAAATCAGATGATGGAAGACGGCTTCGCACCCCCCAGGGCACTGAAGGCGTTTATCTTGAAGAAGCCTATCGCCACCGCAAGCTCCTCCGGATGACCGAGGATTTCTTCGCCTCGTGGGGCTATCATCCCGTGCTCACACCGGTGTTTGACTATTACGAAACTTATAGGTCTTTGCTCGATCATGCCCAGTTACAGCAGAGTTACCGCTTCCCCGATAGGGATGGGGAATTATTGATGCTTAGGTCTGATATCACCCTGTTTCTGGCCAAGCAGATGGGACTGGTTTTGAAGGATAAGGGAGGCTCTGCGCGGGTTTACTATGCCGACAGCATCATTCGGCATCAGGAAGAAGAGGATATTTCCAGCGATGAATTCTTCCAGACCGGGGCGGAACTCATTGGCATTGAGGGGCTTGCGGGAGATATGGAGGTGCTGATGCTTCTGCAAAACCTCTTGACGGCGATGAAATTGCCCAAATGGCGCATGCACATCGGATCGCGGAGGCTGATTGACGCCGTGACGGCCAATCGGGCCGATATATCCGCCGTCGGCAGGCTCCTCACCCTGAGGGATTTTCACTCCCTGAGCCGCCTTCTTCAAGATGCACATCTGCCGGATTCAGAATCACTGGCCCGGCTTTTGCTCTTTCTCGGCACACCCGGAGAGTTTGAGTCTTCCCATGAAGAACTTATTGCAGACTGCGGGGATGGCGGCATGAGGAAGAGATTAGCCGATGCCGCCGGAGATTTGGTGAATATGAGCAAAGTCCTGGCCCGAAACAGTCAGATGGACTGCATTCGCATCGACCTTTCCGAATACGGCGAACAGCCCTATTACACGGGATTCACGGTGAAGGTTTATGTAGAGGGAGTCTCGGCCGCGGTTGCCGCCGGGGGCCGCTATGATACGCTCTTGGGCGCTTTTGGCCTGAACCTGCCGGCCGCGGGTTTCAGCCTATTAACACGGAAAGTCGAATCCTTAAGCGAATACTGCGCCGTTCCCCCAGCGGAAATGACCGTGGCCAGGGCCGAGGGCAAGGACTTCACGCAACGTTACATCGATGCGGCGGCCCGCCGGGGCCGGGGTGAAAAAGTGGCTCTGTCATGAGGAAGTCCCTGCGCCTGGCCGTCCCCAAGGGCCGGCTGCTTGACGATGTTCTGGAGTATCTGGGTAACAGGGGCATGGACATAGTGTTTGCCTCGCGCCGACTCTCGGCAGTCGACTCAAAGGGACATCTTGAGGCGGTCAAGGTGAAAAACTCCGATCTTCCTACGTATGTTCACCACGGCATCACCGGTCTTGGCATTGCAGGGGATGATGTTGTCGCCGAATCAGGGAAGGCGTTTACAAGGCTTCACACCTTTCCCTTCGGGGCGACGAGGCTCTGCATAGCGGCCCCCGTCGGCACACCGGCCCCAAACCATTTTGGAGGTATGGTCAGAGTGGCTACAAGCTATGTCCGCATGGCACGGGAATGGTTTCATCGGCGGGGGATACCGGTGAAGATCATCCGGCTCGGCGGCAGTGTGGAACTTGCCTGCGCTCTCGGCCTGGCCGATTACATCATCGACCTGGTGGAGACCGGGCATACCTTGACCGCCAACGGGCTGGAGCCCATCGTCACGATGGAGGAAATCAGGGTGCGCCTCATAGCTAATCCGGCATATTTCAAACTAAACTATGACGAAATTCAGCAACTCACCGATAAACTAGCAGGGGGCAGTGATGATAGACACGAGACGGACAACTAAGGAAACCGATATTCGGGTTATCCTCGACATGGGTGCCGCAGAGCCTTGCCGGCTGCAAACCGGCCTGCCTTTCTTTAACCACATGCTCAACGCCATGGCCTTCCACGGCAAGTTCCGCCTGGAAGTCGAGGCCAGTGGCGATATAGAGGTGGACCCACATCACCTTGTTGAGGATACCGGCCTGGTTATAGGTGAAGCTCTGCATCAGTATCGTCTGAAAACGGGGGGCATCGCCCGTTATGGCCAGGCCGTCATACCCATGGATGACGCCTTAAGCGAAGCCGTTGTCGATTTCGGCGGACGGCCTTATCTGGTGTTCAATGCCGACTGGCCGCAGTCCCATGCGGGGGAATTCGATGCATCCCTTATCAAGGAGTTCTGGCAGGGAATGGCCGTTGCAGCCAGGATCAATCTCCATCTCCAGGTCCGTTATGCCGAGAATACCCACCATGCCGCCGAAGCTCTTTTCAAGGCCGCCGGACTGGCCCTCTCTCTGGCCTGCAGGCCCGCAAACGGCGGAGAGGAAACCATGTCTACGAAGGGAAGTATATAGCCGTGGCCGAAATTCCCAAGAAAGGCTTCATCAAAATCACCGTGCCGGAGCCCGTCTCGGTCAACCCCTCAGACAAGGCCGCCCTAGTCAGGAAGGGAAATCAGTTTTTCAATGATGGGGCTTTTGACATGGCCAAGAGGGTCTTTCTCTCAGTGGGCTACAGCGATGGGCTTATCCGTTTAGGAGACCATTACTACCGACAGTCCGACTACTTCGAGGCCTTCCGCATGTATAAGAATGCTCCGGCTCCGGATAAGGCCGCCTGGATGATTGAACAGATGGCGGGTATAGTCAAGGAATGGCTAAGCAGATAATCTTTCTTAGGGGCGACTTATAGATAATGCAGATCATAGGTACAGCGAGTTGTCGGAACACCAAGAAATGCCGCCTGTGGTTTGAGCAGCGGGGCATATCCTATCACTTTGTCAATCTGGCAAAAAGGTCCTTGAGTGATGGTGAATTGCAGGCTATCGCCCTAGGCCGGGAATGGGATGACCTCATAGACCGGGACAGCAGGGCGTGGAAGAAACGCCAGCTTGCATGGAAGGCATACAATCCCATGGAAGAATTGCGCGAAGAGCAGGGGCTATTGAAAACCCCAATTTTGAGAGAGGGCAGAACGGTTGTCATCGGCTATGATGTGCCGGCATGGGAGGCCGTCGCTCAGAGACTCAAGAATTGATGGGCATACTTCGTGTGCCGCAACTTCAAGAATCAGTATTTGGGCGCACCCTTCGGGCCGGGCTTTTCGCTCCAATGCCTTAATCCGGCGGCCTGTTCACCGGCTCATTGCCAATCGCCGGGGCCGCCGGCGGCATTTCCGCTGCAATCCCTTGCGCTTGTCATTCGGCAATCTATTGTGTACAGCGATTAGTATAGCCTTTGAAATGAGGAGATTATGATGAATAAGGCAGCACAGAATTTCTATGAAGGTATGTTCAGGGTTTGGGACAGTCTGGGAGGCCCCGAGGATGAGGTGTCCGCCATAGGCCGACATTTTCTGGAAACCCTGGCCGGCCGCCGGAACGGGGACGGTTTGCCGGAGGTGTTTCGCGGCGGCGTCAAGGCGCTTCACGAAGAATATGATACCCTCAAAGAAGACAGGAAGACGGCCTTCAACCGACTCGAACGGCTTCTCCTAGAAGATGAGAACACAGAGAAGCCCAAGGATGACATCAAACAGCCGACAAACGAAGCCCTTCTGCACGCCCTGTGGCGGGCCTTCTTTCCCGAAGCCCTTCATCTCGATTCCGATGCGAAGAGACAGATTGACCTTCTCAGGGCCAGCCGCCGCATTGATATCCGTGAACTCGCTGCCGATCCCGTCGATGATGTGCCTCGCCAGATACTGTTTACTTCCAACATCCTGTATTCCCCGCCGGCGGGGCAGCCGGATACAGATATTGGCGGTGATATCGCAGACATCCTGAGGGGGGCAAGAGCCGCGATCTCACAGCCCCAGAAGTACTGGTATGATCATCCCATCCCCATCGGCACGGCCCCAGAGAATGATGAGGTCGTCTATGGTTTGACGGGATTGGCTCAGGCCCTGGCCTACGAGAAGAAGAGGGGTACGGTCTCCCCAGATGCCCGGCTCAAGGTTTGCCTGTCGATCTCCGTTACCCATGAAGGCCTCGAACGCTGGGCCTTACCCTGGCTAAGGGCGCAGTTGGCATCAGTCAATGACGGCCGCTTCGATGGACTGGAGGTGTACGCCATCACCCAGTCCATCGTCGGGGGGTTCCTTAGGACGCTCTCAAGCGGCCTGAAGACATCAGAAGACGGGGTGATGTCGGCGGCCATTGGCGTAGACGGGGAGTATGGCCGGCATTACTCGTTCCTCAAGGCCCTGCCCGCCCTTTGGGCCGTCGCGGTTGATTCAAATATAAAGGCCACGTTCAAGATTGATCTTGATCAGGTGTTTCCGCAAGAGCTGCTCTGCGCCGAAACGGGGAAGAGTGCATTTGAACACCTTGCTACCCCATTGTGGGGCGCCAGGGGCCGGGATGCGGAAGGCCGGGATGTCGAGCTTGGAATGATAGCCGGGGCATTGGTAAATGAAAAGGACATAGCCGCCGGATTGTTCACGCCGGACATTCCCTGGCCGGACGGGAACCCGAAAGGCGATGATCTCTTATTCTACAAGCAGATTCCCATGGCGTTATCCACCCGCGCCGAGCTGATGACCCGCTACGGGCCGAGTGAAGAATTAGACGGGATAAGCACGGCCATTCACCGAATACACGTTACCGGGGGCACGAACGGCATACGCATTGATGCCCTGCGCCGCTACCGGCCATTTACCCCGAGTTTCATTGGACGGGCCGAGGATCAGGGCTATTTGCTATCGGTTCTGTTTGATGCGCCACATGGCGCCGTCCTGCGTTATTCTCATGCGGCAGGGCTGATTATGCGGCATGACAAAGAAGCCTTTGCCCAGTCGACGGTGAAGGCCGGCAAGATCGGATCATACATCGGGGATATTGTCCGTCTGTTTGTGTTCAGCACATACGCGAATTTTCTGCCCTGGGGGGAAAAGAAAACGAAGAAACTCGTTGACCCGTTTACCGGATGTTTCATCACGCCAATCCCCAGGACACTCGCCCTGCTGCGCCTGTCGCTCTGCTTGCTCAGCGATAAGACTCTGGATGAGCGCAGGAAGATATTGGACCTTGCCAACAAGAGAATTCCACAATGGCTGTCCAATTGCGCCGATAAGTCGGCCTTGTTGGAAGAGACCTGGCAGATGGAACGCAAAGGATGGAATCGTTATTATGACCTCCTTGACGCTTTGGAAACCGCCCTGCGGGACAATTCTGCGGAAGCTGAGTCCACGGCCCGGCAGCTCCGAGACATCGTCCAGGGCTGTCATATTCTCGGCTGACATGGCAGCCGTACAATGGTTTCCCGGCCACATGGCCAAGGCCAAGCGTCTCATCAGGGGAAGCCTCCCGCTGATTGATGTCGTTATTGAAGTGCTGGACGCACGTGCGCCGCGTTCAAGCAGTAATCCGTTATTACGGAGTCTCACTCAGCCCAAGCAGCGGTTAATTTTACTGAATAAGGATGATCTAGCCGATACGAAGGCGACGAAGCTCTGGATTTCGCAGTTCCACAGGGATGGCCAGATCGTACCTCTGCGTGTGTCCGGCAAGCAGGCTAGGGGACTCGATGCCATCCCCAAGGCTTGTCTTAATCTCTTTAGGGATGCTTCATGGCGTTCTCGCCGACCCGTGAGAGCCCTTATTACCGGCATACCCAATGTCGGCAAATCAAGTATCATCAATGGATTATCCGGGAGGAACAGGGCCGAAACCGGCGCCGCTCCCGGTCTGACGCGCAATCTGCGGCGTATCCCCATCAATAGCCGATTTGAATTATTCGATACCCCCGGCCTTCTCCTGCATAAATTCGAGGATCCCCTAACGGGGCTGATACTCGCCGCCCTGGGTGCCGTCAAGGAAACGATTCTACCCGATGAGGAACTTACGGCAAGGCTCCTCTCTTACTTGGCATGGCGTTATCCGGAGGCACTGGCCACACGGTATGGACTGAAAGAAATCCCGCAGCCGCCCCATTCCTTGACGGAGGTTGTGGGACGTAACCGTGGCTGCCTGATGCCCGGCGGTGAACTCGATCATCCAAGAATCTGTCAGCTTCTGCTCAAAGACATCAGGGAAGGGCGATTGGGCCGAGTGAGCATGGAATGGCCAGATGGATTGGGGTGGCAGATGGTTAACAGTGATCCCCCCCCTGTCACAAAATGTCCCATTGAGTAACCTAACCTAAGACCACAGGATATTTCCATACCACCTGAAGGATTCCGTTTCGTCGGAGCCTTCCGAAGGCATCTCTGCGGAAATCGCCCTTGGAATTTGGCGCAGCTATTTTTCTTCGATGCAAGGCGCCAAGAATTCAAGCGCAACTGGGTTACGTGAGTTCTTTGGCAACGCAGTAGCGGGGGGAAAGAGCAAACCGGAAACGGAATGGGTTTTTTAGAGGTGCCCTGCAATGTCCCCGGTATCGTGAAGTATGGCATTTGGGTTGCTTTATTGATTTGGTGAAAACTTCAGTTTAGAAGAAACACACACTCAGCTAAACACTGCCAAGCTTAGTATCGGAAGAAAATTCCTTGAAGAGACGGGATCATCAAAGCGCATCAATCTCCTCGGGTGTCAGACCGGTATGCTTGCTGATGATTTCTATGGAAACTCCGGAGTCTTTGAGTCCTCGGGCCATTTCCATTTTGCCTTTTTGCATTCCCTGTTCTATCCCCTGCTCTCTCCCTTGCTCTATTCCCTGCTCTATTCCCTGCTCTATTCCCTGCTCTATTCCCTGCTCTATTCCCTGCTCTATTCCCTGCTCTATTCCCTGCTCTATTCCCTGCTCTATTCCCTGCTTTCTGATCATTTCATCATGTTCTCGTATTGCCGTTTGAATCATCGAATTCGCTGCCTCCGTAGTTTCTATTATTTCCAGGGCCGGATTGATAGTCTTCAAGGCCGAAAAAACTCCCCCGATGAACAGGGCCAATTCCTTCCATAGCCGTGGTTCCTTCTCCTGAAACAAGTCTAGAAGCTTCTTTATTTCCCTGTCAATTCCCTCGATTTTTCTATGTCTCTCGAAATAGAGAGCCGCGTCGATGATGGTTTCCATCTTTTTCAGTGCAGGCTCGTCGATTTCGTTGACGGCTATAAGATGATAACAAAATCTTGGAATGTATTCAACGGGGATGTCATTCCTGAGCAAATCACTTGTGTCGATTGCCGCCGTCCAGGGCGCCTCGCCATTGTAGAGGAGCAGGGGAAACACGGAGGGCAGCTTCCCCTCGCTGTCCCTTTCCAGCCATTCATAGAGTTCGATGATGTACTGCAGGAAGCGGAGCGCCATTCGGTTATCAACAGAGGATTGAAACTCCATGAGGATGTAGATGTAGACGTTCCGTCCTTTACAGCGTGCCCGGTAGCACAGGTCGGACTCGTGTTTTTTATGTTTCCGGTTAACGAACTGCTTGTCCATGAGTTCAAAGGATGAGAAATCCAGTTCTTTTACGAAGTTCTCTTTGACGAAGCGTGTCAGCAGTTGTCCGGCGATGGACGGATTGGAGAGGAAACGTTTGTAGCGGCTGTCATGAATAGTCATGCGGGGACAATAAGATGAATTGCGGGAAAAGGGAAGATGGGAAGTGTCAGAGAAACTGTGGTTCTCCTGAAATCCGATCATAGGAGAGCTTCCCTGGGCAACACGATTGAGCCGCACTGTCAGGGAGCGCTGCCTTTTACGAGGTTAACCGTGCCGAAAATCCATCAGCAGAAGATGGCTGAAATTCTGGGAGTTAAACTGCAATGTCCCCGGTATCGTGAAGTATGACATTTGAGTTGTTTTATTGATTTGGTGAAAACTTCAGTTTAGAAGAAACACACACTCAGCTAAACACTGCCAAGCTTAGTATCGGAAGAAAATTCCTTGAAGAGACGGGATCATCAAAGCGCATCAATCTCCTCGGGTGTCAGACCGGTATGCTTGCTGATGATTTCTATGGAAACTCCGGAGTCTTTGAGTCCTCGGGCCATTTCCATTTTGCCTTTTTGCATTCCCTGTTCTATCCCCTGCTCTCTCCCTTGCTCTATTCCCTGCTCTATTCCCTGCTCTATTCCCTGCTCTATTCCCTGCTCTATTCCCTGCTCTATTCCCTGCTCTATTCCCTGCTCTATTCCCTGCTTTCTGATCATTTCATCATGTTCTCGTATTGCCGTTTGAATCATCGAATTCGCTGCCTCCGTAGTTTCTATTATTTCCAGGGCCGGATTGATAGTCTTCAAGGCCGAAAAAACTCCCCCGATGAACAGGGCCAATTCCTTCCATAGCCGTGGTTCCTTCTCCTGAAACAAGTCTAGAAGCTTCTTTATTTCCCTGTCAATTCCCTCGATTTTTCTATGTCTCTCGAAATAGAGAGCCGCGTCGATGATGGTTTCCATCTTTTTCAGTGCAGGCTCGTCGATTTCGTTGACGGCTATAAGATGATAACAAAATCTTGGAATGTATTCAACGGGGATGTCATTCCTGAGCAAATCACTTGTGTCGATTGCCGCCGTCCAGGGCGCCTCGCCATTGTAGAGGAGCAGGGGAAACACGGAGGGCAGCTTCCCCTCGCTGTCCCTTTCCAGCCATTCATAGAGTTCGATGATGTACTGCAGGAAGCGGAGCGCCATTCGGTTATCAACAGAGGATTGAAACTCCATGAGGATGTAGATGTAGACGTTCCGTCCTTTACAGCGTGCCCGGTAGCACAGGTCGGACTCGTGTTTTTTATGTTTCCGGTTAACGAACTGCTTGTCCATGAGTTCAAAGGATGAGAAATCCAGTTCTTTTACGAAGTTCTCTTTGACGAAGCGTGTCAGCAGTTGTCCGGCGATGGACGGATTGGAGAGGAAACGTTTGTAGCGGCTGTCATGAATAGTCATGCGGGGACAATAAGATGAATTGCGGGAAAAGGGAAGATGGGAAGTGTCAGAGAAACTGTGGTTCTCCTGAAATCCGATCATAGGAGAGCTTCCCTGGGCAACACGATTGAGCCGCACTGTCAGGGAGCGCTGCCTTTTACGAGGTTAACCGTGCCGAAAATCCATCAGCAGAAGATGGCTGAAATTTTGGGAGTTAAACTGCAATGTCCCCGGTATCGTGAAGTATGGCATTTGGGTTGTTTTATTGATTTGGTGAAAACTTCAGTTTAGAAGAAACACACACTCAGCTAAACACTGCCAAGCTTAGTATCGGAAGAAAATTCCTTGAAGAGACGGGATCATCAAAGCGCATCAATCTCCTCGGGTGTCAGACCGGTATGCTTGCTGATGATTTCTATGGAAACTCCGGAGTCTTTGAGTCCTCGGGCCATTTCCATTTTGCCTTTTTGCATTCCCTGTTCTATCCCCTGCTCTCTCCCTTGCTCTATTCCCTGTTCTATCCCCTGCTCTATTCCCTGCTCTATTCCCTGCTCTATTCCCTGCTCTATTCCCTGCTTTCTGATCATTTCATCATGTTCTCGTATTGCCGTTTGAATCATCGAATTCGCTGCCTCCGTAGTTTCTATTATTTCCAGGGCCGGATTGATAGTCTTCAAGGCCGAAAAAACTCCCCCGATGAACAGGGCCAATTCCTTCCATAGCCGTGGTTCCTTCTCCTGAAACAAGTCTAGAAGCTTCTTTATTTCCCTGTCAATTCCCTCGATTTTTCTATGTCTCTCGAAATAGAGAGCCGCGTCGATGATGGTTTCCATCTTTTTCAGTGCAGGCTCGTCGATTTCGTTGACGGCTATAAGATGATAACAAAATCTTGGAATGTATTCAACGGGGATGTCATTCCTGAGCAAATCACTTGTGTCGATTGCCGCCGTCCAGGGCGCCTCGCCATTGTAGAGGAGCAGGGGAAACACGGAGGGCAGCTTCCCCTCGCTGTCCCTTTCCAGCCATTCATAGAGTTCGATGATGTACTGCAGGAAGCGGAGCGCCATTCGGTTATCAACAGAGGATTGAAACTCCATGAGGATGTAGATGTAGACGTTCCGTCCTTTACAGCGTGCCCGGTAGCACAGGTCGGACTCGTGTTTTTTATGTTTCCGGTTAACGAACTGCTTGTCCATGAGTTCAAAGGATGAGAAATCCAGTTCTTTTACGAAGTTCTCTTTGACGAAGCGTGTCAGCAGTTGTCCGGCGATGGACGGATTGGAGAGGAAACGTTTGTAGCGGCTGTCATGAATAGTCATGCGGGGACAATAAGATGAATTGCGGGAAAAGGGAAGATGGGAAGTGTCAGAGAAACTGTGGTTCTCCTGAAATCCGATCATAGGAGAGCTTCCCTGGGCAACACGATTGAGCCGCACTGTCAGGGAGCGCTGCCTTTTACGAGGTTAACCGTGCCGAAAATCCATCAGCAGAAGATGGCTGAAATTCTGGGAGTTAAACTGCAATGTCCCCGGTATCGTGAAGTATGGCATTTGGGTTGTTTTATTGATTTGGTGAAAACTTCAGTTTAGAAGAAACACACACTCAGCTAAACACTGCCAAGCTTAGTATCGGAAGAAAATTCCTTGAAGAGACGGGATCATCAAAGCGCATCAATCTCCTCGGGTGTCAGACCGGTATGCTTGCTGATGATTTCTATGGAAACTCCGGAGTCTTTGAGTCCTCGGGCCATTTCCATTTTGCCTTTTTGCATTCCCTGTTCTATCCCCTGCTCTCTCCCTTGCTCTATTCCCTGCTCTATTCCCTGCTCTATTCCCTGCTCTATTCCCTGCTCTATTCCCTGCTCTATTCCCTGCTTTCTGATCATTTCATCATGTTCTCGTATTGCCGTTTGAATCATCGAATTCGCTGCCTCCGTAGTTTCTATTATTTCCAGGGCCGGATTGATAGTCTTCAAGGCCGAAAAAACTCCCCCGATGAACAGGGCCAATTCCTTCCATAGCCGTGGTTCCTTCTCCTGAAACAAGTCTAGAAGCTTCTTTATTTCCCTGTCAATTCCCTCGATTTTTCTATGTCTCTCGAAATAGAGAGCCGCGTCGATGATGGTTTCCATCTTTTTCAGTGCAGGCTCGTCGATTTCGTTGACGGCTATAAGATGATAACAAAATCTTGGAATGTATTCAACGGGGATGTCATTCCTGAGCAAATCACTTGTGTCGATTGCCGCCGTCCAGGGCGCCTCGCCATTGTAGAGGAGCAGGGGAAACACGGAGGGCAGCTTCCCCTCGCTGTCCCTTTCCAGCCATTCATAGAGTTCGATGATGTACTGCAGGAAGCGGAGCGCCATTCGGTTATCAACAGAGGATTGAAACTCCATGAGGATGTAGATGTAGACGTTCCGTCCTTTACAGCGTGCCCGGTAGCACAGGTCGGACTCGTGTTTTTTATGTTTCCGGTTAACGAACTGCTTGTCCATGAGTTCAAAGGATGAGAAATCCAGTTCTTTTACGAAGTTCTCTTTGACGAAGCGTGTCAGCAGTTGTCCGGCGATGGACGGATTGGAGAGGAAACGTTTGTAGCGGCTGTCATGAATAGTCATGCGGGGACAATAAGATGAATTGCGGGAAAAGGGAAGATGGGAAGTGTCAGAGAAACTGTGGTTCTCCTGAAATCCGATCATAGGAGAGCTTCCCTGGGCAACACGATTGAGCCGCACTGTCAGGGAGCGCTGCCTTTTACGA